>CAVXRN010000004.1:0-328783 GCA_963764205.1 uncultured Acidimicrobiales bacterium
TGATCATGTTTTTTTATTTCCGCCATTCGCCCCTTCGCCACGCGCAAGGACCTGGGTGGTGCAATGACCAATGCGATGCTTCCTTCCGGCCTTCGCCTGCTACGCCCTCGGCGCCTCGACCCTTGGTGCCGATTACACGAGTCGAGCGCTAACGACCCTGCTCACGTGGGAACCGCGTCGGCGTCTCGTGCTCGCGTCCCGAGCATGCGCATCCGCGTTGATCACTGCGGGCTTGACCGTCATTGTGTTGCTGGCCCTCGTCCTGGGGCTGCTCCCATCAGCGGTCGTGCACGGGGTCGGCAGCGTCCCCGGTTCCGCCTGGTACCTGTCGATCGCAGCACTGACGTTGCGGTGTGCTCTGCTTACCGCGACAATGTCAATCCTCGGCGTCGCAGCCGCAGCAATAGGACGAAGCACGGCGGCGGCGGTCATCGGGATCGTCGGATATCTTGTCCTGATCGAGTACACGGCGGTCCAGGCCGCGCCATCCTTTGCCCGTTGGTTGCTCTTTACGGATGCCAGCTCGTGGGTCGGGTATCACACAACCGTCGGCGCGCCGGCCGGGCACACCGTCGTTACGGGTGGGCTGCTCCTCGTCGGCGGCACGGCGGCCCTCTGTGCACTCGCAACGAGAATCTTCGAGCGCAGGGACGTTACGTGAGCACGGGAGCAGGTGGACACCTGGTTTTCTGCAGGCGTACGGTGCCGCGGGTGCCTTGGGGGGCATCGGCGTGGGTGGCGCGAGGGGTCGAGGGGGCACGGTCCCTGCGCCCTACGCCAATCAGGCTGTGAGCGAAGGTCCGCCGATGCCGCCTGAGTGATGACGGGAGCAGAAGTCTTGCTCACCGTTGTAGGTCGTCCAGCCCTTGACCCACGCCCGGTGTTGGATGATGTCGTCCACTGGCGGGATCAATCGCTCCATCGGTCGGGAGACGATCATGGCGTTCCAGCAGCCGTCGAAGTCGCAGAGAATCGAGCCTCGACTCAAGGTCACAGTCCTAGCGTACGAACCCGACCAGAACTGCGCCAGGAGCCTCACGATCTTGGACAACTTCTGGACAACCGAATCCCTTGCAACGCTGTGAGTAACCGGGGCTCAGGAGACATCGAGGCACGACAGTGGTATGCAACGGGAACAAACGTTACGCACGGTAAGGGATGACGATAGCTCTTAGTTCCAAGGTGCCGGGTTCGAGCCCCGGGCGGCCCACCATCTCGGGCGAGAAGTCGGGACACGTCGGGTCAATTGCCGGCCGCCCCAGGGGAAGACCCCAAGACCAGGGTGTCGAGAACGGTATCGACACTGGGCGCCGACGCCATCTCCGCCGCGAGACGCCGTGCGCGGGAGCGATAGGAGGCGTCACGGAGCATCGTCTCGACCGCCTGCGCGATGCGCGGCGCGTCGTCGTGTGTGATCACCGCCCTCGAGCCGTCCGGCCCCTCCTCGCTCGCCTCCACGACCAACCCCGCCCCGACTCCGGCGATGCGTCGACCGTTCTCGAACTGGTCGGCGAACACCGGCACGACCAACACCGGGACGCCGGCGGCCACCGCACCGAACGCCGTCCCCGAACCTCCGTGGCACACCACCAGATCGGCCTGCCCGAACACATCGGCCTGTTCCACCCACGCCTCGACGC
Organism: uncultured Acidimicrobiales bacterium; assembly: GCA_963764205.1. Lineage (GTDB taxonomy): Bacteria > Actinomycetota > Acidimicrobiia > Acidimicrobiales > UBA8190 > Chersky-840. The sequence goes on from CAVXRN010000004.1 coordinate 1,641, forward strand.
GGACATGGGCCGCGGTCGGGCCCAGACTCGAAGCCTCGAACGTGCGACCTACGGTCAGCAACCCTCGGACCGCGAGACCGTCCAGAGCTGCCAACGCCGTCCGGTAGACGTCCTCGGCGATGGTCATGTACCCGAGGACCGTCCCGAACGTGACGTAGACCAGTGGTGCTTCGGAGCCGTCCCACCAGTCGGGCAGCGGGCGCACGGGCTCGGGCTCGGGCTCGCGGAAGCGGACGGTGTCGGGGAACGGAGAGGGATCGAGCGAGGCGGGGAAGCGGGTCAGGTAGGGCGACGCCAGCAGTTCGTCGACCAGGCCGTGCCGATGCTCCTCGAGGGCCGGGGCGGCGGCGGCGATGGAACCCCGTTCACCGTGCGCCAGCGAGATGGCGACCTGGGCTGTCGGGATCCCCAACCGACCTGCCACGACGGCCGACGCGTACTCGCACGGCTCTCGCAGCACCACGTCTGGCCTCCAGTCCGAGCACGTGGCTTCCATCGCAGGGAGCATGGCGGTGGTCGCCAACCGGCCGAAGAGCTCTCGGTTCCCGAGCACCGATGCCTCAGAAGGCGGCGCTACCGGTAGGAGCTCTCGGATCGACGCCACCTCGCGTTCGGGGGGCTCTGCTCCCGCCCGGAAATCAAAGCCGGCCCGCTCGACCATGTCCTGCAGTGCCGGCGGCCCCACCACGAGGGTCTCGGCGCCACGCCGCCGAGCCGCGGCAAGGAAGGGCAGCAACGGACGCAGGTGTCCCGCGCCCCCGAGCGAGCACGCGGCGAGGAGTCGCACGGGCGAAAGCGCCTTTCGCCAGGATGGCCCGGTCAGGCCTTGGTGACCGCCGACGGCGGCGGGATCGTCCCCGCCCCCGAGCTCAGGCATCCGGCCTTGGGCGTGGGGTCGGCGCCGGCCGGAAGCATCGGTGGCGTGATGAAGGCGGGCTCGTTCTGCAGGTCCAACATCTCGAAGAGGCTGGTGGCGTTGGCGTCCCGGCGGGTGAGGGCGGGGAGGTTCCATTTCTCTTCGACGGTCTTGAGTATCGAGGTGTGGTCGTAGACGGTGTGGGAAACGAAGTCCTTCTTGGCGTAGGGACTGACGACGCCGGACGGAACCCGGAACCCGTACCGGTCGAACCCGCCCGGCGGGTCTCCTGGCTTCAGCGCCGGGGGCACGTCGTCGGGGGGAATCGCAGCCGGCGGCGGAACGTGGTCGTAGTAGCCCCCATGCTCGTCATAGGTCCAGATCAACATGGTGGAGTGCCACTGGGGCCCCGACATCACGGCGTTGACGACCTTGCCCATGAACTGATCGCCGAACTGGACGTCCTGGGGGTCCTCTTCGGACTGCGTGTCGTAGTTGGGCTCCACCAGGCTGAACGACGGGAGCGTGCCGGCCGCGGCGTCGACGTAGAATTGATCGATGTGCGCCAGGCCCGCTGCCAGAGAGGGCTCCTCGAGCAGGGGCAGGAAGACCCCGAGGGTGGGCAGGCTCGAGTAGTAGTCCTTCCACGTGATGCCGTGGTTGTTGAACTGCTCGAAGATGATGCCGTTGGGGGGGAGCTCCGGGGGGAACGTGTCGTCGATGAGCCCCAGCGACGTCCCGGCGAGGAGGTACCGGCGGTTGGGGTCGGTCTGGGCCATGGCCGAGCAGAAATAACGATCGGCGATGGGAAAGGTCTTCGCCATCCCACAGGTGAACGGGAGGTCCTCGCCTGTGAAGTAGCCCATGGCTTCGGCCGTGGTGCTGGTCACGAAGCCCTGACACGTGCCGTTGTCATATGCCTCGTGGGTGACGCGCCAATCGTTGCCGACACCCTTGGTCTGGCACTCGGTCGGCATGTGGAAGGCGTGGACGTCGTTGCCGTGGCCGTCGGGGTTCTTCGCCGTCGGGTTGCCGTCGCTCCCGAGCGTGAACCCGTCGCCGCGACCAATGAGCCCGAGGATGTTGTCGAACGAATGGTTCTCCATCATCACGACGACGACGGTTTCGATCTTGGGCACCTGATCGGTCCCGGCGGGCAGATCGGGGCGGGGCCTCGACCCCGGTGCACGCAGGGCGGCTGTCGACGTGCTCGGTGCGGAGGAGCCCGACGACGGTCGGCCGCCACATGCTCCCAGCAAGATCGACGCCCCGGCCAGCCCGCCACCGAGAAACTGCCGCCGGTTCATATTCACCCGATGCCCCATCTGTCGACGGTGAACTGATCGGTTGTGACGATCGAGGCTATACGACCGGTCCGGTGACGGGGCAGCCGGTCGACGTCGCACTCAGGAGAACGCCAGGGCCCCCGAGACGATGGGTAACACGTGCATACCGGCCGAGCATGTGGCGGAAGTTCGCCTCCAACTGAGCGTGAACGATGACGTCCGCCCGCTGTTCCCTCCGGTGAAGTCCCCGACCACGCTGGGCCGGGGGGAGCCCGCTCCACCCCCCTTGACACTCTGCTCGGTGGCGGCCTTGCGTCCCGTCTTGGCAGGCTTGATCCGCTGAGGTGCGAACGTGCTGGCGGGCGGGATCTTGGCCTTGTGGGTCTTCCATTTCACCGTCAGTGTTCCGAGCGAGGTGTAAGGGCTCAGCCCCAGCGACGTCGAACAACTGGTCCCGGTGTCGGCTACGAGCTCACCCTTGAGCTGTCCCACGATCGTGATCGGCGGGCGAAGCGCAGGGGAGCTGCATCCACTGAGCGCCAGGTCGAGATGGACCGTTTCGAGTCCGTGCGTCGTCCCTGGCGTCCGCAAGCGGGGATCAAAGGTCTCGACACCCGAGACGTGTATGCACGCCACGGTGGAATCGGCCACATCGACGAGAGGCTGCGTCGCCCCTGCCGGCACCGTGACCCCGACGGCAACGACTCCGCCCAGCAAGCAACCTGCCACGACGACGACCGCGGCCGCCGTCCACCCCGAACGTCCCCCGGACTGCGTTGGCGAAGCCCGTCCCATGGCGCCTCCGCACAGCCTTGCCGACCTGCACCGCATGCCGACGCACCGAAGCTAAGTGCGCGCCGGTCCCCTGTCAACAGGCGAGATGGCTCTCAGGATGGCCGCGAAGCGGACCGGGTCGGTCACGGCGGGTACATGGCCACCGTCGAGGCGCACGACGTGGGGCGAGACGAGCCGGGTGATCATCTCCAGCTGTGTCTCGAGCGGGACGGGCCGGTCGCGCTCGTTGATGACATAGGTGGCCGGTACCTGCGCCACGGTCGACCACCACACCGGCTGGAAGTAGTGGTGCACGGTGTCGGCCACACACCGCACCGGGTCGACGACATAGGCCAGCGTCTCGTCGTCGAGGGGAACGCCGCCGTAGGCGGTGCGAAAGGCTTCGGGATCCTCGGGTGGTCCGGGCAGGGTCACCGCCGTGCCTTCTCGACGAGCCCGCTCGACGGCAAGAACGAGGCCGTCGCGATGTTTGGGCTTCATGCAATCGATCCCGCATCCTCCTTCGGGCGGAACGAGGGCGGCACTCAACACGATGTGAGACACGCGGTCGCCCAGGGCCGAGACGACCTCCGGCACCACGAGCCCACCCGAGGAATGGGCGACGATGACGATCGGCCCGTCGAGACCTGCTGCCTCGATATCGGCGAGCACGGAGGCCGCCTCCTGCGAGACCGTGAGCGTCGCCAGATCAGCGGGTCGCCGGTTCCTTCCCGGCAGGTCCACCGCCAGCGCGGGAGACGCCAGGTGGGGCACGAGCCGATCCCAGAACCGCGCCGTCGACCCACCCCCGTGAACGAGCACGTACGTCATGGCGCCAACTCCGACGAGCCGACGGTGTGGTGCCGGGTCACGTGCACGACGGGGACGATACCGCCAGCCCATCCGAACAGCGCACACGCAGCCGCGCAGGGGGCTCGAGCGTCCGGTGACGGCATGATCAGGTGTAGCGTTTGCATTGGCTCAGTTCGAGCTCGAGCACCCCCGCTGACGGGGGGAAGATCGGCGGTCCATCATGGGACCCGACCCCGTAGGACAGATCCTCAAGTTCCCGACTTCGCCTCGCCCATCGGACGATCCCGTGCCCCAAAGCTCGTCGGCAGCGGACACGGCGGTGTCGTCCGATCTTCTCGACGAGGTCGATCACATCTTCGAGATGCGGTCCCGAGACCTCGGCCTGTCAGGCGAACGCCGATCTCAGATCGACGCCGAGAGGGTGGCGCTCCGAGAAGAATTCTCCTCCGCGTGCGCACATACCATCCGTCCCGCCATGCAGGCGTTCTTGGAACGGATGCGCGCCAACGGGGGCGGCGGTCTCCTCGAGGAGCGCTCCGGCGTCCAACGAACGGGCGTGGCGGCGCGCATCAGGCTCTGGATGTCGCTGTCGGGCGAGATCATCGGTCGACCCCGTCGGGATCAACACCCCTACCTCCAACTCGACCTCGATGTCGTCGAGCAGCGCGTCAACCTCGTCGAGGGGGACAAGTCCAAGGGCCGCGGGGGCGCAGGCCCGGTCGGGTCGTGGGCCGTCTCGGAGATCACCGGACCCTTGGTCACGCAGTCCCTCATCGACGTGCTGCGAGCGGCTACGTAGATTCCCCTTACGGACTGCGGTGCCGCATCATGGAAGTCCATTTCTTGAATCGACCTGCCGGAGCGGCGGGCGTCGACACTCCGCCCTCGGCCGAGACTCCACACGGCACGCGCAGCGACGGGGACAGGAACGACCCCGGGGGCTGCATCTGGCCCTTCGAGTCCTGCCACCAGCCGACGGGGGCCTGGGCGTAGCTCACGACGACCACCGCGAGCTCGTCCTGCTCTCGTCGCCCAGGAGCCGGCTGCGACACGGAGAGCACAACCACCACCGGGGGGAGTCGCCCGGGCTGATGGAGGGGTGCCGGACGAAGTTGAGCCGACAACGCCCGCACTTGGTGACCGGCTCTCCACCCTCTCCTTCTTCGTTCTCGACGACGTCGCCGTGATCGAGCCGCGGCGCGACCGCGGCCATGGGTGGCTGGAAAGGGGACACTGCCATGACGCACTCCTTTGATGGTGCCTAGAAGAGGCGTCCGGCCTGCACGGGGCGACAACCTGGAAAACGGTCGTCCTGCCCAAACGAGGCGTCACTCCCAAGGGGGGATGACCCCATCCTACTACGCGAGGTGGCGCGCCCACGATCGGTTGCACAAATCGTCGCCACCCATCCCGTGCCCCGATCCACCCGGAACAAGGCATTTTTCAGGCATGCGTGCCGGTCGTGCCTGGCGCGAATGCCGCTGCCCCGTTGACCATAGGGGGAGGGCACCACCTAAAGTGGTGAGTCTGATTGGGGCCGCCAGGACCGGTCCCCGGGGGGCGAGCCGACGGCGCCGACGTAGTGGGTGCGCCGGTCACGAACTGCACTGAGAAGGGTAAGCGTCATGTCGGGGTTGCGGTGCTGCGGATGGGACACGACCACAGCGTGAGTACACCCCGACGATCCCGACGTCGTCGTTCGGGCCTTCTCACCGGGCGGATCGTCCTCCCGAGTTGGGCAACGGTCGCCCACGGCCGTCGGGGACGGCACTCGATCGGCCAACACTCGGTCGCACAGCTCCAGCAGCCGGTCGCACAAGCTCCAGCAACCGGTCGCACAAGTCCAGCAGCCGGTCGCACAAGTCCAGCAACCGGTCGCACAGCAGTGGCCACCTCCTCCCGACGGGCGCCGTGGACGGCAACCGCTGTACCGGGTGTGGTGGTCGTGGGCCGTGCTGGGCTCGGTCGCAGTGGTCGTGGGCTCGATCACCTTCATCCTCTCGTCGGGTGAGTCCCCCGCGTCCACGCCGCCGAAGACCGCCGTCGCGGCTCCGGCCTCGACCCCGTCGTCAACCGTGGCGCCCACGACGACGACGCCGAAGGTCACCACAACGACGGCACCGCACAAGGAACAGGTCACGTCCTCGGTGTCGGGAACCGGCATCGCGCATGGCATCACCCTCGGTGACTACGCCGGATTGGCAGATCCCAACGGCGTGGCTGCCTTCGCCGCGGCCACCGGATCACATCCGACCTACGCCACCGACTACCTCGAAAAGGGCAACGGTTGGGCCGCCATGGACAGCGCCACGAACATCAAGGCATGGAGCTCCTCGCCCTACCGCTTGTCCATCGGCGTCCCCATTCTTCCCGGGGTGGGCACCTTGGCCCAGGGGGCCACCGGTGCCTACAACCAGTACTTCACCGTCCTCGGCCAGAACCTCGTCGCCGACAACGAAGCAAACGCCATCCTGCGACTGGGGTGGGAGTTCAACGGCAACTGGTTCACGTGGTCCGTCGGCAACGCCACCGACGCTGCGAACTTCGTCGCCTTCTGGCGTCAGATCGTGACGACCATGCGCGCCGTGCCCGGGGAGAAGTTCAAGTTCTGCTGGAACCCCAACGCACCGAGCCCCACGACCTACACCCCCGACCAGACCTATCCCGGGAACGCCTACGTGGACTACGTCGGGACCGACGTCTACGACAACTTCTGGGGGACCCCCTTCACCCCTGCAGCGTCGTGGGCACATCAATTGTCCCAGCAGTGGGGCCTGGACTGGTTGGCGTCGTTCGCGGCCGAGCACCACGAGCCCATCGCCATCCCCGAGTGGTCCGACGAGTACCGCACCGACGGCCACGGGCTCGGGGACGATCCCCTGTTCATCAGCAACATGGCCGACTGGTTCGTCACGAACAAGGTGGCCTTCGCCAACGTCTGGTGCTACGACTCGTCCTCGACCTACCGCAACAACCTCCTCGACGGCACCTTCCCCAAAGCCCTGGCCCAGTTCAAGGTCGACTTCGGCTGATTCGGTCGCGGTCCGGACCGACGCAGCCGGGTCGGCCGCCTACCACGACAACAGTGAATTGATGTTCCCGCTGGCCGTCGAGGACGCGGCACCGAGGTAGGGCAGCATGTAGATGTGCTCGATCGACGCGAGGATCCCCGCGGTCGAGACCGGCGTGGTGTCTTGCTGGGGGTGGGTGGCCAGATCGTTCGAGACCACGATGGTGGGGACGTGACCGCCGTTTCCACCGTTGATCCCCGAGGTGTCGCTCTCGAGCGCTTCGTCCCACTCGATGATGATCTGGCCTCCTGACTTGTACCACGATGTCGCCTGCACCGACGGGATGAAGCTCGACAGGAAGCTCTCGGTGTCGGCGAGCTCGTTGGCCTGGGTGTCGACGGGGACTCCGGTGTGGCCGTCATCAGTGAGGTTCGGCGTGTACCACACGAAGTCCGGCGGTGTTGTCCCGTTGAGGTCGCCGATGAGCGACGATGACGGCTGGACTTTGATCGGCGCGTTGGGGAAGTACTCCCAGGGATTGTGCCGAACGGCGTAGAGGCCCGAGTCGTTGGTGGGATCGGCGGGCAAGCTCTCGGCGTATGCCGCCACGCTGTAGCCACCCGTCACCAATTGATCAGCCAGGGTTGGTACGGCGGGGAAGCTGTGTGAGGACGGCGGGTTGTCGTCGGTCACGCTCTCGTTGGAGCCGGAGACGATGTCGAGGTAGTTCGGGAGGCTGGGATGGCCGAAGGCATACGACTGGGTGGCCGAGCCGTAGTTCGCGGCGAGGCTCGTCACATAGGGGAGGGCCGAGTTGCCGATGATCTGGGAGGCACCCTCGTTCTCCATCATCACCACCATGACCTTCGGTGGGACGAGCAACTGACAGGAGCTGGTGGCGAAGCAGACCGCGATGCCCAGTGCGCCCAACGCGCCTCCTGTCGCGATCCTTCGTGCTCTTGCCACTCGACGCCCCCCATCGAGAACACGGCTGTCCGGCGCGCCCGTTGTCGTGCCCAGCCCCCTGACGATACGGAGCTTGCCCCACTTCACCGTCAACACCGACTCAACGCTTGGTCAACCGAGGCGTCACCCGCCGACCTGATGTGTCTACTTGACGCCCAGACTGCTCTTGGCCGCGGCCTCGAAGACCCGGTGCGGCAGTAGACGCTTGGCCAGGATGCCGACACGTTCGCCCGCCTTGCCCACCGAGACCCGGCGCGGCGCGCGTCGGGCGGCGAGGACCTTCCCGACCACCACCGCGACGTCACTGGGAGGAACGCCGTTCGCCTCGTCGCGCTCCATCACCCCCACCGCCGTGTCGAGCGCAGACTTGTACACGGCGTCGTCAGCCGACGCGACGGCCATCTTCCGGTTGGCGGTGAAGTCCGTACGGACATTGCCGGGCTCGACGAGTGTCACCTCGATCCCGAACGGAGCCACCTCGTAGGCCAGCGCCTCGCCCAAACCCTCCAGCGCGTACTTGCTCGCGCTGTAGAAGGCCTGGAACGGGATGGCGAGAACGCCGCCGATCGAGCTGACGAGGACGATGTTGCCCCCGCCTTGGGCGCGCATGGCGGGGAGGACCCGCTGCACGACGCGAGTCGCACCCCAGAAATTCGTCTCCATCTGCGCCTTGGCCTCGTCGACGGAGGTGTCCTCCACCGCGCCGGCCACTCCCCAGCCCGCGGACGCCACCACGGCGTCGATCCTGCCGTGGCGCTCCAGAACCTCGGCCACACCGGCGCGGACCGAGTCGTCGTTGTCGACGTCCATGACGAGGCCTTCCCACCGTCCCGAGGACGTCCCCCGTCGACTGGCGCCTACGACGACCCATCCCGCCGCGTGGAGATGGTCAGCACAGGCGGCGCCGATGCCGGCGGACGCCCCGGTGATCAAGACCACCTTGGCCATCGCCGCGTCGGGCCCGTATCGGCGGTCAGCGGGCCCGGGCATCACCGCGCGGGGAACGGCCGAACTGCCACCGGGCGCGCCGGGTGGGGCGAGCTGCCACCGCCTCTCTGAACGCCTTGAGCTCCGACACCTGGGTCCGGGCCTGCTCGGCCAGCTCGAACTCGCCCGCTTCCGAGGCAATGTTGAAGACGTCCACACACCGGCTGATCGCCACATCGAGGGCTGCGATCAGACTTTGCTGCGCGGACTCGTCGAGCACAGAGAACTCCCACACCTCGGGGCACCGGTCCAGGGCCCAGGCCGAGCCCTGAGGATCGGTTGTGAAGATTGTGCCCCAGCTGTCGTCGCGTCACCACCTCGGCCCGGGCCCGGGTAGAACGGAACCCGCGCCCCTGGCGACTGGAGATCGATGACGGAGCCCGATTCGACCGTGCGGGTGGTCGACAACCCCCGGAACACGAGGTTCGAGGCATATGTCGGTGACGCCCTCGCCGGATTCGTGACCTACCGCATGAGGCGGGGCGTGATGGTGCTCGTCCACACCGAAGTGCGCTCCGATTTCGAGGGTCACGGGGTGGGCGGTCGCCTCGCCGCGGTCGCGCTCGACCAAGCCCGTGCCCGTGGCCTGAAGGTGAAGCCCCTCTGCCCGTTCATCGCCGACTACATCGAGCGCCATCCCGAGCTCTCCGACCTGGTGGCAACGCCCGAGATCTGAGGTCGTCACCTGCGGAAACAGGGATCGGTCGGCGCCGTGGTGACACGACCGTGACGCGGGCGAGACCAGCTCAGGCCGCTCCCGTGCGGTGCCGATACCTCACCGGTGACCGGTGTACCCGAGGGGCGACAGGAGGAAGGCCGCGCTACCACGGGCCCGAGCTGGCTCCGCCTGGGCTGCTTGTTGGTCGCGGGCGAGTTGATCGTCCTGGCCCTGGTCGTCTTCCATCCCGGCTCGGCGCTCGGCTCCAACGCGGCGCGCAACCAACTGGCCACGTCGGGCGGTCAACCGGCCCCCGCGTCGGACACGACTCCGACGGTGCTCCCCGATCCCTCGACGTCGGTTCCCGCCAGCCCGCCCGCCACGATCCCGGCGCCGACCGCGCCCACGGCGACCACTCCCCCGGCGCTTCCAACGAGAGCTGACGCCGTCGGCGTCCTCCCCGCCAACATCGCCCCCCAACCCGATTTCCTCCAGAGCTGCTCCGGCACTAGGTACGACGACTCGTTCGTCTGTGTGGCGGCGACGCTGCAGGCGATCGCCAACGGTCGGAGCCACGAAGGGCTCCCGCCCATGGTGCTCCCGCGGAACTGGGGCCAGCTCACCCCCGACCAGCAGATCTTCGTGGTCACCAACCTGGAACGCACCGCCCGGGGTCTTCCTCCCTTGACGGCCATGGCAGCGACCCTCGACCAGGCCGCGAGCGCCGGTGCCGCCCGCAACATCGACCCCGGCCCTCCCGGGGGCTTCCCGAGCTCCGAGTGGGGGTCGAACTGGGCCGGAGCCGTGGGAAACCCGCTCGAGGCCATGTACTTCTGGATGTACGACGACGGCCCGAGCTCGACCAACATCGACTGCACCTCGTCGAACCGGACCGGATGCTGGGGTCACCGCGAGAACATCCTCCTCCGGCTGCCGTGCGCGACGTGTGTCATGGGCACGGGCTGGAACGCCACGAGCTACGAGGGTGTCCCGAGCATGACCGAGTTGCTGGTGGAGACCTCCGGCACCCCGGCCGTCGATTTCACATGGCAACAGGAGTCTGTGTACCTGTCCTGAGCGATGCCGGGTCACTGCGCGGGATGCAGCGCGCGCGGGTCGTAACCCCTGGTCACAGCGGCCGAAGGGGAGTTGGTCCAATGTTGTCCGTCCATAGAGTGCCGGGTGGGACAGCCGCGTCAGGATCTCCGATGTGACCTTCCCCGGGCTCGACGACAGAGCTCGCTGGACGCCGACACGTGCACCGCATTCGGATCAGACTCCCTGCTCAGCCGGGATTCGGACCTCGGATACTGTGCCCATGGGGCGTCGGGAGGGCCGCGTTCCCGGCGGCGCCAGATGGGATCTTCGACTCCTCAGGCCGAATCAGGGAACCCCGTGATGGGAGTGGGCATGAGGTTGCGCAAGGAGCCCGAGAACGGCGGCTCGACGGCCGGGGACGAGAGCGTCGCCGGCGCGGACGCCCCGAGCCGACCGGGCGCGACCGCGACGCCCCGTAGCCAACTGGGACAGCTCCTCGTCTCCTCCCAGCTGATCAGCCACGACCAGCTGGCAGAAGCCCTCATTCAACAGTCGGACTCGGGCCAGCGGATCGGCACGACCCTGGTCGAGCTGGGTGCGATCAACGAACGCGACCTGGCCCAGGCGCTGTCGACGCAGCTGCTGGTCCCCATGGTCGACCTCTCCCAGCAGGCGCCGTCGCCCAACGCGGCGGAGGTGCTGCCCGAGAGCGTCGCTCGCGCCCATCTGGCGGTGCCCATCGTCGTGGCCGAGAGCGGCGTGACGATCGCCGTCTCGGACCCCACCCCGGAGTTGGCCAAGGTCCTCGCCAATGCCTGTGGCCGGGTCGTCCGGCTGGTCATCGCCCCCCGATCGGACGTGCAGCGCGCCATCGACACCGCCTACCGGGCCCTCGGCAACATCCGGGAGCACGTGCGGGCCTTCGAGGAGACCAGTGATGGCCCGCAGCGTCTCACCGACGCCACGGTGCAGACCGTCAACGCCGCCGACGCGCCGGTCGTCCAGGTCGTCAACCTGCTCATCACCCAGGCCATGCGCGACCGGGCCTCGGACATCCACATCGAGCCCCAGGGCCAGCAACTACGGGTGCGGTTCCGCATCGACGGCGCCCTGCACGACGCGGTGGAGCTTCCCTCCAGCATGGCATCGGCGCTCGTGAGCCGGCTCAAGATCATGGCGGAGATGAACATCGTCGAGCGCCGCCGGCCCCAGGACGGACAGATCACGATGTCGGTCGACGGCCGTGAGATCGACATCCGGGTGTCCACGGTGGCCACGATCTGGGGTGAGAGCTGCGTGCTCCGGGTCCTGGACAAGAGCCGGTCGGTGTTCCGGATGGCCGACCTCGGCATGCCGACCGACACCCACGAGGTGTTCACACGCCAGATCCGGGCGCCGTTCGGCATGGTGCTGTGCGCGGGCCCGACCGGGAGCGGCAAGACCACGACGCTGTACGCGGCGTTGACCGAGATCGACGATCCCAGTCGGAACATCATGACGATCGAGGACCCCGTCGAGTACGTGTTCCCCTCGATCAACCAGATCCAGACCAACGAACAGGCAGGCATCTCCTTCGCCAACGGGCTCCGGTCCATCTTGCGACAGGACCCCGACGTGATCCTCGTGGGCGAGATCCGCGACGTGGAAACCGCCCGCATCGCGGTGCAGTCGGCCCTCACCGGGCACCTCGTGCTCTCGTCCCTGCACGCCACGGACTCCGCTGCGGCGCTGCACCGGTTCCTCGACATGGGCATCGAGTCCTTCCTGGTCGCGTCGTCGGTCCTGGCGGTGGTGAGCCAACGGCTGGTGCGCCGGATGTGCCAGACGTGCAAGGCGCCGTACGAGCCCAAGGACGAGGAGCTCGCGTTCTACGAAGAGAGCGGTGGGTTCCCCAAGACCCAGTTCTACCGGGGCGAGGGTTGCAACTTCTGCGCCGGCACCGGGTACCGCGACCGCATCGGCGTGTTCGAGCTGATGCGCATCACCCCCGAGATCAAGCGGCTCATCGTGGGTTGGGCGACGCAGGAGGAACTCCAGCGCATGGCCGCCTCCCAGGGCATGCGGACGCTCCGTGACGAAGCGATCCGCCTGATCGCAGACGACGTGACGACGATCTCCGAAGTCGTCCGCTCGATCTACACGGCCTGAGGCGGGTCACCATGGCGAAATTCCGCTTCACAGCCATCTCACCCGACGGCTCCACCGTTGCCGGGGTCGAGGAGGCCGTCACCGCCAGCATGGCGCGTCGTGCGCTCGTCGACCGCAACCTCGCGCCGGTCGAGCTGTCGGAGAAGAAGAACGTCCTCCAGTTCGAGATCACCCGGGAGAAGGTGCCCCGTCGTGAGCTCATGCACTTCTCGCGCCAGCTCGCCGTGTTCATGAAGGCCGGCATCCCCGTGCTCGAGGCCCTCGAGGTCCTGTCCGAGGAGGTCGGGAGCAAGACCTTCCAACGGATCCTGGCTGAGATGTCCGAAGCGCTGCGGTCGGGGGAGACCTTCGCCAGTGCGGCGGAGGCGCACCCCGAGGCGTTCCCGCCCTACTACCTGGGCATCCTCCGCTCGGCCGAGCTGACCGGGAACCTCGACACCGTCCTCGACCAGCTCTCGGAGTACATCGAACGCGACACCGAGGCCCGCCGCAAGATCACCTCGGCGTTGATCTACCCGGTGATCGTGCTCGTGCTCTCGATCGTGGCGGTCGTGGTCATCACCGCCTTCGTCCTGCCCCGATTCAAGGTGTTCTTCACGTCGCTGCACGCCACGCTTCCCCTCCCGACGCGGGCGCTCATCTCCGTGGCAGATTTCTTCGTCAACGACTGGTTCATCTTCGTCGGTGGCATCCTCATCATCGTCCTGATGTTCATCCTGGGTGCCTCGACCCGGCGAGGACGGGAGATCCGCGACGAGGTCATGCTGCGGATCCCTGTGCTCGGTGACGTGATCAAAACGGCCATCCTCGAGCGCTTCTGCCGCATCCTGTGCTCGATGGTCGGGGCCGGGGTCCCGCTCCCAGAAGCACTCCTGGTCACCGGCAACGCCACGACCAACGCCGTGTTCCGACGTGGCATCAGCACCGCCCGCGAGGCCATGCTGCGGGGCGAGGGCCTCGCTGGGCCGCTGACGCAGACCGAGCTCTTCCCCGTGGCCGCACGGCGCATGTTCCTCGTGGGCGAGAGCACCGGCACCCTGGACGACCAGCTCGACACGGCCGCCAAGTACTTCGACCGGGAGCTCGACTACAAGCTCAAGCACTTCACCAGCTTGTTCGAGCCGATCGTGATCCTCTTCGTCGGGGTCATCGTGGGATTCGTCGCCATCGCTCTCGTCTCGGCCATGTACGGGATCTACCGCCAGGTGCACGTCTCATGAGCACGTACACCGTTGGACCTAATCGACCAAGAACCGCAGTAGGAGGCTGAACCTATCGGACGTCTCCTCACACCAACGAACGAATGCACGATCTCAACGAAGGGACCGAACACAATATGAGTACAGAGCGCACACCCAACGCCCTCCAGAGGATGGTGGCCAAGAGGGATCAAGGTGGGTTCACCTTGATCGAGCTCCTCATCGTCATCATCATCCTGGCCATCCTGGCGGCGATCGTCGTCTTCGCCGTGGGCAGCACGAACACCAACGCCATCGCATCCTCGTGCAACGCGGACGCCAAGAGCGTGGAGACCGCCCTGGAGGCCTACAAGGCGCAGATCGGGTCGTACCCGGGGAACATCAGTGCCCTCACATCCGGGCCCACCCCGACGACGGTCAACGGTGTCGGTGAGACAGTGGGGCCATGGCTCAAGGAGCTGCCGGCGTCGAACAACTACTCCATCACCGCCGACGCCAGCGGCAACGTATCCGTGGCAGGGCCAGCGAACACACCCGCCGCTTCCAGTTATCAGAACAGCCCGAACCCCTGCAACGCCCTCTAGGGAACGCGCAGCTGGGTTCGACGATGTGAGTCCGGTGGTGGGGGATCGTTGACGCGGTCTCCCGCCACCCGCCACATCGGCCCGGACCCCATGGCACGGGTCGACACCCGGGAGAGCCCGACACCCATGCACCATCGTCAACCTCGAACCAGGGCCGGCACGTGGTGGCTGGTGGCCGTGAGCGCCGTGGTCGTCGTGACGGGCATGGCCTACACGTTGTGGTGGCCGGCGGTGGTCCGACACCACTCGTTCTACTGGGTGATCTCGGGGGATGTGTGGGGAACGGTCCGCGCCGCCCACTGGATCGACTGGGGCGGATTTTCCTTCATCTACAGCTCGAACACCGGGCTGGTCACGCTGCCGGGCTTCCACGTCCTGCTGGCACCCGTCGTCGCCTTGGCATCACGCCTGAACCTGTCCGAGGTGGCCCCCGGCATCCTCGGAACGCCCAAGCCCACGGAGTGGCTCCTCGTCGGGCCCTTGTTCATCGCCTGTGCCGCCCTGCCGATCTTCGCGGCGGACGCCCTTGCCCGTGTGCTCGGCACCGCGCCGTGGGTTCGACGGGTGCTGGCCGTGGGGGTCGGCGCGGCGGTGTGGCCCACGGTCGCGATGTGGGGTCACGGCGAGGACGTGCTCGCCCTAGGGTTCGCCATGTACGCCCTCGTCGCGCTGTGCAACCGTCGGCTCGGAGCAGCCGGATGGCTGCTCGGGGCCGCGTTGGCCATGCAGCTCTTCGTCGTGGCACTCGTCCCGTTGTTCGTCGCCGTCGTCGGTCGACGCAAGTTCGCCCCCCTCCTGGCTCGAGCGGCCTTCCTTCCCGGCGTTCTCCTCGTGGCCGTCCTCATCCCCAACTTCCACGCGTCGATCCACGCGCTGTTCGATCAACCCAACTATCCGACCGTCGACCATGCCACCCCGTGGCTCCTGCTGGCACCGAAACTCGGCCACGGCGCGGTCGCCGCGGGCCCGGGTCGCATCATCGGCCTGCTGCTCTCGGTGGCGGTCGGCGCTCTCGGCGTCCGATACCGGTCAGATGTCGGGCGCATCGTGTGGCTCGGTGCCGTCGTGCTCGGCCTCCGGTGCCTGTTCGAGTCCGTCATGGTTCCGTATTACGTCATGTCGGTCGTCGTCTTGGCTCTCGTCGTGGCCTCGGGCCTGCCGGTGCTCCGCTTCGCGGGCGTGGCTGCCGCAGGTGCCGGGCTCACGGTCCTCACCTACTACCGCCCCGACATGTGGATCTACTGGTCGGAGATGACCGCGGTGACGGTGACAATGCTCGCGCTGGCATGGCCGGGGCGAAGTCGGCGGTCCGCCCCTGACGAGAGCGAGGCCGAGGTCATCGGGCCGCATCCCGCTGTCATCGTCCCGACGGTGCCTGTTCCGGTCTGAGTCTCCAGCCGGCGCGACTGCTACCGGACGAACCCCATCCGCAGACCCTCGCTGTCCCACTCCGGATACTCGGGCAGGTGGACCACGCCTCGGGAGATGATCCGTCGGGCCGTCCACAGACAGGCGGCGGCATCGAGCACATGGGCCGGAGTCGCCCCCGCGACGCGCTCGTCGATGATCCGTTCCACGCCGGGCACGTGGCCCACGAGCAGGGCTCGACGCTCCTCCCGACCCGCCTGTGTGTGCTTGGAGAAGCGGACCGGTGTGTCCTCGTTGAGCTGGTAGAAGCTGAGCTCGGGGTGGACCTCGTGGATCGTTCGTTGCCAGTAGGGGGCCATCTGCGCGTGTACCTCGACGGTCCGCTTGAGCACGCGCCACCCGACGGTGCTGAGTCGGCCGCCGTTGGCCTCTTTGGCCTCGGCGTACGTGTCGCACTTGAGCGCGGCGCGCACCGGGGTCGAGAGCACCGAACCGGCGCGAGGGCGACCCAGAAGAGCGCGGGCTTCGCGGTCACAGGTACGCCCCCGGGAGTCGGGCTCATCGAGGAGGCCGACGGGCGAGAACAGGGCCACGACCTGGAACGCCGGCTTGTAGTCGAGCACCTCGAGGAAGGTCCGGACGACCTGGGGTTGCTCGGGAGCCATCGTGATCCCCTGGAGCTTGGCCGACGCCATGAGCCACCCTTTGGGGCAGGGGACCACACCGGCCAGGGTCCGGTAGGGCAGGTGCGACCCCCGCTGTGACCGCGGCCCCGTCATGGACATGACGTCACGGTACCCAGCGCGAGGGTGTTATCGGGAACCGGGGCTGCCGCAAGGTCCCGGACGGTGCGGGATGAAGACGATCAGTTGTTGGCGCTGTGGACGAGCCAGCTCTTGATGCTCTCCGAGGTCCCACATGCGCCGATCGATCCCGAGGCACACGTGGGGCCGTCGACGAAGTCCACCGTCGCCCACAGCGTGTAGTTCGTCGAAGTGCAGGCGTTCAGGGCCGCTATGCCACAAGCGTAGAGGTTGATCTCACGGGACACGCCGGTGTTGGCGGGCAGCTGACTGTGTGGCACCGTGGAGCAGTCCACGTAGACGAGGGGCGAGTTCGCCCCCACCTGGATCCCCGTCGCGGGCACGAAGCACGATCCACCGGTGGAAATTGTTGTTGGTGTACCGCACCGTCTGGATGGCGATGTCCATGGCGCCACTGCTGCGGTACTCGACCGACTGCTGGTTCAAGAGGTTCGTGGTGTTGCGCAGGTCGTTGCCCGAGAGGGTCACGATCCCGACGAGGACGAGCGCGATCACGATCATGAACACCAACGCCAGCACGAGGACCGCGCCGTCCTCTCCCCGGGTCTTCGTGCGGTGCGTCATCTCAGAAGTTCTTCTTGGGCGGACCGGACTGGGTGACGACGGTCGTAGCGCTGGCAACGCCTGTGGTGTTGGTGGCACTTGCGCTGGGGGTCCATGTGAGGGTGGTGTTACCGTTCACGGTCGTCAGGCTCCCACTTGACTGCGTGAGGGTAACGGTCACCACGGTCTGACCCGCTGCGTTGGTCGACGCCACCATGGTGGCGTTCAGGTCCACGGTTCCGCCTCCGAAGCCGCCATTGACGTAGCGCGTCGCTCCGGTGTCCCCCAGCGCCACGGTGCCGAGGTTGATCGGGTTGCATCGGAAGCCACCGGTGCACAGAACGGCGAGCTGGGACTGGTTGCCTTGGCGCGTGAACTCTGCCGTGACGTTTTCCTGAGCACCGTTCCAGCCGGCCTGGATGGAGGCGATCGACATCGCCTGGTTGTAGGTGAAGACGATCTGGTCACCGCTGTCTGGCTTGTTGTCCGCAGGGTTGCCGACCGTCTGGATGTCGGAGCCGGCGGGCGCCAAGGTCACGGGAATGGGATCCGACACGCTCAGGGCTGTGTAGTTGCCGTCCCCCGGATAGGTCACGGCGACCGCGTACACACCGGCGAGGGCGCCTGTGATCGTGCATGTCGTTCCCGCGCTCGCGCCAAAGGAAGCAGGAAGACAGGACGGGTTGGGGCCAGGCGCGGGTGCGGTGACCGTCCAGGAGGCGTTGCCCGAAGGAGCGGGGGCACCAGTGACGCCGCCAACCGAGACAGTGATAATGAACGTCCCACCCGGTTGTGGATTCTTCACTGACGACTTCACCGTGATGGTGGGAGTTGCTTTGCCGACATTGGTGCTCGTCGACCCCTGACTCAACGTGTAATTGCCGTCACCCCCGAAGGCGGCAGTGACGGTGTAGGTCCCGGGGACCGCACCCGACACAAGGCACGTGGCCGTATTGGTGCCCGTACCACCCGATGGCATCTGCGAGTTGGCGCACGTGGGACTAGTTCCCGGAGGTCCGGTGATCGCCCAGCTCACCGTGCCGCTCGGCTTCGGGTCCCCCCCGACAGCGGGATTGGCCCCGATCGTGGCCATAAACGTCAACGTCGACCCGGGTTGGGCGGGCGACGGATTGGAGTTCTCGGTCACCGTGGTCGCCGATGCGGCCTTCCCCACGGTGATCGATCCCTTCCCACTCCCCGGGCCATAATCGCCCGTCCCACCAGCCGGGTATGACGCCGTCACCGTGTACGTGCCGACCAGCGCACCACTAACGGTGCATGTCGTCGGCAAAGTGGTCCACGAAGTGTTCGTCCCAACGATGGTGCTCAAGGGGGAGTTTGTCGGACACGTCGGGGAGTTTGGGCTCTGTGAGAACGCCCACTGGATACTCCCGGTGGGCGGTGGCGTGGTGCTGTTGGGGGGGACCACTTTGGCAATGAAGGTCAGGGTGTCGCCCAACGTCGGAGTGGGCGAAGACGAGGTCGCCGTTACGAGGACAGTGGTCGTCGCCGGGCCCAGAGCAACGAAGCTCAGCGACCCGCCCGACCCGTCCGGGGCGTGGCCGACCACAGTGATCAGCTGCGAGCCGCTATCAGGGCAGCTCCCCGAGGTGCTGACCCAGCTGGAGCTCTGTGCGTCCCATTGCTGCACGGTGTTGACCGAGATCGAATAGCCGACCGGGGTCGTCCCCTTGGTCGTCCCTGCCACCGTGAACTGTGTCGGCGAGGAGGTGGGGGTGCCGTCGCTCACGGACACGACCTGCGTTCCCGTGACGCCGCTCGGCACGGTGAACGTCACGGCGGCGTCCCCACTCATGTCGGTCGTCGAGCCGTTCGTGATCGTGGCCGGGGTTGACACCATGGTGGTCGACGTCAGGGAGACGGCGAGACCCTTGCTGGCGACAAAGCCCGTCACGAACACAGTGACCGACGAGCCCACCGGACCCGACGACGGGGACGGTGCGCTGATGAACCGGTACGGCGTCGTCGTGCAGTTGGTGAACACGTTGGTCTGTTGCACTTCATATTGGGCGGCCTGGGCAAAATTGTTCAGGACCGAGTCGACGGTTGAAAGGCTCTGCTGGGTGCTCGAGCTGGTGATGGCCGTAACCAGCCCGCCGAGCAGGGCCGTGACCGTCAGGGCGATGATGACAATGGCGATCAGCACCTCGATGAGTGTGTCACCGGCCTCCGACCATCTTTCGTCCGGCATTATTGGGCAACGATTTCCGTGCCTACGCCGATCAGCTGCAGGCTGTTGGCCACGATGTCCCCGGTTGCGAGAGTCGCTGCTCCGGTGTTCACACCTATAATTTCTATCTGCGCATTGGGGGCATAAACCGTGCCACCTGTAGTAGTGAACGTGGTGTTGAATCCATAGAGCTGTAGCTGGTCGGTGTCCGTCCCGTCCTGCCACAACACCACGTTTGCATAGGGATCGGTCGACGTAATGGGAGCGAGTTGTACGCTATCGCCGAAGGTGAAACCGCCCACGGTCACCTGTCCGCCCGCGACATAGAAGAACACACCACCGGTGGTTGCCTGGGGGCAGGAACTGCTCACCACACCGCCGCAGAGATTGCTGGAGGAGCCGTTGACCTGCAGACCCCCCTCAAACGTGTAGTGGCCGGTTCCGAAATAGACGGTGTCATTGTTGCCGACTATCAGTGCGCAGTTACAGTTGTCACCAGCGTTCGCTGTGGTTCCGAACTGAAAATGCCCGGTCTGACCAGCCGGCGGCTGGAATGTCACGGTCTTGTTGTCTCCGATCGACAAGCCGTTCGGATATTCGCCTTGCGGGCACGTGTACGAAATGTGGTTCGCCGTAGAGCAGCCTGCCAGCCCACTGATGGTGGGTGTGGTTACCTGCTGGACTGGGTTCAGCGAAGCCCAGTTTGCCAGTGGGTCTACGACTGTCTCGTTGATCAGCATTGGTTGGGGCGCAACAGTGGGTTTTGGTGACCCGATGGTCGTGTTCGTACCACTCGTAGGACAAGCTGCGCCGTCAGACCCGCTCATCAAGCAATCGTGCACATCAACGGCGGGGGTTGACGCCGGTGCTGCCGTACATCCCGATGCCACCGTGTCGCCTGATCCTGACGAGATAGCAGGATTGCCGGTCGAGTTGAACCCCGAGTTGAGCACGATCGGCCCACCGGCACAGACGGTCTCTCCAAGGCCCCCGAACTGGATGTCGGTGCCGATACCTCGCAAGGTGAGCACGCCGTTGGGTTGGACGATGGGGGGCACCGGGACCCCCGACACCGGATTGCCAGTCAGCGCGTACTGATACGGCCCACAGCCAGCGGTGGCACAACCTTGGGTGACGTTCAGCGTGACCGTCGACACCATGTACGTGAAGGTCCAGTCAGTGCCGGGATTGCACATCACGCCCGTAGGGATGCTCGTCGGGGTGGGCGTGATGCAATTCACCACAGGTGTCGGCGGATCCGTGGTGCTCACGTTGTCGGACAGGATCACGTGGCTCGTCGTAACGCCGGAGCAGTAGAAGCGCACCAACTCCGCCGGCCCGCCCGACGTCGGCGTCAGCTCGTAGTAGGAGACCACCGCGACCGGTGACGTGCCCTGCAGCTGCAAGCCGAGAAGGAACTTCGGCGTGCCCGACACGCCCGACGTGCTGCACTGCGGAGGGGCACTGGGGCTGGCCGACGTGGTCACCGTGGCGGCGCTCTCGATGTCGCGGACGTAATAGGCCGAGGCGGTGGTGGCTGCGCTGGCGTCGGTGATCTTGCCCTGGATGCCCTGCTGGCTCTTGAGAGTGGTGATCAGCACCATGGTGATCGCGCCCACCACGAGCGGGAGGATGACCAACACGATCAGGAGCTCGATGAGGGTGAAGCCCTCCTCACCCTGGCGGGTCGGGTGGTGTCGGCGCGACGCGACGTGGTCGCGGCCCCTTCGGCTTGACCCCAGCAATGCCCCCATGTGCTTCCCGATTGCAGGTATTGCCATTCTTCGTGGCACTGTCCCCACTGATTGTTGGACTCTCATCGTAGGCCGATCCGTCCCCGACCTCTAGGTCGGCCGACCGGGTGTCAGAACGAGGTGACCCGGGGTGCCTGGGTCTGCACACCGGCCACTCGGGCAGACTCGTCCAGGTACTGCGAGACGCCGGCGTACTGCCTCGGCTGCTCCAGCTCCTTGGGGTACAGGCTCACCCGGAGGGCGGTCTCGTAGTCGATCAGGTCCTCGGCCATGAGGGCGTTGAGGCCCATCTCCAGGGTCTGCATGCCCTCGGACTGGTGCGTGGACACGACGTTGCGGAGCTGGCGGGTCTTGCCCTCCCGGACCAGGTTGCGCACGGCGTGGTTGGCCATCAGGACCTCGTAGGCGGCCACCAGCCCGCCGCCGATCCGGGGGACGAGCCGCTGGTAGATCACGCCCTCGAGCGTGGAGGCGAGCTGCACCTGGATCTGGTCCCGCCGGTCGGACGGGAAGATGTCGACGATGCGGTCGATGGCCTGGGCACTGTCGTTGGTGTGCAGGGTGGCGA
This sequence comes from uncultured Acidimicrobiales bacterium, assembly GCA_963764205.1. Taxonomy (GTDB): domain Bacteria; phylum Actinomycetota; class Acidimicrobiia; order Acidimicrobiales; family UBA8190; genus Chersky-840. The sequence goes on from CAVXRN010000004.1 coordinate 23,209, forward strand.
AGACGAGGTGGCCGGTCTCGGCGATGGTCAGCGTCGTCGAGATGCTCTCCTGGTCGCGCATCTCACCCACGAGCAGCACGTCGGGGTCCTCGCGCAGGACCGAGCGCAGGGCTCGGGAGAACGACTCGGTGTCGGTGCCCACCTCACGCTGGCTGACGGCCGAGCGGTGGTTGGCGTGCACGTACTCGATGGGGTCCTCGATGGTCACGATGTGGCACCGGCGATACCGGTTGATGTAGTCGATCATGGCGGCCAGGGTCGTCGACTTCCCCGAGCCGGTCGGGCCCGTCACGATCACGAGCCCCATGGGCAGGTCGACCAGGCGTCTCGACGCGCCGGAGGGAGGCCGAGCTCGTCGAACCCCGGGATCTCGAAGGGGATGACCCGCAGCGCCAGCGAGCACGTGTCTCGCTGGTGGAAGGCGTTGCAGCGAAGACGGGCCTGCTGCTTCCAGCTGAAGGCGAAGTCGATCTCGCGCTGTGCTTCGTAGGCCGGCACGAGGTCGGGGCCCACGACCGCCTTGACGATCCGCTCGCACCGGGATGGGGCTGAACATCTCCCGCCGCTGACCGGGCGCATCTCGCCGTCGACGCGGATGAGCGGTGGAGCGCCGGCCGTCAGCAGCAGGTCGGTGCCGCGCAGGTTCCAGAGCTCTTCCAGCCAGGACGTCGATATCCGCGGTGCTGCGGCTGAGGGGCATGAACGCTCTGCGATTACGAGAAGGCCCTACTGGGCATGGCAGACGTCCTCCTCGGGACGATGCGACCGAGCGCCCGGGGCGATTGCGACCGGCGTGGCGCCGACCACCTTCTCACACGCGGTCACGACGTCTCCACCTTGCTGCACCGTGAGCGACGCCCAGGGCCCGAAGGGCCGCTCCGACGCCACCCCCGCCACCACCAGCGGCACACCCTGGTGCAGCGCGCAGACGACGCCGAGCTCGCCTGACAGGGCTCACTGCAGGGGCCGGGCCCGCACCGTCACCACCACGTCGAACCCGACGTCGAGTGGGCAGGCGCGGCCCTGGATCAGGGCGTTGCACGGAAACGCCGGCTCTCCCGGCTCGTGGCACCGCAGCACCCGGCATCCGCCCGCCTCGAGCTCGGTGGCCGACTGGTCGATGGCCCAGTCGTCGGTGCCCACGACGAGCACCGTGGGCGGCGCCGTCTGAGGCTCCTCGGCCGGCGATCCGCCCAGCACGGGCGCCAGTCGAGCACCCACCCTGGTTCTCAAAGCTGCGGCCACGTCCCGAGTGTGCACCGTCAAGACCACGCCCCGACCTACAACCGATCAACCTCGTCCCAACTTGCCCCCGAGAACCCCGGTGCACAGGCGGGAAGTAGGGTTCGGAAAGTGTCCCCGGACCCTTCACATAAGAGGGGGGTCCCACTACGCTAAGTGGCAAGGCCGGTGGTAACAGTGGCGGAGGACGACGAGACGGTGGTGGCGAAAGTGGGAACGGCGGAATCTGTCCGCACCGCAGCGGTGCCGGGCCGATCGGTGGGCAAGCTCCTCGTGGTCGACGACGACCCCGAGGTACGGGGCATGCTCAGCCGGCTCCTCGAGGTCGAGGGCTACCAGGTCACCGAGGCCATGACCGGCGCCGAGGCGATCGGCAGCCTGAGCAACGGCCAGCCTGACCTGGTCATTCTCGACGTCATGCTGACCACCGAGGACGGTTTCGACGTCCTCGCCGCCATCCGCCGCACGAGCGACGTGCCGGTGATCCTGGTCACGGCCAAGGGCCACGAGACCGACCGGGTGCTGGGCCTCAAGCTCGGTGCCGACGACTACGTCGTGAAGCCCTTCTCCCCGGCCGAGCTGGCCGCCCGGGTGGGCACCGTGCTCCGGCGCAGCGGCCCCGGCCGTGCCGCCGCGGCGACGACGGGGACCCTGGAGTTCGGCGACCTCACCATCGACACCCTCGCCCGGGAGATCCGGGTGTCGGACCGGCTGGTGGAGACGACGGCGAAGGAATTCGCCCTCCTGGCCTTCCTGGCCAGGATCACCCCGCCAGGTCTTCACCCGCGAGCAGCTGCTGGCGCAGGTGTGGGACTCCTCCTCGGAGTGGCAGGACGCCGGGACGGTGACCGAGCACATCCGCCGCATCCGCCGCAAGATCGAGGTCGACCCCGACAGCCCCCGCTGGGTCCGCACCGTGCGGGGCGTGGGATACCGCTTCGAGCCCTGAGCTACGCCCCCGACGCCTCGGCCCGGAGGTGCTCCGACGCCCGGGTCCGGCGAGCCGTGGCGGCACGGTCCAGCGCATAGCGGGCCCGGCGCCCCAGCTGGTTGGGCGTGAAGGGCTTGGGGAGCAGATCGGCGTCGGGATCCAGGGGGTGGCGTTCCATCGCCCCTTCGTCGAGGTGGCCCGACATGAACAGCACGGCCAACGTCGGCCACATCGCCACCAGTGACTCGGCCAGCTCGACCCCGTTCATCTCGGGCATGACGACGTCGGTGACGAGAAGGTCGACGGCTCGTCGAGCGAACGGGCGACGGCCAAGGCTTCCACCCCGTTGGCCGCGGCCAGCACGAGATAGCCGCGCTCCTCCAGCTCGCGCACCGCCAGGCGTCGCAGCTCGTCCTCGTCCTCGACCACCAGCACCAATTCGTCACCACCGCTCGAGTCCTCTTCGAGTGACGCGTCGCCGAAGGCGGCTTCCTCTTCTTCCACGGCCGGGAACCACATCGTGATGGTCGTGCCACGGCCCGGGGCGGTGTCGAGGCTCACCTGCCCTCCCGCTTGGGTGACCATGGCGTGGACGGCGGCCAACCCGAGGCCCGTCCCCTTGGCCAGCCCCTTGGTGGTGTAGAAGGGCTCGAAGCAGTGTTCGGCGGTCTCCTCGTCCATCCCCGTGCCCGTGTCGGAAACCGCCAGGGCGACGACGCGTTGCGGCGCCGGCAGGTCGGCGCCCACGACGCGTGTCCGGACCACGAGGCGGCCCCCTTTGGGCATGGCGTCACGCGCGTTGATGGCCAGGTTCAACACGGCCCGCTCGATCTCGGCCGGGTCCACGAGGATGCGCCCACCGGGCTCGGGCGGAACGACCTCGAGTTGCACGTCCTCGCCCATCACCCTCACCAGCATCGGCTCCATGGACCGCACGACGGCGTCGGGGTCGACCACCTCGGACTGCCCGACCTGGCGGTGACCGATGGCGAGCAGCTGGCTCGTGAGCGCGGCCGCACGGTGCCCGGCGCGCTGGATCGCCTCCACCTCGGTGACGAGTGGGTCCCCCGGAGCGATCTGGCGCAGCAGGATCTCGCTGCACCCGAGGATGACGGTCAGCAGGTTGTTGAAGTCGTGCGCCACGCCCCCGGCGAGCCGGGCCATGGCGCTGAGCCGCTCGGCCTGTTGGAACTGCTCGAGCATGCGCTGGCGCTCGGTCACGTCCTCGGCCACGGCGAGGATCCCCGTCACCGACCCGTTGTGGTCGAGGAGCGGCGCGGTCGAGACCGACAACTGCACCAACATGTCTTCGCGCAACGCTCCGAGTTGGACGCCGACCGTCGCTTCGCCGTGCCGCGTGCGATCCCACAGGCGCGCCAGCGCCGACACGGCGGCGTCGTCGGCCGCCGCGATGCGCAACGCCCCGTCGGGCACGGCGTCGTTGGCCGGGTTGTCCCACCCCAACAGCGAGCCCGCCGCTCCGTTCCACCACCGGGCCGCGCCGGTCAGGTCGAGCTCGGCGATCGCCAGCGGCGAGGACTCCACCACCGCCTGGAGCCGCTGTTCGTTGCCCTGCACGGCCTGGTACAGCCGGGCGTTGTCGAGCGCCACGGTGGCCATCTGGGCCAGCAGCACCAGGACCGATTCGTCCTCGGCGTTGAACGAACGTTCCCGTCCGAGGACGACGATGGCCCGGTTGCGCGCCCCGGTCGAGTCGACGAGCGGGACCGCCATCCACGGCACGGCCCGGACCCCCGACGCGGCGAACTCCGCCCCCACGGCCGGGTCGGCCCCGTCATCGGGCCCGCCCGCGTTGCGCAACGGGCGGTTGGCCTGGGCCACCAGACGCGACGCGACCTGGACCACCGACGACAAGGTGTCGGGCAAGGCCATGGGGGCGCTCGCCTCCACCTCCCCCGCCTCAGACGCCGACACCCCCACCGATTCTTCCTCCGACGACAACCCCGCCGACGGAAGCTCACCGGGGGGGAGCATGAGGACGACGGCCTGCTCGGCGTCGAGGACGCGTCGGCCGTGTTCGGACAGGACGCGCAGCACCTGCGGCTCCGCCAGCGGCGCGTTGACCGCCAGAGCCGCTTCCATGAGACGGCGCAGCTGCGCCGCGTGACGTGTCGCCGCCTGCTCGGCTTGGCGGCTCTCGCCCCACAACAGGACCCGCTCGACCGCGATGGCCACACGCTCGGCCAGTCCACCGGCGGTCTCGAGGTCCGAGCGGCGGTAGCCGCGGCGCCCGACCCCGGTCACGAAGCTCAGCGCGCCGAACGACAAGCCGCGCAGGTGCACGGGCACCACCAACATCGACTCGATCCCCGAGTCCGACTCGATCTCGCTGTAGGCGCCGGGGAGGGCGGGCTCGCCTCCGTGGGGGGGACCGTCGCGCCTGGTGCGGATGACGACTTCGGGCCGGCCCCCCGCCAGCACCCGCCGGACGAGGGCCTCGCCGTCGGGATGGGGGTGGCGCGTGTGCACGTCCTCCCACCGGCCCACCGCGCCGGCCGCCACCCGGCGCAACGTCCCCTGCTCGTCGACCACGTCGACCGCGAACCAGTCGGCGAAGGCGGGGACGACGACGTCGACGAGCCGCACCATCGCCTCGTCGTAGGACTCGAGGGCGGTGGCCAGGACGTCGCCGGCCCGGGCCAGGATGGCCACGTGCTGGCGGGCGTGCTCTGCCCCCAGGCGGCTGCGCCGCTCGGCCTCGTCGAGCCGGGCCCGTTCGATCGAGGCGGCGGAGCGGTCGGCCACGAGCTGGAGCAGCTGCAGGTCGCGTTCAGAGAACCGGTGGCGCACGCGCGTGCCCACCTGCACGACGCCGATCACCTGGCCCCCCACGAGCAACGGGGCGGCCACGAGGGACGACACCCGTTGGCGCAGCAACGGTGCGGTCTCGGCCGCCTCGGCCACGTCGTTGACGATCACGGCCTGGGCGCGCGACGCGACCTCGCCCACGACCCCCTCGCCCACCAAGACCTCGAGGCCCTCGGTCACGCGGGCGTCGAGACCGTACGACGCCCTGACCGTGAGGCTCGCACCGTCGGCAGTGACGAGGAAGATGGCGGCCACGTCACCCCCGACCACCCGCCCGGTCCGGGCCAGGAGCTCGTCGAGCAATTCGTCGAGAGGAAGGAAGGACAGGCCGGGGTCGGTGACCGACTGGATCGAGCGCAGGGCCACGCCGGCGTCGTGGAGCCCGAGGCGGATCCGGCGCTCGGCCACACGCCGGAAGACGAGGATCACGATGACCATGACCGCACTGGCGAAGACGAACAGCCACGCCAGGGTGCGATTGACGGTCAGGAAGTGGAAGATGACGACCGAGAACAGGGCCCATGCCACCACAAGGGAGGCCTCGCCCAAGAACGTGTGGCGGCCGAGGGCCTGGTGCAGCAGGCGGTCGGCCTCGGGCCCGTGGTCGTCGGGGACGATGGCGGTGGGATCAGCGGGGGTGGCGTCCCAGCTGGGGACGCTCACCTCCGGTTCACGTGACGCGAACACCCTGCCCAGGCGCCCCATGCTCCGTGACTTCGGGCGGCTCACTGGTAGAGGAGCCTACCCCCGGCATCCCGGCCCGACCGGGCCCGGGGCGCCGGGCAGCCCCCGGGCGCCGACGCTCCGACCGGCCGCCGCCGGGGTCGTCCCGGCGGCGGCCGACGGTTCCGTCGACGGCGAGCGATCAGTGATGATGCCGCACGTACCACGGCGCCGTGCCGGAGGTCGTGGTCGGCGGCGTGGTCGGCGTGGTCGGCGTGGTCGGCGTGGTCGGCGTGGTCGGAGCGGCGACAGTGCCCCCCGCCACCGTCACGGTGACCGACGTGCTCGCCACCCCGACGCCCGCGGAGTTGTAGGCCGCAACGTCGTAGGTGTGCTGTCCCGGCGCCACGTTGGTGTCCTGGTACGACGTCACCACGGGGCTGGGCCAACCCGGCCACGCGATCTCCTGGCCGTCACGGAACACGTCGTCACCCAAGGCGCTCGACACGTTGGTCCAGGAGATGGTCACCGTGGTGCCACTCACCGTCGCCGTGACGTTCGTCGGCGCCCCCGGCGTGCCGGTCGTCACCGTGGTGGCGGTGGGCGGCTTCGTCGTCGTCGTGGTGGCGGTGGGCGGCTTCGTCGTCGTCGTCGTGGACGGCGGCTTCGTCGTCACCGGGACCGACTTCACCGCGGTCGTGGTCGTCGTCGGCGCCACGGTCGTGGTCGTGGTCGGCGCCGCGGTCGTGGAGGTGGACGCAGGCGACGAGACGGTCGCACCGCTCCCGCTGAAGTCCGCCTTGAAGGCGGCCAGGGACTGCGGGAAGTCCGGAAGCCACGAGTTGATCGAGCCGGCGTAGTCGAAGTAGGCCTCGACGGAGCAGTTGGAGTTCGTCACGTCGGCGTAGACCGTGTTGATGTATGCCGGGTCGTCGGTGCCGTTGAGACCCCACTCCGGCAGGGCCCAGGGGATGCCCTTGCTCGCCGCATAGGACACGACGGCTTCGATGTTGGGCTGGTAGCCGGAGAAGTCGTACGCATCGACTCCGATGACGTTCTCCGTGCCGGGGTCCTCGGCCTGCCAGGAGATGGTCTGGCCGCTGTTGGAGTCACCGTCGTTGGGGTTGTACATGATGACGGCGCCCGGGAGCACGGCGCGGAAGCCGGCGGCCACGGTGTCGAACGCAGCGTCGAAGGACGCGGCCGTCGTGAACGTGCCCTGGTTCCAATCTGTGAACCAGCCAGAGAGATTCTGGTTGCCCTCCCACATGATGCGGATGATCGGGGCGCTCTGGCCCGCGTTCTTGAGCGTCGTGGCCATGGACTCAGCTTGGGACTGGGTGCAGGCACCCACGGCCAGCATGAGCGTCTGACCCTTGGCGAGGCCCGACGTCACCGATGGATAGGAGCAGTAGTTGCCCCCTCCGGCGTAGTCACTGGCGACCTGGGCGGTGACGCCGAGTTGTTGCGGGCTCTGTCCGTTTACCCACAAACCCAGCTGTGGTTCCGTGGTGGCCTGGGCGGCCTTGACCCACACCATGGTGCCGGCCGAGGCGATCATGACCACCAGCACCATGAGGCCGGCGCCGGCCGCACGCCGCCGCCGGGCCAAAAGCCCTGTGATGGCCCGGACAACTGGCCCTGTGCCGTCGCCGCGATGACGTGCGAAACGACTCGTCTTCGACGTGTATGCGTAATCCACGATCTCATCTCCCCCCGAGACCGGAGCCGACAAATGGGCGCGTGGGGCTAAGGCCTTGATGGTCTTGCTCCCCCCGCCGATTCGACAACCCGGCTGCTGTGCGTCCCCTCCGTGTGGAGGGTGTGCATGTCTTTCCTGGTTGTGTTCTCTTTCCGCGCTCGTGTGTCTTTGTGTTTCCTTCGGTCACACGGTGGTGCTGTGCGACCCCGCATCTTCACTATCGGCGCGCCGTGCACCGAACTTCGACAAGCGCCACGCAACGCTCGATGAACTCATCATCCGAAGTCAGCTTTGTAGGCCGCCTCCGACGCGTTGAACTGCGTGATGTCGGAGTCGGTGGAACCGGCGTAGCTGAAGTAGGCCTGCACCGCGATGTCATTTGCCGCGTTGTTGATCAAACTCGCCATGGCGTTGATGAACGTGGGATCGTCGGAACCGTTCAACCCCCACTCGGGAATGGCGACGGGCAGTCCCTGCGCGCTGGCAAAGGCCACAACCGCTTGGACGTTCGCGGTGTATCCCGAGTAGTCGTACTGGTCGACGCCGACGAGATTGACGTACGCCTTGCCGGGCCACGTGTCTGTCCATGTCCGCCCCGGTGCTTCGTTGCTGGTTCCGCCGTTGGGGTTCCACATGAAGCTGAACGCCGGGTTGACAGCCCGCATCGTCGCCACGGTGTTCTGGAAGACCGAGACGTATTGCGCCGCGCTGAGGCTGAGTTGATTCCACGTTTGGAACCACCCACTGAGGTCTTGGTTCTGCTCCCACATGACGCGGATGATGGCGTGGGTCTGGCCGGCCCGGACGAGGTTCTGAGCGATGGCGGTGACTTGGGCGGCCGTGCAGTTCCCGATACCCACCATGAGCGTCATCGAGGTGGTCGGGGGCGAGTAGCTGCAATACCCCGACGACTGGTCCGCGTAGACGGTGTCGATGCTCGGCGTCACGCCGAGCTGCTGGCCGAGGGCGAGGACTTCAGCGGGAGACTGCGAGCCCACGAACAGACCGAGCGCCGTCACGACCTTGGCCGGGTGCGCCGCGGCCGGGGCGGGCTTCGCCGCCACCGGAGCAGGTGCCTTCTTCACGACGTGCTGCACCACGACGACGCGTTTCTTCGGGGCGGGCGGAGGGGGCGGGGGGGCCGCGGTCGTCGGGGGGACGATCACCGGGGCCACCGTGGTGGTCGGGATGGGAACCGTCGTGACAGGAACCGTCGGCGTGGTCACGAGGGACGTGCCCGCCGGGCTGAACTTGATGGTCGGGGCGGCGTCGGCGGCACGGGGGAAGGCGGTGAGCTCGACCGCGAAGGTCACGAGCATCGCCACGCCGAGCATGGCGACGACGATCTCCTTGGGCAGCCCGACGAACTGCCCGAACTTCGATCCCCGCATGCGACTCCCAGTGGTGAAATACAGCGAGCCACGTTTGTCGTGGCCCGATAACCACTATCGGCGGTCGATTTCGCCACCTAAAGCACTCGGGTTTCACAACGACATGCCACGGAATGTGATGTTGGCGCAGCCGCGATGTGTGTCAATCCGGCTCCAGGCACGAACTGGGCCACCGAAATTGCACGTTGGGTGATGAGAGGACAGGGAGTTTGCCCACGTCATGTGTGATTGAGGACCTTCGACCCTGCCGTGTGCCGACATCACTCCAGATGACCAAAAGTAATTGGCCAACTGCCCTACGCGCGAAAACGATCCGTTGGTACCCTGTTGAGATCACGGCGGACGTTGCATCCGTGCCGCGCCTGGCTCCGGGGGCCGAGGGAGGCGGAGAAGACGACGGGGGGGACAACATCCTTCGGTTGCCGTCCCTGCGCGCCGTCGCACGCCATGCGATGCCGGCGTTGCTCGAGAGCACGATCGTTCCCGGCGCGCTCTTCTATCTCGTGCTCCTGCTCGACGGCTTCCACGGCGCGCTCATCGCCGCGTTGGCATGGTCGCTGTTGGCACTGGGTCGACGACTGGTCCAGCGCCACAAGATCCCGTCCGTGCTCGTGTTGAGCGTCGTGCTCGTGGGTGCCCGGACGATCGTGGCCTATGTCACCGGCAGCGCGTTCCTGTACTTCATCCAGCCCACGGCGAGCACGTTCCTCGTGGCTGTCCTGTTCCTCGTCACCGCGGTGGCGCGCCGTCCCATCATCGAGAGGTTGGCGCGCGACTTCTGCCCGCTGGACCCCGAGATGTTCGCCCGGCCCTTCGTGCGCCGCTTCTTCTTGCGTTTGTCGCTGCTGTGGTTCGTCGTGCTCGCCACTCAGGCCGGCTTCATCTTGTGGCTCCTGCTCGAGTCGTCGGTGCGGGCCTTCGTGCTCGAGCGCTCTCTCGTCTCCGCCGTGCTGACATTGGGCGGCATCGTCCTCTCCACCTTGTGGTTCGTGCGCGTCATGCGAGGCGCCGGGCTCACAGTGCGGTTCAGCGGCGCCTTGGCGTCGATCGGGTCCGACGCACCCGAGGGCGTCGCTGCGTCGGTGACGGCGAACGACGTCGCACCGATCGCGCCCTGACGCCGCGGGGTCGCGCCGCGCCCCGCGGCGTGCCCCTCCGGGTACCGTGAGGCCGGGCATGCAGGCCCGTGCGGGCGGGAGGGTGCGATGGCAGGCGGAGCGGGACCGGTGGCCCTGGTGGGCAGCGGTGAATTCCTCCCCGTCATGGAACCGGTCGATGCCGGGCTCCTCGCCGGCCGGGCTCGTCGCGCCGTGGTCCTGCCCACCGCGGCCGCACGCGAGGGCGACGCCCGCGTCTCGTACTGGCTCGAGCTCGGGCGCACGCACTACGAGGCCATGGGGGTCGAGCCGGTCCTGCTCGACGTGCGCACGCGAGAACAGGCAGACGACCCGACCACGGCCGCGGCGGTCGAGGGGGCCGGGCTCGTCTACCTCTCGGGCGGCGACCCCCACCATCTGGTCGAGACCCTGGAGGGCACCGCCCTGTGGCGCGCTGTCGTGGCGGCCTGGCAGGCGGGAGCCGCCCTGGCGGGATGTTCGGCCGGCGCCATGGCCCTGACCGCCGGTGCGCCCGACAACCTCGTCCCCCCCGGCGGCGCCCCCCGAACCTCGGCGCACGCGCGGGTCGCCAACGGACTGGGCCTCGTCGGGGGCCTGGCCGTCATCCCCCACTTCGACCAGATGGAGCGGTACCAGCCCGGGGCACTCGAGTGGTTCGCCTCGTGGCAACCGGCGGGGACGACGTTGGTGGGCGTCGAGGAGGAGACGGCCTTGGTGGGCGCTGACGGTCGGTGGCAGGTCCAGGGGGCCCGGGTGGTGTGGGTCCTCGACGGCACCTCCCGGGCCCGGTTCCATCCCGGTGACGAGGTGCCTCTCGCCCCGCTCTAGGAATGTTGCGTCCGCAACTAGTGTTGTGAGTGGCGAGCACGATCACGACCCGAGGAGACACCCATGCCGGCAGTAACCGTCGACGACATCCTGTCCCTGCCGCGCCTGGCCGTCCCCGACGCCGCCACGACGGTGCAGCGCCCGGTGGTGTCGGTCACCGACGCGCCGTCGGGCTACGAAGGCGAGGGGTTCCCGGTTCGGCGAGCCTTCGCCGGGGTCGACCTCGCCCAACTCGACCCCTTCGTCCACATGGACCAGATGGGTGAGGTGGAGTACGGGCCGGGCGAGCCCCGGGGGACGTCGTGGCACCCGCATCGCGGCTTCGAGACCGTGACCTACATGATCGACGGCACTTTCCAACATCAGGACTCCGCCGGGGGCGGGGGCGTGATCACCAACGGCGACACGCAGTGGATGACCGCCGGCTCGGGCATCCTCCACATCGAGCGGCCACCCGAGTCGCTCGTGACGTCGGGCGGGCTCTTCCACGGCATCCAGCTGTGGGTGAACCTTCCCTCCGACGACAAGTGGGCGGCCCCCCGGTACCAGGACATCCGGGCCGGCCAGGTGGGCCTGGTGTCCTCACCCGACGGTGGCGCGCTGGTACGCGTCATCGCGGGTGAGCTCGACGGGCACGCCGGCCCGGGCGTCACCCACACGCCCATGGCCATGGCGCATGTCACCGTCAGCCCCGGTGCCCGCGTCACGCTCCCCTGGAACCGCGACCACAACGCGCTGCTCTACGTGCTCGCGGGAGAGGGGTCGGTGGGGACCGAAGGGCGCCCGGTGCGCATGGGGCAGCTGGCGGTGTTCGGGGCGGGCGACACCATCGTCATCGCGGCGCGTGACCGCCAGGAGTCACGCTCGCCCGACCTCGACGTGCTCGTCCTCGGTGGCCGGCCCATCGGCGAGCCCGTGGTGACCTACGGGCCCTTCGTCATGAACACGCGTGCCGAGATCGTCCAGGCACTCGACGACTACCAGCACGGCAAGCTGGGCACCATCCCCGCCGACCACATCGGCTGAGGCCACATCGGCTGGGGGACCCGCTCACGGGGTCCGCGCGCGCAGGACCTCCAGAGCGGTGTCGGCGTGCTTGGCCATGTTGACTTCGCTGTTGATGACGGCCAGGACCTTGCTGTCGGTGCCGATCACGAAGGTGGCGCGCTTGTTGGGGAGGATGCTGAGCCCGCGCTTGACGCCGAACTGCTTGGCCACGGTGCGATCGGTGTCCGACAGCAGCGGATAGTCGAAGGAGTGGGTGTCGGAGAACTGCTTCTGCTTGGCCACGGTGTCGGCGCTGATCCCCAGACGCTGGGCCCCGAGGCCTTCGAACTCCGACTTGAGGTCACGGAAGTGACAGCTCTCCCGGGTGCAGCCCATGGTCATGGCGGCGGGATAGAAGAACAGGACCACGGGGCCCTTGGCCAGGAACTCGCTCAGGCGCCGCGGGGCCCCGGCCTCGTCGGGGAGCTCGAAGTCCGCCACCACGTCACCGGTCTGCATGGGCGGGACGCTAGTGCCGCTCAGTAGCCGGCGTCGAGGTCGATCACACCCAGCAGCGGTTCCCCGGCGCCGAAGCGCCGCACGTTGTCGTACACCCGGGCGGCGAGATACCGCATGACCGCGCTCGAGCTGCCGGCGTTGTGGGGCGTGATGATGCAGTTGGCCATGCTCCACAGACGATGGCCGTCGGGGAGCGGCTCGGGGTCGGTGACATCGAGCGCGGCACCGGCGATGACGCCGCGTTCGAGGGCGTCGACGAGCGCCTCGGTGTCGACGTGGCCTCCGCGCGACACGTTGACGAGCCAGGCCCGTTCGTGCATGGCCCCCAGCTCGCCGGCACCGATGATGTGGCGGGTGTCGGGGGTGAGGGCGAGGGCGAGCACCACGAGCCGGGCATCGGGAAGGGCGTCGAGCAGGGCGTCGGTGGCGAGGGTGCGCTCGGCGCCGGGCACCGGCACGGGGGTGCGGCGTACCACGGTGACGCGCGCCTCGAAGGGGGCCAGGAACCCGATCAGCGCCGACGCGATGCCTCCGCCGCCGACGATGGTCACGGGTTGGCCCGCCAGCGCGGCGACGCGCGTCGGCTCCCACGACGACGCCCGGGCCGACGTCGCCACCGAGTGGAGCCCCGCCAGCGCGAGCGCCAGGGCGTGCTCGGCGATGAGCGAGGAATGCGCGCCCTTGCTGCAGGTCCAGACCCGGCCGTCGGCCACGAGCCCGGCCTCGAGGAAGCTCTCGATCCCGGCCCCGGGAAGGTGCACCCACCGGATGTGGGGGAGCTCCGCCAGGATCGAGCCGAGACGGCCCGGACCCGACCAGTCCACCCACACGAGGCCCTCGGCCTCCTCGGCCGGGACGACGCGGCCCCCGGCGGCCACGACCGCGTCGGCGGCCGCGGGCCAGTCCGGGACGACGGCGATGCGGGGGCCCGCTCCACTCACGGGGCGGAGCCTACGGCGGGCTCAGGCGGATGCGGCCTCGAGGACCATGACGCCGTTGTGGCCGCCCATGCCGAGCGACGACTTCACCACGGGCCCCTCGACACACGCCGTGGGTCCGTCGAGCAGGCGAGGGTGGCCCTTGGCCACCCGGGGCGGAGCGGGGATGACCCCGCGCTCGAACCCGTACAGCGAGGCGATCAGCTCCACCGACCCCGCGGCGGCCTGACAGTGGCCGGCAAGCGGCTTCACCGAAAAGATCCCCTCGGCACGGGGGAACAGGTCGTCGAACACCGCCGCCTCGGTCGTGTCGCACTGCTTGGTCCCCGGCCCGTGCGCGTTCATGTACACGATCTCGTCCGCCGCCACGCCGGCGTTCTGCAACGCGTCGGTGAAGGCCCGGCGCACCTCCTGGTGGCCCGGCGCGATCGAGATGGCGTGGTAGCCGTCATGGGTCATGGCCCCACCGAGGACGTTGGCGTAGGCGCCGATGGGGCGTCGCGACACCACGAAGCCGATCGAGGCCTCCCCCGCGGTGAACCCCCGACTGCCCTCTTGGAAGGGCCGGCACACGTCGAGTGACGGTCCGTCCATGATCATGACCCCGACCTGGGCGAAGGCCGCGGCGCCGTCGGGTGTGATCGACATGTCCGAGGTGAGCACGAGGACGTCGTCGACGATGCCGGCGTCGATCCACATCTTGGCGGTCAGGATCGCGGCGATGCCCGACGCGCACATGGCGGTCACCGACATCGTCGGGCCGTGGAAGTCGAATTCGCGGTTGATGGCGGTCAGCACCGTCGAGGGCATGAGCTGCAGGATCTGGCGCTTGGAGGTGTGCAAGCCCTTGCGGTGGTGAAACGCCCGCCACGCGGCGACGTCGCCGAGGACCAACCCGTGGATGACCCCGACCACAGGCCCCGGGCGCCAGCCCCGGTCGTAGGCGTTGTGGACCGCCTCGCGCGCGGAGTGCCGGACGGCCTGGGAGAAGGTGCTCGACCCGTCAGAGGGGTTGCCCTTGTCCTCGATGGGGGCCGCCCACACCACGTCGTCTTCGAAGTACGGGGCGAACCCCGTCAGGGGCCGGACCGCGGACTCGCCCGAGAGCAGGCCCTCGACCAGGAGTTTGTGGCCCCAGCCGTAGCCGGTGACGGCCCCGATGCCGCACACCGACACGGGGTCCTGGACGAGCGCTGCATAGGCCCTTCGGTCTTGCCGGGTTGCCACGGACACCGTCAAAAACTCCTCTGCTCGATCGGGGAAGGGGCAACACAGTAGGCGTGAGACAAAAGTTCGTAAAGAGGCGAAAGTGACTTTCTTGGTCAGTGGGACGGTCCACCTGCCGATATGAGAGGAGTGATTCTTCTCATCCCTCGGGGTCCCGCATGAATCACAAAGTTGTTGTTTTGTTGTCCGACGGGAAGGGCGGGTCCTCCGACACCGTCCGTGGTGGTCGGCATGCAACCGCCGCCCTCCGTGAGCAGGGTCAAGATCACTTCCCCGGGCGCCGATAGCCAGGATATGGCCGACGCTCGTCTCGGGCTGCTGCGTACCGCGCCCCCTCTCGCCCCCACGGGAGCGTTCGACGACCTGCCCGACGCGTCGCCACAGCTCACCGCGATCTCCGACCTCACCAACGTGGTGGTGTGGGAGCTCGTCGCCCCCGACGCCGGCATCATCTGGCACGCGCCCTTCGAGCGCCTGCTGACGGGACAGGACCCCCACGGCACCTACGTCGTGCCCCCGGGCGAGGGCGGCAAGCGGCTCTATGCCACCGAACTGGGCGAAGCCGTCCTGGCGCCGCTGGTCCAGACCGTCCGGGCCGGGGTGACGTGGGAGAACTACGAGCTGGTCCAGGAGTTCGAAGCACCCGACGGCGAGGTGCACCGCATGCTCGTGCGCGCCGTGGCCGTCCCCGACTCGGTGCCCGCCCGGTTCCTCGGCGTCGTGGCGGACGTCTCGGACCCCGGTGAGGTGCCGTGGATCACCGCCGACGTGGGCGAGCGGCTCACGCTCCTGGTCGAGCACTCCCCCGACGCCATCATCGTCCACCAGGACGGGCTCGTCGTCTACACCAACCCCGCCGCGTCTGCGCATGGGTGCGGTGAAGTCGCTCGAGGCCGCCATCGGGAGACCGATCACCTCGTTCATCAGCCCCGACGACCTCGCGAGCACGATCGCCCGCCTGGCGCAGCTCAAGGACCCCGGGGACGTGGTGAAGGGCTTCGAGGCGATGATGGTGCGCGACGACGGGAGCGAGTTGCCCGTCGAGGTGGCGAGCGCCCGCACCACGCTGGGGCGGCAAGCCCGCCTTCCAGGTCATCCTGCGCGACGTCTCGGAGCGCAAGCTCGCCGAGGAGGCGGCCGCGGCACGCGCCGCGATCGAACGTCGCTACGCCGCCGCGGTCGCGGCCCTCGAAGAGGGCGTGGTCGTGATCGACCGCGAGGGCGCGGTCGCCGCCACCAACGACTCGGCCACGCGGATCCTCGGCGCCCGGCTCCACGCCGGCCGCGGTGACGCAGATCTTCACCGGGGGGCCGGCGCGCCGTGCGCGAAGACGGGTCGCCCGTTCCCTCCCGACGCCCTCCCCCTGACCGTCGCCCTGGCTCGGCGCGAGGCGACCACCAACGTCGTCATCGGCGTGCACGACGAGCACGGCAAGGACCAGTGGCTCTCGGTCAGCTCCCGTCCCCTGGGCGACTCCGAGGGAGCCGACAACGCCACGGTGGTGTGCTCGGTGTCCGACATCACCGACCGCAAGCAACTGCTCGACCGTCTCGCCTGGGAAGCGCGCAACGACCCGCTGACCGGGCTCGCCAACCGCAGCGGCTTCCTCGCCGCGGTGCAGAGCGCCATCGAGAACAGCGACGAGGAGACCTTGCAGTCACTGGTCATGTTCTTCTTCGACCTCGACCGCTTCAAGCTCGTGAACGACTCGCTCGGCCATGCCGTGGGCGACGAGGTGCTCCTGGCCGTGGCCGAGCGCCTGCGCGCCACCATGCCCGACGTCATCAGCCTCAGCCGTCTCCACGGCGACGAGTTCGCCGCCCTCGAGCCCAACGTCCCCGACATCGACGCGGCGTTGCAGCGGGCCGAGGAGCTGCGCACCGATCCTGTCGCGACCCGTGCAGTTGAGCACCGGGCGCATGTTGTCGGTGACCCCGAGCATCGGGCTCGTGCGCCTGGCCGACGTGGGGCGCGAAGCGTCCGACGTCCTCCAGGACGCCGACATGGCCATGCTCCAGGCCAAGACCCGGGGACGGGGGCGGGTGGCGATCTTCGACGCCGGGCCTGCGTGAAGAGGTGGGCAACCGCCTCGAGCTCGAGCACGACCTGCGCACCGCGGTCGAGAACGGCGAACTGCGCCTCGAGTACCAGCCGCTGGCCTCGCTCGCCAACGGCCGGGTGTTGGGCCTCGAGGCCCTGGTGCGGTGGGAACACCCGCGTCGCGGCCTGCTCCTGCCGGCCCGGTTCGTGGGCCTGGCCGAGGAGTCCGAGCTCATCGTGGCCCTCGGCGGCTGGGTCCTGGAAGAAGGCTGCGCCCAGATGGCGCGCTGGCGCGCCATGTACCCCGAGGCCACCGACTCGTTCCTGGCCGTCAACGTGTCGCCCCGCCAACTCGACGGCCAGCAGCTCATGCCCGCCCTGCGCAACGCCCTCGAGAAGAGCGGCCTGCCCGCCGGCGCCCTCATGCTGGAGATCACCGAGTCCGGCCTGGTCTCCGACGACGGCCACCTCAACAGCATGCTCGAGGAGCTGCGCGAGTTCGGGGTCCGGCTGGCCATCGACGACTTCGGCACGGGCTACTCGTCGCTGAGCCACCTGAAGCGGCTCCCGGTGAGCTACATCAAGGTCGACCGCTCGTTCGTGAGTGGGCTCGGGACCGACGCCGAGGACGAGCGCATCGTGGCGGCCATCACCGAACTGGGCCACGGGCTCGGGCTGCGCGTCATCGCCGAAGGCGTCGAGAACCGCCAACAACGCCACGTCGCCCGCCAGTTGGGCTGCGACCTCTACCAGGGCTACCTGTTGGCCGAGCCGCGTCGGCCCCGCGACATCCCCGCCTTCTGGCGGCCCCGACCGTCCGCCGCACGCGCCGCGAGCTGAGCCCGCTCACGAGCGCGTCGGCACCACCGGGGCGGTTCCACCCGGGGTGAGCACCTCGATGCCGTTGTGGGCGGGGTTGTAGGTGTTGCCCAACCCGAACACCACGGCGTCGCCCACCGTGGCGATCCCCGACCAGTTCGCCGTGGGCAACTTGACCTGCACGATGAGCTTGCCGGTCGCCGCGTCGCGCACCTGGATGGCGGCCGCGGCGAGCGCCAGGCCGTTGAAGGTCATGCCGCCCGCGACGGTGGTGGGAGCGAACGACGAGGCCTGGTCCGCGTGCCAGATCACCTTCCCCGTCGTCGCGTCGAAGGCAACGTCGGTGGGCTCCTGCGACAGCGTGTCGCGGGGGTTGGAGGGCTCGCACAACAACTGCTGGGAGCTGTTCCTCTCGAAGCGCCCGAAGTCGCCGACGGCGGTGGCGCCGTAGACGTGGTGCCCGTCGTAGGCCGTGGACGCGATGTAGCCACCCGTGAACCCGCCGAAGACGACGTTGGTCTTCCACCGCAGCGTCCCCGTGGCGGGGTCGACCGAGTAGTAGGTGCCGTCCTTGGACCCTTCGCCCAGGAACAGCGCCGTGCCCTGGCTGTCGATCCCCGCGTTGGGGGTGGCTCCGAAGTCCCAGTCGCAATCGGGGTCCGGCCGCGCCGGCCGGTACTGCCACGCCAGGTGCCCGTCGGTGATCCCCAGGGCGATGATCGACTCGGCCAGCGGCTCGGCGTTGGCGAAATCGCAGTCGGCAGTGCCGAACACGACGAGGCCGAGCGCAGGGAGCACCGTCCCCGACGACCACACACTGCCGCACCCGTTGTCGAGCACCTGGCCCTGGGGGTTGGCGTCGGTCTGGTACTGCCACACCGGGTCGCCGGTGGCGAGGCTCGCCCCCACCACGTATCCCCCGTAGCCCTTGGCGCCGTCGACGTCCACCCCGAACATGACCACCCCGTCGGCCACCACGGGGGAGGAGAAGATGCGCGTCCCGTCGGTGTCGGGGCTCGGGGGCTCGGTGGGACGCCCGGTGTAGTCGTGCTCCCAGTACACCGCGCCGGTCGCCGCGTTCAACGCGTACAGGGTGTAACCGCCACCGAAGATCACGAGCGCGGGGCGGCCCGACGCGGCGGGCTCGAACCAGGCCGAGGAGGTGACCAGGCCACCGTCGGAGCTCAGGTTGCGATGCACCTCACCCGGATAGGGCGTCACCGCGTCCTGAGACTTGAGCCGCACCTTCCACCGCAACGTCCCGGTCTCGAGGTTCACCGCGTAGAAGTAGTCGTCCCACGAGCCCACGTACACGACCCCGTCCACGATCGTCGGGGTGGCGGTGACGGCGTCCCCGGTGGGGAAGACCCACGCTTTTCGAAGCTTCTTGGCGGTTGCCGGGGTGAGCGTGGTGCGACCCTCGAAGGTGTGCTGGGCGTCGTGGCCGTAGGTGGGCCAGTCCCACGGGCCCGGTGTGCCGGGGGGCGTGGTCGTGGCCGGGCCGCTCGAGGTCGTCGGCGCCGAGCCCGGAGGAGTCGTGGTGGCCGTGGCGCGCGCGGGGGTCGACCCGCCGCACCCGGCCAGTACCGCGCTCGCGAGCACCGCGGCCAGAACCACCGCGGCGGCCACGGAGCCGGGCGCGAAGGGGTCTCGGCGCGCCCCGCTCGCCGACCCGGGGCTCGTGACCCCGGGTCCCTCCGACTCCGTCTCGGACAAGCCGGTTACCCGAAGCCTGCCGTGGCGGGCGCGTTGGTAGCGGGTCCCTTGTCGGGCGCGGGGTTCTCCCCCGGGCCCGACAGCGGGGGGACGATGGCACCCGAGGGATACGGGCACACGGTCGTGGCGGGCACGCACACCGTCACGCTGGTGGGGAAGTCGAAGCCCGTGGCGATCGCCACCGGCGTCGAGGGCTGGCCGTTGGTGAGCGTCACCTTCATGACCCGGCCCTCGTAGCTCCCCGGCCCGCACCCTGTCAGCAGCGCCTTGCACACCACGTGGATGTCGATGAAGTACAGCGTCCCGTCCGGCGCGACGGCCATGCCGAACGGGTTGTACTGTCCCGGCGCCTTGCCGAGCTCGGCGATGGTCGTCCCCGGCACTGTGCCCCGACCCGGTTGGGGCTGGCCGTCGCCGGTCACCCAACGGATGGCGGGGTTCCCGATGTAGCTGCTCACGGCGAAGCAGTCACACGTCGGGTCCTTGGCCACCCCGGCCGGGAACGGCACGCCCTTTACGAAGGCCGACACGTGCACCTTGGAGCGGGGGTACACCCCACCCGGGCATTGCGATGCGTCGGCGGGCAGCGACGACGCGGCGAAGCGCAACACGCTCGAGGTGCCGACGTTGGGGACGAGCACGTCGCCGTTGTCGGCCAGGGCCATCATCCCGGGCTGGGCCAACCCGCCTGTCCCGTCGGTGTGATGCGGCCCGTAGCCTCCCGAGGTCGGGCCGTAGACGATGCAGTACGTCGTGTACGCCGGCGCGAACCACTCCACCAGCCGGCCGCTGCTGGGCGGCGGGTAGTCGCCCTGGGCGGTGGCGATGTCGTTGCCGAAGACGTTGCCGGACTTGTCGATGGCGCAGCCGGTATAGGTCTGGTTGTTGTTGAACACGCCGTTGGCGGTCGGAGGCGAGTCACTGCCGATGCTCTGGCCCGGCAGCTTGTAGGGCCCCGGGACGTACAACGTCTGGCCGGTGAAGGCGCCGTCGGGGTTGTCGAGCTCCTCGCCGTCGGCGGGTTGCTTGTAGGGCTTGGCACTGCCCAGGTTGTCCTGCGCCGGGAGGGTGGGGTCGTAGCCCCCCACGAACCGGCCGTCGGGGAGCACGCACATCTGCCCGTTCAGGTCCCAGGGGGGGAAGAGCTGCCCCTGGACCCCCGACGGCGACGACAAGAAGTCCACCTCCTCGTTCTGGTCCCAGTACACGAGGTACCCGGGCTTGCCCTTCACCCCGCCCGTGATCGGGGCGATGGGGCCGGTCGAGGCCACGTTCGTCGACACCGTGGCCTTCGGTGCCGTGGTCGACGACCCGTTGGTGGCACTCGGGGTGCCCGACGAGCACGCCGCGAGCATGAGCGCACCCAGTGCGATCCCCAGGGCGCTGCGGGCCCGCCGGCCCGGGCGCGTCGTGCCAGCGTGGTGACCATGCATGTCCCGCTCCCCTCGCCCAGGCCCCGTCCCCCGAGGCTGACGCGGCCGTCATAGTAGAACGCCGGCGGCGGTGGCGCGAGGGTCAGGCCTGGGGGGAGAGCGCGGTCTGGGACCGTCGGGTCAGGGTGCGGGCCCGGCCCACGAGCGGAGAGGTGGTCGCGACCGCACCGTTGCCGGGCACCTCGTCGACGGTCACGGTTCCATCGCACCGTTCGAGCAGGAACCGACACAGGTCGGACATCGCCGCGGCGGTCGCCGGTGGCCACGAGTGCAGCAACACGATGGCGTGGGTGGCCCCGGCACGCTCGCGCTCGGCGATCGCCTGCTCGAGCGCGGGCACGAGCGCGTCGGCGCTGTCCATGGCGTAGTCGTGCACGTCGACGTCCCACCCCACGTGGCGGTAGCCGAGGGCGCGGAGCTGTCGTTTGATGCGGGGGCTCTCGGCCCCGGCGCCGTAGGGCAGCCGGTACCACGGTCGGGCGTCGACACCGAGTGCGGTCTCGATGGCGCTCTGCCCCCGGGTCACGTCGGCTCGGACGCCCTCGGAGGTCAGGAGCCGGGTGTCGGTGTGGAAGTAGGAATGGTTCCCGACGAGGTGGCCCGCGGCGCCGATGGAAGAGGCCGCCTCGGGGTTGGCGTCCACCCACCGGCCCTGCAGGAAGAACGTGGCGCGGACCCCGGCCGCGTCCATGGCCTCGACCATGGACAGGACCTGGTCGGGGCTCCCGTGACCGCGCTGGTCCGGGTCCTCGACGTCGACGGTGAGCGCGACCAGCATCCGACGGTGACGCGCGCCGGTGCGCTCAGCGCTGCCAGTAGCCGGTCTGACCGGGATTGTCGACCGACGTGGGTGTCGTGGTCCCCGGCGGCGCCTCGCCCGCCGTCGACCGCAACACGGTCGGCTCCGACACGCGCAGGGCGTCCGAGCGCTCCACCGGGCGCCGATTGCGGTTGGAGACCGGCGCCCGCGGGGCGCGCGCCGACGGGGTCTTGGACGTCGAGGCCGGCGGGACCGAAGCAGCAGGCGGGGAGTCGGCGCGACGGAAGTGCCCGTAGCCGTACGTGCCGTCGCGACGCTTGCGGTTGAAGCGCACCCGGTTGAGCACGATGGCCACGTTCGTGTTGGCGGTGTCGAGCCGCAACAGGCACTGCTGGAGGCGCTCGGGGTTGAAGCGGCGCGCGTCCACGACCACGATGACGAGGTCGACCATGGTGGCGATGAGGACGGTCTCGGCCACCCCGATCAGGGGCGGACAGTCGATGACGGCCGTCTCGTGTCGCTCACGCAGCTGTTCGATGAGCAGCGGGAGATGGGCCGAGACGATGTCCGACGGGTGGCGGTCGATGATGCCGGCCGGGATGACGTCGAGGTACGGGTTGGGCGTGCGCGACGCGTGCGCCAGGGCGTCCTCGGTGCGACGGCTCGTGACCCCGGGGCCGAAGGGCACGCCCATCTGGGTGTGCAGGGCCGGCTTGCGGAGGTCGCAGTCGATGGCGGTGACGTGGCGGTCCTGCGCCGCGAGCGCCCAGGCGATGTTCGTCGACACCGAGGTCTTGCCCTCGCCCGGGTCGCACGAGGTCACCGCGATCATGGCCGAGGCGCCGGCGGGGAGGCTGATGAGGAGGTTGCTGCGCAACTCCTGGAACGCCTCCATCGCCATGGGCTCACTGTGCTTGACGAACAGGTCGGTGGGCCGCAGCCCCGAGAGGGCCACGCGGTGGGATCTCGCCCAGCACCGTGGCGCCGATCCGCTCCTTGACCTCGGTGACCCGGCTGAGCCGGCGCCGGATGCCCGCCGCCCACATCGCCGCGAAGATGCCCAGGATGACGCCGAAGGCGGCCGCGCCCAACAGGATGGGCGTGCGCGGGTTCGACGGGGACGTCGGCGGCGTGGCCGGCGACAGCTGGTTCAGCGTGTAGCCGGACTCGGCCGGTGGCTGCTGGATGTAGATGAGGCGCGCCGCCACCGCGTTGGCGTACTTCGACGCCGCCACCTTGTTGGTGCTCGTGGCCGAGATCGTGACGATGAACGTGCCCGGGTCGACCGTCGCGGTCACCGTCGCCCCGATGGAGCGGTAGGGCTGAGGCACGTTGAGCGTGGCGCGGGCCAGGTTGGAGGCGGCGGTGGCCTCAGCGGGCAGCTGCGGGGCCACGATGGCGATGAGGCCCCCCACGTTGCTCCCGCCCGAGACCGACGCGTTGGGCGCGGGCTGCACCGCGATGAGCGTGGTGGCGGTGTAGTGCTTGGCCGGAAGGAACGCGGCGGCGGCACCGGCCACGACGCACAGGACGAACGCCGCCAGTGCGACGGGGAGGTTTCGCCGGACGTCTCGGATCAGTTGTCGGATCTCCATGGTGTCAAACCACCTCGTAATGGCGCATTGCCTGATAGGTACGCATGGCGGTGGGTCCGCCCCCTCCTGATGTCACGGCGCTGCGCAACATGCCGAGCGACAGCCCGAGCACGGTGGCAAGCCGGTAGTTCTCGAAGATCGACTCCACCTGCCCCTTGGCGATGAGCCCGATGACCACCGCGAAGAGGGCGAGGGCGAACACCGCCACCTCCGGGTCGGGGTGCAGGCGCCAGGTGGCGAAACCGTTGACGAGTGCGGTGATGAGAGCGATGAGGAACAGCGCCAACCCGATCACGCCCGTCCGCAACCACAGGTCGAGCCCGATGTTCTCGGTGAGATCGGTCGTGATGAACTGGTTCTCCCCGGCCTGGAAGTAACTGTACTCAAACCCCAGCCCCTGGCCGAGCAGCCATTCCTGTTTGGCGTCGCCGAGCGACACGGTCCATTTGTTGATCCGGTCCTGGGCCGAGAGCTGCTTCTGCTGGGAGTTCAACGTCTCCCCCAATGTGCTCGAGATGATGCTCGAGGCCGGGCCGGTCACCGACTTCTGCGCCGTGATGGCGGGGATGACCGACACCCCGAGCACCACCCCCACGACGGCGAGCGCCGCGATGGCGACCTCCCCCGACCGGATCCGCAGGCGCTGGCGGGCGCGGGACCCCAGTGCCACCAGCACCACCACGGTCACGACCGCCACCAAGGTGATCAGGACGGCGCGCTGGTAGGCGAAGAAGGGGCTCAGGGCGAGTGGCACGACGCACAGGAGGTTCAGCCGGTTGCGGCGTTCCTTGTGCAACTCGAGTAGGAAGGCGATGACCCCGATCGACACGAAGATCGTGGCGGCATCGGTGCCGAGCGTGCCGAAGTCGGTGAGCTTGAGCAGCGGGATGTTGGCCGCGTAGGTCTTCTTGGCCTCGGTGAGGAGGATGAGGATGACCGCCGAGAGCGCCGACCACCGCAACAGGCGCTGGAAGCCGGGGCCTTCGAGGAAGCGCCGCACCGGCACCCCCGAGGCCAGTGCGTAGGCCCCCATGACGTAGATGATGGCCTTGGCCTCGAAGGGGAGCTTGACCGTGCTGTTGTGACGCACGAGCCCTTCGACGGCCTCGAGGGCCCACCACGCCGCGACCGTCAGCCACAACAGGGCGGGGATGCCGATGCGCTGGGGTGTGCCCCTGAGCATGAGGCGTGCGATCAGCGCCATCGTGATGATCACCTCGGGCAACCGGAACTCGAGCGAGCCGGTGCCGGGATGGAACAGGCCCTGGGGCATGGCCGTCTCGTTGGACCACAGGCTCGACTCGAAGACGAGCAAGCCGAAGAGCAGGAACACCGACCAGTGCTCGCGACCGGACCGCTCCCACCGCAAGAAGAGGTAGAGCAGCATCCCCGAGGCCAGCGCGGCCCCCACGAGGAGGATCATCTTGGACATCAGGCCACCACGCTCTGCAGGAGCGGGGCGAGCGCCACGTCCCAGGTGTGGCGGGCGGTCACCGCATCATGGCCGGCGCGGCCGAGCGCCGCCGCGCGGTCGGCATCGTGCAGCAGACCGCTCACGGCGTCGATCATGGACTCGGGGTCGTCGGCCACCACCACGCCCTCCCCGATCAGGTCTTCGAGCCCGTCCACGGCGACAGAGGTGGCCACGACGGGACGTCCCGCATCGAGAGCCTCAAGGATCTTCAGGCGGGTACCTCCTCCGGATCGCAGCGGAGCTACCGCCACTCGCGTCTCGGCAAGATACGGGCGGACGTCAGAAACGGTACCGGAAACCTCGATGGACGAGGACGCGAGGGCCCGCACGGGGGGGGCGGGGTCCCTTCCCACCAGCAGCAGGCGGGCGCCGGGTGTGCGTCGGAGCACCTCGGGCCAGACGTGATCGCCGAACCACAACGCCGCGTCGACATTGGGCGCCCAGCCCATGGTGGCCACGAAGGCGGCCGTGGGGGTGGGGGCGGGGGGCAGCGGTCCGCCCGGATCGGGGTCCTTGCCGTTGGGACAGACGAGGACGTGGCCCACGCCCGCGGGCAGGCGGTGGCGCTCGCGTTCGCTCACCACGACCACGGTGTCGAAACCGGGCACGAGGGACCGCTCCATCGCCCCCAGCGCCACGGCCTCGGCATGGGCGACGATGCCCCGGGGCCCGCGCCCGACGCGCGCGTAGCTGCGCACCAGCGCCGACTCCACGTTGTGGAGGTCGAGCACACGGTGCCGCGCCGCGACGTGGCGCGCCACGGGCACCATCTGGAGGTACTCCACCTGCAGCAGGTCGACGGGCCCCTCGGTGGCGGCCCGGTCCACTGCGTCGACGAGCTCGGGGCTGTAGAAGCGGCCGGCCGAGACACTGCGGGTCCGCAGCACGCCGCGCGCGGCGCGCGTGGCGGTCGGCCGCCACGGGACGCTACGGACGTCGATGCCGAGACGCTTGAGCCCCGCCACGTCGCCGTCCCCGTCGTCGTACGCGCACAGCACGACTTCGGCGTGCTGGGCCAGGCGGGTGGCGAGGGCGAGGGCGCGCTGCTTGCCCCCGTCGTTGTCGGGGAGCGGGACGAACTTGGTGACCATGAGCACTCTCACGGCGTGCCGTCCCCTCGGGCGGCCGACCGTCCCAGCGCGGCGCGGTACATCTCCGCCGCCTCGTCGGCTCGAGCCTCGACCCCGTGTCCCTGGGCGGTGACACGTCCGCGCTCGGCCAACCGGGCGCGCAACTCGTCGTCGGTGACGAGCCGATCGAGCGCCTTGGCCAGCGCGTGGGCGTCGCCGTGGGGCACGAGCAAACCGTTGTCGCCGTCGAACACGAAGTCGGGGATGCCCCCGGCGCGCGTGCCGACCACCGCCACCCCCGACGCCTGGGCTTCGAGGACGCTCAGCCCGAAGGGCTCGGCCACCGACGCGTTGACGAGGACGTCCAAGGCCCGCAGCGTGGCGGGGACGTCGTTGGTGCGACCGACGAACCGGACGCGGTCGCCCAGTGTCGCCTCGGCCTCGGCCCGGACCCGCTCGGGGTAGCCGTCGGGCGCGAGCCCGCCACTGCCCACGACGACCAGGTGGGCGTCGGCCGCGGCACCTTGGAGCAGGCCCATGGCCCGGACGAGCACGTCCACGCCCTTCTCGGGGTCGATGCGACCCACGATTCCCACGAGCGGGGCCCGCTCATCGGAGCTGAGTTGGCTGCGCACCTCGGGCGAGGCCGGGCCCGGCCCGAACCGGTCGAGGTCGACCGACAGCGGCACGATGCGGACATGGCCCGCGCCGCGCGGCCCGATGCAGTCGGCGACGGCCTGGCTGATGGCCACCGCGGTCGTCGACAGCGCGGCCGCAGCCGTGAGCACGTTGCGACCGAGCCCGGGCCGGACGAGGTCGTAGAGCTCGATGACCGTCGGGCGCCGCGCCAGTCGCCCCGCCAGCGCGCAGTCGAGATGGGCCCAGAGACTGTTGGAGTGCACGAGGTCGAAACCCCGAGCCGCGCCCGCGATCATGCGCACCGAGCGGCCCGTCGTGGCGAGCTCGCGCGCGAACTGCCCGGGCGACGGGCGGTGCTCGGCGTCCGCGGCGCGCAGGCCGAGGTGGTCGGGGAAGTCCAATGCGATGAAGGGCAGGCCCAGTCGTCGCCAGTGCTCCTCGAGGTCGCCGCCGGGAGGCGAGCCCAAGGTCAGGTCGATGCCGCGCTGGGCCAGCGGGCCGGCCAGGGCCATGGTGGCGAGCTCGGCCCCCCACACCTGGCGGGAGTAGCTCACCTCGAGCACGCGCAGTCGCGCGGGATCCTTGCCGGTCACCGACGCGTCTCTCAGCGCCGCACGGTCGTCCAGCGCGTCGGCCTGTCGCCGCGCAGGTACCGGACGATCCCACCGAGGGCCACGGCCTGGAGAAAGACACCTTGCCCCGCGGCGTGCGCGACGCGCCCGGCCGTCACCGTGGCCGAGCGGGACGAGACGGAGGTTCCGTCGAGGTCGGGCACGGTCGCGGTCACGCTGTCGCTGTCGATGTCGATTTCGATTTCGGTTTCGGTTTCGGTTTCGGTCTCGGTCATGACGCGGTGCACCACCGACGAGATCCCGACGGCGTGGCCGAGCAAGAAGAGCTGGGCCAGGCGGCTCGACCGGGCGTGACGTGCCGCCACCGCCAACAGCGCCACCTGCGCCAGAGGCGACACGGTGTAGCGGGCGAGACGGTGTCCCCAGATCTCCGACGCGGCCAGCCCGCCCGAGGGCCCGAGCTGCGAACGGCGCCGTTGGAAGACGTGCAGCGCGCCGGCGACGTTGCGGGTGCGTCGCTCCCACTGCTGGCGCATCGTGTGCTCGGGGGGCTCGAACGCCTTGGCGTGCGGCTCGTACGCGATGCTGTAGCCGCGTTCGGAGAGGTCGAGCGCGATCCACAGGTCGTCGATGGCGATGTCGGGCGGGATGGGGCGCCACGCGTCGGTCCGCACGGCGGCGAGCTCGCCCACGAGCCCGATGGTCGTCCCGAGCCGCCACTCGCGTTGCTTGAGCCACGACTCGAAGCGCCAGTACAGGTCCTCGCCCGCACCGGCTTCGATCTTCTCGCCCGCCACGGCGCCGACGCGGGGGTCCTCGAACTGACGGACCAGGGCCGCGATGGCACCGGGGGCGATGACGTTGTTGGCGTCGGTGAGCACCACCACCGGCGCGGTGACCTTGGAGAGCCCGAGGTTGATGGCCTGGGCCTTGCCCAGCCGGTCATCCGCGGTGACGACGGTCGCGCCCGCCTCTTCGGCGCGCACGGCCGTCTCGATGTCCGCGTCCGCCACCACCATGACGTCGAGCGGTCCCGGATAGCCGTTGGCCATGACGTCGTGCACCTTGGGCCCGATGCACTCGGCCTCTCCGTAGGCGGCGACGAGGACGGTGACCGCCGGCCACGGGTCGGGATCCGAGACCTGCGCCGCGGATCGGCGTCGCGACGCCATGGCCAGCCATGCGGGATAGAGCACGTGCCCGGTCGACGCGGCTGCCACCAGGGCGCCGATTCCCAGCGTGGATCGTCGGACCATGCCTAGTAGTTTCGTCCTCTTCGGGGGTGCCCTGTAGTCCTCGCCAGGGCCCCGGCCAGCCGAAAACCACCTGTCTCGGCGCGAATTTCGCTCGTCGTGGTCGACTTCATGCCACGCCCCGCGCGCGTCGGTCCAGCACCTCGCGGTACACCTCGAGCGTCCCCCGGGCGGTGCCCCTCCCCGTCGGTGCGGTCGGAGCCGCGAGGGGTCGGTCGCTCAGGGCCGGGACCAGGGCTTCTGCCCAGGCGGTGGCGTCGAGGGGCACCACCGCGCCCGCCCCGGTCCGGTAGACCTCCTCGGCCAGCGGTGGCGAGGCCAGGACCGGTGTCCCCGCCGCCAGGCCACGGTGCAGGACGCCGGAGTGCGAGCCCACCGCGTAGGGCAGGACCAGCACGTCTGCCGCCGCCGCCCACAGGTCGAGGTCGTCCTCGGGCACGAATCCCCGCCGCATCTCGACACCGGGGCAGGCCTCGAGGCGGGCCACGTCGGCCGATTCGTAGGCCTCGCCCACGACCAGGAGCTTCGCTCCGGGCAGCGCCGAGACGACCCGGGGCCAGGTGTGGGCCAACAGGCCGATCCCCTTGTACGGCCGGACCTGGCCGAGCAGGAGCGCGATGGGGGCGTCGTCGAGCCCGAGTCGCCGCCGCGCCTCGGCGCGACCCACGGCCGGGCCCCCGAGGGGGAGATCGACAGGGACCACGTGGACCGGCACGCCCGGCGCGCTCTCCTCCACGAAACAGCGTGGCTCCTCGCCGTGGATGACGAGGGCGTCGGCGGCCCGCCACCGGCGCGCCTGGTCCGCCGCGGCTCGGGCCCCGCCCTCGAGCGGCACGGGGTCGTGGATGGTGAGGACGACCGGCACGCGCTTGGAGATCCGGCTCAGCACGACGGGGTCGAGGCCCGGCACCACCTCGGTCTGCACGTGGACCACGGCGGGCGCAGCGCGGGCCACGGCCCGGGTGAACGCCAGGGCCGAAGGGCCGACCTCGGTCAGTCGCAACGCGTAGAGCCGGGCTTTGCCCATCCGGGCCACCTCGGGCCCCCAGCGCGGCCCTCGCAGGACCAGGTCCGGGTCACCCACCCCGGCGGGAGCAGCCAGCGCCACCGCGGCGTGCTCGGCCTCGAGCGCGACGCGCAGGCAGCGGGTGTAGCGCGCGATGCCGCCGCGGTCCGAGGCGTCGACGAGCAGGACGCGCATCGCCGACTCGGGCGCGACCGACGGCAGGGTTGCCGATGGGGACGCGGTGTCGATGTCGGGGGGTAACGGTTGAGCGGTCATGGTTGAGCGGTACAGACCCTCGATCGTCACATCGTCAGCTGACCTTCAGATGCGCATCGGATCGTCTGGGGAGTTGGTCGTGATGTGATCGCCGGTGCGCGGGCATGCGTGCACGGTCACCCGATCGACGAAGCCTCTTTCGCACCGGGTGTGGCGGGCTCGATCGAGGCCTCGATGGAGGCGGGGGCGTCGCTGGTGTTCGCTTGGGTCTGCTGGGTCGGCTCTTCGACCCGGTGGATCCGGAGCACCGGCGGGGCGACTTCGGACCGGCCCGTCGCGCCGCTCGGCTCGAACGTGTTGCGGATCACCGCGGTGAACGTCTGGAACAGGATCACGACGTCACGCCACAGCGACCAATTCTCGATGTACTGGTTGTCGAGGCGGGCCCGCTCGTCGATCGAGGTGTCACCCCGGAGGCCGTGCACCTGGGCCAGGCCCGTGAGGCCGACCGGCACCCGGTGGCGGTCGTCGTAGCGAGGCACGTCCACCTTGAACTGCTCGACGAAGAAGGGACGTTCGGGCCGGGGCCCGACGAGGGACATGTCGCCCTTCAAGATGTTCCAGAGCTGGGGAAGCTCGTCCAACCCCGTCACCCGCAGTACCTTGCCGATCTTCGTCACGGCGTCGTTGGTGGGGTTCCACTCGACGTCGGATCGCGAGTTGACCCGCATGGAGCGGAACTTGAGCACGTCGACGATGACCCCGCGCTCACCCACTCGCTGCTGACGGAAGTGGACCGGGCCGGGGCTCGTGATCTTCACGATGGCGGCGATCGTCGCGTACAGCGGCGACACCACGAGAAGGGCGAACGCCGCCACGGTGGCGTCGAAGACGCGCTTCACGACGCGGGCCTTGCGCCGCATCAGGGACCGGCGCAGACGCAGGAGCGGATAGCCCCAGACGTCATCGACGTTGCGGCCGTTCATGGCCGTGGCGAGCTCGAAGAACCGGG
This sequence comes from uncultured Acidimicrobiales bacterium, assembly GCA_963764205.1. Classification (GTDB taxonomy): domain Bacteria; phylum Actinomycetota; class Acidimicrobiia; order Acidimicrobiales; family UBA8190; genus Chersky-840. The sequence goes on from CAVXRN010000004.1 coordinate 53,190, forward strand.
GCAGCACGTGGATCTCGACCGAGGCGTCCTCGCAGGCGCGGAAGACGTCGACCATGTCGGACTCACGCGTCACACCGAAGGCGACGACGACGCGGTCGATCCTCTCCTCGGACAACACCATGCGCAGCATGCCCACCCCACCGAACAGCGGGAGAGGGAGACCGGCACTGTCGACCTCGTCGACGAAGCCGACAGGGCGCAGACCGTATTCGGGGTGCTCCTCGAGCGTCGCCGCCATCTTGGTGCTGACGTCGCCGGCTCCCACGAACAGCGTCCGCTCTGCGAACCAGCCGTGCGTCCGCATGCGGCGGATGACCCAGTAGGCCGCGCACCGGGCGAAGACCACGCTGCCGGCCACGACGGCCCCGGTCACGATCAACCGGGCTGTCGACACACCGGGCACCTTCGCCAACGCCAGGACGAGGAACGGCGCCAGCGCACACGCCACGATCGACCCCGCCTCGCGGGCCACGCTCAGCGTGATCCGCGGGCGGTAGTGACCCGTGGCCGCCAACCCGACGACCACCGCCGCGACAGCCACCCACGTCCACCACGTGGCGAGCGACAGGCCGAGGCCGGCCACGACCACGACGGTGAGCGCGGCGTCGGTGAGCGCCACGGTTCGCATGGCGCCGCCCGCAGTCGCCCGGGCTTGCAGCGGGACCGCGTGCGCCTTGCGCTCGGACGGCCTCGCGTTGAGCCAGGACTGGTAGTTCAGTCCTACGGACATGGCGCTATGCGCTTCTGGTCGATGTCTGAGATTCGGTTACAGCGACGCCGCGGACCGGCGCACCCGACGACTGCGGCGCACCAGGAGACCGCCGACCACCAAGGCTCCGGCGCCGACAACCGCCATCTCCTCGATGTCTGCACCTGTGAACGGCAACGAGCTGGCAGCGGCCTTGACCACCGGAGGCTCTGTCGTCGGCGTCGGTGCCGGGGTCGTGGACACCGTGGGCGCAACCTCCGGCGTCGGGGCCGGTGGGCTCGTGATCGGCGTCGTGCACCCCGTGTAGCACGTGGTGTCGGCAAAGGATGCCGTCGCGGGGACTACGGCCACGCCCAGCGTGGACAACGTCAAGCCCAGTCCCAGACCGAGAAGTTTGCTTTTCATTCGCTTTTCAACCCTTCACCCCGCAGCAGCTGTGCTGCCGCATCCATTGCACCGGTCAAAGACTCCCGCCACACTCCGTGACCGGAATCTACTCGCCTGTTCCTCAGCATCGGCGGAAGGTTCCCGCCCCCGCCGACCTGCACTTGCACCTTGCCCTGGCGGTGTCATGCTCGACTTCGAACACGCTCCGAGGGACTCCTGTGCCCACACCACTCCGTGAGCGACCTACAACGGATTGTCACGGATCCGCATCGACACAGACCCTACGAAGAGTCAACATTCGGTCAACTGGAAGGGGCCGATCTCGCCCTAATGCCCTGGTCGCAGGGTCGCGGGGGCTCCGAGAGCGTCCCGCCCCGGGCCGGCCCGGGGGCGCCTCTCAGGCCGCTGTGGTCACCACGACACGGTGAACGGCACCGAATCCGTCGTGGTCGTAGCGCGGTAATGCCAGGTCACAGGGTTGAGGCGGGCCGTGGGGAGCACCTTGATCTGTCCGGTGGCCAGGGGCAGGGTGAAGTGGATGACCACATCCTGCGACTGCCCCGCCTTGACGTCGACCGGCGTGGCGACGACCCAGGTGGGGCCCTCGGCGCCCAGGGCGTCGAGCGGTGGGTTCCCGTCGACCCGGGGTTCGGAGGCGTAGCCGGGGAGGTTCACGGCCAGCACCCCGAGGTACTCGCCGTACACGGTGCCGAGGCCCGGGTACGGCCCCGCGATGAACTGGGACTGGCCCGGCGGGGTGCCGTTGTGGAGGTGCACCGTGAGCGTGCCGGCGGTGGTCCGACCCTTGGTCGTGAGGGTGAGATCGGCGTCCACCCCCAGGTAGGGGTCGAGTTTGTTCCCACCCCGGTTGATCACCGCCGTCATCATCGAGTCGGCCGACAGCTGGCCCGCCACCCCCGCCTGGACCCAGACGGCCTGGGCCTGGGGTTGCTGGGACCACATGAGCAGGTGACGACCCTGGGTCGCCGTGGTCATTGCATTGGACAAGGACTTGAGGTCGAGCGACTCGTTCTCGAGGGCGGCCAGGGCGGCCTGGGCCAGCGCTCCGAGCTTGTCCTCACGGCCGGCCTCCGCCTTGGCCTGCTCGTTCGTGGGCTGGTCGACGAGCCCCTCGTACTGGTCGTGGGTGAGGAGCTGCACCACGTCGTCGGCGCTGACGCTGGTGCCGTCGCTCAGGGTCACGGGCCCGGTGACGAGGAGGATCTGGTGCAGCATCTCGACGTCCACGGCGATGACCCCGTCGACGTGCTGGCCCGTCTCGGCTTCCCACATCTGTGCCGCGAGCGGCGCGTTCACGTCGAATTGGGGGGTGAACCCGAGGTTCCGCCAGTCCTGGCCGGGCTTGAGCCATCCCCAGCGCGCCTCGAGGTCACCGGTGGCGCTGACCCGGCCCGGGGGCACCGGGATGCCCACGGTCTGGTTGACGTGTGACAACTGCAGGTGCCCGTCGTCGGTGCTGAGCGCGCCCACCTCGAGGAAGTCACCCGAGCCCGCCCGCATCTCCGCGTTGTTCGCCATGAGCAGGAGGTACGTCTGGGGTCCCTGGAGGATGCCGGTCAAGGCCCCCGCCACCCCCGCGGCGTGCTGCAGGCGTGTGCGCACCTGGGTGAGGTCCCGAACGAACGTGTCGTGTTTCGACGCCAGGGGGGCGACCAGCGCGTTCGACGGGCCGGTGTCGATCCGCCCCAGGGCGGAGTCGGTGTCGGCGGCCAAGGCGGCCAACCTCCGCAGTTCGATGACCCTGTCCGACCCGCTGCTGTGCGGCGCCTGGAGCACGCCGTGGGCCTGGTCGATCGCACTCGCCCCGATCTTGGCGACCTGGCCCGAGGCCGAGGAGAGGTCCTGCACCGAACGCAGCTGCCGCCCGATCACCGGGACGATGTCCAGGGGTGCGAGGAGCGGTGAGTGCAACAACCCGTCGGCCGAGTTGAACTCCTTCTCCGCCGCGAGCAACGGCGCAGTGGCGGCACGGTCCACGACGTCGGACGCGGAGAGATGCGACTTGGCCTCGTCCACGTCCGCCATCCCGTGACTGGCGTGCACGAGGCCGAGCGCGACGACGACCCCCGCGGCGACGAACCACAGCACGATCACGGCGACGACCGCCCACACGATGCGCCGGCGGCGTCGCCTCTCTCGTCGTGGCCTGCCCCCGTCGCGGCGCGGCGTCGCCTCACCGGTGGCCCCGGCCACCTCGTCGGCGTCGGTCACCCGGGCAGCGGGCTGATGCCGCGGGGAACCCACAGCAACGTGGCGGCGCGGTCGACGAGCACGGCGAGCTCGCGCGCCGTGCTCCGGTACCCGTCCAGAGGGCCGCCGATGGGGTCGGGCACGTCGTCGTCGGCGGAACTACCCACGAGGTCGGTGCGCTGGCGTCCGTGATGAAGGCGTCCGAGCCACGACACGAGCGCCTCGTCGGGCCGGCGCCGGCCCACCATCTCTCCCCGTCGCACGAAATCCTTCAACGTGAACGTGTGATCCCACGACACGGGGTCGAGGAGCACGACCTCGCGGGCGTGGCGACGCCCCATGCCGAACACGAGGTCCGAGTCGGCTACGAGCTCGGGTGAGATCTGCGTGCTGCAGTGCCCGGAAAGGTCGATGCCCTGCTCCGCCATGACGGTGACCACCTCCGGCGGCGACGCGAACCCGCCTTCGAGCAGTCCGGCAGAGACCACCGACACCGCCTCGGGAGCGTCCTCCCCGCTCACCAGGGCGAGGCGATCGAAGAGCGCGGCCGCCATGGGGGACCTGCACATGTTGGCCGTGCACACGAAAAGGACCTGCACCAACAGATTGTATCCGGCCATGTCGATGAAACGGGGGCGGTCGTGGGTAGTGTCGAGTACGTGCGACGGGGCCTCATCACCGGCGTACTGGGGCGGATCATCCTGGGTGCGGGGATCCTCATCCTGCTGTTCGTGGCCTACCAGCTGTGGGGCACCGGCATCGCCGAGTCCCACAGCCAGTCCGTGCTCCGCCAGCGCCTCGAAGCGCAACTCCACCACGAGGCGACACTCCCGTCGACAACCACCACCACGCACGCGCCGTCGTCGTCGACGACGACCACCGCAGGCTCGGGCGATCAGCCCACGGTGGGCCCCTCGATCGCCGCCCCCGACGACGGCAACCCCGTGGGGCTGATGCGCATCGCCAAGATCGGCCTGGACAAGGTGATCGTGCAGGGAACGTCGACCAACGACCTGCGCCAGGGCCCGGGGCACTATCCCGGGACACCGTTGCCCGGTGAACTGGGCAACGCCGCGATCGCCGGGCACCGCACCACCTACGGCGCCCCGTTCTACAACCTCGACGCGCTCGTCCCCGGCGACCTCATCGTGATCACGACCGTCCAGGGCACGTTCACCTACAGCGTGACCGGCACCGTGATCGTGAGCCCGAACGACACGTCGGTCGTCGACGACACGGCGTTCCCGGAGCTGACGCTCACCACGTGCAACCCGCGCTTCAGCGCGTCCCAGCGCCTCGTCGTCCACGCCCGGTTGACCACCGCGCCCGCGCCCACCGCGCACCCTCCGCCCGCCGCGCCCCGAGGGGTGTCGGCCGCGTCGACGAGCGACCTGGCCGGCGGTCAGGGGGACTGGACGCCGGCGTTGGTCCAGGGCGTGCTGTGCGCGGTCGTGATCACGGTGGTGTGGGTGGTGGCACGTCGGCGACGCTCGCGGTCGCAGCGCCTCATCGTCTACGGCGTGGGCGGTGCGCTCTGCCTCGTGGCGCTGTTCTTCTTCTTCGGCGCCGTGAGCCCGTTGCTGCCCGCCAGCTTCTGAACCGCCTTCTGGACCGGCTCCACTGGCTCTGCCGACTCGTCACCGGCCACGTCGGTGGCGCGCCAACCGTCGTCAGGCGAGTAGCGCTTCACGACCTTGGCCGGCGACCCCACGGCGACGCAGTGGTCGGGGAGCTCGCCCGTGACGACCGACCCTGCCCCGACCGCGACGTTGCGGCCGATGCGGCTCCCCGGCAGCACGACCACGCCCGTCCCCAACCAGCTGCCCGAGCCGATGTGCACACTCGACTCGACCGGCCATTGCGCACCGATGGGCACGTCGGGGTCGCGGTAGACGTGGTTCTGGTCGGTGATGTACACGTACGGGCCGGTCTGGATGTCGTCGCCGATCTCGATGCAGAAGTGGCCCACGATGTGGCTGCCCCGGCCGATGAGGGTCCGGTCGCCGATCGACACCACCGGGTCGCTCACCATCTCCTGGCCCGGCGCCATGCCCGCCGAGATCGACACGTAGGGCCCGATCATGGTGCGCGACCCGATCCTGATCCACCGCTCGTTGAAGATCGCACCGGGAGGGAAGGCGATCAGGCTTCCCGGGCCGAATGCCCCGAAGCGTCGGGCCACGGGGTGGTCCGGCCCGATGGCGCCGAGGTCACTGACCCACCGCCACCCCACGTCGATGGCGGTGGCGGCGAGACGGCGGGCCCACGGCGGCACCTGACGGGGCGACGGCACGCGCCGAACGTACCCGGTACCACCGCGCGCCACCCCATCGAGCGGCTCAGTCGACGCGCCGGTAACAGAAGAGCTCGGCCGTGTACGGCAGCGCCAGCGGGGCTCGGTAGCGGCGCGCCTCGGCGCGCACCGCCTCCAAGAGCTCCTCGCGCGCCGCGCTGTCCATGCCGGCCACGAAGCTGACCGAGGCCACGCGACCGGCCACACCGTCGACGTCGAGGAACTGGGTCCACGGCACCCGGAGCTGCGCCGCGGCGGTGAATCGAGGGGCGTGTGCGCCCGCGTCGGCACCCTCGAGGGCACGGCGCCATGCACCCGAGGTGCCCGAGGGGGCGTCGCCGCGGAACGGCGCCATGAGCCGGTCGAGCTTGGCCTGCAGGGGATCGGAGAGGTCGCGTCGGTTCCACACCACCGCCAGCTGTGACCCCGGGCGCAGGACGCGGTGCATCTCCGCCACCGCCGCCTCGTGGGCGAACCAGTGCATGGCCTGCGCCACGGTCAGCGCGTCGACCGAGCCGGTCGACAACGGCATGGCCTGCGCCACGCCCGCCACCACGTCGGCCCCGGGCACCGCCCGCGCCAAGGTCGTGCGCATCCCCTCGACCGGTTCCACCGCGATGACCAGCGCACCCGAGTCGAGCAGGCTCCGGGTGAGCTTGCCGGTCCCTGCCGCCAGGTCGAGCACCCGCCGTCCGGGACGCAACGCGAGCTGGTCGACGAGCCAGGAAACCGCCTCGGCGGGGTAGCCCGGCCGCGTCTGCTCGTAGACCGACGCCGCGCCCGAGAAGGCCGTGGCGGCCCGGTGCACGCCCTGGGTGCCCATGGCCATCCGTCATAGTCTGTGGCGAGGGTGCGAACCAGCCGGCCATAAGCCGGCCGCGGTGCGTCGCAGCCCGAACCGGCTATCCCGAGCACCCGGACCACACCCACTAGCCTCTGCCGGATCCAATTTCGGCCGCGCTCGAGGAGCCCATGCCCGACGACACCACCCCGGAACCGACCGCGCACGACACGCCGGCGTCCGACCTCACCCAGTCGATCCCGGCCGACACCACCAGGTCGATGGCGGGGATCACACCGCCGACCGGCACACCCCGCTCGTCGGGGGGCGACACCGCCTCGGGGGCGGTGCCGGGCCAGGGCGCCGACGGCGGGGGGACGAGCTCGTCGCAGCGCAACTGGATCATCGCCCTCGCGGCGGTGGCCGTCCTCGTCGTGGGGGCGGGGATCGCCTTGGCGGTGACGTCGAGCGGCAAGTCCAAGACCGCCGCGACCGGCGGGGTGAACATCCCGGCCCCGACGACGACGACGGCGCAGGGCCCGGTGTGCCCGCTGACCGGCCTCCCGCCCGCGGGCGGTGCCGTACCGCAACGGCCCGCGCTGGTGGTGAAGATCGACAACTACCCCGACGCCCGTCCCCAGACCGGGCTCAATGACGCCGACATCGTCTTCGAGGAGCCCGTCGAGGGCGGCATCACGCGCTTCGCCGCGGTGTTCCAGTGCCAGAGCCCGCCGCTCATCGGGCCCATCCGTTCCGCCCGTGTCGTCGACCTGCAGATCCTGGACCAGCTGAGCAAGCCCATCCTCGTCCACGTCGGGGGCATCGACCCCGTCCTGGCCATCCTGCGCGCCGGCAACCTGAGCGACTTCGACCTGCGCACCTACGGGTCGGTCATCCAGAAGGTGCCCGGTCGGTACGCGCCCTACGACACCTACATCTCGGCCGCGGCGGGCTGGGGCCTCGAGCCCAAAGACACCACGCCACCGGCACCGTTGTTCACGTACTCCACCACGGCCCCGGCCGGCACACCGGTCACCTCCCTCCACATCCCGTTCGCGGGGACCAACAACACGTTGTGGACGTGGAGCGCGGCGAGTCAGCGCTGGCTGCTGTCCTACAGCGGTGAGCCCGCCACCACCAGCAACGCCGGACAGATCTCCACCACCAACATCGTCGTGCAGACCGTGCACGTCACCTACGGCCCCTGGCTCGAGAACAGCGAGGGTGGGCTCGAGGTGCAGTCGCAGATGACCGGGAGCGGGCCCCTCACGGTGCTCCGCAACGGTGTGGCGATCACCGGCACGTGGAAGCGCGCGTCGCTCAGCGACCCCACCACGCTCACCGCGTCCGACGGCTCCACCATCGCCTTGCAGCCGGGGCAGACCTGGGTCGAGATCGTGCCCTCCACGGTGGCGGTCACGACCACGAGCCCGACCCCGTCGACGACGAAGCCCTGACATGCAACGGGCCGGGTCGCCCGACGGCAACCCGGCCCGCGAAGAAGACTGACGCCGGAAGGGTCAGTCGGGAACGGCGGCGGGGACGCTGTCCTCGATCGCACCGACGGTCGTTCCCGCCGGGAGCACGGTGCCGGCCAGCTGCGACCGGATGCGCTCGTTGATCTCGATCATGAGCTCGGGCGTCTCCACCAGGAACTGCTTGGCGTTCTCGCGACCCTGGCCGAGCTGCTCACCCTCGTAGGTGAACCACGCCCCGGACTTCTTGATGAGGCCGAGCTCGACACCCACGTCGAGGAGCGAACCCTCGCGGCTGATGCCCCGGCCGTACATGATGTCGAACTCGGCCTGCTTGAAGGGCGAGCTGACTTTGTTCTTCACGACCTTCACCCGGGTGCGGCTTCCTACCACCTCGGCCCCGTCCTTGATCTGCTCGACCCTGCGGATGTCGAGGCGCACCGACGAATAGAACTTGAGCGCCCGCCCACCCGGTGTCACTTCGGGGGATCCGTACATCACGCCGATCTTCTCGCGCAGCTGATTGATGAAGACGGCGATGGTGTTGGACTTCGACAGTGTGCCGGTGAGCTTGCGCAGCGCCTGCGACATCAACCGGGCCTGCAGTCCGACGTGGCTGTCGCCCATCTCGCCTTCGATCTCGGCGCGCGGTGTGAGTGCGGCCACCGAGTCGATGACGAGAACGTCGAGCGCGCCCGAACGGATGAGCATGTCGGCGATCTCGAGGGCCTGCTCCCCGGTGTCGGGCTGGGAGATGAGCAGGTCGTCGACGTTCACCCCGATGGCGCCGGCATAGACCGGGTCCATGGCGTGCTCGGCGTCGATGTAGGCGCAGATCCCGCCGTTTCGCTGGGCTTCGGCCACCACGTGCATGGCGAGGGTCGACTTCCCCGACGACTCGGGGCCGTAGATCTCGACGATGCGTCCCCGGGGGAGGCCCCCGATCCCGAGCGCCAGGTCGAGCGCCAACGCCCCGGTGGAGATCGACTCGATCCCCAGGTTGAGGTTCTCCCCCATCCGCATGACCGAGCCCTTGCCGAATTGCTTTTCGATCTGGCTCAGGGCCATGTCGAGCGCCTTGTCACGTTCCATGTCTTCGATGCCTCTCTTCGCTTGATTGAACCGGCTACGTCGCTCCGACCCGACCGACTGACCCGACCGACCCTACGAACGGGGTGTGACATCCCTCGGCTGTGACTCCGAATGGCAAGAGTGTAGTTACGAACACGTGTTCGGTGGGGGATTTTCTCGGCTGGGCGACTGGCCTGGGGCGATGCCCGGTCCGCGCCGGTCGACGCCGGTCGGTGCCGGTCGGTGCCGGTCGGCGCCGTCAGGGTGCAGCGCCGTCAGGGTGCAGCGCCGTCAGGGTGCGGGGCCGTCAGGGTGCAGCGCCGTCAGGGTGCAGCGCCGTCAGGGTGCGGGGCCGTCGAGGGCCACCGTGGACACCGTGTCGTAGCGAGACCCGCCGCGCTGCAGGACCGACGAGACGAGTTCGAACGAACGCACCCGCCACGTCGCCGCCACTGAGGCGCCGGCCAGGCTGGCGGGGCCGCGCGCCCGGGCGCGGGCGCGGGCCACGGTGAGGTGGCCCGAGAAGCGATGGTCGTCGACGTGCCCCCATGGCGCGGTGGCCTCGAACACCGCCTGGGCCAGGGCGTCGAGGCCGGCCACCGGGACCTGCAGCACCTGGCGGCCGGGGAACCACGCCGTGGTGGGCCCGAGCGATGCGCGGACCTCGGACGCACCGGTGTCGGCGAGGGCTCGGGGCACGTGGCGCAGCGCGTCGGCCACGGGAGAGGGATCATCGACGTCGCCCAGGAAGCGCAGGGTCACGTGCCACTGCGGCTCGGTCGTCCATCGCAGCTGCGCGAGAGCGGGACGGTCGATGCCCAGCAGCATCTCGACCACGCTCTCGGGGGGCCAGACCGCCACGAAGAGGCGCACGGGGTCCAGTGTGCCCAAAACCGGTGGGCGCCTGGGCCCATGGCGTGGACATGCGGGAGGATTGCGTCATGGCGCCTCGGATCGAGCCGGTGCACGGCGACATCACCGCACAGGACACCGACGCCGTCGTGAACGCCGCCAACACGCAATTGGCGGGGGGCGGAGGCGTGGACGGCGCCATCCACCGCGCCGCCGGGGCGCGCGACCTGCACGCGGCGTGCGCCGCGCTCGGGGGGTGCGAGCCCGGCGACGCCAAGGCCACGGCGGGATTCGCGCTCGGGGCCCGATGGATCATCCACACCGTCGGCCCGGTGTGGCACGGCGGCACGCGCCGCGAGCCCGAGGTCCTGGCGTCGTGCTACCGGCGTTCGCTCGAGGTCGCGGCGGAGCTTGGCGCGCGGTCGGTGGCGTTTCCGGCCATCTCGACGGGTGTCTACGGCTACCCGTCGGACCTCGCCGCGCAGGTGGCGCTGAGCACGATCAGGTCGAGCGCGCCGACGGGACGCGGGGCGGGGACGGGGGCGGTCGAGGTGGTGCGGCTCGTGGCCTTCGACCGCGCCACGTACGAGCTCTACTGCGAGCTGCTCGGCGACTGAGCGCTCAACGCGCCGACGCGCCTTCGGCCAGCAGGCGGCGTCGGAGCAGATCCAGCGCGGAGATCGCCGCGTACTGACGGACGCGCTCGCGGTCGCCGGGTAGATGGAAGATGAGGGACTCCGCGTCGCGGTCAGGCAGGGCCAGGCCGACGATGACGGTGCCCGGCGCCACCCCTTCTTGTTCGTCGGGGCCCGCCACGCCGGTGAGGGCGAGGCCGATGTCCGCGCCGAGGACCCGGCGCGCGCCGACGGCCATGGCGCGGGCCGCGGCCTCGGTGACGACGGGTCCGTCGGGCACGCCGAGCACCGTGCGCTTGACGTCCGACGCGTAGCTGACGACGCCACCGCGGAACCAGTCGCTGGCACCGGGCACGCCGACGAGGCGCGACGCCACGAGACCACCGGTGAGCGACTCGGCCAGGCCCAGGGTCATGGCGCGGTCCCGCACCAGTGCGGCGACGGCCGCCTCCATGGTCGTGTCGTCGACGCCGAAGACGACCTCGCCCACCAGGGCGCGTACTTTCGCCTCCTCGGCGTCGAGGAGGGCGATCGTCGTCGTCGCGTCGGGCGCCTTGGCGGTGACGCGGACCTTGATGCCTTCGATCCCACTGGCGAGGAAGGCGATGGTGGGGTTGCCCCCGGCCGCGTCGAGCGCCTCGATGCGCGGTGCCAGGAGCTCGGCCAGACCGGATTCGCTCATCCCCCACGTGCGGACGGTCCGGCTCATGATGACCGCCGCCTCGCCCGCCAGCTCGGCGCGCGCGTGGAGGTCGGGGAGGACCGCGCGGGTGAACATCTCGGTGAGCTCGTAGGGCACGCCCGGCAAGGCGTAGACCACCTTGTGGCCGACGGGGCAGATGAGCCCGGGGGCGGTGCCCAGCTGTTGGGGGATCGGGGTGGCGCCGGCGGGCACGTCGGCCTGGCGACCGTTGCTCTCGGGCATGTCGCGCCCCGTGCGAGCTGAACATCTCGGCGATGCGCTTGACGATCTCGGTGTCGCGCACGAGCGGGACGGCCATGACTTCGGCGATGGCGTCACGGGTGATGTCGTCGTGGGTGGGCCCGAGCCCGCCGCACACCACGACGCCGTCGCTGCGCGCCAACGCGGTGCGCAACGCGAGCACGATGCGGGCCTGGTTGTCGCCCACGACCTGATGGAAGTGGGAGTCGATCCCCGCCAGTGCGAGCTGCTCGCCCATCCACGCCGAGTTGGTGTCGACGATCTGGCCCAGCAGGAGCTCGGTGCCGACCGCCAGGATCTCGACCCTCACTCCCGCAATCCCTGCAACGCGCTCATGGGCGCAGGTCCTGCGCGGCGCGGCGGCCGTCGAGGAGGTACTGCGCGCCGGTGACGACGGTGAAGGCGACGGCGACCCAGATGGCGACGTCGAGGAGACGCTGGTGCGGCGCCACCGAGGGGGCCAGGCACAGCAGGATGGCGATGCCCTGGACGAGGGTCTTCACCTTGGCGCTGGCGCGCGCCGGGATGGAGATGCCGTGGCGGCCGACGGCGATGCGGTACACGCTCATCCAGACCTCGCGCGCCGCGATGATGGCGACGGGCAACCACGCCACCTCACCCTTGATCGCCAGCGCGCACAGCGACCCGACCACGGCGGCCTTATCGGCCAGCGGGTCGAGGAAGGCGCCCGAGCGCGTCGTGCCCTGGCGGCGCGCCAGCCAGCCGTCGACGCCGTCGGTGAGGCCGATGGCGAGGGCGAGCCCGAAGGCGGCCCAGCTCGGGCCGCGCACGAGGATCATCGCCACCAGGACCGGGGTGGCGAGCAGTCGGGCCACGGTGATGACGTTGGCGGGCGTGTTGAGGGCCGAGGGCCCGAAGGTCGAGACGCGCACGCGCTGGTGCAGGGGCTCGGTCACGGCTCGGCCCACAGGTCAGGCCCAGCCGCTCCGGTCACCGCCACCTTGTGGAAGTGGCCGACGCCGAGCGTGTCGGGGACATGCACGACGCCGTCGATGTCGGGGGCCTCGCGATGGCTGCGAGCCACACCGGGCTCGTCCACGAGGACCTCGAGGCGGACACCCACCAGAGCGGCGCGGCGCTCGGCGGTGATGGAGTCCTGGAGCTCGGCACACTCGCGCAGCCGTTCCAGGGCGAGCGCGGGTGCGACAGCGCCGGGGAGGCCCTCGGCGTAGGTGCCGGGCTCCTCGGAGAAGGTGAAGAAGCCCGCCCAGTCGAGGCGGGCCTCGGCCAGGAACGAGAGGAGCAGGTCGTGGTCGTCCTCGGTCTCGCCCGGATAGCCGAGGATGAACGACGACCGCAGCGCGGCGTCGGGAGCCGCGGCGCGGATCGCGGCGATGCGCTCCAGGAACGTGTCCGCGTCACCCCAACGCCGCATGCGTTGGACGAGAGGACGCGACACGTGTTGCAGCGACAGGTCGAAGTAGGGCACGCCGGTCGACACGACGGCGTCGATGAGCGAGTCGTCGAGGGCGGACGGATAGAGATACAGCAGCCGGACGCGCTCGACCCGTTGCGCGAGACGACGGACGAGGCCGACGATGGGGCGCGGCGTCCCGGCCCGGCGCGCCACGCGGTCGGGCGCGCTGCGGTCGAGGCCCCACGACGCCAGGTCCTGGGCCACGAGGACCACCTCGCGCACTCCGGCACCGAGCTCGTCCACCTCGGCCAGCACGACGTCTTCGGGGCGCGACCGCTGCAGGCCGCGGAACGACGGGATGGCGCAGAAGCCGCAGCGCCGGTCGCAACCCTCGGCCACCTTGACGTACGCCCACGGCGCGCTCGCCGCGGGACGGGGCAGGTTCAAGAGATCGAAGGACGGGAGGGCCTCGTCGGTGACGCGCTGGTCGGTGTGGGTGCCCTCGAGTCGCCGACCCAGGGTGACGGGCACACCGAAGCCCACGACCAGGTCGACCTCGGGCAGCGCTGCGCTGAGCTGGTCACCGTGGCGCTCCGCCAGGCATCCCGTCACGACCAGGCGCGCCCCGTCGTGACGGGCGGCGGCGAGGTCGAGGATGGTGTCGATCGACTCCTGCCGGGCGGCCTCGATGAAGGCGCAGGTGTTCACGACCACGAGATCGGCATCGTCGGGCGAGGCGGCGGGCTCGTAGCCGTCGCGCCGCAGCGTCCCGGCCAGCTTGTCCGAGTCGACCTGGTTCTTGGGACAACCCAGGGTCTCCAACCAGTAACGCTCGGCCACCAGGACAATCTACCGGCGAAGCCCACCACGACCCAGCGCTCGCCGGTGTCGCCGGGACGCCACGTCAATTCGAGCGGAGAGGGAGGTGTCCGGTTCCATGACTTAGTGGACACTATGTCCCAGGACATCGTGGACACCTGTTCAGGTGGTGTCCATGGACCGTGCTCGCTATGCCGTTGATGCCGTCGTGGTGGAGGGCCGGTCCCTGCGATCGGTGGCCTCGTCTCTCGACATGTCGAAGTCGTGGGTGGCCAAGCAGGTAGGGCTGTTTCGAGGGGGCGGCTACGAGGCCCTGGCCCCGAAGTCCACGGCGCCACACCGACGCCCGACGCAGCTCGACGCGGCGCTCGAGGACGAGATCGTGATGATCCGCAAGCACCTGGACGAGGAAGGCTTCGACGCCGGGCCCCTCACGATCCAGTACCACCTGCGCCAGCGCCGCGGGACGGCTCCAGGCCGGTCGACGATCCACCGGGCGCTCGTCCGGCGGGGGTTCGTCGTCCCCCAGCCCCAGAAGCGACCCCGCACGTCCTGGGTCCGGTTCGAGGCGAAGATGCCCAACGAGACCTGGCAAGCGGACATGACCCACTGGTCCCTGGCTGATGGGACCGAGGTGGAGATCCTCGACTTCGTCGACGACTACTCGCGCATGGTCACCGTCGCCGTGGTGCTGCCGGTCACCACCGCGGCCGATGTGGTGGCCGCGTTCTACCAGGGGGCCGGACGTTTCGGATTCCCGGCCTCGATGTTGACCGACAACGGCTGCATCTTCACCGCCCAGTTCCGCAACGGCCGATGCGGGTTCGAGACCGAGCTCGCCACGTTGGGCATCGCCATCAAGCACGGCAAGCCCTACCATCCGCAGACCCAAGGCAAGATCGAGCGATTCCACAAGACGCTCAAGCGTTGGCTGCGCAAGCAGGACCGGGCTGGGTCCATCGCCGAGCTCCAGGGACAGGTCGACTACTTCGTCCGCTACTACAACGAGACCCGACCCCACTCGGCCCGGGGCATGGTGCCGCCAAAGCGGGCCTTCGACGCCTTGGACAAAGCCGCCCCGGACCCCGACAAATACCCGATGGCTCCGAATACTCGGGTGCGCCACGACAAGATCGACAAATGCGGGGTCTTCACCCTGCGTCACGGGAGCAAGCTCCACCACGTGGGAGTCGGGCGGGGCCATCGGGGCCGTCGGGTCATCGTCTTGGTCGCCAACCTCGACATCCGGGTGCTGAGCGAGGAGGGCGAGTTGCTCCGCCACCTCACGCTCGACCCGAGCAGGGACTACCAGCCGATCACCGCGAGACCGTGATCATCTAGCTTCATAGGTTCGTCTGTCCACGATGTCTCGCGACATCACACGAGCGGAGAGGGAGGGATTTGAACCCTCGGACCCAGTTTCCCAGGTCAACTCATTAGCAGTGAGTCCGATTCGGCCGCTCTCGCACCTCTCCAACGGGAACCAGCGTCCCGACGGACGCCAAAACTACCAGCGCCGCACGCGTGATCCGTCGGTCAGCGCGATGCGCCCTCACCTCCACCGGTCGTTCCTGACGGGAATTACCTGCCGTAGCGCGAAGGAGAGGGGGCCGAAGCCCCCTCTCCTTCACCAAATCAGTCTGTGGATCAGACCGTGCACATCGCCGGGATCAGCTGATCTTCAACGCCTTCGCTGCGCTGAAGTTCCCTGCCGTGCTGATGCACACATCGCCCTTGAACTTGCCGGGAACCTTGAGCCCGGAGTTATCGGTATTCACCGTGCCGGAGAACTGGTCCATCGACGGCTCGGTCGGCGTGGGACCCCCCTTGGGCGGCTTCACGTATCCCGGGCAGTGCGTGGCCTTCTTCGAGACCAGTGCCGGGGCACCGAAGACTGTGGTCTGGCCGCTGACCCAACCGACGGGCCCACCGCTTGCCAACACCGTGATCGACAGCGGAACCGAGCTCCCTCCGGTGCCGGGCACGGCGGTGCCGGAGCACCCGCTGATGGTGATCGTGCCGCTCCCCAACGAGCCGCTCATCGTGGTGCAGGTGATCTTTCCTTTCGGGCCAGCCGGGGCCTTCGCCGACGCGGGCCCAGCGAAGAGCACCGCGACCCCCGAGGCGGCGAGCGCCACGGCAGCAACGGACAGGCCTGCCTTACGGAACCGATTCATCTCCATGTATCCCCCTTTTCCGCTCCCCGGTTTTGCCCGGCGTAGCGCGACTGACACGATTGTCAGAGACTAGCTCGACGAGGAGCCCCGCGCCGAGGACCGGATTCCGTCTGTCGATCCATCCCTCGACCGAGAGCGATCTGGGGCGCTCGAGAGCGACTCCAGGCCTGCTGCCAGGCACAACGCGCCTGCATCACCACCTGAGCACCGAGCTGCGGCCCCTCCCCTCCTAGAGTGAGGACGCCCTATGGACGTGCTCGTCGTGGTCGGCAGTGCACCGGCCCCAACCCGACTCACCGACCGGGCGCTGCACGTCCATCGGTTCGACGCCGACGAGCCCCTGGCCACGCTCGTGGGCGCGCTCCGGGCACGGATTCCCCGACGGGTGGGCGTGTGGGGGCCGGTGGCCGAGGCGGTGCCGGTGGCGGCCGGGTTGCGCCGGGCGGGGCTGCCGACCGAGTTGTTCACCGACGACGACATCCCGACCGACTCGACCGAGTCACTGGCCGGCGTGGAGATCCGGCGCATCACCGACGCGGGCCCGCCCATGGACGTCGCCGACTCGCTGGTCGAGCTCATCGGCCACACCCCCATGGTCCGGTTGGACCGCACCGCCCGGGACCTCGAGTGCACGCTCGTGGCCAAGCTCGAGCTGTTCAATCCCGGCGGCTCGTCCAAGGACCGCATCGCGCTGGCCATGATCGAAGCGGCCGAGCGCGACGGGCTGTTGGTGCCCGGAGGGACCATCGTGGAGCCGACCAGCGGCAACACGGGCGTGGGCCTCGCCATCGTGGCGGCGCGCCGCGGCTACACCTGCATCTTCGTGTGCCCGGACAAGGTGGGCGCGGAGAAGATCGCGCTGTTGCGCGCCTACGGCGCCGAGGTGGTGGTCTGTCCCACCTCGGTGGCACCCGAGCACCCCGAGTCCTACTACTCGGTCTCGGACCGCCTGGCCCGCGAGGTCCCGCTCGCGTGGAAGCCCGACCAGTACCACAACCCCAACAACCCCCAGGCGCAGTACGACACGACCGGGGCCGAGATCTGGGACCAGACACGAGGGCGCGTCACCCACTTCGTGGCCGGCATCGGCACGGGGGGCACCGTGACCGGCATCGGCCGGTTCCTGAAGGAGAAGAACCCCGCGGTACAGATCATCGGGGCCGATCCCGACGGCTCGGTCTATTCGGGCGGGTCGGGACGCCCGTACCTGGTCGAGGGCATCGGGGAGGACTTCTGGCCTTCGACCTACGACCCCACCGTCGTGGACCGCGTGGTGGCGGTGTCCGACGCCCAGAGCTTCGCCACCGCCCGGCGGGTGACGCGCGAGGAGGGGCTGCTACTGGGCGGCTCGGGTGGGACCGCCATCGCGGCGGCGTTGACCGTGGGGCGCGACCTGCCCCCCGACGCCGTGATCGTCGTGCACATCCCCGACTCGGGCCGCGGCTATCTGTCCAAGATCTACAACGACGCCTGGATGGCCGACTACGGGTTCCTCCAGGCGGCGGGCACGACGGTGGGCGACCTCCTCGCCGCGCGCGACCCATCGCTCCCGTCGCTCGTGCACACCCACCCCGACGAGACCGTCCGCCAGGCCATCGCCATCCTGCGCGAATACGGCGTGAGCCAGATGCCCGTGGTCAAGCACGAGCCGCCGGTGGTCCTGGCCGAAGTGGTGGGCGGTGTGAGCGAACGCGACCTCATGGACAAGGTGTTCTCGGACGCGACGATGCTCGAGCGCCCGGTCGGCGACGTGATGGGCCCGCCCTTGCCGACCATCGGCGCGGGCGAACAGGTGCACGTGGCCGTGGGGCGTCTCGAGGGCGCGCCCGCTCTGGTCGTGCTCGACCGGGGACACCCCGTCGGCGTCATCACGCGCTCGGACGTCCTCGCCACGTTGGCCGCTGGACCGCGCTGAGCCCTGTGCCCGACCGCGAAGAGCTCGGTGGGTTGGGATTCGAGACCCGTGCCGTCCACGGCGGAGGCGGGCCCGACCCCGCCACCGGTGCGGTGAACACGCCCGTCTACCTGTCGTCGACGTTCCAACAGGACGCCGTGGGCGTGGACCGTGGCTTCGAGTACGCGCGCTCGGGCAACCCGAGCCGCGCCAGTCTCGAGGCCCACCTGGCCCTGCTCGAAGGGGCCGCCTTCGGGTTCGCCTTCGCCAGCGGGATGTCGGCCGAAGACGCCATCTTGCGGCTGCTCGACCCCGGCGACCATCTCGTCATGCCGACCGACAGCTACGGCGGGACGTTCCGGTTGGCGACGACGGTCCACCGGCGCGCCGGCCTGGCCGTCGACGCCGTCGACCTGTCACGGTTGGACGAGGTCCTGCGGCCCGAGACGCGCATGGTGTGGATCGAGACGCCGACGAACCCGCTCCTCGACATCGTCGACATCGCCGCGGTGGCCGAGCTTGCCCACAGCCGCGACGCCATCGTGGTCGTCGACAACACGTTCGCCACCCCGTGGCTCCAGCAGCCGCTCGACCTCGGGGCCGACATCGTCGTCCACTCGACCACCAAGTACCTGAGCGGGCACTCCGACGTGATCGGCGGGTTCGCGGCCACCAACGACGCAGACCGGGCGGAGCGCCTCGGGTTCCTCCAGAACGCGGCCGGCGCGGTCCCCGGGCCTTTCGACTGCTACCTGGTGCAACGCGGCGTCATGACCCTGCCCCTGCGGATGGAGCGGCACTGTGCCAATGCGCTCGCAGTCGTCGAGATGCTCCGCGCCCACGACGCGGTGAGAACGGTCCTGCACCCCTCGCTCCCCGACCACCGCGGCCACGACGTCGCCCGTCGCCAGATGCGGGCGTTCGGCGGCATGGTCAGCTTCACGTTGCGCGGGGGCGAGCAGGCCGCCCTCGATGTGTGCTCGCGCACGCGCGTGTTCACCTTGGCCGAGAGCCTCGGGGGGGTGGAGAGCCTGATCGAACACCCCGGTCGGATGACCCACGCCAGCGCGGCCGGCACCAGCAACGAGGTGCCGGGCGATCTGGTCCGCCTCAGCGTCGGGCTCGAGGCCATCGACGATCTCGTCAACGACCTCGCCCGCGCCCTCGACACCGTCTCTTGAACAGCGTGCCTTGAACAGCGTGCCTTGAACGGCGCTCTCAGCCTGCGGCGCGGATCTCGTCGAGTGAGAGTGCAGCGGTCTCCTGACCGCCGCACTGGGTGCACTGGTGGGTGTGGCGCCATGACCGCAGCAACCGGGTGCCTTCGGCGTTGAGCACGACCACGAACGACTCTGAGCGAGGGTCGAGGTCGATCCGGAAGTACGGCCGCCACTCGGTCGTGGTGGGTCGGCGACCCACGTCGGCACCCTTGAGCACCCGACGGAACCGCATCCGCTCGGTGTCGAAGAGCCAGGTGCTGTTGCACGACTCGAGCACGAATGCGTCCACCCCTTCATCGTGCCTGCTCATCCTGGCAAAAAGCTCAATGTGGCATTGCGATTCCGTGAAGAATGGCGCGCCACGAATGGCGGACGAGGCCTGCCGGAGGGAAAGGTGGCGTCCATGACCGACGGGATTCGAGCAGAGACGGTCCGGATCGCCGGGCACGGCGGCGACGAGATCGAGGCCTATCTGGCCCAACCCCTGGCCGAGGGTGCCTTCGGCGGTGTGGTCGTGATCCACCACTTCCCCGGCTACGACGAGGAGACCAAGGAGATCACGCGCCGGTTCGCCGACCACGGGTACCTGGCGCTGTGCCCCAACCTGTACTCGCGCCAGGCGCCCGGGGCGAGCCCCGAGGAAGCGGCGGCGGTGGTGCGGGAGCTCGGCGGGATCCCCGACGAGCAGCTGGTCGGTGACGTCGACGGGGCGGCACGCTCGCTGCGCGCCATCTTCTCCTCCAACGGCAAGGTCGGGACCATCGGGTACTGCTCGGGCGGGCGCCACTCGTTCCTCGCCGCCTGCAGCCTCGCGCTGGACGCCGCGGTCGACTGCTACGGGGCCTTCGTCGTCGTCGGGGCGCCCGAGGGATCACCGCTCAAGGCCGGCCCCGTGTCGCAGCTGGCCGAGCACCTGTCGTGCCCGCTGCTCGGGCTGTTCGGGGCCGAGGACCAGAACCCCTCGCCCGAGCAGACCGCCGAGCTCGAGGCCATCCTCACCGCGCAGCACAAGACCTTCGAATTCCACACCTTCGAGGGGGCGGGGCACGCCTTCTTCGCCACCAACCGGACCAACTACCGGCCCGAGGCGGCCGCGCTCGGTTGGGCCGAGGTGTGGGACTTCTTCGGGCGCCATCTCTCGGGGTGAACCGACCCGCGGCGTCGCGCCAGGCGCGTCGTCGCCCGGGGGCTCAGCCCGAAGCGGCCACGTCCACGGCGTCCAACGCGGCGAGCAGGTCGCGATCGCGCTGGTAGGACAAGATCTGCGCCGCCACGTCGAGCTCGAGCCACTGGAGGTCGTCGACCTCGTCGGACACGGCGAACTCGCCGTCGAGCACGTCCATGACCCAGTACCCGACCACCTTGGGCCGGTCCCGGCGGTCCCGGTACTCGGTGAACCCGACGAAGCTGACCAGCTGGCACCGGTAGCCCGTCTCCTCCAGCACCTCCCGCAGGGCACAGTCCTCGTAGGACTCTCCCGGGTCGAGCTTCCCCTTGGGCAGTGACCAGTCACCCCGGGCGGGGCGGTGCACGACGGCGACCTCGTGCCGGCCGCCGGCGGCTTCGCGCAAGAGGATCCCCCCGGCGCCCCTGACGACGTCGTCGCGGACCTTGCGCGGCCACAACACCCTCGCCATCGCCCGAGCCATATCTACGACGCTACCCACGCCGCGATCACTATCGGGGGGATCCTCGCCCTCCGTGCATCGAGGTCGGGCCCGGCGACCCGAGGCGACCCTGTGCGTCGGAAAACCCCGTCGGAATGCCCGTTCAGCGCAGAGCAACGGCTTAGCATCCTCGTATGACGGTGCAGGTGCTGCGTTCCCTCCCCGAAGTGCGGGAGGTGACCGAGCCCTGGGCGGCCCTGGCCGACGCGGCGGGCGCCCGGCACAGCATGCAGCCTTTCTGGTGCCTGCCGTGGTGGTCGCACATCGGGAAGGGCGAGCTGTACGTGGCGGTGGTCGAGTCGGGCGGGGGGCTAGCAGCCCTCGCCCCCTTCTACCGACGGCGCCGCATGGGGGTCGACACGCTGCGGTTCCTCGGCTCGAACATCCTCGGCGTGGGCGAGGTGCTCGTCGCCCCCGGGCAGGAGGCCGCGGGCGACGAGCTGTGGGACTTTCTCCTGACCCGACCGCACAGCGCGCTGGACCTGTGCCAGCACCGGCTGGGCGGTCCGGGCTCAGACGCCTTACGGCGCACCGAGGGTCACCGCTGGCGCGCCGAGCTCGGGCCGGCGAGCCCCTTCGTCACCGTTGCGGGCTCGTGGGACGACTACTGGAGTGGTCGCCGGGGCAAGTTCCGGAGGGAGCTGCTCCGCACGGAGAAGCTGGCCGAGCGGGAGAACATGCCGGTCCGGGTCGAGGTGGCGAGCGAGATGGGCGACATCGACAAGCGGCTGCCCGACGCGACCCGCATCTTCGACGTAGCCACACGGGCCCAGCCGCGGCTGAACCTCCTGGCCGGCACATTCCGGTCCTTCACACTCGACATGTTCAAGCGTGCGGCGCAAGAGGAGCGTCTCGCGCTCTTCGTCCTCTATCTCGGCGACACGCCCGCGGCCACCGCCTTCATGCTGCGCAGCGGCGAGACGATCGGCGGTGGTGGGTTGCGCTTCGACCACGCGCTGGGCCGGTTCTCCCCGGGCCAGCTCATGCTCCGCCACGTGTTGACGTGGGTGTTCGCCAGCGGCTGCACCGAGTTCGACTTCGGCCCGCGCGACGCGTTCTACAAACGGCAGTGGAGCACCGGGACCTACGACACCGTCGAGGTCTCGGCCTTCTCCTCGGGCCCGGTGCGCGCCCTGCAGCTCGGCAAAGAGGCGTTGCAGCGCGCCCAGACGAAGCTCCGCAGGCGATAGGAGACCGGCGCCGCTACCGGAGGGCGAACACCGCGGCCACGCGGTACAGGGGCTCGGGATCGGCGATGGTCATGAGCCAGACCTCGCTGACCCGCCCCGTGATGGGCAGACGTCGCTTCGCCATCCAACCCGCGGCCCGCAACAACGCTCGGGGCGCGTCCTCGCCCACCGTGACGTGGGGCACGACGTCGCTGAACTCCCCTTCGTAGGGCGGGTACTCGGGGAACTTCTCGGCCACCAGGGCCGTGAGGGCACGGAACCTCTCCTCCGGCGACGGCGCCAGGTAGACGACGCGTCGGTCGAACCACCGCACCTCGGACAGCGTGAAGTCGAAGCTGTCGAACCGACCGAGCACGTCGCGCAGCTCGGCTACCACCTCGCCGGTGATCTGCGAGGGAGCCATGAAGGGGTAGAGGACCGTGACGTGCGCCGGCATCTCGTAGCGTCTCGACGGGTCGAGGCGGCGTCGGTACCGGTCGATCGCCCCGGCAGCCGGGGCCATGGGCACGAGCAGGATGCTCTGCGGGAGGACACCACCGTTCGCGATCGGATGATGTTACCGAGCGCCCTCCTCGGGGCCGGGTACCACCATGGCGTGGAGCCGCTCGAGGTCGGGCCGGTCGACCCCACGCAACTCGAACCCGGTGTGGAAGAGCAGCTGGAGCTGCACCGACAAGCACGGCACGCGGCGGCCTTCGAACGTGCCGGTGGTGAAGAGCTCGGGGTGGCGCTCCTCCAGGGGCGGCGGGCCCGACGCGTCGTGGTCGTCTTCGGACCCGAGGGCCTCGTCCAGTCGGGCCCGGTCGATCCCGAGGATCTCGAGCTGGTGCCCGGCCCCGTCGTCGAGGAGGCAGCGCGGCGTCATCCAGAGGCCGTCGAGGACTGCCTCGCGCTGGTAGCCCAACGGCGCCAGCGCGCGGCGCGCTCGGGCCTCGTCGCGCCCGTAGTCGGCGAGGACGATGTCGACGTCGTCGTGGCGCCGGGTGCGGGCCCCTGACAACAGGTCGATCCCCCACCCGCCCGCGATCCAGAACCGGACGCCCTCGGCCTCGAGGGCCTCGACCACGGTGAGCATGTCGGACCCGGTCATCTCCCCCCGGAATCGGGCGCGCACGGGCCCGAGCACGGCGTTGAGCCGCGACGACGGCGGCGACTCACGGACCCTGCGGCTGATCCACACCGCCACGGCATCGAGTTGCCGGTGGCTCTTCAAGAACCCGTAGACCCGGCCGATGACCGACACCCGCGCCTGGGGGTGCCCGCCGTCGGAGCTGTCGATGGTGGATGCCACGGTGCTGCGACGTCCCGCTAACTTCCGGCGTGGGCCTCGACGTCGGTGAACGACTCACCGAGGTCGGGCCGCCACCGGGCCGGGACGAATGGGGTGACCGCCGCCAGGGCACGGCGCCGCTCGCCCTTGGTGGCTCCCACGGCGAAGTACACGGCCGTGTAGACGAGCGTCCCCGCCGCCACCGCCAACACCAGTCCGGCGAGGGAGTGCCCGGCCACGCCGCGCAACGCCAGGAGGACCGCCGCACACGCCACCATCGGCGGGAGGTGCGGCACGACGGACCGCCGCACGAGCGTCAGCGCGGGCACGCCGATCGCCCTGCCTCCGACGAAGAGGAAGCCCGGGAGTCGAACCAGCAAGATCGCGCCCAGAGTCCCCACGGCCACGCCGACGGGACCGATGACGAGCGCCAGGCTGATCGACAGCGCGAGGTTGATGACGGTCTCGACACCGCGGATGCCGCACACGAGCGGGAGGCGGCCGGACCCGGCGAGGACCATGGTGCTGACCCGGATGGGCGAGCACAGTGCGATGGCGAGAGCCAGGACGACGAGCACCCGGGCCGAGGTCCCGTAGCCCACGCCCACCCATATCCGGATCCCCGGCGACGCCAAGATCACATAGAGGAGACAGATGAGCATGCCGACGAACATGGCGGCACGCGTGCCGTCCACGGTGATCTCGGTCAAGGCCCCCCGGTCCTTGTTGCGCGCCACCGACGAGGCGTAGGGGAAGAACACCGCGGCGAGCGAGTCCAGTCCCGTCGTGGCCGCCACCGCCAGCTTGGACGCCACCCCGTACACCGCGGCGGCCCGGATGCCGAGGACGATCCCCACCACCACGACGTCACAGGCGTTGTAGATGGCTTGCAGCACGCCATTGAGCAGGAACCACCCCGACAGCCCCATCACGGAGCGCAGTTGCGACCAGTCCGCCAGGTGCAGCGAGATCCTCGTCCCCTTTGCGATGCGCCGGACCATGGCGAACCGGACGAAGTGGAACAGGATCCCGATGGTGGTCAACGCGACCGCCAGAGGGATGAGCCCACCCCCGAGCTCCACGATGACGATGCTCGCCACGAACGTGCTCGCCACCAAGAGCGAATTCGACAGGCCCAGCAGGTCGTAGCGCTGGTGGCCCATGAGCGCGCCGCCGAAGGTGTCCCCCGGGATCGACACCGAGAGACCGAAGGCGAGCACGAGGACGACCACGATCACCTGGTCGTGGAGATGCGGTGGCACGTGCATGACGACCGGGAAGGCGAAGGCCATGCCGACTCCGGCGACCATGGCCACCAGACCGAGGGGGATGAGGGCGAAGAACGTCGTGTTGAGCGTGCGCAGGGCTTGCTCGGGGCGCGCCGACGCGTTCTCGGCGATGAGTTTGGTGGTGGCACCGCCGAACCCGAGCTCGAAGAGCTCCAGGTAGACCACGACACTGCTGGCCAGCACCCACACCCCGAAGGCCGACCGGCCCAGATGGTGCAGCAGAAGAGGGGTGAGGACGATGGCCGAGACGGCCGCCGTGGCCTGCGCCGCGTAGTTCATGGCCACGTTGCGCCCGAAGCGATGCGGAAGGGCACTCGAGGTGCCCGACCGACCCGTGCCGGCCCGGACTGGCGCCGTTGCGCTGGACACAGCCACGTGATCAGGCCCGCTCGTGGCCGTCATGTCGGCCCTCGACCGGTGTCGAGCTCAGCCGCACCGGTGTTGATGCGCCTGCCGAGGAACATAATCCCACCACCTTAGGCATTGGTGGCTTCGCACTTTGCCCTGGTGAAGGTGTGATCAGCCCGTGCGACGGCACTCAGGTGGGGACGACCGCCACGATGTTGGAGACGTGGACGTTGATCCCCGGCAGCGACCCCACGAAGCCGGCGTCACCGAAGGCGAACACCCCACCGTCGGATCCCACCATCCAGTAGCCCTTGCCCGTCGAGGTGGCCACCACGCCCACGACGTCGGACACGTGCACGCCGAGGCTCGGGACCGAGCCCACGAAGCCGGCGTCACCGAAGGCGAACACCCCACCGTCGGATCCCACCATCCAGTAGCCCCTGCCCGTCGACGTGGACACCACACCGACCACGTTGTTGACGTGCACGCCCATGCCCGGGAGCGATCCGACGAAGCCGGCGTTGCCGAAGGCGAACACCCCACCGTCCTTGCCGACCATCCAGTAGCCCCTGCCCGTCGCGGTGGGGACCACCGCCACGATGTTGTTGACGTGCACGCCGATGCCCGGGAGCGAGCCCACGAAGCCGGCGTCACCAAAGGCGAACACGCCACCGTCCGATCCCACCATCCAGTAGCCCCTGCCCGTCGAGGTGGGGACGACCGCCACGATGTCGTTGACGTGCACGCCGATGCCCGGGAGCGAGCCGACGAAGCCGGCGTTGCCGAAGGCGAAGACGCCACCGTCCGATCCCACCATCCAGTAGCCCTGGCCCGACGGCGTCGGGACCACCGCCACGATGTTGTTGACGTGCACGCCGATGCCCGGGAGCGAGCCGACGAAGCCGGCGTTGCCGAAGGCGAAAACCCCACCGTCCCTACCGACCATCCAGTAACCGGTTGTCGGTCCGCCTCCACCGCTACCACCGCCGCCGCCGCCGGGTCCCGTGCCGGACGAAGCCGTGTAGGTGTAGTCGTCGGCGCCACTGGTCGCGCTCGTACCCGCCGGAGTGGTGACGGTGACATTGACCGTGCCGACTGATCCGGCCGGCGTCGTGGCCGTGATCGACGTGGAGCTGTTCACCGCAAAACCGGCGGCGGTGCCGTTGAAACGAACCGCTGTCGCCCCGGCGAAGTTCGCCCCGGTGATCGAGACCGAGGTCCCCCCGGCGGAGGAGCCCGACGACGGGCTCACCCCCGAGACGACGGGAGCCGCGGTCCCCGCGACGAAGGCGGCCTGGACCGCCACGAAGCTGCCCGACGAACTCGTGTTCCACGACGGGGTGGACGAGCTGTTGGGCGCGTTGGACTGCCAATCAGCCGCGTACGAGGGCGCCGACAGTGAAAAGGTCGACCAGTTCGGCTGGGGATGGGTCACCACGGAAGAGCCTGTCTCGAGCATGTCGACCAGGAAGTCCCCGTTCTGGGGGGTGATCGACGTGGCCGAGGGGTTGGAGCTGCTGCCGTGATTACTGGATCCGGCGTCGACCGAGGCGATACCCGAGACCTCCGACACCACCATCTGCACGTCGACCGAGGAGGTCAGCGAGGCGATCACCGATGTGGCGCCCGACGTCCCGGTCGACGACAACCCGACCCACACCTCGGCACTGCCGTTCCCCGACTGGCGGTAGCCCGCATTGGAGACCGGGTGCCAGATCACCCCGCCGCCCGAGAGACCGAGGGCCTCGAAGACCGATCCGGTCGCGCCGGAGGCGTCGGTACCGATCTCGGCTACGAGCGCGTCACCGGCGCCCACCCCGTTGGGCAGGGTCACCGAGCCCGACGTGCCGGAGAAAGCTCCCTGGCTCTCCTGCACGACGTTGGGGGCGTTGGACGGGCCGGCCTTGAGCGCCAGCATGGAGACTTCGAACGACGACGCCGGCGACCAGCTGTAGCTGGCGATCGGCGCCGACGAGCCCCCCACCTGGTAGTAGGTGTACGCGGGCAGGGTCGTGGTCTCAGTCCCCGCCAGGTTCCACCCCGAAGGCGTGGTCTGGGAGGGTGACCCGCCGTAGAACGACAGGGCCGACAGGACGAGCTCGCCTGGGACTGCCGACGGGCCGCTGATGTTCGAATCGCTCGTGACCGAGGACGAGGACCCGTCGTTGAGCGAGAAGTCCTGAGCCACCGGGTTGGGGAGCCCCGAGAATTCGTTGAGGACGACACTCCCCGACGGCCCTGCAGAGTTACCCGGCGCGCTGATCGAGAAGGTGGCGCTGCTCACGCCCGAGCAACCCGACAACACGAACCAGCCCTGGTACGGCGACGTGTCGACGGGCGAGTGCTCGAAGAGCCGCTGCCAACCCGCCGGTGTGGCGCTCACCATCCCGCCCGCTCCGTTCTGCTGGGCGATGGTGACCATGGCGATCAGGGTGTCTCCGGTGTTACAGGTCGTGCCGCCCCCAAAGCTGGCGGTGATGTTGACGGTGGTTCCCACGCCGCCGGAGCCCTGGGATGCGGCGGACCGCACGAGAGTGGGTGTAGCGGCCGCGGCCAGGGACTCCTGGAGGATGTTCACCGTCGGTAGCGCCACGAGGAGCGCGACCACACACAGGATTGCACGGCGTCGGGCAGCGCCGCGGCGGCCCGACAGTTCGACTGGGTTGATCGGGGTCAACGTCCACGTCCGTCTGGTTGGCGTCGTTCATGACCACAACGACGACACTGGTAGGTCTGCGCAGTCTGATCGACCTACCTCAGCCCGGACCCAACGAGACCCCAACATGCGACCAACCCGTTCCCCGACGCAATGGCCGGAGAACGGGCTGGTCGACGAGACGAATCCCTGCTCGTGCTCTAGGTCGGGACGACGCCCACGATGTCGTTGACGTGGACACCGATCCCCGGCAGCGAGCCGACGAAGCCGGCGTCACCGAAGGCGAACACACCGCCGTCGGAACCGACCATCCAGTAACCCTTGGCCGTGGGGGTGCCGACCACACCGACGACGTTGTTGACGTGGACGCCGAGTCCCGGGAGCGAGCCGACGAAGCCGGCGTCACCGAAGGCGAACACACCGCCGTCGGATCCCACCATCCAGTACCCCTTGCCGGTGGACGTGGAGACCACGCCCACGATGTTGGACACGTGGACATTGATACCCGGCAGCGAGCCGACGAAGCCGGCGTCACCGAAGGCGAACACACCGCCGTCCTTGCCGACCATCCAGTACCCCTTGCCGGTTGACGTGGGGACGACGCCCACGATGTCGTTGACGTGCACCCCGAGCCCTGGGAGCGAGCCGACGAAGCCGGCGTCACCGAAGGCGAACACACCGCCGTCGGATCCCACCATCCAGTAGCCCTTGCCCGTGGCGGTCGGAACAACGCCCACGACGTTGTTGACGTGGACACCGATCCCCGGCAGCGAGCCGACGAAGCCGGCGTCACCGAAGGCGAACACACCGCCGTCGGATCCCACCATCCAGTAGCCCTTGGCCGTCGAGGTCGGGACCACGCCCACGATGTTGGAGACGTGCACCCCCAGCCCCGGGAGCGATCCGACGAAGCCGGCGTTGCCGAAGGCGAACACGCCTCCGTCCTTGCCGACCATCCAGTACCCGCTCCCGGCCGTGTAGGTGAAGTGGTCAACGGTGCCCGTGGGGCTCGTCCCCCCGGGCCCGATGACGGTGACGTCAACGGTGCCGGTTCCGGCCGGAGAGGTGGCGGTGATCTGGGTGGCGCTGTTCACCGTGAAGGTCGTAGCGGCGGTGGTTCCGAATTTCACCGCCGTGGCTCCAGTGAGATTGGTGCCGGTGATGGTCACGCTCGTCCCACCCGCAGGTGGGCCGGTGCCCGGAGCGACGGCCGTCACCGATGGCGACGAGGGTGTCACGTAGGTGAACTGATCACCGGCACCAGTTGCACTCGTACCGCCGGGCGTCGTTACCTGCACGTCCACCACTCCGACCGCGTGGGCCGGCGAAACCGCGGTGACGGAGGTGATGGAGTTCACGACCACACCGGTGGCCGCGGTGCCGCCGAAGGTCACTCCGGTTGCTCCGGTCAGGTTGTTACCGGTGATCGTCACACTCGTACCACCACCGGTCGGGCCAGACGTGGGAGCTACCCCGCTGACGGTGGGCGCCGGAGCGTTAGCGGTGAGGAGGCGCCGCGACCGATGACGAAGTGCCTGCGTCGGAGTCTGGGTCGCGGCGGGCGTCAAGGGCGCCCGACGTATTCGCGTTCCAAAGGACAATGTCGGTTGTTGTAGGCAGCGGGTGCAGCGTAGTGAACGCCGGCGGTGCTCCCAGCGGACCCGGTCTGAGCCACAAAGGCGTAACCCACGTAGAGCTCGGCGGTGCCTGTGGCCGTTGAGGGTTGGGATACGTAACGGTGGTGGAGCGAGCCGTTGGTCAGCCACCAAAGCCGTCCCATCGTCCACGTGGTCAAGGCGCCCAAACCCGACGAGAATTCCTGAGCGGCGAGCTCGACGGGACTACCGGCTACCGAGGCTGAGAGCGTCACGGTGAAGTGTTGGACGTGACCACGGAAGTGACCGTTCCCATCCACAGTCTCGGTGTCGATTCCGTCACCCGCATCCGCGTTCGCGCTCGAGCAGGGTCCAGGTGGTGACCCCTCCGCCGGTAACCCCTGACACGTGGATAGTCGCGCCGGCGGAGGGCGGCCTGGCATCGAGCACCATGACGTCACCAACGTTCAGCGGTCGACACGCTCAGCGTGGCGGTTGTGGTGGCGACAACGGCGTCCGTGCTCACCAAGCTGCCGACCGCGGTGATCGTGGGGGTGGCGGCATCGGCCGGTGCCGCCATCAGCGGCAGGACGGCCAACATCCCTGCTCCCAGCGCTACGGACGAGGCCAACGCGACCACTCTCGTCAACGACATCCGCCTCGATCCAGAGTGGCGGTGGGAAGCTGCATGCATGGTACGAACAGGGAAAAAGCGCACGGGGCTACTCCTGACGGGTCACACCTGAGCGGGTGAGTGTGGGGACGGCCGCGAATGACGGTAATGCCCTGAGGGCCTCATTACAACGACCCTCGGACCCTACCCGAGGCCACATTGTTTCAATCACAACGGCTAGACAACATGCTGTCCGGGACAGCGACTTCTGAGCAGGGCACTGGGCTGGGATTGACAGACTGGGAGCGCATGGCCGAAACCACGAACGCCGCAGAGGGTAATCCTGTGCTCAGCATCGTGGTCTTCGGGTACCGGAATGAGACAACCATTCTCCGCGCTGTGAGTTCCCTGTTGAACCAGGAGAGTGACGATCCGTTCGAAGTAATCGTCGCGACATCGGGTGGTGACCGCTCCGCCACTCTCGTTCGCAATGCGCATCCCGACATGAAGGTGGTCGAGTCACCCACGCGCCTGTTGCCCGGCGGCGTTCGCAACCTCGGCGCGGCGTTGGCGACGGGCGAGATCGTCACATTCCTCGAAGCCGACTGCGTTGCACGCCCGGGGTGGGTCCGGAACCGGATCGCGCTGCACCGAGCGGGTCATCAGGCCGTGGCGTCGGCGCTGGCGGGCATGGCGTCGGACGGACTGATCGCGACTGCCGCCCTCTACATCGTGCACTCGGGTCGCCTCGAGGGACATCCGGCCGGACCGGCCCACGACTACCAGGCCTACGGCTTGTCCTTCAGTCGGGAGCTGTTCGAGCGCGCCGGGCCCTTCGACGAGATGCTGCGCTCCTACGAGGACACGGCTATGGCCGAGCGACTGCAATCGCTCGGGGTCCAGGCGTGGTTCGCGCCCTCGGTGTGCATCGAGCACGACGGGCCCGCCGGCCTGACCGAGATGCTCCGTGACCAATTCACCCGCGGCCAGCGAGATTCCTGGGTGGAACTGCTGAGACTCCCGCCCGGTCGGTACCGGCGGCGCTGGGAGAACGTGCCCGGCACCGAGGTCATCATGGTGGAGCTCCGGGCGCTGTACCGGCTGATCCGGCGGGTCCGATTCACCATCGACGCCGTGCGCGAAGGACACACCGGCCGCCCGTTCCGACTGGCCGGGCTCCTCGTGCCCATGGCGCTCGGTCAGATCACCTACCAGCTCGGCTGGATGGCCGACCAGCTACGCGACACGCGCCGAGGTCGAGACACCCTGGCCAGTGGTCATCTTCCGGCCCCGTCCGGGGTCCGCCGCTGGGTCACCACCACCGGCGACCGCGTCGTCGCCCTCACCTTCGACGGCATTCCCCCTCCCGGACGGGTGGAGAAGGTTCTCGGCGTCCTGCGCTCAACAGGCGTCCGGGCCGCCTTCTTCGTCACAGGATCGGTCGCCCACGAGAACGCCGAGGTGGTCCGGGCCATCGCCGACGCCGGCCATGTCATCGCCGGCTCGGGATGGAGCGGCGCCCCGTTCCCTTCGCTCTCCGATGCCGAGCTCGAAGACGAGCTCGGCAAGTCCGTGGCGGTGCTCGACGACCTGGCGGGACGGCCCCTCCGCTACGTCCGCCCACCCGAAGGCGCCTACGACTGGCGGGTCATCACGACCCTCAACGCCAAGAACCTCGAGACGTGGCTGTGGACGACCCACCCCGCTCCGAGCGCGCCCGGGCCCGGTGTGGCCGACATGGTGAGACAGGCGATGGACAATCTGACTCCGGGATCGGTCATCGTGCTCGACCTCGCCCACGCAGACCGGGTCGAGCGGGCCGTGGCGGCGCTGCCCGAGGTCATCGGCCAGGCCCGCAAACGCGGATACGAGTTCGTCTCCCTCGACTACATCCCCCCTGTCACGCCTCAAACCCCCCGCTGACCAGGGAAACACTGCCTCGCTCCGACGCCCGGGCCCCGGTGGTCCTCCTGGCTCGCATCGCCGACCGCGGGCGAGTGCCGTAGCTCTCCGGGCATGGGAGGATCAAGGGCTGTGAAACCCGCCGAGCCGAACGACTCCGAGATCGAGTGGCAGTTCGACGCGCTCGACCTCCGACCGGTGGAGCGGTGGCTGGCGGGACTACCGGGCTTGCCGGCGCACGTGAGTTTCGCCGAACGGACTCCAGACCAGGTGGCCGGCACGGTGACCGCGCAACCCCGGGCGGCCGAACGCCTCGTCGACAGCTATGTCGACACCGCCGACTGGCGGATCGGCCGTTCGGGCTTCGTCCTCCGAGTACGCCACCGCGGCGGCCGCGGCGAGGTCACGCTCAAAGACGTCGTGCAGGCCAAAGGGGGCCTACGACGTCGACTCGAAGTCACCGAACCCCTTCCCGCCGAGGGCGTCGGGGCGCTCGGGTCGACGGGCCCGGTCGGTTGGCGGCTGCACGCCCTGGCCGGCAAGCGCACCCTGCAACCGGTGCTCGAAGTCCGGACCAGGCGCCGCCCCTATGACCTGCGCGTGGCCGACGAGCGGGTGGCGGAGGTGGCGCTGGACGAGACCACGATCGTCGTAGGCAAGGACCACCAACCGGTGCGCCTGCAGCGCGTGGAGGTCGAGGTCACCGCGCCATGGGTGAAGCGGCTCACCCCGCTGGTCGACACGTTGCGACGCGAATGCGGCCTACAGCCCGCCACACTGTCGAAATTCGAGGCCGGCATCCTGGCCGCCGGGCTGCGCATGCCTCCGCCGCCCGATCTGGGCCCGGCATCGTTCGACGTGAATCCCTCGGTGGGCGACGTGGCATTCGCCGTCCTGCGCAAGAGCTTCAACGCCGTGCTCGCACACGAGACCGGTACTCGACTCGGTGAGGATGCCGAAGAGCTCCACGACATGCGCGTGGCTACACGCAGGACCCGGGCTGCCCTGTCGCTGTTCCAAGACGCCCTGCCCGTGCGGTCCCGGCACATGCGGACCGAGCTCGGGTGGCTGGCGGGAGTGCTCGGTGCGGTACGCGACCTCGACGTCCAGCTCGAGCGGATGGCGGGGTGGATCGAAGGGTTCCCCGACGACGACCGCGCCGCGCTCTCCGACCTGGCGATCCTGCTCGAGCGCCAGCGCGAGGAGGCGCGCCGTGCCCTGCTGGCGTGCCTCGAGTCTGCCCGCTACGAGCGCCTGGTCGCCGGATTCGCCACCATGCTCCGCCAGGGCCCGTCGCGGCGCTCGGCCGCGGCTCGAGCGCCTGCAGTCGCCGTCGTCCCCGGTCTGATCGCCGCCCGACACCGCGCCGCTAATAAAGCAGCGCGCCGGGCCCAGCGCAGCGGTGAGGCCGACGACTTCCATCTCACCCGGATCCGGGTCAAGCGGCTGCGCTACGCACTCGAGTTCGTCTCCGACATCTACGACAAGCGGACGGCGAAGTACCTCCGCCACGTGACGAAACTCCAAGACGCCCTGGGCCTCATGCAGGATGCCCGCGTCGCCGCCGCCAGATTGCAACAGCTGGCCACGGCCGAGGGTTCGACCTTGTCCCCCACGACGGTCTTCGTCATGGGGGGCGTGACCGAGCGCTACCGCCACGAGTCCGAACGGCTCGCCCGGAAAGTTCCGGGTCTGCTCCACGAGCTCCGGGGCTCGGAATGGCGGAGCCTCGCTGCGCTCATGGAGCGCCGACGTCTCGAGCTCGGGGCTCAGTACCGCTGGCCCGGCCCGTCCACGACAGGCGCCGGTGCCAGGACCGTGCCGACACCGCCAGCCGCACCAGCCGCACCGGCGGCACCGGCGGCACCGGCGGCACCGGCGGCACCGGCGACGATCACCGAGCCCGCGCCGCCCGCTGCGCACCTCCCGCCGCCGGATCCGACCGCTACCCACCCCGCGGCCAACCGACCTGGTCCGGCCCGGTTGGTTCCGACGTCATGGGCCTCGCAGACCGCACCGGCCTCTTCCGAGACCCCCGAGGTCGAAGCGAGCCCACCGCGACCGATCCCGTCGAGCAACGGAGAGAGCCCGCACCCTTGACGGCGCGGTCACCGCGGGCCATGGGCGGCGACCGGGCACGGGGGAAAGCGCTCTCACCCCGAGGGGGGGAGGTGAGTGAGAACGCACCGCGGGTGCCCTTCCCGGCCGCCGCCCATCGCCCGCCGGGCCACGTCCACCTCGAATGACGGTACGCGGCACCGATGAACGGGACGCGACGAAAGCGGGGCCGGCGGACGAACTCTCGATGACCGTTGGGCGACGGCGCCGCGTCATCGGGCCCCAAGAGAGGACCCAAGATTTCGCTCCGCGTTCACGGTGTCGTGACCGAGTGGAAACGCCTGCTCCTTACGCTGTTTGTATCCGGCCGAGCAGACCGGGCGTCATGGAAAAGGGAGAGCGCCATGCGTGCAGTGATGCGGAACCTGATCGACAAGGCCCGCCGCCTGAGCGGCACGGGCGCGGTACGCAACGCCCGCCAGGAGCTGGACGACACGTCGCGTTCGGTGGTGGAGCTCGACCGCCGGCTCAGCAGAGTGTGCGATCCCACGCCGCGCCGAGCCGCCTGACCGGTTCATCGGCAACCGCCTTCAACGCTGGGGCGATGCCAGGCCCCGGGGGTCCATGGGTCCCCGGACAGCACGACAACCGGCCCGGGTAGGCTCCGACCGTGACCGACGGATTCCACCCCCCCGTCGAGGAGTACCTCGAAACGATCCAGTCCCTCACCGAAGAGGGGACGACCGTCATCCAGGCCCGAATCGCCCAACGCCTGGGACGTTCGGCTCCGTCGGTGTCGGAGATGCTCGACCGCCTCACCGCAGACGGCTATATCCACCGTTCGGGCCGGACGATCGCCCTCACCGAGCAGGGCCGCGTCCTGGCCGACAGCGTGATCCGCAAACACCGCCTGGCAGAACGGTTGCTCGTCGACGTCATCGGCCTGCCGTGGCACAAGGCGCATCTCGAGGCCGGACGGTGGGAGCACGTGATCTCCGACGAGGTCGAAGAGCACCTGGTGAAGCTGCTCGGCAACCCCATGACGTGCCCGCACGGCAACCCCATCCCGGGTGCCTCGGGCGCGCCGGCACGATCGGCGAGCCAACGCAGTCTTGCGGACATCGAGCCCGGCGCCACGATTCGGCTCGAACGGATCACCGAGGAGGTCGAGCTCGACATGGCCTCGCTCGAATACCTCGACGAGCACGGTCTCATCCCCGGCCGCTCCGCCCTGGTCCAGCGCCGAGCCGCTGACGGGACGCTCACCCTCGACGTCGACGGGTCGACGGTGTCGCTCGGACCGGCGCTCTGCCAGCAGATGTTCGTGGCCACTGTCTGACCGGCCTCCCCGGAAAGGGTGAAGAGTAGGGTCGCAGCCGTGGACGACAGCCGCTCATCGTCTTCTCGCCGGGTTCGGAACCCCACGCTCTGGGACGACGAGCTGGTCGAGGTGTTCGAGCGATCGATCACCGCCGAGTACGCCAGTCTCACGCGCGACGGTCGACCGGTCACGGTCCCGACGACGCCGTATCTGGGATCCGACGGGCGGACGATCGACGTGTCGACGGGTCTCACCTACCCCGCCAAGGCCGAACGGGCGCGTCGTGACCCGCGGGTGTGCCTGTTGTTCGCCGACCCCGTCGGATCGGGTCTGGCCGACCCACCCGTCGTCGTCGTCCAGGGTCTCGCCACGGTGCGCGACTCGGACCTCCAGGCCAACACCGACCGCTACGTGCGGCTCAGCGCCGAGAAGCTGCCCGAGGTCACCAAGGGCCAACCGCGTTTCGTGTTGCGCCGACTGGCCTGGTATTACGCCCGGATCTGGATCGAGGTGACACCGCTGCACATTCGGTGGTGGGCGCGACGCAGCCTCGACGAACCACCGCACACGTGGAACGCGCCCGAAGGAACCGCGGCACCCCTCTCGGATCCCGCTCCCAGCGGTCAGCAACCGGGAGCGTGGTTGGCACCCCCCGCGACGTGGCGCGCTGCGGCCCAGGACGTCGACCGGCTCTCGACCCACGATCTCACCACGCTCGACGGCAACGGCTTCCCGCTGTGCCTCCCCGCGCAGCGCGCCGAGCTCGTGAGCGACGGGTTCCGGCTCGTCCTCGGCCCCGGCGCACCGACGGTCGCGGCGGGCCCGGCATGTCTGACCATGCACGCCCATCCCGAGAAGTTCACGGGCCAGGAGAACCGGACCATCGTCGGAACCGTCGAGCGCGGCACCGAGGCGGGGGGCGAGGTGCGGTTCCGGGCCGAGCGCGCCCTGGCCGACTGGAGCCTGGCCGGAAGTCGTCCCCGCACCGCGCTCTCGTTCCTGGCCAAGGGACGTCGACTCGCCCCGCGCCTGGCCAGCGAAGCGCAGCGCCGGTTCCAGGCCGTCCCCACCGTTCGGTTCCCCGACCGCCCCTGAGCGTCGCGCAATCGGACGCCGGAGTGAGCCGGTCCTCTCAG
Organism: uncultured Acidimicrobiales bacterium; assembly: GCA_963764205.1. Classification (GTDB taxonomy): domain Bacteria; phylum Actinomycetota; class Acidimicrobiia; order Acidimicrobiales; family UBA8190; genus Chersky-840. The sequence continues at coordinate 89,080 of CAVXRN010000004.1, forward strand.
GGAACGGTCACCATCTCCTGCGCCTCGTAGTGGCGTAGTCGTTCGAACAGGCCACGGAGCTCGGTGCGCCTGGCGCGGTCGTTGGCCAGGTTGACGAGCTCGAGCGGATCGGTGTCGTGGTCGTACCATTCGTGGTCCTGGTCGTCGAAGTCGCAGTCGACGTCGAAGAGCTTCGTGCCCGGGTCCCTCCCCCACAGGCCGCTCGAGGGCTTGCCCCCGCCCACGCCGTAGTAGCGGGCGTACTTGGTCCGTCCGTCGAAGAAGCCGCGCAACGCGTACCGGACCTGGTTGAGGTTCCGGGTCTGGGCCGAGTCCTGGGCGAACAGCACGTGGTCGCGCACCGAGGTGGTCGGCTCGGCCAGCACCGACGTGAAGTCGACGCCTTGCAGGGCCGAACCCGCCGCGGTGCCGGCGCCGACCGCCCCGGGGTCCACGCCCGCCAGCGCACAGATCGTGGCGGCGAGGTCGACGTGGGTGGCCAGCGCCTCGGTGGTCGAGCCCGGCGTCGTCACACCGGGCACCTTCATGTACAACGGCACCCGCATGATCTCGTCATAGACGAAGGGCCCTTTGGACCGCAGGCCGTGTGATCCGCACATGTCGCCGTGGTCGGAGGTGAAGATCACCACGGTGTCGTCCCACGCTCCGCTGTCCTCGAGCGCGCCGAGCACGGTCCCCAGGCTCTCGTCGGCCAGTCGTTGCAGCTCCACGTAGTAGTCGAGATGCCGCAGCCAGGCCTTGGTGTCACCGGGGTCGATGTACCCCCACAGCCCGTGTTGCTGGTCCCAGCGCCACTGCCGGTGCGCCTCGGGCTTGGTGTGGAGGTCGTCGTGAAAGTTGGCCGGCAGCGATTCCACGACCTCGTCGTAGTCCTTGCGGTACACCGGCAGCGCGTCGTCGTCCTTCCAGGCCGCGGCGTCCAGGACGCGGCGCACCGACGCCACGTCCTCGGGGTTGCGCTCCTCGTACCCGGGCTGGTCGATGGGGAACCACATGACGTCGTGGGGGTTGACGAGGGCCACGGTCAAGAACCACGGCGCGGGCTCGGTGCCCGGCCTCGGCCCGGCGTTGGCCCGGAGCCACTGCGCCGCGTTCGAGGCGATGACGGGGTCGAAGTGGACGCCGGTCCCGGCCCATCCCATGAAGTGCCGGTCGTTGCCGTCCCAGTCGGCGAACCCGTAGGCCTCCATGTCGGGGTGCTCGGACTGCGACAGGTGCCATTTCCCGATGTACGACGACCGGTAGCCCGCCCCCCGCAACAACGAGCCGATCGTCGGGATCGAGGGGTCGAGCTCGAGGTGCTCGGGCATGATCACGTTGTCGATGACACCGTGGCCCGGCAGGTAGCGACCGGTGACGAGGCTCGCCCGGCTGGGCGAGCACGGCGAGGAGTGCGTGAAGTACCGGGTGAACTCGATCCCCTCGGCCATGAGGCGTTCACGCCACGGCAGGCGGACCGACCCCGGCAACCATCCGCGCTGGCGCTCCTGGTCGGACACCACGAGGAGGATGTTCGGGCGTCCTCGGCGGTCGGCGGCGGCGTCGGTCGTCTGGGTCTCGGGCACGGTCGAACCTTAGGCTCGGCCCGACCCTGGCTGGCAACGAGGTGACGTCGGACCACCGTGAGCCAGGATGGCTCCTCGCTACACTCGCCGTCGATGAGCGACGGTGGGACCGAGACCGCACCCGACGATGTGGTCGTCGACGAGGTCACCACGGTGACACCCGAGGTCCTCGACGCACTGCGGGCCCTCGTACCCGAGCTGTCGAAGTCGGCGCCTCTGCTCACCGACGAGGCGCTGGAGCAGATCGTGACCTCTCCCGCCACGATCCTGCTCGTGGCGCGCGACGGCACCGACGGCACCATCCTCGGCTCGCTCACCCTGGTGGTCTTCAGCGCCCCGACCGGCCCGCGCGCCTGGATCGAGGACGTCGTGGTCGCCACCCGGACCCGGGGACGGGGCGTGGGGGCGGCATTGGTGCACGAGGCCAACGCGCGGGCCGGCGCGGCCGGCGCGCGCACCGTGGACCTCACCTCGCGCCCGTCACGCGAGGCGGCCAACCGCCTGTACCTGCGGCTGGGCTTCGTCCAGCGCGAGACCAACGTCTACCGCAAGTCCCTCGAGTAGGTCGCGTCGGTGAGGATCCCCAACATGTACGGGCCCGACGCCACCTTCGCCGGCGTCCCGTCCGCGGATCTGGGGGAGCCCGAGTCCTACTCGTCCGCCGGTGCGGTGATCCTGGGAGCGCCCTTCGACGGAGGCACCTCGCACCGGCCCGGATGCCGTTTCGGCCCCCAGGCGATCCGGCTCACCGACTACCTGCCGCACGACGGTCAGCGCCCCCACCTGGCCCTGGGCGTGGACCCCCTGGTCGAGTTGGGCGTGGTCGATGTCGGCGACGTCGAGATGCTCCCGGGTGAGATCCACGTGGCGCTCGAGCGACTCGAGCACGCCGTGGAGCAGGTGGCCCGGTCGGGCGCTGTTCCGGTCGTGCTGGGTGGTGACCACTCCATCGCCCTGGCCGACGTGACCGGCGTGGCCCGACACGTCGGGTGGGGTCGAGTCTCGGTCATCCACTTCGACGCCCACGCCGACACCGCCGACACCCAATTCGGGTCCATGGTCGGGCACGGCACCCCCATGCGCCGCCTCATCGAGTCGGGCGCGGCGCGCGGCGACCGCTTCCTGCAGATCGGCCTGCGCGGCTACTGGCCCGACCCCGACACCCTGGCGTGGATGGCCGGACAGGGGATGCGCAGCTACGAGATGACCGAGGTCGAACAGCGCGGCCTCGGCGCGTGCCTGACAGAAGCGTTCGCCATCGCCACCGACGAGTGCGACGCGGTGTTCCTCTCGGTCGACATCGACGTCGTCGACCCCGGCTCCGCCCCCGGGACGGGCACACCCGAGCCGGGAGGGTTCTCGAGCCGCCAGCTCCTCGACGCCGTGCGCCGCGTCACGATGGAGCTTCCGGTGGCGGGCATCGACGTCGTCGAGGTGTCGCCTCCCTACGACCACGCCGAGGTCACCGCCTACCTGGCCAACCGCGTCGTCCTCGAGGCGCTGTCGGGAATCGCCTGGCGCCGTCGCGTCGGGTCGGGGGTCGAGGTGCGTCGCCCCGACGATCCCCTGCTGGAGGGACGCCGGCCCCCGACCTGAGCAGGGGCGGTCAGGCCATCGTGGCCAGGATCTCCCCGATCATGGCCACGGTGGTGCCCGGATGGAGGAAGGCGAGGCGCGCCACGGTCTCGCCCTCCCACACCGTCGGGGTGACGAAGCCGACCTGGCTGGCGAGCAGCTCCACCGACCAGGCTTCGTAGTCGGCGGGGCCCCAGCCCTTGCGGCGGAACAGCACGATCGACAACTCGGGCTCGCGCAGCAGGTCGAGGTGGGGCGAGCCGGCGATGAGCTCGGCGCTCTCCCACGCCGTGCGGAGCACGGTCTCCACCGCGTCGCGATACGCGCCGGCGCCATGGACGGCCAGGGAGAACCACAACGGCAGTCCCCGCGCCCGGCGCGTCAGGTGCACGGCGTAGTCACTGGGGTTCCACACCGGGTTGTCGTCGTCGTGGATGACGTCGAGGTACGAGGCCTTCTGCGAGTGCACCGCCCGTGCCAGCGCCGGCTCCCGGTAGAGCAGCGCGGCGCAGTCGAAGGGGGCGTAGAGCCACTTGTGCGGGTCGATGACCAGCGAGTCTGCGCCGTCGATGCCCTCGTACCGGTTCCGGACGAGCGGGGTGAACAGGCCCGGGCCGCCGTAGGCGGCGTCGACGTGGAACCACAGCCGCCGCTCGCGGGCGACCGTCGCGATCCCGGCCAGGTCGTCCACGATCCCGGCATTGGTCGTCCCCGCCGTGGCCACGACGCCGATCACGTCGTCCGCGTCGCCGTCGTCGTCGGCGTCGAGCGCGGCGCGCAGCGCCGCCCCGGTCAACCGGTGGTCCACGACCGGCACCACGAGGGGCTCGACGCTCAGGATCCGCAGCGCCTTCTCCACCGACGCATGCGCCTCCTCGCTCACGGCGATGCGGGGCCGCAGGGTCGTCCGGTCACGACGCAGGACGGCCGTGTCACGCGCCACGACCAGGGCGGAGAGATTCGCGATGGACCCGCCCGAGACGAAGCACCCGCCCGCGCCCCGGGGGAGGCCGGCCAGCTCGGCCAGGAAGCCCAGCACCTGGTTCTCCGCCGCCACCGCACCCGCCGCCTCCAACCACGACGTCCCTTGCAGCGAGGAACACGACACGATCATGTCGAACAGCAGCGCGGCCTTGGTGGGAGCGGCGGGGATGAAGGCCAGGAACCGGGGGCTGTCACACGAGATCACCCCGGTCGCCAGGTGCTCGGAGAACAGTGCCAGCACGGCCGCGGGATCGTTGCCCGACTCACCGATCAGGCCCGACAGGACGTCGTCGAACGACTCTCGCGCCCCGCCGAAATCGAGCGCGACCGGGTCGAGGGCGAGCCGCTCGCGGCAGTAGTCGAAGATCAGCTCGACCATGGTGTCGTCGAGCACGTACATGGGATTCGTCACGGAATTGCCTCCGCCCACCAGGATCCCACCTCACACCCGGGGCGACGCTGATCCGCACCTCGCTGCACCCCTGGCCGTCGGCTCTGCACCGGTCGGCGTCCGCGTGGCAGCGTGGGAGCCATGGACCTCCCCGTCATGCCGCCGGTCGCCCCCATGCTCGCCAAGCTGGCCCGGGAGCTGCCGACCGCGCCGGGCATGCTGTACGAGCCGAAGTGGGACGGCTTCCGGTGCGTGGTCTTCCGAGACGGTGACGACGTCGAGTTGGGCAGTCGCAACGAGCGACCACTGACCAGGTACTTTCCCGAGCTGATCGAGCCCATCCGCGCCTCCTTCCCGGCGCGGGCCGTCGTCGACGGCGAGATCGTCATCGCGGGCGAGCACGGGCTCGACTTCAACGCGCTGCTGCAACGCATCCACCCCGCCGCCTCCCGGGTGACGATGCTGGCGCAGAGCACCCCGGCGTCGTTCGTGGCCTTCGATCTCCTCGCCCTCGACCAACGGGACCTGCGGGGAGAGCCCTTCTCGGTCCGCCGCGGCCTGCTCGAACAGGCATTGGGCGACTGCGCCCCGCCCGTCCACGTGACGCCGTCGACCACCGACCCGGCGGTGGCCGACGACTGGTTCTCGCGCTTCGAGGGGGCCGGGCTCGACGGCGTGGTGGCCAAGCGCCCCGACACCACCTACCGCGAAGGCGAACGCGTCATGGCCAAGGTCAAGCACGAGCGCACCGCCGACTGCGCCGTGGCCGGTTTCCGCTGGCACAAGTCCGGCGGCGTGGTCGGCTCGCTGCTCCTCGGCCTCTTCGACGACGACGGCGTCCTCCACCACGTCGGGGTGTCCGCCTCGTTCACCGCGGCACGCCGGGCCGAGCTCGTCGCCGAATTGGAGCCGTACCGGACGTCGACGCTCGAGGGCCATCCCTGGGCCACCTGGGCCGCGCTCGAGGCCGACCACGACACCGCAAGTCGCAAGCCCGGCGCCGCGTCGCGCTGGAACGCGGGCAAGGACCTGCGGTGGGAGCCGCTGCGGCTGGGCCTGGTGTGCGAGGTCGCGTACGACCACCTCCAGGGCGACCGGTTCCGCCACGCCACCACGTTCCGCCGCTGGCGCCCCGACCGCAGCCCCGAGTCGTGCACCTACGCCCAGATGGAGGTGGTCGTGCCGGCCGAGCTCTCGTCAGTCTTCGGAGCCTGACCGGGGCGCGTCGTCCGCAGCGGCCTCGTCAGGTGGTTTGCGCCGCGACCGGCTCGGCGCGGCCCGGTGGGGCTCTCCCGCCTGCTTGGGGAAGTTCGGGGGCCAGGGCGCGTCACCGAGGCCGTCGGCCTCGTCGCGGTAGGACAGCTCGAGCAGGGGCCCGAGGTCGTAGCGTGCGTCGTCGATCGCCGCGGCCGGGTCACCCGGGTCGGCGAAGCGGACCAGGGACCGTCGCGATCGTCAGGTCAGCCGGGCTCGACGTCGGGCACCTCGTCCCATTCGACCGGGCACGACACCCTCGCCTCGGGGTTGGCCCGGACCGAGTAGGCCGACGCCACCGTGCGGTCCCGGGCGTTCTGGTTGTAGTCGACGAACACCCGCTCGCCTCGCTGTTCCTTCCACCACGCCGAGGTGGCGAGGTCGGGCAGTCCGCCGTTCGAGCTCGCCCGGGCCAGGGCCAGGGCGGCCCGGCGGACCTCGGTGAACGTCCAGCGCGGCTCGATGGGCACGTTCACGTGCATGCCCCGCGACCCCGACGTCTTGGGGAACCCCACCAGGCCGTGCTCCTCGAGCACGGCGTGCGCTTCGAGCGCCACCCGCCGCACGCCTCGAAGGCGACGCCGGGCTGGGGGTCGAGGTCGACACGCAGCTCGTCGGGGTGGTCGACGTCGGCGCGTCGCACCGGCCACGGGTTGAGGTCGAGGCAACCCAGGTTGGCGGCCCAGGCGATGTGGGCCACGTCCACCGGGCACAGCTCCTCGGCGCTGCGCCCGCTCGGGAACGTGCACCGTCACCGTCTCGATCCACGGCGGGCGACTGGCCGGCACCCGCTTCTGGTAGAAGAAGTCGCCCTCGGCGCCGTCGGGGTAGCGCTTGAGCACCGTGGGCCGTTCGCCGCACGCCGCGCAGCGCGCCCGGGGCCGACGGCCAAGTAGTACCGGACGAGGTCGAGCTTGGTCTCGCCCCGGGCGGCGAAGAAGACCTTGTCGGGGTTGGACACCTTCACGCTGCGCCCGTCCACCTCGACCGCCGACGGCTTGGCGGCATCCACCGATGTGCACGGCCATCGGGTCGATGCCTGACACGGATCGGTAGCCTCGACCGTGATGGACCCCGTCGTCGCCCTGCGCCGCATCGCCTACCTCCTCGAAGCCCGAGCGGGCCGGAGCCTACAAGGTCCGCGCCTTTCGCCGCGCCGCGGCCACGATCGACGAGGTCGATCCCGGCCTCCTCGCCGCCAAGGCGGCCTCGGGCCGGCTCACCTACCTCCCCGGTGTGGGCGACACCACGGCCCGCGTGATCGCCGAGGCCCTGGCGGGTGAGACGCCCGCCTACCTGCTGCACCTCGAGGTGGAGGCCGAGCCGGCCCTGACCGGGCCCGCGGCGGAGCTGCGCGGCCTCCTGCGGGGCGACTGCCACAGCCACTCCGACTGGTCCGACGGCGGGAGCCCCATCGCGGAGATGGCCGACGCGGCGGCCGCCCTCGGCCACGAGTACCTGGCCCTCACCGACCACAGCCCCCGGCTCACCGTGGCCCACGGTCTCGACCCCGAGCGACTGCGGCGCCAGCTCGAGGTGGTGGACGACGCTGAACGAGGAGCTGGCCCCCTTTCGAATCCTCACCGGCATCGAGGTCGACATCCTGGAGGACGGGTCACTCGACCAGGACCCCGAGCTCCTGGCCCGGCTCGACGTCGTCGTGGCCAGCGTCCACTCGAAGCTCAAGCATGGACCCGGGCCCGATGACCCGCCGGATGGTCGCCGCCATCGAGAGCCCCCACACCGACATCCTCGGGCACTGCACCGGCCGCATCCTCGTGGGCGAGGGCCGACCGGAGTCGCGCTTCGACCACGACGCCGTCTTCGCCGCCTGCGCCCGGACGGGGACCGCGGTCGAGATCAACTCCCGGCCCGAACGCCTCGACCCGCCCGACCCACTCCTGCGTGCGGCCGTCGCGGCGGGCTGCCTCGTGTCCATCGACACCGACGCCCACGCCCCCGGACAGCTCGAATGGCTCCGCAACGGGTGTGAGCAGGCCGTCGAGGCGGACGTCCCCCCCGAACGCATCGTCAACACGTGGCCCCGGGCCGAGCTGCTCGAGTGGACCGCCGGCCACGGCGCCGCGCCCTGAGCGGCGATCCCCGGGGACGCCGGACTCAATCCCGGTGATCGGGAGGAGACGCCGGTCGACTCCGCTTGACGATGACCTCGGACCGCTCGGGATGGTCGGGGTCGAGGTGGACCTCGGGCAGGTCGTCACGAGGAGGCTCGCCGTCGGCGTCGACCTCGATGACGATCTCCTCCCGGTTGGGGCCGTAGATGACCTCGTGCAGCCCGAGCATGGCCGCCCCGAGCATGCTGGCGGGGCGGCGCTGACGCCAGGGCCGGGGACGGGAGGGACCGTCGCCGTCGGGCCCCTCGGGATCGTCGGTCGCGTCCAACCACGCGATCCACTCCTCGTCGGTCCAGGACTCGGGGTCGTCGGGAGGTCCGCCTGGATCGCTTCGCTCCGGTCCGTCCATCGCATCCACGGTAACCCGAGGGCGGGCGTGCCCGGCCGTTGAGCTGGGTGAGCTGCGAGAATGCCTCGGAGCGCTAAGCGGGCGCAGGGGACTCCGGGGGGAGCCCGGGGGACGGGTCGCCGGGCTCGGGGCTCTCCTCGGCGCCGCGTCGCCACGCCGTCTCGGCCCGGTAGAGCACGTCACGCAGGGGAACGCCCCCCCGGGTGGCGACGCGCGCCGCGTCGCGCTGCTCCACCTTCACCCGGCCGGGGCTGACCTTGACCTGGACCGGGGCGCCGTCCACGTCGACCTGGCCCATCACGCGGGCGGCGGGCCACCGCTCGAGCAGCACACCCCGGACGCCGAGGCTCCCGGTCTCGGCCTGGAGGGTGGCGCGCACGGCCTCGGCCAGCACCGGGTCGACCAGGACGCTCACGGTGTGGCCCGGCCGTCCCTTCTTCATGACCACGGGGGTGATCCAGGCGTCGTGGGCACCTTCGGCCAACAGCCGCTCCACCGCATGGGCCAGCACCTCCCCCGTGACGTCGTCGAGGTTGGTCTCGAGCAGCATGACGCGGTTGCCCCGGGCGGGGAGAGGCGTCCACCGACTCGCCCACCACCACCTGGGTGCAATTCGGGAGCCCGTCGATCTCGTGCGCACCGGCCCCGAACCCGGTGGCGGCGATGCGCATGGGTGGGAGCGGGCCGAAGCGGGTGGCGATGGCCGCCAGGATGGCGGCGCCCGTGGGCGTGGTGAGCTCGACCGACAGGTCCCGACCCCACGTCGGGATCCCCGCCAGGAGGCGGACCACCGCCGGCGACGGGTTGGGCAGGAACCCGTGGGCGCTGCGGACGGTGCCCATGCCCGTCGCCACCGGGGAGGACGAAACGTCGTCGACGCCCAGCACCTCCAGCGCGGCCGCCGTGCCCACCACGTCGATGACGGTGTCGTGCGACCCGACCTCGTGGAAGTGCACCTGCTCGGGCGGGCGTCGGTGGAGCCTGCCTTCGACCTGCGCGAGCAGGGAGAACGCGTCCAAGGCCCGCCGGGTCACTCGGGGCGGGAGGCGGGCCTCCTCGACCAGGCCGACGATGTGCGCGTGGGTCCGGACCACGACATCGTCGCTCGTCTCCACCACGGCCCGGGTCGCCGCGATGCCCGGCCCGCAGCACGGGCTCGGCCCGGAGCCCCCACCCCCGGAACGGGAGCCGGTTGAGCATGGCGAGGACCTCGGAGAACTCCGCGCCGGCGTCGAGCAGGCTCCCCAACGCCATGTCGCCGGCGATCCCGGCGAAGCAGTGGAACCAGGCCGCGGTGCGCGGCGGGCCGGAGCTCACGGCAGCATGCGGGCCACGGCGCACGCGGCCCCGAAGCCGTTGTCGATCCCGACCACGGTGAGCCCCGCCGCGCACGAGGCGTGCATGGCGAGCAGGGCCGTGACCCCGTCGAGGGCCGCCCCGTACCCGGTCGACACGGGCACGGCCACGACCGGTGCCGCCGTGATCCCCGCCACCAGGCTGGCCAGGGCACCTTCCATCCCCGCCACGACCACGACGGCATCGGCGTCGGCCACCTCGTCCACCGACGCCAACAGACGGTGCACCCCCGCCACCCCGCAGTCGGCCACGAGCGCGGGACGGAACCCGAAGGCGGCGAGCACGGCTCGGCATTCGCCCGCCACGGGCAGGTCCGCGGTCCCCGCCGTCACGACCACCACGCGCCCGCTGCGCTCGGGGGCCGGCCGCCAACAGACCGTGGCGTGTGCCCCGGACGCGGTCACCGACCCATGCGGTGCGAGCTCCAGCGAGGCGCTGACCTGGTCATCGTCGGCGCGGGTCAGCAACACGGGGGTGGACCCGGGCTCGGCCAACAGCTCCGCCACGATCTCGGCGCACTGTTGCGGTGTCTTCCCCGGGGCGTACACGGCCTCACCGGCGCGTTGCCGCAGGGCCCGGTGGTGGTCGACGCGTGCGAACCCCAGGTCGGCGAACGGGAGCCGGCGCAGTCGGGCCACGGCGTCGTCGGGGCCGACCACGCCTGTACGCACGTCGTCGAGGAGCTGGCGCAGGGCGGGCTCGTCCATGGGTGCCCACTATCCTGCCGCACATGAATGCGGCCGAAGTCCCCGGTCCGGCGAGCCCAGCCACGATCAGCTTTCTCGGCCCGGCCGGGACCTTCACCGAAGAGGCCCTGTTCACCCAGCCCGACTACGCGACGGCCGCCCTCGTCCCTGCCGCCACGCTCAGCGAGGCCCTCGAGGCGGTGGCGTGCGGGCGGGCCACGCTCGCCTTCGTGCCCATCGAGAACTCGATCGAGGGCGCCGTCAACGCCACGGTCGACAGCCTCGTCTTCGAGATGGACCTGCTCATCCAGCGCGAAGTGGTCCTGGACGTCCACCTCCACCTCGTGGCCCGACCCGGTACCGACCTCGGGGCGGTCACCCGGGTGCTCTCCATCCCGGTGGCCTCGGCGCAGTGCCGTCGCTATCTGTCCCAGCACCTCCCCGAGGCCGAGATCGTGGCCACGAACTCCACCGCCGAGGCGGCCCGCCTGGTCAGCGCGGACCCGCGACCCGACACCGCTGCGCTGGCACCGCGCCTGGCGGCCGAGCTGTACGGCCTCGAAGTCGTCGCCCCCAGCGTGGAGGACCATTCGGACAACCAGACCCGCTTCGTGGCTCTGGCCTCGTCGGGGGTCCCCGCCCCCACCGGCCACGACAAGACCAGCATCGTGTGCTTCCAGCTCGAGGACCGTCCCGGCAGCCTGCACGCGATCCTGAGCGAGTTCGCCGCCCGCGGCATCAACCTCACCAAGCTCGAGTCCCGGCCCTCCAAGAAAGGGCTGGGGAATTACTGCTTTCTGATCGACCTCGAGGGCCACCTGGCCGACGAGGTGGTGGCGGACTGCCTCCGGGTCCTGCACGCCGAGCTCGCCGGCGTGAAGTTCCTGGGCTCCTACCCCGCGGCCGGGGACCACGGCCCGGCCCTGCGGGCCCGCGCCGACACGGCCTGGCGGGAGGCCGACGCCTGGGTGGACTCGCTGCGGTCACAGATCCGGGAATCCTGAGCGGCGCTACCCTGGCGCCCCGGGAGGGATGGCAGAGCGGACGAATGCGAGGCTCTTGAAAAGCCTTGGCCCAAAAGGCTCGTGGGTTCGAATCCCACTCCCTCCGCCCAGTCGTCCTGACCCCATCCCACACACCGTTCGCGCTGGGCAAGCTGGACTTTTGCGAAACGGCGCTGTTTCGGCGTCTGGGGGCGAGCGCCCCTGTCCCTACCCCCCCAAGGCGGCGATGACGGCCTCGGCCACCTCCTCGGTGGACGACGGTCCGAGCTCGGGCGGTGTCCGCTCGAGGTCGTAGGTGAGCGTCGTCCCCTGGGCGATGACGGTGTCGACGGCCCGCTCCACCCGTGCCCCGGCGTCGGTCGCCCCGATGCGGCGGAGCAGCAGGGCGCCCGAGAGGATCATGGCCATGGGGTTCATGCGGTGCTGACCCGCATAGCGCGGGGCGGACCCGTGGGCGGCCTCGAAAATCGCCGCGTCGGGGCCGTAGTTCGCCCCGGGGGCCAGCCCGACCCCACCGACCAGGGCCGCGGCCAGGTCGGACAGGATGTCGCCGTAGAAGTTGAGCGTGGCGAGCACGCCGAACTGCTCGGGTCGGCGCACGAGGGCCGCGCAGGTGGCGTCCACCAGCATGTCGTCGAATTCTACGTCGGTGAATTCGCCGGCGACATCACGGGCCGTCTCGAGGAACAGCCCGTCCGTCGCTCGCATGGCGCTGGCCTTGTGTACGGCGGTGACCCGGTTGTGGCCGTGGTCGCGGGCGTACTGGAAGGCGAAGGCCATGAGGCGACGACACGCCGCCTCCGACACCGGCTTGAGGGTGACGGCGGAGCCCGGTGTCACCCGACCCCGACCCGACCGGTTGACCGTCTCGATCAGGGCCTCTGTGTCGTTCGCCCCGGCGTCGTAGTTCACCCCGCCGTAGAGGTCCTCGGTGGCTTCACGGATCACGGCCAGGTCCACCCCGGAGAACGGAGTACGGACCGAGGCCCGGCTGCGCAGGGGTCGGACCTGGACATACAGGTCGAGCGCCTTGCGGAGCCCCACGTTCACCGAACGTGGGCCACGGCGCTCCTTGGTCGTGGTCAAGGGGCCTTTGAGCGCGACCTTGTTGGCGCGGACGGAGTCCAACAGGTCCTGCGGGATCCCAGTGGACGAACCCTCGGGCGCCCCTCGGGCCTGGCGGACGTCCCACTCGATGTTGACTCCGGTGGCATCGAGGACACGGCGTGCCGCCTCGACGAGCTCGGGCCCGGTGCCGTCACCTGGGATCAACGTGACCCGTGCCACGCCCCACCTTACGTTGCGGCCTCGGTCCCTTTGATCGACGGTCTTTCGTTATATATGACGCTTTTCTGCGTCATCCCGATGACTCCCGGTCAGCGCCGAGCGCCCGGGCCTTCGACCTCGACCTGGACGCCGCCTTCCTCGAGGATGACGTCCACCCAGGCGTTGGAGAACTCGCCTGCGGCCACGGCCTTGACATAGTCGCGCTGTGCGTCGGCCTGCGCGCGGAGGCGGTCCAGGAGAACCGGGCCGTACTCGCGGGGCACGACGACGACACCGTTGCGGTCCCCGACCACGATGTCTCCGGGGTGGACCACGATCCCCCCTGCCGACACGGGGAAGTTGACCTCGCCCGGTCCGCGATGCAGCGGGCCGATCGGGCTGACCCCCCGGGCGAAAACGGGCAGGTCGCCCAGGGCCTGGATGTCGGGGAGGTCCCGGACGAGCCCGTCGACCACGAAACCGGCGATGCCCCGGTGCCGGGCCTTGGTCGAAACCAGGTCGCCAAGCACGGCGAAGCTCGTCGACGCCGAGGCGTCCACCACGACCACGTCTCCGGGTCGGGCGATGTCGAGGCTCTTGTGGACCATCAGGTTGTCGCCGGGGAAGACCTTGACCGTGCAGGCCGGGCCCAGGATCCGGCCGTGCTCCGTCGTCACGCAGTGGATCTCCGACGACATCGTGTAGAGCCGGTTCATGAGGTCGGAGATGTCGGGTGTGTCGAACGCCCCGAAACCCGCCAGGACCTCGGCGTCGGGACGTTCGATCTGGTGGCGGACCCGAAATCCGGGGCCGGCGAACATCTCCGCCGACTTCGGCTTGGCGACTCCTACACCGCCTGGTGTCTCGTCGGCCATGGCGCCAGCGTAGCGGTGGGCGACTCCGAACCTGAAGGCTTCGCGCCTTTTGTCGGCACTCGTCTTGTCGGCACTCGTCTTGTCGGCACTCGTCTTGTCGGTACTCGTCACCATGTGTCGAGCCGTCGGGTTTCGCGCCGTCGCGTATCGCGTCCCGGACCACGTTCCGAGCAGACCGTGCGCTCAGGGTGACAATCGCCTCCGGTTCAGATCCCACGACCTCGGCATTGTGCGCCTGTTGATTGACAATGGACCGTCTGTTTAGGTCCGAGTGACAGCGTTGCCACTGTTCGCAGGGTCGTCGGGTAGCCGTGCGCGGAACGCCGGCCGGTTCGACGCACGCTGATCCGGGACCGTCCGAGGACTGTCCGAGAACCACCACTGGAGCCCATGAAACCCAACCCGACCAGGACGTCCATCTGCCGGCCCCGGACCTCGGGACTCCGGGCCCGCGGGGCAAAGCGTGTCTCGCTGGTGGGGATGGTGCTGACCGCAGCGCTCGTGCTGGCCTCGTCGATCGGCGGGCTGGCCGGTGTCGCCGCCGCCGCCACCCCAGCCCCGCGGGTGACCGGCATCAGCCCGGCATCGGGGGCATCGGGCACCGTGGTCACGATCACGGGGACGAACCTGACCGGGGCCACCGCTGTGTCCTTCGGTCCGGGCAACAACGCCACGACCTTCAGTGTCACCAACGCCACCACCGTCACCGCGACCGCCCCGGCGGGATCGGGGACGGTGGATGTCCAGGTCACCACGCCCGGTGGCACGAGCCAGGTCCAGACGCTCGACTGGTTCACCTACACGGCCTCGCTCACGCTGAACCCGACCCAGGTCATCGTGCCCGCCGACGGGTCGATCGAGGGGGCGGTCACCGCCACGCTCACGTCGGGGGGGAGCCCCGCAGCCGCGGGCATCACCGTGACGGCCACCGAGACCACGCCCTCGCTGGGCACGAAATCCCTGGCCAGCTGCACCACGGGGTCGGTCGGGGCGGGGCAGTGCCTCATCGAGACCGAGCCTGACGCCAAGGCGGAGACGGGCACCGTGACGGTCACCGCGTCGGGCTTCGCCACCGGCACCGCCAAGGTCGTCTACAGCGCCCCCGGCACGGCACCCACCGGGCTCACGATGGCGCTCGCCAACGGCAACGGGACGGCAGCCGCGGTGAACGGCACCGACACGTTCTCCGACGGCAACCACTACTTCACCGAGGAGACCTCGGGCCTGGCCGCCCAGTACGAGAACACCGCCTCGCAGGCGGTGGTGAGCGCCACCATGGTCAACGGGTCGACGCCCCTGAGTTCGGGCACCGAGCCCTACGCCCTCAACTGGAGCCTGCACAACACCGGGGTCAACTCCCTCTACATCGACGCCATCGCCAACACGAGCGAGATGCCCTACACCAACGTCATCTGCACGTTGGCCACCCAGACCGACCCCAACGGGTCGCTGGCGTGCACCCCGAGCAGCTACGACCTCGACTACAACCCCCATTTCTCGAACCCGGCCAACCCCGGGGCCATCGGCCTGGGGGTCACCAACAACACCATGACGGCGAGCACCACCAGCGGGGTCCGGGTCGTCGCGGCGGGGGCCACCATCACCTTCACCACCTACATGGTGGGCCAGGCCAACAACGCCATGGTGGTGCTGGACTCGCCCACGGGCCTTCCCACCTCGGCCACCATCAGCGCCCAGCTGGCCCTCGACCCGGCCTTCACCGCCGTGGCCGGGACGGCCTTCGGCAACACC
Organism: uncultured Acidimicrobiales bacterium; assembly: GCA_963764205.1. GTDB lineage: Bacteria > Actinomycetota > Acidimicrobiia > Acidimicrobiales > UBA8190 > Chersky-840. The sequence goes on from CAVXRN010000004.1 coordinate 104,272, forward strand.
GTCACGAGCAACCTCAAGTGGCTGGCCCCGGCCACCGGCACCTCGGTCTCGGGCACCGTGGTCGCCACTGACCCCGCCGCCACCACCACCGCCGGCTCCAACCACAATTGGGCGGTCCTGAACGTGGGGACCACCCCCACCTTGGTCAACTTCGGCCAGAGCGCCACCCAGACCTACAGCGCCAACACCACCTCGGTCACAGAGGCCACCTTCGAGAGTGACCTGGCTGCGGCGAGCTCGGCTTCCCTCGCCGTCACCAATTACGGCGCGACCAACCAGGCCAACGCCCTGACCGGCACCTTCACCGCTCCCACCGTCACCGGTGTGAGCCCCAATTCGGGCTCCACCGCGGGGGGCACCTCGGTCACCATCACCGGCACCAACCTGACCGGGGCCACAGGTGTGACCTTCGGCTCCACCGCGGCGACCGGCGTCGTCGTGAACAGCGCCACCTCCGTCACCGCCGTCTCCCCGGCTGAGAGCGCATCGACCGTGGACGTGAGGGTCACCGGTCCGGGAGGCACCTCGGCCGTCAACGCCCCGTCCGACCAGTTCACCTTCAGCGGCACCGTCTCGGCGGCCCCCACCGTGACCGGGGTGAGCCCCAACTCGGGCCCCAGTGCAGGGGGGACCTCGGTCACCATCTCCGGCACGAACCTGGCCGGAGCCACGGCGGTGAAGTTCGGCAAGACCAACGCCACGAGCTTCACCTTGAACTCTCCGCCCTATGTGTCGGACTCCTTCTCCCGCACCGTGGCCAGCGGGTGGGGAACCGCTGACACCGGTGGGGCGTGGACGCTGCAGAAGGGTGGGGGCACCACGGGCTCGGAGTCGGTCAACGGCACGAGCGGCGTGCTCAACAGCGTGTGCAGCTTCTACACCCAGGACGAGCAGGTCCTCACCACGTCGGCCAGTGCGCTCAACTTCAACTTCGCCTTCGACGTCTACTGGCCCCAGGACGAGAAGACCCTGTCGTCACCGACGGCGGACTACGGCGGCATGGTGGCCGGCGTGGTGGCCCGGTACCAGAACGCCAGCGACGTCGACAGCTCGTACTACAAGATGAACGCGAGCTGGGACGCCAACGGCGGCACGCCCGTGCTCATGCTCCGGGCCCAGAGCAACGGCACGACGCCGGCGGGCGGGGCCTTCCGGCTCAACGTCAGCACCGGCATCGACCCCACCGTCGACTACCCGAGCGGCGGCCCCTACGGCTACCACGTGAAGGGCGAGATCACCGGGACCAACCCGACCACCTTCCTCATGAAGATCTGGAAGGTCGGGACGACCGAGCCCAGCACCTGGCAGCTGTCGGGATCCGACACCGCCAACGCCGGGCCCCAGGTCGCCGGCCTGGTGGGATTCCGCAACAGCTGCGACCTGAGCAACGACGGCGGCTCCACGTTCCTCCCCGTCAGCGGGACCCAGGACATCCAGAACCTCTCGGTCACGCCGACCACTCCTACGACGATCACCGCCGTCGCGCCCCCGGGCACCGGCACCAACGACATCACCGTCACCACGCCGGGAGGCACCTCGGCCATCACTGCGGCTGACCAGTACACCTACACGACACCGCCCACGCCGACGGTCACGGGCATCAGCCCGACCTCGGGCACCACGGCGGGGGGGACCTCGGTCACCATCACCGGCACCAACCTCACCGGCGCCACCGGGGTCAAGTTCGGCACCACCGCGGCCACCGGCGTGGTCGTGAACTCCGCCACCCAGGTCACCGCCACGTCTCCGGCCGGCAGCGGGACGGTGGACGTCACCGTCACGACCCCGGGGGGGACCAGCGCCACCAGCCCCGCGGACCAGTACACCTACACGACACCGCCCACGCCGACGGTCACGGGCATCAGCCCGACCTCGGGCACCACGGCGGGGGGGACCTCGGTCACCATCACCGGCACCAACCTCACCGGCGCCACCGGGGTCAAGTTCGGCACCACCGCGGCCACCGGCGTGGTCGTGAACTCCGCCACCCAGGTCACCGCCACGTCTCCGGCCGGCAGCGGGACGGTGGACGTCACCGTCACGACCCCGGGGGGGACGAGCGCCACCAGCCCCGCGGACCAGTACACCTACACGACACCGCCCACGCCGACGGTCACGGGATCAGCCCGACCTCGGGCACCACGGCGGGGGGGACCTCGGTCACCATCACCGGCACCAACCTCACCGGCGCCACCGGGGTCAAGTTCGGCACCACCGCGGCCACCGGCGTGGTCGTGAACTCCGCCACCCAGGTCACCGCCACGTCTCCGGCCGGCAGCGGGACGGTGGACGTCACCGTCACGACCCCGGGGGGGACCAGCGCCACCAGCCCGGCGGACCAGTACACCTACGTCGTGACCGTCGCCGTCAAGGCCGTGGGCAGCTTCACCTCCAAGTCGGGCACCGCCATCACCACCTTGGCGGTGTCGCCCCAGACGGTCGGCGACGTGCTCGTGGTCTTCGCCAAGGTGGACACCACCGGGCACACGGTGACGTCGATCAGCGGCGGGGGCGTGGCCACCTGGACCAAGGGGGTCCAATTCGCGGCCAGCGACGGGACCGACTCGGAGATCTGGTTCGGCAAGGTCACCACCGCGGGGTCGTCCACCATCACCTTCACGTGGTCGAGCTCGATCTCGGGCGTGGCCACCGAGTACGGGGCCCAGGAGTTCAGCTCCGGGTTGGGGGCGAGCACGGTGTGGGCCCTGGACAAGTCCGGGACCGACAACGGCGCCTCGTCCACCACCGTGCCTCTGCCGGGCCTCACCCCGGCGGGCTCAGGTGAGCTCTACTTCGCCTACAGCGAGGTGGCCAACACCGCCGCGGCCGGCACCACCTCGGGCTTCACCTACGACCCCACCGCGGCCGGCAACATCGCCGCCTTCGACCCAACCGTCTCAGGAGCTGTCGCGCCCAGCGCCAAGCAGTCACCGGCCGGGACCTCCTCGGGGGTGGCGGTGCTCCTCGTCGCCTCGGGCGGCACCCCGCCGCCGGCTCCGACCGTCACGGGCATCAGCCCGACCTCGGGCACCACGGCGGGAGGGACGACGGTGACCATCACCGGCACCGGCTTCACCGGGGCCACGGGGGTCAAGTTCGGCTCCACGACCGCCGCCTTCACCATCACCAACAGCACCACGATCTCCGCCACCGCTCCGGCGGGCACCGGGACCGTGGACATCACGGTGACCGGTCCGGGGGGCACCTCGGCCACGAGCGCGGCTGACCAGTACACCTACGTCGCTCCGCCGGCTCCGACCGTCACGGGCATCAGCCCGACCTCGGGCACCACGGCCGGGGGGACGACGGTGACCATCACCGGCACCGGCTTCACCGGGGCCACGGGGGTCAAGTTCGGCTCCACGACCGCCGCCTTCACCATCACCAACAGCACCACGATCTCCGCCACCGCTCCGGCGGGCACCGGGACCGTGGACATCACGGTGACCGGTCCGGGGGGCACCTCGGCGCACGAGCGCGGCTGACCAGTACACCTACGTCGCTCCGCCGGCTCCGACCGTCACGGGCATCAGCCCGACCTCGGGCACCACGGCGGGAGGGACGACGGTGACCATCACCGGCACCGGCTTCACCGGGGCCACGGGGGTCAAGTTCGGCTCCACGACCGCCGCCTTCACCATCACCAACAGCACCACGATCTCCGCCACCGCTCCGGCGGGCACCGGGACCGTGGACATCACGGTGACCGGGCCTACAGGCACGAGCGCCACGAGCGCGGCTGACCAGTACACCTACGTCGCTCCGCCCACGCCGACAGTCACGGGCATCAGCCCGACCTCGGGCACCACGGCCGGGGGGACGACGGTGACCATCACCGGCACCGGCTTCACCGGGGCCACGGGGGTCAAGTTCGGCTCCACGACCGCCGCCTTCACCATCACCAACAGCACCACGATCTCCGCCACCGCTCCGGCGGGCACCGGGACCGTGGACATCACGGTGACCGGTCCGGGGGGCACCTCGGGCCACGAGCGCGGCTGACCAGTACACCTACGTCGCTCCGCCCACTCCGACCGTCACGGGCATCAGCCCGACCTCGGGCACCACGGCGGGAGGGACGACGGTGACCATCACCGGCACCGGCTTCACCGGGGCCACGGGGGTCAAGTTCGGCTCCACGACCGCCGCCTTCACCATCACCAACAGCACCACGATCTCCGCCACCGCTCCGGCGGGCACCGGGACCGTGGACATCACGGTGACCGGTCCGGGGGGCACCTCGGGCACGAGCGCGGCTGACCAGTACACCTACGTCGCCCCGGCGGTGACGATCAAGGCCGTGGGCAGCTTCACCTCCAAGTCGGGCACCGCCATCACCACCTTGGCGGTGTCGCCCCAGACGGTCGGCGACGTGCTCGTGGTCTTCGCCAAGGTGGACACCACCGGGCACACGGTGACGTCGATCAGCGGCGGGGGCGTGGCCACCTGGACCAAGGGGGTCGAGTTCATGGGGAGCGACGGGACCGACTCGGAGATCTGGTTCGGCAAGGTCACCACCGCGGGGTCGTCCACCATCACCTTCACGTGGTCGAGCTCGATCTCCGGCGTGGCCACCGAGTACGGGGCCCAGGAGTTCACCGCCGGGTTGGGGGCGGGCACGGTGTGGGCCCTGGACAAGTCCGGGACCGACAACGGCGCCTCGTCCACCACCGTGCCTCTGCCGGGCCTCACCCCGGCGGGCTCGGGTGAGCTCTACTTCGCCTACAGCGAGGTGGCCAACACCGCGGGGGCCGGCACCACCTCGGGCTTCACTTACGACCCCACCGCGGCCGGCAACATCGTCGCCTTCGACTCGACGGTCTCGGGTGCGGTGGCGCCCACGGCCAAGCAGTCACCGGCCGGGGTCTCCTCGGGGGTGGCGGTGCTCCTGACCGCCTCGGCCTGACCTCCCGGCCTGACCTACCCGGCGGAGCGCTCCTGGAGGATCCGCTCGAGGATCGTCGACGCCACCGGGGTGGCCTGTGCCGGGTCGCGCACCATGTAGTGGTGTTGGAGCCCCGGTGTGGCGTTGACTTCGAGCACCACCCCGCCGACGTCTTCGAGCGGGCGGTGCGGATCGGGGGTGACGACGTCGACCCCGGCAAGGCGCAACCGCGCCAACCCCGCTGCACGCGCCCCGCTCTCCACGAGCTGCGGTGACAGGTCCCGTGCGGTGGTGTTGTCCGCAGCGCAATTGTCAGCCACGCTGCCCTTCACCGATACCCGAGCACCGGCGCGGCACGACCGATCGCAGCGTCAGCCCGCTCTGGCGCAGCGCCAATTCGCAGTCGAGGTCGATCTTGATGAATCGACCCACTTCGGCCGCCCCCGACGTCACCCGCCTGCGGTTCTCCGCCGCGATGAGCTCAGCCGCAGTCGACCGTCCATCGCCGGTCACGGTGGGCCGGACCCGGTGGACCGCGTCGAGGAGCTCCCCGTCGAGGTACAACAGCCGGAACTCCTCGCCCTCCACCTGACGCTCGACGATGATGCGATCGGTGAACACGGCGGCCCACAACCACGCCCGGAACAGATCGTCTGTCGTCTCGACCCCGCAGGTGATCCCGTAGCCACCGCCGATGCCACTGGCCGGCTTCACCACCCAGTGGCCCCCACCGGCTGCGACACGTTGCGCCGCGGTCGCGATGTCCCCGCGGTGTACGTCCATCTGTTCCGCCACCGGCACCCCGTTCGAGGCGAGGATCCATGCCATGAACGACTTCTGCACCGCCAGGGTGACAGACACCGGGTGGTCGATCATGACGAGGTTCCGCCGGACGAGGGTCTCGACCCCGGCCCGGCGGATGGAGAGGAAACCCTTTCCCAGATCCTCCACGTCTGCGCCGGCGGCCTGCGCGGCCGATCGCCAAATGCGCTCGTAGGTGTGGGCGAGCGCTTCCTCGTCGTCATAGACCTCGGTGTTGGTCCGGTGCAGCGCGGCACTCATTCCCCGGGAACGCATGCGTTCGAGTTGGTGGGCCACCGAGATCCCCGGTTCACCGATCTTCGGCAGCGCATGCAGCGCCCGGGTGAGCGCCGAGGGACGACCGCGTGCGGCGCTCACGTCTTGCTCTGCCGGGCCCGACGCATGCGACGGACCGCACCCACCGCGCCCACGGCGGAGGGCACCGGATCACTCCACTGGAATGTCGGGAAGTGCTGCCAGTGGGCCAGCGTCCGCAACCACTGTGTCGTGGTGAGCTGTCCCGTGGCCTTGTAGGCGCGCAGTGCCCGAAGGTCCTGACGCGGGAACCACATGCAGACGTCGTCGCGAAACGTGTCGACCGGAGGCAGCTCGAGTCCCACCAGCCGGTTGTAGGCGAGGAGGGCGAAATCGATGCCGGCCAGAGCCGCGAGGCCGTTCGCCATGGTGAACCGGGCGTTGCATTCGATGAGCTTGAGCTCGCCGTCCCGCTCGTCTCGCTTGAACTCGACGTTGCCGAGACCGCGCAGGCCCACGCCCTTGAAGAACTTGAGCCCCAGAGCAGCCACGTCGGGCTGCCATTTCGTCACGTGGAACGTGCCCAGGCCGAAGGCGATCGGGTACTGCCGGGGCTTGCGCTTGGTGAAGTGCACGAGTGGCTGCCCGGTCTCGTCGAGATAGGAGTAGTACGAACAGAAGCGATCGTCGCTACCGGGGATGATCTCGGTCACGAGTGCCCCGACACCGGCCGAGGTCATGATGTCGAGGGTGGCGCCGAGCTCGTCGTCGTTGTGCACCACGGTGCCCTTCGGGGTCTTGTACCCGGGCAGGAGCCGGACGAATGTGTCTGATCGCGTCGGCTTCACCGCGCAGGGATAGGACAGGCCCTGGTCGAGTGCGAGCCGGGCTTCGTCTCGCGTGTAGGCCGTGACCGTACGCGGTGCGGTCACCCCGATCTCCGCCGCCAGGCGGTACGTGCTCTGCTTGTCGAGCATGGTGAGCAGGACATCGTCGGCCGCCTCGATCGGTCGGTGGCCGACCTCGACGAGCTCCTTGCGATGGCGCGCCACGAGCTCGACACCGTCGTCGCTACACGGGAGCACCACGGCGGGCTCGTGGCCCACGAGCCAGTCCAGCCAGCGCGTCTTGACGTCACTCGACGGGCGTGGTTCGAAGTGCACATACTCCCGGCAGAAGCGCGACCGCCGGGCCAGGCAGTTGGTCGCACCGTCGCCGAGGATCGTGACAGCGACACCGGCCCCACCGAGCGAGCGCGCCACGCTGAGGCTCGTCTCGGCTCCACCGAGGAGCACGGCCGGCACGGGCGCGACATTGCGGCTCATCGCCCGGTGCCTGTCCTCGACCTCATGGCGGGCGATCGTAGCGGCCGGACCACAGGGGCAAACGCCAGCTGTCGGGCCACGAACCGGGCGCGTTGCAATGGCGGTACAGTCCGTCGGTAATGCCTGAGGACACCCCCTCGCCCGGGAAGGACGCCGGGGTGCCTCGCTCGTTGCGGCTGGTGTGTTACCTCGACGCGCCCACGCCCGGTGGGTCGTCCCGGAGCCTGACGACACTGGTCGCCGCCCTCGCCCCCCACATCGACGTGACGGTGATGGGCACGTCTGCTGAGGTCGTCGCCCAAGTGGCCGCCGGCCGCCCCGGCACGGCCACCCGGGTGCTCACGAGGGTGCGCAACAAGGGAGACGTCGTCGCGATCGCGCAACATGTCCAGGCACTGCGCCAGCTTCGGCCCGACATCCTCCACGCCAATCTCGACAGCCAGTGGAGCGGACAGTACGGCATGTTCGCGGGTGTGGTGACGCGCACACCGGTGCTGGCCGCGGTGCACGCGGTGTGGCCCACCCCGGCTCGTGTCCAGCACAGCCTCATCCGCGTGTTGGCCCGTCGGATCGACGTGTACGTGGGCATCTCGGAATTCGTGGCCCGCTCGACCGAGACACTGCTCGGCCTTCCCGTGGGCAGGGCGTGCGTCATCTACAACGGGGTATCGCCCCCGGCGACGCTGGCACCACCGCACGAGCGGCGCGAGCCCGTCATCGGCATCGTGGGCCGGCTCGCCCCGGAGAAGGGTGTGGACGTGGCCATCCGGGCCATGCCCGACATCCCCGAGGGCCACCTCATCGTGGTGGGCGAAGGCGAAGAGCGCGCCCGTCTCGAGTCCCTGGCCGACACGTTGGGCATCGCCGGGCGCGTGACCTTCGCCGGATGGGTCGAACCGCCGTGGGCCGCGCACTGGTCGTTCGACGTCTTGGTGGCGCCGTCGCTCAACGAAGGCTTCTCGCTGGTCGTGCTCGAGGCACTCCTGGCAGGCATCCCCGTCGTCGCGGCGCGGGTGGGAGGAATCCCCGAGATGATCATCGACGGCGACAACGGCCTCCTCGTACCCCCGGGCGATCCCCACACGCTCGCCCGTGCGGTGAACGAGCTCCTGGCCGACCCCGACCGTCGCCGCGTCATGGCCGAGCGAGGTCTCGCCACCGCGGTCGAGCGCTTCACGCCGGCCAAGATGGCGACCCAGTTCGAGGCGCTCTACGCCCAGCTGGCCCGTCCTCCACGGTAGGGACAGGAGCTCGTCCACGTCAGGGCGGGGACGGCCCGGTCGGGACGGGGAAGAACAGCTCCTGCGGCCCGAGGAAATGGCGGAGGAACCAGGGCTCGAGGCCTTCGGTCCTCTGCGGTCCTGTCCCCGTCGAGAGCTGCGAGCGGTAGACGGCGACCGCTTCGCGCTTGCCGTCGAGATAGCCCGCGGTGCCGACCACCTCCGGTCGCGCCGACACCCGCATGGTCCGGAACCAGGCGCGGGGACGTTCCCACTGCCACACCGGATAGGACAGCAGGCGTGTGGCCCGACCGGCGAGGGCTTTCCGCACCGCTGTCCCCACGGCGGCATGATCGCCGTGGGGGTCGGCCTCCGACGTGGCCAGCACCTCGTCGGGCTGGTGGGTCCGCAGCGCGTCGGCAAGGGCGTCGACCAACGCGTCTCCGCCGAGTTGCAACTCGGCTTCGGGGAACGCCAGATGGGTGAGGTCGTCGACCTGCAGACCCAGGACGCGGCACGCGGCGCGCAGCTCGGTGCCCCTGATGGCGACGTTGTCGGCCGGGGAGTTCCACGGCGGCCACGTGGCACCGTCGGTCAGCACGAGCACATGGACCGGTGTCCCGGCCGAGAGCTTGCGCATGATCGTGGCGCCGCAGCCCAGGGTCTCGTCGTCAGGATGGGGCGCCAGCACCAGGCACGATCGGCGGGCCACCGCCTCGGTGACGTCGACCGCGCCACGCCGGAGTGATCTCCCGATGGCTCCGGCGATGGGACGCTTTACGGACCGCAGCAGCGCCTCGATGGACGATGACTCGTCTTCTGCACTCATCGCGGCCGGGAGTCGGCCGACGGGCCCGGGCTCTTCGATCGCCGGCCACGCAGTGCGACGAGCGCGTGCCAATAGCCGAGCACGCGTTCACGGTCGCCGGGCGTGGCACCGGTCACGTAGTAGACCGCGAGGTAGCTGATGCAGCCGGCCGCCGCGGCCACGAACAGGCCCGCCACCGACGCCTCGGCCGTCGTGAACAGCGCCAGCAGCACGCCGATGGACACGATCGAGGGGAGGATATGGGGCACCACCGCCTTGCGCACGAGGGTCCGCACCGGCAGCCCGACGGCGCGACAGCCGAGGATCATGCCCACCGGCAGACGGAACAGGAGCACCCCGCCCAGGGTGCCGAACGCCGCGCCCAACGGACCCATCTCGATGACGAGGATGACCGACAGGGTCAGGTTGATGACCACCTCACCGGCCCGCACGAACGTGAGCGCCCGTAGGTCGCCCGCTCCGGTCATGATGTTGGCGAGCGCCCGGAACGGCGACCCCAGCGCCAGGGCGATGGCGAGCACCACGAGGACCTGCGCCGAGGTCGTGTAGCCGGGGCCCACCCACGCTTCGATCCCCGGGGCCGCCAGCACGGCGAAAACGATGGCAGCCATCGTGCCGCCCAGGAGTGTGACCCGAGTCCCGTCGATGGCGATGGCGCCCAGGGCGTCGGGGGAATCGTTGCGCGCCGTGTGCGAGGCGAAGGGGAAGAACACCTGCGCCATGGAGTCCAACGCCTGCATGGCCGCCTTGGCGAGCCGTGACCCCACGCCGTACACCGCGGCAGCCTTCACGCCGGCGACGATGCCCACGATGAGCACATCGCACAGCGTGTTGTAAATGGCGGTCAACACCGCGAGGAGCAGGAACCAGCCCGAGAGGTGTGTGACCCGACGCAGCTGGACCCGGTCGATCAAGCGGCGTCGGATGCGCGTCGTCGGGTCGATGTGGCGGAGCATGCCGTAGCGGACGAAGTGGAACGACAACGAGATGATGGTGGTGGCAACCGCCAGGGGCACGATCCCGCCGCCGTTCACGACGATCAGGATCCCCGCCGCGGTGGTGGTCGCCACCAGCAGCGCGTTGGAGATGGACAAGAGATCGAAACGTTGGTGGCCGAGGAGCGCGCCGCCGAACGTGTCAGCCGGTAGGGCCGCCGCGGCAGCCACCGCGAGCACGGCGACGGCGATCACGACTTCGGTGCGCATCCCGGGGTCGACATGGACGATGGACGGGAAGAAGAAGGCCAGGACGATGCCGGCGACGAGCGCCAGCGCCCCCATGGGGAGGAGGACGAAGAACGTCGTGTTCAAGGTGCGCACCGCCACCTCGGGACGTTCCGCCGCGTCCTCGGCCACGAGCCTCGTGGTGGCGCCGCCGAATCCGGCTGCGAAGAGCTGCAGGTACGTCACGACGCTGCTGGCGAGGATCCACACGCCGAACAAACTCTGGCCCAGGTGCTTGAGCAGCAGCGGCGTGATCACGATCGCCGCCACCGCCGCCACGATCTGCGCCACGTAGTTCATGATCACGTTGCGGCCGAACTTCTGTGGCAGTGCGCTCGAGTCGACCGCGCCGGATTTGTCGGTGGGCGGCGGGGGGTCAGCGCGGCGCGCCGCGGTGCCCTGTTCGGCGGGAGGTTCGGTCGCGGGCGAGGCGCCACCGTCGGACACGGTCGGTCCGATCGACACGATGGTGGCGCGCGTCGGTGCCGCGGCGCTCATCGGCACCGCGCCGCCGTGGTCGGCGTCACCGGGGACCCGGGCCGAGCTCTTCACGACCGCACCGCAGAGCCCACCCGACCGCCACCGCGCCCGTGCGTGCTCGTGCCGATGTCACGATTCATGGATAGAGATTCCAACGATCGACCGCTTCCCACCGGCGACCGGGGGCAGACCATCTCCGGTTGCGCCCCATGCAAGGACACTACGTCGCTCGGCACCGCTCTCTCAGACACGAGGTTCTCCAGGATTGTCGAGAGACAGCCTTCGTTGATCAGGACGTGCTCGACCGCGAGGCCCACGACTCGTCCCCGGCCGGGGCGGCCGGGGCAAGCTCGGGCTCTCCGGCGCGCAGCGCGGCCTCGATCCCCTCGCTCAGCACCTGGGCCAGGACTGCGGCGTTGGGCTCGCGCAGCATGGACTTGTGGTCGCCGGGGACCGAGCTGCGCCGCGGCGTCTCGAGCAGGATCCCCTCCCACGCCATCCGCGTGAGACCGTCGGACTGGTCGTCGGCGAGGACCACCGTGGCGGGACCCCGCCACGGGGCGCGCCGGTAGCGGTGCATGAGCAGATTCCCGTAGCGGGAGAACACCTCGACCCTCTTCTTCGTACGCGGGGCCCCTGAGAGTGCTTCGGTGAAGACCCGGCACACCACGCCGAGCTGGGACATCTGCCCCCGCAGCCGGCTCAAGCGGGCCTGGAGGACGCGGGTGCCGTTGCTCGAGGCCCGGGGGGGTGCCACACCGTGGTCAGGCGTCACCTCGTCGAGCGCTTCGTCGGGATACGCCTCGTGGGTGACGTCGAGCAGACCGAGGAACGCCACGCCGTCACCCGTCGCCGTCAGCTGGCGGGCGATCTCGAAGGCCAACACGCCACCCCACGAATGTCCCGCCAAGAAATACGGCCCGGTCGGCTGCACGCTCCGCATGGTCCGGATGGCGCGCCGTGCTGCCCCCTTCATGGAGAAGTCGGGCAGGCCCCGATTCTCGAGTCCCTGGTTCTGCAGGACGTAGAGGGGCTGGTCGGTACCGAGGTGCAGGCTGAGGGGGAGGTAGGTGACCGCCAACGCTCCCACCCCCGACACACAGAACAACGGGGGTCGGGTCCCGGTCGTGCGCAGCGCCACCAACGTCGTCCGGGCGCGATCTTGTTGGGGCGCGCGTACCTTGACCGCCAGCTCCGCCACCGTCGGCGCCTCGAGCAGGACCGACGTCGGCAGGGTCAGGCCGAAGTCCTCGCACAGGGCCGCCATGGCGGCCTCGGCCGCCAACGAGTCGCCGCCGAGCTCGAAGAAGTCGTCGTGGACGCCCACGCTGTCGACACCCAGGACGTCGGCCCACGCCACGACGAGTTGCAGCTCGACGTGGTCACGGGGCTGCACCGGCGGGGGTGCGGCGGGCACGGGCAGCTGCAGCAGGCCCACCCGGTCGATCTTGCCGTTGGCGTTGCGAGGGAGATCGGCGACGATGACGACCGACGTGGGGACCATGTAGGTGGGCACCTTCTGGCGAAGAGCACGCCGCACCGACGCGGCGGACGTCTCGGGACCACCGGGCACGACATAGGCCACCAGCCGGGTGGGGGCGCCGGGCTCGGTCAGCCCCAGCACGGCGGCCCCGGCCACCTCACCGGTGGCGAGAAGGGCGGCCTCGACCTCGGAGGGCTCGACGAGGTACCCGCGCACCTTGACCATCTGGTCCAGCCGCCCGCGGTGCTCGAACACGCCGTCGCTGCGCCGCACCGCCTGGTCTCCGGTCCGGAAGCACCGGCTGCCGTCGGCCAGCTCCTCGAACCGCTGTGCCGTCTGCTCGGGTTGGCCCCAATACCCCAGAGAGATATAGCGCGAGGTGACACACAGCTCTCCGGGCTCGTCGTCTCCCGCTGCCGTGCCGTCGTCGCGGCGCAGGCTCAGCACCCGTTCGCCCAGCGCGGTGCCCGAGGGCACCTGCCCCTCGGGGATGGGACCCCCGGTGGACACCGTGTAGACCGCGTACCCCGAGGTCTCTGAGCTCCCGGCGTGGTTGATGAACGAGCTCGTGGGCGGAAGATGGGGCGCCAACGAGCCGACGTCGACGCCGTAGACCGCTTCGCCCGCCGTGGTGACGACGCGCACGTCGTCGAACAGATCCGAGTCGTCGAGCGACGCGACGAAGGCCCGCATCATGGTGGGCGTGAAGTCGAGGTAGGTGATGCGCTGCCGGCGCAACCAGTCCGACATCCCGTCGATCCCCTTGCGGCGCGGGTCGTAGAGGTGGATCTCGGCCCCTGTGGCCAGGCCGCGGTGCAGATACAGGGCGGCGGCCGCGAACCCCACCGGGAGCACGAGCCCCATCCGGTCCTGGGGACCGAAGTCCATCGAGACCGTGGCGGCATGGGCGTGGTCCAGGTACGCGCCGTGCGGCACGATCACGCCTTTGGGCTGGCCCGTCGAGCCCGAGGTGAACACCACGTTGGCGATGTCGTCGGGACCGATCTTGATCTCGGGCCGGGCGTCGCTCACGCCCGCGTCGAGCGCGATCACGGGGGTCTTGCCCTGCGAGAGGTCGTCGGCCAACGAGCGATGGGCCGAGTCGGCGACGAAGGCCACCGGATGGGCGAGGCCGCTGATCTCGGCCAGACGGGCCATCGGCATCGTCAGGTCGAGGAAGCTGTAGGGGCACCCCGCCTTGAGGATGCCGAGGATCGCCACGATGGCACCGGCATCCTGATCGAGGACGGTCGCCACCAGGCCCGACTGCGAGCCCAGTTGGTCGACGATGGCCTGGGCCAGCGCGTTGGACCGGCGGTCGAGCTCTCCGTAGGTGAGGCTCGTGTCGCCGTCGACGACGGCAACGGCTTCGGGCGCGCACTGGGCGACCAGGGCGTAACGATCGACGAGGGAACCGGTGCGGTCCTCTGCGACGAGCGGGCGCAGACTCGTTCCTGACACCGGATCGGCGTCCTTCCTACCCCTGGGCGCGAGCCCCGGGGCCTAGCAGCTCCTTAGGCTTGAGCGCCTCCGGTCGAGACGGCCTCGACCGCGTCGGCCAGCACTGCGACCGCCTCGTCGACGTCCGACGACGTGTGCGCCGTGCTGATGAACCAGGGCTCGAGGGGGTTGGGGTGGAAGTACAGCCCTCGGGTCTGGCACTCGATCTGAAGCTGGCGGTGCGTGTCGAAGTCGATCTTCTCCACGGCGCAGTCGATGCGGTCGTCGCCATCGAACGGCTCGTGCAGGATGGCCACCGAGATGATCGATCCCACCCGGACGATACGGGTCGGGAACTCCGATGCGGCAAAGACACCGCGCACCTTGCGCTCGAGGTCAGCGGAACGCTCGTCGAGCACGTCGTACATCTGCGTGGTGTTCAGGATCTTGGTCAGCGTCGCCACGACGGCCCGCATGGCCAGGTGGCTCCCGGCGTAGACACCGGCGTGGAACGCGGTGTTGTTGGCCAGAGGCTCCATGATCTGGCGGTTGGCACCGAAGGCGGCGACGGGATAGCCGCCCCCGAGCGCCTTGGACACGACGGTGATGTCGGGCGTGACGCCGTACATCTCCTGCGCGCCACCGGCGCCCAAGCGGAACCCGGTGATGACCTCGTCGAAGACGACCAGGGCACCATGGCGTCTCGCTCCTGCCATCACGTACTCGAGGAAGCCGTCGGCAGGCGCCACGACACCGGCATTGGCACAGACCGGCTCGAGGATCACCGCCGCGATGCGATCACCGTGCCGGGCGAAGGTGTCTTCGAGGGACTCGACGTCGTTGTACCGCAACTCGAGCGTGTTGGCGTGCGCCTCGGGGATCATCCCCAGCGCGCCCGAGACGGGACGACGCGCCTTGTCGACGCGCTCGATGGCCGAAGCCGGGCGCCGCAGCAACGTCTCGCTCCAGCCGTGGTAGTGCCCTTCGAAGGTGATGATGAGGTCTCGGCCCGTCACCATGCGGGCGAGGCGGACGGCGGAGGCGACGGCCTCGGTGCCGGAGTTGGCGAACCGCACCTGCTCGATCGAAGGCACGAGGGCGGTGATCAGCTCGCCCGCCTGGTGGTCCAGGGCGTGGGGCAGGCCCGTCATGGTGGCGTGGGTCATCTGGTCGGCCAGCGCGCCGAGCACGTCCTGGTCGCCATAACCGAACAGGTGCGGGCCGTACCCCATGTTGAGGTCGAGCAGCTCCGTGCCCTCGACGTCGGTCAGGCGGCATCCTGTCGCCGACGACACGACCAACGGGACCGGCACGCCGGCGTTGCGCATGTTGCTGCTGCCGCCACCGGCCACCACGGCCCGGGTCTCGGCATAGGTGACCTCGTTCGAACTGGCAACCAACCCCTTCACCGCACTGGGGCCGGACCCAGCATCCGCCTGGTCCGAAAGCTCAGCCGCCAACGTCATCGTCCCGCTCCCTTGTCGCTTAGTTGAGAATCCCGAGTGCCGCCCTGTACCGCCGTGGGGTCAACCACTGAGGGCAGCTTCCACTCACCGATTGTCACGGACCGACATCGACAAAGACCCCATGGGTCATCAACATTCGGTCAACTGCCCCGGACCCCTCAGTGATGGACAACAGCCCTGGTCACCACCGGTATCCCGCCCTGCCCGCCCGAGGACGGACCTGGTCGTCGTCATCTTGCTGGCGCCGGCCGCCATTTGGAAAATCGGGCCGGGCCGGCATCGACCGCCATCGCCTCCCAGCTGGGAAACCGACGCCACCGGGGTGGTCGGCGCCGCCGCTCACCGTCAGATTCTTGACGGCGTCACGTTGGAGGTGTCGGCCCCGTCGATGGCGAGCAGGGACGGACCGCCGGTCTCCTCTAGGGAATCAGTAGACCCAGACCGCCGTGCCGATGGGTGCCACATTGTTGGCCCAGATCCAGTTGATCGCCTCGTTGCTCACGCGGGCGCACCCGTGGGAGACCGGTTCCGGCGGCACGGACGTGTCGCCGTGGATGGCAAAGCCGGCATCGAAGAACTTCGGACGCCACAGCGAACCGAGCGAGTCGACCACGAGGCCGTTGACCTGTCGGTAGATGGCAAAGTGCCCGGTGGGGGTGGTGGCGACCGCGGTGACCCCGTCCTGGGTGTAGGTGTACCCACCGCCGGTCGAGGTGTTGAGGACCTCGTCGATCCTCCCGTTCGTCACGAACATCACCAGATCGTCTTCGAGGTCGATCTCGATGACATAGCCCGAGGTGCTCCGGGGCTGTGGGAGCACGCCCGCCGCGAGCGCCTCTTGGGTCGCGGGTCCGACCACGCCGCTCCGACTGATCCCGGCTGCTTTCTGCAGGGCCCACACGGCCTGTTGCGTGGCGTCGCCGTAGGTGCCGTCAGGGGTGCCGAGCCAGTAGCCCAGCGCGGAGAGCCGTTGCTGCAGCGCCACGACCGCCGGGCCGGTGGCTCCGGGGCCGAGCGTCGCCGTCGGGGTCTCTGTGCTGGGCAAGAGCCAGTAGCCGCCGCCATCGGGGGTGGCGGTGATGGCCGTGACGGGGTACTGGAGCTGTTGCCCGCCCATCGACCCGAAGAAGCCGGCGTCCCCGAAGCTGAACACCCCGCCGTCGGAGGAGCCCATCCAATACCCCCGGCCCGAGGCGGTCGCCGCGATGCCGACCACCGGCGCGTTCAAGTGGACCGCGCCCATCGACCCCAGGAACGGGGCGTCGCCGTAGGAGAACACCCCGCCGTCCGACGCCACGAGCCAGTAGCCGTGGCCGTCGGGCGCCGGCGCCATACCGACCACCGGCGCGTTCAATCGCAGGTTGCCGGTGGAACCGAAGAACTGCGCGTCGCCGTAGGAGAACACCCCGCCGTCCGACGCCACGAGCCAGTAGCCGTGGCCGTCGGGCGTCCGTGCGATCCCCACGATGGGCGCGTTGAGGTGTTTGCCGCCCATCGAACCCAAGAACGCGGCGTCGCCGAAGCAGAACACTCCGCCGTCCGACGCCACGAGCCAGTAGCCGTGCCCGTCTGCCGTGGACGTCATCCCGACGACGGGCGCGTCCAGTCGCTGTCCACCCATCGACCCGTACGAGCCGGCGTCGCCGAAGCTGAACACCCCGCCGTCCGATGCCACGAGCCAGTACCCCTGTGCGGAAGGAGTGGAGACCATCCCGACCACCGGTGCGGCGAGCTGTACGCCCGCCATCGATCCGAAGAACCCCGCGTTGCCGAAGGGCACCGGCTCGGCGGCGACGTCGGGATAGGTGGACGCAGCCGCGGCGGACGCGAGCCCGAGGGTGGGGAGTAACAACGCACTGCTCAGCAGGGCGACGGCCAGCGTCCACCGGCGGCGGCGCAAGGCGTTTCTCATGCCCCTAGGCAACCATCTTGTTCCGTCCGACCGCCAACCCGTCGGGTCCGCACGACAGCGTCCTGCTCGGTCCGGGGTCTGGACCCCATCCCTGGTTCGCCCGTCACGGCGCGAGCCGCGACTCCTGTGGAACGGCGTTACCACGCAGGGCGTCGAGAAGAACGCCAACAGAGCTTCGAGCGGCGTCGCCTTGGCGGGTGCAGGCGAACCACGGTTCCTCGGGCGTCAGCTCCGACACCGGGTATAGCTCGACCACGCGACCCTGGGCCAGGGCATCACGACAGAGGTAGTGCGGCAACAAGCTGACCCCCGCACCGAGCTCGACGGCCCGCAGGACCGAGCGCAGGTCAGGGGCGACGAGTTGCAAGCGGGCGGCGAAGGCGCGTCCGAGGACACCGACCCAGAACCGACGCGTGCGGGGCAGCTCGAGGCTGTAGGCGACCCAGGGCCGGCCGACGAGCCACTCCGACACCTCGGCCACCGATCCCAACGACGGCACCGGCGCCCGATGCGGCGCCGTCACCAGGACGAAGCCGTCGGTTCCGAGCGTCACCGCCCCGATGCTGCGCCGGGGCGGCGTCGAGCTCGTCACGATGACGTCGAGCTCGCCCCGGTCCAACTGCACGAACAGCTCGGCGTCGGCGCCGAAGGTGACCGACACCGCCAGGTCCGTCCCGACCAGGCGGGGCAGCACCTCGGCCGCGAAGAACTCGGGGGTGGAGCCGAAGCGAACCGGGGGCTCGCTACTGGGCACCGCGCCCGCATCGAGGTCACGCAACACCCCCTCGAGCCCGTCGAGGGGCTCGGCCACCTGCACGTAGAGCTCTCGTCCCCGCTGGGTGGGCTCCATGCCAGTCGGCTTGCGCACGAAGACGGCTTCGCCGAGCGCCCGCTCGAGCGACGCCAGCTGTTGGCTGGCCGCAGGCTGCGTCAGCCTACGGTGGTACGCCCCTTCGGTGACCGACCCCGTCCGATAGACGGCCACGAAGGTCCGCAACCACTCCGAGCGAGCCATAAGAAAATCTTATCTTGAGGATCAGTAGTACTTGTTTGCTTATTAAGGAGGGCGGGCGGATCATGTCCCCATGCCCCGCGACCTCGGACCCAGCCCCTCGTATCTCCATGGCCACCACGAGAGCGTCCTGCGCTCGCATCGCTGGCGGACGGCGGAGAACTCCGCCGCGTACCTGATCCCGAGCCTCGAGCCCGCGGCGCGCCTGCTCGACGTGGGATGTGGCCCAGGCACGATCACCGTCGGCTTGGCACGGTACGTGGAGGCCGGACAGGTGGTCGGGATCGACGCGGCGGAGACGGTGCTCGGTGACGCTCGGGGCGAAGCACGACGCGCCGGTGCCACCAACGTCAGGTTCGACGTCGGCGACGTGTACCGGCTCGCATTCGACGACGGCGACTTCGACGTGGTCCACGCCCACCAGGTGCTCCAACACCTGGCCGATCCCGTGACCGCGCTCACCGAGATGCGGCGGGTGTGCCGCCCCGGCGGCATCGTCGCCGCTCGCGACGGGGACTACGGGGGGATGTTCTGGTTTCCCGAGGACCCCGGTCTCGAGGAGTGGCGGGATCTCTACCGACGCGTTGCACGGGCGGTCGGGGGCGAGCCCGACGGAGGGCGGCGGATCGTGCACTGGGCTCGCCGAGCGGGATTCACCGACGTCGAGGCGACAGCGGGCTCGTGGTGTTTCGCCACCCCCGACGAGCGCGCCTGGTGGGGAGGGCTCTGGGCCGATCGGCTCACGCGTTCACGATTCGCGCACGAGGCCGTGAGCAGCGGTTCTGCTTCGACGAGCGACCTCGAGCGGCTGGCGGACGCGTGGCGACGGTGGACGTCGAACGACGACGGGTGGTTCGTCGTCCCCCACGGCGAGGTCCTGTGTCGGCGATGACGACGACCGGGACCGCGCCATACTGACCACGTTCACCCGTACTGACCACGTTGACAAGGAGTTGCTCGTGGGTGATGTAGCTCTGGACACTGCGGTCGAGCGGGTGGATGACGGGCACTTTCGTGCCGAACTCAGCCCGGAGTGGGAGATCTGGGGTCCCATGGGGGGCTACGTGGCCGCCTGCGCGCTGCCGCGCCGCGGGCGCCGCGAGCCCGTTCGCTCGACCGGCAAGCTTCTTCTGCCACTACTTGACCGTCGCCGCTTTCGATCGGGTCGACCTCGAGGTCTCCACCTTGCGGGCGGGGCGAAGCGCGCTGTCCCAGCGCGTTCGGGTCACCCAGGATGCCACGCCGGTCCTCGATGCCCTGGTCTGGTCCGTCAAGGTCAACGACGGGCTCGACCACGACGACGCCACGCCACCCGACGTACCCGGACCCGACACCTTGCGTCCGCTGGAGGAGCTCGCGCCCGATCGTCCCTCGACCTTCGCATTCTGGGACAACGTGGAGATGCGCCCGACACGTTTTCGTTCGGAGTGGCCACCCCCGGGCCCACTTGCTCCGCAATGGCAGACGTGGTGTCGCTTCCGGCCCACGGCGACGTTCGACGATCCCTGGGTGGATGCGTGTCGGTCGGTGATCCTGATCGACGTCCAGAGTTGGCCCGCCGCCTCGCAGCGCCACACGTGGCGCGAGCCGCACGGGTTCATCGCGCCGAGCCTCGACCTCTACGTGGCGTTCCACACGCCGGCACCGACCGAGGCATGGTTGCTCGCGGACGGGTCCGCCCCGGTCTCGGGCGACGGCATGTTCGGGTGGACGGGCCGGCTGTGGACCCCCGAGGGTTCGCTGGTGGCGGCGGGCGGCGGTCAGGCGCTGTACCGACGGGTGCCCACGTCACGCTGACGCCGACGCCCGGCGGTCAACGGGGACACGTCGTGGTCGTGATGCCCGGCAACCCGGTCGGCGTGTAGGGATCGGGGTCGGGGTCGCCCGCGAAGCGGTCCGCGATCCAGTGGACCATGTCGGGCGCGGACGGCCCGATCACCCCGGCGTGGCTCTGGCCGGGGTAGATCCACCGTTCGAGATCCTGGCCCAGGCCGCAGAGGTGGGTGGCGAGCAAGGCGGTGGAGGCGACGGGGATCTGCTCGTCGCTTCCGCCCTGGATGATCAGCAAGGGCGCCGCGCTGGCGCTCGTGAAGGTGCCCGGGTCGTTCTCGTCCATGAGCGACTTCCAGGCCGGGATGTCGATCGGGTCCGACTTGGTCAACTGGGCGAGGGTGTAGGGGCTCGTGACCTTGGCGATGTAGTCCGAGCACCCCTTGTCGAGGTCGGGGAGGAGCTTGATCGCCACGGGCGTGAGGACTTGGTCGAGCGGCGCCACGGCATTGCCGTAGGCGGCGTTGAAGCCTCCGGCCGCCATGAACAGGTAGTAGCGGTACGGGCTCGTCTGCAGAAACTGGTAGATGGCGTAGAACTGCGACGGCGGCGCTCCTGCCACGACTCCTTCGAGGTGGAGGTCCGGTGCGTAGGAGGACCCGATGTGCAGGGCGAACATGGCGGTCTGTCCACCCTCGGAGTGACCCCACACCACGTAGTTGTCACTGGCGTGAGCCGCAGGCAGGTGCCGAGCGGCCCGCACGATGTCGATCGTGTTGCGGGCGGCGCTCACCCCGACCAGATACGGAAGCAGGCCGGGCGTCCCCTCACCTTGGTAGTCACTGGCGGTGACCTCCCATCCTTGGTCGAGCAGGTCGTTGGTCAACGGCACATCCGATGCGGGATCGAGCGAGGGGGCGCACTGGTCGGCCATGCCGTTGGTGCCGTGCCCCCAACTCACAACCGGATACCCGCCGCTCGGCACGGGCTTGTCGGGGACGATGACGAGCCCGGTGACCGGCACGGGCTTGTCGGTCGCCGACTCCGACAGGTACATGACCCGGTACACCACACCGTCGAGACCCGTGACCGTCAGGCGCTCGGACTTGAGCAGGGTCCCGGGGCCCGTGGTGGGCAACGGCTGGGGCACGGCGTAGAACGACGGAAGCCCGGGGGGCGCGGGTATGGCGCGGGGCGAGCTCGACGGCGATGCGGTGGACCCACAACCGGCCGCGACCACCGTCACACCCAACAGTCCTGCCACCACATACGCCGCCCGTCGCGTCACCGCCGCGCCGCGGCGCGTGTGTCGTCGGACGTCCATGACGTTTCCTCCCCCCGGGGCCGCGGCCTGCCGGTCGTTCACGATCGCGCCGACGCGGTACAGATCCACCCGAGGTCGTACACCCGGACGTCGATCGACGTGAAACCACCCCGAGCCAGCCGATCGGGCAGCACGGCCGGGTCGATCGGATTGTAGATGTCGTCGGTATGGAACAACCTCGTGCCCTCGTTCTCGATCCCGTCGGCGGCAACGAGGACCCCACCGGGCTCGAGCACTCGCCCCAGTTCCGAGAAGACCGCATCCTGGGCTTCGACGGAAGGGATGTGGTGCAGCATGTGAAACGAGGCAGCGCCGCTGAAGCGGTCAGCGGGCAGGTCCATGGCGGTCGCATCGCCCCACACGACGTCGACGTTGGTGCCGACGAGGCGCTGCGCCAATGCGGCGGCGAGCTCCGGGTCGAACTCCAGTGCCGTCAACTGCGTCGTGCGGGTCCGCAGGACATCCGTGGTCAAACCCGGCCCCGGCCCGATCTCGATGACGTCGTCGCCGAGAGACAGCCCGCGCAATGCCTCGGGGAGGATCGTCTCCTCCACCATCTGCCGCCACTGCGGGCTGGCGCAGAACTCGAGGTGTCCCGCGTTCATCGCTCGTGCTCTGGACCCACGTGTCGCGGCTCAGGCCGGAACCGGTCTCGCCGACCCGGGTTCCTGCGACGGCATGCTCTGGTCGGCCGGCACGGGGTACGGCGCAGGGTCGGTGAGGTCGAACTCGATGAGCTGCGAGGGCGAACATTCGCTCTTGACCGCCGCGTCGCTTCTTCCCTCGGTGGCAGGCAGGGACGGGACCGAGGTGTCGGGGGACCCGACATGCAGTGTTGAGGTCAAGTCGCCGGTCACACTCCGACGCCAGGCCGAGATGTTGGGGGCCTTCACCCCGAACCGCGTCTCGAGGAATCGCAGCTGCGACGTGTGGTCGAACGTCTCGGAGCAGACGTAGCCGCCCCGGCTGAAGGGCGACACCACGAGGAGCGGCACCCTGAAGCCGAGGCCGATCGGCCCGGCGACACCTCGGGCCGGAGTCGGCAGAGGGTCGACGGTCAGGTACTCGCCGGGGGTGCCCGCCGGGGCTACCGGCGGCTTGACGTGGTCGAAGAATCCGTCGTTCTCGTCGTACATGATGAACAGCACGGTTTTCGACCACGTCTTGGGGTTCGAGACGAGCGCACTGATCACCTGGTGGGTGAACCACATCCCCGCCGCCGGCGGCGATGGTGGGTGTTCGTCGTAGCCGATCGGCGGGATGACCCACGACACCTGGGGAAGGGTGTCGTGGGCGATGTCGCGGGCGAAGTCACCGGGGAAGAGGGGGTCGAAGGCCTTCTTGTACAACAGTGACGACGGGTCCTGCACGTGTCGCTTGAAGTACAAGAGGATGTTGTCGGAGATCGCGATCGACAACGGGTTCGACGGTCGATATCCGGCACCCGACGGGTTGTAGACCTTCCAGGAGATACCGCTGGCCTCGAGCTCCTCGGGCATCGAGCGCCACGACGCACTCCCGATGGCACTGGACTCGGAGTTCGTGATGATGACCGGACCGCCCTCGTGCCCTTCAGGATCGAGCGTCCCCGACCATGCGTGGAGCCGGTTGGGATGAGTGGGCCCCATCACCGAGCAGTGATAGCCGTCCGCGATGGTGAAGGCGTCGGCGAGCGAATACCAGAACTCCAGATCCGGGCGGGTGTAGTAGCCCATGGTCAACACGCCGTTCTCCGGACCCTCCCACTGCGGCATCGTGTGGGTGGCGACGAATTGGTCCATCTGGCCGCCGTTCCAACACATGTGCTGCGCCGACCACTCGTGCGAGAGGTCGAACGTGCACTCGGCGTCGGTGGTGGCCGTATCGAGGTGGAACGGCAACAGTTGCGTCGCGGCGCCCCCGGGCCATGACTGTGCGAAGAGACCGGCAGCGCGCGCCGCGGGATCGTCGAATCCCCGGACCCCCTTGTACGAGCCGTAGTAGTGGTCGAAAGACCGGTTCTCGTTCATGAGGAAGACGACGTGCTCGACCGCACCGAGGTCGGAGCCGGCCGGCGCGACGGCAGCCGCCTTGCGAGCGGTCTCGCCCCCGCAGGCCGCCAGGGCCAGACTGAACGCGCCCGCCATGCCTGCGACCAGGACTTCGCGCCGTGTGCGCAGGCTGAATCGAGAGTTACCCGGCGGTTGGTCCACGTTCGGCACCCTCTTGTTTTCCTCGGCCGTGCCCGTCGTCGGGCGACGACATCCTGGCACAGAGAAGGCGCTCGTGCCCTCGAGACAATGGCGATGGCGAGGATGTCGACGACGCCGACGATGCCGTGACGGGCATCGCGCTGTATCTCAGATGGCCCGCTCCGACGTTGTGGCGCGCTGCGGGCGACGATGACGAAGTTGGTTCAGCAGCGACTGCTCGTCCGGGCCCAACCGTTCGGCCGCTCGGTTCTGGGGGCGGCGAGGCTCTTGGAGGCGGTCGGTCAGGAGCGAGAGATTGTGCTGCGCCGCCTCGAGCTGGTTCTGCAAGATGTCTCGTTCTGCTGCGACGGCCTCGGCTTCAGCATTGGCACGAGCCACGTCACGCTGCAACGAGGTGTTGCGAGCTTCGAGTTGCTCGAGACGACGGCGCGCCCACGACGCCGATTCCGAGGTGTCGGTGGGAGCCGCCGCAGCGCGCGTGACCTGAGCGAGCAACGCCGCCGCAAGTTCGTCGTAGTCGAGCGGCCCGGCATCGGGCGTCTCCACTCCCGCGACCGCCTGGCTTTCGGCGCCACTGCCACTATTCGAGATCCGATACGTTCGCTTGCCTTTGATCTGCCGCGCCAAGAGACCCGCCTTGGCCATCGCCGCGACCACTTGTGTGAAGCCTGCGTCGGTACCTTCGTAATCGATTGCCTTTTTCAGGACGGATGTCGCTTTACCGCTGGAATCCTCCACAGCGCCGTGCTCTGCAAGGTATCTGACAATCCGATTGCGAACGCTTTGATCTCGTGCCACAGAAACCTCCTTGAGGGCAGGCGCGACGAAACAACAAGTCGATCCATTACAGAGATCGGCCACATGCCCCGCTTCAACTTTATCACTTGTCGCCGTCCCTTTGAACGCGCGCACATGACAGGTGCACGACGCAGGGAGAACGCGTGCAGCAAACGAGCGCGCACTCAACAAATCCCCAGACTCTGCGAATGTTGCGTAGACCGACGCATACAACGACCGATCGAATCGTGCAGTCTCGGCACGCTCACTGTGTACTGCGATCCCCGACGCCATGACCGGGCATCCCACGCGGCAGCCAGTGGCGCTGCACAAATCTCGCACAACCGTGTGGTCGGGCGCCGCCGGCGGACAGGAGGGGCGCTGACCGGAGGGCACCGTCGTGGCGCTCGTGGGCCCCGGTCCCGAACATCGGCGACCACCGCGAGCTCGGATGATCCCGACGCGCCTCGGCCTGCCACCAGGGCGAACGCCGGTGGGGCATCATCGGCTCACCCCACCGGCACGCCCTGTCCGAGTTAGCGGGTCCAGCACGTGGGGGGCATGTGCCGCCGCCCCGCCGCCTCGTGAGTCACCATGCGACGACCCGCTCACATGGCACCGACACGTGGCTCACAGGGTCAGCCAGGTCGATCTCCATCCCACTTGTCGTGAGGGAACTCCCGCGGAGAGTGTCGACGGAGAGGTTCTCCGAGATCAGAGGCAGCGTACAATCGTTCGTCCGCAGCTCGCAGGGGGCGCGACCGTGATCTCCGTCCGATTGCTCGGTCCCGTAGAGGTCGACGCCAACGGTGACAGTGTCGCGCTCTCCCGGACCCTCGAACGAGCCCTCCTGGCTCGGCTGGCCTTGCACCCCGGGCAACCGGTCTCCAGCGAGAGGCTGATCGACGACCTCTGGGGCCACCATGCGCCGAGAGACGGCGCCGCCAGCCTGCAGGGGCTCGTCTACCGCCTGCGTCGCACGTTGAGCACCGAGCGACGTTGCATCATCCGGGCCAACAACGGGTACTCCCTCGATGCCGAGGTCAGCGTCGACGTGACCACCTTCGACCAGCTCGTGGCTCGGGCGCGGGCGACACAGGGGACGGTGCGCGCCGACGAAGCCCCCACCTTGTTGCGTGAGGCACTCGGCCTGTGGAGAGGGCCTCCGCTCGCCGGTCTCGAATCGCTGCCGTTCGTCAGCACCCAGGCCACGCGTCTCATTGCGGCGCGCGTGGCGGCGCTGGGCGATCGTGTCGACGCCGACCTGGCGGCCGGCAACCATCGCGAGGTCATCGCCGAGCTCGAGACGTTCGTGGCGGAACATCCTTTCGATGAGCGGTTCTGGGCGCAGCTCATGGTGGCGCTGTACCGGTCGGGGTCGCAAGCCGACGCCTTGCGCTGCTACTCACGACTGCGGAACCTGCTCAACGACGAACTCGGCATCTCGCCGGGCCCCGCCGTGGCCGATCTCGAGCGGGCGATCCTGAGACAGGACCCGGCGTTGGAGTGGACGCCGAGGATCGCACCCACCGCCGCGGCCGATGCCGCACCGTTGCCGCGGACCCACCCGGGGCGCGTCGGCGCCGACGCCCCGGTCGAGCCAACCGACGGGCACGCAGCCGCCGCGATCGAGAGCTCGGACCTCTCGTGGGTGCCTCGGGTGAGCGCAGCCGCCTTCGTCGGGAGACTCCATGAGCTCGAAGCGGCGCGCGCCGCGCGCCGACGAGCCGTCGGAGGCGAGCAGCTCTTGGTCCTCATCACGGGGGAGCCCGGCATCGGCAAGACGAGACTGACGGCCGAGATCGCGCGGGAATGCGACGCGGCGGGCGACCTGGTGCTGCACGGCCGATGGGACGAGGAGCCGCTGTGCCCGTACCAGGCGTTTCGAGAAGCGCTCGGTCGCTACAGCCTGCGAGCCCCCCCAGGGCTCGTCGAGAACGACGTCGGTCCCCTGGCTTCGGTGCTGGGACGCATCGTCCCCGAGGTGTTCGAGGGCCAAGGCGGGCCGGCCTCGGCGCGCCTCGAGGTCGAGAGCGACAGGTACCAGGTCTTCGACGCCGTGAACCGATGGATCCGGGCCATCGCCACCCGGCGTCGCCTCGTGCTCATGCTCGACGACATGCACTGGGCGGACCGACCGTCCCTGCTCTTGCTCGACTACCTCCTGCGGTCGTCGACCCAAGCACCACTGCTGATCGTGGCCACCTATCGCCAGACCGACACCAACGTCTCGGGGTGGTTCTCCGAGTCACTCGCCGGCATCCGCCGGACGACGTCGGTCGAGACCATCGGCCTCGAGGGGCTGTCGGCGGCAGAGACCCACGAACTGCTCGAAGTGGCCATCGGACGAACGCTGAGTGCGCACGAGGCCGCCGGGGCGGCGAACCTCCAGCGCCATACGGGCGGGAACCCGTTCTTCTTGCAGGAAGTGGTGCGGGACCTCCGAGAAGCGGGACGGTCGCTCGAGGCCTGGTCCGTCGCGAACGCCGAGGAGCTCTTGCTGCCCGAACGATTGCGCGACGTCGTGCGTTGGCGCCTGCGCCAGCTTTCGGCGGTCTGCATGCGGGTGCTGTCGGCCGCCTCGGCACTCGGCGACGAGTTCGACATCGGCACCGTCGGGAGCGCCATCGACTGCGACGAGGAGACCCTTCTCCTGGCCCTCGACGAGGCGCGCCTGGCCGGTGTGGTCACCGAGAGCTCGCGTGCATTCGACACGCACTCCTTCACCCACGCCGTCGTGCGCCAGGCTCTGTATCACGAGCTCGGCCTGAGCCGCCGAACGCGACTGCACCGGCGACTCGGGACGACGCTCGAGACCCGCTTCGGCCCCGATGCCCGACACCACGCCAGCGAGTTGGCTCACCACTTCTACCTGGGCGCACGGGCCGGAGGCGTCAACGATGCCCTGCGATACCTCCGGCTCGCGGCGGACGACGCCCTCCTGCAGGTGGCCTACGAAGCGGCGGCGGACCATCTGGTTCGGGCCCTCGAGCTCGTGGAGGAGTACCGGACCTCCGACGAGGTGGAGAAGTGCGTGCTGCTGTTGGCCATCGGGAACGCGTGCGTGAAGGCGGGCCGCGCCGGCGAAGCCAACAACCGGTTCCTCGATGCATTCGACGTGGCCGACCGGTGTGGGCGGCCGGACCTGCTCGCCGAGGCCGCGCTGGGGTACGGCGGCGTGCTTCCGGCCGGCTCGGAGCCCAACGCCAAGGCGCGCGCGCTCCTCGAGTCCGCACTCTCCGCCTTGCCCGCCCACGACAGCGCGGCGCGCGCGCTGGTGCTCGGTCGGCTGGCCCAATGGGGCCACTTCGACCGTCCCCGGGCCGAGCGTCGCCAGCTCGCCGACGACGCCGTCGACATGGCCCGGCGGCTCGACGATCCCGAGACCCTGGCGGCGGTGCTCCGGTACCGGTACTGGGCCATGGACGGGCCCGACGACGTCGAACGACAGATCGCGGTGGGGGTCGAGATCCGGGACCTGGGCGAGCACATCGGCGACAGCGAGATCCTCCTCCAGGGGCTCAAGTGCGAGCTCCACGCCCGCTTCGAGATGGGTGACTACGAGGCCTCGCGCCGGGTGGCGGCCGATCTCAGCGACCTGGCCATCGAGATCCAGCAACCCGAGTACCTCCGCCTGGGCCACATGTGGAACGGCTTGGTGGCCGGGACCGAGGGTCGCTACGACGACGCCGAGTCCTACGCGGCGCAGGCGGCCGCCATTCTCGAACGGACCGAACACCCCCAGCTGTACGCCCTCTACGTGGGACTGTCACTGCCGTGGCGCTGGTTGCAGGGTCGCATGGAAGAGCTCCGTCCTCTCCTCGAGCTCGGCAAGACGGGCCGGGCGTCCTTGGGCGAGACCGCGCTGGCGGCGTGGGTGGCGAGCGAGATCGGCGAGCGCGGCCAGGCCGAGGCGTTGCTCGCCGGCCTCGCCCCCGCCCAGGTGGTCGAGGGTGACCGCAATTTCCATTGGTGGTTCCTCATGGTGGGACTGGCCCAGACCGCGTGGAACCTCGACGACCGGCGCTGGGCCACCGTGCTCTACGACCTGATCGAGCCCTATGCCGATCACAATTGCCGCGCCGGACAGGCGACGTTCCTGGGTGCCGCGTCGTTGCAGCTGGGCATGCTGGCGCTGATGCTCGGACGCCGAGACGTCGCGGTCCGTCATCTCGAGGCCGCCCTGGCGCGCCACGAGGACATGGCGGCCCGGCCGTTGGCAGCCATGACCAAACACGTGCTGGCCGTCGCCCTGGACGGATCGGGCTCTCCCCTCGACCGGGCGCGGGCCGAGACGCTCGAACACGAGGCGGCGCGGGCGGCGCAGACCCTGGGCATCCCCCGGGCGGTGACGACGCCAGGTCTCGGTGGCACGACGGCGTCGGGCCGGCCGGTCACCGCCCCCCGATCACGATGAGGTTGACCGCACGGCCCCGGTCTACTGGAACCGGTCGAGCTGCTCGATGATGTCGGGGAACACGTCGTGGGCGACGTCACGACCGATGAGCGCGTCGAGGTGTGCGTAGTCGGGGAGGACCTGGAGCGTGTAGTCCTGGGGTCCGTTGTGCTGTCGGAGCCAGGTGAGGGTCTTCTCGGTCCCCTCGGGATGGAAGATGTAGTTCCGCTCGCCTGCCAGGAAGTGGATGGGCACACCCCGAAGCAGGTCCGGTCGCTGCAGGTAGCGGTCGCGCCCGTGCGCGTCGACGGCCCGTCCTTTCTGCATCATCAGGCCCAGGTGCTCGAGACAGCGGATGTTGGCCACACCGAACATGTCGGGCAGTGCCTTGTGCGTCGGGTCGTCGAGCTGCGCGTGGCGATGGGTGAGCCCGAAGATGGCATTGATCCACCGGCACACCGGCAGGTCACAGGCTTCGTCGGGAGGAAGCGGCACGGCGTGGAGAGCGAGGTCGAGCACAACGTTGCCGGCGGTCCGTTCGTCGTCGGGATGCAGCAGCTGTTGGTTGACCGCTTCGAGGAGGTTGCCGACGTGCAGGTCCGACTCGAGCACCTTGAGCCTCGAGGTCATGGGATGCAGAGAGAACTGCGCACACACGGCCGAGCGGACCTTGCCCTGCATGCCGTTCTCGCCGTCAAGCAGGGCCATGAGCAGCGACACCGATCCGACGCAGTGGCCGAACACCTGCACGGAGTCGGCGCCGGTCACACGTCGAACCTCGTCGACGGCGCGGGGCCAGTCCAGATAGGCGATGTCGTCGACGGTGAACTGCGTCTCGGCCGAAGGGAGGTCGATGGCAGCCCGGTAGTCGAAAAGCCAGACGTCGTATTCCGCGTCGAGCAGCATCTCGACCAGGTTGGGGTGGATGGTCGGCGTGAGCAACGACGTCGTCGACATGGCGAAGCCCGACGCCAGCATCACGGGCCCTTTGGTCCCGCCCCGGTACCGCACCAATCGAGAGCAGGCGTCAGGAACGTCCCCCGAGACGTGCCAGCGGCCGTCGGGGTCGCACAGCGACACCACCTCGTCGTCACCGGACCGTCGCCGGGGCGGGGGCGCGTCGAGGACGACGGGGTTGAGACCGGAAAACGCCCCAACTCGTTGAGCGCACCTCCGTAGAAGGGCCAGATCGAGCGAGCGAACATGGCGACGAAGCTGACCAGATACCGCTCGCGCGCGGCGCGACTGACGTGCAGCACCTCGGCGTGCGCCAACAGGTGGTGCACGTCGGTGAGACCGATGTGCATGATGCCCAACGCCCGCACGGCGCCGTCGTCGGGGGCGTCGCCGTCATAGACCGTGACGTAGAGCGTCGTCGTGTGCTTCCACGCCGCCAGGATCGAGCCCACACTGATGACCTTGTGCCCTTCGAGGAAGAACGTCTGGGACGGTTCGGTGCGCGACCGCAGGGTCATGCGGTACCGCATCCAGTCGGTGTCGACCTCTTCGGGGTGGCGCTCGAGGAGCACGAAGGTTCCCCCCACGACGTCCAGCGGGCTCGGGCACAGCATGGGCGCCAGCACCGTCCCTGTCAGCGTGGCCGGCGAGCTGGCGTCCTCCAGCAGGGCCGGGAGGTCGCTGTGGGTGATCGTGGTCTCGAACTGGATGGAGGTGCCCTGGGCGCGGCCGGCCTCATAGGCGGCCTCGTAGTCCCCGCCCATCCGATCCGCCGCGGACAGATAGCCGGACATGCGTTCGTTGAACCGAAGTGTCGGAGTGGTCATCGGTGTCACCGGCCCTTCATGTCGTCGATCATCTGGTCGGCAAAGCGGTCCGCCAGCGCAGCGATGGTGAGACTCGGGTTGGCACCGACCGGCCCGGGCATGACCGACCCGTCGGCGACGTGCAGACGGGGATGGCCGTGGACACGTCCCCACTCGTCGACGACGCCGTGCTGTGCGGTGAGACCCATGGCACATCCGCCCAGAGGATGGACCGTCACGAATCGCCGGAGCATCGTCGTGACGGGGTCTTCGAGAAATCGCGCCCCCAGGGCATCGGCGACGGCCCGGCTGGTGCGGACCACGTCGCGGTAGAACGCATCCGATGGCTTCTTGGTCCATGCGAGGGTCAGGTCCCCGTCCCGGTCGAGCCCGAGGACGCCGTCGGGGACGTCGAGGCCCATCCCGAGCAACGGGAGCGAACCCTCCGAGAGCGCGTTGCCGCCCAGCAGGTCCTGGAGATCCGACGCCAGACTCGTTCCACGACGGCCACCGCGCGCCCGCAGTCGACGTAGCGCGAAGGTCGCGAGGCGCGCGACCGTGGTCGGCAGCGACCCCACCTGCAAGATCCACGACAGTGACGCGGGGTAGCCGGCGTCTTGGAGGTAGAAGCCCCGCGCCCCGGCGTCGGCACCGTCGCGCTCGTCGGGCGAGCGCAGCGTGCTCGTGATCACCGGGCCGTGCGACGGGTCGATCTGGACCGGGGTCCGCCCGCGCTGGCCCGGCGCGTGCTCCTTGGCGGACAACGCCGCGGTGAGCAGGTCGCCGTTGCCGGAGAACCCCCGGCCCAGCATGGGGCTCAATCCCCTGAGCAGATGACGGCTGCGCAACAACAGGTGCGTCGACCCGAGCGTGCCCGCCGCCAGCACCAGGTGACGCGCCGCCACCGTGGTCTCGACCTGGTCGGGATGGTGGACGTAGCGCACGACGTACCCTGCGTCGTCGGGCGTCGGCTCGAAGCCCCGGACCTCGGCCAGCGTCCGGATCTCGGCCCCGGCGCGCTCGGCCCGCGTGAGGTAGTTGAAGTCGAGGGAGTTCTTCGACCCGAAGTTGCACCCGATGTCGCACTCACCGCACAGGCGACACGTCTGTCGATCGCGGTCATGCAGATTGCGGACCGGTTCCTCGATCTTCTCACCCGGGACGGGGGGTCGGCCGTCGTTGGCGAAGGTCACCGCCAACTGGGGCAAGTACCATTGCTTGCGTTTCGGGTCGACCCCATCCCAGGTCGTCTCGTCGTAGCCGAGTGAGGCGGCGGCGGCTCGCAGTCCCGCCGTCTTTCGCACCGCCGAATACGGCGTCACCCCGAAGGGGAAGACCTGGGCACCGAGGGCCTTCTCGACCGCGTCGTAGTGGGGGTCGAGCGCAGCTCGTGTCACCGGCCATGGACGGAGCTCGCCCTGCACTTCGGTTTCGAACCAGTGCTCGTCCTTGCGGATGAGGACGTTGGCGTAGATGAGCGACCCACCACCCAGACCGGCCGACACGATCGTGTCGATATGGGAGAACGACCGCACGTCGAACAACCCGAAGCGACGGCGCGCCGGGTCCCAGAAGTTGCCGGCGAATCCGTGCGGCGTCCTCGGGAACGAATCGGGGGGGTAGGCGGCGCCGCGCTCGAGCACGAGGACGTCCATCCCGGCGTCCGCGAGCCGAAACGAGGTCACGGCGCCGCCGAAACCAGAGCCCACGACCACGACGTCGAATTCCTCCACGGAACTCCCTCACGCAGCTCTCGCACCGAGTCCGCCCCGCACGACTGCAGTGTGAGTGCAGCACTGGCACCTGGCTCACAGACCACTCACGCGCGCCGGAGACCCCGCATAGCCTGGGCTCGGGCGCCCCGAGCCCTCGATGGTCGGCGCCCTCGCACCCCGGAGATCCGATGACCCCCTTGGAGCAGCTCGACGCCGGCCGACTCGACGACGTCGTCGAGCTGTGTCGACGCTGCCTCCCCGAGCCCCCCACCCGAGCCGAGCTTGCTGCCAGCCTCTACAGCCCCGACCAACCGGTCAGCGTGTTGGGCCGACCCGGCGTCGGCATCGTGGCGACGGTGTGGACGGGTGCCCAGGGCTTCGTCCGCCTCCTCGGCGTCGACCCCGGCGTGCGGGGCCGCGGCCATGGGACCGCTCTGCTGCGCGCTGCGGAGGACGACCTGTCGGCGCGAGGGGCCACCAGCGTCCAGATCGGCGCCGACCCGCCCTACTACCTCTATCCCGGCGTCGAGTCCATCCACACGGCCATGCTCTGTCTCCTCGAGCGCCACCGGTACCAACGGGGCGAGTCCAACATCAACATGGGCGTGGACCTCGAGACCCTTCCCCCCGATCCCGGAGGCCACCAACTGGCGGGGCCGGGCGAGCGCCACGAGGTAGCGGCGTGGATGCGGGCCCACTGGCCCGACTGGGAAGCAGAAGCGCTGCGCGCCCTCGGGAGGTCGACGCTCGTCGTCTCCCGCGACGACGCCGGATTGGCGGGGTTCTGCGCCTATGACGTGAACCGCTCGGGCATCCTCGGCCCGACGGCAGTGCGGGGTGACCTCTGGGGTCGAGGAATGGGCCGGCCGCTGCTCATCGGTGCCCTGCACCGCATGCGGGCCTCGGGAATGCGGCGGGCCGAGGTGGCGTGGGTGGGCCCGATCCGCCCCTATGCCCGCGCCGGGGCCACCGTGAGCCGGGTGTTCTTCGTCTACCGGCGGGCGCTGCGAGCCACCTGACCATTTGCCGCTCCGACGGGGCTCCCCCTACCGTGACGACGGTGGCGCAGGCTGTGTCCTCGACGGAGGTGAAGCACCCGCTGGCGGCGTTGACCGGGGGCGAGATCGCGGCCGCCGTGGCACTGGTGCGATCCGACCCGACCTTCACCGAGGCGACCCGGTTCGCCTACATCGGGTTGCTCGAGCCCTCCAAGGACCAGGTGCGGGCGTGGGCCCCGGGGCAGCCCGTCGAGCGACGGGTCCGGCTCATGCTCGTGGCGGGACCGCACGCGAACGTCGTCGAAGCGGTGGCGTCACTGCACAGCGGCGAGCTGTCGATGACCGACGTCAGCGGCGTCCGGCCCGGCTTGCTCTTCGAGGAGTCCTTCGCGGCGATCGTGGCGGTCCACGAGAACGTCCAGTGGCAAGAGGCGATGCGCAAACGCGGCATCGAGGACCTCGACACCGTGCAGATCGACCCCTGGCCGGCCGGCTCGTTCGGCGTGGCACACGAAGAGGGGCGCCGCATCTGCCGGTGTCTGTTCTACGTCCGTCACACACCCGACGACAACGGGTACGCGCACCCCATCGAAGGTGTGGTCGCCTTCGTCGACATGGCCCGCGGGGAGGTGCTCGAGATCATCGACACCGGGATCGTGCCCATCCCCCCCGAGTGTGGGAACTACTACCCCGAAACAATCGCGCCCCGCACGGATCTGAAGCCCCTCGAGATCACCCAGCCCGAAGGTCCGAGCTTCTCGGTGGACGGGAACCACGTCCGCTGGCAGAAGTGGTCCTTCCGGGTCTCGATGGATTCGGTGGAAGGACTGATCCTGCACGAGATCGGCTACGAGGACGGCGGCCACATTCGTCCCGTCCTCTTCCGGGCCTCGGTCACCGAGATGGTGGTGCCCTACGGAGATCCCGGTCCCATGCACGGCTGGAAGAACGCATTCGACGCGGGCGAATGGGGACTGGGGCGGATGGCGAACTCCCTCGCCCTCGGGTGTGACTGTCTGGGCGTCATCCACTATTTCGACGCCGTCTTCAGCTCTGAAGGTGGCCATCCCTATGTGGTGCAGAACGCCATCTGCATGCACGAAGAGGACTACGGGATCCTGTGGAAGCACAATGACCCCCGCGGCGACCGCAACGAAGTGCGTCGGTCGCGTCGCCTCGTGGTCAGCACGATCGCCACGGTCGGCAACTACGACTACGGGTTCTACTGGTACTTCTACCTCGACGGGACGATCCAATTCGAGGTCAAGCTCACCGGCATCCTCTCCACCATGGCGGTCGCGCCCGGAGAGCAGCCGGAGTTCGCATCGATGGTGGCACCCCAGCTCGCCGCGCCGTTCCACCAGCACCTCTTCAACGTCCGCCTCGACGCCGACGTCGACGGGCCCGCCAACTCCGTGTACGAAGTCGACACGCATCCGGTGCCCCCGGGCCCGGACAACCCGTGGTCGAACGCCTTCGCGCCGGTGGCGACCCTGCTCGAGACCGAGAGCCGGGCGCGCCGGGTCGTCGACCCCGCGGCCAGCCGCCACTGGAAGATCGTGAACCCGCGCTCGCACAACCGCCTCGGCCTCCCCGTGGCCTACAAGCTCGTGCCCGGCTCGACACCGACACTGCTCGCCCACCCGGACTCGAGCGTGGCCAAGCGGGCCGGGTTCGCCACCCGCAACCTTTGGGTCACTCCCTACGATCGGGGCGAGCGCCGTGCCGCGGGCGACTACCCCAACCAGCACGCGGGCGGGGACGGACTGCCGAAATGGACCGCCGCGGACCGGTCCATCGTGGAGACCGACATCGTGCTCTGGTACACCTTCGGCGTCACCCACCTGCCCCGCCCCGAGGACTGGCCGGTGATGCCGGTGGAGTACGCGGGGTTCACCTTGGTGCCCGTCGGCTTCTTCGACCGCAACCCTGCGCTCGACGTGCCTGCGCCTCCCGGCGCCCACTGCAACGCCGAGGAGTAGGCCTTCAGGCTACGGCGCCGTCCACGGCCACGATCTCTGCGCTCGGCCCGCGCCCGTCGCCGGCACCCTCGGCGTCGATGCGACTGTCGACCCACGTCGCGACGCTCGCCACGACGGCGGTCACCGTGGCGCGCAGTGCCTCGAGATCGACGGGCAACACCCGGACCTGGCCGCTCTGGGGCCACACCCCGACGACTCGGCACGGCGCCACCTGGGCATCGCGACCGAGTGCCGCGACCAACCCGGGGTAGCCGAGCTCGACCCGCCAATCGGCCTGGCACCGCCCCGACCCGACGACGAGCAGCGCAGGCCGGCGTCCGACGAGCGCTCGGACCTCGGCGCGCCCCTTCAGCACGATCGGTGTCCCGCCCGGACACGGCCACCAATCGTCGCGGCCTCCGATGACCGGCCGGGGAACCTGCCGCCAATCCACCGCGCTGAGCACCTGGGTCGCCCACGTGATGGACTCGGCCGCCACCACGGCCCGACCACCCGCAGGCAACCCGGCGTACCACTGCGCCCACCACGGGACCCTGACGGCGCCGGTGCCGAGGGTGGCGTCCTCGATCCCCTCGGCCAGCACCTCGGCGACAGCCATCGCGGGGGCCGGAGCCAGGCCTCGGACACACCGACCGACGGCCGCGATGCCCACCGCCCGGCGACAGGAGCGGGGCGAGGGCACGAACGTGTCGTCGAAGGCACGACACTGGTCGGGGTTGCGATGAGCGACACGCACCTTGAAGGCGTCGATCTGGAGGCGCTCGCCCGGGGGAAGTTCTGCTCCCAGTGCCTGCAGGTCGCGCACGAGGTCCGCGGTGGAGCTGCGCCAACGGCGCCGGCGCCACATCCTCGATGGCCGGTGCCACGAAGGCGTCGGTCAGCCATGCCACGCGGGGCGGGACCGCCGTCACCGCGGTCCCCCGTCCGGCTCGGCCAGCGCGCCGGGGACGAGCGGCACGTCGGTGCCGGCGCGCTGCTGGCCCGGGACACAGCTCGGGAGTCCCACACACCAGGCGCACAGATGGTTCGGGTGGCGGGCTGGCTCGGCTCCGGCCGCGACCCGGCACAGTCTCATGGCTCCGTCGAGCGTCCGGGCGAGCGCGCCCACGAGGGTGTCCTCACCCACCGGCTCGGCGTCGAGCTCGCCCGTGGCGCTGTAGTACGTGGCGATGCGGAAGGGTGGAGCCCCGCTGCGGAGCGCTTCGAGGAGCGCGTAGAAGTGCAGATCAGGCCGGTGCTCGAGACGCCGCGCCCCCGACTTGAGCTCGACCAGGCATACCGAGGCCCGTTCCTGGGCGGGGCTCCCGAGCATGAGGTCCACCACCCCGGCGAGCACGACGCGGCCGCCGCACAGCGGGACCTCGAGTCGCTCCTGGGTGCGGGGCAACCACGCCGGGCTCGGGACCGGCCACCGCTGCGTGATCATGGTGGCCTGCTCCGACACGTCGTCGGTGAGCCGTCGTCGCAGCGTCTCGGGCAGTCCCGAGACGAACTCGACCACACCGTCACGATCGCCCTCCGCCTCGAAGGCGGCCAGGGCGTCGGACCAGGGCTCGTCGATGACCCCGGTCGTGACCCATTGGCGGAACAGCGCGTCCACCAAGCTCCCCCGGGCCAACTCCACGGTGTTCACGCGGTGGAGCAGCGCGCCCTGCGACCTGATGGGCCTCGCACAGAAGGACCTGGGTGAGCGCGTCCTTGTTCACCCGAACGAGGTCGACATCGGCCGGCAACGCCGCCACCGACTCCACCAGGCCGTCCTCGAGCCAGTCACGCAGGCCGCCCGCCAACCCCGGGTCGACGACGGGCCGGGGGATCCCGTC
Source organism: uncultured Acidimicrobiales bacterium (assembly GCA_963764205.1). Classification (GTDB taxonomy): domain Bacteria; phylum Actinomycetota; class Acidimicrobiia; order Acidimicrobiales; family UBA8190; genus Chersky-840. Next base: position 141,343 of record CAVXRN010000004.1, read on the forward strand.
GCCCCGGAGTCGACGGAGCAACCCGTCCCGCTCCAACACACCGGCCACCGCGGACCGCATCCCTGCTCTAGGCACCGCCTCACAATGCACCACGGGTGTGACGAGGGGCCGGATCGTCCCCTCGATCGCCGCCGGTGGTCCCGAATCCCACCCGCGACGCCGCGGTCGGCCGGGGCACCCCGGTAACCTGAACAGGTCATGGACGTCACCAGCACGGGCCTCGCCCCGGGCACCGACAGGGCCAGGCCGGAGGGCTCGGCGTGACCCTCGCGTTCGACGTGCTCTTCGGTGTCTTCGTCGTGGCCATCCTCACGCTGGCCGTGGTCGCCGTCCGCTGGGGCGTGCGCCGTGACCGCGCCGCCCGCGCCGCCGCGGTCACGAGGCCCAACGGCGGTACCTCGTGACCGAAGAAGGCCGGGTCCTCCCGGGCGGGGTGTTCATGGGCCCGGGCCCGGCGCGCCGGTTGGCCGGAGCCGCGAACTCCATGCGGTGGCTGGCGCGCTACCGCCGCGTGCGTGTGCTCCGACGCAAGGCCCGCACCGCGTTCGTCTTCGCCGGCGGTGGTGCGCGCGGATCAGCCCAGATCGGGATGCTCCAGGCCCTCACCGCCCGGGGCATCACCGCGGACGCGGTGTACGGCGCGTCGGTGGGAGCGATCAACGCCGCCGGCTACTGCGGCCAGCCCACCGCCGCCGGGGTCGACCGGTTGGCCGAACGATGGCGGGCCATCACACGCGAGGACGTGTTCCCCCAGGGCCGCTTCCCGACGCCGTGGCGATTCTTCCAACAGCGTGAGGCGGTCCATCCCGCCGACGGCATCCGCAAGGTCATCGAGTCCGGGCTCCTCTTCGAGCGGCTCGAGGACAGCCCGATCCCGCTCGAGGTGGTAGCGACGTCGCTCACCGACGGGCGCATGCAATGGTTTTCCGAGGGACCGGCGGTCGAGCGCATCCAGGCGTCCGCGGCGCTACCGGCCCTCTTACCCCCTGTCACCATCGACGGCGAGGCGTTCATCGACGGTGGTGTCGTGGACAACGTGCCCATCGGCCGGGCCATGGCCCAGGGGGCGGAGCGCATCTTCGTGTTGTTGTGCGGCCCACTGCGCTACGCGCCGCCCCGCTACCGACGCCCCGTCGAGGGCGTGCTCACGGCGTTCTTCATCGCCATCAACGCCCGTTTCGCCCGCGAGCTCGAACGCCTGCCCGAGGGGATCGAGGTGGTCGTGTTCACCGTGGACACCGAACCCGTGTCCCGCTACGACGACTTCTCGGCCACCGACGCGCTCATCTCCGCCGGCCGCGCCAACGCCAACGTCATCCTGGACTTCTGGGAGAAAGGCGGCATCGGCGACACGCTCGCCCCGCCCACCGCCGCGGGCGAGCCCACCGCGGGGGACCTCACCGAACTCACCCGCCCCGAAGGAGAAGCCGTCTAGGAGCGGGCTCGGGCCTCCACCGCCCGCCCTCGCTCAGCGAGGAGGTTCGTCGTCGGACCGGGGCGGGGCCACGTGCCAACCGGCGGACGACACCTTCCGGGGCTCGTAGAACACACAGCCGTCGGGGCAGGCGAAGGGCAGGGCCTGGTTGGCCCCCACCCGACAGCGCTCGAGCTTGTCGCCGCGCGCCGTCGTCTGCATGACGTAATGCCGACAATCGCTGTTCACGGCCATAGTCCATTGTGGCGCACGGCGTGCGACAACGGGGCACGCCCCTCAGGGGGCCTGGACTAGCGTCAGGCACGTGGACAGTCCCGTCTCCACTCGTCAATTGCTCCGTTGGAGCGAGAGCCTGGCCGCCATCGCCCGCACCGGCCTCGGGTTCACCGAGAGCCTCTACGAACGAGAGCGATTCGAAGAGGTCCTGCGCGTGGCCGCCGACATCGGCGTGGCGGCGGACGAGGGGGCCAGTGGCGTCGAGGACGCCGAGGGGCTCGTCCAGGAATGGCTCAGTGCGGTGGGCGAAGGCGTCCCGGGCTACGTGACCCCCAAGGTGGCGGTGGGTGCCGCGGTGGGCAACGACAAGGGAGAGCTCCTGCTGGTCAAGCGGGCCGACTCGGGCGTGTGGCTGTACCCCACGGGATGGGCCGACGTCGGCTACTCCGCGGCAGAGGTGGTTGTGAAGGAAGTGCTCGAGGAGACCGGCATCGAAGCCGAACCGTTGCGACTGATCGCCGTGCTCGACGGACTGCGCCTCGGGTTCACGCGCGTGCCGCTGTACTCCCTGGTCTTTCACTGCAAGGCGATGGGCGGGACCCTGCGGGCGCATCCCCTCGAGTGCGCGGACGTGGGGTGGTTCTCCCTCGACGAGCTGCCTCAGCCCCTGGCGGGAGCCGAGCGATGGAGTCAGCACGTCTTCGCGGCGTTGCGGGGAGAGCACCTCGACGTGCTCTTCGACCGACCGCGCCGACCCATGTGGCGCGGAGAGGCGCCCACGGGCTGAGAGGCGCCGCTCAGCCGTCGTCGATGTCGGGCTCTCCCCGTCCCTCGGTGTCGAACCGGAAGCCGACACCGCGCACGGTCACGAGGTACTGCGGTCGGGCGGGGTGTCGTTCGAGCTTGACGCGCAACCGCCGGACATGGGTGTCGAGCGTGCGGGTATCGGCCAGGTCCCGGCCCGACCACAGCCGGTCGATGAGCTCGTCACGGGTGCGCACCTGCCCCGGCGGCGACAGCAACAGGGCGAGCAGGTCGAATTCGCGCCGCGACAGGTGCACCGGCCGGCCGTCGGTCGTCACCACGCGTCGGGCGAAGTCGACCCGCACGGGGCCGGCCTGCACCACGTCGCCTCGCGACGACGCGGCGGGAACGGCGGTCGCGGCCATGGTGGGCAGCGGGGCCACGCGCCGCAACACGGCCTGGATGCGGGCCACGAGCTCGCGCAGGCGATAGGGCTTGGTGACGTAGTCGGCTGCGCCCAACTCGAGGCCGAGCACGACGTCGATCTCGGTGTTCAACGCGCTCACCATGATCACCGGCACGGGGGCGATGTCTCGCATGCGACGGCACACCTCGGTGCCCACCATCCCCGGCAGCAGGACGTCCAGCAGGACCAGATCGGGGGGGTGGTCGGCAAAACGGCGCAGCCCGTCGGTGCCGTCGGCGGCCAGCTCGATGTCGTAGCCCTCCATCGACAAACCCGCGTGCAGCGCCTCGCGGTAGGACTCGTCGTCCTCGACGACCAGGATGCGGACGCGCCCGCCGACGTCGCGACCCTGGGCCGGCGTCGTGGGGAGCTCGCTCACTTGCCGGCCTTGCCCACCCGTTGGGTGCGGTCGGGCGAGTTGCGCTGCGTCATCATCACGATGATCCGGGCCACCACGATGAGCAGGAGGACCAACAGCATGAGGAGGAGCGCGGCGGTGTAGGCCCGTTGGTGGAGAAAGTTGCTGGGTTGGTTGTAGTCGGTGAAGACGTTGTAGGTCAGGAACCCCGCCGGGGAGTTGTGGAGGGTGAACGTGGGCGACCTCTCGTTGTACCCGACGGTCAGGAGCAACGGCGCGGTCTCTCCCAACGAGATGGCCGCGGCGATGATGAGGCCCGTCGCGATGCCCGGCAGCGCGGGGCGCATCACGAGCCGGCGCAGCAGGTAGCCGCTCCGCATCCCGAGCGCCTCGCCGCCCTCGCGATACGACGTGGGCACGTTGCGCAGCGCCACTTCGGTCGTCTTCATCACGTAGGGAACCACCAGGACCGCCACCACGATGATCCCGGCGTAGATGGAGTAGCCCCAGTGCAGCGCATCCACCAGAGCCACGAGACCCACGTAGCCCAGCACGATCGACGGGACCCCCGCCAGCACCTCCGACCCGCCCCGCAGGATGTGGCCACGGCCCTCCCGGGAGTACTCGGCTAGGTAGACCCCGCCGGCGATGCCGATGCCGCCGGCCAGAATGAGCACACCGAACACGATGACGAAGGTTCCTTCGATCGAGTTGAGCAGCCCGCCGACGTTGCCGGTCGGGTACGTGGTGAGCAGGCTCCAGTGAAAGTGCGGCAGCGCCCGCGCCAGGACACCTCCCACGATCCACACCACCGGGATCACGACCAGGGCCAGCGCCACCGCGCACAGCACCCACGTGAGGCGGTTGCGCCAACGACGGCGCCCCAGCCCGCGCACGGGGCGGCCGGGATGGACCGTCGACGTGATCGTCGACATCTCAGATCCCCCGACCCACCGGGAGGGCGGTGGTCGAGGTCCGTCGCACCAGCATCCGCGCTCCGACGTTGGCGAGCAACGTGATGAGGAGGATCACGAGGCCCAACTCCGCCAGAGAGCTGAGGGCGAGACCACTGGCGTCGGTCTGGGCGCCGTCGAGCTCGTTCACGATGGCCGCGGCGATGGTGTTGAAGGAGCCGTAGAACGAGTGGACCTCGGCGCCGGTGAGCGAACCGCACACCATGAGCACCGCGATCGTCTCCCCCAGGGCACGCCCCAGACCGAGCACACAGGCGCCGATCACCCCGGAGCGAACCCACGGGACCGTGACGGCGCCGAGTGCCTCGGAATCGGTCATGCCGAGCGCGAGCGCACCTTCCACCGTGGCCCGCGGCACCTGGCGCAGCAGATCCCGGGTGGTGGCGGCGATGATCGGCAGGATCATGATGGCGAGCACGACGCCCGCGGTGAACAGCCCCTCGCCGTTGCCGGTGGGGCTCCGGAAGAAGCGCAGGACGGGCACGTCGGGCATGTGGTCGGCCCACAAGGGGGCCACGTGGTGCGCCAGGAACGGGCCCAGCGTGAAGATTCCCCACAGCCCGAACACCACGCTCGGGATGCCGGCCAGCACTTCCAGGCAGAATCCGATACTGCTCGACAGACGGGGTGGGAGCTTCTCCACCACGATCAGCGCCGTGCCGATGGCCACCGGCACAGCCAGGATCAGCGCGATGGCCGAGGACGCGAGCGTCCCCACGATGAACGGCAGCGCACCGTAGGTCGCCTCGGGGGGATGGCGCACCCCGTTGGTCGTCACGATGGGCGCGTAGAGATTCCCCAAGCTCCACTCGCTATGGGTGAAGAACCCGACTCCGTTGAAACGGACAGCGGGCCACGCCTTCCACGCCAACACGCCCAAGATGAGCCCCAGGGCGACGAGGGGGAGGAGCGTGACGAGCCGGAGCCCGTGGGGGAGCAGCCGCTCGGCTCGCCACCACGCCGTGGCCCGACGGCGAGGGTGGGCCCCTCCGCCCCCACCCCCCGCGTTCCCGCCGCCGTCGTCACCGCCGCCCGCCTGGTTCCCCCCGCCGCCGCGCCGGGCGCCGGGGCGCGTCGTCACCGCCGGTTCGGACGTCGTGTCGGGTGCGGCCGAGGACCTGGTCAGAAGGGAGAGGAGAGGCCCCTCATCGGAGCCTCTCCTCTCGTCCTCGGTGTCCTCGTCGTCCGCCGCGACGTTGCGCCACGGCCCGGACATGGTGCTCGGCTCTCAGTACCGGCCCGGCCGCTAGCTGGCGACCTTGGCGATGAGCTTGGTGGAGATCGCCACCACCGCGCTCGGCAGCGCCACGAAATTGACCGGGGTGAGGTACGTCGAGGCGTTGCCCCCCGTGGGGTCGATGGCCCACGCCAGGACCGCCTTCGTCGCCTGCGCCGCCAGTGCGGTGGGCTGCTTGGTGGGGACGATGGCGTATTCGTAGTTGATGATGGGATAGCCCCCCGAAGCAGGGCCGTAGATCATCGAGATGGCCCCACTCGCCGGAGTCGAAGCGGTGAAGCTCGACGCGGCGGCAGTGATCGCACTCTGTGTGGGTAGCTCGTAGTTGCCCGACTTGTTCTTGAGCGATGCGTAGCCCAGTCCGGCCGCGGTGGCCTGACCCAGGTAGCTCACCCCGATGTAGGCGATGCACCCGGGGTTGGCCTTGCACGCTTGGACCATGCCCCCGTTGCCCATGGCCGCCACTGCGCCGGGCACGTTGGGCCACGCCACGGTGGTGCCGGGCGGGATCGTCCAACCCGACGGGTCCGATGCCGTGAGGAACGAGCTGAACAAGAAGGTGTCACCCGAGCTGTCCGAGCGGTGGACGGTGACGATGGGGATGTCGGGCAGTGTCACACCGGGGTTCAGTGCCGTGATCTTCGAGTCGTTCCACTTGGTGATCGTGCCCTGGTAGATCGCGGCCAGTACCGGCCCGTCGAGCTTGATGTGGGCGGTGACCCCCGGGACGTTGTAGTTCACCTGTTGCCCCGAGATGGCGAGGGGAATGTTCTCGAGCGTCGGGTACTGCTGGGTCTGGGCCGGTGACAGGTAGGCGTCGGATGCTCCGATGTTGACCGTCCCCGCCGCGGCCGCCGAGATGCCGGTGCCCGAGCCGGTCGACGCCGTAGTGATCGACACGCTCGGCCACAGCTTCTGGATCTGCGCCGTCCAGAGGTTGAACAACGGGTAGAGCAGGCTCGACCCCGTCTCCTGGAGCGCCACGGAGCTGGTGGGCCAGTCCTGGAGGCTCTGGAGCGAGGCGGCGGCCGAGGTCGTGGCCGTGGTGGTTTGAGTGGTCGGTGGTCGGGGTGGTCGACGGCGACGAGCTGCACGCCGCCAACGTGACCGCGGACGCGAGCACGACCGACAACGTCGCGACTGCGCCGAGGCGGCCGGTGCGACGTGGAGCCGACCCGGGGGTCGAGGCAGGCGAGGGACGCGTGGGCATGAGGGATGAAGCTCCTTTCGATTGGAACTGCGCGGTGACTGGGGGAAACTGTGGTGCCGGCGGCGCACCGGCCCGGCGGCTCGCGGTCAGCCGGCGGTCATCCGATTCTCCCGCTGACGTAGCTGACCGTCTCCGGCTCGTCGGGGTCATCGAAGATCTTCTGGGTCGCACCGGACTCGACCAGGATCCCGTTGTAGAGAAACGCCGTGGTGTGCGCGACACGACGGGCCTGGGCCAGGTTGTGGGTGACGATCACGATGGTCAGCTTCTCGGCCAACCGCCGCAGCAACTCCTCCACCATCTCGGTGGTCACGGGGTCGAGCGACGACGTCGGTTCGTCGAGGAGCAACACGTCGGGCTCCACCGCGAGGGCGCGCGCCAGACAGAGCAGCTGCTGCTGACCTCCGGACAAGCGGAAGGGCGAATCACCGATACGGTCGGCCACCGGTGCCCACAGGCCGACCTCTCGCAGATAGCGCTCGGCGATCTCGGCGTGCTCGCTGCGCGGCGCCATGCGATGCGCCCGCACGCCGGCCACGACGTTGTCGCGGATCGACATGGGGAAGGGATTGGGTCGCTGGAACACCATGCCCACCCGTCGCCGCAACACGAGGAGGTCGGTGTCGCGACCCGAGATCTCGACCCCGTCGAGCTCGATGGTCCCCGTGCGCCAGTACCCCCGGACGTTGTCGTTCATGCGGTTCAGCGAGCGCAGGAACGTCGACTTCCCACAGCCGGTGGGCCCGATCAGGGCCGTGATGCTGCGGCGGGTGAATTCCAGGTTGATGCCGGTCAAGACCTTCTTGGCCCCGAAGCCCACGCCCACGTCCCGAGCCGCCATGAGCGGGGCGTCGAGCAGTCCGACGCTGTCTCGGATCGGCGCCGGCTCGGACGACGTCTGGAGCGGTGCGGGCTCCCCACCGAATGCATCTGGTGTCGATGTCATCAATGCTGACGGTACCGATGGAAGGTGAACAATCCGCGAACAGAAGACGAATGAATGGTGATCGTTACGTGAACTCCGGGGGCTCCAGGTGGCGTCGGCGGTGGGCCATGGCCTTGGCCGCCCCCCACGCGATCGCCACCTCGCCCAGCTCGGGGTCGAGCGCAGCGAGCGACGCCGGCGTGAGCCCGTAGGGGTCGTCGGGAAAACGCTCCGAGACGAAGGGGTCCCGAGGCACCGGTGGCACGCCGGCTTCCTGGAGCACCGCCGTCGGGTAGGCCACGGCCTCGCGCACCACCGCCAGCGGCGTCGTCCGCTGGGCGTCGACGTCGGCCGCCACGAGCACCTTCAGCGCGGCGGCCACGTGACGCTGGGCCTCGAGGCCGGCCTCTTGCGCCCGGCCCATGACCCGGCCGCGTCCGGGGTCGGCCGGGGGAAGCACTCCCTCCACGCACCGCAGCACCCACGCCGGGACGGCCGCGCCGACCCGGGCGGCCAGCTCCTCGCCCAGATCAGCCAGCACCGTGTCGGGATCAGGCGCGACCACCGGGGCCGCCGGTCAGCTCTCCACCAGGTCACCCAGGAGGTCGACGCGCACGCCTTCGTCGCGCAGCCAGGCCAGGGCGGCTTCGACCTTGGAGGGCTCGCCCTCGAGCTCGCACACGAGCCATCCCTCGTGCTCGTCGACGTTGGCCCGCCGGATGTTGGGCTCGACACCGTGGTCGCGCGCCAACTGGGCGATGAAGGGGCGCCGCACCAACTCGTCGGGGAACGTGAGCTTGACCCGTACGTCGATCACGGTGCACCGGACACGGCGTGGTTGAGATTGCCCGACCGGAAACCCTCGAGGTCGAGCGTGACGTAGCGGTACCCCGCCGCCCGCACGGCGGCCACGATGTCGTCGCGACGCCGCACCGCGTCGGCCAGGTCGGCCCCGGGGAGCTCGATGCGCGCCAGGTCGCCGTAGTGGCGGACCCGCAGCTGTCGGAAGCCCAAGGCCCGCAGCGCGGACTCGGCTTCGGCCACCGTCGTGAGGGTTCGCAGCGTCACCGGTGTGCCGTAGGGCAGGCGCGACGCCAGGCAGGCGGCAGCGGGTTTGTCCCAGGTCCGCAGCCCGAGCCGGCGCGACACGGCGCGCACGTCGTCCTTGGTGAGGCCCGCCGCCACGAGCGGGAAGCGAGCGCCGCGCTCCGCCGCGGCAGCCTGGCCCGGACGATGGTCCCCGAGGTCGTCGAGGTTCACGCCCAGCACCACGAGGGCGGACTGCGCGCTCGCCAGCGGGGTCAGGGCGGCGAGGAGGCTCGCCTTGCAGTGGTAGCAGCGGTCGGCGCCGTTGGCGACGTACGCGGGGTCGTCGAGCTCGGGCGTCGACACCGTGCGCCACTGCAGACCCCACTCCCCCGCCAGGGCACGGCAGTCCGCGAGCTCCTCGGGTGCCAGGGACGCGGACACGGCCGTCACGCACAGCACGAGGTCGGGACCGAGGACGTCGGTGGCGAGGTACGCGACGAGGGCGGAGTCCGCCCCACCACTGAACGCCACCACGGTGCGCCCCAGGCCGGCGATCTCGGAGCGCAGGCGCGCCAGCTTCCCGGCCACCACGTCGTCCGACGCCACGTCGTCGTCGATCACGTGGTCGTCGATGTGCGCGGCGGCGCTACGCGACACTGTCGAGCACGTCCTCGATCTCGGCCACCATCCCGGTCCAGAAGGGGCCGAACTCGGCGTAGTGCGCCGACGCCTCGTCGAACCGCATCTCGTACACACACGCCTTGAGGTCGTCGGGGTGCGTCCCGAACAGGGTCACGCCCCACTCCCAGTCGTCGAGGCCCGTCGAGCCCGTGATGAGCTGGACGATGCGGGAACGGAAGGTGCGGCCCACCGCACCGTGCCCGAGCATGAGCGCCTTCCGGGCGTCGTACTCCAACGCGTACCAGTTGTGATCGGCCGATCGGCGCTTGGACATCGGATAGAAGCAGAAAGCCGTCTTGTCCGGCGGTGGGAGCTGCGGGTACAGCCGGGCCTGCACCATCTCCTCGGGAATCCCTTGGGCGTACTCCGAGACCTCGGTCAACGAGACGTAGGAGCCCGTCGGCTCGAGGCCCGCGCCCTGCAGCGCGCTCTGCAGGGCGCGTAGGCGCCACAGGTCGGGGCCCAGCGCCATCACGCCCAGGTCGGCCTTGTGGCCGAGGAGGGCCACCGACACCACCTGGTCGCCCTCGGCGCGCGCCGCCTTGACCGCGTCCACCACGGCTTCACGATCCACCGCGGCGCCGACGCGGAAGAACAGGTGGAGCACCCCCCACCCCACCGACGGGCACAGGGGCTCGTGTCCGGGTCGCTCCGGTGTCGTCGTCACGGCGTCAGTCTAGGAAAACACCAGGGGGCGCCCGATGGGCGCCCCCTGGGGACATCTCGCTTCCCTCCGACGGCGCCCATCGGGCACCGGCGAACGGAGAAGGCACGTCGGGACTTAGAAGTCGTCCATCCCGCCGCCCGGCATGGCCGGGGCACCTTCTTTTTCGGGCTTGTCCACGATGACGGCCTCGGTGGTGAGGAACAGCGCCGCGATCGACGCCGCGTTCTGCAGGGCCGAGCGCGTCACCTTGACGGCGTCGATGACCCCGGCGGCGAACAGGTCCTGGTACTCACCGGTCGCGGCGTTGAGGCCCTCGGCCGGCTTCTTCAGGTTGCGGACCTTCTCGACCACCACGCCGCCCTCGAGGCCGGCGTTGACCGCGATCTGCTTCAGCGGCTCCTCCACGGCCCGCGACACCATGCGGCACCCCGTGGCCTCGTCGCCTTCGAGCTTCTCGGCGCGGTCGAGGATCTGGGCCTGGGACCGGAGCAGGGCCACGCCCCCACCGGGAACCACACCCTCCTCGATGGCCGCCTTGGTCGTCGACACGGCGTCCTCGATGCGGTGCTTCTTCTCTTTGAGCTCGACCTCGGTGGCCGCACCGACCTTGATGACCGCCACACCGCCCGAGAGCTTGGCCAGGCGCTCCTGGAGCTTCTCCCGGTCGTAGTCGGAGTCGGTGTTCTCGATCTCGGCCTTGATCTGGTTGATCCGGCCCTTGATCTCGTTCTCGTCACCGGCACCCTCGACCACGGTGGTCTCGTCCTTGGTCACCACGACCTTGCGGGCCCGGCCCAACATGTCGAGGCCCACGTTCTCGAGCTTGAGGCCGACTTCCTCGGTGATGACCTGCCCGCCGGTGAGGATGGCCATGTCCTGGAGCATCGCCTTGCGCCGCTCGCCGAAGCCCGGCGCCTTGACCGCCACCGACTTGAACGTGCCGCGGATCTTGTTCACGACCAGCGTGGCCAGCGCCTCGCCCTCGACGTCCTCGGACACGATCACGAGGGCCTTGCCGGTCTGCATGACCTTCTCCAGCACCGGCAGCAGGTCGCGCACGGCGGAGATCTTGCTGGCCACGAAGAGCAGGTAGGGGTCCTCGAGGACGCCTTCCATGCGCTCGGGGTCGGTCACGAAGTAGGGGGAGATGTAGCCCTTGTCGAAGCGCATGCCCTCGACGAGGTCCATCTCCATGCCGAAGGTCTGGGACTCCTCGACGGTGATGACGCCGTCCTTGCCCACCTTGTCGATGGCCTCGGCGATCATCTCGCCGATCTCGACGTCGGCGGCGGAGATGGCGGCCACCTGGGCGATCTGGGCCTTGGACTCGGTCTCTTTGGCCTGGCTCTTGAGCGACTCGACCGCAGCCTCGACGGCCGCCTCGATGCCGCGCTTCAACGACATGGGGTTGGCCCCCGCCGCCACGTTGCGCAGGCCTTCGTGGACCATGGCCCAGGCGAGCACGGTGGCCGTGGTGGTGCCGTCGCCGGCGACGTCGTCGGTCTTCTTGGCGACTTCCTTCACCAACTCGGCGCCGACCTTCTCCCACGGGTCCTCGAGGTCGATCTCCTTGGCGATGGAGACCCCGTCGTTGGTGATCGTCGGTGCTCCCCATTTCTTCTCGAGCACGACGTTGCGACCCTTGGGGCCGAGTGTCACGCGTACGGCGTCGGCGAGCTTGTTCATGCCGTTCTCGAGGGCCCGGCGGGCCTCCTCGTCGAAGGCGATCAGCTTGGGCATGGCGTAGTTTCCTCCGTGGGTTTCTCTACCGGTGTCGTCGGCGGGGCCGGGGAGCACAGCTCCCGGCGAGCACCCCGGGCAACAGTTAGCACTCTAGCGCTTCGAGTGCTAAGAGCAAACCATCCCGGAAGACCCCGATCGGGGACCTCGGGACCTCGGCTTCAGCCGCCGGCGACGGCGGGGACGATCGACAGGGTCTGCCCGTCGACCACCACGGTGTCGAGGCCGTCGAGGAAGCGCACGTCCTCGTCGGCGAGGAACACGTTCACGAATCGCCGCAGGGCGCCACCCTCGTCGAAGAGCCGGTCCCCGAAGCCCGGGTGCTCGGCGTCGAGGGCCTTGAGGGCCTCGCCCACCGTCGCCCCCTCCACGCCCACCTGGGCCGCACCGCCGGTGAGCGTGCGTAGCTGGGCCGGGACCCGCACGGTGACGCTCACCGGGGGCCCGCTTCGATCGTGGCGTCGATGGCGACCGCCTCGTGGAAAGCGTCAAGGGTGGGGGCGATGGTGGCGGTGGGGCCGGCCGTGTCGACCAGCGCCTCGACGGTCTTGAGCCCGTGGCCCGTCACGTAGGCCACCACCCGCTCGTCTCGCCGCACCACGGTGCCGGCCAACTTGGCCAGCGTGGCGATGGTGACGCCGCCGGCGGTCTCGGCGAAGATCCCCTCGGTCCGGGCCAGGAGGCGGATGCCGTCGAGGATCTCGTCGTCGGTCACCGATGCGAACGCCCCGCCGCTCTTGCGCACCGTCTCGAGCGCGTACCAGCCGTCGGCGGGGTTGCCGATGGCGAGGGACTTGGCGATGGTGTGCGGCTTCACGGGGCGGATGGCGTCGGTGCCCTCGGCGAACGCGGTTGCGACCGGCGAGCACCCTTCGGCCTGCGCGCCCGACACCCGGACGTGGGGCTCCTCGTCGAGCAGGCCCACGTCGTGGAGCTCGGCGAACCCCTTGGCCACCTTGGTGAGCTGGCTTCCCGACCCCACGGGCACGATCACGTGGTCCGGGGCCTCCCACCCCAGCTGCTCGGCGACCTCGAAGGCGAGGGTCTTGGACCCCTCGGCGTAGTACGTGCGGACGTTGACGTTGACGAACGCCCAGGACGGCAGCTCGCTCGTGAGCTCGGCGCACAGCCGGTTCACGTCGTCGTAGGTGCCCTCCACCGCCACCACGTGCCCGCCGTACACCGCCGTCGTGACGACCTTGGCCACCTCGAGGTCGCGGGGGATGAACACCACCGACACCATCCCGGCGCGCGCCGCGTGGGCGGCTACGGAGTTCGCCAGGTTGCCCGTGGACGCGCACGCCGCCACCTTGAACCCGAGTTGGCGCGCCTTGGTCAGCGCCACCGACACCACCCGGTCCTTGAACGAGCCGGTGGGGTTGGCGGTGTCGTTCTTGATCCACAGCTCGCCCAGCCCCAGCTCGGCCGCCAGGCGGTCGGCGCGGACCAACGGGGTGCACCCGGTGCCGAGGTCGATGGGCTCGGGGTCCGACACCGGCAGGAGCGGCGCGTAGCGCCAGATGGTCTGCGGTCCCGAGGCGATCTGCTCGCGGCTGACCGAGGCGCCCAACGCCTCGTAGTCGTAGGCGACCTCGAGGGGCCCGAAGCAGTAGTCGCACACATGCAGCGCCTCGGCGGGATAGGCCCGCGCACATTCTCGACAGCGAAGCCCGGTGACGAAATCCACAACACACCTCCACATCGGTCGGGCATTGGCACCTGGCGCCCGCCGGAATGGCGGTGTCGCTGGTTGCCGCGGCGTCACAGGGCCCGTCCCTCAGCCGCTCTGGATGGTCCCTCTATGGTGGACGAAGCCGGCTGTCCGCGTCAATGGAGGGGGCCCGGGGGCGTGACTGCCCTCGGAATGGGGGATGATCAGGACGTGGGATCCCGGCCGGCCGAGACACGATCCAGCGCCTTGCGCAGCTTCCACCACCGCGACTTCGAGGTAGCCGCGCTGGTGGTGGCCCGGGCCGGGCGGCGGGTGGCGGTGTGCCTGCCCGCCCGCAACGAAGCCGGCACCGTGGGCCCGATCGTGGCGAGCGTACGGGGCGAGCTGACCCGGGCCGGAGGGGGCGTGGACCTCGTCGACGACGTCGTGGTGATCGACGACGGGTCCGACGACGACACCGCGGCGGTGGCCCGCGGGGCCGGGGCCCGCGTGGTCGCGTCCCGCACCGACGGGGGAGGAAAGGGCCAGGCCATGGCCGTGGCGCTGGACACCACCGACGCCGAGCTCCTCGTCTTCCTCGACGCGGACGTCGTGAACTTCGGCCCCCACTTCGTGACCGGGCTCCTGGGCCCGCTCCTGTTCGATCCCGGTCCCGCACGACCCGACGTGGCCCTGGTGAAGGGGTTCTACGAACGGCCCCTGCACGGAGAGGAGGGCGCGGGTGGACGGGTGACCGAGCTGGTGGCGCGCCCGGTCATCGACCTCCTGTTCCCGCACCTCGCCGCGGTCCGCCAACCCCTCGCGGGGGAGACCGCCGCGCCCCGGACCGTGCTCGACAAGACGGGCCTCGCCCCGGGCTACGGCGTCGAGCTGGCCCTGCTCATCGACGTGGCGCAGCACTTCGGCGTGGAGCAGGTGACCCAGGTCGACCTCGGGGTGCGCATCCACCGCAACCGCCCCCTGGCCGAGCTGCGACCCCAGGCGACCGACGTGCTCGGCGCGGCGTTGCGACGGGCCGGCGTCGTGGCGCCCGACGACGCAGCAGACGTCACCGAGTCCTAAGACCGACTCGCAACGGCCACGGGGCCCGACATCGTCGGCACCGGGGCGTCGTCGTCGAGCGCTCCGGCCGGCGCCGGGATCTCGAGTGACGGGGTCTCGAGTGACGGGGTCTCGAGTGACGGGGTCTCGAGTGACGGGGTCTCGAGTGACGGGGTCTCGAGTGACTGGGTCTCGAATGACTGGGTGTCGACGTGGGTCGCTCGTGACCCGAGCCGGCGAGGCAGGAGAAGCGCCACGACCGCACCCACCCCGACGACCGCCACCCCGACCCACACGGCGGGGACCAGCCCCGCCACATACGCCGAGGCGCTGCTGTAGCCGCCCCGGGCGGAGAACACCGCGCCCAGCACGGCGATCCCGAGCACCCCACCGACTTCGCGGAACGCACTGTTGGTGCCCGACGCCACCCCTTCGAGCTCGGGGCGCACCGACGACAGCACCACAGACGCCAGCGGGACGAAGAACAGCGCCATCCCGACGCCCGACACCACGAACGGCAACCACACCGTCGAGTAGCTGACACCGGGCGAGATCTCGAGCGCGAGCCAGGCCAGGCCGATGGCCTGCAGCGCGAGCCCCGCCGCGAGCACCGGTCGGCCCCCGAAGCGCGCCGTGAGCATCGCGGCCACGGGCGCGACGAGCATGGGCATGCCCGTCCAGGGCAAGACCCGCAGGCCCGCCCCCAGGGGCGAGTAGTGCTGGACGACCTGGAGGAACTGCGACAAGAAGAAGATCGACCCGAACATCCCGAAGCTCATGAGCAGCGCGGCGACGTTCACGGCGCTGAAGGAGCGACTCCGGAACAGCCGCAACGGCACCATGGGATGGGTGCTGCGACGCTCCCACACGACGAAGCCCGCGAGGGCCGACGCCCCGATCGCGAACGACGCCAGCACGCCGGCGCTCGTCCACCCGTGCTCGTTGGCACGCACCAGTGCGAGCACGACGCCGAGCAACCCGACGCTCGCCAGTGCCACGCCGCCGAGGTCGAGCGGTTGCCGCGGGCCCACCGACTCCGACAGTCGCCAGCGCGCCAGCACCGCCAGCACGATCCCCACGGGCACGTTGATCCAGAAGATCGACTGCCACGACCACCCCGTGGTCACCGCGCCACCGACGAGCGGGCCCGCCGCCACCGCCACTCCGCCGATGGCGCCCCATACCCCGAGCGCCTGGTTCCGGCGTTCGGGCCGCACCGCCGCCGACAACAGCGTGAGCGACAACGGCATGATGAGCGCGCCACCCGCCCCCTGCACGGCGCGGGCGGTGACCAACCATCCGACCGTCGGCGACAACGCGGCGGCGGCCGACGCGCCCGTGAAGACGACCAGCCCCACGAGGAACATGCGGCGACGCCCGAAGCGGTCGCCGAGGGCGGCCCCGGTGAGCAGCAGCACGGCGAAGGTGAGGGTGTAGGCGTTCACCGTCCACTCGAGCCCGGCCAACCCGGCGTGGAGATGGTCACGGATGACCGGGAGAGCGGTGGTCACGACCAGGTTGTCGAGCGTCGCCATGAACAGCGCCAGCGACGTGATCACCACGGCCCAGCCGGCTCGGTGCCCCGTGGGTGGGGCCTCGACAGCTAGTGACTGGTTACTACCTCGTGCGGGCATGGGTGTCTCCTCTCGGAGCTGGGTCGGGAGCTCAGGGGCTCAATCGGTCGGCGAAGAACAGCGCGGGATCGGGCTGACAGGCCCGGACCCAGGTCTCGTCGAGGGCAGCGGCGTCCACCGCGGCCATGACGTTGAGGAGCATCCCCTGGGCGAAGAAGGCCCGCAGGTCCTCGTCGGGGAGCCCGGTGAGCTCGCCCACGACGGTCCAGAGGTGGCGAAGGCCTTCGCGCGCGGCCCGACGGATCTCCTCGTCCTCGGAGGCGGCGAAGGCGTGGAGCTGGACGAGCAGCAGGTCACGTTCGCTCAGGAGCTCCTTGTAGGCGTCGCCCATGGCCGCCATGGCCTCGACGCCGGAGCGGCCCGAGGCCGCAGCGCGGAAGGTCGCCTCGATCCGGGCGTGCATGAGCCCCATGGTGGCGATGAAGAGCTCGCGCTTGGTGCCGAAGAGCCGGAAGAGATAGGGCTGGGAGATCTCGGCCCGCACCGCGATGGCGTCGGTCGACGTCCCTGCGTAGCCGCCCTTGGCGAACTCGGCCATTGCGGCCCGCAGCACCGACGTCCGGCGCTCGTCGGCGGTCTGGCGCCCCGCTCCGACATTCTTCGACGCCGTCGTCATGCCATCATGGTAGTGTCTACTCACTACCTAGTCAAGCGCTCCTCCACGACCACGTCCACGCACCCGGCGGGATCCTGAAGCGCCCCGACGGCACCGAAGCGGTCGGTGAGGCTCCGGACCTCGATCCGGGCCTCGCCGGCTCCCTCGAGACCCCCGGGGCCCACCGTGCCGGGCACCACGAGCACGGGCACCCCGGTCCGGCGGGCCAGGGACACCACGCCACCGACGACCTTCCCCGACCACGAGGAAGCGTCGAGCCGACCTTCACCGGTCACCACCAGGTCGGCCCGGGCGATGCGCTCCTCGAGCCCCACGGCGTCGGCCACGACGCCGAAGCCGGGCACGAGTCGGGCCCCGAGCGCGGCCAGCCCCCCGGCGAGGCCCCCCGCCGCGCCGGCGCCGGGAAGATCGGCCACGTCCACGCCATAGCGATCACGGAGCTCGACGGCGTAGGAGGCCAGTCGGTCACCGAGCTCGACGACCAGCGACGGCGTCGCTCCCTTCTGCGGCCCGAACTCCCCGGCGGCATCGACGAATCGGGTGTCGACGTCACAGGCCACCACCACGTCGATCGGGCCCAGACCGCCGGCCGCTTCGATCGCCTCGAGCGCACCCCGACCGCCGTCGGTGGTGGCCGAGCCCCCCACCCCCAGGAGCACGCGCCGGGCGCCGGCGGCCGCGGCCGCGACGAGCAGCTCCCCGGTCCCCCGCGTGGTGGCGCGCCACGGATCGTTGCCCTGGGCCCCCCCGGCCAGGGGCAGGCCCGACGCCGCGGCCGACTCCACCACCGCCACCTCGCCCGCCAGCCACCACCGGGCGAGCACCGGCCGGCCCAGCGGCCCGGTGACCGCGGTCTCGTGCCACGCCCCCGGGCTCGAGCCGTCCGTCCCGGCCGGGGCGGCGGCCAGGACCTCGGCGAAGCCCTCGCCCCCGTCCGAGAGCGGACAGACGTCGGGCTCCCAACCCGCCCGCCGGGCCCCGCGGGCCATGGCGTCGGCCACCACCGAGGCGCGTGCGGTCCCCTTGAAGGCGTCGGGGGCGAGGAGGGCCTGGGGCGGTGCGTGGGCGGGCGCCGGGGTGTCGGGCATCGGCCCATCGTTGCCCTTCGGAGTCGCCTGCGCAGGCGGGGGGTAGGGTCGGTTGCGTATGGACGGGGTCGGTCGCCAGTGAAAGCGGACCTGGTCATCGCCTCGAACCGGGGCCCGATGTCCTTCGCCTTCGACCAGGAGGGCCGGCCCGTGCCGGCGGGGTCGGCGGGAGGCCTGGCCGCCGCCCTGCATCCGCAGCTCGAGGGCAGCGGGGCCACGTGGGTGGCGTGTGCGATGTCCGAGGCCGATCGCATGGCCACCGCCGAAGGCCTCATGACCGAACGGGGGCTGCACCTGCTCACGGTGCAACCCGACCGCGACACCTACCGCATGGCCTACGACGTGGTGTCGAACTCGACGTTGTGGTTCTTGCACCACCACCTCTTCGACCTGGCGCGCCGTCCGCGCTTCGACCACCACTTCGCCACCGCCTGGGAGGCGTACCGCGAGTTCAACGAGTTGTTCGCGCAGGTCGTGGACGCGGCGGCGGCCGAGGGTGCCACGGTGCTCGTCCAGGACTACCACCTCAGCCTCCTTCCCGGCGTGCTGGCCGAGAAGCGGCCCGACCTCCACACCGTCCACTTCACGCACACCCCCTTCGCCAGCCCCGACACCCTGCGGGTGCTGCCCTCGGGGGTGGCTCGCGAGCTCCTCGAGGGCATGGCGCGGGCGACGGCGTGCGGTTTCCACACGGCGCGCTGGGAGGAGTGCTTCCGCCGATGCTGTGACGACATGGGGGTCGAGATGCACCACACCTTCGTGTCGCCGCTGACCCCGGACTCCGACCACATGATCGAACGCGCGGCGTCGAGCGAATGTCGCGCCGCGGGCGAGCGCCTCGAGGAGCTGTTGCGGGGCAGGCGCATGGTGCTGCGCGTGGACAGGATCGAACCGGCCAAGAACCTGCTGCGGGGCTTCTGGGCCTTCGACGAGATGCTCCACATGCGTCCCGAGCTGCGCGGCGAGGTCGTCCTCTTGGCCCTCGCCTACGCGTCGCGCTCGAGCCTGCCCGAATACCTCGCCTACGGGGCCGAGGTCGAGCACGCGGCGCAGCGCGTCAACGACACGTGGGGAACCGATGACTGGGCCCCGATCATCCTCGACGTGGCCGACGATCCGGGGCGGTCCATCGCGGCGTTGATGCGCTACGACGTCTTGCTGGTGAACCCGCTGCGCGACGGGCTCAACCTGGTGGCCAAGGAGGGCCCCATCATCAATACGACCGACGGGGTCCTCGCCCTGTCGCGCGAGGCGGGGGCGTTCGCCGAGCTGCACTCCGAAGCGCTCGAGATCAACCCCTTCGACGTGGCGGGGACCGCCGCGGTGCTCCTGCGCGCCCTCGACATGGACCCCGCGGAACGAGCCCGGCGGGCCGAGGCACTGCTCGCGCTGGTCTCGGCGCGCAAGCCCGGCGACTGGCTCGCCGACCAACTGGCGGCGGTGATCCCGGCCTGATCAGCGCCGGGCCCGGGTGGCCAGCGCGCTGAACAAGTCGAGCACCTGGGCCGGTCCGTGCGCCACGACATCGGCGGCGGCCACGAGCTCGGGCGGCGTCTCGTCGTCGGCCACGGCCACGCGCACCGTCTGGGTCCCGCCGAGGGCGAGGCGGTCGAGCGCCGCGAACGCGGCGAGGTCACCGGCATCGTCGCCCGCGAAGCATGCCGCGGCGGTGCCCCGCGCCACGCGCTCGACCACCGTTCCTTTGTCGATGTCGACCGGTGGCCGGAACTCCACCGCCATCCGGCCGCTCTGCAGGACGAGCCCGGTACGTCCCGACCACGCCCGCGCGAACTCCCCCACGCGACCTCCGGACGCGGGAGCCTGCCGCCAGTGCACCGTGACCGACACGCCTTTGTCCTCGACGCCCACGGCTTCCCCCGCGAACTCGGATCGGGCCGCGGCCGCCACCTCTGTCACCGGCCCACGCCACGGCTCCACTTCGGGGGCCCGGTGCACGGTGCCGTCCTCGATCCACTCGAGCCCGTAGGCGCCGAACAGGCGCAGCGCCGGGCCCGCCGCGGCGAGGCGTTGGGCCAGGAACGACACCGGACGGCCCGAGACCACCGCCACCAGGGCGAACCGCCGGGCGAGGGCGGCGAGCACGCCCGGGGCCTCGGGGAGCGGGAAGGCGACCGCCGGGTCGGCGACGATGGGCGACAGCGTCCCGTCGAAATCGCTCAGCACGGCGCTGGCGCCGGGCTGCTCGAGCAGCACCGCCAATGGGCCCAGGACGTCGTCGTCTCCCACGGCGCGCCGCGCCGCGTCAGGCTGCCGGAGCGCCTGTGGTGGTCGTGGACGCCCCCGGCGCCAACCGGGCCAGATCGGGCCCGGCGACGACGACGACGTTGGCACCGGCCGTGCTGTGCACGGGGGGAACGGCACTCGGGGGTTGGACCGTGCTGGCCGGCAAGCCGAGGGCCTCGGTGACCGTGGTGGCCGAGCTCGTCGGGCCCGACACCTCGTAGACCTGGGTCCCGGTCACCTTGGTGGTGGCGTTGGTCGAGGGGAGGGTGAGAAACCCCCGGGAACGAAGATACGTGGCGGTGCCACCGGCCAGATCGGCGATGCTCGTGCCGTTCACCACCAGGACATGGATCGACGCCGCGCCGGGCAGGATCGTGGCCACCGTGGTCGTGGTGGATTTCGGCACGGTGGTCGAGGGCGTCGTCGTCGTTGCGATGGACTGACTGGCCGTCGTCACGGCCAGGGGCGCCCGCGTGGCCGACGGCAGGAGCAACGCGCCGATGATGAGGGCCGCCACGACGACACCCACGCCCCGTAGAAAGCCCGTGGGGGCGGGAAGCTCCGACGGGTCGCGATCGTCGCCACCACCGGAGCCGGCACCGGGGGCCGCCGGGGTGGCGTCGTCGTCGTTCATCGCCGCGGGTGTTGCGGTGCTGCGGTGGTCTCGAACCGGCCTCGTCGTTGGTGGAGCCGGCGACGTCGCAGGCGTCGGACCACGAGAGGAGCGTGGTCGAGGGCGTCATTGGTGTCGACGAGCTCCCCCAACCGGCGGTAGTACCCGGTGGGCGACATTCCCAGGCGGTCACGGATGCCCGTCGCCTTCGGATCGGGCCGGGTCCACCACGACTCCTCGAAGTCGAGGATCTGGCGGTCCTGATCTGTCAATGCCATCGCGAGGTCAAGCCTGCCAATGCACCGCGCGCGAAGCAAGGATTTCGAATCCGCCGACGCGCGCGTCGCCGCGACAGAGATTGTGCACATCATCGCATCCCGGCCATCGAGTGGATCGTACCCCGCCCCACCAGGGCCGTCTCGGGGCGGCCGACACGCGAGCAACGTGTGTCGACGTGTCGTGCGCCCACACGTCCGGGCCCGGCCCCGGGCGGCGTCGACGGTATCGTGGCGTCAACGCCGGTGTGGCGCAGCTGGAAGCGCAGACGATTTGTAATCGTCAGGTCGTGGGTTCGAGTCCCACCACCGGCTCCGAGGCGACGGTCATCGGCCCGCTGCCAACCGGTCGAGTTGGGCCCGCAGACGCGCCGTGGTGTGCGGCGCGGCCCACTCGGCCATGACCGACGGGTCGACACCGTCGCCGTCGCTGCGCATGCGTTGCAGCGCGGGTCGGCGTAGTTGCTCCTTGGCCAGAGCGAAGGCACGCGGGGCGCGGCCGGCGAGCTCGGCCGCCACTGCCTGGGCCCGCTCGAGCACGACGTCGCCCGGGCAGACCTCGTGGACCATGCCGACGGTCAACGCCGCCGGTGCGTCGAGGAGCGCGGCGCGCAGCACGAGGTCTTCGGTGCGTGACCCACAGGCATGGCGCAGGATCTCGAGCGCGGCCACGGGGAAGGGCACACCCACGGCCAGTTCACTGGCCCCGATACGGGCGTCGTCGGCCATGAGGCGTCGGTCACAGGCACAAGCCAGGATGCAGCCACCGGCCACCGCCGCGCCGTTGACGGCCGCGACGGTCGGCTTGGGAAAACAGAACAGCATCTCGAGGGTGCGCCGCAGGCCCGTCACAAGGTGCTCCACGTAGCTCGGTCCCGAGTCGACCACACGGCGAAGGTCCACGCCGGCGGAGAAGGCGCGCCCCGCTCCGGTGATCACCACTGCGCTGACGTCCGCGTCGCGCTCGAGCGTCCCGAGCGTGGTCGCCAGTTCGTCGAGCACCTCGACGTCGATGGCGTTGACCTTGCCCCGCGTCAACGTCACCGTCGCCACCGGCCCGTCGCGCCCGACACTGAGCACGGTGTCGGTCACCGTCTGCCTCCCACCCCTCGCACCACATGGACGCGGCGGCGCGTCACCCGCCGTCGTCCCCGTCGCGCCGCGTCCGACGGCGAGCCAATTCGAAGCATGCCACGGCCCCGGCCGCCGCGACGTTGAGGCTGCCCAGAGCGCCGAATTGCGGGATGGCGGCCAAGGCCGAGCAGCGCCGGCGCGTGAGTGCCGCCAGACCCCGTCCTTCGGCCCCCATGACCAGTGCCACCGCGGCGCCGGGCTCGATCCCCAACTCGAACAGCGATGTCGAGGCGGTCGCGTCGAGACCCACGCTCGTCACGCCGAGGTCGTCGAGCTGTCGCAATGCATTGGGGACGCCCGGCACCACGGCCATGGCGAGGTGCTCGATGGCCCCCGCCGCCACTTTGGCCACCGTCGGCGTGACGTGGACGGCGCGATGGCGCGGCAACACGACACCGGTGACTCCGGCGCACTCTGCGGTCCGGAGCAGGGCGCCGACGTTGTGGGGGTCGGTGACGCCGTCGAGCACGAGCAGGAACGGGCTCACCCCGGCGCGGGCCCGGCACAGGGTGTCGAGCTCGACCTCTTCGAGGGGCCGGGCGCGCGCCAGGACACCTTGGGGTGCGTCGGTGCGCGCCGCTCGTTCGAGTTTGGCCCGGGGCACGAGGACGAGGCGCACGCGCCGGCGGGTCGCCAGGCGCTCGATCTCGTCGATCTGCGGCGACGGGTCGAGGTCTTCGGCCACCCACACCTCGCGCACCGGTCGCCGTCCCGCCGCGAGGAGCTCGCGCACGGCGTGACGGCCCTCGATCTGTTCCCCGCCAAGTCCGTGCGCGGCACCGCCCGTGCGCCCAGTACCGCCCTCGCGACCAGCGCCTCGACCCGCGCCAGCCGCCGGTGGACGACCCCGTCCGACCGGAACGGTGCGTCGCGGTGTGCCACCGCGGGGACGACGTGGTGGGCCACTCATGGGACAGGGGCGAGGAGGACCACGGCCAAGCACGCGATGCCCTCGACCCGACCGAGCGCACCCAGCCCCTCGGCCCGTTTGGCCTTCACGCTCACGGGCGCGTCGAGCACGGCCTCGAGCCGCTGGGCCATGGCGTCGGTGTGGTCCGCCAGCCGGGGGCGCTCACACACGACGGTGCAATCGGCGTTCACGAGTCCCATGCCCTGTGCCCCCACCATGGCCGAGACCTGCGCCAGCAGGCCCGTCGAGTCGGCGCCGGCCCAGGTCGGGTCCGACGCGGGGAAATGGCGCCCCAGGTCCCCGAGCCCGGCCGCCCCGAGCATCGCCTCGGCCACGGCATGGGCCACGACGTCGGCGTCGCTGTGGCCGGCGAGACCCGCCGCCCCCGGGACGGTCACCCCCCCGAGGACGAGCGGACGCCCCGGGTCGCCGGAGAACCGGTGGACGTCGAACCCCTGACCGATGCGCAGTGCGCCGAGCCCGCGTCGGTCGTCGCTCACGGCGCCACCAACGCCCGGACCACGTCGAGATCGGTGGCCGTCGTCACCTTGATGTTCCTGGGGTCGCCGGGCACGACGCGCACGGTAGCCCCCAGCGACTCGACCAGGCCGGCGTCGTCGGTGGCCTCGGGCTCGGCGTGATGGGCGCGGCGCAGGACGGCGGCCGAGAAGGCCTGGGGCGTCTGGACCGCCACGAGGCCGTCTCGGGCCACCGTGGCGGTGACCGTGTCGCCCACGACCAGCTTCAACGTGTCGGCCACCGCCACGGCCGGCACGGCTGCGTCGGCTCCCGCTGCGACGGCGTCGACCACGGCGCGGAACAACGCCGGTGACGCCAGGGGCCGGGCGCCGTCGTGGACCACGATCACCTCGGCCGACCCGGGCACCGCCGCCAGCCCGGCGCGCACCGACGCGGCGCGCGTCGCCCCACCGGTCACCACCGCGTCGACACCGACGATGGCGTCGCCATCGGCGTCGGCGGGGAGCACGAGCACCACGCCGTCGGCCACCGGGCGCGCCGCGTCGACGGCCCATTGCACCAGGGCGCGCCCGCCCAGCGGCGCGAAGTGCTTCGGAGCGCCGAACCTGCGGCCGCTGCCGGCCGCCACGACGACCACCCACACCGACACGGGCTCACCTCGCCTTCGACGAGGCCTTCGACGAGCGCACCCCGCCGAAGCGGTGGCGGCTCACGCGGCTCAGGGCAGCGCCTCGTCCAGGCGCTTCTCCGCCGCGGCCTCGTCCACGTCGAGCGCGAACGTCAGCTCGGACACGAGGATCTGACGCGCCCGGCTCAGCATCCGCTTCTCGCCGGCCGACAGGCCCTTGTCCTTGTCGCGGATCGAGAGGTTCCGCACGACCTCGGCCACCTGGTAGATGTCGCCCGAGCGCAGCTTCTCGGAGTGGTTCTTGTAACGACGCGACCAGTTGGTAGGCATGCGCGCCTCCTTCTTGCGAAGGACGGCGAACACCTCTTCCACCTCTTCGTCGTTGATGACCTCACGCAGGCCGACGCCTTCTGTGTTGTCGGCGGGGACCATCAGTGTCAGGTCGCCGTAGGCGAGCCGGAGGACGAGGTACTCCTTCTTCTCACCGAAGGCCTCTTTGACCTCGCGCCGCTCCACGATCGCCGCCCCGTGATGGGGGTAGACCACCTTGTCACCGATGTCGAACACGTACCTCTCCTGGGATGGCGCGCTGGCCACAAGCGCATGGCGAGGGACAGGCGTTCTATTCTACCCGAGCCGCCCTCGCACCCTCACCTCGTCCGAAGCCGCCGCTCTGAGCTGGGGTCAGTTGTAGCGGTCGAGGATGCTCGCCTCGGCCAGACGAGCCAATCCCTCTTTCACCGACCGGGCGCGGGCCTCGCCCACGCCCTCGACCTCCTCGAGTTCGGCCACCGACGTGCGCATGATCCGTTGCAGTCCGGCGAAGTGCGCCACGATCCTGTCCACGAGCGCTTCGGGAAAGCGCGGCAGTCGGTGCAGAAGGCGGTACCCGCGCGGTTCGACCGGCGCGTCGGGGTCCGACGTCGCCACGCCCAGCCCGAGCACCGCCGCCACGCGGCGCACGTCGAGCAGGTCGTCGGTCGACAGACCGGCCAACGTGGCCAGGGCCAGGTCCACCTCGCTGTCGGCGACGCCCCCGTGGGCCGCACCGGGCCTGTCCCGACGGGACGGGGGCCGGTCGTCGTGGAGGTAGTCCCGTACCACGAGGCGCCGCGCCGGGTCGATGCCGTCGAGCACCTCCTCGAGCTGCAGTCGCAGCAGGCGGCCGTCTTCTCCCAGCTCCACCAGGTCGACCTGGACGTCGTGCGCGATCCGGTCCAGGAGCTCGGCCGGCTGGAGCACCGCCACGACGTCGCGCACCGTCACGGTGTCGGCGATCTCGAGCGCGGACAGCGCCGAGAGCGTCGAGTCGAATCGCTGCCGGAATCGCCGCGTCGTCTGGAGTGCCTGACGCACGCGCTCGTGCAGGCGCCGCTCGTCTTGCAACACGTGGCGCGTGTCGCGTCGGTACACGGTGACGAGGCCCATGGCAGCGGACACCGACACCACGGGGACGTCGATGGACCGGGCCACGCGCTCCGCCGTGCGGTGGCGTGTGCCGGTCTCGATGGTGGGGATCGTCGCGTTGGGCATGAGGTGCACGTTGGCCCGGGCGATGCGGTCGGCGTCGGGCGAGAGGATCACGGCCCCGTCCATCTTGGCCAGCTCCGACAGGCGCTGAGGACTGAATTCGGCGTCGAGGAGGAATCCGCCGGTGCAGATGGACAACACCTCGGGCCCGTCGCCCACCACGAGGAGCAGTCCGCGGTTGGCTTGCAGGACTCGCTCGATGCCGTCACGCAGCGGTTGGCCCGGCGCAACGAGGGCCAGGGCGTCGGCCATGGCCGAGCTCGGTCGCACCACCACCTCCGCATGGTACCCGGCGCCCCGTGGCGCCAACCCCCGCGTCGGTCACGGAGCGTCACGCGACCCGGTGGCCAGTGCCACCGCCTGGTGCAGCGACCGGACGTGCACCACTTCCATCCCCGGGGGGCCGTCGGGACACGAGGCGGGCACGAGCGCGTGGCGGAATCCCACGCGTGCGGCCTCGGCCAGCCGGCGAGGGGCGTGGGGGACCTGCCTGATCTCGCCCCCGAGCCCGATCTCGCCGAACACCACCAGATCGGCGGGCAGGGGTCGGTCCTTGACCGCCGACGCGAGCGCCAGGGCCAGGGCCAGATCGGCGGCGGGCTCGAGCACCCGGATACCCCCGACGGCCGAGACGAAGACGTCGGTGCGCACGAGCGGCACCCCGGCGCGCTGTTCGAGCACGGCCAGCAACAGCGCCAGCCGACCCGCGTCCACACCCTGGGCCGATCGCCGGCTCGGTGCCTCCATGGGGGTTTTCGACGTGAGGGCCTGCACCTCGACCAACAGCGCCCGCTGGCCCTGCATGGCGGGAAGCACCGCGCTCCCCGGCGCACCCGGCCGACGGTCGCCCAGGAGCAGCTGGTAGGGGTCGGTCACCGCGGCGAGGCCGGCGTCACCCATCTCGAAGAGCCCGAGCTCGCCCGTGGGGCCGAACCGGTGCTTGGTGGCTCGCACCGTCCGCAGCGCGTGATGGCGGTCTCCCTCGACGCCCAGAACCGTGTCGACCAGGTGCTCGAGGGTACGGGGGCCCGCCAGGGTCCCCTCCTTGGTGACGTGGCCCACCAGGACGAAGGGCACCCGGTGGAGCTTGGCCAGTGCCACGACGAGGTCGGTGCAGGCCCGCACCTGGGCGAGGCTGCCGGGCGCGCCCGTCGCGGCGGGGTCGACCACGGCCTGGATCGAGTCCACGACGACCAGCGAGGGCGACGTGTCGTGCACCACGCCGGGCAGGGCGGAGAGATCCGAGCCGTCGAGGACCATGAGCCCGGAGGGGAGGGGCCCGAGGCGCTCGGCCCGGCGCCGGACCTGGGGGGCGGACTCCTCGGCCGAGACGAGGAGGGCCACGGCGCCGGCTTGGGCCATCGACGACAGCACCTGGAGCAGCAACGTCGACTTCCCCACCCCCGGCTCGCCGCCCAGCAGCGTCACCGAGCCCGGGACGAGCCCCCCTCCGAGCACCCGGTCGAGCTCGGCCAGCCCCGTGGCGACAGGCCCCGACCGGGCCGGGTCGACGTCGTCGAGGGCGACGGCACGGTCGGCCCCCTCACACACACCTCGACCCGACCCGATGCGCCCGGGTGGAGCGGGGTCGAGGCCGCGCCCCTCGAGACGCGGCGCGCTGACGGGGTCGGGCAGAGTCTCCTCGACGAGGCTGTTCCACTCGCCGCACCCTGGGCACCGCCCGGCCCACCGGGGCGTGACGCCACCACAGGCGCGACACCGGTGCACCGTTCGAAGCCGTCCCACACCCGTGAAGCTAGGGACAGGGTGTGACACCGGTCCGGGACGGCACGCGGCCGAGCCAGACGGTCAGATGTGGCGGTGCCTCGGGACTCCGGGCCTCAGAACTCCGGGCGCCAGATGTGTCGGTGCGTCAGGAGTCGGCGCCCGCGCCGGCCAACTCGACCGGCGGCGGCTCGAGACCCTCGACGGTGCGGAAGACGAACTCGTCGTCCTCCACGTCCACGATGATGGTCTCGCCCACGCGGAATTCCTTCCACAAGATGCGTTCCGACAGCGCGTCCTCGACGAACTGCTGGATGGCCCGACGCAGGGGGCGAGCCCCGAGGGTGGGGTCGTAGCCCTTGTCGGCCAGCAGCGACTTGGCCGCCGGCGTGAGCTCGAGGCCCAGGCCCTGGGACTCCAGCTGCTCGCCCACCCGCCGGATCATGAGGTCGACGATCTCCACGACCTCGAGCTTGGACAGCTCGTGGAAGACGATGACCTCGTCGATGCGGTTGAGGAACTCGGGCCGGAAGTGCGCCTTCAGGGCGTCGTGGACCTTCGACTTCATGCGCTCGTAGGTCACCGCCTCCGACGTCTTGGCGAAGCCGACCGACGACTTGCGCAGATCGGCGGTCCCCAGGTTCGACGTCATGATCAGCACGGTGTTCTTGAAGTCCACCGAACGTCCCTGGGCGTCGGTGAGCCGGCCGTCCTCGAGGATCTGGAGCAGCGCGTTGAACACGTCGGGGTGGGCCTTCTCGACCTCGTCGAAGAGCACGACCGAGAACGGCTTGCGCCGCACGGCCTCGGTGAGCTGACCGCCCTCTTCGTACCCCACGTACCCGGGGGGCGAGCCCACGAGCCGGGACACGGTGTGCTTCTCCATGTACTCGCTCATGTCCAACTGGATCAGGGCGTCCTCGTCGTCGAAGAGGAACTCCGCCAGTGCCTTGGCGAGCTCGGTCTTGCCCACACCGGTCGGCCCCAGGAAGATGAACGATCCGCTGGGCCGCTTGGGGTCCTTGAGCCCCGCCCGCGTGCGGCGGATGGCACGGGACAGCGCCTTGATGGCCTCTTCCTGGCCCACCACGCGCTTGTGCAGCTCGTCCTCCATGCGCAGGAGCTTGGAGGTCTCCTCCTCGGTGAGGCGGTACACGGGGATGCCAGTCCAGTTGGCCAGCACCTCGGCGATGACCTCCTCGTCGACGACGTCGAAGAGCTCGAGGCCCTCGGCGCGCCACTCGGCCTCCATCGCCGTCTTGCGGTCGAGGCGTTCCTTCTCCTGCTCGGCCAGCTTCTTCGCCTGGTCGAACGCCTGGCGCTCGATGGCCGACTCCTTGTCGTGGCGGATGCGGTCGATCTCCTCTTCGAGCTTCTTGTAGTCGGGAGGGGTCGTCATGCGCCGGATGCGCAGACGGCTCCCGGCCTCGTCGATGAGGTCGATGGCCTTGTCGGGCAGGTACCGGTCCGCGAGGTAGCGGTCGGCGAGGTTCGCGGCGGCCACCAAGGCCTGGTCGGTGATGGTCACCGAGTGGTGCGACTCGTACCGGTCGCGCAGGCCCTTCAGGATCTCGATGGTGTGCGCCACCGTGGGCTGCTCCACCTTGATGGGCTGGAACCGACGCTCGAGGGCCGCATCCTTCTCGAGGTGCTTGCGGTACTCGTCGAGGGTGGTGGCCCCGATGGTCTGCAACTCACCGCGCGCCAACATCGGCTTGAGGATCGAGGCGGCGTCGATGGCGCCCTCGGCCGCGCCGGCGCCGACCAAGGTGTGCAGCTCGTCGATGAACAGCACGATGTCGCCGCGCGGTCCGGATCTCCTTGAGCACCTTCTTGAGCCGCTCCTCGAAGTCGCCGCGGTAGCGGCTCCCGGCCACCAGCGCGCCGAGGTCGAGGGTGTAGAGCTGCTTGCCCTTGAGCGTCTCGGGCACGTCGTTGGCCACGATGCGCTGGGCCAGGCCCTCCACGATGGCGGTCTTGCCCACGCCGGGCTCGCCGATGAGCACCGGGTTGTTCTTGGTGCGGCGCGACAGGACCTGCATGACGCGCTCGGATCTCTTTCTCACGGCCGATGACCGGGTCGAGCTTGGTGTCCCGGGCGAGCTGGGTCAGGTTGCGACCGAACTGGTCGAGCACGGGTGAGCCCGACGGCGTCTCCGAGCCCGACGAGGGCCCCGCCCCGACCGGCTCCTTGCCCTGGTAGCCCGAGAGGAGCTGGATGACCTGCTGCCGCACCCGGGCCAGGTCGGCGCCCAGGCTGACGAGCACCTGGGCGGCCACGCCCTCGCCCTCGCGCACGAGGCCGAGGAGCATGTGCTCGGTGCCGATGTAGTTGTGACCGAGCTGCAGGGCCTCGCGCAAGGACAGCTCGAGGACCTTCTTCGCCCGGGGGGTGAACGGCGGCGACCCGGTCGGTGCCGTGCCCGACAGGCCGATGGTCTCCTCGACCTTCTCGCGCACCGCCTCGAGCGACACCCCGAGCTGCTCGAGCGCTTTGGCCGCGACGCCCTCGCCCTCGTGGATGAGCCCCAGAAGGATGTGCTCGGTGCCGATGAAGCTGTGGTTGAGCAGGCGCGCTTCCTCCTGCGCCAGCACCAACACCCTCCGCGCCCGATCAGTGAAGCGTTCGAACACCAGACCGCCTCCCTCGACGGCTCGAATACTGAGCAGAGTCTACCGGGCGTGCTCTAGCAACAAACACCCATAGGGCCCGGATCCCTCGAGCATCTGATCCCAATTGCATCCCCCATTCCTTCGGCACGCGGCGGCCGAATCCTGACCCGTTCCACCGACCGTAGTCACCCACGTCCCCCAAACCTGCCCAGGCACGGGGCTCCGGGGGGGCCGCCGGAGGGCCAACGCCCTGGCCACGGCCCCTGCGGCGAGCCCACGTTGTCCTGCCTGAGGATCCTTCGCCTATCGTTCCCCCTGGTGGACACCGCCTCTTTGCTGTCACTCCCCTCCCTCCAAGACGATCTCGCTCGGCTCGAACCCGAGCTCCGAGACGCCGTCAGCTCAGGCGACCAGTTCCTGGACGAGGTCACGACGCACCTGATCGCGGCCGGCGGGAAGCGCCTGCGCCCCTGCCTGGCGCTGGCGTCGGCCACCGGAGGTAGCCGGCCCGCCACCCCCGACGACCTGCAGGGGGCGGTGGCGGTGGAGCTCGTCCACCTCGCCTCGCTCTACCACGACGACGTCATGGACGAGGCGCTGGTGCGCCGCAACGTCGAGAGCGTCAACGCCCGCTTCGGCAACCTCGTGGCCATCGTGGCGGGCGACTTCCTCCTGGCCCGTTCGGCGGAGATCGCCGCCTCGCTCGGCACCGAGATCGCCGGTCTCCTCGCCAACACCCTGGGCCTGCTGTGCGAGGGACAGGTGACCGAGGTGCGCGCCGCGTACAGCACCGAACGCACCGAGGCCGACTACCTGACCACCATCGAGGGCAAGACCGCGGCGCTCATGTCGACGTCGTGCCGCATCGGCGCGCTGACCAGCGGCCTGCCGCGCCGCGAAGTGGACGTGCTGACCACGTTCGGACGCTGCTTCGGCATGCTCTTCCAACTGCGCGACGACATCCTCGACGTCGTCGCCACCGACGACGAGCTGGGCAAGCCCGCCGGGCAGGATCTCGCCGAAGGGATCTACACGCTGCCTGTGCTCCTGGCCCTGCGCGACCCCGTCACCGGCCCCGAACTCCGGCCCTTGCTCGGCGCCCCTCTGGCACAGCCCGAACGGGACAAGGCTCGGTCGATCGTGGCGGAGTCGCGCGCCATCGCCGACACCGTCACGGCGGGACAGCGGTACGTGGACCACGCCGTCGACGCAGCCGAGTCGATCAGCGCGCGGGCGCTCGGACGCTCGCTCGGCGACCTGGCCCGGTCACTGCTCGAGGGGCTCCCGATCTCGCGTTAGTCGAGCTGTCCGCGCTCGGGGCCCGGCCTCTCGGGTCGCAGCGTCGGAAAGGCGATCACTTCGCGGATGTTGGCGACGTCCGCCAGCAGCATGACGAGACGGTCGATCCCTATCCCGAGCCCGGCGGTCGGAGGCAGGCCGTGTTCGAGGGCGCGGATGTAGTCCTCGTCGACGGACATGGCCTCGTCGTCACCCTGGGCGCGCGCAGCGGCCTGCGCCTCGAAACGAGCCCGTTGGTCCACCGGGTCGACGAGCTCGGAGAAGGCGTTGCCGAGCTCCCGGCCCGCCACGATGGGCTCGAAACGCTCGGCCAGGTCGGGGTCCGCACGGTGCCGACGGGCGAGCGGGGACACCTCGGCCGGGAAGTCCATCACGAACACCGGTCCCCACAATGCGGGCTCGGTCGTCTTCTCGTACAGCTCGAGGAGGAGCTTGCCCGCCCCCCACGACGGGCTGGGATCGACGCCCGCGGCGGCGACGCGCCGACGAAGCTCGTCGATGGGCGTGTGGACGTCGACCGCCTCGCCGGTGGCCTCGCTCACCAGCTCCGCCATGGTGGCGCGCCGCCACGGAGGTGTGAGGTCGAGCTCCCGGCCTTGATAGGAGAGCGCCGTCGTGCCGCGCAGCTCCAGCGCCAGCCCCGCCACCAACTCCTCGATGAGCACGGCGAGGTCCTCGTAGTCGGCGTACGCCTCGTAGAGCTCGAGCATCGTGAACTCCGGGTTGTGGCGCGGGGACAGGCCCTCGTTACGAAAGACGCGGGCGATCTCGAACACCTTGTCGAACCCCCCCACCACGAGTCGTTTCAGGTAGAGCTCGGGCGCGATACGGAGGTACAGATCAGCGTCGAGGGCGTTGTGGTGGGTGACGAACGGCTTGGCCAGCGCCCCCCCGGGGATGGGGTGCAGCACCGGCGTCTCGACTTCGACGAACCCAGCCGCCTCGAGCCGTCGACGCAGCGAGCTCACCAGCGCGCTGCGCAACGTCAGGATCTCGCGAGTGCGCTCATTGGCCCATAGGTCGACCTCACGCTGGCGAAAGCGCGTCTCGACGTCGGACACGCCCTTCCACTTGTCACCGAAGCCGCGCTGCGCCTTCGCCAGGAGCACCCACGTGTGGACCTGTACCGACAACTCGCCCTTGCGGGTGCGCACGACCTTGCCTGTGGCTCCCACCCAGTCGCCCAGTGACAGCTTGCAGAACTCCCCGAACTCGGCGGTGACCGCCGCGGTGGCGAAGAGCTGGACCTGACCCGAGGCGTCGCGCAACGTGGCGAACGCGATCCGCCCCTGCGGGCGCATCAGCATGACCCGACCGGCGACCGAGACGACCTCGTCGCTCTCCTCCCCCGGCCCGAGGGTTCCGTGGCGATCGTGGAGATGACCCGCCTGCGCGGTGCGGTCGAACGAGTAGGGGACGTCGGACACGGGCGAGACGTTACCGGCTCACCGCCACCGCTCGACCAGGGTGGTCACCCCGGCTTGGCGTTGCGCTCGTACACCAGACGAAGGCCGTGCAGCGTGAGCCACGGCTCGCGGTGCTCGATGGTCCGCGACAACGGCGCGATGGTCTCCGACAGCCCACCGGTGGCCACCACGGTCGCGTGTCCCGAGCGCGTCGGTGATGCGGGCGCACATGCCGTCGACCTGCGCGGCGTAGCCGTAGAGCACGCCCGACTGGATCGACTCGACCGTCGACTTCCCGATGACGCTGCGCGGCTCGACCAGCTCGACCCGCCCGAGCGCGGCGGCGTGGTGGAAGAGCGCGTCCATGGAGATGGCGATGCCGGGCGCGATGGCGCCGCCGAGGTACTCGCCGGTCCCCGAGATGGCGTCGAAGGTGGTGGCGGTGCCCAGATCGACCACGATGCACGGGCCCCCGTACAAGTCGTACGCGCCGATGGCGTTGGCGATGCGATCGGCGCCGACTTCCTTGGGGTTGTCGTAGAGGATCGGCATGCCCGAACGCACACCCGGCTCGAGCACGATGCACGGTACGTCGAACCACCGCCTCGCCATCTGCCGCAACTCGGTGGTGACCCGCGGCACCGACGACGTCACCGCCATGCCCGTGACCACTTCGTCGACGTCCATCCCGTCGAGGTTGAGGAGCTCCGAGAACAACAGCGCGTGCTCGTCGGGCGTGCGCTCGGCCACGGTCGACAGCCGCCAGTGGTGGGTGAGGCCGACCGGCTCGGGGGGGACCGGTGGGGCGGGGCGGCTCCCGGCCGGGGGATCGTCGCCCGGCCCCAGCGAGAACAGGCCGATGACCGTCTCGGTGTTCCCCACGTCGATGGCGAGCAGCACGGTCAGTCCTCCACGAGGTCGAGTCCGAGGTCGAGGATGGGCGCGGAGTGCGTGATGGCCCCGACCGAGATCAGATCCGCGCCGGCGGCCGCGTAGGCGGGAGCGTTGTCGATGGTCACACCGCCCGACGCCTCGACGAGCACCGTCCCCGGCACCGCGCGCGCCCGTACCAGCGCCACGCATTCCGACACCATCGACGGCGTCATGTTGTCGAGGAGCACCGCCGAGGCGCCGGCGTCGACGGCCTCGACCACCTGCTCGGGTCGATCGCACTCCACCTCCACCACCCGGCCCGGCCACCGCTCGTGCGCCTGCGCCACGGCGTCGGTGATCCCGAGCCGGCCCAGATGGTTGTCCTTCACCAACACGGCGTCGGACAAGCTGGACCTGTGGTTCCATGCCCCGCCGGCGCGCACCGCCGCCTTCTCCAGGACCCGCAGCCCCGGTGTGGTCTTTCTGGTGTCGAGCACCCTCGTCGCCGGGTTGACGGCGTTGACGGCGTCGACGTATCGGCGGGCCACCGTGGCCACGCCCGACAGGTGACAGAGAAAATTGAGCGCCGTGCGCTCGGCCGTGAGGATCGACCGCATCGGGCCCGACACCTCGGCCACCACCGACCCCGGTGCGAGCCAGCCCCCGTCCGGTATCCGCCAGTCGACCACCACCGCCGGGTCGACCTGGGCGAACGCCTCGAGCGCGCACAGCCGTCCCGCCAGGACCCCGTCGGCGCGCGACACCACCCGGGCCCGGCCGGTCTCGGGCTCGGGCACGAGCGACGCCGTGAGGTCCCCGAGCACACCGATGTCCTCGGCCAGCGCCCGGGCCACCGCCTCGTGCGCCACGGGCGCGGGCGGGTCGGGTGGGCCCGACGACGGCCAGGGACCGACGGACGCGGCGTCGGCGTCGGCGTCGGTTGCAGCGGCAGCGGGACGCGACGTCACGACCGATGCACCAGTCGGCACCGCCAGGTCGGCCGCGCCTCGGGGAAGTCGCGTCGGGCGTGCGCGCCGCGCGTCTCCTCGCGTGCCGCGGCGGCGCGCAGCAGCGCACCGGACACGGTCACGAGGTTGGCGAGCTCACCGGCGCCACGTCCCGCTCCCGCCGCCGCGACGGACCCGGGGCGGGCACCGGGGGCGAAGTGATCGGCCACCGCCGCGATCTCGACCGCCGCGCCCATGAGGGACTCCGGCGAGCGCAGCACGCCCGCCCCTTCGGTCATGGCGCGCTGCAGATGCTCGCGGAGCTTGGCCGTGTCGGTGTCGGGCGCGACCACCGCCTTCACCGTGGCCCCGGTGCTCTCGATGTCCTCGTCACCCTCGACGTCCACGCAGGCGATGGAGCCGTTGCGCTCCCCCTCGGGTGTGCCCAGGAGCGCTCGCAGCACGCCGGTCGCCCGGGGCCCGTCGCGCCCGGCCCCGATCGCCTCGGCCAGACGGGCGCCGAAGACCATGCCCTCGAGCAGCGAGTTCGACGCCAGGCGGTTGGCACCGTGCACACCGGTGCACGCCACCTCCCCCACCGCCCACAACCCGGCCACCGCACTGGCCCCGTCGAGGTCGGTCATGACCCCGCCCGACAGGTAGTGGGCGGCGGGCGCGATGGGCAGCCAGTCGACGGCGGGGTCGAGGCCCGCCGCGTGCAGCGATGCCGCCACCGTCGGGAACCGCTCCCCGAAGGACTCGAGCCCGGTGGCGTCGAGCCACATGTGGCCCACGCCCTGCTCGGCCATGCGATCGGCCATGGCCCGGCTGACGAGGTCGCGCGGCGCCAGCTCGTCGACGAAGCGCTCGCCCCGCGCGTCACGCAGCAACGCCCCGTGCCCGCGCAGGGCCTCGGACAACAGCGGACGGGGCATGGCCGGGTGGTGCAGCGCGGTCGGGTGGAACTGGAAGAACTCGAGGTCCGCCACCGGCACCCCGGCGCGCAGTGCCATGGCGATCCCGTCGCCGGTCGCCTCGGGCGGGTTGGTCGTCACCGCATAGAGCTGGCCCGCTCCCCCCGTCGCCAACACCACCTGCGTGGCCCGCACCTCTCGGGGCGTGCCGGCGGGGTCGAGGGCGCGCACCCCGACGCAACGGCCCCCCTCGACCATCAGGTCCACGGCGAACCACTGCTCGAGTACCGCCGCCGCGCTCCGACGCACGGCGGAGACGAGCGCCCGCTCGACCTCCGCGCCGGTGGCGGCACCCCCGGCGTGCAGGACGCGGGCGGTGGAATGCCCGCCTTCGCGCGCCAGCGCCAGGTGACCGCCCGCTTCGCGGTCGAACACCGCACCCAGCCCGATCAGCTCGTCGACGCGCCCGGGCCCTTCGTCGACGAGCACGCGCACGGCGTCGACGTCGCACAGCCCCGCTCCCGCCGCCAACGTGTCGGCCAGGTGGAGGTCGGTCGAGTCCTCGTCGCCGCCCACCGCGGCGGCGATGCCCCCCTGTGCCCAGCGCGTCGTCGACTGCGCCAGGTCGGCCTTGGTGAGGACACCAACCTGCAGCCCGGTCGGTGTGGCCAGACGGACCACGGCCGAGAGGCCGGCCACACCCGAACCGAGGACCAGGACGTCAAGCTCCACGGGTCGTCGCCCCCGGACGCGGGCCGCGCGCCGGCTTCAGCCCGTGACGGCCGGGCGCAGCTCGTCGTCGAGCTGCTCCACGGTGAGGTCCACCACGGCGTTGGTGGCGTCCACGTGGACGACCGTGGGCTCGAAGCCGACCAACTCCGCCGCCTCGTAGTCCGCGTAGGTGATCACGATCACCTTGTCCCCCCTGTGCACGAGGCGCGCCGCGGCGCCGTTGAGGCAGACCTCACCCGGCCCCCCGACGATGGCGTACGTCTCGAAACGAGCGCCGTTGTCGATGTCGAGCACGGTCACCTGCTCGTACTCGAGGATGTCCGCCCGCGTCATCAACTCGGGATCCAGGCTTATCGAGCCGACGTAATCGAGGTTGGCGTCGGTCACCGTGGCCCGGTGGATCTTGGACTTCATCATGCGCCGACGCATCTCAGCGCTCCTCTCCGGTATTGGCCAACACGAGCCCGGTGCTGACGCCGTCGGACACCGCGCACCGCGCGCCGTCGTTGTCGATGAGCCTGACGTTCCCGACCCGCGCCGCGACGAGGAGGCGCACCTCGCCCGCCAGCTCGGCCGGGCTCCGCAGGGTCAGCGGGTCGACGACCACGGCGTAGTCGGGGGTCACGAGCGGTTGGGCCACGAGGACCGCGGTCATCGCCGCGCTCACGCGCGCCGGGTCGCGCTCGCCGCGCTCGACACAGGCGCGGCCGGCCCGCAGGGCCCGGTGCAACGCCAGAGCGGCACGACGCTCGTCGGTCGACAGTCGGGTGTTGCGGCTGGACAGGGCCAGCCCGTCGACCTCGCGCACCGTGGCACAACCCACGACGGTCACCGGGATCGACAGGTCGGCCACCATGCGGCGGACGACGGCCAACTGCTGGAAGTCCTTCTCCCCGAAGTAGGCCCGGCACCGCCCCGACAGGGCGAAGAGCTTGGCCACCACCGTGGCCACCCCGTCGAAATGCCCCGGGCGCGACGCGCCCTCGAGGCCTTCGCTGACACCGTCGACGTGCACCGTCGATGCGACCCGCTCGGGATGGGCGCCGTACATCTCCTGCACCGGAGGGGCGAACACCATCGATGCGCCCGCGGCCCGGGCCACGGCCACGTCGGTGTCGAGGTCGCGCGGATAGGCGGCCAGATCCGCGGCGTCGTCGAATTGCAGAGGGTTCACGAACACCGTCACCGCCACCACGTCACATTCCGCCGCGGCCCGCTCGATGAGTGAGCGGTGTCCGGCATGCAGCGCCCCCATGGTGGGAACGAGGCCGACGGTGCGACCCAGGGCGCGTTCGGTGTCGAGGGCGGCGGAGAACTCCGACGCCGAGGTCACCACCCGCAGGGCCCGGGCCCGACGCGACCGACGTCCCGGAGCGCGCCGCGTCGGGGGGACGACACGCGAGAAGCGGCCCGGGACACGGGGCGGCCCGGCGCGGAGCGAGGCGGGCTCGCACGGCGCTCCGCCACCAGGCGCCGGGCCTGGGCCACGCCGGCTTCGTACCCCGCGAGCTCGGCGGGGTCGAGGGTCTGGCGATGACGGTCCAAGGTGGTCTCGTCGCCGCGGGCGGCGGGACCGGTCAGCGCCGAGGCGGGGCCCAGCTCGGCCACGTCGGTGAGCGCGGCCCGGGCCAGACCGACGAAGGCCTCGAGGTCCAGTCCGGCCGAGGCGGCCACCCGCTCCACCTGGCCCATCAGCGCGACCAGGTGGTTCGAGGCGATACAGGCCGCCGCGTGGTACGCGGCGCGGCGCTCGTCCTCGACGACGACGACCGACCCGTCGAGCAGCGCGGCCAGCTCGCCGACGACGGGATCGCCCGCCACGGCGAAGGTGATCCCGCTGCGCAACCGGACCCGGCCGACCTCGGCCGACGGGAGGGGCACGAGGGGGTGCAGCGACGCCCGGCGCCGGTGCGGCGACAACACGTCGAGCCCGAGTGCCCCCGACAGGTGGACCACGACCGTGTCGGGCGCCGGGACGACCCGCGAGGCCACCTCGGCGATGGCCGAGTCGGGCGTGGCGATGACCAGCACGTCCACGCCGAGGGCGGCACCGGCCACGTCGTCATCGCGCGTCAGCACGTCCCTGACGTCACATCCGGCGTCGGCCAGCGCCGCGGCGAGTGCACGACCAGCCCTTCCCGGACCGATCAATCGGACAGTTGTCACCAGACACCTCTCTGCGCTCCAGCCCCTCAACGAGGGTGCCGGTCGCTCCAGGCGATCGAGTACCCGGCCAGTCTACCCACGACCTCGACGGCTCCACCAGCCCCTTCCCGAGCCTCGGACCCCACGAGCTCGGGGGCCAGCTCGGCCAGCGGCTCCACCACGAAACGCCGCTCCCACAGACGGGGGTGCGGGACGACCAGGTCCTCGTCCTCGACCACGTCGTCGCCGACCAGGAGCACGTCCACGTCGAGGGTGCGCGGTCCCCACCGCACCTCGCGTCGGCGGTCGGCGTCGGCCTCGAGGCGCCGGGCCACGTCGAGGAGCTGACGGGCGTCGAGCCCGGTGTCGAGCTCCACCACCAGGTTGAGGAACGGGCCCTGTCCCGGGGGGCCGCCCACCGGCTCGGTCTCGTACAGGCTCGACACCGCCACCACGTCGGGGAGCGCCGCCACCGCCCTGTGGAGCTCGGCCCGGCGGTCGCCGAGATTGGATCCCAGACCCAGAAAGGCGCGGACCACGGGCTACCGCCGGCGGTGGACCCGCACCCCGGTCGAGGCGACCGGGCTCGGCACCGGGGGGCGGAGCTTGCGCACCGCCACGGTCACGGCGTCGACGCGCCGGTCGGCCAACACGAGCTCGGCGATGGCGCCGGCCAGCGACTCGAGGAGCTGCCGGGGAGGCCCGGTGATCACCGCCACGGCCGCCTCCACCGCGACCCCGTAGTCGGCGGTGGCGTCGAGGGCGTCGCTCGACGCCGCCGGGGCCAGGTCGAGGTACAGGTCGACGTCGACCTCGAAGGGTTGGGCGTGGCGTTGCTCTTCTTCGAGCACACCGTGGACGCCCTCGACGCGCAACCCCCGCACTTCGATGCGGTCGTCCACGGTCGATCGGTGCTCAGGTGGCGCCGGGAACGCCGAGCTCCGACGCTCGGGCCACCATGTCCAACCCCGGTGGCCCCATGGGGTGGCCGATGAGGCGTTCGACCACGGCGATGGCCTGGGGCCCGCCCGGCAGGCGCCCGCTCCACAGCAGGTAGCCGGCCACGACGCCCATGACCCGGTCCCCGAGCTCCTCCTGGTGCACGATGAGCCGCTCGCCCGAGCGCAACCAGGTGTCGATGTTCTTGTACAGGTCGAGCAGTGTCTCGCGTACGTCCCCGGTCGAGGGGAGCGGGAAGTGCGACGACACCAACTCCCCCTCGTCGTAGGCGGCGAGGTTGTGCGGCGACGGCAACAGCGACACCACCCGGTTGAAGCCCTGGACGCGCAGCCAGATGATCTCCTCCTGGCGCCGTACCCGGCGATGATGGGGCGCGAACCCGCCCGGGCGCTCGCTCACCGCCAACTGGTCTTTCACGATCCACGTGAAGTTGCGCGGGGGGATCCCCGCCGCCCACTTCCCTTTCACCGCTTGCCTTTCACTGCTTGCCCCTTGGTCTCGTCATCGTCGTCCGCCCACCGAACCGCCCACCAGGCGTGTGGTCCCCACCAACGTGGCGGCTTCCACCGTGCTCGCCACATCGTGGGCCCGCACCATCGACGCCCCCGCCAGCATGGCCCAAGTGGCGGTGGCGATGGAGCCCGGCAGCCGTCCCGACACCTCGGCCGGGGCCCCCGACGGCCCCGCCGCCAAGCGCCCCAGGAAGCTCTTGCGACTCGTCCCCACGAGCACCGGCAACCCCTCGGCCACGAGCCCGGGAAGGTGGCGCAGCAGCGAGAGGTTGTGCGCGACCGTCTTGCCGAAGCCGATACCGGGGTCCACCCAGACCTCGTCCACTCCGGCCTCGAGCGCTGCACGCGCCCGCCGGAGAAGGAAGCCGTGCACCTCGGTCACGACGTCGTCGTAGTGCGGGTCTTGTTGCATCGTGCGCGGCGCGCCCTGCATGTGCATGGCGACCCATCCCACCCCGGACTCCGCCGCGACGGGCCACAGCGACGCCGAGATGTCGTTCACGAGCGTCGCCCCGGCCTCCACCGCCGCCTCGGCCACGGCGCGCTTGACGGTGTCGACCGACACCCGGACATGCGGCGCCAGGGCCTGCACCACCGGCACCACCCGGCGCAGCTCTTCCCGCTCGGACACCGGCTCGGCCCCCGGTCGACTCGACTCGCCCCCGACGTCCACCACATCGGCGCCCTGCCGGGCCATGTCGAGGCCGTGGGACACAGCCCGTTCCGCATCGAGAAAGCGGCCGCCGTCGGAGAACGAGTCCGGCGTGACGTTGAGCACGCCCATGACCCGAGGCCCCATGCCCGTAGGTTAGAGGCGCGCCGCGCGCCCGGGAACGTCTCGTGCAGGTGCTCGACATGGCGCGCCTCAGCGGCCGTGGACGTACTGCATGGCTTCGGCGCGCGTCCTGGGGTCGTCGCGGAAGAGACCGCGCACCGCGGAGGTGATGGTGAGGGTGCCCGGCTTCTTGACCCCCCGCATCGACATGCAGAGGTGTTCGGCTTCGACCACGACGAGCACGCCGCGGGGGGCCAGCACCTTCTCCATCGTGTCGGCGATCTGCGTGGTCATGCGCTCCTGGACCTGCAGACGCCGGGCGTAGGCGTCCACCAGGCGGGCCATCTTCGACAGCCCCGTCACCCGGCCGTCGTCACCGGGGATGTACCCGACGTGCACCTTCCCCATGAACGGGATCATGTGGTGCTCGCACAACGAGGCGAAGGGGATGTCGCGCACCATCACCATCTCGTCGTGCTCCGCCGCGAAGGTGACGGTGAGGTACTGCTCGGGATCGTCGTCGATCCCCGCGAACAGCTCCTCGTACATGGCCGCCACCCGGCGCGGGGTGGCCTGGAGCCCCTCGCGCCCGGGGTCCTCTCCGATGGCCTCGAGGAGCTCGCCCACCAGGCGCTCGACACGGTCGCGATCGACAGGCACGCTCGGAGCTCAGTCGACCGGGACGGGGCCCTGGTAGACCCGGATGTCGGGAACGTTTCGATAGCGCTCGGCCACGTCGAGCCCGTAGCCCACGACGAAGTCCGGAGGGATCTCGAACCCGACGTACTTGAGGTCGAGCTTGGCGCGCTGGCGGCCTTGCTTCACCAAGAGTGCGCACACCTCGAGACTGGCGGGGCGGCGCGCCAGAAGGCTCCGGCGCAGGTACGACAAGGTGAGCCCGCTGTCGACGATGTCCTCGACCACGAGCACGTGCCGGTCGGTGAGGTCGGAGTCGAGGTCCTTCACGATGCGGACCACGCCGCTGGTCGTGGTGGCCGACCCGTATGACGCCACGGCCATCACGTCGACCTCGACCGGGAGCTGGATGGCCCGGGCCAGGTCGCTCATGAACACGAACGCACCCTTCAGCACACCGACGAGCAGCGGAGGGCGGTCGTCGTAGTCGGCGGTGAGCTCGTCACCGAGCTCCGCCACACGCTTGTGCAAGACGTCTTCGG
Organism: uncultured Acidimicrobiales bacterium; assembly: GCA_963764205.1. GTDB lineage: Bacteria > Actinomycetota > Acidimicrobiia > Acidimicrobiales > UBA8190 > Chersky-840. The sequence goes on from CAVXRN010000004.1 coordinate 182,969, forward strand.
CCACCACGACCTGGCCCAGATCCGGGTCGTCGCGCCAGCGGTCGCCCGTCACCGTTGCGCCGGTGTGCCCATGGCGCGTCCCTCGGTCATCGGGCGCCGACACTACCGGACGCTTCTGGGGCGACCGGCTCCGTCGACAGGGTCCGGCGCGACCGTCGGACCCGCACGCCCGGGGCGACCTCGGTGGCCCGGAGCTCCCCCCGGGCCACGGCCAGGACCCGCTCCACCGCGGCCAGGCCCGGGGGGTGGGGCGAGGGCCCCCGCAGCCACCGGCGCGCCGCACGGCGGGCGATCGGGTCGGGAGCGATGCGGAGCGCATCGGCGTCGGACGGGTCGACGCCGGCTGCCAGCTCCTCGAGCAGGTCGGCCTCGTCGGCCAGGACGCCGGCCTGGCGGGCGAGCACCGGCACGAGGTCGCGCCCCGCGATCTCGCACGCCAGTGGGAGCAACTCGTGGCGGATGCGGTTGCGGACGAAGCGCCGATCGGTGTTGGAAGGATCGTGGACCGGGTCGAGCTGGAGCGCCGCGCACAGCGCCTGGGTCTGGGCGCGGCGGATGCCGAGCAGGGGGTGGTGCGGGCCCCGACGCATCGCGGCCAACCCGTCGAGCCCCGACCCCCGCAGCAGGTTGACGAGGACGGTCTCGGCCTGGTCGTCCATGGTGTGACCGGTGGCGGACCCGTCGGGCAGCGCACCTCGACGTGCGGCACGGGCCCGGGCCTCGAGATTGGGGCCGGCGGGCACCTGGACCGAGACGCCCCGGAACCCCGCCCCGAACCGCTCGGCGGCAGCCGCCACCACCTGGGCCTCGGCCTCGGATCCGACCCGCAGGCCGTGGTCGACGTGGACGGCGGTGACGACGCATCCCGCTGCGACCGCCAGGACCAGCAGCGCCAGTGAGTCGGCACCTCCCGACACCGCACAGGTGAGCGGGGTGCCCGGCGGTGGGAACGAGCAGTCCGGGAGAGCGGTGACGACGGCAGCGTGGCCCAGGCCCGGCGGGGCGCTGTCGGGCGGCGCCATCAACCGGTGGCGAGCCGAGCCGGTCCGATCCGGGCCACCCAGGTCTCGGGCTGGCGAATCTCGTCCATGGTGGGGAGCATCTCAGGTCCCTCCCACACCCGATTCAGCAGCTCAGGGCCACCCGATGCCTCCACGGCCCGGATGAAACGCTCCCCCGCCTCGTACTGCCGCATCTTCGCCTCGAGGCCGACGAGCTGCTGGAGCAGGCGCGACGGCAGGCTCGCCCGCCGGCGCCGCTCGCGCAGGACACGCGAGAACGTCTCGGCCTGGGGGATGGCGTCGGCACCGGCCCGGTCCATGGTGATGTCGCCGTGCCCCTCGAGCAGGCTCATCATCGCTTGGATCCGGCCGATCACCTCGAGCTGCTCGGGTGGGGCCACCAGCCCGAGCATCCCGGCCTCTTCCAGGGGGTTGTGGCCGGCGCGCACCGCCGCCGCGGCCCGGCGCAATGCCTCGGCGAACCGCCGCGGGTCGGGGGCCATGCCCGACATGGCCTGGTCGACCAGAGAAAGGAAATACGGCCGCAACCACGGGACGCCGGTGAACTGGCACCGGTGGGTGACCTCGTGCAGGGCGATCCACAGTCGGAACTGCTTGGTGGGGAAGCCGTGGCGCCTCTCGAGCGCCACGATGTTGGGGCCGACGTAGGACACCACACCCCCGGTGTCCTCCCCCTCGGCCAGCAACAGGTCGTACTGACCCAGGACGCGCGTCGCCATCCATCCGAGGACCAGGCCCATCTGCGCCCCGGTGGCCCGACGGGCTGCTCCGGCCAACGGGCCCTGGAGGCTCCCGGTGTCGAGTTTCTCGAGGACCGGCTCGAGCAGACGCCGGAACGACGTCACGTTGGCCTGGACCCAGCCGGCACGGTCGAGCACCACGGCGCCGGCGGTGCCGGTGGCCGGATGCAGGCCCGTGGCCTCGATGACCAGGGCTTCGGCCCGGGTCGTCGCCTCGGAGAAGTCCGCCTCGAGCCCGGCCATGGTCGCGGCGTCGAGCGTCCCGGCCCCGGGGGGGCCCAACAGGGAGCCTCGCGTGCCGACCCAGGTGGCGACGCGTTCGGCCACGTCCCACGACACGGGGCTGGTCACGGGTCCCAGTGTAGGGAGCCGTGGCCCACTTCCGCCTTCAGGCGATCTTCTTGCCTCGGAGCCGGGGCGTACTCGGCGTGAGGTGCAAGCAGCAGTACTCGTCGTCGTTGTAGATCGACAGCTTCGTGTCGCAGCCGGGCTCCGCACAGACCCGGCCCGACGCGAACGTGCGCGACGGCCGCCCGTACCCCGTGAACGCCGTCCCGCCGATCGACTGATCGCCAAACTCGGTGCGGTCTTCCATGCCCCTCAAACCTCCCGCCGCTGATCGTGTTTGGCTACCTATCGACGCCTGGAAGGGGCGTCGTGAGGGGGCAGGCTGGTCGTTGTGCAACCGTTGTGAATTGCCGGCGAGGAGAATTGCGGGCGGCGACGGGGATGACGCTCGGGACCCCCCGGCACGCACCCCCCGACCCGGGTGGCTGGGTCAGCCGGAGTGGCCTGATGCCTGGCGACGTTCCTCTTCGAGGATGGCGTCGTGGACGCGCTGGCGCAACGACTCCGGGACATGGTCCTTGCAGCGGTTGGCGATCACCTTGCGGAGATCGGACTCGAAGTCGAAGGCCCCGAGGCACGGGGCGCACTCGTCGAGATGTTCGCGGATCTCGGTGCGGCGTGTGTCGGTGAGCTCGCCGTCGAGATAGTGGTAGAGCCGCTCGATCGTCTCGTTGCAATCGATGTCGGACTCTTCGGATCCCATCTGGCGCTCTCCCATCAAACCCGAGGCTAATGCCCGGCCTCGGTCGACCCGACCAAGCCACGCGCGACGGCAAAGTCCAGCAACGCCTTTTGGAGGGCCTTTCTTCCCCGGTGGATCCTGCTCATCACCGTGCCGATGGGCACATCGGTGATTTCTGCAATCTCCTTGTAGGAAAAACCTTCGACGTCGGCAAGCAGCACGGCGATCCGGAACGCCTCAGGGAGCGATTCGATGGCCTTCTTCACTTCGTCGTCGGTGAAGTGGTCGAAAACCTCGTCCTCGGCTGACCGCCCCGCCCCGGAGGCCTGGAGGTCACCGATCCGGTGGTAGAGGTAGAGGTCCTCGACGTCCTCGACGTCGGCCTTCTCGGGACGTCGCTTGGCGGCGCGGTAGCTGTTGATGAAGGTGTTCGTCAGGATCTTGTAGAGCCACGCTCGGATGTTCGTCCCGTCCTCATACCGGTCGAAGGCGCGGTACGCCTTGAGAAACGTCTCTTGGACGAGGTCCTCGGCGTCGGCCGGATTCCGGGTCATACGCAAGGCGGCGGTGTACAACGCCTGCATGTGCGGCATGGTGAGCTCTGTGAAACGACCCCGGTCGGCCATGCGTTGCACCATAGTCAGTGGGTGCCGCTGCCCCGGCGCGCCACACCGAAACCCCACCCGGGGTGCGTGAACTCAGGCGAGAGACGGGACCTCGGCGTGCGCCCAGCGCCGTTCGGTGCGGGCGTCGATCGGATAGAGCCGGAACACGATCGACGCCAGGTGGAGCAGATCGCCGGCGGCGGTGACGAACCAACCCGACAAGCCCGAGTCCATGGCGTCGCGCAATTCGAGCCACGTCTCCCGACTGATCGACCCGTCTTCCTCCGACAGCACGACGAGGCTGTCGATGCCGTCACGGATGAAGGGCCAACGCAGATACCAGTCGGCGCGCGACACGAAACCACAGGCTTCGGCGTCCATCACGACCGCCCGGGGCCACACCTCGGTGATCCGTTCCACCGCCCGGCGATACGAGAGCGTGCCGTACGTGTTGCGCGCCGCGGCCAGGTAGACGACGGCGGGCACGGTCTCGTGCGCTCGAGCCGTGGTCAAGTCCCGTGCGGCATGCGGATCGTCCTGCGCGCCGAATCGAACCGTGACGCTCATCGCGGACCCCCCATCCAGCGTGCCGTCCGCGCGCCCCGAGACGCAGAAGCGTCGGCGACGTGCCCCCTTGCGGTCCATGGTGCCGCCCCATCCTCACCACGCGACCAAATGACGCTCAACATGCGGACAACGCAAGGGCGCGGTGTCGCTCGATCAGTAGTCGAGACGTCGCGGTGCGGTCGTTAGGACGAGGGGTGCACGGGGGTGGAGATCAGCAGGGCGTCGATGGTGCCGTTGGCCGCGGCGCCGGCGGTGGCAAGGTGCGCCAACCCGTAGACGTCCTCGATGGACCGCAGGATGCCGGCCGTGTCGACGGGACTCGCGTCCTGCACGGGATGGGCCCGCAGTGCATTGCTGATCACGATGGTGGGGATGTGCCCTCCTCCGCCACCGCTGATCCCACCGTTGGAGCTGTCGGACTCGTCCCATTCCACGATGATCTCCCCGTCGGCGCGGTACCAGGGGGTGGCCTGCACCTCGGGGATCAGACGCGCCAGGAAGGCGTCACCCTGCTCGACGCTGCCGTCGTGTTCGTCGTCGATGAGGTTGGGCGTGTACCAGACGAAGTCCGGAGGACCGGCCCCGTCGAGGTCGGGCAGCAGCGACGAGGCGTCCACCACCGTAATGGCGGTATGGGGGAAGTACTCCCACGGGACGTGGCGCACGGCGTACTCCCCGATACTGGCGGTGGGATCGGACGGGAGGTCCTCCGCGTACGCCTTGGCCGAGAATCCGGCCGCGACGAGCTGGTCCGCCACCGTGGGCACGTCGGGGAAGTTGTGGGCAGAGGGCGGGTTGTCGTCGGTGACTCGTTGGTTGGAGCCCGAGACGATGTCGAGGTAATTGGGGAGGCTCGGATGACCGAAGGCGTAGCTCTGGCTCGCCAGTCCGTAGTTCCGGGCCAGGCTGTTGGTGAAGGGCTGATCCGGCTGACCGATGACCTGTGCGAAGTCTTTGTTCTCCATCATCACCACCATGACGTGGGGGACCGGTGCCGCCGGTGGCGACGACGTCGGTACGGGCGTCGTGGTCGGTACGACGACAGCCGTCGTCGGTGCGCTCGTTGCCGGCGAGGTGCTTCGGGCCGTACCGCAGGCGGATACGCCCAGAGCCAGGAGCACGAACGCCGCCCGCACAGGCCGCGTCCGGATGGGCCCGGGCCCGCGGCCCACGGTTCGCATCGACGGCCCACGCCTCGGTGTCGGGGGTCGAGTCATCGACGCATTCCACCACGACCGCACCCCGGAGAACCGGCTCACGGCTCGATAAGGCGGACTCACCGCTTGGCGTCGGTGCCCGCGGAGATCTTCTCGATGAACAGGGCGCGCCGAGGACAATCCCGCACCGCCCGCTGGGCCAACTCGAACAGGCGGGGCGGAATGGCGCCGTCGCCGAGGACGGGGTATCCCCACTCGTCGCGCACGATGATCTCGGGCACGAGCTCGGCGCAGTAGCCGAAGGCGTCACACGCCACGGGATTCACCCGCAGGCGGTAGCGAGTCATGGCGACAGGCACGATCGCACGTCAGCGCCGGCGGCCCACGGCGGCCGCCGCCGATGGTGCCACCGGCAGGACCGCCCGGCGGTTCCACCCCGCGCAGGGTCGATGCCGGGCGTGCTCAGTGAAGTCACGGGCGAACACCTCCAACGCACTTCGGACGAAGCGCACGACACCGTCGGGGTGGCCACACGCGCCCCGTCCCTCCACCATGCCGAGGCGATGGTGCAACCGGTCCAGCGTGTGCGAGTCGTTCTCACCCCGCGCTAGTTGCACGAGGTCGTGGGCCACGGCGTGGAGGCCGAAGACGCACGGGCCACATTGGCCGGCGCTCTCGTTGGCCATGTAGGTCGCGACCCGAGCCGTCTCTGCGACACCGCACGATGAGGCCGGGATGGCGGCGACGATCCCGGCGCCCATGCTGCTTCCCACCGCTCGCAGCGGTCCGGGTGCGTAGGGGGTGTTGAGCAGACCGGATCGAAGCCACGTCCCGCCGTAGCCCCCGACCACCACCGCACCGACAGGGGCTACCAGTTCGGCTCGCTCGAGAATCGTCGCTACCGGCGTCCCGATCTCGACCTCACACACGCCGGGTTTGGCGACCGGCCCCGACACCGTGACGAGGCACGTACCGGGCGCGTCGGGGTGGCCCACGCAGCGAAACCATTCCGGGCCGTGCCGCGCGATGAGGGCCACGTGCGCGAGGGTCTCCGCGCTGTGGACCAGGACAGGTCTGCGTTTGATCGTCAGAGGGGTTCCCTTGGTGGCTCGGAACTGGGGATGGGCAGGCTTCCCGGCCAGCCAGGCCACGAGGGCCGACTCCTCACCGGTGATGTATCGGCCCGGTGGCTGGAACACGTTGACCGGAAGATGGCCCAGGCCGGCCCCGGACCTTTCCGCCAAGGCGGACCGGACCGCATCGCCGGTGTCTTGGCGGTCGTCGGCCACGCATAGCGCGATCTCCCGAGACCCGATGGCCGCCGCCACGATGTCTGCTCCATCGAGCACCAGATGCGGCGCGCCCGAGAGGAGCGCCCGGTCCTTCTGGCTGGCGGGCTCGCCCTCCATGGCGTTCACGACCAGCAGAGGGTGCCTGTGCCCCGAGCGCGCCACCTGGAGTTTGCGCGCCGTAGGGAACCCCCCACCGCCGCGTCCGGTCAACCCCGCCGCCGACACCGCCTCGACCAGTCGATCTCCCCACGCCCCGTCGGCTCGGCGCGGGAGGGGAAGGGGGCCGTGGATGGCCAGGTGGCTCGCGATGTCGGCCCGGCCCGTCTCGTGCCAGGCGGCCAGCACCCGTGAGGCGCGTGAGCGCCCCGGGGCCACCGACGGCTCAGTTGCCGTCATCGGAGCCCCCTCCGCCACTCGAACCGGCGACCGACGCCAGATCGCCGGTGACCGCGGTTCCCGACTGTGCCACGTCCAAGCGGAGGTTCAGGTGGCCCCCGCTGTCGTCGGTCAGAGAAAGCAGTATTCGAGATCCCTCGAGGCCGCTGATCTCGCCGTGGTACCGGGTGGGGTCGCCTGGGGGACCGAAGCTCGCCTGGCTCTGGTGCATGGCCACCCCCCCGGCCCCGTCGGGGGTCCCGACGATCACGACGTCGACGACGGCGACGAGCGCGCCCGAGGTCTCGGCCTTGATCTCGATGCGAACCGACGCAGCGCCGGCGCTGCGCTGGGTGATTGTTCCCTGGAACGTTGCGCGGTACGGAGGGGCGGGCAGGTTCGTTGTTGTCGGCCCGGACACTGACGGCGAGGTCACAGAGGACGGGCCCGACGCAGGCCCGGCGGCGGCGGTCTTCTCGGAGTGGGCCAGCAATGCCGCCGGTGTGCCGGCGCGAACCGCCCAGCCGGGACGAAGAGGGCCGGTTGCCGTCCACGCGACCAGGACGATCAGGGCACTCACACTCGTCAATCCGGCCGCCACCCGGACTCCGGCCCGGGCGGGCCAACCGGCGACGAGGCGCCACCCGACGGCGCCGAGCACCGCGGCGACACAAGCGACGACGAGCGCCATGACCCAGCCCAGGTGCGGGTCGGTCCCGGTCCCGAGCCCGTGGAACACCGCCAGGGGCCAGCTTGCGTAGGCGAGCCAATGCAGGGCTCGCCACGAACCTGGCCTGATCCTCTGGCGCAACAGGCTCGAGATCGTCACCGCGAGAAGGAGGTCGACTGCGACGGTGCCGAGCCCCAGCCACAGCCGTCTATAGGGCGAGGTGAAGGGGACCACCGCCGACACCCACCCGATGGGAGCGAACGAATCGGACACTGTGGTGATGACGTGCAGGGCGACAAAGACCACGGCCAGAAGGGAGATGCGCCGATGCAGATCTTGGAAGGTGAAGCGGGGCCAGGCCCGGGTCCTGAACCGTACCGACGTGAGCACGCCGATGACGACGCTCGCCGTCAACAGGACGAGCGCGACGAGGCCCGTCGCGCGCGTCGTGTACCACAACAGCTGTGACGTCGTGGCCGCCGTCATGGCCCTGTGATCGCCGCGCTCGTCGGTGGTGCGAACGCGCTCGCCTCGACGGGCCATCGCGCTGCGGTCACCACCGCCCCGTCATGGCGCACCAGGCGCGCGGGCAGACCCAGAGCCTCGAGCCGGGCGGGGGCGCTCTCACCCCACACGACGGCAGCGGTGCTCATGGTGTTGGCGTCGACGCAGCTGGCGGCGGCCACGGTCACCAGGCGCCAATAGGCGCTGGCACAGTCGCCGGTACGAGGATCCACGATGTGATGGAGCCGCCGGCCACCGCGGCGCCAGGCACGAACGGAAGTGCTGGAGCTGGCTAGGCCGCCAGACGACACCGCCACCACCGGGCCGGCCCCGAACGGCCCACTGGAATCCAACGCAATACCGACGGGCCACCCGCGGTGCGGCGTCGGGCCCGACACCGAGATGTCGCCTCCGACGCACACCAGGGCGCCGCAGTGCAGCTCCGAGGCGATGGCGCGTGCGGCGCGGTCGGTCACGAGCGCTTTGGCCGACGCGCCCAGGTCGAGACGGACTCCGAACGGCACGGACACCGAGCGCGAGGCATCGTCGAGCCCGATGCGCCACCATCCCGGTGCCGGGACCGGACGGGCCGCGAGGGCTGAGCCGAGAGCCGGCACCTGGGCGAAGTCGCGGTCGTAGCCCAAGGCTTCGACCGCGTGCCCGACGGTAGGGTCGACCGCTCCTTCCGATCGCGCCGCGACGGCACAGGCCACCGAGACCGCCTCGAACAGCGCTTCGCTCACCGCGACCGGCCGACCGTCGCCGTAGAGCTTCCAGATCTCTGCGTCGGGCCGGAAGCGGCTACAGGCTCGGTCGATGGCATCCAGCTCATCGCGCAAGACACGCTCGGCCTGCCTGAGGGACTCACGACGAGTCACCGCCAAGGTGACCGTGGTGCCCAGGGCGCGGAAGTGGGCGACCGCAGCCGTGCGGTCGACGGCGGTCGCTAGCGGCGCGCCGTCCATGTCACCACCCGGTACCGCCCGACACCGCCACGGGAGCGCGCTGGGTCGGATTCGGAACCGGGGGCGGCAGCGGGCCTGCGCCCGTGTTGCCGGTGTTGGAGGGGCCCGTCGAGGTGGCACCTCCCGAGCTCGACGGCCCGGACGCGGTCGAGGTCGGCGGCGAGGTCGACGGGGTCACGACACTGTTGGGGGGCGGCGTGACACCGGCGGCGCGTCCGGGGATCTCATGGGAGACGACCCCGACGATCACGGCAACGGCGGCGAGCGATCCCGCCACGATCCACCGGAACACGCGGCGAACGCGCGCGAAGACCTCGCTGCGCTGTGCTTCGATCTGGGCGTGTTGCCACGGTGTCGCCACGATGCATCACCTCACTCTCCATGGTGGGGTGCCGAGCATGACCGGAGCATGAAGATCGCTCCCCCAGCCCACCCCATGGGATCACCCACGGCTTATCGCCTGGAACTTGGCGCAAGCTGTGAAGACGCCCTCGGGCGCACCCGCCTCGATCGGTGCTTCAGGGGGTACGAACCGACATGGTGATGAAGTCTCTCGACCACCAGGGCTCGAAGTACCGGCCCGACCCGCCCGCCATCGTCGACAGGAGCTCTGTGCCGTTGGCGGCGGCCGCGGCACCATTCGCCGTGGTCGGGACATACGTCGAGAAATTGACCCAGTCGGTGTTGATGTCGAGCTCCATGGCCCGGACGGCCCCGGCGCGCACGAGCACATCGGCCAGATCGGTGATGTTGAGATCGGGCCCCGCCACATAGACCAGGGCGCCATCGGCGGTCACGCCGACTCCCGATCGCCACACATAGACCTGGTTCCCCAAGGTGAAACCCCACCGGGTGGTGTCACTGGCGTTCAACCCAGGGACGGCTTTCCCGTTGTCCACCAACAGGTCGAGGTTCTGTCGCACCGACGTCACGTTGGGCGCCATGGTGACATCCCGGCCCCATTGGCCCACCGTCGCTGACCCGTCGGTGTAGACGACGAAGGAGGCCGCTCCGGCGCGCAGCGGAAGCACGGTCTGTCCCTGCGTGTAGTACCCACCCTGGGCGTTGGACATCAAGAAGCCGGCGTTGAACGCGCTCACCAGTGTCGTCGCCGCCCGTGGCGATACCGGCGCGGTGTCGTGCCACGGGCCTCCACCGGGGATGGTGCTCCCCGAGTACAGCGTGGCCGACAACAGCTTGGTGTCCATCCAGGCCACCCCCGCCACCACGCTCGTGTGCACGGCGTCGGGTCGGAGAAAGGCCTCGTACACCGCAGGCAGCCCATGGACACGTCGGCCCACCGCGTGCCATTGGCCCTCACCGGCGACGGGGGGGCTGGCGATCGGCACGATGGGAGCCGGCAGCGCCAGATGGGCCGGAGGGGGGCCCAACGACGGTGCGGAGGCACGTCGTGCCGCCACACCGGGCAGGGGAATCGCCCCGTTGGCGGGTTTCCCGCCCACCGGTGGAGCGTGATGGGAGTACCAGGTGTTCTCCGCCCAATTGACGAACGACGCACCACCGTGACCTCGGAGCCATTCGGCCAACCGCGCCGGGACGGCGCTCCCCATGCCAGGATCGTTGAGCGCGGAGCCGAGCGACCACCACACCGGGGTAAGCAGAGTCGCCACGACGAGCGCAACACTGAGAACCCTGTGCCTGCGTACCCAGCGCCGACGTCGCGAGGAGACGGGCGAATTGGCAGAAGCGGTGGCCGGTCGCCGGGGTGAGACGACGGTCTGCGACATCGATGTCACCGTACGGACCTGCTCCTTACGGTGGCGTGAAGTCGCCCTCGTTCAGCCGAACCTGTCGAAATCGTGAAGACTCTTCATGTGGGCTTCAGGGTGTCTCGGCTAGACCGCTAGTCGTGCGAGTACTCGTGGCGGAGGATGACAACGGCCTTCGATCAGTCCTGGAGCGAGGACTGCGGGAAAACGGGTATGTCGTCGACGCCGTCGCCGACGGGGAGTGGGCACTGCGCTTCTTGCGCACGTACGACTACGAGGTAGCGGTCCTCGACTGGCGGATGCCGGCGGTCTCGGGCCTCGACGTCGTACGGCAACTCCGCCGAAGCGGGTCACAGCTCCCTGTCCTCATGCTGACGGCACGGGACGCACCGCACGACCGGGTCGCCGGGCTCGATGAGGGAGCCGACGACTATCTGGTCAAGCCGTTCGATTTTTCCGAGTTGCTGGCCCGCATCAGGGCGTTACAACGACGATCGCCGACCTTGCAGTCACCCCACCTTTCCGTCGGGGATGTCGAATTGGACCCCGCCAACCGCGAGGTCCTCGTCGCGGGACGGAACCTCGGGCTGACGAGCACCGAGTTCTCGATCCTCGAGATCCTCATGCGCCGGTCACCGTCGGTGGTGCAACGGCGGGCCGTGGCACTCCACGTCTGGGCCGAGGAGGCGGACGCCCTTGGGTCGAACACCATCGACGTCCACATGGCCCGGTTGCGGGGCAAGCTCAGCTCCGGGCGGGCCAGGATCGAAACGGTCCGGGGTGTCGGGTTCAGGATCGTGCCGACGTGAAGCTGTTGCGACGGTACCCGAGATCACAATTGGCACACTCGGCTCGGGTGGCTGCGGTCTTCACGTTGCTCATGGCATCGGTCTACGTCGTGGTGAGCGTGACCTTCGACGTCGTCGACTCCCACCGGCTCGTGGCACAGGTGGACGGGCACCTGCGCGACCGGCTGCACGACGTGATGACCAGAGGCGATACGACCAAGGCGCACAGCGAGACCGATGACGATCACGATGTCGACGCCGCGCCGGTCCTCCTGTGGCACGTGAACGATGCCGCGCAGGTGACGACGCTGAGCGACTCCACGCCACGACTTCCCTCCGGGGCCTGGTCACGCCAGGGTCTCCCCGTCACGGCGCGGCTGGGCGCAGTCTCATTCCGGGTGCTCGCCACCCGCATCCCCGGTGGCTGGCTGGTGGCGGCGCAGAGTCTGACCGAGACGAGGCACGTGAACACGGTCCTCATAGCCGGCGAGGCCATCGCGGGCCCTGTCGTGCTCTTGGCCATGTTCCTCGGCGCCCTCATCATCGGCCTCATGGCCTCGAGCCCTGTCGAACAAGCCCGCCGGCGTCAGCTCGAGTTCACGGCCGACGCGTCGCACGAACTTCGAACGCCGCTCAGTGTCATCGAGGCAGAGGTGAGCCTGGCCCTGAGCACGCCCCGCGACGCGCCGCGCTGATCGCGACACCCTCGAACGGGTGAACAGCGAGAGCAAGCGCCTGCGCAACATCATCGACGACCTCTTGTGGCTGGCTCGCTTCGACTCCGAGCCCACCCCGCCCGGTGACGAGCTCGTCGACGTCTATGCCATCGCCCGGGGCTGCGCCGACCGTTTCGGGGCGGTGGCCCGGTCGCGCGACATCGCGTTGTCGGTGCAGCGACAGGGCGACGCCGATCCGCTGATCACGGCCCCACCGGACTGGATCGACCGACTCGCCGGCGTGCTCTTGGACAACGCGTGCCGCTACGCCGGACCGCGAGGAGCCGTGCGGGTGGTGGTGACGGCCCAAGGCAACCGGACAAGCGTCGCCGTCGAGGACAGCGGCCCCGGCATCCCCCCCGACGAGCGACCTCTGCTGTTCGACCGGTTCCACCGGGTGGCCGACGACGGGTCGGGCACGGGTCTCGGGCTCGCCATCGCCGACTCGATCGTGGGGTCGACCGGCGGACGATGGCACGTCACCGACTCCACCCTCGGTGGGGCTCACCTGGCGGTCTCATGGCACCGCGCCCATGTGCGCGACGTCGGTCCCGAGGTGCTGTCGGGCACGGGAGACCCGGGCCGGGCCGAGCTGCGCAGTACACCGGCGGACGCGGCAAAGGTCTTGTCGAACGGGAGCCTGGGAGGGGACTCGAACCCCTGACCTGCGCATTACGAATGCGCTGCTCTACCAGCTGAGCTACCCAGGCATACCTGGTCAGAGTACCTTTCTGCTTCCCCACCCCGTGGAAATCTGGTGGGCGCCTAGCCCGAGTCAAGTGATCACCAGGATCACCAGGGCGAGGACAGGGACCATGGCCAAGGCGAAAGAGGCTACAACCGCTCGGCGCCGCAAAGCGACGCAACGAGGCAACGGGCAGGGCAGCGTGGAAGATCTTCCGCGGGGCGTTCACCGGGTGCGGGTTCCTGGCCGGCTGCACGGTCAATGAGGACGTCAGCGGATCCCCCGCCAGCGATCCCAGGTTGTGCATGGATGGAAGGCTGACGCCCTGGCAGTCCTCGATGAGATTCGCGGTACAAGCACCGGGAAGGCGGTCGAACACGGTTCCGTAACTCTGCTCCTAAGGTCAGCGAGCCGGTAGGACTCTTCAGCCCAACTCCGGGCGCGACTCCTTGGATTCGTCTTCCCACTCCTCCTCGGGATGCGGCCCGGTGTCCATGATCGCCGCTATGGCTTCCTCTGCAGGTACGTGGATGTTGGCGTTCCTCTTCGGGGACTTGGCGACTTTCTCCAACTCATTGCCAGCCAACGATGTCGGGTAGGAACCCAGGCTGGTGGAGGAGTCGGGCGGGATCTCGGTCAGCACGACAATGTCATCTGGGTCGGCCAGCAAGACACGGGTTGGCCTAAAAATGGCAGTCCAAAATTGCGATTTACGGTTTTTCATCTCAGTCACATCAATCACGATCCGCCCACCCCGGTTCCGTCCGTCTCCGACTTTCTCGGTTCCACCGAGGACGCCGGAGACGGACATGGGACTCAGGCGGCCTTACGAGCTCGCTTTGCCTGCGACTGTCTCGGTGCAGGCTTGGCATCGCCCGCGACCGCCTTGCGCGTCTCGGCCAGCATCTTCTGGGCGAACTCGCGCTGCAGCCGGAGAAGATCCTCGACCACGTCGAAGACCTGCTTCCTCAAGTCGCGCACTAGGGGTACCTCCACCGGCACGAACTCGGTGACGGCATCGGCCCACTTGCGCCCGACTTCCAGGACGGCCTCTTCGCTCTTGCGGACGAAATCGAGGACCGTTTCCTCCAGTGGCACGGCATCTCGAGTGGCCATGACAATCCTCCTTCCTGCAGGACCAACCTGCTCAATGCCAGTGTAAGAAGCGTTCCGCCGGCTCGGCAGAGTCGAAGGTCTCTATCCGACCGGCAGGCAGGGTCTCGGTACATCGACGTGGGTCCGTGATCTCCAACTCTGACGAGGACAAGGACACCTTCGGGACGAACTGCCCTGTTCCCTGAGCCTCCCCGGCGCGACAAATGGATGCGGGGTGAGGTTCATGGCTGTGAGCGCGAGGCGGACGGGTGGCCACGGGGGGGTGGCGATAATAGAAGCGCGCGGCCGTGGGACGGATGTCTACGACGGCGACGGCGTCGAGCCCGTGTTCATGATGCTGCCCGTCGCGACTGGTTCCCTGGGAACCGCGCCGAAGCCCGGTGACGGTGAGCGTCGGGGATCGGACGCGAGTGGCGGCCCGATTGCGGCTCCTGCCCATCCGAGGCCGTCGTTCATCCACCGCCACCGGGTGGCCCTCATCGTCACGGCCGTGATCGTCATGTTGGTGGCCTCCGGCGCAGGCGTCTTCGTCTATGAGTGGAACCACTCCGGGCCCCATCAACTCTCGTCGGCTACTGCCTACCAGCGGTTCCGCTCGGGAATTACGGGCGCCGTTGTCGATCCCGGGACGCTTCGTCCGCACGAGGGCGTCTATTCCTACCGCGGCTCAGGGCGCGAGCACATCTCGCTCCCTCCGAAGTCACAGGTCGAAGGCCCCGGCATTCCGGGCACGGTCAGTTACCAGTCCGACGGTTGCTGGGTATGGCGCCTCGACTACAGCGACAGCCACTGGCAGAACGCGACGTACTGTGCCCGTGCCGGCAACCTGGTCGAGGTGGGCCGGGCCGGGTGGTACCGATGGACCCTGGTAGCGCTGTCCATCGCCGATACCGGCACCTACCGCTGTTCGCCCGAGGTCGCTATCCCAGCCGTGCTCCACGTGGGGCAGCAGTTTCCCTTTGTCTGCTCCGGCACGAGCAGCCCCATCAAGACTGGAGTCGTCACCATGAAGGGCACGAATCGCTACATGGGCCAACAGACCTTGCGGATCGGGGACACCGAGGTCTCCGCCCTCCACTTTCGCGAGGTGTCGACCCTCAGTGGCGGACAATGGGGACGCAACGTCTCCGATACCTGGTTCTCTACCGTCAACGGGCTCCCGGTCAAAGGGACATGGACCACCGAAGTCACAAGCCCTACCTTTCTGGGGACCTCGACGCTGATCGGCGGTGCCAGCTTCACCTTGAAGTCGTTGACGCCTCGCTCGTAACGAGCCCTTCTTGGGTTCCTCGTCTCGTGGGTGTGTGACGCGCCGAGAGCTGCGGTGAACACCCTCAGCCTCCGGGCGCCTTTAGGCGCTCGATCAGCTCGCCGTAGTGTTCGAGGTGCTTGTCGCCCACGAAGGCGTCCAGAACGTGGCGTCTCGCCTGGTCTCCGAGCCGCGCCATGTCCTCGGGCCGGTCGAGAAGCGACGCCAAGGTGTCACCGAAACCGTCGAGGTCGGTGGGGTCGTCGAGCAACACGCCCGTCCCCGGCACCACCTGATCGACGATGCCCCCCACGGCCGACGCCACGACCGCCTTCGCCTTCCACATGCCTTCCGCCACGGTCAGGCCGAATCCTTCGGCCAGGCTCTTCTGCACGATCACCGTGGCGTGCCGCTGGAGGGCGTTGACCATGGCAGCGTTCTCGTCGACGTCTTCGATCGGCAGGCTGATCAGTCTGATTCGCCGGCGCTCCCGAGATGACAACAGGCTCCAGGCGTCGATGCACTCCTCGAGGACGCGTCGGCCCTCGGGGTCATCACTCACGTCGTCGACCACGGGCCCCACCAGCGCGAGCTGGGCGTCGCCGCGGCTCGTCACGCGTGACGCAAAGCCGGCCATGACGCCGGCCATGTCCTTCAGGTGGTCCCATCGCGAGACCTGGACCACCAGGGGCGCTGCGGAATCCAGGGGTCCATCGGCCACCACAGAGGCCCGTCGCGTGACATGCCCGGCTGTACCGTCCCGTCGTGTGAACGTCGCCGTTTCGGTCGCCTCGCCGTCGAGTACCCCCATCGCGGCCAGGATGCGCAGGCGCTGGCTCTCAGACAATTCCTGGTTTTTAGGGGAGAACGGGTCGATCGAGGGCGGGATGATTGATACCCGATCGGCGGGGACCCAGGCTGGCACGAACGACTGGTGCGTGAACACGAAGCCGTCACAGGCTGCCAGACGCGGTCGGAGAAAGGCCCATGCCTCCTCGGTCCACTCATTGCGTCCATCGGTGCCCACGTGGCAGCGCCACAAGACCACCGCGCCGGCTTCCTTCAGGGGCGCGGCCAGCCCGGCCGTCTGAGGGTCGTGCAGGAGAACGACATCTCCCGGCCGGACTTGTCTCGCGATGGAGACGGCGTTGGCTGCCTGTACGGAATCGTAATGAGCGGCCTCAATGTCGCGCAGCGATCCCTCATCGCCCGGTACACCGTGGAGTCGATTGTGGATGCGCTTGGTGACCGAGAAGAACTCGACGTCACCGGAGATGACGAGCCAGCGGACTGCCACCCCGACGCCGAGAATGTAGCCCACGAGCGCCTGCAACATCTCTGCCACGCCCCCGCCCGTGGCGGTCGAGTTGACGTTCCAGACGGTGCAGCCGCGCAGCGCGGATCGTGTTCGAGTCACCTCAGCTACGAGATCGGCGTAGCGATGCTCACCGATGAGCGGCTGAAGACGGGCCAACTGCAGGACGGGGACATCGACTTCGCGAGGTGGAGGAAGGGCCTGCACCACGAGATCCTGGCTCGGGCGGCCCGTCAGGGGCAAGACCGAAAACCTGGATGGCATTTCCTCCGGTGACACAGACTCACGGGTCGTCACGAAAGCGCGACGCGATTGCGAAGGCGGGGGAGGTCGGCCACGTCCGTCGCGAGTCGCGAAACGGCCGCCATGTCGTGCATCGAATGCTAGGAATTGGCCAACCCATAGGGAAGGCTCTCGGCATTCTCGATCTCCACAAGTCGGTTGTACTTCGCCACCCGCTCCCCGCGGGCCGGAGCGCCGCTCTTGATCTGACCACAACCCGATCCAACCGCCAGATCTGCGATGAAGGAGTCCTCTGTCTCACCCGAGCGGTGAGACACCAACTGCGCCCAACCTGCCTCCCGGCAGATGCGCATCGCCTCGAGCGCTTCGGTCACGGTGCCGATCTGGTTGACCTTGATGAGCGAGGCATTGCCGACCTTACGGTTGACGGCCTCGGTGATGATCGCAGGATTGGTGCACAGGATGTCGTCGCCGACGAGCTCGACCTCGGTGCCCAGCCGAGCAGTCAGGCGTTCCCAGCCATCCCAGTCCGACTCGGCAAGTCCGTCCTCAATGAGCCAAACCGGATAGGTCTCGATGATCTCGGCGTAGCGCTCAATCATCTCGTCGCTCGAGAGCGACTCGCCGGCGACCTCGTATACGCCATCGTGGTAGAACTCGCTCGACGCCGGATCGAGGGCGATTGCGACCCCCCTGCGGCCAGGTCTGTAGCCCGCCTCCTCGATTGCTCGAACAAGGAACCCGAGGACCTCTTCGGGCCGATCGATCTCTGGGGCGAATCCCCCCTCGTCACCCAGCCCCGTCGCGAACCCCTTCGCCCTCAACAGACCCCGCAGGCTGGCATAGACCTCCGCCCCTGCTCGGACCGCTTCGGCCAGACTCGGCGCACCGAGTGGGACCACCATGAACTCCTGGAAGTCGAGGTTGTTCGGCGCGTGCACACCGCCGTTCACAACGTTGAAATGCGGGACGGGAAGTCGTGGTGCCACCCCCGGAGGGTTGAGAACGCGCCACAGCGGCAGTCCGGCGGAGATGGCCGCCGCCCGGGAGGCGGCCATCGACACGCCCACGATGGCATTGGCACCAAGCCGCGACTTGTTGTCGGTGCCATCGAGATCGATCAGCGCATGATCCAACTCGGCCAGATGGGCGAATGTTCGACCGGCAATGGCTTCTGCGATTTCGCCGTTGACGTTGGCAACGGCACCGATCACCCCTTTGCCGGCGAACCGAGCCAAGTCGCCGTCTCGTAACTCGACGGCTTCACGCGAGCCCGTGGACGCCCCCGAGGGCACGCCGGCGCGGGCAACGATGCCGTCACTGAGAGTCACCGCGACCGCCAGGGTCGGGTTGCCACGAGAGTCGAGTACCTCCACAGCCTTGATTCCGGACACTCTCATACCCATCTCCAGGCCCTCCTTCGCGTCGATCGCTGCAGCTTCGTTGGAGCGCGGTCACATTCACTGGGTCGCTTCGTCTTGCGCTCGGGTGGCACGCGTGGCTCGGAACAGGGCCCGATCCTCGATTGCCGCCCGTCGGCCAAGACGGTTGAGAGCCCGCGGACCGGGACCACGTTCACGTCGGCTCGGGCTCCATGACGATCGCCCCACACGGACATTCCGCCACACAGATCCCGCACCCTTTGCAGTAGTCGTAATCAAAGGCGTACCGCAGACCGGGACCCAACTTCATCACGGCGTTGTCGGGGCACATTCCGAAGCAGTTGTCGCACTCGAAGCAGTTCCCGCACGACATGCATCGTCGAGCCTCGAACAAGGCGGTGGACTCGTCGAGGCCCTCCACCACCTCATCGAAGCTGGACGTCCGGCGCGCCAGGTCGAGCCGGGGGCGGAGCGTCTTCGGGGCATCGGTGTAGTACCACGTGTTGAGCATGCCGGCAGCGGCGAGCTCGTGGCGCGGCGCCGGCCGGTACACCGTGTCGCGGAGCCAGGCGTCGATGTTGCGGGCAGCCTGCTTCCCGTGGCCGATGGCTACCGTCACCGTGCGCTCGGCCGGGACCATGTCACCGCCGGCGAAGACCCCGGGATGTCCCGTCATCATGTCCGGACCCACCTGGACCACCCCGTCATCGATCACGATGTCCGAGGCGCCTTGCACGAGGGACAGATCCGACTCCTGTCCCAGCGCCAGGATCAGCGAGTCAGCGGCGAGCTCTTCGAGCTCGCCGGTGGGTTGAGGAAATCCCTTCTCGTCGAGCGTCATCTTCTCGAGCACGAGTTTCTCGCCTTCGACCGCCTTGACCGTGGAGAGCCATTTCATGGACACGCCCTCTTCGACGGCTTCCTCCACTTCGACGTCGTGGGCGGGCATGCGATCCCGTGAGCGCCGGTAGACCACCACCGCGTCGGTGGCGCCGAGGCGTCGAGCGGTGCGAGCCGCGTCGATGGCGGTGTCACCGCCACCGTAGATCGCCACCCGCCGGCCAAGGTGAGGCGTCGCCTCCCCCTCCATGCTCCGCAGGAGCGATACGGCATCGAAGACATGCGACGAGTCGCCCGCTGGGATATAGGTCCGCTTGCCGATCTCGGCCCCGACGGCCAAGAATGCGGCGTCGAACCCGTCGGACTGCATCGTCGCGGCCACGTCGGTCACGGTGCGGTTGACCTCGAGGGTGACCCCCGTTGCGAGGATCCGGTCGATCTCGGCCTGGAGCGTTTCGCGCGGCAGGCGATAGGTGGGGATCCCGAACCGCATCATCCCGCCCGCAAGCCCGGCGGCTTCGTAGATCGCCACGGCGTGGCCCAGCCGGATCAGGTGGTACGCCGCAGAGAGCCCGGCCGGCCCCGAGCCGACCACGAGGACCCGCTTACCCGAAGGAGCAGCATCTGTCTCGAGCTTCCATCCGCGAGCGATCGCCTCGTCCCCGAGAAAGCGCTCCACTGCGTTGATGCCAACGGCCTCGTCGACCTGCACCCGATTGCAGACCGTCTCGCACGGGTGGTAGCACACGCGTCCCATGACCGCGGGCAACGGGTTGTCCCGCACGAGAGCCCGCCACGCCTGCTCGTAGTGCCCTGCCTCGGCGTGGTACAGCCACTGCTGGACGTTCTCTCCGGCGGGGCAGGCATCGCAGCACGGCGGCAGGCGGTCGACATAGACGGGACGCTCGACCCGCCAGGATCCGGTCTTGTTGGCCAGACTCGAACCGACATCGAGGGTAATGGCGAACGGCTTGTCCATCAGGATCTTCTCTCGGTGACAACCGCACCCGAATCCTGTGCGGATTCTTCTTCCAGCAATCCGAAACGACGGATGTTGCGGTCTGCCATGGCCTGGATGCGATCGACGACGTCGGGCCGGGGCGTCGCCCCGAAGAGGTGGCCATAACGCCCCTGGAGCCGCAGGTAGTCCTCGACGGGTACGCGGCGGCGGATCTTGGACACCGCCGTGATCTCGCCGTGCTCGGCCTCGAAGACGGGGAAGATCCCCGTCTCCTTGGCCAGGCGCGCCAGGAGGACCGTGTCGGCCGATGCGCTCTGCCAGCCCAGGGGGCATGGGACCAGGACATGGATGTACCGGGCCCCGCGCAGCGACATGGCGTGCTCGACCTTGTACTCGAGGTCGCGCAGCTCCGACACCGTGGCCGTGGCGACGTAGGGGATCTCGTGCGCGACAGCCAGGAGCGGGACGTTCTTCCCCTGGCCGAACACGTTTCCCGGCTCAGGTCCGATCGCTTCAGTGGTGGCGGTGCGGGCCGCGGGGGGGGTTGCGCTGGACCGCTGCACACCGGTGTTCATGTACCCCTCGTTGTCGTAGCAGACAAAGAGCACGTCATCGTTGCGCTCGAACATGCCCGACAGGCATCCGAACCCGATGTCCACGGTGCCGCCGTCACCGGCTTGCGCCACGACCCGGACATCGGTACGCCCCTTGGCCTTCAGAGCGGCGGCGACCCCGGTCGCCACCGCCGGCGCGTTGGCAAACAGTGAATGCAGCCACGGAATACGCCACGAGGTCTCGGGATACGGGGTCGAGAACACCTCGAGGCATCCGGTGGCGTTCACGGCGATCATGTCTCCCCTGGTCGCCCGCATGGCGGCGTCGAGGACGAACCGGGCGCCGAGCGCCTCACCACATCCCTGGCATGCACGGTGGCCCGAATTGAGCGAGTTGGTCCGCTGCGTGTCAGCTTGCACGGAACGCCGCTCCAACGGCAGCAGGCGGTTGCCCGCGGCGAAGCTGCCCGTTTGGTAGAACTTCACCGGCTCAAGAGGCATGGTCGCTCCTCACGTGACCCGAGCCGAGACGATGCCGACGTCGCGCAGCACGTTCTCGGCGGTTGGGCCCGAGCGGCGGCGCTGGGCCATGCGCGCCAATTCACGCTCGACGAGGGTCCGGTCGAGATCGAGGAACGTGAGTGCCTCGAGCCCGTCCGATCCCGCCAGCTGGAAGAGATCGATCAATGAGCTCTTGGTGATGGGACGACCTCCCAGCCCGGCGATCACCGAATGGGTCCGCAGCGGGAGCCCTGCCGTCGCCATCGACACGTCGGTGGCGACGATGCCCCCGGCACCGGGCGCGAGCGCCTTCTCGACGACCACCACCCGCCGGGCCCCGTCCAGCGCGCTCCGTACGGCCGCGGCCGGGAAGGGCCGGAACGACCCGATCCCGACCACCCCGATGCGCGTCCCGCGCTCGCGCAGGGCGTCGACGGCGTCCTTGATGGTCCCGAGCACCGACCCCAGCGCCACGACGATCGTCTCGGCGTCCTCGCTCCGGTACGAGCTCACCAGACCGCCGGCGCGTCGCCCGAAGGTTCCTCCGAACTCCGCCGCGATCTCCGGGATGAGGTCGAGCGCCTGAAGCTGCTTGACGTGCGCCAGGTACCGGACCTCCTCGAACGCTTCGGGACCCACCATGGCCCCGATGGACACGGGCTCGTGCGGGTCGAGGACCTGCCTGGGCTCGTAGGGGGGCACGAACGCGTCGACCTGCTCCTGGGTGGGGATCTCGACCGCCTCGAAGGCGTGGGTCAGGATGAACCCGTCCATGCACACCATCACCGGCATCGACAGCTCCTCGGCCAGGCGGAAGGCCTGGACGTGGAGGTCGACCGCTTCCTGATTCGTCTCGGCGAACAGCTGGATCCACCCCGCGTCGCGCACCGCCATGGCGTCGCTGTGGTCGTTCCAGATGTTGATGGGCGCGCCGATGGCACGGTTCGCCAGCGTCATCACGATGGGCAGACCCAGCCCCGAGGCGTTGTACACGGCCTCGATCATGAAGAGCAGGCCTTGACTGGCCGTGGCCGTGTACGCCCGGGCGCCGGTGGCCGAAGCTCCGATACACACCGACATCGCCGCGAACTCCGACTCGACGTTGATGAACTCGCAGTTCGTGAGCTCACCCGACTTCACGAGCGCCCCGATCCCCTCGATGATGTGCGTCTGCGGGGAGATCGGGTACGCGCAGACGACCTCGGGCCGGCACAGGGCGACGGCTTCGGCCACGGCACGCGAGCCCTCAACCTGGCGGAGCATCGGCGAGCACCCCCTTCCCTGCCTCCACGATGCGATACGCCTCGCGGGCTGCGGCGGCGTTGCCCGAGGCAACCTTCTCGCTGAACCGCGCCGCGATGGCGCGGACGACCGCATCGATCGAGACCATGCCGGTGAGCGCGGCGAAGCCGCCCAGCAGCACGGCGTTGGGAACGGGGCGCCCGGTGTGCTCGAGTGCCAGCTCGGTGGCGGGCACGGTCAGCAGTCGAGCGTGACCATGGGAAGCGACGAGGTCCGCGAGACCGAGGTCATCGAGGCTCCGCGACGAGTTGACGAGGAGGTACCCGCCGGGACGCAGTCCACTGAACAGATCGACCTGATGCACCAACGTGGCGTCCTGCACGATGAGTGCGTCGGGCGCGACGATGGGCTCTCGGGTGCGGATGCGCTGCGCGTCAATGCGACAGAACGCCATCACCGGGGCGCCGGTGCGCTCGGACCCGAAGCTCGGGAACGCCTGGGCGTAGTGCCCGTCGCCGAAGGCCGCGACCGAGAGGAGCTCGGCCGCGGTGACCACCCCTTGACCGCCCCGACCGTGGATCCTGACTTGGAACACCCGATGTCCGCCGCGTTGCGATCTAGGGTCGGGAGGCCGAGCCCACCAGGGCCGACAACTCGGCCAACCGGTTGGCATAGCCCCATTCGTTGTCGTACCAGCCGATCACCTTGGCCATGCGGCCCTGCGCCATGGTCAGCTCGGCGTCGAAGACGCACGAGGCCGGCGAACCCACGATGTCGCTCGACACGAGGGGCTCCTCGCTGTAGTCGAGCTTTCCGACGAGGGACCCGGTCGCGGCCCGCTCGCGGTAGGCGTCCCGAATGTCGTCCGCTGTGGCGGGCGATCGAAGGTTGACCACGAGGTCGGTGACCGACCCGTCAGGAACCGGGACCCGCAAGGCGAAACCGTCCAGCCGACCGTCCACCGAAGGCATCACGAGTCCCGTGGCCCGGGCCGCCCCGGTCGTGGTGGGCACGATGTTGATCGCCGCCGCTCGAGCTCGACGCGGGTCCTTGTGGACCGAGTCCACCAGGTGCTGGTCTCCGGTGTAGGCGTGGACCGTCGTCATGAAGCCCTCCTCGATGCCGAAGGCGTCGTCGAGCACCTTGGCCAGCACGGCCAGACAGTTCGTCGTGCACGAAGCATTCGAGACGACGACGTGTCGGGCCGGGTCGAACTGCTCGTCGTTGACACCCATGACGAAGGTGGCGTCCGCGCCTTTGGACGGTGCCGACACCACCACCCGGGGGGCACCGGCATCGAGATGCCCGGCGGCGCGGTCACGGGCCGTGAACTTGCCCGTCGCCTCCACCACGACGTCCACCCCGAGCTCGCCCCACGGCAGCGCCTTGACCTCGGCTTCCGCCAGCAGGCGGACCCGCTGGTCCCCGACCACCATGACGTCGTCATCGAGCGCTACCGCAACCTCGAGCCGCCCGAAGACCGAGTCGCGAGCCAAGAGGCGGGCGAGTGCCGCCGGAGGGCCGAGGTCGTTGACCGCCACGACCTCGAGTCCGAGCTCTGGCCTCCGGGCGGCGCGCAGCAGCGCACGACCGGTCCGACCGAATCCGTTGATCCCCACCCGTACCGACATCTGTCCTCCTCGTCGTGGCACTGCCCCAGCTCCTCGACGTCTGGTCATCGAGCCAGCAAGCCCAACGTCGCGCCGGATCTCCCCTACCGCCAGGGAACAAGGTCCCGTTTCCGGAGGGTCGCTCCACCTCGGACCGGGGCAGTTGCCCCATCCGGGTGGACGGCAAGTGCGAACAAGGCCCCTCATTCGTGGGCTCCGCTCCCTCGGGACCTTTGCCTCTGGGACCCTGCAACGGCCTGGTCCAGGATGATCCCAGGTGATCGAGCGAGGAGCGTCCGATGAAGGCAGCGGTGGTGCACGAGTTCGGGACGCCGCTCACGATCGAAGAGATCGATACGCCGGTTCCGGGGTCCGGTCAGGTCAACGACGCCATCACGCAGGTCGAGAAGGGTGAGGTCGGGGCCCGCCTGGTATTCGACCTCCGGTGATCTTCCACCCGGAGATCCACCGTGACCCCGGCTGTTTCATGAGCCGCACGTGTCGAGTGATCGGATACGAGAGTCCGACCTTCGCGTCTCTTCGCACCGCCGCCACTCCGAGCATCCTGATGCCATTGTCTGGTCCATCTGGCCATGAACGCAGTCTGAGATGACGAATCCAGCCACCGGAACCCACGAGTTCCCTGGGCAGAAGACCTCCGGGCTTCCGATACTCGAAGATCTCCCACCGGTCGCCGGTCGCCGCGTCCTTGTTCGAGCCGACCTCAATGCTCCACTTCGGCCCAGCAAAGACGGAGGATTGGAAGTCGCTGACGACTTCCGACTCCGCGCATCGCTTCCGACCCTCGCCTGGTTGCAGGCGAACGGGGCGGAGGTAGTGGTGTGCAGCCACCTGGGCCGTCCGAAGGGCAGGATCGACCACCGCTATGACATGGCCCCGATCCGAAAAGCAATGGCCGAACTTGCACCCGGGGCCTCGGTCATGGAGAACCTGCGATTCGACCCCGGGGAGGAAGCAAACGACCCCGCGTTCGCGCACCGGCTCGTCGATGGATTCGACTGCTTCGTGAACGATGCATTCGGCGCTTGCCACCGAAGGCACACGTCGATTGTCGGACCACCGGCGCTCCTGCCAAGCGCGGCAGGGCGACTTCTCATACGCGAGGTAGAGGCCCTCACCCGTCTTCTCGTCCATCCCGAGCACCCTTTCGTCGCCGCCGTGGGTGGCGCGAAGGTCGCGGACAAGCTCGGGGTGTTGAATTCGATCGCTCAGCGCGCCGACCACGTGCTTCTCGGTGGCGCCATGTGCTTCACCTTTCTTCGTGCACTCGGAAATGAAGTCGGTGCGTCCCACGTCGAGACCGAACTCATCGACAAGGCCAAAGGCCTTTTGGATCGTTACCCCCATATTGAGGTTCCGCGCGACATCGTGGCGCTCTCTCCCGACGGCGATCTCGGCGTCGGCCGGCCTGCGACAGGCGAGGTCGAGCAGTTCACCGGCGATGTCCCGGTCGGATGGCAAGGTGTGGACATCGGTTTCGCGACACGGGCGGACTTCGCCAAGATCATCGCCGAGGCGGGGACGGTGCTCTGGAATGGCCCGATGGGCGTCTTCGAGGACCCTCGCTTCGCCGAAGGAACTCGAGCCATCGCCGAGGCGGTTGCCTCCTGTCCCGGATTCTCCGTGGTGGGTGGAGGGGAGACGACGGCTTCGCTGCAGCAGTTCGGACTCGAGAGCCACATTGACCACATCTCGAGCGGCGGTGGCGCGACCCTCGAGTTCCTCGAACATGGTGATCTCCCCGGCCTGGCCGCCCTGCGCTCGAGCAATGCCGTGCGACAGGGATGAATCGTGCGCACCGCTGCGCGATGAAGGGATCAGCTACCCGCTGCGATCACAAGAGTGTCAACAGCCAAGGATCGGTCCCAGCCTCAACTGATCACGTGACTGCAACCATCGAGGTCGAAGGGGTCACGAAGCGGTTCGGTACCACGGTGGCTCTCGACGACGTATCGCTGACGGTGTCCGCAGGGAAGGTGCTGGCACTCCTCGGCCCGAACGGGGCTGGCAAGACCACCCTGGTGCGAGTGCTCACGACCCTCCTGCCTCCCGATAGCGGTCGCGCCAGCGTCGGCGGCTTCGACGTGCGGAACGACGCCAAGACGATTCGGTCAATGATCGGACTCGCCGGCCAATACGCGACGGTCGATGAACTGCTCACCGGGCGCGAGAATCTCGAACTCGTCGGGCTCCTCTATCACTTGGACAAAATGGAATATCGCCGTCGCTCGCAAGGGGCATTGGAGCGCATGGCGCTCACCGCTGCTGGAGACAAGCCGGTCAAGACCTACTCGGGCGGGATGCGGCGTCGACTCGATCTGGCAGCAAGCCTGATTGGTCGCCCTCCGATCCTCTTTCTGGACGAACCCACCACGGGGCTGGATCCGCGCACGAGAAATGACCTGTGGGCGCTCATCGATGAGCTGGTGGCTGAGGGAACGACCGTCTTACTCACGACCCAGTACATGGACGAAGCTGAGCGCCTCGCGCACGGGATCGTCGTGATCGACGACGGGCGGGTCGTGGCCCAAGGGACAGCCGACGAGCTGAAGGATCGACTAGGGGGCAACGTCCTGCAAGTCCGAGTCACGAACCGAAGAGACCTCGAACGGGCTTCCTCCCTCGTTGCCACCTTAGGAAGCGGACCGCCGCGGCTCGACTCAGACCTGAACCAGGTCAGCCTTCCGATCAAAGGCGGAGCTCAGGTGCTGATTGCCGCCGGACGGGCAATCGACGACAACGGAATCGCACTGGAGGACCTGGGTATCAGACGACCGTCACTCGATGACGTGTTCCTCGCACTCACCGGCCACACGGCTGAGCCCGCTGTCGAAGACAGTGTGTCACTCCTGCGGGGTGACGATGACTGACGTTGTCGTCACGCGCCAGTCAGTCAGCGTTACGCCTCTCACTCTCGGACTCGCCTTCCGCGACATCAGAGGGATGACCCGGCGCAATCTCCTTCGTATCATTCGCACGCCTCAACTCCTGTTCATGACGATCCTCCAGCCAACGATCATTCTCTTGCTGTTCCGGTACGTCCTCGGTGGTGCCATTCACGTTCCCGGGGTCGACTATGTCGACTACGTGGTCCCGGGGATCTTTCTCGAGGCTGTCTTGATAGGAGGAATGACGACGGCCCTGGCCCTGGCCACCGATCTCCAGGCGGGGATGATCGACCGGTTCCGCAGTCTGCCCATGGCGCGTTCAGCGTTTCTTGCCGGTCGAACTCTCGCTGACTTATGCCGAGCGGTGCTAGCCCTTGCATTCATCATCGTTCTCGGACTACTCGTCGGTTTTCGGTTCCACAACAGCGTTGGGGCTTGCTTTGGAGGCGTTGCGCTCATTATCGGATTCGGCTACTCCTTCACGTGGGTCTATGCGGCCATCGCGTTAGCAGTGAAGGACCCCCAGACCGCCCAGATGACGTCCATCCTGCCGATGTTCATACTCTTCTTCGCGAGCTCCGCCTTGGTGCCCGTAGCGACCATGCCGGGCTGGCTGCGGCCCTTCGCCGAGAACCAGCCCGCTTCGGTGTCGATCAACTCGGTGCGGGCACTCTTCGAAGGCGGGCCCGTGTACCACGATCTGTGGCAAGCGGTGGCCTGGTGTCTGGGTATCTTCGTGGTCTTCTTCTTCATCTCGCTGAACCTCTATCGCAAGGCGGAGGCGTAGCTGGGCAGAGCGACACAGGCCGCCGAACGTATGTTCGTGCCCGTGCACTGGAGCGTTGAACTGGAGAACCTGCGGCGCTCGATCGCAATGGCCAACCCCGGTCACCGGCTCTGGACCGAGAGGTGCGGCTCCGAGCGCTCCGGGACGGTCTGCGCATACTCCTGGACCAGTCCTGATTGACACCTGAGCTACCCGGGCACAGCGAATCCTCTTCGTGCGGTACGAGACCCTCGTCAAGACCTCCTCGGTGTCGGTCGGCCGCCGACCTCGACGACGGCGTCCACCGGGACCGGGAGCGACGTGCCTCGGTGGTCGCGCGGAAAATGGTGGACCCGATAGCCTGGGACCGACCTCCAGGGAGGGGCGATGCCGCGTTGCAGGGACGAGCAAGTGCAGTGGCCGGGTGAGGTCGTGTGGCGTGACCGGTCCTCGTCGTCGCACGGCGAGCACGGTCCGGGGCGGTCTCCCCGGTGTTAGTCCTCGGCCGTCGTGCTGGTGAAGCGGTCATGATCGGGCATGACATCAAGGTGACCGTCATGGTCATCGCGGGCGACAAGGTCCGAATCGGCATCGACGCCCCCCACGAGGTCGAGGTGCATCGCGAGGAGGTGTACCTCGAGATCCAAGAGGCCAACCGCCAAGCCGCGTCCACGGGTGCCGACGGGGTCACCCATCTCACGTCGGTGCTGCGCGAGCCGGGGCCCTCGGTGCCCGACGGCGCCACGCGGCCGGCCGGCGTCGAGCCCGATGCGGCTCAGCCCTCGGACCGGGGTGTCAGCGGCTCAGCAGCGCGATAGTCCGCCTGGTACTGCACCACCTGCGCGGCCGACCGGGTGAGCCGGTTGACCACGACCGGGCCTAGCAGGTTCGCCGTCGGCGGCTCACCCAGGGTGACGATGGTCATCACGACGGCGTCGTCGGCCGTCTCGAGCCCCAAGCTGGCCACATGCTGCTCGTCGATCTCGATGGTGTAGTCGGGGAACATCGCCCCCGGCGGCACGAGGACGAAGCAGATCTGGGCATCGTTGACCGACCGCATGACGCAGAACGGGTCCAACTCGGGGGCGAGCCTCTCGAGTCGGAACTGGCGGGACGCCGGGAACCCGGGCAGCCCGCCGGCGAAGTCGATGAGGACACCGTCGGGAATATCCGTCTCGATGACCGTCGTCGACTCGTCGGTCTGCGCCTCGGCATCGTCGACCCGGCTTCGTGTGATCTGCATGCCCTCTACTCTCCCGTCATCCCAAGAACTGGACTAGCGATTCCTGCGACAGCTGCGCGGTCGCCCACAGCGCAGCCTGGAACGACTGCTGCGACTCCGTGAGCTGCGTGGTCACCTGCGCGACGTTGGTGCTGTCGATCCCGTTCATCTGTGTCTGCAGGACCTGCTGGGTGCTCGTCGCCTGCTGCGAGAACGCCTCCACCCGCTGATAGTTGGCGCCCAACGAAGCAGCTTGCGACGACACCTGGGCCGTGGCCTGGTTGAGGGCCTGGAGGTCGGTCGTCTCGACGTTGTTGAGCGACGCGGTGGTCCCGGTCTGCAGGTCCTGGGCGATCTGGGCCAGGATGCCGTTGCTGCCGAGGAGGCCCGAGTTCCCCGTGCCGAAGACCTGGTCACCGGTGACCCCGATCGCCACCTGGACGCCGGGCGCCACGGTGCGCGTCGGCGCCGATCCACCGCCCACGAAGTTGCCGTTCTGGTCGTAGGCCTGGGCCACGTTGCCCGTGCCCGCGAAGATGGCCTGGCCCCCATAGTTGGTGTTGGCCAGGTTGATGAGCTCCTGACGCACCGACGTGACCTGGTCGGCGAGCGCCTGGAGCGCACCGGGTTGGTTGCTGAGGTTGGCGCCACTGACCGACTCCACCACCTGCTGGGCCTGTTGCAGGGCCGAGAGGACCTGGTTCACGGTCTGGGTGCCGAGCGAGAGGAAGCCCGCGGCGTTGTTGGCGTTCGACGCGTATTGCTGGGAGCGCGCCAGGTTCGCGTTCAGCTGGAGCAGGTCGGCCGCGCCGGCGGGGTTGTCCGACGGCTGGTTGATGGTGTCGCCGGTGGACAGCTGCTGTTCGTCGGTGGCCTGCTGCGCCTCGTTGGCGTTCAACGCCGAGATCATCTGGTCGGCCATGATCGTCGGGGTGTAGGTGATGGCGTTGGTCCCCATGACATCGGTCACGAGTCGCTCCTCAATTCGGCCGTCGTCGTCATGTCGCTGAGATCAGTGCCTGCATCATGGTGTCGACGGTGCTGACAAGTTTCGCAGATGCCTGATAGGCCTGTTGGTAGGTGAGCATCTGGACCATTTGGTCGTTGGTGTTGACGCCCTCGATCGCCTGGAGGTTCTGTTGTGCCGCGTTGGCCACCGACGTCTGGGCCGTCACCTGGTTGTTGATCGCCTGCACCTGCGACCCCAGCCCCTGGATGAGGGACTGGTACTGCTGATCAGGGCCGGTCGGCACGTTGAAGAGCTCGGCCATCGCTTGCGCGTTGGCACCGTTGTTGGTGGCGTCGGGGAGTGTGGCGGTGTCCGACGCCGCGATGAGCTGCGGGTCGTTGGCGACTGCGGCGTTGACCGTGAGGCCCGCTGCGCCGGTGCCCTGGAACAGTGGATCGGCGGACCCCGAGGTCCCGGTGGCGGTGTACCCGGCGGCCAGTTGGGTGTTGACCGTGGAGGCGAGGTCGTTGGCGACCGCGTCGAGTTGGGACTGGTAGGAGGGCAGGTATTGGTTGATGGCCGCCAATTGTCCCGCAATGCTGCCCGAGGAGGCGGGGATGGTGGCCCCGCTCGCCTGGGCCACCAGCGACATGTCGCCGGTGCTCCCCGTCACCTGCACGGTGTCGCTCCAGGAGCCCTGGACGAGGGTGATGCCCCCGACCTCGACGTTCGTGGTCCCGTCGGGCTGGACGACGCCCACCGCGCCGATGGTGGAGGCCAGCTCGCTCAGCACCTGGTTCTGCTGGTCGACGAGGGAGTTGGCGGGAGAGCCCGAGCCCTGGGTCGCGCCGATCTTCTGGTTCAAGGTCGCAGCCTGCGCCAGGAGCGAGTTGACCTGGGTGACCGAGGACGCCACCTGTGTCTGGGCGTTGGTCTGCAGGTTGCCGAGCTGTTGCGAGGCTTGTTGGAAGTCCGAGACGAGGTTCTGGGCCAGATCGACGACCTGGGTCCGGGGGGCCGGGTTCGCCGGGTCCTGGCTCACCGCATCCCACGACTGCCAGAAGCTGGACAGGTCGGCGGAGATCCCCGACGCGCTGGGCTCGGGGAATACCGCCTGCGCGCCCTGCAGGATCTGTTGCAACGACGTGGTCTGCGACAGGATGCCCTGGGTCTGCTGCGCGTTGGTGGCGAGCAATCCGTCGGTGTTCTGCAGGACCCCGACCGTGCGGACGCCGTCGCCGACACCGAGGAGGTCGCCGCCGGGATTCGTCGCCAGCGCGACCTTCTCCGACACGTAGCCCGGCGTGTTGGCGTTGGTGAGGTTCTCCGAGATGGTGTCCATCGCCGTCTGCTGGGCGTCGAGGCCCGACGCGGCGATGTTGAGTGCGAGGTCTCCCATGACGACGGCGCTCGCTATGCCTTGGCGTCGAGCATGCGGGGCCGTGGGGCCCCGATCGTGGTCGTCGCCATGGCGGTGTACGACGGGGTCTCTCCGAGCAACGCCAGCGCATCGGTGGTGGCGGCCAAGTTCCGGGCGAGGATCTCGCGGTTGGCGGCGCACAGCGCGTTGATGCGGTCCACCAGGACGCGCATCACCTGACGACGCTCCCCCAGCACGCGCCGCTCGTCATCGTCGGGAGTGGCCTCGGCCAGAGCACCGAGCGTCGTGGTGGGCGTGAGGCCCAACTCCTCCGCTGCGGCGATGACCAACGCCTCGCGACGACGGCTCACGACGTCGAGGTCCTTGACGGCTTGCTCGAACTCCGCGCTGTTGCGAGCCAACAACCGGGGCTTCCCCGCCACCAACACCAGCTGCTCCTGCTCCAACTTGAAGGCGAGGTGCTCGAGCGCCTCACTCTCCTCGAACAGGCAGACCACAAGGGCGTTCAATCCCATCCCGCAGCTATCGGCCGGTTGGCACTCCGGATGTAGTCCGCGTCCGCGAAAGTTCATTTTCACGGAGAGTGGTGTCGTCACGCTCCGCGCGCGTCACTGGACCACAAAGCTCGTGAAGTACACGGCGCTCACTTCTTGCGCGGCGCCGTCGACGGGTGGGGCGATCTTCTGACACAGCACCAGGATCTGCGCCTTGACCTCGGCGCGTCCCCCGGGGCGAGAAGTTGGTCGTAGGTCTGGGCGCCGAGCACCGTGATGGCGGCGTCGTCGAAGCGAGGGACGTCGGTGGTCGTCGTCTTGGCCGCCACCTTGGTCAGCTGCAACGAGATCGAGGCCTGGACGAGGTGGCCGTCGGACATGTTCACCGTGAGCTGGTCCAGCGGCAGGATCGTCCCGAGGGGGACGGTCTGGCCGGGCTTGTAGTGCGGCTTGAGCAGCATCGACTTGGCCTCGAACCCCACGAGGAGCAGCACGACGAGGATGATGATCAATTTCTTCTTGCTCTTCTTGACCTTCTCCTCGCCCGCGCCTGCTTCCGCGCCGCCATCCGCGCCGGCACCAGCCGACGCGCGAGCACCCTGGTCGGTGGCCATGGCGCTCATGGTTGGGCTGCTCCTGGGGCGAGGACGACGATGTCGATCCGGCGGTCGAGAGCGCGACCCGCCGCGCTGGTGTTGGGCGCGACGGGGTGGGTGTCACCGAACCCGGTGGCCGCCAGGCGATCGGAGTCGATGCCGTCCTGCTCGGTCAGCCTCGTCGCCACGCTGGCGGCGCGCACCGCGCTCAGCTCCTCGTTCGAGTCGTAGGGCCCGCCGGTGATGGCTTGGTCGTCGGTGTAGCCCTCGACGTCCATGTTGTTGCCCGTCGTCTTCAGGACCGACGCCACGGAGTCGACCACGGCGTCGCCCTCGGGCCCGAGGTCGGCGGAGTCACTGGCGAAGAAGACCTTGTCGGTGAGGATCTGGACCACGAGGCCGCGCGTCGAGAAGGACGTGCTGAGCACCCCCTGCAGGTTGGCGGCCTGCGCCGCCTTCTGGATCTGCTGGTTGATGGTCTCGAGCTGGGCTTCGGCCGACGCCGACAGTTTCGTGGGCGTCGAGGCAGACACCTGCTTGGTGGGCGAGGCGATGCTCGGATGCTGCTGGACCTGGCGCGGACCGGCGGTGGGCGTGAGGCTGTCGTACTGCTCGACCCCGTTGCTCGAGGGGAGGACGCCGGGATTGGGGGAGAAGCTCTGCTTGAACCCCAAGGCCAACGCCTCGAACTTCTTGGTGCTGATGGTGCTGACCGCAAAGAGCACGATGAACAACGCCAGGAGCAGCGTGATCATGTCGGCGTACGTCAGCAGCCACCGCTCCTCGTTGGCCGCCTCCGCCTCCTCGGCCGCCTCGCCCGCCAGGCGCCGTCTCATGCCGCTTCCTTCGACGCTCGCCCCGTGGAGGCGCGCTCACTGGCGGGGAGATAGGACTGGAGTCGAGCGGCGATGAGCCTCGGGCTGCTTCCGGCCTGGATGGCGAGGAGCCCGTCGACGATCATCCGCTTGTGGTGCACCTCGAGCTCCGAGGCACGCTTGAGCTTGTTGGAGATCGGGAGCCACAACAGGTTGGCCGCCAACACACCCCAGAGCGTGGCGGTGAAGGCCGAACCGATCGCCGGGCCGATGACGTTGGGGTTCGACAGGTTGGCGAGCACGTGGATCAAGCCGATCACGGTGCCGATGATCCCGAGCGTGGGGGAGAACCCTCCCATGTCGCCGAAGAACTTCGAGCCCGCCTTGTGGCGTTCTTTCAGGGCGATGATCTCGCCTTCGAGGATCTCCTGGATCTCCTCGGGGTCGACGCCGTCCGCGGTCATCTCGAGCCCGCGGCGGAAGAACGGGTCCTCGACACCTTCGGCCGCCTTGTCCAGCGCCAAGAGCCCGTCGCGCCTGGCCAGTTCGGCCAGGTTGACGAGCTTGGCGATCTCGTCGCTGGGATCGGCCTCGGGCACGCCGAGCGCGGCCTTCAGGACGTCTTTGAACTTCTTCACGTCGTTCTTCATGAACCCCGCCGCGGCCGCGGCGGCCGTGCCCCCGAAGACGAGCAGGATGGGCGCGGGCTTGAACAGCAGCGTGGGGCTCGACCCGTCGACGATCATGGAGAGGAACACTGCGACGAGCGCTCCACCCACCGCCATCGGGGTCATGCGGTCCATCTTCGTCATGACTGCATGCCCCCGGAGTCGCAGTCGTCGAGGTCAGGTGCCCCGCCTCGAACGACATGAAGATGAGTACTGCGGACAGCGTCGGGATCTTGCGCCATCCGGAAGGCCAGGTTGAGCAGCGTCGCGCGGAAGACCTGGACCTTTTCGGTGATCTCGTCGATGGACTCCCCGACCACGTACTTGGTGCCGCTGGTCAAGGTGACGACGGTGTCGGGAGTCTCCTCGATCCGCTCGATCAAGTCAGGGTTAATCGCAATGCGCTCGCCGCTGTGAAAGCGCGCGAGGGAGATCATCGGTCCTCCCGTGCTAAGGGGCCGGCGTCAGACGCCGGCCCTCCGGTCCCAGTCGAGTTCGAAACCGCGACGCGGTTCGGTCGTCAGTCAGGCCTCGACGTGTTCAAGCTCGGGTCCCTCCCCCCCGGGGACGACGCATCGTCCCCGGGGGTTCAGGCCCGTCCCCCGACTAGGCGAGGAGCTTCAGGACCAGCGAAGGCGTCTGTTGCGCTTGGCTCAACATCGCCACGCCTGATTGCAGCAGGATCTGATCCGTTGTGAACTGGGTCGTCTCCTGGGCGAAGTTCACGTCCACGAGCCCCGAGTACGCAGCGGTCAGGTTCTGCTGGCCGACCGTGAGGTTGGCCACGACCACCGACAGCTGGTTCTGGATGGCACCGACGTTGGCTTCAACCGAGGCCACGTTGCTGATGGCCGCCTGGACCGCACTGATGGCCGCCTGGGCGCTGGCCTGCGAGGCCACACTGACCGTCGTCGACGCCACGCCGAGCGCACCCGTGGTGGCGGCGCCGACCGTGAGCACGAGCTGCTGGCTCGAGCTGTCGAACGCACCCACCTGCAGGCTCTGGTTCGAGAACGTGCCATCGAGCAGCACCTTGGTGCCGTACGACGTGGTGGTGGCGATCTGGTCGATCTGGTTCTGCAGGGCGACGAACTCCTGCTCGTTGGCGTTCAGCGACGGGGTGTCGTTGGTGGCGCCGTTCGAGGAGCTCAGAGCGAGCTGGTTCATCGTCTGCAGGATCGAGGTGATCTGGTTGAGAGCACCACTGGCCGTCTGGATCAACGACACGCCTGCCTGGGCGTTGGAGATCGCCTGCGTGAAACCGTTGGCCTGCGACTCCAGGCCCTCAGCCACCACGTAGCCAGCCGGGTTGTCAGCGGCAGTCTGGATGGCGAGACCCGAAGAGAGCTCCGAGATCGCCTTGGACATTGAGTTGTCGGTGGCGTTCAGGTTGTCGAACGCGTTGATCGCCGACTGGTTCGTGTTGACTACGAGGGAAGACATCCGTTTCCTCCTTGGGTTTCAAGCCCCGTCCGTGGAGCTCTTGGCGTGTTCGTCCTGGCCGATCCGATCTGGTCCGGTTACGGGACGGTGCCATTCTTCGACCTTGGTGCCGGGATACTTGAGGGCAATTTCCCCGGTTTCCTGGACCAGCGGGTTCCCCGGTTTCCTGGCCGAGCGGGTTCTCGGTTTCCCGGACCACCGGGCCCCAGGGTCCGGTGCGTGGCACCCCCCGTCTATCGGCCGTCGGGCGGCCCCCCTGGAGCGGGGCGGCGCCGGTCGGGGATCGCTCAAGACCGACCCGGAACGGGCCGAAGACTGTGCAGTTCAGTCGGCGGTGGAGCCGGCTCCCGAGCGCGGACGGGAGGAGAAAGAGCTCATGACGGTAGTGCCCACCTCGATCACCACTCCCTCTGTCGTCGACTACGGCCTCGAGTCGGGGCTCAACACCCAGCAGATCATCCAGGCCGAGCTCGAGCCCTACCAGCAACCCGAGACCGACCTGCAGAACCAGCAGACCACGCTCAATTCCAATGTGTCGGAGTACCAGCAGATCAACAGCGACCTGATGGCACTCCAGACCGACGCGTCGGCCCTGGCGCAGTCGAGCGGCTGGAACGCTCGTCAGGCGACCTCCTCCGACACCGGCGTCGCCACGGCCACCGCCGCGCCCGGCACGCCGGCCGGGTCGTTGCAATTCGTCGTCCAACGGTTGGCGTCGGCCAACTCGCTCGTGTCCAGCGGGACGGTGTCCTCGACGGCGCAGATCGTGGACAGCCAGCCCTCGTTCCTCGTGTCCCAGGCCGGCGCGCTGGGCTTCGCCGGTCTGGCCGCGGGAACCGGGCTCACCCTCGGCGCCCACACCATCGACGTCACCCAGTCCTCACAAGCCGCCTCGACCACGGGCACCGTCGCGCTGGGATCGCAGTCGTCGGGGATCAACGTCGTCACGGGCTCGAACGACACCCTGGCCGTGAGCGTCAACGGCACGGCCTACAACCTCACGATCGCCCCCAGCCCCACCGGCGGGTACAGCGCCAGCGGGCTGCTCACCGCCGTGCAGAACGCCATCTCGGCTGCGGGCGCCGGCGGAGTCCTGCAAGCCGGGTACGGGGCCAATGGCGACCTGACGCTCTCCACCGTGGACCAGGGCTCGAGCCAGAGCCTGCAGGTCACCGGCGGCACCGCGCTCGCCACGTTGGGGCTGTCGGCCATGGCCAGTGCCGCGGTCGGCGTGGACGGCATCGTGAGCGTGGACGGGACGTCCAACGTGCTGAGCACCGTCACCCCGGGCGGGTCCGTCACCCTCAACGGCACCGCCGGCGCCACGGTCACCGCCACCATCGAGGCGGCGTCGACCCAGGGCCAGGTGAACAGCCCGCTGTTGACGGCGGGGTCGGCCACCGCCACCAACGTCTCGACCGGCAACGGGTCGCTGGCCGACATCGTGGCCAACATCAACGCCGCGGGGCTCGGCGTCACGGCCTCGGCCGTGCAGACCGGCACCAACCAGTACCTGCTCCAGCTGTCCTCGTCGACCACCGGCACCAACTCGGACCTCTCGGTGGACATGAACGCCTTCGCCTCGTCGTCGCTGGGCGCGCTGAACGTGGCCTCGGCCGGGACCAACGCCGAGGTCCTCGTGGGTGGCGCCGGTGGCTACGCGTTCCAGTCCCAGACCAACACCGTGACGGGGCTGCTGCCCGGTCTCACGGTCAATCTCCTCACCACCAGCTCGACGCCGGTGACCGTCAGCGTCACGCCCGACGCCACCGCCGCCTCCAACGCGGTGCAGCAGCTCGTCACCGATGCCAACACCGTGCTCTCCGACATCCAGACCAATGCCGGGTACAACGCCCAGACCAAGACGGGCGGGCCGCTCATGGGCTCGGCCGTGTTGCAGAGCGTGACCAACGAGGTGCAGTCGATCTTCGCGTCGGTGGCCGGTTCGTCGTCGTTCGGCAACGCCTTGAACATCGGCCTCTCGTTGAAAAACGGCCAGGTGCAGTTCGACCAGTCGGCCTTCGAGCAGGCCTACGCGACCAACCCGACCCAGGTGGCGGCGCTGTTCACCCAGGACGGCTCCTACACCCCGGCGTCGCCCGCCTATACCGGCCAGGTCTCGCTGTCCTACGCGGCGACCGCCAGCAGAGCCGGCAACTACGACGTCCAGATCAGCCAGTCGGCCTCACAGGCCACCGACAACGGCGCCGTGCTGGCGTCGGGATCGGTGGCAGCCGCCGAGCAGTTGACGGTCTCGATGGGGTCGGACTCCGCCCAGTACAGCACCACGGCGGGCGAGTCGCTGGCCTCGGTGGCCGCCGGCCTGAACGCGGCATTCGCCGCCGCGGGCATCTCCCTGTCGGCCCAGGTCGCCAACGGGGGCCAACAGCTCGTGCTCACCTCGGACAACTACGGGAGCCAGGCGGCCTTCACCGTCGCGTCGACCAACACCGCGGCGGGGACCACGGGTCTCTCGGGGACCTTCGCCGGCGTCGACGTGGCCGGGACCATCAACGGGGTGGCGGCCACCGGGCAGGGCCAGTTCCTCACGGCCCCGACCTCGGACCCCACCCTGGCGGGATTGTCGGTGCAGGTCACGACGCCCAACGTCTCTTCGCTCACCGACCTCGGCACGCTCTCCTACGAGCCCGGGATCGCCCAGGCGCTCAGCTCCCTGGCGACGGCGATGTCCGACCCCACCCAGGGCGAGATCACCCAGACGGTCCAGAACATCCAGAACCAGTCGACCGGGCTGAACAGCCAGATCTCGTTCTACGCCAACATCGTGAGCCAGGAGCAGAAGTCGCTCCTGAACCAGTACGCCACCTTGGAGTCCACCCTCGGGACGCTCAAGAACCAGAGCTCCACCCTGACCGCCGAGCTGGCCCAGATTTCGGCCAACGGATAGTCCCGGAGATCGAGACGTATCGTGACCGTTACCCACGCGGCGAGCTTGCGGCGGCGCTACCTCGCTGACGCCGTCGAGACCGCCGGGCCCGCAGTGCGGCTCACCATGCTCTACGACGCCCTCGACCTCGACCTGTGTCGGGCCGATGCCGCGTTCGAGACCGGGGACCTCAAGGCGATCAACGACAATCTCGTGCACGCCCAGGAGATCATCCTCACCCTGCGCGACACCATCAAGCCCGAGCTGTGGGACGGTGCCCCTCGGCTCATCGCCCTCCACAACTACTTCCTCATGGAGCTGCTCGGCGCCAACCTCGACAAGGACCGCCAACGAGCCGCCGCCACCGCCGCGCTCATCGGCCGCATCGGCGACGCATGGCGCCAGGCGGCCGAGACCGTCACCGACGGAAAGGAGCGCACCAGTGGCGTGGCCTGAGCTGCTCGACGACATCGAACGCCGCCTCGCCGACGTGGAGCGGGGACTGACCACGGGCGCGGTCACGGTGACCCCTTTCGTGCTGCCCGAGGACCTGGGCCCGCTGCCGCCGGAGCTCCGTGAGCGAGCGGCCCGGGCCTTGCGCGCCACCCTGGCCATGGAGGCCGAGGTCGAGTCGACCCGTGAGCGGGTCGCCGACTCCCTTCGTCGGAGCCGGGTCCCCACCAGAAGGCCCGCCGCCTACCTCGACACGCGCATCTGACCGCAGGTCGACGGTGACTCCGGCCATGTGGGCCCGATGCGGCGCCGCCTCAGAGCGACACGTCCACCCCGCTGCGCCCGGCGCCGCCGTCCCCGGTGACGCC
Organism: uncultured Acidimicrobiales bacterium; assembly: GCA_963764205.1. GTDB lineage: Bacteria > Actinomycetota > Acidimicrobiia > Acidimicrobiales > UBA8190 > Chersky-840. Next base: position 221,779 of record CAVXRN010000004.1, read on the forward strand.
GCGGTAGCGGGCGACGGAGTCGGCGGCGCGGCCCGATGCGGGCGTCTGTCCCTTGGCGCTCGCGCCCTCGGCCCGAGGACGTCGGCGGCGCTCCAAGAGACGTCGCCGCTCGCGCCGACGCGGGCCGTCGCCGGCGTGTTCGGTTTCGTAGGTGTTGATGATCTGGGCCAGCATCGCGTAGGACCGCTCCACCAAGGCGATGGCTTCGGGCTCCGACGTGCTCTGGGCTTTGGTGAGCAACTTGATGGCCGTTGCGACGTTTGGTCGGCCCATCGGATCCCCCCGTACGTGGCCCAACCGGACTGGACACCCCAGGTTCGCACACCACCGGACCGAACAGTTCCTGGACGCCTCGGTGTTGGGGGTCCGTTGTGCAAGGCGGCGCCGTGTCGCGCCCGGGTGCCGTGATCCCCGTGCTCGGGCGCCGTCGACATCTCGAGCGACGCGCCGCGGAGTACCGCCGCCGCTTCGGGCTGCCGCCGTCGGCCGTCCTGCCCCTGTTCGGAGAATGGGCCCCGGGCCCGCACCCCGGGCCGCGTGCCTCGCTCGGGAGCGGCGACGACGCCGTGCCCCAGGCGCTGGTCCTGTACGAGCCGGGATTGACCGGTCGCCGGAGGTTCCTGGCTCGCCTGGGGACCAGTCGGACCGTCACCCTCGGCATCGGGACGCGGCCGGTGCGGATGAAGGGGCTCGTCTCGGTCGGCGTGGGCGCGGTCGCCGGCACCATCCTGGCGCAGCCCTTCGACTCGGTCACCTTCGTGGCCCCGCTCTATGGCCTCGTCCTCGGCGGCGTCGGAGCCGGCGTGGGGTGGTCGGCGCTCAGTGGTCGGGGGTCAACCACCATCGAGGTGCACCAGTGGCGCCCCCAGCTCGACGCGATCTCCACCATCCTTCGCAACGCCGACCGCATCGGCCAGCCCTTCGCCTCCCCCCGGGCGCTGCGCTCCGCCCTGCACTCCGCGCTGTGGCACGCCGTCAGCGCCGTGGGCGAGCCCGGCGAGCTCGACGTCCTGCACGCGTTCGACCACCAGCTCGACGCGCTGCGCAGCGCCACCGAGACAGCCCTGGTGGAGCTCGAGTCGCCGTCGATCGCGGCACGCAAGGCCTCGGTGTCCGAACGCCTGGCCGCGGCCGTCGACGACATCCGCCTGTCGTCGCCCACCACGACGAGCGAGCCCAGCGCGACAGAGCTCCTCTGACCCGTCCGCCCTGCCGGTCGGGGCCGTCCGGTGGTGGGGTCAGGCCACCATGGCGCTGGTCATGCGGCGGTGCACCAAGCCCGACGACTTCACCACGCTCGGCAGCGTGAACACGAAGGCGAGCACGCGGGCGACGGCGATGTAGAGCTCCTTGGGGACGTAGTCGTCGATCTCGCACGCGGCGAAGATCGCCTGGGCCAGGGGCCGGTCCTCGACGATGGGGACGTTGTGCTTGGTCGCCTCGGCCCGGATCCGGAAGGCGACCTCGTCGGCGCCCTTGGCCACGACCTGGGGCGCGTGGCCGTGGCCGGCCTGGTAGCGCAGGGCCACGGCGAAGTGCGTGGGGTTGGTGATGATCACATCGGCGCCCGCCACGGCGGCCATCATGCGGGCCCGGCTGAACCGCCATTGCTTGCGCCGCATCTCACGCTTGAGCAACGGGTCACCTTCGGACTGGCGGTTCTCCTCCTTCACTTCTTGCTTGGTCATCATGAGGCTCTTGGTGTGCCGGCGGCGCTGGATGCCGTAGTCCACCAGGGCCAGGAGCAGGCCGACGACGGCCACGTCGCGCACCAGGCCCAGCAGCGTCGAGCCGGCGTAGGTGACGATCGGGGTCATGTCCACCGGCTCCGAGCCCACGAGCTTTCCCCCCAGGCCGAACAGGATCTTGTAGGCGATCAGGACCAACGCGGAGATCTTGAGGATCTGCTTGAGCAGCTGCCACAGGGAATTGGCCGAGAACAGCCGCTTGATGCCGGCGATGGGGTTGATCCGGTCGAACTTGGGCGCGGCGGCCTGGAGCGAGAACAGCCCGCCCGTCTGGGCGACGTCCACGAGGATGCCGATGACGGCGAAGCAGCCCGCGATGGGCAGCACCAAGGACAAGACGTCGCCGAGGCCGATCTGCAGGACCTGCAGCGCCCCCGGCGCGGTCGGGTCGGTGATGACGTTGGCGACACGTGCGAACAGCTGGGTCAGGCGCGTCTCGGCCGACCGGAACAGCACCGGGAGGAGCAGGGTCCCGGCCAGGGCCACGACCCAACTCGACACCTCTCGTGACGTTGCGACCTGGCCCTTCTTGCGCGCTTTGCTCTTGCGCTTGGCGGTGGGCTTCTCGGTCTTGTCGTCCTTCCTCGGCATTGCTCACCTCGCCCCGAGCAAGGCGGCGCCGTCCTGGAGCGCTCGCGACACGAGATTGTCGAGGTAGCCGGGAAGGACCTTGATGCCGATGGCCACGAAGACGAACGACATGAGCGCCTGCACCGGGAATCCCAGGATCCAGACGTTCATCATGGGGGCGGCCTTGGCCAGCATGGCCAGGCTGATCTGGGTGGCGAACAGCACCACGATGAGCGGGGCGGCGATCTCCAACGTAGCGGTGAAGAAAGTGGCCAGATCAGCGGTGAGGACGTTGGACGCCGTGGCTGACGACGACAAGGTCAGCCCCGCCGCATTGAACGACGTCTCGAACCCCCGCACCAGGAGCAGCTCGCCGTTGGAGACGAAGAGCAGGACCATGGCCACCTGCTCGTAGAACTGGCCGATGATCGGGGTCTGGTTCTCCGACAACGGGTCCACCGCGGGAGGTGGGTTGATGCCGCCGAACAGGTCGATCATGCCACCGGCCGCGGTGACCGCACTCAGGAGGATCCGCACGCACAGCCCCATGGCCGCACCCGTGAAGATCTGGAGGACGATGGCCCCGACCAGGCCCCCGGTGTCGGTGGGCAGTTGCGTGTGCGAGACCTGAGGCGCCGCCAGGATGGCGAGGCCACCGGCCACGCCCATGAGCGCCATGCGCGGGACGGTCTGGGCGTTGGAGAACGGCGGGACGACGACCAGCCACGCCAGGGCCCGGACGAACGCCAAGAAGAACGCCAGGAGCCAGATCGGGTCGACGTTGAGACTCACCGCGCACCGCCGCAGTTCAGCTGCCGAGCAGGCTTGTCACCTGACCGAACAGCTGCTGGACGTACCCCGTGAACTGTCCCAGCATCCAGTGGCCGGCGATCATGAGCACCAGGGCGATCCCCACCAGCTTGGGCACGAAGGTGAGCGTGACCTCCTGGATCTGGGTCACCGACTGGAACAGCGACACCACGAGGCCGATCACGAGGCTGGTGAGCAGGATCGGCAGCGCCAACTTCGCCGTCATCATCATCGCCCCCGAGGCGATGTCCATCAGGTGGGCCTCGGTCATCGGAAGCTCACCACCAAGGAGTGGGTGACGAGCACCCACCCGTTCACCATGACGAAGAGCAGCAATTTGAACGGGAGCGACACCAACGTCGGTGGGAGCATCACGACACCCATCGACATGAGCGTCGACGCCACCACCAGGTCGATGATCAGAAACGGTATGAAGATGACGAAGCCGATGATGAAGCCGCTCTTGAGCTGCGAGAGGAGGAAGGCCGGGATGATGGCACCGATCGAGGCGTCCTGGGGCTTGGTGGGGTGCTCATTGTCGACCGCGGTCGTGAGGGCCAGCTCTTCGTCCCCGGTCTGCTTGAGCATCCACGTCTTGAGCGGCACCTGAGCGGAGTCGTACGCCTGGGTGACGGTCTTCTTACCGTGCAGGTAGGGCTGCAGCGCGTTGTGGTTCATCTGGTTGAGCGTGGGAGCCATGATGAACAGGCTGAAGATCAGCGCCAGTCCCGCGATCACCTGGTTCGGCGGTGTGGTCTGCAGGCCCAGTGCCTGGCGCGTGAGGCCGAACACGATCACGATCCGGGTGAACCCGGTGAGCAGGATCAGCAGCGACGGCGCGATGGCGAGCAGGGTGAGGCCGATGATGATGAGGATGCTCGTCGACGGCTTGCTCAGGCTGTTGCCGAGGTTGATGTTGATCGACGACCCGGCGGCCAAGAGGCTCGTCATGGCGCCGTCCGCCCGCACTCGGGTGTGGAGACGCCAAGCGCCGCCGTGTCATCGAAGGCTGGGGTCATGGCGGTCGTCGCGGGCATGGGACGAGTCGGTCCGGGGTCAGGCCCGGCGCAAGGTCTTGGCGCGCATCTGCTCGATGGGCGACTTCCACATCGGCCGGCTGTCCTCCGGGGACGAAACCGCACTGTCACCGTGCACGAGCTGCAGCTCTCCCACGGCGACGTCGGGGAACGTGGCGGACGCCGGGTCCACCTCGGGGTCGAGCTGGCCCAGCAGGGTGACCTGTCGTTGGGTCACGCCCAGGAGATAGGTCGCGTCGCCCGCCGACACCATGGCGACCTGTACACCCTTGCCGAGGCTCTGGCGCCCCACGACGGTGACCGAGCCGCGCCGACGGGTGGCACTGAGGGCTCGGCCGCCCCTGCCCTGGACGAGCCGGGACGCCACCTTGATCAGGGCGATGATGACCACCAGTCCGATGACCATCTGCACGAGCAGCGACGAGGCCGAGACACTCTGCGCCGGGGCGCTGCTGTGACCGCCGGTCGTGGCGTGGCGAGCGATCGCCATCACCACCGGAGCATGCGACATCTCGGTCAAGCCCCCGCGCCTCTTCGGCGCCCCCGGCGATGGCGGTGATCCGGACACCGAGCTCGTCGTCGACCACGACGACTTCACCGTGAGCCAAGAGTGTGCTGTTGACGAAGACGTCGACCGGGGCACCCACATGGCGGTCGAGCTCGACCACGCTGCCGGGGCGCAGGCTCAACAGCTCCTTCATGAGCAACCGCGTCCGGCCCAGCTCGACCGTGACCGGCAGCTCGACGCTGCTGAGCGTCTCGAGCGGCCGCATCGCGATCGGCCCGGGGGGGGCTCGACCACGTCGCTCTGGGCCGGCCCCGCGGTGGGGGCCTCGACCATCGGGTCCACAACCGTGTGGACTGTGTTCTCGTCACTCACGTTTCCTCCTACGACGACTCGATGACCATGCAGGCAATGGCTTTGCCGCGACTCGTCGGGACGGCATCGCAGAAGCGAGACCCTCCGACACTGAGCACGATCGGCATGGAACGTTCCCGGTGGAGTCGGACCACGTCGCCCGGAACCAGGCTGAGAAGGTCCTCGGGAGAGAGCCACACCTCGGGCCAATGGACGCGGACTTCGACATCCGTGGACAGCAGGCGTTCACGCACCCGCGTCGGAGCGGTGCCCCCCTCCTCGGCGAGCTCGACCTTGTCGAGTCGCTCGATGGCGTCGAGCAGGGGCAGGAGCACGACCAGCGGGAGACAGATGCTGGCATCTTGCGAGACACGCTCGTTCAGCTCGACGTGCAGCCCCACGAGCAGGCACATCTCGTTCGCCGTCGATCCCGGCAGGAACATCCCGCTCGACACCGACGAGACCGCGCCCATGCTGATGGTCATGGCCGACGAGAACGCTCGAGGCAATTCCGCCAGGACGCCCTGGGCCACATCGGCGACCAGGCGCTGTTCGATCTCGGTCAACGACCGTTCGGGCACCGCACTCTCGCCCGTTCCTCCCAGGCGTATCTCGACCAACGCCATGGACAACGGCAGGGGGAGGTGCAGGACGATCCGACCCCCGGTCGGGACCACCGAGGCACCGGTGAGGAACGTCGGCTCGGGCAGCGCGCTCACGTACTCTTCCCAGCGCTGCTGCTCCATCTCGCCCAGGTCGACCTTGACCGGGGTCTGCAGCAAGCTGGTGAGCGATCCCGCGATGCGATGCGTCAGGACGTCGAGGATCGGTTGCAGCCGACGCAGGCGCGCCTTTTCCAGCGCGTCTCGGCGCTGAAAGTCGTACGGCTCCACCTGTCGTTCGGAATCCGTGAGAGTCACCTGTGTCACCGGGGTCTAGGGCCGATCCGTGGCCACAGGTCGCGTGCCTTCCTGGCAGCGTGTTCGTCATCGACGTCGCTTCTGGCCAGCTTGAGCCATTGGCGTCCGCCTGCAGCGATGTCCACTGAGCGAGGTCGGTGCACCTGACACCGACCACATTGCGTGTGCACCAGCCCCTGCCGGCGGCGTGTGGGCAGCCGTCGGCAGGGGCCGGCTGCATTACTGCATCTGCACCAGTGACTGGAGCACCGTGGAGGTCGTGTTCACCACCTTGGTGTCGGCCTGGTACGCCTCTTGCGCTTCGATCATGTCGGTCAACTGCGTGGCCAGATCGACGTTGGAACCCTCGAGCGAACCGCCCAAGAAGGTCCCACGTCCGCCTGTGCCCGACGTGCCCACCGCAGGCTGGCCCGAGTTGGCCGAGGCCGAGTACATGAGGTTGCCGTCGTCGATCAGACCGGTCGGGTTGGAGAACGTCGCCAGGGCCAGCTGCGCGATCGGCTCGGTCAGACCGTTGGAGAACGCGCCACTGATGATCCCGTCCCCACCGACGGTGAAGCTCTCGAGCGTGCCGGCGGCATTCCCGTTCTGCGTGGCCAGCTGTGCCGTCTGCTCACCACCGAACTGCGTGACGGCGTTCGCCGATCCCGGCGCCGGGAAGTCGATGCTCCAGGTGTCGCCGGTCGGGAACGTGAAGCCCGCCGGCATGGTCGTCACCGGGAGCGTGTACGAACCGTCGGCATTGGCGGTCACGCCGGCGATGCTCTTGATCTGGCCCGTCGTGGGACTGAACGTGACGAGCGGTGGCGTCGACCACAACGAGGTGTTGGTGCCCGAGCCGTCGGGGACGGTTCCCTCGACCGTCCACTCGTTGGCGGTGCCGGCCACGGCGCTGAACGTCAGCGTGAGCGGCGCGGTGTTGCCGAGCGAGTCGAAGCCGTTCAGCGTGGTGGTGACCACCGGTGGCGTGCCGCTCCCGCTCCACGCCGGGAGGTTCCCCCCATGGTGAAGGAGCTGGTCGCCTGGGCGCTCATCACCTGGCCGTTGGGGATGACCACCGACCCCACAGGGGCGTTGGTGTCGATGGTCCCCTGGCCGTCTGCCTGCCAACCCTGGATCAGCGCGCCCGTCGGCGTGGCGAGATCCCCGTTGGCGTCGAGCGTGAGGTTGCCGGCGCGCGTGTAGAACTGCTGGCCCTGCCGATCGGCGATGAGGAAGCCCGAGCCCTGAATGGCGACGTCGGTGGGCTGGTTCGTCTGTTGGATGGCACCCTGGGACTGATCGTTGGTCACCGCTCCGACCCGGACACCCGCACCGACGGCGATGGGGTCGACCCCCGCGTTCTGTCCGGCCGAGGGGGCCGACGCACCCGCGATCTGTTCGGCCAGGAGGTCGGTGAAGATGGGGTCCTCGGCCTTGTACCCGGTGGTGTCGGAGTTGGCGATGTTGTTGCCGATGACGTCGAGATAGGTCTGGTTGGCCTCGATGCCCGACACGGCGGCGATGAGTGACTGCTCCATTGGTCTGTCCTTTCTGATGGGTGGAACTACGAACTGGGTTGGCTGGTCTGGTCGGATTGGGTGGTCTGGTCGGATTGGGTGGGCGCCGCAGGCTGACTGGACTGCGCGGGTTGCGCGGGCTGGCTGGGTTGTGCGGGCTCGGTCACCGAGGTCACGTCGGTAAGGGTGAGGTTCTGTGGCTGGCCGGTGCCCGCTTGCACCTCGAGGGTCGGGGCGCCCGACGAGCTGAGCAACACCCCCGTGACCTGACCGGTGAGCTCAGAGCCCGACGCACCGGTGCCCGTGACGGTCAAGCCGATCATGGAGTCGGCCGCCACCGTCTGCTCCTCGGCCGACAACGACGTCTGCGACTGCACGGCGGTGAGTTGGGCGATCTCGGTCATGAACGAGGTGGGGTCGGTTGGGTTGGTGGGGTCCTGGTTCTCCAACTGGGCCACGAGAAGCTGAAGGAACGTCTGGGAGTTGTCGAGCTGGTTCAGGCCCGTCGCCCCCGACGTCGCCGTGCTGGCCGGGGGTGTCGTCCCGGTGACCCCTGACGTGCTCGGGATCATGGTCATGGGTTGCCTCCGTTTCTCATGGGTGCTGTTTCCTCACAGGTGCAGGTCGATGTGTCCGGACCGAGACGCCCCAGCCCCGACGCGATCGATCTGAGGGTCGTCCTCGTCGGCGTCGTCCCGGGGGGCGTCGCGGCGCGCCCCGGCGCGCTGGGAATGCGCCTGTTGCCCGTGCGAGCGCCCGTCGGAGAGCACGACCGTGGCCGAGGACCCGTCACCGCCGAGCTCGTGGCGCAGCAGCGGGAGCGCCTGGCGCAACGCCTCGCGCGCCTGGTCGTTGTCGGCACCGAGCTGCACGACGACCTGGTCGGCGTTGACGGTGATCGTCGCCTTGACCGTGCCCAGACCCTCGGGCTCGAGGCCGATGGTGACCTCGTGGGTGCCGTCCTCCGACGACCGCAGTGGTGTGAGGACGGTCATGACCTGCTGCGCCGGCGTGGGCGCCTGCGGGCCCGGACCCCCCGGCGCGGTCGGGGCAGCCGGCGTCGCGGCGGAGACCGAGGGTGCGACCGGGACCGACCCCGCTTGTGTCGCCGCCCCTGCCGGCGCGGCGGGGCCCGGCACAGGCGTCGAGTGCCCGGCGTCCGGCGCGTCGCCGGTGACGCCGGTGACGCCGGTGGAGAGTGACGGCGCGTGCGTGTCGGCCCGTGCTGCGGTGGTGTCGGCGGCGGAGGGGCCGTTTCGACCGATCACCGATGACAGCACGGTGACGCTTCCCGCCCCGCCGGTGCTGCCGGCGCGGCCAGGAGTCTGATCCCCGGTCGGGTCCCCCTCACACGTCGGCTGACCCGACCCGGAGCCGGCCGCGTCGTTCTTGGTCGGCATCGGGCTCGCACTCGAGGGCGCGCCCGCGTTCGGCGTCGCACTCGGCGTTCGACACGAGACCGGCACTGGACGCGGAGCCGGCGATGGGCCCGACACCGGGATCCGCTGGTGCGGGGGCTCCGGGCGTCGCCGTGGCGCCGGTGGGGCTGTCGGACTTCGCGGTCGTGCCCGGGGTCTCGGTCGCGGTCGGCGCGGTGGACGAGCTCTGGGCCCCGGTCGCCGACCCGTCTGCCGACACCGGGCCCGAGGCCGCCTGTGCCAAGAGCCCGGCGTCACCGTCGTCGGCGAGTGTGGCGGTGAGGGGCACGCCCGGGGTCGACGATGCCGACGGGCCCGACGCGTCGCCATCGGTGGCCGAGGCGATCGATCCGCCGTCACCGGAACCGGTGGCGGGTGACCGTGCCGGCGTCGACGCCGTCCCCGACGCGGTGCCCGACGTGGTGGTGGTCGCGGCAGCGGCCGTGGCGGCCGATGCAGGGTCGCTTCTGTGCGCGGTGGTGTCCGCCGACGACGAGGCGTCATGCGAAGCCGGCGTTTTGCCACCCTTGTCGGCCGTCGACGATTGGCGCGGGGGGTCCCCGTTCGCCACCGCAGAGAATGCGTGGCCGAAGTCATCGTCGGGCTCGGCCGCGTTGGCGCGGCTCCGACCCGTGTGCGGCTCGTCGACCGGCGCCGCGTTGAGCAGGGCACCTTCGATCGGGCTCATGACGTCGCTCCGAGCATGCCCATGATGTTGTTCACGTAGGCGGTGGTCTCGGGATAGGGCGGGACTCCGCCGTACTTGGCCACTGCTCCGGGCCCCGCGTTGTAGGCGGCCAGGGCGAGCGGAACGGACCCGTTGTAGCGCTGGAGGTAGCTCCCGAGAAGCTGTGCTCCGGCACCGATGGCCTGTGCGGGGTCCAGAGCGTTGACCCCGAGGCCGGCCGCGGTCGACGGCATGAGCTGCATGATCCCTTCCGCGCCGGCAGAGCTGACCGCGGCGGGGTTGTAACCGGACTCCTGCTTGGCCACCGCCGCAAGGAGGGCGGCGGGGACGCCGTGTTGCGCCGCCGCGGCGCTGAACAACGGCGCCAGGTTGCTCGGGACGTTGAGACTGGCGGGAATGGTCCCGGCACCACCCGACGTCGACGAGTCCGTTGCGGTGGCGTCGGGGAGGACGCGGCGAATGGCGATCGGCTTGCCCACCGCCTGGACCTGGACGTCGGTGCCGGTGTGCGGCGCGTCGATCATCTGCCCGTTGCCGATGTAGATCCCGACATGGCCCGGGCCGCTCGATGTCGGCTCGAAGAAGACGAGGTCGCCCGGCTGCGCCTGCGCCAGGCTCGCCACCGGGGTTCCCACGTTGACCTGCTCCTGGCTGGTGCGCGGCAGCGAGACGCCGAGGTCGCCGTACACACGTTGGACGAGGCCCGAGCAGTCGAGCCCCGTGGTGGGGTCCGTGCCACCCCAGCGGTACGGGACGCCGAGGTACTGCTGGGCGTCGGCCACCACCGACGACCCGCTCACCCCCGCCCCCGCGCTCGTACCGGTCGAGTCGGTCGAGTCGGTCGCGTCGGCGAGCCCGAGGGTCGTGCTCGACGGAACGAGCGACCCACCACCGGAGGCGGTCGCCCCGGAGGAGTCGGGGTCGGCCGGGTTGGACGCCGCGGTCAACGCCGCGTTGGCGTTGTCGAGGACGGCCTGGAATTCACCCGACGGGGCGGCGGCTTCGAGCGCGGGCCCGAGCGACGACACCGCGCTGCTCAACGCCTGCATGCGGGCGACCATGACCGAGGTGTCGATGCTCGTCACGTCAGCGCTCCTGCGTCGTCGCGGTGCGAGGCCTGGTCGTCGGTGGCTTCGGCCAACCATCCCGCGATGGCCGACTCGTCGATGGCGGCCATCTCGGCGCGCTGCTCTTCGACGAGCCATTCAGCCCTCCGGCGCTCGTCGAGGTGCTCCAGTGCCGCCACTCGTTGGGCGGCAACGGACCACACGCCGTGTCGCTCGGCCACTTCGTCCGTGGCGACCTGGACGGCCGTCCACGCCGACTCGACCGCGCCGGCAAACCGCTCGGCCTTGTCGCGATCACGCCGGAACGAGTCCAGATCCTGTTCTCCATGACCGAGTTGGAGTGACTCGTAGCGGGCCAACGCCACGCGGTGGTCGAGCACGGCGCGCTGCAGGTCGCGATTGGCGTGCGCCAGTGCGAATCCCGCCGCCTCCTCTTGGATACGACGAACCCGGAGTACCGTCTCCAGCGCGAACCGGTAGCGCTTCATGCCGACACCGCGTTGGAGGCGTCGTCAGCGGCGAGGACGCCGGACAATGCCGCCCACGAATCGTCGGAGCTCACCGTCTCGGCGATGTCCTGTCGCAGGAACGTGTCGATCTGGTCCTTCTGCCTGACCGCCCGGTCCACGAGCGGGTTGGAGCCGGTGACGTACGCGCCGATCTCGATCAGGTCCTTGGCCTCGCGGTAGGCCGCCAACAGCCGGCGGATCTCACTGACCATGTCCCGCTGGGCCCGGGTGAGGATGGCGGGTTCGACCCGGGAGATGGACTCGAGCACCTCGATGCTGGGGAAATGATTGGAGGTGGCGAGTCGTCGCGACAGCACGATGTGGCCGTCGAGGAGCGACCGGGCGGCGTCGGCGATCGGCTCGTTCATGTCGTCGCCCTCGACCAGGACCGTGTACAGGCCCGTGATGCTCCCGCGTTCGGCCGCGCCGGCCCGCTCCAGGAGCCTCGGCATCAGCGTGAACACCGACGGCGGGTAGCCGCGCGTGGCGGGAGGCTCTCCCGCCGAGAGCCCGACCTCTCGCTGCGCCATGGCGAAGCGCGTCAACGAGTCCATCATCAACACGACGTCCTTGCCCTTGTCGCGGAACCACTCGGCGATGCGCGTGGCGGTGAACGCGGCCCGGATCCGCACCAGCGCCGGCTCGTCGGAGGTGGCCACGACCACGACCGACCGAGCGAGGCCTTCGGGGCCGAGGTCGCGTTGGATGAACTCGTTGACCTCACGGCCGCGTTCGCCCACCAGAGCGAGCACCGACACCGAGGCGTCGGTGCCCCGGGCCACCATCGAGAGCAGGCTCGACTTCCCCACACCCGAGCCGGCGAAGATCCCGAGCCGCTGGCCCCGGCCACAGGGCACGAGCGTGTCGACCGCCTTGATCCCGAGGGCGAGTTGTCGGTCCACGAGCTCGCGCCGCAGAGGGTGCGGCGGCGCCGACTCGATCCCCACCTCGTGCCACTCCGACAGCGCAGGGCCGTCGTCGATGGGTCGACCGAGGCCGTCGAGCACCCGCCCGAGCAGGCCTTCACCCACCACGACGGGCAGGGGCCGACCGAGTGCCTCGACCGTGTCGCCATAGCGCACACCGGCGAGGTCACCGAGGGGCATGCAGGCCAGGGCGGTGCCCTGGACCGCCACGACCTCGGCGTCGAGGACACCGCCGCCACGCCAGATCCGGACCGCCTCGCCCACCGCGGCGGTGACACCCTCCACCTCGATGCGCAGTCCGACCAGCCGGGTGACCCGGCCCGTGCGACGCGGCGCCACGGCGGCCTGCAACGACGAGTGCAGCGGGTGGGGCACGATGGTCATAGCGGCCCCCGCGAGCCCGGCCCCACCGTGTCGATCAACGCCCGGGCCCGGGTCATGGCCGGACCGATCTGCGCGTCGATCCGGCAGGGGCCGGCTTCGACCACACACCCGCCCGCTTCCACCTCGGGATCGACCACTACCTTGACCGCGGCGTCGATGACGAGAGCCTGGAGCTCCTCGGGCGTGACGACATCGTCGGGATGGAGACGCACGACGAGGTCCTCGCCGTGCGGCACGAGCGTCAATGCCCGCTTGACGGCCTCGATGCTGATCGACGGGCTCAGACTGATCTCGCGCCCCAAGAACGCCTCGGCGAGCTCGAAGGCGAGCTCGACGGCTTCGTGCTCCGCTTGCTCCAACGCGGCTTCGCGCAGCGACCGGGCCGTGGCCGCCGCCGCGATCAGGGCATCGCACAGGCGGGTCGCCTGCTCGGCGCGCGCCGCATCCTGGCTGACCGCCACCTCGGCCAACGCGGCCTGGTACCCCTCCTGGTAGGCAGCGGCGCGCTCGGCGGCGAGCGGGTCGACGACCGGGGTCTTCTCGTGCCCCACCACGTTGGCGTGGCGCGGGTCGAAGGTCTCAGCCGTCGCGCTGCGACCGGCCTCTCCCCGCAGGACTCGGCTGATGACGCGACTAGACGAACTCATCGTCGCCCCGTGCCAACACGATCTCGCCCGATGCCTCGAGCCCGCGCACGATCTTCACGATGGCGGTCTGAGCCGCTTCGACCTGAGACAGCCGCGTCGGCCCGAGCAGGTCGACCTCTTCGAGGACGTCTTGTGCGGCGCGCTCCGAGACGTTGCGGAGGAACTTGTCGCGAATCTCGTCGGACACCGGCTTGAGGGCCGTGGCGAGGTCCTTCGGGACCACGTTGCGCAGGATCTGCTGGAGCGTGCGGTCGTCGAGGCTGGCGATGTCGTCGAAGACGAACATCTCGTTGCGGATCTGCTCCGCCAGCTCGGGATCGCTCTGCTCAAGCTCGGCCAGGATCTGCTGCTCCGACGCGCGCTCGGTCTGGTTCAAGATGGCGACGATCGACGACACCCCGCCCGTTTCGTCGGTGGCGGCCGCCACCCCGGCGCGCAGGACCGCCGCGAGCTTCTGCTCGAGGAACTCGGCCACGTGGAGCACGACGTCGGGCGAGACACGGTCCAAGGTGGCGATCCGGCGCGCCACGTCGGTCCTGGTCGTCTCCTCCAGGTTGGCGATGACCCGGGCGGCGGAGTCGGCGGGAAGGTGCGACAACACCAACGCCACGAGCTGGGGGTGCTCGTTGCCGATGAAGCTGCCGATCTGCTGCGGATCGATGCGGTGCAGGAAGGCCAGCGGGTGCGAGTAATTGGGGTCGATGAAGCGGTCGAGGATCTCCTCGGTCTTGGCACTGCCCAGTCGCTCCTTCAGGAGCTTGCGGGCGACATCGACACCACCCTGGCCGACCTGGGCCTTGGCGCTGGCGTGCATGTGGAACTCGTTGAGGACCCTGCGTACCTCGTCGACGGCCAGTGTCGGGAGCGTGGCCATCGTCGACATGAGGTCGATGACCTCCTGTTCGCTCATGACGCGCAGGACCTTGGCCGCCCGGGTGCTGTCGAGCTGGGCCAGGACGACCGCGGCCTTCTGCGAGCCCGTCAACGTCGTCGTCACGTGTTGCTCGCAGTGCGGGAATCGGCCAGCCAGCCGCGCAGCATGGTGGCGACGTCATCGGGCTGACTGTCGATGAACTGGTTGACGTCGGTCGACTCCCGGGTGATGGCCGAGGTCTCCGACCCCACCGCGGGAAGCTGTCCCGTGGGCTCGTCGGCCCACGACCGGGAGAGCACTGCGAGGTCGGTCGGCGCCAGCACCTGGGTCGGCGCGGCGCGCCGGGCCCGCCGGGCCGAGCGCCACAGCAGGAAGAGCACGATCAAGATCACGAGGAAGACCACCGCCGTTCGGATGAGGGCGGTCATCGCCTGCTTCTGCGTCGCCTTGGCACCCGCGGCGGCAGCCTTGGCGGCCTGCTGGGCCGACGCGGTGTCGAAGGGCATGGAGCTGAAGGCCAGTTGATCGCCACGCGCGGTGTCGATGCCCGCCGCGGCGGCCACACCGCTCTGCAGCGAGCTGGCGCTCATGCCCTTGGGGAGCGCCTTGGAGTTGATGAGCACGGCCACCGACTGGTTCAAGACCGTCCCCGGCGCCTGCTGCACGGTCTTGGTCTGCTGGTTGGTCTCACAGGTCTGAGTGCTCTGCGTGTTCGTGTAGTTGCCGTTCCCCCCACCGGCGATCGTGGTCAACGGGGTCGTCGTGATCGTGCCGGCCGTTCCCCCGGGCGGCGTGCCGCTGCCGTTGTAGGACTGGTTGCTCTGCGAGGTCTGGGTGCAGAAGCTCTGCGTCTGTCCCGACGCACCGGGGACGATGCTCTGGGTGGTGGTCGACACCTGGTCGTACGACAGCGTGGCGTTGACCTGGACATCCGCGTTGCCCTGCCCCAGAGCCGTGGCCAGGTACCCGTTCACCTTGGCTTGGACCCCTTGGTCGTAGGCCTCGGTCTGGCTGTCGGCGCCACCCTCGCCTCCGGTCACGCCCGGCCCCGCCAGAAGGTTCCCGTTGGCGTCGGCCACGGTCACGCTGTTGGACGAGAGATTGGGAACGCTCGACCCGACCAGGTGCACGATGGCCTGCACCTGCGACACCGACAAGGTCTGGCCATCTCGCATCGTCACCAGCACCGACGCCCCGGTCGGGGAGTTGTTGCTCAGGGCGAAGTCCTGATTGGCCGGCAGGGCGATGTTGACCTGTGACGACGACACGTTCGAGATCGAGTCGATCGTCTGCTCGAGCTCTCCCTGCAGTGCCTGCAGATAGTCGGCCTGCTGGGTCATGTCCGAGGTCGTGACGCCCTCTTTGTCCAGGAGCGACAGGCCGACCGTGCTCGTCGCCGGCAACCCGGCTTGGGCGAGCGAGAGTCGTTCCTGGTCCACGTCGTTGGCGGGCACGAGGATCGTCGACCCGTTGTCGGTGAGCTGGTACGGCACTTTGTCCGACGTCAGCTTGGTGGTGACGTTGGCTGCGTCGGACGCCTGGAGATTGGTGAACAGCGGCATGAACGTGGGCTTGTCGGAGAACGACATGAACGCCACGGCGCCGACGACGACCGCGATGGCCGCCGCGACGGTCACGGCCTTCTGGCCGTAGGTGAACTCCGAGGCGAAGCGCTTGACGCCTTCGCGCGCCCGGTTCAGTTCCGTGGAGGGTACGACGGCCATGTCAGAACTGCATGTTCATGATGTCGTTGAACGCGGCGACGCCCTTGTCCACGAGGGCCACGGTGACCTGGGTCTCCAACGAGGCCTGGGTGGCGTCGATCAAGGCGTTGGTGACCGTTCCTTGCCCCGACGCAGCTTGGGCTTCGGCGGTGGACGCGGTGGTCTGGCTCTGTTGGACCTGATTGATCGCGTCGGACACGGTTTGGGAGAAATTGCCACCCCCGGCCGCGGACGCCCCTCCCGCGGCGGGAGTCGCCGGGAGGGGTTGGATGGGCGGGATGGCGGGGATCACAGCCGTCACGTCCCCAAGGTGAGGGCGGACTGGTAAGCGGTCTTGGCGTCGGCCAGAGCGGAGGTGTTCGCCTGGTAGTCGGTCTGCGCCTGGATCATGTCCACCATCTGCGCACTGGTCTGTACGTCGGGCACGCGCACCTCGCCCTGGGCGTCGGCGAGCGGGCTACTGGGATCGGACTCGATGATCCCCGTCGTGTCGCCCTCCGCGATGCCGGCGACGGTGACGCCGTCCCCGACTTGTCCGAAGCTCGGGTCCGGGACGAACACCGGCGTCTGCGCGCCGTAGGCGGCCTCGTCGGTCGAAGTGACATCACCCATGTTGGCGAGGTTGCCGGCGATGGTGTTGAGCCACGTCTGCGCGGCGCTGATGCCGGATCCCGAGACATCGATGTTTCCGAACAGGCTCATGAGAAGCTCCCACCGGCTGCGCCCGAGATGAGGCGGAACTGGGCGTTGAGCATCTCGACCATGGTCTGGTACTGCAGCGTCTCCTCCTGCGCGTCGACGAGTTGTGTCGAGGTGTCGACGTTGTTCCCGTCGGTGGCCGCAGCAGCGGGGTCGGCCGAGACCGTGACGCTGGCGGTGCCGCCATTGGATGCGTCGATGGCCTGTTGCAGGCTGCTCTCGAAATTGACGTCCTGGGCGGTGTATCCCGGCGTCTCGCCGTTGGCGAGGTTGTTGGCGGTGGCCTGCTGTTGCTGTGACACGCCGTCAACGGCGAATCGCAGAACGTTCACGATCCCGTCCATAGGGCTCGACCTCCAGGAACTCTGCGGACCCCGCCGGCGCTGCCGGTTGGATCTCTCGATGACCCCGTCCTGGGTGGTTGCACTACCGAGCCGTCCATGACCCGTGACCGGACATCTTTCGGCCACTGCCTGTCGTTGCTTGAGGCTTCGACCGAAAATTCCGTCGGTCGGCCACGGTCCGTGAGGTGACCCTCCTCACGGCGCGACGCCGGGACGGACGGGAGCACGCTCCGGACCATCGTCTGTCGCTGTCGCTCGCCTGTCGATCGCCTGACGATCGATCGCGGCCGCGACCACTGACGCGGAGCGATCTCACCCAACGCGCGCGACCGCAGCGCGTAGCAACAGTCGCATCGGCGGGCCCACACCGCCGCGCTCAGTGTCGAAGATCGTCCCGCTCGTGGCGGAGGCGATTTCTTCTACATCAGAAGTTGCGTGGTGCCGATATCTCAGACCGCCATGCGCCGCTCTCCCGCCACCATTGTCATTCTCGCCTGGAACGCTTGGAAGTCCACCGAGGACTGCCTCGACTCATTGCGCCCCACGCTCGGCGTGCGCGATCAGGTGGTGGTGGTGGACAACGGGTCAACCGACGTGACCCCGCGGCGGCTCAGCCGGTATCCGTGGATCGACGTGGTGAGCAACCCGGAGAACCGGGGTTTCGCCACGGGGTGCAACGACGGCGCGGCGCTCGCTCGCAACGACATCCTCGTCTTCTTGAACAACGACACCGTGCTCACGGGCCGCTGGCTCGATCCCCTCATCGTCCCGTTCGACGAGGACCCCACCGTCGGAGCCACCGGGCCGAGGTCGAATTTCGTGTCGGGGCCCCAAGTGGCGGAGGGCGCCGCGTACTTGCGCGGCGATGTGGCGGGGATGCGCCGCTTCGCCCGGGACTGGGCTCAGGACCACCGCTCCCAGACGTCGGAGACAGAGCGGTTGGTCGGCTTCTGCCTGGCGGTCCGCCGGGAGATGTTCGAGCAACTGGGTGGATTCGACTCCGCCTACGGCATCGGCGGGTACGAGGACGACGACCTGTGCCGGCGCATCATGAGCACCGGACATCGTCTGCTCATCGCCCACGAGTCCTTCGTGCACCACGAAGGCCACCAGACCTTCGACGCCAACGGGCTCGACTGGTACGCGGAGCAGGAGTCGAACCGGGACCGATTCGAGTCCCGATTCGGTCACGGTCGCTCCTCTCGTGACGGGATCAAGGTCTCGGCCTGTCTCATCACCAAGGACGAGGAAGACAACATCGCCACGTGTTTGGCGTCGCTCGACGAATTCGTCGACGAAGTCGTCGTCTACGACACCGGTTCGACCGACGCCACCGTGCGCATCGCCCGGGAGCTCGGTGCCACGGTGATCGACGGCTACTGGGACGACGACTTCTCCCGGGCCCGCAACGCCGCGCTCGAACACTGTTCGGGAGACTGGATCGCCTGGCTCGACGCCGACGAGACGCTCGTGTGCGACAACGTAGCGGAGCTCCTCACCGTGTTGGAGCACGCCGACCCCAACGTCGACGGCTTCTCCGTGCCGATCAACAACCTCACCGGGGTCGGGGTCGGGTCGGGCTTCGTCCATTCGGCGTGTCGCTTGTTCCGGCGCGCTCGATGCGAATGGACGGGACGCCTGCACGAACAAGTGGCGGGCCGAGGCGACCATCGAGGGATCCAGCAGGTGCCGTTGGACAAGGCCCGGATCCTGCACACGGGGTACCTCGACGAGACGATGCGAACCCGGAACAAGACCGAGCGCAACCTCCGGGTGGCCCAAGCCGAGGTGGCCCAGGCCGACGGGTGGGAGATGGGCTTCTCACTCACGAGTCTGGGCCGCTCCTACCTCACCGCCGGTCGCTGCCAAGAGGCGTTCGACCACTGCCGAGACGCGCTCGACCACACCAGCAACCTGATCACCCGACGCCTGGCCATCCGCACCGCGGCGGAGGCACTCACCTATCTCGGTCGCTTCGACGAGGCGCTCGAGTGGATCGAGAGCCTGCGGGCCATCTCCACGACGTCGGTGCAGGCCGACATCGCCGAGGGCCGGATCCGATTGGCCCAGAGGCAATTCGAAGAGGCACTGGCCCTGTTCGATCGGATCGGCGTCAGCCAATTCGACGACGACGGCTTCGAGGTCGGCCGGCACATGTTCGCCGAGCAACGGACCGAGGCGCTCGTCGGCCTCGGCCGACTGAGCGATGCAGCCGACGTCCTGCTCGAGGTCCTCGTCGACCAAGGCGTGATCGACGTCCACCTCGCCATCCTGGTCGACTGCCTGCAGCGGGCGAGCCGATCCTTCGACGAGCTGGCCGCCGCCATCCCCTCGGGGAAGGCTCCGGACTTCCTGGCGCAAGTGCTGCAACTCGCCCCCGAAACCGCTGACCTGGTGCTCGAGGCGTGCTTCGAGCAGATGCCCGACACCACGGTCGTGCTCGCCACCGCCGCGACGCTGGCGTGTCGTCTGCGCATCGACCGGGCACTGACGTGGTCGGCCCGCATGCGTGAAGCCGGCTTTGTGGCCAATTGCCCGCTGGTGGCCATCGCCACGGGCACGGCCTCCGCGCCCGTGCGGGCCCGGGCGGCTGCCACGGTGGTCCGGGCTTTCGGCGACGAGCGTGGACGCGACGCCTTCATCGACGCAGTGCGCCGTGCACAACCGCTCGAGCGCGAGACGATCCTGGAAGAGACCACCGCGCTGTGCCCTGAGCTCGTCGACCTGGTCACGGTGACCGACGAGTCGCCGCCCGCGCCCACGGTCGCCGATCTCCCGGAACCCCGGGTGAGCATCGTCGTGCCGTGCTTCAACCAGGCCGAGCTGACTCTCAACTGTCTCCGCAGCCTCCAGGCCAACACCGATGCGGCGCTGTACGAGGTGATCCTCATCGACAACGGGTCGAGCGACGCGACTGTCAACCTTGCTCGCGCCGAGGGCCCCCGGTTCCGCGTGGTGCGCAACGAGGAGAACACCGGCTTCGGCCCCGCCTGCAACCAGGGGGCGGGATTGGCCGGCGCCGAGTACGTCCTCTTCCTCAACAACGACACGATCCTGCTCCCGGGTTGGTTGGAGCCACTCGTGGCCGCCCTGGACGAGGACGCCGCGCTGGGCGCGGTCCAGCCCAAGCTCCTCTATCCCGACGGGCGCCTCAACGACGCCGGCGGTCTCGTCTTCGGGGGCGGCGAGCCATGGATCTACGGCAAGGGCAGCACCGAGCCGGATGCGCCGCAATTCTCGTGCCGTCGAGCTCCGGACTACGCCTCGGGGGCATGCCTCTTGGTCCGTCATCGCGCCTTCGACGACGTCGGCGGGTTCGACGACAGGTTCGCTCCCGCCTACTACGAGGACACCGACCTGTCGTTCTCCCTGCGCGCCGCGGGGTGGAAGGTGCTCTTCGAGCCGGCGTCGAAGGTCGTACACGTCGAAGGGGGAACCGCCGGCACCGACGTCAGCCAGGGCATCAAGCGTTACCAGATCCGCAACGCCGTCCGCTTCACCCAGAAGTGGTCGAGTGAATTGGCCCAGCGACCTCCGCTTCGACCCGAGGAGGTGGAGCGCTGGGCGCACCGCCCGCAGGGGGGTTTCGGTCCGGGCGAGACACTGCGCGTGCGCGACGACTCCGTCGTCGACGTCGCCCGCGCCGCGGCCTCCGAGGCACACTCGATCCTCGTCCTCGACCCCTTCATGCCGGTATTCGACCGGGCATCGGGGGGGCTTCGCACTCTCACGATGTTGCGCTGTCTGCGCGAGGCCGGTCACGCCGTCACCTTCTACGCACTTGCCGGGGGTAGCCGCCACTACGCGGACGTCGTGGGCCGCCTCGGGATCTCGTGTTTCGGGGGGACCGACGTGAGGTCGTCGACCATGGCCACGAGTACGCGTCGGTCGTGTGGCCGTCGATCGAGTCGTTGCTCGACGCCCGGCAGTTCGACACCGTCATCATGAGCCCGTGGACGACGGCCGAGCTCGCCATCGACCTCGTCCGGGGCCACGGCTCGGACGCGACCATCATCGTGGACACCAACGACGTGCACTTCGTGCGCCTCGAACGGGGCGCGGCACTGGCCGGGACGGGCCAGGTGGAGGCCAACGACACCAAGCGACGCGAGTTGTCGGTGTACCGCCGCGCCGATCGCGTCGTGTGCGTGACCGACGACGACGCCGGGGCCGTCAAGAAGGAGATTCCCGGCGCGGAGATCGTGGTGGTGCCCAACGCGCACGCCGAGGAGGACGGCGGCCCTGGGTTCGCGCAGCGGTCGGGCTGTCTCTTCGTCGGGAACTTCAACCACCCGCCCAACGGGGACGCGCTGCAGTGGTGGAGCCAGGAGATCGGCCCGGCCCTGGCCCAGCGGCTTCCCGACGCACACCTGACCGTGGTGGGGAACGATCCCCACGGCACAGCGGCCGCGTTCGCGGGCCCGGGTATCACGGCGA
Source organism: uncultured Acidimicrobiales bacterium (assembly GCA_963764205.1). Lineage (GTDB taxonomy): Bacteria > Actinomycetota > Acidimicrobiia > Acidimicrobiales > UBA8190 > Chersky-840. Next base: position 242,939 of record CAVXRN010000004.1, read on the forward strand.
CCGGGGCCGTGGTGTCGACTGTGCCCTTCCTCCACCAGGCCCGGGTGTCGGTGGCGCCCCTACGCTACGGCGCGGGGATGAAGGGCAAGGTGGGCGAGGCGCTGGCCGCCGGGCTCCCTGTCGTCCTCACCTCCGTTGCGGCCGAGGGCATGGGCCTGGTCGACGGTGAGCACGTGCTGGTGGCCGACACGGCCGACGCCTTCGCTGCTGCAGTCGAACGGCTCTCCACCGACGCCGAGCTCTGGGGACGGTTGCGCGAGGCGGGGCGCGCCCACGTCGCCCGGCATTTCGGCATCGACCGGATGCGCCGGGCCGTCGACGCCATGCTCGACTCCACCCCGCTCGACGCCAGGGAAAAACCCGCGTCGCGTCGACGTGCGGTTGCCGCTTCGGCCTGACAGCGACGGCCTTGGCCTGAGCCGGGTCAGTCCCTGAGCGGAGAATTGTTCCTTATCAGGTTGTTGGCGATGTCGACGTGGACAGCCTCTCGCATCTTGTGCGGAGTGTCGTAGGGTCGCTCGTTCCGCTCGTTCCCGTGGCGCTCCACGCGCGCTCGACGTCGCCGACATCATCGACCATGAGGGCCGCGGCAGCCACCGTGGTGTTCGGGTCGTGGTCCTTCTTGAGGAAGAGATTGGATTTCCGCAGCGCCGAACGGCACCCACGCCCACTCCATCCCGTCCTGGAAGGGCATGGCGACGAAACCAAGCTGTGCATAGTGGAGGAGTGCGGCCCGCACGGGGCGGCTTCCGCACGGGGCGACCGGAGACGGTCCGCCCTTCAGGAACCTCGGTAATGGCCGTCCAGCGTCAGTCGGTGCGCCTCGATGGTCACCGGGGGTTCGATCCCTCGCCGCAGCTGGGCCACCAACGCCGGGTCAGCGGCGAGGCGGTCGATGGCCGCGGCGAGCTGCTCCGGATGTCCGTCGTCGACGAGCAGGCCGTTGCGTCCGTCCCCGATGACGTCGGGGATGCCCCCGACCCGGGTGGCGACGACCGGCAATCCGGCCGCCTGGGCCTCCATGACGGTCTGGGGCCCGTTGTCGTCCCACCGGGGAGGAAGGACCGCCACGTCCATGTCCGCCAGGATGCGCACCAGGTCCGCCTGGGTGAAACCCCCGTGGAACGTCAGCCGAGAGGCGTGGGCGGGCGAGAAGGTACGCAGGAGGGAGCTCATCGTCTCGACCAGCTCGGTGGCCGCTCCCCCGTAGACGTGTGCCTCGACTCGTTCAGGGCTCGAGACGACCCGCATCGCCTGGAGGAACGCCATGATCCCCTTGCGGGGCGTCAGGCTGCCGAAGAACACCACTCGGAGTGGCCCGCGGCGCGTCTTCGGGTCCCGGGTCCGGGCCTCGCCCAGCTCGCGCCACAGGTCTTCGGCCGCGACGGACCCGATCCGGTCGACGACCAACAGGTCGCTGCGCACGCCCTGGGCGGCATAGATCTCGCTCACGCGGCTCGAGACCGCCAGGAGCACGGAGCACTCGTTGAGGGCCTCCACCCCGGCGCGCAGGCGCTCACGGTAGGCACCGTCGCCCAGGGCGGTCCCGAGGCAGCTCGAACAGGATCGTTCGAGCGGTCCGCCGCAGCGCTCCGCGTTGGCGAAGAACAGGTCGTCGCGCGAACAGATGGGAAAGTAGTTGTGCAGCGACGCGACCACCCTGACGCCGAGTCGCCGGGCGGCACCGATGACGTCGAGCGACAACCCGACCAGGTTGTGGACGTGGACGATCTCCGGTTCGAGCTCCTTCACCATGAACTCGAAGGCGTCGGCGCACTGGGGATCGCACGCCTCGCGCAACGGGTCCCAGTAGTCGTGCATGTGCACCGGCCGGTTCTGGAAGTGGACGTAGGGAATGCCGTCGACCGCCACCGCAGCGGCGTCGAAGGGGGGACGCCCCTCGGCGGTGCGGTCACTGGCACACACCACCACGGGTTGGTCACCCGCCTCGGCCTGGGCCAGCGCCAGGGTGTGGACGTAGACCACGGGCCCGCACCCCATCCACTGCGGGGGGTACCCCCAGCCCACGTGCAGAATCCTCATGGCCCGACCACCGAGGTCGCGCCGACACGCGGGCGCGCCGGCGCCACGTCGTTGCGGAACACGGTCAGGGCGTGGGCCACGGCCTGGTCCATGTCGTAGTAGCGGTACTCGGCCAGACGGCCTGAGAAGACGACCTTGCCGCTGAGCTCGGTCGCCGCGGCGGCGTAGCGCGCGTAGCGCTGGTGGCTCTCGGGTTGGGGAAGCGGGTAGTAGGGCTCGTTGCACCCCGGGGCATAGGGCTCGGGGTACTCGTACGTCACCGTCGTCGCCCCGAGGTGCTGGTCGCCGAAGTGGGCGTGCTCGATGATGCGCGTGTAGGGGCTGGCGTCGGGGAAATTCATCACCGCCGCCGGCTGCAGTCGGTCGACCGGCTCGGTGTGGTGCTCGAACCGGAGGCTCCGGTACGGGAGCGGCCCGTAGGCGTTGTCGAAGAACTCGTCGATGGGCCCGGTGTACGCCACCTTGTCGTGGGCGACGCTGCCCACCACGTCACGGAAGTCCACGCCCGTCTCCACCGCGATGCGGGGATGGTCGAGCATGCGACCGACCATGGCGGTGTAGCCCTGGGCAGGTATCCCCTGGTGGCGGTCCCTGAAATACCGGTCGTCGCGGGACACGACCACGGGCACCCGGCCCGTCACAGCCCTGTCGATGTCCTCTGGTCGGTATCCCCACTGCTTGACCGTGTAGTGGAGGAACACCTTCTCGTACACGAGCTCGCCCAGGGAGCGCAACGACGGGTCGGTGTGCTCGAGCAGGCTCAGCACCGGGATCCGACCCTCCCACCCCACCTCGTCGAGCAGACGACGTTCGAGTCGATCCGCTTCGGACGGGGGCACCAGTGCGTGCAACGTCGTCAGGTTGAACGGGAGTGGCACCGTCGTGCCGTCGATCACACCCAGCACACGATGGGTGTAGGGCAACCACTCGGTGAAGCGCGACACGTACGCCCACACCCGGTCCGACACGGTGTGGAAGATGTGGGCCCCGTACCGATGGACGCGCACGCCCGCCTCGTCGACGGCGTCGAAGGCGTTGCCGGCGATGTGGGTACGGCGTTCGACCACCAGCACGCGTTGGTCGAGCTGGGTCGCGATCCGCTCCGCCAGTGTGGCGCCGCTCAGTCCTGCCCCGACGACCACCCAGTCGAAACGCACGGCGTCATGTCGGCATCGGAGCGAGGGGGGTTGAGTCGCACCTCGAGGTAGCTCGGTTCGTGGTCGTCATGAGCGCGGAGAGTGGCGGCCACAGCCCGACCCGCCCACAAAACGCCCAAATTCTCAAGCAATTCCGGTCTCCGGTCGATGTCCTTGTCCGGCGCCAGGACGGCGTGGAGTCAGACGGCCACGGATGGGCCGATCCCTGTTCGTTCGTCCCTCGAGGTGCCATGTCGAATCGGCTCGGACTGATCGGTGTTCCGGCAGCGGTCATCGCCATCGTGGTGATGCTCGTCGTGCCTCTGCCGACGTTCCTCCTCGACATCCTCATCAGCCTGAACATCGCGGGCGCCATGCTCGTGCTGCTCATGACCATGCACGTGAAGAAGCCGCTCGACTTCTCGGTGTTCCCCGCCGTGTTGCTGGTCGCCACGCTGTTCCGCCTCGCGCTCAACGTCTCCGCCACGAGGCTCGTCCTGCTGCACGGGTACGCCGGCTCGGTCATCAACAGCTTCGGCAATTTCGTGGTCGGCGGCCAGCTCGTCGTCGGCCTCGTCGTCTTCCTGATCCTCATCGTCATCCAGTTCGTCGTCGTCACGACGGGAGCCGGCCGCGTGGCCGAGGTGGCGGCCCGTTTCACCCTCGATGCCATGCCCGGAAAGCAGATGGCCATCGACGCCGACATGAACTCGGGGCTCATCGACCAACAAGAGGCCAAACGCCGACGTCAGGAGATCTCCGACGAGGCCGACTTCTACGGCGCCATGGACGGTGCCGCGAAATTCGTCCGAGGGGACGCGATCGCCGCCATCGTCATCACCGCCATCAACCTCATCGGCGGCTTGGCCATCGGCATCGCCCAGCGCCATCTCTCGGTCTCCGACGCCACCCACACCTACAGTCTCCTGAGCGTCGGCGACGGCCTGGTCTCGCAGATCCCCGCACTGCTCCTGTCCATCTCGACCGGGTTGGTCGTCACCCGAGCAGCCACCGACGACGAGGACTTCGGCACCGACCTCATCGGCCAGGTGCGCCGTCAGTACCGCGCCATCCAGATCGCCGGGATCGTCATGGCCACCATGGCCATCGTCCCGGGCCTGCCCCACTTCGCCTTCTTGGTCGTGGGCGGCCTGCTCTGGTTCACCGGCACCCGGGTCGGGCGCTCCATGCCCGATCCGTCGTCCGCCGTGGAGACCGGGCCCGACGTGGCGGTCCTCGCCCCCGACAGTCCCCAGGCCCTCGCGGCCGACATGCGGGTGGAGGCACTCGAGCTCGAGCTGTCGGCGACGCTCGTCGACCTCGTCGACACGGCCAAGGGGGGCGACCTCCTGGAGCGGGTGAAGGGCCTGCGCCGCAAACTCGCCACCGAGAAGGGCCTGATCATCCCGCCTGTGCGGACGCGGGACAATGTGCACCTCGACAACGATTCCTACGCCATCCGTCTGCACGGCGTGGAGGTGGCGACGGGCATCGCCCCAGCCGGCCGGTTCCTCGCCATCGGCGGAGGCCTCGACCTCGTGCCGGGCGAGCAGGTCGTGGAGCCGGTGTTCGGCCTCCCGGCCAAATGGGTGCCGGCGGAGCTGCGCCAACAGGCTCTCGTGGCCGGCGCGACGGTCATCGACCGCTCTTCGGTCATCACCACGCATCTGGGGGAGGTGGCGAGCCGCCACGCCGGGCAGCTGCTGTCCAACCAGCAGGTGAGGACGCTGCTCGACTCCGTGAAGGGTACCGACCCGGCCGTGATCGAGGAGATGGGCGCGGCCCAGGTGTCGTTGACCGACCTGCACCGGGTGCTGTGCGGACTGCTGGCCGAAGGCGTCGGCATCCGCGACCTCGTGCGGGTCATCGAGGCGGTCACCGAGCAGGCGCGTCAGGCCAAGGACCCCGAGGCCATGCTGGAGGCGGCGCGGCGCGCCCTCGGGCCCGCCATCACCGCCGCGTACGCCAAGGACGGCACGCTCCCCATCATGAGTCTCGACGCTCGCTTCGAACGCCAACTGGCCGAAGCCGTGCGACCGGGCGATGGCGGGACCATCCTGGCCATCGATGCCGATGTCGTCGAGGCGTTGGTGCGCGAGGTCGGGGCACTGGCGCGCCAAGCCGAAGAGCACAATCGCGACGCCGTGCTCGTCTGCGCGTCGCGTCTGCGCCCGTCGCTTCGACGTCTGCTCGCTCCTGCCCTCCCGCGCCTCGCCGTCCTGTCCGTCAACGAACTCGGCCCCCAGGTCAAGCTCGACAGAATCGGAGTCGTGAATGTCACCCCTGCAGAAGTCGTTTGAAGGTCCTGACCCCAAGGTCCTCTTGGACCAGATCCGCCGAGAGGTGGGTCCCGACGCCAAGATCAACGGTGCCGAGAGGATCCGCGTCGGTGGTGTGATGGGGTTCTTCGCCAAGGAGAGCTACCGGGTGGTGGTCGAGACCAACGGGGGCGCCGGCGCGCTCCAACCCATCGCCACCGCCAGCCGTCAACCCGCCCACGCCCGCCCCAAGGGGCGGGGTCGCAAGCGCGCCACTGCAGGGCCGGCCGCCGCGACGACGCACACGCTCGGGCCTCGCCCGTCGGAGCCCACGGTGCGCGTGCAGGCGGTGCCCATCGTCGGCGCCGACATGTTCACCAACCTGGCCGACGCCACCTCCGACGTGAACGACATCGCGGAGGTGCACGAGAAGGCTGTCGTCGAGCCGCGCACCGTCACTGCGGTCCAACGTCCCGGACCGGGCGAGACCTCTGACTCCTTCGACACCGTGCTGTGCCGAATCGCCTCCACCCTCGACGCGCCCTCGGAGGGGGAGCTCGCCACCGCCGCCTCGGGCGCCGTGGACGTTTCCGTCCCGTCGGACCAGACCGTCGCGCCCGGTGCCATGGACGGCGGTGTCATCGACGATGGAGCCACGGACGGCGGTGCGGTCGACGGCGGGACCACCTACATCGGAGCGGTCGACGGCGGGACCACCTACACCCGTGAAACGGCGGCGAGAACGATCACCTCGAGGAGCATCGCGTCGGAGGCCGCCACGTTCCTGGCCGGCACCACAAGTGAGTCCACCCCATCGACGGGGGCGGCGTTGCGCCGCGCCGGGCTGGATGACGACGTCGCGGGCATAGTCGCTGACGGCGTGGCCCACGGCGGGGACCTCGAATCGCTCCTCCTCGAGGCCTTCGGGCGCCTGCCGAGTGCCCCGTCGCTGCCCCGCCGGCCCGGGAGCCTGCTCGTGGTGGTCGGCGACGTGTCGAGCGCCCGGGAGCTGGCCCACACGATCGCGGGTGAGATCGGGGCGGACTCAGGAGGCGTGCCGCTCGCCTCGCTCGACCCCGAGGCCGAGGCTCTCGTGGGTGACCGGCTCGTCGTCCGCTCGGCCGAGGACGCCGCCGAGCTCGCGCCGGGCTGGCGGCGCTCCCACGCCGCGGTCGTCGTCGTGGACGCGCCCCTGGCCGGAACGCAGGGGTCGTGGGCCGCGCACCTCATCAGCGCCCTCCGTCCCACCGCGGTCTGGGCCACCGTCGATGCCACGTGCAAGGCCGAGGACATCCGCGCCTGGGCTGCAGGCCTCGGCGGCGTGGACGCGGTGGCGCTCGAGAACCTCGACGCCACGGTGAGCCCGGCGGCCGTGCTCGGCACCGGCATTCCCGTCGTCCGGCTGGACGGCCGTCCCGCCAGCGCGGCCCGCTGGACCGCCACCATCGTCGACCGGGTCAACCGATGCGCGTGAGGCGACCCGAGCTCGTCCTGGCCGGGGCCGTGGCCATCTGTCTCCCCATGGTCCCCGGCGTGCTCAACGGGAACGTCACCACCATCACCGCCGCCACGCGGTTCCTCATCGCCATCGTCATCTGCTGGGTCGGCGGGGGGCTGCTCACGTCGGTGATCGACCGCTACAACGCCGAGGCCCGGCGCAGCCAGGTCCTCAAGATGTTGGCCGCGGCCCGTCGCAACGGAACGGCGGACGGCACCAAGCCGGCACCGCAGGCACCTCCTCCGGGGTCTGAGGTCGACCGATGATCCTGCTCACGCGCTTTCACAGCGGCGAGCGGTTCGCTGTCAACAGCGACCTCATCGAACGCATCGAGGAGACACCCGACACGGTGATCACGCTCACCAACGGCACCCGCTACGTGGTGCAGGAGAGCATCGACGAGATCGCGCAGCAGATCCAGACGGTCAAGGCGACGACCCTCGCCTTTGCCACCCGATTGTCGGAGGACCCTGCGATCCGACGCATCGCCCATCTTCGTGTGGTGCACGACGAGGACGACGACGGCGGCCCCCACGACCCCGAGCCGCGTGTCCGTGAGTCGCATGTCCGTGAGCCGGATCCCGGTCGCCCCCCTGTCGGCGAGCGCTGAAGGAGCACGCCGTGGAGCTCGACCGCGACAAGCAGGTGGCACTGGACGCCACTCTCGAGGCCTACGCCGCTGAATTGGGCTCGGTCGGCGACGACCTCTCGGCCGTCACGTTGGCCTACACCCACACCCTGCACCGCGCCTGGCGGACCGCCCTTCGCATGCTGCCGGTCTCGGATGGCTCCTCGGTGCTCGACGTGGGATGCGGGCTCGGCGTCCTCGCCTTCGAGCTCGCCTCGAACCTCAGGCTGAGCGTGCTGGGAGTGGACATCGAGCCGGACTTCGTCGAGCACGCGCGATCACTGTTCGAGCTGCTCGACGCCCAGCAACTGTTCGTCGAGGGGTCGACGGTCGATTTCTACCAGGGCGACGTCCGCGCCCTGGCACTCGACGACGAAGCCGTCGACCTCGTGTTCGTCCGCGAGCTCCTGCAGTTCCTGCCCGACCCCGTCCAGGCCGTGGGTGAGGTCCATCGAGTGCTGCGGGCCGGCGGCTACGCGTGCGTCAGCGATACCGACGACCAGTTGCACCTAACGTGGCCGCCCCGTTCTCCCGCCTTGGAGCGGATGGTGGATGCCGTCACCGAGGTCCAACACGCCCGCGGCGGCGACCGTCACTGCGGGCGCAAGCTCTCGACCTACCTCCGCCAGGCGGGGTTCGACATCGCCTCGGTGGTGATCCTGCCCGAAGCCCAGCACCGCGTGGTCCACCGGTCCGAGGGCGAACGTGCCCTCGTGCTGCAGCAGCTCCATTCGGCCCGCGAGCGGATCGTGCGCGCCGGCGCCATGACACCGCAGGCATTCGACGCCGACCTCGCCACGCTCGAGAACGACGACGGGCACGAGGAGTTCCGAATGAACGCCCGCATCATCGTCCTCGCCCACAAGACGGGTCCCTGACGGGGTATCAGGACACCGACCGCATCTGCGCCACGTGGAACGTCAGATCCGCCGGCCGGTCGGGATCGTCGATGCGCCACGGAACCCGGTCCGGGCTCGGCTCCACACCACAGCGGTAGACGGTGGCCCCGCACTCGACGTAGTACGCGTACCCGTCGGCATGCTCGAGCTCGAGGATCACGCAGTCGTAGCGCTCGGCCAGGCGGGCCAGAGCGCTGAAGGCCTCCACCTCCACCACGAGCGGGGCGTTCGCCGCCGGGCTGGACGACACCGCCACGAGGTTGTGACCGTGGGTGGCCCTGATGCGGGTCGGTTCGTCCATGCGCCGGCGGCGCAGCAGCCACACCCACACGACAACCGCGGCGATGATCGACAGACCCATCGCGCCGAGCCACAGGCGCCGTGCCACGCCGACGGCGAGCGATCGACCGAGGACGGCCACGCTGGCGGGCACCCGGTCCGGGCGGCCCGCCGTTCCGGGCTGCTTCGCCGTCAGCTCGGGAAATGTGGGGGCGGAGCCGTAGGGCCCCGACGACACCAGATTGAGCTCCTGACCGTTCATCTGCATGGTGAGGAGGGGAGAGAACGAGTCACTGACCTTGGCCCCGCCCACCGATCCGTGGACGCGCACTGTCGGGGACACGACGATGTTCGTCGCGCCCAGTGGTATCCCCGTCTCGCTCTTGAACGCGCTCTCGAGGGCGGTGATACGCGCCAGGGCGAAGGAGACGTTGACCTTCGCCGTCGTGCCCGAGAAGGAGACGGGCCCCACCCGCGCCAGCCGACCGCTCCACCCCCCCGGGCCCTCGAGGGCGACGGTTGCGCCGATAGTGCCCGAGAGGGCGGTGCCCGGCGACGACGATCCATGGGGCGCAGCGTCGAATTGGTAGAGCGCGGTCAACGTGAGGGTCTTGACGAGGTGCACGAACACCGGGTCGCCGGTGATCACCGACCCCGTCGGGTAGGTGGTGTCCCGGGGGGCCCGGGCCGAGTAGGAGAACGTGACGTGCTGGACGTAGGCCACCGGCCGTTCGCTCCGGCGTGTGGTGGGCAGTGCCCAGGCCTCGGTGGCCAAGAGGGCGAAGCCACACGCCAGCACCAGAGGAATGACGACGGGCCAACGCCGCACCGGCGGGGCCTTGGGGGCGGCGTGCTTGGGCCCCGAGCTCGGCACGCTCGATCCCGAGCCGACAGGCGCCCCGTCCACGACGACACGCACGCGGCCCCGGCGCGTGCGGTGGCGGCGGGTGACGCCGGCCGTGACGAACGAGAAGAGCACGAAAGCGAGGATGCCGAGGCCGAGAGGGGAACGGACCCAACCGAGCACGATGCCGGCGTGGGGAACACGAGCCCACAGGCGACCCTCGATGGCTGAGGAGTGCACCTTGACCGGGTCGAGGAAGTTGTTGTTGTCACCCTTGAAGGTGAAGAGCCCGGCGCGCTCAGCCACGATGCGGTGGAGCACCACGATGTGCAGGAGCGGGCTGTGGTAGCCCACGATCTCTCCGACGTGATACTCGGAGGCGGGGACGACGATGGCGAGGTCCCCGGTGTGGAACCTCGGCTCCATGCTGATCCCGTGGGTGGTGACCAGCGCGACCTCACCGGTGGCCAACGCCACGATGACAATGACGCCGATGACCGCGACCAGGGTGGCGCAGATCCGTCGAAACCGTCGCCCCCTCATGCGGCCCCCTCCCGAAGTCGGGGTGGTCCGGGCCGACATCGGCCCGGACCACCCCGATTCGGATAACCGTTACGCCCCCGGTGCCACCGCGACGTCGGTCTCAGTGATGGCAGAGACCAACTCCGTGGTGGTCAGGGTGCACGCATAGGTCGTGGAAGTGGTGCCGTCATACGTGCCGCTGCAGCCGACCACGTTCATCGTGCCCGAGCCGTTGAAGCCCACCTGGGCGGTGGAGCCCGATGTGTCGCCCGTGGTCACGAAGGTGACCGCGGTCACGACGGCCGGGTTGGCGCCGCTCAGGGTGTAGCTGATCGACGTCACGGTGGCACCCGACGCGTGCAGCGAACCGTAGGCGGCTGGTGCGTTGGTCGCGGTGCTGTCGGTGATGCTGTTGGTGAATGCCGCTGCGCCCGCCAGTACCAGGGCTCCGACCCCGATCGCGGCCACAAGGGTCCTCTTCTTGTTCCGTCGCACGACTGCTCCTCTCATCCATGAGATGGCCCCTGGTGGGCCTGGTGCGACGGAATCCCCGCCCCACCTCCTTTGTGCAGAGCGACAATCGGCAGCAGAGAGCGCGATCTTGAGTGTTCGACGCCGCAGTCGGTGGTCGAATCTCGGCTAATGAGCCTGAAGATCCCCTGGCCCCGCCGGTCGCCGCACTGTACGCGGTGATTGTCCTAGACAACTAATAAGCCTCGGCAGGGGGGCTTGGGCGCCATTTGAGCGGCGGTTGACCACCCGGTGGAATTGGCTCGACACAATGAGCAAGTCCATGCGCAGAATCGGATCGATTGCGTCCCACCTGCGACATCGTCGGCCGTCGCCGGGGCGCTGTCGCCGGATAGGAGCCCTGGCATCGGTCGTCGGCGCCGCCCTCGTCGTCGGGACGGCCGGGGTGGCGGGAACCGCGGCCGCCGCCACGCCCGCGCCCCGGGTCACCCAGGTCGGCCCGGCATCGGGGGCGTCGGGCACCGTGGTCACGATCTCGGGGACCAACCTGACCGGGGCGACCGCCGTGACCTTCGGGGCGGGAAACCCGTCCATGAGCGTGACCGTGGTCAACGACACCACGGTCACCGCCACCGCGCCGGCGGGTTCGGGCACCGTCGACGTCCAGGTCACCACGCCCTCGGGCACGAGCCAGGTCCAGACGGATGACTGGTTCACCTACAGCGCCTCGCTCGTTCTCAACCCCGCCCAGGTCACCGTGCCCGCCGACGGATCGATCGAAGGGGCGGTCACCGCCTCGCTCACATCGGGGGGGAGCCCGGCCGCGGCGGGCATCACCGTGACGGCGACCGAGACCACACCCTCGCTGGGCACGAAGTCCCTCGCCAGCTGCACCACAGGTTCGGTCGGGGCGGGACAATGCCTCATCTACACCGAGCCCGACGCCACCGTGGAGACCGGCACTGTGACGGTCACCGCATCGGGTTTTGCCACGGGCATGACCACGGTCCTCTACAGCGTCCCCGGCCCGACCCCCACGGGGCTCGCCCTTTCGCTCGCCAACGGCGACGGGTCGTCAGCCGCGCTCTCGGGGACCGACACCTTCTCCGACGGCAGGCACTACTTCGTCGACGAGACCTCGGGGGTGCCCGGAGAGTACGAGAACACCGCCTCGCAGGACGTGGTGAGCGCGACGTTGGTGAACGGCTCGACACCACTGAGTTCGGGCACAGAGCCCTACGCCCTGAACTGGACCGTGCACAACACCGGGGCCAGCACTCTCTACATCGACTCCATCGCCAACACGAGCGAGATGCCCTACACCAACGTCATCTGCACGTTGGCCACCCAGACAGACCCCAACGGGTCTCTCGCTTGCACCCCGAGCAGCTACGACCTCGACTACAACCCCCACTTCTCGAACCCGGCCAACCCCGGGGCCATCGGCCTGGGCGTGAACAACGGGACCATGAACCCCGAGAACGACGGGTTCCGCACGGTCGGTGCCGGGGCGACGATCACCTTCACCACCTACATGGTGGGCCAGGCCAACAACGCCATGGTGGTGCTGGACTCACCCTCGCCGACGTCGGCCACCGTCAGCGCCCAGCTGGCCCAGGACCAGGCCTTCGCCACGGTTGAGAAATCCGGCGCCACCGTCGGCTCCACCGTCACGAGCAACCTCACATGGCTAGCTCCGGCCGCAGGCTCCTCGACCGCGGGCACGGTGCTCGCCTCCGACCCCGCTGACAACACCACCACCGGCTCCAACCACAATTGGGTCGTCCTCAACGCCGGAGGAACCCCCGCCTTGGTCAGATTCGGCCAGAGCAGCGGGCAGACCTACACCGACAACGGGGCGTCGGTGTCGGAGAGCAACTTCGAGAGTGACCTGGCGTCGGCCGACACGGCCACGCTGGCGGTGACCAACTACGGATCCTCCGGCCAGGTCAACGCCTTCACCACCGTTCCTTCGGTCACCGGACTCTCGCCCAACTCGGGATCCACCGCCGGCGGCACGTCGGTGGTCATCACGGGCACCAACCTCACCGGCGCCACCAGCGTCAGGTTCGGGTCAACCGGCGCGGCCGCGGTCACGGTGAACAGCCCCACCCAGATCACCGCCACCGCCCCGGCCAAGGTGGCGGGCAGTGTCGACGTCACCGTCTCCACCCCTCAGGGGACCTCGTCCGTCAATGCCCCGAGCGATCAGTTCACCTTCATCGCACCGGCCGTTCCATCGGTGACGGGAGTCTCGCCGAACTCGGGTTCCACGACAGGGGGCACCTCGGTCACCATCACCGGCACCAACTTCACCGGAGCCATCGGTGTCACCTTCGGTGCCACACCTTCGCGGTACACGGTGAACGGCCCCGGCCAGATCACCGCCACCACCCCGGCGGGGGCGGCGGGCAGCGTCGACGTCACTGTCACCACCACACTGGGCACGAGCGCCACGTCGGCCGCCGATGTGTTCACCTACGTCCAGCCCCCGCCGGCCCCGACGCCGACAGCCGCGGCATCGGGCTATGACCTCGTGGGTGCCGACGGCGGTGTCTTCGTCTTCCCCCAGGGCCAGGGGGGCGGCTACTACGGCTCGCTCCCGGGACTGGGGATCCGGGTCGACGACATCGCCGGGATGGTGCCGTCACCCGACGACCGGGGGTACTTCCTCGTCGGTGCCGACGGTGGGGTGTTCGCCTTCGGCGACGCCCCCTATCTGGGGTCGCTGCCGGGCCTGGGGGTCTCGGTGCACGACATCAAGGGCATCGTGCCGACGAGCGACGACCGGGGGTACTTCCTCGTGGGAGCCGACGGTGGGGTCTTCGCCTTCGGCGACGCCCCGTTCCTGGGGTCGCTGCCGAGCGAGGGTGTCCACCGCTCCGACGTGGTCGGCATCGCGGCCACGCCCACCGACGCCGGCTACTGGGTGGTGACCGCCACGGGCAGCGTCTTCCCCTTCGGCGACGCCGCTGCCTTCGGCGGCCTCGGCGCCACCTCCTCACCGGTGGCGGGGATCAGCGCCACCCCCGACGGCGGCGGGTACTGGATCGTGACCCAGAACGGGGGCGTCTTCACCTTCGGCGACGCCGGTGCTTTCGGGTCGTTGCCGGGCCTCGGGGTCTCGCCCAGCAAACCCGTGATCGGCCTCGTGCCCACCGCCGATGACCGGGGCTACTGGCTCATCGGATCCGACGGCGGCATCTTCACCTTCGGCGACGCGCCCTTCGTGGGCTCGCTCCCGGGCCTCGGGCTCCGGGTCACCGACATCGTGGGGGCCGTGCCCACCAAAGTCTGACGGAGCGCGCCCGCTGGCGCGGCGGCGTCAGCCGGTGACGGCCGACAGCCGCACGAGCATCGCCTCGAGGAGCAGCGATTCGTTGGGGTTGCGGATCAGCTCCGCCGCCGATCGTTCGACGACGGTGATGGCGCCAGCGAGCTCGCGCACGCGCTCCTCGGTCCGCCCCGACCAGGCCGCCGGCACGGCGTCGGGCGCCCCCAACGCCACCAGGCGGTCCCGGTAGGCGGCCGCCAGCACGGCGAACCCGGCCCGCAGCTCGTCGGTGCGCCACCGGCGCTCTTCGCGGTGGTGTCGGTCCTCGATCTCCTTGCGCCGCGGCACAGTGCGCTCGCCGCGCTGTTCGGCGTCAGAGCCGAGCTCCTCCATCTCGAGGAGATGTCGGGCCCGCAGGGGCTCGACCGCCTCCTCGGCCGACGACAGCAGCTCTGCCGCCAGCGATGCCGCCGCGGCCCCGGTGCCGTCGAGGCGCGTCGGCACCGACCGCCACAAGGCGCGGCGCGCTGCGAAGCCGCTGTCCTCGGCCAACAGGCGGACACGGTCGATGCTGCCCCCGGCGGCTTCGGCCAGCTCCACGGCGAGCTCGCCCTCCATCCCTGTGCCCACCAACCAGTCCCTGAGCTGCGCCGGCGGAAGCGGGCGCAATTCGATGCGCACACAGCGGCTGGCCACGGTGTCGAGCTCGGCCGGGACGGTGTCGGCGAGCAACACGAAGACGGTCTGCCCGGCGGGCTCCTCGAGCGTCTTCAACAGGACCGGGGCAGCGAGCCTTGCCAGGTGGATGTCCGACACCACGATGACCTGCCGCGCTCCTTCGAGCGGGCGCCGCTGCGCCACCCGCACGACGCGACGCGCGTCGTCGACGCTCACGAGCGCGCCCGTCCGCTCGACCTCCACCACGTCGGGATGGATGCCGGCCAACGCGCGTCGACACACCTCGCACTCGCCGCACCCGCCCCGTGGGCACAGCAGTGCGGCGGTGAAGCCGCGCACCAGCGGCCGTTGCCCCAGTCCGGGCATCCCGACCAACAGATAGGCATGCACCGGTTGGCGCGCCGCGGCGCGCAGCTGGGCGATGGCGTCGGCCTGGCCGACGACATCCGCGAAGAGGCCGGGTACGGGAACGGTTCGGTCGTCGTCGGGTGTGTCGTGCGGGTCGGCTGCGCCGGACGGAGTCATGGGCGGGCCCCGGGGACCGGACCGAGCCGGGCGACGACGACGGCGAGGAGTTGTTCGGCCACGACCTCGACGGTGCCACTGGCGTCGACGACGGTCCAGGTGGCGGGATCGTCCTCGGCCAGGGCGTGGTACCCGGCCCGCACCCGTTGGTGGAAACCGCCGTCCAGGGCTTCGAGTCGGTCGGCCCGATCGAGGTCGAGGCGACCGCGTGCGAGTGACGGGGGGACGTCGAGCAGGATGGTGAGGTCCGGGGCGATACCTTCCGACGCCCACAGCACGAGCCGACGGAGCTCGTCGAGGTCGAGGCCGCGTCCGTAGCCCTGATAGGCGAGGGTTGACCCCGAGAACCGTTCGGTCACGACCCAACGGCCCGCCTCGAGCGCGGGCCGCACCACCTGGGCCACATGCTGGGCCCGATCCGCCGCCATGAGCAGCGCCTCGGCCCGTTCCGACACCGGGGGTAGCTCGGGATCGAGTACGAGCCTGCGCACCGTGGCCCCCAACGCCGTGGCGCCCGGCTCGGCCGTCGACAACGCCCCGAGCGTGCCCGCCAGCAACACCGCCTGCGTCGACTTACCGCAACCGTCGACTCCCTCGAGGGCGATCAGCCGGCCGCGCCCGCTCACGCCGTTTCGGGCGTCCCCTTCGACGCCTTCTTGGCGGTACCGGCTTTCTTGGCGGTGCTCGCCTTCTTGGCGGTGCCCGCCGTCTTGGCGGTGCTCGCCTTCTTGGCGGTGCCAGTCTTCGTGGCCGTGCCGGCTTTCTTGGCCGTGCCGGCCTTCTTGGCGGACTTGGCCGCCTTCGAGGACTTCGAAGCCTTGGCCGCCCGTCCGGCGCGCTTCACCGGTGGGCCTGCGGCCCGGCGATCGGCGAGGAGCTCCGCGGCGCGTTCGATCGTGATCGTCTCGGGCTCATCGCCCTTGCGCAACGAGGCGTTGGTCGTGCCGTCGGTGACGTAAGGCCCGAACCGCCCCGAGCGCACGACGACCGGCGCCGCAGTCTCGGGGTCGTCTCCGAGCTCCCGGAGCGGCGCGGCGGCGGCCCCCCGTCCCCGACGCATCTTGGGCTGCGCGAACAGCGCCAGCGCCTCGTCCAAGGTGACGAGCAACAGCTGCTCCTCGGCCTCGAGGCTGCGGGTGTCGGTGCCCTTCTTCACATACGGGCCGAAGCGGCCGTTGAGAGCCTGGATCTCCTCGCCCGACGACGGGTCGGTGCCGACGGTCCGAGGGAGGCGGAGCAACTCGAGCGCCTGGTCCAGAGTCACGGTCTCGGGGGTCATCGACTTGAAGAGCGAAGCGGTGCGGGGCCGCTCGCCCCCGTCGACAGCCTCACCGAGCTGGATGTAAGGACCGAAGCGGCCCGAGCGCACGAGCACCGGCAGTCCTCCGTCGGGGTCGGTGCCCAGGGTGCGGTCCCCCGAGGGTGCCGCCAGCAACTCTTGCGCTCGCTCCACGGTGAGCTCGTCGGGGGGCAGGTCCTCGGGGATCGAGGCGCGGTCGTCGGCGCGCTGCAGATAGGGCCCGTAGCGACCCACCCGCACCACGATGGCCTCACCGTCGGCATCGGAGCCGATGGGAATCGAGTTGACCTCGCGGGCGTCGATCTCGCCCAGGTGCGACGCCACGTCCTCCTTGAGACCCCGGTGACTCTCGGCCGCTGGCGCGCTCGACCCGTTTCCCCCGAAATAGAACCGAGTCAGCCAGGGCAGCACCTCCCGCTCGCCGTCGGCGATCTCGTCGAGGTCGTTCTCCATGGCCGCGGTGAAGCCGTAGTCGACCAGATCACCGAAGTACCGCTCGAGCAGGCCCACGACGGCGAACGCCGTGAACGAAGGCACCAGCGCGGTGCCCTTCTTCCACACGTACCCCCGGTTCTGGATGGTGCCGAGGATGCTGGCGTAGGTCGAGGGTCGTCCCACCCCGAGCTCCTCGAGCGCCTTCACGAGCGACGCCTCGGTGTACCGGGCCGGCGGTTGAGTGGTGTGCGAACGCGCTTCGAGCTCCTGCGCCGACAGCGTGTCGCCCTCGACGAGCGCCGGGAGCTGCACGTCGCGCTCGGTGGTCTCGGACTCGTCGTCGGACCCTTCGACATAGGCCCGCAGGAACCCGGCGAAGCCGATGACGGTGCCCGACGCCGAGAACTCCGCCTCCTCCGCCGGGCCGGCGCCGGCCGGCACTCCCACCAACCGGACCTGGGCGCTCGTGCCCGTGGCATCGGCCATCTGCGATGCCACGGTCCGCTTCCAGATGAGGTCGTAGAGCCGGAGCGTGTCTCCGTTGAGCTCGCCCGCGGCCTGGTCGGGTGTCCGGAACGCCTCGCCCGCGGGACGAATGGCTTCGTGGGCCTCTTGCGCGTTCTTCACCTTGCGCTCGTAGCGCCGGGGCGCGTCGGGGACGAACTCGGGTCCGTACAGCGCCGACGCCTGGGCCCGCGCCGCGGTCAACGCCTCGTCGGACAACGTCGTCGAGTCGGTCCGCATGTAGGTGATCCAACCCTGCTCGTAGAGGCGTTGGGCCACCTGCATCGTTCGTTGCGCCCCGAAACGCAATTTGCGGCTGGCCTCTTGCTGCAACGTCGACGTCATGAACGGAGGGGCAGGTGACCGCCGGTAGGGCTTCTCGGTCACGGCCCGGACGGTGAAGGGCTGGCCCGCAAGCCCCTGCACCAGGCGCGTGGCGTCGGCCTCGGCCAGAAGCACGACGTCGGCTCGGGCCAGCGCTCCGGTCTCGGTGAAGTCGCGACCCGTCGCCACGGTCGTCCCTCCCACCGCCACCAGGTTGGCCGTGAAGCTCTGCCCCGACGCGTCGAATGTCCCTTCGAGATCCCACCACGTGCCCGCCCGGAACCGCATCCGGGCCCGTTCGCGTTCGACGATCATGCGGGTGGCCACACTCTGGACGCGACCCGCCGACAGCCGGGGCATGACCTTCTTCCACAGGACCGGGGACACCTCGTACCCGTAGAGGCGGTCGAGGATGCGCCGCGCTTCCTGGGCGTCGACGAGCCGACGGTCGAGGTCGCGCCACTCCTCCACGGCGCGCTGGAGCGCGGATGCGGTGATCTCGTGGAAGACCATGCGTTTGATCGGCACCCGGGGCGAGAGCACCTCGGTCAGATGCCACGCGATCGACTCGCCCTCACGGTCCTCGTCTGTGGCGAGGTAGACCTCGCTCGCCCCCGCCAACAACGATTTGAGGCGGGCCACGACCGACTTCTTCTCCGGCGCAACCACGTACAACGGCTTGAACCCGTTGTCGACGTCGACACCCAGTCGCGCCCAGCCCTCGCCTTTGTAGGCCGAAGGGATCTCGTCGGCCCGCCTCGGCAGGTCGCGGATGTGGCCCACCGACGACTCGACGACGAACCCTCCACCGAGCAGCGCACCGATGGTGCGGGCCTTGGCGGGCGATTCGACGATGACGAGGGGTTTGCCGGCGGAGGCCGGACCGGTCGACGAGGAGCGGGTGGACGATGGCATGGTCGTGGATGAGCGTGGGGGGTTCAGAACGCCCGTGTCAACAGCACCCGGGGCCAGGTGCGCCCTACGATGACCGTGACCAGCGCTTTCATCAGGATGTCCGCGCCCTGCCCGGGACCGACGAGCGGTTGCGTCAGGCCTCCATCGCCGCAGCGGCGGGCGCGCCGGGTGCCTCGATCTCTGCGACCTCTTCCTCGCCCCCGAAGCCCCCGGACTTGCGCTTGGAGAACGCGACGGCGCCGGCCAGGATCACGATCCCGGCCGCGGCGATGCCCAGGCGCGCCCCGGTGTGATGGCGGAGGGTGATCACCGCCGGGAGGATGAGCAACGACACCAGGTTCATCACCTTGATGAGCGGGTTGAGCGCGGGACCGGCGGTGTCCTTGAAGGGGTCACCCACGGTGTCTCCGATGACCGCCGCGGTGTGCGCATCGGACCCCTTGCCCCCCTCGTGGCCGTCCTCGATGTACTTCTTGGCGTTGTCCCAGGCCCCACCCGAGTTCGACAGGAAGTTGGCCATGAGCTGCCCGGTGAGGATCGCCGCGGCGAGAAACGCGCCTAGGGCGAGGTAGTTGAGCCCGAAGCCCACGATCACGGGTGTGAGCACGGCCAGCAGGGCCGGGGTCACGAGCTCGCGTTGCGCCGCGGCGGTGCAGATCGAGATGACCCGGCCGTATTCGGGCTTCTCGGTGTAGTCCATGATCCCGGGATGCTCGCGGAATTGACGCCGGACCTCTTGGACCACGGTGCCTGCCGAGCGGCCCACGGCGCGGATGGCGAGCGACGAGAAGAGGAACGCCACCGAGCCGCCGATGAGCAGGCCGATGAAAATGGTGGGATTGGCCACGTTGATCTGTGTCTGTGGGATGCCGAAGACCCTCGACGCCGGTACATGGATACCCAGCTGCGACACGATCGTCTCGACGAACGAGCCGAACAGCGAGACCGATGCGATGACGGCCGAGCCGATGGCCACACCCTTGGTGATGGCCTTGGTGGTGTTGCCCACGGCGTCGAGGCTCACCATGACGCGCTCGGCTTCGCCCGTGAACTCCCCCGACATCTCGGCCACGCCTGCGGCGTTGTCGGAGACGGGCCCGAAGCTGTCTTCGGACACCACCATGCCCGCCGTGGACAACATGCCGATGCCGGTCAACGAGATGAGGTACAGGGTGAGCCCGACGTTCTTCGTACCGGCCAACAGCACCGCCACCCCGATGGCCACGGCGATGGCCAGGATGGCCCAGACGGTGGACTCGAGGCCGAAGGCGATGCCCGAGAGCACCGTCGTGGCGGGGCCCGTACGCGCCGACTCGGCGATCTCACGAACGGGAGGGCGCTCGGTCGAGGTGAAGTGCTCGGTGATCTGACTGGCGACGAGGACGAGCAGCACGCCGGTGAGCACCGCGTAGAACGCCTTCATGTAGTGAAGATAGAAGCCGGCCACGAGACCCGCACCGAGGACGGTCAGGGCGGCTGCGGTCCAAAAGCCCCGGTTGATGGGGGCCATGGCCGACTTGTCCTTGGGCCGAGCCCTCACGACGTAGACGCCGATCGCCGACGCAAAGATGCCGATGGCAGGCACGATGAGCGGGAACACCACCGCTTTTGCCGCATTGGCCTGGAAGGATTTCCCCAGCGACGAGAAGGCGGCGAAGCCCAAGATGATCGCCGCGATGATGGTGATGACGTAGGACTCGAAGAGGTCGGCCGCCATGCCCGCGCAGTCACCGACATTGTCCCCCACGTTGTCGGCGATGGTCGCCGCGTTGCGGGGGTCGTCCTCGGGGATGCCGGCCTCGACCTTGCCCACGAGGTCGGCACCGACGTCTGCGGCCTTGGTGAAGATGCCGCCACCGACACGCATGAACAAGGCGATGAGCGACGCCCCGAATCCGAAGCCGACCAACACCGCCGTGGCCGTGTTCTGAAAGAGGAAGACGATCACCGTGGGCCCGAGCAAGCCCAGGCCGACGCACAGCATGCCCGTGATGGCACCGGTGCGGAAGGCCACCTTGAGCGCGCCCGGAAGCTTGCCGTCACGGGCAGCCGCCGCGGTGCGGACGTTGCCCCGCACCGCCAGGCTCATCCCGATGAAGCCGGTCAGACCCGAGAGCAGGGCCCCGCCCAGGAAACACAGCACCCGGTAGCCGCCCGCCGCACCGAACGACAAGGCGATGGAGCCGTCGGGCCTCGAGACCTTGGTGGCGGTGAAGAAGATCAGCACCGCTAGCGGGACCACAATGATGGCGATGGCCCGGAATTGACGGCGCAGGAAGGCGACCGCACCTTCTTGAATGGCGGCCGCGATCTCCCGCATCTTCGGGGTACCGGTGTCGGCAGCCAGGACGCCCCGCATGAGGACGAGCCCCACGCCGAGGCCGAAGACGGCGGTGACCAGGGCGATGACCAACCATGTCTTCTCAGTGCTCGAGAAGACGAAGCTCTGGTACCCCCCCTCGGCGAGGATGTGCGTCATGTACCTGCTACTCCCTTCACGCGGGCCCCTGGGCCCTGGGACGAGACTCGGCGGGCGAGGTCTCGGGTTCGGTCAAGTCGATCGGTCACGTCAATAGGTCGGACCCGGGGTCGGGCGCAGCCTGGCAACGGGGCACTGCCCCGAAGAACGGGGGCCGACGATACCGACTCCACGCGACGACGGGCAAGGAAGCACCCCCCGTCGGCCCGGGCCGACCCTCAGACCCCGACGTCGACCCCCTTGGTCTCGGGACCGGCGATGAGCTCGTACTCGGGGTTCAAGATGGCCAGGCGACCCTCCCAGGCACCGACCATTCCCTGGGCCACGAGTCGGGCTCCCTGCTGGATGCCGGGGATCCGGCGCCGGCCCTGAAAGACGAGGAGGATCGCTCCGGTCCCGTCCACCAGGGTGCATTCCAGGTTGGCCGTCGCCCCCCCGCTCGGCACCCGCACGGATTTGATCTTTCCCGCCACGCGGACCCGTTGGCGCCACTGCGCCTCGCCGATCGGTGTGGTGCCCGCCACAGCCGGGGAGATCTCCTCGCCGCCGCGTGCCCCCGCACGCAAGTGGCGACCCGGGCGCGCCGGGGTCTTGTCGGGGGCGAGATCACCGGTCTTGTGTCGCCAGCCCCCCGAGAGCTGGAAGGGCACGATGGTGGCGTTCACGTGCGGGAGATGGCCGACCGCGGCGGCGATGCGATCGGCACTGCGGTCATGGAGCAGGCGCCTCCAGCCCGCGGCGAAACCGCGACGGGGCAACAACACCGTGAGCTCGGTGTCGCCGTCGCGGGTGATCTGCGCGGCGAGCTCGAGCGCGGCACGGGACAGACGCCGGTCGGGACAGTCGATGATGTCGAGCGGCAGGCGCGACAGCCCGAGACGGCTCCAGTCGTGCTCGAGGGTGGCAGCATCGAGTGGGTCGACGGCGAAGTGCACGGCGCGCAGGTGGTCGGGTGACAACGTCCGGGCGTACTGGATGGCACGCGCCGTGGCCAGGTCCATCCGGTCCACCAGCACGACCACCACGTGGTGGCGCAGCACCGGGGCCTCGCACGCCTGGGAGGCGTCCACCTCGAGCTGGTGGTCCTCTTGCACGTACTGCCGGTGCAGGCGAAGCAGGATCATGACGCCGAGTGGCATGAGGATGACGACGACCCAGGCCCCCTCGGTGAATTTGGTCACGATGAAGATGAGGAGCACCACGAACGACAAGACCGCGGCGGTCCCGTTTATGGCGACACCGCGCCGCCAGTGCGGCTCACGATGGGTCAGGTGGAACTTGACCATTCCCGCTCCGGCCATGGTGAACCCGGTGAACACCCCGATGGCGTAGAGGGCGATGAGGCTGTCGAGCTTCGCTTGGGTGACGAGCAGGATGGCGATCGACACCGAGGTGAGCACCAGGATCCCGGTCGAGAACACGAGCCGGTGCCCCCGGCGGGTGAGCTGGCGGGGCAAGTACGAATCGTCGGCGGCGAAGCTCGCCAGGAAGGGAAACCCGGTGAAGCTGGTGTTGGCCGCCAGCACCAGGATGAGCATCGTCCCGCCCTGGAGCAACAGATAGAGCACATGGGGGAACGTGCCATCTCCGTACACGTACTTGGCCACCTGGGACAGGACCGTGGGCGTCCCCGAGACGTAGGGCACGGGGTGCACGATGGCCGCCAACGCGGCGATGCCGAGGACGAGCGACCCCAGGATCAGGCTCATGATCACGAGCGTGATGCGTGCGTTGCGCGACTCGGGCGGGCGGAAGATGCTCACCCCGTTGGAGATGGCCTCGGTGCCCGTCAACGCCGAGCCCCCCGACGCGAACGCCTTCGCCACGATGAACAGCGACGCGCCCATGAGCAGACCCTGCCCCGGTGTGCCCGCCGACACCGCTCCCGCATGATGGATCGAATGCGCATGGAGGTCGCCCAGCACGGCCTTGACCGACCCCACGATGATCAGGAGGGCCATGTTGGCGATGAAGAAGTAGGTCGGGACGGCGAAGACGCGTCCCGCTTCGCGGATGCCGCGCAGGTTGCCGTAGGCGATGAGGAGCACGAGGCCGATGGCGATCCACATCGTGCCGTCGTGGCGACCGAGGCTGGGGACGACCGAGACCAGCGCGTCCACCCCGGCGGCCACCGACACCGCCACCGTGAGCGTGTAGTCGATGAGCAGCGACACCGCCGCGATCTGCGCCACGCCCAGGCCGAAGTTCTCGCGCGCCACCACGTAGGCGCCGCCCGCCTTCGTGTAGACCTTGACTACCTCGAGGTACGACGCCGTCACGAAGAGCAGCACGACCACAACCGCGACGGTCACGGGCACCACCAACGCGAAGGCGGCCACGCCGATGTACTTGACCAGCTGCACCAGGATCTGCTCGGTGGCGTAGGCCGAGGACGAGATGACGTCTGACGACAACACCGCCAGCGCCGTGGGCTTGCCCAGGCGCTCGACGGCCTGGCGCTCCGAGGCGAGAGGCGGGCCCAGGAAGACGTTCTTGAGCCGGTACCGGGCGTTCTCGGGGAGGTCGAGGGAGTCGAACGACGGAAGCGCCTCGGGGGTTACGTCCCGTCCGGGGACCTTCCCCTGGGCACGAACGACCGCCGGGGCCGGCGCCGGCTCCCCGCCCGGCGCTACGGCCTCGCCCGCGTCGGGCACCGGGACCTCGCTCACGCCTTTCAGGTAACCACATCCCGTGCACCACCCGGTGCGGCCGAGGCTCGTTGCCCGGGCCGGCTGTGCCGTGTTGCCCGGGCCGGCTGCGCCGTGTTGCCCGGGCCGGCTGCGCCGTGTTGCCCGGGCCGGCTGTGCCGTGTTGCATGGTGCCGGTGCACGTTGTCATCGTCGGGTGTGGGCGGGTGGGATCTGGGCTCGCCATCCGACTGGTCGAGCACGGGCACACGGTGTCGATCATCGACAAGGTCCCACGGGCCTTTCGGCGTCTGCCTGCCGACTGGCCCGGGACGTCGATCGTCGGCTCGGGGTTCGACCGCGACGACCTCGACCGTGCCGGCGCCAAGCAGGCGAGCGCCCTGGCCGCGGTGACGAGCGGGGACAACTCGAACATCCTGACGGCGCGGATCGCCCGGGAGAACTACGGCATCCACAGTGTCGTGGCCCGCATCTACGACCCCCGTCGAGCGGAGATCTACCAGCGGCTCGGGATCCCTACCGTGGCCACCGTGACGTGGACGATCGACCAGGTCATGCACCGGCTGTTGCCCGACGCCGTGGTGGGGGAATGGAGCGACCCCTCGGGCCATCTCGTCCTGGTCGAACGCGTCCTGCCCGAGTCGTGGGCCGGAAAGGCGTTGCGCGACCTGGGCATGCCGGGAAAGGTCAAGGTGGTGGCGGTCACCCGTGCCGGCGTCCCGCGCCTCGAAGTGGCCGACCTGGTCGGCCAGGAGGGCGACATCTTGCATCTGGCGGTGCTCAAGGACGCCGTCGGTGAGCTCGAGCACCGCTTCCACGGCGGGGCTGGCCTCCCCGACGGTCGTGCCGTGGGGACTGCGCTGTGAAGGTCGCCATCGCGGGCGCCGGCAGCGTGGGCACCGCCATCGCCAAGGACTTGGCGGCCAACGGTCATGACGTGCTGCTCATCGAGCGCGACCCCGACCTGGTGGAGCGCTTGCGGTCGACCCTCGACGTGACCTTGGTCGCCGCCGACGCCTGTGAAGTCGACTCCCTCGACGCGGCGGGTATGGCCCAGGTCGACGTGGCCGTGGCTGCCACCGGTGACGACGAGGACAACCTGGTCATCTCGTTGCTGGCGAAACAGGAATTCGCCGTGCCCCGCGTCGTGGCCCGCGTCAACCATCCCAGCAATCAATGGCTCTTCAACGAGTCGTGGGGCGTCGACATCTCGGTGTCGACGCCCCAGCTACTGACGGCGCTGGTGGAAGAGGCCGTCTCGGTCGGCTCGCTCGTCCGGCTCCTGCAATTCGAGCGTGGCAACGCGCACCTCGTCGAGGTCACCTTGGCCGAGGCGTCCCCCGCGGCGGGGACATCGCTCGTCGACCTCGAGTTCCCACGCGACGCGACGGTGGTGGCGGTGGTACGCGGCGACCGGCTCGTCGTCCCGCGTGGCGACACGGTGCTCACCGCCGGGGACGAGGTCATGGTGCTCGTGACCGGGGAGGCGGAGACGGCCGTCCAACAACTCTTGGTCGGCGACTGACCCGTCGTCGCCCGGTCCGTGCCCCGGCCCGACCCCGATCATCCTCGACCACCGGTGATCCCGGTCGCGGGTGACGCCCCCGTACAATTCCTCCTCATGGAGGCGGCCTTCTTCGATCTCGACAAGACCATCATCGCCCGGGCGTCGATGGCCGCCTTCGGCCACCACTTCTATCGGGGCGGGTTGATCTCCAGGTCCACGGTCGTCCGAGCCCTCACCTCGCAACTGGTGTACCTGCATCTCGGGGCGAGCGAGCAGAAGCTGGCCAAGATCCGCGAGTCGGTGCTCAAGCTCACGTCGGGGTGGGACCAGGGCGAGGTGTCGCGCATCGTCCGGGAGACCCTCGACGAGGTCGTCGAGCCCATCATCTACGCCGAGGCCCTGGAGCTGCTGGACCAGCACCACGCATCGGGGCGCAAGACCTACCTGGTCTCGGCCTCACCCGAGGAGATCGTCCAGCCCCTGGCCGAGTACCTCGGCGTGGACGGCGCCATCGCCAGCCGGGCCGTGGTGGACCTCGACGGGCGGTACACGGGCGAGATGGCCTTCTACGCCTACGGACCCTTCAAAGCCCAGGCCATGCGCGACCTGGCCCAATTCGAAGGCATCGACCTGTCGGCGTCGTACGCGTACTCGGACTCCTACACCGACGTCCCCATGCTCGAGGCGGTGGGACATCCCGTCGTGGTGAACCCCGACCGCGTGCTCGCGCGTCTGGCTCGCGACCGGGGCTGGGAAACACTGCAATTCTCGCGACCGGTCCGGCTGCGTGACCGCGTGCCGGTGCCCAACCTCCCGACTGCGGCCGCGCTGACCGGTGTGGCGCTCGCCGCCACGGGTGCCGCAGTGCTCGTCAGACGGCACGGGCACAGGGCGGCCCGCCCGTAGGGTGGCTCAGGCTTCGCGCAGCCGCTTGGCGGCGATGAGGCCCAGACCGACGAGGATGGCGATGATCAGTAGCTTCTTCACGAGGCCTGATCCTATCCACGGGCGGTGACTCTCTGTCCCGGCCCGTCTGACCTGGGCGGTCGCGACCCGCCGCAGGTGACGAGCTCAAACCGTGAGCAGGTCGCGCGCCCCGGTGTCCGACGACGGATGACGCAGCTTGGACATGGCCCGCGCCTCGATCTGGCGTATCCGTTCCCTGGTGAGGTTGAAATGCTCCCCGACTTCCTCCAGCGTGCGTGGCTCGCCGCGGTCGAGGCCGAAACGCAGACGGAGGATCTCTCGCTCGCGTTCGTCGAGAGGCGACAGAAGACGGTTGATCTCCTCGGGCAACAGCGACGTCGCCGCGACCTCGAAGGGCGACTCGGCCGAGCGGTCCTCGACGACGTCGCCGAGCTCGGCGTCCCCGTCCTCGCGCAGCGGCTCCGACAACGACAACGGCTCGGCCCGGAAGCGCAAGGCCTCGATCAGCTTGTCCTCGGGCATCTCTACTTCCTCGCCCAGTTCGGCCAGCGTGGCGGGTCGGCCGAGTTTCAGCTCGAGACGAGCCTGCGCCTTCTGCACGCGCGCCAACGTGTCGCCGGCGTGCACAGGGAGACGGATCGTCCTCCCCGTGTTGGCGATGCCGCGCGTGATGGCCTGCCGGATCCACCAGGTGGCATAGGTCGAGAATTTGAAGCCTTTGCGCCAGTCGAACTTCTCGACGGCGTGCATCAAGCCGAGATTCCCCTCTTGGATCAGGTCGAGCAGGGGGAGCCCCGATGCCTGGTACTTCTTGGCGATCGACACCACCAACCGGAGGTTCGACTGGACGAACGTCTGCTGGGCCTGCTCACCGGTCTGGATCTTGCGTCGCAATTCCCGGCGCTTGGCAGCGGTGAGATCTTTCACCTTCGTCGCCAGATCGAGCTCGGCGGCCCGACCTCCCTCGATGGTCTGCGCCAGGCGGACCTCGTCGTCCTTGGTGAGCAGCGGGTACTGGCCGATGTCGGTCAGGTAGAGCCGGACCAGGTCCTCCTCGTCGCGCTCGACGCGCTCCTTCGCCAACGCCTCAACCCTTCGTCGGAACCCTCCGGCGATCCCTGCCGGTGGTCGATGTCTTGGGGCAACGCATGCCACTCACCTGTGGATATCAGTTTACCGAGAGGTCAAGACCTCAGCCCGCGTCAGACCTTCCACCGCCCATCGGAACCCGAGTGAGGACGTGGTCGGTCACGTCGAAGGCGTGGTCGCCACCCCGGCGCCATCGGGCCCGATGGGCCAGGGCACGAGGCCGGCGCCGGCTTCGGCGATCATCTCTTCGAGACGCTGTTGATGGCGGGTGACGACGGCGACGTCGTGGGGACGGCGCAACAACGCTTGGGTCAGCGCCTCGAGAGCCTGCCATTCCTCGGTCTCGTCGCGCAGCACGAGCCGCAGGCACCGGGTGACGGGCGCGTCGGCGACGGCCGAGACCCGGCGCAGGTGCAGGGCGTACCCCGTGACCAGTCGGGCCAGCACCACTCTCCCGATGCCGACGAGGCGCGGGAGCGTGCCGCCGGCGTGGACCTCGAGTCGCCCTCCCCGCGGCGTGTCGTCGGCGTCGGAGCTGTCGGGGTCGTCGTCGGGGACGACGCCGGCGAGCACGGCGAACATGCGGTCCACCTCGGCGCTGGGGGCCACGACCAGCGACTCGGCGTCGACCGAGTCGAGCGCAGGCAGCCGATCTGAGAAGAGCTCCGCGTGCCAGGCGTGTTGTTGGCTGTACACGTCGAACAGCAGCTGGGCCTCGGGCACGGGCTCGGAAGCCACCCACGAGCCCAGTACCTCGAAGAGCCGGCGCTCCACCCATCGGTAGGACCCGACGAGCCGCGCGGCCGCCTCCAGCGACAGCGCGCGTCCGCCCGGGCCCGGCGCGCCGTCGACGGATCCCCCGCCGATGGCCGGTGCGACCGCGTCGAACCGGTCAACCATGCGGGACCTCGGGCGCGGGATCCCGATAGCGGTTTGTGATCGGCATGCGCCGATCCTTGCCGAACGCCTTGGCCGTGATGCGGACACCAGGTGGGGACTGGCGGCGCTTGTACTCGGCGCCGTCGACGAGCGACGCGACCCGGACGACGAGGGCCGGGTCGTACCCACCGGCGACAACATCCGCGATCGACCGATCGTGGAGCACGAGCGCGTCGAGCAGCGGATCGAGAACCTCGTACGGCGGCAAGCTCTGGTCGTCGCGCTGGTCGGGCCGCAACTCGGCTGACGGTGCCTTGCTCAGCACCGACTCGGGGATGAGATCGCGACCGGCACGGGTGTTTCGATATCGGCACAGCCGGTACACGAGCGTCTTCGGAACATCCTTGATCACCGCGAAGCCACCGGCCGAGTCGCCGTACAACGTCGAATAGCCCGTCGCCAGCTCGCTCTTGTTTCCTGTCGTGAGCACGATCCAACCTCGGGCGTTGGACACCGCCATGAGGACCACGCCGCGGATCCTCGACTGCAGGTTCTCATCGGTGAGCCCCGTCGGCGCGTCGCCGAGGGCGCCGGTGAGGACCGACGCCAGCGCGCCGTGTGCCGGTTCGATGGGGACGTGGACGAGCTCGATTCCCAGACGCTCGGCCAGGGCGGCGGCGTCGGTGACCGACCCGGCGCTCGAGTACCGGGACGGCATCGACAATCCGTGCACATGACCCGCACCGAGGCCGTCCACGGCGATGGCGGCGACAAGCGACGAGTCGACCCCTCCGGACAGACCGATCACCGCGTCGGTAAAGCCGTTCTTCTTCAAGTAGTCGCGCGTGCCCACGACGAGCGCCTCGTACACCTCGGCGTCCTCGCTGAGCGGGGTCGGCACCGGTAGCGCCGGCAGC
Source organism: uncultured Acidimicrobiales bacterium (assembly GCA_963764205.1). Taxonomy (GTDB): domain Bacteria; phylum Actinomycetota; class Acidimicrobiia; order Acidimicrobiales; family UBA8190; genus Chersky-840. Next base: position 271,918 of record CAVXRN010000004.1, read on the forward strand.
CGGCCCGGCGCTCGCGATGCGGCGCTCACCGGCACCACGGGCAGACTCGGCCCGGGATCGTCCCCGGGAAGGGCCACGTCGACCAGGAGCGTGGACTCGACGAACCTCGGCGCCGCGGCCAGGACGGTGCCCGACTCGTCCATGACGAACGAGCCGCCGTCGAAGACCAACTCGTCCTGACCACCGACCTGGTTGACATAGGCGATGGCACACCCCGCCTCCGCCACGCGCCGACGGGCTTCGGCCAGACGGTCGTCCTCGCGCCCGATGGAGTACGGCGACGCGTTCACGTTCACCACCAGACGTGCGCCCCCGGCGGCCTGCAGGGGAATCGACCCCCCGGGGAACCACAGGTCTTCGCAGATCGACACACCCACGGGAACACCGGCGACCTGGTAGAGGCGGAGATCGGTCGTTCCCGGCGCAAACCAACGCTCCTCGTCGAAGACGCCATAGTTGGGAAGCCGGCGTTTGTGGTACACCCCGACCACGGCTCCGCCGACACACACCGCCACCGCGTTGCGAAGCCGCCGTGGCGCGCCCCGGATAGCAGCCTCCCGGGCGACGGCGCCGGCACCCGCCGCGTGCGCCACGGCGGAGTCGAGGTCGTCGTCACCCACGACGTCGACGAACCCGACCAGGGCGACGCAGGCGGACGTGGCCGACGCGACCTTGTCGAGCGCGGCCAGGTTGTGCGCTACGAATGCCGGCTTGAGCAGAAGATCCTCGGGGGGATACCCCGTGATGGCGAGCTCAGGGAAGGCCGCCACGTCGGCGCCTTGGCTCTCGACGTCCGCCAGGCACTCGATGATGCGGGCGGCATTGCCCTCGACCTCACCCACGACCGTATCGAGCTGGCACAACGCCATGCGCAGGTGGGACACGACGAAATCTTACCGGCCCCCCTCGCGGAGCCAGCCTGGCAAGCTGCGGTGATGGCCGCGTCGTCTCCAGCAGACAACAGGCGCGGTGGCGCCTCGACTCGCGTGGCGCCGGTGCCCGCGGTGTTGGCGCACCTGGCCGAGCGCTCCGCCTCACCCCCGGCCGCATCGGCGACCTTGCACCGCCTGGTCGACGAGCGGCCCGAGGTCGTCGACCGGCTGATGCTGGGTTCGGGTCCGAGCCCCCTGGCACTCGCGCTCGTCCAGGTGAGTGCCGCCAGCGACGTTCTGGGCCGGCTGTGCGTCGTGGACCCGGCCGCCCTCGACGTGCTCGAAGAGCTGCACCGGCCCGTTTCCATCGACACGGCCGACCCGGCGGCCTTGGCGCGTTCCAAGAGGCTCGAGCTCCTGCGCATCGCGGGCCGCGACCTGCTCGGCCTGGACGCGCTCGAGACGGTCGGGGTGGCTCTCGCCGACCTTGCCCAACAGGTACTCGGCGGAGCCGTCTCGCTCGCGTCCGACGACAAGGCCATCGCCGTCATCGGCATGGGCAAACTCGGCGGGCGCGAACTGAACTACGCCAGCGACGTCGACGTGCTGTTCCTCTGCGCCGACGGCCCGGACGAGGACGCGGCACGGCGCATCCTGCAGATCGCACGCCTGTGCTTCCGGGTCGACGTCGACCTTCGCCCCGAAGGGCGATCGGGCCCCCTGACACGATCGCTCGACAGCTACCGCGCCTACTGGGCCCGATGGGCCGCGGCATGGGAATTCCAGGCGCTCCTGAAAGCGCGCGCCGTCGCCGGCGACCCGGGGCTCGGCCGTCAATTCGAGAGCGCCGCGATCGAGCAGGTGTGGGGGAGGAGCTACAGCGCCGACGAGCTGGCTCAGGTGCGGTCCATGAAAGCGCGCACCGAAGGGGTCGTCGCCGGACGGGGTCTGGTCGGGCGTGAGATCAAGCGCGGTCCGGGTGGCATCCGCGATATCGAGTTCGCCGTCCAGCTCCTGCAGCTCGTCCACGGGGGCCATGACGCAGGCATCAGAGAGCGCTCCACGCTGGGCGCGCTGGCGGAGCTGGCCGGAGCCGGGTACGTCGCCGCCGAGGACGCCACCGTGCTGGCCGAGGCGTACCGGTTCTTGCGCACCGTGGAGCACCGTCTGCAACTCGTCGAAGAGGACCAGACCCACTCGGTCCCGACCGACCCCGTCGCACGCCGCCGGCTCGCCCTCGTCATGGGCTATCGAGACGATGCCTCGGACTCGGCCACCGCGCGGTTCGACGACGCACTGCGCCAGCGTCAACGAGACGTCCGCGCCATCCACGAGCGGCTCTTCTTCCGGCCCTTGCTCGAAGCGTTCGCCCATGTCGACACCGCTAGCCCTACACCTGACGGTGCACCAGCACCGACCCCGGGGGCGGTGATGTCGGGCGAGGCGGTGGCGCGGCGCCTCGACGCCTTCGGCTTCTCCGACGCCACCAGGACCCGGGCCGCGGTGGAGGACCTGGCCGGGGGCATGACCCGCAGCTCTCGCCTCATGGCCCAGTTGCTGCCGCTCGTCCTCGACTGGCTTTCGCTCTCGCCCGACCCCGACCTCGGCCTCCTGGGCCTGCGCAATCTGGTCGTGCGCCCCCACCAGCGATCGCTCCTGGTCACCGCCTTCCGGGAATCCCCCGAGGCCGCTCGGCGCCTGTGCCTGCTGCTCGGGTCGAGCCGGACCCTGGTCGAGGCGATCGAACGCAATCCCGAGCTCATCGCCATCATGGGTGACGACCAGGCCCTCACCCCCACGCCCCGCAACGCCCTGGTGGCCGAAGCGGGCGAACGCCTGCACCGCAACGACGACGAGTCGTGGCGCCGGGCCCAGCTCGTCCGCTTGCGCCAGGACCAGCACGTCCGCATCGCGGCGCGCGACCTGCTCGACGTGGACGACGTCGTGGCCACCGGTCGCGCCTTGTCGGGGATGAACGAGGCATTGCTCGAGGCGGCGCTCGAGGTGGTCGACCCGCCCATGCCCTTCGCCATCGTGGGCATGGGGCGCCTGGGCGGAGCCGAGATGTCCTACGCCAGCGACCTGGACCTGCTCCTGGTCTACGACGAGGCCGGCGACGAGCAGGGTGAAGCGGTGGCGGAGTCGCTGCTGCACCTCATGCACGGGCCGAGCCCGGCCGAGCGGGTGGCCACCATCGACCTCGGGCTCCGACCCGAGGGTGGACAAGGACGCCTCACCCGCGACCTGCGCGGCTACGCGGCGTACTTCGATCGCTGGGCCGAGACGTGGGAACGCCAGGCGCTCGCCCGTGCTCGCATCGTCGCCGGCGACACCGCCTTGGGCGTGAGGTTCATGGCCCTCCTCGACGAATTCGTCTGGGGCCGTCCCCTCACCGGGAGCGACGTGGCCGCCATCAGGAGGATGAAGGCGCGCATCGAGCGAGAACGCATCCCCTCGCGTGAGGATCCCCAGTTCCATCTGAAGCTGGGGCGCGGGTCGCTGTCGGACATCGAATGGACGGTGCAGCTGCTCCAGCTGCGCCACCACATCCCCGAGCCGAGCACCCACACCGCGCTCGAGGTCCTGGGTGACCGAGGGGTGCTCGCTCCCGCCGACCAGGTGGCGCTCCGCGACGCCTACCGTTTCTGCGAGCGGACCCGGAATCGCTGGCACCTCGTCGGGGCCCTGCCGGGGGGTGGGTCGCCCGGCGACGCGCTCCCCACCCAGGCCGACCAGCTCTCCCACCTGGCGAGGAGCCTCGGGACCACACCGTCGTCGCTGCGCGACGACTACCGCCGGGTCACGCGACGGGCCCGCCGAGTCGTCGAGCGCGTCTTCTACGGAATCCAAGAAGGATGAGCAGGCACCGGTCACAGCGGCCGCGGTGGCGTCGCGCCGGTAGCATTCGAGCAGTGCGAGCACGAGACAGGCGCTGAGCCGCATGCCGTCGGGCCGCCGAGTTGCACCTGGGCCCGACGACGTCACGGGCACGGACGGTGTCACCGACACCGACATCGACACGGACTTCAGTACCGACACCGACTTCAGTACCGACACCGACACCGACTCGGCGCTGCTCATCGACGCCATCTTGCGGTTGATGCCCGACGCCACCATCGTGACAGACGCGACGGGCCGGATCGTCACGGCCAACCCGGGAGCTGAATCGATGTTCGGCTATCCACCGGGAGCTCTCACGGGAATGGCCGTCGACGTGCTCGTGCCGGATCGACTCAGAGACGCCCACGCCGTTCACCGCGCCGATTTCACCGCTCATCCCTCCCCGCGCCCCATGAGCACCGGGCCGCAGTTGTGGGCGAAGCGTCTCGACCGGACCGAGTTCCCCGCCGACATCAGCCTCGCCCCTCTCGGGGCGCCCGAGCGAGGGTTGACACTGGCGGTCGTGCGGGACCTGACGGGTCGCCGCGCCGAATGGGAGGCGAGCGCGTGGCTGGCGGCGATCGTGTCCTCGTCGGAGGATGCGATCGTGTCGATGGACCTGAACGGCACGATCAGCACGTGGAACCCCGGCGCCGAGCGCCTGCTCGGCTACAGCGCGGACGAGATCAGGGGCAAGCCTATGGCGCGACTGGTCCCCGAGCGCCTCCACGTCGATGTCGAGGAACAGATGGCGCGCGTGCGGGGAGGGATGCACATCCCCAGCCGCGACACGGTTCGCCTCCACAAGAACGGCGACGAGGTCGAAGTGGCGGAAGCCCTCTCGCTTATCCGGGAGCCGACCGGCGTCTCCACTGGGATCTCGGCTGTCTTACGTGACATCACGACTCGCAAGCGAGCCGAGCGGGAACTTCGACGGCTCCTCGTCGACGGACAGCGACGCGAGCGGTGGTTGGGCGCGATCTCCGAGGTCCGGCTGTCGATGCTCGCCGGCGGCAGGATCGAACAGTGGCTGGCCCTGATCGCCCGACGGGCGTCGGAGCTCGCCGACGCGGACGGCATCACGGTCAGCGTGGTCACGGGGAGCGACCACCCTCGATTGGAGGTGCTCGCCACCCACGGGGCACCGGTGGCGCAGCACCGGGGCCAATTCATCTCGATCGAGGAGTCGGCCGCGGGGCGGGTCTTCACCTCGAGCCGCTCGACGGTCACGACCGATCCCGCGACGGTGCTCAGTGCCGATGAGCCCGACGCCGTGCCCGCCGGGCTCGGGCCGCTGCTCCTGGTCCCGATCACGACGTCACACGGCAACGACGGCGTGTTGGGCGTGGTGCGGCTGGTGGGTCGAGCCGGTTTCAGCCCCGAGGAGATCAGGGTGGTCGAGAGCTTCGGGCAACAGGCCGGCCTCGCCATCGAGCTCGACCGTGCCCAGAACGACCGCGAACAGCTCGCCGTCATGATCGACCGTGAACGCATCGCCAGGGACCTGCACGATCACGTCGTCCAACGGCTCTTCGCCGTGGGCATGGCCCTGCAGGCCGCTTCCCGCTCGGTCGACGACGTGGCGGCACTGGATCGCATCGGAGAGTCGATCGAAGAGCTCGACGCCACCATCCGCGACGTACGGTCCACCATTTTCTCGCTCGCCCTGCGCACCAGCGACAGAGTGGGAGCGAGCACGCGCGCCCGACTGCTGGACGTGACCTCCATGGCAGCCCAAGGTCTCGGGTTCCAGCCGCGACTCCAATTCGACGGTCCCGTCGACACGAAGGTCCCCGAGGAGCTGGTCCCCGACGTGCTGGCGGTCGTGCGCGAGGGCCTGTCCAACACCACGCGCCACGCCCGCGCGTCGCGCGTCGAGGTTCGGGTCGACGTGCAGGGCGACTTGACCATCACGGTGACCGACAACGGCGTCGGCATGGGTGACAGCACCCGATCGAGCGGTCTCGCCAATCTCCGGGCCAGGGCCGAAGCGCGCGGTGGGTCGATGACCGTGGGGTCGGGGGACAAGCGAGGGACGCGACTCGTCTGGCGGGTGCCGCTGTCGCGCTGAACGGCACTACGACTGTTCGGACACCTCCGTGGGCTCCACGTCGCGACGGGCGATCACGTGCACGTCGACGTCGCAATCCCCGGCGAAGCGCAGCACCCGCTGGACGACCGACCCCTTCGTCAATTCCTCCCACCGACTACGTCGACTCGAGCCCAAGACGATCTGGGTGACCTGGTGTTGGCGGGCGAAGTCGACGAGGGTCCGGGCCGGCTCTTCCGAATTGAGGACGTGCCAATGCGCTCCGAGGTCATCGGCGAGCTTGTGCAAGACGTCGAGCTCGTCCACGGCCCCCCGGCGCGACTGGTCGGATGCGACGACGTGGACGGCGAGCAGGTCGGCCTTGGTCCGCGCCGCGATGCGCGCCGCCCGACGGATCACGGCGTCGGTGCCGTGCGCACCGGTCACGGCCACCATGATCCGCTCACGCGTCTCCCACAGCGCCTCGGCGTGTCGGTCCCGGAGGTAGGCGAGGAGCTCCTCTTCGGTCTCGTCGGCCACGAATCGCAGGGCGAGTTCGCGCAGAGCGACGAGATTCTCGGTGCGGAAGAAATGCGTCAGGGCATCGGGCACTTTCTCCGCCGGGTAGATGTTGCCGTGGACCATGCGCCGGCGCAGCGCCTCGGGCGAGGAGTCGATGAGCTCCAGCTGGTCGGCCCGACGCACAACCCAGTCGGGCACTCGCTCACGAACCCGCGTGCCGGTCATGCGCTCGACGGCGTCGGCGATGCTCTCGAGGTGCTGGACATTGACCGTGGAGATCACCGCGATCCCGGCGTCGATGAGCTCGAGCACGTCCTCCCATCGCTTCTCGTGGCGTCCCGAGCCGGGCACGTTGGTGTGGGCGAGCTCGTCCACGAGGGCCACCTCGGGTCGGCGGGCGAGCACGGCCTCGACGTCCATCTCCTCGAATTGCGACTCCCGGTAGGCGACCAGCTTCCGGGGCACGACCTCGAGGTCGCGGATCAGCTCTGCCGTGCGGGGGCGACCGTGGGTTTCGACATAGCCGACGACGACGTCTGCGCCCCGCCGGTGGCGACGCCAGCCCTCGTCGAGCATGGCGAAGGTCTTCCCCACCCCGGCGACCGCACCCATGTAGAGACGGAAGCGACCGGTCGGGCCGACGGCGTCGGACTCGACCGGCTCGTGGCGATCGGTGGCGCCGGTCTCGGCCATGGGTCTTATTGTGCCCGGTGCCGGGGCGCCGGCACGAAACGACGCGCCGGTATCGTAAAAGGTCGAGGACAGAAGGTAGAGGTCATGGGACAACGGCGACGCGCGGTGGTGGGATGTGTCGCCGCTCTCGTCGTCATGGCGCCTCTGGTGGCGGTCATGGTGCCGCTGCGCAGCCACCTGAGCATCGCCACCAGCGGCCTGGTTCTGGTCGTGCCCGTGGTGACCGGCGTCGTCGTCGGAGGGTTCACCGCCGGTGTGTTCGCCGTGCTCGTCGGCTTCCTCGTCTACGACCTCGTGTTCATCCCGCCCTACTTCACCCTGTCGGTGGGCGCGGGAGAGAACTGGGTCGCCCTGGTCGTCTACGTCGCGGTCATGTTGCTGGTGGCGAGCGTGGTGGCCCGGCTCGAGGCGACGCGCACCGAGGCCCACCAGCACGAGACGGCGATCCGACGACTGTTCGAGCTCACCGACCTCCTCATCGAGGACCGCCCGTTGTCAGAAGTCCTCGAGCTCATCGTGTCCACGGTCCACGATGCGTTCGCACTGCGAAGCGTGGCCCTGCTGCTCCCGGTGGAGGCACGGCTCGAGGTGGTGGCGTCGGCCGGCGCGCCGTTGTCGGAGACAGAGTTGCGCCGCGTCGCGCCCGAGCCCGGCGTCCCTGCCAGCCTCGGAGCCTCCGCCGCGTCACGCGGCTCGGACGCGCAGACCGTGGCACTCACGGCCACGGGCCGCCCGATCGGGCTGCTCCACATCTGGGGTGCCGATCTGAGTCGGCACGACCAGGACCTGCTGCACACCTTCGCCAACCAGATGGCGCTCGCCCTCGAGCGCGCGCAACTACGGGAGCAGGCCCTGCGGACGGAGCTGCTCGAGGAGGTCGACCGCCTCCAACGCGCCCTGGTGGGAGCGGTCTCCCACGACCTGCGCACTCCCCTGGCCACCATCAAGGCCTCCGCGTCGACATTGCGGAGCGCCGAAGCCACCGTGGACGGGGCGGAGCGGGACGAGCTGCTGGAGCTCATCGACAACCAGACCGACCGCCTCGACCGGCTCGTGTCCAATCTGCTCGACATGTCGCGCGTCCAGGCCGGCGCGCTCGAGCTGCGCAATCAACCGATCGCCGTGGGCGACCTCGTCACCGACGCCGTGCGCGGCCTCGGCCACGGGGCCCGGGTCTCCGACATCACGACGGAGATCGACGACGATCTCCCGCTCGTGGACGTCGACCACCTCCTGATCGGCCAGGTGCTCGCCAATCTCCTCGACAACGCCCTTCGCTATGCGCCACCGAACACGGCCATCACGATCCGGGCACAGCGTCGTGACGACGGTCGCGTGCAAGTGGCCGTGCAAGACGCCGGACCGGGTGTGCCCCGAGCCGAGCGGACCAAGGTCTTCGGGATGTTCAACCGCAGCGGGACGTCGGGGGGCACCGGCGTGGGGTTGTCGATCGCCAAGGCGTTCATCGAGGCACACGGCGAGACGATCTGGGTCGAGGACGTGCCCGGGGGTGGGGCCCGTTTCTGCTTCACCATGCCCGCCGCTTGCATCACCGTGGACGTGCCCTGAGTGGCCACGGTCCTCGCCGTCGACGACGATCAGGCCCTGCTGCGAGTCCTGCGGATCGGGCTGAGCGCGCTCGGATACGACGTGCTCGTGGCCTCGACCGGAGAGCAGGGCATCTCCCAGGCCGCTATCGGCGCACCCGACATCGTCGTGCTCGATCTGGGCCTCCCCGACATCGACGGCATGGAGGTGTGCCGGAGGATCCGGCAGTGGAGCACGGTGCCGATCATCGTCCTCTCGGCTGACGGCACCGAGGACCGCAAGATCGCCTCCCTCGACGGTGGGGCCGACGACTACATGACCAAGCCCTTCGGGATGGGCGAGCTCGAGGCGCGACTGCGCGTGGCGCTGCGGCACCGCGCCGCAGAGCACGACGACGACGAGTCCAAGGAGATCGTGGTCGGCGCGCTCGAGCTCGACCTGGTCCATCACGAGGCTCGCATGGCAGGGCAGCCCGTCGACCTTACGACCCGGGAGTTCGCCCTCCTCGTCTTCTTGGCACAGCACGCCGGCAAGATCTGTACGCACCACATGATCCTCGAGCACGTATGGGGGCCCCACTACGGCACCGAGACCCAGTACCTCCGGGTCTACGTGTACCGGCTGCGCCGCAAGCTCGGCGACGAGAAGGGCGCGCTCGTCCGCACCCATCCCGGTGTCGGGTACCAACTCGTCGAGGAGGACACACCGGAGACCGACGGCGGGCTGGGACGGTGATACCGGCAGGAGCGGCGTCGACCAATTAGCCTCGGGGAACACCAGCTGAAGGGGGAACTTCGATGGCTCGAAAGTTCGGCGCTGAGCTCCTGGGGACCTTTATCCTCGTGTACTTCGCTGTTGGCGTGGCCACCCTGGCCTTCGGGTTCGGCGCCACCGGCACGAGCTACTACGCCGGGGTGGTCGGCACCGCCCTGGCCTTCGGCCTCACGCTCATGGCCCTGGCGCACGTCCTGGGGCCCATCTCGGGAGCCCATGTCAACCCCGCCGTCACCATCGGCGCTCTGCTGGCGGGCCGGATCCCGTTGGTCGAAGCGGTCGGGTACTGGATCGCCCAGTTCGTCGGGGGGATCCTCGGAGCGCTGCTCCTGTGGGGCACGTTCAGCTCCTCACCTCTCTACAGCCGGACCAAGACCGGGCTCGGAGCCGACGGGTGGGGACAGGCGAGCCACATCAACATCAACGTCGGTGGAGCATTTCTGGTCGAGGTGGTGTTGACCGCCTTCTTCGTGTTCGTGATCCTCGGTGTGACGAGCAAGATCGGGAACGCGGCGACGGCCGGGATGGTCATCGGGCTGTCGTTGACGGTGGTGCACCTCATCGGCATTCCCATCACCGGGACGTCGGTGAACCCCGCCCGCAGCCTGGGGCCGGCCCTCGTGGTGGGGGGACTGGCACTGCACCAGGTGTGGCTGTTCATCGTGGCGCCGCTGGTGGGCGGCGTACTGGCCGCCGGCCTCCACATCCTCATCTATCCCAGCGCAGCGTCCGACGCCCCCGAGCCCGCCCAGGCCTGACCGGGACCTGAGGTCCAGCACCGGTGCGCAGCGCTGGTGTCGTGGCGATCGTCGTCGTGGGGGCGCTGAGCCTGGCCGGGTGCTCGTCGAGCTCCACCACCAGCGCCACGACCACCGGCGCCGGGACCTCGACGACTACGGCGGGAGCCTCGTCCACCACCCTCGGGCCGACGTCGAGCACCACGTCGGTGTCGACGTCGAACCTCGTCGTCACCGACGCCCTCCGATCTCAGCTCGTGGCGGCGGGCGCCGCGCAGCACAACCTCTCCCCCTCCGACTACACCGGCCTTCGTCCCGGCGAGACGTACTACGCCTATGACGCCGCCACCCACACCTACTGGGCCGGTGCGAGTCTCGACCCCAGCCCCTCGTCCATGCCGGCCGAGGTGGCCTCGCAGGACGACGGGGCCTATCTCCTGTTCGATCGGCCCCAAGGCGGGACGTGGACCGTCTACGACGTCGGGTTGGCGGGCACCCCCGAGGGAAGTGCGTGCCCGATCACGGTGCCGAGCGCGGTCCTCGAGCTGTGGGGGTGGCCCGCGGGTGGCTGCCGTCCCGCCACGATCAGCTGAGGCTCGCCCGGCGCGCGGCGAGATACCGGTCGAACGCCTCGGACTTGTGCGTGTCCTCGAAGTCCTCGTGGTAGACGATCTTCCCCCACACCACGCGGCCGAACACGATGGCCCGGTTCTCGTAGACGACGGTGCCGCCCACGTCGACGGCGTGGTCGACGAACAACATGCACACGGTGGTGCGCCAGGGCGGCCCGTTGACCACGATGTCGTGCGCGTCACCGACGATCCCCGCCTCGAGGTACCGGCGGAGGAAGGCCTCGATGGCCGCCTTGCCCCGGTGCTCACCGCCCCACGAGCTCTGACCCGGGAACACGAGGACCGCGTCATCCGCGTAGCTCGCCAACAGCGGGCCCGGATCTCCGCCCCGCAGGGCCGCCAGGTTCCGCCGAATCAGGTGCCGAACTGCCCATTTGTACATGACCGCACCGCCTCTTCATCCTGGTTCGTTTCTGGATAGATCGATCCAATCCGCACGATAGCTACACTGTCGGCGGGCCGCCACCTGGCCCCGGCGGTCCGGGCGCAAGCGACGACGAGGAGCCACGTGAACGACACCCGAGATCGGTTGGTCGAGGCGAGCGCGACGCTGTTGCAACGACAGGGGCTCACCGGCACGGGGATCAAGCAGATCCTGGCCGAGGCCGGCGCGCCGTTCTCGTCGCTCTACCACCACTTCCCCGGGGGCAAGGACGAGTTGGCGGCGGTGGCCATCGGCGTGGCGGGGGCTCGGTACCAAGCGCTGGTCGAGGGGGTGTGGGACGGCGCCCCTGACGTGACGAGCGGCGTGGCCGCCATCTTCGACGGAGCGGCCGAGACCCTCGAGTCGACCGACTTCGCCGTGGCCTGTCCCATCGCCACCGTCGCGCTCGAGGTGGCGAGCACGAACGAACGGCTGCGCCTGACCACGGCCGGAGTCTTCGATGCCTGGATCGCGGCGGGGACGGTGCGCCTCGAGGCCGAGGGCATCGCGTCCGACGACGCCCGCGTGCTGGCGCTCACCCTCATCGCGCTGCTCGAGGGAGCGTTCGTCCTGAGCCAATCGTTGAAGAGCGCCGAGCCCGTCCATGCGGCGGGCGTCACCGCCGTGGCCGAGCTGCACCGGGTGCTCGAGGGGCGTCCGGCGCCACTGGGCGCGGGCAGGAGCAACCAGTGAGTGCGCGAGGCGGGGACGAACCTCGGGCCGGGACCGGGCCGATCATTGCGGCGGGCGACGAGGTCTTGGCGCCGACGCTGGACGACGCCGCGCTGGCGGAGTTGGCGGAATTCGGCGAGGAAGTGTCGGTGAGCTCCGGCGACCTGCTGTGGCGCGCCGGGGACGAGTCGTACGACTTCTACGTCGTGCTCGAAGGACGAGCCGAGGTCGTCGCCATCGATGCCGCCACCGAGACCGAGTCCGTCGTCGTCAGCTACACGGCGGGGGGGTTCCTGGGGGAGCTGAACCTCTTGACGGGCCAACGTCCGTACCTGACGGCGCGGGTCACCGAGTCCGGACGGGTGCTGAGGATCCCACGGGATGCATTCCGTACCCTCATGAGCGCCAAGCCCGACATCGCGGATCTGATCTTCAACGCCTTGACCGCCCGGCGTGAGGTCCTGCGCGCCACCGACGCCGCTCGAGCCATCCGGATCGTCGGCTCACGGTACTCAGCCCAAGCCATGGCGCTGCGGGCGTTCGCCACGCGTTCCCATCTGCCGCACGTGTGGATCGACCTCGAGGACACCAACGACCCCGACGTGCTCCTCGCCAGCATGGGGCTGCGCCCGATCGACGCACCGGCGGTCATCACCCCGACGGGGGTGCTCCGCCACCCCACGCCGGGGGAGTTCGCCGAGCACCTCGGGCTCACGTTCCGGCCCGTCCCGGGTGCGCTCTTCGATCTCGTCGTGATCGGCACGGGCCCCGCGGGGTTGGCGTCAGCCGTCTACGGGTCGTCGGAGGGTCTCACCACCGTGGCCCTCGACGCCGTCGCCGTCGGCGGCCAGGCCGGCGCCAGCTCGCGCATCGAGAACTACGCCGGCTTCCCCAACGGGATCTCGGGGGAAGACCTGGTGGCGCGCACGGCCATCCAGGCCCAGCGCCTCGGGGCGCGCCTCAACGCACCGTGCGAGGCGGTCGGGCTCCGTGCCGAGCACGGCATCCAGGTCGTCACCCTCACCGACGGGAGCGAGATCCCCTGCCGTGCGGTGATCGTCGCCTCGGGAGCGCGCTACCGCCGACTCGAGGTCGAGGACCTGCAGCGCTTCGAAGGGGCCGGCGTGTACTACGCCGCCACCGACCTCGAGGCCCGGATCTGCACCGGTCGGGACGTGGTCGTGGTCGGTGGGGGCAATTCCGCCGGGCAAGCCGCCATCTACATGGCCCAGCAGCGCTGCAAGGTCCGGATCGCGATCCGACGCGACGACCTGTCCGAGACCATGTCGCGCTATCTGATCGAGCGCATCGAAGCCAACCCCCGCATCGAGGTCCTGGCCCGGACCATCGTCCGGGCACTGACGGGAGGTGCCCACCTGGAAGAGGTGACGCTCGAGCACACGCCGACCGGCTCGGCCACGACCGTCGCCTGCGGTGGGTTGTTCTGCTTCATCGGAGCCGAACCGGCCACCGGTTGGCTCGACGACGCGGTGGCACTCGACGCCCACGGCTTCATCCTGACCGACCGGGACGTCGAGGACGCCAGGGGGGCGGAGCCACAGTTCACCGGACGCGACCCGCTGCCGTTCGAGACATCGCTGATGGGGGTGTTCGCGGTCGGGGACGTGCGCCACGGATCACTCAAGCGTGTCGCCGCGGCCGTGGGTGAAGGCTCGAGCGCGGTCCGGTCGGTCCACGAGCACCTCTCCACGATCGGGTAGCGCCGATCCGCGTCGTCGTCTCGCCCGAACAGCGACGGTGCTGGGAAGACGACGGATGGTTCGTGCTCGGGGAAGCCGTGCCGCGCGAAGACCTGGTGGCGGCCCAGAACGCCGTGGCCAAGCTCTTCCCTCGAGTCGACGAGATGGCCGCCTCGACCGACGACGCTGGTTCATCGGACGACGCGGGGCTCGAGCGATGGCGGACGTGGGACGCGGCGTGGCCGGAGTTCCCGTTCCGGAGCCGGTCGCTCAACGGACTGGTGCTGAGCGAGCTGATGCTCGGTCTGGCCCGCGAGCTGCTCGACACCGACGACGTCCGCCTCTATCTGGCCATCGCCACCGCGAAGTACGGCGGTCAACCCTCGGAGTACAACCAGCTGCTCCACACCGACTTCCCGAACCACACCCTGACCGTGCCCCGGCCGGAGCCGGGCTACCAGCAGATGGAGACGTTCATCTACCTGAGCGACGTCGACGCGCACAACGGTGCCACCCGCTTCGTGTCACGCACCCGCACGCACCAGGTCCCGGTGGAGCAGCACACGTTGAGCTTCGACGACTTTCCCGACCTCTACGACGATCCCGCCGACGCCTCGGCTCCGGCCGGCTCGATCGTGGTCTACCGTCCCGACGTGTACCACCGATCGGTCGACTTCACCGATCCCACCCGCACTCGCTTCATGCTCCACGCGTCGTACAAGCCCGCCAACGTGGAATGGGGCGGCTACCAGGCGTGGCCGTTCAAGGGCTTCTCGATGGAATGGCACAACTTCGTCCAGCAGGCCACGCCGGCGCAGTTGACCGCGTTGGGCTTCCCGGCACCGGGTCACGCCTTCTGGACCGACGACACGTTGGCCGGTGTGGCGCGCCGTTACCCGGATCTCGATCTCGGGCCCTGGCGTTCGGCCCACGAGTCCACGCGCTGAGCGCCACCGCCTCGACCTCGTGCGGGCCCGGCCCGCGGGATCATGACTCCCGGTGTGCGCCGGTGGTGACCGATTCGAGCGCGCTCAGCGCTCCCTGGAGCCGGCGGACGACCGCGACGTCCTGGGGCGCGGACTCCATCAGCTCGCCCGACTCGATGGCCTCGATGAAGCGCCGCAGCACCTCGGCTTCGGGAACAGCTTCGTCGGCATCAGCGGCATCGGTTGCGAGTCGTTCGGGGCGCACCATGCCGTCCATCCTTGACCGCGGCGGGCTCCAGGGGGTGGATTTCGTGGCTGGCCACGAGGTGTGAGTGCCCGGTCGACGTCAGGGCGACGCTAGGGAAGTGCGACGTTGCACACGTTCGGATTGACCTCGAGATCCTGGGCGGCGTTGTACGTCGCATCGTAGGTGCCGGGCCCTTCCACCCAGACGTGGCCGTTGGAGTCGTACTCGACCACGTAGTTGCTCGTCGGGGGAGCGACCCGAAGCCAGGGGCCCCCGTTGCGGTCGGCCGTCGTCAACGCCTGATAGTTGCTCTCGTAGTTGGTCGAATTCCACGGGGCGAGCAGAGACGGGTAGGCGTCGTTCTGGGCGCGATAGGCCCCGAGCGCGGTCTCGACCGATTTGGCGTCGGCCTGACACGCGACGACCTGATCGTCGATCACGTTCTGCACCTGGGACTTGACGGCAAAGGCGAAACCGATGAGGAGCGCGACCCCGAGGAGACCGACGATGCCGATCAGCAGTCCGGCCAGTGCCATGCCGTCACCTCCCTGCCGACCCCCCGACGCCCGGATCTGCCGGCGCGCCACGATGCCGAAGACGACGGCCAACAACGAACCGAGACCGCCCAGCCACACGATCGACAGGACCAGGGATGCGACGGCGAGACCGTTCGTGGACGGTGCGCGCCCCGGCGGATAGGGCTGCTGGTAGGCGCCGGGGTACGGCGGCGGCGCATAGCCGACCTGCGGTGGCGGTGGAGACCAGTAACTCTGGTGCTGTTGGGGCGGATACCACTTCCCGTCCGACGCCTGCCACCAACCAGGACCCTGCGAGGTGTCGCTCATCTCGTCTCCATCTAAGCTTCCATCACCATCTCACAGTGGAGCGCGTTGCATGGGGGAGAACAGGCGATTCGAGTTCAACGGCATCCACCACCTGGCGCTCGTATGTCGGGACATGGCCCGGACGGTGGACTTCTACACCAACGTGCTCGGCATGCCGCTGGTCAAGACGATCGCGCTGCCCGATGGAATGGGCCAGCACTTCTTCTTCGACTGCGGAGGAGGCGACTGCCTCGCCTTCTTCTGGTTCCCCGAAGCCCCCGACGGCGTTCCCGGCATCTCCGCCCCGGCGGGCCGGCCCGACCAAGGTGACCTGACCAGCGCCATCGGCTCGATGAACCATGTCGCCTTCTCCGTGCCGCCCGAGAGGATCGACCAGTACAGGGGTCGCCTCGCCGCCGCGGGCGTGGAGTGCACCGAGGTCGCGAATCACGACGACAGCGAGTTCGGGATCAGCGAGGCGGTCCATCCTGGCGTGTTCGTACGGTCGGTCTACTTCCAGGACCCGGACGGGATCCTTCTCGAATTCGCCTGCTGGACCCGGGCCCTCGACGAAGGTGACGTGGCGCACGAGCCCGCCCCGGTCGTCGACCGCGTCGACGCTTGAGGGCGAATCGTGCCCCGACTCCCTTCCAGCACGTGATGTCACGAGCCCTGCGAGCAGAATTCGACGATCGCGACGACCCGATCGTCGAGGTACCGGGTCCCGACGGGGCTTCTGCGTTGCACCCGGGCCCGTCGACCGTGCGACACCCCTGATTGCGACACAGCGTCTTGCTGTCCATCATGAGCACCCCCCGAACGCGACACGTCGGCGCACGAGCGTTCGCCCTCGTCCCCATGCTCGTCGTCCTCCTCTGTGGAGCATGCTCGTCACCCGACTTCGGGGATCTGGCGACAAATCACGGCTACGTCCAGGCAACCGGCGACCATGTCTTCTTCCTCCAATGGGTGAAGAAGGACTCGTCGATCTCGGGCACGTTCGAGGACGACGATCCCAGCACCGGGAACGGCTCGGTGAGCTTCCCTCTCACCGGGACGATCTCGGGCAACCAGATCAGCGTCACACTCAAGCACTTCTCCGGACCCAAGCGGACCTGGAACGGGTCGTTCACTGCGCACGGGCTCAACCTCGACATCGCGCTGGGAAACGGATCGGCGACAGCCACCAACTGGGCACCCGCCAGCGTCGATCAAGTCAACTCGGCGGTACAGCACCTCAACAACGTGACGACAAGGTATTTCCCGAGTGACCATCTGCATTTCCCCCCGAGCTACTCGGTGACGTCGGTCACCGGGAGATGTCCGTCGCAGTCCGATTGCCTGCTGGTCCTGCAGGTCGCGGCATCATCGAGTGCGACCACCCTCGCCTCGGCCGACGTCACGTGGAAGGCGCTGTTCGACCTGTTGGGTTGGACGGTCGTCCCGACCTCGAACGCCGGCTCCGCAGACGGAGACGACTATTCCTTCTCTGGGTACGGATGGGACGGGCACTTCCTCGTGGCACAGAAGAACGGGGCCAACGTCGTCGTCGCTGTGTGGCTACAGACCTGCGGCTCCTCTTGTTCACCCGAGGCCGGATCGAAGGTCGACACCTAGAGTCACTCGTCGTCCTCCAAAGCGAAGGGGCCGAGCGCCCTGCGCCGGTTCCACCGTTTGACACTTCGGACGGGGTGGCGCAGTGACCGAAACCATTGCATGTCGACGGGCCCTATCGACCCGGCGGGGAGGCCGAAGACCCGTTGCTGCTCGTCGTGGCGGGGGCCATGCGGACTCGGTCCCACTGCGAAGCCGAGGAACCGCCTCCGCACCTCGGGTTCGCTGCTCATGGGACAACTCCGACCTGTCGCGACCTGGAACCACATAGTCGCAGGTGATCGGCGAGAGAGCCACAATGGACGGATGAGTGACCACCGTCTCGACGGAGATACCCGGACCGAACGCGAGCGCATGCTCGGCGGCGATCTCTACCGCGCCAACGACCCGGAGCTCGAGCGCGAGAGCCTCAGAGCCATGGAGCTCGTCGAACAGTTCAACCACAGTGCAGCCGACGACACAGGGCGGCGTCAGCGGATCCTGGCCCAACTGCTCGGCGCGCTGGGCGACGGCACCGAGGTGCGACCGCCTCTGTACTGCGAGTACGGCTACCAACTCAGGATCGGCGCCCGGACGTTCATCAACTTCGGCCTCGTAGCGCTCGACGTCGCAACGATCACGATCGGCGATGACGTGCAGATCGGGCCGAACGTGCAGCTCCTGACTCCAACCCATCCGGTCGAGCCCGAGCCGAGACGATCCAAGCTCGAGGCGGCCCGGCCGATCACGATCGGCGACAACGTGTGGCTGGGGGGCGGGGTGATCGTCCTTCCCGGCGTGACCATCGGGCCGAACAGCGTTGTGGG
The DNA here is from genome assembly GCA_963764205.1 of uncultured Acidimicrobiales bacterium. Lineage (GTDB taxonomy): Bacteria > Actinomycetota > Acidimicrobiia > Acidimicrobiales > UBA8190 > Chersky-840. The sequence continues at coordinate 289,818 of CAVXRN010000004.1, forward strand.
AGCCGGGGCGGTCGTGACCAAGGACCTCCGGGGCGGCGTCGTGGCGGTCGGGAACCCGGCACGAATCGTGCGCGACCTGTCGGGGTAGGGTCATCGCTCGACCACGAATCTCGACCACCGAGCACCGGGAGACTGCCATTCGATACGTCATGGTTTCTGCCTAGGCTGGGTTCCGGGACCCGGGATGGGGGTTAAAAGGGGGTTCGGGGGACGTGCGGCGTGGCTGGGAGTGGCTCGGCCTCAACCTCGGCAAGCACGCGGGCGCGGTCGCCTGTGTGGGGCTCGCCGTCACGATCATCCTCGGGTTCGGGCTGACGTGGGTTCGGTTCTCCACGAGCAATTCGGACTACCTCAACGGCAACGACCCGATTTCCATCGGCAACACCCATTACACGTCGCTCTTCGGCGGCGACCCGATCGCCGTCCTCTTCACGATGAACCCGGGCAAGACGGTCGATGACCTCCTGACGCCCGCCAACCAGGCTGAGATGACCCGGGTCGACTCGGCCTTGAGCGCCGACCCGGCGGTGTACGACGTCATCTCGCCTCTCACCGCATTGAGCTTCTCTTCGGTCCTGCTCAAAGGCTCGGGTCTCGGAATTCAGATGTTCCTCTCCGCGTTCTACCGCGACCCGAGTGCCCATTCGCGCACGGTTCGGCAGAAGTTCCTCGCGGCCGAGGAACAGATGATCTCCTCTTTCACGCCGAGCCAGGAGCAACTCTCGAACCCTCGATGGTCGCAATTCATCCTGCACAACCCTGATGGGGCACTGCGGTCGTCGGTGACGGCCGTCGTCCCGAACGACCATCACGTCTTCATGGCGATCCTGCTCAAATCGAATCTCAGCTTCAACCAAGAGCTGGCCGCAGCCGCCAGGGTCCAGAAGATCACCGAATCAGCGCACTACCAGAACGCCACGACGATCACGACGGGTGTGCCCGAGATCGAGAAGGACATCAACGACTACCTCCGTAGCGGGCTGCGAACCCTCGGTGGCGCGGCCGCGCTGTTGATGATCTTGATCTTGCTGGTGACGTTCAGGGTCCGTTGGCGACTCCTCCCACTGCTGATCCTCGGGGTGGGACTGATCTGGGCATTCGGGCTCGTGGGCTACTTCAACGTGCCGCTCACGTTTGCGACCATCACCGCCCTGCCGGTTCTCATGGGTGTGGGGATGGACTACTCCATTCAGATGCACTCGCGGATCGAGGAGGAGGTCCGCCTGAACCGGGCACCCCATCCGATCCAGTCAGCAGCGCGCGGGCTCGGGCCGGCTCTGCTCGTCGTCACGTTCGACGCGGTCTTCGCCTTCATGGCGTTGTGGTTCGCCAAGGTCCCGGCGGTTCGACAGTTCGGGTCGCTCATGATCATCGGGATCATCGCCGTGTGCATCTGCAGCATCGTGCTCACGTTGGCCATCCTGGGCATCAGGGAGTACCGGTCTCCGACCAGACCCGGCGACTACGGGCCGGGGCGACTGGGGCGTCTGGTCGTCTGGTTGAGCAGCCTGTCCTCCAAAACGGCGGTTCCGTTGATGGCCATCGCCGCGATCGTCCTCGTCATGGGCGTCGTGATCGAGGGAAAGCTCGTCGTTCAGCCCGATCCCATCCAGTGGCTCAATCCTCACTCCACCGCGGTCAAGCAGATCGTGACGCTCGAACGCGATACCGGCTCGGACAACCAGATCGGGATCGTCGTGACCACGAAGCACCCGTTCACGAAGCAGACGGTTGCCTACGTGACCAAGCTGACCGAGATCGAGGCGCGCAAGTACGGTTCGATCCTGTACCCCGGTGCAGGTCTCGTCTCCAGTGCAGACGGCTTCTTGACCCCGCCCGGCGCAAACGTCGTGCCACCCACTCCGGCGCAGCTCCAAGAGTTCTATCGCCTGTCTCCGCCGGCGTTGAAGAAGCAGCTCGTGGCCGACAACGGCCATGCACTCGATCTGGTCTTTCTCTCTCGGACGAACAACTTCGCCGCGCTGGAGCCGATGATCGAGAACATCCAGACCGACGCACCGCCCCCGCCGGGGTTCTCGATCGCCCCGGGTGGCATCGGGGTCGTCGGCGTCGGACTGCTCGAGAACCTGGCGAAGTCCCGTGTCCTTCTCACGTATCTGGCGCTCTTGTTCGTCGGGCTTTTCCTGGCCGTTCGCCTGCGCAGCATCGTCCGGTCACTCCTGTCCCTCGTCCCGGTGCTCATCGCCGTTGGCACCGTCGCGCTCCTCGCCTTCGCGCTCGGCGTGAAGCTCAGCCCTCTCACAGCCGTGAGCGGGCCCCTGGTCGTCGCGGTCTGCACGGAGTTCACGTCTCTGATCCTGCTGCGCTTCGTCGAAGAGCGGAATCGGGGTCTGATGCCTCGAGAGGCGATGACCGTCACCGCCAGTCGCACAGGGCGCGCCTTCTTGGTGTCCGCCATGACCGCCGTGGCCGGCATCGCCGTCGTGGCGACGTCTTCGATGCCGATGCTCCGAGACTTCGGCATCCTCATGGCGCTCAACGTGCTCGTCGCATTGTTGAGCGCGTTGATCGTCCTTCCCCCCATCCTGGTTTGGGCAGAAGGACGCGGGTTGGTCTCGCGGGGGCTCCTCAAGCCTGTCCCCGAACCGATCGAGTTCGATGACGTACGGGGCATCGGCTCGTTGGACCAAGAACGCAAGCCCTTCACCCAGACCACACAACACCCGAGAGTGGGACTCTGGGTCACCAACGGGGCAGACCGCGAAGCCACCTCAGCCGGCCCGACAAACGGTCACGCCGGAGAGCTCTTGCCCTCGGATATCCCTCAGGTTCGCCAACCTGCGTCCGACCTCTGGCACTAGGCGCAATCAGTCCCACCGAGGCCCCGAGCCGATCGGCGCAGAGCGTCTTGCGCCTCGGCCGAGGCGTGGACGGATTCTCACCCACTACCGTTCGACCCGTGAAGACGCCGCCAAGCAAATCGTTGGAGCGCCTTGTCGTTTCGAGCGCGACGTTCGACGCCAACGAGTACACCGAGCTACTGGATGAGAGCGAGCCCGGGATCGACCCCGCAGTCCACCAGGCGATTCTCAGGCAGGCCGCCCTCGTGGTGGTATTCCGTCAGGTCAAGCGTCGCTACCGCGAAGCTGCGACGTTCGAGACTGGACAAAACGTATTGAACGGTTACAAGACGGTTCGGTACGTGCTCGGGACGTGGGATTCGGAAGTCTCGACCTCCACGTCCCGGACTGCAACGGCGAACGCCAAGCGCCTCTCGGACCGTATGGATTACTACCCTGCAATCGAAGTTCTCATGCCGTCGCTGTCCCTTGGACTTCGGCACTTTCTTACCGATCTTGCGCTGCTCAACGTGGGGGGTTCGACCCTCGAGACATTGTTCGGGCTGAAGAAAGCAGAGGGGATCGCACTCACGGCACTCGTCGACGGGGTCTACATCGGTCTCGCGGAATCTGACGTGCTCTTGTAGATAGTCGGAGGCGATCGCCGGTCAGAGCCTCTCTCGGTGGGGAGCCGGGATGGAACCGCTCCAGTGGGTCGAGTAGATCATCGGTGTACCGGGACCGGCGTGACAACGGCAACGCGTTCCAGGTGGTTACCCCCTGGTCGCCCGAGTGGTTTCCACGTCGTCGCACACGAAGGTCGGGCGTACCGTTCTAACGAGACCCCTCAACCAAAGCGCGGGTCTGGGCAGGGTCTCGTGCGCCAAGCCTGAGTCCCCTGACCCCAGCACGGCAACGGAGAGTGAGGTAAGGAAAATGGGATTGACTGGAATGGTCTTCAGCACCATCGCCGTCGCGGCGGGTGCCATCATGTACTGGGCCGTGACTTCGCAGAGTCATGGCTTCCGGATTTCTACAGCGGGCGTCATCCTCATGGTCGTCGGCGCGATCGGTCTGGTCATCTCGACAGTTGTCTTCGCCGTCTCCCGTCGTCCGGCGGGCAGTCGTGATCGCACCTACGACAGGCAGGTCACCGACTCTGCGGGTCGGACGGCTGAGGTGCATGAAGAGGTCCACTAGAACGGACTTCGATTCGCTGTAGGCAGGCCACGTCTTGATCAGGCCTCCATTATGAATGTCTGCTCGAGGAACGGAGAAGAGACAATGGGCGTCATTTTGTTGGTCCTTCTACTTGCATTGGTGTTCGGCGGCCTCGGGTTCGCCGTGCACACATTGTGGATCGTGGCTTTGATCGTGTTTGTCGCTTGGCTCATCGGTTTCGGTGTCGCCCGAGGCGGTGCATCTGGCGGTCACGCCCGCTGGTACCGCTGGTGATGCCAGTGAGAACACGTGGGTGGATTCCACGTCTAGGCGTGCCGACAGTTCGGGCTTACGCTGAAGGTGGGCGACTTGGGGAGTCCCGCAAACTTCTCCCTGGTTGAGTCGCCCGACAACGAGTGCGGCAGGCAAAGGCCCCGAACCCTTGGCGCACGCCACTCACTGCTAATCCCTGAGAGGGGAGGGCGAAGCAAGGGCACCGCAGCCCCCATGGCGGTGCCCTTCGCTTCGCCGCCCTCGATGCGGGGCCAAGACAGTGACGAACGACGGCTTGGAGACGCCACCGTGACGCAGCACCCAGAACTCGCGATTGTCCAGCACCAACTCGACGGACTGGTTTCAGCCCGCTCGATGGACAGACTGACTGACGACGACGAGCGTCGTTACCGAGAGCTGTGTGAGATGGAAAGGTTCCTGTTGAGGAGATCCTGGTAGCTGTGAGTCTGCCAAGGTCGCCAGCGGTGGCCTGGCAGCGTTTGTCCGGCACGAAATCATCGTTGTCGTCAGCGGTCCGCAGACCACGAGTGGGCCTCGTCTTCACCACCCAACCCCAGAAGTGGAGGTAGGGGATTCGGCGTGCACTCTCCGGCAGGGTCCGGGCAGGAGTTGTAATCACAAACCTAGACCCTACGGGGCCCTCCGACTGCGTGACGGGCGCGTGTCCAGCGAGAGTCGCCCGGGCATCCGACTCTTCTCTAGAATTCGGTTTCATGGCGACTTCCCGATCGGCTCAACTCGGGCCAGATGCCCGCCCAGTCGTCTTGCCCGACGACGATGACGTTTCGACCCCCAAGGCCAACGGGCTCATCCAGCTGCCAATCCACGTTCGGTGGAGCGGGGCTCCGAAGACCTATGACCTCGACCTCCGCCAAGATCGAGCGCGAGTGTACGAACAAGTTCTGCGCGAGGGCACCGCCGACGACATCCGCTTCTACGTCGATGTCGTTCAGTTGATCGATATGTGGGACGAGCTCGTTTTGCCCCGGTCTGTCCGTCAAGCGTGGGCGGCCTGGATCCTGCAGCATCGCAATATTGAAATCGCGTGCTGACGCCCCTGCAGCGCCGAATCGCAATGATCATCGGCGAGCTTCCGGAGGCTGAGCAGTTTGCCCTTGCCGGGGGGGCGGCGCTTATCGCCCGAGGGGATGTCGAACGTCAAACTCGTGATCTCGATTTTTTCGGTCCGGCCCCCGCGGATGTCGACCGATTGGTGCCCGCGGTCGAGCGCGCTCTTCAAGATGCCGGCCTGGAGGTCAGGCGCATTCGGGAAGGAGCGGGGTTCAGACCGAGGTGACGACCTGACGCTTTAACCGCTGCCGGCGACGTGGAATGGGTGGGGCTCAGCCTGGTGGCGGTTGTAAGGATTACGGGCGCCGACCACACAGGTAACTCACGAACGCCGCCGCGGCAGATGGCGTCTCACCCGGACGAGCATCCTGACGAGCTCCTCTCCTACCTCCAGTGACGACGCTCGAGGGTTGTTGTAAACGACATACTCCTTGGCAACGAGTGTCGAAAGGTAGTCGAGGAGAGCAGTTTCGGAGTCTTTTACCATCAGGTAGTCGCTGTGCCGGTCGTTGAAGAGGACGACGCCGCGCTCGGGATCGAAGCGGCTTCGTTCCTCACCCGGGGCGGGATCGGGTGCGAGGGTGAGAAGCCGGCTAGAACCAATTCGATCGGGCCTGGCCGACGGTCTGTTCGGCTCCGGTGCGACCGGGACGGTGGGCGTCAGCCAGAGGTCGCGGGGCGCGGGATCGGGGGGACGATGGTCGGGACCTGCACCCCGTGCGAGACATCACGCTCCTGCTCGAACACGCCTCCCTCACCGGATTCTGAACCGCTTGGTGATCGCATGGGATTGTCCAGGTCGTCTAGCTCTTTCAGGACGCGACCAAAGATCCGCCGGATCACGTCGGACAGCCGCCCGGCCGTCTGAGCGTCCACCTCCTTCGCCACCCTGTCGACCGTCTGCGCCACCGCCTGTTCGACGGCCTTGACGGCGTCGAGGAGGAGCGGAAACGCCTCGCGATCGCGCAAGATGGCCCGACGCCCGGCAGTCTGCTGGAGAGCCTCGAAAACGACCTGGCCCGACACCTGGTCGCTATTCCAGGGATGTCCGGCGAACTCGTCGAGATCGGTGAGGTCGTCAAGGACGCTCGTTCCCGCACGTCCGACGACGGCCACCCGCCGGCGTTTCCCGTCTGCTGGTGCAACATAAAGGGCGAACTCGATACGCCCCCACAGGGTGGTCCGAGGAGGGATCGCCAGCCGTACCCCGTCGGGCTTCTCGGGGAGGACGAGCTCCGAAACGCGCCCCTCGATGACCTCGATCTCGTAGTCTCCGCGTGCCAAAGCCGGACCACGCCGTGCGCGCAAGTAATCCACGACCTTGCGCTGGGTCAACACGCGCAGGGCGTCTGGATCGATGTCCGACAGATAGATGGTTGTACCTGGGTCTGTTCGCGCACGACGTCGCTCGAGCTCGAGGGCGGCGGTGGCGTTGCCCCGCTCGAGTCGCAGCGCCCACGTCTCGGTACTCCCAGCGGCACGCGACACGACGTCACAGCGCGAGGCGAGCTGCTGGAAGGCGAGGATCCCGATCGCTTTCTCGCCCAGCGTCCGGTTGTCCCCCACCTTGGCCGACTCGAAAAGGTTCCGGGCGACGTCTCGCAACCGATCGGGGCTCATGCCTCGACCGCTGTCGTCGATGGCGATCATCGGATACCGGCTCTTACGCCTGAGCACCACCTTGATGCGCCCACCGCGCCGCTCTGCCTCTACATACTCGTCCGCCGCATTGGACACGAACTCGTTCAGCGCGTCCTTCGGGTCCTGGTAGGCCTGACCACTGACGAGGACGGCTTTGGCCAGATTGCCGATCCGGAGGCGAACTCGTTCCGCTGGCACGACGGAGATTGTACGGCGAAAGGATCGTGACGGCCTGCGCCAACCAGAACGACAAGACACCCGGGCTCGGCGACGTGCGGGCCAAGGCAAAGGCTTGTGCGGCACGCCAAGGCAAGACCATCTCTCGGCTCGCCGACAAACTCGAGTCGGTGCTTGCAGGCTGAGAACTATCCCGACGAAGAAGATCGAGTCAGTACCGACCTCCGAGAGTTCTCGACACCGTCTGGGGCGACAGATCTGCTACTAGGACGTCTCTAGATGTCGTAGTAGAGCATGAACTCCCACGGATGCGGGCGCAGACGGATGGCGTCCACCTCGTTCAGGCGCTTGTAGTCGATCCACGTCTCGAGCAGGTCATCGGTGAACACACCGCCGGCCTTCAAGAAGTCGTGGTCGGCTTCGAGCGCGGCCAGCGCCTCGTCCAGCGACCCCGGCACCTGCGGCACCTTCGACAATTCCTCCGGCGGCAGGTCGTAGAGGTCCTTGTCCACCGGGTCGGGAGGCTCGATCCGATTCTGCACACCGTCGAGGCCCGCCATGAGCATGGCCGAGAAGGCGAGGTAGGGGTTGCACGACGGATCGGGACAACGGAACTCCACCCGCTTGGCCTTCGGGCTCTGGGAGTACAACGGGATGCGGCACGCGGCGGACCGGTTTCGCTGGGAGTAGACCAGGTTGACCGGCGCCTCGTAGCCGGGCACGAGTCGCTTGTAGGAGTTGGTCGTCGGCGCCGCGAACGCCAACACCGCCCGGGCGTGCTTGAGCAGCCCCCCGATGTACCACCGCCCGATGTCCGACAGCCCGCCGTAGCCCTCCCCGTAGAACAGCGGGTTGCCGTCCTTCCACAGCGACTGGTGGCAGTGCATGCCGGACCCGTTGTCCTGGAACAGCGGCTTGGGCATGAACGTGGCGGTGAACCCTGCGGCACGCGCCACGTTCTTCACCACGTACTTGTAGAGCATGAGCTTGTCGGCCATAACCAGCAGCGTGTCGAACTTCATGTCGATCTCGGCCTGGCCCGCGGTCGCCACCTCGTGGTGTTGTACCTCGATCTCGATGCCGAGCCGCTCCATGGTGAGGATCATCTCCGACCGCAGATCCTGGAAGTGGTCCGCGGGCGGGACGGGGAAGTAGCCCTCCTTGGGGCGGATCTTGTAGCCGAGGTTCGGTCCCTCGTCGCTCCCCGAATTCCAGTGCCCTTCCACCGAGTCGACCTGGTAGAAGGCGTGGCGCTGGTCCTGGGAGTACCGGACGTCGTCGAAGATGAAGAACTCGGCCTCGGGCCCGAAGTAACACGTGTCTGCCAGGCCGGTGGTGCCCAGGTAGGCCTCGGCTTTGGTAGCAACGTAGCGAGGGTCGCGTGAGTAGGGCTCGAGGGTCACCGGGTCGCGCACGAAGCAATTGACGTTCAGCGTGCGGTGCTCGCGGAAGGGGTCGATGACGGCGGTGTTGGGGTCGGGCATGAGCAGCATGTCCGACTCCTGGATCTCCTGGAATCCCCGGATCGAGGATCCGTCGAACCCGAAGCCCTCTTCGAAGACGTCCTCGGTCAGGGCGTGGGCGGGAACCGAGAAATGCTGCATGAGCCCGGGCAGGTCCACGAAGCGGACGTCCACGATCTCGATGCCCTCGTCCTGCACCAGGCGAAGCACTTCCGCCGGGGTCCGCTTCTCCACGGTTCCTCCTTGGTCGGTCCTCGGCCCGGCTCCCCTGCCGGGCCTGCAACGTCGGCACCATGGTGGTGGCTGGCCCGCCCACACTCAAGTCCGCAGCGCCGCGCCGCCATAACGAGCCAGCTCGGCCGCCGCTCAGCTTCCCACCTAGGGATTTCGCGCCGATTGCCCATCTGTAAACGGCGTATGAACTCGTCGCCCAACCCCTCCGGGGCCTGCGACACTGGGAGGGCGCGACCTGGCCCTCCCGGCCGGGTGGGTGGGTCGCCATCCAGTGGTGCACAGCGGAGGTGGCATGCGGAGCCAGCAGGAGTACGTCCTCAGAACCGTCGAAGAGCGCGCCGTACGATTCGTGCAGCTGTGGTTCACCGACGTGCTCGGCACGGCCAAGACCTTTGCCATCACGCCGGCCGAGCTCGAGAACGCCCTCGAGGAGGGCATGACCTTCGACGGGTCGGCCATCGACGGCTTCTCCCGGGTCCAGGAGAGCGACGTGTTGGCCCGGCCCGACGCCAAGACGTTCCAGATCCTGCCCTGGCACCCCGACGAGGCACCGGTGGCCCGCGTCTTCTGCGACATCTTCAACCTGGACGGGACGCCGTTCGAGGGCTGTCCCCGCCACGTCCTGCGCCGCAACCTCGACCGTGCCCGGGAACAGGGCTTTACCTTCTTCGCCTCGCCGGAGATCGAGTACTTCTACTTCGCCAACCCTGACCCGACCAAACCCCCCGTGACCCTCGACACCGGGTCGTACTTCGAGCTCACCGCCACCGACGTGGCGAGCGACCTCCGCAAGCGCAGTGTGCTGACACTGGAGGAGATGGGCATCCCCGTCGAGCACGCCCAGCACGAGGACGCCCCGAGCCAGCACGAGATCGACCTGCGCTACACCGACGCCCTCACGATGGCCGACACCGTCATGACGGTACGGCTCGTGGTGAAGGAGACGGCCCAGCGCCAAGGGGTCCACGCCAGCTTCATGCCCAAGCCGCTCACCGGGGTGCAGGGATCGGGCATGCACACCCATCTCTCGCTGTTCGAGGGCGACAAGAACGCCTTCTACGACCCCGACGACGCCTTCGGCCTGTCGGAGGTGGCCAAGCGGTTCACCGCCGGGCTCCTCCGTCACGCCCACGAGATCACGGCCGTCACCAACCAGTGGGTCAACTCCTACAAGCGGCTCGTCGTCGGTTGGGAGGCACCGATCCACGTGTCGTGGGCCCGCAACAACCGCTCGGCGCTGATCCGGGTCCCGGTGATCAAGCGCAACAAGCACGAGTCGACTCGCATCGAGTACCGCGCCCCCGACACCGCCTGCAACCCCTACCTGGCCTTCGCCGTCATCCTGGCGGCGGGGCTCAAGGGCGTGGAAGAGGGCTACGAATTGCCCCGCGAGGCGGCCACCAACCTTTTCGCCATGACCCCCGAAGAGCTCGCCGCCGACGGCATCCAACCCCTGCCCGGAAGCCTCAACGAAGCCGTGGCCGAGATGGAGCACTCCGAGCTCGTGGCCGAGGCCCTGGGCGAGCACGTGTTCGAGTGGTTCATCCGGAACAAGCGCGCCGAGTGGGGCGCCTACAAGACCCACATCAGCCAGTTCGAGCTCGACCGCTACTTCCCGCTCCTCTAGGCGCCGCGCTGCGATCGATGCCGCCTCCGACCACGAGACACGACCGCTGATGGAACCGCTCTTGTGTTATCCCGAGCCGTTCCCGACCGAGCTCGCCCTCGTCATCGAGCGGGCCGGCTACCCCTGGAAGGCGGTGGCGCGCCCCGAGCACGCCGAGACCGACGAGCCCGACGACGGGTGGGCCGGGGCGGTGGTGTGCGCCGAGACCGACGCCACCGGTGCGTTCGCGCTGTGTCGGTTGGTGCGGGCCCGCGACGTGCCGTTGCGTCCGCTCCTGCTCGTGGTGGGGCCGACGCAGCTGGCGGAGCTGCAACTGCGCGAGGACCACTTCGACGACTTCTGTGTGCTCCCGGTCCGAGGCGAAGAGGTGGCGGCGCGCCTGGCCCACCTCTTCTGGCGGACGGGCCGCGGACTACGGCCCGAGCTCATCGAACACGGTCCGCTGGTGCTCAACCTCGAGACATACCAGGCCGCGGTGGCGGGGCGGGCCATGGACCTCACGTACATGGAATACGAGCTCCTCCGCTTCCTCGCGGCGCGGCCGGGCAAGGTCTTCACACGCGAGACGCTGCTGAGCCGGGTGTGGGGATACGAGTACTACGGCGGGGCACGCACCGTCGACGTCCATGTCCGTCGCCTACGCGCCAAGCTCGGTGAGGAGCATGCACACCTCATCGAGACGGTGCGCTCGGTCGGCTACCGGTTCGGCCACGGCACCTGGGCCCCCTGACCGTCAGGCCAAAGGGGACCGTCGGGTCACGGGGTCAGACGAGCTTCTCGTCCCCGCCGAAGGCCCACGCCTCGATCTCGACGAGCGCCCCGAGGGGCAACCCGGCGACGGCGACGACGGACCGGGCCGGTCGGAAGTCGCCCAGCGCCTCGGTGTAGATCGCATTGAACGCGCCGTAGTTCGCCATGTCGGTGAGGAAGACCGTGGTCTTCACGACGTGGCCCCAACCGACCTCGCGCCCCCACAGCAAGGCCGAGAGGTTGGCGAGGGCCTTGCGCGCCTGCGCCTCGAATCCCCCCGGCACGAGCTCGGGACCGTCGGGGCCCTGTTCGACGCCGAGCTGTCCCGAGCACACGAGCCACGGGCCGGCGCGCACCGCCGGTGTGTAGGGCCCGACCGGAGTACTCACACGCCACCTCCCACGTCCACGGGCCACGATGACGGGAGCCCGGCCGCCAGCCACGCCGCGGCGGCGACAGCAGCAAAGACGGTATCGCCCGCCGCCACCGGCGGCCGGGGATCGTCGGCCACGTCGACGCGCACCTCGGGCATGGTGCGCGCCGGGATGATGCCGAACGACCTGATGGTGAGGTCGAGCACGACGCCGGCGTCGTCGACGGCGACACCTTCGCTGCGGACCCATCCGAGCGCCTGGTGCGTGGCGCCCACGGCGTAGGACCGCAGCACGACGTCGTCGAGCGGGTCACCCGCCGCGACCGAGACGACGACGCTCCCCGTCGCCGACACCGTGGCCGTGCGCGGCGGCGCCGGCGGGCGACCGCACGGTGACCGGCCGGTCCGGCCCGGGCGGACCGGCGCGCAGGGCCTCGAGCGCCGCCACGAGGACCGCCGCCTCGACCCAGCCCGCCCCGCGCAGGTCGGCCGAGACAGGGGGGCCGGGGACCTCGACCACCTCGACCGCGACGTCGGGGGCAGCGGTGGCCGCCGCCTGCACCCACCGGTCGAGGTCGACCGAGCCCGCGGTGCGGGCCACGCGCACGACGCCGGAGCCGTCGAGCTTGACGCCCGCGGCGATGGGCGGACGCTTGGGCCCGTAGCGCACGACGTCTTCGCGCGAGAACACGACGCGCACCGGGCGGCCCGTCTCGTCGGCCAGTCGACGGGCCACGCCGGCCACCGGGGACGTCAATTTGCCGCCGAACGCTCCCCCGTTGGCCAGCGGCGTGACGGGCTCGCCCCCGGGCACACACCACGAAGCGTCAGGCTCGAGATAGGCCGGCTCCACGAACGTCGTGCGCAGCGTGAGGTCCCAGTCGCCGGGCGGCACCGACAGGGGATGGCGCAGGGCCACCGTGGAGTTGCGACCCGGGACCGCCTCCGCCAGAGCCCGGGCCTGGTCGAGTGTGTCCCCGAGGGCCCAGCCGCCGTGCCCGTCGGGCACCGCCACCAGCGCCCCGACCGGCGCCGTGTCCTCGGCGAAGCCGCCACCGCCACACGCGACCTCCTCGCCCACGGTCTGGGGCCCCGCTCCTTCGAGCGTGGCTCGCCGCGCCGCGGCCGCGTGGTCACGCCGGCGCGTCGGGCTGATCATCTGCGGCCCGGCCTGGCCGCGGTCGGCCCGGTAGACCGAGCGGGCGGCTTCGACGATCGTCTGCCATCCCGTACAACGACACAGATGGGCGGCCAGCGCTCTCGTCACGGCCGCGTCATCGGGAACGTCGGTGCGCGCCCCCAGCGCCGCCAGCCGCATGATGATCCCGGGCGTGCAGAAGCCGCACTGGCTCGCGCCTGCCGCGGTGAAGGCCTCGGCCCACATCGTGCCGCAGCGCGGGCTCGAGCCCCTCGAGGGTGGTCACCTCCCGACCAGCGACTCGTCGCGCCGGTGTCACACAGGCGACGCGCGCCGCGCCGTCGACCCACACCGTGCAACACCCGCACTGACCCTGGGGGCTGCACCCGTCCTTCGGCGTCCGACGACCGAGGTGCTGACGCAGAACTTCGAGAAGAGAGGCGCCGTCATCGGGCACCGCGACGTCGACCCCGTCGACACGCAGAGACAGCGTCGGCGCCGGCGTGGGCGCCCCGGGTTGGGTCAGCTGAAGGAGGACCCGCACCCGCAGGTGCGCGAGGCGTTGGGGTTCGAGATGTTGAACCCGGCGCCCTGCAAGCCGTCGGTGTACTCCAGCGACGCGCCCTTCAAGAGCTCGGCGCTGGCGGAGTCGACGACGACCTTGACCGTGCCCTGGACCGTGGCCACGTCGTCGTCGGAGACCTCGGAGTCGAAGAACATCTCGTAGCTGTAGCCCGAGCATCCTCCGGGGCGGACCGCCACCCGCAGGGCGAGAGCGTCGTTGCCCTCCTGGGCGAGGAGGTCGGTGACCTTGGCGATGGCGCCGTCTGTCAACGTGATCACATTCGGCTTCCTGCCGATGTTGACCGAGCTCATCGTCGTCACGGTGCTGCCTCCTCCGGTCGTGGCCACGTTGGACCGACCCGCGAGAGCCCGGGGCTCACGCGCTACGCCACCACTTTATCCGAGCCCGTCGACGAAGCGGCCCAGCGAGCAGATCTCCAGTCCCGTTCGGACCGCTGAGAACCAGGTGAACGGTAGGATCGGTGGGGTGCCTCCGCCTTCCTCGCCACCAGCCGAGGAGACGGTGCGCGCCGCGTTGCTGGGGGTGATCGACCCTGAGCTCGGCGACAACATCGTCGACCTCGGCATGGTCCGGGCGGTGCGCGTGGACCCCAGCGGGCGGGTCGAGGTGCAAGTGGCCCTCACCGTGGCGGGCTGCCCCTTGCGCACCCAGCTCCACAACGACGTCGAGTCCCGGGTGGGGAGCCTGCCGGGCGTGCACCAGGTCGAGGTCGTGATGGGCGAGATGGACGCAGCGCAGCGCAGTGCGCTCATGGACCGGGCCCGGCGCAAGGCACAGGAGGACCGGGCGCTGTCGACCGACATCCCCGCCACGGCCCGCGTCCTGGCGGTGTCGTCGGGGAAGGGTGGGGTGGGGAAGTCGTCGGTCACGGTCAACCTGGCGGTCGCCCTGGCCCAGCGCGGGCTCGTCGTCGGCCTCCTCGACGCCGACATCTGGGGCTTCTCGGTACCCCGCCTGCTCGGGATGCAAGGCGAGCTCACCGCTGAAGGCAAGAAGATCGTGCCGCTCGAGAAGCCGGTGGGGCCGGGGCTGCTCAAGGTCGTGTCGATGGGGTTCCTCGCCGACGAGGAGTCGGCCATCATGTGGCGGGGCCTCATCCTCAACCGGGCCGTCCAGCAGTTCCTCGAGGACGTCCGGTGGGGAGAGCTCGACTACCTCCTCATCGACATGCCGCCCGGGACCGGTGACATCCAGATGGGCCTGGCCCGCATGCTGCCGCGCACGGAAGTGCTCGTGGTCACGACCCCGCCCCTCGCGGCGCAGAAAGTGGCGGCACGCGCCGCCGACATGGCGCGCAAGGGCCATCTCCGCGTGGCGGGTGTGATCGAGAACATGTCGGCCTTCACGTGCGACCACGGCACGTCCTACGCGCTCTTCGGGAAGGGCGGAGGTGAGCGCCTCTCGGCGGAGATCGGCGTTCCCCTCGTCGGCACGGTGCCGCTGCACCCCGACATGGCGGCCTCGGGCGACGCGGGCACTCCCGTGGCGTTGTCCCGAGGCGTCCTGGGACTCGCCTTCGAGGCGCTGGCCACCCGCATCGCGCGAGGACGTGGCGCCGGTGGTCGAGGTGTCGGGCTGCACGGCCCGCCTGCTCGACCGGGTCGAAGCGGCGCTGGACAACCGGGTCTAGCCAGTCGTCCACGCCGCTTCGATGTCGGCGGGGTCGTCACCACGGACCGCGCCGGCGGCGCCGAGCATGCGCAGGTGGGCCCACAGCGACTGACGGGCGACCGGGAGCAGCTCGTCGCGCACGTCCGCGTAGACGCGGGGGACGAGCTCGTCCACCGTCGCCCGGCCCACCGCGCCCAGCGCGTCGGCCACCATCCGCTCCCGTGCGTGGCGGTGCTCGATGATCTCCACCAGCGCAGCGGCGGGGTCCACGATCAACGCGCCATGGCCCGGCGCGATCGTCGCCAGCGGCGGGTCCAGGTCCAGGACGCGACGCAGACTGGCGAGGTACCGGGCCATGTCACCGTCGGGCGGGGCGATCACCACGGTCGACCCGTGCATCACGTGATCACCCGAGAAGAGCATCTTGTCCTGCACCAGCAGCCAGCACAGGTGGTTCGAGGCGTGACCCGGGGTGTGCACCGCCCGGAGCGTGAAGCCGCCCCCGTGCAGCTCGAAGCCGTCGCCCACGGCGCGGGACGGGACGAAACCGTCGCGCTCGCCGTAGCCGAGGACCTCGGCGCCTGTGCGGGCGGCGAGGCCCGCTGCTCCGGGGGCGTGGTCGGGATGGGTGTGGGTGACGACGATCCAGCGGATGCGCCGCGCCCCGATCTCGGCCAGCGCGTCGAGATGCCGCGCCGTCGTCGGGCCCGGGGTCGACCACGACCAGCTCGTCGGCTCCCACCAGATAGGAGTTGGTCCCCGGGCCGGTCATCATGCCGGGGTTCGGGGCCGTGACCCGGACCACGAGCGCAGACAGCCCCACGGGCCGGCCGGGCTCGGGCACGGCCCCCGGCTCGAGTGGAGCCCGATGACTCAATCGCGCCGCTCGGCCCGACCGTCCACGCCGATCGTGCGCACGATGGCGCCCACCTCGGACGGCGTCATCGACCTCCCCCGCACCGGGTCGGGTGTGGGGTCGCCGATGGCGTCGTCGTAACCGGGGTCGCCCGGGAGCAGGATCCGGAACCCACGCTCGTCGGCCACCACCCGAGGCAGCACCGTGGGAACCCGTTCCACCGCCGCGGCCGCCGCCAGGAGCTCCGCACTGGTGGTGAACCGGCTGATCGCCTCGAGGTTCTTCATGGTCGGGAAGATGAGGTCGAACTCACCCGCCTTGGCCCGGGCGAGGGCGTCGTCGGGCCGAACCCAGACGGTGTCCACCGTCTCGTGGTCGTCGTGGATGGGCACCTGGCCCGGGGGCAGCGCCGTCACGAAGAAGCGGGTGTCGTAGCGCTTGGGCGCGGGCTCGGGGGTGATCCAATGACTGAAGTAGTGGACGCGGTCGGTCGCCAACCGCAGTCCCTCGCCCCGGCACGCGTCGAGGAAGCGGACCTCGCCGGCGTTGAGTGCCACCCGCAACGCCGCGAGACGACGCCGGGTCTCGGCGTCGTGCGCGTCGAGGATGGCGTCGCCCCCGGCACCGTCGGCCTGGTAGGCGAGCAGCACCCCCGCCTCTTCGAAACACTCGCGCAGGGCCGCCACCCAGAACGCCAGGCCCCCCGACTCGACGCCCAACATGGCGCTCGCCTCGGCGTCGGTCCGCGACCGCGCAGGCCTCCTCGGCCGCGGGCGTGCGGTCCTCGTCATCGACCTTCCCGCCCGGGAAGACGTAGGCGCCCCCCACGAAGTCCGAGTTCAGGTGGCGCTGGAGCATGCAGACCTCGAGCGTGGGCGCCCCGTCGAGCAGGGTGTCGCGCACGAGCATGATGGTCGCCGCGTCCCGGGCCGGCACCGCCTCCGCGACCTCCTCGGCAGACTCGCTCGGCGGGGGCATGCCCTCAGGCTATCGACGCCGGCTCGCCCTCAGCCCGACGGTGGGATCGAGCCCGCCGTGGGTAGGCTGGCGGCTCCCTCGGTCAGGGCGCGGTGTCGACACCGCCATCCCACCGGAACGGCGCGGGGCTCCTCGACTATGGCAACGACGCAGGTCAACGGCACCGACGACGCGGCCCCCGCAGGCCCTCCGCGCCGGCGCGTGCCCATGGCCCTCGTCACATGGGTGTTCGTGGGCCTGATCCTGGTGATCGTGGTCGTGCTCCTGGTGGTCAAGATCACCCGCGGGTCCACCACCATTGTCCCCCCGCCGGTGGCACCGGCCTCATCGGGCGTCGTCCATGCCGCCACGTCGGTCCCGGGCACCGTCTTCGACGCCGTCGGCGCCCAGCCGGCCGGGGCCCCGGGCCAGGTGTTGCTGTCGGGACAGCCGGCGCTGGTGATCGGGGGGCGCCCCGCCGTGGTCTACGTGGGGGCGGAGTTCTGCCCGTACTGCGCGGCCGAACGGTGGGCCCTGGTCACCGCCCTCGGGCGATTCGGGACCTTCTCACACCTCGGGGCGACCACCTCGTCGAACGCGGAGGTCTTCCCCGGCACGCCCACGTTCACCTTCGACGGCACCACCTATCGGAGCCGGTACATCACCTTCACCGCCGTCGAGGTCTACGGCGACCAGCCCTCGGCTACCGCACCCGCCGGCTATCCCAAGCTGCGCGACCCCACGCCTTTGGAGTGGGCACTGCTCAGGCGCTATGACGCCGAGCCGTTCGTGCCCGGGAACGGCACGCTCCCGTTCGTGGACGTCGACAACCGTCTTCTCGAGACAGGCGCGGGGATCGGCTTCTCGCCCGGCGTCCTGCAGGGAAAATCGATGGGGCAGATCGCCGACGATCTCTCCACCCCCACAAACTCCGACACCCAGGCGGTACTGGGAGCGGCCAACACGTTGTCCGCCGCCATCTGCTCGGCCACGGGTGGTGCACCGGCCTCGGTGTGCAACTCGGCCGGGGTCCGGGCCGGGGCCACCCGCCTGGGGCTGCCCTGACCCCGACGCCGCCCCGGCGTCAGCCGGCGCGACGCTGAGGACCTGCTTGCGCTCGTTCTCGTTCAGGCCGCCCCAGATGCCGTGCGGCTCACGGATCCTGATTGCGTATTCGAGACAGTCCTGCTGAACGACGCACGTCGCGCAGATGGCCTTGGCGCGCGTTCTCGCGCTCGATCTTGTCTTCTTTACGCTCGGCATGCGTGGGCGGGAAGAAGACCGCCGACTGCGGTCCCCTGCAGGCCGCCCGAGCCTGCCAAGCCTCCCCCAACGTTCGAGTCTGCACTCCCCCTCCTAAAACGTGACGCTACTCCCATGCCTGTGAAGCCGACAAGGGGTGTGACCAGGAAGTTCTCGTGATTTATCGTGCCGGAGGGCGGTTCCCCCGGAGACGCACAGACCGTCCCGGGCACGGCGCGTCGCGCCGGCAAAACACTTCGCGACGACCGGAACGAGCCATATACGCTCGCCCGCACATGGACGTCGCCACCTTCTGCCGGAAGAGCCGGGTCCTCGTGGTCGCAGGCAAGGGCGGCGTCGGCAAGACCACGATCACCGCCGCGCTGGCCCGGATGGCCGCCCACGCCGGCCTGTCGGTCCTCGTGGTGGAGCTCGAGGGAAAGACCGGCGTCCCGACCGCGTTCGGGGGGTCGGGAGCCCTCGCCTACGACGAGTCGGAGCTCTCGGGGGTGCAGTCGCTGCCGGGGGGAGGCACGGTGCGGGCCCGGCGCATCACACCCGACGACGCTCTGCTCGAATACCTCGCCGACCACGGCATGAAGCGGATCTCAAAGCGCCTCGTGTCGTCGGGGGCACTGGACGTCGTGGCAACGGCCATCCCCGGCATCCGGGACATCCTCGTCCTGGGCAAGGTCAAGAGCCTCGAACGCCAAGGAGTCGCCGACCTGATCCTGGTGGACGCCCCCGCCACCGGCCACGCCATGACGTTCCTGTCCTCGGCGCAGGGTCTCATGGACGCGGCCCGTTCGGGCCCGGTGCGACTCCAGGCCGCCGATGTCGTGGAGCTGCTGTCGGACCCCGAACGGTGCCAGGTCGCCCTCGTGACGCTGCCCGAGGAGATGCCGGTGAACGAGGTCGTCGAGGCCGCGTACGCACTCGAAGACCGCATCGGCATCTCACTGGGCCCGGTCATCGTCAACGCCTGTCTCCCCGCCGACCCCGACCTGCAATGCGATCCCGAGCAGGCCGCATCGGAGGTGGGCGTTACCCTGACCCCGGACCAGGCCGTGGCACTGCGTGCGGCCGCGGATTTCAGGGCGCATCGGTTCGGGCTCCAAGAAGAACAGCGGGCACGACTGGCGACCGAGCTCCCGCTGCCGCAGCTGCAGGCTCCGTTCCTCTTCAGCGCCGGGATCGGGCCCCACGAGCTCGACATGCTGGCAGACGAACTGGCCGAAGCGGTCCGAGCCCTGCCCGACGACAGCGCGCGGGTCCATCTGCCCCGGACCGAGCCGCGGCCCGGCACTCGACCCGAGCCAGATGAGCCGGATGACGCCGAACGCGGGCCCGACGACGAGGAAGAGACGCCATGAGCTCGACCCCCCCGCCACCGGCGCCCGTGGGCATGGTCGGGCTGTCCGAGCTCGTCACAGAACGGTCCATCGTCGTGTGCTGCGGTTCGGGCGGGGTCGGCAAGACCACCGTGTCGGCCGCCTTCGCCCTCGAGGCCGCCCGACGCGGCCGACGGGCGTGCGTGGTCACCATCGACCCGGCCAAACGCCTGGCCGACGCCCTGGGCGTGGAGACGCTGGGCAACAGTGCCCGGCGGATCGAAGGTGACTGGCCGGGGGAGCTGTGGGCGCTCATGCTCGATCCCAAGGGGACCTTCGACGACCTGATCGGCAGGTACGCGTCGTCGACCGAGCAGGCCGAGGGGATCCTGGCCAACCGGATCTACCGCAACCTCACCGGTGCGCTCTCGGGGACCCAGGAGTACATGGCCATGGAGAAGCTCTACGAGCTGTCCGAAGCAGGGCTCTACGACCTCGTGGTGGTCGACACCCCGCCCTCGCGCAACGCCCTGGACTTCCTCGACGCCCCCCGGCGTCTCACCCGATTCCTCGGCCACCGGCTGTTCCAGCTGCTGCTCATGCCCACGAGGGCCTACCTGCGGGCCGTCTCGGTTGCCACCCAGGCCCTGCTGCGGACCATCTCGAAGGTTGCGGGGGCGGAGATCGTGCACGACGCCGTGGCGTTCTTCCAGGCCTTCGACGGGATGGAGGAAGGGTTCCGGACCCGGGCCGAGCACATGCGCAAGCTCCTCGCCCGTCGGACGACGGCGTTCGTCCTCGTGACGTCGCCCCGCTCCGACACCGTCGAAGAGGCGGGGTGGTTCGCCGACAAGCTCAACGAGTCGGGGCTGGCGGTGGAGGGGTTGGTCGTCAACCGCGTCCATCCGGCCTTCGGTGCCGACGGCCCGCTCCCGGAGGCTCCAGCCGGGAAGTGCCCTCGCCGCGCTGGTCGAGAACCTGCGGGGCTACCAGGCGGTGAACCGACGCGAGGAGGACGCCTTCGCCGCCCTCGTGATGCAGGTGGCGCCGTCGCCCGTGTCGCTGGTCCCGCTCCTCGACGTCGACGTCCACGACGTGCACGGGCTCGGGCTCGTGGCCGACCACGTCTTTTCCGATCACGTCGCCACCCGTTAGCCTGAACCTGTGCGCACGATCGTGGTGGCCAGCGACGCCCCTTCGGTGCGGGCCGATGTCGTCGCCGTGGTGGGCGAGCCGGGCACCGAGATCATCGAGGTCGACTCCGGGCAGGCCGTCGCGCCGGCGGTCGACGAGCACGAGCCCGACCTCGTCATCGTCGACCTGCAGATGGGCAGCATGGGAGGCATGGCCGTGTGCCTCGAGCTCCGGCTGGAGGAGTCCTACGGCAATCTCCCCCACGTGCCCGTGCTCATGCTGCTCGACCGCCGCCCCGACGTGTTCCTGGCCAAGCGGTCGGGGGCCGAGGGCTGGATCGTGAAGCCCCTGGACCCGATCCGGCTGCGCAAGGCCACCACGGCGTTGACCGAGGGCGGCACGTACCACGACGACTCGTTCCAGCCCGTGCCCGTCCTGGCCGTGCTCAGTGGTGCACAGTCCGGCGCTGACGCCGCCGGCGCAGACGCCTGAGCCATCTCGCCTGCGCGACGTGTTGCGTCGCCGAACACGAAGGCTCACCCGAAGACCGCCCTCCAGGATCCCGTCCCGGACGCGGCCGTCGCCGAGAACCCGCCGGAGAGGACCAGGAGCAGCTCATCCTCGCCGCGCTGGACGACCTGCGCGACACCACGGTGCGCGAAGTCATGACGCCGCGGGTCGATGTGGTCGGCCTGCCCATCCCGGTCCAGGCCGCGGACGTGGCCCGGGCCGTGCGCCAGACCGGGCACAGCAGCTTCCCCGTCTACGACGACGACCTCGACCACCTGATCGGGGTCCTGTTCGTCAACGACCTGTTCCGGTCGGGCTGGGAGATCGACGGGCGCAACGGCAACGGTGCGAACGGCGGTGAGCCCGACAAGCCTTCGCCGCTCGACATCTCCCGCCGGCTGCGTCAGCCCTACCCGGTGCCCGAGAGCCGTTTCGTGCTCGACGTCCTCGCCGACATGCGGCGCGACCGCAGGGCCTTCGCCGTCGTCGTGGACGAATACGGCGGGGTGGCCGGCGTGCTCACGGTGAAGGACCTCCTCTCCGCCCTCGTCGGCGACCTGCGCGACGAGTTCGACCCCGGCGGGGAGCCCGAGATCATCCGGGTCGACCGCACGCGGTGGCTCGTCGACGGCGGGGCGGCCATCGACGACGTCCGCGACCAGCTGGGCATGGACCTGCCCGAAGGCGACTATGTGACCCTGGGCGGTTTCCTCTTCGACGCCTTCGGCCACATTCCCGAGGAAGGCGAGAAGTTGACGTACGAGGGCTGGGAGCTGCGCGTGGCCGAGATGGACAAGCGCCGGGTGGCCAAGGTCGTCGTGCAGGCCGCCGGTGAAGCCGCGGCCGGCGCCGAGGAACACCTCAGCACGACCTGAGGCCGGAGAGCCACGTCGGCGTTTGGCACTACCATCGGGGCCGGCGCCGGTCGGTGGACACCCTCTCGGCGCAGCCGGGATTCCGGCACCACGGGCTGTAGCGCAGCTTGGTTAGCGCGCCACGTTCGGGACGTGGAGGTCCCGGGTTCAAATCCCGGCAGCCCGACCAGATGCCGTTGGCCCCTTTTGGGTCGACGCTTGGGATGGACCGCTCGTGGAACGCGATGCGAAGTCACCCGAATCCCCAGAGTGTTTCCTCAATATTGAGGATGTGTCTTCCGCAAGGTTCTGATCGGATCAAGCGTGGGACCTTCGGCGTCTTGCGCCGGTGGCCAACTTGCTGACAGGGGGTCCCATGGAACGCTTCACGAATTTCGCCAAACACATCAGTGTCGCGGGCGCCGTCGCGCTCGTCGCCGGCTCAATGATGATTATTGGGGTGGCGGTACAGACCATCACTGCTCCCGCCTTCGCAGACACGTCGGCATTCGAGCTCTTCTGCACGAACACCCCGATCGGCGACCTCGTGTTCAACGACGTGGCCATTTCGGGCGCCTTGTCTCCCGCGGCACCGTCGCCCGGGCAGCAGTTCAGTCTCACCAACTTCCAGACGCGACTCACCGTTCCCGCTGCCATCGTGCAAGAGGCCACCGCAGTGGGCAACACCTCGATCAGCGGCACGGCCACGGTCAGCGTGGCGGCAACGGGCGCGACGCCGAGCTCGATGCCGACCGCCCCTCTCACCTACGACCAGGCCATCCCGAACCCGGTGCCGTCGACCGGGATCACGCTCACCGAACCCTCGACACCCGCCACCGTCGGTCCGTTCACGGCGACGAGCGCCAACGTCGCACTGTCATTGGGATCGTCGATCAGCCTGACGTTCGACGACGTCGCCATCCCGGGGGGATTTCCCCCATTGCAGTGCTCGGCCTACCCCAACGACGTCATGCCCTCGGGCCTGGCCCAGGGGATCCCGCCCGGATTGCCGATCTCGCCGGTGATCGCCTCGGCCGGGACCCCTCCCACCCCGACCACCTCCCCCGCCGGCGCAGTGACCGGGGCCTACGAGCTGTACTGCCCGCACACCCCGGTCGGCGACCTCGTGTTCAACGACGTGACCACCACGGCGACCATCTCGCCGGGCACGCTCGCAGCCGGCGGTCAATTCCAGGTCACGGGGTACCAGACCGACATTCCCATTCCGTCCGGTGCGGTCACCGCCGCGGCCGGACTCGGCAACGACAGCTTCGTCGGCTTGGCGACCAGTTCGCTCGACGCCTACGGGACCACCGCGTCGCAAGCGCCCACGGGCTCGATGGGATTCAACGTGCCGATCCCCGACCCGGTCCCCTCGTCGGGAGTGGCCCTCGACATCCCCTCCTCACCCACGACCATCGGTCCGCTCACCGCACTCGGAGGGCCGGTCACCATCGCGCAAGACCAGTCCGTCCTGGTCGTGGCGGAGCTGTCGAGCAAGGCGTTCAAGATGTCGTGCACCGCCTACCCCAACGACGCCATCGCGACGTCGGGGAACACGGCCACGCCGCCACCTGCCACCCCGATCCGGCCCATCATCGCCACGGCAACGGCGTCGGGGACGCCGATCACGACCACCACCACCACGTTCCAACCCGGCGGCCCGGGCGGCGGGAGCCAGACTCCCGGCGCCCCCTACGAGCTGTACTGCCCGAGCACCCCCGTGGGTGACATCGCCCTCAACGACGTCGTCACCACCGGGTCGATCGCACCGACGTCGCTGAACGAAGGTGACCAATTCCAGGTCTCCGATCTGCAGACCCAGTTCACCATCCCCCAGGATGTCGCCCAGCAGGCCGAGAACCTGGGCCTCACGACCTTGAGCGGCGACCTGTCGCTCTTCCTCGACGTGACGGGCACCCAATACACGAACTACTACGGCGGCACGGGTGTGGCCACCTACCCGACGACCACACCGACGACGGTGGTGTCGAGCGGATCGGGCGGGACCACCGTCCTCGTCCCCGGGCCTTATCCCTACCCCATCCAGTTCCCGGGCGAAGACGACCTCTCGTTCAGCGTGACGCTGCCTTCGCCTGTGCCCGCCACCGGTGTGCAGTTCACGGCCACCCCGGCGCCGGGCTCCTCGGCCGAGACGTTCGTCGCGGCCGGTGGCCCCATCCAGGTGTTCGTGTCCGGCGCCAACCTCGACGTCACCGCGTTCGGTGATCAGTTCGGGTTGTTCTGCGACACGCTTGCGAACGACACGGTCCCCACGGGGCTCTCGATCCAGGAGCCGTACAACGGGGAGATCGAGCCGCTGGTCACGACGGGCAGCGCCACCATCGTCCCGCCCCCACCGACCCCACCCGGAGCGCCGGGCTCCTACGAGCTGTACTGCCCCGGCACCCCCGTCGGCAACATCGCGCTCAACAACGTCGACACGGTCGGGACCATCACGCCGCCTGATCCTGCTCCGGGACAGCAGTTCAATCTCACCGGCTACCAGACCACCCTCAGCCTCCCTGCGAGCATCACCTCGGCGGCGGCCGCCTTGGGCAATTCCGACATCAGTGGCACCGCCACCGGATCGGTCGACGCGACCGGCGCCACACCCGCACAGATCTCGACGGGGACGATGAACTTCGACGTCCCCATCCCGTCGCCGATCCCCGCGTCCGGCCTCACGTTCTCGATCCCCTCGTCGGCGGGAACGATCGGCCCGTTCACGGCGACGGCGAGTGGGATCACCATCGCCGAGGACGCGAGCGTCCGACTGGTCCTCGAGGTCTCGGGGAGCAGCCTCACGCTCCAATGTGCCGCGTACCCGAACAACGCAGAACCGACGGGCATCGTGGAGTCGGCCCCGACGGGGCAACCGAGGTCCCCGATCATCGCCGTCTCGGGTGGCGGTGCTCCGGGCGGACCCTCGAGCGCAACGCTGACACTCAGCTCCACCAGCGTCAGCGGCGGGGAGAGCGTGACGGTGACCGGAAGCGGGCTGACCGCGAGCTCTCCGGGAAACGTCCTCGAGTGCAACAACTCGCCGACCCAACCGACGGTCGATCTCGGCGCGCCCATCAACCACGTCGTCGACGTAGGGTGTAGCGCGCCGTCGCTGAGCCAGGTGGTGACGACCAGCGACACCGGGACGCTGTCCAGCTCGTACACCATCGTGCAGGGAACCGTCGGACCCCCGTGCGGGGCCGCTCCTGCCGCGGTGGCCTGTCCGCCCACCGACAGCTCGGGTCAGAGCCCGCAGACCGATGCCGCCGACTATCCGTGTCCGCCCACCCCGGCACAGGACGCCGCCGGGGTGACCTGCACCCTCACCTACGGCGACGCAGCGGGTGACTCCGCGTCCGGGGTGATCCTGTTCTCGGGCTCCCAGCCGCCTATCCCGACGACGGTTCCGGGGGCGACGCCCACGACCGCACCGCCCGATCCCGTCGCGTCAGGGTCCTCCACCACCGACACGGTCGCGCCGGCGTCGGCACCGACGACCACGTCGGCCGCGGCCGGTCAGAGCACCACGTCGGCTCCCGGGCCCTCCCGCTTCGTCGACGCCGACCAGTGCGGTACCGACAGTGGAGACCGACCAGTGCGGCACCGACGACCACGTCGGCCGTCTCCACCAACGCAACGTCGTCGAACGACGATCCCGCGGCACCGGCCTCGACGGCCGATCCCGTGGTGCGCGCCTCGTCGGGCTCACTGGCCTTCACCGGCTCGGGGCCTGCCTCCGGGTGGGTCCTCGTCGGCGGCGTCGCCCTGATCGTGCTCGGCTTGGCCATGTTGATGCTCGTCGACGCACCGCGTCGGCTCCGATGGGTGTTGGGGCGCAACGCACGCTCGGAGTGAACCGGCGCCGCCGGGATCAGCTCACTGGATCTCCACCGAGCTGACGTACCACCCCCCGGGTGCCTGGGACTCGAGGAGTTGGTAGATCGGGGCGTTGACGGGCCCGCCTCCGGGCGCCCCGAAGGTGCAGATGATGGGGGGGAAGGCCGAGGAGCACCCACGGTTGATGGCGAGGCCGTCGGGATACTTGACCGCGAACAACGTGGCGACGGCTTGGGGCGTGGCCACGCGCAGCGCCGTGGCCCGGTTCCCCGAGGCCCAGTACCCCACGAGCGCGTTGGCAGCAGCATCGGGGCTCGGCTGGGGAGCCGGCGGTATGACCGGTGCGGCGGTCGTCGGCACCGCGACGGTCGTCGTCGTCGTCGGAGCGGGTGGGATCGTGGCGATCGTGGTCGGATCGGCCACCGTCGTCGTCGTGGGTTGTGTCGTGGGGTCGGCGGCCTTGGTCGTGCCGCACGCGGCGGCGGTCACGCCCAGGAAAGCCACCACGGCGGCGACTCGGACCGGTCGGGTGCGAGTGGATTTCACCACTCCATTGTGGCAAATCCGCCGCGGCAACTTCGGGCGCGCCCCGGCCTTTTCCGGCGTCAGAGCGTCTTGACCAGGTACTCGCTCATCGTCACGTTGCGGATGCGGGCAAGGTCGAGACAGGCGTTCACACTGTCGAGCATGGCGGTGATGTGCTCGGACAACACCGCCGGGTCTCCGGGCGCGTTGAAGAACAGCATGGGGTCGGCCACGTGCCGGGCCGAGGGCCACGCCTCCTCCACGATGCCGTGGATCTCGGGCGCTCCTGCTGTGACTGGACGCACCACCTCGTTGCGGACGTACCGGCACCGGGGTTGCAGCTCGCCCGAGAGCGGGGACTGCGTGCCGTGCCAGCGCTCGATCCACGTGGCGTAGTCGAGGCCCTCGGGCCGGTGGATGAGCGAGACCGTGAGCACACCGGGCGACCGCTGCCCGTCGGCCCAGTTCCGCGGGCCAGAGTGCGGGGTCGTGCCGTAGTCCTCGTAGAGCGATTCGACCACGAGGTAGCCGGCGACGCTGCGCCCGGCCCCGACGATCAACTGCTCGAGCGGAGCCCGACGGTCGTAGCTGTCCACCCAGACAGAAACCTCGGCGACGTGAGGGTCCTCGCCCTCGGGTGTGGGCACGGGCGACGGTGCCTCCGCCGCGTCGGTGTCATGGACGTTCACCGTCACCGCCCGCGCACCGGCTTCGACCAAACTGCGCCCGACGCGCAGGAGCTCATCGCGTCGCTCGTCGCCGCGTGCAGGTGACGCGTCACCCCAGAGCAGATAGACGAGCTTCTCCACCGCCGGATCTTACGGCCGGTGGACCGGGGGTCACCGGTCGGTCTGGTCCCACTCCTCGGACATGATCTGGACCTCCATGAGCGAGGCGATCTCGTCGGCGAGGACCGCGCACCGGCACGGCTCCTCGGCCAGGTCCGCTTCGAGGACCAACGACACGAGGCGGTCCACCACACGTTGCTGTCCATGCTCGATGAGCCGAGCCGTGAACGGAGCCAGGCGCAGGACCATGGGCCGTTCGGCCTCGGCGTGACGGACGAAGGCTTCGAGCAGCGCCGAGGCGACGCCACTGAGCCGCACGTGGTCGCCCTTATTGGCAATAGGGCCCAGCTCGTGCGCCATCTCGAGCAGGCGACGATGGTCGGGGGGATCGCGGTCCCAGGCGGGCGCCGGTTGGAAGGTCATGGGTGGCCTCTTGCGTGGGTGGACCGGAGGTACCGAAAGCATCCTCCGGTAGCTTGCGTTGCGCAAGGGGAATTGGCCCAACACCGGGGCCGGTGCCGACGGGAGGCCGCGGAGCCCGCGGGAGGGTCCCCCGTCGGGTCTCCACACGACCACTCCTGTCACTCTGTCAACAACCCGCTGGTAGGGCGGCCGATCTGTGCGGTACGCAAAGGGCTCCGTTTGCCACGTCGAGAGGGCCCTTGCTAAGCACTTGGCCTATCGTGACTGACGTCGAGCCCCCCTCGACGGTTCCGCCAAGCCAGCAGACAGGGTGGCGTTGCCGCGCCGTCCTGGTGGCCGGAGCTGTCGTCACAGTCCTCTCGGCCGTCCTCGGCGTCTCTTCGCACTCGGCTGGGGCCGACGCCCTGTCGAGCGCCCAGGCGCAGGCAGCACAGATCACCGTGCAGCTGGCGACGGACCAGCAGCGGCTCGACACCACGGCCCAGCAGTACGACGCGGCCGAGCAGCAGGTGCAACAGGTCGACCAGCAGATCACCCAGATCCAGTCCGACGTGGACCAGGACCGGAGCCAGGTCGCGACCGACACGTCGGACCTCCGCCAGGCGGCCGTGGCGTCGTACATGTCGGGCACCTCCGACAGCGATCTCCAGACCCTGTTCAGCGCCGGAGGCGACGAGGCGACCATCGCGGGCGAGTACCAGGCGGTGGCGAGCGGCAACATCTCGGGCGCCATCGACGCCCTGAGCGTGGCCCAGACGCACCTCGCCGCCCAGCAGGGCCAACTGCAGTCGGCGCAGAGCCAGGCGCAGACCGCGCTGACCCAGGCGTCCGACGCCCATCAGGCCGCCCAGGCGACGATCGCCGACCAGCAGGCGACACTCGCCCGCGTCCAGGGCCAGATCGGGACCCTCGTGGCCCAGCGCCAGGCGGCACAGGCGGCCGCGTCGCACGCCGCCTACCTCGCCCGGGTGGCCCGTGAGGCTGCGGCCACCACCGTCGCCAGCCCGACCCGAGGAACGAACCCCTCGCCGCGGCCGGTCGTCACGAGCCTGCCCAACCTCCCCGCCGCCGGCGGGGCCGCCACGGCACTCGCCGCGGCCGAGAGCCAGATCGGCGTGCCCTACGTGTGGGGGGGTGAGAGCCCGGGCCACGGCTTCGACTGTTCGGGGCTGACGCAGTGGGCGTGGCGCCAGGCCGGCGTCGACCTGCCCCGCACCGCGGCGGCCCAGTACGACGCGATCCCCCACGTCTCGTTGTCCGCGCTGGAGCCCGGCGACCTCGTGTTCTGGGGGTCCGGCGGCATCAGCCACGTGGGCATGTACGTCGGAGGCGGCGAAGTCGTCAATGCCCCGGAGACCGGTGAGCTGGTCCGCGTCGAGCCGATCTGGAACAACGGGCTCGTCGGCGCCGGACGCCCCTGACGCTCGGGTCCGGAC
The DNA here is from genome assembly GCA_963764205.1 of uncultured Acidimicrobiales bacterium. Classification (GTDB taxonomy): domain Bacteria; phylum Actinomycetota; class Acidimicrobiia; order Acidimicrobiales; family UBA8190; genus Chersky-840. The sequence continues at coordinate 318,644 of CAVXRN010000004.1, forward strand.
CGAGCCGACGGCGCTCGGGGCGCGACACCGCGCACGGGGACAGTCGTCGGAGGACCTCGTAGGCTCGACCTCCGCCACATCGCGACGACCTGACTCACGACGCGCCGTCGTTGCGACGACCTGAAAGGAACCACCATGGAGATGGAGTACCGCCGACTGGGCCGTTCGGGCCTCAAGGTGAGCGTCTTGTCATTCGGGTCGTGGGTCACCTTCGGCCCCCAACTCGACGAGGGTCTGGCGTCGGACTGCCTCGCCGCGGCCCGGGAGGCCGGCGTCAACTTCTTCGACAACGCCGAGTCGTACTCGGGGGGGAATCCGAGCGCATCATGGGCAAGGCGCTGGCTCGCCTGGGATGGCCGCGCCACAGCTACGTCGTGTCGACCAAGCTGTTCTGGGGCATCCACGACGAGGTGAACATGCGCAACACCTTGAACCGGAAGTACCTGTCGCAAGCCATCGAAGGGTCGTTGGAGCGATTCGACCTCGACTTCGTCGACCTCGTGTTCTGCCACCGCGCCGATCCCGAGACCACGATCGAGGAGACGGTGTGGGCCATGTCCGACATGGTGAGCTCGGGCCGGGCGCTGTACTGGGGCACCTCGGAGTGGAGTGCCGACGAGATCCGGGCCGCGTGGGAGATCGCCGAGCGCCACAACCTTCACAAGCCCGTCATGGAACAGCCGCAGTACAACATCTTGGAGCGGACCAAGGTGGAGACCGAGTACGCCCGTCTCTACGACGAGATCGGTCTGGGTCTGACCATCTGGAGCCCGTTGGCGTCAGGGCTGCTCACGGGCAAGTACATCGACGGCATCCCCGACGACAGCCGGGCCGCCCTTCCGGGCTACGAATGGCTCCAGGGCATGCTGACCGACGCCAGGCGCAACAAGAAGGTGAAGGCGTTCAAAGAGATCGCCGACGAGTTGGGCTGCACTCTGGCGCAACTGGCGTTGGCATGGTGCGCCAAGAACCCCCGCGTGTCGACCGTGATCACCGGGGCCAGTCGTGTCGAGCAGGTCCACGAGAACATGTTGGCGCTCGACGTCATCCCTCTGCTGACCGAGGACGTCTTGAAGAAGATCGACGAGATCACTTACTTCCTGCGCTGAATCCCGGTGCGAGCGCGCACCGGGGACGGTCACACTTTGGATGCGATGAGCGCAGCGAGTGCCTGGGCGCCGACACCGTCGATGGGGAGATGGGTACCGTCGCCGTAGAACCACTCGGGGTGTTGTGCGGCCAGAGACGCCCAGTCGGCGAGCACCGCCTTGGGGTAGCGGGCGACGCCCTGCGCGAGGACGCTGTTGACCGGGTCCTGCCATGGGCGGTCGACGTGGACCGTCACGAACACGACGCGCGTCGCCCGCTGCAGGATCGACATCATGGCGTCGAAGTCGGCGTCGGTGATCGGCCCGTTGGTCCCCAGGCCGATGACGACGGTCGCGGGCGGGGACGCCACCGCCATGACCTGGCGCATGAGCGCCTCGCCGTCTGACCACTGACGACTGACCGCCGCGTTGACCTGGATACCGGACACGCAACCCTGGAGCGGTGCCTGGGCGTCGAGCATGACCGAGTCACCCACGGCATAGACGCCGCCCGCCGGCGCGACCGGGATGCAGGGCGCACCCGACGCCACCGCGGCGGGCAGTGTCGTCGTCGGTGGGAGGGTCGTGGTGGGCATGGTCGTTGTCGTCGTCGGCTTCGGCCGTGGTCGGCTACGCGCCGCGGCGTGGCTCGTGTGGGCATGGAGCACGACACCCAGTGTCACCGCCACCACCACCACGATGACGACGGTGGTGGGCACGATCCATCGACGGGTGTGGTGTCGACCGTGCTTGGACCCGCCCCGACCGACATGGCGGGCGTGTGCGGGCGGGTGCGGTTCGGTAGGAGGCATCGATCGGTGCGTGAGTGGGGACGAGGCGCCACGGCCACAAAGGCCCCGGCCCTCGGGGCGACGTGGTCCCGAGGATACCGGGATGACCCGTGGTCGACATCGCTCACAGCTACCCGTTTACCTACGACGTTGCAGAACGCGCGCATCTGTGCCAGACGCGCCGTCACCTGGCCCAACGCTCACACCACGAAATCGGGGCGACACCACCGAGCCTTCGATGTCGATCGTGCCTGAAGTGGTGTTCGTCGCTCGATGCTCACAAGAGCTGGATCGTCAGGGCTTCCGTCGCTGTCTGTTTGGGGATACGCCGCGATTTGTGGGTGGTGGCCTGCACGACGACCCCGTAGGTGGTGAGCGGGTCCCGGCTGCGGGGCCTGCCCTCGAGCAGCCCGTTCGGGCGCAGCCGCAGACCCTTGGGAAGCGCGCCAGAAACGACCTTCCACTTATACGGGCTGGCTCCGTCAGCGGCTTGGAGCGTGACTCGGTACGTGACGCCGACCTGGGCTGTGCCCAGCGAGGTGGTGGTGATGTGAAAACCCGGTGGGGGAAGGCCCGCGGGCCCATCGAAGGCGTGGACCCGATTGGCCGAGGCGGCCAGCACCAGGCCATCGGCCACCGTCGGTGTCGGGAAGTGGTTTGCCTCCGACCCGAGCGCGAAGCTCTGCACCAGGTTCCCGGTCGCCGGGTCCAGTGCGTAGAGCGTGGTTCCCCCGATGTCCCACACGAGCCCCCCCGCGACAATTGGGGGACCGCCCGCACCGGTGTTCGTGTGCCACAGCACGGTGGCGCTATTGGGCAACGCCGTGCTCACCGCGACGATCCCCGACTGACAGGGCTCGTACACCGTCGAACCCGAGACAGCGGTGCCTCCGTCGACGTTGCCGCTACAGAACGACCCAACCGTCGTGAGCTGACCGCCGATGCCGCCGAGGCTCGATTGTGACAGCAAGAAGCCGAGATGGGACTTACCCGCCGCGAACACGAGCCCGTTGGCCGCCACGAGTGCGGGCGAGGTCGAAAAGTCGAGGTCGCTGTCGTTGTCGCTGAACCACGTCGTTGGCGCGAAGAACTGGACCAAGGTCATCGACGGAGAAAGCTCGATGACGGCGTCGCTGTTGTCGAAGGAGTCGCTCGCGGAGACGAACGCGCTGTTGCCCGTGGTGACCCAGACATTGCCTTGGCCGTCGACCACCGGAGCTGCGCCACCCATCCATACCGCCCCCTGGCTGTCGCCCGCGGCCGAGGCGACCTCGAAGCTCTCCTGGGCGCCACCTCCCTCAGGGATGGAGACGACCCAGCCGTGGTAATTGCCGCAGTCGCCCGCGTTGCCGCCGAAACCCTCCACCACATTGCCGTCGTCGAGCGTGAGCCCGGTCCGCTGGAGTTGGGCGCGTTGGTCTGACCCGGGCAGTGAAATCGCCTGATGCAAAAGGACGGCACCAGTCAAGAGGTTCAGACCCACCAAGTAGTGCTGGACAGCCGATCCCACCAACTCGTCGGTCACGGCGAATACTTCGCCGCGCGTCGGATCGATCACGGGCGTACCGGTGATCCCGACGCTGGGTGAGATGTCGCCGCACGGAAGGTCTCCCGATGGCACCGTTGTCCCGACGTGTTTCGACCAGACCACCGATCCGCTGTCTGCGGCCAACGCATAGACCGTGTTGTTCTCCGTCGCCACGATCACGAGCCCGCCCTCCACCAGCGGTTCTCCGTACGTCGATCCGTCCAGGGTGGCTGAGGTCCATGCAGGAGTAGCAGGACTCAGTGCTGTTCCTGACGTGTCAACTCCAGTACCGAGCACGTCGTGGTGATAGACGGGCCAGTCTGAACCGAACCCCGTAGCTGCCGAAGCATGGGGCTGCACGACGCCGACCGCCACGATGATCCCGGCTCCAAGCAGGAGTCCGATTTGAGCGAGTACCCGAGAGCCGCGTCTCACAGCTCCACACCCTAGGTCGGTCTGCGCCAGTTGTCCCCGGCTGCGGCATGGACGTGATTTCACCTGCGTGGACCCGGGTATCGCAGGGGCGGGTCGGCGCCACCACTTCGGGATCTTTCACTCGGGCCAAGCACACACCTCTGGGTCGATTGGCCGTCATCATCGCTCTCGGCCCAGCGGTGACGCTCGTACGACATCGCCAGCACGCGTCCATATCATCGGCCGCAATCACAAAGACGTTCTCGCGAACCCCTCGACGCATGCGCCGTTCCAGAGGGCTGCTCGAGGTGATTGGGGAAGACTCTGGTAATTTCCCACCTCGACCGGCAAACATCCGGGGACGTAGCTCAGCTGGTAGAGCACCTGCTTTGCAAGCAGGGGGTCGTGGGTTCGAGTCCCATCGTCTCCACGCCTTGAAGTCCCTGCTGCAAAGTCCCTGCTCCGTACCTATGCTGCTCGCATGAGCGTGCAACAGCTCTGAGCCGTCGAGGCGGCGGAGGTCCTTTGAGAGGGATGCCCAGCTATGACGTTGATTTGGTCTCGCTCCTCAACGGCCCACGAGATCCATCAGCGGCCAGGCGACTGCCACTGCTGGGTTTGCCCGGTTGACGCTGCGTCGAGAGCGGCTCTTGCAGCGGTCGCCCGCGGATGTCCTGCATAGGCGGCGAAATGGATTACGAACTCCCGTAGCTCCTCCATCGAGATCTCCCCTGAGTGCAACGCTGCACCGAGATGCGTCTCCATTGCGACAGGGGCCCCGGTCATGCAGGCACAGGTGATCGAGATCCAGCGACGTTCCTTACGCGTCAAACCCGGCCGAGTCCAGATCTCCGCAAACACCTGGTCGATGACCACATCGGCGACGTAGTCGTCACCACGATTCGGTGCCGGGATCCCCGTGATTTCAGAGAAGGCCTTCGCGCCGCGCGTCCAGCGTTCGTCAGCGGTCACCCGAGCCCCTCCAGGTGCTGGATCTGAAGTGTCAGGAACTCATCCCGGTCCGCGGCGTGGTGCTGAACCCATGTTTCGGCCAAAGGGTCGGTCAGGACCAAGAGCTTGTCCTCCAGGATCCCCTGTACCACCAACTCACCGGCGTCTTCAGCGCTGATCACTCCGAGTTGGAGCGTCTGGACCGGTGTCGCCGGTCCGTATTGACGGATCTGCTCGAGGATGTTCGTAATGACGCCCGCGGGGCAGAAGCAGGTTACGCCAATCCCGCGAGGTCGCGCGTACAGGGCCAGCGATTCGGTGAGCCCCACTACGGCTGCCTTCGTCGCGACGTAGGGGAGCCTGTCGTAGGCGTAGGGGAACAGGCCCGCTGTCGACCCGGTAGTGACCAGGTGTCCGGAACCCTGCTCGAGAAGGACGGGCAGGAAGGTCTGCAACACGCGCACAGTCGCGAGCAGATTGATATCGATGATCGAGTTCCAGGCCTCTATCGGTATCGCCAGAGGATCGCCCTTGGCGATCACACCGACGTTGCTCATCACGATGTCGATTCGTCCATATGCGCGGAGTGCCGCTTCGGCCAATGCCGTCACGTCCTCTGCGAGCGACACGTCGCAGCGCACCCCCTCCGCTTGGCCCCCGTTTGCTTCTATCTCGGCGGCGACGACCTTGGCTCGCTCGACGTCGATATCACTGGTGATGACCTTCGATCCACGATGAGCCAGTGCGTGGGCGGTCGCCCGGCCGATTCCGCTCCCCCCACCCGTGAGGACAGCCACGGTTTCATTCGTGATTTCGGTCATCGAGCCAAGCAAATCGGAACTGAGAACGGGAGACATTCGATCGACATCGCGTCAAAGTCGAACATGATCGCCTTGTGTTCAGCCCAGGTCATGCCACGGACGATCGAGCCGCCTAGGACCCCGGGCCGACGATGCCGATGACGGGTGCGGTAGGGCTCATCAGGTCCCGTCCCAAAGGTCAGCAATGGCGCCAATGCGGGTGACCACCTCGTCGAACGTGAAGTAGCCGAGTCCCGCTTGGAGCATCGCGCCGCTGAAGAGCAGCAGCGCTCCGTCGAGGATGCGAGGGTCAGCGTCTGGTCCGACCGCCGTCTGGATGCGGCGGGCGATGTCGTTGCCGATCGACGTCCGGATCCGCTGGACCTCAGGGTCCGACGCAACCATCGCCGCCAGGATCGCTTTGGCGAGGGCAGGCTCGCTGGCAAACGTTTCGCTCGCGTCGCGCAAGGCTTCGGTGAGTCGGGTCGCGAGCGATGCAGATTCGTCGTACTCCGGTGCCGGGAGCTCCCGCAGGATCCGCCAGTTCAGCTCTGCGACCAGGTGCTCCTTCGAGGTGAAGTACGTGTACGCCGTGGTGTGGGTGACCCCGGCGCGACTGGCCACGTTCCTGATGGTGAGCGACTCGTAGCCCGACTCCCGGATGGCTTCGATTCCGGCATCGAGGAGCGCGTCGACGGTGACTGCCTGCCGCTTGGAGAGCAGCTGGCGTGTGCTCTGCGCAGGGGCGTCGATCGAGGCAATCACTCGGACTAGATTGACATGTGTTCTTACACTTGGCAAGGTTATGCAGGAACCAGGGGGAGGAGAAGCCCGTGGCTGGTGAACCGACACGCTTCGAGCGGGGGGCTGCAAGGCTTCGAAAGGTCTACGCGGGCGACGTCGTCGATCTCCCCGAAGGCACGATGGCCTTCAACGATGTGATGGTGCGGACTCTGTTCGCCGAGGTCTGGGCCCAGACATCCTCGATCTCCGGTCGCGCCGGCTCCTGCTCATGGGCGTGATCGCCGCCAACGGCCAGGTCGACACCTGGAAGGTCCAGGCCCGTGCATCGCTACGCAACGGTGAGCTCACCCCCGACGAGCTGCGAGAGACGCTGATCATGCTCGCCCCCTACGCCGGCTACCCCAATGTGTCGGGCCTCGTCGTCGCGTGTGAAGAGGTGATCTACACGTGGAAGGCGGATGGGGAGCCCGGCCCGGCAGACCAGGCGTCGTGACGAACCGCACCATCCTCGACCTCGACCACGAGGAGCTCGCAACGCTCGTCAAGGAGCATCTGCTCGCCGGACACCTCATCGACAGGGCCGGCATGCCGACCGTTATCCGCTACGGCGTGGACGTGATGCGAGACATCGCCATCGACGAGTGGATGGGCGCCAGCCCGGTCTACACCAAGCGCACCCAACGCCTCCTCGGTTTCGAGGGCAACACCGTCGAGGCTTGCTTCAAAGCCATGCAGCTCGAGATCGGTGCTCCCCCGGAGTTCATGGACTTCCGGTTCGCTGTCGTCGACGAGAACAACGGGCTGTTCCACCTCGACCACTGTGGCGCGCTGATGGACGTCGAGCCGCTGGGCGACGAGTTCGTCGTGGCCATGTGTCATCACATCGAGGACCCAACCTTCGATGCCACCGGGTGGGCTACGCACCCCAAGCTACGAATGCGTCCTCTCCACCGGCCGCCACGCGTCCCCAGTGACCGACACCCGCATTGCGCCTGGCAGGTGACGATCGACGAGTCCGTGGAGCCGACCCCCGAGCCGCCCCAGCTCGCCCGAATCGCCGCCTCTCGCGCCGCCCGGCTGCCGCTCGCGTCGATCACGCCCCCGATTGGCGAACCCGACGGCATGCTCGACTACGCCAAGCCGCTCGACCCGGATCTGCGGATCCGCGACTTCGCCACCCCGGTGCTGCGTGCTTTGGACGAGGAGGTCTGCCTCCAGGGCCACTTCCTGTCCATGGCGTTCATGGTCGCAGTCGAAGACCGCTACGGCACCGAAAAGGCGGCCGACGCCGGCTCCAAGCAGTTGACCGGGGTCGCCGGAGTGGCGGCGGACCGCCTCAAGCGGGCCTTCGGGCTCGGTGCTGACGTCGGGGACGTGGCCATGGTGTTCTCGCTCCACCCTGCGTTTCGCCCGGCGGCGTACGTCAACTGGCAGGTCGCCGTGGACGGTGACGTCGTCCGCCTGAAGCTGGGTGACTGCCCGGCCCGTCACGAAGGCGGGCTCCAGACCTGGATCAGTCTGCTCGCCGACGGACACGACCGCGCCCTGGGTGCCATCGCCGCAGCGGTGGACCCGCACTGGGCGGTCACCCCTGACGGGCCCTGCCGCTGGGTGGTGCGGCGAGGCGACGAGGCGGCCCCGGAGATCGGCGAGGTCACCCTCACCAAGTTCTCCACCGGTGTGGCCTTCGGCTTCGACCGATGAAAGAGCATGCCCCGCTGCGTGTCGTCCAATGGACGTCCGGCAACATCGCCCACCAGACCGTGCGCGCCGTCCTAGCCCGGGACGACCTCGAGCTCGTGGGCCTGTTCGCCTACAGCGGCGAGAAGGTCGGCGTCGACGTCGGTGAGCTCTGCAACCTCGGCCGATCGGTCGGCGTGACGGCCACCGACGACATCGGGGCACTGCTCGCGCTCGGACCGGACTGCGTCGTCTATACGCCCCTGCATCCGGACACCGAGCACCTGACTCGCCTGCTCAGTGCGGGCGTCAACGTGGTTACCACCTCCGAGATCCTGACCGGCCGCACTCTTGACGTCGACGCCCGGGCCTCCATCGAGGACGCGTGCGCCACCGGTGGGGCGACGCTACTGGGCACTGGCATGAACCCGGGGTGGGTCCAGCTCCTCGCCGGAGTCGCCGCTGGCATCAGCCTCGGCGTCCGCCAGGTCCGGGTGACCGAGTCCGTCGACGTCAGCCTTTTCGCCGGCGACGCCAATTTCGACCGTTTCGGCTGGGTGGATCGCGCCCACGACCCGGTCATGCTGCCGACATCGGAACGCCACCCGGACCTTCTCCGAAGGAGCCGAGGTCCTCGCCCGCATCCTCGGCATCGACTCCCCCGAGCTGCGCTGCGCCGTCACCTTCGCCCACGCCCTGTCCGACCTCGACCTGCCCGGGCGTCCCGTGGCAGCGGGCACCGTCGCCGGCATCGACATCGTCTGGGAGGTTCTCGTGGACGGCGACGCCGTGGCCCAGCTCCACTCACGCTTCATCCTCACGACTGAGCTCGACACCGGCTGGACGATCGAGCACGGCTACAAGGTCGAGGTCGACGGCGACCCCCGCGTGATCGTGAAGCTCGAGATCTGGCCCGACCTCGACGACCTCGCTCAGCTCACGGCCGATGAGATCCACGCCATCGGCATGCGGATCTCAGGAGTGCCCGCCGTCAACGCCATTCCGGCCGTGTGTGCTGCTGCCCCTGGCATCCGGACCTACGCGGATATCCCGGTGCGGAGTGGCGGCCCACGTCGGAGCGCATGACGATGCGGGTCCTCGTCACCGGAGCTACCGGCTTCGTCGGGTCTCACACCGCCGCGGCGCTTGTATCGGCGGGTCACGACGTCCGGGTGCTGGCTCGCAACCCGCCAGGGTGCCTGCGGCGCTGGGCCCCCACGGCGTGCGGGAGGAGGTCGTCGTCGGCGACATGACCGACGAGGTTGCGGTCCGGTCTGCCGTCGCCGATTGTGACGCGGTAGTCCACACGGCCGCCCAGGTGGGCGTCGGTGGTGGAGGACCTGCGGGTGCAGCGAACCTCGTCGGCGCCCGGACGGTTATCGATTCGGCCATCGACGCCGGTGTCCGACGGATCGTCTTCACCTCTTCGGTCATGGTCCATCTGCCCACCGACGCCCCCGTGATCACGCTCGACTCACCGCTTTCCGAACCGATGTCCGCGTACGGCGCGACCAAGGTCGAGACCGAGCGTCTGATCCATCAGAGGCAGGGGCAGGGCACCCGATCACCACTGTCGTCCTCGGCGGCATCTACGGACCCGACGCCCCTGACCTGATCAACAGCTTCACTGCCATCCTGAGCGCCGTCGAGCAGATGATGCTCGTCCCACCCGGGGGCACCACGGTGATCGACGTCCGGGACGTCGCTTTGCTTCTAGCACGCGGATTGTCGAAAGCGACACCCATGTCCCTCGGGTCCTCGCCGGAGGCCACTTCATGCCGTGGGAAGACTGGGTGATCGCACTCGAACGTGCGCTTGGCCACCCGATCGTCAGTCAGCGGGTGACCACCGACGCGCTTCTCGCGCTCGCCCGTGATCTCGCCACGGCTGCGAGCCCAGGTGAGGCACCGGTGCTCACCGAGGAGGCTGCGATGGTCATGATCAGCGGCGTCCCCCTTGACGATCACGCCTGCCTCGCCCGGTTCGGCGTATCGCTGACCCGACTCGACCAGACGTTCGCAGACGTGATCGCGTACTTGCGGGCCATCGGAAGACTTCCCGAAAGGGCTGAATCTGACGCGCTTTACAGAAAGGTTCGGCCAACACCGACTGACCAGCTTCATGCCGAGCTCGATTGTGGGTCG
>CAVXRN010000005.1:0-42840 GCA_963764205.1 uncultured Acidimicrobiales bacterium
TGCAAGCAGGGGGTCGTGGGTTCGAGTCCCATCGTCTCCACGCCTTGAAGTCCCTGCTGCAAAGTCCCTGCTCCGTACCTATGCTGCTCGCATGAGCGTGCAACAGCTCTGAGCCGTCGAGGCGGCGGAGGTCCTTTGAGAGGGATGCCCAGCTATGACGTTGATTTGGTCTCGCTCCTCAACGGCCCACGAGATCCATCAGCGGCCAGGCGACTGCCACTGCTGGGTTTGCCCGGTTGACGCTGCGTCAGAGCGGCTCTTGCAGCGGTCGCCCACGGATGTCCTGCATAGGCGGCGAAATGGATTACGAACTCCCGTAGCTCCTCCATCGAGATCTCCCCTGAGTGCAACGCTGCACCGAGATGCGTCTCCATTGCGACAGGGGCCCCGGTCATGCAGGCACAGGTGATCGAGATCCAGCGACGTTCCTTACACGTCAAACCCGGCCGAGTCCAGATCTCCGCAAACACCTGGTCGATGACCACATCGGCGACGTAGTCGTCACCACGATTCGGTGCCGGGATCCCCGTGATTTCAGAGAAGGCCTTCGCGCCACACGTCCAGCGTTCGTCAGCAGTCCCCCGAGCCCCTCCAGGTGCTGGATCTGAAGTGTCAGGAACTCATTCCGGTCCGCGGCGTGGTGCTGAACCCATGTTTCGGCCAAAGGGTCGGTCAGGACCAAGAGCTTGTCCTCCAGGATCCCCTGTACCACCAACTCACCGGCGTCTTCAGCGCTGATCACTCCGAGTTGGAGCGTCTGGACCGGTGTCGCCGGTCCGTATTGACGGATCTGCTCGAGGATGTTCGTAATGACGCCCGCGGGGCAGAGCAGGTTACGCCAATCCCGCGAGGCAGCACGTACAGGGCCAGCGATTCGGTGAGCCCCACTACGGCTGCCTTGTCGCGACGTAGGGGAGCCTGTCGTAGGCGTAGGGGAACAGGCCCGCTGTCGACCCGGTAGTGACCAGGTGTCCGGAACCCTGCTCGAGAAGGACGGGCAGGAAGGTCTGAACACACGCACAGTCGCGAGCAGATTGATATCGATGATCGAGTTCCAGGCCTCTATCGGTATCGCCAGAGGATCGCCCTTGGCGATCACACCGACGTTGCTCATCACGATGTCGATTCGTCCATATGCGCGGAGTGCCGCTTCGGCCAATGCCGTCACGTCCTCTGCGAGCGACACGTCGCAGCGCACCCCCTCCGCTTGGCCCCCGTTTGCTTCTATCTCGGCGGCGACGACCTTGGCTCGCTCGACGTCGATATCACTGGTGATGACCTTCGATCCACGATGAGCCAGTGCGTGGGCGGTCGCCCGGCCGATTCCGCTCCCCCCACCCGTGAGGACAGCCACGGTTTCATTCGTGATTTCGGTCATCGAGCCAAGCAAATCGGAAGTGAGAACGGGAGACATTCGATCGACATCCGTCAAAGTCGAACATGATCGCCTTGTGTTCAGCCCAGGTCATGCCACGGACGATCGAGCCGCCTAGGACCCCGGGCCGACGATGCCGATGACGGGTGCGGTAGGGCTCATCAGGTCCCGTCCCAAAGGTCAGCAATGGCGCCAATGCGGGTGACCACCTCGTCGAACGTGAAGTAGCCGAGTCCCGCTTGGAGCATCGCGCCGCTGAAGAGCAGCAGCGCTCCGTCGAGGATGCGAGGGTCAGCGTCTGGTCCGACCGCCGTCTGGATGCGGCGGGCGATGTCGTTGCCGATCGACGTCCGGATCCGCTGGACCTCGGGGTCCGACGCAACCATCGCCGCCAGGATCGCTTTGGCGAGGGCAGGCTCGCTGGCAAACGTTTCGCTCGCGTCGCGCAAGGCTTCGGTGAGTCGGGTCGCGAGCGATGCAGATTCGTCGTACTCCGGTGCCGGGAGCTCCCGCAGGATCCGCCAGTTCAGCTCTGCGACCAGGTGCTCCTTCGAGGTGAAGTACGTGTACGCCGTGGTGTGGGTGACCCCGGCGCGACTGGCCACGTTCCTGATGGTGAGCGACTCGTAGCCGGACTCCCGGATGGCTTCGATTCCGGCATCGAGGAGCGCGTCGACGGTGACTGCCTGCCGCTTGGAGAGCAGCTGGCGTGTGCTCTGCGCAGGGGCGTCGATCGAGGCAATCACTCGGACTAGATTGACATGTGTTCTTACACTTGGCAAGGTTATGCAGGAACCAGGGGGAGGAGAAGCCCGTGGCTGGTGAACCGACACGCTTCGAGCGGGGGGCTGCAAGGCTTCGAAAGGTCTACGCGGGCGACGTCGTCGATCTCCCCGAAGGCACGATGGCCTTCAACGATGTGATGGTGCGGACTCTGTTCGCCGAGGTCTGGGCCCGAGACATCCTCGATCTCCGGTCGCGCCGGCTCCTGCTCATGGGCGTGATCGCCGCCAACGGCCAGGTCGACACCTGGAAGGTCCAGGCCCGTGCATCGCTACGCAACGGTGAGCTCACCCCCGACGAGCTGCGAGAGACGCTGATCATGCTCGCCCCCTACGCCGGCTACCCCAATGTGTCGGGCCTCGTCGTCGCCTGTGAAGAGGTGATCTCCACGTGGAAGGCGGATGGGGAGCCCGGCCCGGCAGACCAGGCGTCGTGACGAACCGCACCATCCTCGACCTCGACCACGAGGAGCTCGCAACGCTCGTCAAGGAGCATCTGCTCGCCGGACACCTCATCGACAGGGCCGGCATGCCGACCGTTATCCGCTACGGCGTGGACGTGATGCGAGACATCGCCATCGACGAGTGGATGGGCGCCAGCCCGGTCTACACCAAGCGCACCCAACGCCTCCTCGGTTTCGAGGGCAACACCGTCGAGGCTTGCTTCAAAGCCATGCAGCTCGAGATCGGTGCTCCCCCGGAGTTCATGGACTTCCGGTTCGCTGTCGTCGACGAGAACAACGGGCTGTTCCACCTCGACCACTGTGGCGCGCTGATGGACGTCGAGCCGCTGGGCGACGAGTTCGTCGTGGCCATGTGTCATCACATCGAGGACCCAACCTTCGATGCCACCGGGTGGGCTACGCACCCCAAGCTACGAATGCGTCCTCTCCACCGGCCGCCGCGCGTCCCCAGTGACCGACACCCGCATTGCGCCTGGCAGGTGACGATCGACGAGTCCGTGGAGCCGACCCCCGAGCCGCCCCAGCTCGCCCGAATCGCCGCCTCTCGCGCCGCCCGGCTGCCGCTCGCGTCGATCACGCCCCCGATTGGCGAACCCGACGGCATGCTCGACTACGCCAAGCCGCTCGACCCGGATCTGCGGATCCGCGACTTCGCCACCCCGGTGCTGCGTGCTTTGGACGAGGAGGTCTGCCTCCAGGGCCACTTCCTGTCCATGGCGTTCATGGTCGCAGTCGAAGACCGCTACGGCACCGAAAAGGCGGCCGACGCCGGCTCCAAGCAGTTGACCGGGGTCGCCGGAGTGGCGGCGGACCGCCTCAAGCGGGCCTTCGGGCTCGGTGCTGACGTCGGGGACGTGGCCATGGTGTTCTCGCTCCACCCTGCGTTTCGCCCGGCGGCGTACGTCAACTGGCAGGTCGCCGTGGACGGTGACGTCGTCCGCCTGAAGCTGGGTGACTGCCCGGCCCGTCACGAAGGCGGGCTCCAGACCTGGATCAGTCTGCTCGCCGACGGACACGACCGCGCCCTGGGTGCCATCGCCGCAGCGGTGGACCCGCACTGGGCGGTCACCCCTGACGGGCCCTGCCGCTGGGTGGTGCGGCGAGGCGACGAGGCGGCCCCGGAGCTCGGCGAGGTCACCCTCACCAAGTTCTCCACCGGTGTGGCCTTCGGCTTCGACCGATGAAAGAGCATGCCCCGCTGCGTGTCGTCCAATGGACGTCCGGCAACATCGCCCACCAGACCGTGCGCGCCGTCCTAGCCCGGGACGACCTCGAGCTCGTGGGCCTGTTCGCCTACAGCGGCGAGAAGGTCGGCGTCGACGTCGGTGAGCTCTGCAACCTCGGCCGATCGGTCGGCGTGACGGCCACCGACGACATCGGGGCACTGCTCGCGCTCGGACCGGACTGCGTCGTCTATACGCCCCTGCATCCGGACACCGAGCACCTGACTCGCCTGCTCAGTGCGGGCGTCAACGTGGTTACCACCTCCGAGATCCTGACCGGCCGCACTCTTGACGTCGACGCCCGGGCCTCCATCGAGGACGCGTGCGCCACCGGTGGGGCGACGCTACTGGGCACTGGCATGAACCCGGGGTGGGTCCAGCTCCTCGCCGGAGTCGCCGCTGGCATCAGCCTCGGCGTCCGCCAGGTCCGGGTGACCGAGTCCGTCGACGTCAGCCTTTTCGCCGGCGACGCCAATTTCGACCGTTTCGGCTGGGGTCGTCGCGCCCACGACCCCGGTCATGCTGCCGACATCGAGAACGCCACCCGGACCTTCTCCGAAGGAGCCGAGGTCCTCGCCCGCATCCTCGGCATCGACTCCCCCGAGCTGCGCTGCGCCGTCACCTTCGCCCACGCCCTGTCCGACCTCGACCTGCCCGGGCGTCCCGTGGCAGCGGGCACCGTCGCCGGCATCGACATCGTCTGGGAGGTTCTCGTGGACGGCGACGCCGTGGCCCAGCTCCACTCACGCTTCATCCTCACGACTGAGCTCGACACCGGCTGGACGATCGAGCACGGCTACAAGGTCGAGGTCGACGGCGACCCCCGCGTGATCGTGAAGCTCGAGATCTGGCCCGACCTCGACGACCTCGCTCAGCTCACGGCCGATGAGATCCACGCCATCGGCATGCGGATCTCAGGAGTGCCCGCCGTCAACGCCATTCCGGCCGTGTGTGCTGCTGCCCCTGGCATCCGGACCTACGCGGATATCCCGGTGCGGAGTGGCGGCCCGCGTCGGAGCGCATGACGATGCGGGTCCTCGTCACCGGAGCTACCGGCTTCGTCGGGTCTCACACCGCCGCGGCGCTTGTATCGGCGGGTCACGACGTCCGGGTGCTGGCTCGCAACCCCGCCAGGGTGCCTGCGGCGCTGGGCCCCCACGGCGTGCGGGAGGAGGTCGTCGTCGGCGACATGACCGACGAGGTTGCGGTCCGGTCTGCCGTCGCCGATTGTGACGCGGTGGTCCACGCGGCCGCCCAGGTGGGCGTCGGTGGTGGAGGACCTGCGGGTGCAGCGAACCTCGTCGGCGCCCGGACGGTTATCGATTCGGCCATCGACGCCGGTGTCCGACGGATCGTCTTCACCTCTTCGGTCATGGTCCATCTGCCCACCGACGCCCCCGTGATCACGCTCGACTCACCGCTTTCCGAACCGATGTCCGCGTACGGCGCGACCAAGGTCGAGACCGAGCGTCTGATCCATCAGAGGCAGGAGGCAGGGCACCCGATCACCACTGTCGTCCTCGGCGGCATCTACGGACCCGACGCCCCTGACCTGATCAACAGCTTCACTGCCATCCTGAGCGCCGTCGAGCAGATGATGCTCGTCCCACCCGGGGGCACCACGGTGATCGACGTCCGGGACGTCGCTTTGCTTCTCACGCGGATTGTCGAAAGCGACACCCATGTCCCTCGGGTCCTCGCCGGAGGCCACTTCATGCCGTGGGAAGACTGGGTGATCGCACTCGAACGTGCGCTTGGCCACCCGATCGTCAGTCAGCGGGTGACCACCGACGCGCTTCTCGCGCTCGCCCGTGATCTCGCCGCGGCTGCGAGCCCAGGTGAGGCACCGGTGCTCACCGAGGAGGCTGCGATGGTCATGATCAGCGGCGTCCCCCTTGACGATCACGCCTGCCTCGCCCGGTTCGGCGTATCGCTGACCCGACTCGACCAGACGTTCGCAGACGTGATCGCGTACTTGCGGGCCATCGGAAGACTTCCCGAAAGGGCTGAATCTGACGCGCTTTCCAGAAAGGTTCGGCCAACACCGACTGACCAGCTTCATGCCGAGCTCGATTGTGGGTCGAAGGCGTGATGCGAGCGGTGTCGCTGAAGGGTGGGCGGCTGGACTTGCGTGAGGTGCCGACGCCTGTGCCGGGACCCGGCCAGCTCTTGGTGCGGACACTGGCGTGTGCGATCTGCGCCTCGGACCACCATTACATGGACCACCCCGAGGTGTCCCGGGAAGACCGCTCGGGAATGCGGGTCGATGCGCCTGACGAGCATGTCGTCATGGGTCACGAGTTCTGCGCGGAGGTCGTGGCGTATGGGGCCGACACCCAACAAGCCTGGCCTATCGGCACGCGGGTCACCTCGATCCCGGCGCTGTTCGTGAAAGGCGGCATGCGGATCATCGGCATGGCCCCCGACGCCCCCGGCGGGTTCGGCGAGCTCTTCCTCCTCAGCGAGGGCTTCACCCGCCCGGTGCCCGACACCGTCCCGGTCGAATGTGTGGCGCTGAACGACGCCATGGCGGTCGGGTGGTTCTACACCCGTATCGGCGTCGAGCAGACCCCTCCACAAGGCTCAGTGCCGCTCGTCCTCGGACTCGGGGCGATCGGCCAGTCCGTCGTGGCCTCCCTCCGCCATCGCGACGCCGGTCCGATCATCGCCGCGGACTTCTCGCCGAGCCGGCGGCAGCTGGGCCTCGACATGGGCGCCGATGTCGTCGTGGATCCCGCCGAGGAGTCGCCCTGGGCTGCATGGCGGCGCGTCGCGTGGGGGTCACCCGACGAGGTGCACGATCGTGTTGCCCTCTTCGGGCGTCCGACACAGGTGGTCCACGAAATGGTGGGTCGCGACGGAGTGCTCGGCGACGTCATCGACAACTGCCAGATCGGTGCTCGCATCCTGAGTTGCGGAGGTGCAGCTCAGGACGTCATCCGCACCACCGTCGCGCACATGAAAGGCGTCAACATCCAGCTCGGTGGTGGCCCGCAGCCCGACGACTGGTACGGCTGCCTCGACCTCGTGCTGCGCGGTGACCTCGACCCCACGCCCCTCATCGGCGAGACCGTGTCGCTCGATGCGCTACCCGACGCCATCGAACGAGCCCGCTCGTCCGACGCACCGGTACGCATCCTCTACACCGCCGACCGGTGAACGAAAACGACAACCCTTCCATCGAGGAGGAGCGGCGATGAACGCCGACACCGAAGCCATCCGAGACGTGCTCGTCCGCTACGCCACCGCCGTCGACACGCGCGATTGGGCGCTCTTTCGGACCTGCTTCACCACCGACGCCACAACCGATTATGGCGACATCGGTGGCTGGAACGACGTCGAGGGCATCGCCTCGTTCATGGAGGCAGCCCACGCAGGCTTCGGGCCGAGCAACCACATGTTGTCGAACTTCGTGATCGAGGTGGAGGGCGACCGAGCCCGCGCCGCCTCGTACGTGCACGTGGTCCTCGCACTCGCCAACGATCCGACCAGCTGGGTCGATAGCGTGGGCCGCTACAACGACATGTTGGTCCGCATCACCGACGAATGGCGGATTGCGGAGCGCCGCTTGACGATGACCCGCACCACTACTGGCCGGTAACGATGGCCGACACCGACGCAGCGCGCACAAGCATGCGGTACCTGGTCTGTCGCTCGACGCTAGGCCCGACCGCGCTCTGGAATGAACAACGCACACGCCGGATGGGTTGTTCACGCGTCGACGGCGAAGATCCGCCACGAGCCCGGCACCCCCTTCAACTCGTGTTCACCTCGATCGGTGAAGACGATCCCCGACCCCGCGACCAGGTCCACAACCGTCCGCGACACGAGCAATTCGCCTCGACCTGCCTTTGCCGCCACACGAGCTCCGATGTGGACGGCCACACCTCGAACGTCCTGGCCCGCTCGCTCGATTTCACCGGTGTGTACTCCGGCACGGATGTCGATGCCAGCAGCGCGGAGCTTGTCACGGATGCCCAAAGCACATCGGATCGCCCGTGCGGGGCCATCGAACAACGCGAAGAAGCCGTCGCCGGCTGTGTCCACCTCTTGCCCGTCAAAGAGGTCCAGCTCCCGGCGCACGATCTCGTGGTGCATCGAGAGAAGCTCGCTCCAGCGTTCGTCGCCCATGGCGATCAGCGTCTCGGTCGAGCCCACGATATCGGTGAAGAGGACCGTTGCCAGGACACGATCGACCCGCATTTGCGGTCGAGTGCCCGTGACGAATTGTTCAATTTCGTCCAACGCGGCATCGGGATCTCCCACCCAATAGAGGTGATCTCCCCCGTCGAGTTCGACGAGCTTGGCATCGGGAATCTGCTCGGCAAGGTAGCGCCCGAACAGTGCCTGGATGTAGAGGTTGTCGCGATGAAGGAGGACGAGTGTGGGAGCCGAGATTGTCGGTAGGACTGGTCTCACATCGAGATGAACAATCACCCTCTGGAGCGCGGCCGCCGCGCCGGGGCTGACCGACAGTCGCTCCATCCGAGCAAGCCGCTCGCGAAAGACCTCATTCTCCGATTGACTCGGCGCGATGGAATACACCCACCCCTCATGCCCGCTTCCCCACAGGTCGGCTATTGACTCTACGAATGAAGCAAGTACATCGGGGTCCCATCCCTCGTAGTCATCGTCCGAGGTGAGCAATGCGTAACCGTCCTGGATGATGACTCCTGAGATCCGCTCGGGGTAGGAGGCGGCGAGCAGCATGGCCACCAGTCCCCCGTCGCCGTGGCCCAGCACATTTGCCCGTGAGGATTCCGCCGCGTCGAGAACAGCCTTAGCATCGGTCATCCAACGCTCCAGAGTTGGAAGCTCGCTGAGCGGAGCCGGATCCGACAGGCCGATGCCCCGCATGTCAAAGAGGATGAGGCGCGCAAAGCCGGCCAACCGGTTGAGGAAGTGGGAAACCTAGGGTCGTCCCACTGGGTCTCGAGGTGGTTCCACCACCAAGGGACGAAGAGCAGGTCGACAGGGCCATCGCCTACGACCTGGTAGGCGATGTGGGCCCCGTCATCGGTCCGTGCGTAATGGGTCTCGGGCCTAGCCATGGCGCCTCAGTCTGCCCGAGATGCGTGGTCGAGATCGTTGCTCGGGTCAGGTCATCAACGACTGCCAAGACCCTTGAACCTCAAGGGCAGTTGCGAGCCGTCTCGCGTCATTGTACAGTGTACAAGAGATCGGTGAGGAGGCCCGGTGAGGACAACGACGACTGCGTGGGACGGCACCACAGCCCAGTTGACCCGCGCCGAGCAGGAGCAATTCGTCCACCTACTGAGATCGCTGGACGAGGTGGACTGGGCCTCACCGTCACTGTGTGAGGGGTGGTCGGTCAGGGACGTGGTCGTCCACACCGCAGCGCACATCCACAACAGTCAGACCGACAAGGCGCTCATCCGCCGTTTCACAGTTGGCCCGACGACGGATCTGGTGGCGTACCTCGAGTCAGCCCCGCACGAATTGACGACTTCGCCACGCCGGGAACGGAGGCTGTTCGCCGAGGTGCAGCGGGGCGAGCTCATGGTCCACCAGCAGGACGTGCGCCGGTCACTGGGGACATCCCGGGACATCCCCTTCGATGAGGTCTCGGCGGTGTTGTCATTTGGGCTGCAGCCCATTGGCAGTCTCGGCCAAGCCTTCGCCCGCGAGCGCGTCGGACGACTACGACTGGTGACTACCGACGGTGACTGGTCGTGGGGACGTGGCAAGGAAGTGCGCGGCAGCGCCGAGGCGTTGCTCATGGCCACGGCCGGGCGCGAGTCGGCCGTCGATGAGCTCGACGGACCCGGTGTCGGCGTCTTGGTCGACCACATGCACAATCCCACGCAGACGCTCAAAGACCTGATCGCCTTCAGCGCCGGCGCCACCTCGCCCGAGTGAGCCCCTCGAGGCGCCGAAAACCCGAATCGCTTGGCCCGGCCGCTGTCATCGAAGCGGGTCTTCAGGTACTCGACGAAGCGGGCCTGGCCGCCTTCTCCATGCGCGCCGTGGCCGACCGCCTCGAGACCTATCCGACCACGCTCTACTGGCACGTGGGCAACCGCTCCACCCTGCTGGCCGCGATCCTCGACCGCGTGCTGTCCGAGATGGTCGTTCCCGACCCTTCGGCACAGCCCTGGACGAGCTGGCTGCGCGACCTCGCCCGCGAGTACCGGCGGGTCATCCACCGGCACCCCAACGCAGGGACGTTGGTGGCGACCGAGCTGCAGCGAGGGTCGCTGTCCACACGAATGGTCGAGGTGATCCTCAGTGTGCTCGCCCGGGCAGGATTTCGTGGCCGGCGACTGGCCGCGGCCTACAACGTCTACGTAGGGTCGGTCACCGGGTGGGTCGCCATCGAGCTCTCGCGTCCGCCGGTCGACGCCGACGACACCTGGGCCAAGGAGTTCGACGACGAGGTGGCACAGCTCGATCCTGTTGCCTTTCCGACGATCGCTGCGAATCGGGCATGGGTGAGCGGCAAGGTGATCGGCTTGCGCTGGACCGGAGGGGCCGAGGTGCCACTCGACCAGTCCTTCGTAACGGCACTTGACGTGTGGATCGAGGGCCTCAGGGCACAGCTGGGCTAGTGACAGGCAGCTGGGACGAACGCGTCAAACGTGAGGCGTCCTATTCGTTGCGGACCCGGACGGCCTCGCATCTAGGAAACCCTTAGTCAGCTGCCGGCCGCTGTCAAGAAGTGGCCGTCGAGCTCGGCAACGACCGAGGAAGGGTTCGAATACAAGGGACCTGTCGTCCTGATGGAGCTGACACGGAGGCGGAATCCTGGCATACCGCCTCCGTGTCGTTGCTCTGGAGTTCTGATCCCGGCGCCACTACCTCCGTCAGAGGATGGCCACGCTGGAGGCGGAGTCGACGGTCACCGAGCTCACGCTCTGGTTGGCCGAACAGCCGGTGGCCAAAGCGGTGTCGGCACTCGTCGGTGCGAGGTACGCCGTGATCTGGTTGAGCGGCTTCTCGGAGTACGAACCCACCACAGCCTTCCCCCCGAAGGCGAAGCCCACTTCGCCCGCTTCATTGATCGCAGCCGCCGGGCTCTTCACCGTGAACGTCGAGCTCCCGCCCTCGCCCCCGTTCCACTGGACAGTGATGGCCAGGTTCTTCAGGGACTTGAACGTGGCGGTCGACGCGAAGCCCGGACAGTACCCGACGAGGTACTGCTGGACCTTGCCGACCTTCGAGCCTTTGGTAGCGGGCGATTGAATGACCAGAGTGGACACGGTCCCGCTCGTCGGCGCTCCAGCGGAGGCCGCTGACTCGCAGTTGCTCAGCGTGCCACCCGAGATCGTTGTGGTCTCGACCGCTGCCTTGTTGGTCGTCACCGTCCCCGTTTTGGTGAGCGGAGGCGAGAACGTGACGGAAGCGCCCATCTTGCACACCACCGGATAGGCAGGCGCGGCCGCCCCGGCGTCGATCGTCGGTGCGGTGATCGCCGCGACGCTGGCTGTGGGCAAGGCGATGGCCAGTGCTCCGATCAGGACCTTCAATTTGTTGTTCATGTGGCTCCCCTGTCCCGGTTGAGTCGACTCCCCAATGTGGTGGGTTCCAAGCTGATCGGCGAATACGACAAAACGAGGACATGAACATTTCGAATCCGTGACGCGCACCTCCGCGACCCCTTGAACAGAGCCAGCGAGACACAGAGGAATTTCAGCGAATACAGAAGAAACTCAGATCTGCGGCTCTCTTCTGGCGGTGAGTTCAGCAAATTCTCAGCGGGGTGCCGACGTGTAACGGTTCGACTCAGGTGAATCTCAGACCAAGACATCGAGCCATCCATCGGTGTCGACACGAAGTCTCCGGCGATGACTGGACGACCTCCATCGCAAAATCACCGGCGTTACCCTGGCTGGGCAACAGCTCTCACAGAGGGAGGGCTCAGGCGGTCACGGGGAACACGGGGGTGGCGCGAGATGAGCGCGCGAATTCTTCTGATCGAAGACGACGAGGGCATCCGCGCGACGCTCTCGATGTTCTTGGAGGAGGAAGGGTACGTCGTCGCCGACTCCGGGAGCGGCGAGGAGGCGTTGGTGGCGTTCGACCACCGACCCGCCGACATCGTTCTCGTCGATGTGATGCTGCCAGGGATCGATGGCCTCGAGGTCACACGCGCTCTGCGGCGCAACAGCGACGTACCGATAGTCATGGTGACAGCGCGATCCGACACCCACGACGTGGTGGCCGGCCTCGAGTCCGGCGCTGACGACTACGTGCCGAAACCCGTGGTCGCCAAGGAACTCGCAGCTCGCATTCGAGCCCTACTTCGTCGTTCGACGATCGGTTCCGCCAAAGAGATGATCCTGCGCGTCGGGGACCTCGAGATCCATCGCGAGGCAGGCGTCGTCCGTCGAGGGGACGTGGAGCTGAGGCTGACCGGGACCGAGTTTCGACTGCTGTGCACCTTGGCCGAGAAGCCCGGATGGGTGCTCAGCCGAACCCAGCTCCTCGAACGGGTATGGGATTATGACTTCTTCGGTGACATCCGCCTGGTGGATGTACACGTCCGCCGGCTTCGGGCCAAGATCGAGGACGACCCCTCCTCGCCCCGGCGGTTGGTGACCATGCGGGGACTGGGTTACAAGCTACAACCGTGATGGGCCTGCGTCGCCGGACATCACGAGACACGGTCCCGCGTCGGATCGGCCTGCGGTCCCGGACGATGATCGCGTTCGGCGCCGGGGCCGCTCTCGTATCCATGACCCTGGCAGTGGTCACCTATTCCGTCGCCCAGCACTACCTGCTGTCACGGCGCGAATCGGGCAGCGTCACCCAAGCGTTCATCGGTGCGAGCTTCGTGCAGCAAGAACTGCAGTCGCGCGTCGCCGACGTCCCTGACATCTTGTCATCGCTGGTCACTCCCGAAGGCACACAAGCCCTTCTCTACCGACATGGGCGCTGGTACTCACCTTCGGTCACCATCGGACAAGCGGACATCCCTTTGTCCTTCACCGCGGCCGTACGCGCCGGACACGTTGCCGAGCAACGCATCATCGTCGGCGGGACCGTGGCGACCGCGGTCGGAGTCCCATTGCCCTCGACCGGTGGAGACTTCTTCGAGATCCGTAGCCTGGGCGATCTCGAGCAGACCCTCAGCACTCTCGGAACCATCCTCGCGGCAACCGCCCTCGCCACGACCATCGGCGGGTGCCTGCTGGGGTGGTGGGCGAGTCGCCGGCTCACACGGCCCCTGACCGAAGTCACCACGGTCGCGACCGCAATCGCCGGTGGAGCCCTCGATCGACGATTGCCTATCGACAACGACCCGGATCTCGACTCGCTGGCGACGGCATTCAACGGCATGGTGACCAGTCTCGAGCAGCGCAATCAGCGTGACGCTCGGTTTGTCTCAGACGTGAGTCACGAGCTCCGCTCCCCGCTGACCGCGATGACGACGTCGGTGGACCTCATGGAGATGCACCGCCGTGCACTTCCACCCACCGGACAACGAGCACTCGACCTCCTCCATGTCGAAGTGAACCGTTTCTCGACCATGGTGCAGGATCTGCTCGAGATCTCGCGGATGGACGCCGGCGCCACCGGCCTCGACGTCGAGGAGGTCCCACTCGACGAGCTCGTCGTGCGCACCCTCGCCGGGCGCGGCTCGGCTGTACCGGTCGAGATCTCCCCGAGGGCACTTGGGGTCTGGGTGCAAGGGGACAAGCGACGGCTTCAGCGAGTACTCGCGAACATCCTCGACAACGCTGACGCCTATGCCGGGGGTGCTGCACGTGTAACGGTGGACCGAAACGGCTCACGAGCCACGATCCGCGTGGAAGACCGAGGGCCGGGGGTACCGGTCGGCGAGGAGCGGCAGATCTTCGAGCGGTTCTTCCGGGGGGCGGCCGCAGGTCGCCGCGGTGCGATGAACGGCACCGGGCTCGGTTTGGCCCTTGCCGCCGAGCACGTACGAGCGCATGGCGGGACCGTCACTGTTGAGAACCGGGCCCAGGGGGGCGCCACCTTCACGGTCACGCTGCCGGTGACGAACCAGTGAGACGGTTCCTGTTCCTTGTGGTGACGGGCCTCGCCTTGTGCGGATGCAGTATCGGAGCCCAGCAATCGGCCCATATCATCGATCCCAACATCGTCCCCGGTGGATTGGACGCCTCCGCCTCCACCTCGCCCCCGGTCACCTCCGACGTCCCGACCGAGAACGTGACGCTCTACCTCGACTTGGGCCACGACCTCGTGGCAGTCGATCGGGCTGCACCCGCTCCGGTCACACTCCGGAGCGTCCTGCGCGTGCTGACTCGAAGCCCGACCCGGTCCGAACAAGCCAAAGGCATGCTGAACCCGCTCTCCACCGCACAACCGATCATTCTCAGATCCTTCACGAATGACACGGCGGTGGTGGACCTGCCGAGCCATTTCACGGACCTCGGGGGCCAGGACCAGATCGTCGCGGCTGCGCAGCTCGTCTACACCGTCACCGCCTTCCCGGGCGTCGACCAGGTGTCAGTCCTCGTCAACGGCGAATCCGCGTCGGTACCCACGGCCAACGGCTCCCTGAGCGCAGGACCGTTGGTCCGGGCCGACTACGTTGCCCTGGCGCCGCGCTAGGCCTCGCCGAGCAGTCGACGGGGCAACCACCGACCCCTCGACAAAGCCGTCAGAGGCCCGCGAGCGCGTGGAAGGCAATGGCGCCAGCCGTTGCGACGTTGAGCGAGTCGACTCTGTCGGCCATCGGGATGGTGACCACGACGTCGGACGCCGCCTGAGCCGCACTCGACAAGCCCGGCCCTTCAGCACCAAGGAGCAGGGCCACACCCACCGGATGATCCGACCTCGACGTCCGGGCCTTCAACTCAGCGAGACTCACGACAGGGAGCGCACGGTCGATCGCCGGACGGGGTGCCAACGCCGCGACGACGAAGCCGGCGGCGCGTACTTGCTGCAGTCCCGCTGGCCACGGCACCAGTCGGGCGAACGGCATGTGGAGGACGTGGCCGACCGACACCCGGATCGACCGGCGGTAGAGCGGGTCGGCGCACGTCGGGTCGAGCAGGATGCCACTCACTCCGAACGCCGCGGCGTTGCGGAACAGCGCCCCGATGTTCTCGTGGTCGTTGAGGCCTTCGAGAACGGCGACGAGTCGAGGAACCCCATCCCTCGCATGTGTTGCAGCGGCATCGGCCACGAGCTGTCCCGCACGGGCGGGCGACGGGCGGTTCGCGATCGCGACGACGCCCCGGTGCAGGGCGAAGCCGACCGTGCCCGACACGACGGCACGAGACCCCACCAACACCGGCGCGCCTCGAGCCCGTGTGGCCTCCACCAGTGCACCGGCCGCTGTGACCTGATGGTCGTCGACGAGCAGAGAGTGCACGGTGTACCCCGACGTCAGGAGCCGGTCGACGGCGAGCCGCCCCTCGACGACGAAGACCGACTGCTCTGCGCCCAACCGGCTCTGGCCGGCCGGATCGTTGAGGTCACGGTAGAGGTCGAGTCGGGGATCGTCGGGGTCATGCACGGTGAGGAGCGGGCCCGGCGTGGCGACCCAGGGGGCACGTGGTGCGTCCGACACCCCTCCAGCCTCGCGTACCGCGCCAGGACGGCGGCTCTGGTCGATTCAAGTTCTCCGACGAGGCCCTCGTCAGTTCCACGTCGCTGTTCGCGAGCCCCCTCGCCGCCGGAATCGGCGCGAGCCGGACCACGGCGACCAGTAGTAGACAACGGCGAGCAGCCCGAGGCCCACAGCACCAATGACGCCCACGAAGAGCAGGAGCAAGGCAAAGGGATGGTTCGAGACGCCTGCGATCTGCGTCCGGACGAATGGGCCCAGCGGGCCCGGGACCGCTATCCCCCTCGGACCCGCCGGGAGGACACGAAACGGGCCCGGACCGGCAACGACCCGACGAGCGGCGACGGCGATGGAACCATGACGCCCCATCGCGAGAACAAATCCAGCACCCAGGACGAGCACGCCCAGCAGCACGATGAGGACCACCGTGACCGGTGGACGCCAGAACGACGGGGGCTCGGCGGCGACGGGACCCGTCACGCCGCGAGCGGCGGCCCATGACGCCGCAAAGCGCCGAGGGTCGAACGCGCTGTTCCCCAACACGTCTTGCGGCGACCCTCCTTCGGCCTCGGCTTCTTCGAGGTCGGCGCTCAGGTCTGCAGCCATCTCGTTGGCGACGGGGCCGGGGACACCGAGACGACTCCATTCCCGGCGACACTCGTCGATGAATTCATTCACGGCATTACCTCCGCTTTGACCAGACCCAGGGCACCGTCCACGGCGTCACGCGCCGCGGTCCATTCGATGACACCCGCTCCCAGCGCCCGCACGCCGTCGGCCGAGAGGCTGTAGTACTTGCGCGGCGGGCCGCCGTTGCTGGCGGCACGGTGCGTCTCTACCAGCCCATCGCGTTCGAGTCTCCCCAGGACCGGATAGATCGACCCTTCCCCGACCATCGACAGGCCCCGCGCTCGGAGTCGCTTGGTCATCTCGTAGCCGTATGCCGGCCCCTCCTCCATGACCGCCAGGAGGCAGAGGTCGAGGACGCCGCGAAGCAGCTGGCTGCGCCGACCCTCCGAATTACCCATGCACCACAAGATACCGTTCTGCTATCTTGCTTTGCAAGAGAGCAGAACGTTGTGCTCGAGCCGAGGAGGATGGACGCCGGATGACCACCACGATTCCCGCCCCCGCCGACCGGCAGGCGGCCGAGAGCCAGTGGGCGGTCGAGACGCACGGGTTGACCAAGCGGTTCGGGGAGAACGTCGCCGTGAACGGCGTGGAGCTTCTCGTCCCTCGAGGCTGTGCGTTCGGCTACCTCGGTCCGAATGGTGCCGGAAAGACCACGCTGATCCGGGTACTGCTGGGCCTCACCCACGCCGATGCCGGCACGATGTTCCTGTTGGGACACCGGGTTCCCCGGCATCGGGACAAGGCGCTGGCGCGTGTCGGGGCCATCGTGGACGAGCCCAGGTTCCATGGCCATCTGACGGGGAGACAGAACCTCCAGATCCTCGCCGCGGCGCGCGAACCCGAAGCGCGCGACCGGATCGGGTCGTCGCTCGAACGGGTCGGCATCTTGCACCGCGCCGACGACAAGGTGTCGAAGTACTCGATGGGAATGCGCCAACGCCTCGGTGTGGCCGCCTGCCTCATCGGGGACCCCCAACTGCTGATCCTGGACGAGCCGATGAACGGGCTCGATCCGGCCGGCATGCAGGACATGCGCGAGATGATCCTGTCGCTCGTCGCCGAGGGCCGCACCGTCGTGTTGTCCTCGCACCTCTTGGACGAAGTGGAGCGGACCTGCGACGCCGTTGCCATCGTGGACCGGGGCAGCGTGGTGCGTCAGGGCCCGATCTCCGAGTTGCTGGCGGGCGCATCGCTCGAGCTCCAGATCGAATGCTCCGACCCTGATCGAGGCCGCGCGCTCATCGCGGCCACCGCCATCGGCGCCACCGACGGGACAGACGTCACCACGGACGCGGAGGGCCTCGGTGTCACGCTGCCGGCAGGGACTGGGCGCGACGTCATCGCCGAGATCAACCGCGTGCTCGTCGAAGGAGGGATCTCGGTCTACCGGCTCCAGGTGCTCCAGGCTTCGCTCGAATCCTGGTTCCTCCAGGTCACGAGCCGATTGGGGGACTCGCAATGACGGGCCACTCCGACGCGCTGACCTCGACTCCGCCCCCAGCGGCGACGGGGGCGTCGGTTCGGGCGAGACCCGACCACCGGGGCTCGTGGATCCCGTCGGGAGCGATGATCACCACCAGGTTCATGGAGCTGCGCAAGCGACGCGGTCTCATGGTCACCCTGATTCTCGTCACGATCGGGATCCCCACGGTGTTCCTGGCCATTCGACTGGTGCTCCATGCCGTTGCGCCGAAGTCCTACGGTCCGGCGGGCGGATACTCCGTCTACACCGCCTTCGTGTCCGGCGTGCTGTATCTCTTCGGCTTCATCCTCGCCGCCACCCTGGGCGCCACGGCGGGATCCTCCGACCTCACCGAGGGGATGTTCCGGCACCTCGTCGTGACCGGCCGCTCGCGCTTGGGGCTGTACCTGGCCCGGATCCCCGCGGGCCTTGCCATCATCGTCCCTCTGGTCGCGGTGGGCTTCACCATCGTCTGCGCGGTGTGCGTATTCGCCGCGCCGACCCGGCTCGAGTTCAACGGTGTCAACGTGCCCGTCAACCTTTCGCGCGCCGGCCTCGAGACCTGGGCCGCCGACCATGCAGACGAGGTGATCTGCAACTTCGACATCAGGCTGGGACCGTCCTCTGCGTCGACGATCGGCCCGGTGGTCAACTACGTCTCGTGCGGCAACGGCCCCGGCGGCGGTCCCGTGAAGATCGGGCCGCCCCCCGCAGGGCAAAACCAGCCGCAACCCTCCCAGGCCCAGATCAAGGAGGCGGCGAGCCAGATCGCCGCCATGAACTTCTCCGACTACGCGCGACAGTTCCTCTACCCGTCGGATTCGCTCATGATCAAGAGCGGGCTGTGGCTGGAACTCGAAGCCGTCATCGGGTTCGTCGTGGGATTGGGGCTGGGATCGCTGATCGGACAGCGAACGGTGGCGGTGATCCTCCTCATCGTCCTCGAGGTCGTCCTGACACCGATTCTCTCCCGGGCCCGAATCCCCCATCTTTCCAATCTGCAGCGCGCCGTGGTCGGCCTCGCCACAGCCCACCTGGCACCGGGCGGGCTCCCCGTATTCGGCGGGGGTGGTGGGGGGCCCGCGGGCGGTGCGGGGAATCCCGGGCTACTGCCCGAGTCGACCACCGTGGCCGTCTGTGTGATCGTGGCGTGGCTGGTGGGATGGTCGGTTCTCGGCGCGTGGCGAATGATGACGCCGCGACGCGTGACGACGTCCCGGGCGTCGGAGGCGGCCGGAACCACCTCGGATACGCTCTGGGCCACGATGGGTCGTCCTCGCCGGTCCGAAAGGAATTGCAGATGAGCGGTTCGCTCCTAGCAGACGAACGAGAGGCGGTTGCCAGGGCGTGCCGCCACCTGGCAGCCAAGGGCCTGGTCATCGGCACCGCCGGAAATATCTCCGCCCGCCAGGGAGATCTCGTCGCCGTCACGCCGACCGGTTCCGACTTGGCCGCCGTGACCGCCGACATGGTGACGGTGATCGACCTGGACGGCAACGTCGTGGACGGGGATCTGGCTCCCACGTCCGAGGTCCCACTGCACACCGGGATCTATCGCGCCACCAACGCGCTGGCCGTCACCCACGCACATGCAATGGCATCCACGGCGCTGTCGTGCACGCACGACGAGCTACCACCACTGCACTACAGCTGTCTGAGCCTCGGAGGAGCTCCGAGGACCGCCGCCTACGCCACCTTCGGCTCTCAGGAGCTCGCCGACAACGTGATCAAGGCGCTCGAGGGTCGCAACGCCGCCATGATGCAGAACCACGGCTCTGTCGCCTACGGAGCCACCATGGACCAGGCGGTCGAGCGACTCGAGCTCCTCGAGTGGCTGGCCGAGCTGTACTGGCGCTCCGCGTCGCTCGGGACTCCGAGGGTGCTCACCGAGAAGGATTTCGAGGCGATCATCATCTCGGCCATCGAACGCGGCTACGGGAGCATGAAGAAGGTCGACAAGAGCTAACCCGTGCGCCTGGAGCTGACCACGGATCAGCGGGAACTGCAGACGACACTACGCGCCTACTTCACCCGACTGGTGACCGAAGCGGTGCCCGACGGGAGTCGACCCGACTATCTCGCCACGATTCGGCGCATGGGGGAGGACGGGTGGCTGGGTCTGGGCTGGCCCGTCGAGTACGGCGGTCAGGGTCGGGGCCCGGTCGACCAGATGCTCCTGGTCGAAGAGTCGCACTGGGCCGGTGTGCCCCTGCCACTGCTCACCCTCTCGAGCGTGGGCCCGGCCCTCATGCAACTGGGCACACCCGAACAGAAGGCTCGCATCCTTCCCGGCATCCTCCGGGGCGAGCTCCACTTCGCCATCGGGTACACCGAGCCCTCAGCCGGGACCGACCTGGCCTCGCTCCAGACCCGAGCCGAGCGCGACGGGAACGAATGGGTCATCACAGGCGAGAAGCTCTACACGAGCGCGATCCAGTACGCCGACTTCGTGTGGTTGGCGGCGCGCACCGACCCCGATGCGCCCAAGCACCGGGGACTGTCGGTCTTCCTCGTCCCCACCGATGCGCCCGGCTTCAGCTGGAGTCCCCTGCGGACCATGGTCGGAGAGTTCACGAGCGCCACCTTCTATGACCACGTGCGGGTCCCCGCCGCCAATCTGGTCGGCCAGGAGAACGGCGGGTGGCCCATCATCACCAACCAACTCAACCTGGAGCGCGTCGCCATCTCCCCGGTCTCGGGCATTCTCCGCTCAATCCAGGAGGTGCGCGCCTGGGCGGCGGCGCACCGGCTCGCCGACGGCCGTCGGGTCATCGACCAGGAGTGGGTCCGAGTCGCCCTCGCCCGACTCTGGGCCCGAGCCGAAGCTCTCAAGCTCTTCAACTGGAAGGTGGCGTGGGCCGCGGACAAGGGTCTGCAGCCGGCGGACGCCTCAGCCACCAAGGTCTACGGGAGCGAGTTCGCCCTCGAGTGCTACCGGGCCCTGGGCGAAGTCGTGGGCCAGTCCGCTTATCTCGTCGAAGGGTCCCACGGTGCTGTGCTCCGGGGCAGGCTCGAGCGCGAGGCCCGGGCCCAGACGATCTTCACCTTCGGAGGCGGCACGAACGAAATCCAGCGCGACCTCATCGCCTGGCTCGGCCTGGGCCTCCCCCGCGCCGCGCGTTAGCTGTCAGGAGCGAAGTCACGACACCGACGACGTGGCAGCCAGAGGGCCTGACCGTCGACGTCACCCGGGAGGCAACCGCACCGGTTCGGTGATCCGCACCACCAGTTGCTCGTGGTTCGACGTGTAGGCCTCGTACCTGAAGCCGATCCCACTGCTGGCCACGAACTCGCTCCACGCCTTGTGCTCATGCTCCTGCCACCCCGGATAGTTGAAGTACTCGTCGAACACGACGATGGATCCCCGCACCAGCCGGGGGCCGATGTGTCGGAGGACCGTCGCCGTCGACGAGTAGAGGTCGCAATCGACGTGCGCGAACGCGATCGGCCCCGAATTCTCCGCCAGGAACCCCGGAAGTGTGTCGGCGAACAGACCCTCCACCATGGTCGCTCCCGGCACAACCGGAGCGGGTTGGGCGAACATGCCGGCGGTGAATCCCGTTCGCCAGTCCTCGGGAAGACCGGTGAAGACGTCGAAGCCGACGACCTGGCGGCCGGAAAGGCACTCGACGACGACGCCGAGGGAGGCGCCGGTGGCCACGCCGAACTCGAGCGCCATGCCGGGGACCGCGACCAGGCCCGCGCCGTGCCGGAGGGTCGCCCCTGCGTCGGGGAACGCCGAGGCGGTCGGGAGATGCGCCTGGACGAAGGCGGCACTCGTCGTGGCGGCTTCGACGTCGGCGGCATAGAGCAGGTCGCGTCGCTGACATTCGGTCATGGCGCCAATGGTGCCGCACAGCCGGATGATCTCGTTCGTCAGCGCCACGAGCCCACGCTCCACGGCGGCGGTGCGTTCGAGCAGTGACGACAGGACCGAGGTGGCCAGAGCGTCGGGCTGCGTGGGGCCGGCGGTGCTCTGTCTGGCTCCCCTCGCCGTCAGGGTGTCGGACACTCGATCTCCTTCCACTTCTGTGACGAGGGTCATCGGGTCGTCGTATGGCGGCCTTGAATCCTCACGGAGTGCGGTCGTCACCGGAGTCGAGCGCCCGGCGCCACAAAAAGTCCCCAGCTGAGGGCTTGAGGACTGTGCCCTGCGTGCCGACAGTATTGGCCAGGAAAAGTTGTACGGCAGCTTCATGGACATGCCCGATGAAGGGGAACGAGACAGTGGTCGCTCTCGACGTCGTTGTGGGTCGTCAGCCGATATTCGACGGTGAACTGTCGGTGTTCGGCTACGAGCTGCTGTTCCGCACACTCGACGGTCCGACCGCAGCCGAGGCAGCCGGCGCGCTCGGCGACCAGATGACCGCCGATGTGATCTTCAACTCGGTCAGCATCGGTGTCGATCGCTTGGTGGGGAACAAGAGGCTGTTCTGCAACGCCAGCCGCGGAGTGCTGACGGGCGTGGTCCCGATCCTGCTGCCTCCGGAGCAGACGGTGATCGAGGTAGTGAAATCGGTCGTGCCCCACAACGATGTCCTGGCCGGCTGCCAACGCCTGCGCAACGAAGGGTTCGCCCTCGCCATCGACGACGTCCGCCGATGTGCGGACGTCGAACGCTTCATGGAGCTGGCGTCGTTCATCAAGGTCGACGTCCAGGTCACCGACCCCGAGGATCTTCACGCTCTGGTCCAACAGTGTCGGCAATTCGACGTCGCGTTGGTGGCGGAGAAGATCGAGAGCACCGACGAGTTGGACCGGTGCAAGGCGCTGGGCTTCGACTACTTCCAGGGCTACCTGTTGGCTCGACCGCACGAGGTCCCCGGACGCGCCCTCGACCCGGGTCGCATCGCCCAGCTCCGCATGGCGTCGCACCTCCTGGATCGGGAGTGTCCCATGTCGGATCTCGAGGACATCGTGCGCAGGGACCCGGCCATGACGCTGCAGCTGTTCCAGCTCGCCAGCATGGGAGCGGGCAAGGGCATGCGGAGAAACGTGCAGACGGTGCGAGAGGCATTGGTGTTGGCCGGGTGGCGCCGACTGCAGAGCTGGGTGTCACTGCTGTTGATCGGCGGGAAGGGGCAGGCTTCGGAGGAGGAGCTGAGTACCGCACTCACGCGGGCCCGGATGTGCGAATTGATCGCCCGGGACATGGACGGCTCACTGGCAGAGGTGGCGTTCACCGCCGGCATGCTCTCGAGCTTCGACGTCCTGCTCGATGTGCCGCTCGAAGATGTCTTGAACGCCCTCCCCCTCGACGACGACCTCCGTCGCGCGCTGCTCGAGACCGAAGGTCCGCTGGGACGACTCGTCGCCGACGTGGTGGACTTCCTCCTGGGCCGACCCCAAGAGGCGACTCGCAGTGGGCTCGAAGAGGCCGTCTTGTCCTCCGCCGCCCTCGAGTCGCTCATGTGGGCCGTGGAGATGACCTCGACCGTCGCTGCCAACGATTTCGGCTGAAGGCCGCGTGGGGCGGTACGGGCGTGTTCGACCCAAGTGTGCTGACCCGATTGGTGGGTTTGTCAGGGAAGATCCAACCGACGATCAAGGCGTCGTCCCAGCGGATCATTCGCGCCGGCGAGACGACTCCGCCCATCGACGTGACCTTCGTCGGCCACGACGGTGGTGCCATGAAGGTCGAGTCGGCGGCTCCTCAGATCCTCGGACTCGACGGGCGAGCCGTCGTCATCGAATTCCTGTCCGGGACCGAGCTCATCCGGCTCGAAGGATCACTGGCGATCGAACGGACCACCGCACCGTTTCTGGCCGCGTTGCATCCCATCGCCATGCCGGATCAGTTGCAGCGGCGCCGTTGGACTCGAGAGCCGACCAATGTCGCCGTGCGGATGGCGAACGCGGATGACCCGCCTGGTTCGGAGACGTGGCACACCACCACGACTCGTGATCTCTCACCCGGCGGTGCGTGCGTGGTGACCGTGGGCTTTCTGCATGTGGGCCAACGGCTCCGGATCGATCTGCGGTTGGCCAGCGGGCAGGTCGACCTCACGGGCGAAGTCCTCGACATCCTGAAAGACGGAACCACCCGGATCCAATTCACCGGTGCGTCACAGTCCGACGTGCAGAAGGTACTGCGCCACCACATGGACCTGCAGGTGGCGAAGCAGTATCCGTACGGGACGACCTGACCCGCACGGACTCGCCCTTACGGCGCCGGCGTGTCCTGGTCGTCCGACGACACCCAGGGGCTCAGCTCGGTGGCGCTCGTGACGCCCAGCTTGCGCTGGGCTCGTTGGTAGAACGTCGTCCCACCGAGTCGCACCACATGGGCGGCATCGGCTCGGGACGAGATGTCGAGCGTGGCGCCCGGCGTGACGTAGGTGGCGACTTCACCGTCCACCTCCACCGCCAGACGCCCCGACGGCGGGAGGACGCTGAGCGTCAGCGAGTGGGTGTGGTCCACCACCAGGGCTCGACCGAACACCGAGTGGGGCGAGGACGGCGTGACGAGGATCCCCGCCACCGACGGTGCCACGATGGGGCCTCCGGCCGAGAAGTTGTACGCGGTCGAGCCGGTGGGGGTGGCGACGATGACCGCGTCGGCGGCGTAACTGACGAAATGGTTCCCCTGGATCGCCAGACCAACCGCGGCGGTGTGTTCTCCCGGCACGCGGACGACGACGACGTCATTGAACGCCGAGTACGTCTGGGTGCCGATCGCGGCGTCGAGCGCGCTACGGGACTCGATCTCGTATTCCCCGTCGGCAATGGCCGTCAGCGCCGGGCCCAGGTCGGGGATGTCGACCTCGGCCAGGAACCCGAGTCTCCCGAGGTTCACCCCGAGTACCGGGATGCCGTGCCCATCGGACATCCGCATGGCGCGCAGTACGGTCCCGTCTCCACCGAGCCCGACGAGCAGGTCGGCCCGGTCGGGCATCGCCGCCGCACTCACCGCCACGGCCTCACACGCGAAGCGCTGGACGTCTTCTTCGAGCGCGAGCACCGTCACGCCGACCTCCCGTCCCCACGCCAGGACGGCCGAGACGGCCTCGACCGAGTCACGTTGGGGATGCAGCACCATCCCCACGGTGCGAATGTCACGCATGGTTCCCTCGCTCGCTCGACGACCGATCCAGAGGGCCGCGCCGTGCGGTACCCACTAGGTTGACGCCATGATCCGGCCCATGATGCCAGCCGATTGGGACCGCTGGGGTGTGCTGTGGCAGGGCTATCTCGACTTCTATCGGGCCGAGCTTGCACCGAGCACCTCACGTCGGACGTTCGATCGCCTCTGTGCACGCGAGGACGGGATGTTCGGGCTCGTCGCAGAGTCCGGAGCCGAGCTCACCGGGCTCGTCCACGCCCTCGTGCACGTCTCGACGTGGTCGCTGCCGGGTTACTGCTATCTGGAGGACCTGTTCGTGGCACCGTCGGCCCGGGGGACGTCCACGGGCCGCGAGCTGATCGAGGCGGTCGCGACGGAGGCGGGCACCCGCGGTGCGGAGAAGGTCTACTGGCACACCCAGGAGTTCAACGGTCGCGCCCGCTCGCTCTACGACCAGGTGGCGAACCTCAGCTCGTTCGTCGTGTACGAGCGCCACCTGGGTACCTCGAGAATCCAACCATGAGCAAGGAACGGCTCGAGACTTTCAGCGACGGCGTGTTCGCCATCGCCATCACGTTGCTCGTTCTGACCATCGCCCAGCCCAGCGACTACCGGAACCTCGGCCACCAATTGGGCGAGCGGTGGCCATCGCTGGCCGCCTATGTCGTGAGCTTCGTCGTCATCGGCATCATGTGGTTGAACCACCACACCGTCTTCAGCCACCTCGGCCACATCGACCGCGGGTTGTTCTATCTGAATCTCTTCCTCCTGATGACGATCGTCTTCATCCCCTACCCCACCGGCGTCTTCGGCGAGGCACTGCGCCGGGGCGTGGGCGCCAAGACGGCGGCCATCTTCTACACCGCGGTGATGGCGACGAATGCCTGGGCGTGGGCGGCGCTGTGGCTGTACGCGTCGCTCGGGCGCCGGCTGCTCGGTCCCGATTTTCCCGAAGCCCAGCGGAACATGGCGACGATCCTCTTCGTCGCAGGCGCCTTCGTCTACACCGCCTCGATCGCGGTGGCCTTCATCAACCCCTACCTCTGCCTCGCCGTGCAGGGCGCGCTGGCGCTCTACTACGCGTTCGACCCCATCTCGCGCCGGACCGCCCGCGCCCGGTCAGCCCAGACATGAGACCGCGCCCTCCGAATCGCTACGAGCTGCTCACCTGCGGCTGGAGCGGGCACGTCCTGGTGGGCCTGGACGCGGCCGACGTGACCGACGCGGATCCCGTCCTCGTGCGGGAGCTCGACGGTCTGCGGTGGCACCACTGCCTGCGCTGCGACAGCTGGCTCACCCGGCCCCCGCCCGACGAGCCCACCCGCGAGCGCGTCCCGGCCCGCGCCGAGATCCAGCTGCCGCTGCGGGGCCCCTTGCTGCGCGACCGCTACGTCCTGCGGCTCATCGCCCTCGATCGCGCCTTCCACGTGATCCTGTTGACCGCGCTCGCGCTCGTCATCTTCTTCTTCGTGGGCAACCACGATGCGTTGGAGCGCGACTACAACCAGATCGTCCAGGCTTTCGGTGGTCCCTCGCGGGCCCATCCGTTCCTCGGGCGTTTCCGGCACTACTTCACCATCTCGTCCCGGCACCTCGACGAGGCCGGCATCGGCATCGCCGCCTTCGCCGCCCTCGAGGCGGTCGAGATGGTCGGCTTGTGGTTCGCCCGGCGATGGGCGGAGTACCTCACCTTCGTCGCCACCGCGGTCCTGCTCCCGCTGGAGGTGTACGAGCTCACCTCGGGCGTCAGCGTCCTCAAGCTCATCACCTTCGGGATCAACCTCGCCATCGCGCTGTATCTCTTGTGGGTGAAACGGCTGTTCGGGCTCAACGGGGGCGGCCGGGCCGAGGCCGAACGCCGCCGGGCCGCCGGTGACTGGGGACCGCTCGAGCAAGGCCTGGGGGCCCCGACGCCGGGGTGACCGGCCGACCACGCGTTACGGGGCGTTCACGACCCCGAAACGGGGGCGACACATGGCGCTGGCAGGGTGGGCCGTGTCTGGGTGCCCGAGCGCACACCAGGCACCCAGCCGACTGCGGGAGGACCCAACGCCATGAGCTACCAGGCCGAATACATCTGGATCGACGGGACCGAGCCGTCCCCGCTCCTGCGGAGCAAGACGCGCATCGTCGCCGACGGGAAAGAGCCCGGCATCTGGGGCTTCGACGGCTCGAGCACCAACCAGGCCGCCGGGAACGACTCGGACTGCGTCCTGCGCCCGGTCTTCACCTGCCCCGACCCCCTCCGAGGGCCAAACGACAAGCTCGTCATGTGCGAGGTCCTCTTGACCGACTTCACCCCGCACCCGACCAACACCCGGGCCGCCTGCGCCGCCGCGGCGGAGAAGTACGCGGACCAGGAGCCGTGGTTCGGCATCGAGCAGGAGTACACCTTCTTGGAGGGGGGCCGGCCCCTGGGGTGGCCCGCCAAGGGCTTCCCGGCTCCGCAGGGGCCCTACTACTGCGGGGTGGGGGGCGACAAGATGCCCGGGCGCGACATCGTCGAGCGCCACACCGTGGCCTGCATGGACGCGGGCCTCGCCATCGAAGGCACCAACGCCGAGGTCATGATGGGCCAGTGGGAATTCCAGATCGGGATCCTCCCGCCGCCGGCCATCGGTGACCAGCTCTGGGTGGCCCGCTGGCTGCTCTTCCGCATCGCCGAGGACTTCGGCGTCTTCGCCACCCTCGAGCCGAAGCCGATCCTCGGTGACTGGAACGGCGCCGGGGCCCACACCAACTTCTCCACCAAGGCCATGCGCGGCGACGGCGGCTGGGACGCCATCATCGCCGGCTGCGAGGCGCTCGGGAAGAACGTCGAGGAGCACGTCAAGAACTACGGCGTGGGCATCACCGAACGGCTGACCGGTGCGCACGAAACGGCCCACTGGTCGACCTTCAGCTACGGCACCTCCGACCGGGGCGCCTCGGTGCGCATCCCGTGGGCCGTGGCCCAGGACAAGAAGGGGTGGCTGGAGGACCGGCGCCCCAACGCCAACATGGACCCCTACGTCGTGAGCCGGTTGGTGGTCACCACCGTCTGCGGGGCCGCTGTCTGATCCAGGGCAGGCGCGTCGCCCAACAGCGGCGCGCCTGCCTGCGATCGGGAAGGGCCGGATCCCCCCGTCGCCCCAGATCCCGTGACCCCCGACCCTGAGGCCCCAGATCGCGACGCCGAAGAAAAGCCGGGGTCCACGGTCACCGTCGACGACGCAAGGTCGACCGACTGGTCTCTGCGCAGGACCCGCAGGATCTCGTCGTAGGGTCCGAGCAGGTAGGCCTGATCGCCTCCGGCGAAGCGCGTGCCCCGGCGCGGCGGGTGCTCGAGCGTTCCCTGGGCGCTGGCCCGACTCAAGGCGATGACCCGGGTGCGGGCCGACAAGTCCTGCATGGCAAGGCCTTCGAGGCCGCCACCCGGTGCCACCTGCAGGCGGCCCACGAGGAAGGGCTGCTGGTCGACATAGAACGTCCCGAGGACGTCGAGGCCCAGCGCCGCGCCGACGAACCACGGCGCGGCCAGGGCCGAGGTCGATCGAACGTGGCGGAAGCCGAAGTTCTGCTCCATCATGCGGGCCAGATTGCGGTCGAACACCCGTAGCACCACGGGCACCTGCTCCCACCGGTCCGCCAGCACCTCGCGCACGGCCAGGCCTGTCTCGATGTTGGTGAGATCGGCGCTGGTGAGCACGGCCACCGCCGAGGCGTCGGCCAGGTTGACCATGGTGTGGGTCTGGCGCTGGGTGGCGTCGGCCACGACCACGGGGACGCCGAGGGCCCGGGCCCGCCCGAGGTAGCGGTTGTCGTCGTCGCGCTCGACCACCACCACGCGCCGCCCCTTGGCCAGGAGGCCTTCCACCACGCGGATCCCGACCGAGCCGAGCCCGATCACCACCACGTGGCCCGCCATGCCCGGGACACGGCGGCGCCCCAGGGACTGTTCGATCCGTCGGCTCACCAACACGTTGGTGAACAGGGCGAAGGCCGTGGTGACGAGGGTGACGCCGGCCACGATGAACACGATGGCAAAGGCCTGGAGCCACGCGCTCTGCGCCGCGAAGGAGTAGTCGCCGAATCCGACGGTCGCCACGGTCTCGACCGTGAAGTACAGCGACTCGAGCAGGTTCAGGTGCGCGTGCGTGGTCGGGTCGACGTACGCCAACTTCAAGACGACCGTCGCCATCACGACCAGTGCCAGCACGCCGGCCAGGACGAAGACCAGGCCCTTGGCGTCGGTCTGCATGACCCCAGCGGCGCGCCGCCGGAGCTTGCGGAGGATCGGCACCTTGGCCCACGCCGTCCTCGTGGCCCGGGGCACGTCGACACCGACGCGTTCGAGCTCGGCCGTCGTGCCCAGCACGGCCACCCGGTCGCCTTCCGACACCGGATGGTCCCTTCCCGGGCACAACTCCATGGCACCGCCGTCGGCGGGCATGATGGCCACCGGGGCGAGGTTGCCGAAGTGCCCCCGGAACGTCGCGTTCACACTGTCGTCCTGGCCGGTCAGCACCTGCACCACGGCGAAACGCTCACCCCCGAGCTCGAGCTCGTGGGCAGGCACCCCGAGACACGCCTCGACGAAGGAGGGGGCGGCAAGGTCGGCGACGTCGAGGACGCTGCCGGGGCCCGTGACCCGTTCGAGGGCGCGCCCGACCGACGGATTGGCCAACTGCACCACGAGGCGGACCCCGGGACGGGCCTCGCGCACGCGCAGCGCGATCTCGAGCGTGGCGAGCTCGTTGGCCTCCGTGCAGATCACCGCCAGGGCCCGGTCGAGACCCGCTTCGGCCAGCCCGTCACCGAGATGGGCGCTGCGTTGGACGTGCGGTACTCCCCAGCCCTGCACCACGCGCGCCAGGCGGACATCGGGATTGTCGTCGACCACGACCACCGGGACCCCGCTCAGGTGTAGCTGCTCCACGGTGCGGAGGCCGGCTCCGCCCAGCCCGCACACGATGACGTGCCCATTGTCGTTCCACGCACCGGGCGCGCCTGGCGCCACACGCTCGGTGCCCGACGTCACGGGTGCTGGCGCCAGCCGCGTTCGAAGGGAAGACGCCAGGTGCGCGGCGCGATGAGGTCCTGGATGGCCGCAGGCCCCCACGACCCGACCCGGTAGAGCTGGACCTCGGGAGGATTGTCGAGAAGGGGGTGCGACACCTCCCACAGTCGCTCGATCCCCTCGGCGTTGGTGAACAGCGTCTGGTCGCCGCTCATGGCGTCGTGGATCAGGCGCTCGTAGGCCTCGAGGACGCTCTCGGCCTGGTCGGTCTCGTGCAACGCGAACTGCAGGCTGAGCTTGTCGAGGGTCATCCCCGGCCCGGGGCGCTTGCCGTAGAACGACAGCGACAGCCGGGACGAGTCGGCCAGGTCGAAGGTGAGGTGGTCGGGCCCCTGCATGCCGACACCGGACCCCGGCGGGAACATCGACTTGGGAGGCTCGCGGAACGCGATGGAGACGATACGCGCCCCTTCGGCCATCTCCTTGCCCGTACGCAGGTAGAACGGCACCCCGGCCCAGCGCCAGTTGTCGATCTCGCACCGCAGGGCGATGAACGTCTCGGTGTCGGAGTCGCGCGCCACGCCCTCGCTCCACCGATAGCCCTCGTACTGTCCCCGCACCACCTGGGTCGGGTCGATGGGCCGCAGCGACCGGAACACCTTGTTCTTCTCCTCGCTGATGGCGCGCGGCTCCAGGGCCGTGGGCGGCTCCATGGCCACGAAGGCCAGGATCTGGAAGAGATGGGTCACGACCATGTCGCGGAACGCGCCGGTCTGCTCGTAGGTCCGGCCCCGCGACCCGATGCCCAGGGTCTCGGGCACGTCGATCTGGATGTGGTCGATGTGCTGGCGATTCCAGATCGGCTCGAAGAGCCCGTTGGCGAAGCGGAAGGCCAGGATGTTCTGCGCCGCTTCCTTCCCCAGGAAGTGGTCGATGCGGTACACCTGGTCCTCGTCGAATACCTGGGCCACCACCGCGTTCAGCAACCGCGCGCTGGGGAGGTCGGTCCCGAACGGCTTCTCCATGATGATCCGGGCGCGGTCGGTGAGCCCCGCGTCGCCCAGGGTCTCGACCACCACCCCGGCCGCGTGGGGCGGAATGCTCAGGTAGTGCAGGCGACGCGCCTCTCCTTCGAGCTCCGCCTCGGCGCTCTGCACAGCCCGGGCCAGACCGGCCGCGCCCTCCGACCCCGGCACGAAGCGCAGGCACCGGCGGAACCGGTGCCAGTCCTCGTCGCTGATCTCGCCCCGCACGAACTCGTCGCACGCCTTGCGGGCGAGCTCCCGGTAGTCCTCGTCGTCGAGCTCGTCGAGGGCCGTGGCCACGACGCGGCACTCCGGAAGCAGGCCCGCCCGGGACAGGTGGAACAACCCCGGGAGGAGTTTGCGCCGGGCCAGGTCGCCGGTGGCCCCGAAGAGCACGATGACGTGGGGCGGCAGTCGGTCGTGGGCCTCGGTCACCGGACCGGGCCCCTGAGTTCGGGTGAGCGTGTCATGCCTTGTTCCTACCGGGTCCCGAGCGTCGTGCCGCGCATTTCCGTCCCCGACGCTACGACGGTTCGGTTTCGGCCACGTTGCCTCTCTGGGTGCATCGTGTGAACGGCCCCCGGGGGCTCACCCCGCGGGGAAGGACGGCGGTGCCTCGGTCGGGCTCGCGCCCCAGGTCGGATCGGGCGCAGCTCCCAGGGTGAAGTCGAGTCGGGCCCCGGTCGCGGTCACCGTGGCGGGCAGCCACGGACAGGAGTACGGGGCGGTGCCCGAGCCGGTGCCCGGGGAGTTCGAGCATCCCGCACCGGCGCCGCCGAGCCCCCCGACGTCGAGGCTCTGGACGTAGGGGGTGCTGCGCGAGGCCCCCGGTGCCTCGATCACGATGGACCGGTCGCTCCCGAGTGTGATCGTGATGGCGCTGAACAGGGGGCTCCCGAGCACGAGCTCACCTCGACCCGGGGTCTCGGGGTAGAGGCCCAGGGCCGCCCACACGTACCACGACGACATCGCCCCCAGGTCGTCGTTGCCCGGCTCTCCGTCGGGCGAGGGCCCGTACAGCGTGGTGACGATGCGCCGGACCACGTCCTGGGTGCGGTAGGGGGCGCCGGCGTAGTCGTACTCCCACGGGATCCCGAGCGACGGTTCGTCGCCGGCCCAGTCGTAGGGCTGTTTCCGGCCCGCGTTGAGTTGCGTGAAGAAGGTGTCGAGCTTGGACCGAACCGCGGCGTCGCCCCCCAGGGCCCCGAAGAGGCCCGCCAGGTTCTGCGGGACGCTCCACGTGTACTGGATGGCGTTGCCCTCTTCGAACCCGACCTGGCCGATGCCCGGCAGCGGCGACCGCTGGAAGGCGGGCCCGGGCGGGAGGCTGCCGTCGGCCCGCCGGGCCGCCAGATACCCCGTCGCGGGGTCGACGAGGTTGTGCCAACTCTGGGCCCGGGCCAGGAACGTCTGCGCGGTGGCGGTGTCTCCGACCGCCTGGGCCAGTTGCGCGATGGCCGAGTCGTCGATGGCGTACTCGAGGGTCTCCGACGCACCGACGGTGTAGGTGAGCGAGGTCAGGTCGAGCGTGTCGGCCGGGACGTAGCCCTGGGCCAGGTACTGCGCCAGGTCCTGGCGTTCGAGGTGATCATCGGTCTTCACGCCCGGGTCCGTCGCCCCGCGCACCATGTCGGCCAGGGCAGCGGCGACGTCGAAGTCCCGCGCCCCGAAGGCGTACGCCGACGCGATGAAGGGGTCGGCGGAGTCGCCGTTCAGCTGTGCGCTCTCGAGGTTGGCGACGGGCAACTTGGGAAGTCCGCCGCCTTGTCGGGCGTCGGCCAACAGCGAGCTCACCATGTCGCTCGTTTGGCGCGGCGCGACGACGGCGAGCAACTGCACCTCGCTGCGGTAGACGTCCCACAGCGAGAAATTGGCGTACTGCGTGTACCGCAGGGCTCGGTGCACCTTGTCGTCGAAGCCGATGTAGTCGCCGTTGGCATCGTCGAACACGTTGGGGTGCAGCAGCGAGTGGTACAGCTCGGAGTAGAAGGTGCGCTCGTCGGCCACCGTGCCCCCCGCCACCCGGATCCGACCCAGGAGCGCATTCCACGTGGCGGTGTCCCGTCGGCGCAGGGCCCCGACGTCCCAGCCCGGTCGTTCGGCATCGATGTTGCCGCGTGCGTCGGCGACACTGACGAACGAGATGCCGACCTGCATCTCCACCACTTTGGTGGGCGACGCGAAGCTGACATACGCGCCAGAGCCGGGTCTGGTGCTCGTCCGTGTCCCGGGCTCCACCGTCGTGCCGTGCCAGGTCCCGACGTCACTGAACGAACGGTCGAAGCGCGCCGCGAAGAACAACCGGTAGTCGCCGCTCGTGTCGCAGAAGTCGCCGCTCACGACCGAGCCGTCCACTTCCCGGTCACCGACGACCGTGACCGAGGACCGCACCGACCCCGCCGCGCTGTCGGCCACCTTGAACAGCACGTTGGACTGCTCGGTCCCCGGAAAGCTGAACCGCCCGAGCCCCGTTCTCGTGGTCACCGCCAACTCGACACGCACCGGCGGTCGGCCCACGGT
Source organism: uncultured Acidimicrobiales bacterium (assembly GCA_963764205.1). Classification (GTDB taxonomy): domain Bacteria; phylum Actinomycetota; class Acidimicrobiia; order Acidimicrobiales; family UBA8190; genus Chersky-840. The sequence goes on from CAVXRN010000005.1 coordinate 33,068, forward strand.
GACGGCGTAGTTCCCGGGGCTCGCCACCTCGGTCGCATGCGAGAACCGTGCGCGCGACGCGGCCGGGTCGGCGCCGACGGCACCCACGGTCGGCAGGATCGGGATGTCGCCGTAGACGGCACATCCCGGGCCGCTCATGTGCGTCAGGCTGAACCCGCTGATGGCCGAGTCCTTGTAGGCGTACCCCCCGCCCGATGTGCGGTCCGGGGTCGTGTCGGGGCTCCACTGGAGCATGCCGAAGGGCATGTCCGCGCCCGGGAACGTGTCGATGCTGCCCACGCTCGCCCCGCCCACGCCCGTGCCCACGAACGTGTCGACCAGCGCGCTGGGCGAGGCGGTCGAGAGTGGAGGTGGCACGGCGACAGCCGAAGGCACCCATCCGGCGAGGACGGCGCTGCTGACGGTCACGGCCAGGGTGACGGTGATCGGACCTCGTCGGCCGGCCCTCTTCGAGATACGGGCCCCGCCACCGGGCACGGCGCTATCCCGTGTCGTCGCGGTGGAGCAGGAAGGTCCCCGTCGACCGGCTCACGAGCCGGCCCTGGCCGTCGCGCGTGGCCGCCTCGCCGTAGGCGACCTGGCGGGCCATGCGGACCACCTCACCCCGCACCGTGACGAGCTCTCCCAGCTTGGCGGGCCGCATGGTCTCGGTCTTCATCTCGAGCGTGCCCCGGGTCCGGTCGCGCCCGGGCAGGGCGGCGTTGATGGCGAAGTTCATCGAGGCGTCGAGGATGAGGGCGTGGATGCCGGCCTGGGCCGTGCCGTGGGGGTTGCAGGCCAGCGTGGTCGGGGTCCAGGTGCCGGCCACCCAGCCGAGGTCCTCCCCGTCGACCCCGTAGGAGGTGAACGAGGCACCCACGAGCCCGATGACCTCCATGCCGCCGTCGCCGAGCCAACGGTCCATGTCCTTGACTCGCCCCGTCACGGGCCCAACCGTAGCGCCGGGCCTCGCGCCGCTCGGGAAGGCACGGGAGAAATCCCTGGTGAGAGGGGGAACAGCCACCCCCTTTGACCGCTAGGGTCATAACCGGGCAAAATCTTGACCGATCAGTCAGTTTTTCTGGGAAGGAGCACCCATGACCACAGCCGTGATCGTTGACGCCGTGCGCACACCGGGAGGGCGCCGCAACGGCAAGCTCCGCGGCTGGCACGCCGTGGACCTGGCGGCCGAGCCGCTGCGGGCCCTGGCCGAGCGCAACAACCTCGATCCCGCCCTCGTGGACGACGTGATCATGGGTTGTGTCATGCAGGTGGGCGAGCAGGCCCTCAACATCGGCCGCAACGCCGTGCTGGCGGCGGGGTACCCGGAGTCGGTGCCCTCCACCACCATCGACCGCCAGTGCGGGTCGTCGCAGCAGGCGCTGCACTTCGCCGCCCAGGGCGTCATGGCCGGCGCCTACGACGTCGTGATCGCGGCGGGGGTGGAGCACATGACGCATACGCCCATGGGCTCCTCGGTCGTACGCGACCTCGGCTTCCCCTTCGGCCCCAAGATGATGGAGCGCTACGCCGAGCGCGGTGGTCTCGTGTCCCAGGGCATCTCGGCCGAGATGATCGCGGACCAGTGGGACCTGTCGCGCGACGACCTCGACGCCTTCGGGGCGCGCAGCCAGCAATTCGCGGCGCGGGCCACGGCCGAGGGCCGGTTCGAGCGCGAGATCCTTCCCGTCACGGTGAAGGACGACGAAGGGACCCTGACCAACGAGGTCATCGCCACCGACGAGGGCATCCGGCCCGACACCACCGTCGAGGTCCTCGCCAATCTCAAGCCTGCCTTCAAGCCCGACGGCAAGGTCACCGCCGGCAACTCCTCGCAGATCAGCGACGGTGCCGCCGCGGTGCTCATCATGAGCGAGGAGAAGGCCAGCGCCCTGGGCCTCACGCCGAGGGCCCGGTTCCACGCCTTCTCGCTGGCCGGCGTCGACCCCGTCACGATGCTCACCGGCCCCATCCCCGCCACTCGCTCGGTGCTCGAGAAGGCCAAGATGACCATCGACGACATCGACCTGGTCGAGATCAACGAAGCCTTCGCCTCGGTCGTGCTGGCCTGGGAGAAGGAGCTGCACGGGGACATGGACCGGGTGAACGTCAACGGTGGTGCCATCGCCATCGGCCACCCGTTGGGCTGTTCGGGCGCCAAGCTCATGTGCACGCTGCTCAACGAGCTCGAGCGCACCGGTGGGCGATGGGGGCTCGAGACGATGTGCGAGGGCGGCGGCATGGCCAACGCCACCATCATCGAGCGCCTGGGATAGCTCCGGGCGGTCAGTGGTACCGCGTGGCCACGACGAAGCCACTGGCGATGAGGACGATCCCCCCCACCAGGTACCAGTTGCTCGGCCCGGCTGGTAGCACGTTGAAGTAGTTGAGGACGATCGTCAACGCCCCCAGGATCAGCAACAGCAGGATGAGTGGCCCCATCCACTTGGGGCTGACCTTCTGGTTGCGGGGGATCGGCGGGGTGTAGCGGCCGCTGGCAGTGGGGGGAGGGGCGACCGCCCTCCCCGAGGCCGATCGGCCCTTGCGCGCCGCGCTCCCCGGTCCCTGCTTGTTCGCCATGCACCGAGGATAGCCACGGGGCTTTGCATCAGAAAGGCCCCACCCAGACGGCGGCGCAGGCCGGGTGGGCCGGGGGCGGGCACTAATGTCGGACGGCGTGGGAGCCCGGGTGCTGCTCGTCGACAACTACGACTCCTTCACCTACAACCTGGTGCAGGAGATGGGGGCGCTGGGGGCGGAGCCGGTGGTGTTCCGCAACGACGCCATCGAGATCTCGGGCATCGAAGAGGTCGGCCCCGACGGGATCGTGATCTCACCGGGCCCGGGGCGGCCCGAGGACGGCGGCGTGAGCATGGCCGTGGTGGCCGAGCTCGGGGGCCGGATCCCCATCCTCGGCGTGTGCCTGGGCCACCAGTGCATCGGCCAGGTCTTCGGGGCCCAGGTCGTGCCTGCGCCCGAGCTCATGCACGGGAAGACCTCGGCCATCTTCCACACCGGCGCCGGTGTCTTCGCCGGCATGGCCAACCCCTTCGAAGCGACCCGCTACCACTCGTTAATCGTGGACCGTGACTCGATTCCCGACGTCCTCGAGGTCACCGCCGAGACCGCCGACGGCATCGTGATGGGACTGCGCCACCGCGAGCTGCCGATCGAAGGGGTCCAGTTCCACCCCGAGTCGATCCTCACGGCCGCCGGCCCCCACCTCCTGACGAACTTCCTCGGCTCACTGGGAACCGTGCGGCGTTAGGGGTGCCGGTGTTGCCGGCGGTGGACGTCGTGGTGCCCGAGCACCCCGAGAGGTTGGTCACGGTGATGGTCACCGTCGCGCCGGGGCTCACCGACACGCCCCCGTTGGGCGTCTGACTCTGCACCGTCCCGTCCTGGGACGGGTCGAGCGTCGCCTGGCAGATCACCACGGCGCTCAGCCCCGCACCTTGCAGTGCCGAGACCGCCGCGCTCTGGGTGTCACCCACCACATCGGGGACCAGGACCGACGACGGCCCGCTCGAGACCACGAGGTTGACGTTGGCGTTCTGCGGTTCCTGGGCGCCCGCCACGGGGTTGGTGCTGATGACGTTGTTCTTGGCCACTGACGGCGACGGCTGGCTGGTGATCGTCCCGCACTGGAACCCGGCCTGGCCCAACCGATTGCACGCCGTGGTCTGGTCGAGCCCGACGACGTCGGGGACCGCCGTGGTGGTCGGCTGCGTGAAGATGCTGACGGTGCCCCCGGGCAGGATCGTCTGACCCGACTTGGGGTTCTGCATGCACACGATGTTCTGTTGGGTGCAGGTGCTCGAGAATTGTTCGTTGGCCTGCAGGCCGAGCTGCTGCAATTGGGCCTTGGCCGCGGTGACCGACTGCGTGACCAGGTCGGGCACGTGCACAGGTGGCCCCTGCGCTCCCGTGACGAGGATGACCCTGTCGCCCTTCTTCACCGTCGTCCCCGACGGGGGCAGGGTCCGCAGCACCTGGGTGTTGGGTGTGTTCACGGCGGTCTTGTCCGTCTCGACCGTGGTCTTCAGACCTTTGTGCTGCAGGACGTGCTCGGCCGTGGTCACGTTCTGGTTGGTCACGTCGGGCATCACGAAGCTCGTGTTCGCCTTTTCCCCTATGTGCCACCAGCCGACGGAGTTCCCGAGGAAGATGACGACCACCGCCAGCGCGACGAGCAGGACGGCGAGGAGAGCCGCGTAGAGCTTGGTCCGGCTGGGCTCGCCCGTGCCGTCGAGGTTGTCGCCCCCGACCGCGGGCAGCGCCTGGGTGCCGCCCACCATGACCGCCTGGGTGGTCCCGACCGCCGGGTGCTGACCCGTGGGCGGGTTGGTGGCGCCCACGGCGCGACCCTCCCGAAAGCGCAGCAGGTCGATGCGCAAGTCGTCCCCGGTGGCGTAGCGGTGGTCGGGTGACTTGGCCAGGCACTTCAAGATGATCGCCTCGAGGTCGGGCGGGACCCCGGGGTTCACCTCACGCGGGGCGGGCGGGTGCTCGCGCACGTGCTTGGACGCCACGGCCACCGGGGTGTCACCCAGGAACGGGGGGCGACCGGTGACCATCTCGAAGATCACGACGCCCAGGGAGTAGATGTCGCTGCGAGAGTCGACCCCCATGCCCTCGGCCTGCTCCGGTGAGAAGTACGTGGCGGTGCCCATGACCGCCCCGGTCTGGGTCAGGCTCTCCTCGGTGTTGACGGCGCGGGCGATCCCGAAGTCGGTGACCTTGATGGTGCCCTCTTCGGTGATGAGCACGTTGCCGGGCTTGACGTCGCGGTGGACCACGCCGTGACGGTGCGCGTAGGCCAACGCCGCGGCGACGTCCGCGGCGATCTCGGCGGCCCGGTCGGGGTGCAGGGGCCCGGCCGTGCGAAGGATCGACGACAGCGCCCGCCCGTCGACGAACTCCATGACGATGAAGTAGGTGCCGTTGTCCTCGCCCCAGTCGAAGACCGGAACGATGTTGGGGTGCGAGAGGTTGGCGGCGGCCTGGGCCTCGCGCCGGAAGCGCTCCACGAAGGAGCGGTCCACCGAGAGCTCGGGGAACAGGACCTTGAGCGCGACCGGACGGTCGAGCAATTGGTCACGGGCCCGGTACACCTCGGCCATGCCGCCCCGGGCCACGAGATGCGAGAGCTCGTAGCGTCCCGAGAGCACCCGGGAGGTATTGGTCGGCTCCATGCGGGTCAGAGCCTACGTCTCGCCGGATTGCCGACTGGGCCAGACACTCTGGGTCTCCTCCTCGATTGGCAGCGCCGGAACGGTGACGTCACGTCACTGACCCGCCAGGACTGCTTGGATCATGGTCTTCACGATGGGGCCGGCCACGAGCGCGCCGGTCAGGTCCACCGGCTGGTTGGGCATGGCCACGGCGATGGCCACGGTGGGGTTGGTGGCGGGGGCGAAGGCGATCATCCAGTCGGTCGTCTTTGTGTTGCCTACGCCCACTTGCGCGGTACCGGTCTTGGCCGCAACGTCCCACGCGGCTGGGAACCCGTCACCCGAGGCGGTGCCGAACTTGACGACGTTCTGCATGAGCTGGTTCAAGGCACTGGCCGTGGCCCCGGATGCGGCCCGATGCCACGCAGTGGGTTGGTAGTGCACGACCAGGTTGTTCTGCGAGTCGCGGATCTCGTACATCACGTGCGGGGTCATCACCACGCCCCCGTTGGCGATCCCGGCCGCCACCATCGCCATCTGCAGGGGCGAGGCGAGCGTGCACTTCTGACCGATCGACGAATAGGCGAGGAAGATCTGAGCACCCTCCCAGCAGTCAGCGTGAAGGAACTGCGACACCTCGAAGGGGCTCGGGGGCAGGTCGATGGGGGGCTGTTGATTGAAGCCGAAGGACTGGGCCTCGGCCTGCATCGACACCGCACCCACCTTGGTGCCGAGCAGGGCGAACCCCGGGTCACACGAGGGGGGCAGCATCTGGGCAATGGTCCCCCCGCACGGACTTCCCCCGTCGTTGCACAACTGGGCGCTCGCCCCCCCGAAGTAGTCATACGGGATGCAACTGAAGAACGGCATCGGAGTGTCGACCAGCTTTGGCTGGTACTGATAGGCCGCCGTCGCCGTCACGACCTTGAACGTCGAACCGGGATAGAAGATGTCCTGGTACGCGAGCGACACCGCTGGAGCGAAGCCGGAAGTCGGGTTCTTGGTCGTGATCGCCGCGTAGGCGTTGTTCACCGTGGTGGCGTCGTTGGCCGACAACGGGTTCGGGTCGAAGGTGGGGTTCGAGTACATCGCCCGTACCGCCCCGGTGGTGGGGTCGAGCACCACGACCGCACCGTCGCGGCCGTTGAGCGCCTGCTTGGCCGTCGCCTGCAGCTTGCTCGACAGTGTCAGGGTCACCGTGTCGGTCTCGACCGGGGTGGTCAGGAGGTCGCCGATGGTCTTGACCGGCCGGTTGTGCTGGGTGAGATAGCTGTTGTAGGTGTTCTCGACGCCCGTGGCCAGGCCGCCGATCGGCAGGTAGCCGGTGATCTGGGCGAAGAGCGATCCCAAGGGGTACTCGCGCACGTACTTGTACGACCCGCTGTTGGTCTTGACCGACTGGGCCAGCACCACGCCGTCCGCGCTCTGGATGATGCCGCGGGGCTGGTCGTACTTGGCCTCGATCACCGCCGGGTTGTGCGGGGCGTTGGCGTAGGTCTTGGCGTTCTTGACCTGGACGTTGTTGAGCTGCAGGAACAGCGCCAAGAAACAGACCACCATGGCCACGCCGAGCCACCGGATGCGTCCCGCCATCTCAGGCCGCCTCGGGCACGGCGTCGGGCACGGGCTCGGGCCCCCGGGGCAGCCCGAAGGTGGCCGGGGTCGACGTCGGGAGCGTGGTCGAGGTGGTCGCCCCGGGCGTCGTCGTCGGGGGCGTCACGGTCGAGCAGTAGGCGGGCGGCTGCTGCAAGGAGCACACCGACTGCTGGAGGCTCGTCACGTATCCGAGCGCCGCTTTGTAGGAAGGCTCCTGCACGCCACTTTGGAGGTCGGGGACCTTGTACGAGGGGACCTGGCCGGCGGTGACCTGGGTCCGCTTCACGATCTTGGGGTTGATCCCGACGAACCCCCCGGGCCGGCCCTGGTAGATCACGACCTGGTTGTGGCTGAAACCCACGAAATAGGAGCTGTGCACGTACCAACGGACCGTGGCGAAGCCGGCGTAGGCCAGTCCTCCGAGCACCACAAGGAACAGCACCACGCGAAACGTGATGCGTCGGGGGATGCGCGCACCGGTGTGGGGGTCGATGCGCCTCGACGGCGGGCGGTCCAGGGTCGTGTCGGGGGCGGAACGGCTGACCACGGCCGCACCGACGCCGTTGGTGGTGACCGGTCCCGAGGAGCCCGGCTCGGGCGCCCGCGTTCCCTGCGCTTCGGGCGGGCTGACCACCATGGTCGCCCCCGGTGACGCCGGTTTGACAGCACCACCGTCGGGAGCGGCCGAAGCCCATGCCGCCGCGCCGGCCGCGGCCTCGCCCACGTGCGCGTCCTGCGCCGCGGCCGCGGGTGGCTCGCCGACCATGACGTCAAGCACCACGACCGTGGCGTTGTCGTTCCCACCGGCCTGGTTGGCCATGCGCACCAGGGTCTCGGCCGACTCGCGGGGATCGCGCGTGCGCATCAGAACATCGGTGATGCGATCGGTCGACACCTCGTTGGTCAGCCCGTCCGAGCAGAGCAGGAAGCGGTCGCCTTCTTCTGGGACGAGCTCCCACACGTCGACCGCCACGTCGGGCTGCACTCCGAGCGCCCGGGTGAGGATGTGGCGGTGGGGGTGGACGGCCGCCTCCTCCTCGGACAACTCGCCGCGGGCCACGAGCTCCTCCGCCACGGAGTGGTCCGTGGTGAGCTGGACGAGCTCACCGGCGTGGAGTCGGTATGCCCGCGAGTCGCCCACGTTGGCGAGGACCAACCGGTCGCCGTCGTCGGTGGCGACGAGGGCCGCCGCGATCAGCGTCGTGCCCATGCCCCGGAGGTCAACATCGGCATGGCCGCGTTCCCACACCGCCTTGTTCGCTTCGTGGATCGCCGCGGCCAACCCTTCGGCCGACGCCTTCCGGGCGAACTCCGCCTGCAGGGTGTCGATGGCGGTACGCGCCGCGATCTCCCCCCCGACGTGACCGCCCATCCCGTCCGCCACGGCGAACAGCGACAGGCTCTCGAGCGCCAGGTCCTCGTTTACCGTGCGGACCCGACCGACGTCGGAGGCCGAGCCCGACCGCAGGACGGTCAACGACGCTCCGCGACGCTCGTCAATTCCAGCACCAACGCTCCTTGTCCCCGGCGCCCGCTCACCGGGACACCTCGAAGACGGTGCCACCCACCTGCAGCAGGTCGCCCTTCCCTAGTTTGGCTGTCGACCCGATGCGTTCGGCATTCACCCATGTCCCGTTGGTGGATCCGAGGTCCTCTACCCACAGGGAGCCGTTGCGCCGGAACAGGCGGGCATGCAGGCTGGATGTATAGGAGTCCTCCACCCGGACCCCGCATCCCGCGGCTCGTCCCAGGGTGACCTCTTCCCCCACGTCGAAGGTCTGCCCGTACCCCTCCTGGGGCTCGATCACCTTGAGGTGGAGCCGGCCGGCCCGCCCTCGCCGCTCGCCCGACGCCTGGGACCCCCCGGCTGCTGCTGCGGCCGCAGCCTGGGCCGCGGCGCTCCGGGCCACGGGGGGTCGCACCTGGACCCAGACCGCCCTGATGACACGGAAGAAGAACAGCCAGATGAGCGCCACCACCAAGACCTCGAGCGCTCGGAGGAGGTTCTGATTGTCCAGCGAGGTCAGGAACACCACGGCAACCTGCACTCACGAGCTCTCGAACCGGATGGCGGTCGTCCCCACGGTGATCTCGTCCCCGTCCTCGAGGACACGCTCTCTGACGGGGACGCCGTTGACCCTGGTGCCGTTGGTCGACTGCAGGTCAGCCACGACGACGTCGCTCCCCCGGCGGCGGATCTCCGCGTGGCGGCGGCTCACGTTGGGATCGCTCAGGGCGATCGTGCACTCGGGCAGCCGGCCGATTTCCACGGTCTCGGTGCCCAAGACGATCCGGGACCCGTCCGACAGGACGAGCGAAGCACCGGCCAGCCCGTCGAGACCCTCCCTGACCTCGGCCGCCACCCGATAGCGCCCCGCCCGGGTCGACGGGTCGCTGCGGATCTCGACCTCGACGGGGCCGACGAACACATATCCCTCGCTCCGGGCGTGTTCCCGGGCGGCGTCGCCCAGCTCCCGGGCGAGGACGTCGGCGAAGCTCTGGAAGCGGTCGGCGTCCTGAGGCGACAGGGTCACTACGAAGACGTTGGGCGCGATAAGGCCCCTGACTCCTACGCGGCGCAGGAGGTCCACTCTCGCGTCAGCCGTCGGCCGATCTCCACAGGTTGGATGCCACCCCGCAGGGCCTTGGAGAACGCGCCTTCCACCATACGCTCGAGACGCTGCTCGAACCTTTGGAGTCCCATCGTTGTAACCCAGCCTACCGGCGCCATCTGATCCGACGGGGTTGCCCGACCGCCTGTCAGGGCAGATGAAACGCAATGTGACCTCGACCACCTGCGGTGTCAGCGTAGGGACAAAACGTGAGAAACCACTCACCGCTGCCGGGTGTGCAAATCAACTGTGAATGCGTTGTGAGGAACGGAAGGACCGGCGGGGCCCGAAGACCGGTCAGGTATCGTGACGCGGCACTCGGGCGAGTGGCGGAATTGGCAGACGCGGAGGATTCAGGTTCCTGTGTCCGAAAGGATGTGGGGGTTCAAGTCCCCCCTCGCCCACCGACCGA
>CAVXRN010000006.1:0-1817553 GCA_963764205.1 uncultured Acidimicrobiales bacterium
GATCATCGGTCTTCACGCCCGGGTCCGTCGCCCCGCGCACCATGTCGGCCAGGGCAGCGGCGACGTCGAAGTCCCGCGCCCCGAAGGCGTACGCCGACGCGATGAAGGGGTCGGCGGAGTCGCCGTTCAGCTGTGCGCTCTCGAGGTTGGCGACGGGCAACTTGGGAAGTCCGCCGCCTTGTCGGGCGTCGGCCAACAGCGAGCTCACCATGTCGCTCGTTTGGCGCGGCGCGACGACGGCGAGCAACTGCACCTCGCTGCGGTAGACGTCCCACAGCGAGAAATTGGCGTACTGCGTGTACCGCAGGGCTCGGTGCACCTTGTCGTCGAAGCCGATGTAGTCGCCGTTGGCATCGTCGAACACGTTGGGGTGCAGCAGCGAGTGGTACAGCTCGGAGTAGAAGGTGCGCTCGTCGGCCACCGTGCCCCCCGCCACCCGGATCCGACCCAGGAGCGCATTCCACGTGGCGGTGTCCCGTCGGCGCAGGGCCCCGACGTCCCAGCCCGGTCGTTCGGCATCGATGTTGCCGCGTGCGTCGGCGACACTGACGAACGAGATGCCGACCTGCATCTCCACCACTTTAGTGGGCGACGCGAAGCTGACGTACGCGCCAGAGCCGGGTCTGGTGCTCGTCCGTGTCCCGGGCTCCACCGTCGTGCCGTGCCAGGTCCCGACGTCACTGAACGAACGGTCGAAGCCGCCGCGAAGAACAACCGGTAGTCGCCGCTCGTGTCGCAGAAGTCGCCGCTCACGACCGAGCCGTCCACTTCCCGGTCACCGACGACCGTGACCGAGGACCGCACCGACCCCGCCGCGCTGTCGGCCACCTTGAACAGCACGTTGGACTGCTCGGTCCCCGGAAAGCTGAACCGCCCGAGCCCCGTTCTCGTGGTCACCGCCAACTCGACACGCACCGGCGGTCGGCCCACGGTGACGGCGTAGTTCCCGGGGCTCGCCACCTCGGTCGCATGCGAGAACCGTGCCGCACGACGCGGCCGGGTCGGCGCCGACGGCACCCACGGTCGGCAGGATCGGGATGTCGCCGTAGACGGCACATCCCGGGCCGCTCATGTGCGTCAGGCTGAACCCGCTGATGGCCGAGTCCTTGTAGGCGTACCCCCCGCCCGATGTGCGGTCCGGGGTCGTGTCGGGGCTCCACTGGAGCATGCCGAAGGGCATGTCCGCGCCCGGGAACGTGTCGATGCTGCCCACGCTCGCCCCGCCCACGCCCGTGCCCACGAACGTGTCGACCAGCGCGCTGGGCGAGGCGGTCGAGAGTGGAGGTGGCACGGCGACAGCCGAAGGCACCCATCCGGCGAGGACGGCGCTGCTGACGGTCACGGCCAGGGTGACGGTGATCGGACCTCGTCGGCCGGCCCTCTTCGAGATACGGGCCCCGCCACCGGGCACGGCGCTATCCCGTGTCGTCGCGGTGGAGCAGGAAGGTCCCCGTCGACCGGCTCACGAGCCGGCCCTGGCCGTCGCGCGTGGCCGCCTCGCCGTAGGCGACCTGGCGGGCCATGCGGACCACCTCACCCCGCACCGTGACGAGCTCTCCCAGCTTGGCGGGCCGCATGGTCTCGGTCTTCATCTCGAGCGTGCCCCGGGTCCGGTCGCGCCCGGGCAGGGCGGCGTTGATGGCGAAGTTCATCGAGGCGTCGAGGATGAGGGCGTGGATGCCGGCCTGGGCCGTGCCGTGGGGGTTGCAGGCCAGCGTGGTCGGGGTCCAGGTGCCGGCCACCCAGCCGAGGTCCTCCCCGTCGACCCCGTAGGAGGTGAACGAGGCACCCACGAGCCCGATGACCTCCATGCCGCCGTCGCCGAGCCAACGGTCCATGTCCTTGACTCGCCCCGTCACGGGCCCAACCGTAGCGCCGGGCCTCGCGCCGCTCGGGAAGGCACGGGAGAAATCCCTGGTGAGAGGGGGAACAGCCACCCCCTTTGACCGCTAGGGTCATAACCGGGCAAAATCTTGACCGATCAGTCAGTTTTTCTGGGAAGGAGCACCCATGACCACAGCCGTGATCGTTGACGCCGTGCGCACACCGGGAGGGCGCCGCAACGGCAAGCTCCGCGGCTGGCACGCCGTGGACCTGGCGGCCGAGCCGCTGCGGGCCCTGGCCGAGCGCAACAACCTCGATCCCGCCCTCGTGGACGACGTGATCATGGGTTGTGTCATGCAGGTGGGCGAGCAGGCCCTCAACATCGGCCGCAACGCCGTGCTGGCGGCGGGGTACCCGGAGTCGGTGCCCTCCACCACCATCGACCGCCAGTGCGGGTCGTCGCAGCAGGCGCTGCACTTCGCCGCCCAGGGCGTCATGGCCGGCGCCTACGACGTCGTGATCGCGGCGGGGGTGGAGCACATGACGCATACGCCCATGGGCTCCTCGGTCGTACGCGACCTCGGCTTCCCCTTCGGCCCCAAGATGATGGAGCGCTACGCCGAGCGCGGTGGTCTCGTGTCCCAGGGCATCTCGGCCGAGATGATCGCGGACCAGTGGGACCTGTCGCGCGACGACCTCGACGCCTTCGGGGCACGCAGCCAGCAATTCGCGGCGCGGGCCACGGCCGAGGGCCGGTTCGAGCGCGAGATCCTTCCCGTCACGGTGAAGGACGACGAAGGGACCCTGACCAACGAGGTCATCGCCACCGACGAGGGCATCCGGCCCGACACCACCGTCGAGGTCCTCGCCAATCTCAAGCCTGCCTTCAAGCCCGACGGCAAGGTCACCGCCGGCAACTCCTCGCAGATCAGCGACGGTGCCGCCGCGGTGCTCATCATGAGCGAGGAGAAGGCCAGCGCCCTGGGCCTCACGCCGAGGGCCCGGTTCCACGCCTTCTCGCTGGCCGGCGTCGACCCCGTCACGATGCTCACCGGCCCCATCCCCGCCACTCGCTCGGTGCTCGAGAAGGCCAAGATGACCATCGACGACATCGACCTGGTCGAGATCAACGAAGCCTTCGCCTCGGTCGTGCTGGCCTGGGAGAAGGAGCTGCACGGGGACATGGACCGGGTGAACGTCAACGGTGGTGCCATCGCCATCGGCCACCCGTTGGGCTGTTCGGGCGCCAAGCTCATGTGCACGCTGCTCAACGAGCTCGAGCGCACCGGTGGGCGATGGGGGCTCGAGACGATGTGCGAGGGCGGCGGCATGGCCAACGCCACCATCATCGAGCGCCTGGGATAGCTCCGGGCGGTCAGTGGTACCGCGTGGCCACGACGAAGCCACTGGCGATGAGGACGATCCCCCCACCAGGTACCAGTTGCTCGGCCCGGCTGGTAGCACGTTGAAGTAGTTGAGGACGATCGTCAACGCCCCCAGGATCAGCAACAGCAGGATGAGTGGCCCCATCCACTTGGGGCTGACCTTCTGGTTGCGGGGGATCGGCGGGGTGTAGCGGCCGCTGGCAGTGGGGGGAGGGGCGACCGCCCTCCCCGAGGCCGATCGGCCCTTCCGCGCCGCGCTCCCCGGTCCCTGCTTGTTCGCCATGCACCGAGGATAGCCACGGGGCTTTGCATCAGAAAGGCCCCACCCAGACGGCGGCGCAGGCCGGGTGGGCCGGGGGCGGGCACTAATGTCGGACGGCGTGGGAGCCCGGGTGCTGCTCGTCGACAACTACGACTCCTTCACCTACAACCTGGTGCAGGAGATGGGGGCGCTGGGGGCGGAGCCGGTGGTGTTCCGCAACGACGCCATCGAGATCTCGGGCATCGAAGAGGTCGGCCCCGACGGGATCGTGATCTCACCGGGCCCGGGGCGGCCCGAGGACGGCGGCGTGAGCATGGCCGTGGTGGCCGAGCTCGGGGGCCGGATCCCCATCCTCGGCGTGTGCCTGGGCCACCAGTGCATCGGCCAGGTCTTCGGGGCCCAGGTCGTGCCTGCGCCCGAGCTCATGCACGGGAAGACCTCGGCCATCTTCCACACCGGCGCCGGTGTCTTCGCCGGCATGGCCAACCCCTTCGAAGCGACCCGCTACCACTCGTTAATCGTGGACCGTGACTCGATTCCCGACGTCCTCGAGGTCACCGCCGAGACCGCCGACGGCATCGTGATGGGACTGCGCCACCGCGAGCTGCCGATCGAAGGGGTCCAGTTCCACCCCGAGTCGATCCTCACGGCCGCCGGCCCCCACCTCCTGACGAACTTCCTCGGCTCACTGGGAACCGTGCGGCGTTAGGGGTGCCGGTGTTGCCGGCGGTGGACGTCGTGGTGCCCGAGCACCCCGAGAGGTTGGTCACGGTGATGGTCACCGTCGCGCCGGGGCTCACCGACACGCCCCCGTTGGGCGTCTGACTCTGCACCGTCCCGTCCTGGGACGGGTCGAGCGTCGCCTGGCAGATCACCACGGCGCTCAGCCCCGCACCTTGCAGTGCCGAGACCGCCGCGCTCTGGGTGTCACCCACCACATCGGGGACCAGGACCGACGACGGCCCGCTCGAGACCACGAGGTTGACGTTGGCGTTCTGCGGTTCCTGGGCGCCCGCCACGGGGTTGGTGCTGATGACGTTGTTCTTGGCCACTGACGGCGACGGCTGGCTGGTGATCGTCCCGCACTGGAACCCGGCCTGGCCCAACCGATTGCACGCCGTGGTCTGGTCGAGCCCGACGACGTCGGGGACCGCCGTGGTGGTCGGCTGGGTGAAGATGCTGACGGTGCCCCCGGGCAGGATCGTCTGACCCGACTTGGGGTTCTGCATGCACACGATGTTCTGTTGGGTGCAGGTGCTCGAGAAATCTTCGTTGGCCTGCAGGCCGAGCTGCTGCAATTGGGCCTTGGCCGCGGTGACCGACTGCGTGACCAGGTCGGGCACGTGCACAGGTGGCCCCTGCGCTCCCGTGACGAGGATGACCCTGTCGCCCTTCTTCACCGTCGTCCCCGACGGGGGCAGGGTCCGCAGCACCTGGGTGTTGGGTGTGTTCACGGCGGTCTTGTCCGTCTCGACCGTGGTCTTCAGACCTTTGTGCTGCAGGACGTGCTCGGCCGTGGTCACGTTCTGGTTGGTCACGTCGGGCATCACGAAGCTCGTGTTCGCCTTTTCCCCTATGTGCCACCAGCCGACGGAGTTCCCGAGGAAGATGACGACCACCGCCAGCGCGACGAGCAGGACGGCGAGGAGAGCCGCGTAGAGCTTGGTCCGGCTGGGCTCGCCCGTGCCGTCGAGGTTGTCGCCCCCGACCGCGGGCAGCGCCTGGGTGCCGCCCACCATGACCGCCTGGGTGGTCCCGACCGCCGGGTGCTGACCCGTGGGCGGGTTGGTGGCGCCCACGGCGCGACCCTCCCGAAAGCGCAGCAGGTCGATGCGCAAGTCGTCCCCGGTGGCGTAGCGGTGGTCGGGTGACTTGGCCAGGCACTTCAAGATGATCGCCTCGAGGTCGGGCGGGACCCCGGGGTTCACCTCACGCGGGGCGGGCGGGTGCTCGCGCACGTGCTTGGACGCCACGGCCACCGGGGTGTCACCCAGGAACGGGGGGCGACCGGTGACCATCTCGAAGATCACGACGCCCAGGGAGTAGATGTCGCTGCGAGAGTCGACGCCCATGCCCTCGGCCTGCTCCGGTGAGAAGTACGTGGCGGTGCCCATGACCGCCCCGGTCTGGGTCAGGCTCTCCTCGGTGTTGACGGCGCGGGCGATCCCGAAGTCGGTGACCTTGATGGTGCCCTCTTCGGTGATGAGCACGTTGCCGGGCTTGACGTCGCGGTGGACCACGCCGTGACGGTGCGCGTAGGCCAACGCCGCGGCGACGTCCGCGGCGATCTCGGCGGCCCGGTCGGGGTGCAGGGGCCCGGCCGTGCGAAGGATCGACGACAGCGCCCGCCCGTCGACGAACTCCATGACGATGAAGTAGGTGCCGTTGTCCTCGCCCCAGTCGAAGACCGGAACGATGTTGGGGTGCGAGAGGTTGGCGGCGGCCTGGGCCTCGCGGCGGAAGCGCTCCACGAAGGAGCGGTCCACCGAGAGCTCGGGGAACAGGACCTTGAGCGCGACCGGACGGTCGAGCAATTGGTCACGGGCCCGGTACACCTCGGCCATGCCGCCCCGGGCCACGAGATGCGAGAGCTCGTAGCGTCCCGAGAGCACCCGGGAGGTATTGGTCGGCTCCATGCGGGTCAGAGCCTACGTCTCGCCGGATTGCCGACTGGGCCAGACACTCTGGGTCTCCTCCTCGATTGGCAGCGCCGGAACGGTGACGTCACGTCACTGACCCGCCAGGACTGCTTGGATCATGGTCTTCACGATGGGGCCGGCCACGAGCGCGCCGGTCAGGTCCACCGGCTGGTTGGGCATGGCCACGGCGATGGCCACGGTGGGGTTGGTGGCGGGGGCGAAGGCGATCATCCAGTCGGTCGTCTTTGTGTTGCCTACGCCCACTTGCGCGGTACCGGTCTTGGCCGCAACGTCCCACACGGCTGGGAACCCGTCACCCGAGGCGGTGCCGAACTTGACGACGTTCTGCATGAGCTGGTTCAAGGCACTGGCCGTGGCCCCGGATGCGGCCCGATGCCACGCAGTGGGTTGGTAGTGCACGACCAGGTTGTTCTGCGAGTCGCGGATCTCGTACATCACGTGCGGGGTCATCACCACGCCCCCGTTGGCGATCCCGGCCGCCACCATCGCCATCTGCAGGGGCGAGGCGAGCGTGCACTTCTGACCGATCGACGAATAGGCGAGGAAGATCTGAGCACCCTCCCAGCAGTCAGCGTGAAGGAACTGCGACACCTCGAAGGGGCTCGGGGGCAGGTCGATGGGGGGCTGTTGATTGAAGCCGAAGGACTGGGCCTCGGCCTGCATCGACACCGCACCCACCTTGGTGCCGAGCAGGGCGAACCCCGGGTCACACGAGGGGGGCAGCATCTGGGCAATGGTCCCCCCGCACGGACTTCCCCCGTCGTTGCACAACTGGGCGCTCGCCCCCCCGAAGTAGTCATACGGGATGCAACTGAAGAACGGCATCGGAGTGTCGACCAGCTTTGGCTGGTACTGATAGGCCGCCGTCGCCGTCACGACCTTGAACGTCGAACCGGGATAGAAGATGTCCTGGTACGCGAGCGACACCGCTGGAGCGAAGCCGGAAGTCGGGTTCTTGGTCGTGATCGCCGCGTAGGCGTTGTTCACCGTGGTGGCGTCGTTGGCCGACAACGGGTTCGGGTCGAAGGTGGGGTTCGAGTACATCGCCCGTACCGCCCCGGTGGTGGGGTCGAGCACCACGACCGCACCGTCGCGGCCGTTGAGCGCCTGCTTGGCCGTCGCCTGCAGCTTGCTCGACAGTGTCAGGGTCACCGTGTCGGTCTCGACCGGGGTGGTCAGGAGGTCGCCGATGGTCTTGACCGGCCGGTTGTGCTGGGTGAGATAGCTGTTGTAGGTGTTCTCGACGCCCGTGGCCAGGCCGCCGATCGGCAGGTAGCCGGTGATCTGGGCGAAGAGCGATCCCAAGGGGTACTCGCGCACGTACTTGTACGACCCGCTGTTGGTCTTGACCGACTGGGCCAGCACCACGCCGTCCGCGCTCTGGATGATGCCGCGGGGCTGGTCGTACTTGGCCTCGATCACCGCCGGGTTGTGCGGGGCGTTGGCGTAGGTCTTGGCGTTCTTGACCTGGACGTTGTTGAGCTGCAGGAACAGCGCCAAGAAACAGACCACCATGGCCACGCCGAGCCACCGGATGCGTCCCGCCATCTCAGGCCGCCTCGGGCACGGCGTCGGGCACGGGCTCGGGCCCCCGGGGCAGCCCGAAGGTGGCCGGGGTCGACGTCGGGAGCGTGGTCGAGGTGGTCGCCCCGGGCGTCGTCGTCGGGGGCGTCACGGTCGAGCAGTAGGCGGGCGGCTGCTGCAAGGAGCACACCGACTGCTGGAGGCTCGTCACGTACCCGAGCGCCGCTTTGTAGGAAGGCTCCTGCACGCCACTTTGGAGGTCGGGGACCTTGTACGAGGGGACCTGGCCGGCGGTGACCTGGGTCCGCTTCACGATCTTGGGGTTGATCCCGACGAACCCCCCGGGCCGGCCCTGGTAGATCACGACCTGGTTGTGGCTGAAACCCACGAAATAGGAGCTGTGCACGTACCAACGGACCGTGGCGAAGCCGGCGTAGGCCAGTCCTCCGAGCACCACAAGGAACAGCACGACGCGAAACGTGATGCGTCGGGGGATGCGCGCACCGGTGTGGGGGTCGATGCGCCTCGACGGGGGGCGGTCCAGGGTCGTGTCGGGGGCGGAACGGCTGACCACGGCCGCACCGACGCCGTTGGTGGTGACCGGTCCCGAGGAGCCCGGCTCGGGCGCCCGCGTTCCCTGCGCTTCGGGCGGGCTGACCACCATGGTCGCCCCCGGTGACGCCGGTTTGACAGCACCACCGTCGGGAGCGGCCGAAGCCCATGCCGCCGCGCCGGCCGCGGCCTCGCCCACGTGCGCGTCCTGCGCCGCGGCCGCGGGTGGCTCGCCGACCATGACGTCAAGCACCACGACCGTGGCGTTGTCGTTCCCACCGGCCTGGTTGGCCATGCGCACCAGGGTCTCGGCCGACTCGCGGGGATCGCGCGTGCGCATCAGGACATCGGTGATGCGATCGGTCGACACCTCGTTGGTCAGCCCGTCCGAGCAGAGCAGGAAGCGGTCGCCTTCTTCTGGGACGAGCTCCCACACGTCGACCGCCACGTCGGGCTGCACGCCGAGCGCCCGGGTGAGGATGTGGCGGTGGGGGTGGACGGCCGCCTCCTCCTCGGACAACTCGCCGCGGGCCACGAGCTCCTCCGCCACGGAGTGGTCCGTGGTGAGCTGGACGAGCTCACCGGCGTGGAGTCGGTATGCCCGCGAGTCGCCCACGTTGGCGAGGACCAACCGGTCGCCGTCGTCGGTGGCGACGAGGGCCGCCGCGATCAGCGTCGTGCCCATGCCCCGGAGGTCAACATCGGCATGGCCGCGTTCCCACACCGCCTTGTTCGCTTCGTGGATCGCCGCGGCCAACCCTTCGGCCGACGCCTTCCGGGCGAACTCCGCCTGCAGGGTGTCGATGGCGGTACGCGCCCGATCTCCCCCCCGACGTGACCGCCCATCCCGTCCGCCACGGCGAACAGCGACAGGCTCTCGAGCGCCAGGTCCTCGTTTACCGTGCGGACCCGACCGACGTCGGAGGCCGAGCCCGACCGCAGGACGGTCAACGACGCTCCGCGACGCTCGTCAATTCCAGCACCAACGCTCCTTGTCCCCGGCGCCCGCTCACCGGGACACCTCGAAGACGGTGCCACCCACCTGCAGCAGGTCGCCCTTCCCTAGTTTGGCTGTCGACCCGATGCGTTCGGCATTCACCCATGTCCCGTTGGTGGATCCGAGGTCCTCCACCCACAGGGAGCCGTTGCGCCGGAATAGGCGGGCATGCAGGCTGGATGTATAGGAGTCCTCCACCCGGACCCCGCATCCCGCGGCTCGTCCCAGGGTGACCTCTTCCCCCACGTCGAAGGTCTGCCCGTACCCCTCCTGGGGCTCGATCACCTTGAGGTGGAGCCGGCCGGCCCGCCCTCGCCGCTCGCCCGACGCCTGGGACCCCCCGGCTGCAGCCGCGGCCGCAGCCTGGGCCGCGGCGCTCCGGGCCACGGGGGGTCGCACCTGGACCCAGACCGCCCTGATGACACGGAAGAAGAACAGCCAGATGAGCGCCACCACCAAGACCTCGAGCGCTCGGAGGAGGTTCTGATTGTCCAGCGAGGTCAGGAACACCACGGCAACCTGCACTCACGAGCTCTCGAACCGGATGGCGGTCGTCCCCACGGTGATCTCGTCCCCGTCCTCGAGGACACGCTCTCTGACGGGGACGCCGTTGACCCTGGTGCCGTTGGTCGACTGCAGGTCAGCCACGACGACGTCGCTCCCCCGGCGGCGGATCTCCGCGTGGCGGCGGCTCACGTTGGGATCGCTCAGGGCGATCGTGCACTCGGGCAGCCGGCCGATCTCCACGGTCTCGGTGCCCAAGACGATCCGGGACCCGTCCGACAGGACGAGCGAAGCACCGGCCAGCCCGTCGAGACCCTCCCTGACCTCGGCCGCCACCCGATAGCGCCCCGCCCGGGTCGACGGGTCGCTGCGGATCTCGACCTCGACGGGGCCGACGAACACATATCCCTCGCTCCGGGCGTGTTCCCGGGCGGCGTCGCCCAGCTCCCGGGCGAGGACGTCGGCGAAGCTCTGGAAGCGGTCGGCGTCCTGAGGCGACAGGGTCACTACGAAGACGTTGGGCGCGATAAGGCCCCTGACTCCTACGCGGCGCAGGAGGTCCATCTCTCGCGTCAGCCGTCGGCCGATCTCCACAGGTTGGATGCCACCCCGCAGGGCCTTGGAGAACGCGCCTTCCACCATACGCTCGAGACGCTGCTCGAACCTTTGGAGTCCCATCGTTGTAACCCAGCCTACCGGCGCCATCTGATCCGACGGGGTTGCCCGACCGCCTGTCAGGGCAGATGAAACGCAATGTGACCTCGACCACCTGCGGTGTCAGCGTAGGGACAAAACGTGAGAAACCACTCACCGCTGCCGGGTGTGCAAATCAACTGTGAATGCGTTGTGAGGAACGGAAGGACCGGCGGGGCCCGAAGACCGGTCAGGTATCGTGACGCGGCACTCGGGCGAGTGGCGGAATTGGCAGACGCGCAGGATTCAGGTTCCTGTGTCCGAAAGGATGTGGGGGTTCAAGTCCCCCCTCGCCCACCGACCCGACCGTGCGGACCGGACGGACGGATTCCTCGTCGTCTCACAACCGCTAAATGACAGAGCCGGGAACGGCGAATGGCTCTTGACCGTCAACCTCCATGCCGAGCTCGGCCAGCAGCGAGTCCCCTTAAGCAACGCCGCCGACCTGGCCGCCTTGATCGGGATCGTTCCCAGTCTCGTCGGCAAGTTGACTCAAGCCGAAATTGTCTGGTGTTGGTATCAGGACTGTTACCGTCGTTCCGCTATCAAGATCGCTAAAGAAGTCGAGGTGTCCGTGATGTGCCTTGACGATGCCGGCGACGATCGGCAAGCCGAGACCGGTACCCGCCTGGGTACGGCTGGCGTCGGCTCTCCAGAATCTGTCGAATGCATGCGCGACACCAGGGGGGTCCATGCCTGGACCATCGTCGGCAACCACGAGTAGAGCCGATCCAGGGCGCTGGACCACTCGCAGCTCAACACTCGACGTCGTCGGCGTGTGTTTCACGGCGTTGGTTACAAGATTGACCAACACCTGCCGGAGGGCCATCTCGTCACCTTGTGCCATAACGACGGAATCGCCATCGAGTTGGATGCGGCGCGACGGGTAGACGGCCGAAAGCTCCTCGACCACCTCTCGCGCTATACGAACCACGTTGACGGGCTTACACGCTAACGGTCGACCCTCGTCGAGGCGGGCCAGCATGAGCAAGTCCTCCACAAGCTTCGACATGCGAATGCCCGCTTTGCCGATCCGCCGGATGGCATCGTCCCGGGCATCCGAGTTCTGCAGAGCACCCTGACGCCAGAGATCTGTGAGGCCCAAGATTGCCGTCACGGGGGTCCGTAGTTCGTGCGAGGCGTCGGCGACGAATTGGCGAAGGCGGTCCTCTGTGCCCTGCTGTTCATCCAGCATGAGGTTGAACGCATTCGCCAAATGTCCGGCTTCGGTGCTCGCGGGCACCTTGCCGACGCGCCGGGACCGGTCCCCTGACGTGATGGCATCAGCCACTTCGGTGACCTCGGCGATCGGGCGAAGACCGAGTCGAGCCACCCACGACGCCGCCGCGGCCAGAACCATGAGCAAGACGACGCCAGCGACGCCGACGACCACGCGCAATCTGGACATGGTGGCGTCCACGTGGGCAAGGGAAACGGCAAC
This sequence comes from uncultured Acidimicrobiales bacterium, assembly GCA_963764205.1. Taxonomy (GTDB): domain Bacteria; phylum Actinomycetota; class Acidimicrobiia; order Acidimicrobiales; family UBA8190; genus Chersky-840. The sequence goes on from CAVXRN010000006.1 coordinate 11,843, forward strand.
CACAAGCTTCGCTCCGGTGCCGGGCTCACGAATAAGCACGGCGCGCCAGTGGTCCGTCCCCTTGAGCGATCCCACCGTTGCGGGGTGCAGGTTGTGGGCACCTGGGACTGATGAGACCAAAGGTGTTGCCGGTTCGGACTGTCCGGCGTCGACTGGTCGCACCAGCACATGACGCCCTTGCGCATCGATTCGCGCCACGAAGAAGTCACTGACGAAGTTGGGGTTTGGGGGTTGCAGTCGTGGGGTGACGGTCCCCTCAGGACGAGGTCGGGTCAACGCGACCGCTGGCGAGGCAGAACGCAGCTGGGAGTCGACTTGTTGGATCTCAGATGCCTCCACGACCCGAATCACCAGCGCGCCGAGTCCGGCAAACACGACGAGGACGACCGCGGCCACAATATAGAGGCGGGTTCGCAGCTTCACCGAAGCACTACTCGCTCAATCGGTAGCCGACGCCGCGCACGGTTTGAATCATGTTCGAGCCGGCCAAGGCCAGCTTCTTGCGAAGCGATGAAATGAAGGTCTCCACGACTGTCGACTCACCTTCGAAGTCGTAGTTCCAGACGTGATCGAGAATCTGGGGGCGGGTGACGGCTCGGCCAGCGTTGCGCATCAAGAACCGCAACAACTTGTACTCGGTAGGCGAGAGCGCGATTGGCTGGCCGTGGCGTTGGACCATGTGGGCGTCGTCGTCCAGTTGCAGATCACCGCATGTGAGGATCGTGGTTACTCGCGTTTTGCCGACGCGCCGCAGGACGACCTGGACACGGGCGATGAGCTCCTCGATGCTGAACGGCTTCGTAAGGTAGTCGTCCCCGCCGGTGGTCAGTCCGCGCAGGCGGTCGCCAATGGTGTCGCGCGCGGTGAGGAAGATGATGGGAATGTCGATTCCCTCAGCACGGAGCCGCCGGCAGACCTCGTAGCCGTCCATATCCGGAAGCATGACGTCGAGAACGATGAGGTCGGGGGGTCGTCCGTCGGTCGCAGCGCGAAAGGCCTCTGATCCGCTGGTCAGCGCGTCTACTTCGTAGCCTGCCTGCCGCAGAGACGTTTGGACGACGAAGGAGACGTTCTCTTCGTCCTCGACGATCAGGATCCGGACCTCCATGTCCCAGAGCGTCGTAACTGAACCTTGGACTTTCCTGGAGGAGAGTTGTGGGTTTCCTGAAGGAATTGGGCAAACGGGCCCGCAGGAAACCCGCATCTAGTGCACAGGTTCTTACAAGTCCGGCCGCATTGGATGAGTCCGATGACTCAATCAGACGTGGCACTTCGCCCGGAGGAGGTGACGGCCGAACTGGCGGTTCCACCCGGCGACGGTGGCACAAGACGCAAACGCCGCCTCACCACCCGCCGGATCGTGGTCGGTGTTCTCTTGCTTGCCCTGGTCGCCGGGGGTCTTGGCACGTTCTTTGCCACCAGGTCGAAAGCCTCGGCCACCGTAACCACGAAGGTGGTGACCGTCGGCTTCGGCACCATAGAGCAGACTGCCTCGGCCACCGGCACGATCGCTGCGGCTGACACCGAGAACCTCAACTTCCCGGTCTCGGGAAGGGTGAACGCCGTGGACGTCACCGTGGGCCAAAGTGTTACCGCCGGTCAGACACTGGCCACGGTGGACACGGCCTCGCTCACAGCCCAGGTCGACCAGGCCCAGGCCTCGCTGGACTCCGCTGAGGCCAGGTTGTCGGCGGACCAGAGTTCGTCTTCGACGAGTTCTGCCCAACTCACCGCCGACCAGTCCGCGGTGACCGCCGCCCAGTCGTCGCTCGCCGACGCCCAGAAATCGGTGTCTGAGGCCACCCTCACCTCGCCGATCGCTGGCACGGTGGCCCAGCTGAACCTGGCGATGGGGCAACAGGTCTCGGGCTCCTCTGCGAGTTCTTCCTCTTCGGCCTCCTCTTCTTCGGGTTCTTCGGGGTCGTCGGGAGCTGGATCGGGCGGCGGCCTTGCAGCATCTGGTGGGTCGGGTCTGGGGACCAGCAGTTCATCATCATCGTCACCGTCCTCCTCCTCGTCCTCGTCCTCGAGCGCGCAAATCGTGGTCATCGGATCGGGGTCCTACATCATCAACGCCACGGTCGACGACACCCAGGTCAGCGAGCTCAAAGTGGGCGACCAGGCGACGATCACCCCGGAGGGCTCCACCACCGCCGTCTACGGTCAGGTGGCTTCCATCGGGCTCCTTGCTTCCCAGAGCTCGGGCGTGGCGAGCTTCCCGGTCGTGATTGATGTGACTGGCTCGCCTTCGGGTCTCTACCCCGGTGCTACGGCCAACATCAGCATCGTCGTGAAAGAGGTCCAAAATGCCCTGGAGGTGCCCACCGCTGCCATCGAGTTCTCCAACGGCAACACCACCGTCACGGTCGTCAGCGAGGGAAAGCAATCCACGCGCTCCGTCTCGCTCGGGACTGCGTCGGGTGGCTACACCCAGGTTCTAAGCGGCCTCCAGGCCGGTGACAAGGTTCTCGAGCGCATCGTCTCGATCTCGGTCTCCGGTGGACGCGGTGGCATCCCGAGCGGCTTCGGCGGCGGAGGCTTCGGCGGCGGCGGCTTCGGCGGCGGCGGCTTCGGCGGCGGGGGTGTCCCGTCGGGCGGCTTCCCGGGTGGTGGTTGATCATGCCCTCCCACAACCTCGTTGGGGCGCCCACCGGACCCCCCATCTATCTGCCTCCACCTCTTGAGAGCGGTTCGGAGTTCGGAAACCCATCCCACAACGGAGCCATCGGACCCCCGGTCATCGAGCTTGCCGACGTCCGCAAGGTGTACCGCACCGGATCGGTCGAGTTCGAGGCTCTACGCGGCATATCGGCGACCATCGAGCAAGGGGAGTTCGTAGCCATCATGGGACCGTCGGGTTCGGGCAAGTCGACGATCATGAACATCGTCGGCTGCCTCGACGTCCCCACCTCCGGTGTCTACCGCCTCGCCGGTCAGGACGTGGGCCGGATGTCGGAGGCGGAGCTGGCGCACACCCGGAACCGGCGGATCGGGTTCGTCTTCCAGCTCTACAACCTGTTGCCGTCGATGACGGCGATGCGCAACGTCGAGCTGCCGCTCACCTATGCGGGCGTTGATCGCGCCGAGCGCAGATCGAGAGCGATCGCAGCACTGGATCGCGTGGGTATCGCCGCGCATGCCGAACATCGACCAGGCGAGATGTCCGGGGGCCAGCAGCAGCGCGTGGCGATCGCGCGGGCTTTGGTCACGAGCCCAGACCTAATCTTGTGCGACGAGCCGACCGGGGCGCTCGATTCGGCCTCTGCCGCCGAGGTGCTCGAGATCCTGACCGAGCTGCATCAAGGTGGGCGAACCATCGTGCTCATCACACACGAGGCCGAGGTCGCGACCGCGGCGTCGCGCATCATGCGCATCCGAGATGGACTCTTTGTCGACGACGACCGGATCGGGGCAGGTGCGCCACGATGAGCTGGCTCGAGACGTTTCGCACCGGCCTGGAAGCAATCCGGACGCACCGGATGCGCTCTGCCCTTACCGTGCTCGGCATCCTCATCGGCATCGCGGCGGTGATCATGACGGTGGGGCTGGGTGAAGGGGCCCAGGCCCAGGTGGCCTCCGAGATCTCCGCCTTGGGCACCAACCTGCTCACAGTCTCGCCCGGAAGCTCCACCTCCAGCAGCGGGATCCGGGGGGGATTTGGCTCCGCCTCCACCTTGACGGTGGCGGACGGCAACGCCTTGGCCTCGAGCCGGGTCGCCCCGGACATCAAGGCGGTGGCGCCCACGGTTTCGTCCTCGGAGACCCTGACAGCAGGGTCTGCCAACTGGACGACCACGGTCGTCGGCTCCACGGTCGACTGGCTGTCGGTGCGAGGCCGGACTCTCTCCGAGGGCAGGTTCTTCAGCCACCAGGAAGTCGCCACTGACGCCGCCGTCACGGTCCTCGCCCCTACCACGGCGCAGGAGCTCTTCGGGCCCCGTGATCCGGTGGGAGAAACGGTCAACGTCAACGGCGTCCCCATGACGGTCATCGGGGTGCTGAACTCCGCCGGGTCGTCCTCGTCGTCCACCTCGAGTCAGGACGACCAGGCGGTCGTACCCATCACCACCGCCTCTCAGCGAATCATCGGCGGTACGGCGCGGCACAACAGTGCAGTCCATCCTGATCGAAGCTACCTCAGCGAGCTCGTTGTCGGCTGCCTATCAGGAGGCCGACAACGAACTCCTCGCCCTCCACCACATCACGGTGCCTACCAACGCGGACTTCACCATCACCTCGCAACAATCGCTGCTCTCGACGGCGACGTCGGTGGACAAAACCCTCACGGTCCTCCTCGCCGGTATCGCCGCTATCTCTCTGCTGGTCGGGGGGATCGGAGTTATGAACATCATGTTGGTCTCGGTCACCGAACGCGTCCGAGAGATCGGCTTGCGCAAGGCGCTTGGAGCCGCCCCGTCGGTCATCCGCCGTCAATTCGTTGTCGAGGCATCGGCGCTGGGGTTTGCCGGAGGACTCGCAGGAGCAGCGCTCGGCATCCTCCTCGCGGTGGTGCTGCCGCATCTCATCTCCGACAGGATCGTCATCTCTCCCACGGCGACGATCGGGGCCATTGCGGTTGCAATCGCCATCGGGGTCGGGTTCGGCGTGTATCCGGCAGACCGAGCAGCACGTCTTGCGCCCATCGATGCCCTGCGCAACGAGTGAAGTCGCATATGCCTCCCTACCTGCAGCGAATCGTTCCCTCTCAGCCCGCCATCACGCTCTAGAGCCCAGGAGTATCAAAACCATGTTCCATCGCATCCTTCGACGACAGCAACTATCCGACACCGGCACGTCATTTCGACCTCGGCGGCGCGCTGCACTGCTCGCCCTGGGGGCGGTGGCGCTAGTGGCCGCGGCTTGCTCATCAGCGGCCGCCAACAACGCGTCGCGAAGCACAACCGCATCGACATCTGCCAACCAGCCCTCCGCCGCGCCCGACACCACCTGCGGCGTCGGGCAGCGTGGCAGCCATCTCGGGCACAACCATGCAGGTCCAGAATCAGCAAACCGGACAGGTGAGCGTCACATGGACCTCCGCCACGACGTTCTCTCACACGGTCTCAGCGTCGCTGTCGAACATTGCGGTGGGCGACTGCGTCAACGCGATCGGCACGCCGAGCGGATCGTCGGTGGCAGCGACACAGGTCACGATCAGCCAACCCGATTCCAGCGGCAGCTGCCGGGCTGGCGGGTTCGGATTCGGCGGTGGCGGCGCGTCGGGAGGACCGCCCGCTGGCTTCACGCCTCCAAACGGAGGATCGATTCCCAGCGGCGGTTCGCGGCCCTCGGGAGGAAGCTTCCCGAACTTCAGCGCCGCCTCGGGCAAGGTGACAGCGGTGTCTGGGAGTGGCGTCACGGTCGAGGGAGTCCTCCGCAGCGCCGCCAACCGTACCTCGTCGCCGAAGACCACCTCGATCACCGTGACCACCTCGTCGTCGACAAAGTATTCGCAGACTGCCAGCACCGACTCCACCAGCCTGGCAGTGGGCCTGTGCGTGACAGCGCAGGGCTCGGCCGACCAGCAGGGGAACATCACCGCGACATCCATCAGCATCCGCAATCCCGACTCCAGCGGTGGCTGTGGCTTCGGGTTCCGACCTGGCAGCGGGCCGGGAGGGTCGGGTGCTTCGGGCTCGTCGAATGCCTAAGTCGGTCCGTTCCCTCTGGCACCGACACACGACGCGCTCGGCGATCGCCGCTGGTTCGGTTGTTGCCGTCCTGATCATCGGTGGAGCCTCTGCTTGGGCCGCGTCCACCGGCTCGAGCGCCGATGCCGGGTATCGGACGGCGACGGCAACCGTCGCCACCGTGCAGCAAACCCTCGACTCGACCGGCACCCTCGAACCCGTCCACCAAGCCGATCTCGCGTTTCAGGTCAACGGGCAGGTGACGGCAGTGAACGTGTCGGTCGGCCAACAGGTTGCGGCCGGGCAAATTCTCGCCACCCTCGACACCACGTCCCTGGAGGCTGCGCTGACCTCTGCTCAGTCATCGGTGACCGCCGAGGAAGAGCAGCTCAGCTCCGACGAGGCCAGCGAATCGAGCTCGTCCAGCACATCGAGTTCCGGTTCGACGACAAGCACGGGCACCCCGGGCGGCACCGGAAGCACCAGCAACCTGAGTGCGCAGCAGGCCACGCTGGTCGCAGACCAGCACAAGGCCGACGCTGACTCGATGCAAGCCGCCGGGGACGTGCCACAGGCTAATGCTGCGTGCGGCACGTCGGGCTCCGCTGGTAGCGGATCGGGTCCGGATGGGGGCACCTCGACAGCTGGCGCGAGTTCTTCGGGCCCTGGTGGCGCCGGCGGCGCCGGCAGCACCTCCTCGGGACCCGGTGCGACGAGCACCGGGTCAGGATCCGGGGATGCCACCTGCACCGCCGACCTGCAGGCGGCGCTTGCCGACCAACAAAAGGTGTCGCAGGACCAACAGACCGTCGCCCGAGACGAGACCGCGTTGGCCGCGCTGATCAAGGCGTCAAGTCCGTCGACCGGTGCGGCGGCGCCGAACAGCTCGACGAAGGCCACCGCTGCCACACCGGCGCAGGTTGCTGCCGACCAGGCGACACTTGACGCGGATAACGCCACCCTAAGTGAGGCAGAGGGTTCGTTGAGCCAGGCAACGTTGTCATCGCCCCTCACCGGAACCGTCGTCTCAGTCGGTGTCGCCGCCGGGCAGAGCGTGAGCACAGGGTCTTCGAGCGCACAGATCGAGATCATCTCGCCGGGGGCTTACGAGGTCTCCACGACCGTCTCGGTCCTCGACGTCGGACAGGTCACGATCGGCGACGCGGCCACGATCACCTTGGACGGTACCACCACGCCACTGGCCGGAACGGTCGCTCAGATCGGCCCACCAACCAGCAGCTCCTCGACCAGCTACCCGATGGTGATTTCGATACCCCAAGCCCTCACCGGTATCCATGACGGGGCTTCGGTCAGCGTCTCGACCGTGGTCTCTGAGGCCAAGGACGTTGTGGCCGTGCCGACCTCGGCCGTCCACCACCTGAGTCGGACGGCATACGTCACCGAGATCCGTAACGGCGAGGCGTCCAACGTCGCCGTCCAGGTGGGCACAGTCGGTGATCTCCTCACTCAGATCAACTCTGGAGTCAAGGCCGGAGACACGGTGGTACTCGCCAACATGAACACACCGTTGCCGAGTTCCAACACGACGTTCCCCGCGTTCGGAGGCGGATTGGGCGGCGGCGGGGGTCGTTTCCCGGGCGGTGCAGGGATCGTGCGAGTTGGCTAGGCGGCGACCCTGTGGGTGCCGAGAATCTCATCCGGGCCTCCGACCTGGGAGCTCTCGGTGTGATTGCGTCCACAAATACGTGGGAAATCGAGAGCCATGGCGTGGGAAATGACCGAGCAGGGGCACGGTGCCGACGCAGGTCACCGTGGTTTTGTCGGTAGCCCACCGACCGACCGACCGACCGACCGAGCCAACCAACCGACCGACCGACCGACCCACCCTCCCTGCGGACGGACGCGGACGGACGGACCGACCCCTACCCGACTGACCGACGAAACGGACCGAGCGATCTGCTGATTTACTGCTAAATTGAGCGGTGGCTGTTTCCGATGGCGGAAGGACGAATATGGCACCCCAGTCGCTCACGCTGCCGGAGGCCGCCGAAGAGCTTGGGGTGCACTACATGACCGTCTACCGATATGTCCGGACGGGCCGGCTCCCCGCCACACGCGTCGGGGGCACTTGGCAGATCGCCCACTCGGACCTAGAGCTCGTGCGACGGGTCGCTCCCGGCGCCCGGCGCCCTCGGCCAACCGGCCCGACGCCGTCTCGCTCCCGGTTACGGGCACGCCTCGTCGCCGGCGACGAGGCCGGCGCGTGGAGCCTCCTGGAGGCGGCCCTCGCCTCCGACATGACTCCGGAGGATGTCCTGCTCGAGCTCGTCTCACCAACCTTGCGGGCCATCGGGACGCGCTGGGAGCGCGGCCAGTTGTCGATCGCCGACGAGCACCGGGCCAGCGCTGTCGCGGCGCGACTCATCAGCAGGCTGGGGGCTCGCTTCGCCCGCCGTGGCGTCAAACGCGGGACCGTCATCCTTGCCGCTCCCTCAGGTGAGTTGCATGCCGCGCCGGTCGCCATTGCCGCCAATCTGCTTCGCTGGCGGGGCTTCGACGTAGTGGAGCTGGGGGCGGACACTCCGGCAGAGGCGCTGGCGGAGACCGTGGTCAACGAGCCGGACCTCGTGGCGGTGGGCATGGCGTGCACCACCGATGGCGCCAGCCGCTCGGTGCGCCGGGCCATCGCCATGGTGCGTCGGTCCTCGCCTGACATCCCCATACTCGTCGGTGGGGCCGCGATTTCCGACGCGGATCAAGCCCGACGACTCGGCGCCGACGTGTTCACGGGCGGGCGGGCCGATGCGGTCGTACGCGCCGTCGAGGACCTCGTCAGCGACAAATGACCACGCCAGTGGGATCAGAGTGGATCATCACGCCGGACGGACGTGCAGCTCACCGCGCCAGGCTGGCTTGGCCAACAGGAGTTGCACGTCGCTCACATGGCGCTCGAGGAACGAAGCCTCGCAGTACGAGAGGTACAGCGCCCAGAGGCGCCGGAACTCGGTGCTCGCCCCGAGGCGCTCGATCTCTTCCTCATGCGCCTCGAGGTTCTCCGACCAACGTCGCAGGGTTTCGGCATAGTGTCGCCCGATGTCCTCGAGGTCGATGATCCGCAAGTCGGTCGCCCGCGTCAGCGAAGCCGTGATCGAGTCCGCTGACGGGAGGCAGCCACCGGGAAACACCATGCGCCGCACGAAATCCTGGTGGCGTTTGGCCCGCTCGAAGCTGCGATCATCGATGACAATTGCTTGCACAGCCGCCAGCCCATCGTCCGCAAGCAAGGCGGCACACCGAGCGAAGAATTTATCGTGATGGCGCCAGTCCACGGCCTCGATCATCTCGACGGCAACGAGCTTGTCAAACGTGCCACGTAGCAGACGCCAGTCGTCGCCCAGGATCGTGATGCGATCGGCCAGGCCTGCCTCAGTCACGCGTTTGGCAACATAGGCGCGCTGGGCCTCGGAGACGGTGGTTGTCGTCACCCGGCACCCGTAGCGCTGAGCTGCGTGAAGTGCGAACCCGCCCCAGCCCGTCCCGATCTCGATCACTCGGTCGTCGGGCCGCAGCTCGAGCTTGGCGCACAGCCGGTCGATCTTCGCCACCTGGGCGTCGCGCAGGGTGTCGTGCGGGTGCTCGAACACAGCGCATGAGTACGTCATGGTCTCGTCGAGCATGAGCTCGAAGAATTCGTTGGAGAGGTCGTAGTGCGCCTGCACGTTGCGCCGGTCAACGGCGCGTCCGGGTGCGAGCAGCCGTGCTGGAAGGTCCAGCATGACTCCGACGGCGTTGCCGAGGTCGTCCAATCGGGCTCGCAGGGGCTGCGTCCGACGGAGCAGCACTTGTACGAGGGCGGTCAAGTCGTCGGCATCCCACCAACCAGCCACGTAGGACGCACCGAGCCCGACGGAGCAAGAACGCAGGAGCGCGACGTAGGCCCGAGTGTCGTGGACCGTGACCCGGGCCACAGGCTCACCGGCACCCAGTTGCCGAGTCCGCCCGGCCTCAGTGACCTTGACGGCCCCACCCTGACCGCGCTTTCCCGCTGCGAGGACCGCGCGTCGAGCTGCTGGCCCGAAACTGCTCCAACTCCGGCGCGGCGCCGCATGGCGCAGAAGGCCGCCGTCAGAGACACGATCCATCGTCGGCTCGATCACACCCGGTCGTCTGTCTCTCGTCCGTGTCTTGGCAACGTCTGTGCTCAACATGGTGCTCCCCCGCCCGGCAACGCGCCGTCCACCTGCCGCCCCGGGTGTCGGTGGAATGGCGCCCCCCGCAGGCGCAGGCGTGCCGCCTGCGCATAGATGCCCGCCGAGATCCGGTGTGTCAGCGCGGGATTCGCCCACAGCAGTCGTCCGAGGCCCCGGCGGTCAAGCGTCCGGCGGTGCAGGGACAGGGTGGCGCCGAGCAGACGTTCGTCGCCACGCATCACATCGAAATGAACGACGAAGCGCTCGGTGGGCACCGTATAACGCAGTTCATAGTCGACGTCCATGGGCAAGAAGGGCGACACGTGCATGGTCTTGGGAAACCGATGGTGCCCCGGTGGGCCGACCACGTAAGAACACCGTTCGTGCCAGGGAGTGTTCTCGACTTCGGCAACCAGTGTCTCGACACCGGCACCGTCGAGATCGGCACAGAAGTACAAACTGATGGGGTTGAAGAGCCAGCCCCACGTGCGCAGGTTCGCCAACAACGCGGTCGGACCCGTCGGGCGGCGTCCCGAGCGCCTCTCGACGAGGTCGCGCACCGCCTCATCCAGCGGCACCGCCGGGTCGCCCAGGAAGTCCTCTCGCCGGAACCATACCGGCGCGGGGCGACGACTGGACCACAGCGGGTGCAGCCCGGTCACCGAATCGATCTCCGCCAGGTCGAGCAAGGGCATGGTCACGTCGTAGGAGAACTCGTGGGTGGTGCCCGGCCCGAACCGACGGTGGTGCAGCGTCCCCTCGTAGAGGGCGCTCCGCAGTCCCGGGCCACCAGGCGCCGTCGCCTCACCAACTGTGTGTAGGAGGGCTGTCACAACGTGACCCCCAGTGCCCGACATGTCTCGACCGCGCTGCGCACGCCGTCCTCGTGGAACCCGTTCCCCCAGTAAGCGCCGCAGTACCAGGTGCGCCGGGCACCGTTGATCTCCCGGTGACGTCCCTGGGCGATCTTGGCGCCGGAGTCGAGCACGGGATGGGCGTAGTCCATGCGGGCGAGCACCAACTCAGGGTCGATGGCGTCGTCTTGGTTCAGAGTCACCAGCACCGGCGTCGTCGAGGGAATGGCTTGGAGCTGGTTGAGATGATACGTGAGCGTCGCCTTATCCGTGTCGGCATGCAGCCGGTGGTAGTTCCAGCTGGCCCACGCCCGCCGGTTACGCGGCAGCAGGCGGGCGTCGGTGTGGAGCGTGGCCCTATTGGGTTGGTAGCGGATCGCACGGAGCGTGTCGCTCTCCAGCTGGTCCGGGTCTGACAACAAACGCAGGGCTTGGTCGCTGTGGGTTGCCACCACGACATGGTCGAAGGACTCCGCACCGCCCGGGCCCACCAGTTCGACACCCCCCACCTCTCTGCGGATCTTGTCTATGGGGGTCCCCAGTCGTACCCGGCCCTCAGCCTGCAGGGGGTGAAGGATGGCCTGCACGTAGGTCTGCGACCCACCGGTGACGGTGCGCCAGCGCGGCTGGTCGCGAAGCCGCAACAGCCCGTGGCGCTCGAAGAAGCCGGCGAAGGTGGCCGCCGGGATCCGGGTGAACGTCGTCGGGTCCGCCGACCAGATCGACGATCCCAGCGGGACGAGGTACCAGTCCCGGAATCCCGCGGACCAGCGGTGAGGGGCGAGCACGTCCTCGAGTGTGACGTGGTCGGGTGGCGGGTCCTCGAGCAGCCCCCGAGCAAGCCGGTTGAACCGGGCGATGTCGACGAGCATTCGCGCGAACGCCGGGCGGGCCACGTTGCGCCGCTGGGCGAACACCGTCGACGGCGAGGTGCCTCGCCACTCGATCCCGGTGCGCTGATCGGTGACGCTGAAGCTCATGTCGCTGGGCTGCGTCGCCACGCCGAGGCGGTCGAGGAGACGGCAGAACAGCGGATAGGTGCGCTCGTTGTAGACGAGGAACCCGGTGTCGACGTCCGCAGTGGCGTCGGGAAGCTCCACCCGGTGGGTGTGGGAATGTCCTCCCGGGCGGTCGTCGGTCTCGTAGAGGACCACGTCGTGGCGCTCGTGCAGCAGGTGGGCACACACGAGCCCCGACACCCCACTCCCGATGATGGCGATCCGCATTGAGCTCCTTCGTTTCGAGCCGGCGGCCCGTGTCGACAAGAGCTGAATTTAGCACTAAATTACTCCCATGCCCACCTACCGCACCGCTATCTCCTCCCCGAGGCCCCCTGCGGACGTTTTCTCCTACCTGGCGCGCTTCTCCAACGCCGCCCACTGGGACCCGGGAGTCTCGGCCGCCGAGGACATCACGCCCACGCCCGGTCCACCCGCCTTCGGCAGCACGTACCGTTTGATGGTGAGATTTCTGGGGATCACCGTGCCCCTCGAGTACCGCATCGAGGGCATCGACGCGCCCAAGCGCGTGGTCCTGCGAGCGGAGAACGCCATGGTCCGTTCGACCGACGTGATTGAGGTGGCGCCGGCGCTCAGTGGCGGCTCGACCGTGACCTATCAGGCCACGCTGGCACCGAAAGGGGCGTCCGCGGCGTTTGCCCCGCTCATCGCCATGGTCTTCCGGCGCATCGGCGACCGAGCCGCCGCCGGGCTGCGCGCCTCTTTGGCGCCATGAACGCACCCCCAACGGCCGCTTGTCGGTTGTTGGCGCAGGCCGTCGACACCCTCGCGGAGGCGACCGTCGCCCCGAGTTTCAGCCGGGTGGGCATCGCGCTGCGCCGCCGGCTCGAGGCCTGGGACGAACTGCCCACCATGGACGGCCGGGTCGTGGTGGTGACCGGCGCGACCTCCGGGATCGGGCTGGCAGCGGCGACGGCCCTGGCCGCTCTGGGCGCCACCGTGCACCTGGTGGGCCGCGACGCCAACCGGGCGCGCCAGGCGCGGGCCGCGGTCGAGGAAGCGGGATCGGTGTCCGTCTACGTCGACCTCCTCGACATGGCCGACCCCGGAGCCGTGGCCGCTTTCGCGACACGCCTGTCGGAGCACTATGAGCACCTGGACGCCCTCATCCACAACGCCGGAGCGCTGACTCGCTCCTACCAGGTGACACCCGACGGCGTGGAGGTGACCGTCGCCACTCACGTGCTCGGCCCGTACGTGCTGACGGCGAAGTTGTCGCCGCTGCTGAGGCGAAACCCCGGGGGCACCATCGTGACGGTCAGCTCCGGAGGGATGTATGCGCAGCGCTTCGACCTCGACACCCTGGAGATGGGGCCGACCGACTACGACGGGGTAGTGGCCTATGCCCGGGCCAAGCGAGCTCAGGTGGTGCTGGCCCGCGCCTGGGCGCATCGCTTGGCCCCCGCCGGAGTCGCCAGCTTCGCCATGCACCCGGGGTGGGTAGACACACCGGGCTTGCAGTCCGGCCTGCCGCGGTTCCGGGCGCTGTGGCGGCCCCTGCTGCGCACCCCCGCCGAGGGCGCCGACACCGTCGTGTGGCTGGCCGCCGGTGGTCCGGATGCCGAGGCGTCCGCCCTGGGGGTACCGGCGGTGACTTCAGGGTTCTTCCACGATCGGCGAAGCCGGTCCGACCATCGTTTTCCGCTCCTCCGGCCGACACACCCCGGCGACGACGACGCGCTCTTGGACTGGTGTGCGGCCCGAACCGGTATCGAGACGCCGTTCCCGGCAGTGGCGCTGCCATGAGCTTCACTCCACTCACACTCGTCACCGATGCCGCGGCAGGAAATCAACCCGGTGACATTCCTGGCGTCACCAATTTGACGACCAGTCCCCACATTGCCGCCGACGCTCCAGGGTGCGCGGCATCGCACATCGCCATCGTTGGTGCGAGCGGGTATGTGGGCCGACTCTTGGCCGAGCGACTGGCGCGAGCAGGCCACAGCGTGGTGGCCCTGGCTCGACGTCCCGCCGGGCTGCCGTCGGGCCCCCGGGTGCGCGCCCTTGGCGTCGATATTTCCGATGTGGACGTCACAGTCGCTGCCCTCGCCGGTGCCGACGCGGCCTTCTACCTGGTACACGCCATGGCCGACGGTGAGGGATTTGCCGCCCGGGACCGACGTCTTGCCACGGCCTTCGCTCAGGCGGCCCGGGAATCAGGCGTGCGCCGTATCATCTACCCCGGCGCGTTGGGGCACGATGCCCTGTCACCGCACCTGGCCAGTCGCCAGGAAGTCGGAGCTGTATTGCGGAGAACCGGGATCGACGTGGTCGAGCTTCGGGCCGCGGTGATCCTCGGGGCGGGAAGTATCTCGTTCGAGATGTTGCGCTCGCTCACCGAGCGCCTTCCGGTCATGGAGCCCGGGAAGGCCCCGGTGGTCAGGAAGGTCCTGGCGGTGATGTCGGCCGACTCCAGCTGCGTTTCCCCAACACGCGAAAGGGCCAAAGCGCGGCGCACCGAGGGCACACAACTGAATAGCTAACGAACGAGGGGCTACCGAGGGGGGTGGCCCCTCGTTCGTTCTTCAGCAGTTACCTGTGGAGTGCCAAACCGGTTGGGTGCCACAACGACAACGGGTCACGCAGCCCGGTAGTACTCATGAAGCAAGCCGCCCAGGCGGTCCCACCTTTGGACGTGATGAGGCGGCGATGTCAGGACGGCGGATTCTGCTAGCGGTTACTCGATAAATTGGTACACGACCTGGTAGTTACGCTCCGGCGGCACCATCATCGACCCGGGCGCGTCTCCGGCCACCAGTTCGATGCCACGCGAAGCGAAGTGGGCTTCAGTCGCACCCAGGTCACACACTGTAAATGTCGTGGCCCAGACCCTCGGCCCGTAGCGGTCGAGGTAGTTCTGGATCAGCCCGGGGCCGGTTGCGGCGACAAGCTCTAGCGGGATGCCGATGTCGAGTCCAACGGCGGTCGCGGCCGCTGCTGGCCGCGCCGCCCGATGAGTGACGGTCCCACCTGTCAACTCACACCAGAATCTCTCAGCTCCAACGAGATCTTCGCAAGCGAAGCTGATGTGGTGCAATCCTCGATATCCGATCGGGTGCTCCTGCCACCACCGCGCCGGACGCAGAGGGTTCACGTAGGGGGCCGGCGGTGGATCGGCGTGCCAATCGCCTGCGTAGACCTGCAAGCACACACCGAAAGTCGCCGAAGGTTTGGTAAAGAAGTCGGTGCTCCGCTCCAACAGGATCTCGATCCCCCGTTCCCGGATGGCCTGAAGAGACTCCGCAAGCGAGGGAACCAGGATCTCGATGCCTTGGTAGTGCGGCCCGTACCGTGTGAGCTGCTTGCCCTCGGCCTTGTCCAGGACTTTCGGGACAAGCAGTTCGAATATCTCGCCGCCCACCTCAACGAAGCAGCCGGCAGTGAGCGGGTTCGGGCCGATATCCCTCAAGAATTGGCCACCGAACAGATCCTCTAGGTGGCCGACGGCAGTCGCATAGTCCTCGACAATCTGGTTTATGTGGTTGACCTTCAGTATCTTCAATGGCGCAGCCATTGGCACCAGCATAAAGAAACGATGCCGAAACTCGTACGGGTCTCGCCCACGAGCAAGCTCGCCGTCCGGAAAGCCTTAGACGAGTTGTTCGACACCCACAGGCGGTCGCGGGGATGATGACCATGCCCGACATGGTTCCCGCCGAGGTGCCGGCCCACTGGCTCGTGTACTTCGGAACCGAGGACACCGACGCCACCGTGGCCAAGGCGAGCGAGCTCGGTGCCGTGACCGTAGTCCCGCCCACCGACATCCCTCCCGGTCGTTTCGCCGTGCTCATGGACCCCGACGGCGCTGCCTTCGCCGTGATCAAGATGGCACCGATGCCCGCATGATCTGCCCCGGCCAAATGCTGCATAGGTGACAGTTCTCCCCTGTCACAGGGTAGAACGATGGCTTCGTCCACGAGTCCGTACTGTCGGGAAGCCCGATTGGACCCCCAACGCCCTGGCCGCCTTCCAATCCCGATTTCGGGTGAAGCGCCGGGCCCGGCGACGCCGTCCTCGGTCCTTCAGTCCTTGAGCTCGACCACGATCTCGAGATAGGGCTGCATCCCGACGTTGAGGGCCGACTCCACACCGCCCCGCCTCACATGCACGATCGCACCGGGAACGACCTCGGCTTCGAGGTAGTGGCGGAAGGGACCCTCCGAATCAGGCTCGGGCATCACCGCGATGCGGTCCCCCGCCACCTGCACGAGCAGGTGGTCGAGCTTGTGGCGATGCACATCGCCCCGTTCCCCCGGTGCGAGGCGCACCTGCCACACCCGCACCCGGTCGTTCTCAAAGACCACCCGCGTGCCCAGGTCTCCGAGCACTCGCTCCCCGCTCGTCGACACTCGGTCCTCACTCACGAGGCGGTGCCGCGCCGGCCCCGGGCCAGTGTCGACCTCGGCGAGACGCGATCCACCCCGCCCACGGCCCGCAGCACGAAGCTGACCAGATGGTCGATCTCGTCGGTCGACGCTACAGTGCGACGGGCGAGGTGGTCGTGCAAGGTGGCGAACACCAGTCGATACACGGCCTGGGCGTCACGCCGGGCCGCGGCTGCGCCGCGCCCCGCCCCGGGCCGGGTCCCCGCCGCGGGGAGCTCGCGCAGCGAATCGACAAGGAGCCCCACGAGGAGGTCGACCGATGCCTGCTGTTCGTGCGGGAAGTGCTCGACCAGACGATCCTGCTCGGCCAGGAATGGGCGGGTGCGGGCCGCCGCCTCGGGATTCGAGGCCTGGGCCAGCACGCCCTGCACCCAGGCCCGCACCTTGTCCTCAGGCGAGGTGGCCCGGGCCATGCGGTGCTCGAGATACCCGAGCAGCCTGCGCCGGCCGTCGTCAAGGAGCACCAGCATGAGCTCGTCCTTCGACCGAAAGAGGCGGTAAAAGGTCTGGGTGGAGAGGCCCGCCTCGGCCAACACCTCCCGCAGCGAGGGGTCGACGCCGCCGGTACGCTCGATGAGGCGATACGTCGCGTCCACGATGCGCCGGACATCGTCGACGTAGGCGGCGTGGCGATCCGCGGCGCTGCGCTGCAGCGCCCGAGTGGCCAGGGTCTCGGTCATTCCCGGCATGTCTACTCCTCGGCGCTCGTGTCCCCGAGCCAACGGCGGCCCTATGCAGCACGCTGTTCTCCCACTCTAAGATCGCCGTTCTGCACAGGGCAAGAGCCGACCACCGCCGCCGGTCGGCGCAGGAGGTCATGGGGCGATGCGGGGCGAGCTACTCATCGGTGACGTCTTTGCCAACGCAGCACGCGCCGCACCCAATCGAGCCGCCGCCGCCCTGGGCGACGACACGCTCACCTTTGCTTCGCTCGACCGTTCCGCCAACCGGTTGGCTCGAGTCCTCGGGGGAATCGGTGTGGGTCCGGGCGACCGCGTGGCGGTGTGGAGCTCGACCAGCCTGGACCTCGTCCCGATGTTCGCGGCCCTGGCCAAGACCGGCGCCGTATTTGCCCCCCTCGGAACCGGGCTCGGGCTGGACGAGGCGTTGACGGTGACGGCTTTGGTCGAGCCCGCCCTCGTCGTCGTCGACGATGCCCACGCGGCGGCGGGCGAAGCCCTGGCGCGAAGCATGAGCGCACCCCTGGCGAACGCAAGGGGCCTGGCAAGCGGGGGTCGACCCCACGACGACGACGCGTCGTCGGGCCCGGGCATCTCCTTGAGCCGACTGGCGCGCCACGTCGACGACAGTGACCGACGCGCCGTGACGCTGCGCGAGGACGATCCCCATGTGGTCTTCTTCACCAGCGGCAGCACGGGGCGACCCAAGGGGGCGGTGCTCTCGCACCGGGTGAACGTGCTGCGCAGTCACCCCGGTGCCTTACTCGAACCTCGGGGGGCCATGGTGTGCCCGTATCCCCTGTCGCACATGGGCGCCTGGACCATCGCGCTGCAGCAGTGGCAGGCGCGCGGCTCGGTCGTGTTCCTTCACCAAGCCGCGGCCGAGCCCATCACCTCGGCCGTGGCCCGCCACGCCGCCACCCGGCTCAACGCCATCCCCGCCGTGTGGGGGCGCATCCTGGCCGGCGCCACCCCGAGCGGCACCGTCCCCGCCCTCGCCACGCTCCGCTTCGCCGACACCGGCACCTCGGCCACACCCCTCGAACTCCTCGAAGCCATCGAACGCGCCGCCCCCCACGCGCATCTCCGCGTCTTCTACGGGTCCACCGAAGCCGGGAGCGTGGCCTCGCTCGACCACGCGGAGATGCGCGCCAAGCCCGGAAGCTGCGGGGTGCCGGCCCCGGGGACGGAGATCCGGGTCGACTCCGCCGGGGAGCTGTGGACGCGCGGACCGCTGCTCTTCGACGGCTACTACGGGGACGCGGCGGCGACCGCCGAAGCGCTCGTCGACGGGTGGTACCGAACCGGCGATCTAGCCGAGGTCGACGACGAGGGATACCTAACCATCGTGGGCCGTGCCCGCGACGTCATCCGTACCGGGGGGAAACGGTGTCGCCCGCCGAGGTCGAATCGGTCCTCGCCGGCCATAACGCCGTGCACGACGTGGCCGTGATCGGTGTGCCCGATCCGACCTGGGGAGAGATCGTGTGCGCGGTCATCGTCACGGCCCCCGGCACGCCCGCGCCGTCGCTCGAGGAGCTGCGCCGGTTCTGCGCGGCCTCGCTGGCGCCGTTCAAGCAGCCCCGCCGCCTCGAGATCACCGACGTCATCCCCCGCACCGCGTCCACGCTCCAGGTCCAGCGCCGCCTGCTGGCCGAACGGCTCTCCTAAGCACACCGGCCGGTACGGCCCGGGATCGGTCCGAGTTGCAGAACGCCGTTCTGGGTTTTTATGATCGGTGTTCTGTGGAGCGCGAACTACTGGTGACGGGGATCGGCGGCCAGGGCGTACAGCTCGCCGCCAGCGTGCTCGCCCACGCGGCCATGGCCGAGGGCCGGGTCGTACAGGTCTTCGGGAGCTACGGGGGCATGATGCGCGGCGGCAACACCGAAGCCACCGTGATCGTGGCCGACGGCCCCATCGAAGCGCCCCCCACCGTCAACGCCACGTGGTCGGCCATCCTCATGCACCACGAGTTCGCCGACCACGCCCTGGCGAGCCTCGGATCGGCCAGCGTGGCCCTCGTCAACTCCACGGTGTTCGACCACGCCGTGGCCGAAGCACGCCTCGCCCCCACCCGCTGCACTGTGGTCGACATACCGGCCACGGCCATCGCCGTGGACCAGGGCAATGTCATGGCGGCATCGATGGTTATGGTCGGCGCCTACGCCGCGGTCACCGGCATCGTGGCCATGTCCAGCCTGCTGGCCGCGGCGAGCGCTGCGCTCCCCTCTTATCGAGTTCAGCACGTCGAGCTCAACGCCCGAGCTTTGGCGGCTGGCTTCGCCGCGGCACCCCGGCACGTCTCCCAGGCGTGGAACCCGCTGTCGGTGGCGGCCCCGTGAACACGCCCGCTCCCCCCGCCCGCACCCGGGGCACCGTCGTCATCGACACCGACGCCTGCAAAGGCTGCGACCTCTGTGTCGACGCGTGTCCGCCCGGGGTGCTCGTGATGACGAGGGACACCGTCAACGCCCGCGGGTACCGATTCCCGCTACTGCTGGAGGGCTGCACCGGCTGTGCCGCGTGCTCGGCGGTGTGTCCTGACTTCGTGTTCCAGGTCTACCGGTACGACACCCCCCACATAGTGTCGGCCGCGGTCCAGTGACCACCAAACTGTGCGAAGGCTCCGAGGTCATCGCCGATGCCATGCTCGCGGCGGGGTGCCGCTTTTTCGCCGGTTATCCCATGACACCGTTCACCGAAGTGCTCGAACACATGGCCCGCAAGCTGCCTGCGCTGGGGGGTGTGTGCATGAACGCCGAAAGCGAGATCGAGGCGGTAGGCATGGCCTGGGGTGCGGCCGCCACTGGCACACCGGCCGCGACGGGGTCCACCGGCCAGGGCCTGTCGCTCATGCAGGAGTCGCTGGCCGAGATCACCCTGGCCCGCCTCCCGCTGGTGGTGCTCAACATGGCGCGGGCTCAAGGCGACTACTTCCAGGCCACCCGGGGCGGCGGCCACGGCGACTACCGCCACCTGGTGCTCGCCCCCACCGATCCCGCCGAAGCCGTCGAGCTCGTCCAGCTGGCGTTCGACCTCACAGCCCGCTGGCGCAACCCGGTGCTCGTCATGGGCGACTACTACCTGGCCCACACCTCGCAGTCGGTCACCGTCGAACCCCGGGACTTCGGTCCCCGTCCCGAGTCGGACTGGGCCCTCGACGGGTCCAGCGGTGGTTCGGGCCACGCCAAGCTCATTTCCTTCCTGGGGTCGGTCAAACAACGAGACGACGTCGGCTACGACCTGTCGGAGCACTACCGGGCGTGCGCGGCGGCCACCAAGGCCATGCTGACGTCGGTCGAGCCCCGGGTCGAATGCCTCGCCACCGACGACGCCGAGGTGGTGGTGGTGGCCTTCGGCACCCCCGCCAAGTACGCCAGGGCCGCGGTGCGAGCCCTGCGCGCCCGGGGAGCCCGGGTGGGCCTCGTCCGACCCATCACCTTGGTGCCCTTCCCGACCGAGGCGCTCGCCCGTGTGGCCCAGGGAGCGCGCGCCGTCGTCGTCTATGAGAACAACCAGGGCCAGATGATCGACGACGTGTCGCTGGCGGTGCTCGGTCGCGCCCCCGTCCACTTCATCGGGGGCCTCAGCCTCGACAGCTCAGGATTTGGCATCGCGCCCGACCTCGACGTGTCGGTGCTCACCCGGCGCATCGAGCAGGTCCTCGCGCCATGACCCGCACGACCCGGGTCGAGGGACACATCGTGGTGCGCACCGACCGACCACCGACCGAGCCGGCCAGGCTCGTCGACGACTTCACGCCGGCCTTGATCGACATGGGCGCCCATCACCTCTGCCCCGGGTGCGGGGAGCCCATCGCCATGCGCGCCGCGATGGAAGCGGTGGCCGAGCTGGACGTGGTGCACCAGACAATCGCGGTGTTCGGCATCGGCTGCTATACGGCCTTCTCCAACAACCTCGACGTGGAAGTCCTTCAGGCGCTACACGGCCGAGCCCCGTCGGTCGCCACCGGGGTCAAGCGGGCCCGGCCCGACACCGTGGTCCTCACCATCCAAGGTGACGGCGACATGGTCAACGAGGGACTCCAGGAGGTGCTCCACACCGCGGCCCGGGGTGAGAACGTGACTTGTGTCATGCTCAACAACGGTGTGTTCGGCGAGACGGGCGGCCACATGACGGCCACCACGGTGCTCGGACAGCGCACCAAGACCAGCCTCGAGGGCCGCGACCCCTTCGCCCATGGGCGCCCCATCCTCCTCGCCACTCTGCTGGCCCAGCTCGACGGGTCGGCCTACGTGGCCCGAGGGGCGGTGAACAGCGCCGGCAATGTCGCTCGCACCAAGAAGATGCTCCTCCAGGCGCTGCGCACCCAGATCGCCGGGGCAGGCTTTTCCTTCGTGGAGATCCTCACCATGTGCCCTACGGGATGGTTCGTCGAGACCCAGGAGGCTCCGGGGTACCTGGCCGACAATCTCGCGCCCGTGCACGCCGGCGGCGTCCTGAAAGACGTCCTGGGCACCGACGCCTCGAAGGAGTGACCGTGATTCTGGAAGCGGGTTCTGTCCTCCCGTCTCGGGCACCTTGCCGAGCCAGACGAGCTTCCGCGCCCGGTTGCAGGCTGCTGTCCTGAGCGTCTGGGGAGCGAAATATCATCCGGGGCTCGGACCTGGGGGTTCTCGAGTGAGTGCGTCCACAACGATGTGGGAAATTGAGAGCAATAGCGTGGGAAATGGCCAAGCAAGGGCACGGTGCCGGAGCAGGTCAAGTGGGTCGTGTCGGAAGCCCACCCACGCACGCACGCACGCACGCACGCACGCACCGACCGAACCAAACCGACACACGCCGACCGACCATACCCACCCACCCAGCCGACCCGACCGACCGACTGACTGACCGACCCACCCTCTCCCACGACCGACGCACGAACGAACCGTGGCCTTCACTCCGTCGGTATGGGGCAATCGAGCCGGATCCCTACAGACGCGCGTAGGTGCTCTCCTCGAGTTCAAACTCCCGGGTCGCGTCGGCGTTGACCGATGGTCTCGTCGATGCGATGGCGGCCAAACCATCCGCCGCGGTTACCTCGGCATCACCGCCTGACAGCGCCCGTTCGAACGCCAGCTGGGCACCGCGGTGGGCGGCCAGGGCGAAGTCCGCCGGCGTAAACCCCTCGGTGAGCGCGGCCAACTCCTCAGGGTCGCACGCGGGGAGGAACTCGACGGCTAGCTCGGCACGCCCGGAGAGGTCGGGGGCGCCCACCGGAATGATGAGGTCGAAGCGCCCAGGTCGCAGCATGGCCGGGTCAATGGCCGCGATGGAGTTCGTAGCCATGATCATCAGGCGTCCCGGCCGGCTCTTGAACGCCGGGATGGCCTTCAGCAGTTCGTTCACAATCGGCTGGCTGTCGGGCCGCGCGGTGCGGGCCGAGGCGATCTCGTCGGCCTCGTCGATGAAGCACACCAGATGCTCGACGTGCCGCAAGTCGTCGAGTGCTTCGCGTAGGGAGGCGGCTGCCTGCGTGCCCTGGCCGAGGAGGGAGGGGTGGAGTTCGACGAACGACCATGAAAGTCGCGACGCAACAGCGCGGGCGAAGGAAGTCTTTCCGGTCCCGGGTGGCCCGAATAGCATCACGGCCGCTGGTGGGACGAGGCCGATGCGATCGGCCAGATCGCCGTGCGCCAGTGGCGCCACTATGCGGCGTTCGAGAAGGTCCTTGGTCGAGGAAAATCCCTTCATCGAGTCCCAGAGGCCGGGCGGGGGGAAGTGCCCCCCGTAGCGTTCGACGATGGCGAGTTCTTCGGGGACCATCGACGCGGCGCGTATATAGAGGTGCAGGCCGTCGAGGCGGTTGAAACCCTGGTGGATGAACGCGACCTCGCCCACCTGACCTGGCTCGACCAAGGCCAGCAGCCGGTGTGCACCCTGGTGGATGATCCCCTGATCGAGCTCGCGCAGGAGTGCCGAGCCGATGCCGAGGTTGCGCCACTGCGGGTGCAACGCCAGGGCCAAGAGATGGGCGTCGGCCCCGCACACACGAGCAACGGCCGCGCCAACAAGGCGCTCCGCAGATACGGCCACCGCCGCAGGCTGATGCTCGTGGAGCGCTTCGATCACATCGCTGCGGCTGTAGGCGGCAGAAGTCGCCGTGCCCGCCACGTCGATCAGGCGCACGACGTCCTCGAACGGGGCGACCGGATCACGATGATCGATCGATAGAACCCGCCAACCGGTGGTCACGTCCGCCATTCTCCCGCTGTCATAGGCGCTTCGCACGGCCAGGCACGGCCCAAGGAGAAGGGCGCCGGCTCCATGGGGCGTTCTCAGGTCACCGATTAGCGAATGCCACAAATGTGCGGGTCCCTGAGAACTCATCCGGCGTTCTGAGCTGGGAGTCCACAGTTTGATTGCAGCAGCAAAAATGTGGGAAATCGAGAGCCATAGCGTGGGTAATGGCCAAGTCAGGGTCCGGTGTCGGCCCAAGTCAGGGCAGTTATGTCGACGGCCGACGGACGGACGACCGACCGACCCCACCAACCAACGGACAACCCCACACCACAGCGTGTTCGTCGCCACGGCCGACCCGGCAATTGATTCAGAGGTACAAGAGGTTCGTGATAACACGCTTTAGTACTCAAGCCCAGACGACGGGACCACACATCATCGGTCGGGACTCAGTGGTAGGAATACTCATCCGCAGGACTGATTTTGCTTGTTCCGTTCGGCGTGGTCACGGTCACGTCGACGTTCCCAGTTCCTTCCGGGACACCCACGCTGATCTTTTTGAAATTGGCACTCACCACGACGTGTGTTGCTGGGTGCGAGCCAAAATCCACAGTCGTCGCGTTCTCGAAGCCCGAGCCCCGGATTGTGACGGTCCCGCCGCCGTTGGCCGATCCCGATGAGGGTCGGACGTGATTGACGACGGGCTTCACACTTCCAGTCCAAGGTCCGGTGTCCCCCGGCGGCGAGAAGCTCCACGTCCCTCCGACCACTGTCCCGCCGTTAGACAGGGTCCCGTTGAAGATCTCGCCGAAACCTGTCGCACTCACGGACCATCCGCCATTGCAACTGACGGATCCAGTCACAGACCCTCCGGACGAGGCGAGATACGGATTTGTCAAAATTACCGACACTGATCCTGTTACTGAGAACGGAGCTTTTCCGTGGTGGAATCTGAAGGTCCCATTCCAGACTCCGCGCTCTACTGACGAGATCGTGGAACTCCATGTTCCCGTCCATATTCCATTCTCGGGCCGCGCCACGCATGTCGACGCCGCAGCTGGCGTGGCACCGAGTTGCATCATTGGGACAAACACGATGCCAGCGAAGGCGATCAGTCCAGAATATGCGACGAGACTCTTTCTACGCGATCCAAACACTTTTACCCCCTTGTACTCCCGCGCGATTCGGTCCCGCCCGAATCGCCGCTCCGATCGGCAATTGTTTGTTCTACACCGTTGAGTGGACTCGACACTTCCGATACGTGCCGACTCACTCGGATCGAGCCGGAAGCGGGTCGACATACGTCGCCGACCGTCAGCTGCCGGCGGATACTACGACTCTCGAGGCTGAGTCGAGCATTTCATCTGCCCGCCTCAATCGAGAGCCCAACTCGACAACCATCTTGTTCGCCACCGGCGGTGCTACATGTTGAAGGCTCATGAACTCGCGGTGCGACAACACCAGGAGCTTCATGTCGGAGTCAGATACGACGGTCGCGGTTCGCGCACCGCCATCCAGAAGTGCCAGCTCACCGAAGAATGAGCCCGGTCCTAGCTCCGCCAACCTGTTGCCCTCGCTGGTTGCGGTCGCCGTGCCGTCAACGATGACGAAGAACTCACTCCCGGGTTCATCACGCTCGGTGATGATTTGACCCGGCGGAACAGAGTGCTCCGTTGTAAGCGACGCGATCCCCTCCAGCTCTGCCTTACTACATCCACTGAAAAGTGCAACGCCTTGAAGGAGCGCGACCCGCCGATTCTTGCTCACACGACGTCTTGCCAAGGTCTTCATCTCAGTCCTCATTTCGCGGAGGTCCCTGCTTCGCCTAGAAGGATTCTGAGGGACGTGGGCAGCGGCGTCTGTCACCGAGGCGACACTGGAAGTGTCATCATTGCGACCTTCGGAGCTTTGCGCTTTGGAGGGCCTCCTGTGGAATGGACGCTGCTCTCAGGAATGTCAGACGAGGACCGGCGATCGGTCCTCTCTGCCTGTCGTCGACGACGCTTCGGCAGGGGCGAAGCCCTCTTCCGCGAGGGTGAGCCGGGGGAAAGCCTTCATCTGCTGGCCGAGGGCACCGTTGCCGTAAGCGTCTCGACTCCGATGGGAGACGTGGCCACCCTTGATGTCATCCCCGCCGGCCAAGCCTTTGGTGAACAGGCGCTCGTCGCAGAACATTCGATCCGCTCGGCCACGGCGATGGCTCTGGAACCCACCCAGACGCTCGAGCTCACCCGCACGGAATTTGAGCGACTGCTTGCCGAGCATTCTGGCGTGGTCCAGCTCCTCGTGAAGGTGCTCGACGCCCGGCTGCGCGCAACTTCGCAAAATCTGCTCGACGCTCTCTACCTGCCGGTCGAGACACGGGTGTATCGCCGTTTGGCCAGCCTCGGGCACATCTATGCCAGCCGGGAGGCCATCCCAGTGACCCAAGACGAGCTGGCACAAATGGTGGGAACGAGCCGACAGAGTCTCAACCGGGTGCTTCGCAAGGCCCAAGACGACGGGATTGTGATCCTGGCTCGGGGACGGGTGAAGGTGATCGACGCCGAGGCAGTTGCCCGCAGAAGTCGGTGACTCTCCTCGCGGTGTGGCGGGATCTCTCCTTGGAGTGAGGGTACGACTGAGGCATATCGGAACAAGGCCATCGGACGGGTCCGGCGGTCCGACCGACTCGGTGGCCTGATCCACGAGTATCGCCTGCTGCTCACAAAGATCTCCATCGGCCCGTCCTCCACGACGCGAAACCTGTACCCCGCGTCCAGCGTGGGCCCTCGGCGGAGGATGGGCACGGCCAAGGACCCTGTTGGTGCCGACAAATCAATCGGATCCTCCGACTAGGGAGTTCCCAGTATTTTTGCGTCGACAAATACATGGGAAGTCCGGAGCAACAGTGTGGGAAACGCCAAACTTGTCCGCAGTCGCGGCCCAGGTCAAGTGGGTTTTGTCGGTAGCCGACCAACCGACCAACCGACTGACCGAGGAACGAACCCAACGGACGGACGGACGGACGGACGGACGGACGGACTACTAACTATCGGACGGACGGACCGACCGACCGCCCTCACCAACGAACCCAACTAACAACCCACCCACCGACCGACTGAGGCCCACAGTGCCCCGAGGAGTTCAAGGTCCGTTCAACGCCTGCGCAGCCGCCGCGACGAGTGAAGCGGGAGGACCGACTGGGTGGGTTGATCCATGAGTAGACCGTGGCTGCGTCACGACACGGATTTTGGCGGCCCACACCCAAATCGGCTCTCCGCCGTGAGGCTTCCCGCCGCCTCGCGGTGACCTCCGGTTAAGCCCAAAGGCCTTGGTTCGCCAGTTGCTGCCCGGCGGAGAGCCCGTCGTTCGCCGGTTGCTGCCCGGAGACATGATGCGTCCAGCTCTGTCCGTCCCAGTACCGCAACGCAGCCATACCATACGGATCGGCAGCCCACTGCGCTGGTGTAACTGGGGGTGTGGGCGGCGGAGGAAAATGGGGAGCCTGCGGCAGCGCTGCTGCTGGCGCTGGCTCACCTGGCACCATTCGGACATCCAACGTGTATGCGGCTGTGCCCTTGAGAAGACGGCTTGCATCCAACCGCGCATAGACCGCCGATTGGAATCTCAGCGGCTCCTTCAAATAGACCAAGTTGTACGTCAGCGACCCGGTTGCGAGAATTCGAACGGTCCCATAGTTAAAGATCCTGCCGGGAATCGTCCGGTTAACGTTCACGGAAGAAATTTGAGTTATCAGAACGTCTCCTGTCGTGTAACGGATCCAGCCGTACTTGCTGATGACCCTTCTGTCCGTTACGGCGTACTCAGCTGCTCGCAAATAGAAGAAGGCCTTAATGAGTTTGATGACTCCGAGGGCGACTTCCAAGCCGAAGATGATCCTGAGGGCCTTGACGCCCCCGCTGGGGTTCTGGTTGTGCCCCAACACTGTTAAGACCACGATGCCACTGACCAGCAAAATGGTGGGAAGGAGGACAAATGCAATCCGAGAGACTTTGCCTCGATATTCCACTGTTTCGCCGTGCTGAAGACTTTTCTGGATGTAACCCGCCATGGTCAACCACCCCTTACTCCGCGCACCGTGCGCCAATGCAGCTCATTGTGTGCCCGCCTGTGGCGCGGCGCAGCGTCCCAGTACCCAGGCGGGTGGGTATTTGTACCCAGCAGCAGGAGGGCGCCCGCCTTGTTGGACGGTGTTGATCGCCAGGTGAGGAGGGCACCGATGGGTCTTGTTCACGGGAGGCGCTTGCTCTCATCGGGCCTGGTGACCTCAAACGACGCCGCTCACGACCTCGCCTGAGACGCCACGGCGTGACGGTCGCGGACCACGACACTTCGACCGCTAGTCTCGATCCACCCGAGTTCACGCAGGCGCCTGAGGCCCTTCACTACTGCCTCGCGGGACATCCCGGTGAGGTTGGCCAGTTCCTGCTGCGTGATGGGGAGGTTGACTGAAGGGCTGTCGT
Organism: uncultured Acidimicrobiales bacterium; assembly: GCA_963764205.1. Classification (GTDB taxonomy): domain Bacteria; phylum Actinomycetota; class Acidimicrobiia; order Acidimicrobiales; family UBA8190; genus Chersky-840. The sequence goes on from CAVXRN010000006.1 coordinate 39,214, forward strand.
CTTGAGCTCCAAAGCGGTCGATCATGACAAGAACACTGCGGCACAGCCGGGTCAGTGCGTCGCTCGATCCGAACTCCAGTTGTCGTTGTGACGCCGTGCGGAGCCGAGCTGCCACAACACCGAGCAGCTCGACAGCGGCCCGCGGTTGGTGTTCGAGGAAGCTGTGGAAGTCCTGGATCCGAAGAGCCAAGACTTCGATGGGGCTAACCGCTTCGACCGAGGCAGAACGAGGTTGGCCGTCAATCGCCGAGAGCTCACCGAGCACCGATCCGGCGCACACCAGATCGAGGATGACCTGGCTTCCCGATGCTGCGGTGGTGACAACCTTGACGATGCCCTCAATCAGAATGAAGACATCTCCGCCGTCGGCCCCTTCCCAGAACAGCACCTGACCGGCGCCGAGGTGAAGGTGCCGGCCCACCGCCTCGAGGGCGTCACGTGCGGGCTGGTCGAGGCGCGTCAAGAAACCTTGGTCCTCCGACACGGTGCAAAAAGTACCTTTTTTGAGCAAGGTTTGCGGACGACACCTAGGGAGCCAGAGATCGGTGGTGAGGCGAAAGTCCGATGCCTTCGTTCTCGGCAAGCCATTCCTGTCCTCGCCTACGGTAGTGGCGTCCCAGGCGGGAGGATGATTCTTGAGCACCGAGAGCGCCACCATCCTGTTCACCGACGTTGTGGGTTCGACGGACTTGTCGCAACGTCTGGCGCCCGACGCGTCCGACGAAATCCGTAGGGGTCACTTTTCGATCTTGCGCCAAGCCCTCGCAGAGGCCGGTGGCATCGAGGTCAAGAACCTGGGTGACGGGCTCATGGTGGTCTTTGGCTCGGCTTCGTCCGCTCTGGCCTGTGCCGTTTCGATGCAGCAAGGCGTGGAGCGCGACAACCGTGGTCGCGAGTACGCGGTGGGTCTGCGGGTCGGCCTGAGCGGGGGGGAAGTTACCCGTGAGGAGGACGACTACTTCGGGGACCCGGTCGTCGAGGCAGCTCGGCTTTGTGCCATCTGCGAAGGCGGACAGATCCTCTCTGCCGAGTGGGTGCGATTGACCGCTGGGCGTCGTAATCGCCAAGAATGCCGCTCGCTTGGTCTCCGGTCTCTGAAGGGCCTGCCCGACGCCGTCGAGACCATTGAGGTCGTCTGGCAGCCCCTCGCGGGGGTCGAAGGCGGGGTCGTTCCCCTCCCCGCACGCCTCGCTCTACGCCCCACCGTGGGCGTGGTCGGACGCGAGACCGACATGGCCACGATGAGCGATGCCCACAAGCACGTCGCCGGGGGCGAGGGGCGCCAGGTGATGCTCATCTCGGGCGAGGCTGGCCTGGGCAAGACCACTCTCGTGGCAGCCGCAGCCCGAGCGGCCTTCGAGGACGGGAGTTGTGTCCTCTTCGGGCACTGCGAGGAGGACCTGGCTACTCCCTACCAGCTCTTCGCCGAAGCCATCGGTCATTTCGTCACCCACGCTCCCGAGGACCAACTTCTCGCCCATATCGAAACGCACGGGTCCGAACTGATGTCGCTGGCCCCCGCGCTGGGCGCCCGGATCCGGGACCTCCCACCGTCGAAGGCCACCGACTCGGATACCGAGCGGTACCTGCTCTTTGCCGCCGTCGTCAGTCTGTTGGCCACCGTGTCGCAGCGCCAACCCGTCGTGCTCGTCCTCGACGATCTCCAGTGGGCCGACAAGGGGAGCCTGCTATTGCTTCGCCACCTAGTAGCGGCCGAACAAGCCATGCCGCGTGCTGATCTTTGGGGTCTATCGCGACAGTGAGTTGTCACAGGCTCACCCGCTGCTTGACACCCTGGCGGCGTTGCATCGCCAGAGCGGCGTCTCCCGCCTCGAACTCACCGGGCTAGACGACAGTGGCGTGCTGTCGTTCATGGAGGCCGCCGCCGGTCAGACCCTGGATGACGCTGGATTGGGACTCGCACACGCCGTGTATCGCGAGACCGACGGCAACCCTTTCTTCGTGAGCGAGGTCCTGCGCCATCTGTCGGAGACCGGGGTCATCCACCAGGACGAGGCTGGGCGCTGGGTGGCCGAGGACTCCCTGGAGCAGATAGCCCTGCCCGACAGCGTGCGAGTGGTCATCGGTGCTCGAGTCGGACGGCTTGGAACGGAGGCCGCGAGGGTGATGTCGCTGGCGGCGGTCATCGGTCGGGACTTCGATCTGGATGTCCTGGCCAGAACGGCAAATGCGAGTGAGGACGAGGTGCTCGACATCCTCGAAGCTGCTGCCTCGGCGTCGTTGGTGCGGGAGTTGGCCGACGCACCAGGGCATTACAGCTTCGCCCACGCCCTCATCCAGCACACCCTGTACGAGGACCTCAGTCTCACCCGCCGAGTCCGGGCACACCGGCAAGTCGCCGAGGCCATGGAGGATCTCTATGGGGACCAGCCCGGATCGCGGGTAGGTGAACTCGCTCGCCACTGGTTCAGCGCCACCCGACCCGTCGACCTGGTCAAGGCGATGACCTACTCGCGCCAGGCTGGCGACGCCGCCCTGAGGTCTCTGGCCCCCGCCGACGCCCTGCGCTACTACGCCCAGGCCCTCGACCTCTACCCTCAGGCCACCGATCCCGATCCCGTCCTCGGCATCGACTTGGCCATCGGACTCGGCACCGCCCAACGTCAGACGGGGGACCCCACGTTCCGCGACACCCTCCTCGGAGCTGCTCATCGGGCGGCTGACCTGGGCGATACCGAGCGCTTGGTGACGGCCGCTCTGGCCAACAACCGTGGGACGTTCAGCACCGTGGACACCATCGACACTGAAAAGGTCGGGATATTGGAGATGGCTCTGGCCCGAATCTCGACCGACCATGCCGATCGCGCCCTCCTCCTTGCCGCTCTGTGCTCGGAACTCACTATCGGAAGCCCACTCGAGCGTCGAAAGGCTCTGGCAGAAGAGGCTCTCGCCATCGCCAAGAGGCACGGTAATGATGCGATCATCGTACGGGTCCTCAATACCATCGGTCTTCCACTCTCCGTGCCGTCACTGTTTGACCAGTCGTTGGCGTGGTCGGCCGATGCTCTGACACGAGCCGAAAAGGTCGGTGACCCGGTGCTGCTGTGTAGTGCGGCGAGCGGGCGGCGATTCACCGCTGCCTGGGCTGGGGACATCGACGAGATGGACCGTTGCCTCGAGACCAAGGGCCCGCTTGTCGAGCAACTCAACCAGCCGTTCCTGAACTGGGTGCATGCGCTCCAACTCGCGACGAGAGCGCTGATCGCCGGCGATGCGGATCGGGCGGAACAGTTAGCAACCCACGCCCTCCAGATTGGCACCGATGGCGGCGAACCCGATGCCATCGTCGTCTTCGGCGCCCAGCTCATCATGGTGAACCTGTGGCGGGGCACATTGGGCGATCTCGTGCCACTCATCAACCAGGTCATCGTCGACAACCCAGGTCTACCGGTGTTTGTCGCGGCTCTGACCCTGGCGTATGCTGAGTCGGGCTACGAGGATGAGGCCCGATCTCTTTTGCAACAGTTTGCGAGGGCAGGCTTCGATCTCCCGATGGACATAACCTGGCTGACTGGGATGATCGCGTACGCAGATGCCGCTGTGGAGTGTGAAGATCTCGGGTCTGCCGCACCGATGCTCGAGCGGCTCACTCCATTCGCAGATCAGTGGCTCTACACCGACGTAGCGACAGCAGGCCCTGTCAGCCGCACCCTCGGAGGTCTCGCAGCCATCCTCGGTCGACACGACGAAGCGGACGCCTATTTCGCCACCTCGTCCGCTTCCTGCGAACGAGCAGGTGCGAAGTTCTTCGCCGCTCAGACGCACCTTCTATGGGGAAAGATGCTTGCAGGGCGAGGGGCGCCAGGCGACGCCGAAAGAGCCCGGGATCTGCTCGCCAAGGCGCGGACCGCCGCAACGGCAAACGGATACGGGAGCGTTGAACGCCGCGCCGCTGCTTCACTCCAACGGCTCGACGTCTAAGAAGGGAGCGTGGGCCTGTGATTGCCGGCCCGGGCCACTTTCTACCCCGTTCTGGTCAGGCCGCCATCACCCCCGGATCAAGCGATATGACTGCGCCAGCGCTTGATGCGATGGACGCGAGTGACGGGAGTGGCGGTGGTGACATTTTCTTTACGGTGATTTGTCGTCAACGCTGCAAAATCGATTGACGCGAACGAGCCGTTCAATTTAGGGTTCCACCGGCGTGAGGCTGTAGTGCTCACGCCAGACGCCCGATCTCCGTGGCGCAGATGCGATAGAGCAAGGTGGCGTCTTGGCGGGCGTCGGAGAGGTAGGTTGCCGTGACTGGTCGACACTTGCGGTTGATGGTTTGTATTACAGCAGCCTTCTCACTAATCGGGGCGGGAGCATTGACTTTCTCGCTCGGTACGGCAGCGTCTGCTGCGACACCACCCACGACGACGGCTCCATTTAACGAGTGTCCCTCCATCGGAAGCGACACGAGCTGCGGATTGCTCATCGACATCACCAACAGTGGTACTCAGGTACTCGGGGACTCGACCCAGGGACCCTTCGATGGGATTGAAGACACCTTGATTGGAGTTCTCAACCAGTCCTCAGCTGCGGTGGGCGACCTACCGCTGTCGTCGAGCACGTTAGGTCTCTTCGGATTCGACGGGGATGGTATTTGTTCGGGGGCTTACGGGACATGGGCCGCGGCGCCGTCCAGCTCCACCGTGAGCGGTGATCTAGGTAGCGCCGGCTGTCCTTATGGCGGTGATACCACTACGTACGCAGGACCGGACACGAGTTTTTCCGGAATCAGCGCTGACGCCATGAGCGGGACCGTTGACTTCCCGAGCCCCCTGGCCTCGGGTCAGTCAACGTACTTCTCTCTCGAGGATGCCCTGACGACTTCGAGCATCTTGCCGCCCACCAATGTGGTCACGTCCTTGTCCGGCGGTGGTCAGTCGGGCCCCTCCGTCACCGTTCCCACGAACACCGCGGTGACGGACTCCGCCACCCTCTCCGGGACCAATGCCTCGACCGCCACGGGAACGATCACGTACAGCGTCTACTCCGACTTAGCCTGCACGATGGTGGTGAGCACTGGCACCGCGGAGATGATCACGACGCCCGGCACATTGCCCGATTCCAGCCCAGTGTCGCTATCCAGTGCGGGAACGTATTACTGGCAGGCGTCCTACTCCGGTGACGCCAACAATGGTGCATCCACGAGCGCATGCGGCTCCGAGGTCGAGTCGGTTTCCGGGGCACCAACAACCTTGACCACGACACTCTCGGGTGGTGGTAAATCGGGCACCTCCATCACCGTTCCACCCAATACTGCGGTTACCGATTCAGCCACTTTGTCTGGTGCGAACGCCACTACGGCAACTGGGACCGTCACGTACAGCGTCTACTCTGACTCAGCCTGCACGATGCCGGTGAGCACGGGCACGGCAGAGATGATCACAACGCCGGGCACATTACCGGCCTCGAGCCCGGTTTCGCTGACGGCGAGCGGCGCGTACTACTGGCAGGCGGCCTACTCGGGAGATACCAACAACACTCCTTCCCAGAGCACCTGCGCGGCGGGTTCCAGCAGCAACGAATTGGAGACGGTCACGAGTCCAACGACCGCAGCGATGACAAAGCTCCGTACTTCACTGTCGAACGGCTCGGGGTGTGCTTCAAAGTGCTGGGGTAACGGTGGCGGCTGGGGTGGCGATGGCGGCTGGGGCCACAATGGTGGCTGGGGTCACAGCGGCATCTCGTCCATCAGCGTCTACGTGGGGACAGCCGTCACGGATTCAGCCACCCTCTCCGGATCAAATGCCTCTACTGCGACGGGGACGGTTACCTACAACGTGTACTCCGACTCGGGGTGCACCATGGCAGTGAGTACAGGCACTCCGGAGACGATCAACACCCCGGGCAGCCCTCCTCCATCGAACCCCGTCACCTTGACTGCGCCCGGCACGTACTACTGGCAGGCGTCGTACTCGGGTGACCCGAACAATGGTCCATCCATGAGCAAATGTGGCTCCGAGGTGGAGATCGTCACGTTGGCACCGACTCGGCTCGTCACGGACCTCGTCGGGAGCGGCACCTTTGGTGGAGGGAAGTGCTTCTGGTGGGGAGATCTCATCAACGTCTTCTCGGGGACGGCAGTGACCGATTCGGCCACACTGAGCGGGCCCGACGCGTCGAATGCCAGTGGAACCGTTACCTACACCGTCTACTCCGACCCGCGGCACACGACGATGGTCGCCAGCGGAGGCACGGTCACGGTGACCAACGGGTCGGTGCCTAACTCGACTCCTGTAACCATCTCGACTCCGGGCACCTACTACTGGCAAGCCTCGTATTCCGGTGACTCCCAGAATGCGTCGACGAGTTCATGGAACTCCGAGATCGAGGTCGTGAGTCCTGTGCCGAGCTGCAAGTACGGATGGAAGTGGGGACTGAACGGTGGATGTCGCTCCCAGGGTCCGAGCGGTAACGGCGGGAACAACAAAAGCCGAACTTGGTAACGTCAAGAAAGGCCACACAAAGGCTTTGCACGAGAATCCCGGCCCTGCCGTACTGTCCGGAGTCCCGATTGCGCTTCTGCTGAGTAGAGGCTTCCCGGAATCCGTCCCGGGCACCTAGCAGATCACTGTTCTTGACCCTCGCCAATTAAATGTATTACGCTTATTCCGTGTGGAGATCCACTCGTCGGCCCGAAGGCATGGGGTATCGGACGAGGACATTACGCACGCCTTCGAACACGTCGTGGTGTGGATCGAGCTCGATGACGACCTGCCCCGATACCTCGCCGCTGGTCCGTATCGCGCCGGAAACCTCCTGGAGCTGGTCATACTGGACTCCCCCGGAGACGGTCCTCGTGATCCACGCCATGCCCCTCCGGCAAACCACGAGCGAAGAGCTGTTCGGAGACGAGGGTCGATGAGCGAGCGGGTCTACGGACACACCAAGGGCGGCAAGCCCATCGACGACACGACGATCGAGGAGATGGCCGACGAGGCGGAGAGGGGCTATGGCTCGGGCCAGCTCCGGGGGCGGCCGCGGGGCCGCGGTCGCCCACCACTGGGAGACGCCGCCAAAGCGGTCGAATCGGTGCGTCTGGATCCCGATCTGCGAGAAGAAACGGCCCAGCGGGCCGTCGACGAGGGCGTGACGGTTTCGGAGATCATCCGGCGAGCCCTGCGCAAATACCTTCGAAGCGCGTGATAGTCGGTGTCAAATGGGACTCGAGGCACCCTGACCAGGGATGTCCGATGACTGTTTGTTCGTACAACAATGTGGGAAATCGAGAGCAATAGCGTGGGAAATGGCCGGGCACGGGCACAGTGCCGGCCCAGGTCAGACCAGTTTTGTCGGTAGCCCACACGAACGCACCGACCGACCAAGACCGACCGACCGCCTCACCACACCACCAGACAATGCATCGTCGCTGTGGGCGACGGTTTCGCAACTTCGTACGTCCTTATGGCCCCGTCACCGTGATCCGCGAGGCTCCGACCAACGTGATCGTATCGATCCCCTGGGGGACCGGCTGGCCTAGGTAGCAGTTCTGGACGAAGCCCGGGCCTGCAACCGGTGTCGGTGTGGGACTGGGGCATACCTCAGCGGTCATCGTGGTCACGAAATCACCGTTTGAGTTCGTCGCGATAGAGATCACGTTGGACGTTACGCAGGGGTCTTCTGGAACGATCCACGTCGTCTGGGAGCATTCCTTGATGGTCAGTGTGGCGTCGGCGGGAAAGTTCGTCCCCGTGAGTTTGGTCGCCGCACCGACCATCACGCTGACAGGATCAGTGACGATTGTCGGCGTTGGCGGGGGAACGACACTTTGGAAGGTCGCCGTCCTCGTCTCCAGCTGCTGTCCCGAGTGCGAGAGTAGTTGACCGACAATAGTCCCCGTCCCGGTGCACTCAGGAACAGAGTAAGTCATAGTGAACGCGACTGACTGATGCCTTTGGAGTTTGAAATGCTGCAGAACCGGGTCGACAATGACGCACACGTCCTTTCCGGAAGCTTGAATCGACCCAGCGAAAGTGATCGCGCTGCAATTGGAAATGGTCTCGTCGAGATCTGCCGTGCCGCCCTCATCGACCGTGGCTGGAGAAAATGCAAACGTTTGGAATCTCACGACTCCGCTCCTTGCGCATCTGACATGAGATTTCGCTGCGTTGACCGCAACGCTTCTCGCGGACGCCTCGGCCGAGCTTGCGGAGATCATCGCCAGGGCAACGCCGCAGCACACCATGACCGTCACGAGCAAGAGCGGACTTCGCGAAGTTGATCGACCGAGTCGGTAGGTCGTCTTAGTCATGACACCCCCACACAATCTCTCTCGCCTGAGGATGACGAGGTCCTGCCGAATCTTAGACAGTCACTTCCAGGGCCGGTACTGGATCAGTTGCAATCACGTTACGCCTCGCGCTGCTCACACCCCGCGGGTGCCCAGAATGTCATTTTGGGTCCGACCTGGGAGTTCTCAGTGTCACTGCATCCACAACTTCGTGGGAAATGGGGCGCCATCGCGTGGGAGGCGGCCAATTGCGCTATGTGCTTCAAGTCTGGTGTGGAGGGGGGCTTTGTCGGCAGCCCACCGACCGACCTACCCACCCCACCCACCGACGAACGGACGGACGGACGGACGGAGCCGACCGACCGGCACCGGCGGCCGGAGCTTGAGTGTCGCAAGCTTCAGCACGCGTCGGATCAGCACATAGAGAACGGGGGCAAACATGCGGTGGGGCTTTCCTGCCGTTGAGGGACGGCGGCCAGCTGGGTTCAGGCCTTCCGAATCACCGGCTCAATGAGCTGGATCGGATTTTGGCACCCCACACCCTCAGCACCTACTGAAGTTGGATCGACAACTCCTGCTGGAAGTGCCGTGCGGACCGATAGGCTTGTTGGCCTCATTCACGAGTATCGCCTGGTCGCGTGATGCGGATGACATCTCGGCACCCAGCCGCTCCTTGGCGCATATACGTGCCCGGTCAATCGAATATTCGGACCTCACGAGCTATCGGAGTCGGGTGTTCGCAGCGACGGAGACGCCCTGGCGTGCCCCGACAATGCCGCCGCCGCGTGCGAGACATTCGACCGTCTCGTCGCCAGGCATAGGCGGTGCGAACAAGTACCCTTGATAATGCGTACATCCGAGGGCTGCAAGCGCATCGCGTTGTTCGAGTTGCTCCACGCCTTCGGCGGTAGTCACCAGGTTGAGCGTGCGAGCAAGCTGCATGATGGCATTGACAAAGCCACGACCCTGATCGTCGTACACAAGGTTGTCAATGAAGCGTTTGTCGATCTTCAAGATATCGATCGGAAGTTCCGCAAGCGCCGCAAATGACGAATACCCCGTACCAAAGTCGTCGATGGCGATGCGAACCCCAGTCTGGCGTAGTGCATTGAGGGTCGCGATCACGTTCCCAGGCTCCGAGGCCAGAATCGATTCGGTGACCTCGATGACGAGTGACGACGGATCGACGTGCGCCCGAGCAAGTGCGTCGCGAACGTCTTTGACAAAGCTGCTGCTCCCCAACTGAAGCCGTGACGCATTGACCGAGACATTTGGGCGGCGATCTGGGACGGCAATATGCCACTGCCGGGCCTGTTGGCAAGCGTCAATCAGCACGGCACGGCCAAGGTCGAGAATGAGGCCCGATTCTTCGGCAAGCGGAATGAATGTGTCGGGCGGGACAAAACCTCTCGTTGGGTGTTCCCACCGGGCAAGCGCTTCAAAGGAGACGACCTGCCCGCTTCCAAGGTCGACGATGGGCTGGTAGTGCACACTGAGCGCACCGCCGCTGATGGCAGTCCGCAGTTCTTGTTCGAGGTTCATGCGTTCGACGGCAGCGGTGTGCATAGCGGTCTCGAACACCCGATAACAACCCTTTCCATCCCGTTTGGCTCGGTACATCGCGGCATCCGCATCGGACAGGAGTCTGTCCGCGTGGGTGTGGGGTTGGTCGGTGAGCGCCACACCGACGCTTGCGCCAATAGAGACCTCTCGGTTGGGTAGATCAAACGGACTCGCCAAAGCATCGAGCACACGCTGCGCAAGCCGTCCCGCCTGAGCTGCTGCGTCGAAATCGTCGACCAGAATGGCGAACTCGTCACCGCCAAGGCGTGCAATCGTATCGAAGCCTCGAAGGTGGGTCTCGAACCGGTCGGCGACTGCAATCAACAGTGCGTCGCCGGTGAGATGGCCAAGACTGTCATTCACGTTCTTAAATCCGTCGAGATCGACGATCATGACCGCCACGTGTCCGACATATCGTGCTCGTCGACTCAGAGCATGCTCGAGCCGGTCGTTGAACAGCACCCTGTTGGGCAAGCCCGTGAGCGGGTCATGCATGGCTTGGTGGCGGATAGCGTCTTCAGCGCCGAAGCGGACCTTTGCCGACAACACGATGCCCGAGACAGCTTCGACGAACTGCTCATCTTCGGTCGTCGTGTCGTCGCCTTTGAACACCTCGATATGGGCGAGCGGTCGCTCGGGATCACCGACTGGAACGCGAAGGCTAGGTGAATCATCAGCAGCACCCGGGTCGCCATCTTGTGACCCTTGGGACGCGGCAAGTGCCACTAATTCGTTGGGATCGTCGTTCTTGAGGACGTCGACGATCCGACAGTGACCCGACCGGACAACGCGATTGATCACAGCAACGGCGGACTCAACGGACTCTTGGAGAGTGGTTGCTCGGAGCACTTCCCGCCCCAGATCGGAAATCGCCGTTTGGCGCTCCAACCGTGCTCTGCGATCAGTGATATCGCGGGCGTTGATGACGACGCCGGCGACTGCTGGGTCCTCGAGCAGGTTTGTGGCTAGTCCCTCGAGCCAACACCACGTTCCGTCCCTGTGACGGACTCGCATAGTGAACTCGGCCGATCCCCCACGATTCCCCACAGTCCTGCCCAAGATGGCTCGAAGATCCTCGATGTCGTCTTCATGAACCAATCCGCCTTTATCAGAACCCAGCAACATTTCAGGCTCATAGCCGAGTACCTTTTCGCACGACGGACTGGCATAGGTGACGGCACTGGATTCGTCGACGGCGAACACCAGGTCAGAGGAGCTCTGTACCAGTGCCCGAAACCGGCGCTCGCGACTTTCGGTCAAGGCAGCGGCCTCTTCCCTTTCGATTAGCGCCGAACGCAAGGACCGGAATGAAAACACGATCCCGATACCCATCAGGACCGCCAAGCCCTGCACCTCGGGACTCGGCAGGAGCGACGGGATCCAACCAAGAGCGATCAGCCCCTGCCCGGCCACCAAACAGATCAGGGTCCAACCCAGGACAACGCGCTCCGATGACCTGTCCGTCACCGCCATGGCTTCTTGGCCAACGAGGACGAGCCCGATCGCGAGTGCCGGTCCCCAGCCCGTCGCGTAGATTGTTGCTGTTACGAGGATGGTCTGTGATGCGACCCAGACGTGCAAGCGGACACGACTCGGGGATCGGTGCCGCCAAATGCCAGCGGTCATGCAAATGACTTGTCCCACTACGAGAATCAGGGGAATCAGCCAGATTGGCGAAGGCGCCACGAGATGGAGCTCGCGCAGCCCCAAGATCGCAACTGCTGCAAGAGGCCCCATGAACAAGACGGCCGCGAAATGCAAACCTCTGGCCTCACCCGATACCAGTCGACGCAGCCGATCAAATGCCATAAACCGGAATCGACCAGGTCAAACGCATTCTTAAGCCGTCCGGGGATCGAAAGGCATTGAAAAGCAGCCAAACGATGCACCCGCTCGCCCAGAAAGCATGCCAGTCAGCGCATGTGGGTGCCGAAATCCCCGTCTCTATGACCCGTGGTCGGCATATGGCCAGTCCAAGACGGCATGCGTCTTGCTCGCCGCAGAGGTGTCCCGGCGTTTCGCAGACGAGGACTCCCTCCCGCGTACAACTCTCGTTCCTTGAGATCGACGAGGGATACTGCGCCTCCCGCTCCCGCCAGCAAGGCCGAGTCTCATGGAAGACCGGGGACGAGTTGCCCGGTGTGCACATCAAACACGAAACCACCAACCTGAAGGTTGGGGGGCAGGAGCTGGCACGACTCGATTCGATCGATGTCGTGACGCAACGTGTTGGGCTGATCGGTGGTGGCCAGAAAATCCCAACCGTCGGCGTCTACCCCTCGGACCGCTCTTATGCGGGCGCGAATCTCTTCGTCCGTTGTGCCGATCACGGCACAGTCAGTGTGTTGCACAACGCAGACGCGCGTCACGCCAAGCAGATTCGAGGCCAGAATCAACGAGCGAAGGGCGTCATCGGTAACTCGGGCGCCGGCATTACGGATGATCTTAGCGTCACCGGCCTTGAGTCCAAGCATTGCCAGCGGATCAATGCGTGAATCAATACACGTCAATACGGCGAGACCTTTCGCCGCTTTACCTTCTACGCCCGGATCGTGGAACTCACTCCTATAGCGCCGGTTGGCCTCCATCAGATCATCGAACATCCCAACGTTCTACCATTGGACCGTTGGACCGTGCTCCCCTGCTCCGCCCGAGGGTCTGGGGGCTCCGGTAATGTCTCGGATAACGCCATCATGTGGTGTAGTCATGAGCCCGTATCGGCGAGGAGTACGGTGGCCCCGACACTGTCCATGACGAAAGCCACTTCCTCCTGTTGCCCCGCGAGGATCGAGCGCGAAACATTTGATCGGTTGGATCGTCTCCTTCACGCACTTCTCGACACAAAGGTCTCCCCTTCGGTCGCCGCAGCCCTGATTGGTGAACACCTTGCCGTTCTAACCGCGAACTTGCTTAAGCTCCTGCAGATTGGTCACCGCGCCGTCCTCGACTCCTCCTATCCACACGTCATTCGGTGGATGCAGCTCGTTCTCGGCACGGAAATCGATCGCTGGTTAATCCAATTCTTTGCGGCCGACAATTGCACAGAATGTGGGCGCCTCTGGGCCTTACTCCTCGTGCAAGCACGCTCGGTAATCAATGACTGGGCCACCGACCGCGAGCTTCGATTTCAACACGATCGCAACGAATAGATCGTCGCGCCGAGATATTCCTTTGAGTCTTCTACGCCCTGCCCCGCGTCATGGGCCGAGGCCCGTGGGTGCCAAATCTTGTCCTGTGGGTGCCGAAAATGTCATCCACCCTGTGGATGCCGAAATCTCATCCGCCCCTCCCGGCCAGGGAGTTCTCAGTATCCTTGCTTCAACAAATATGTGGGAAATCGAGGCATGGCGTGGGAAATGGCGAAGAAAGGGCACGGTCCTAACGCAGGTCACCGTGGTTTAGTCGGTAGCCCACCGACCACCAACTGACCGACCGACCGACCGACCGACCCGACCGACCGACCGATCGATCAATCGCCCGCCCGAACCACCCACCGCCGACTGATCCACGCGTCCCAGGATCCAATCTGCTGGGTCTTGACCTTCGGCCCTAGACCGGAGGTCCGGGCAATGGGAATGTCCTCTTATGAGGTTCAGTCGAGGAACGTCGGCGAAAGCGGCCTGTATCGCTGTGCACCGGCGGCCAGGGGAGAAATAGATCCGATGGAAACGACAGAGCACCTGACGCCGGCGGAGCAGTTCCCGATCGAACACCTCTCCCTCCACGGCCATCACATGAGCTATAGGCGTGCCGGCGAAGGTCCCGTGCTGTTGCTACTCCACGGAATCGCCGGCAGCTCCCGCACGTGGATCCCTGCCATGGAGTTGTTGCAGAGCGAGTTCACGGTATTGGCTCCGGACTTCCTCGGCCACGGGAAGTCGGACAAGCCTCTCGGCGATTACTCCCTTGGAAACCTTGCCAGCTCGATGCGCGATTTTCTGCACCTCTTGGGTTTCGACCGGGCCACCGTGGTGGGACAGTCCTTCGGAGGTGGGGTGGCCTTGCAGTTCGCCTACCAGTATCCCGAGCGTTGCGAACGTCTCGTCCTCGTCGACGCTGGCGGGCTGGGACGCGAGGTGAACTGGATCCTCCGCCTCGTCACCCTGCCTGCGGCCGAATTCGTGCTGCCCGTCATCTTTCCGGTGTTCGTGCGCAGTTGGGGGGACTCGGTCTCCAGATTTCTCGGTGGCTTGGGCATCCGCAACGCCGCGTGCGCCGAGATTTGGCGCTCCTACCGGTCGTTGACCGAGCCCGAGAACCGGCAGGCGTTCGTCCGTACCATGCGGGCCGTCATTGACCCGGGTGGACAATCGGTGAGTGCTCTGGACCGTCTCTATCTAGCTGCACATGTACCCACGCTCATTGTCTGGGGCACCCGTGACCGGATCATCCCTCTCGTCCATGCCTACACGGCGCACGAGGCGATCCCCAACAGTCGATTGGAGGTGATGGAGGGCGTGGGTCATTTCCCCCACGTCGAGGATCCAATCCGCTTCGTCGAGATCCTGAAGGACTTCCTCGACACTACCGAGCCCGGCAAGTTCACACCCCAGGGACTCCGCGACGTGCTCCGACAGGGAACCACGTAAGCGGAATCACGTGGATTGGGAATTACGCGAGGCCCCGTGATTCCTCGACCCGATGCTTCCAGAGGACCGCGAGGCTGAGCACCACCGCATAGGCGGCCAGAACTAGGGCATCTTGTATCCCGAAACCGTGCCCGTCCACGAGAGCCAGGCCGAGCGAGGCGTGGTGGAAGCTCGGCAGAGCCCGAGCCGCTGTCTGCATCGCTTGGGGCATGCTTCCCACAGGGTTGAACAGCCCTCCGAAGTACCCGAGCACGAACATGAGGGCTGTCACCACGGGATATGCCGTTTCGGCGTTCACCATGAACCCGACGAATACCCCGAGGACGGCGAAGGGGAGCGCCGTCACCCACAGCAGAGCAGTGAGCTCGACCCACAAGGAGAGGTCGAGCCGCACACCTCCGAAAGACATACCCACGACCTCGACCACGATCAGCACGGGGAGGACTACCAGCATGCTCGCCGTCACCTTGGTGGCAACGTATGACCATGCGGGGATGGGGGTGACCCGCAACTGACGCGCCCACCCCGACGCCCGTTCCGTCGACAGGCGGCTGCCCCCGGCGTTGAGAGCGGCGATCAAAGCTCCAAAGGAGCACATGGACACCATTAGATAGACCCGCCATGACACGGCGCCGTCAATGACCTTATCGGGATTGTGATCGCTCAGGAACAGCATGTAGAAGATAACGGGGAATCCAACCGTGACGCTCAGAAACTTCCAACTGCGGAGCAGGCGCCCCACCTCGAATCGGCCGAACGCCAGCAGCCCGGTCACAATGCCCGCCTCTCGTTCGGTGTCAGGTCGGGCTCGGTGAGCGCCAGGAAGGCCTCCTCAAGGCCTGCCCCGGTGACCTCGAGATCGCTGAAGTCCACCCCATGACGCACCAAGGCTTTCACGGTGGCATCGGCATCGAGTGAGTTCAGGGTGACGCCGATGCCGCGAACCACAACATCGGTCACCCCGTCCATTTGATCGAACACCACTTCGTCTGGATAATCGGTCACAAAACGGACCTGCCTTGTCGCAACTGCGGCCTTGAGCGTCGCTCCGGGGCCGTTCGCCACCACACGACCACGATTGATGACGACCACCCGGTCCGCGATGACATCGGCCTCCTGCAAATGATGTGTGGCGAAGACGATCGTGCGACCTTCTTCTCCGAACTGTCGCATCATGCGCCAGAACGAGCGCTGGCTATCCACGTCCATGGCGGCAGTGGGCTCGTCCAAGAAAACGAGCTCGGGATCTCCGGCGATGGCCACGGCAAAACGCACTCGCTGGGCTTGCCCGCCCGACAAGCGGTGCGTCGAGCGGTCAAGGAGATCACCGATCCCAGCTCGCTCCACGGTGAGGTCGAAAGGAGCCGGACACCGGTAGAGTCGGCGCACGAGTTGGAGGACGCTCGAGACGCGAACGCCTGGCGGCAACCCGCTGCCCGATCCCGTCTGGAGCATGGCCCCCACCCGGCCGTGCGCCACCGCTTGGCGAGCGCTCGTTCCCAAGACCTCCACCAAGCCCTCCTGGGGGCGCAGTAGGCCCAAGAGAAGCGAGATTGTCGTGGACTTCCCGGCCCCATTGGGGCCGAGGAGTGCAACGGTCTCGCCTCGAGCCACTTGGAGATTCAGATGGTCGAGAGCTACGTTCCTGCCATAGCGGCGCACGACACCATCGAAACGCAGCGCCGGATCCCCCTGTGGGCCGGATCCTTCCAGGGCTGCGGTGCCCCGACGGGGAGCCCCCGCGAATCGCTCGACGCGCCCGACCGGGCGACGAGCGGTCATCTCTTCCGACCCGGACACAGGGCACATCGGCGGTCCAGCTGCACACGGCCACGACGCGTCATGGGTCAGAGTGACAGCAGGCCTTGGTGCCCTTTGGAACGAAATGTCGTCGCATCGCACCCGCGAATCGACCGTTGCGCCCTCCTGGTCGCCATCGGCACTCTCCATACTACGAAGGTGCCACTATGCCGTTGTGCTTAACAGGGTCGATTGACCCGTTCTTCGCAAGGCGTGGATGGCAAGAACGCATCCGAGCCTGTGGGTGCCGAGAATCCCACCCGCCTCTTTGATCCGGACCTCGAAATGAGAGCTGGTCGTGGGGACCAAAGTCTTCGTTTTGGGTCCAACGCGGCGCATCGCTAAACCTCTTGCGCCACGAGGCGGGAGGGCTGCTGCGCACGGGCAGCATCAGCGGCAAGCCATGTTCGGTAACCGCCGTCGAGGTTTCGGGCCTCGATCCCCAATTCGTGGAGGAGCGTTGTCGCCGTGTGTCCTCGTTGGCCCACCTCGCAGTAGACGACGAAGGGGCCTTTGGCTCCGTCAAGTTCTTCGCGTAACTGGTCGAGCGGGAGATTGTCGGATCCTGGGATGGATCCTCGTTTGTGTTCCTGGCGAGTCCGAACGTCGAGCAGTGTCCAACCCGCTTCGGTCAACGTCACCAGCTCGTCGTATTCCACCACGTCGCAGGCGCCGGTGCGCACGTTTTCAGCCATGTAGCCAAGCATGTTGACCGGGTCCTTGGCCGATGAAAACGGAGGTGCATACGCGAGTTCCAAGTCGGCGAGCTCATCGGCGGTGATGCCACCCGTGATGGCGGTGGCGATCACGTCGATCCGCTTGTCGACGCCCTCCCTCCCGACCGCCTGGGCCCCAAGGATTGTCCCGTCGTCGGGGTCAAAAAGAAGCTTCAGGGACATCGATTGGGCGCCGGGATAGTAACCAGCGTGGCTCATGGGATGCGAGTGAATTACCCGGTAGCTGCGTCCCTCGGCCTTGAGCCGCCTTTCGTTCCAACCCGTGACCGCCGCCGTGAGATCGAAGATCTTGACGATGGCCGTTCCGAGTGAGGGACTGCTCCGAGTGGGAAGGCCGCAGATGTGGTCGGCGACTCGTCGTCCTTGCCGGTTTGCGACATTTGCGAGCGCGATCAGCGAGCTGCCACTTCCGACCCAGTCCTCTTTTTCGACAGCGTCCCCGACGGCATAGATGTCTCTGTCGCTAGTCCGGTTAGCCTCATCAACTTCGATACCTCCATGTGCGCTGAGCGCAAGTCCAGCCATCTGTGCCAGGCGGGTGTCGGGGCGAACGCCGATGGACCCGACGACAAGCTCACCGGGGATCGCTCGCCCATCGGCAAGAGCGATCCCTTCGGCGGTCACCTCGGAGACGGCGACACCGGTCTCGACAACCACACCGTGGGACGTCAGTTCAGCGGCCACCACGATCGCGAGCTCGGGGTCGAGCGGGCTGAGCACCTGGTCGACCGCCTCGACGATCGTCACGGCAATCGACCGGCGGACAAGGTTCTCGGCCGTCTCGAGCCCAATGAATCCCGCCCCGATGACCACGGCAGTCTCGGGCCGTCCGGCTACGTCGACTGCGAGCTTTTCAGCATCTTCGACAGTTCGAAGTACTCGGACCCGGTCAAAGCCAGGTATGGGGGGACGGACCGGGACAGCACCGGGGCTCAACACCAGCTTGTCGTATCCAACGCCGTCGGATCGACCATCGACGGTGGAGCGTGTCGTGACCTCGTGGTTGTGGGCATCGATGTCGACGACCTCGGTGTCGATACGGACATCGAGGCGGAATCGATCGAAGAGACTCTCGGGGGTCTGCAGGAGCAAGTCGCCCTCGTCCTCAATCACGCCGCCTACGAAATAGGGCAGTCCGCAATTGGCATATGACACATGGCCTGATCGCTCGATCACCGTTATCTCGGCCTTTTCGTCGAGGCGCCGGAGGCGAGTGGCCGTCGACATCCCTCCGGCGACGCCACCGACGATCACGACGCGTATTGGTGTCACGGCAGGCCTGCCCCTACAGGTGTGTAAAACGTGAAGACCTTTTCAATCCAAGCCGGGCGGGTCAGGCCTTCGGTCTCCCCGGGGGCCAGGACCGCACCGGTCGCCACCACGAGGACGTCAAAGACAACCTCGCTCGTGTCCACCAGGTCTACGGTCTGGCCGTCAAGATCGACGTGGCCCACTGCAGTCATCCTGAAGTCAATGCCGGAGTGGAGCTGACGGCCACGGGGGCGAACGACGTCCTCGGGGTGGGTGAGCCGAAGGGAACGAACAGCTGTCCCGCCTGGTAGATACGGCGGTCGTCCTGATCGACCACCGTGATGGACGCGTCGTCGAGCCCATGGGCCTTTCGCAGACGGAGGGCGGTCAAGGTCCCGCCGCTTCCCCCGCCCAAGACGACGATGCGATGCACGTAAGCACTCCGATCTTCTCATCGCAGCTTGACATTCACCCACTCGGGGCTGGCAGGGTCCAAGGTCACCTTCGTGGGATCGGACGGAGAGCACGCGGTGTGAGTGCGGTAACGGTCAGAGACAATCCGCCCAGAAGCGACCGGCTCATTCGCTGAGATCCTCGGCCGCTAAGGAGGCCTGTGGGTGCCGAGAATCTCATCCGCCACTCCGACGAGGGCGTTCTCAGTATCCTTGCGTCCACAAATACGTGGGAAATCGAGAGGCATGGGGGAAATGGTCAAGAAAGAGCACGGTCCTGGCGCAGGTCACGACCGACGACCGAGGTCCCAACCAATCAATACGATCTCGTCATGCCCCGCTTAGGACAGGTGCCGCGGTCGGACGACAACCCACCGATCGTCAAGAACATGTACACCCTGCTGTTCGACGACCGGGACCCGGTGACCGAACCCGGCACGGCGACCGGCACACCAGGCGACTGGTGGACAGTCTGGGCGAATTCGCCCGACGTGCTCGAGCACGCCGTGGCCGGTTTCGCCCTCTATGCCAGCCCCGCGCGCAAGATTGCCCCGGCCTTGCGCGAGTTGGGCCAGGTCCGCGCCGGTTGGCTCATCGGCAGCCAGTTCGTGTTCTCCCAACATTGCAAAAGCTGCAGAGACCTCGGGTTCTCCGAGGAGAAGATCGAAGCGATCAAGCATTGGCAAGTGTCGGATCTGTTCGATCCCCTCGAACGAGCGCTGCTCGCCTACACCGATGCCCTCGTCTCGTCACAGGGGCGGGTCGCGGACGGTGTGTTCGCCGTCTTGAAAGACAACCTCAGTGATCAAGCGATCCTCGACTTCACCTACATCACAATGACGTACGCACTGCACGCGGTGATGTCGGTTGCTTTGCGGACCGAATTCGACGACCGAGCAGATCCGATCGTCGAGGTCGCCGCCCCCGAAGGGCATCAGGCCGCCAACATCGGTCGCACCATCAGCGGACGCGACGAAGCCCGGTAGCGATCCCGTTGTCCCCCTACCTCTCCCACCCGATCGACGGACCTCGACAACTCCGGCAATTGTTGTCCGGGGGTGAGCCCGTCTTGGCGCCGGGCGTGTACGACGCCCTCGGCGCCCGACTGGTCGAAGAGGCCGGATTCGATGCCGTCTACATGAGCGGATTCGCCCACGCGGCGTCGAGGCTCGGGCGGCCGGACGTGGGGTTGGTCACAATGACCGAGATGGTCGACCACGCCAGGGCTATCGCCCGTGCCGTCCAGCTCCCGGTCATCGCCGACGCCGACACCGGCTACGGGAATGCGATCAATGTCGTCCGCACCGTCCAGGAGTTCGAGCAGGCTGGTGTTGCCGCACTCCATCTCGAGGACCAGGTGGCACCGAAGCGATGCGGACACCTCGACGGCAAGCAGATCGTGCCCATGGACGAAATGGTCTCGAAGATCCGGGCGGCGGTGGCGGCGCGCACGGCGCCAGAACTCGTCCTGGTCGCCCGTACCGATGCCGCTGCCGTGGAG
Organism: uncultured Acidimicrobiales bacterium; assembly: GCA_963764205.1. GTDB lineage: Bacteria > Actinomycetota > Acidimicrobiia > Acidimicrobiales > UBA8190 > Chersky-840. The sequence continues at coordinate 59,349 of CAVXRN010000006.1, forward strand.
GGAATCGATGCCGCGATCGATCGTGCTCGCCGGTACCGCGACGCTGGTGTGGACGCCCTCTTCGTCGAGGCCGTCACGAGCGAAGCCGACATCGAGCGCGTCGCATCGGAGTTGGCCGACGTGCCGCTTCTGTTCAATTGGGTCGAGGGCGGCAAGACGCCACCGCTGCCGTACGACCGATTGCGGGAGCTCGGCTTTGCCATCGTCATCTTCCCCTTGACCACGCTCCTGACGGCCATGACGTCCATGCGGCACGCCCTGGCGCAGATCAGGACAGTCGGCACGCCAACGCCGCTGCTCGAGGACTTGCCGAGCTTCAGTGCGTTCACCGAGTTCATCGGCCTCGACGAGATCACCGCGCTCGAACGTCGTTTCACCACCTGACCCGGCGGCCCACCCGACCGGCCTCACGTGGATGGCTGTCTCCACCGGCCTGTCCGGGCAGCAGAAGGTGTGGGGGCCGAAAATGTCATCCGTGCCCTCGTGGTGTGGCGGGATCTCTGCTTGGAGTGAGGGTGCGACCGCAGAATATCGGAACCAAGGCCGCCACCAGACGGGTCCGGCAGTCCGACCGATTCCGCGACCTCATTCACGAGGATCGCATCGTGGCGTGGTGCGGAAGGGATTCTCGGCACCCACAGGCCCAACAGACGCGAGCCGGCGGCGAGAAACACCCGGTCAGCGTGCGTCGGCTGAGTCGAGCCACCTGTCAACGCAAGATAGCCAGTTCGTGGTGGAGCATCACGATCGCGAGGTCTTTGGAGGCACAGCTCCGGAACCTGAGCGCCGCAATCGTGAGCACGCATCGGACGAGAACATAGAGAACGGAGGCAAGCACGCCACCGGAGCTTTCCCGCCACCAACGGGAAGCGGCCAGCCGGGATCGGGGTTATCGAAACACCAGCTCAATGAATGGATCGGGGTTTGGCACCTCACACGCTCTCAGGAAGTTCATGCACAGCAACTTTGAAGGCCCCGTTTCAAGTGCGAAGGTTTGGCCGCGGAGGACCTCTACGGGTCAGGCCGCCCGCACGACCCCAAGCCGCCGATCAAAGCCCGGCTTTCCATATGCCACTTGCAAGCGCCGCAGCTTCTCTGTGCAGGTCGTCGGCAAGTTCATCTGTCGCCCTGTCATTCGGCGCCCCGACTGCCTTGGCGGCCGCAAACTGTATGAGCCGTGCCGATTCAGTCAGACTGTCCGCCTGCCGGAGCACCGTGCGATCGTCGATCACGGAACCGGTAGATCGCTGCGCAATTCGCAGTGATCGGTCGACATTGGCGGCCGTCTCGTGGAGGCGACGACATAACGATCCCAGGTCTCCGAGGGGCGCATCTCCCGACCGGGCTAGCTCAATAGCGTGCTCGGCACCGATCAGCGCTCGTGACATCCTCCGCCGGGTCCCGTGTATCGAGCGCCATCGGCGATCGGGTATCGGAGTGGACCGTAGCCATCTCAAGCCTGCTGTGAAGGGTGCGTCGAACCCCTGTCCACGAACATGGCGGGTCAAGAGATTCCAAAACCTATGCACGCGTCGGCACAGCCAAACGGACATCAGGATCGCAACCGTCGTCATCACAACCATGAAGACGAGCAGCGCGGTAACCAACAGATCACCCAAAACAGTTGCGGCGCTTGCGATCATGGCTTGCCTCCTGATCGAGGGTCACGACATAAGCGACCACTTGTGCAGCTGAACGACCGAGCCTCTTGACACGACCCAAGAACGGCTACCCAGCCTCGCTCTTCAGCAGCCTAGCGACCGCAGCCAGGAGATCAACAGCGGTGTTCCTGAGTCAGCAAGCGGACCATCGCGATTCTGCCGGCGCGGCTCTCTGACGGGCGCACTGCCGGTCAGGCCTGCCCTCCACGATCCGGACCGCAGTGGAAAAGCTCAATCAGTTGAACGTCGATCACACTGCCTGCCTGCCACACCTGGCTTCGCACGATTGTCGGCTCCAAACCCGCTTCGGAACAAGCGCGCCGGAGCTCATCCCAGTTCCCCAAGCTACTGAAGCCGAGAAACAGGCGACCTCCATCCCGCAGGTGCGAGAGAGCCCCCTGAAGATACCGGCGATGCACCCGATACCCAGGATCGAAGTACGCGTAGTCCAGATCGGATTGGAAAAAATGGTCGTCCGGCGCATCGATAAAATTCGAATTCCAGAAGATCACATCGAACCGCTCGTCGGGATCGAGCGCCTCGTAAAGGTCGCTGTACCGGACACTGATTCGATCCGACACACCATGACGCTCCGCGTTTCGTCGGGTGTTGTCGATGGCCGCTTCGTTGATGTCGACGGCCACGACATGCCTGCAGCCCGATAGCGAGGCGTGAACGGCCGTGACCCCGGCTCCGCATCCGATCTCGAGGAAAGAACCACCCACCGGGTAGGGCAGCCACGTGGTGAACAGCTCGGTCACTGGATTCTCGATCGGTGAGAACACGCCGTCGAGGAGGATCCAGCGCCTTCCGAGGACGGCGAATTCCCTCTCAGGGTTCCCGAAGCGAGAGCCGATCCAGCTGAGAGGACGTCGAAGCACCCCGATTTCTTCAACGAGGACCTTCATAGCCGCACGCAAACGCCATGGGTTCACCCGGAACCTCAACGGACTCACGGGAGTGAGGGACATGTCCCGTCATCTGCGTCGGTGCTGGACCAAATGGTCTCGTGAACGACGATGACCGGTAGAGGAGACAGTGGTTGGCTGCGGGGGCTGAGTGCCTGAGCACTTCCGATGTTCACTGGAAGCATCCGAGAGCTCCGATTCGCATTCCACGCGGAGCGTAAGCCGGACATACAGCCCAGTCCTCGCCCTGCGGCCAGCAATCGCTGATGTGGCCGCCCAGGGTCAGCGACGATTACGGTTATTGAGCTCACTGCGGAGAGGGTCCCCTACCTCGTGGTCGTTTGTCGGGCGCAATGTGCACCAGCGCGTTGTAGGTCACGAGTGCAATCGCAAGGTGCATGACCATGAGAACGGCGACGGCCGTGGCGGGCTGACCCTTCGACAAGATCCATAGGTCAGGTAGCCACAGGAGCAATGTGACAAGGACGGCGAGCCGGAAGAACAACCACCTCGGGGACGAAGAAACCGATTTCACAATCGGCCAGGCGATGCAAGCGATGATGACCCCGACGATCGTCAACCTCGCATAGTCCGGGAATTGAAAGTGTACATATCCCTTTGTGCCGGGAAAGATCGTGGTTCCGATGACCACGAGGATGATGTCGGCAGCGAGGGAACCGAGTATCGAAGTCGCCGCGGCGAGCGCGAACCTGACTGGTTGACGGGGTTGGCGCTCTGAGGGAAAGTCGACTCGAACGAGAGAGAGAGCGCGTTCCAGCTGAGTCGATCGCGCGTTCGACGACTCGTACTGATCCCACGAGCGCTGTTCCAAGGCCACAGTAGAAGGCTACGAAGCCGGTACCCGGATTCCTACCTCCTTGAGGATGATTGTGTTCGAGCCCAGGCTCATCCTCAAGTCCAATGGCAGACGCGGACCGAGGAAACCCGGGAGTGGACGATTCCGATCAGCTGGTCGAGGCCGCGTGGCCGGTTCACCCATGCACCATGCCTCAGCGGTGAGACGCTTGGCATGGACTTCCAAGCCGATAGCGTTTTGGCAAGCCATAATCATCACGGTTGAGGCCGCTAACGGAATGGGGCGCACTGATGTCTCGCGATGACGAGTTGTTTGACCAAATCGGCCAGCTCCTCGAGTCGCGCCATGGTTGGATTTTTGAGCCGTCGACTACGCCCGGGATGCCACCTTCGTGGTGCCTCGACTCTGGCGGTGAGATTGAATTGTCGGTCGGCGTCGACCGCGGGGCCATCTCCATCTACTTGCCAAATCTGGATCAGGAGATAACAGTTGACGGCGTAGACGCGCTGATGACCTGGATCGACAAGAACGAACAGCGATTTCTCCGACGCTGATCGCTGACCCCTCTCAGCTATGGCGAGGGATGGCGCATCGCTGCAAGGACACAAGTGGCGGTCAAAACCAGCTTGACGTTGGCCAATCCGGTGGATGCCGACCGGTCATCCAAATTTTGGGTGCCGAATAGTCATCCGGGACGATCACCTGGTCTTCTCGTCGGTACCGGCTCGGCGTAACGACTCGGCCTTATCGCTAACCTTTCGACACTTGTGTTCGTCCGAATTCTCCCGTTGGTCTGACTCATTGGGCGTGAATGACGAGCTGCCCGTCGAAATCGTGACGCCTCGCCATGAAGTGGCGCGTGGGTATCGAAATTCATCGGTGGGGCCCGACCTGGGCCGACACGGTTCAGGCGATGCACTGGCCGAATCGCCAAATGTGGGGCGACCAAGAGCACTACGAGGACCTCCTGTCGCTCCGGTCACGCTTCAAGCGACTGGTGGATGCCGTCCAGGACGAGATCCCGCCGAGGTTGGCCCATTCCGGGTCCTCACGGGTCCGGCTGCGGAGGGCGCCCCAGCTGCCGTTGTATGGATACCTGGTGCTGTGGGCCACGGGAGCGAAGTCGGGCGGGGCGACGACGCGTCGGCCCCGTGGTTGGTTAGCGTCGTCTAACGCCGGGGGTTTAGGCCGCTCGCAGGCCTGCCGATAACGATCAGGGCTTCACCTCCGCCTCCACAATCAGAGTCCTGGCCGATGCTCGGCCGGCGCGTCGGGAGTTCACACGGAAATGGAAGTGCTACTCGCCATGGTCGCAGCGTGCGCGTTCGCGCTCGGCAACGCCATGCAACAGCGCGGCGCTCTGCGCACGAGCGCACCCGGTGACAGCACGCGCTTTCTGGTCCAGCTCTTCCGCCATCCGGTGTGGGTTGTGGGCGGTGCGCTGCAGATCGGTGGATTCGTCGCCCAGGTTGGCGCGCTCGCAGTTGGGTCGCTTCTCGTGGTCCAAGCCATCGTGGTGTCGAGCTTCGTGATCGCCCTGCCGTGCGGCGCCTGGCTCACCGACCAACGATTGGGCCGGCGTGAAGTCCTGGGGGCGCTGACCACCGTCGCCGGGCTGGTCTTGTTCCTCCTGGGAAGTGATCCGACAAGGGGCACCAACCATGTGCCGACGCAGTGGTGGGTCGCCTGCCTGATCGTCAGTGCCGCGGTCTTGGGCGGGCTCGATATCGCCTCACGGCGCGTCGGTCAGGCCCCGGCCGCTGCCGTGCTCGGCGTTGCGGCAGGCGTTGCCTTCGGTCTGCAAGGAGGCCAGGTCAAGGCGTTGGCCCATGTCGAAGGTGGGCTTATCGGGATCCTGACGTCGTGGCAGTTATACGCGCTGGCGGCCGTCGGCATCGCCGGGTTCGTCTACCAACAGCGGGGGCTGAAGGCCGGTGTATTAGCCCCCAATCTCGCAGCCAGCAACGTCGCAACCCTCCTGACGAGCGTTGTCCTCGGGGTAGTGCTCTTTGCCGAATCCCTCGGCCGTGGCGCCCCTGGTCTTGTCTTGTCGATCCCGGGTCTCGTGCTGATGGCGGGGGGCATTGTTGCCTTGGCCCGCCGGGGAGTGGTCCCGTCGGTAGTGCCGGGAGTAGCCACGGCGATCGAAGGTGCGATCGAAGGTGCGATCGACGGTTCCCCGAGGGTGCCCTCTGAAGATGGCGCAACCACGGGTGCCGTGGTTTCAGGGGTGGGTGTCAGCTGACGGTTCACAGTCCCGGGGAGGTTCTCATTGTGATTGCGCCCACAAATACGAGGAGACGGCCCCAATAGCGTGGGAAATGGCAAAACGGGCGACAGTGGTGGCCCAGATCGCAGCGGTTGTGTCGACCGCCGACCGACCGACCGACTCAGACCACTGTGACAGTCAAATGAGTCGTGATCGTGCCAGCCACGCTTGTCACTGCGATGGCGCCATGCGCGTTCGCTGGGGCGATGACCTTGACCGAGGTCGGAGCAGCCTTGAGGATCCGGGCGACAACACCCCCGATGGTGACTGTCGTGACCTCGGAGAGGTTTGATCCCTTGATCGTGATCTTCTTGCCGGCCTTCGGCGCTGCAGTGCTGACGCTCGCTACGGCGGGCAACCCTCCGCCGACGTGGAATCGAGGATCCCCAGCCGGAACGAGCAGATTGGCGACCACGCTCCCGGCGTCCTCCGTCTCGGACTTCACACAAGCGCCTTTGAACGTCTTACCGTGGCACTTGCGGAGGAGGGTGGGGACGGGCGACGAAGTTCCCACCGGTTCGTAGCAGATGAGGACGCCCTTGGTGCTCGGGAGTCCAGCAACTTTGTCACTGACGCTCACGGCCGAGCCGACCTTGAGCCCCGTATCGTCAAGCGTCAGGACGGGAGCCGAATAGGCGAAGTTGTGACACGACAACAACTGCGTGTTGACGTACACACTGATCGAAGCCGTGACGTTGGCAAGCTTGGTGCCGGCTACTGCCACAATTTGAGACGGGTCGGCGAGGGTGGCCGAACACGTGGTCCCCGAGGTACACGACGCACCGCCGGTCGAGTTCGTGTAGCTGACGTTGCCACTGAACGTGGCTCCCAGCAGGTTGAGCGTGAAGCTGGCGGACGGGGAAAGTGTGTAGGACGAATAGTCGGATCCGAAGGAGAACACCACCTGGCTGTCCGAATACGACGAGACCGACAGACCGATACACGCCGTGCCGCGGCCCGCCACCCAGTTGTCGGTCCAGTCCTGAATCCACAATTTCGACCCATAGTCGCTGCCGGTCTGCGGGCCGCAGCCGGGAGCCCCGGGCGTGCCCAGGTTGGCCTGGGTCCCGAAGCCGGATCCGAAGACCGTGACGGTTGGCGACGCGGGACTGCCGCTGACCTCAACGTCCGTGATGGTGGCCGCGTTCGTTCCGGTATAGACCGTCGCACTCTTTACGGAGTCGAGGATCACACAGAACGACGCAGACTTGCACGAGACGGCTACCAGGGTGTTGTCATCGACGTACACGGGTGCCGACCAGGTCGTCCCGTTGTAGATCGAGGCGTTCCCGTACGCGTCGACAGCCATGCAGAAGGTGGGCGAGGTACACGACACCGAGGTGAAGTAGCGGAACGTTCCGTCGGCGGCGACCGGCGAGGACCAGCTCGCTCCGTTGTAGATCAGGGCATTCCCCCTGATATCCACGGCCACGCAGAAGGAAGCCGAGGTGCACGACACTCGCGCCAGCCCATAGATGTCGATGGCATCAGGACCAGACCAGCTCGCTCCGTTGTAGGTGAACGCATTGCCCACATCGTCCACCGCCGCGCAGAACGAAGTCGAGGTGCACGAGACACCGTCGAAGTAGTTGCCCGAGGAGATGGGATCCGCCCCCGACCAGCTCCCGCTGCTATACGTGAACACGTTGCCATCGCTGTCGGCTGCGGCGCAGAAGCTCGACGACGAGCACGAAACGGCCGCCAAGCTGTTGCCAGGGTCGATCGCGGTAGGCACCCCGCCGGCTATGGCGTTGCCGTGGAGGTCGACCTCGGCGCAAAACGAAGCGGTCGGGCACGAGATGTCGGCGAGGTCTTGACCCGCGTCAACCGTCGAAGGCGACGACCACGACGTGCCGTTGTACGTCACCGTATTGCCAAGCTGGTCCGCTGCGGTGCAGAGCGAAGTGGAGGCGCAGGAGATCGAGCTCAGAAATCCGGTATCGACTACGGCCGGCGTCGACCAGTTCTGGCCGGCAACGGCATTGGGCGTGCCGACGACGGCGCCAACTGCCAAAAGTGCCCCGCTGGCGGCCAATGCCGCCGCAACTACTCGGACTCTCCGGCGCATCTCGTCCCCTTTGCTCCACACTGGACGCAGGAACGGGCGCGGTGATCCCCTCGCCGGCCCTGCCTTGTTCCCCGCCACAGCGTCAGATTCGTTGGCGAGATCATCGCCTGCCGTGACGGCACACAGCTACTGACAGTTTTGATGGTTCACCAGGTAGGTTGTACTCGTCACTGACGGTGGTGGAAGCGGGGATAACGTCGAAGGGTCGCCTCGCCGAAGGTCTCCGCGGGGTCAGCGGTTCCGACTCCCGCGTCGGGCTCGGACTGTCGGGCTTTGCATGAGGCTCTGTGGTCCGGGCTCATGCCCTTGCATGGTCCCGCCGCTCTGGGGCTGCTGGCGTCCCCACCGCTCGAGGGATTCTTGAGGTCGCAAGGACATGGGACATGGGACAAGGGTCGATGACGATTGCCGCAGGGACCGAGCGGGTGGGTCGACTATCCCCTCCCGCCGGTCAACGTGAGGTTGAACTGTTGTCGGTTGCGCCCTCCAGTGGGGAGGTTGGTGGCGCGCAGGGTCAGCTTGTACACCCTGTTCCGGTTACTTGTCAGCGCTGTACCAGTGATCGTGGCAGTTCCGGAAGCGTCCATCGTGAAGCGCAGCCCGCGGGGAAGCCGCCCGCGCTCCGAAAGCGTCGGAGTTGGGATCCCAGTGGTGGTCACGCTGAAGGAGAACGGCGTCCCAGCGACGACGGAGGCGTTGTTGGCGCTCGTGATGGTTGCGGCAGGGCTGTTCACGGCGTTGAACTGCACGGAGGGGACAACATAGGGGCTCACTTGGCCAGCGGGAACAGGGCCCCCATCCTCGATGCCGTAATAGCTGTACCCGGTGTTGTACCCACCGCCATTCCAACAGTTGTTGGTATCCGGTCGGCCGTCAATCCGGAATGTCCCAGTACCGGCGGCCCCGTCGTCGCAATAGAAGGGTGCGTATGACCCGTCGAGATAGTCCGTGCCCAAGTTGGGGTCGCTACCGATGCTCGGTTGATACGGCTCGGTGGAGTACCCCACGTTGAGAGAGTCGTATCCACAACCGGCTGTGGTCGAATGGCACGCCGTACCGTCACCGTAAGGCTGGAAGCCGTAATCACTCGTGTTGTAGGCAATTCCGTAGATGACCTTGTTGGGAAGCGCTACGTGCCCGAAGTTGAAGGTGATGTTCGTGAAATAGCCGTGAACGCACTTGCTCGTGACCGGGTCGTACCATGCGGTCCCGTCGCTACTGCCGGTTGGTGAACAACTGCCGGTGTCCGGTAGTGCCGATGGGCGGAACGGAATGTCAAATGTCTGAGTGTCCGTGGCGATAAGGGCACCCACGGCGTTGTTGGCCCCCACGCCGTAAATGTTCAACGTCACCGGTTCCGAGAATGTGGATCCCGGCGTCGTAACGCAGCTCCCCGGGGTGGGAGAGCTGATGGTGCCTATATTTGCGGTCCCCTGGTTGCCTGACTGGCAACCCCAGCTGCTCAAGGTCGCCACAACGTCGGCGAGAACCCGCGCCGAGCCTGCGAAGGCGATCTGGTTCCCGAACTCCGATGTCTGTGTGGCCTCGAACGACTGGCTGGCATTGTTGCCGGGCAGTGGCGAGTCGATGCTGTTGTAGATCACCGGGTCAGTGTTCTTTTGCTTGTGCGTTGCTGCAGTGTGCACACGGGGTCGTGCTGTCGCAACAGGCGACGCCACCACCCCGACCAAGGCCATCACAGAAAGCGTTATCGCAGCGATGCGGCATTTGCCACCAATTGAGACGTTCCTCATCGTGTTTTCCTTTTCACCGTCTCGTCGAGAATTCAACGAGGGAATCACACTTCTCTCCGCTGCTTTGCTGCGACGTCACACGTAGTGAATGCGTTCGAAAAGCTTCCATCGGCCGCTAACGGCCAAAAGGAAGTGTTGACAACTTAAGGCCCATGCTTCTGACTGCCAACGTCAAATCTGACGACATTGTCGCGGACCACCGAACTGTCACCGCGACAGTCACGCCTGTCACGGTGACAGATTGCGCTGTCTCGCATGTCCACGGCACGCGCATGCGTTCCCGATCTGCCAACAAGAACACTGGCCCGGCATCGCCCCAACGAATGCAGTGTCTGCAACCACTCCAGCTGGTGCCTTCGTAGATGCCGCACCACCCGACCCGTCGACGGCGGAGCAAGGATTCACGGTCGAGCTTGAGACTCCCGAGAGCCATGAGTGTCAACGCTTGTGGGTGCAGGCCAGATAAACCAGCCGCTGCCAATATGGTGAGTAGGGCGTTGATCACGTCGAAATGCGCAGCGTTGCGGGGCGCTTGTCGGTACAGAACTCGTCTGGTTGACTGAGTGTCGTGCGCATCCAATCTGATGCCGTTGCATTTTTTGCTGCGAGTCCATGATCTCACCGCAGCCCCGTCCCTCGTTCGAGCCCTCGAATGAGGCACCACTTTTCCTGCTCGCGATGGACCACCGGGCGTCTTTTGCCCACACGCTGTTCGGCGTCACCGGCGATCCGACCGATGAGGACCTGCGAGGGATGCGAGACGCCAAGACGGTGATCTACGAGGGAGCACTGCAGGCTGTCGCGGACGGACTCCCTGCGGGTCGAGCAGGAGTGCTGGTCGATGAGATGCTCGGAACGGATGAGGCAACGAGGGCCAAGGCGGACGGCCTGGTACTCGCGATGCCCATCGAACGAAGCGGTACAAACCTCTTCGAACTCGATTACGGAAACGACTTCGCCGAACACGTCGAGGCATTCGATCCTGACTTCTTCAAGGTCCTGGTCCGGTACAACCCGGCCGACGAGAAGCAGGTGCGTGAGACCCAGACCGAGCGTTTGGCCCGGGTCTCGGCTTGGGCGGAGCAGACGGGTCGACGCTGGCTGTTCGAGCTGCTCGTCCCGCCGACCCGAGACCAACTGGGGCGATACGAGGACCAGGATCACTTCGACCGACAGGCGCGGCCAACCCTGACCGCCGAGGCGATCACCGAGTTCCAGGCGGCCGGCGTGCGCCCGAGCATCTGGAAACTCGAGGGGTACGAGACGACCGAAGGAGCGCAACAGGTTCTCACGGTGGCCACCGGCGATGCTGAGCATCCGGCGGCCTGCATCGTGCTCGGACGCAATGCCCCGATGCCCACGGTCGAGCACTGGATCGACGTAGCGGCACCACTGGAAGGCTTCGTCGGCTTCGCCGTCGGACGCAGCGTCTGGGACCAGGCGCTGCGCGACCTCCTCGGTGGTCGGATGGTGCGAGAGGCGGCAGTCAACGTCATCGCCCACCGGTACCGGGAGCTGATCGACATCTACTTGGAGGCCAAGAGCCCTGGCTCATCTGGTAGACCTCGTCCGGAACCCTTCACATGGCAACACCCCCGTCTCACGCGGGACCGAGAGTCGACCATTCGCAAGGCGTTGTCGGGCGCTGACATGCGAGGCACACGGCTTCCGGCCTGGATGGTCGCGACGCTGCTGGCCGAGGTGGATGCGTTGCGAGCCAGCCCCCCGCCACCCCCGACCTAGTTCTCGGAGCGACCCCGCGAGGGATCTCGTGGTGGCGCGCGGCGCTCTCGGTGGGATGAGCCGTCTCTCCGTCGACATGGGCCTTGCGGGAGCTCCTGCGGCGCACCGTGTGGTCGCCAAGCTGAGCCGGTGACGCCGGTCCCGATCTCGTCGGGCCGACATCGCACCGGGCTACTACCGTGCATCTATGTCCGAGAATGCGGATCGCTACGCCCGGGTCTCCAGTGGTTTCACCGAGCGACTGCAGGGGGTGGGGGCCGATCAGTGGACGCTGCCCACGCCGTGCGAAGAATGGACGGTGCGGGACTTGGTGGCCCATGTCATCGATACCCAGCGGCGTGTGCTGGGACTGCTGGGAGGCTCGGTGACCCCGGCCGATCCCGACGGTGACCTGCAGGCGCAGTGGAGGGAAGCCAGCGCCGCGCTGCTCGCTGCGGTGCGCGCCCCGACCCGGGCCGAGACCGAAGTACAGGCCTTCGCCGGGCCGACCCGCTTCGACGAACTGGTCGGCGGCTTGGCCTGTTCGGACACGGTGGTCCACACGTGGGACCTGGCCCGGGCCACCGGTCAGTCCGAGACACTCGATGCGGGCGCGGTGCAACATTGTGCCGGCGTCATCGCCGGGTTCGGCGAGGCCATGCGCCGTCCGGGCGGTTTCGGTCCACCCCTGCCTTGCCCGGATGACGCCGACGCGCAGAGCAGGTTCCTGCACTTCGCCGGGCGCGCTGTTTGAACCGCTCGGTCGTACGTTGATCGCATTGCACGCGACGGCCCGACAACAAGGAGCAGCTCGATGATCACCCACCAGTCCCACACCAGCGTCTTCGTCCTCGATCAGGACTCGGCGAAGGCCTTCTACACCGAGAAGCTGGGATTCGAGCTGCGCACTGACTTCACCATGGGTGACGACTTCGAGGGGGCAGGCGCGGGCTTCCGCTGGCTGACCGTGTCGCCCCCGAATCAACCCGACCTCCAGCTGATCTTGTCTTCGTGCACGATGGGCCGCTCGCCTGAGGACGCCGAGAAACTCCGGGCGTTGGTGGCCGGCGGCGCCATGAGTGTCGGGGTGCTGGCAACCGAGGATTGCCGTCGCACCTACGAAGAGCTGTCAGCTAAGGGCGTGGCCTTCCTCTCGCCGCCCAGTGAGCGGCCCTACGGCATTGAGGCCACCATGCGCGACGACTCGGGCAACATGATCAGCCTGACCCAGCCCTTTGAGATGCCGTCCTGGGAGTAACGAGGGGCGCGGCTGTATCAGGCTCGGTCGTACCAGGGTCAGCGCATTCCAGGGGGTGTGGTGCGCACCGGGCCGCACCACCCCTGGGAGTCGCCTGTGACTTTCGCGCCAGGGTTTCCCGACGCTAGAACTGACCCGTGGACGGCGACGCGACGACATTTCAAGAACGAGTCCTGGCACTGGTCGGCAAGCCGATGGGCTCAGGGAACAACTCGGCGGCTCCTGACCCGGTGAATCAACCGATGATCCGCCACTGGGTGGCTGCATTCGACGACCGCAACCCCGTGTACACGGATCCCGAGTACGCAGCGACCACGCGCTTTGGCCGCGTCGTCGCCCCGCCCCTCATGCTCCAGACCTGGACGATGGCGACCCCGAAGATCACCGGCATCGCCGACCGGGGTGGTTCTCCGGTGGAGGTGGAGGACTCGACCCCCATGTCGATATTCGACGAAGCGGGCTTCGTCGGAACCTTGGCGTCGAATTCGGAGTTCGAGATCGACAGGTACCTCCACCTCGGCGAGGTGATCTCGGCTTCGACGGTGATCGAGTCCATCTCCGACATGAAGCAGACCCGGCTCGGCCCCGGCTACTTCGTTACGTGGATGACCACGTACGTCGACGAGGACGGTGCGGTGGTGGCTCGGCAGCGATTCCGCATTCTCAAGTTCAGACCTGAGGACATCCCCGCATGACCGGTCTGCTCGTGCTGCGACGATGACCACAAGCGTTCGCCCCCAGACCCTCGACTGGGATGGGATACGGGTCGGTGACCGGCTTCCGACCCTCGTGATCGATGTGACCGCCTCGGTGATCGTCGCCGGAGCCATCGCCACGCGGGACTTCATGCCGGTGCACCATGACCGCGACTACGCCAATGCCCAGGGTGCACCCGACATCTTCATGAACATCCTTTCGGACACGGCTTACTGCAGTCGATTCCTGACGGACTGGGCGGGACCCGAGGCGATGGTCAAGAAGCTCGCCATTCGTCTCGGGGTGCCGGTCTTCCCAGGCTCGACGCTCACCTACACCGGCACGGTGATCGCGACGTCGCAGCTGCACGGTGAGGGGCTCGTCGAGGTCGAGTTGCAGGCCACCAACGACCTGGGTGATCACGTTTCGGGCACGGCGGTACTCGGCCTGCCTTGCCGATGAACGGCACCCACCACGTCTCTACTTCAGGCCCGTCGTCCGGATCGCCGACTGAAGAGCCAACCCCATCTCGGATGCGCCGGTGGCATTCGGGTGGACTGAGACCCCGCCGCCACTGGTGACGAGGGGATTCACCCACCTCTCGCTCGAGGATCTGCAGGCGTCGTGCCCGATCGACTGGGTGAACGTGTCGACAAACGTGGCACCGTTGGCGGTCGCATCCGACCTCAACATGGAGTTGAGGCCCTCTTCGAGAGAGTTCAGGTACGAGACATCACCGCTCGTGAGCGGCATCGTCGGATAGCAGTGCCCGGTCTGGGGCAGGATGTCGGGGTAGCCGACGACAAAGACCTTCGCGTGGGGGGCGCGGTCGTGGATGTCCTGGATGACACCACTGATCGTCGACGCATCGCTCGATACGTCGTCCACGAACCTGTTTCCGTATAGCGCCTTGCACGGTGCCCCGAGATTGACGAAGTCGAGGACGTCGGCGACGCTGCAATCGACCAGAGCGTCCACGAACAGGTTGTCGTCATTTCCACCGATGCCGATACTGACGACATTCGATGACGTTGACACAGCTGTGAGCTGCGGCGACTGATCAGAGTATTGCGCCCTGGTCACGTCCACCGACCGTGCACCAGCACAACTCACGTCTGTCAACTGCCATCCTTCGAACTTCGCGGTCTGATGGGGGTAGTCGGCCGCCGACTGGTTGCAATCAGCGGGAGCGGTAGGTGAGGCCGGCGAGATGCCGTCACCTGAGGTGTACGAGTCCCCGAGCGCGACGTAGTTCAGAGCGGCAGCACGAGCGGGGTGAAGGGCTCCCAACCCGACGCCGGTCCCGAGACTCAACAAGATCGCCACACAGCCGACCAGCCAGCCCCGCTTCTTCATCCCGACATCCCCCATCATCGCCTGCGCGCCGACCCGTTTGGGATTTGCTCCCCGGACCGACGTCCACCGTACTGTCCGGCAGGTGGAAACAGACCGCGCCCGCATCGCCACCACCCGAGGGAGAACGGCCTTTCCGTCGCGAGATCCTGGTGCTAGCTATCCAGATCGAATCACATGCCCACTGGCAGGTTCTCTCAAATGTCGTCATCGTCCGCACGGCGCTGCCGAGGGATGCCGCGCAGCTGATCTCCTGCCGTGCTGACATGCTGGAGCGATCGGCCCCTGTCTCCTGGCGTGTCACGGACAGTCGTGGTGGCCGACCAACCGGAGAGGGCGCCCGCGATGAGGACGGCGCAGGTGAGCAATGCGATCCACAGCCCTCGCTCGGGAACGACCGAGGTCGCGGCCCAAATACGGAAGTACGGATCGCTGTCGTGGACGTTTGCCAGACGTGCTCCGGCTACGACCCCCACCACGTTGAGAACGAGGGCCGAGGCACCCAGCACCAGCCCGGTACGCCTGATCCACCCCAGGTGGACCACGGCGATCACGACCGAGCCGGCTGCGACGACCAGCTCCGCCATGGGCAGGAAACGCCAGTCGTCGACGTTCACGAATGTGTAGGTCAAGCCCCAGATCCTCGACCACGGCTGGTACGCCGAGATACACAGGGCGGCAGCTCCGAGGAGGACGACGACCCTGAACCTCTTGGCTGCCCGGGTCGGTTGGGTCGGACCTCCCATGGGACAATTCTCGGCATGATTCGGCCAAAGTTGAGTGAGGCGGTCCGGCCTCCCGCACTCCGCCGAGGTTCAGGTCTGAGACAGGGCCGCAGCACAATCGCCGACCTCCCCGCCCGCCCGGCCCGGGCGGACCGCCGAGGCGCCCGGGTCGGCGGCTACGGGTGGGCTCGGCATGTACGGCAAAGCGGCCGTGCGTCGGGTGGTCGTCCAGTAATGTCTGGCCTCGTCATCCTCCACCGGCGCTGCCCTGGAAACTGCAGACCTGCTGAAGCGATCAGGGGTTCGACTGATGATCCCTCGACCAGAAACCCGATACGTCACCGTCGGGGATGCGGATGTGGCGTACCAGGTCGTGGGATCAGCGCCCGTTGATCTCCTGTATTGCCATGGCCTCGGAAGCCACATCGAGCTCGTATGGGACCTTCCCCCGGCGGCGGAATTTCTCACGCAATTGGCATCATTCGCGCGACTCATACTGTTCGATCGCCGAGGAACGGGCGCGTCCGACGCTGTCACGCGTGCCGAGATGCCCACCTGGGAGACCTGGGCCGAGGACATGGGCGCCGTGCTGGATGCCGCTGGCTCGCGGCGGGCGGCAATCTTCGCATCGCTCGACGCCGCACCCATCGCCACGCTATTCACTGCGATGCATCCCGAACGAGTCAGCGAATTGATCCTCTTGAATGCGAGCGCCCGATTTCTCGCGGCCGAGGACTACCCGATCGGAGTGCCCGAGGACGTGATGACCACGATCATCGAGATGATCCGGGCCGGTTGGGGAACGCCTGAGATGACCGCACTGCAGAACCCGAGCATCGCACAGGACCCGGCGCTGTTGAGCCAGCTCGCCCGCTTCGGGCGGGCCGCGTCCACGCCGCGGGCCGCAGCTGCGCAGTACGACTACATGGGCCGCAAACTGGACGTCAGGCCGGCGCTCCCACTCGTCCAGGCCCCCACGTTGGTGCTGGCCGTGACGCAGTGCCCCTTCGTTCCGATCGAGCAAGCTCGGTACGTGGCCGAGCACATCGATGACGCAAAATTGGTCGAGCTCGAAGGCGGAGACATTGGATTCACGCCGACACTCTCCATCGTGGGCGACGAAGTGGCGGAATTCATGACCGGGGAACGACCCGTCCTCGAGGCCGAACGGATCCTCACCACGATCTTCTTCAGCGACATCGTGGGCTCGACCGAGCGCGCCGCATCACTGGGCGACCGAGCGTGGCGCACGTTGCTCGACTCACATGACGAGGTGGTGCGTTCTCAGCTTCGCCGATTCCGCGGGCAGGAGATCAACACGACAGGTGACGGGTTCGTGGCATCGTTCGATGGGCCCGCCCGCTCGATCAAATGTGCGCAGGCGATCCTCGAGGACGCAGGAGCCCTTGGTATCGACCTGAGGGTAGGACTGCACAGCGAAGAATGCGAGGTCCGAGGCGACGACCTGGGCGGGTTGGCCGTGCATATTGCCGCTCGGGTAGGTGCATTGGCGGCTCCCCGGCAGGTGCTCGTCTCCAGCACGGTGAAGGACCTCGTCGTGGGCTCCGGCATCGAGTTCGACGAGTGGGGCGAGTGCGAGCTCAAGGGTGTTCCGGGGTCATGGAAGCTCTTTGCGGCAGTCGAATGACTCGTGCTCAGCGACGGAGTCGATAGGCGGTTTTCTGCTCGGCAAAGCCCTTCAGTGCCAGGGGCTGGAGCCGCTCGAACTGAAAACCGCGGGCCGCAACTCGAACCGCCTCGGACACGACCGCCGTGGCCGGATCAGCGACGGCGACGAGGCGGGCGGCCAGGTTGACGTCGGGGCCGTACAGGTCGCCGAACACCGAAACCACCTCGCCCGTGGCGAGCCCGACCCGGACGAGAGGCAGCGTTCCCCCCGCGCCCTCCACGAGGTCGAGGGCGATACGACAGGCGTCGGCGGCGTCTTCGGTGACGAACATCGCCTCGTCGCCGATCGTCTTGACGATCCGGCCGCGGCCGCGTGCCACGACCTCGGCCGTGCGCTCGTCGAAGCCCACGAGTGTGGCCGTCAGCTCCCGGACCGACATGGAGGCAGCCGCGGAGGTGTACCCGACGAGGTCGACGAATCCCACGGTGCGCAGCAGGGTCACGGCAGACCGCTCTTCGTCTGTCGACCACATTCGCTCCGTCACCGCCACCACCTGCCGGCGCAGCACCGCGTCCAGAGTGTCCACGAATGCAGGCAGCAAGGTCTGTGCCAGGTCGACATACTCCTTGACTACGTCCACATACGGGGTGCCCGAGTCTCGACGGGGCAGTTCGACCCGAAGTCGGAAGACCCCGACGACGGTTTCGGCGATGCGCGCCATGGCGTTGCCAGCGACACGGGCGAGCTGCAGTGTCGCCTCTTCACCCAGCAACTCGGCGCTCACCGCGCCCAGCAGCCGGACGGTCGCCGCCTCCTCGGCCGTGATGAGCGAGTCACGGTCCGTGGAGAGGCCGACCGCGGTGATCAGCCGCTGGGCGGTGGCCCATTCGATGCCCGCAGCCTCTACCACCTCGCCCAGGGTCAGCGACCCTCGCGGACGCAACGTCAAGTCCAACGCCACCTCGCCCAGGTTGGTCGTTGCCGCAACGTCCTCGAGTGTCGCCCCGCAGGAGAACGCGTAGCGAATCAGCTCGAGACGCTCCGTGGCATCGGGCGCGGCTGGGTCGTACAGTCCCAAGCGTTCCAGTTGCTCAGCGTCGGGCACTGCCCTTGCGTCGCTCACCGCACCAGCTTGCCCGGTTCGCGGCCTGCGACGGCGAACCGCGTCCTACGTCGAGGCGTCGGATGCGGACGTCGACTTCCGCCAGATCATTTGTCGAAGACCGACCTGCGGGGACCGTGGTGCAGGAAACCGGTCACGAGCCAGCGCCGATAGACGGACCCCAGTGCCCACGCTGCGGCGACGACTCCCAGCCCCCCGACCATCAATCGGCGCACGCGCGGGTCAGGCCGTGGGTTCCGAGATCGACGATTCTCGGGCCGAACCGAGGGCGTTCTCGATGCGGCGAGACAGCACCGCCGCCAGCGCTCGCGCGTTCGGCTCACGGAGAAGAGATCTGTGGTCGCCGGGGACCGAGCACCGGTAGGGAGGGTCGAGCAGAATTCCCTCCCACGTCACACGCGTGAACCCGTCGGTCTGGTCGAGGGCGGTGACGACCGTCGCCGGGCCCCTCCACGGAGGTCGGCGGTAGTGCCGCATCAAGATCGTCCCGTACGACCCGAACACCTCGATCCTCTTGTCGGTGCGGGGCTTGCCCGACAGCGACTCGGCGACGACACGGGCCACCAGTCCGACGCGCGCCACCCTGCCGCGCATTCGCTGGAGCCTGGCACTGCGCGGGGGCTTGCGCACAGCAGGACGCGCCACCTGTTCGTGGACACCCGAGCTGGCGCGTTGCCAGGGGGCGTCCGCCGTCTCACCCGGATACCAGTCGTGGATCACGTCGAGCAGACCCAAGAAGGCGACCTGTTCACCCGCCGCAGTCAGCTGGCGTGCGATCTCGTAGGCCAGGACCCCGCCCCACGAGTGGCCCGCCAGCAGGTATGGACCAGTTGGTCGGACCGATCGAATGGAGCGGACGGCACGCTTGGCCGCTCCCTTGATGCTGAAATCAGGGAGCCCGCGATTCTCCAAGCCCTGGTTCTGCAGGACATAGAAGGGCTGGTCGCTCCCGAGGTAGAGGCTGATGGGGAGGTACGTGGCGGGTACTCCTGCCACCCCGGCCACACAGAACAGCGGGGGCCGAGTGCCGGTCTTGCGCAGTGGCACCATGATCGACCTTGCCTGGGCGTGACCGGGGTCGCGCACCTTGACGGCCAGCTCCGCCACCGTGGGTGCTTCGAGCAAGACCGAGGTCGGAAGCGTGAGATCGAAATCCGCACAGACCGCGGCCATGGCGCTCTCCGCTGCCAACGAGTCCCCTCCGAGCTCGAAGAAGTCGTCGTCGACGCCGATCGCCTCGAGGCCGAGGATGTCCGCCCATGCCACCGCGAGCTGGAGCTCGACCGGATCACGGGGCGGGACCGGTGCAGGTGGTGCCGGTGCGGGCAGATCCTTGAGCGCCATGCGGTCGACCTTGCCGTTGGCATTGCGAGGAAGGTCGCTGACCACCACGACCGAGGTCGGGACCATGTAGTTGGGTACCCTCTCGCGCAGCGCGCGGCGCACCGAGGCGGGTGAGACGTCCTTTCCGCTGGGGACGACCCAGGCGACCAGCTCGGTGCGGCCACCGGGCCCCGAGCGACCCAGTACCGCCGCCCCGTTCACCTCGCCGGTGCCCAGCAGCGCGGCTTCGACCTCCAACGGCTCGACCAGGTAGCCACGCACCTTGACCATCTGGTCCTGGCGTCCCTTGTGCTCGAGAACGCCGTCCTCCCGGAGCACGACGTAGTCGCCCGTGCGGAAACACCGCCGACCATCGGCAAGAGTCTCGAAGCGCTCCGCCGTCAGCTCGGGCTGACCCCAGTACCCAATGGCCACATAGGGAGATGTCACGAAGAGCTCACCGGGCTCGTGGTCTTCCACGGCGGTGCCGTCGCTCCGTCGAATCGTCAGGACCCGGTCGCCGAGCACCGCACCGGACGGGACCTGTCCCTCGGGGACAGGTCCATCGAGGGGGACGGTGTAATAGGCGTAGCCAGACGTCTCAGAGCTCCCGGCATGGTTGATGAACATGCTCGACGACCCGAGAGATCGCGCCATGGCGGTCACGTCGACACCGAAGACCGGTTCCCCCGCAGTGGTCACCACGCGCAGGTCTTCGAACATGTCGTCGGCGTCGAGCGTCGCGGTGAACGCGCGCATCATGGTGGGCGTCAGATCGAGATACGTGATGCGCTCGGCGCGGAGCCAGGGCGCGAGCCCCTCGATCCCCCGCCGACGGGGGTCGTAGAGATGCATCTCGGCGCCGGTGAGTAGCCCTCGGTGGAGGTACAGCGCAGCGGCGGCGAAGCCCACGGGGAGGACGAGACCCATGCGGTCCTCGGGGTAGAAGTCCATGGACGCCACAGCAGCCCGGGCGTGGTCGAGATAGGCCCCGTGCGGCACGACGACACCCTTGGGTGTCCCCGTCGAGCCCGACGTGAACACCACGTGGGCCGGGTCGTCGGGCCCGACCGTGGCGTCGGGGAGCCGCTCACTGGTGGCCGCGTCGACCAGAAGAACCACACCTTCGCCGCCCGCGAGGTCGGCGGCCAGAGCCTCGTGCCCGGCGTCGGTGACGAATGCGTCGGGTCGGGCGAGCGTGCTGATGTCACGCAGGCGCGCCGGCGGCATGGTCAGGTCGAGAAACGTGTAGGCGAATCCGGCCTTCAGGATCCCGAGTATCGCCACGACGGCGAAGGCATCTTGATCGAGGACGACCGCGACGAGCCCCGTGTGCACACGGGCGTCCTCAAGGATCCTCTGGGCCAGTGCATTGGACCGTGTGTCGAGCTCTTCGTACGTCAGAGCGGTGCCACCGTCGTGCACAGCGGTGGCGCGAGGGACGCACGTGGCGACGTGCACGAAGCGGTCGACGATCGACCCGGTGCAGTCCACTGCACCGAGGGCGGGAGGCCCTGTCACTGGCACCGCGCCGTGCTCCATCGCTCGACTGTTCCGACCCGTCTACCGCGAAGCGATTGCCGTCGCCGCGCCCACGGTGGCTCTATCGGCACGCATTCCGGCGGCCTCGAGAGGAGCAGGAGCCCCTGGCCTGAAGCGCT
Source organism: uncultured Acidimicrobiales bacterium (assembly GCA_963764205.1). Classification (GTDB taxonomy): domain Bacteria; phylum Actinomycetota; class Acidimicrobiia; order Acidimicrobiales; family UBA8190; genus Chersky-840. The sequence goes on from CAVXRN010000006.1 coordinate 80,317, forward strand.
CTCCCGCCATCGTCATGCCCGCTCCCAATGTCGAAAACTCGAGTCGAGATACGCCACTCGCGGTGAACACAATTCACCTGGGGTGTGATTGTCGATGGCATACCTCCATATGAAACCCACAGAAAGTCAACATTCGGCCAACTGACGATCCACGGAACACGCAGCGTGGCCTGTGAGTCGTCCTGGTGGGCCCGACTCCCTGGTCAGCAGGGGTGCTGTACGTCAGACCTTGGTGGGCACGGCCCCCACGATGTCGGTGACCCGGAGCCCGAGGCCCGGGAGCGAGCCCACGAAGGGCGCGTCGCCGAAGGTGAAGATGCCGCCGTCGGATCCGATGAGCCAGTAGCCCCGGTCATCGGCGGTGGGCACGAGGCCGATCACGGGTTTGCTGGGCGAGACCCCGAGGCCCGGCAACGACCCGAAAGCACCGGCGTCGCCGAAGGTGAAGACGCCCCCGTTCTGGGTCACGATCCAGTACCCGCCGCCGTCGGGGGTGGCGCTGATCCCCGCCACCGGTGAGGAGGTGGCGCCGAGGCCGCCGAAGGCAGCGGCGTCGCCGAAGGGGAAGACGCTGCCCGTGGCGGTCACCACCCAGTAGCCGGCGTCGGTGGGCGTGGCCGCGATGCCGACCACGTCGGAGCGGTGGACACCCTCGCTCGGCAGCGACCCCAGGAACGGGGCGTCGCCGAAGGCGAAGACCCCACCGTCGGCTCCCACGAGGAAGTACCCCCGGTCGTCGCTCGTCGGCACGATGCCCTTGATGTCGTGCACCGAGACCCCCAGGCCCGGCAGCGACCCCAGATAGGGGGCGTCGCCGAAGGCGAACACCCCACCGTCGGCACCGACGAGGAAGTACCCCCGGTCGTCGGGTGACGGCACCATGCCCGCGATGTCGTCGACCCGGATCCCCAGTCCCGGGAGCGAGCCGTAGTAGCCGCCCGCCTGGCCCTGGGGGAAGACGAAGACACCGCCGTCGGCACCCACGAGGTCATAGCCCGATGCCGAGGCAGGGCCGAGTGGAGACGCCAGCGCGGGCGCAGGTGGCGCGGACGACGGCTGGAGGTAGGTGAACTGGTCGTCGCCCGATGTCGGGCTCGTGCCTCCCGGGGTGGCCACCGTGACGTCCGCGGTGTACCCCCCCGACACCGGCGCCGTGGCGCTGACCGAGGTAGGTGAGCTCACGGTGAAGCTCTGCGCCGGGACCGATCCGAACATGACTGCGGTGGCCCCGGCCAGGTTGGTACCGGTGACCGTGACCGACGTGCCGCCGGCGATCGGCCCGGATCCGGGCGAGACACTGGTCACCGTAGGCGGCGCGCAATACGTGAACTGGTCGACGGAGGTGGTTGCCGAGGTACCTCCCGGAGTGGTCACGGTGACGTCGACCGCTCCTGCTGTTCCGGGCGGGGCCGTGGCGGTGATCCTGGTGGGGCTGTTCACCGTGAACGTCGCGGGGGTCGCGCCGAACGTGACACCGGTGGCGCCGGTGAAGTTGGTCCCGGTCACGACGACAGGGGTGCCGCCGGCAGTGGGCCCGGACGCGGGCGCGACGTTCGTCACGCTCGGGGCCGCGGCGTAGGTGTACCGGTCGGCCGCGGCGTTGACGGTCGACGTTCCCTGTGGGGTGGTCACGGTGACGTCTACCGCTCCTGGTGAACCGGGCGGGACCGTGGCGGTGATCGTGTTCGGGCTTACCGGCGTGACCGAGAGGTTCTGGATGTCCTGGGTCCCGCTGACGGGGAGGAACGTGGAGCCGCCGTCGTTGCTCAGGTCGCAGCTGTTGCGGAATCCCACCAGGCCGGCGACCTGGGGCCCGGCGTTGGCGGTGTCGGATCCCGACAGCTGCCAGGTGCTGGGCTCGGTCGTCCCGACCTTCCAGATCTTCATGAGGAAGGTGGTCGGGTTGGTCCCGGTGATCTCGCCCTTCACGTGGTAGCCGTAGGGGCCGCCGCTCGGGTAGTCGACGGTGGGGTCGATGCCGGTGCTGACGTTGAGGCGGAAGGCCCCGCCCGCCGGCGTCGTGCCGTTGCTCTGGGCCCGCAGCATGAGCACGGGCGTGCCGCCGTTGGAGTCCCAGCTCGCGTTCATCTTGTAGTAGGAGCTGTCGAGGTCGCTGGCGTTCTGGTACCGGGCCACCACGCCCGCCACCAAGCCGCCGTAGTCCGCCGTCGGTGACGACAGGGTCTTCTCGTCCTGGGGCCAGTAGACGTCGAAGGCGAAGTTGAAGTTGAGCGCACTGGCCGACGTGGTGAGGACCTGCTCGTCCTGGGTGTAGAAGCTGCACACGCTGTTGAGCACGCCGCTCGTGCCGTTGACCGACTCCGAGCCCGTGGTGCCCCCACCCTTCTGCAGCGTCCACGCCCCACCGGTGTCAGCGGTTCCCCACCCGCTGGCCACGGTGCGGGAGAAGGAGTCCGAGACATAGGTCGACGGAGACACGCTGAAGCTCGTGGCATCGGTCTGGCCGAACTTCACCGCCGTGGCTCCGACCAGGTTCGTGCCGGAGATGGTGACCGAGTTGCCGCCGGCGGTGGGCCCCGAGCTCGGGGAGACCCCGGTGACGAAGGGAGTGGTGATGAAGGCGTTGGCCTGATTGGCTGCGCCGTAGTTGGTCACGGCCAGGGTGGCCGAGCTCGCCGCAGCCAGGTCACTCTCGAACGCTGCTTCGGTGATCGGCGTCCCGTTGGCGGAGTAGGTCTGGGTTCCGCTCTGGCCGAAGTTGACCAAGGTGGGGGTCCCCGCCACGTTCAGCACCACCCAGTTGTGGTTGGAGCCGGGGCTGGTGCTGTACGAGCGATCGATGGCGACGACCGGGCCCGACACCGAGGTGCCGGTGGCCGGGGCCAGCCACTTGAGGTTGCTCGTGACGGTGTTGCCGAAGGCCGATCCGGCGATGGCAGTGAAGGCGGGGTCGAGGGCCAGCTGGGCGCTGATCGTGGCCGAGGTGGGAAGGCCCGTGGGCGAGTCCAGCACCACCATGGCGTTGTTCGCCTGGCCCACCATGTAGGTGGTGAAGGTGATGGTGGCACCCGCCGCGACCGAACGCACCCCGCCGGTCTGAGCGGTCATGGTGTTGTTTGTCACGCCAAGGCCGATGGCCCCGGGGTCGGCCGGGTTCGAGAAATGGGGGTTGTAGTCGAGGTCGTAGCTGCTCGGCGTGCACGCCAGCGACCCGTTGGGGTCGGTCTGGGTGGCCAACGTGCAGATGACGTTGGTGTAGGGCATCTCGCTCGTGTTGGCGATGGCGTCGATGTAGAGGGTGTTGGCTCCGGTGTTCTGGAGCGTCCAATCGAGGGCGTAGGGCTCGGTACCCGACGTCAGCGGTGTCGACCCGTTGACCATGGTGGCGCTCACCACCGCCTGCGAGGCGGTGTTCTCGTACTGCCCCGGCACCGCCGAGGTCTCGTCCGCGAAGTAGTGGTTGCCGTCGGAGAACGTGTCGGTGCCGTTCACCGCGGCCGACGTCCCGTTGCCGTTGGCGAGCGCGATGGTGAGGCCTGTCGGTGCGGACCCGGGGGCGCTGTAGATGACCTTGGCGGTGCCGGTGGCGAAGCCCGAGGCGGTGACCGTCACGGTGCCCGTCTCGGCAGTGGCGTCAGGCTCGGTCTCGATGAGGCACTGGCCCGACCCGACCGAGCCTGTGGTGCAGCTGGCCAGAGCCTTCGTGCCCAGCGAGGGGGTGGTCTCCGACGCGGTGACCTTCACCCCTGAAGCGGGGCTCCCCCCCGACGTGAGCGTGGCGGTGACCGCCCCCTCGATCGACCCGTCGGCGGGCACGATGACCTGGGTCGGGTTCAGCGTGAGCGAGGCCGTGTAGGTGAACCAGTCGAGCGTCTGGACCTGGCTCGTGCCCGAAGGCGTGGTGACCTCAACATCGACGGTTCCCGAGCCGGCCGGGGCGGTCGCGGTGACGGTGGTGGCGTTGGTGACACTGAAGGTCGTGGCGTTGTTGCCCGGACCGAAGGACACCGCGGTGGCCCCGGTCAGGTTGGTCCCCGTGATCGTGACCACGGTGCCCGATGCTCCCGATGCCGGGCTGATGCCGGTCACCCGCGGGGCTGGGGTGGCGGCGGCGGCGGCGACACCGGCCAGTCCGGCTGCGCCCACGACGGTTGCGGCGACGAGCACTGCGGCCACAGCCGCCAGACGGCGGAGCCGTCCTGACGATGACCTGCAGTGCCTGAGATGGGGCACGGACGGGGTGCTTTGCATGTGGTGTTCCCAGCGCTAATGCGCCACCGCGCCACGACCCACACGTCAGGCTCGTCGCTCGGCAGGACGCCTCCTGACGCTTATCGTGGTGGGTCATTCCCATAGGGTGGTCAACCGGATGTCAAATGACACCCAAGTCGAGTGAGGGATGCCCTGGGTCCAGATCTCCGGGGACCCGGACGGTTCCAAGGAGCCCCACAGAAATTCCACACTCTTCTCATAGGTTCGGACGTTTGTCTGGGTGTGGGACATGGGGGGCGTGTCCCAAGACCCGTGATGGCTCCTCCCGCCGGTGCCATCACGTTCGGCCGACGCTCCACTAGCTCCGGGAGGCCTCCCGGGCTAGTGGGAGCGGGTCCCTCCCCGCGGCCCGTTGCTCGCGCGGGAAGTGCCGTAGCCGAGGCCGTGAGTCAGCTGGAGCTGGACACCACCCCAGCGGTCGTGATCCTGCCGATCGCGCTCGACTACGTGAGTGTTACGGCGTTGCGCGCCCGGGCCCGCGCCAGCTCGGCTTTGATCGGATACGACGGGTCCTCGGGTGCACAGCGCGCTGCGGCGGCGTAGGCCTCGGCCGCCTCGGCGTAGGCCCCCGTACGGAACAGGCACAGCCCTTTGGCGCTCCATGGCAACTCCCCGACGATCGGCGCGTCGTAGGCCGGCGGGTCGTCGGGGTCGGTGGCCCAATCGAAGCTCAGGATCTGATCGAGTGGCTCGAGGGCGCCGGCGTAGTCGCCTTCGTCGATCCGCCGCCGTGCCTCCATCAGCAGCAGGAGACAGTTCCGGGGAAACGCGGACAGCGCCTCGGCCAGCAGCTCGGTGGTGTCGGCGTCTCGCGCATTGCGCAGTCGGATGAGATCGCCGTAGGACAGACAGGCGAGGCGATCCATCTGGCCCGCTGTGCTCGACTCGCGTGCGGTCTCGATGGCGCGCAGCAGCGCCTGCTCGGCTTCCTCTGTCTCTCCGAGAGCCTCGAGGACGCGACCCAGATGGTTCCAGGCGAACAGGTTGCCGGGCTCGGTCTCCAGCTGTCGTCGGAGCAGCGGGAGGTTCCGCAGATGCTTCCTCGTCTGGTCGCCTTCGTACCCGAGGTGCTGCAGCATCAGGTCGGCGGCACCGATGGCGCGGCCGTCGGCATCAGCGGCTCGTTGTATGGCGGGTACCACCTTCTCGTGGATGACACCTTCGAAACGGATCCGGGGGTCGTTGCGCCACAGGCGGAACTCACGGTACGGGGTGGCATCGAGCCGGGGTCGGAGCAGCACTCGGAAGGCGATCTCCTCGGCGCCCACGAGCAGCCTCTCGACCGAGGCGCGGTCCGCGCCCACCAGGCGTTCGTCGGCGTCGATGTAGAGGATCCATGCACCGCGCGCCCGGTCCAGAGACACATTGCGGGCCTCGGCGAAGTCGTCTCGCCACGGATGCTGCACCAGCGTGGCACCGAACCGTCGGGCGATCTCAGGAGTATCGTCCACCGACCCGGTGTCGACCACGACGACCTCGTCGACGATCCCGGACAGCGACTCCAGGCAACCGCCCAGGAACTCCGCCTCGTCCCGCGCGATCAGGACCGCAGACAGCAGGGGTGACGCAGACGAACTGCCCTCTAGCGGTATCGCTTGGACCTGACGCCCACGGTCTGGTTCTGGCCGTACTGGTTGGGCGGCGCGCACGGCTCCTTCGTTTGGTTCTGGCCGTACTGGTTGGGCGGCGGCTTGTACGTCTGGTTCTGGCCGTACTGGCCGGGTGCCGGCTTGCCCACGGTCTGGTTCTGCCCGTGTTGGTTGGGCGGACATTTCCCGTGCTGGTCGTGACCCTGGGCGAAGGCATCGCTGTCGAGGACGAACGAGCTGATCACCGGCGCCGCGAAGGCGAAGACGGCCATACGCTTGAGAAATGCCCGGCGCCCGTGTGCGGAGTCTGACTGCACGATGTCGTCTGCACCGTCCATGGTGGCCTCCTTGTGCGCAGCCCAGCCTGGCTTCGGCGCGTGGCCGGATTTTAAGCTGGCTTCGCGCCCAGTGCAATGATCAATGACTCTCTGTGACAATGCGGTGACGGCCCGGGCAGAACCGAGGTGAGCTCGCCCCTTCTCCTCCTGGCCCCCATCGAGCCCTGTGGCTCGGGCAACGGCCTGGCCATGAGGGTCGCCAGCTTCGCCACGAGCGCAGCCTCGACCTGGGACGTGCAAGTGGTCGTGGTCCCCGTGGCTGGTCACCTGCCCTTCTGCCCGCGTCCGGTGCCACTATCGGTGGTGACAATGGCACCTTCCGCACGTCAGGTGGTGGCGCGACGCTTCGCCGCCATCCTCGCCGACCCGGAGTGGCGGGGTCTCCTGGCCCGAGCCGACCCGATGCCCTCGGGCGCCCGAGCCGCTTCCGTGGCGCTGGCGCCAGACGTGGTGAGCGCAGCTGGTGCTGTGCGCGGCACCCCGGTGCTCGCCGTCCGGTCCTACCTCGCGCCCCTGGCGTTGGCCGTCGCTCGGGAACTGGACTCACCGTGGACCGCGCTCGACCTGGACGACGACGACGCGTCACTGGCTCGTGCCCTGGGCGATGACGCGGGAGCCGCCGCGTACGAACGACTGGTGGCGACATTCGCTCCTCGATTCAACGCCGTGAGCCTCGCGTCGCCCTCGGATGCGCTCGCCGTCGGCCGTCGACACGGGCTGCACACCCACGTCGTTCCCAACGCGGTGACCGTTCCCACCGGGCATCCCCCGCGGGACCCCAGCTCGGGCGTCGTGCTCTTCGTGGCCAACCTCGACTACGGGCCCAACGCCGACGCCGCGGTCGTGCTGGTGGACCGGGTCCTGCCCGCACTGGAGGCCCGGACCGACACACCGGTCCGAGTGGTGCTGGTCGGCACGTACGATCCCGACGGCCCGATCAGCGCTCTGGGATCACATCGCGCCGTCACCCTCGCCGGGTTCGTCGACGACGTCGACGACCAATACGCGCAAGCCGCTGTCGTCGTCGCTCCGTTCGCGACCGGGAGTGGAACACGCATCAAGCTGCTCGAGGCGTTCGCCCGATGCGTGCCCGTGGTCACCACGTCGGTCGGTGTGGCGGGCTTGGCGGTCCGACACGGGGAGCACGTCCTCATCGGAGAGACCCCCGAGGAGTTGGCTGCCGCCGCAGCCGAGCTGTTCGCATCTCCGGCACTGGCCCAAAGCCTCACGAACGCGGCACTGCAATTCGTCCGCCGTCACTACGCGGCGCCGGTGGTGGCCGAGCGCGTGCGGGAGTTCCTCGACGCCGCCTCGAGTCGCGGCTCTCTCAGTCGATGAGCCCCTGCCGGGCCAGGTCCTCGAGGCACGCCCTCGTCTCGGCCTCCGGCACGTCCCCCAGGCCGAAGGTCTCGGCCACGAGCCGGGCGATGTCGTCCCCGGACCGGGTGCCGTCGCACAGCTCGAACACCACCGCCGCGGTGGGGTTGAGATGATGGACGCGGTCGGTCGACTCCTGGTAGATGATCAGTCCGTCATCGGTCTCATTGACGTCGAGGCCCTCGGCGGTCGTCGGCAGCTGCAGCGTCATATGCCTCGGCGACGATAGTCAGCGGGCGCGGCCCACCGCCGACTCGGTGTGGATCGGCGGTCTGCCCACGAGCGGTTGGCTGCGCCCGTCCAAGGCTGCCAGCAGCTGTCGGGTCACCGTCGTGCTGTCGAAGGTGCCGAGGACCCGGGACTGGGACCTGCGACCCCACCCGCGGGCCTCGTCCCGGTGCTCGTAGACGTGTCGCAATAGCGCGGCCGCATGCGGGACCGCGCCTTGGCCCATTGCTCCCCCGGGCGCGGATGCCACAGAGCATCGGGTTCGTCGGTGGTCGTGGCGACAAGGTCGTAGTCGACGAGGTAGGGGTAGTCATCGGGGAGGAACTCCGGCGCCGCACCCCATCGGGTGACGATCACGGGCTTGCCCCATGCCGCCGCGTCGAAGGCGCCGAGGCCCCACCCTTCGCCCCGACTGAGCGAGAGGTAGCAGTCGCCGCGCCGGTGGAGGTCGTCCATCTCCATATCGTTCAGGGTGCGCGTGCTCAGCACGATGTCGGGCAGGTCGCCGCGTCCGGCCAGCGCTCGCGCCAAGGTGAACCAGCTGGAGCCTTCATGGCGGCCGGTCGGGTGCTCCCCCGCCACGGGGCGGGCCCGGGCCACGAGGTCCTCGGGGGTGGTATGGATGACGAGCACCACGTCGTCATCCGCGTCGAAGGCCGTGACGAACGCCTCCACGGCGTCGAGAATCGCCTTGCGGCTGCTCCACGTGCCCACCATGTACACGACGAAACGGGAGTCGTCGTCCGGCCTCGCCGCGTCGCGCCCGGGGGTCGTCCCGGGCCGGGCGACGTGGGGAACCACCGCGACGGGCACCGTGAGGCCCGAGGCGGCGAACACCGCTGCGTTGAAGCGAGAGGGAACCAACACCCGATCGAAGTTGCTGAGGATGTCCAGCCATTCGTCGGGCAGGCGGTCGGTCTCCCACGTGGTGAACGCCACCAGGAGCCTCCCCTCCGCCTCGTCCGCCATGCGGTCGTGCCAAAAGGGAGGTGCATGCACCACGACGGTGTCGTGCTCGACGTCGCGATTGGCGATGTCGCGGTGCACCGCATGGCCGAGATCGGGGTCGGCCAACGGGCCCAGAGGAGCCGGCCACACCGTCGAGGGCCACCCCAACGGCGTCCAGCACACGGGGACGCCCGCGGTCCGCAACCCGTGCAGATAGGCCTCGCTGGCACATCCGTAGCCCGAGGGCGGGCCGAACGACAACCACCGGATTCCCTCGGTCATGACGCGGTCCCACCTGCGATCCCAGTCCCGGGGCCCCGAGCGCGCCGGCCACGAGCTGACCGATGGGAGTCGACGACGGATCGGAACTCCGCCGCGACGGCGGGCGCCCGGTAGCGCCAGCGGATCTCACGCGCCAGCCCGGCCGCGTGGGCCACGGCCTCCTTGCGGTGGGTGAGCACCCGGCGCAAGAGCTCGACGGCGTGATCGAGGTCGGGCTCGGCCCAGTGCTGGTCCGGCGCGTAGCTCGGGTAGCCGGCCGGATCGTCCACCGGCACCAGGTCGTAGCGAACCAGGTAGTCCGATCCCGCCAGGTAGTCGAGGTGGCCGCCGAACCCTGTCGTCACCACAGGGGTGCCCGCTGCCGCCGCGTCGAACGCTCCCAGCCCCCACCCCTCGCTTCGGCACAGTGACACGAAGCAATTGCCGCGCTCGTGCAAGGCGCGCACATCGTCGTCGCTCAGCTCGCGCGTCACGAGCTGCACGGGTGGGGGGTCGCGGTGACCGGCGAGGAGGCGCGACATCGCCCAGGCGCTCGTGCCGGGCTCGACGGCATGGCGACCTGACGGCGGGGGACAACGCCGGTCGAGGCGCGAGGTCTTCACGACCAGCAGCACCGGGTCTGCGGACGTGAACGCTCGCAGGTAGGCCTCGACGCTGTGGAAGACGGCCTTGCGTTCGCTCCACTCCGCAATGGTGTAGAAGACGAAGACCTCCGGCGGGAAGTCCTCCCACCGGTGCGACGTGTGCGAGGACCCTGCCGGTGCCACGTGGGGCACGACCTCCACCGGAACCGAGACCGGAGAGGACCGCAGTGCATCGGCGCTGAACCGCGACGGCACCACCACCAGATCGGCGGCGTCGAGGCATCCGATCCAGTGGTCGGGGATGCGGTCGGTCTCCCATGCCGTGTGTCCCACGAGGAACGCCTCGGGACAGCGCTCCCGGACGGCGGGAAGATATTCGGGCACCAGGTGGGCCACGACCACCTGGTCCACTCCCTGCGCCGGCAGTGGGAACGGGTCGAGGGCCGGAGGGGGCTGGTAGCCGAGGTCCCACCGACCTCCGGGGACGAAGGGCACCCAGTCGACCTCCATGCCGGAGTCCTCGAGGGCAGCCCGGCACCGGTCGGCTGCCACGCCGTAGCCGCTCGTCTCGTCGAGCGACAGGTAGATCCAGTTGTCGGCACCCGCTGCATCGGACGGCGCCGCCACGTGCGCACCCGTGGCGCGGTCCGCGGCGCTGTCCACGTCGACGAGATAGGGGCGGGCCAGCTCAGCGAAGGTCGTGGCTGCCCGCCGGACCGCCGACGGCGTGCACCACCCCTCGTGGGCGGGGCTGAAGTCGCGGCGGCCGCGCTCCCACCACAGGTGGGCCCAGAGGTGGATGCTCGACGTCGTCGGGGGGATCGGGTGCCGCTCCTCGAACAGCCGGGCCAGGCCGGACGGGTCCGAGGGGAAGGGGAAGAACGTCGACGCCGGCTCGACGTGGACGGCGTCGGGCATCTCCTCGCTCAGCTCCTGCGAGAGAAATCCGCTGTGGTTGCTCCACGTCCCGTCGAGGGCGTCGGCCATTCGCTCCCGCCACGTCCGTGCGAACGTCGATCCCGGCTCCGCCATGAGCAGTGCGTTGCACAGCGAGGGCCGGGATTCTCCCGTGCGCTCGTCTCGGACCGGTGGCTCGGCACCGATCACGAAGCGGCGCTGGAAGAGATCGGGTCGCAACGGCCTCACGAAGACGGTGTCGATGTCGGCGTACACGCCGCCGTGCTCGATGAGAGCGTCGAGGCGGACGAAGTCGGCGTGATGGGCGTACCGATACGAAGGGGGGACGGCTCCCAGCGAATAGTCGGCCGCCGCGACGTCGGGCACCAGATCTACCTCGTTGAGACGCAGGTGCGGTGCCACGCGCTCCCACCATGGGCCCCAGGGCAGGTGCTTGTAGTGGAAGTAGATGACGTCGGGCTCGAGCACCCGTCGGCACGACTCCACCGACAGGTAGTGGACGAAATGAAACGGCTTGCGCTGCTCCCGCAGGCCGAAGACCACGTGGACGATGTTCGGAATCATCGCTCAGCCTCCGCCGGCCACCGCCCGTAGCCCGGCCATGGACTGCCGCATGACCTCCGCGAGCTCCCGGTCGTCGTCCCCGCCCGACCACGATTCGATGGCGACGCGCAAGACCGTCATCCCCAACTCGGCCGCCAGGCTGGCCTGCGGCTCGCCCACCCCGCGGTGGTGCAGAGCCCGTGCCACGGCCGCGGCGTAGTCGGCCAGCTTGGCCAACTCCCGCTCCCGCAGCTCCGGGGTGGCGGCGATGACGATGTACCGCTGGTGGGTCAGGTCCCGGCGGCCCTCACCCAACATGGCGGCAGCGGCGTCAAGCCCGCCGGCAACGGCGTCGAGGGGCCCGTCCTCGGGGGGCGCACCCACCACGCCGGCAACGATGCGCTCCTGGAGCAGGGCGGACCCGCCGAAGAGCACTTCACGCTTGTCCGCGAAGTGCCGGAAGAACGTGCGCTCGGTCAGCCCGGCCCGCGCCGCGATCTGCGCCGCCGTGGTCTGGTCGAACCCCCGCTCCGAATACAGCGCGAGAGCCGCTTCCTGCAGGCGCCCGCGACTGTCCGGCTGCCATCGACCCATGATCCAGATCCTACCGTTGACAGTCACTGACATCCCATCTAGATTGATGGCAGTTACTGACATCGGTAAGTGCGGAGGTTCTGCCATGAGAGTATTCGTCACCGGCGCATCGGGCTGGATCGGCTCGGCCGTGGTGCCCGAGCTGCTGGGTGCCGGCCACGAGGTGGTCGGCCTGGCCCGCTCCGAGACATCGGCGCAGCGGCTCGAGGAAGCGGGCGCCATCGTGCAGCGAGGCGACCTCGAGGACCCCGACGGTCTGGCCAAGGCGGCGGCGGACTCCGACGGCGTGATCCACCTCGCGTTTCAGCACGAGATCGCCTTCAGCGGGAACTTCGCCGTCGCCGCGACGGCCGACCGGCGAGCCGTGGAGGCCATGGGCGCGGCCTTGGCCGATTCCGACCGGCCCTTCGTGCTCGCCTCGGGCCTGCTCGGGATGAAGGCCGGTCGGGTGGCCACCGAGGACGACGGGCTCGTGCCCGGTGCCGAGGTTCGGGCCCACCCCGCCGGGCGCAGAGCGGCCACCGCCCTGCTGACGCTGTCCCTGGCGGGCACGGGCGTCCGCTCGTCGGTGCTGCGCTTTCCCCCGACGGTCCACGGCGACGGCGACGGCGGGTTCATGGCCACCCTCGTCGGGATCGCCCGCCAGCGGGGCGCGGCCGGATACGTGGGGGACGGCACCAACCGCTGGCCGGCCGTGCACCGCTCCGACGCGGCCCGGCTGGCCCGCCTGGCCGTCGAAGGTGCCCCCGCCGGTTCGGTCCTCCACGCGGTGGCGGACGAAGGCGTGGCCCTCCGTGCCGTCGCCGAGGCGATGGGCCGCCACCTCGGCATCCCCACTGTGTCGGTCGCGCCTGCCGACGCCGCCGACCACTTCGCTCACCTGGGCCACTTCGTCGGCGTGGACTGCCCCGCCACCGCGGCGATCACCCGGGAGCTACTCGCGTGGGGGCCGACCGGGCCGAGCCTCCTCGACGATCTCGCGCAGGATCACTACTACCGCTGACTACGTCGACACACCGCTGCTGACACAACACCGGAACCCGATGTGACACGTCGCGGTGTCCACGGCTTCGGGCTGCCGGGCGGCGGGCCGGAATCGGAGGCAGTAGTTCGGAGCACACAGATGGGAACCACCCTTGATGACTTTGCGGCCGAAACGCTCGCCCGGTGCCGCCGAGCGCTGCGCCATCGAGAGGTGGTCGCGACCCTCGCCCGGCGCACAACACGCATGCACCGGGCGGTGCTGGTCCTGCCACCAGTCGTCGGTCCATTCCCACACGTTGCCCGCCATGTCGAGCAACCCGTAGCCGTTCGGCGCGAACGCGCCGACCGGCGAGGTGGCTTCGTAGCCGTCGAGGACGAGGTTTTGCCAGGGGAAGTCCCCCTGCCACGTGTTCGCCATCTGCCGGCCGTCGGGGAAGGGGTCGAGCCCCCACGTGTAGTGCGCCGACTCGTCGAGGCCGCCCCGGGCCGCCAACTCCCATTCCGCTTCGGTCGGTAGTCGAGCCCCGCGCCAGGCCGCGTACGCCTCGGCATCCTCGAGGCTCACCTGCACGACCGGGTGGTCGTCCAATCCGTCGAGATCGCTGTCGGGCCCTCTCGGGCATCGCCAACTCGCACCGGGTACATAGGCCCACCATCGCGTGGCGTCATGGAGGGGAACCGGCCCATCTGGCTTCTGGAACACGAGCCCGCCGGGAATCAACAGGTCCTCGCGCGCCCGGGGTAGTCCTGCGGATTAAGCGGACGCTCCGCCACGGTGACGTAGTCGGTCTCCGCCACGAATCGTGCGAAGTCGGCATTGGTCACCGGGTGACGGTCGATCCAGAAGTCCTCCACGGCCTCCCGGTGGATCGGAGCCTCTTCGGGGTAGAAACGGTCCGAGCCCATCAGGAACTGCTGTCCGGGAATTCGCACCATCCCGGTCGGGACGTCAGAGGTCATTCGTGCACGAGTATGAGCATGAGCATGAGGAGGTCACCGTTCGAGGTGCCGAAGGAGCATGGTCGCCCCTCGGGAATGCGTTGATTTCTGGTTGGTGAGCCGATCGGCATACTAACCTCCGTCCATCGCTGGTCAATCGAGAAGTGCGAGCAGTCGTGACACGTTGACCCTCGATCCGACGAACGGGGGCAGTCTTTCGGTCACCTCAACCGGTGCGACACCGACCGCGGCATGACCAAGATGAGCAGGTAGCCGGTGACCCTCGATCTCATCCTCATCGGTCTCGTTATCACCCTCGAGCCGATCCCCCTCACTGCGTTCATCTTGGTATTGGCCTCGAAAGGAGGCGTGAGGAAGGGCGCCGCGTTCATCTTCGGATGGCTCCTCTCACTGGCGATCGTGATCGCCGTCACCGTGCTCGTGACCGGGAACAAGCCACCACAACCGAATACCGCGCCGTCGCTCGGCGCGCTCGCGGCGAAGATCGCCATCGGCGTGGTGCTGGTGCTGATCGCGGTACGGCAACGCCGGAGGATGGGAAAACCGAAGAAGCCCAAAAAGCCTCCCAAGTGGCAGATCGGCATCGACAACATGTCACCGTGGTACGCCATCGGCCTCGCTCCGTTGGTCCAACCGTGGGGCCTCGTGGCGGCCGGCATCGCCGATATCACCGAGGCGAAACTCTCGTCGGTGGAGAGCTACATCGCGGTCTTCCTCTTCTGCGTCATCGCCACGGGGGCGTACCTGGCCATGGAGCTCTATGCCGGGTTCAGGCCGGCGAAGAGCCAGGCCTTCCTGGCCAGTGTGAAGACCTGGATCGACGGCCACACCGACCAGGTCATCATCATCGCTTCCCTTGCGCTCGGCTTCTGGCTCATCGGGAAGAGCGTCTACCTGATTGTCACCTGATTCCTGCGGGGCTGATCGTCGAGGCGCACACCGTTACCGGCCCGATCCCGTGGCGCTCGAGAGCTCCGTGATGAGCTCCTCGATCCGGGCAAGGCGCCGATCGAGCTCTGTGAGTGTCACTTCGGACGGGATCGGCTCGACCGATGGCTTCTCCTCGGCCTTGTTGGACGCTTGTGCGACGAAGCTCGACGCCACTTGTGCCGTGATGACGGCCAATGTCAAGAGACCGATCCCCATGACGAAACATGCGGTGACCCGCCCCTGGGGCGTCACCGGGTAGAAGTCGCCGTATCCGACCGTAGTGACAGTGACGAACGACCACCAGATCGCATCCCCGAGCGTGTGGATGTTCGAATTGGGGGCGTGGCGCTCGAAGAGATACACGATCACAGCGCCGTTGAGCACCATCAGTGTCGCGGCCACCAAGAAGCGCACGAGGTTGCCGCGCCGGAAGATCGATCTGACGAGCCGGATGCTGAAGATGACTCGTACCGGCGGGAAGAACACCGAGGCGATGACGAGTGGGTGCGTGGCCAAATAGTGAAGATGACGCTCCGCCAATAGGGCGCGGATCGTCATGTCGATGCCGTAGATGACCGAGACGGCGATTCGCACCGTGAGAGCGATCGTCGAACCATGATGGGCAGAGCCGAAATCATCCGGAGGAACCACGACGATCCACAACGTGAGCAGCGCCAGGACATCGAGGGGTATCTCGGTCCGTGCGATGTACGAGGCCAAGCGGTCGCTCGGGTCCCCTACGACCTCGTCATTGGAATCTCGACCTGCCTGCTCCACGGGGTCGGGCATCGTGGCTCAGCGTTCGCTCATATGGCGCGGGCGCGGTGGCGGTGGCTCTTCACGTTCTGTGGTCGAGTCACTCATCCGAGGCGCTCGGTCAGGTGGGCGCCGACCCGGAGCGCGTTGGCCATGGCGGTGAGCGCGGGGTTGACCGCGCCGATGCTCGGAAAGAAGCTCGTGTCCACTACGTAGAGGTTGTCCACCTCGTGCGCCTTGCAGTTCGCGTCGAGCACGGACGTGTTCGGGTCGTTGCCGAATCGACACGTCCCGGCTTGATGGGCGACGCCGGCCACGGGGATGCTCATGTTCATGTAGAAATTCTTGTCCAGCACATGGTGCTGAGCGTGGCCGACGTGGTTGAGGAGGGTCTTGAGCTCGTCGTAGAGCCCCTCGGCCTCCTTGTCGTTCGTGGACCGATAGGCCAGATGGACATGCCCGTCTTTGTCCACCGTCACCCGGTTGTCCGCGATGGGGAGGTCCTCGGTGGTGAGCCACCAGTCCACCGCGTGCTTGGCCACGTCCTCGAGTGACCAGCGGGGGGCCAGAAGAGTGAGCTTGGGCTCTTCGCCCTTCATAGCCCCGGCGTTGGACTTGCCGACCATCTGAATGTTGCCGAGCGGCCACGGGCGATCCTTGCCCGAAAGGTAGAAGTCGTTGAGGCCGAGGGTCTTCTGGAACACGGTGTCGTTGGCTTCCTTGGACAACGACACGACCGCTTTGCAGTTGTGGAACATGTAATTGCGACCGACCTGGTCCGAGCCGTTGGCGAGACCGTGAGGGTGTGCATCGTTGGCCGATTGCAACAAGAGCTTGGCGCTGTTGGACGCCCCGGCCGAGACCACCACAATGTCGCCTCGGTAGACCTCGGACTGTCCGTCTCTCTCGACGACGACACCGGTGACCGCACGCCCGGCGGCGTCGGTCTCGAGCTTCACGGCTTCGGCGTTCACCAGCAGCGTCACATTGGGTTGGTCGAGCAAGGGGCGCACGGCGATGATGTCGGCGTCGGCCTTGGCATGGACCTGGCACGGGTACCCGTCGCACCACGCGCAACGGATACAGGAGCTCAGCGCCCGGTTGGCCTCGTCGAGAAGAATGCCGCACGGGGCGGAGAACGGGTGGTACCCGGCCGCGCCCAGCGCGTCGGAGATCTCCTGGAGACGCGGCTCGTGGGTCACCGCGGGCCACGGATAGGGCTTCGAGTGGTGTCCTTCGGTCGGATCCTCGCCGGCAGCACCGTGTACCTGGTAGAGCCACTCGGCCTCGGTGTACCAGGGCTCGAAGTCGTCATAGCTCAAGGGCCACGACGGTGAGACGCCGTCGACGTGCTCGATCTCGCCGAAGTCCTGGGGCCGCAACCGGTACAGCGCCGCTCCGTAGAGCTTGGTGGCACCGCCCACGAAGTAGTGGACCTGGGGCTGGAACGCCGTCCCGTCGGCGTCGTACCACGTGTCAGGCGAGATGTACCTGCCGTTGACGAACACGTCGTCGGGGTCCCAATTCTCGACTTCACGGGGGAGGAAGTCACCGCGCTCGAGCAACAGGATCCGTTTCCCCGCCGAAGCCAGGCGATGTGCCAGGGTCCCGCCGCCGGCGCCGGTGCCGATGATGATCACGTCGTAGTGCTCTGCCATGGTGGGCTCCTCGGTCCTGTGGATTACGTGGACTGGTTCGAGACGATCGTCACGAGGACGGTGCGGGCACGATGTTGAGCCGTCGCGAGGGGGCGGCGTGTTGTCGATGAGCGATGGGGATGGCGAGCACCCCCATGACGGCGACCAGGAGCGCTGCGAGCCGGAAGACGGCGGACAGCGAGATCGCGTTCTGCAGGGCCCCGGCCCCGAAGGCGGCCAATCCGTAACCGAGCTGGTAGGCGGCGATGAGCCACCCCGCCGCCAACTCGACGATGCTCGGGAACGTCGCTTCGCCGTAGCCCACGGTCATGGGGAAGAAGCCCGAACAGGCCAGCCCGCCGAAGGCGAACACGGCGATCCCGGCGCCCGCACTCCTGGCCACGGGAGCGACAGCCAGGGCAAGTGCCATCGCCCACGGGAGCACGACGTAGATGCGCGTCGAGCCGATGCGCGTCGCCATCATGGCGATGGCGAGGCGCCCGAGGGTCACCGCCAGCCAGAACACGGCCAACGCCTCTTCCGCCGCGGTCGACGTGACCCCCCGACCGTGGAGCAGGGTCGTGCCCCAGTTGCCGAACATGGTCTCGCCCACGCCGTAGATGACCAGGGCGCCCGCGAAAAGCCAGAACAGTGCCGGGATGGACGTCTTCTTGGTGCGGTGGTCCCGACGCTCGGTCGGGGGAAGCGCCATGGGCTGGACCAATGCGAGCACGAAGAGCGCAGCCAAGCCGGCGGCGGCCAACACGGGGAGGTACCACCACTGCCCGATGTCGGTGAACAGCGCGATCAGGAACGGGGACAGGGCGGTGCCGAGACCCAGGAGCACGTTCAGCGCCGTCAATGCCACGTCGCGCCGATCGGGCATGAAGGCACCCGCGTAGGTGCTGATGGCGCCCAGGGTGAGCCCGAAGCCGAGCCCGAGCGCGGCCGTGGCCACCAGGAGCATCGGATACGCGACGCCGTCGTGGTTGACGGCCTCGCTGCCCACCAGCAGACCCATGGCCACGGCGTCGGCCACCAAGCCGGCGAGGAGCACTCGCTTGAGCCGGAAACGGCGGGTCAGGGTGGGCAGCGCCAGCGACCCGGCGATGGCCATGACCACTTGAGGCAGGAAGAGCAGGCCGTACTGGCTCTTGGAGAGGTTGTAGCCCGACGGTGCGGTGAGGATGGTGGCCGCGGCGGGGAACGCCACCAGGCTGAGGCCCTGGAACAGGCCGATGGCGTAGACCGTCGCAACCTCGGAGCGTCCGCCGGTCGAGGATGAGGACGTGGTCATGGTCCCGGCGCTGCGGGGAGGATCACCCGCCACCGTGGGCTCCCGACCCGTCGGGTGGGCCGTGGGCCGCCGAGGGCGATGCCTGGTCGGCATCGCCCTCGGTGGTCGAGCGTTGGATGGGGAAGGGGTTGGGCTCGACGAGGACGCGGACGCTGTCGGGCAGGCTCAGGTCGCCGCCGGTGTGCACCGTGCTGAACTCACGCTCGGACCTCCCTCGGCCGATCATGGAGCGCAGCCACTTGAGCATCGTCGACAGCCGGTTGCCGAATCCGGTGAGGAACGCGAGGTGGACGAAGAACCACACGACCCACCCCGGGAACCCACTGAGGCGGAGCCGACGCATGTTCACCACGGCCCGGAAGCGCCCGATGCTGGCCACACTCCCGAGGTCCCGGTATTTGAAGGGCACACCCTCTTTGCCCTTGAGCCGACGCAGAATCGTGTTGGCGGCGTGGAGACCGCCCTGCATGGCCACCTCGGCCACGCCGGGAAGGTGGTTGAGGCTGGTCATGTCGCCGACGGCGAACACCTCGGGGTGTCCCGGGACAGTCAGATCGGGGAGCACGAGGATACGACCGGCGCGGTCGACATCCGCGCCCGACGCCTTGGCGAGCATCGACGCCAGTGGGGACGCCTGGACACCTGCCGCCCACACCGTGGTGCGAGCCTGGATCCGGGTGGTGGTGCCATCCGCTTCGGCCACGTCGACACCGAACGCGTCGATGCCCACCACGCGCGAGCCCATGCGCAACTCGACACCGAGATGCTCGAGCTCCTTGGCGGCCTTGCCCGCCAGTTGATGGCCGAAGGTGGCGAGCGGCTCACTGCCACCGTCGAGCAACAAGACCCTCACGGTGGAGGGGTCGAAGGTCCGAAACTCGCCGCGTAGGCTTCGCACCGCCACCTCGCGTACCTGCCCGGCCAACTCCACCCCGGTGGGTCCTGCCCCGACGATGGCGACGGTGAGCCACTCCTTGCGTTCGGTGGCGTCGACGGCCATCTCGGCCATCTCGAAGGCCCCGTAGATGCGCCGTCGCAGTTCCAGGGCGTCGTCGAGCGTCTTCATACCCGGGGCGAAGAAGGCGAGCTCGTCGTGGCCGAAGTACGACTGCGTGACCCCGGCTGCGACGATGAGGCTGTCGTAGGGGATCTCGATGTCTCGCACCCCGAGCGTGTTGGCGTGGACGATGCGACGGTCGAGGTCGAATCCGGTCACCTCGGCCAGATCGACCCGCACGTTTTGACTCCGCCGGACGACATGGCGCAGGGCGGGGGCGATCTGACCGGGTGCGAGCATGCCGGTCGCCACTTGGTACAGCAGGGGCTGGAAGAGGTGGTGGTTGCGGCGGTCGATCAAGGTCACGTCGACGGGCTTGCCCCCGAGCAACCGGATGGCGGGCAAGCCGCCGAAGCCACCACCGACCACGACCACCCGGTGTTTGACGCCCTCCGTGGTGCTCATCGTCGCGCCCTCAACCGGTCAGAGGCCCGGGCTGCTGTGCATGATGCCGCCGTCGGCGAAGAAGGTGGTGGCGGTGACATAGCTGGCCCCGTCGCTGGCCAGGAAGGCCACCACACTGCCGATCTCCTCGGGCTTGGCCATGCGCCCGAGCGGGATCGCGGCGTCGAGCGTGCGGAGTTTCTCCGGGTCAGACATCGTCCCGACGTTGATGGGGGTGTCGACCGCACCGGGCCCCACCCCGTTGACGGTGACTCCGTGCCGGGCCAACTCGATGCCGGCTGTGCGGGTCAGCATGCGCATGCCGCCCTTGGACAGGCAGTACGGCGTATTGCCGGGCATGGGCCAGTCCTCGTGCACCGAGGTGATGTTGATGATCCGACCGCCGTGGCCCTGGGCGATCATCTGCTTGGCGGCCAGCTGCGTGCCGAAGAAGGCGCTCTTGAGGTTCACGTCCATGACGAACTCGTACTGCTTCTCGGTCGTGTCGAGGACCGAGGTCCGGGTTTCGACGCCGGCGTTGTTCACCATGATGTCAAGACGACCAAAGGCCCTGACCGCCGCATCGACGAGGGTCTGTAGGTCGGCCACCTTGCTCACGTCGGCTTCGACCCCGATGGCCGTGTCCCCCAGGGCGGCGACCTGGCGTTCGAGCTCCTCGGTCGCCTCGGGATGGCTGACATAGTCGATGATCACGTTCGCCCCGGCCTCGGCCAGAGCCAAGACGATGGCCTTCCCGATGCCGCTGTTGCCGCCGGTCACGATGGCCGATTTTCCCTTGAGATCCTGCGATGGCATGGAACATCCTTTCTCGTTGAGTCGAAACGAAGACTCGTCACTGGCTCCTGGCTGAAGTGGCCGAGCCTTCTTGCACTACTGGAGCCTGCACCTCGGAGGTCGGCGCCGACAGTCGGCCCCGGAACACCCAGTAGGTCCAGCCCTGGTAGAGAAGCACGAGGGGCACGAAGATCACCGCCACGACCGTCATGACCTTCAATGCGTACGACCCTGCTGACGCGTTCGACACGGTCAGGTTGTACGCCGCCTTGGTGCTCGACACCATGACGTTGGAGTACAGGTCCACGAAGATGGTGCCCACGGTGGCGGCCATGGCCAGCACCGTGGTGGCAAACGCCCAACCGCGAGACTCGGTACCGACCAACCAGGCACTGCCCAGCACCGCCAGGGCGGCGAGCACCGCTGTGGGGTCGGGAAGAAAGGCACCGGATTGCGCCCGGCTCCAGATGATGAAGCCGATCACGGCCCCGGCTGCGGCCTTGCTCTCCCACTGCGCGACCCGGCGGGCTCGGCGCTGCACCTCGCCCGAGGTCTTGAGGACCAGGAACGTTGCTCCAGACAACACGGACAACAGCAAGAGGGTGAGCCCTGTCCACAGGCCGAACGGGGTGAGGAGGTCGAAGAAGTTCCCGGTGAACACGTGGCTCTGGTTGATGGGAAGGCCGTGGAGCAGGTCGCCGAGCGCCACGCCGAGCAACAACGGGACGAGCGCGCTGCCGATGGTGAAGGCCCAGGTCCACGTGCCGCGCCACCTGGTGTCGGCGATCTTCCCTCGGAACTCGAAGGAGACGCCCCGGCCGATGAGCGCCAGCAGGACGAGAAACAACGCCAGGTAGAAGGTCGAGAACATCGTGGCGTACCACGCCGGAAAGGCCGCAAACGTCGCCGCGCCGGCCACGACGAGCCATACCTCGTTCCCGTCCCAGAAGGGGCCGATCGTGTTCACCACGGTGCGGCGTTCGATATCGGTCTTTCCCACCACCGTGTGCAGGATGCCGACCCCGAAGTCGAAGCCCTCGAGAACGAAGAACCCGGACCAGAAGAATGCGATGATGACGAACCACAGCGTGTGCAGTGACATCCGTAGCTCCTAGTACACGAGGGCCATGTCGTCGACGGTCCGCTCACCGAGAGATCCGTCCCCCCCGCCTCCGACCTCGTCTGGGCGGGTGGGAGGATCGGGTTCGAGGTCTTTGCGGGCGAAGCGGATCATCAAGTAGGCCTCGGCCACACCCAGGGCGAGATAGAGCACGAGAAAGCCCACCAACGTGATCCAGATGTCCGTCGAGGTGACCGAGGGCGATGCCGCATTGGCGGTCTTCATGAGCCCTTGGACGATCCACGGTTGGCGCCCGCTCTCGGTCAGCAACCAGCCGGCGGTGTTCATGACGAACGGCGTGATGACGATCCACACGGCACAGAAGAGGAACCACCTCGCTTTCTCCAGCTTGTGACGGTGGGCCAGCCAGGCGCCCCATAGTGCGAACAGCAGGACCACAGACCCCAGATACGCCATCACGCGCATGGACCAGTATTGGATGAAGACGTTGGGGATGTAGTTCCCCGGGCCGTACTCCTTCTGGTATTGCGCCTGCAATTGATTCATTCCCTGGACCTCGCCGTCGACATGATTGGTGGCGAGGATCGAGAGCAGGTCGGGGATCTCGATGATCTTCGTGGGGTTCATGTCGTCGTTGCCGCCACCCACCTGGAAGGCCGAGAACGAACAGTGCGACGGGCACGTGTTCCACAGCGCCTCGGCCGCAGCGATCTTCATCGGCTGGTACGTGCCCTCGACCACCCCGAGCTCGCTCCCGACGAACAGGATCAGGAACATGGTCGGAACGAGGACCACGAGGGCGATTCCCGACGTCCGCTTGAAGGCATCGACTTCGTGCTCGCGCTTCAGGTGCCACGCGGACACCGCCAACATGATGAGGCATCCCGCCACGGCTGAGGCCAACAGGACGTGGACATATCCCCACAAGAACGTGGGGTTGGTGAACAGGGCCCAGATGTTGTTCAGCTGAGGGTCGTGTGTCTGAGGGTTGATGGCGTAGCCGACGGGGTGTTGCATCCAGGAGTTCGCGGCCATGATGAACGCCGCCGACAGTGCCGATCCCAGGGCCACCATCCAGATGCACGCCAGGTGGACCCGCTTGGGAAGACGGTCCCAACCGAAGATCCACAGCCCGAGGAACGTCGACTCCAAGAAGAAGGCCGCCAGACCCTCCATGGCGAGCGGGCCTCCGAAGATGTCTCCCACGTATTGGGAGTAGACCGACCAATTCATCCCGAACTCGAATTCCTGCACGAGCCCGGTGACCACACCCACGGCGACGTTGATGAGCAGCAGCGTCCCGAAGAACCGGGTCAGGCGCCGGTACTGCGGTTGGTGGTTGCGGTGCCACGCTGTTTGCAATAACGCCACCAGGAAGGCGAGCCCGATGGTGACGGGGACGAAGAGGAAGTGATAGATGCTCGTGGTGGCGAACTGCCAGCGGGCCAGGTCGACGTTGAGCGCCCCCAGGATCATGGTTCCCGTTCGGCGTCGATGAGGCGCGACACGGCGTCGATCAAGGCCAGGTGCGTGAAGGCCTGGGGGAAGTTCCCGAGGTGCTCGCCGGTGTCAGCTTCGATCTCCTCCGCGTAGAGCAGGAGCGGACCGGCGAAGGAGAGCAGCTTCTTGCACAACGCCTCGGCCCGCTCGGTCTCCCCGATCATGGCCAAGGCGGTGACCAGCCAGAACGAGCAAATCGTGAAGGTTCCTTCCTTCCCCTCGAACCCGGTGTCGGTGCTGTCGACCTTGTAGCGCAGCACGAGACCGCCTTCGGTGAGCTCGTCGGCGATGGCCAGGACGGTGTTGCGCACGCGCTCGTCGTCAGGGGCAAGGAACCCGAGGATGGGGATGAGCAACAGTGACGCATCGAGCTCGTCGTTGGCGTAGTGCTGACGGAACCGACCCCGTTCGTCCACCCCTCTGGCCAGGATGTCGG
Source organism: uncultured Acidimicrobiales bacterium (assembly GCA_963764205.1). GTDB lineage: Bacteria > Actinomycetota > Acidimicrobiia > Acidimicrobiales > UBA8190 > Chersky-840. Next base: position 103,768 of record CAVXRN010000006.1, read on the forward strand.
CCTTCATGTCATCGGCCGCCTGCTGCCAGCGCTGCGCCCGATCGTCGTCGTCGCGCTGGGTCGCCAGGTGCGCCCCCCGGGCCGCCGCCACCCAACACAACACCTTGGAAGCCGTGAAGTGCTGGGGATCGCCTCGGATCTCCCAGATCCCCTGGTCGGGGTCGTCCTGATGTTTGATGGCGGCGTCGACGAAACTGGCCAAGCCAGCCCATGTCGGGGCAGCAAGTGTGGCGGCGCCGCGGCGGACGTGGGTGTCCACCGCGTCGAGGAGCATGCCCCACACGTCGTTTTGATGCTGGTCCCAGGCGCCGTTGCCTACCCGGACCGGGCGAGATCCGCGGTACCCGCTCAAATGGTCCAGCGTGTGTTCGGTCAGGTCGCGCTCGCCGCCGATGCCGTACATGATCTGGAGGGAGAAGCTGCCGTCGCCTCCTTGCCCGCCGCCGACGGCTTCGAGCACGAAGGCGAAGTACTCGAGCGCCTCCCACTCGAAACCGAGTCGATACAGCGACCGCAACATGAAGGCGGAATCGCGAATCCAGGTGTAGCGGTAGTCCCAGTTGCGCGCCCCGCCAGGTGTCTCGGGCAACGATGTCGTCGACGCCGCCATGATGGCCCCAGTGGGCGCATAGCTGAGGCCTTTCAAGGTGAGGGCGCTGCGCTCGAGGTAGGGACGCCAGGGATGATCGGGGAATCGGCCGGTGCTGAGCCAGTCCCGCCAGAACTCAACCGTCGCCTGCAGGTCACTGGTCACAGCGTCCTGGTCGGTCGGTGCGTGCCCAGCCCATGTCAACGCGATGAACGTCGACGCTCCCTCCTCGAGGGTGGTGCGCCCGTAGCACCGGATCCCGACCTGTCCGAGGCGGATCCCGCTGACGATGGAGAGGGCGGGGTCACCGACCGGAGGGCGCACGGTCATCGACCGGTACCCGTCTTGGTCGTAGCTCCACTCGCCCCCTTTCGTCCCGTACTCGAAGTTGGGCATGCAATTCGCCACGACCTCGACCTTGCCGGCGATGCACGTCGCCGTTCGCACCAGGGTCCCGGTCGCGGCGGCATCGGTCGGGGCTCGCCGGTAGTTGGCCCGCCGCTCGTCTTCGTCGACAGGCCGGACGACGAGGAAGTCATTGACGACGAGCCATCCCGTCGGGGTGTGCCACGTTGTCTCGAGCACCATCGTCCCCGGCAGGTACCGGCGTTGGTGCGGGACAAGGGTCGTCGAGGGCCCGAACCGGAACTCTCCCGCCGTGCGATCGAGCAGTGCCCCGAACACGCTGGGCGAATCGGGCCGAGGCAGGCAGAGCCACTCGACCGAGCCGTCGGGAGCCACGAGGCAGCTGTTCTCGCAGTCCGACAGAAACGCATAGTCGGCAATAGGCGGGAACTCGCTCATGGGTCCTACCTTTCGAGCAGCGCGGAGGGCAGTCGGGGCGAAGCACCGTCCGCCCACAGCTTCGGGTGGCGGACCTGAGAATGCATCACCCACTTCGGGTGGTAAGCCGCGTGGTGCCACCGCGGCCCTCCGTGTTCTGGAACACACTCAAAGTGAACGTAAGCCAGCAGTGAGACCGGCGCTCCGGTCTAGGGGCGATCTCCGTCACTCCACGGTGACCCGATGTCGAGCTGGGCAATGATCCTTTCCACCGTCTCCGCCACCGGCCGGTCCACCTCGACGGCGATGGCAGCAACAGGTGGTTCGAGGGTGTCGAACTGGCTGGCCAACAGTGCGGGCGGCATGAAGTGGCCCCGACGCTGCTCGAGGCGTGCGGCAATCAGGTCCGCTTGGCCCCAGAGGTGGACGAACACCACTCCTCGCGTGTCACCCACGAGTGCTTGCCGATACGAAGCCTTCAATGCGGAGCAACACAACACGAGTGGCGTTCCGCTGGCGCGATGGTCCTCGATGACCCTGTGGAGCTCGGACAGCCAGGGTTGCCTGTCCCGATCGTCGAGCGGCTCTCCCCGCTCCATTTTGAGCACGTTCGAAGGTGGGTGGAGATCGTCTCCGTCGACAAACGACCAATCCAGCTTGGCGGCGAGGGCCTTACCGATCGTGGTCTTTCCGACCCCCGACACACCCATCATCACGACGACCGGACTGAGGGCCCGACGCGCTCGGTCGGTGCCGTCGATCATGGCGCTCGAATCTACCGACCGAGAAGGTGCCCGTCTGCTGTATTACCGTCTGCCGGACACCCAGCGTGAGTGAGCAGCACATCGTGGGATCCAAGCCATTGACATCGGAGGCTTCAGCGCGAACGGTTCCCTCTCCGTCTGGCCGGCGTGAAGCGAAGGGGAGATCGGGACCCGTCGACCCTCGACTGCTGCACTACACCCGGGGCACTCGTCGGTTCCTGGTGGGCGCGGTCCTCCTCGGCGCGCTGACCGCGGGCCTGGTCGTCGCTCAGGCGTGGTGCATCGCGGAATCGGTCTCCGCCGTGGTGGTCGAACACAAAGGTGCAGCCCAGGTCCGCACGCTGGTGACGCTCCTGTTCCTGGTGATCGTCGGACGGGCGCTGGTGGGATGGTTCGGGGAACAGATGGCCAACCGGGCCTCGGCGGCGGCCAAGTCGGACCTGCGCAGTTCCCTGGTGGAGAAGATCGTCGACTTGGGGCCCGCCGGCATCGACCGCGAGCGTTCCGGCAGCTTGATCGTGCTCGCAACCAGTGGGATCGACGCCCTCGACGACTACTTCGCGCGCTATCTCCCGCAACTGTTCCTCGCCGTGATCGTTCCCGTCACGGTCATCATCGTGGTGCTGGGCGCCGACTGGGTCTCAGCGGTGATCATCGCCGTGACCGTCCCGCTCATCCCGCTCTTCATGGGCCTCGTCGGTGCCTCGACCAAGGTACGGATGGAGCGCCAGGCGGGGCTCCTGCAGCGGCTCGCCGGACATTTTCTCGACGTGGTCGCCGGCCTCCCGACGCTGAAGGTGTTCGGTCGGGCCAAGGCCCAAGCCGCCGCGGTGCGAGCCATCACCGACAGCTACCGCATCGCAACCATGGCCACGCTCAGAGTGGCGTTCCTGTCGTCGCTGATTCTCGAGCTCCTCGCCACCGTCTCGGTCGCGCTCGTCGCCGTGTCCGTCGGGCTCCGGCTGCTGGGCGGGCACCTGAGCCTGGCCACCGCACTCTTCGTCCTGGTCCTGGCCCCCGAGGCGTACCTTCCGCTGCGCCTGCTCGCCACCAACTACCACGCCAGTGCCGAAGGGGTGAAGGCAGCCGAGGACGTGTTCGAGGTCCTCGGCCGACCAACGCCGTGCCACGGCACGCGCCGTGACGCCCCCGACCCGTCCCGGTCGACGCTCCGCGTGCACGGACTGGCTGTCCGGTACCCCGGGCGAGCGCTTCCCGCGCTCTCGAACGTGACGTTCTCGGTGGAGCCGGGCGAAGTGGTGGGCATCGCGGGGCCCAACGGCGCGGGGAAGTCGACCCTCTTGAGCGTGCTGCTGGGACTGACCCCGGTGTGGACGGGCTCGGTGAAGGTGGGAGACGTCGACCTCGCTCAGCTGGACGCCGCTGGATGGAGGGCGCAGCTTGCCTGGGTTCCGCAGCGCCCCCATCTCTTCGCCCGGACCATCGCCCAGAACGTCCGTCTCGGGCGTCCCGACGCCACCGACGAGGCGGTGCGGGCTGCGGTGGCGCAGGCCGGACTCGATCACGTGGTGGCGCGCCTTCCCGACGGGCTCGAGACCAGGCTGGGTCACGACGGTGCGGGGCTGTCGGCAGGTGAGCGACAACGGGTGGCCCTGGCGCGGGCCTTCGTCCGCGATGCCCCGCTCCTGCTCCTCGACGAGCCCACCGCGAATCTCGATGGTCGCACCGAGGAGAGTGTGCTGGCCGCCGTGCAACGCCTGATGGTGGGCCGGACCGTGGTGATCGTGGCGCACCGTCCCTCGCTGCTGGCCCTGACGGACCGGGTGATCCATCTGACGCCGGCTGCGGTGAAGGCCTCCTGATGTCTGTCGTGACTCGTGCCCAGGTGACCGGGGACACCGCCCCGTTGGGCCGGACCCTGGGCCTGGTCCGTCCGGTGCGCGGCCGTCTCGCTCTTGCCGCAGTGCTCGGGGCGGGGGCGATCGCCGCCGACATCGGGCTGATCGGGACCGCCGCGTGGCTCATCTCCAGAGCGGCCCAGCACCCCAACGAGTCCCACCTGGCCGTGGCCATCGTGGGAGTGCAGTTCTTCGGGTTGTCCCGAGGGTTCCTCCGATACGAGGAGCGACTGGTCGGTCACGATGCCGCGTTCCGGCTGCTGGCCGAGCTCAGGGTGAGGGTCTACGAACGACTCGAGCGACTGGCGCCGACCGGTCTGCCCGCGTTCCGGCGAGGAGATCTCCTTGCCCGTCTGGTCCAGGACGTCGACTCGTTGCAAGACCTGGCCATCCGGGTCATCCCCTCCTTCGCCATCGCGTTGATGGTGGGAGCGCTGACGGTCACGATCATGTGGTTGATGCTGCCCGCAGCCGGGGTCATCCTCGGCGTCGCCCTCGCGCTGGCGAGCACCGTCGTGCCCTGGCTCACCGCGACCCTGGCCCGACGAAGAGAGTCGAGATTCGCACGCCTACGTGGCGACTTGGCGGCGGCGATGGTGGACCTCGTCGAGGGTGCGTCGGAGCTCATCGCGTTCGGCGCTGCAGACGAACAGGTTCGAACCATCCGAGGACAAGACTCCGAGCTCACGGCGATCGACTCGATGTCGGCCCGGACCGCGGGAGTGGGGCTGGGGCTGACCACCCTCCTGGCCGGGCTGGCCAGCTGGGGCTGCCTCATGGCGGGCATTCCTGCGGTCGTCTCCGGTCGACTGGACGGGACCGAGTTGGCGGTCATCACCTTGATCCCCCTCGCCGCGTTCGAGCTCGTTGCGGGCCTGCCCGTAGCCACGCAAGCGTTGCAGCGGGTGCGCCAGGCCGCCGCCCGCGTCCTCGAGGTGAGCGATGCCCCTGTGCCGGTCGCCGATCCCGAGGCACCGGCGGACCTCCCCGACAGTCCCTACGACCTGCAGGCCGGCTCGCTGCGCGCGAGGTACCCGCACGCCGCCACACCGGCGTTGTGCGGAATCGACCTTGCGCTCCCCCCGGGTCGGCGCGTGGCCATCGTGGGCCCGAGCGGAGCCGGCAAGTCGACCCTGGCGGCGGTCCTGCTCGGATTCCTGCCCTACGAGGCCGGGTGGGTGGCACTGGACGGCACACCCCTCGACCGCCTCGCCGGCGACGACCTCCGAACCGTCGTGGGGCTCGTCGACCAAGACGCCTACCTGTTCGACACGACCATCGCCGAGAACCTGCGGGTCGGGTGCCGCCACGCATCCGATGCCGAGCTGCGCCACGTCCTCGAGCGAGTCGCGCTGGTCGGCTGGCTCGACAGTCTCCCGCGTGGACTGGCCACCGACGTCGGGAAGCACGGTGCGCGCCTCTCCGGTGGCCAGCGCCAGCGGATCGCTCTCGCCCGGGCCCTGCTGGCGGAGTTCCCGATTCTCGTACTCGACGAGCCGGCCGAGCATCTCGATCCCCTGACGGCCGACGCGCTCAGCGTCGACCTCCTCCGCGTGACCGACGGCCGGTCGCTCGTCTTCATCACCCATCGCCTCCTCGGCCTCGACACCGTGGACGAGATCCTCGTCGTCGACGCGGGCCGGGTGGTCGAGCGGGGCTCACACGAGGAGCTCCTCGACCGGGGCGGACGGTACTCGCGGTTGTGGTGGGACGAGATGAGAACCGAGAAACGTGAGGACGCTACTCCCGGGACATCATTGCCACCGCTTCACGTTCGAGATCGACGTAGGGCTCCCCGCTCACGTCGACCGCTACCCGGTTGATGGTCCCGCCCGTGAACGCGTGGGGATGGGCACCGGGGTAGTCGTCGGTCACCGGCTCGCCGCTGTCCCGACCGATACAGAGGCCCTCACCTGCGACCGCGAACTTCCCGGGCTGGGTCCTGATCCGACCTTCCCCCACCTTGGTCTCGCCATGGAAGAGCGAGAGCATCCCTGTCGCCACGCCGGGCGGGTCCTCGCCGTCCTTGTCGAAGACAGCAGACAAGATGAGGTTCTCGCCCGTAGGCACATCGGCGGTCGCCACGACAGTCTCCACCGCCATGCCGACGAAGTTGTAGGCGTAGTGAAGGCGGTTGTCCTTGACGTAGAGCGCATGTCCTCCGAATCGGGCGCCATGGGCGAAGAGCACGCCGCTTGCCCCCGGTGCGGGGATGTCCACCAGCGCGCCGATGGCGAACGATCGATTCCGTACGTTGACCGCCTGCGACTCGGGCACCTCGGCCAGGTCTGGGTAGTAGACGTAGCGGTTCCGGGCGGGCGTCAAGAGTGGGCGCGGCGTCAGGATGATCTCCAGTGCGGAGCGGTCATCGAGGGGGAACGCGGCGTTGGCTCCGGCTTCGGCATGCCACAGGTTGATCATCGCCTGGAGCCGTTCGGGCTCTTGTTCTGCGAGGTTGTGGACCTCGGATCGGTCGACCTCGGTGTGGTACAGCTCCCACGTGTCCGCGCCGAAGTTGCCCCAACCGGCAATGGTGGGATGGTTGGTGACGGCCTTCCACCCGTTGTGCCAGATGCCACGCGATCCGAGCATGGAGTAGAACTGGGTGTTTCTGGAGGTCGGGGCGCTCGGAGCATCGAAGCTGTACCGCATGCTCACCCCGTCGAACGGGGTCTGTGTGTGACCCTTGATCGTTTCCGGCGCCGCCTCGCCCAGCACATCCAACAGGGTGGGGACGAGGTCGATGGCGTGGTGGTACTGGGTCCTGATCTCGCCCCGCGCCTTGGTCCCTGTGGGCCAAGAGATGATGCAGGGATCGCTCGTGCCACCGTTGTACTCGTAGCGCTTCCACATTTTGAACGGGGTGTTGAAGGCCATGGCCCACCCCGTCGGGTAGTGGTTGTAGGTCTTAGGCCCTCCCAGGTCGTCGAGGGCGGCGAGATTCGAGGCGATGTCGTCGGGGATGCCGTTGAAGAACTTGCACTCGTTGACCGAGCCATCGGGGCCGCCTTCGCCGCTCGCCCCGTTGTCCGAGACCACCACGACAACGGTGTTCTCCCGTTGTCCGGTCTCCTCGAGATAGTCGAGGAGCCGTCCGATCTGTTCGTCGGCATGGGCCAGGAACCCGGCGTAGACCTCGGCCATCCGACGAAACAGGCGCTTCTCGTCCTCTGAAAGCGAGTCCCACGGCCGCACGATGTCGAGGGCGGGGAAGGGCTTGTCGTCGGGGCCGGTCCGGGTTTCAGGCGTGCCGATCGGATTGAGCGGCGAGAGATCGGTGTCGGGCGGAACGATGCCGAGCTCCTTCTGGCGGGCCAGGGTCTGCTCGCGCAGCGCCTCGTACCCCATGTCGAATTTGCCCTTGAACTTCTCGATCCACTCCTTGGGCGCGTGGTGCGGCGCGTGGGCGGCACCAGGGGCGTAGTACAAGAAGAACGGCTTCTCCGGTGCCAACACCCTGGTGTCCTTGATGAACTCCAACGCCTTGTCGGTGATGTCCACCGAGAAGTGGTACCCGTCCTCGGGCGACTTGGGCTGATCCACCGTGTGGTTGTCGTAGACGAGGTCGGGATACCACTGGTTGGTCTCGGCCCCCAAGAACCCGTAGAACCGCTCGAACCCCCGCCCCGTGGGCCAGTTGCGCCGGGTCGAGGCCAGGTTCATCTCGGCCTCGGGACACAGGTGCCACTTCCCGACCATGTAGGTGTTCCAACCCCGCTCTCCGAGGATCTCGGCGATGTTTCCGTTCTCGGGCGGGATCACGCCACTGGCGTTGGGGAACCCGATGGCTGCTTCGGTGATGCAGGCCATCGAGTTACGGGTGTGGTTCCGCCCGGTCAGCAGGCACGACCGGGTGGGCGAGCACAACGCGGTGGTGTGCCATTGCGTATAGCGGAGTCCGTCGGCGGCGATGCGATCGATGTTGGGCGTCTCGATGGGGCCGCCGTAGCAGCTCATGGCGGAAAACCCCACGTCGTCGAGGACGATGTAGAGCACGTTGGGAGCGCCCTCGGGTGCTCTCGGCGCGTCGAACGGGTCCCAGTCCGGCACCGAGTCCCGGATGTCCACGTTCACGACACCCTTGAATTGCTTGGTCATCTCCAAACCCCTCTTCGGTCTCGCCCGAGTGTTGCACCTTTGGCCGGGGCCCGCTTCCCTGGCGTTTCGGATCGGGCTTGACCTGGCCCCGCCTGGCCCCCGCGCTCGACGGATCGCGGTAGTGCATAGACTCCGTCGTGTCCGCGTGTGACCCGGTCGAATCTGTCGAAGCGAGGAGGGAAGGAAATCGTGACCGACAACCTTGAGAAGGCCATTCTGGCCGGCGGCTGCTTTTGGGGCGTGCAGGACCTCATCCGTCGCCAGCCCGGTGTGATCTCGACCCGCGTCGGCTACTCCGGGGGTGACGTGCCCAACGCCACGTACCGGAACCATGGCAACCACGCCGAGGCAGTCGAGATCACCTTCGACCCGACCCAGACCTCGTACCGGGACATCCTCGAGTTCTTCTTCCAGGTGCACGACCCGACCACACTTAATCGTCAGGGAAACGACATCGGTGCCAGTTACCGCTCCGCCATCTTCTACACGAGTGACGAGCAGAAGACAGTGGCCGAGGACACCATCGCCGACGTCGAGGCCTCGGGCTTGTGGCCGGGCAAGGTCGTGACGGAGGTCTCGCCGGCCGGACCGTTCTGGGAGGCCGAGCCCGAACACCAGGACTACCTACAAAAGTACCCGGACGGCTACACCTGCCACTTCGTGCGGCCGGGCTGGCGCCTCCCGCACCGGGCGAACAACGTCACGTAGGAGACGCGGGGAAATCGAAGTCGATGGCGTGGGAATCGGCTCCGCACCGATGTCGAACCTCTTCCGGTACGACGTGGACTTCCGCTTCGCCTTCATGTGGGCACCTTTCCTCGTGCGACCCTCGAAAGACGGCGTCGCTCTGACCGATGACCGACGCTTGGTCGCCACCTTCGGCATCCTGAAACTGCACACGCCCCTCGACAACGTCACCGGTGCCCACATCACGCGGGGGTACCGATGGTGGACTGCCGTCGGGGCCAGAGGGTCGTTCGTCGACGACGGGCTGACGTTCGGCACGAACACGAACGCCGGAGTGTGCGTTCATTTCGGCGAAAGGGTGGCTTCCCCACTGAGGAGGAAGGGACACTCGGCGCTGACCGTCACGGTCGCCGATCTCGACGGCCTGGTTCGTGCGCTGGAAGGGTGAAGCCATGACATTCGCCGCGGCCAACTGGACGACGATCTCTTCGTTGGCGACCGCGGCGGGCACCTTGGTGCTCAGTTTTGCCACCTTCGCCGCGGTGCGATCGTCCAATCGCTCCGCCCGCATCGCCGAGGCAGCGCTGCAGGAGCAGCGACGGCCTCTCCTCGCTCCCTCCCGCCTCGAGGATCCGAAGCAGAAAATCATGTTCCTCGAGGGCAATTGGGTGAGCGCCTCGGGCGGTCGCGGCGCCGTGGAGCAGATCGACGGTGCCGTGTTCCTCGTCATCAGCCTCAGAAACGTGGGGAGCGGCATCGCGGTGTGCCAGGGCTGGGCGGTGCGGCCCGGTGCCGGCTCATCGCTCAACTTTCCCACCCACGCTCCACTCGAGGACTTTCGGCTTCAGTCGCGGGACCTCTACATTCCGGCCGGCGACATCGGCATGTGGCAAGGGGCGCTGCGCAACCCTGACGATCGGGCTCGTGCCGACGTGGTGGCCGCAATCGAGACGGGCGAGCAGATCACGATCGAACTGCTGTACTCCGACCAGATCGGCCGTCAGCGGACGATCTCTCGCTTCGGACTGGTCAACGCGGGCGATACGTGGCTCGCGACCCTCAGCAGACACTGGTATCTCGATTGGGAGGGACCCCGCCCCGAAAATCTCGCATTCGAAGCAGCCGAGGTGATCCTTCGCGATCGGGATGCGGCGGCCGAGAGACGGGCGGCGGAAAGCGAGGGCACGGCGGGGGGTGTGGCTGACCAAGGAGAGGCTGCGCGCCCTCGCTCCGATGCGAAACGTGCGGGCCCGACGGACTCGTAGCCAGATCGGGCCTGCTCTATTCTGCCGGTGATGACGTCGCAGCCCGTGCTCGCTCCGCTCACCACAGCAGCGATCTTTCTGGTCGTGACGATCGATGCCGGCGCCGAGCTCGCGGCGCGCGAGCTGCTCGCCGACGTGTCGGGCCTGGAGCGGACCGTGGGCTTCCGCGCGCCAGAGGCAGGACTCACGGTCGTCACCGGTGTCGGGTCAGCGGCGTGGGATCGGCTGTTCGCCGGCCCTCGCCCGGCAGAGTTGCACCCGTTCAGAGAGCTCCGGGGCGACAAGCACGCGGCGATCTCCACCGGTGGTGACCTCCTCTTCCACATCCGTGCCGGAGCGATGGACCTTTGCTTCGAGCTGGCGTCGCAGATCATGGACCGACTTTCCGACGTCGCCACTGTCGTCGACGAGGTACACGGCTTCAGATACTTCGACCTCCGTGACCTGCTCGGATTCGTGGACGGCACGGAGAACCCGACAGGAGGAGCCGCCGCGACAGCGGTGACGATCGGGGACGAAGACCCGGGTTTCGCGGGGGCGAGTTATGTCATCGTGCAGAAGTACCTGCACGACCTGGCGACATGGAACGCGCTGCCGGTCGAGGCTCAGGAAGAGGCGATCGGTCGGACCAAGCTCTCGAATGTCGAGCTCGCTGAGGACGTGAAGCCCACGAATTCGCACGTCGCGCTCAACACGATCGTCGGCCCCGACGGAGTCGAGCGACAGATCGTGCGGGCCAACATGCCCTTCGGCACCGTGGGCGGCGGGGAGTTCGGCACGTACTTCATCGGCTACTGCCATACCCCGACCGTGATCGAGCAGATGCTCGAGAACATGTTCCTCGGGGATCCCCCCGGCAACTACGACCGAATTCTCGATTTCTCGACCGCTGTCACCGGGACGTTGTTCTTCGTACCGACTGCCGACTTCCTCGACGACCCACCCCCACTTCCCTCCCAGGGGGAAGTCTCCCGCACCGCCTCCGCCACGACGACTCCCGAGCAGACCGACGAGAGCGCTGCGACGGCTCAGGCTGATCGGCCCCCGGGTTCGGAAGGTTCGCTGGGCATCGGGGACCTCAGGGGGCAGCCCGGCTGACGCCCGCCGTCACGGAGCGAGCTCGAGCGAGGCTCGATCCCAACGCGCCAGTTCTGCGGCGGCCTCGTACGTGGACTCGAGGAACGAGAGCAGAAGCAACTCCGGGTGCTCGGCGGTGCGGACCGTAGCGTAGGGAAGTACGAACTCACCCAAGCTCTCGTCGTAGTGCGCAGCCTCAGGCCTGATGGGCCACGCTTCGAAGCCGTCGGGCTTGGGATAGGCGTAGGAGTAGAACGACCCTTCCGCACTGCCGCCCGGCCAGAACCCACAACTACTGACCTCGTGGCTGTAGGCCCGCGCCATGACCCAATCGGCACAATTGGGAATGCCACCGGGGTGTTTCGGTGCCGTGCGTCCGGAGAAGCGGGTCAACGCCAGATCCGCCGCTCCCCAGAAGAAATGGATCGGGCTCACCTTGCCTACGAATTGCCCGCGAAAACGCTCCATGACCCGGTGGATCTGCACCAGGGCGAGCCAGAAACGGTGCAGGGCGGCCGCGTCGTAGGCACGATGCTTCTGGTCGTCCGCGAAAGGGATGGCCTCGGCCACTTCAACGGGGCGCGCCAGGATCGTGACCCGAACCCCGAGGTCGCCGAGCGCTGCCATGGTGGCCTCGTAGAAACTGGCGACCGATCGCGGCTCCAAGGCGACGAGACTTCGGCGCCCGTCGGACAGCCGGATGTCCAGGACGTGCTCGATGAAGTCGAACTCGATCTCGAGGCCCGTCGTGTCCGCGTGCATGAGCGACGTCGTCAGTCCACGCGTGGAGACGTAGAACGGCACCTGCCACCAGTGGTTGACCATCGGCTCCAAAGCCAAACGGACCTTGCCGACAATCTGACTCCACATGTGGAAGGTCGCGAGGGTGTCCTCCCAGTCGGACAGGGTCAGCTCGGGCCAGACGCCCGGCGGGGGCGTGCCCGACGGCGGCGTGCTCGTTGTCACCGGGAGCGAATCCTACTCATGCTCCGCCGACGGTGAATGCGACGTACGTTCGGGTAGGAGGAGCAACCCCCCGGCAAGGAAGCAGAGCGCACCGACGAACGTGCCGAGGTTGGTGAGTGCCACGCTCCGAAGCGCGCCGTTCGGTTGCACTTTCGAAGCGACGGCGGAAACACCGAATGCAACAGAACCGACCAGGTTGAGCAGCCCGATCCACCACGAGATGACACGTGGCTGCCATGCCCAGGCCCCATGGCACACTTCGGCCCACGCCAAAAAGCTGGCTACCAGGAAGCACACCGAGCCGAGCGCGTCGGGACGCCAGACCGTGTGGTTGCTGTTCGTGGTTCCGGCGAGACCCGTGGACAGAGCCCGTCCCGTGCTCAAGTTGAAGAAGAGGGTTCCCAACAGTTGAATGGCCGTGGCCCACCAGTCGATGCGATCGGGTTGGTACACGCGGCGCTTGTCTGCCCCTCGGCGACCTGGAGTCGACACGACCTGGCAGTACTGCAGGAACGCCGCGCTCGTGAAGAAGATCGAGCCCACGAAGTACGTCAGGTTGTCGTAGCCGGTGCCGACGGCCACCGCGTAGGGCGGGAAGGATCCCAGGGCGAACGCGAGCGAGCCGACGGCGAACAGGACCCCGATCCACCAGCCGACGGAGTTCGGGGCCCACCAGGTCGACGAGTGGCCCCGGGCCCAGTGCTTTCGACGCCAGCGTGACTCCCACACCACGACGGTTCCGTCCGGCCCCTGTGTGACCTCCTTGGTCACGAACGGGCCGAACCCACGCGACTCCAGGCTGGTCGACGCCCCGGGTGAGCCCCCACCCCTGTTCGGGGTCACGTTCGCCAACGGGCACCACGACCAGGATGAGCCATGCCGCGCCATCATGGGTCTGCTCACCGAGCGCGTCGTCACCCCGTTTAGGTGAGGCGGAGGCGCAGGCCAGTGGTCAAGCTGGCAAGGCCCTCAGGAAGGACCTCCGGCTATGCCCCTGCACGAACACCAATCGACACGCGATGGATACCTGAGCTCTGTCTACTCGGGTGAGGACCTTCGCACGGCGCTTCACGCCAATCATTTTCCGTCGGACCAGATGCGGGCCGAAGATGCCTTTCAGGCCATCTCGGACGAGCTCCTGCTCGACGGGAACGCGCGCCAGAACCTGGCCACGTTCTGCCAGACGTGGGAGGAGGACCAAGTCCACCGGTTGATGGACATCTCGATCAACAAGAACCTGATCGACAAGGACGAGTACCCCAAGACCGCCGAGATCGAGAGGCGTTGCGTCCAGATGCTGGCCGATCTGTGGAACGCTCCCGACGAAGGTGGAGCGATCGGCTGCTCGGCCATCGGCTCGTCCGAGGCGTGCATGCTCGGAGGGATGGCGGCCAAGTGGCGTTGGCGGGCCAAGCGGCAGGCCGAGGGCAAGCCGTTCGACAAACCCAACATGGTGTGTGGGCCGGTCCAGGTGGTCTGGCACAAATTCGCCAAGTACTGGGAAATCGAGATGCGGGAGATCCCGATGTCGCCGGGGCGGTACTGCATGGACGCTGAGCAGATGCTGGCCCAAGTCGACGAGAACACGATCATGGTCGTCCCCACGTTCGGGGTGACGTACACCGGTGCCTACGAGGACGTCCAGGAGTTGTCGAAGGCCCTGGACCAACTCCAGGCCGACACGGGCCTCGACGTCGACATCCACGTCGACGGGGCGTCGGGTGCATTCCTTGCCCCGTTCTGTGCCCCCGAGGTGGTGTGGGACTTCCGCATTCCGCGGGTGAAGTCGATCTCCACCTCGGGGCACAAGTTCGGGCTTGCTCCCCTCGGAGTCGGGTGGGTGTTGTGGCGGCACGCGAAGGAGCTGCCCGAGGATCTCATCTTTCACGTCACCTACCTCGGCGGGGACATGCCGTGTTTCCAAGTCAACTTTTCGCGGCCGGCGGGCCAGATCGTGGCCCAGTACTACAACTTCATCAGGCTGGGACGGGACGGCTACCGCGAGGTCCACGACTGCTGCTACGAGACCGGTCAGTACCTCGCGGGCGAGATCGTCAAACTCGGGCCTTTCGAGCTGCTGTGCGACTCCACCCCCCAGAACGGGATCCCGACGGTGACGTGGCGGATCCGCGAAGGCGAGGACCCCGGGTACACCCTCTATGACATCGCCGACCGGCTACGGGTGAGGGGTTGGCAGGTGCCGGCCTACCCCTTGACCGGATCCGTTGCCGACGTCTCGGTCCAGCGCATCCTGGTTCGCCAAGCAGTGAGTCAGGACCTCGCGTCGATTCTCCTCGGCGACATCAAGGACTCGATCGCACACTTCGATCGACACCCGGTGTCGGTCTCGATGACCAGCAAGGAGTCCGGCGGCTTCAGCCACTAGTAACCTCGGCGTTCGCATGGTGGGTCGGTGACTTCGGTGTGGCACCTCTGATGAGGGAGGAAGGGTGACGCACTCGGGGAGGTCCGGCTCATCACGAACTGGAGAATCGGCGACGCGCACCGCGAGATCCCAAACCGGAGCCGGGGCCCGATGACATCGCCGGCCGGCGCGGCACCGGCTCCTGCCGCTAATCCCGTCGAGCTCCTCCGGTCCCGCAATTACCTCGTTCTCCTGGTGCTCGGTTCCCTGGTAGGGGTCGTCGTGGCCTTCGTTGCGTATTTCATCTTGAAGTTCGTCGCCGTGGCACAAAACTTCGTCTTCGCCACGCTCCCCAAGGACTGCGGCTTTCACTCGGCACCGGTGTGGTGGCCGATCCTGCCCCTGGCGCTGAGCGGCCTCTTGGTAGGTCTTTCACTTCAGTATCTCCCCGGGACAGGCGGCCACAAGCCGGCGGAAGGTTTCAAGGCCGGCGGGGCCGTCGCACCGATCGACCTCCCGGGGATCGTCGTGGCCTCCTTGGCCACCCTCTGTCTCGGAGCGGTCCTCGGCCCCGAGGCTCCGCTGATCGCCATCGGCAGCGGGCTCGGTGTGCTGGCGGTGCACCTGGTCAAGAAGGATGCGCCCCCGATGGCGGCCGCAGTGATCGGGGGCGCCGGCAGCTTTGCCGCCATCTCGACCCTGCTCGGCTCGCCCATCGTGGGCGCCTTCTTGTTGATGGAGGCATCAGGCCTCGGTGGCCCGCTTCTCGGTGTGGTCCTGGTCCCCGGGTTGCTCGCCGCGGGCATCGGATCCCTCATCTTCATCGGACTGGACCATTGGACCGGTTACGGGACGTTCTCGTTGAGCATTGGGTCCATCCCGCCTTTCGCGAGCCCGACACTCGCCGAGTTCTTCTGGGCCTTCGGCATCGGCATCGTCGCCGCCGTCATAGGTGCGGTGATCAAACGGGGCGGGTTGAAGCTCCAGCCTTTGGTCGAGCGGCGGAAGATCCTTCTCACCCCTTTGGTGGGTCTGATGGTTGCCGCGTTGGCGATCATCTTCGCTGAGGGGACCGGCAAGCCGTCATCCTTCGTGCTTTTCTCCGGGCAGAGCGCACTCCCGGATCTCGTACAGCACGCGGCCACGTGGACGGCCGGGGCACTGGTGGTGCTGCTCCTGTGCAAGGGGACTGCCTACAGCCTGTCTCTCAGTGGCTTTCGAGGAGGCCCGGTCTTCCCCGGCATGTTCATCGGCGCCGCGCTCGGGATCGCGCTGTCCCATCTCCCCGGCCTGCCCATGATCGCCGGGGTCGGTATGGGCATCGGGGCGACCAGCGTCGCAATGTTGGGCCTCCCGCTGGTCTCGGTTCTCCTCCCCTCGCTCCTGTTGAGCTCCGACAGCGTGAGCCTGATGCCTCTGATCATCACGGCGACGGTGGTGTCGTACGTGGTGTCTGCGCGACTCGCACCCGCGCCGACCCCCGCCGAGACCGCCCCCGCATCCTGATCCTGATCAGAGGGCGACAGGCGTCCGCATGTGAGAGGCTTCTGGGCGTGGGTATGACCTTTGTCGTCTGCACCGATGGCTCGGACCTCGCCCTCGAAGCCGCCACCATCGGACTGTCCCTGCTCCGACAGGCGGACGCGGTGGTGGTCGCAACCGTCGTCGACGACCTCGATTTCGTGGACGACTCCACCGGCCACGCGGGCCCGTCGATGACCGATGAAGAATTGGACGTGCGCTACAGCGAGGCACGAACCCACGGTGAGGCGGCCGTCGAGCAAGTGGCAGCAGCGCTCGGCTCCAGCGGTGTTCCACGAGCCACTGTCGAAACTCTCGTCCTGGCCGGAAGCCCTGGCCGCTCGCTGTGCGAGTTGGCCTCCGAACGACACGCGGACGCGATCGTCGTGGGCTCGCGAGGGCGAGGCGGGCTCAAGCGTGCGCTACTGGGCTCGGTCTCGGACTACATCATCAGAAATGCACCCTGCTCGGTCATCGTGACCCGGGCCACGAACTGATCGGGAGGATCAGGCCGGCACTGGCGGGCGAAGGCCGTCCTGGATCATGACGAGAAGGCTCCGGCTGCCCCCACGTCCTGTTCGCTCTCGTCCTGCTCGGCCGTCGGGTCGGGGACCTCACTGGTGACGTTGACGACCGCCTCGTTGGGCAAGGGTGGAGCCGCGTCGTGGCGGGGCACTCGCAACTCGGCGCCACCGCGTCCACGGTCAGGGGTTCGAGCGGGAGCACCCTCAGCCGGTCGCGCAGAACGCCCTGGTAGCGACCGTGGTCCCGGGTGTGCACCCCCGGGTCGGGACCTCGACCCAGGGGCCCTCGCCCCGCCTGTTCGCTCAGACCGAGGGGATCGATGCCTGTCCGTCCTCCCCACGTTTGATCCAGAATGAGCGCCGTGACCGCCGAGGAAGCTGAGATCGGCGCCAAGGGGGACGGGCACGCCGTCGATGCGGGCGCCGCAGTGGGCCCGGTCGCTCGGCTGGTCGAATGGGCCCAAGTCACACAACGTCGCGTCGCCGCCTGGCTCGAAGAGACGCGTCCGCGCAACAGCGTGCTCGACGTCCTGGTCCTCACCTGGGGGCGCGATGCGCAAGCGGGAGGCGTCATTCTCTCGGGCGCGTTGGCGTTCCGATTCTTTCTGTTCCTGGTTCCCTACACCGTCTTCCTCCTGACGGCCGTCGGCGCCGTATCGCGCGCCATCACGGGGTCTTCAATTCGGGTGTCGCACTTGGTCGGTGTCACCGGACTCCTCGCCAAGGGCGTCCAGAACACCAAGACGGTCTCAGGACCGGGACTTGCCTTTCTGCTCTTCATCACGCTGTACGCGACGATCAGCGGCTCACGCGTCTTCGTGAGAGTCCTCGCAGGGGTCCATACCCTGGTGTGGCGTGAGCCCCGCAGGACCAAGATGGGACTCAAAGGGACCTTCGCCTTTATCGGCATCATGTTCTTTCTGACGTCACTCTTTGCCGGTCTGTCGAGACTCCGTGAAGTGGCACTGGGCCTGGGACTGATCATCACGTTGGGATCGATCGTCGTCCCGTTCTTGATCGCATGGTGGGCCATGGGCAAGCTCCCCCACGGTGACGCTCCGATCTGGGCTCTCCTCCCCGGCGCGGCACTCTTCGCCGTCGGGATCGAAGTGGTCGTCGCGGTGACGACGCTCTTCGGGTCCACGCTCATCACGCGCAAGTCTCACGACTACGGCGTGATCGGCATCGCGCTCACGGTCCTGCTCCTCGCCTTCATCATGGGCAGGCTCGTCGTCGGAGCGGCGACACTCAACGCCACGTTATGGGAACGCCGAAGCGAGCGTGTGGCCGCCGGGGCAGGGCTCTCTTCGAGCCCACCAGAAGCCCAGCCTGGCCAGCGCACGCGCTGGGCGGCGTTCAGACGATGGGTCCGCGATGCGAGCGGCCTGTTCCGTTGACGAGCGAGGGGAACTGCCTCTGCGGTAGATCCACGGGACGCGGAGCGTCGGAAGTCTTAGAATTCCAAGATGGAGGGTGAGAACTCACCTCGTGGTGAGAAGCGTTGGCCGATGGCCGTCACCTTGGTCGTGGCGATGGCAATGCCTTTTCTCCTCCCGAGCCGATTCAGCCTCGTCCCGCAGTGGATCATTCCTGTCGTCGAGGCATGCTTGCTCGTTGCGCTGATCGTCGCTGACCCGGGCCGCATCGACCGTCGATCAAGGGCTGCGCGCGCGATCTCGATCGGGCTGGTCGTCCTGCTGGTCATCGGTGCCGGAACGGTGACAGCACGACTCGTCGTCGACCTGATCCACGGTGGTCCAGAGACGAACTCACCGGGGCCGCTCTTGCGGATCGGCTTTCTGGTCTGGCTCTACACCATCATCAGCTTTTCCTTCCTCTACTGGACGCTCGACGGCGGCGGTCCCGAAGCGCGCGCCGTCTCCGAGCCAGAATTCCCCGACCTCGCGTTTCCAGAGCACCTGAACCCGTCCGTGAGGCCCCCGGGATGGCGGCCGGAGTTCTTCGACTACCTCTACCTCGGCTTTACGAATTCCACGGCATTCAGCCCCACCGATGTGATGCCGCTCAGGCATTGGGTCAAGTTTGCGATGGCTCTGCAGGCAGCCGCCTCTCTCCTCGTGTTGGGACTCGTCATCGCCCGGGCCGTGAACATCTTGAAGTAGCAGCGCGGGCTCTCGAAGGGGCCCTCACCCGGTCTGGGTGAGGACAGTGTCGATCCCGGAGCGGAACATGGGGTGCCCAAGTCTTGCGTCGAGAAAGCGGATCAGTGATGGCTGATGTAGCGTCGTCCCTCGCCATCACCAGCAGGCTCGTTCAGCCTGTCCCACCCACTGCGGCGATAGGGCTTACATGAGTGCTCGGCCCAACTCGGATCCCCCCTCCGACGAAGGCGCTGACACCCAGATCGAGCTCGCTCAGACCGAGACCGAGCTCGCTCAGGTCCAGGCCGAGCGCGACGCCTTGGAAGCAAAGCTGGCACGCATGACCTCCGCCCGCCGAAGGCGACTGCGCGCGGCGCCCGTCGGGCTGCTGGCGGCACTGTCGTGCCTACTCGTGGTGATCTCGGCCCATGTGGTGTGGGTACACAGGACCTTGCTCAACACCGACGAGTTCGTCGGCACGGTCGGGCCGGTCTTCAGCCAGCCCGGCGTGGACTCAGCTGTGGCCACCCGAGTCACGGATCAGCTGTTCGTACAACTCGACGTCCAGGACCGGCTGCGCAATGCGCTTCCTCCCAAGGTCAGCTTTGCAGCAGTCCCGATCAGCAATGCCACCGAGGGCTTCGTCGCGGGCCAGCTGACGAAGGTCTTTGCTTCCCCTCAATTCCAGACTCTCTGGACTGCGACGTTGCGGACGACGCACCAACAGGTCGTGGCGGTGCTGCGCGGACAGAACACGAAGATCCTGTCCACCTCCAATGGCTTCATCATCGTCAACACCGTGCCTCTCGTGAATCAGGCTCTGGAAAGGGTGTCAGGTCTGGCCTCCAACCTGACCGGGAAGCATGTGACCCTCCCCACGATCACGTCCATCGACCCTCCCCAGAAGGCGGTCGACAAACTTTCCGCTGCGCTGGGTGTGCAGCTACCGAACAACTTCGGCCAGATCACGCTGATTCGATCGAAGAACCTGGCGACCGTCCAAGAAGGGGTGAAGGACTTCGACCGCTTGGCAATCGCTCTCCCCCTGATCACCATTGCGATCATCGCTCTCGCCTTGTGGCTGTCACGCGCCCGCCGTAGGACGCTGATCCAGATCGTGGTGGGGTCATCGCTCCTCTTGATCGTGGCTCGACGCGTCGTCCTCCACACCGAGGGCACGATCGCGAGTCATGCTCGCAACCCCCAAGTCGCCCAGAGCGTCCTCAACGAGCTGTTGCACGGACTTTTCGTGTTGACGGCGTCACTTCTGTGGATCGCTCTCGGGATTCTCGTGGTGGCCTTGTTGACCGGCCCATACCGTTGGGCTGTGGCATTGCGTTCATTCGTGACTCGGACGCTGCATCAGGTGGGCCACCAACTGACGGGCGAGCGGCGGGCCCTGCTCGTCACCTGGATGGCATCGCATGCCAACACCCTTCAGATCGCCGGCGCGGTCGTGGCCGGAATCCTGTTTCTCATCGTCAGTGTCTCGTGGTTGAGCTTCCTGATCATCGGAGCTCTGCTCGCCGCGTACGAGGTGTTCTTGCAACGGATCAAGCCGACCTCACCCGATGAACCGTCGCCACCACCCGACCCTGACTCCACCCTGGCCGATCTCCATTCATGAATCACCGCACGCGTCCGACACGACCCGCCGAGTTCTGAGAGAGGCCGGGTGCCCGAGGGCTTGTCGCCAGCCGAGGTCGGCAAGGAGATTGCCGAGCACCAGGCGCACAGCGCATCACACGACGGTGGCCAAGGGACCGAGGACCACGGCACCAACCGGCTGCTCACCGTTTTGGAGGCGGCGCTACTCGCAGTCGTGGCGGTGCTCGCCGCCTACTCAGGATTCTCCTCGGCCAAATGGGGAACCGAGTCGTCGCTCAAGCTGGCCAAGGCTTCGACCGTTCGCAACCTGGCGAGCCGGGCCGAGCTCCAGGGGCTCGAGACGAAGAACTTCGACGCCTCGACGTTCAATGCCTGGTTCACGGCGTATGTAGCGGGGAACCAGGTAGCCATGGGCGTGGCCGAACACCGATTCCGCCCGCAGTTCGACGTAGCCTTCAAGGCCTGGATCGCCACCAAGCCCTTTACGAATCTCAATGCGCCACCGGGGCCGACGTACATGCCGGAGTACGTGCAACCCGGTCAGGCCGAGACAGCCGCTCTGGACAAGGAGGCCGATTCGCTCTACGCCGAGGGGGAACGGGACGGGTCCAACTCCGACAACTACGTCCGCACCACCGTGTTCTTGGCCACAGTGCTGTTCCTCGTCGGCATCGCAGGACACTTCAAGGTGCGCAAAGCGCGTATCGGGCTGATCGCCGTCGGGGCCGCCATCTTGACCACTTCGATCGTCTTGCTGATCGTGTCGCCCAAACCGTTCTTCTAGGCGGACGAGTAGCTCAAGGAGCGTCACCGTCCGCTTGCGCCCGCCCACTCCCGTCCTGCGCATCGGTTGCGGCGGACTCCTGACGGTCGCTGCGCGCGAACGGTCGACGGACCAGGAGATACCCACCGATGATGAGCGCGACGAAGATGACGGCAGTCAGGATCCACAAGCCGGGGTTGCCCTTGTGATGGACCGGGACCGGTTCTTGGATCGTGAGAAAAAGCGTTGCCATCAGGCTGATCATTCCTCGACCCTCCACTCCTTCGTGCACGTACCGAGACCCGCCGGTGCAATCCTAACCGTGGCGCCTGTGCCCGTGCATTTGCAGAACCTTCGCTCGAGTGGGCATCTACGCGGCGGCGGGTGCGTGACCGGCTCCCCGGTACCGGTGGTGGAAGAGCGCGTACGCGATCGGACCTGTGGTGAGAGGAAGCCAGTACGCGGCCAACCGGTATGTGAGCGTGGCGAGAAAGGCGGCGCCGGAGTCGACGCCGGCGAGAATCAACATGCCGCTCAAGCTCGCTTCGACGAGGCCGAGTCCCCCGGGGGTGATCGGCAGCAGGCCGACGATGCCGGCAACGGCGTAGGCAAGAAGCACGAGCGACGGCCGCGGGTGGCTTCCCGTGGCTCGCAATGCGGCAAGGAGGCACAGGAAGTCGAACATGAGCCGACTGACCGAGAGCACGATGGCTCGGGTCAGGTGATCCCCGAGCACTGACTTGATTTCGTCACGTTCGCGCAGGAGCCGACCATCGAATCCCTCCCAGGGTGGCCGGTGCCGAGCGAAGCGGTTTCGCACGCGCTGTACGGCGCGTCCGGCGAGGACCAGCGGTCGATCCGTGGCAAGCACCGCGGCGCCAAAGCCGGCGAAGAGACAGAAGCCGATGAGGCCGAGAATCGCAGTGTGGACAAGCCCCTTGCTGACCGGGGCGCCGAAGATGATGGCGGGGAGTGAGAACAGGGGCAGAGCCAACAGTCCGCCGATCCCCAGGAGCGAGAAGGCGGTCAAGCCCCCGACGGCGACGTCTGTGTCGATCCCGGAGATGGCGAGCATCCGGAATTGCACTGCGGCTCCCGCCACATCTCCGGCCGGCACAATTGCCCGTAATGGCGTTACCGGCCAAACCGGCTGTGACCACCGCGAACCAACCCTTGGTGCGCAAGGCCAGACGTTGGAGGGCGAATGTGCAGGTGAAGTGAGCGACCTGGAATGCGACGGCGGCCGCGAACCACGCCGGATCGAGCGTGGAGAGACGCGGCCACGAGGCGAGGACCTCGGTGATGCTCGGAAGGACCAGGTAGATGGCCAACCCGCTCACGGCGACGACCGCACCGCGCTTGACGACGGTCTTCCACAGCAGAGGCTTCTCGTTCCGGACGTCGGCCGGGCTCGTCGGCGACGCGTCGTCCGAGGCGGTCGTTTTCCTTCGACGACTGCCTCGCTTGCTCACAGATACTCCTTCTTTCGCAACCAGACCAAGACGAACCATCCCCAGATGGGGGGCAGGTACGAGGTGAACAGTCGCTGCACGAAGACGGCAGCGACGGCCTGGGACTCAGGAACTCCTGCCGCTGTCAATGCGAGAATCATTCCCGCCTCCACTACTCCCATACCACCCGGAACGGGTGAGATACCTCCCAACATTGACGCCAACGTGAGCGCGACCAGAAGGGTCGCAAGACTCAAACTCTCGCCGAAGGCATGCAATGCCGTCCCCAGCGCCATTGCCACCAAGAGTTGGGCGGCGGTATCACCGCCGAAGATCTCAACCAACTTGCGAGGATGCCCCCCGAGCACTCTGAGGTGTGACCACACCTCGGACAATTTCGGCCGAAGCTTGTCTTTGGCCATGTTTCGCAGGCGGGGCACGAGCAAGATCAGCCCGAGGACCACCATGGCGGCAACGAGGACGAGAAGCAGGAGCCACACCAGATGTTTGTGTCCGCCCGATGTTTGTTCGTCGCCGAAGTGGAAATTACTGATCGCAAAGGGGAGTGCGATCAGAAATAGCCCACCTTTGACGATCCAACTTGCCGTGCTACTGACGGCACCCGAGCTGACCGCCAGCGTGGCGCTATAACCATATTGTTGAAAGAACCGCACCCGCGTGGCGAGCACCGCCATCGTGCCTCCGGCTAGGGCCACGAAGCTGTTGGCGACTTCCAGAGCGACAACTCGTCCGAAGGCCAGCGGGTCGACGACCGATCCGGTCGTTGTGGCGGCGACGGCCGGAAACGTCAATTGGGCAAGGACGAACGTGAGGGCCACCCAACCCCAGTCTGCGCCGGTGATGGTGCTCCACGACTTGGTCACGTTGATCAGGACGCCGATCAACGCCCATCCGCCGATCAGGGTTCCCAGCACCATGGCAAGGTTCACCCAACTGATGCGGCGTGGCTCAACCAATTCCGGAACCGGCACTCCCGCGACTTGTGCGCCTTGTTCCCGGAGGTCTGCGAGCAGTTGCTTCTTCCCCCGCAGCGCCTTCGATTGCACCGAGCCCAGTGCGCTTCGTTGCAGGAACGGGAGTGCTGCCGCCAATGCGTCGGGCGGTACGACCCGGGCGGCAACCTCCGTGGTGCGCTCAGGCCCGATCTCCAACGCCAACGTTGCCAGAGCGCCAGCAAGGTCGCGATCCATCTGGCCGGGCATGCCGTTGATCGTCGCGTTCTGAAAGTCGACGAGTCCCGCCGTCTCCTGTGGACCGACAATCGCGGTTTGTGCGCTGACCGCCCCATGAGCGATCGACACAACTCTGAGCTTGAGCAGCTGGCGGAGTAAATCCTCGGCAAAGGCGTCGGAGAGATCCGGCGGCTCGGCAAGCTCAGACAGCCGCTGGCCCGACGGTGGCGTCGTGACCAGGACCGCGTCGCGCGCCGGCCCGGCCGTGCCGGCCCCCACCACCATCGGCACCCGGGCATCGGACCGTGCTGCCATCAGCGTGACGAAGGCCTGGTGCTCGACCTGCTGGAGCCGGGTGAGGGCGAGCGTCGCGCCCGACGCTCGGTAGACGACATGGCGGAAGACCTTGGCGAGTAGCTGCGCGTCGTGGGAATCGCGCCCGTACACCGAGATGTCGATCGGACCTTTGTCGTCGGATCCCGTGAATTGGGCGACCTCCCACACCTGTCTGGGTGCGGGGGCCAAATCGTGCGCGTGGATGCCGATGTGGGCGAGCAGCCCAGCGACTTCGTCCACCGACAACACACCCAGCGGAGACCCGAACACGAGATGCGAGGCGGCAGTGAGGCCCCAGCCGATCTCGAAGCTAGCGACGACCGCGATCGGCATTCCCGAACCGTGCACGACGGTCGTGACGAGCACGAATCCGATGGCGAACAGCGTGACCCGTTGAAGCATCCGACTGAGATACGGAAGGGAAGCCGTCGCGACCGCGACCGTGACGGCAACCCGGGCGAGCGGGAAACCGAGGTTGATCCCGTCGAGGCCTGGAGTCGGACTGTGAGCGGCGTCGGGGCCCAGAATGGATGACAGAGCCAGACTGATGAGCCACGCAGCACCACCCGAGAGCGCAACGTCTCGGATCCACTCGCGTCGCCCCGACAGCAACGCCAGAGCTGAAAGGACCACGATGGTTCCAAGTGAGCTGAGCCACCACACGGTGTTGACCACCCACGCGAGGCCATTGGGGACCGAGGTGACGAACTGCACGAAAGCGGTCTGCGAGTTGAAGCGCGCATAGGTGATCGACCAACAGGCCAGGATCACGACCGCGGCCGTACCGACCCGCAGGGCATCCGATCCACGTCGCCTCCGGGACCCGTCACCCTTCGGGCTGAAGACGACGGTGCGCCATGGTCGACGCTGCCGCTCGGGGGCTGAGGGGGGCAACGGGTCGGCCTCTCCTGGTGAGGTGGGAGGTACGTCCGAATGCCCTACGTGCAGGCTCACGGCACGTGACCACCAACGCAGTCATTTCGCCCGGGCACCCTCGCCCAGCGGCCAAGGAGCCGGGACCGCCACGCTCGCCTCGTCAGCTGTTGCATCTGCCAACCTCGGCCGTGGTCACCGGTGCCCTCCCATCGCCACCCCGCATCATCTCACGACGCGGGTGGCTCCACCCGGTTGATGTGGCTTCGGGATCCGCCGAACCAGCCCCTCGGGCTCCGCCAGTCGGCGGCGCAGACAAGGGTGCTTCAGCCCCGCAAGATCAGTGTCGCGGTCAGAGCGCACCAATAGGATGCACGACATGAGTGATTCACCGAAACCTTCCGTGAAGAAGGTCTGGCTTCGGCGTCCGGAGTACCGATTCGGACTCGTCTTTCTCCTCCTGCTCATCACATTCGTCTTCTTGTCGTCGGCGCCCCCCACGGGCCGGTGGGTTCCACTGGCCGCCGTGATTTTGCAGAGCATCACGCTTCTGGCGGCGCTACTCGCGGCTGATAGCGGACGCAACCTGCTCCGCGTCGCGGTATTCGTGATCCTTCTCAGTTTGATTGCGTCATGTGCTGCGCTCGCGGGCAACACCATCGACCAGCGCGGCTTCGCATACGGTTTGAGTGCGTTGTTGGTCCTGGCTGCACCAGTTGCGATTCTGCATGGGATGTGGCGGCGTAGAACGATCGATTTGCAAACGATCCTCGGCGCGCTGAGCATCTATGTGCTTGTCGGGATGCTGTGGGCGTTCGCGTACATGACAGTCCAGGCGGCCAGTTCGCACTCCCTTTTTGCACAGACACCGACGGCGACGGCCGCTGATTGTCTGTACTTCAGCTTCGTCAGCCTGACAACGGTCGGCTACGGCGACTTGACTGCGGCCAGTGGGTTTGGAAGATCGTTGGCGGTGCTCGAAGCGATGCTCGGTCAGATGTACTTGGTCACCGTGGTGGCGCTCCTCGTCACCAACCTGAGACCAGTGAGGGTTCTCAACGAGCCGTCGTAGCCCTCCCCCTCGGGCTCCCCGTCTGCCCATCGGGTCCACGGGTTCACCCTGATTGGGGGAAGCAGAGGGCCGCCGCTCCGGCCCAGCATGGAGCGGCGACCAACACGAAAGAGGCCCAGTTGGCCAATACAACCCTGAGCCAGCCGCGGCCCCAGGTCTTGCACCCCGGGTCTCGCAGGGTCCGCCGCCCGTCCGTCCGAGCACGCACCGCGCAATGCCGAGACCCTGGTGCCGTGCATGGCAAGGCGCCGACCTGCCCTAGCCCGGCGCGCACCACGTTGTCAGCGCCAGACATGAATGCAAGCGACGAAAGTCTTTCGCAGACGCAAGGAGTTGGCGATACCCCTGGAATCGCCGGCATCACATCCGCTGCGAAGCAGGTCGGGGTGTGAAGCGGTACAGGGTGTGTGTCCGAGGCGGCACCTTGGAGTCGGTAGCGGCCGCATTCGAGGACCTCGATGTCTCGTCCAGTCCCGAGGGATTGATCATGGACGGCCTGATGACCGACCAGGCGGCATTGTTTGGACTTCTGAGTCGGATCAAGGAATGCGGGTTGGCCCTGATATGGACCCAGACCAGTGACACATGACGGAGCACATGTGACCTCGTCACGACCCCAGGCAGCACACGGGTCGGTGCGCATGACCACAGGATCGTCGGCGGCGAGAAACCGAGGTCCGTCGCAGTGACAGACCTTTCACCCGATTGGGGTGAGGCGCACATGGTCGGGTAGGGACTGTGATAGGGACACGGACCTCTCAACGGGAACGTGGTTGCCCCTGACCGTGAGGCTTTCCGATCACTGGTCCCGGAGCTGAGGGTAGGTGTTGGGCCTGACACCCTGTTGGTCGAGGTCGCTACGCCGACACGAGCCGAGTTCGGCTTCCGACGTGGACGGAGCTACGTCATGACGAGATACGAGATCTGCATCAAAGGTTCGGCCGGGTCGATTGTCGCTGACGCCTTTGGCGAGATGACCGTTGTGCCGGAAAATGGCACGACCGTGATTTCCGGTACGATATCGGACCAGGAAAGCTTGCATTCCGTCCTGGCCCGGATTCGCAATCTCGGACTGGAGCTTCTGTGGACTCGAGAGGTTGCATGATGAGAGGCGAGCGGAGCACGTGCAGGATCGCTTCACGAAGTCGGAGATGAGCGGACAACTTGCGGAGGTGGGATCCTGATGGGAGGCCAGCGGAAAGCAAAGCGCAAGGTCCGCAGGGAGCGTAGAGAGCTCAAAACGCTCGGCTTGCCCTTGGGAACAGACGAGTCCGTGTTGCTTGTCGCACGGCCCTCGCTCCTGGTGACCTGGCCCAAATATGTGTTCACGCTCGGGCTGTACAGTGCATGGCGCAGACGCAACACCGCTGTTGTTACAAATCAGCGGATCCTGGTCAACAAGGGTCTCTTCGCCCGTTCCGAGCGGTCGATTCCATTCGATCGCATTCTTGACGCCACGTTTCTCCGAAGGGGATACGCCGGATATACCAATGTTCACACGGGTCCGAATCGCATCGAACGAATCGGACCTCTTAAGCCCTCCAAAGCTCGGCGCTTTGTATCTGAGATCCTTTCTCATCGCTAACGAGCCCTCGCGTCAAGGACACCCAGCCCCGATCGGGTCAGTGCGCCCCACGACATCGTTCATGTCGTGGTCTTGAAGGGCAATCACAGCACAGAGGAGTTGAGTAGCTTGCCTCTCTCAGCCGGATTGGTCGGCGGCGGGTTCATCGTCCTGTGGTCGTTCCTCTATCTCGTCCTCATCGTCACTCTCGGCCTGATGTCCATCAGAAAAGGCCACTGGGTGATGTTCATCATCGGGCTGTTCTTGCCGATCTTCTGGTTGATCGGGGCGCTGATGCCTAGCAGAAGGGGCCTGTAAGGGGCGTCGATCTCTGACCGAATCCCGCCCAACACGACGAGTAATCCAGGTAGTCACCCTAGGATGGGACCACACTTGTGTGCGTGACCGCTAGAGGGCGACCTGGACATGGAATCTCCGAGGATCCACATTAGAGGCACCCCCGAGCGGTTGGCGCAAGCGATCGCCGGACAGATCATCAAGCTGGTCCTGGACAGCCTCGACCTCGACGCGCTCCTTCAAAAGATCGATCTGGACGCCCTCCTGGCCCGCATCGATCTGACGGCGCTGCTCGAACGGATCGATCTCAACCCCACGCTCGAGCGGATCGATCTCGACGCGGTCCTGGCCCGCATCGATCTGACGGCGCTGCTCGAACGGATCGACCTCAACCCCACGCTCGAGCGGATCGATCTGGACGCCCTCCTGGCCCGCATCGATCTGACGGCGCTGCTCAATCAGGTCGACCTGAATCCGTTGCTCGAGCGGATCGATCTAGACGCCCTCCTGGCCCGCATCGATCTGACGGCGCTGCTCAGCGGGGTCGACCTGAATCCGTTGATCGCCGAGATAGACATGGATGCGCTCTTGCAGCGAATCGAGCTCGAGGCATTGATCGCCCAGTCAACGGCCAGTGCTGGAGGTGTTGTCCTCGACGTCGTGCGGCGCCAGGGAGTCGGTCTGGACGACTTCGTCGCCCGGCACGTGGATCGGCTATTGCGTAGACGGCCGAACACTCGTCCCGCGGGTCCAGCCCTCCTCGTCGGCCAAGCGACCAGGTCATGATGGAGGAGTTCCCTGCAATGGGCGTGGTGGCACCCATGGCGGGCACTCCCAGCCCACCGGCACTCGATGCGATGCCTTCTCGAGTCGGACACTATGCAGGCTTTATCAGTCGACTGCTGGCGTTCGTGGTCGACATTGCGGTGTCGTTGATCGTCTTTGCTCTTGTCGTAGCACTCATCTCGGCCGTGGCCAGCGTCGTGGCCGGCCATTCTTTGGACGTCAAGCGTGACGGTCTGATCATCGAAGTCCTGTTCGGCGCATGGGCATTTCTCTACTTTTCGTTGCAATGGGCGAGTAACGGCCGCACCCTTGGCATGGCGCTGTTCGGAGTACGGGTGCTGCGAGCCGATGGCACGCAGATCACAGGATGGCGCGCCATTGCGCGTACTGTTGCGCTCCCGTTGAGTTTTGTCCTCCTCGGGTTGGGATTCCTGATTGCGCTGGTTCAGCGGGAACGGCGTGCCCTGCACGATCTCATTGCGGGCACGTGCGTGGTCTATTCATGGAATGCTCGGGCGGCGACCCTACGGTGGCTGGTTCGGGACGAGAACAAGTCGACCGCGTGAAGCGCGCCATTTCCTCGGGATCGCTGCCTCAAGGTTCGGACAATTCGAGCGGACCGGACTGCGGCGGAGATCGAGTTCCCCGCCGACTCTTGTGGATACAAAAACGCCCTAGCGCTACGGTTGACAAAGATCTACTATCGCCGACCGTACGAACCTCCACATTCTGATTCCCCAGACCCCGGATAGGGATCGCGGAGGCTAGAGGGAGAGCGCGCCATGGGGTGGCGGTCGCTTCATCCCGGGAGCTTGACATGGGGCAGGTCGCTTCGAGGAGAGTGGAGGCCAAGGCAGCCCCTCCGACCCGCTCTTCCGCGCGGAGTGCAACCACGCAACCGCGTAACGTCTCTCGGGGAGCCGGAGGACCGGCGAAAGTGCGACGGGGCGTCGGTGGCAGCTCGTTCGGCACGAAATTGGACATTCCGGTCCTTCCGAAGACATGGAACCTCCGAGACCGGCTCGATGCGCTGTTGACTCGAGCCATGGAGCACCGCCTCACGATCGTGACGGGACCTCCGGGCTCGGGAAAGAGCGTCTTGCTGTCGGCGTGGGCGCGCCGACACCCAGAGCGTCGTGTGGCATGGGTGTCTCTCGATGCGTCAGACGACGACCCCGAGCGGTTCTGGTTGATGGTCGTCTCGGCCCTCAGCGCCTTTGCCCCGTTGCCGAGGGGCCGTCAGACCGCGTCCGACGCCACGGTGCCGGGCAGCGATGTGCACGCCGCGGTCGCAACCGCATCGGTCCTTCCTGCGGTCACCCTCATCCTGGATGACATACACACGGTCTCTCACCAATCAATCGTGTCTGACCTGGCCTACCTCGTCCGGAACCTGCCCCCACAGACCTCGATCGTCCTGAGTGGCCGCGAGGATCCCGCACTCCCGCTTCATCGACTTCGCGTGGACGGCCATTTGGTGGAGATCCGCGAGCACGATCTGCGCTTCGACGTCCGTGAAGCCGCCGATCTGGTCGAGGCCGTTGCGGGGACAAAGCTCGACGCTCGGCCCTTGGAGGTGCTGGTCGAGAGGACCGAAGGGTGGGCCGTTGGTCTGCAACTCGCCGCACTCTCGCTCCGAGACGAGCAGGACCCGTCTGAGTTCGTCGAGCGATTCGCCGGGACCACGCACCTGGTAGCCGAATACCTCGTGGGCGAGGTTCTCGACCAGCTTCCCTCGAAGCTCGTGCGATTTCTCCTGCTGACGTCCGTCCTCGATCAGATGTCGGGCCCGCTGTGTGAGGAGCTCACGGGCGCCGCCGATTCCACCGCCATTCTGGACGAGCTCGTGGCGAGGCATCTCTTCGTGGTCCACATCGACGCCGAGCACACGTGGTACCGATACCACCAGTTGTTCGCCGACATGCTCAGGCACACGTTGCATGCCCGCGATCCCCAGGCCATGGCCGCCGCTCACCTGAAGGCCGCGGGGTGGTTCGAGACCGAAGGTGATTTCGACACGGCCATCGCTCATTTCGTCGCGGCGGGGGCTCTCGAACGCGCGTTTGATCTTGCCGCAAGCTTCCTCGTCGAACAGATGGAGTCCGGGATCGCGCTGGATGGGGCATTTCGCCCGAACGACAAAATTCCTGAGCCGTACTTTCTCGGAGATCCCGTGCGCATGTACGAGCGGGCTGCTGCCCTGCTCGTCGGCCTGCACGATCGAGAAGGCACGGTCTGGCTTCACCGGGTGCAGCGGCACATTCGCGACGTCTCGGCCATGGGTTGGCTGGAATCCAGGGTGGAGCTCCTGTGGGCCATACGGGACTGGTTGGAAGGAAACGGGGAAGGAATACTCCTTCACCAACGACGGTTTGCGGTCCTGGGCGCACGCGAGAGTGACCCCGGGGAGGTACCGGACGAGATCCGGGCGATGCACCCGTGGCTTGGGCAGCTCGACCGCTCGGCTGACAGTCTGATGATGTGCTTGACAGCGAGGGCCCACAACTGGCTTGGTGATCCGGAGGCGGCGCGCCAAACGCTTGCACTCGAATGCGAGAGACCCGAGTCCGTCGAGTCCGTGGCCATTCCGGGGATCTTGGCTGTTGCCGCAGCGAACCAGGGCCATTTGGCCGAAGCGTTCTCGTGGGCTTCGGGGAGCCTGCAGATGGCGACGGAGTTCGGTCTCGACAACACGACACTCGCAATCGATGCGCACGTCGCGCTCGGGTCCATCCATCTGGAGCGAAACGAACTGGACCAGTCCGAACAACATCTTCGGGTCGCCCACAGGCTGTGCCGACAGATTCGTGGACATGCGTGGTCGGCACCTGTGGAGATACAACTCGTCGCACTGCACCAGGCGCGCGGGCACGAGGCCGAATCCTTCTCACTCATCTCGCGACTACGCGAGAATGAGGCCGACGGCGCTCTGCCATCGCACATTCGCTTGCAGCTCGATCTCGCAGAGGTCCGGGGGCGACTCATCGCGGGGGACTTCGAAGGTGCCTTCAACCGGATCGGCCAGATCGAGGAGGAACACCGCCCACTCAGCCTCGAGGGGTGGATCGACCTCTGTGCGGGACGCCCCGACGAGGCAATCCACCGGATCACGACATCGGCCCGGCCAGCCGGATCGCTCCGAGAAGAGCTGGAGCGTCTTGTCGTTGTTGCACGCGGCTCCATTCAGGGAGGTGCCCCCCGGCGCGCTCGCGATGCGCTGCAATTTGCACTGCAACGGGCTAGATCCGAGCGGTACGTGCGGCTGTTCCTCGATCATGGAGACAGCGTGATCGGAGTGCTCCGGTCGCTCAAGTCCCGCTTTCCGGACTCCTACCTGGAAGAGCTGCTGAGCCAAGCTGCTCCCGCGGACGAAGAGACGATCGCCGAGAGCTCGGGCGCGTTGATCGAAGCGCTGACTCAACGCGAGCGTGCCGCTCTCACGCTGCTTCCGTCGCATCTGACGCAACAGCAAATCGCCTCTGAGCTCTTCGTGTCGTTGAACACGTTGAAGACACATCTCAAGGGTTTGTATCGCAAGCTCGGCGCTACCTCGCGCGGAGAGGCGATCACCCTGGCACGACGGTACGGCCTGCTCTAAAGCCTGTCTGCCCTCAACGCCTCGGCGTCAGTTGCAACGATCACATCCCCGTGATGACCTTGACCCGTCCGGCTGACGCCGCCTTTTGTAGAGCTTCGTAGTCGCGTTGGTTCTGTTCGGCGTAGGACTCGGCAAATGCCGCGATGGCTCGTTCGAACTCGGCATTCTTTCCGAGGTACGAAGCGATAGCCACGCGGTCTCCTGATCGGGCGTGGGCTCTCGCCAGCGTCCACCCGCACAGCTGACCCCAGGCCAGCATGCCCGAAGGGATCATCTGATCAGGGTCGATCGATGACTTCCAATCGCGAAGTTGGCGGAAGTAGAAGTCGCGACTCACCCCGTCGATCCCCTCGGTCCGCACCCAGCCCAAGAAGATGTCGCTGAGGGCCTGCATGAGATGCTGGCCGGTCACCACCCGTTGTCCACAATTCTTGTGCTCGCTCTTCCGCACAAACCGTTCAAGCACGGAAGGCTGCGCCTCTTTGGCTTGGAGAAAGAGGGGGTCGGAGTCGTCTCGTCCGAGCAACAACACGATCCAGGCCCTCGTGCCCACACTGCCGACACCGACCACCTTACGAGCAACTTCCACAATTCGGAATTGCTCCAACAGGTGTCGCCGATCACTCTGCAAACTGCGACGATACGTTGTCAGAATCTGGTGCATCCCGTCCTGGAACGTTCGACTCTCGTCGGGCGTCAGCAACTCGTCGATCGGTACGATCAGAGGCGGATCGCTCACGATCCGGCGCTGCCCATCGACGATAGTCGTAAGTTTCGAGAACGCGTTCATGCTGTCGCGTGATCGTGCCTTCTCGGTTGCCTCTGCACTCCGCTTCCGCGTCACCTTGCTCAACTGCGTACGAAAGTCAGCGAGGACCTGCTCCACGTTGAGGTGCGCGTACCAGACGTCGAGTGTGCGCATGTTGGCGAACTCGATCATGCGGTTGCGGTAGGCGCTACCCACGGCCAAGACCGCCTCGCGTCGTTCAGCGGTGGAGAAGCCGCGCTCGGCGGGCCGCGATCTCGACACTCGTAGCCAAGCGCTTGACATCCCATTCCCATGGCCCAGGGAGTGTCTCGTCGAAGTCATTGACGTCGAACACGAGGGATCGCTCGGGTGAAGCGAAGGCGCCAAAGTTCGACAGGTGTGCATCGCCACACGCCTGCACGGTGAATCCCGATTGCGGGGTCGTGGCAAGGTCTGCGGCCATGATCAACGCCGCCCCCCGGAAGAACGCGAACGGCGAGGTGAGCATCCTGCCGTAGCGAATGGGTACCAACTCGGGCACTCGCGATTGAGCCTGTGATTCCAGCAGCTCGACCGGATCCGGTCGCGTCGGTCCGGGCGCGAACGTCGACTGTTCCGCCCGCGGCACTCTCGTCCGCGCCGCCTTTCCGAGAGCCGTCCGTTCGGCTGGAGAGAGATGGGGCACGGGTCGTTTTCCTGCGGTCGCAGCGTTTGGCTCGCTTCGGTGCAGGTCGACTTCTTCTACCTTGCTCATTTCGCACCTTCTCGCTGCCCGGTCGGCGAGGCGAATGCCAGGCCCACGGGTCCAGTATCGAAGGTAGACGAGAAGGTCCGCGAGTTGCTCACCCGAGTAGGGTGAATGAGGCCGAGCGAGGCTCGTGCGGCTCCCCGGTGACCCGGGTCACCGGGGTCGAGTGGAGAGTTACTCGATGGCCGGTGCCGTCCTCGGATCGTGGTCGAGCGAAGGAGAGACGCCGTGTTGGCATACACCTATCCCCTCTTGAGCATTTTCTGGACACTGCTGGAGTTGGCTGTCTTCGTTCTCTGGATCTGGCTGCTGATCTCGATCTTCGCTGACATCTTTCTGAGTCACGACCTGAGCGGTCTCGAGAAGGCGTTGTGGGTGATCTTTCTGGTGGTGCTGCCCATTCTTGGCGTGCTCGTCTACCTCATCGCCAGAGGTGGAACGATGCACGAACGTGCTGAAGCGCGCGCGCAACGCCAGCAGGAGCAGTTCGACGCCTACGTCCGCCAAGCCGCTTCGACGAGTGCGGCGGACGAGGTCGCCAAGCTCGCCGCTCTACGGGACAGCGGGGCGATCACCGACGAGGAG
Organism: uncultured Acidimicrobiales bacterium; assembly: GCA_963764205.1. Classification (GTDB taxonomy): domain Bacteria; phylum Actinomycetota; class Acidimicrobiia; order Acidimicrobiales; family UBA8190; genus Chersky-840. The sequence goes on from CAVXRN010000006.1 coordinate 137,990, forward strand.
CACCAACGCTTGAAAGCAAGGCTACTGGTCTGAGGCCGCACACGTGGCTACACCCCGAGGCTCTTGATCTTCGTCAGTCGCCGTCGGGCGTCGCGGTCCGCTGATCGAGAGCAGTGAGCGTTGCATCGAGCTGGGCCAGACTCCGACGCCTCGATTCGTCGGCACGAGCCAGCTCATCGGCCGTCGGGGCTCGGCCCCCCGTGCGGAGCAAGCGGTCCGCCTCCATCGCATAGACCAGGCCCCGCAGAGCGCCAGCAGACGCGTCGGCCGTCCGGCGCGCCTGATCATCGGGAGCTGACCCGGCTGCTTGCGAGAGGCCGGTGGCCGCCTCTTCTACTTGTCGCTGTACCGACTCCCTCCGTGCTACGTCCTCGGTGCTCACGCCGTCACCCATCAGAAGGTCGCGAGCCAACACTGCCTGGTCGTACGCGGGCCGGGCGACAGCCTTCCACGCCGCGTCGCGGCGCCGCTTGGCACCTGCGAGCATCAAGAGGATGACGCCGACAATGAGCCCGATGAGAACGGCGGCCAAGGCGACGATCCAGCCCCACGGTGTCGTGTCCGACGACGTCTCTGTGCCGGGGGCAGGCTCCGTTGTCGTCGACGGAACCCCGGTACCACTTGGGAGAGTGGTGGGAGTTGGGGCGGATGTAGGAACGACGACATTGGGCGGAACCGTCGTTGGGGGCACCGTCGTCGGTGGAATTGACGTGGGTGGCTCAGTGACCGGCGTGGTCGTCGGTTGGTCGGGAACCGAAGTCGGCGGAGCATCGGTCGTAGGCGGATCTGTCACAGGGGGACGAGCGTTGTCAGGAACGGTCGTCGTAGGAGTGGCAGACGGTGGTGGCCGCGTGGACACAGGTGGCTTCGGGACGCCTGTCGTTGGAGCCGCTTCCGAAGGCGTCGACGTCGAGCTGGAGGACGGGAGGCGCGACCCCAAATTCGTGCCGCACGCCGAAAGCGCCGCTGCCGCCGCAACGACGAGGAACGCCCTCGACAATCTCCCAGGCTGGAGTCGTGCACACCTGCTCCGAGTGCTCACAACGTGAGTCCACTCAGCGAGGCGTCGACACCACTCCGAGCACACGCGCCTGACGCTCGAGGAGGAGCAGGTCGTGAATGGCGTGCCATGCAACTGTCACTGTGCTCTCGAATCGAGCCCAGAGGATCACCCAGAAGGGGTGAACCGTCTCGCGCCGAGTGCAGTCATCTCCACAGGCCGGCTTTCAGGCGATACTCGGTGATCACCTGTTGCGGTCCTGCACGTGACGATGGGGATGATGGGATAGTTCTGCCAGCTCTCAATCGAGCCAACGACCTGAGAGAATCTCCGGTTGGAGGCAAAAATCGTGCCGCTGGGCCGGAAGGGGGCTGGCCGCGCTGGCGGCATCGACGCGGCGCAGGGACCCGACGATCACAACGATCCATCGCATCCCACCCACTTCGTCCCATCCGTCGGCAAGAAGGGCAGCCGTGACGCCATCGGGGTGCGGGACGACCATTGCCGCATCCGCGCCGATCAACAGCCGGCCGTCGTGAAGGACGTACTGGGCGGCGTAGGTGACGCTCTGAGCGCCAATGGTGGCGGCGATGCTTCCACACCCAGGCCACATCAACGCCGAAAGGCACTGTTCGGTCGTGAATTGATCCTCGTCGAAACCCATCTGCCCCCCGCAGTTGAGTCAGTGTGCAAGAACGCTGCGGCCCAAACGGTGCCGCGCAATATCCCGGATGATCGAACCAGGTGATTCTGTGAAATTGCCTAGTGACGCTGTGGATCAACTGTGCGTTGACACCGACCCGGCAATTACCCGCGAGATCTCGAGTGAGATCCCCTGTCCTAGTCCGTGACCCCTGTGCGGGGCGTGATCATCAGGCCGCACATGGGACCTCGCCGCGTTAACGGCCGCGGCGCCTCTGTCGGCGTTCTCGTCGAACCGCGAGGACAGCCTTCAGCTTGCGGAGAATGAACCTCACGTGGCGCGTCGCCGTGGGCGCGTGGCCAATCGATTCGCGGAGCCAGGCGTCGAGGCCGCAGACGCTACGAGCTCCTGCACGAGTTGCGATGCCGCCGCCTCGAACCGGGTGATGTCACCGTAGGGACGAGCGACGAGCATCGCTCCCTCCAACCCGGCCACGATCATGCGCGCCTTTTCGCCGGTGGGTCCCTCGAAGTCGAGCGTTCCTTCGAGCCGACCTTCGTCGAGGACCCTCGTGAGCCACGTCTCGTTGTAGTCAAAGAAGTCCACGACGGCTCCCCGCATCGCCATGGGGAGTGTCCGGTACTCCGCTGCGAGCATGCCGCACAGACACATGCGCTCGTTCCGCACCACGTCCAAGTACAGATTGACGTAGCCTTCGAGTTTCGCGGGAGCCCCGTTGCCGGCGAGATCGAAGGCGTCGAGCGCGTCGGCGAAGCGCGACGCGTAACGGGTGATGAGCGCCTCCCCGAGTTCGCCCTTACTGGCGAGGAAGAGGAAGTGGTCAGGGCCGGCGGCGGTCCACGCCGTGGACGTCCATGGGCACGCCGAGGGGCCCGAGCTGCGTGACCAGATCCGGTCGTCGTGGACCGTCGAGTGACTGCGTCGCAAGGCTGACTGAGCGCCCCCGGCGGGCAGTCGGCCAGGGGCAATCCGCTCCTGGACACCGTCCACCTCGGGTGGACCTGGAAGTATCTCTTCGGTGTCGGAAGCGACAGCATGAAGAGCGAGGTCGTCACCGAGCTCGATCGGTTGGAGGCGTTCGGTCCCGGTTGGGACGAGCTCGCGCGCACGTGCAGCCGTCCACGCTCTTCGCCCGCATGGACGCTGGCGTGGTACCGCCGGGCGTTGCCACCCCATGCCCGCATCTGGGCCGTGATCATTACGGATGGGGACACGGTGATCGGAGCAGCACCGTTCTTCGTGCTGCGGACCGGGTTCGGCTTCTACCGATACGAGCTGGCGGCACCCATGCTCCACGGCGTCGAGCCGTTGGCAGCGCCGGGGCGCGAGCGGGACGTGGGAGAGGTCATCGGAGGCCTCCTGGCGTCGGCCGAACCCACTCCCGACATCGTGTCTCTCGATTGGGGGCTCGCCGACGCTCCGGTTGCAGAGGCGATCGGGAACGGCTGGCCCACAGCGCGACGCGCCATCGTGGCAGGACCTCCCTTCCCGGCTCCGCGGGTCATGCACGGTGGGGCCGATTTCGACACCTGGCTGCGACAGCGATCGGCAAAGTTCCGCAAGTCGCTCCGCAACGACCGCAACCGACTTCGGGCCGCCGGCTTCGAGCACCGGATGTCGAGCCTGGCTTCCGACATCATCGAACGACTTCCCGCGACCCAGCGTCTCTATGAGTATCGTCGGGCGGCCCGCGGAGGATCTGGACCGATCTTCGACACGACCTTCACCGCAGTCGTATCCGAGGCGATCGCCAATTCCGATGCTGGACGCATCCGTCTGTCGACGCTGGAGCGGCCCGGACACGTCATCGCCAGCGTGCTGATCATCAGCGCGGGACGCGAGTCGACCGCGTGGATCGCCGGCTTTGACGAGCAGTGGGCGCATTGCAGCCCGACCCGGGTGAACCTGACACTGTGCGTCGAAGACTCGATCACGCGCGGCGACGAGCTCTTCGACTTGGGCTCGGGCGGTCAGTCCTACAAGTACCGACTCACCGAGGACGAGACGTTTCGCCAGCACCGGTCCTTGTCCCGCCGAGGGTTGCGGCCCTTCCACACTCCTGCCCAACTCCTCCCGTTCGAGGCTCGACAGGCGATCGTCGGGTCGCTCGGCCGCCTGCGGAGCTCCGCCGTGCGCCGGGTCCGGGCACGACGGTGATCCCGGGGACCGGTTCCGACCCGTGCGACGTCGCACGATTTCGTGCGCAGGCTCAGGAATTCGGCCCGACATTACGATGATTTCCTTGGGCAGTCGGAGCCCCCGATCGCTGCGACGCGAGACCCACGGCACCGAGAGGACCAGGTCATGAGCGAGGACAACGGGATCGGGCCCAAGCGACGTCGACGTCGGTCTCCCGGCGCTCCGACCGTAGTGTTCCTCGACGACTGGAAGTGGAACGCCTTTTTCCAATTGGCTACCCCGCTGCGACGGGCGGGTATCCGGACCGTCCGGCTGACGACCTCCGGTCTCTTGAGGTCGCACGTCTCGTCCTGGCTCCTTTTCGACCGCTACGCGGTCCTTCCCCAAGAACCCGAGCCCGACCTCGAGGAGCTCCTCCGTGGTGAGTCGATCGTCGACGTTCAGTACTCCGAGACCATGGCGCACGCCGTGCCGTCGGTCCTCGGGTCGCTACACCGGGACGTGGCAGAGCGGTTGGCCCGACGCCTCGACGCGGTCGACAAGCTGGCGGCATCGCATCGGTTCGCCCACGCCGGGATCCGCACACCGGCAACGGTGCCCGTGGGCGAGCTTTCCCCTCAGGAGGTTGCAGCCAAGTTCGGTTTCCCTGTCGTGGTCAAACCCAAAGTGGGCTGTGGTGGGGCCAATGTGACCATCGCACAGGATCTGGCGGATCTCGAGGCGGCAACGTCGGTGGAGAACTCCGAGGATCTCTACTATGAAGAGTTCGTCACCGGCACCAAACTCGACTATGCGGCCGTGGTCGGTCCGACCGAGATCGAACAGGAGATCGCCTACCGAGTGCTGCAGTGGCAACCCCCCGTCGGTCGCGCCACCGAGGTCGAGACCATCGACGACCCCCAGCTCGTGACCTTCGGAAGACAGGTCATCGGCGTGGCGCAGTGCACGGGCCTGGTCAACATGGACGTCATCCGCGACGCCCAGGGGCTCGACTGGCTGATCGACTTCAACCCCCGTGCCTTCGGTGCCGCGGGCAATTTCCGGGCCGCGGGCCTCGACACCAGCCAGGGGTACCTCCGCGCGATCGGACAACGTACGGCTCCGGCGACTCGCACGACGCCACGCATCGGCGTGCACATCGACGTGTTCCCGACAACGTTGGAGGCACTGATCGGCAGTGGCAGCATCTGGGCGACGGGCGTGGCGTTCATGCGACAATCCGCGCCGTTCTTCGTGTGGCTGGGATGGCGCTACTGGCTGTCCGAGGCACTCTCGACTGCCATGAGCGTCGCCTCCGCCCGCGCCGGCCGTCGTCGGTGAGCAGAGCCTTGGGCCGCATCTCGGACCCTGCCCAGCGCTCGGCGCCATCGCTCCGGACCGGCGCCCGAGAGCCAAGGGCCCCGCTGGTCGACCTCCAAGACTGCGCGCGTAACATGCCCACCTTGTCTCGCACCGACCGCCACGCTGTCCACAGGCCTAGAGGGGCCATCCGAGCCTGTCTGACGGTGGCCGCCACGGTCGGCGCGCTCGTGGTGGCCCCGAGCGGGGCCGGAGCCGAGCCGGGCCCGACCACGACCCTTCCGACCTCCCCGGAGTCGACGACCACGACGACGTCGCAGGCGCCGGAGACGGCCACGGCCTCCTCGGGCACGGCCTCCTCGGGCACGGCCTCCTCGGGCACCGCCTCCTCGGACTCGACCACCACGACGACGTCTTCGACCACGACGACCGCGCCGGTCCCGGTCAGCCTCACTCCGGGTCAGGTCCAGCAGATGTCTGCGCTCCAGGTCCAGATCACCCAGACCGGTGCCGTGCTCGATCAGCTGGCTCAGACCTATGAAACGGACTCGGCCCAACTCAGTTCCCTGCAGCAACAAGAAGACGCCATCGCAGCCCAGGTGGCCGTCACCCAGCGGAAGTTCGCGGCCGCCCGTCGCCGTCTTCGGACCGACGCCCTCATCGCGTACATGGGGGGCGTCCCCCTGACCGACATCACTGCTATTCCGTTCTCGAGCACCAACGCGGCCGCGGCGACCAGTGAGTACCAGCAGGTTGCCATCGCCAACACATCCGCCGTGGCCAGCGCCTACGAGTCCGTGGCGCACACGCTCGCTGCCCAGGACGCCACGCTGCTCGCGGCCGAGACCAAGGTCCAGACCGATCTCGACGACATCTCGAAAGCACAGCAGTCGGCGGTGGTGGCCGCGTCATCGCAGCAGATCTCGCTCACCGCGTTGAGCACCGGCGACGACTCGTCGGTCCCGGCCTACCTCTCGGCCCAGAGCGCCGGCGTCGCCGCAGTGGACACCGACAAGACCTCGCCGCCGATCCCCCCCGCCTTGAACGCCGCCATCTGGTCGGCGGCGTCACAGGTGGGAGTCCCCTACGTCTGGGGCGGCGAGACCCCGTTGCCCGCAGCCAACGCCGGGTTCGACTGCTCGGGTCTCGTGCAGTGGGCATACGGCCAGGCCGGCATCACCCTGCCCCGTACCGCGCAGGAGCAGCACGACGCCGTCACGCCGGTTCCCGCCGCTCAGGCGCAGCCGGGCGATCTCGTGTTCTGGAACGACGGTACGACCTCGGTGCAGCACGTGGCGATCTACGTGGGTGCTGGGATCGTGCTCCAGGCACCGAGCACAGGGTCGGTCGTGAGCTATGCGCCTCTGTGGCCGGTAGGCCTCGTGGGCTTCGGGGTGCCGACCGTCCCGGCCACACCACCCCCACCCACCTGAACAACCCAGGATCTTCAGAGGGTCAGGGCTCGCACCCCGGCGTCAGGCGGCCGGGCGATCCATCACCAGGCAGCTGCTGGTCGCAGTGGCGACGAGCTTGCCGGCCTGGTCCGCGATCTCGGCCGTCGAGAAGGCGACGCGACGACCCGGCTTGGTGACGAGCCCGATCGCTCGGAGGACACCGCTGTCGACGGTCACGGGGCGGAGGTAGCTGACACTGAGATCGATCGAGGTGTAAGCCACACCGAGGTCGAGGGTGCTGTGTACCGCGCAGCCCGCCACCGTGTCGGCCAGGGTGCACACCAAGCCACCGTGGACCACGCCGATGGGGTTGTACGCCGACTCGTCGGGCTCACATTCGAACACCACACGCCCCGCCTCGACCTCGCGCATGTGCATTCCCAGCAACGCCGCGATGGGTGGAGGCGGGAGGATGCCGTCTCGGATGGCGCGCAGGAATTCGATCCCGCTCAGCCTCGATCCTGCTGCTGTCGTCACAACGGGGTCGTGCCACCGCACCACCTTGCTTCTCGGCTGACCCCAGCCCGGGACGTCGATCTCGTCCGTGACCCGCTCACCGATGTCCGTCACAGACCACACTGTACGGGACAGGATTCCATAATGCAACTCACTATGAAGAGCCGAGGTCGCGCTCCCAGCGGGCCGTTCCCGGCGGCGCAGGCACGCTCACCAGGCCGACGCTCTCGGCCAACTCGGCGACGACGTGCCGAGCACCGATGAGCCGGTCGGGTTGACCCTCGAGGTAGATCAGGTCGACCTGGTCGTTGGCTTCGTGCCAGACGATGCTGGCGATCTCGCGTTCAGCCATCGTGCCCGACGCGGATCGTCACGGGCTTCCATCGACCGCCGGCACCAGGGGAGCCCCAGGCGGCCCTAGGCGCCCGCGTCGGCGGGAAGGGGTCGGCATCGGTCGCATCGGGTTCGGCCCGGGTCATCACAGCTCACTCTTACCCGGTGGCGAACCAGGGCGCGCTCAACCTCGGCCGCGCTGCGCCCCTCGGAGCAGCCCGGCACCTCGCACGACATGCTGCCGTCGCGGTGCACGAGCAGGGGACGATCACAATTCACCGCGATCGGGCCGGACAAAAGAACCACTCCTTTGAGTGAAGAAGGGGAGCCGGCCCTCGTCGAACGCTGGACTCCTCGATATCGGTCGAATAGAGTGACATCGTGACAGACACAATGTCAAACTCTCTGTCATACGTCATGTCACACTCAACGTCACGACGTGTGGGACGGCGAGACGGCAGAGGATGAGCCAGTCGAGCGCCGCCCTGCGCAGGAGGATGCGAGAACGGCGCAGCACAGCCGAACGGACGATCCTCGACGCCATGGAAGCCCTGCTCGCCCGCCGGGAATTCCGGGACCTCACCGTCGAGGAGATCATGGCCTCGACCGGCCTGACCCGCACCTCGTTCTACCGCTACTTCCCCGACCTCGAAGCAGTCTTGTTGCGCTGGCTGGCCGACCTCGGTGACGAGCTGCGCGGCACCGCCGACGCCTGGCTCCAGGACCCCACCACAAGTCTGGAGACCGGCATCGAATTCGTGACGCTCTACCGCGACCACGGCCGGCTGTTGCTCGCCTTCGAACAGGCATCGGGAGTCGGGTCGGAGATCGACGAGGCTTGGCGATCGGTGATCAACGCATTCACCGCCAGCTACACCGAATTCATCGCCGAGCTGTGCCGACTGGGACTGAGCTCGATCGATCGTCCCGAGGAGACGGCTCGCGCTCTCGTGGGCATGACCGAGCGATATCTCCTCGACACCTACGGCCGAGGTCCTGCCGTGGACGTGGACGTGGCCGCCGCAACCCTGGCCGAGATCTGGCAGCGGACGTTGTTCAGCACCGGGATCGCCAAGCCACCGATGCCGGTCGAATAGTCGGGCCGTCGACCGAGCGTCACACCGTCGACCGAGCGTCACACTCTCGACCGAGCGCGCCCACTCGGCGAGCGGGCACAGGTCCTCGAAGCGCTCCCTCGTTACACTCGGTCGGCGTGCAACCAGGGGACTCGATCCGCGTCGGCCGGATCACCCGGGTGCTCAACGAATTCCTGCGCCCACGACGACGCGGGGAGTCAGCGCCCCTCGAGGTGGCCGCCTACCACGTCCACGGCGAACCCGTGTCCGCCGCCGCGGCCTTCGCGGCGGACTACCAACCGTTCGCGATCGGAGGTTCGTGGGGACCCCGTTGGGACACCACCTGGTTCCGACTACGCGGCACCGTGCCACCACGCTGGTCAGGGGCCGAGGTGGCGCTGCACTTCAGCGTCGGCAACGCCGGATCCACCGGATTCGGAGCCGAAGCCCTCGTGTGGCGGGACGGCCGCCCCGTCCAGGGGATCTCACCCAATCACCGTGAACACCTGATCACGACGGCCGCAACCGGGGCCGAGGACATCGAGCTGTTCGTGGAAGCGGCGGCAAATCCACCGTCGCCCTTCGGGACCAACCCCTGGCCGTTGCTTCTCCCCGACCCCGACGGCCCGCCCCTGTTCACGTTGCAGTCGGCGGAGCTGCGCCGGCGTGACCCCGACTTCGAGGCCTTCTGGCACGATTTCCGAGTCCTCGTCGAGCTGTTGACCGAGCTCCCCGAGACCTCGCCCCAGGTCGCTCGACTCGGCGCGGGGCTCGAACGGGCGTGCAACCTGCTCGAGCTGCCCGACATCGGAGACAGTTGGCGCCGGGCGCAACCGGTGCTCGACGAGCTCCTGGCCCAGCCGGCCGCGCCCTCGACGCACACCGTGAGCATCGTCGGGCATGCCCATCTCGACACGGCGTGGCTGTGGCCGCTGCGCGAGACCATTCGAAAGTGCGCTCGCACCTTCGCCACGGCGCTCGAATTGCTGGACCGGTATCCGGAGTACGTCTTCGTGGTCTCCCAAGCGCAACACCTGGCCTGGATGCGGGACCACTACCCCGATCTGTGGGAGCGCATGAAGCACGCGGTCGCACAGGGTCGGCTCGAGCCCACCGGCAGCATGTGGGTCGAGGCCGACTGCAACATCCCGTCGGGCGAGTCGCTCGTTCGCCAGATCGTCTACGGCAAGCGGTTCTACCTGGACGAGCTCGGCATCGAGACCAACGACGTGTGGTTGCCCGACGTGTTCGGCTACAGCGCCGCGTTGCCCCAGATCATGCGACGCAGCGGCATCGGCTGGTTCCTCACCCAGAAGCTGTCGTGGAACCAGTACAACACGCTGCCTCATCACAGCTTCCTGTGGGAGGGCATCGACGGCTCTCGCGTGTTCACCCACTTCCCGCCCGCAGACACCTACGGCGGCAACATGAGTGTCCGCGAGCTCCGGTTCGGTGTCGAGAACTTCAAGGACCACGAGCGCGCCACCCGATCGCTCTACCCCTTCGGGTGGAGCGACGGCGGCGGCGGTCCCACCAGCGAGATGCTCGAGTCGGCTCGCCGGCTCGCCGACCACGACGGCATTCCCCACCTGACCATGCAAGGGCCGCGGCAGTTCTTCACCGCGGCCGAGGCCGACATCCACGACCCCGCCGTCTGGGTGGGCGAGCTCTACCTCGAGTTCCACCGCGGCACCTATACGAGTCAAGCCGCCACGAAGCTCGGCAACCGGCGGGCCGAGTTCGCACTGCGCGACGCCGAGCTGTGGAGCACACTGGCTCCGGGCACATCGGGCCCGGGGCCGGGAGGCGAGCGCGCTCGACTCGAGGAGCTCTGGAAGCTCCTGCTGCTCCACCAGTTCCACGACATCATCCCGGGGTCGGGGATCCACTGGGTCTACGAGGACACGGCTCGTGACCATGCCCGTGTCCTGGGAGAGACCGCCGCCGTGATCGACGGCGCGCTCGAGCGCTTCGTCGGTGCCATCGACACCACGGGCACCTCGCACCCGGTCGTCGTGTTCAACTCGCTCTCGCACACCTCCACGGGGCTGGTCGCCGTCGACGCGCCCGAGGGGGCGACGATGGCCGTCGCCGACGTCGGGACCGCCGTCGCTCTCCAACGCGACCCCCGGGGCGCAGCCGTGTTCGAAGCCACGGTCCCTGCCTGTGGCTATCGGGTCTATGACCTGGTGACGGGGCACCCGCCGGACGCGAGCGCGGTGTCGGCCGGCGTGGGGTTCCTCGAGAACGGGTACCTCCGCGTGGAGCTCGACGACCACGGTCTCGTGTCGTCGATCTTCGACAAGGCCGCCGACCGTCAGGTCCTCGCTCCGGGAGCGAAGGGGAATCGCTTCCACCTCCTTCCTGACTACCCCAACTTCTTCGACGCCTGGGACATCGACCGCTTCGCCTACGACCAGGTGGTGGAGCTCGACGAGGTCGAGTCGGTCGAGGTGGTCGACCACGGTCCGGTGCGCGCCCGCGTCCACGTCACGCGCACGTTCGGGAGCTCGTCGATGACCCAGCTGATCGGACTGACCGCCGGGTCGCGGTGCATCGACTTCGACACCGAGGTGCAGTGGCACGAGACCAATCGACTCCTCAAGGTCGCCTTCCCGGTCGACGTCCACAGTGCCCGTGCCACCTACGAGATCCAGTACGGGCACGTGGAGCGTCCCACCCACACCAACACGAGCTGGGACGTGGCCCGGTTCGAGGTCTGTGCGCACAAGTGGGCCGATCTCTCCGAGCCCGGCTACGGCGTGGCCCTGCTCAACGACTCCAAGTACGGCTACGACATTCAGGGCAACGTGATCCGTCTGTCGTTGCTGCGCGCCCCGACGTGGCCCGACCCCGTGGCCGATCGGGGTCAGCACCGGTTCCGGTACCAGCTGCTGCCCCACCAAGGGGACCTCCGCGAGGCGGGCGTGATCGACGCGGGCTATGACCTCAACGTCGCGCTGCGCACGGTCAGCGCGACGCCACACGAGGGCACCAAGGCCCGTGCCGGCTCGTTGCTCTCGGTCGACGCCGCCCATGTCGTGATCGAGACGGTCAAGGGGGCCGACGACGACGCCGGGGCCATCGTGGTACGGATGTACGAGGCGTGGGGACGCCGGGGCCCGGTCACGCTCCGGACTCCGTGGGAGATCAGGCGCGCCACCCTCACCGACCTCCTCGAGCGCGAGATCGCCCCCGTCCCGGCCAGCGGTGCCACCGTCACGCTGGAGATGGCCCCGTTCCAGATCGTCACGGTCAAGCTCGACGTGGCGCAGGGTTGAGGCCGAACCGGGCCCGCAGCGCGCATAAGGCCCGGTGGACGGGGGTGGCGGCGCCCGGTCGGCGCCGCAGCACCGAGCCCAGGTCCAGGGTTCAGGTGCCGTCGCCAAGGGCCGATGCCTCAGGTGCGGCTTTTGGGAAGGGGCAATGGAACCTGCGTGGCTGGAGCATCTGGCTTTGGAGTTGCCCGATGCCGTCGTCGTGGCCGACGCCGAGGGCAACCTGATCTGGGGCAATCCGGCGGCAGAGCGGCTCTTCGGGCTCGCCAACGCGGACATTGTCGGGTCGAGCGGACTGCAATTCCTGCACCCCGAGGACATCGAGCTGGCCGTCGCCTCGCTCCTGAGCGTGCGCGAGAAGAGCGTCGGCTCTCCTATCGAGCTCCGCGTGAAGACCCCGACGGGGTGGAAGCTGGTCGAGTTGATCGGCGCCAACCTCGTGGGAAGGCCTCCGATCGACGGACTCGTCTGGTGTCTGCGGGACCTCACCGAACGACGCCGCTGGGAGTTGTCCACCAATGACATCGAACGGTTTCGGTCCCTGGTGCACAACTCGGCCAGCATCCTGCTGCTGCTCGACCGCGACGGGATCGTGCAGTCGGTGTCGGCCGCCATCACTCGGATGCTCGGGCACGACCAAGCCCTGGTCGAGGGCCAACCCCTCGAGGACCTCGTCGTGCTCGCCGACCGCTCGGCCCTGGAGGTGGCGCTGACCAGTGCCCTCGAGGGAGGGCCGGCCGAAGAGGGCCCGACCATCGTCGAGGTCGACCTGCGGCGCCGCGACGGCGGGGTCCCGGTCCCGTGCGAGCTGAGCATCGTGAACCTGCTCGACGACCCCACCGTCAACGGGTTGGTGGTGTCGGCCCACAACATCACCCAACTCCGATCGACCCGAGACGCGCTCGAACGTCTCGCCACCCGCGACCCGCTCACGGGACTGCCCAACCGGAAGCTGATCCTGGACCGCATCGAGCAGATGCAGAAGCGGGGCCGCCGCACCGGTCACGACGGAGCGGTCCTGTTCATCGACCTCGACCGGTTCAAAGACGTCAACGACTCCCTGGGCCACCGGGTGGGCGACGACGTGCTGCGCCAGGCTGCCATCCGCTTCCAGAGCGCGCTGCGCGAAGCCGACTCGATCGGCCGGCTGGGGGGCGACGAGTTCGTGGTGCTGGTCGAGGGTTCCAGTGCACACAACGCCGAGGTCGCGGCGCAGCGGCTCCTCGAATCACTCGCCGCCCCCTTCGCCGTGCACAGCGCGGCCCGTCCGCATCTGACGATATCGGCCAGCATCGGCATCGTCTCGGGTGCGTACGCCTCGGCCGAGGACCTGCTCATGGATGCCGACGTGGCCCTGTACGAAGCCAAGGCGGCGGGCCGCAACCGCTCCGTGCGCTTCGAGCCGCACATGCGCGGACAGTTCCGTACGAGGATCGAGTTGGAACGGGATCTGCGCCTCGCACTCGAGGCGAACGAATTCTTCCTCGTCTACCAACCGGTGATCCAGCTGGCCACCGGCGCCGTCCAGAGCATGGAGGCCTTGCTGCGCTGGCGTCGCCAGTCGGGCCTCGTCGTGGCGCCCGACGCTTTCATACCCGCCCTCGAGGAGTCGGGGCTCATCGTCGAGGTCGGTGCGTTCGTGCTGGAAGAGGCCAGCCGCCAGGCTCGTCAGTGGGACGAGGCGAGGCTCCCGACCGCGGTGTCTGTCAACGTCTCACCCCGACAATTCGAGACGGGCACGCTCGTCGACGAGATCAAAGCCGCCTTGGACCACTCGGGCCTCGACCCCACGGCGCTGATCCTCGAGATGACCGAGACCACGTTGATGCGCGACTCCTACGAGTCGGCGCTACGCCTCCGGGCCTTGAAGGATCTCGGGATCCGGCTCGCCATCGACGACTTCGGCACCGGCTACTCCTCGCTCGCGTACCTCCAGCAGTTCCCCGTGGACATCTTGAAGATCGACCGGACCTTCATCGCCGAGTCGACGACGGATCGAGCCAGCACGGCACTGGTGCACGCCCTCATCGAGCTCGGCAACGCGCTGGGCCTGAAGACCGTGGCCGAAGGCATCGAGACGGTCGACCAACTCGCCCGGCTCCAGCACGAGGGTTGCGACGCCGGGCAAGGCTTCTACTTCAGCCGTCCCCTCGAAGCGCCCGCCGCCGAGCAGTTCCTGGCCGAGGCGGTCCGTCGCGTCGACACCACGGGGCACGTCGCCCTCACCTTGTAGTCGACCGGGAGCCGGCGTCGACCCGACTCGAGCCCGGGGTCAACCGCAGTGGTCGGCGAAGGCCGTCGTCCCCGGTTGATACGCCTCACCGGAGTTCGGCGCCACCATGAGACACGACTCGTCGACCGCCACGAAGGCACTGGCGGGGATCTGCTTGAGCTGGTCGACCTCGGCCGTGGTCCACCTGGTGTCGGCGGTGCCCTGGAAGAACCAGTTGCTGCCGTTGTCGGCCAGGACGAGGCCATAGGTCTTCATGGTCGTGATGACGGTCTGGCACATGGCCGAGCAGAGCGACGGCGCCAGGGTGAAGCCGGCCGAGAGCCGAAAGCGGGCCCCCATGGGCGGGCAGTCTGCATCGGCTCGTCCGGCCTCGTGGCGCGCCGGCCACAGGTAGGACTGTGACGTGCACTGGGCCGTGAACCGTACGGCATGGTCCATCGCCCCCGACGACACCTCGTCGTAGTTGACGAGGCCGGGAAGGATCGCCAGCCCCGCGGCATCGGCCGAGGTCCATCCGGCCGGGCGCAACGCGTCGGATTGCAGGCTCCAGATGGCGCCGGAGCCTGCCGTCGACGTCGTGCGGGCATGCACGCGGGCATCGAAGAGCTCGTAAAGGGTGCAGGTGGACGGGTTCACCATGATGGCGTGCCGATCGGAGCCGTGTTCGATCGGGGTCGACCGCGACAGGGGGTACGGGCCTGCGTCACTCTGCGACGCGTAGGTGAACCGGACGTGGACCAGACGCGTCGAGGGCGACACGATCTGCCACGGGATGCCGTGAGGCCGGTTCTTCCTCCCCGACGGCCCGTAGTCGGGGTGGAGGAACGTCGTCGAAGCCCCCATCGAGGCGAGCCAGGTCGCACTGTCCGCGCTGACCGGGAGCCCGGTGACGGGGGTGTTCCACACGTTGTCGGCCGGAAAGGCCGGACACGACGTCCCTGGGATCGTGGTGGCGTCCGATTGGGCAACGGCGGAGGTGGGGGCGAGCCCGACGGTGAGCGCGGCCATGACGGCCAGGCCGAACGCGGCACCGAACGCCGGGCCACGTCGCCAGGCGAGTCTGGGCATCGTCCTCCCTGCTGTGCGGAGTGGTCGGCGCCGGTCAGGAGATGGCGAGCGTCAGGTGCTCCTCGACCCGGTCCTGGGTCGGGGGTCGGTTGGGGATCCTGACCTTCTGGTCGACGAGCGTCACCGTGACGGTGAAGACCTGCGCTCGCCGCGGGATGCCGGAGATCACACCCGTGGTCTTGTTGATCTTGAGCCCGTGAGGAAGGGTCGCCGACCACTTATACGGGGGATTGCCGCCACTGGCACCGAGTGCGACGAAGTACCGGTGGTCGTGGCTCGCCGCGGGGAGCGACGTCGTCGTGATGGAGATCGGGGGAGGGAAGGTCAGCGCGTACCCGGACGTGTCGAGCGCGACGCAGTAGCTCGCCGTCGGGCACGACACCGCCGTCAGGACGTGGGTGGTGTCGATGGTGGTCGGGCTGGACCAGACGGCTCCGTCATAGGTCAGCGCGTTGCCGTTGTTGTCGACCGCTACACACAGACTCGCCGTGGCGCACGACACCGAGTCGAGCGCGTTCCCACCGTCAACAGCGCTGGGGCTCGACCAGGTCGCGCCGTTGTAGGTGATGGCGTTGCCGTGGTTGTCGACCGCGACACACGAGTCGGCGGTCGGGCACGACAAGGCTTCCAGGGTATTGCCGGGGTCGACGGGCGTGGGGCTCGACCAAGAAAACCCATTGAAGGTCAGCGCGTTGGCGCCGTTGTCGACAGCCGCACAGAAGCCGAGCGTCGGACACGAGACCGCCGTCAGCGAGTTGCCGGGGTCGATGGACGTGGGGCTTGACCATCCGGTGCCGTCGTAGGTGAGGGCGTTGCCGGCCGCGTCGACGGCGATGCAGGAGATCGACTTCCAGCACGACACCGAATCGAGGGCCACACCAGGATCGATCCCCCCTTTGTGGAACCAGATTCCGTACGCATAGTGGAGCACGTTCCCCACGCCGTCGACCGCCATGCACACGAGCGAGGAAGGACACGACACCGAGGCGAACCCGCCGTCACCGGCGTCGATCGGGTTGGGCGCCTCCCAGGTGCCGTTGCGCTTGTGGATCAGGGCATTGCCGGCACCGTCGACGGCGATGCAGAACCGCACGGTCGGACACGACACGGCGGAGAGCGCGCCGCCCGAGTCGACCAGGGTGGGGGCCGACCACGTGCCCGACGCGTAGGCAGGGCTGTCCATCGACATGATCGCCAGGACCGAGGCTATGGCCAGGACCGTCCCCACCGCGACGCAGGCCCCTCTCGCCATCCGAGCCCCTGGGCTGAGACGGACGCCGCCAGCCCGGGCCCCCCGCCGGCTCCAACGCGATCCATGGTCCATGGTCGTACCCCCCGCCAATAGCGTCGCGTCACCGACGTCTACCTGGGCAGACGGTACCGGACCCGAGGCGGGGTTGCCCAGGGGGCCACGCCCGCCGGATCGAGCTGGGATTCTGACGCGGCCTCCGACAGGGCCCGGTCAGAGCCAGTCTTTGCGCCGGAACAGGACGTACAGGCCCACCGCACACACCACGATCAGGCCGGCGGATGTGAGCAGCCCGTACTGCTTGTCGAAGCCGGGATAGGGCAGGTTCTGGCCGTACCACCCCGTGATGGCCGTGGGGACGGCGATGATCGCAGCCCAGCTGGTCACCTTCTTCATGATCAGGTTCATGCGGTTGCCCTGCTCGGTCAGGTTGGTCTCGACGATGGTCGTGACCAGATCACGCAGAGACTCGGTCCATTCCGTGGCCCGGATGACGTGGTCGTAGATGTCGCGGTAGTACGGCGCCATCGTCTCGGTCACGATGCCCAGGTCCTGGCGGAGCAGGCTGTTGACCACCTCGCGCATGGGCAGCGTGATGCGCCGCAGCAGGACCAGGCTCTTGCGCAGCTCGAAGGACTTCCGCTGCACGGACTCGATGGCACCGCGACGCGGGTCGAAGAGCTCGTCCTCGGTCGCTTCGACCGCTTCGTCGAGGGACTCCACGGCCCGGAAATGCCCGTCGACGAGATAGTCCAGGAGCCCGTACAAGAGGAAGGAGACCCCGCAGTGCGCCAGGTCCGGAGAGGCGTCCCACCGCTCGACCACGGGGTCGATGGAGAAGCCGGGATCCTTGCGCACGGTGATGAGAGCGCGCTTGGTGATGAAGACGGCGATCTCGTGGGAGACGAGCTCGCCCGTGGCCGGATCGAGCTGGGCGGAGTGGGCCGACAGGAACAGGTGCGTGCTGTAGCGGTCGAGCTTGGTCCGTTGCGTCTCGTCGAGCGCATCCTCGATGGCCAGCTTGTGCAGGCCGAACTCCGTCCCGATGATGCCCAGCTGCTCGCTGTCGGGCGCGGCCAGGTCGAGCCACACCACGCTGTCGGTGCCGTCATCGAGGCAGTCGGAGATCTCGTCGACGGGGAAGTTCTCCCTGGCCAGGGCGCCGTTGCGGTACACACGGGTTCGGACGCCCGGTGGGCACCGGCGTTCGTCCACCGGCGGTGTCCCGACGGCGGAGGGGACCGGAGCGCCGGTGTTCCCGGCCGCCGGCATCCCCATGTCCACCTGGGCCAGGCCCCGGTGCACGTGCGCCGGGGGCTCGTGGTCCGTCTTCACCGGCGTCGAGCCCGACGGGTCCTGCTTGCGATCCATAGAGGCCTCCGCTCCGGCTCTGACCAGCCACGTTACCGGCCGGTCCCGTTCCACCCGTGCACAGGGCCGGGGCCCGGCGAGCCCGTCGCCGCGGTTCGTTCGACGGCCCCGGCCCGCCGCCCGGATCGGACAACGCCTCTCGTTAGATAGTCTAACGACATGGAGATCGCGCCCCAGAGCCGGGAAGGAGCCGTGGCGACCACCGTCGCGACCACGGTCCACGAGCCCGGTTCCTTCGGTCGGGCCGCCGCCTGGCTGTCGAAGCAGGTCGAGCTGGCCCTGACCGGCGTCGAGCTGTCCCTCCCGCAGTACCGCGTCCTGGGAGTGCTGGCCGAGGGCGCATCGATGCCCTCCGCGCTGGCCGAGCGCCTGACGGTGCGGCGTCCCACGGTGACCGCCGTCGTCGACGGGCTCGAGGCCCGGGGCCTCGTGCACCGCGCCCCGGGCGGGCCCGACAAACGCAACGTGACTCATACCCTCACCCCCAAGGGTCAGCGTCTCCTGGACAGGGCCAACACGGCGGTCGATGCGCGCCTGACCGACATCGCCGCCTGTCTCGACGACCCCGCGCTCACCCGCCAGGCGCTCGACAGCCTGGCCCTGTGGCGCGGCGCCATGCGCGCCTACCACAGCGCCGCGGCGGGCCGACCATGAGCGCGCCCCCCTCGTCGGCGACGCCGACCACGTCGAGCGCGCCGGTAGCGCTGGCCGAGCCGGACCGCTACGGCGCACCGCG
Source organism: uncultured Acidimicrobiales bacterium (assembly GCA_963764205.1). Classification (GTDB taxonomy): domain Bacteria; phylum Actinomycetota; class Acidimicrobiia; order Acidimicrobiales; family UBA8190; genus Chersky-840. The sequence continues at coordinate 156,346 of CAVXRN010000006.1, forward strand.
CGGGTCGGTCGATCCCGACACCACCAAGACGTGGCTCCGACGGGCCATGCCCATCCTGAAAGCACACCGGGGCATCTTCATCACGTCGCTGGTGCTGTCGTTCGTGGGGCTCGTGCTCCAAGTGCAGATCCCCAACCTCCTGAACCATGCCATCGACAACTCGATTGAGCAGCACACAGTGCCCCTGGACTACTACGTGTGGTGGATCGTCGGCCTGGGGCTCGCCGGCGGAGTGGCGGGCTACGTGTCACGCCTGTTCCTCTTCCAAACCGCGTACGAGATCGAGTACGACCTGCGCACCTTGATCTACGAGCACTTGACGCGAATGTCGTTCCCGTTCTACGACCGGGTGCAGTCCGGCCAACTCATCTCGCGCGCCAACTCCGACATCCGGTCGGTGCAGATGTACATGACCTTCGCGCCCATGATCCTGGTGCAGTGCGCTATCGCCGTCGTCGCCTTCGGGTTCATGCTGTCGATCAACGTCCCCCTCGCCTTCGTGGCCATGGCCACCATGCCCTTTGTGTTCCTGGTCGGGCATCGCATGCGCAAGTCCATGTTCCCGGTGTCGTGGCTCATCCAGGCCCGCCTCGCCGATGTGGCCACCATCGTCGACGAGAACGTCAATGGCGTGCGGGTGGTGCGGTCCTTCGCGCAGGAGAAGGCGCAGCTGCGGACCCTGGCCAAGGCGGCCGACAAGGTGCAGTGGGGGTACGTCAAAGACGCCGACTTGCGGGCCCGATGGACACCGGCGATCCAGAACCTTCCCCAGGTGGGCTTGGCGCTGGTCCTCGGCTTCGGCGGCTACATGGTCATCCAGGGGACCCTGGGGCTGGGGGCCATCCTGGCCTTCAACGCCTACCTCCTCATGCTCCAGGCGCCGTTCATGATGCTCGGCATGATCATCATGATGGGCCAGCGCGCCGCGGCGTCAGCCGAGCGGATCTACGAGATCCTCGACGAGGAGCCCACGATCGTCGACCGCCCCGGCGCGGTCGAACTCGTCGACTGCGAGGGGGACATCCGCTTCGACAAGGTGGGATTCTCCTACGGGCCGGGGCTCCCCCAGGTTCTCACCGGCCTCGACCTTCATCTCCGCCCGGGCGAGACGGTGGCGCTGGTGGGACGCACGGGCTCGGGCAAGTCGACCGTGGCGCGGCTCATCCCCCGCTTCTACGACGTCACCGAAGGCTCGTTCCTGGTCGACGGCCACGACGTGCGGGACCTCACCATCGAGAGCCTGCGGGCGAACGTCGGGGTCGTGCTCGACGACGCGTTTCTCTTCTCGGTGTCGATCAGAGACAACATCGCCTACGGTCGCCCCGACGCGGACATCGCCGACGTGCGGGCGGCGGCACGCGCCGCGGGGGCTGACGAATTCATCGCAGAGCTCCCCGACGGGTACGACACCGTCGTGGGTGAGCGCGGCTACACCTTGTCCGGAGGCCAACGCCAGCGCATCACCATCGCCCGCACCCTGCTCGTGAACCCCCCCATCCTGGTCCTCGACGACGCCACCAGTGCCATCGACGTCCAGGTCGAGCAGCAGATCCACGAGGCACTGCGCGTGCTCATGGAGGGGCGCACCACGCTGATCGTGGCGCACCGGCTCTCGACCATCAGCCTGGCCGACAGGGTCGTGCTGCTCGAAGAGGGGCGCATCGTCGCCGACGGCACCCACGCCGAGTTGCTGGAGACCACCCCGCAGTACGCCGAGGTGCTGTCCCAGGTCGACCCCGACGCCGAGGTCGCACTCGGATCGGCCCAGCCCAACGGCGCGGTCGCGCGCAACGGCGCGGTCGCGCGCAACGGCGCGGCCAAGCCCAACGGATCGGCCCCCCGCAACGGATCGGGCCAACCCAACAGCACGCCGCCCAACGGATCGGCCCCCCGCAACGGCGCGGGCCACGGGGGGGACTGATGGGATTCGGCGGGTGGGGTGGAGGCGGCGGGGCGATGTTCGGTGGGGGCGGTCGTCCCGGCGCGCCCGCAGTGGCGGGGTTGCCCTTCGGGGGCATCCCGTCGGAGCTCCAAGACGGTGTCGACGCGCTGCTGGCCGAGGAGCCCGACCACGGCGAGCCCGACGTCGAGTTCTCCCAGCAGCAGAGCGCCAAGGAGCGACGGCAGCTCAGCCTGCGGAGCCTGCTCCTCGAATACCCGCACATGTTGGCCCTGTCGACGGTCCTGGTGGTCGTCACGAGCGTGGCCCTGCAGGCGGGCCCCAAGCTCACCGAGCTGGCCGTCAACAACGGCATGCTGCCCGGTCACCACAACCTCAAGGTCGTGATCGGCATCGCCGTGATCTACCTGGCGTTCATCGCCTTCACCTCGTTCACCCAGTGGGCCCTGGTGAGAGTCACCGGTCGGTTGGCCGCGGGCGTCATGAACGACCTGCGGGTCAAGGTCTTCTCGCATCTCCAGCGCCTGTCACTCGACTTCTTCACCGCCGAGAAGGCCGGCGTGGTCATGACCCGGATGACCAGCGATATCGAGAACCTCCAGCAATTGCTCCAAGACGGCCTGGCCCAGTTCGCCATCCAGGGCCTGACGATGGTCGTGATCACCGTCATCCTCTTCACCACGAACGTCACCCTCGCCCTGATCACCGTGGGGCTGGTCGTCCCCATCCTCGTGGCCATGTCGCTGTGGTTCCGCGTGGCGTCGGAACGGGGCTACGACCGTGTCCGCGACGGGATCGCCAACGTCATGGCCGACCTGTCCGAGAGCCTGCACGGCGTGCGCGTCGTGACCGCCCACAGCCGGCAGCGGTTCAACATCGTCCATCACCGCAACGTGGTGGGTGAGTACCGCGACGCCAACATCTACACGGCCAAAATCAACGCCATCTACGGCCCCGGCACGCAGCTCCTGGGGTGGCTGGGACAGGCGGCACTCCTGGCCATCGGCGGCAACATGGTCATCGACCATTCACTCTCCCCCGGTGCCCTCATCGCCTTCTTCCTCTACCTGAACCGCTTCTTCGCCCCCATCCAGCTCCTGGTGCAGCAGTACAACAGCTTCCAACAGGGTCAGGCCTCGATCCTGAAGCTGCGCACCTTGCTGTCGAGCGAGCCCACCGTCACCGAGGCGCCCGACGCGGTGGAGCTGCCGCCCATCGAGGGGGAGATCGTCTTCGACGACGTGACCTTCGGCTACGACCCCGAGGTGCCGGTGCTGCGCGACGTCAACCTGCGCATCGCGCCGGGAGAGACCGTGGCGTTCGTGGGACCGACCGGCGCCGGAAAGTCGACGCTGGCCAAGTTGATCACGCGCTTCTACGACCCCACCGCCGGCCACGTGCGCATCGACGGCCACGACATCGAAGGGGTCACACTGGACTCGCTGCGGCGCCAGCTCGGCGTCGTCCCCCAAGAGCCCTTCCTCTTCGCCGGCACCATCCGAGACAACCTGGCCTTCGCCCGACCGTCGGCCACCGACGCCGAGGTGGACGAGGCCATCAGGGCGGTGGGGCTCACCGAGCTGGTCGAACGACTGGCCCAGGGCGTCGACACCGTCGTGCACGAGCGGGGCCAGTCCCTGTCCTCGGGCGAGCGCCAACTCATCGCCCTGGGCAGGGCCTTCCTCGCCCATCCTCGCGTGCTCGTCCTCGACGAAGCGACGTCCAACCTCGATCTGCAGTCCGAGACGCACATCGAGGCCGCCCTCGACGTCCTCCTCGAGGCCCGCACCGCCGTGCTCATCGCCCATCGCCTGTCGACCGCCATGAAGGCCGACCGCATCGTCGTGGTCGACGAGGGGCGCATCGTCGAGTCCGGTTCCCACACCGAGCTCGTGGCCCGCCAGGGTCGCTACGCCGAGATGTACGCAGCGTGGGTCAACCAGTCCGAGCACAGCGCCGACGTGGCGTCGTCGTAGCGACGACGCGCACCGGTGGCGACATGAGTGCGCCCTCGTCGGTCGACGTCGCCGTGCTCGGAGGGGGGTTGGTCGGGGCCACGGTCGCCTACGAGCTCGCCACGGCGGGCGCCTCGGTCGCCCTCGTCGAGGCCTCGCTCCCGGGGCGGGCGTCGGACGCCGGCGCCGGCATCATCTCCCCCGAGACCTTTCATGAGCCCGACCGCACGCGCTTCGAGTTCGGCATGGACGCCGGGCGGTACCTTCGGGCGCTCGTCGGTCGCCTCGTCGCCGACGGGGCCGACGCCGGTCCCGAGGCATTCGCCCAGTGCGGCTCCCTGGTGGTGGCGCTGGCCGAGCACGAAGACCCGTGGTTCACCGACGTGGGCGCCGTGGTCACGAGCCGCAGCCCCGACGTCACCGAGGTGACCGTGGACGAGGCGCGGAGCATGTTCCCTCCGCTCGGCCCCCTGTGGCGGGCGCTGTTCAGCCCCGGGGCGGCCCGCGTGGACGGGCGGGCGCTGGCGCAGTCGGTGCGCGGTGCCGCCACCGGGCGCGGCGTCCGGCTCCTGTCCATGGAGGCGGTCGGGGTGGATCGGAGCGGTGACCGGGTCACAGCCGTGCGCGGCGTCGACGACGTCGTGCCCTGTGGCGCCCTGGTCCTGGCCGGTGGCGCGTGGTCCGCCGCGGCGGCGCGGTGGGTCGGTGCCGAGTTGCCGGTCACGTCCACCAAGGGCCAGATCGTCCACGTCATCGCACCCGACGCCGAGCAGTCCGACCGGTGGCCCATCGTGTCGCCCATCCTCAACTTCTACCTCGTGCCATGGCCGGGCGGTCGGGTCGCGTGCGGGGGCACGTTCGAACCGGAGGCCGGTTTCGACGTCCGTCCCACCGCCGCCGGGGTGCGCGACCTCTTGCGAGAGTGTGTCGCCATCGCGCCGGGTCTGGCCGACGCCACCGTGCACGAGGTCCGGGTCGGTCTGCGCCCGACCAGCGTCGACGACCGACCCGTGCTCGGCCCGGTGCCGGGCACGGACAACGTGCACGTGTGCACCGGTCACGGCGCCAACGGGTTGCTCCTCGGTCCCTATTCCGGATCCCTGGTCGCAGCCGCGGTCATAGGTGACGTTCCCGCCGAGCTCGCGCCCTACCAGGCGGCGCGCTTCCTCACGCCCTGACGTGGCGGAGGTTGGCGGTGGGGTCGCCTCCGGCACACGCTGAGCGCAGCGTCGGTCCACCGATCGATAACCCAGGCCGGGGGCAGCGCCTTATGCTGGCCCACTACGCCGAGCCTCGACCTTTTGTCCCGCCACACCCCGGACGCCCGTCGGCCCCCGTGCTCCTCGCCCCGTGGCCCCGACGCGCCGCCTTCCGACGCGCCGCGTTCCGACGCGCCGCGTTCCGACGCGCCGCGCAGGGCGGTGCAGCACCCGGTCGCCACGTCCCGTCGGGTTCGCCGCACGAGACTGGTGTGGGCGTCGGGCCTCGTCCTCGTGGTGCTGGTCCTCGGCCTGCTCTGGTCGGGGGGCGGGAAGAGTCACGCCGGACGACACCAGCCGCCGCGTCACCACCCCAAGGTCGTGCCGAGTGCCGGCAACCCGCGCCTCGACCCGGACTGGGATGGCGACGGACGAGCCGTCACCCTCGCCTTTGGTGGTGACGTGCACTTCCCGGCCGGCACGAACCTCGGCGACCGGCTCGCCGCGGACCCGGCCACGGCACTGGGCGCCGGTGTGCCCGAGCTCCTGTCGGGGGCGGGCCTGTCGATGACGAACCTCGAGTCGGCATTGACCAACGGCACGTGCCCCGACGCCCAACCCAAGCAGTACGTCTTCTACGCCCCGCCCTCGGCCGTCGAGGCCTTCAAGGGGGCGGGCGTGACCCTCATCACCGAAGCCAACAATCACGGCGAGGACTGCGGTCGACCGGGGTTGCAGACCGCGCTGGCCGTCCGGGCCCAGACGGGGTATCCCATCCTCGGGATCGGGCGGGACGTCGATGACGCCTTCACCCCGTACCGGACCACCATCAACGGGCAGAAGATCACCGTCATCGCAGCCACCCAGGTGATCGACTCCGACCTCCAGTCGAGCTGGACCGCGACCGCGGACCAAGCCGGGCTGGCCTCGGCCTACGACGTCGACACCCTGGTCTCGGCGGTTGAGGCGGCGCGGCGGGTCAGCGACACGGTCATCGTCTACCTGCACTGGGGCACCGAGCTCGACGCGTGCCCCAATCCCGACCAGGAGCCCCTCGCCCAAATTCTGGTGGCGGCCGGCGCCGACATCGTTGTCGGCACCCACGCCCACGTCCTGCTGGGCGGCGGCTATCTCGGCTCGGCCTATGTCGACTACGGCCTCGGCAACTTCGCCTTCTACGACAACACCGCTCCCGAGAACGAAAGTGGTTCGCTCGTCATCACGGCCACCGGCCGACGCATCGACAACGCCACGTGGCGGCCGGCGGAAATCGTCGACGACCTACCCGATCCCCTGACCGGGGCCGCCGCCACCGCCGCGCTCGACCAGTGGAGCGCGGCCCGTGGCTGCACCGACGTCACGGCGACGCCGACCGCGCCCATCGCATCGGCCTCCACCGAGACCTCCACCGCGCCGCCGACGCAAGCGCAGAAGCTGTCGGTCGACAGCGGCTGACGGCGCGCCAGGCGCGTCAGCCCGTGATCCTCACTCAGACGCCGACGGGGTCTCGTCGGTGGCCTTCACGATCTCGGTCTCCGACCCGTACCCGCTGTGCGAGGGCGCGTTGGTGGTGTCACCGGAGTACGTCGCTACCCAGGAGTAGAAGCCGGCGCCCAGGGTGATGGGCTTGGAGTTGGGCACGATCCCGTTGGTGACCGTCTCGGTGTCGGTGCCGACCTGCTGCGGCGTGCAGTTCGAGTCGTGCCCCCCGCCACGCCAGCACATCGGGTCCTGGTAGACGGTGTAGGTGACCGTCCCGCCCGCGCTCGACGCGTTGGCGCCGGTGAGGGTGGCCGAGTCGGTCACGGCGGTGCCCGCCGTCACGGTGAGGATGTCGGCGTTCCACCACCCGCTCTCGATCGTTCCACCCACGAGCGCCGTGGTGAGGTGGGTGGGCGCCGGTCGAGGAGCCTTGACGGTCTCGACCTCGGAGCCGCACGTGCTCTTCGACGCGGCGTTGGCGGGGTCACCGGAGTACGACGCCTGCCAGTAGTAGGTCCCCGGTGATGCCAGGCTGACCGGTGTCGACGCCGGGACGTTCCCGGCGGTGACGGTGACGGTGCCGCCCGAACCGGCCGAGACCGTGCAAGCGCTGTCGGAGAAGACGGCGTAGGTGACGGTGCCGCCCGCGCCCGAGACGTTCGGTCCCCGCAGGGTGGCGGTGTCGGTGACGGCGGTGTTGACCGGCACGGTGAGGCCGCCGTCCTGCCAATTCCACCACCACCCGGTCGCGCCGCCGGACCCGCTCGAGCCGCCCTCGGACAGGGCCGTGGAGAGCCTCGTCGCGTTGGCCGGCGCCTTCACGATCTCGCTCTCCGACCCGTACCCGCTGTGCGAGGGCGCGTTGGTGGTGTCACCGGAGTACGTCGCTACCCAGGAGTAGAAGCCGGCGCCCAGGGTGATGGGCTTGGAGTTGGGCACGATCCCGTTGGTGACCGTCTCGGTGTCGGTGCCGACCTGCTGCGGCGTGCAGTTCGAGTCGTGCCCCCCGCCACGCCAGCACATCGGGTCCTGGTAGACGGTGTAGGTGACCGTCCCGCCCGCGCTCGACGCGTTGGCGCCGGTGAGGGTGGCCGAGTCGGTCACGGCGGTGCCCGCCGTCACGGTGAGGATGTCGGCGTTCCACCACCCGCTCTCGATCGTTCCACCCACGAGCGCCGTGGTGAGGTGGGTGGGCGCCGGTCGAGGAGCCTTGACGGTCTCGACCTCGGAGCCGCACGTGCTCTTCGACGCGGCGTTGGCGGGGTCACCGGAGTACGACGCCTGCCAGTAGTAGGTCCCCGGTGATGCCAGGCTGACCGGTGTCGACGCCGGGACGTTCCCGGCGGTGACGGTGACGGTGCCGCCCGAACCGGCCGAGACCGTGCAAGCGCTGTCGGAGAAGACGGCGTAGGTGACGGTGCCGCCCGCGCCCGAGACGTTCGGTCCCCGCAGGGTGGCGGTGTCGGTGACGGCGGTGTTGACCGGCACGGTGAGGCCGCCGTCCTGCCAATTCCACCACCACCCGGTCGCGCCGCCGGACCCGCTCGAGCCGCCGTCCAACTCCGTACGGACACTGGTGGGCTGGGTCGTCGACCCTCCGGTCCCCACGGTTTCGACTTCCGAGCCGCACGAGCTCTTCGACGCGGCGTTGGTGCTGTCCCCGGAGTACGACGCCTGCCAGTAGTAGGTCCCGGCGGGGAGCGTGACCGCGCTCGACGAGGGAAGCGTGCCCGGCGTGGTGATGGTCTTGGCCGTGCCACTGGCCACGGCCGTGGTGCAATCCGAGTCGGAGTACGCGTCGTAGGTGACCGTCCCCGTAGCGCTATGGGCGTTCGTCCCGGTCAGGGTGGCGGTGTCGGTGACGGCGGTGCTCGGCGGCACCGTGATGCTGGCACCGCTCTGGCCGCCTCCCGACAACGACGTGTGCAGGGTCGTGCTCGCGGTCGCGGTCCCCACCGTCTCGACTTCGCCCGTCGGACCGCACGTGCTCTTGGACGCGGCGTTGGTGCTGTCCCCGGAGTACGACGCCTGCCAGTAGTACGTCCCGGCGGGGAGCGTGACCGCGCTCGACGAGGGAAGCGTGCCCGGCGTGGTGATGGTCTTGGCCGTGCCACTGGCCACGGCCGTGGTGCAACCCGAGTCGGAGTACGCGTCGTAGGTGACCGTCCCCGTAGCGCTATGGGCGTTCGTCCCGGTCAGGGTGGCGGTGTCGGTGACGGCGGTGCTCGGCGGCACCGTGATGCTGGCACCGCTCTGGCCGCCTCCCGACAACGACGTGTGCAGGGTCGTGCTCGCGGTCGCGGTCCCCACCGTCTCGACTTCGCCCGTCGGACCGCACGTGCTCTTGGACGCGGCGTTGGCGCTGTCCCCGGAGTACGACGCCTGCCAGTAGTAGGTCCCGGCGGGGAGCGTGACCGCGCTCGACGAGGGAAGCGTGCCCGGCGTGGTGATGGTCTTGGCCGTGCCACTGGCCACGGCCGTGGTGCAGGCCGAGTCGGAGTACGCGTCGTAGGTGACCGTCCCCGTGGCGCTGCCCGCGTTCGACCCGGTCAGGGTGGCGGTGTCGGTGACGGCGGTGCTCGGCGGCACCGTGATGCTGGCACCGCTCTGGCCGCCTCCCGACAACGACGTGTGCAGGGTCGTGCTCGCGGTCGCGGTCCCCACCGTCTCGACTTCGCCCGTCGGACCGCACGTGCTCTTGGACGCGGCGTTGGTGCTGTCCCCGGAGTACGACGCCTGCCAGTAGTAGGTCCCGGCGGGGAGCGTGACCGCGCTCGACGAGGGAAGCGTGCCCGGCGTGGTGACGGTCTTGGCCGTGCCACTGGCCACGGCCGTGGTGCAGGCCGAGTCGGAGTATGCGTCGTAGGTGACCGTCCCCGTGGCGCTGCCCGCGTTCGACCCGGTCAGGGTGGCGGTGTCGGTGACGGCGGTGCTCGGCGGCACCGTGATGCTGGCACCGCTCTGGCCGCCTCCCGACAACGACGTGTGCAGGGTCGTGCTCGCGGTCGCGGTCCCCACCGTCGTGACCTCACCGGTGGGCCCGCATGTACTCGTAGACGCGGCGTTGGTGCTGTCGCCGGAGTACGACGCCTGCCAGTAGTAGGTCCCGGCGCTGAGCGTGACCGCGCTCGACGGGGGAAGCGTGCCCGGGGTGGTGATGGTCTGGGGGGAGCTGGTGCCCACCGCGGTCGTGCACGCGGAGTCCGAGAACACGTTGTACGTGACTGTCCCCGAGGCGCTGCCGGCGTTCGCCCCGGTCAGGGTGGCGGCGTCGGTCACGGCGGTGCCCGGCGGCACCGTGATGTCGGCGCCGGTCTGCCCGCCTCCACTCTGTGACGTCGAGAGCGACGTCGGCGCGGCAGAGCTGGGCTGGCCGGACTGGACCGAGAAGAGGTAGCGCCCGAGGACCGTGCTGTTGAGGTCGTTGTTCACCAGGCCGGTGGTGGTGTTCGTGTCGAGCAGCCCTCCCGACGTCTGGGAGCCGGGCAGCTCGAAGGAGTCTCCCGGGGTCGGCGTGCCGTTGGAGTAGCCCACCGCGGCGGAAGCCGCGTCGGTCGCACCGGTGCAGCTCGAGTTCCCGCCGCTCGCCGATCCCGCGTCCCACTGGATCGAGTTGTAGTTGAACTCGATGTCGAAGTCGTCACCGAGCGGGCCCGTGGCCCGGTCGGCCCGGTCGATGAGGATCAGTTGGAAATTGTCGGTGACGGTGTCGTTGCCGGCGAAACAACCCACACCGGGCCAATTCACGACGAACACCTTGTGTCCATCGAGCGTCCCGGTGCCGAGCTCAGCCGTGTTCCCGACCGTGGTGTCCACGTCGGCGAAGAACGGGGCGATGATGACCGAGCTCGTGCCCTCCAGCCCGAACGGCGTGTAGGTCGACAGCGGAGCGTCGAAGGTGATGTTGCCGTTGTTGTTGACGTATGCCCCGCTGTACTCGGTTCCGAAGTAGTCGATGTTGAAACCCAGCGGGACCGTGGTGGGACCGGTCTCGCTCCCTGTGCACGTCGCCGCTTCGTTCCCGCTCCCCCCGCAGGGATAGGTGCCGTCATCGTTGCCCGAGAACTGTGACGGGGTGAAGCCGGTGATGGCCGAGTCCGGGACCACGGCGTTCGCGGCGGCGGCCGCGGGCCGAGCACCGACGTCGGAGAAGACCGAGACCAACACCGTGCCGCACAGCAGCGCGAAGGCCACGAGCAACACGAGTGAGCGCCGGGCCCGCTGCATACCCGTGTCCCCGATGAACAGTGGCTCACTCGTGCGAGATGATTCGCCCTGTCGGTGCATGCCCGTCCCCCCTCAACATTCCGCCAGCACTGTGGACCGCTTGGCTGTGAGGACGTCTCCCAATGAGCACGGGGTCGACAACATCGGCTGCGCTCGCGAGCGCCCTGGTGTGTTCGCGACTCTAGGGCGATCGTTCCTGCTGGCCATCGTCCATATTGATGATCTTGGCTGAGGAAACCTTTGCAGGGTGCGCAGACGTGGCCCCGGGGCGAGCCACGTGCAGCGCAGGAGGCCCGATGTCGGAGGGTCGTAGGATTCGGCGGTGAACCGCATCCCTCGGTGGGCGCTCGTGTCCGCCGGGGCGGCGCCCGTGTTCCTCATCGGGGGCTGGGTCGTGGCCGAGGCGCGTCAGCCGCCGGGATACAACCCCATCCGCGACACCATCAGCGCCCTTGCGGCCCGGGGCGCCACCGACCGCTGGATCATGACGTCGGCGTTGGCCGGTCTGGGTGCGTGCCAGGTCGTCACCGCACTCGGCCTCCGACCGGCCCGCACTCCGGGCCGGGTGGTACTCGCCACCGGTGGCGTGGCCACGGTGCTCGTGGCTGCGTTCCCCCAACCCGCGCACGGGAACTCCGTCGCCCACACCGTTGCCGCCACCGTCGCCTTCGTCGCCCTCGGGGCCTGGCCCCTGGCGGCGGCCCGACGCCGCACCCGGGTGCTCCTCTTGACGCGCCCGGTTTCCGCATTGGCATCGAGCGTGCTCCTCGGACTGGTCGTGTGGTTCGCAGTCGAGCTCCACGGGGGGCAACGTGGTCTGGCCGAGCGAGCCGCAGCCGGCGCCCAGGCCCTGTGGCCATTGGCCGTCGTCGTCACCGCCCGTCGGGCGTTCGCGCGCCCCTTCGCCTAGCGCCGCGGACCAACCGGGCGGGGATCAGGCCCCCACCGGGGTGGGAGCGGCCCCGGTGGCATCGGCCAACAGCTTCTCGTCGTCGGCCAGTAGCTCGTGTGCGAGCCGCCTCACCATGACGCCGATCTCGGGATGATCCTCGGGATCCCATCCCTCGAGCAGTTCGGTCAGTCCGGCCCGGCGCGCCGCGCTCAACCGGTCAATGGCGTCTTGGCCCTGCGCCGTCAGAGAGAACTCGCACTCGGTTCCCTCCTGGGTCATCGCCACGAGCCCCTTCTCCACCAGGGCGTCGACGCCCATCTCGATGCGCTGCGGATCGACCTTCAACCGCGATGCCACGCTCTCGAGGGTGCAGTCGGGACGGTCGGCGAAGCGGTACAGCAGCCAGGTGGGTCGGGGGTCGAGCTCGAGGCCGGCCCGGGCCGCCAACCGGGCGTAGAGCTCGGCCCGGTTCTCGCGCAACGCGATGCGCTCGAGCGAGAGTGTGATCTCCTCGAGCGAGGAGCGCGATTCGTGCATCCCGAGCTCTTTGCCCGGATCGGCGTTACGCACCGTCTTGCGCAGCTCGATGTCGGGGAGGAGCCACGACAACGCGAACGCCACGGCAGCAATGGGCACGGCGATCAGGAAGACGGTCTGAATGGTGTGCACGATCCCTTCCACGAAGCCGGCGTGGATCAGCGGGGGCAGCGCGCTCAGTGACTTCGGGTCGGCCGCGCTGAGCGCGCCGGACAGGTGGGCAGGGACAGACTTCAGATGCAGGGCATGGATGACGTTGGTGGCCAGCAGATTGGCGAAGATGGCGCCGAACACCGCGGTGCCGAACGAGCCTCCGATCATGCGGAAGAACGTCACCCCCGACGTGGCGGTACCGAGCTGTTCGTACGGCACGGCGTTCTGGACCGCGACCACCAGGACCTGCATGACCAGACCCAGCCCGACGCCGAACACGAAGAGATAGCCGGCGATGGTCCAGGACCCGGTGTGCAGACCGATCCTCGACATGAGCAACAGGCCCACGACCATGAGGAACGTGCCCACCACCGGGAACACCTTGTACCGACCCCAGCGGCTCACCAGCTGGCCCGCCCCGGTGGACGCCAGCAGCAGGCCACCCATCAAGGGCAGGAGTCGGAGCCCCGACGCGGGGGGACTGAGCCCTCGCGCGTCCTGGAAGAAGATGGGGAGGAAGGTGAGCGCGCCGAACATGGCGAATCCCATCACGAACCCCACGGCGCTGGCGGAGGAGAAGACGCGGTTGCGGAACAACCCGAGAGGGATGACGGGCTCCGCCGCCCGCCGTTCGACCAGCAGGAACACCACGGTCAACACGACACCGCCGACCGCCAAGCCGATGATCGGCGCCGACCCCCAGGGGTAGGTGGTCCCACCCAGGCTGGTGAACAGCACCAGGGAGGTCGTCGCCAGCGTCAGGACGATCGTGCCCAGGTAGTCGATGACATGACGGACCCGGCGGAGATGGCCCGGGAGCTGTGCGGCGGTGACGAAGAGCGCCACGACGCCGATGGGGATGTTGATGTAGAAGACCCAGCGCCACGACAGGTACTCGACGAAGAAACCTCCGAGGAGCGGGCCGATCACGGTGGCGACGCCGAACACCGCGCCGAACAGTCCCATGTACCGGCCCCGCTCGCGCGGCGAGACGATGTCGCCCACGATCGCCTGGGCGCCGATCATCAGGCCGCCGCCCCCCAGTCCCTGGACGGCTCTGAAGGCGATGAGCTCCTCCATCGAATGGCTGAACCCCGACAGGGCGGAGCCCACCAGGAAGATCACGATGGCGGCCTGGAAGAACGTCTTGCGCCCGTACTGGTCGCCGAGCTTCCCCCACAACGGCGTCGAGACGGTCGACGCCAACAGGTACGCGGTGACGACCCACGTCAGATGGGACGCTCCGTGCAGGTCGCCGACGATGGTGGGCAGGGCGGTGGAGACCACGGTCTGGTCCAACGCGGCGAGGAACATGCCGAGCAACAGCGCGCCGATGATGATGAGCACCCTCCGGTGCGGCAGGGTGAGGATGGGCCCGGGCGCGGTGCCTGCGGCGAGGTCGGTGGGTTCGTCGGCTATCAGCCCACGATAGGGGGACCGACTCCAGCCGTGTCGCGCCCCGCCGACCTGGGCCGGAACGTGGTCCGGGTGCAGATACGGTGTCCGCGACCGAGCCAGGCAACCGAGCACACGAGCCACCGCAGGAGGAGACATGTCCAAGGTCGTATGCGTGCTGTACCCCGACCCCGTCGACGGACAGCCGACGATCTATCCGCGCCCCGTGATCCCGACGCTCGAGGGCTATCCCGGTGGCCAGACCCTGCCGACGCCGCACGCCCTCGACTTCACGCCGGGCCAGCTCCTGGGCAGTGTCTCGGGAGAGCTCGGGCTTCGGCGCTTCTTGGAGGGCCAGGGCCATACCCTCGTGGTCACCGCCGACAAGGACGGCCCCGACTCGACCTTCGAACGCGAGCTGACCGACGCCGAGATCGTGATCTCCCAGCCCTTCTGGCCGGCCTACCTCACCGCCGAACGCGTGGCCAAGGCTCCCAACCTGAAGCTCGCCGTCACAGCGGGAATCGGGTCGGACCATGTGGACCTGCAGGCCGCGATCGAACGTGGCATCACAGTGGCGGAGGTCACCTTCAGCAACAGCATCAGCGTGTCCGAGCACGTCGTCATGATGATCCTGTCCCTGGTCCGCAACTACATCCCCTCCTACCAGTGGGTGGTGGACCGCGGTTGGAACATCGCCGACTGCGTGGCGCGCGCCTATGACGTCGAGGGCATGACGGTGGGCACCGTCGGTGCCGGACGGATCGGAAGTGCGGTGCTCCGAAGGCTCAAGCCCTTCGACGTCAAGCTGCACTACACCGACCGGCACCGGCTGCCCCCGGACGTCGAGGCCGAGCTCGGGCTCACGTACCACCCGACGGTGCAGTCCCTGGTGCAGGTGTGCGACGTGATCACCATCAACGCTCCACTGCACCCCGAGACCGAGGGCATGTTCGACGACACCCTGATCGGCACCATGAAGCGCGGCTCGTACATCGTCAACACCGCCCGGGGCAAGATCTGCGACCGCGATGCCATCGTGCGCGCGCTCGAGAGCGGGCAGCTGGCCGGCTACGCGGGCGACGTCTGGTTCCCCCAGCCACCGCCGCCAGACCACCCGTGGCGGACAATGCCGCATCACGGCATGACGCCGCACGTGTCGGGCACCACCCTCTCGGCCCAGGCGCGCTACGCGGCGGGGGTGCGCGAGATCCTCGAGTGCTGGTTCGAGCGGCGCCCCATCCGCGACAGCTACCTGATCGTCGACGGCGGCCACCTGGCGGGGACCGGCGCCCACTCCTACAGCCCCGGCGACACCACCCGGGGCTCGGAGGAGGCCGTGGGCTCGAGCTGAGCCCCCGGTCGCACGACCGCGACCGCCGGGGTCACGGCTCGAGCGCCGCCAGCGCGGGGACGACGCGGTCGCCGACCTCGGTCACGAAGGCCACGGGGTCGCCCACCGGCATCATCTCGACCGTGCTCACACCGAGGGCGGCGTACTCGGCCATCGAGGCGACGAACGCGTCGACGTCGTCGAGCGGGTTGCCGAGGGCGAGGATCGTCCTTTCGATAGACGCCGGATCTCGTCCCTCGGCCTCACAGTGCCGGTCCAGGACGTCGAGCTTGTGCGCGATCTCGACGGGAGAGATTGCGAACATGTTGCAGGCGTCCGCGTACCGCGCCACCAGGCGCAGCGTCTTGCGCTCGCCCGTCCCGCCGATGAGGACGCGGCGGACGCGGCACGGTCACCGGCGGCGGGGAGCAGACGGTCTCGGCCAACTGATAGTGGCGACCCTGGTACGGCCCGTCGTCGTCGCTCCACATCTGTAAACAGATCTGCAACGTCTCCTCGAGGCGCTCGAACCGCTCCGCCAACGGGGGGAAGGGCACGCCGAGGCCGCGGTGCTCCCGCTCGTACCACGCCGCCCCGATGCCGAGCTGGGCCCGACCCCCTGACAGCACGTCGAGGGTGGTGACGGTCTTGGCCAGCAGGCCGGGGTGCCGGTAGGTGACCCCGGTCACGAGCAGGCCGAGCCGTATCGTGCTCGTCTGTCCGGCCAGGAACCCGAGTGCGGTGTAGCCCTCGAGCATGGGGTCCTGGGCCGGCGCCATCATCTCCATCTGGAACCAGTGGTCCATGAGCGTGAACACCGACACGCCGCTGTCCTCGGCGATGCGGGCCGTGGCCGCCAGCGTCGGGCCCAGGGTCCGGGGCGCGCCCGGGAGGGTGAAGTTCACGAAATGGATGCCAACGCGCATCAGTGTTCCTTTCGGTCACGGGGCGACGGTGGAAGAAACGCGTACCGACAAAGAGAAAGACCAAGAGAAGCAGCTTCGGTCACAGAGAAGCAGCCTCGGTCACAGAGAAGCAGCCTCGGTTGTCGGTGCGGTACGCACCCCCACACCTTGACACACCGCACCACGATTAGATACGATCCGCCTTGGATCGTATCTTTCGGGTATTCCCCCGAGCCCCTGTTGCCGAAAGTAGAGCGCGACGTGCCGGCACTCGAGCGCAAGTGGTGGACCCTCATCGCGGTCTGCACCGCCACCTTCATGCTCCTCCTCGACATCACGGTCGTGAATGTCGCCCTCCCCGACATCCAACGCTCGTTGCACTCGAGCTTCAGCGACCTGCAATGGGTGGTGGACGCCTACTCCCTGACCCTGGCCGCGTTCCTCCTGACCGCCGGCGTCCTCGGCGACATGTTCGGTCGCCGCATCGTCTTCGCGGTGGGCCTCGCCATCTTCTCGGTGTCGTCGCTCGTGTGCGGCCTCTCGTCGTCTTCGCTGACGCTGAACCTGGCACGTGGGGCACAAGGGGTCGGCGGCGCTGTCATGTTCGCCACCTCACTGGCGCTCATCGCAGCCGCCTTCCAGGGCAAAGAGCGCGGAACCGCCTTCGGGATCTACGGAGCGGTCATCGGTGGGGCCGTGGCCGTGGGACCGCTCATCGGTGGTGCGCTCACCAGTGGGCTCGGCTGGCGGTGGATCTTCTTCGTCAACGTGCCCGTCGGTGTGGTGGCCATCTTCATCACGCTGACGCGGGTCCAGGAATCGAAGGAGCCCAACCACCGGCGTATCGACTGGATCGGCTTCATCTCGTTCTCCGCCGCGCTGTTCATGCTCGTGTTCGCCTTGGTGCGGGGCAACGCCAACGGGTGGAGCAGCACGTTGATCGTCGGCCTGCTCGTCGGCTCCGCGGTCCTGCTCGTCGTGTTCCTCGTGGCCGAGTGGCGCGGGTCCGACCCCATGTTGGACCTCAACCTGTTCCGGAGGCCGGCCATGATCGGTTCGTCGATCGTGGCGTTGACGCTGTCGGCTTCGATCTTCGCCCTGTTCCTGTACATCACGCTCTATGTCCAAGACGACCTCGGCTACGGCCCCTTCGCGGCGGGCCTGCGCTTTCTCCCCATCACCATGCTGTCGTTCATCGCCGCGCCCATCGCGGGCAAGCTCAGCGTCCGGGTCAAGTCCCGCTATCTCCTCGGCACCGGCCTCTTGATGGTGGCCATCGGCCTCTTTCTCATGTCCCACGTCCACGCCACGTCGGGATGGACGGTGCTCCTGCCCGGATTCATCGTCACCGGGATCGGCATCGGGACCGTCAACCCCGTGCTGGCATCGGCCGCCATCAGCGTCGTGCCGCCGCAACGCAGCGGGATGGCGTCAGGGGCGAACAACACGTTCCGCCAGGTCGGCATCGCCACGGGGATCGCGGGCCTCGGGGCGGTGTTCCAAAGTCAGATCCAGAGCAAGACCCTGGCCGGGCTCAATGCCAGTGCCGCGGGGCGCGAGGTGCTCGTGCGTGGCGGCGCTGCGTTGAAGGGTGCGATCACCGGCGGCGGTGTGCGCGAGGCGTCCGCGGCGATTCCGTCGCCCCCGGCACGCGACGCGCTCCTGCGCGCGTACCAGGTCGCCTTTGCGAGCACGTTCAACCACATCATGATGATCGGCGTGGTGGTGGCCGCGATCGGGTCGATCAGCGCCTACGCCCTCGTGCGCCAACGCGACTTCGTGCCCAGTTACTCCCACGCGGACGAACCACACGAACAGCCCGCGCCGGTGGCAGCGCTGTGATGGTGGTCGAGACCGCCACGCCCCCGCGACCCCCGGGACGACCGCGCGACGAGCGCGCCACCCAGGCCATCACCGAGGCGGCGCTGCGCCAGCTCTCGGCGCTCGGCTATGCCCGGATGTCGATGGAGAGCATCGCGAGCGAGGCCGGCGTGGCCCGGGCCACGGTCTACCGTCGCTTCAAGGACAAGGCGGACCTGGTCACCGCGGCCATCGCCGGCACGCCCGGCGGCCGCTTCCCCGATCGACCCTCCGACGATCCCCGGGGCGACCTCATCCTCTATCTCGAGGCCTTCGACGAGCGCTTCGGCGAGAGTTGTGTGGAGGTGGTCGGCACCCTGCTCGGCTCGCGCGACGAGCGTGCCGCCTTGGAGCTGCACCGCCGTCGCGTCATCGAGCCGCGCACCGGCTACATGCGCGGTCTGTTCGTGCGGGCCCAGGAGCTGGGGCAGCTCTCGGCCGACGTCGATGTCGACATGGCCGTGCAGCTCCTGTCGGGCTCGGTCCTGGCCCGACGGGTCAGCGGCGTCTCGAGCCCACCGAATTGGGCGCCACGTGCGGTGGACATGATCTGGCGCGGCCCGCCCGCCACCGTTCCCTGAGGGCGCCCGCACTCAGGACAACGACCAGGCGGGTTTACCGACTTTTCTCTACCGACGTTCTAATCGGCGGGATCGAGAGCCCGAGGTTCGGTGTCGGGCTTCCCCGCCAGTCCTGCCACCCAACCACCGACCAGTCCCAGCGACGCCAGGTGCCAGTCGAAATCGAGCGTCGCGGCGACGGCGAAGGCGACGAGCGCTGCCGTCGCGCACGACGTCGCCACGTCCACACGACGCACGGCCCGCGCCACGCAGATCCCGCTCACGACCAACAGCGCCGCCCCGATCAATCCGCCGTCGGCAAGCACCTGGAGGTACTCGTTGTGCGAGAAGTGGGCGTAGTTGCCGTCGGCGGCGTGGAAGTAGAGGGTCTGGTCGGGCCCGACGCCGACCAGCGGTGACGACCGCCACTGGTCGAACGCGGCCGACCACTCATGACCGCGGTCCTCGCTGCTGCCGAGCGCGACGCGTCGTTCGATGGGAACCCGAAGGACGAGGCCGGCGCCCACCGCGATCCCGATGGTGGCCACGGCCAGCACCACGAGCACGACGGCGCGCTTGCGCACCGAACCCCACCACGCCCCGGCGACCGTCGTCGACGACCCCACCGGACCGGCCCGGCGCGGCAGCGCCACGGCAAGGACGACGGCGGCGACGACCGCCACCATCGCCAGCGGTTGCGCCTGGGGACCACTCGAGGTGGCCACCATGGCGAGGCCGCCGAGTACGCCGAGCCCCACCGTCAGCGCGGCCCGGCGGAGCTGGGCCACGGGCACGATCACCACACCCACGATCGCCCCGAGCACCGCGCCCCGGCTCTGGGTGGCGACCAGCCCCGCCGCACACAGACACACCATGAGCTGGGTGGTCCGGGCCCGCTGCTCGAGCCCGAGCCCGACCAGGAGCGCCACCGCCAACAGCGCGCCGGCCGCGTTGGAGTAGGTCAACGTGGTCGACAGCCGCCACAGGTTCTGGGCCGGCATGGCGAGCGGGTACCACCGGGCCGCGGTGGCCACGAGGCCGGCGGCGGCGGAGACGGCCCCGACCGCGACGACCAGCTGCGTCGCCAGGACGCGGTACTCGGACCGGAGCCGCCGGGTGGCGAGGAAGGCGGAGGCGAAGGCGACCATGCTGGCACCGAGGGGGAGGAAGGACCCGACCCGATTCTGCGCCAGGGCCCGGATGAGCCACCACAACGCCAAGGCACCGACCGCCACCGCCACGGCCACGGCCCTTCGGTCAGGTCGAGAGAACAACAGCCCCACGCCCACCACCAGCGACACGACGAGCACGAGGGCGGCATCGGCCGGATAGAAGGCACCCTGCCGGAACGTGGCGGCCACCATCAGCCCCGCCAGGACGCCCGCGAAGACCGCCGGCGTCTCTACCCCTCGGTCGGGATCCACATCAGCTCGGCGCGAGCCCAAGATCGAATCATGACACCGAGGGGCGTCCTACTCGTGCTCCGCACCATCAAATGCGCGATGTCGTCGAGCCTGCAGGCACCAGGACCCCGAGTCGGTCCAGGAATCGTGTACCCCAGCAGGGCCCACCGCCCCGCACGGCCGTGAACCCCCAGGTGGGACAGACCACGGACAGTCATCCACAGTTCATCAATCGTGACGATGACTTCGAGACGCCCCGGCCCATAACCTCCGAGTGAGGAGGGGGGCTATGACGCGTTTTCGCATGCTTCTCGTTGTTGTGGTCAGCGCCATGGCGTTCACGTTCGTGGGGCCGTTCCTGTACCGCGCCGTCGGGGCCGACAGCCCTGTCGGCAGCTGCAGCCCGGTCGGCGACTCCAGCGCCGTTGGCGGCAGCAGCCCCGTCGGGGACTGCAGCCCGCCGTCTACGGGCCTGCCCACCAGGATCTCCAACTCGCTCTCGGGTGGCGGCCAGAGCGGCCCGGTCATCACCGTGCCCTCGGGCACGGCCGTGACCGACCAGGCCTCGATCAGCGCAGTCGACACCGGTTCGGGCCCGGGCGGCGCCACTCCCGTGGCCGCCCTCATGGCCAAGCTCGTCGCCACGGGCGCGACCGGGCCGAACCTGCCCAATGCAGGTGGGACCGTGACGTACACCGTCTACTCCTTGAACCCCCACCAATGGGGTTGGAACAACCAAAGCTGGGGATGGGGCTGGCACTGGAACAAGGTGGCCTCCGGGGGCACCGTCACGGTGACCGGTGGCGTCGTCCCCGCCTCGAGCCCGGTCACGCTCGGTGCGGGCGTCTACACCTGGCAGGCCTCCTACTCCGGTGACGACACCTACGCTCCTTCACAGAGCCACCGGGGCTCGGGGATCCAGATCGTCCAACACAGCAACTCCGGGTGCTGGGGCGGTGGCAGCTGGTCATGCGGTCATCCCTCGGGAGGTAACGGGGGCGGCTACGGCAACGGTGGCGGGAACTCCTACGGTGGCGGTAGCGGGTACTCCAACCATGGTGGCTACGGCAACGGCAACGGCGACAGCTACACCGGCTACTCCGGCCACGGGAACGGGGACGGGGACGGGAACTCGTACGGCAATGGCGGCGGGAACTCCTACGGTGGCGGTAGCGGGAAGTCGTACGGCTATGGCGAGAACCACGGCGGCTACGGCGGGAACAGCGGCTACAGCGGCTACGGCGGCGGACACTGATCCAGGCCGGGTCCGGCGACCCGGCGGACTGCGGCTCGGTTAGCCGAGCTCGGTCAGTAGGTAGCGGCAGCGCTCCGCGTTCTGGGCCAGTGTGGACCGGAAGCTGTCCATGCGGGCGAGCTTGGCGTCGAGTTGCTCCTTCAGCGACTCGTTGAGCCGGAGGGCTTCTTCGAGCAGCTCCTTCTGCTGGCGACGGGCTGCCGCGGTGTTGACGTCCCGGTTGGCCCGGTAGGCGACGCGCACTTCGTCCAATCGTTGCTCGGACTCGAGGAATTCCTTGATCTCCTCGAGGTTCATCCCGAGCGCCTCGCGCAATTCGAGGATGCGCTGTAGCTGGACGAGATCGGAGTCCCGATACCGGCGCTCGCCCCCGGCGGTGTACTCCGACGGCGTCAACAGGCCCAACTCGTCGTAGTACCGCAACGTCCTCGTCGAGACCCCGGCGCGCGCCGCGGCGTCACTGATGCGCAGGCCCGGCTCCGACGCGCCGGCGACCTCGGGGACCACGACCGTCTCGCCCCGCCCCGTCTCGCCCCGCCCCGTCTTGCTCTTCAACCCCGTGCTCCGAGCCATTTCCTCACCCCACCAGCAGCGGTTCGGTCTCGGCCACCGCCTGCTCGGCCGACTCGTCGGTCGCCGAGGCTCCGGTATCGCCGTAGTGATACTTGCCACCCCGCAGGAGCGACGCCACCGCACCGAGCACGCAGACGATGGCGGCGAAGTCGAACGCCTTCTCGAGGCCCTTCCCGAACGGGGCTGAGATGAGGTGGGGGAAGAACGATCGACCCGTGAGGTACTGCACCTGCGCCGCGCTCAGGTGGTGCAACGCGGTGGGCCCCAACAGCGTCGCCATGGGGTTGTAGCCCAAGAAGGCGGCGAAGAGCGATCCGACCGGCGGGAGGTGCGACACACGTATCGCCGTCGCGGCGGGAACGCCCTGGGCCACGAGGCCATGGAAGAGCGTCGACGGCAGCGTGGCGGAGAGGCCCAGGATCATGAGCGTGAAGAAGATGCCGATGGAGAGGACCTGCGCCGACGCGTTGAACGTGGCCGCCATGCCCGCCCCGGCGCCACGTTGATCGGCCGGCAGGCTGTTCATGATGCCGGTCTGGTTGGGGGCGATGAACAGCCCCATGCCCACGGAGTTGAAGAACAACAGGGTGGCGAACACCGGGTAGCCGAAGTTCACGGGCAACATCTGCAGGAGCACGAAAGTCAAGGCGACGAGCAACAGGCCGCCGGTGGCGAAGGGACGGGCACCGTACTTGTCGGCCAGATGCCCCGACAACGGTCCGGCGAGGAGGAAGCCGACGGTGAGGGGCACCATGTAGATGCCGGCCCACAGCGGCGTCGAGCTGAAGCTGTAGCCGTGCAGCGGAAGCCAGATGCCCTGGAGCCAGATGATCAGCATGAACATGAGGCCACCACGGCTGAGCGACGCCAGGCCGCTGGCCACGTTGCCGGCCGTGAAGGCGCGGATGCGAAA
Organism: uncultured Acidimicrobiales bacterium; assembly: GCA_963764205.1. Taxonomy (GTDB): domain Bacteria; phylum Actinomycetota; class Acidimicrobiia; order Acidimicrobiales; family UBA8190; genus Chersky-840. Next base: position 178,888 of record CAVXRN010000006.1, read on the forward strand.
GAGGGTCAGGCGGAACATGGGATAGGCCACGCGCGTCTCGATGACGCAGAACACCACCAGCAGTCCCACGCCGCCTAAGATCTCCGCCATCACCGTCGGGCTGGTCCACCCCATGGTGTGGTGGCCGTAGGGCAGCAGACCGTACGTGATCCCCACGAGGATCAGGATGAGCCCTGCCGCGAACGTGGCGTTGCCCCACCAGTCGAGATGGGCGGGCGTGCGGACGCTGCGGTCCTCGAGCTTGCGGTAGGCCCACACGGTCCCGAAGATCCCGAAGGGCACCGACACCAAGAAGACGAGATGCCATTGCACCGGCGCCAGCAGGCCGCCCAGGACCAGGCCGATGAAGGCGCCGGCGATGGCGGCGACATTGTTGATGCCGAGCCCCAGCCCCCGCTGGTCGGCCGGGAAGGCGTCGGTGATGATGGCCGAGGAGTTGGCGAAGAGCATCGCTCCGCCGACGCCCTGGCCGATCCGCATGCCGATCAGCCAGATCGCCGCCCCCGTCCCGTGCATCCACGTGATCGAGAGCAGGATCGAGAAGACGGTGAAGACCGCGAACCCGAGGTTGTACATCTTCACCCGGCCGAACATGTCCCCGACCCGCCCGAGCGTGACCAAGAGGACCGCCAGCACGACCATGAAGCCCATGAGCATCCACAGCATGTAGCCGGTGTTGGCCGGGGTGAGCGGGTTGAGGTCGATGCCGCGGAAGATCGCCGGTAGCGCGATCAGCACGATCGACTGGTTGATGAAGACCATGAGCGTGCCCAACGTGATGTTGGACAGGGCGATCCACTTGTAGCGGCTGTCGGCCTCGGGGGACGACGCCACCCCGGGTCGAGAGACCGTCGAACTCGCGGACCGGGCCGAGCTCGCCGCCCGAGGGGAGTCCTGACTCATGGCCATTATCTTAACGTTGACGTTAAGGTCCTGGTACCGCCCAGATCGTTGCGCAGTGCAAGTTTCTGGGCGCCCTCAGCCGGCGAGGGTCCGGGAGAAGGACCGACTGCGGGGATCGTCCTTGAATTCCCCGTAGGCGGCTCGGGGTTCATAGCCCGCCGCCAGGTACAACGAGATGGCGTCGGGTTGCTCGCTCCCCGACTCCAACCATGCCTCTCCGTATCCCGACCTCCAGGCCCGCTCCTCGAGAAAGGTCAGGATCAGCGCGCCGATGCCGCGGCGCCGGACGCTCGGGTCGACGTACATCCGCTTGATCTCGGCCACCCCGGTGCTCATGTACCGGAAGCCCCCGCACGCCACCCCGACACCGTCGACGAACGCCACGACGAAGCACCCGTGCGGCGCCACGTACTCCTGTGCCTCGAGGAGCGCAGGGCCCGATCCGCCGTAGCGCTGCCCCATCTCCTCGACATGGCGGCGTTCCAACCCACGGGCGGACGGGCTGTCCACGTCGACCACACGCAATTCGACATCGGAAGACCCGACGTCGGGCCGGGCGGAGTCAGTTGGCACAGGCTCATGATGCGCAGCGCCGCGGGCGTCGGCAAGCGGCGTCCACGGGAGGCGGGCCCGACGTGATTGACCTGATGGCAGCGCTCATCTAGACCTGCAGCGGTGGGGCCACGGCGCGGGGGAGCTCGGGGGGCGCGGGGGCGCCGACTCCGGTTCGTGATCGTGGGGGCTCTCGCGGTCTCCTCGGTCGTGACCCTCGGCGTCACCCAGGCCAAGGGCGGCACGCCCCTGTCCATCGCCGTTTCCGGCAACCACTTCGTCAACGGGGCGGGCGCCACGGTGCGGCTGCTCGGTGTCGACGTCCCGAGCACGGAGTACGCCTGTGACCAAGGGTGGGGCTACGCCAGCCAGCCTCTGACCCTCGCCACCGCCAATGCCATCGCCTCTTGGCACGCGGACGCCGTCCGCGTCCCGCTCAACGAGGACTGCTGGCTGGGCCTGAACGGACAGCCGACCTATGGCACGCAAACGGGCTACCAGCAGGCGATCGAGACCTGGGTGGACGATCTCAATGCAGCAGGCCTGTACGCCGTCGTCGACCTGCACTGGAGCGCGCCCGGGACCAGCAACGCCGACGGACAGCGCCCCATGCCCGACGACCACTCGGTGGCGTTCTGGGCATCGGTGGCGGGCGCCTTCGTGGGCGACCCCGCCGTGGTCTTCGACGCCTTCAACGAGCCGTACTCCCCCGAGGCCAATGGCAACTCGGGGCTGGCGGTGAGCTGGACGTGCTGGCTCGACGGCGGGTGTCCGGTGCCGGTGGCCAACCAGGACGACCCCATCGACGACAACGACACCTACACCGCCGTGGGCATGCAGGCGATGGTCGACGCCATACGGGCCACCGGCGCGACGCAACCGATCATCCTGGGAGGCCTCAGCTACGCCAACGACCTGTCGGGCTGGCTCGCGCACGAGCCCGTCGACCCCGACCACCAACTGGGGGCATCGTTCCACAACTACTACGGCGAGTCGTGTGACACGACGTCGTGCTGGAACAGCACCATCGCGGCGGTGGCCGCGCAGGTCCCTGTCGTGACGGGTGAATTCGACCAGGGCTTCGACTGCGCCGATCCGCCCACGTCCCCCTCGGGACTGACGACCTTCGACACGACCTTCATGAACTGGGCCGACGCGGCCGGGGTGAGCTACCTGGCATGGGGATGGTGGGTCCTGGGCAACACCTCGACACGGTGCAGCGCCCTCAGCGACCCCGGCGACAACTACGACCTCGTCTCGAGCTACACCGGGACGGCGGTGTCGCCCGACGGCACGAACCTGCGCGCGCACCTTGCCTCGCTCGTCGCGCCCAACGCGCTCCAGGTCACCACGGCGTCACTGCCGCCTGCCACGGTGAAGGCCAGGTACGGCGCCACCTTGCACGCCGGCGGCGGCATCCCCCCCTACCGATGGTCGGTGACCTCGGGCCGCCTGCCGACCGGGCTCCGTCTCCGGCCGTCCGGGGTGTTCGCCGGAAAGCCCAGGACGAGGGGAACGTTCAGCTTCACCGTGAAGGTTGTCGACCACAAGACCACGAGCAAGCCGCACACACAGCACACCGCCACCGGGTCGTTGTCGATCACCGTCGGGTGACCGACGACCGAGTCCGGACGACCCCGTCGTCCGCAGCGGCGGGCCAGTCGTCGTTGGCGGCGGGCCAGTCGTCGTTAGCGGCGGGCCAGTCGGCGCCCGCTCTCGGTGTCGGGCGGGGTGTAGTTGAGCTCGTAGTGGTGGTAGAGCGTCTTCTCGTCCGCCTGGGACAGCTCCTCGCCGTGCTGCTCCATCGTGGGGGCACTCTTGACGAGCTCCTTCGAGATCACCACCTGTAGCTCGTCGGGCCCCACCTTCATCCCCCCCACCGGCACGAATGTCAGATGGCGGTCGATGAGCCCTTCTTTGACGGTGGCGAATTGGGGCTCGTCGGTCTCCACGTCCACATAGACGTCCTGCAGCTTGCCGATCTTCTCGCCTCGGCTGTCGACAAGCATCTTGCCCCGCCAGTCAGTCACGTTCCACGCCGCTGCAGCCTGATGTTCTGTCATCGGTCTCGTTTCCTCTCTCGTGCGCCGTGCCGCCGGAGCGCCGCAGCCCGTTGTCTCGTGCGTCTCGTGGCTCGTTCTAGTTGTGGACTTCTTCGTGGACCGCGGCGGTGCGACCGGCGGTGTCGGTGACAGCACGGTCAAAGGTGCGGTTCTGCGCGCCCACGGGTCGACGGGCCATGGCGAAGATGACGGTCGAGATGACCAGGCCGACGGCGCCGACGACCATGAGGATGACCCCCACCGTCGAAAGCCTGAACCCGTGTCCTTGGCTGGTGACCGCCCAGTACATCACGGCACCGGCGGCGATAGAGATAAGGCTGAAGACCATTCCTGTCAGGCCCATTGCTGTCACTTCCATTTCGTCGGTCCTGGTCGTTGCCAGGATGCGAAGGAAGCGTGGGCCCGGGTGCCTTCGGAACTCTGCTTACAGACTACCAGCAGCGGTCCCGTTACCGCGGCGGCAGCGATCGGACGCGTCCGATCGGCTCAGCGGGCCCGCCTGACCGTCCCGGTGCGCGGTCCGGGGATGATGATGTGCAATTCGGCCGGCGCCAGGCTGTGGTCGATGATGGCGCGCGCCACGTCGCTCAACGGCGTGCGATGGCTGCGGGCGTAGCTCCTGAGCAAGGCGAATGCCTCGTCCATGTCCACCTGGCGCCGCTCGGCCACGATCCCCTTGGCCTGTTCGATGACGATCCGCGAGTTCAACGCACCCTGGAGCTGGCCAGCGAGGTCGGTCTCGTGCTTGATGGCGCGCTCCTGGAGGATCCCGATCGTGGCCGCGTCCGCCAAGGCCTGTATGAGGTTCACGTCCTCGGGCGAGATGTCGAGCAGGTCGGGACTGAAGATGTTCATGGCGCCGATCACGTCGTCGCGCAGCCGCATCGGCAGCGCATGCACCATCTGGAACCCCGCGTCCCGGGCCTGAGGGCTGAACCGGGGCCAGGGGTCGTCGGCGTCGTCCAGTCGATGGTTGAGCACCCGTGCACCGGTGAGCAGGCAGTCCCGGCACGGTCCCTCGTCGTTCTGGAACTCGATCAGCTCGAGCGCCCGCATGCGCTCCGACGAAGACGCCATGACCCGCAGTTCACCCCGGGTGGCGGCCAGGGCCAGGCCCACCTCGGCCGAGCCCAACAGCTCCGAGCACCGCTCCACCAACACCGACATGAAGTCGATGAGGTCGAAGTCGGCCACGAGCGTGTCGGCCAACTCGACGAAGGTCTTTGCCAACCACTCTTCGCGATTGTCCATGGTCACTCCCCGGGCCTCGAGCAGCACCCGGCGAATTGCCGGCGGTCCACGTTTCGGACAACCGACTGAACGCGCCCAATTGTGCCACGAATCACGGCGTCAGAACACCTCATCTGGCCTGCCCTTCTGTGACTCGGCCCCCTCACGGTTCGAACCTCAGATCCCCCGTCACCACGTCGGTGGCCACCTCGTCGATGGTCCGGTCGATGGCAAAGGCACGCCCCCGCAACCGGACCAGGGCCTCACCGATGGCGCAGTCGAGCTGGGCGGAGATCATCCCGGTGGCCTGGTGCACCACGGCCCGGTAGTCATCGACCTCGAGACCCCAGGCCAGGGATTCCGCCACCGCGCCGGCCTGCATGTCGATGACCTGGTTGGTGACGAGGTTGGCGACCAGGAGCGCAGACGAGAGCTCCTCGCCCTCCAACGCACCGGGAACCTCGCGGTAGAGCACGAGCACGCCGAGCTTGATCGCACCCAACTGCAGGGGCAACGCGTAGACACTGCAGATCCCGGTGTCCGCCGCGGCCCGGGTGAACTGAGGCCAACGACTGGTCGCGTGCCGCAGGTCGTCCACGAGGATGGGCGTGCCCCCCGCGTAGGCGTCGACGGCCGGACCCTCGCCGAGGGTCAGCTCCAGATCCTGCACTGTCACCGACACTCCGTAGGCGCTGGCGACGCTCGGGAACATGCCTTCTCCTATCAACACCACCGATGCCCCGCTCATCCGGAGCAGCTTGCTGGCACTGCGGCACACGGTGGTGAGCGAAGGCAATTCGTCTTCGGACCCGCCGATCAGCGCAGCAAGAAACTGGTCTGCGTCTTCGGCTCTCAACGCTCTTCCCCCGCTCTCATGGCTCGTTCCCGTATGTGGGTTCGTTGCTTGGGACGTCGTTGCTTGGAACGTCGTTGCCTGGAACACCGCACCGCGGCCCACCGGCACGAACACCGGGCGGCCCATGCACGTGGCCTCGTCGGAACGATTGGTCATCGGTTCCAAACCGGAGGGCGGCGCGGCTTCGGACCTGTGCAGCGCCCGGATCACGTCGTCGAGCTCGTCGATGACGTTCAGGATCCGGTCGAGGACGACCGCCTCGTGGCTCTGGCAGAAACACGAGTCGGCCAGGACCTGCGCCGCCTCGATCACCGACAGGGAGGCGTCCTTGAGACTCATGTTGGCGGCGATGGCGCGGGCGCCGCGCGCGGATGGGTCCCCTACGGGCGGAGCGTCGTTGGCGACACGCCGCACCCCGTCTGCTCGTGTCAGCAGACCCAGGACGAGCGTGAGGCGTCGGTCGCCGCCGAGCTCCCGACTGGGGAGCATCTGACTCGGGGCGGTGTCACCTCCGGCGACCGGGGTGTCGTGACACCCGGCGCGCCGTGACATGACCATCCTGAGCTGGCTCGCGCCGGGGCTCGAGCGCCTAATCATGGTGGAGCCCGGCGTCCGACGCCGCTGCGCTTCGTAGCGCCTCGAGCATGGCTGCATCGATGTCGGCCCGCTCGTCGGCGACGGAGTCCGCCGGAATCGGGTCGGGGAGGCCGCACGAACGGACCGTCGCCCGCCGCAGTTCCTCGAGTACCGCCGCGTCGATGTCGCCACGCCCGGCCATGGGCTGTGACGAGACACTCGCGCCCTCGGGGCCGGCCGACGGGCCTCCTTCGTCGTAATCGATCCGAAGGTGCTCGCTAAGAATGCCTCGGGAGAACGGCACTCGAACCATGGAATTCGTCCTCTCCCCTCGGCGCCTACGCAAGGCGTGCCGTCAGGGTCTCGGACGACGACGTCGATCACCGCCAGGTCGATCGACTCGCGGTGCGAGCATACGCTGGCGCCAGAACGCTTTCCATGGTGATTGGCGCAATATTGGCCATTGTCTTGGAAAATCAACACCCAGCCACGAGCAGCGGGCGTCTCAGCACCAACAGTGCCCGCCCGGGCGACCTCAGGAACGCCGGAGCACCGATTCCCGGCGAGCCACGGAGGCGAGCTTGGTGCGCTGGTGGGCCAGCTGGCGGTGCAGGGACGTGACCCGTTCCGCCGCGATCAGGCGCACCTCGAGCTCCGCCATCGTGAGCGGCTTCACCAGATAGTCGTCGGCGCCCGCCGTCATGCCCTCGAGCATGTGGTCGTGGGAGTCCTGGCCGGTGACCATGATGAAGTACGTATAGCGAGCCGAGTGGGATCGGATCTTGCGGCACAGCTCCAACCCCGAGAGCCCCGGCATGAGCCAGTCGGAGATCAAGACGTCGGGCCGGCGGGTCTGGAACGCATCCCACGCCTCGGTGCCGTCGACGGCCGAGATGCACTGGTGACCCAGCTTCCGCAGCATCGTCACCGCGATGAGCGACGAAGTGGGGTCGTCGTCCGCCACCAGGATCAACATGGAGCGGGTGCCACCGATTGCAGAGCGGAGCGGACGCGGCCGAGCTCGTCTTCGAGGGCACCGAGCAGTGTCTCGCCTCCGACGAGGTCACCGACGGCGCTGTCGGCGGCCAGGGTGGCGCAGAGCCGCGCCAACGCGGTGGCACCGAGATTGGCGCTGGCCCCGCTGAGCGTGTGCGCCGATCGGACCATGGCCGCCGCGTCGTCACGGTTGATCGCCTCGTGCAAGGCGATGACGCGCGCATCGGCGTCGGCGAGGAACAACGCAGCGAGCTGTCCCAACAGGTCTTCGCCGGCAGCCTCGCCCAACCGTTGGAGGCGGTCGACGACTTCGACGTCGAGCACCGGTCGATTGGGGTCATCGAGATGGCCGAGGCCGACGAGGATGGGCGGAGGAGGCTCGGAGGGGTCACCCACGTCGGTGCGAGCGAGCCCGTCCGACGCCCAGCGGGTCAGGACGTCCTGCAACGCGTGGAGGTCGAGGGGCTTCGCCAGATAGTCGTCCATGCCGGCGGCGAGACAACGCTGCTGATCGGACTTCATGGTCGAGCCCGTCACGGCGATGATCGGCGTGTGGTACGACCCGGCCTGGAGACGACGGATCTCCATCGTGGCCTGATAGCCGTCGAGAATCGGCATCTGGCCATCCATCAAGATGGCCTGGTACTTGGTGGACACCGCCGCCCTGACCGCGGCGGCACCGTCACCGGCGAGGTCCACCTGAAACCCGAGGTTCTCGAGCATGGCGGTCCCCACCCGTTGGTTGACGGGGTTGTCCTCGGCCAGCAGGATCTGGCCCGGGGGCCGGCCGGCTCCAGTGGGTCGACCGACTCCGGAAGTCGATCGCGCCACTCGGTCCGCGGTTCGTGCGGTGACACGGTCGTCGACGATGAACACCCGCTGTTCGGTGTGTCGGGGCGTGGCGGGGACGCTCGAGACCGACCATCCTCGTTGCAGCGTCACCGTGAACCAGAAATTGGTCCCGTGGTCCAACTCGCGTCGCACACCGACTTGGCCGTCCATGAGCTGGACGAGCTCGTACGCCAGGGCCAGGCCGAGGCCTTTGGCACCACGCCTGCGGATCACGCCCGCGTCGACAGGTGGGAACGACGCGAACAGTTGCTGCTGGTCGACGGCGGCATCGCCGATCCCGGTGCCGACGACCTCGAACCGGACGGTGACCCGCTCGTCCTCGGTTTCCGCCATCGTCAGCTCCACCATCACCTCTCCCGTCGCGGTCGCCCGAACCGCGCTGCCCACGAGCTCGGTCAAGACCCGCCGCAGGCGGTCCCGGTCCCCGCGCATGGTGGCGGGCATGTCCAGCGGAAAACGACAGGCCAACTCGACGCCCCGGTCCTGGGTCGACACGCTCAGGAGGTCGGTGACGTCCTCGACCAGCGTCCGGAGGTCGAAGTCGACCGAGTCCAGGTCCAGACGGACCGCCTCGATCTTGGCCAACTCCAGCACATCGTTGAGGATCCCGACCATCGGCTCACCCGACACGAGCACGGTCTCGGCGAAACCGCGATTGTCGACCCGCGCGTCCGAACCGTCGAGCGGGGAAGCCACGACCAGAACCTCGGTTCCTTGCGTGCGACCGTCCTGGGTCATGTCGGCGCGCTCAGACCGCGACAGCGGCACGGAGGGTCCGGACTTCTGCGTCGATCTCGCTCACCAGCGAGCCCAGGAGCTCGACCTGGCTGCCGTCCATCCGCAGGACGCGCTTGGACAGCTCGTCGAGGCGGACGGCACCGAAGCTGCAGGCCGTGCCCTTGATCTGGTGCGCCACGGCCTGGGCACCGGGGACGTCGTGATCGGTGACCGCGGTGTCGAGCCGGGCGACTTGGAGCGAGAGATTCGCCAGGAATGCGGTGTGCAGCTCTTGGTAGACCTCGGGTCCGAGATCACTCTCGAGCGTGCTGACGGGCTCGGAGGTCAGACCCATCTCATTCTCCACATCCGTATATCGGTGTGTGGTCTGGAGAACTGAAGCTCTCGCTTCGTCGTCGATTCGATGCGCGTCCATGTCACCTTCGATCGGTCGTCACGGACCGGGCAACCAGGGACAGGAGAATGTCCTTGCTGACCGGTTTCGACACATAGCTGTCCATGCCCTCGGCCAGACAGCGCTCCTCGTCCTCGTGTCGGGCGCCGGCGGTCATGGCGATGATGGGCGTGCGCCCCCGGGCGCCTTTCTGGGCCCGGATGGCGGCGGTGGCCTCGTACCCGTTGAGCTCGGGCATCTGACAGTCCATCAGGATGGCGTCGTAGGGCTGTTCGGCCACGGCGCGGACGGCTTCGGCCCCGTTGAGCACGGCGTCCACGCTGTATCCGGCGGTGGTGAGGATGGCCAAGGCCACCTTCTGGTTGATCAGGTTGTCCTCGGCCAGAAGCAGCCGGCCCAGACTCGGCCCCTGGACGAGCGGCGCGGGGACGACGCCCGGTGGGACGCGGACGACCTTCGCCGGCTCGAGGCCCAGCACCTGCCGGAGACAGGACCGCAGATCGTCGCGCCGAATGGGCTTGGACAGGGTGGAGCACACAACGAACTCGGCCACGGCGCCGAGGTCACGCTCCTGTCCCAATCCGGTCATAAGGACGACGCCCGCCGCCAGGCCTGGCTCGGCCACGATCACGTTCCTCAATTCCAGCCCGTCCGTCCCCGGCATGAACCGGTCGAGGAGCACGATGTCGAAGGGCCGGCCGTCGACCACCGCACCACGGAGCTCGGTCAGCGCGGCCTCGGCGTCGGCGGCGGTGCACACGGTCATGCCCCAGTCGTTGAGGTAGTCCGAGAGGACGCTGCGTTGCGTGGCGTTGTCGTCGACGATCAGCGCCGTGACCCCGGCCAGGCTGGCCTCGGGCGCGACCGTGCGTCGGGCGTGTTGCGGGTCGACACGAACCCGGATCGTGAACCAGAAGGTGCTTCCCTTCCCCAGCATGGCTCGACACGCCACAATCGCCGCCCATGAGCGTCACGAGCTGACCGCTGATGGCCAGACCCAGGCCGGTTCCGCCGTACTTCCGTGACGTCGAGGTGTCGGCTTGGACGAAGGGTTGGAAGATCAGCTCCAGTTTGTCCGGCGCGATGCCCACACCGGTGTCCGACACTTCGACATGGACGACGGTCTCACCGACGCGGGCGGTCGCCTTTTCGGTAACCCGGACCACGATCTCGCCCGAATGGGTGAACTTGATGGCGTTGGCGATCAGATTGGTGAGAACCTGGCGTACCCGGCCGGGGTCACTCGTGATCATCGTGGGGAGCGAGCTCTCGACGACGGCGATCAGCTCCAGGTCCTTGGCTTGGGCCGATCCGGCCAGCAAGTCGGTCACCTCGTCGACGACGGCCCGCAGATCGAACTCGACGTCCTCGACGTCGAGCTTTCCGGCTTCGATCTTCGAGAAGTCGAGGATGTCGTTGATGATGGCGAGCAGGGCTTCGCCGGAATTGCGCACGGTCTGGGCGTAGTCGCGCTGACGGGCGTCGAGCTCGGTCTCGAGCAGCAGGTCGGTCATGCCGATGACCCCGTTCATCGGGGTCCGGATCTCGTGGCTCATGTTGGCCAGAAAGTCCGACTTGAGCCGCGACGCCTCGTTGGCCTTGTCCCGGGCGTCGGACATGGCCGCCTCGGCCCCCGCCTCGGCCGTTACGTCGGCCAGCGTCCCCACCCAGCCGGCGGTGCCTCCGTCGATGTCGGGGATGGGCTTCGAGGTCACGAGCACGATCCGCGGCTCGGAGGCCGGGAGGAGTATCTCGAACCGCCGCGAGAGCTCGGTCATGCTCGCGTCGTCGGCGACCAGGTCAGAGGCGAGCTGAGCGCGTTGGTCGGCGCCGATGATGGTGTCCCACTTGCGTCCGGCCGCCTCTTCGGCGAGGATCCCGGTGATCTCGGTCCAGCGGGGATTGGTGTAGACGTACCTATTCTCGGTGTCGGTCTGGAAGATCCCGATGGGCGCGGCGTCGGTGAGCAGCCGCAGCTGGTCGGCCGAGGCCTGGACCTCCCGGGCCCGCGCGGCCAGGGCCTGCGCCTTGCTGAAGAGGTTGGCGAAGACCGAGACCTTGGCCCGGAGCTCTTCGGGCAGCACCGGGGCGAAGATGAAGTCGACCGCCCCCTGCCGCGTAGCGGTCGAAGCTCACCGATCGTCGTCGTTGGCGTGGGCGGTGATGAAGATGATCGGCGTCATCTCCGACTGTCGCCGTCGTCGGATCAGCGCCGCCGTCTCGATCCCGTCCATGATGGGCATCCGCACGTCGAGCAGGATGACGGCAAAGTCCTCGTCGGTGACACAGCGCAGGGCCGCCACGCCCGAGTCGGCCTCGACGATGGTGTAGCCGAGCGGCGCCAACACCGAGATGAGCGCCAGCCGCTTGGCGGGGTTGTCGTCGACAACCAGGATGGGGACAGGCGATCCTGGCCCTTGCGGCGCGGGTATCGGTGTTCCGAGGCTCCGCGAAGCGCATGGCGTTGCTCATGCGGCGGTGGGCTGCGCCGTGGTCGGGAGCCAAGGGCGCAGCGCGGCGACGAGCTCGGCCGTGTCGACCGGCTTGGGCACGTAGTCGTTGGCGCCGGCATCGATGCAGCGTTGGCGTTCGCCCGGCATCACCTTGCCGGTCACGGCGATGATGGGAAGGTTCTTGAACTGCTCGAGCGCCCGGATGGCACGCATGGTGTCGTATCCGTCCATGATCGGCATCATGATGTCCATCAGCACGATGTCGATGTCGGGGGTGCGCTCCAGCTCGACCAGAGCCTCGGCACCGCTCTCGGCCACGATGACGTCGGCGTGACCCCGCTCGAGACAGGGCCGACAATGCGAAGATGTTGCGGAAGTCGTCGTCGACCACGAGGATCTTCGGGCCCGTCGATTGTTCGGCGACGGCGCCGCGTCGGCCACACTGGCGGTCGGCACCGTCAGTGGCACGCGGGAGAGGGCACCGGCTCCGTACTGCGGGGCGTCGTGGCCGGGAGCCATGGCCTGAGTGCCAGGAGCAGCTCGGCGGTGTCGACGGGCTTGGGCACGTAGTCGTTGGCACCGGCGTCGATGCAGCGCTGACGCTCGCCCGCCATCACCTTGCCGGTGACGGCGATGATCGGGAAGGTACTGGAACCGGTCGATGGCACGGATGGCGCGGATGGTCGTCGTACCCGTCCATGATCGGCATCATGATGTCCATGAGCACGACGTCGATCTCCGCCACCTGATCGAGCACGGCCAGGGCTTCGGAGCCGCTCTCAGCGCTGAAGACCTCGGCCTGCCCGCGTTCGAGCAGAGCGGTGAGCGCGAAGATGTTGCGGAAGTCGTCGTCGACCACGAGGACCTTGCGCCCCCGGAGGTGGTCGTCCGCCGCCGCGTCGGCATGGCGACGATCGCGTTCTTGTCCCGCGTCGGGTGCCAACGCGGCCTGGGTCACGCCGTCGCCCGTGCCCGGGATCGTGCCCAGGACCGGGACGGGGAGCGCGATGACGGCGGGAGTGGCGTCGGCGGTGCGGCCCGGGACCAGGTGCGCCACGGCGGGACCGTTGGCGGGGAGGTAGACCGTGAACGTGCTGCCGTGTCCCGGCGTGCTCGTGAGGGTGATCTCCCCGCCCAGCAGGCCGGCCAGCTCGCGACTGATCGACAGCCCCAGCCCGGTGCCACCGTAGAGCCGGGCCGTCGTGCCGTCGCCCTGGGCGAACGCCTCGAAGATGCGTTGCTGCTGTTCGTCGTCGATCCCGATGCCGGTGTCGCTGACCGCGAAGGCCACGATCGCCGAGGCTCCGGCCAGCAGACCGGTCTCGCGATTCGGGCCCGTGGCCGCGGCACGGACCTCGATGTGGACGCTGCCGTGCTCGGTGAACTTGAAGGCGTTGGCGAGCAGGTTCTTGAGGATCTGGCGCAGGCGCTGGGAGTCCGTCACGATCGACTCGGGGCACCCGGGCGCGAGATCGATCGAGTAGCCGAGGCCCTTGCCCTTGGCGACGAGCTCGAATTCACTGAGCAAGGCGCTGCGGAGCTCCACGACGGAGAACGGCGCGAGCTCGGCCTCCATAACACCGGACTCCACTTTGGCCAGGTCCAGGATGCTGTTGAGCAGGCTCATGAGCTCCTTGCCCGAGGTGCCGATGACGCTGGCGTACTGGACCTGGATGTCGGTCATGTTGTTGTCGGGGTTCTCCTGAAGCTGCTCGGCCAGGATGAGCAGGCTGTTGAGCGGGGTGCGGAGCTCGTGTGACATGTTGGCGATGAATTCGGACTTGTACTTCGACGAGATCGCCAGCTGAGCGGCCTTCTCCTCCAGGAGGTACTTGGACAGCTCGATCTCCTGGTTCCTGTTCGACGCCTCCCGGTTGCGCTCGGCCAACAGGGTGGCTTGGCGTTCCAGCCCCTCGTTGGACTCGCGCAGCTCGCCTTGTTGGGAACGGAGCTCTTCGGCCAGCGTCTGGGCCTGTTGCAGCAGCGTCTCGGTCAGCGCCGAGGCCTGAATGGTGCTCAACACGATCCCGATGCTCTCGGTAATCGAGTCCAGGAACGTCTGGTGCGTGATGGAGAAGGCCGAGAACGACGCCAACTCGATCACCGCGCACAACGTCCCCTCGAACAGGACCGGCATGGCGATGATGTTCAAGGGGCTCGACGCACCGAGCCCCGAGCTGATCCGCACGTAGTCGCCGGGTACCTCGGTCAGCAGGATCCGCTTCTTCTCTTTCCCGCACTGGCCCACCAGGCCCTCGCCCAGGCGGTACGACGTCGCCAGCTGCCGCCGCTCCTCGAAGCCGTAGCCGGCCTGCATCTCGAGCACGGCCTCGCTGCCGTCGGTCGGGTTGGTCATGGAGTAGAAGACGCCGTGTTGCACCGAGACCAGCGTGGCGAGCTCCGACAGGATCATGTTCGAGACGGTGACGAGGTTGTCCTGGCCCTGGAGCATGCGGGTGAAGCGCTCCCGGTTGGTCTTCAACCAGTCCTGCTCGACGTTCTGCCTCGTCGTCTCCCGGAGGTTGCGGATCATCTCGTTGAGCGTGTCCTTGAGGCCCGCCACCTCGCCGCTCGCCTCCATCGAGACCTGGCGGGTCAGGTCGCCTTCGGTCACCGCCGTGGCCACCTCGGCGATGGCGCGCACCTGGTTGGTGAGGTTGGCGGCCAGCTGGTTGACGTTGTCGGTCAGGTCCTTCCAGACGCCGGCGACCTCTTTCGACTGCGCCTGGCCCCCGAGCTTGCCCTCGACCCCGACTTCGCGCGCCACGCGGGTGACCTCCCCGGCGAAGGCGTTGAGCTGGTCGACCATGGCGTTGACCGTGTTCTTGAGCTCGAGGAACTCGCCCTTCACGTCGATCGAGATCTTCTTGGACAGGTCGCCGTTGGCAACGGCCGTGGTCACCTCGGCGATGTTCCTGACCTGCCCCGTCAGGTTGCCGGCCATGAGGTTGACGTTGTCGGTCAGGTCCTTCCACACGCCCCCGACCTCGATCGTCACCGCGGCGGCCTGGCCGAACTTGCCCTCGGTGCCGACCTCGCGGGCGACACGTGTCAGCTCGGAGACGAACCCGTTCAACTGGTCCACCATGGCGTTGATGGTGTTCTTCAACTCCAGCATCTCGCCGTGCACGTCGACGGCGACCTTCTTGCTGAGGTCCCCGTCAGCGACCGCCCCGATCACGCGCTGCATCTCGCTGGTGGGCCGCACGAGCGCCTCGATGAGGTTGTTGACCGACTGCACACTCCCGGACCAGCTCTGGGCCGAGCCGCCCAGGACGACGCGCTGGCTGAGCCTGCCCTGCTCACCCACCACCTCGCTCACGCCGCGCCAACTCCGCTTCGAGCGCCTGGTTGGCGATGATCACGTCGTTGAGGCCGTCGGCGACCTTCCCGGCCACGCCGGTCCACTCCAGTGGCATCCGGGCGGTGAAGTCACCGAACTTGACCTGAGCCAACACGCTGAGCAGGACCTTGGGGTCGACCGCCTCGGCCACGGGCTCTGGTGAATCTGACACGGCATCCTCCCGAGGGCAGGCGTGCCGTAGTCTCGGGGACTGCCTGACGTCAACGTTCTCTGCAAGAGATCGGCGTGTGGGTCGAAGAACCTGAGCGCTGATCCCTCAGGCCGAGGCGGCCGAGGCGGCGCGCTCGGTCGTCGCCATGAGTGAGTCGAGCACCTCGGCCGAGGCCGGTCGGGCGAAGAAGTAGCCCTGATAGGAGTCGCAGTCGAGCGCCAGGACCTGCTCGTACTGGTGGACGGACTCGATTCCCTCGGCCACGACGGTCATCTCCAGGCTGTGGGCGAGTCGGACGATGGCGCTCACGATGAGGCGACTGGTGGGCTCGTTGCCGAGGTCGGCGATGAAGGCCCGGTCGATCTTCACGATGTTCACCGGGAACTGCCGCAGGTAGCTCAACGATGAGTAGCCGGTCCCGAAGTCGTCGAGGGCGAGCTTCACACCCAGGCTCTTCAGGTCGTGCAGCACCACGAGGGCACGGTCGCTGTCCTGGATGAAGACGCTCTCGGTCACCTCCAGGGTCACGAGCCTCGGATCGGTCCGCGTCTCGGCCAGGACCTCGGCCACCGTGGCGGCGAAGTCGGGCGCCATGAGCTGCGGCGTCGAGACGTTGACGCAGATCTCGAGCTCGCTGTGGTGCTCGTGGCGTTGCCACCGATGCAGGTCGACACACGCCTGCATGAGCACCCACCGCCCGATCTCGATGATGAGGCCAGACTGCTCGGCCAACGGGACGACGGTGTCAGGGGCGACGATGCCGCGGATGGGATGGGACCAGCGCAGCAGGGCCTCGACCCCGGTGATCCGTCCGTCGGCGGTGGCCACGATGGGCTGGTACTCGGTCCGCAGCTCGCGCCGCGCCAGGGCGCCGCGCAGGTCACGGTTGAGCGTGGCCCGATTGTCCGCCAGCCGCTGCTCGCCGATGTCGACCGTGCCGTGGCGGGCACCGCCTTTGCGCTTGGCCTGGTACATGGCGGTGTCGGCGTCCTGGAGGATCTGTTCGGGGACGTCGTCGCCCCGGCCCGCAAAGGCGATCCCGACACTGGCGCTGATCTGCACCTCGAGGCCCGACAGCACGAAGGCCTCACCCAGCGCACGGTCGATGCGCGTGGCGAGGGCTTCGACCTGCGACGGGTGGTCGAGGTCCTCGCACAAGATGACGAACTCGTCGCCGGCCAGGCGGGCCAACGTGTCGCCGGGACGCAGGAGCTCGGTGAGTCGCGTCGCCACCGCCACGAGGAGCTCGTCGCCGACGTGGTGGCCGTAGGTGTCGTTGATGGCCTTGAACCGGTCGAGGTCGGCGAAGAGGACCGCCACCAGCTTCTCGGACCGTCGGCACCGGAGGATGGCGTGCACCAGGCGCTGCACCAGCAACGTGCGGTTGGGCAGGCCCGTCGAGCGCGTCGTGCAGCGCGCTCTCCCGAGCACGCTCGGAGGAGTCGCGCAGGTCCGAGCGCGCTTGCGCATTGAGCAGGTAGGCCGCGGCGACGTCCGCCAGGGTCTGCGCCGCGGTCATGGCGCCGGGGTTCATGGGCCCGGCGCTCGTGCGGTAGAGGTCGAGCGCACCGAGCTGGTGGTCGTCCTGGCGCAAGGGGAAGGTGAACACCGCCGCCAGCCCCTCTTCGAGCGCACGCGGCGCGAAGGTGGGGAAGCGGTCGTCGAAGCGGAGGTCGGGAACGAGGACGGCCTCGCCTCGTTCGTAAGCGACGAGACACGGTCCCTCGCCCAGCTCGGTCTGGAGTCGTTCGAACCGCATGGCGGCCTCGTCGGAGGCCGAGATGTAGCGGGGCTCCGCCCCCGGCGCGATCAAGGTGACGCCCGCGGCGCTGACCGGCAGCACGTCGACGATCCGGACCACCAAGTGGTCCAGGATGGCCTGAATCGGGAAGTCGGTGACGAGGGTCCTCGCGAATTCGCTGAGGACGTCCGAGAGCCGCCGCTCGATCTCCATGAGACTCCCTGGCGAGGCTGCAACAACGGCCGCTGGGACTGGGCGGAGGACGGTCGATCTAATGCGGATGCAAAGTGTAATAGTGCGGTCTCTGCGCATACAAGCATTCCCCCGCGTCGTCACGTGCGTTCGGACGTTCACAAACGCGTCGTCGGACACCGCGTCCCGGTCGCGCGCCGGTCGCGCTGGGATCAGAACGTGCAGAGAGTGGCTGACCACGATCACCGTACGTCGTGCCCTCGACCACCGACGTCGTCGCAGAAAAAATCTCCGCGGCGTGACGGAACGAACCGCGCACAACGCACCTTGTGCGCACATCGTTAAAGAAACGCCCCCGGGGGCCGATGGGTACCACAGACCCCCGAGAGGGGCGCCTGGTTTAGACAGGGTGCCGTCACCGGTTCCCGTCGCCGAGGCTCGACGTGTCCTCTCCTCACCCCAACGGAAGAGGCACGTACCCATGTTTTCCCGCCGAACAGTCACGTTCTCCGTCGGCACGGCCACGCGCCCCCGACACTGCTCGAAGTGGTTGGCGCCCCTGGCGCTCGTCACCGTCGGCGCCGTCGCCCTGGCCCCCGCCGGGAGCGCCTTCGCGGCGCAGGTCCCCGTCGGTCTCGGCACGGCGGGCAGCTTCGCCATCCTGGCGGGCGCCGGGATCACCAACACCAACGCCACCACGGTCACAGGCGACATCGGGACGTTCCCGACAACGTCGGAGACCGGCACGGCGTCGATCACGCAGACCGGCACCAATCACGCCGGCGACTCGGTCACCCAGGGCGCCAAGACCGACCTCGTCACGGGCTACAACACCGCCGCGGGCGAGAGCCCGGCCACGGCCGTCGCGGCCGACCTCGGCGGACAGACGTTGAACCCCGGTACCTACAACTCCGCCTCCTCCCTCGGGCTCACCGGAGCGGTCACGCTCAACGGGGGCGGGAACCCGAACGCGCTGTTCGTCTTCCAGGCCGGTTCCACGCTCATCACGGCCTCGGGCAGCACCGTCAACCTCATCAACGGCGCCCAGGCCTGCAACGTCTACTGGCAGGTCGGTAGCTCGGCCACGCTCGGGACGGGCTCCACCTTCCAAGGGACCATCCTGGCCCTGACGTCGATCAGCGTGACCTCGGCCACGACCATCCACGGACGCGTGCTGGCCCGTAACGGCGCCGTCACGCTCGACAACGACACCATCAACGTCCCGGCGTGCACCACCGCCGCCAGCGCCACCGCCACAACGGTGCCGGGCGGCACCGCCGGCACACCGGGCACGGCCAAGGCCAGCGTCAAGACCCCCAGTCCCACCGGGACCGGCACGACGGCCAAGGGGACGACCGCGACGGGGACCGGAACCCCGGCCGGCACCACCGGCTCGGGCACGCTTCCCTTCACCGGGATCAACCCCCGGCTGCCGATCCTCGGTGGGTCGCTCGTCCTCTTCGGGACCGTCCTGGTCGGCTTGTCCAACGCACGCCGCCGGCGCACGAACGCCTGAACGCACCACGCACCACGCATCACGCATCACGCATCACGCATCACCATCGGCCGAGGGGGACACCAGTCCCACCTCGGCCGGTGTCGTGATTCGGTCGCCGGTTCGGTTGCGGGCGACTCAGCTGGCCCCGGCCGCCACGGCCTGGCCCCACGTGTAGACGTAGAACGCCGGGCTGCGGGTGAGCACGGCGAAGAGCTCGGTGTCGCTCATCCACGGTGACGCCGCGGCCGGTGACGCCTCCCCCGCACCCATCACGAGCACGCCCCCTGCCAGCTGAGCCGCGTTGAAGCCGAGGATGTTGTCGCGGTGGCCCCAGCATCCCCCGCCGCCGCTACCACAGGCCAGGTTCCCCGAACCTGGCCCGTCGTCGTACATCCAGTTGTAGTTCGACCCGAGCGCACCGGCGTTCTCGCTCCAATTCGACGCCCACCGGACGACGCCCACACCGGCCGGGACGATCGTCGGGGTGGGGTCGGTGTCGGCGAGGGCCGCGGCTTGGGCGTCCTGGTCGAGCTCGGCCACGAGCCCGAGGGCGGGCGGCAGCCCCCGGTCCACCCGTTCGGTGTCGGCCAATACGAACAGCTGCTCGGCGGGAGTGAGCGCCGAATAATCCCCGGGGAGCGACATGGGGCCCACGCCCTCGCGCCCGCGGGCCACGTCGGTGGCCTGGAGTGTCGCCGCCACGCACGACCCCGACAGGGCCCCGTCGGCCAGGCACGTGGTCTCGAACAGCGGGGTGGGAGCGATGCTCGCGGCGGGGTTGGCGGGCGGGAGGATCCCGTGGGTCGGGGCGGGCGCCGCCACGGGGTGGACCACCGGCGCGGGGTGCACCACGGGCTTGGGCGCGGGGTGCACCACGGGCTTGGGCGCGGGAGGAGGCGTCACCGGGTGCGGGGGCGGAGGCGCCGGAGGCGCCGGAGGCGGTGGAACGGTCACGGCCGCCACCTGGGGAGCGGGCGTCGTCGTGGTCGGAGCCGGTGGTGGTGGTGTCGTCGTCGTGGGGCCCGATGGGATGGCCTTCTCCGCCTCCAGGATCTTTCGCATCGCCTCGAGGGGCGACTCCTTGCGGGCCGGACGCGGTGCGGTGTGCCCGGGGTCGGTGTGCCGGTTCCCGGCCGCGGCCACTGCGCTCGGGCCCGCGGTCGCGGCGAGCACCGCGGCACCCGGGATCGACACCATGAGGCCGATGCGCGCGATCGAGCGACTGGCGGGACGACGCGCGTTCTGTCGTCGCGCTGCACGATTGGCGTACGTGGGGACGGGTTCGCGGCTCATGGTCGTTTCGGGCGTTGCGCGCTCGGGGTTGGCGCTCAGTTGCCCGACCACACGACGTCGCGGCGCGCGAACGATGGCGCTGTTCGTCTCCTCCGCTGCTCCGCCGCCCGGCAGGGCACCCGCGAGCGACCGTAGTGAACCGTCGCGAACGGTGCCAATCCCTTGGCGCGCATATGATTCGTGACGGCAACGAGCAGTGTCCTCACCGGGGGAAACGACTCCACGTGGTGTTGCGAACACAGGTGTTTGGTGGTGATTCCGGCGCGAGCCGAGACCCTTGTCAGCAGCGGAGAGTGAGCTGTCAGTGCCCAGGGTGAGTGCGGGGCTCCTTCTGTACCGCCTCGGCCCTTCCGGAGGGCTCGAAGTGTTGCTCGTACATCCCGGTGGACCGTTCTGGGCGCGCAAAGACGCCGGAGCGTGGTCGATCCCGAAGGGTGAGTACGGCGAGCACGACGATCCCGCCGCGCGCGCCGAAGTGGAGTTCGCGGAGGAGCTCGGCCGACGCGCGCCGGCGGGCCCGCGCCTCGACCTGGGTGAGGTCCGTCAGGCGGGCGGCAAACGTGTGCGGGCGTGGGCGGTCCACGGCGACATCGACGCCCGGGCCACGACCAGCAACACCTTCGAGATGGAGTGGCCCCCCCGGTCGGGTGAGCACCGCTCGTTCCCGGAAGTCGACAAGGCGGCGTGGTTCACCCTGGACGAGGCCCGCACCAAGATCCTGGCCGGCCAGCTCCCGCTTCTCGACCGCCTGGAGCCGATCGCGGCCGCGCCGGAGCAGCGGCCCGAGCCGGGCTGAGCCCGCGGGCCCTCAGGGGATCCCGCCGTCGACGCGCAGCACCTGCCCCGTCGTGAAGCTCGACGCGTCGCTGGCGAAGTAGAGCGCCGTGCCCACGACCTCGTCGGGACGGCCGCCGCGCTGCAAGGCGAAGCGCTGCGCGCCGCGCTCGAACTCCGCCATGTCCCACGCCTTGGTCACGTCGGTGAGGAACGGTCCCGCCATGATGCAGTTCACCCGCACCGTCGGTCCCAGTGCCAGCGCGAAGCCTGCCGTCAGCGTGTTCACGCCCGCCTTGGCCGCGGCGTAGGGGAGGATCTCGGGGGTGGGCCGGATCGACCCCACGCTCGACACGTTGATGACCGAGCCCCCGCCGTCGCGCACCATCCGGCTGCCGACGAGCGCGGTGAGCCGGAACACGCCCTTCAGGTTGAGGTCCACCACCTTGTCCCACATGGCCTCGGTCACCTCGGTGACGTCGCGGTACAGCAGCGACATCCCCGCGTTGTTCACGAGCACGTCGACCCGTCCGAACGCGTCGTAAGCGGCGTCGGCCAGCGGCTCGAGCGCGTCCCATACAGACACGTTGCACGCCCAGGCGAGCGCGCGACGTCCCATGGCCTCGATCTCGTCGGCTACGGCCTGACACGCCTCGAGCTTGCGACTCGTGACCACGACATCGGCACCGGCCTGCGCGAACCCGAGCGCCATGGCCCGCCCCAGGCCCCGGCTGCCCCCGGTCACGAGCGCCACCTTGCCGGTCAGGTCGAACCGGTCCCCCTCCACCGACCTGGGCACCCTCAGCGAAGCGACGTCGTCACAGCGAGGTCCGCCGCCCTCGAAGCCAGCGTGCCGCGGTCCGCGCTCACTGGTTGGCCACCTCGTGCTCGAGGTACTCGGCGAACTTGGAGCGGGCCGCGGCCAACTTCTCGGGCAGGTGCTCGGTCGGCCACGCGCCGGGCGCGGCGGTGTAGCGCTTGAGCACCTGACGGGCGACGGTGACGCGGTGCACCTCGCTGGGGCCGTCGACGAGCCCCATGACCGGCACCATCATCCAGTAGCCGCCCAACGGGAGCTCGTTGGAGACACCCAGCGCGCCGTGGACCTGGATCGAGCGCTGCACGATGTCGTGCAACACCGACGCGGTGAGCACCTTCACCGCGGCGATGTCGTGCCGGACCTTGCGGTAGTCCTGGTACTGGTCGATCTCCCACGCCACGTACAGCACGAAGAGCCGGAACTGCACGAGCTGCGCGTAGGAGTCGGCGATGTAGTTCTGGACGCTCTGCTTCTCCGCCAGGAGGCTGCCCTGGGTGGAGCGCGACAGGGCGCGCTCGCACATCATGTCGATCGCCTTCTGGCACACGCCCACCGTGCGCATGGCGTGGTGGATGCGCCCGCCACCGAGCCGCGTCTGGGCGATGGCGAAGGCCTGGCCCTCCCCACCGAGCAGGCTCTGGGCCGGGACGCGCACCTCGTTGTAATGGATGAGCGCGTGCATCCCCTCGTGCCCGTCGCCGAAGTGCTCGCCCATCAACCCGACGTTGCGCACGATCTCGACCCCGGGCGTGTCGGTGGGGACGAGGAACATCGACATCCCCTGGTACGCGCTCACGTCAGGGTCGGTCACCGCCATCACGATGAGGAACGCGGAGGTCCTGGCGTTGGACGAGAAGAACTTCCACCCGTCGATGACCCATTCGTCCCCGTCGCGCCGGGCCCGGGTCTCGAAGCGCGTGGGGTCGGACCCGCCCTGGGGCTCGGTCATGGAGTACGACGAGAAGATCTCGCCGTCGAGCAGCGGGCGCAGGTACCGCTCCTTCTGCTCGTCGGTGCCGTAGTGGGCGATGATCTCGGCGTTGCCGGTGTCGGGGGCCTGGCATCCGAAGATGATCGGCGCCCACCGGCTCCGACCCAGGATCTCGTTCATGAGCGACAGCTTCACCTGGCCGTAGCCCTCGCCGCCGAGCTCGGGCCCGAGGTGGCACGCCCACAGCTTCTCGTCGCGCACCCGCTGCTTGAGCGGGTCGACGATCTTGCGCAGCGTGTCGTCGAGCGGGTGGAACGTGCGCTCGCCCCACAACAGGTCGAGCGGCTCGACCTCCTCGCGGACGAACGCGTCGGTCCAGTCGAGCTTGGCCTGGAACTCCGGATCGGTCGAGAACTCCCAACCCAACGACGTGCCTCAGCTCTCGCCCGAGCCGTACTGCGCCTGGGGCAGCGGGCCGGCCGACGCGGCCGGAGGTGGTGCGGGGGCGGCCGGCGGAGCCGAGCTGCTCGAGGTGGGCGGCGTACCCGACGTGGGGATGGTGGCGCCAGGATCCACCACACCGGTCGTCTCGGCCACCGCGGCGTTGGCCGAGGTCACCTGGATCGGGCCGTACTCGGCCTCGAACGCCTGCACCTGCCCCACGATCTCGGTCGCCCGGGCGTCGGCCCCGGCGTCGGCCCGCCCCACGCGCTGGGTGTACGTGATGCCCCCCAACTCGAGGAGCAGGGCGTCGCCCTTGCGCTTGCCCTGGACCTCGGCCAGCTTGGCCTGGCCGGCCTGTCCCGCCTGTTGGGCCTTGTCGGCCAGCACCGTCGCCTGCGCCTTGACCTTGTCCATGAGTCCCATGACCGTCCTCCTTCTCCGGGCCCCTGCCCACAGTCTCTCCGACCAACGACGACCTCGGACAGCGGGACCCGGCGCCGAGACCGACTGTAGGCCACGCGCCCCGGAAGCGCGAATGCCGAGCTGCGCTTCCGCTTGAGGAGGGTCACCGCTCGCGCAGCGTCACAGCTCGAGCAGGGCGCGTCGGCCGTGCTCGTCGAACTGCGCCTCGAGCGCGGCGACGTCGTCGGGCGTGAGTCGGCGATACGCCTCGGGGCCTGGCGCGCCCGGCCCTGTCCCGGGGCGCCACCACACGGCATCGGAGGTCGTCCAGTGCTGGCGCCGCAGCGGACGCTTGTCGACCTTGCCGGTGCCCGTCAGCGGGATCCGCTCGGTGACGCGCACGAAGCGCGGGGCCCATTTCGTCCCGAGGTCGGCCTGTGCGTCGAGAAACGCGCCGAAGGCGTCGGGGTCGAAGTGCTCGACGTCGGTGAGCTCCAGCACCGCCAGCGCCTGGTCCCCGGTCCGGGGGTCGGGGACGGGGAGGACCACGGCCGTGACGACACCGGGGAAGCGGGCCAGGATCCGCTCGACCGGTGCGGCCGCGAAGTTCTCGCCGTCCACCCGCAGCCAGTCCGCGGTGCGTCCGGCGAAGTAGAAGAAGCCCTCCGCGTCGCGGTAGCCGAGGTCCCCCGACCAGAACCAACCCCCGCGGGTCCGCTCCGCGTCGGCCTCGTCGTTGGCGTAGTACCCCTCGAAGCGTGCCACCCCGTCGCGGCTCACGATCTCCCCGATCGCCTCCGAGGCGTTGCGTAGTTTCCCGTCTGCGTCGAACACCGCGTCGGGGCACTCGAGCCCGGTGCCGGGGTCGATGATGGCGACGTCGGTCCCCGGCGGCGGCTTGCCCATGGCCTGGCGCGGCGTCCCCGGCACGCGCGACATCGAGATGGCCCCTTCGCTCGAGCCGTACCCCTCGACGATCGGGCACGCGAAGCGCCGCTTGAACGTCGAGATGTCCTGGGGCGAGCCGTCGGTGCCGAAGCCGAACCGCAGCGTCGTCTCCGTGTCGTCGGGCGCGGGTGGCGTGGCCAGCACGTACGCCAGGGCACGACCCACGTAATTGAAATACGTCACGCCGTAGCGCCGAACGTCGGGGATGAACCCCGACGCCGAGAACCGCCGCCGCAACACGAGCACGGCCCCGGCCGCGACGGCGGGCACCACGCAGGTGTTGAGCGCGTTGCCGTGGAACATCGGCATCGAGCAGTACATGACGTCGTCGGGCCCGAACCCCGATCCCGCCGCCATGATGCTCGCCTGGCTCGCCATACGCCCCTGGCTCACCCGCACCGCCTTGGGCGCCCCCGTCGACCCCGACGTGAACAGGAGCAGGTACAGCGTCTCGGGCCCGGGGCCCGGCGCGGCCGTGGCGTCGGGGGTGTCGGGGCGGGCAGCGTCGAGGTCGGCAGGGTCGTCGGCCGGCGTGGTGACGAGCGGGTACCCGGGGTCGTCGCAGCGTAGGACGCGGTCCGGCTCGACTCCGGTGTCGAGCCCGTCGAGGAGCGCACCCTGCGCGGTGTCGGTGACGATGAGCTGGCAGTCGGCGTGGGCGATGTCGCGCGCCAGCTCCGCCCCGCGGCGCGTGGGGTTGATGCCCACGATCGTGGCGCCGGCCAAGGCGGCGCCTCCGAGGAGGAAGAGGTACTCGGGCACGTTCTCCAGGAGCACCCCGACGTGGAACGGCCCGTCCCGGCGCAGCGCCTCGAGCATCCGGGCCCGGGCCCGGCACTGCGCCACGACCTCACGCCAGCTCCACACCGAGTCTTCGAAACGCAGGCCGGTGTGGTCGTCGGCGGCGCGCGCCTGCACCAGCTCGGCCACCGTCGTCATGGCCCGACGATAGTTTGATGGGCCCCATGGGCATCTCCGAGCCACGCGACCTCGAGGCCCTGCGAGCGGGGCTCGCCCGGTGGGTGGCGTCGTGGCGCCCCGAGTTGCGCGACGTGGCCGTCGCCCCCCTCGTCCAACCCGCCACCGGGTTGTCGAGCGAGACGATCTTCGCCGAGGTCGAGTGGGCCACTGCACCCGGGCCCACGGCGTCCGGGGCCGAGGCGTCCGGGCCCACGGCGTCCGGGGCCACGGCGTCCGGGGCCACGGCGTCCGGGCCCACGGCGCAGCGTGAGCACGCCTCGTGGGTCGTGCGGCTCCCGCCCAACGGCGAGGGACTGTTCCCCTCCTACGACCTCGTCATGCAGGGAAAGCTCCAGGGAGTCCTGGCCCACGCGGGCGTGCCGGCGGTGACGCCGCTCGCGGTCGAAGAGGACGACTCGTGGGTGGGTGCGCCCTTCCTGGTCATGCCGCGCGTGGCGGGCCGTGTGGTCCAGGCCGACAAGCCCTATCTGCGCACGGGGTGGCTGGCCGAGTCCACGCCCGAGGGCCAGGCCCGCCTGCACGACGAGACGGTCCGCACCCTGGCCCAGCTCCACCAACTCGACTGGGCCTCTCTGGGCTGCGGCACCATCCTGGCGGCGCGCACCGGCCGCAACACCGGCACCGGCGCCGGCACCGGCACCGGCACCGCGTACCTCGCTCACGAGCTCGACCACTGGAGCGCGTACCTCGACTGGGCGGGCGAGGGCGCCGCACCCGACGTGTTCGACCGCGGGGTCGAGTGGTGTCGCGCCCATCTCCCGGACCCCGAGCCTCCGGCCTCGCTGCTGTGGGGCGACGTCCAGCTCGGCAACGTCCTCGTGGGAGAGGACATGGGTGTGTCGGCTGTCCTCGACTTCGAGATGGCGTCGATCGGTCCCGCCGAGGTCGACCTCGCCTGGTTCGTGGTCCTCCACGACATGGCCGTCGACCGTTGTGGCGGGGACCTGCCCGGGTTCCCGGGGCGTGCCGCCACCATCGCCGCCTACGAAGCGCTTCTGGGCCGGCCCGTGACCGACCTGCGCTGGTACGAGGCCTTCGCCGCGCTCCGCAGCGGGGCCATCCTCGTGCGCGCCGCGCGACTCCTGGCCCGGCTGGGCGTCGACGACAGCTGGCTCACCCATCAGAACCCGACGATCGACCTGCTCGCCGGCATCATCGAGAGCTGACCTCTACCGTGCGGGGGATGAGCCAGCCTCCCCTGCCCAGCGCCGCCGCCCTGCTCCAGAGCATGCCCTTCGCCCGCACCTGCGGGATCGAGCTCACCGAGGCCGGCCCCGACCTCGTGACCGGGTCCGTGGCGTGGGCGCCCGAGCGGTGCACCGCCGGCGACGTGCTCCACGGCGGCGTCATCATGACCCTGGCGGACAGCCTCGGCGCAGCGTGCGCCTTCCTCAACCTCCCCGAAGGGGCGCGGACGTCCACGATCGAGTCCAAGACCAACTTCTTCCGCGGCGTCCGCTCGGGCGCCGCCCACGGCACGACACACCCGTTGCACGTCGGCCGGAGCACCATCGTCGTGCAGACCGACGTCACCGACGACGAGGGGCGACGGGTGGCCCAGGTGACACAGACCCAGGCCGTGCTCCTCTGAGCGTCTCCCAGCCCGGACGTGCCACACTCGTCGGGGAGCGGGGCGCGACGACCGGAGGATGAGCCGATGACAAGTGCCGAGCTGCTGGCGGATGCGTTCGGGCGTGTGCACGAGGTCGTGCACGAGGTGGTCGACGGATGCACGACCGAGGACCTCGTCGCGCGGCTCGACGGTGAAGCGAACTCCATCGCGTGGTTGGTGTGGCACCTCACCCGGGTCCAAGACGACCACGTCGCCGCGGTCGCCGGGGTGGAGCAGGCCTACACCGCCAAGGGTTGGGCCCAGCGCTTCGCCTTTCCCCTCGACATCAGCGACACCGGGTACTCGCACGGCTCGGCTCAGGTGGCGGCCGTCGTCACCGACGGGGAGACGTTGCTCGGGTACCACGACGCGGTCTTCGACGCCACGCTCCGATTCGTCCGCCACGTGACCGACGGCGATCTCGATCGCATTGTGGACGACAATTGGGACCCGCCGGTGACCATGGGTGCCCGCCTGGTGAGCGTCATCGCCGACGACCTGCAACACGCCGGACAGGCGGCCTACGCGCGGGGGATCCTCCTCGACAGGAGCTGATCGGGTCGGACCGCCTCGTGTGCACGCGACTCCACCACCGCAGCGCGTTCGAGGAGGAGCGTGCGCTCCTGGGTGTTGCGCGTCAACGCCGCGGCGCGTTCGAACTCGCGCCGGGCTTCGTCGAGCCGGCCCAGTCGCTCGAGGAGGTCGCCGCGCACGCTGGGCAGGAGGTGATACCCGCCCAGCGAGGGCTCGACCTGTAAGGCGTCGACGAGCTCGAGGGCCACATCCGGGCCGAACGCCATCGAGTACGCCACGGCCCGGTTGAGCTCGACCACCGGCGACCACGCCAGCTGGGCCAGCGCGTCGTAGAGCGCGGCGATGCGCACCCAGTCCGTCTCCGACGCGCTGGCGGCGCGGGCGTGACACGCGGCGATGGCCGCCTGGAGCGCGTACGGCCCCAACGCCCGGCCCAGTCGCTCGGCCCGGTCCAGCGCCGCCAAGCCCCGTCGGACGAGGAGGTGGTCCCATCGGGCCCGGTCCTGGTCGAGGAGCAGCACCGGCGCTCCCGTCGGACCGACCCGGGCCCGCAGACGCGACGCCTGGATCTCCATCAGCGCCACGAGGCCGTGGACCTCGGGCTCGTCCACCAGGAGCTCGGCCAGGATCCGACCCAGACGAAGCGCGTCCTCGCACAGCGCCGGGCGCGTCCAGTCGTCGCCCGCGGTGGCCGAGTACCCCTCGTTGAACACGAGATAGAGCACCTCGAGCACCGACGCCAGGCGGGCGTCGCGGTCGGCTCCCTCGGGTACCTCGAACGGGACGTTGGCCGCCGACAGCGTGCGCTTGGCCCGAACGATCCGCTGGGCCACGGTGGACTCCCGCACGAGGAATCGCGCGGGCGATCTCGTCGGTCGTGAGGCCCCCGAGGAGCCGGAGCGTGAGCGCCACGCGCGCCTCGGTGGACAGGACGGGGTGACACGCGATGAAGATGAGCCGCAGCAGGTCGTCGCCGAAATCGTCGTCGGGCTCGTCGAGATCGATGTCCCGAGCCCCGACGACCTCCGACCGCACCTCGGCCTCGCGGACGAGCTCGTCCTGTTTGCGCTCGAGCACCGCCCTGCGCCGCAGCAGGTCGACGGCGCGTCGCTTGCCGACGGTCATGAGCCACGCCCCGGGGTTGTCGGGCACGCCCGACGTGGGCCACGACTCCAACGCCGCGGCCAGGGCGTCATGGGCCAGGTCCTCGCCGACACCGACGTCGCCCGCGTAGCGGGCCAAGCCGGCGATGACCCGCGCCGACTCGATCCGCCACACCGCCTCGATCGCACGCCGGGCAGCCTCGGCACCCGGCGCGTCCTGACCCGGCGCGTCCTGACCCGGCGCGTCCTGACCCGGCGTGTCCTGGGTCACCGGCGTGTTACCTCCCCGCGGCCTTCTGTACCTCGGGCGGGAACTCCTCGATCTCCATGATCTGACGGACCTCGATGACCGGACCGTCGGCACAGGGGGCTCGCTTGGCCCACTCGACCGCTTCGGCCTTGGACTTCACGTCGATGAGCCAGTACCCGCCGACGACCTCCTTGGCCTCGGTGAAGGGCCCGTCGGTCGTTGTCGCCTTCCCACCGGGAAACGAGACGCGTACGCCGTCGGAGCCGGGGTGGAGCCCGTCCAGGGCGAGCAGCACGCCGGCCTTGGCAAGCTCGTCGTTGTATCGGCCCATGGCCGCCACCGCCTCTGCGGTCGGCATCCAGTCGGCGTCGGAGATGTTCGGGAGCATGAACATCATGAATCGCATGGTGACTCCTCTTTCTGGTCGTTCGTAGGGTTCGGGATTGGCCCGCCTCCACCGAAGCGTCGAACGACGCGGGCCGACATCGACACGGCCCGGTCGATTCTTCCCTTCTTTCGCATCCTCCTTCTCCTCGGCTCCCGCTCGGCCCGCTCCGACCCCTCACCCAGCCGGCCCGCTCGGGCCAAGATGATGAGTGACACTCATTACGAGTTATACTCAGTACGAGCTACACTCAGTAGTGGCCCGGGGCCGCGGTGGACAGGCCGACCCCGAGGACGACCTCGATGACGACCCAAGGAGCGCAGTGCCCTCTCACACCCATACGTCGCGGGCGCGACCCCGCCCGGACACCACGCTCGAGCTGGCCGAGCTGCTCTCGCACACGGCACGCCGGTTGCGGCGGGGGTCGATCGTCCAGCTCGCCCCGCTGGGAGTCACGTATGCCCAGGCCCGGGTGCTCCGGCTGGTCGCGGCCGACGGCCGGCCGTTGCGGATGGCGGACCTCGCCGCCCAGCTCGACGTGGTCCCCCGATCGGTCACGACGATGGTCGACGCCCTCGAGGCGGCCGGGTTCGTGGCCCGGCACGCCGACCCCGGTGACCGCCGGTCGGTCCTCGTGGCGCTCAGCGACGAAGGTCGTCGCCTGCTCGAAGCGCTCGAGGCGGCCCGACGCGAGAGCGCGGACGAGGTGTTCGGCGGCCTCGACCCCGACCAGCGACACCAGCTCCTCGACCTGCTCGGCTTCCTGTGCGAGCGCGGCTCGTGTGTGAGCTGCTGCGGGCCCCCCGCCCATAGATCGACCGCGTCGGACGCCCCGGACGGGGGTGCCCGATGAGCATGGGCATGGGAATGGGTGGAGGCGGGCACGGCGGGATGGGCATGGGTCTCATGCGGTCCCTGCGACGCGACAACTCGGTGTTGCAGCAGCAGTTGCCCAAGGGGATCGTGCGTCGCATCGCGACGTTCGCCCGGCCCTACCGCAAGGCCCTCGGCGTCTTCTTGGTGTTGATCATCGTGGACGCCATCATCGGCGCCGCCAACCCCCTCATCTACCGGGCCATCATCGACACCGGGATCAACAAGCACCAGCCCGACCTGATCATCCAGCTCTCGCTCCTCGTCGCCGCGCTGGCCATCCTCGACGCCGGCTTGTCGCTGTGGCAGCGCTGGGTGTCGGCGCGCATCGGGGAGGGACTCATCTACGACATGCGGACCAAGGTGTTCGGGCACATCCAGAAGATGCCCATCGCCTTCTTCACGCGCACTCAGACCGGCGCGCTGGTGTCGAGGCTCAACAACGACGTGCTCGGGGCCCAACAGGCGTTCACCGACACGTTCTCGTCGGTCGTGAGCAACGTGATCGGCGTCACCATCACCCTGGCGGCCATGTTCTATCTGTCGTGGCAGATCACGTTGGTGGCCCTGGCGCTGCTCCCCGTCTTCTTGATCCCGGCCCGCTTCGTCGGCAGGCGCCTGGCCGACATCACGCGCGAGTCGTACACGCTCAACGCCCAGATGACCAACACCATGACCGAGCGGTTCAACGTGGCGGGAGCGTTGCTGGTCAAGTTGTTCGGCCATCCGAAGGACGAGGTCAGCGGGTTCTCGAGCAAGGCGGGCCGCGTCCGCGACATCGGCATCACCCAGGCCATGTACACGCGCGTGTTCATGGCGGCCCTGTTGCTCACGGCCTCGCTCGCCACCGCCCTCGTCTATGGCTGGGGCGGCCTGCTGGCCGAGCAGGGCACGCTCATGGTGGGGACGCTCGTGGCGCTGGCCGCGTACCTCTCGCGCCTCTACGGCCCGTTGACGGCCCTGTCGAACGTGCAACTCGACGTCATGACCGCACTCGTCTCGTTCGACCGCGTGTTCGAGGTCCTCGACCTGCCACCCATGATCGACGACAAGCCCGACGCCGTGGCAATCCCGCGCGGTCCCGCCCTCATCGAGTTCGACCACGTGGACTTCGGCTATCCGAGCGCCGAAGAGGTGTCACTGGCCTCGTTGGAGTCCGTGGCCGTCCTCGAGCGCACCGAGTCACAGCCGGTGCTCTTCGACGTGTCGTTCAAGGCCCAGCCCGGGCAGCTCGTAGCGCTCGTGGGCCCGTCGGGTGCGGGGAAGACGACCATCAGCCACCTCGTCCCGAGGCTCTACGACGTGCGGGGCGGGTCGGTGCGCATCAACGGCGTCGACGTCCGCGACGCCACACTCGAGTCCATCGGGGAGGTCGTGGGCATGGTCACCCAGGATGCCCACCTCTTCCACGAGACCATCCGGGGCAACCTGCGCTACGCCAAACCCGACGCCACCGACGACGAGCTGACCGAGGCCTTGCGCGCCGCGCACATCCTGCCACTGGTCGAGTCGCTTCCCGGCGGCCTCGACACGCTCGTCGGCGATCGCGGCTACCGCCTGTCGGGAGGCGAGAAGCAACGGATCGCCATCGCGCGCCTCCTGCTCAAGGCACCCGACATCGTCGTCCTCGACGAGGCCACCGCCCACCTGGACTCGGAGTCCGAAGTGGCCGTGCAGGAGGCGCTCAAGTCGGCGCTGGCCGGGCGTACGTCACTGGTGATCGCGCACCGCCTGTCGACGGTGCGTGAGGCGGACCAGATCCTGGTGGTCGAGGACGGGCGCATCGTCGAGCGCGGCCGCCACGACGAGCTGCTCGCGGCCGGAGGGCTGTACTCCGAGCTCTACACCACGCAGTTCGAGCCTCAGGCAGACCCCGAGATGGTCGGCGACGGCTGGGGAACCGGGACCGGGGGCGGCGGGCCGGTGTAGCGGGCCGAGGGGCGGATGAGCCGGTTGTGCGCCGCCTGCTCGATCACGTGCGCCGACCACCCGATGGCGCGTCCCGCCGCGAAGGTGGGCGTGAACATCTGGCGCGGCAGGCCGCAGGTGTACATCACGACGCCGGCGTAGAACTCGACGTTGGTGAAGAGCCGGCGCCCGGGCTTCATCTCGGCCAGGACGTCGACGGCGGTCCGCTCGACCTGCGCGGCGAGCTCCACCAGCGGGCCACCCAGTGAGCGGGCCACGTCGCGCAGGAACACCGAGCGCGGGTCGTCGGTCTTGTAGACGCGGTGGCCGAACCCCATGACGCGGTCGCCCCGGCCGACTGCGGCCCGCAGCCACGCGTCGGCGCGCTCCGCGCTGGCGATGTCGTCGAGCATGGCGAGCGCCCGGCTGGGTGCACCTCCGTGCAGCGGCCCCGACAAGGCGCCGACGGCGCCGCAGATGGCCGCGGCGAGGTCCGCGCCGGTCGAGGTGATGACGCGGGCGGTGAAGGTCGACGCGTTGAACCCGTGGTCGATGGTGAGGATCTGGTACTGCTCCACGGCGCGGGCGTGGGCCGGGGACGGCTCCGACCCGGTCACCATCCACAGGTAGTTGGCCGCGGCCGAGAGGTCGGGGCGCGGCTCGACCGGTGTGCGGCCCTCGCCCAGGTTGTAGGCGGCGGCCATGATCGTCGGCACGACCGAGCACAGCCGTAGGGCCTGGCTCCGCAACTCGGCGTCGTCGATGTCATGGGTCGGTCGCCACCCCAGCTCGGCGCCGAGGAGCGAGACCGCGGTGCGCAGGACCTCGAACGGGGTGCCCCGGCCCGCCACGTCCGGCAACAACGCCGCCAACCCGGGCGGAAGGGCCCGGAGGCCCGCCACGTCCGCCGCGAACCGGCGCGCCTGGCCGGGGTCGGGGAGCTCGCCCTCGAACAGCAGGTACCAGACGTCTTCGAGCGATCGCCGCGCCGCGAGGTCGACGGCAGAGTACTGGCGGTAGTGGAAGAAGCCCTCCTCGCCCCGGACGTCGCCCACCGAGGTCTCCGCCGCCACGACGCCTTCGAGGCCGGCGGGGATCTCCGCGCCGTGCTCGTCCGCGGGGCGCAGGCGCGCCACGCCCATGAGGTCGCGCAACGACACCACCCCGACGAGGTCGTGACCGTCGACGACCGGCAGATGCCGGTACTGGTGATGGGCCAGGCTGGTCCACGCCGCGTCGACCTCCTCCTCGGGCCCGAGCACATCGGGATTCGCCGTCATCCACATCTCGACCGTCTCGGCGCCCGCTGTCGTGGCCGCCGCCGCAGCGCGCAGGAGGTCGCGCTCGGTCACGATGCCCGTCACCTTGCCCCGCTCGGTCACGATCACCGAGCCGATGCCCGCGTCCCGCATGGTTCGGGCCGCCTCGTCGAGCGGCGTTCCGGCTTCGCACGTCACCGCGGGGGTCGACATGAGATCAGCGACGACGGTCGGCATGGGCTGGCTCCGTTTCTCTGGTCCGGATCCTCGTGGCAGCAGAGGGTGTGCGCCACCAGCATCATCTTGCTCTCCCGGATCATCCGTGTAAATGTTGATCAACTCAATGTCTACCTTCCATGACACGCCTTCCATGACACGCCTTCGATGACACGCCTTCCATGACACGGATGCTCGAGAGCGCCGAGGCGGCACGGCGGTTGGGCGTGAAGCTGCCGACGCTGTACGCGTACGTGAGCCGGGGGCTGTTGGTCTCCCACCGCGCCCCCGAGGGCCGCGGGAGCCTCTTCGCGGCCGAGGACGTCGAGGCGCTGGCCAAGCGCTCACGGGGTGGGCGGAGCACCGAGACCAGGCTCGCCACCGTCACGACGTCCACCACCCAGCTGCGCGACGACGGACCGGTCTACCGCGGCACCCCCGCCACCGCGCTCGCCACGACCGTCCCCTACGAGGAGGCGGCCGAGCTGCTGTGGTGGGGCGAGCCGGAACGTGATGCCGGGCCGACGACCGGATGGGAGCCGTTCCGGTTGCAGCCACCACCCGACCTCGGCGCCTCGGACCGCCTGCGCTGGGCCGTGGTGATGGCCGGCGCCGGTGACCCGCTGCGCTCGGACCTCCGTCGGTCGTCGGTCATCTCGGTCGCCCGGCGGTTGGTGGCCACGATGGTGGACGTCCTTCCGGGGCCGCACAGACGGCAACCGCCGCTCGAGCTCGGCGGCGTACGCCGGGAGCACTCCGTGGCGGGCGCGCTCACGGCCCGACTGGCCCCGGAGCCCGATGCCGACCTCGTACGGGCCGTGAACGCGGCGTTGATCCTGCTCGCGGACCACGAGCTCGCCACGTCCACCGTCGCGGTCCGGGTGGCGGCCTCGGCGCGCGCCAACCTCTACGACGCCGTGTTGGCTGGCCTCGGCGTCGTGGCGGGGCCGTTGCACGGCGGGGCGTCGCAGCTCGCCTACGGCCTGGTGCGCGACGCCGAGGAGCTCGGACCCGAGCGCGCCCTGGACGAGACGCTGCGGTGGCAGCATCGGCTCCCGGGGTTCGGACACAGCGTCTACCGGGGCGACGACCCCCGCTTCACGGTGCTCAAGGGCCTGGTCGACGACCTGTCGCCGCCGCAACGCCGACGCGTCCTCGACTCCCTGCTGGCGCTGGCGGCGGAGCGGGCCATCCCGGGGCCCAACGTCGATCTGGGCCTGGCCGCGCTGACGCGCGCCGGGGGGATGGCCGACGACGCCGGGCGCACCATCTTCACCATCGCCCGGGTGGCGGGGTGGACGGCGCACTACCTCGAGGAGCTCGAGGAGCGGCCCATCCGCTACCGGGCCCGGGCCGTCTATGCCAGCCGCCCGCCCCCGACCCCGTAGCGCACCGACCCCGTAGCCCACCCACCCCGTCTCCCACGCACGCTGCCCGGACGCGACGACGCCCGCACTCCGGTGTGGGGTGGCGGGCGCCGTACCTCGATTGTCAGCGCCTCGAAGCATATGGACGAGACCCCCGTTCCGGCTCCAAACACCGTGGTCTTTGCGACTGGGCCCGGGCGCCGTAGACGGCCGGGTGCATCGTCGCCTATGTGTCCGGGGAATAAGTCCCGTCGGGACGACCGAGGTCGCCCGCAGTCCAGCAGCCGAGAGGCGCTTGTGTACAAGCCCGACGAACCAGTCGCCTCACCTCCTCGTACCAACGTTCGATACGCGTTCCATCTTGCGCCCACGGGGCGTCGGCCCGGTAGGGACCAAAGTCCCTCGCCGTCTCGCCCCGCCGACGAGCGGTTGCGCTAGGCGCCGGGAGCGAGCGCCGACTCGACGACGCCGGCCACGAGCTCGCCCGACGAGCGCAGCGGCTCGGTGCTCCGCAGCGTGCGGCTGAGGGTGATCGCCCCTTCGAAGGCGGACAGGCCGAACAGCGCCAGCCCCTCGGCCCGTACCGGGTCGACGCCCGCCCCGGTCAACGCCGCCACCAAGGTCGCGAGCCAGGAGCCGAAGGCATCGGCGCAGACCAGGCGCAATGCCTCGGTCGTGTTGGCCGCCTCGAGCGCGACGGTGGCGATGGGACAGCCGTCGGCGAAGTCCGAAGCCTCGAGGGCCTGCGCGCTCAGGTCGAAGAACTGGCGCAAGGCGACGTCGGGGCTCCCGGCGCGCTCGAACACGAGCTCGATGAGCCGGCGGTAGCGCTCGCCCGAGCGGCGGAGGGCCAGGACACCGAGCTCCTCCTTGCCGCCGGGGAAGAAGTGGTACAGCGAGCCCCACGGCGCGCCGCCTTCGCGCACGATCGACTTGAGCGCCGTGCCCTCGTAGCCCTGCCGGCGGAACAGGCCGGCACCGGCGTCGAGGATCCGCTCCCGGGTGTCCGACGTCCTGGGCACACCACCAGGGTACTTGACGAATAACTAGATCGTCTTACATAGTACGAACCGGGAGGTCAGGTCGATGTCCGAGCGCTCGACGCCGTGCCTGGAGGTGTCGGAGAACGACGGCGGCGTCGTGCGCGTCGTGCTCGACCGTCCCTCCAAGAGAAACGCCCTGTCGATCGAGCTGCGCGACGCCGTGAGCGACGCCCTCGACGAGCTGGCCGACGACGAGGACGTCAAGGTGGTCGTGGTGGCCGCGGCCGGGGACACGTTCTGTGCCGGCTTCGACCTCGCAGAGTTCGACGTGGACGAGCCCGGCTTCCAGGAGCGGTTGTGGGAGTCCTCGGACCGGTTCCACCGGCGGGTCTTGCGGTTCCCGCTCCCCACCGTGGCGGCGGTGCGGGGCCCGGCCCTGGCCGGCGGCTTCGACCTGGCGGTGCTGTGCGACCTCCGGATCGCCGACACCTCGGCGCGCTTCGCCCACCCCGAGCAGTCGTGGGGAGACGTCGTGTTCTCGCCCCTCGCCGACCTCGTCGGATCGGCACGGGCCCGGGACCTGTGTTTCACCGGTCGCAGTGTCGACGCGGCGGAGGCGCTCGAGATGGGCCTCGTGTCGGTGGTCGTCGACCCCGGAGATCTCGCGGTCGAGGTCGGCCGGCGCGCCGCCATGATCGCGCGGGCGCCGCGCGGCGCGCTCCTGCGGACCAAGGCCAAGGCGCTGCAGCACTCGGGCATCGCGCCCGACACGCGGACTCTGGCGCTCTGACGGTGCGCGAGCTCGTGTACCTCGCCCCGGGTGACGTGCGATGGCGCGAGGCTCCCGAACCACGACTCGAGGGGCCGGGCGAGGCACTCGTGCGACCGGTGGCGGTGGCGTGTTGTGACCTGGACGTGGCGGTTGCCCAGGGGCGCGCCCGCTTTCTCCTCCCTACCGGCTCGGACACGAAGGCGTGGCCGAGGTCATCGCCGTGGGCGACGACGTGACGAGCGTGGCGCCCGGCGACCGCGTCGTCGTCCCGTTCCAGATCTCGTGCGGTGCGTGCGGGTGGTGTCGCCGCGGCCACACCGAGAGCTGCGCGTCGGTGCCCGAGCGGTCGATGTACGGGCTCGGCCCCATCGCCGGGCTCGACGGCGGTGGGTTCATGAGCGACGTCGTGCGCGTCCCTTACGCGCACGCCATGCTCGTCGCGGCCCCGTCCGGTGTGAACCCCGCCGCGCTGGCCAGCGCCAGCGACAACATGCCCGACGCGTGGCGCTGTGTCGGCCCCTACCAATCCGAGCTGGCCGGGCTGCCCGAGTCGGATCGCCGCGTCCTCGTCATGGGTGGGCTCTCCATCGGCCTCTACGCCGTCGGGATCGCCCGTGCCCTCGGCGCACGGGTCGAGTACCTCGACTCCGATCCCGACCGCGCCGCGGTGGCGGAGCGGTTCGGCGCGGTCGTCACCGAAGGCCCGGCCATGGCGCGGGGGACCGAGCCGTTCCCCGTCGTCGTGCACACGTCGGCCGACGCCGAGAAGCTGCGCGCCGCGTTGGCGCTCACGTGGCCGGGCGGCGTGTGCACCGACACGGGCATCTACTACGGCAACGACGTCGAGCTCCCGCTGCTCGCCATGTACAGCACGGGGGTGCGCTTCGTGACGGGGCGGGTGGCGGCGCGCGCCGCGCTGGACCCGGTCCTCTCGCTCGTCGCCGACGGGCGCTTCGACCCCGGACTCGTTGCGCCGACAACGGTCGCGTGGGAGAGCGCAGACGAGCTGTGGCCGCACATGACGGGCAAGACGGTCTTCGCCCGAGCCTGAGACCCCACGTTCCCAAGTCCGGGAGCCCGCCCCGGGGTCGCGGTTTCCCACAGGGAACCGAAAGGTTCGTGTTCGGTGTCGGGCCAATGGGGCTGCTGTGCCGTCCGTCCCGACGGCGGCACGGGAAATCGCCCGCTTCGCTCCCTCTTGGCGGGCTCCACAGGGCATACTCGCGCGGGGGGAATCGACTGTGAACAAGCAGAACAGCATTTCGAGGTTCGCGGCGCGCCATCACCTTCGCTTCTGGCGGTGGGTGACGTTCGACCCCCCGATGCGTGACGCGAGCTCGCGTGGGTGTCGCAAACGAGCGGTGACGTGTCAGGAGTGCAGCTCCGACCTCGGCACCATCGACGACCCGCTCGACGGCTTCTTCGTGGCGTTGCGGCACCGCCGGACCATCCGTCGAGGGGCGAGCTCCTAGCCGAGCCCGACCGGCCCGGTCGACCGTCACCGGGCACGGTCGCTACGCTCCCGCGCATCACCTCGTCCGATCTCGAGCCCGCCACCGCGGTGACCGCACCGCCGCCCGAGGACGCCCGTCCCGCCATGCGGGGCTGGCTCCACCTCGTCTCGTTCTTCGTCGTGCTGGTGGCCGGGCCCCTGCTCGTGGCCGCCGCGCACCGTGCCGGCACCCGGGCCGCGCTGACGGTCTACGTCGTGTCGTTGGTGGCGCTGTTCGGCGTGAGCGCCGCGTTCCACCGCATCCACTGGTCACCCGTTGGCCGCCGGCGCATGCGTCGCGCCGACCACGCCACGATCTTCTTCGCCATCGCCGGCACGTACACCGCGGTGGCCGGCCTCACCGTGCACGGGTGGGCCCAGGCCCTCGTGCTCAGCCTGGTGTGGATCGGCGGCGCCATCGGCATCACGATCCGGCAAGTGTGGCTCGACGCCCCCAAATGGGCCATCGCCGTTCCGTACGTGGTGGCCGGATGGTCGGCGCTCGCCATCATCCCGCAACTCCTCGCCGGCCTCGGCGGTGTCGGCTTCGCCCTCGTGCTGGCCGGGGGGGCCTGCTACACCGTCGGCGCGATCTGCTACTCGATGAAACGGCCGAACCCGGTGCCCGGCGTGTTCGGGTACCACGAGGTGTTCCACGCGCTCACGATCATGGGCGCGGCGCTCCAGTTCATCGCCATCGCCGCCTTTGCCCTGCCCCGGTCCTGAGGGGCGGCGGGCGCGGTATCGTCGCTGCCGGCCCGGGCGGTGGCGCACGGTGCGCCGGGTGCCGTCGACGCCGGCAGGGGCCGAGGGGGGTTGACGTTCGTGGACGACGACATGGCGTGGGTGGTCGATCGGACCCGGATCCGCGAGCTGACGGCCCGGTACAACCGCTGCTTCGACGACGGTGACCCCGACGGCTTCGTCGCCTGTTTCACCGAGGACGGCTCCATGGCCATCGACGGCGGGCCCACCATGACGGGACGTCCCGCGTTGGCCGAGATGGTCCGGCGCACGCCGTACGGCATCGTGCACGTCACCGTCGACGCCACCGTCGAGGTCGACGGCGATCGGGCCGTCCAGGACGTGACCCTGCTCGTGGTGGCCCGGCCCGGGCCCGACGCGCCGCCCGACAAGCGACGCTCGCGCCTGCAGAACACGGGGCGGTACCACGACGAGCTCGTGCGCACGCCCGAGGGGTGGCGCTTCCGACGCCGCACCGCCACGCTCGACGGCGGCCTGTGACCACACTCCTCACCGACCACCTGCGCGCCATGGCCGGGGCCTTCCCCGACAACGTCGCCTACCGCGTGACCGACGGCGGCGAGATGACGTTCGCGCAGTGGGAGGGCGAGTCCAACCGCCTGGCGCGCGCCTTGGTGGCGATGGGCATCACCAAGGGGGAGCGCGTCTCGATCTACCTCCGGGCCGAAGAGGCGCTGCGGTTCATGGTGGCGTACTCGGCCGTCCACAAGGCCGGCGCGGTCGCGGTGCCCACCAACACGCGGCTGACCGACGGGGAGCTCGAGCGCCTGCTCGGGCACGCCGAGGTGCGCGCCGTGCTCACCGACCCCGAGTTGGCCCCCCTGGCGCGGCGCCTGGCCGAGCAGCTCCCGACGCTCGAGCACGTGATCGTGGCGCCGGCGGCCCACCCGGCTTGGCGATGGGCGGCACCCGGGCCCGACGACGACACGACGTTCCAGGTCGAGCTGGGCGGCGACGATCTGGCCGACATCCTCTACACGTCGGGCACGACGGGGCTCCCCAAGGGCGTCGCCATCCGCCACCGCAACGTGGCGCTGATCCCCGGTGCACCCCACGCCCAGTACTCGGGCCAGTGCTGGCTGCATGCCAGCCCGCTGTTCACGTTCGCCGGGATCGGGTTCATCTACAACCCCATGCAGCTCGGGCTGTTCGGGGTGTACCAACCGAGGTTCGACGCGGGGCGGTGGCTCGAGGTCGTCGACGAGCTCAAGCCGCAGTTCGTGTTCCTGGTGCCGTCGATGGCCCAGCTCATCGTGGCCCACCCGGGTTTCGCCCAGACCGACTTGTCGTCCATCGCCGTGTGCGCCATCGGTAGCGCGCCGTTGGCACCCGCCACGTTGCGGGCCCTGCAGGAGCGGATGCCCGAGGCGTCGGTCTCCAACAGCTACGGCATGACCGAGGCCGGGCCGGCCTACTGCTCCATGCCCAAAGGCGAGTCGCTCAAGCGGATCGGCTCGGTCGGCCAGCCCGTGCCGCCGCTCGAGGTGCGCATCGTCGACGAGGACGGCGCGGACCTTCCCGTGGGTGAGGTGGGTGAGGCGGTCCTGCGCATGAAGGGGCGCCAGCGCGAGTACTACCGCAACGAGGAGGCCACCGCCGGCACGTGGAAGGACGGGTGGCTCTACAGCGGGGACCTGGCCCGGCTCGACGAGGACGGGTACCTCTACATCGTGGGCAGGAAGAAGGACGTCATCATCCGGGGCGGCAACAACATCCACGCCGTCGACGTCGAAGCGGTGTTGCTCGAGCATCCCGACGTGGTCGAGGCGGCCGTGGTGGGGATACCGCACGCGGTCCTGGGCGAGGACGTCGCCGCGGTGGTCGTGCTCGCCCCCGGGGCGGCCACCACACCCGACGAGCTCAAGGCGTTCTGCGCCGCGTCGCTGGCGGACTACAAGGTGCCGCGCCGGATCGAGTTCGTGGCCGAGCTGCCCCGCAACGCCACGGGCAAGGTCCTCAAGGCCCAGTTGCAGGAGCAGCTCACGGCGACGACTCCGCGCTAGTCGCCACCTCACCCTCGTCCAGGCCGGCGCTGGCCAGGAAACGCCGGTACCGGGCGGCGATGTCTTCCCGGTCGTTGGGCTCGGGGACCGATTCCTCGGCGTTCTGGAGGATCATCTGCGCCTGGCGAGCCAGGACGTCGCGTTGTTCGGAGGACGTCGTCTGCTCGACAATGGCGGTGAGCGCGTCCACCAGGCGGATGAGCACGGCCGGCATGCCCCGCGCCGCCTGCCGGACCTTGTCGAAGGCTCGGTTCACCATGCGCTCGTAGGAGGGATCGGACTCGATGAGCCGCACGCGCCCGAACCCGTCCCGGTAGACGCCCTCGGCCAGCTTGCGGCCCGACACCCGGGACAGACCGGCAGAGAGCCAGTCGATGCAGGTGAGCGCGGTGAACGTGTCGTTGACCGCCGGGGACAACGCACGGATCCCGATCTCGACGAGTTGGTCGATGGCGAACACGGGATCCTGCATGAGGGTCCGGTGCGGTCCGGTCACGTGCGCTTCGTCCAGCGCCAGGGCGACTTGCGACGCGGCACCCCGGGGCCAGACCGTCGCCAGCGGGCGGCCCGCCACCACGAAATGGCCGGGTCGATGGTTCAGTCGGATCACCGCGTCGATGCGCGACGCGATCTCGACGAGCTGGGCGTAGCCGACGAACTGCAGATAGCCACTGGCGTTGGCCGGGATGACCTCCCCTCGCTCGTCGATGGCCAGGAGCAGCTCCGACACGGACCGGCCACTGTCGGTCTGCTCGATCTCCTGCCCCGTGTCGACATCGGAGGCGTGCTCGGGAAACTCCACGTCGATGGCGTGGAAAAGGCTTCGGGCGATGCCGGCGATCACCTCGGGCAGCTGGATCGACTTGGCGATGTGGTGGATGAAGTAGATGAGGACGATGACGTCCACGAACAGCAGGCCTTCGGCCACGGCGATCGAGAGGTGCGGTACGAACTTGCCCTCGGAGTCGCTGGCGATCGAGCCGAGGGCCAGCACCGAGTACACGAACGTGCCCACGAAGACACCCAGGGTGACCTGGTTGCCCAGATCTCGGACGAAGTTCCGCAACATCCGGGGACCGAACTGTTGCGACGCCAGGGTCAGCGCCAGGATCGTGATGGAGAAGACCACGCCGACGACAGTGATCACGGCCGCGGCGATGGCGATGAGCACCTGGAGCCCGGCGTCGGCGCTCCCGCTTCGGATCCATGCCGGCAGCGTCAGATGCCCGTGATACGCGGCCAGATCGATCGAGAAGGTGACCACGAACAGCAGGCCGGCCGCGACCATGAGGACCGAGGGGACCAGCCAGAAGGTCGTCCTAAGCGCCTCCCACCGCCAGCTGGGAAGCTTCGCCTGCCCGCTCCGGCCGCGCTTCGCCGCTGGCTGTCGGGTCAGCGCCTCACTCTCGTGCATCGCCAACCCTGCTCCCCGTCGCGAGCCGACGCGCGGAGCTCGAGCGCGGCGCCGACGCGGTGGCCGAGGGAGCCTGGTCCTTGAAGCGTTGGGCGGATCCGTCCTCGGAAGAGGGGTCGGTCATGGGCGCGATCTCCTGGTCGCCGACCAGTCTTCCCGGCACACCTCGCACCCTCAAGGGTAGTCCAAGCGGACCGTTCTGGGCCCGAACGAAGAGCCGCGTGGTGGGCTAGTGCTGCACGCCGGTCGGTCCGAGGATGAGGTCGGCCAGGCGCTGTCGCTGGAATCCCTGCGCCCCGAAGAGGAGGTCGTCCTGCTTGGCCCGGCGGTACAGCAGATGGCAGTCCACGTCCCAGGTGAAGCCCACGCCCCCGTGCACCTGGATGCACTCGGCCGTCACCGCGTCGGCCGCCTCGGCCACGTAGCCCTTGCACATGGCCGCGGCGCGCTCGCGCTCGGGATCGTCCGCGTCCGACGCCCAGGCTGCGTAGTGCGTGCCCACGCGGGCCAGCTCGAGGTGATGGAGCATGTCGGCGGCCTTGTGCTTGATCACCTGGAACGTGGCGATGGGCCGGTCGAACTGGACGCGCACCTTGGCGTACTCCACCGCCAGCTCGAGGGCGCGCTCGGCCGTGCCCACCAACTCGGCGCACAGCGCCACGTTGACGTCGTCGAGGATGCGGCGCCACGCCACCTCGTGGTCGCCGGCCGGGCCCACGCGCCGGGCGCGGCGCCCGTCGAGGTCGAGGCGTGAGAGCTTGCGGGTGACGTCGAGCGCCGGCACCGGCTCAGCCGCGGGCACGTCGAGGAGGAAGGTGGCCAAGCCGTCGCCGTCGTGGGCGACGACGAAGGCGAAGTCGGCGGTGGCCCCGTCGAGGACCAGGGGCTTGGTCCCTTCGAGCACCCAGTCGCCGTCGTCGTGCGCGCGCCCGTCACGGGCGGCGCGCGCCTTGACGGTGCGCAGCGGGTCGCCGTGTCCGGGCTCCTCCACCGCCACGGTCCCGCGCCGACGTCCCGCCGCGAGGTCCCCGAGCACGTCGTCGACGCCGAGGGTGACCGCGGCGGAGGTGGCCGCCACGGCCGACGACAGGAGCGGTCCCGGGAACGGGAGCTTGCCCAGCTCTTCTTGGAGGACGACCACGTCGACGAGCCCGAGGCCGAGGCCGCCCGCGGACTCGGGCACGAGCACGCCCAACCAGCCCAGGTCCGCCATCGTCTCCCACAGCCCCGGTGTCACGCCGACGGGGTCGTCGATCATGGCCCGCACGTAGGCGGGCGGGGCTTCGACCTCGAGCGTGCGGCGGACCGCGGCCCGGAAATCGTCCTGCTGGGCGGAGAAGGTGAAGTCCACGGCTTAGGCCAATCGCTCGATGACCGTGGCGTTGGCCTGGCCGCCACCCTCGCACATCGTCTGGAAGCCGTAGCGGCCGCCCGTCGCCTGCAGCTCGTTGAGCAGCGTGGTCATGAGCCGGACGCCGCTCGCCCCCAACGGGTGGCCGATGGCGATGGCCCCGCCGCGGGGGTTGAGGCGGTCGGGGTCGGGCGAGAAGGCGCGGGCCCACATCAGCGCGATGGCGGCGAAGGCCTCGTTGCACTCGAT
The DNA here is from genome assembly GCA_963764205.1 of uncultured Acidimicrobiales bacterium. GTDB lineage: Bacteria > Actinomycetota > Acidimicrobiia > Acidimicrobiales > UBA8190 > Chersky-840. Next base: position 222,576 of record CAVXRN010000006.1, read on the forward strand.
GGCGTCGAAGTCGTCGACGTGCATGCCGGTGCGGTCGAGCAGCTTGCGCGTGGCGGGCACCGGTGCCGAGAGCACGATCGCTGCGTCCTCGGCCGCCACGGCGAAGGCGTGGAAGCGGGCCCGTATCGGCAGTCCCAGGCGCTCGGCCACGGACCGCTCCGCGATGAGCATCGCGGCGGCGCCGTCGGTCATCTGCGACGAGTTGCCGGCGGTGATGTCGGGAGCGGTGTCGGGCTCGAACGATTGCGCGGGAGGCAGCGATGCCAGGCGTTCCAGCGTCGTGTCCCTGCGGATGCCCTCGTCGGTGCTGAGCAACTGGTCGGTGAGGGTGCCCTCGTCGTCACGGATCGGCACGGGGATCACTTCCTTGGCGAAGTGCCCCGAGTCGGTGGCCGCCGCAGCGCGACGGTGGCTCTCGAGCGCGTACTCGTCCATGTCCTGACGCGAGATCTTCCACTGGTCGGCGAGGAGCTGCGCCACGCGGAACTGCATCCACAACCGGCCGTCGATGACGTCGAGGAACGACTTCGGGAACGGGCCCGTGCCGCCGCGCGCGTTGGAGGCGAGCGGCACGCGGCTCATGGACTCCACGCCGCAGGCGATGGCGAGGTCGTAGTGGCCCGCCACCACGCCCGCCGCGGCGAAGTGCACGGCCTGCTGGGACGAGCCGCACTGGCGGTCCACGGTCGTGGCCGGCACCGACTGGGGGAGCCCGGCGGCCACCCAGGCGTTGCGGGCGACGTTGGTCGACTGCTCGCCCACCTGGCTCACGCACCCGCCGATGACGTCGTCGACGCGCCCGGGGTCGACCCCGGTGCGCTCGACCAGATGCGTCAGCGTGTAGGCGAGGAGGTCGACGGGATGCCACTGGGCGAGCGCGCCGCCGCGCTTGCCGAAGGCGGTGCGGCACGTGTCGACGATGACGGCCTCGCGTGACGCGGCCACGTCAGGCCTCCCTGGTCGTGCTCATCGGCCCCTCCCGGTCGGAACGGCAGTGTAGTGAGTTCACTGACGATCGCGTCATGTCCGGTCTGTCGTGGTCCCGCATCTCATTGTGTCCCAGCGGTACTGATACACCCTCATGCCACACTGCAGGTGTGCTCGCCGACCTGAAGAAGGCCCGCCGGGAGATCGCCCGCCATCTCGCCGACGCCGACCCCGACCGGGTCACCACGACCCAGGCGGTCGAGGTCATGGCGCTGTTCGCCGAGATCGAGCGGCTGGGCACCGCGGGCAAGGTCCTGTTCACCCGACGTGCCAGCCAGGGCACGGCGTGGCGCGACGAGGGGCACCGCTCGGCCGCCTCGTGGATGGCGGCCAGGACCGGGACCGGCGTGGGCGACGCCGTGGCCACCCTCGAGACCGCCGAGGCATTGAGGGTGTTGCCCGAGACCACCGAGGCCCTGCGCCGGGGTGAGCTGTCGGGCCCGCAGGTGAAGGTCATCGCCGCCGCGGCGGCGTCACATCCCGATCAGGAGAAGGAGCTGCTCGACAGCGCGGGGAGAGACAGCTTCAAGACGTTGAAGGAGCGTGCCGCCGCAGTCCGGGCCACGGCCTGTTCGACCCAGGAGGAGAACGCGCGCTACCTCGCCATCCACACGGCTCGCTACGTGCGGCACTGGACCGATCCCGACGGGACCTTCCGCCTCGACGCCAAGCTCACCCCCGACGCCGGGGCCACCGTGCTCTCCGCCCTCCAGACCGAGGCCGACGCCCGCTTCAGCGCGGCGCGCAAGGCCAAGACCGAGGAGAGCCCGGCCGCGTACCGGGCCGATGCCCTGGTGGCGCTGGTGACCGGTGCCTCTGTGGCAGGTCCCGGCGGCTCGGGACCGAGGGCCACGGTGTGCATCCGGGTCGACGGCGCCGCGCTCAAGCGGGGTTTCACCAAGAGCGGCGAGATCTGTGCCATCCCCGGGGTGGGCCCGGTGCCCGTGGCGACGGTTCGGCGCCAGCTCGCCGATGCGCACGTGAAGATCCTCGTGCGCGACGGCAAGGACGTGACGACCGTGTGCCACGCGGGCCGGACCGTGACCGCGCACGTACAGAGCGCGCTGGAAGAACGTGACCCGAGCTGCGTGGTGCCCGGCTGTGACGTGGCGATGGGACTGGAGAATCATCACTGGGACGTCGACTACGTGGTGTGCAGGACGACGTCGCTCACCGGGTTGGCGCGGGTGTGTCACTGGCACCACGGGTTGCTCAGCTACGGGGGCTACACCCTCGAAGGCGAGCCCGGGTCCTGGGTGATGCGGGGACCACCGGGGGGAGACACCTTCGAAACCGGGTCGCCGCTCCTCGACAGCGGCTGAAACCTCGTAGTCGTTCCCGATGCAAGAATCGGCGGTGCCGGGCCACGTGCCCGCGCCCGTGCCCACACCCGACCGATCGGAGGACGCCGATGTCGCCCGAGACAAGCTACGAACCGAGCCCGTGGACGCCCGTCGCCGACCAGGTGGCGCTGTACGAGGCCACCGACGGCAAGGAAGGGGGGACGCTCGAGGGGAAGCCCGTCGTGATCCTCTCGACCCGGGGCCGCAAGACCGGTGCGCTGCGCAAGTCCCCGCTCATGCGGGTGGAGCACGACGGCCGCTACGTCGTGGTGGCGTCGATGGGCGGCGCGCCGCAGCACCCCGTCTGGTACCTCAACCTCGAGGCCGACCCCCGCGTGACGCTGCAGGACGGCGCGGACGTCATGGAGTTGCGGGCCCACACCGCCGACGAGGCGGAGCGGGCCGAGTGGTGGCCCCGCGCCGCCGCGGCGTGGCCGGCGTACGACGACTACCAGACGAAGACCGACCGGCAGATCCCGGTCGTCATCCTCGAGCCGGCCTAGGGGTCAGTTCGCGTTGGGGAATTTCGGTCCCACCACCCAGAGGTCCGTGGGGTGGGAGCCGGCCGGGGGTGGCGGCGGGGCCGGAGGCGCGGAGGGCGGTGGTGGTGGCAACGGCGCCGGGACCACCTCGAGCACCGCGGCGCGGGTCCCGTTGGCCGACATGGGCACCGAGCCGTTGGACTGCGCGCCCCCGAGCATGTGCGCCTCGAGGGTCGAGTGCGCGTCGCGCGCCGGGCCTTCCCACGCCACGGCCCCCTTGACGAGCAGCACGGCCCGATCGGCGATGGCGAGCACGCGGTCGACCTGCTGCTCGACGACCAGGAGCGCGCATCCCTGCCGGTGGATGGCGACGAGCCCGTCGTAGACCTGGTCGACGATGACCGGCGCCAGGCCGAGGGAGAGCTCGTCCACGATGAGCAGCTTGGGGGGGACGGCCAGCACCTTGGCCAACGACAGGATCCGCTGCTGCCCCCCCGACAGCGTGCCGCCCTGCTGGCGGCGGCGCTCGGCCAGGACCGGGAACGCGTCGTAGGCGCGCGTCAACGCCTCGGGCGTCGCCTTGCGGCCGACCCGGCGGGTGAACGACACGGTCAGGTTCTCCTCGACGCTGAGCGTGGAGAAGATGGCGCGGCCTTCGGGGACGTGCACGAGACCCAGTCGGGCGATGCGGTGGGCGGGCCACCGGGTCACGTCCTCGCCCGCGAACCGGATCGTCCCGCCGCTCGACGCCACGAGACCCGACGCCACGCGCGCCACGGTCGACTTCCCCGCACCGTTGGAGCCGACGAGCGCCACGATCCCGTTGTCGGGGACGGTGATCGAGACGCCGAACAGCGCGCGGTAGGTGCTGTAGGACGCCGAGACGTCGTCGAGCTCGAGGATGGCGCCGGTCATGCCGACCGGCCCAGATAGGCGCGACGGACCTCGGGGTCCGCCACCACGGCTTCGAAGGTCCCCTGGGCGATGATCTCCCCCACGTCGAGCACCACCACGCGGTCCACCGCGGTCCGGACCATCTCCATGTCGTGCTCGACCAGCAGGACCGCCATACCCCGCTCGCGCTGCACGCCGCGCAGCACCGCGGCGAGCGCCGCGGTCTCGCTCATGTCGAGGCCCGACGAGGGCTCGTCCGCCATGAGCAGTCGGGGCTCGCCACACAACGCCCGGCCCAATTCCACCAGCCGGCAGTGGCCCAGGCTGAGGGCGGCCACCGGGACGTCGGCCATCTCGGTCAGCCCGACGAGGTCGAGCACGTCGTCCACGTGGGCCAGCTCCTCGGGCTTGGGCTTGGCCATGTTCAACAGGTCCTTCCACAGCGCCCCGTCACCCCGGCGGGCCCGTTCGGCCACGATCATGTGGTCGCGCACCGACATCTCGGGGAACACCTCGACGCGCTGGAACGTCCGCCGGATCCCGAGCCGTGCGCGCAGGAACGCCGGCATGTGGTCGAGCACCAGCCCGTCGAACGAGACGGTCCCGCTGCTCGGGTGCAGCTGCCCGCACAGGCAGTTGAACAACGTCGTCTTCCCGGCGCCGTTGGGGCCCACCAGGCCCACGGCCTCGCCCGCGGCCACCGTCACCGACACGTCCTTGAGCGCGGCGACACCACCGAAGCGGATCGAGATCGACCGGGCGTCGAGGAGATCAGGCACCGAACGGCTTCCCCAATCCCGACGGCACGCTCACGGCGGGGAGCGCCTCTCGGTATCCGTCCATGGGGCCCCGAGCGTCTCCGAGCGGCTTCCCCGTCTTGCGCGCCTTGCGCTCGTCGTAGGCGTGGAACAGCCTGCTCACCCGCACCATCCACCGGCTCTTCTGGTACTCGACGATGCCCTCGGGGTGCGACGCGTAGGTCATGGCGCCGAAGGCGAAGAGGATGGGCTCGATGCCGGCGAAGCGGATGGGCAGGTACAACGTGAGCACCAGCTGGATGACGGCGAAGGCCATGCCGGCCTGGACCGCCCCCTCGATGGTCCGTGAGCCCGTGGTGATCACGGCCACGACGAAGACGAGCGAGTACTCGTAGGCGAAGAGGTCGGACGAGACGTGCTGGACGACCGACCCGTACAGCACGCCACCGAACCCCGCGATGCCCGCCGACATGGCGAAGACGGTCAGCCGGGCGGTCTTGAGGTTGATCCCCAGGCTCGCCGCGGCCGTCGGGCTCCCCCGCATGGCGGCGAGGTAGCGACCCACGGTGCCCCGTTGCACCAGGAGCACGAGGACGCTGATGAGCGCGAGGAAGATGAAGCACAGCACGAGGAAGACCCGGTCCGAGCCGAAGTCGATCGACCCCACCTGTGGTCGGGGCACCGTCACGCCGGTGAGGCCACCCCCGGTCCACGAGTACTGGAAGAGCGTCTGGTCGCAGAACAATCCGAACGCGAGCGTCACGAGCGCCAACAACAGGCCCGACACCCGGATGGCCACCACGGCGACGAGCGTCCCGATCACCGCGGCCAGCAACCCCCCCACGACCGCACCGAGCAGCACGGGCAACCCCAGGTGCTCGGCGAGCTGCCCGGCCGCGAACGCGCCGATCCCGGCGAAGGCGGCCTGACACAGCGAGAGCTGACCACTCATGCCGGTGATGAGCGTGATGGAGAGGAAGACGATCGACAGGCACAGGCCTTCGGCGAACGCCGTGACGTAGTAGCCCGGCACCCACGTGAGGCTCGACACCAAGAAGGCGACGACGAGCACCCAGAAGCCGACGCCGCGTCGGCACCTCGAGCCGGGGGTCGCGTATCGACACCGCTGGAGGGGCGGGCGGTGGGTCAACCCCCGACAGCGGGTCCGAGCTCAGCTCGAGCCCTCGCAGGCCGGGGTTGAGCAGGAGCGTGCCCACGAGCACGACGAAGGGAAAGGCCGAGACCACGGTCTGGGCCGCCGCGCTCCCCGACGGGAGATAGCCCGCCAGCAGGTTCTCGGCCACGCCCAGACCGATGCCGGCCGCCAGGGCGATGGGCAGCGAGCGCATGCTCGCCACCGACGCGGCGGTGAGGCCGGCCACGAGGAGCGCCGTGTACTGCAGGGGGTCGGTGGGCGCCAACGACGCCGTCAACGGGAGCAGCAGCACCCCGGCCAGGCCCGCCAACACACTGGACAACGCCCACGCGCCGGCGGCGACGCGTGGGGCGTTGATGCCTTCGAGCTGCGCCATGCGGCGGCTCTCGACCACCGCCCGCATCTGCAGGCCGATGTCGGTCCACCGGAACATCGCCACCACGGCCGCCACCACCGCGACGGTGATGACGGTGGTCGCGACCTCGCCCCCGTTGATCGGTGTGGAGAAGACGTGGAGGTAGACGTGGTTGGGGTTGAGCCACAGGTTGGGGGGGTTCAGCCGTTGTCCGTTGCCGAAGAAGATGGGCAGCGCCTGGGGGATGGCGATGAGCAGGCCCAACGACGACACGAGCTTCGCCGTCGTCGAGGCGGTGGGGATGTGGCGGAACAGGAACCGGTCGAGGGCGAGGCCGAGCAGCGGGGAGAACACGAGCACCGACAGCACGAACGCCAGCCCGACCGGGAGGTGGTTGCTCCGCACCAGGAGGTCGAAGATGAAGGCGGCCACGAAGGCCTGGGCCCCGAACGCCAGGTTGAACACGCCCGTGGCCCGGAACGTGAGCACCAGGCCCACCGCCATGAGGGCGTAGTTGCAGCCGTAGGGGATGCCGGGGATGGCGTAGCTCAGGAAGTGGCTCATGGTCCCCCCGAACCCATGGCGCTCACCCGATTGCCATTCCCAGGCGGAGGGTCAGGTCCCGGACGGGCCAGGAGTGCCGGGAGCCGCCGGAACGGGCGTCGTGTTGTTCAGGCCGAAGCAGGTGAAGACCTGTCCGTTGGGCTGGACGAAGGCCGGCACGAAGGCGCCGTTCTGCACCTCGACGTCCGCCTGGCAGTACGGCGGCGGGGACCCGGTATGACTCTTGGTCCAGTCGACCGGGGTCGTGAGCCCCCCTCCGTTGTAGGCGGTCTCCTTGTTGATCGCCGCCACCAGCTTGGCCTGGGTCAGGTCCTTGCCTGCCGCCTTGACGCCGGTCACGAATTGGTCCGCCGCAATCCACCCGTCGAGAGCCACCTCGTCGTAGGTGTACTTGGGCTGGTACTTGTTCATCTCTTTGATGTAGGTGTCGAGACCGGGGTACTGGCCCGACAGGGCGGATTCGAAGGGCACGTGCTGCAAGCCGAGGTACACCCCGTTCATGATCGACCCGTACTGCGCCAACGTGCCCCGGTCGTAGCCGTTGAACCATATTTGTTTCATCGTAAGGCCGTTCTGGGTGATAGCCCGGGCGAAGGCCACGTTCCCGTTCACGTCCAGGCACGTGAAGAGCAGATCGACGTTGTCGTTCTTCATCTGGAGCACCGCCGGGGTGGGGTCGGCGCCGTAGACCAGGTTCAGGTCGGTGAACGACACGTTGAGGCCCGCCGCGCGCATGCCGGTGACAGCCGCCTGACAGGCGGCGGCCGACTGGGGCACGCCGTAGGCGACCACCGCGATCGACTTGGCGCCCAGCTGCTGGGCCAGGTAGCCGTCTCCCGAGGCGCCGCACGCGAAGCACAGGACCGAGCCGTAGTCGGCGAACAGCGTCGGCCGCTTGGCCCAGTCGGTCGACACGGCGTAGCCGAAGGTGGGCGTTCCGGTCTGGGCCAGGTAGGGAGCCCCGCCGAAGAAGGGCGTCCCCACCCCCACCACGGCGAACACGTGGTTCTGCTCGACGAGCTTCTGGGCCACCGAGAGGTCGGTGGTGGGGCTGCCCTGGTCGTCTTCCTGATAGGCCAGCTTGACCGTGCGCCCGTTCACACCGCCCTCGGCGTTGATCATGGAGAAGTAGGCCTGGACGCCGTTCACGATGGGTGCGAAGTCCGACGAGAGCGGGCCCGTGACGTTGGCGATGCTGCCCACGCTGATCGAGGTGGCGGTGACGCCTGGGGCACCCCCGCCCTCGCCGTTCTTGGTGGTGGCGTTCCCGCAGGCGGTCATGCCGACCGCCACCACGACCAGTGCCGCGCATGCAGTCGCGAATCTCCCTCGCCGACTGCGCGACATCGGTCCCCCTCTCCCCTGTCACCCGTCACCACGGGGCCGGACGCCGTGTGCGCGGCGAGGCCCCGGAACGACGTCATGCCTGACGCCTGTGTCAGTTCGTAACTAGCTCACTGTAGCCCGGGTGTGCGCCCAACGCCCACCGCCCCACCGTCGTGGAACGGCCGAGAAGCTCGTGCTCAGGACAGGAGAAGCTCGTGCTCAGGACAGGAATAGCCGCTCGGGGTCGTAGCGGCGCAGGGACAGCACCTCGTCGGTCGTGACCGCGTCGAGCTCACCCACCGACGCTGCGACCTCGACGTCCCAGCCGCACGCGGCGACGAGCGGGCGCACGCGCTCCGCCACGGGGCCCGGGCCAGCGGGGACGGCGGCCACGCGCAACGTCCCGTCGAGGCGTCGCAGCACCCCGAGGTCGGTGACCACGCTCATGACCCGCCCGCCGGGGCTGGTCACGAACCCCACGCGGTCCACCAGACGGTCGGGTCGGGCCAGCGCCACCACGACGCACGCCTCGGCCCGGCTGGCCACGTCGTTGGCGCCCCCCGACCCGACCAGGAACGGCCCCCCCGGGATCAGGGTGGAATTCAAGTTCCCGTCCCGGTCGACCTGGGCGGCACCGAGGCAGGCGATGGTGCGCGTGCCGGGGCCCCCGACGACCATGCCCAGCACCGTCGAGGCGTCGGCGAGCATGGGCGAACCCGGGAAGACGCGGTGGTTGAAGATGTAGGGGTCCGCCGGCGTCGGGGTGTAGCCCCACAGGCCCAACTCGGCGGTGAGCTGGATGGCACTTCCCGCGGCGCGGGCCCGGGCGACGGCGACCCAGGCGGCGAGGTTGGCGACGCCGGCGCCGGCGAGCACGGCGTCGGCGCGCCGGCGCCGTGGCGACGAGCTCGAGCTCACGGGCGCCGTAGGCCGCGGCGAGCTCCCACCGGCTGGGCGGTAGCGAGGCGTCGACGGGGTGGGCCTCGGCATCCTGGCGCCATGACTCGGGGTCGGTGCGCGACGCCAGCCATGCGAGGCGGTCACTTCCCACGCGCGTCGAGGTACTGGTCGTGGGTGGTGGGCTCGAGCACCCAGTGCCGGGCCCAGTCGTCGAAGTCGTGGCGCGTGGCGTGACGTGCCTCGGTCCAGAACGCGATGTCCTCGCCGTACGACGCGACGGGGATCTGGGGTGCGTACAGCCCTCCCGGATGGGCGCCGTACGGTGCCTCGACCACCGCCAGCACCCGGTGGGCGGGGATCTTGACCCGGTGCCCGAGGCCGTCGAGGCGTTCCACCACGCGCTCGACCGTCGCCACCACGCCGCGCCGCGCCGCCCACGCCCCCCACGCCGCCTCGAGCAGCGGCTCCGACAGCGCCACGTTGCCTTCCCGGTCGGCGACCGCACCGTGGACCAGGGTGACGTCGGGCGCGAGCGGTGCCAGGAGCCCGACGGGCCCGAACGCGGTGTCCGCCACGCTGAACTGCGCGTTGGACGCCATCGAGGACCCCTGGAGCGATCCCGTCACGATGGCGGGCAGGCCGCGCGCCGCGGCCTCGAGGCGTTGGGTGAAGGTGAGGATCGACCAGTGCTCGACCTCGACGGCCCCGCCGGCGTAGGCCTCCTGGAAGATCGGGTTGGGCGTGTAGGTGGGGAACGTGTCGCCCGAGTAGGTCGTGACGACCTTGCGCACCATGCGACCCCGGAAGAACAGCGCGCCCAGTGAGCTCAGGCTGAGCATCACGAGGGTGAAGCCGGCGTCGTCGCCCCAGTGCTGACGCGCCATCTCGCGCGCCGCCGCGCTCCAGCGGCTGTGGCCGCACAGCACCTGCACGGTGTCGCCCGGACGGACGTGGTGGGCGACCGCCTCTTCGAGCGTGACGTGCTCCATGTCAGCTCGTCGGCGCGCGCGTCGGGCCGGCCTCGCGGTCCGTCACCGCTAGCGCCCGGTCCAGCGCGGCGGTCGCTTCTCGACGAAGGCGGCGGGCCCCTCCTTGGCGTCCTCGCTCGAGAAGACCTCGGTGGCGATGGAGGACTCGATCCGGTACGCCTCTTTCATGTCGACGGCGAGGCCGCGCAGCACGCTCTCCTTGGTCTTGCGCACGGCGAAGGGACCGTTGGCCGTGATGCGGTGTGCGTACTCCAGTGCCTTGGCCCGTAGCTGGTCGGCGGGGACGACGGCATTGAGCAACCCGAAGGCGAGCGCCTGCTCGGCCGGCACGCGGTCCGCGCAGAGGAGGAATTCCATGGCGGCCGGGAAGGGGATCTGACGCGGCAGCCGCACCGTCGTCCCCCCGCCCGCGAACAGTCCCCGTTTGGGCTCCATGACGCCGAAGTACGCCTCGGGGACCGCGACACGCAGGTCGCAGCCGCCCAGCATCTCCATCCCGCCCGCCACGCACGCACCGTTGACCGCCGCGACGATCGGCTTGTAGAGCTTGACGCCGCGCAGCACCGCCTTCACGCCGTCGTCGATGCGATACCCGTCGAGCTCCTCGACCTGGCGCGAGGCGATCTCGCGTTGCAGCTTCGTCACCTGGGGGATGTACGTCTTGAGGTCGGCGCCGGTGCAGAAGGCGTTCCCCACGCCGGTGATGATCGCCACCCAGGCGTCCTCGTCCTCGCCGAAGCGGTCCCAGGCGCCGCGCAGTTGGGCGAAATGCTCCATGTCGAGACTGTTCATCGACGCGATGCGATCGATGGTGATCCACACGACATGATCGTCACCGAGCTCGTAGTGGACGGGCACGCTACCTCCTCTGTTCGCGTGGGAGCCCGAGGATGCGTTCCCCGATCACGTTGCGCTGCACCTCCGAGGTGCCACCGGCGATGCTGGCCGCCTTGGACCACAGCCACTGGCGTTGCCATGGCCCCCACAGGCCGCTGTCTGACCCCTGCACGGCCAGGGCCGCCTCGGAGAGGTGCTGGGTCATGTCGGACCACGTGAGCTTGACCCAGCTCGACTCGGGCCCGGGCTCGCCGCCGCGCGCCAGCTTCGAGAGCGTGCGCCAATTGTGGGTGCGCAACACCACGAGCGACACGTACGCGTCGACCAGCGCGTCGGCGACGTCGGGGTCGTCGATGGTGCCGTTGCGGGCCGCCTGGGCGAACAGGCGCGTGAGGTAGCCCTCGTGCACCACCTCTTCCTTGAACGGGAAGTTCGTGCCCCGCTCGTGCGCCAACGTCGTCGACGCGACGGTCCATCCCTGCCCCGCCGGCCCGACGAGGTGCCCGGCGGGGACCGCCACGTCCTCGAGGAAGACCTCGTTGAACTCGGCCTCACCGGTGATCTGGACGAGCGGCCGGATGTCGACGCCGGCGGCCTCCATGTCCACCACCAACAGCGACAGGCCCTTGGGCCCCGTGGTGCCCGGCTCGGTGCGGGCCAGGCACAGCCCGTAGCGCGGCGAACTGCGCGTACGACGTCCACACCTTCTGCCCCGTGACGCGCCACCCGTCCTCGACGGCCTCGGCCCGGGTGACCAGACCCGACAGGTCCGAGCCCGCGCCGGGCTCGCTGAAGAGCTGGCACCAGATCTCCTCGGCGCTCACGATGGCGGGCAACCAGCGGCGGCACTGCTCGGGCGTGCCATGGGCGAGGAGGGTGGGGCCGGCCAGGTTGATGCCGACGCGGTTGACGAGTTGCGGGGCGCCGCTGCGCGGCGTACTCGGCGTTGAAGATGGCCACGTCCACCGCCGACGCGCCCCGCCCGCCGTACTCCTCGGGCCAGTTGATGCCCACCCACCCACCGGCAGCCAACTTCGCCTGCCATGTCCGGCCCCATGCCACCGACGCCGCCAGGTCGTCGTCGTCGGGGGCGGGCACGACATTGGCCTCGAGCCAGGTTCGCACGTCGAGCGCGAAGCGTTGCTCGGCCTCGGTGAGCGACAGGTCCATGGTGTCGGCAGGTCTTCCTACAGGTCCCAGGCCTGGACGCGACCACTCTCGACGAACGCACCGCGCAGCGCCGACTCCTCGTCGGGCCCGAAGGCGTGATAGCTGTCCTCGCCGCGGCCTCGCGCGAGCACCCGGTCCCCTCCCACGCGATCGGCGCGGAATTTCTGGTGCACGAGGGTGCGGACCAGGACCTTGTTGGTCGGCGTGGTGGGCAAGGCACTGCTGAGCCGCAGGTAGCGCGGACGCCACTTCGGGCTCAGGTCGCTCTGTGCGTCGAGCCACGTGGCGAAGGCGGCGGGATCGAAGCCCGCGTCCTCGCGCAACACCAACGCCGCCATGACCTGGTCGCCGGAGTCGACGTCGGGCACGCCGTACACCGAGGCCAACATGACGTCGGGGTGGCGGGCCACGATCGCCTCGATGGGCGCGGCCGGGAAGTTCTCACCGTCGACCCGCAGCCAATCCGAGGTCCGCCCGGCGAAGTAGACCCAGTCGTCCGCGTCGACGTACCCGAGGTCCCCGCTCCAGTACCAACCGTTGCGGGTGGTGCGGGCCATGGCCTCGGCGTTGCGGTAGTACCCCTCGAAGGGGCCGACGCCGTCGACGTTGACGATCTCGCCCACGCACTCCTCCGCGTTCAGGAGGCGGCCGTCGGAGTCGAAGCGGGCCCGGGGCCGCTCCTCGCCGTCGGGGTCGACCACCTTGATCCCTTGGCGGCGCTTGCCCACCGAGCCGCGCGGCACGCCCCCGGAACGGTCGAGCGCGATGCCACCCTCGGTGGAGCCGAAGACGTCGACGACCGCAACGCCGAAGCGCTTGGCCACCGCCTCCACCACGTGGGGCGAGCCCTCGTTGCCGTAGGCCAACTTCACCGGGTTGTCGGCGTCGTCGGGGCGCTCGGGTGTGGCCAACAGGTACGCGAGGGGCTTGCCCGTGTAGTTGAACCAGGTGACGCCGTAGCGGCGCACGTCGTCGAGAAAGCGCGACGCGCTGAACCGACGGGCCAAGCCGACCGATGCGCCGGCCACCAGCGCGGGGGCGAGGCCGACCATGAGCGAGTTGGAGTGGAAGAGCGGCATGGCGAGGTACCCGACGTCGTCGGGCCCGACGTCGAGGACCATCGTCATCCGGTTGCCGGTGGTCAGCAGGCGTCGCTGGGTGCACCGCACCGCCTTCGGGGCCGCCGAGGTTCCCGAGGTGAACAACAGCACCCACAGCGTCTCCACGTCGGGCTCGAGGCCGGGGTCACCGGTGCCCGGTGCCCACTGCGCCAGCACGTCGTCGAGTGGCTCGCCCATGGTCCGGGGCGGGTCGTCGGTGTCGGCGAAGCGCTCGGACACGAGGATGCCGCCGGGCAGCGTGAGGTCGTCGACCACCGACGCCAACAGCTCCTGGTGCCGGGGCTCGGTCACGAGGAGCTGCACGTCGGTGTGGCCGATGTCGGCCACGAGGTGCTCGTCGCGCCGGGTGTGGTTGAGGCCCACCACCACCGCCCCCGCCAGGGCGGCACCGGCGAGGCAGAAGACGTAGTCCGGCGTGTTGTCGAGCAGGACGGCGACGTGCGGGGGCCTACCGGGGTCGAGACGCTGACGGAACAGCGCCGCGTAGCGGCTGGACTCGGCGTACATCTCGGCGTGGCTCCAGCTGCGCTCACCGAAGTGCAACGCCGGTCGGGGGGCGAACTCCGGGTCGGTGCCGTTACGGCGGAGAAGGGCGGCGGCGTTGCGCGCGGGCAGCGGTGCTTCGCCCGGCGCCGGTGCCAACGCCACCCGTTGCGCCACGTCGTCGGGGGCCACGATGTGCGTCCGGGACGCAGCGCTTTCTCTGACCACGGCGTCAGGTTAGACAAACGGGCCCGGCGCTAGCGTGGCCGGATGCCCCATGTCGCCAGGGCGTCCTCGTCGCCCGGACTCCGGCTCCGCCCCACGTTGATCCAGGCCGGGGCGACGCGCTACCGGCGCGCCGGTGGTGCGTGGGACCGAGGCGCGCTGGACTCGTCGTTCCCTGGGCCCGGTTCCACCTCGGTCGGACCGGGGGCGACGGTCGTGGACGACGCGGGGCGCCTCGACGCCGCGGCGCTCGAGACCGCCATCGCCACGTTGGCGGGACGCCTGGCGGCGACCGGTGTCCGGCGCGGGGACGTCGTGAGCTGGCAACTGCCCAACGGTGCCCCGGCGCTCGTGCTCTACCGGGCGTGCTGGCGGCTCGGGGCGGTCGCGGCGCCGCTGCATCACCGGTTGGGCGGCGCCGAGGTGGAGGCGGCGTTGGACCAGGTGCACCCGGTGCTGGTCGTCGCGGCACCCGACATGCCGAGCGCGCAACGGCCCGAGGCCCTGTGCCACGGCGGGAACGGGGTCGAGGACCTCTTCGACCTGCTCGAACCCGGCCCGGCCGTCACGGTCGGTACCTCTCCGGCCCGGCCGACCGACATCGCCGTGGCGTTGTTCACGTCGGGGTCGACCGGGGTGCCGAAAGCGGCGCTGCACACCCACCGGAGCCTGGGCTACAAGGCGGCGCTGATGGTCGCCGTGCACGGGCTCGGACGCAGCGACACGGTGCTCATGCCCGCGCCGCTGGCCCATGTGTCGGGACTGCTCAACGGCGTGCTCATCCCGGCCACGGCCGCCATCCCGGCGGTGCTCATGGCGGCGTGGGATCCCGACGAGGGTCTGCGCCGCATCGAGGACGAGCGGGTCTCGTTCATGGGAGCACCACCGGTCTTCTTCTCCCAGATGGCCGGATCCGCGAACTTCCGCCCCGAGCGCGTGCGCAGCCTCCGGCTCGTCTCGACCGGGGGAGCGTCGGTCAGCCCGGCCTTCGTCGACGCCACCAGCGACGCGTTCGGGTGCCGCGTCAAGCGCACCTACGGGTCGACCGAGGCGCCGACGGTGACGACGTCGGGCCCCGACGACAGCGTCGAGCGGGCACGCGACACCGACGGCCGTCCCCTCGGTGACGTCGAGCTGGCGGTGCACGACCCCGAGACGTCGGTCCGCCAGGCACCGGGCACGGCGGGTGAGATCTGGCTGCGGGGGCCCGAGTTGTTCGCCGGGTACGTCGACCCCGACGCGACGGCGCGTGTGCTCTCGGAGCGCGGGCGCTGGTTCCGGACCGGGGACCTCGGCGTCCTCGACGAGCAGGGCTGGCTCCGCGTGGTGGGCCGGCTCTCCGACATCATCATCCGGGGCGGCGAGAACATCTCGGCGTCAGAGGTCGAAGCCGTGCTCGAGGCCCATCCCGATGTCCGCCACGCCGTGGCCGTGGCCGTCCCCGACCCTGACGTGGGCGAACGCGTCGCCGCCTTCGTCGAGGCGACGACACCCTTCGACCTGGACAGCTGCCGGGCGTGGTTCTCCGAGCGCGGCATCACCCGCTTCAAGACCCCGGAGATGGTGGTCCAGCTCGACGCCCTCCCCGTCCTGGCGGCCGGCAAGCCCGACCGGAGCTCGATGCGCACGATGGCCGCCAAGCTCCGCAATGACGGTGCTGACCCCTTGTCAGGACACTGACCTCTTGTCAGGACACTCTGAATAGAATATCCTGATCGTTATGCCCCGGCCGGCCCGATCGAACCCTCTCGCCCTGGCCGTGCTGGTGTGCCTGTACGAACGCCCGATGCACCCCTACGAGGTGGCCCAGACACTGCGGTCCCGGGCCAAGCACGAGAGCGTGCGCCTCAACTACGGGTCGCTGTACGCCGTGGTGGAGTCCTTGGAGAAGCGCGGCTTCATCCGGGCGGGCGAGACCGTCCGTGAGGGGCGACGCCCGGAGCGCACCGTCTACGAGGTCACCGACGACGGCATCAGGGAGCTCACCGACTGGCTCACCGAGCTGCTGACGGTGCCGGCCAAGGAGTATCCGCACTTCATGGCCGCCCTCTCGTTCCTCCCCGCCCTCTCCACCGACGACGCGCTGGAGGCGTTGCGCAGCCGGGCCCTGGCGCTCGAGATCAGGCTGACGCAACTGCGCGCCGCGCTGCGGGCCGGCCACGACAGCGGACTTCCGAGGCTCTTCGAGCTCGAGGGCGAGTACGAGGAGCGGCTCATGGATGCCGAGCTCGACTTCGTCAAGGTGCTGATAAAGGAGATCGCCGACGGCTCGCTCGACGGCATCGACCTGTGGCGTTCGTTCTCGGCTGATCCGACGGACTACGACGCCGTCGACGTGGGCGAGATCGCGGGCCCGCCGAGACCATCGGAGGAGGTGGCCGACCCAGGCGCCTCGTGACACCTGCCTCGGAACGGCTCGGGGCCGCGTGTCGGTGCACGCGGCCCCGGGGCCTGTGAAACCACGAGGTCGATTCCGAAGGAACCTCGCTCGGGGCTGCACCCACAGCGTAGGGCACGGACCGGGATCGACCTCTCGACCAAGGAGAGAGGAACACCCCATGACTGCGCTCATCGAGGCCCGCGGCCTCGTCAAGCGGTTCGGCCGCGTGACGGCCCTGGCCGAGCTGGACCTCGACATCCCTCCCGGACGCATCGTCGCCATTCTCGGGCCCAACGGCGCGGGCAAAACCACGTTCGTCCGCACCGTGGCCACCTTGGCGCGACCCGATGCCGGATCGCTGACCGTCGCGGGCCACGACGTCGTGCGGGAGGCCCAGACCGTGCGTCGCATGATCGGTTTGGCCGGCCAGTCGGCCGCGGTGGAGGAGATGATGACCGGCGCGGAGAACCTGGCCATGGTGGCCCGGCTCTACGGGCGGTCCCGTCGCTCGGCCCGAGCCGCGGCGGCGGCCACGTTGGAGCAGCTCGGCTTGACCGACGCCGGCGACCGTCTCGTGAAGACGTACTCGGGAGGGATGCGAAGGCGCCTCGACCTCGGGGCCAGCTTGGTGGGCGCGCCACGGCTGTTGCTCCTCGACGAGCCGACCACCGGCCTCGACCCTCGGAGCCGCATCGAGTTGTGGGACGCCATCGTGGCGCTGGGCGACGCCGGGACCGACGTCCTGTTGACCACGCAGTACCTGGACGAGGCCGACCATCTGGCGTCGCTCATCGTGATCATCGACGGCGGGAGGGTCGTGGCCCAGGGATCGCCCGCCGATCTCAAGCAGCGTGTCGGCGCGGACGTGCTCGACCTGCACACGCGCGAGGCCTCCACCTTGGGCCGTGCGGCCGACGTGCTCGAGCGCGTGGGCATCGGGACACCCTCGATCGACCCCGACACCAAACGATGCTCGATCGACGCTCCCAGGGGATCGGGCGTGCTCGCCCGCGTGGTGCGCGCCCTCGACGACGCGGGCATCGACATCGAGGACATCACCGTCCGCCATCCCACGCTGGACGAAGTCTTCTTGAAGCTCACGGGGACGACACCCGACTCCCATCACCGACTCCCATATCCGACTCCCATTCCGGCGACCGCGTCGCCTGACCCGAAAGGTGCTCGACATGACCACCGCTACCCTCGACGCTCCCGCCTCGACGCTCCAGCCCGGCGCGTCGCGCCTCGTCTCGACCGTGACCGTGGCGGGACGGACGGTGAAGAAGTTCGTCCGCACACCTCAGCTCATCGTGGCGGGCACGGCGCAGGGCGCGCTCTTCCTCTTGATCTTCCGCTACGTCTTCGGGGGGGCCGTCTCCCATACCGGTTCGTTGGCATACGTGGACTTTCTCGTCCCGGGGTTCGTGGCCACGAGCGTCCTGTTCACGGGCATGGGCGCATCGGCCGGTATCGCCGACGACCTCAGCATGGGCCTGATGGACCGTCTCCGGAGCCTCCCCATCTCGCGCTTCTCGATCATCGACGGCAACGTGTGGGCCAACGCCGCCCTCACGACGTTGAGCCTCGCCATCACGTCCGCCATCGGCTTCGCCATCGGATTCCGCATCCATACGAGCGTCGCCGCCGCGTTGGGCGCCTTCGGGATGTGCGCGGTGTACGGCTTCGCCTTCTGCTGGCTCTTCGTGGCGCTCGGACTGTTCGCCGGCAGCCCCCAGGCGGCGCAGAGCCTGTCGTTCCTGGTGTTCCCGCTCACGTTCGTCTCGAGCGCGTACGTCCCCGTGGCGACCATGCCCGGGTGGATGCAGCCCTTCGCCTACCACCAGCCGGTCACGGTCATGGTGAACACCGTGCGGATCCTGACCCAGGGTCACGCGGCGGAGGTCGTGCTCGGCCATTCACTCGGGTACTACCTGCCGGCGTCGCTGGCGTGGTCCGCCCTCATCGTCGCGATCGCCGCGCCGCTCGCCGTCATCCGCCTTCGCCGCTAGGAGGTCCAGGCCGGTTCGGGACTCTGACTCGTGTGTCATGCTGGCGGAGGCGATGGACCTCACGACGACGCCCGAACAGGAGCGCCTCCGCGGGAACCTGCGGGAGTGGCTCCGCCAGCACCTGCCATGGGAGTACGGGGTGGGTCTGCCGCCGCGCTTCGACGACCTCGGCCAGGAGGTCGCGTTCGGGCGCCGCTGGCAGGCGGACCTGGCCGGCGCCGGCTGGGTGGCGGTGACGTGGCCGGCGGCCTACGGCGGTCGCGACCTCGGACCGGCCGAGAACTTCGTCGTGCAAGAGGAATTGGCGCGCGCCCGCGCCCCCGAGCTCGTCGGACGCATCGGCGTGAACCTGGCGGGCCCGACCCTGCTCGCCCATGGCACCGACGAACAGAAGGCCCGCTGGCTCCCGGCCATCCCCAGAGCGGCGGCGCTGTGGTGTCAGCTCTTCTCCGAGCCCGATGCGGGCTCCGACCTCGCCGCGGTGCGCACCTCGGCCCGGCGCGTCGACGGCGGCTGGCAGCTCGACGGCGCCAAGGTCTGGACGTCGTACGCGCAGTTCGCCGACTGGGGCGTCTGCCTCGCCCGCAGCGACCCCACCGTCGCCAAGCACAAGGGCCTGTCGTTCTTCGTCGTCGACATGCACGCTCCGGGTGTGGAGGTCCATCCCCTGGTGCAGCTCACCGGTGAAGCCGAGTTCAACGAAGTGGAGCTGACCGAGGTCTTCGTCCCCGACGACCAGCTCGTCGGCTCACCCGGTGAAGGTTGGCGGGTGGCGGGCTCGACCCTGTCCAACGAGCGAGGGGTGAACCCCCGACAGCTCGTGATCCACATACAGCATCTCGAAGAGCTCCTCTCGACGGCAGCGGCGCTCGGCTCGTTCGACGACACCGGGTTGCGCCGCAGGTTGGCCCAGGCGTATGTCGAGGTGCGGCTGTTCCAGCTGCAGAACTGGCGATCACTGTCCAAGCTGCAGCGGGGCCTCGAGCCCGGTCCCGAGGGGAGCACGCTGAAGCTCTTCTGGAGCGAGATGAGCAAGCGCCTGCACACGCTCGCCCTCGACATCCTCGGTCCCGCCGCGCCGTTGTGGCGCGATGCGCACGACAACCCCGGCGACGGCTCGTGGCAGCGCGCGTGGCTCTACTATCAGGCGGCATCCATCTTCGCGGGCACCAACGAGATCCAGCGCAACGTGGTGGGTGAGCGGGTGCTCGGACTGCCTCGTGAACCGGCGGCACCCGAGGGGGCGCGATGACCACCGGAGTCTGCGGGTGGCCCTACCGTCGGCGATGGGAAAGGAGGCTCGGCGTGTCGAACGATGAACCGGTAGTCCGCTACGAGGTCGAGGGCCCTGTCGCCACGATCACCATGAACAGGCCCAACGTCGCCAATGCCCAGAACACAGCGCTCATCGACGCGCTCGACGCCTGTTTCGACCGCGCCGACGCCGACGACGACGTCCGTGTCGTGATCCTCGCCGGCGCGGGGAAGCACTTCAGCGCCGGGCACGACCTGAAGGCGATCGTCGGCAACGAGGGGGCCGACGAGTGGGTCGCCATGCGCGAGACCCCCGAGGGCAAGTTCCACCACGAACAGGTCATGTACGTCGACCGGTGCCGCCGTATCCACGACTTCCGCAAACCCACCATCGCGGCGGTCCAAGGCAAGTGCGTCGCCGCCGGGCTCATGCTGGCGTGCATGTGCGACCTCATCGTGGCCGCGGACGATGCGTCGTTCTCCAATCCGGTCCTCCGCATGTCCGGCGCCGGGGTCGAGCTTCTCGTCGAGCCGTGGGAGCTCGGCATCCGCAAGGCCAAGGAATTCCTCCTCGCGGCGGAGGAGCTCGACGCGCCGGAGGCGTGGCGACTCGGGCTGGTGAACAAGGTTGTCCCCCGGGCCGAGCTCACGGCGCGCACCATGGAGCTGGCGCTCCGGGTGGCCCTCGTGCCCCCCGTGACAGCACAGGTGGTGAAGGACTCGCTCAACCACGTCGGGGAGCTGATGGGTAAAGGAGCGTCCTGGCGCTACCACTTCATGGCCCATCAATGGGTCCACAACACCGCCACCGCGCTCTCGGCGCTCGAGGAGCGCAAGCAGATGGGCTCGATGAAAGAGGTCTTCGCGGCCCGCGACCGGGGGGACGCCGCTGATCCCACTCCCGGGCAAGGCTGACACACCACATGGCGCGCCCGCTCGAGGGCCTGCGGGTGGTCGACGTCGGCACCAGGATCGGTGCGCCGTTCTGCGCGGGCCTGTTGGGTGAGTGGGGCGCCGACGTCGTGAAGGTGGAGCAGCCCCGAGGCGGTGACTTCATGCGCACCATCGGACCGTTCGTCGACGGCTATTCGTTGTTCTGGGCGGTCGAGGGTCGCGGGCGCAAGAGCGTGACGTGCGATCTGCGCGCCCCCGAGGGCCAGGAGCTCTTCCGCCGCCTGGCCTCGACGGCGGACGTCGTGTGCGAGAACTTCCGGCCCGGGACCATGGAGGACTGGGGACTGGGCCCCGACGCGCTCGACCCCCGACTCGTGCTGGTGCGCATCAGCGCCTTCGGCCAGGACGGCCCCTACGCCGAGCGGCCCGGCCTCGACCGCCTCGGCGTCGCCTACGGGGGACTGCTCAACCTGACCGGCGAAACGGACCGACCACCGGTACGGCCGGGCGTGACCGTCGCCGACTACCTGACGGGCGTGTTCGCAGCCGAGGCCGCCCTCGCTGCGCTGTACCGGCGTGACGCGGGGCGGGCCACGAGCGACGCGGTCTGCGCCGGGCCGGGGCCAGGGTGCGGTCATCGACGCCTCGTTGTACGGGTCGGTCCTGCGCATCTTGGAATGGACGATCCCCGCCTACGACCGCCTCGGGACCATCCGCACGCGGGAGGGCAACCGGCTGTCGAACTCGGCCCCGCTCGACAACTACCCGACGTCGGACGGGAACTACGTCTGTGTCGTGGCGGGCGGCGACGCCAACTTCGCGCGCCTGTGTCGCGCCATGGGTCGACTCGACCTCCTCGAGGACCCCCGCTTCGCCACCCTGGCCGATCGGGCCCGCAACGGCGACACCATCAACGCTCTGGTGGCGCAGTGGACTTCGGGGCAGAGCGCGGTCGAGGTGGAACGCGCCTGCGTCGCCCACGACGTGCCGGTGGCGACGGCCTACAACGCCCGGGACATCGCCCTCGACCCCCATTTCGCGGCGCGTCACGATCTCGTCGCCGTCGACGACCCGGTCCTCGGCCCGCTGCGCCAGCAGGCGCCCTATCCCCGGCTGGTCGGTGAGCCCACCCCCGTGCCGAGCGGAGCCCCCGTTCTGGGCGCGCGACAACCGCGAGGTGTGGTGCGACCTGGTCGGCCTGACACCAGCGGAGCTCGAGGAGATGCAGGCCAAGGGGATCGTGTGATGCACACTGTGAGAAGCACACCGTGAGTTGCACCGTGAAAGGACGGTCGACGTGAGAGCACTCGTGTTCGGCGCCGCCCCCGCGCCCGACGAGGCGAGACCGGAACCGACCGACGACCTCGAGCGCATGTTGGCGTCGCTCCCCTTCGGGCTCCACGTCGTGGACGACGCACGGCCCCCGCGCCCCGACTGGGTCATCACGAAGCCGATCCTGTCGGGGATCTGCGGGTCCGACGCCAAGCTCGTGCTCGGTGACTTCGGCGAAGGCGATGTCGACAACCCCATGTCCGCCTTCTCGTCGCTCCCCCACGTCCCGGGTCACGAAGTGGTGGCGGAGGTCGTCGAGCTCGGCCCGGCGGCGCAGGGTCTCGAGATCGGTGACCGCGTCGTCCTCAACCCGTGGCTCACGTGTGCCCCTCGGGGCGTCGACCCGATGTGCCCGCCGTGTCGGGCCGGGGACTTGAACTTGTGTTGGAGCTTCACGCGCGGTGCGCTCGGCCCCGGCGTCCATGTGGGCGTGACCACCGACGCCCCCGGAGCATGGGCAGACCTTCTCGCCGCCCACGATTCGATGCTCATCCCCGTGCCCGCCGGTGTGTCCGACACCTTGGCCGTCTTGGCCGACCCGTTCTCGGTGTCGATGCATGCCATCCTCCGCCACCCGCCACCCGCCGGAGGCAAAGTCGTCGTCTACGGTGCCGGCGCTCTGGGCGTCACGAGTGTCGCCGCCTTACGGGCGTTGTTCCCCGACGTGGAAGTGGCCGTGGTGGCGCGCTTCGCGGCCCAGGCGGAATTCGCGTCGCGGCTCGGAGCCAGCAAGGTGGTGGCGCACGAGCCGCGCCTCCAGGTGGTCGAGGAGCTGGCCGAGTGGTCCGGGGGCGAGCTCCACGTCCCTTTCGACGGGCTGCCCGTCGCCCATCCGGGCGGCATCGACGTCGTCTACGACACCATCGCCAGGCCCGAGACCCTGGAGGTCGGTGTGCGCGTGCTGGCCGAGCGCGGCACCCTCGTCCAGAGTGGCGTCTCGACACCCGGACGCTGGGAATGGACGCCCATCTACTTCAAAGAGCTCACCATCGCCGGGTCCAACGCGTTCGGGATCGAAGAGATCGACGGCGTCCGCAAACATGCCATCGCCCACTACCTCGACATGACCGCGGCGGGACGCATCGACCTGACGGGCATGCTGACGCACCGGTTCCCCCTCGACCGTTGGTGGGACGCCCTGCGGGCCATCGCTCGCCAAGATCAGAGCGGAGCCATCAAGGTGGCCTTCGAGGCATCTTGAGGCGGTCGGTGACTACGATGCCCGGGGAATGGGACCGGCGACCACGCCGAGCCCCCCATCCGGGCCAAACCCGGTGAGCACCCGGGGCGCGAACGGCGGCACGAACGGGAAACGGGCTTCGTCGCGCGGCACCAAGGCCGCGGTCGTGGCCGGCGAGCCCGCCAGTAAGCGCGCGTTGCGCTCACAAGGGCGCAAGACCATGCGCAAGCTCCTCGACGCAGCCATGGTCGTCTTCGCACGTCGCGGGTACCACGCCGCCCGGGTCGATGACATCGTCAAGGTCGCTCGAACGTCGCACGGCACCTTCTATCTGTACTTCTCCAACAAAGAAGACCTCTTGCGCGCCCTCGTGGGCGAGGCGGGCGAAGTGGTCGCCGCGCTCGACGACGCGCTCGGTCCCGTCGGTCCCGACGCGGCGGGGTGGCAAGAGCTGCGCACGTGGATGGAACGGTTCTCCGAAGCCTGGCAGCGCTACGCCCCGGTGCTGCGGGCCTGGACCGACCTCGTGATGAGCGACAGCGAGCTCGGCGCCCAGGCGCACGCGGCGGCGGGCGGCGTGGCCCAGACGTTGGCTGTCCGCATCCGCGCCGCAGGACCACACCCCGGCATCGACCCCAACGCGGCCGCCGAAGCCGTGGTGGCGATG
Organism: uncultured Acidimicrobiales bacterium; assembly: GCA_963764205.1. GTDB lineage: Bacteria > Actinomycetota > Acidimicrobiia > Acidimicrobiales > UBA8190 > Chersky-840. The sequence continues at coordinate 245,882 of CAVXRN010000006.1, forward strand.
GTCGACCGCTTCCACCAACTCCGACAGTTCGCCGGCGAGCCCGTGGACGCCTCGGCGCTCGACACCCTCACCACGATGGTCCACCGGGCCCTGTTCGGAGGGGGCCCTCCACCCGCGCACGTCCTGTCAGCCGACACGCACCCCCCCGAGACTTTCGGCCACTAGCGGGCCGGGAGCGCGCGACCGCCGGGGGACAGCGCGGACAGCGGCCGGGGCGGGGGGGTTGAGATCAGGCGGGGGGGGTTGAGATCAGGCAGGAGGGCGATGCGGTGTGCCGCCTTCTTCGACGGCGGATTGCCCGCGCTCCCAACCCCGCCGGGCCCAGGGAAGTGCTTCGACCACACGCAGGAGACCGAAGGCCGGTTCGGTCAACACGATGCTGCCGGCGATCTCCTCCCACGTGGCGCCCACTTCGGCCGCCAACATGGCGTGGCGCCGGACGCCGGGCGGGTTGCGCAGGATCACGGTGCACACCATCCGGATCAGCTCGTGGGTCTTGCGGTCCGGCGCACGGAGCGAGTCGATCTGTGACAGCCAGCCGTTCTGGGCTTCGTGGAGGCTCGGCGCGAAGGCGTGGAGCTCGGATTCGAAGGGAAACAACCAGTCGTCACCGCCACCAGCGACGTTGTCGTCGTCGTGCGCATCTGCCTCGGGCCACCGGACCACCTCCGCTCCCCAGCATGGCAGAGCGTCCCGGCGACTCCCAACCGGGGCGTGCCCGGTTTCAGCGCTCGGGGCTGAACGCCCGGAAGCGTGCGTAGCGTTCCGAGGCCGCCGCGGCCCAGCGCGGCGTCGGGCTCCACCCTGCGTCCGAGGCGCGCCCACGGCTGCGCACCGTCGAGCGACGACTCGAGACCCGCGGTCCACCGGGCGATGTAGGCGGCGCCGAGTGCGGAGCCCTCGGGCACGCCGACGGTGTCGACGGGAAGGCCGCATGCGTCGGCGACACCCTGCATCCAGGGCACCACGTGCGTCCCGCCCCCACTGGCGACGATGCGCCGCGCCGCGATGCCGGCCCGGTCGAGCATGTGACGGATGACGAACCCACTGGCCTCGTACGCGGCGCGCTCGACCGCGTCGGCGTCATGGGTCATGTCCAGGTCATGGAGGCCGGCTCGTAACGAGGTGTCGTGATACGGCACGCGCTCGCCCCGCAGGTACGGCGTCCACACCGGTACCCGGCCCGGGGTCACCGCTCCGCTCGGGCTCGTCACCCGCAGTTGTGGCCGTCGTCGTCGTTGCGGCGCCTCGCAGTCGCGGCCGGACGAGCGGGCGGCGCCGTGGAGCATGGCCCGGGCCCAGTCCACGAACAGTGCGCCGGCGTTGCTCGGTCCGCCCACGAGGACCTTCCCGGCCACGGTGTGGGGAAGCGTCCACAATCCGGGCACCTCGACCCAGTCGTCGACCACCGCCCACACGATGAGTGTCGCCCCGAAGATCACGAGGACGTCCCCGGTCTCGGTCGGCACCCGAGACGATCTGGTCGCACAGCGCGTCGACGGTCCCCGCCGCCAGCACCGTGTCCGATCCCGTCACCGTCCCCGCCGGCTGCCCCATGGGGACCACGACCGGGAGTTGACCCTCGGTGACGTGGAGCGCGTCGAGGACCTCGTCGTTCCACCCGGTACCCCTCCGCATCGAGCCCATGCAGATCGCCGTGCCCGTGTCGATGGCGGGGACGCCGTCCGAGCGCGTACGTGGCGACCGCCTGCGCGGGCCAGTAGCCGTGCGCGCCGGGGAATTCGTGTGCAGCCCAGCGGACGAAGCCCCCGGCGTCGGGCATGACCGAGTCGGTGTCCCCGACGTCTGGCCCGGAGACCGCCTGGCCTCGGCCGTCGCCGTAGAGAAGACCCGGGGACCGTGGGATCCCGCGCCGGTCGACCGCGGCCAACGAGGGCACCATGCTCGTGACGCAGACCCCGGCGACGTCGAAGCCTTCGGCGGTGACCTGGGCCAGTGCCCGCATCGGCCCACGTCGCCATGCTTGGGCGGCATCGTGCTCGAGCTGGTCTGGGGCAGGCGTCTTCAAGCGGTGGGGAATGCGGGCCCGCGCCAGAACCGTGCCTTTCTCGTCGGCGGCGATCGCCTTCACGGCGGTCGTCCCGATGTCGATGCCCACCGTGACCGAACCTGACATGACCGTCATCGTTCGGCCATTATGAATGACTTCGGCGGCCGAAGGAGGATCGATGGACCGGACCCGCCCTCGGGCGCTCGTGACCACCCCGGTTCGGGGTCCCGGGGTCGATCTGTTGCGGGAGCTCGCCGATCTCGTGATCGACCCGTGGATCGACCACCAGCCCCTGCGGATCTACAACGCCGAACAGCTGGCCGAGCGGGCTGCGGCCGAAGAGGCCACCATCTTGATGGTCGAGGCCGACCGCTGTGCGGGCCCGGTGTTCGAGCTCCCGCTCCTGGCCGTGGCGAGCACCCGCGGTGACCCCAACAACGTCGACATCGACGCGGCCACCGCCGCGGGCGTCCCGGTGCTCCGGGCCCCCGCCCGCAACGCCGACGCCGTGGCCGAGATCGGCGTGGCTCTGCTCTTCGCCGCGAGTCGCGGCGTGCTGGGCGCCGACGCGGATGTCCGTGCCGGCGACGTCTACAAGGACGGCACCATCCCGTACCAGCGCTTCCGGGCGTGGCAGATGGCGGGGCGCACGGCCGGGCTGGTGGGTCTCGGTGCCGTGGGGCGCGCCCTGCGGTGGCGCCTCGAGGGTCTGGGCATGAACGTCGTCGCCTACGACCCCTACGCGGCGGACGCCACCCACAGCCTCGAGCAGCTCCTCGAGGTATCCCACGTCGTCTCGCTGCACGCCCCGGTGACCGAGGAGACCACAGGGATGATCGGCGCCGCGCAATTCGCGGCGATGCGCGACGGCGTCGTCTTCCTCAACACCGCGCGCGCCCAACTCCACGACGGCGACGCCCTGGTCGATGCGCTGCGGTCGGGCAAGGTGGGCGCGGCCGGGCTCGACCACTTCGTGGGTGAGCACCTTCCCACCGACCACCCGCTGACCACCTTCCCGAACGTGGTGCTCACCCCGCACATCGGTGGCGCCACCTACGACACCGAGGTCAACCACACCCAGACCATCGCGGATGACCTCTGCCGTCTGATGGCGGGCGCCACGCCCCGCAACATCGTCAACCCCGACGTGTTGAAGCACTGACGCAGCGAGGCATCCGTGGACTTCTCCTACACCCCCGAGGACGACGCCTTCCGGTCCGAGTTGCGCGAGTGGCTCGACGCGAATCTCCCCGAGTTCATGGCCTCGGGGGAGATCGGGGACGAGAACAATCCCGACCGACGCACCATGCTGCGCCGCCAGGCGTGGCAACGCTGTCTCCACGGCGGGCGGTGGGCAGCCATCAATTGGCCCAAGCCCTGGGGGGGCCGCGAGGCCACGGTCATGCAGAACACCATCTACTCCGAGGAGATGGCCCGGGCCAAGACGCCGGGGATCTACAACGCCAACGGCTTGTGGCAGATCGGCCCCATGATCCTTCGCTGGGGCACCGAGGAGCAGCAACAGATGTGGCTCCCGGGGATCCTCAACGCGGATGTCCATTGGTGCCAGGGGTTCACCGAGCCCGAAGCGGGTTCGGACCTGGCCAACCTCCGCACCCTGGCCGTCCTCGACGGCGACGAGTACGTCGTGACCGGCCGCAAGATCTGGATCTCCACCGCCCATCTGGCCAAGTGGGGGCTCTTCCTCGTTCGGACCGACCCCACCGCCATCGAGCGCGGCGTGAAGCACGAAGGGATCACCGCCCTCATCGTCGACATGGAGCTTCCCGGCATCGAGGTGAACGTCATCAGGGACATCACCGGGGGCGAGCTGTTCTGCGAGGTGAACTTCGACGGGGCCCGGGTGCCCGTCGCCTACCGGCTGGGCGAAGAGAACCAGGGCTGGAACGTGGCCATGGGGACCCTCGCCAACGAGAGGGTCGGGACGTCGGGGCTGTCGGTCTCGATGCGCATCGAGCTCGACAACCTCATCGCCACGGCCCGCAAGCACAACCCCGAAGCGCTCGACGACCCGGGAATCCGCGATCGCATCGCCCGCGTGTGGACACAGCTCGAGCTCACCCGACTGCTCAACGCGCGGGCACTGTCGAAGATCCTGAAGGGCGAGAAGAACTGGCCCGAGGTCCCATTGGCCAAGCTCCAGTGGAGCTACCTCTCGCAGACCATCGCCGAGCTCGGCGTCGACATTCTCGGGCGCGTCGGGCGTCTTGGCCCGTGGTGGCCCCGATGCGGTCGACAAAGGCCATTGGAGCCACAACTACGTCTGGCAGCGCTACACGTCGATCGGGGCGGGCACGACCGAGGTGCAGAAGAACATCATCGCCGACCGCGCCATCAAGATGCCCCGCCGCTGATTCACGGCATCTGGGAGACCGACAAGACGTTGCCGTCGGGATCGGTGAACCACGCCACCCGGGCCCCGCTCGGGGACGTCCACACCCCGCTCTCGTCCTGCTCCATGCCGGGGAACCGCTCGAAGCGCCACCCGCGCCGCTCAGAGCCCGCACCGTGGCCTCGACGTCGTCGACGGACCATCCGAGCACCGTGTAGGGCGCGAGCGCGATCTCACCCACCGACGTGACACGCAGTTGCGTCCCGTGCGCGTCGAAGACGCACGCGAACGGGCCCTCCTCGACCAGAGCCAATCCGAGAGTGTCGCGGTAGAACGCCCCGGGCCCGGTCGACGTCCGTCGTGGCTCGAATGCGACCAGGACGCTCGATCCCAGCATCGGCACACCTCCGTCGGACGCCGAGCGTAGGCAGATGGCCCAAATGTCACTTGCTACTTACGAAAGGATCTGCTTACATTCAGAGGGTGGACGCCGCCCTCCGTGCCATCGCCGAGCCCCACCGGCGCGAGATCCTTCGGCTCGTGGGCGAGGACGAGCTCGCCGCCGGGGAGATCGCCTCGCACTTCGACCTCACCCGGCCTGCGGTCTCCCAGCACCTGCGCGTCCTGGTGGACGCCGGGCTGCTCGAGAGCCGGCGCGAAGCCACCCGGATCATCTACCGGGCCCGGCCCCAGGGACTGGACGAGCTGCGCGACTACCTCGAAGTGTTCTGGTCCACCAGCCTGCGCCGCCTGAAGCGCGCAGTCGAACAAGAGATGGAGGACACCGAACGTGCCGACAGGCGATGACGTCATCGAGCAGGAGATCCGGATCGCGGCGCCACCCGAGGCCGTGTTCCCGTTCTTCACCGACCCCGACAAGATGCGGCGCTGGAACGGCGTGGACCACAAGCTCGAGCCCCATCCCGGCGGCGTCTACCGGGTCAACGTCGACGGCACTCACGTCGCCCGGGGCGAGTACGTCGAAGTGAGCCCACCCCACCGAGTCGTCTTCACCTGGGGCTGGGAGGACGGGGGCATTCCCGTGCCTGCCGGGTCGACCACCGTCGAGATCACCCTCACCGCCGACGGGGACGACACCATCGTGCGCCTCGTGCACCGCGGTCTGCCCCTCGAAGCCGTCGAGCCGCACGCTGCGGGTTGGCGGCACTACCTCGCCAGGCTGGCCATCGCCGGAGCCGGCGGTGATCCGGGCCCCGACGAAGGACCCCCCTGACACCGATCCAACTCGATCCAACTCGATCCAACCGATCCAACGAATCAACCGACGACAAGAAAGGCAGGACGCATCATGGGCAAGTTCGTATTCCTCTACACCGGTGGTCAGATGGCAGACACACCTGAAGGTCAGAAGGCCGCCATGGACGCATGGATGGGATGGTTCGGCACCCTCGGGGACGACATCGTCGACCCCGGCAATCCCTTCGGTGCGTCGAGCACGGTGAAGTCCGACGGCTCCAACAAAGACGGTGGCACCAGCGCCATCGGAGGCTACAGCGTCATCTCCGCCAACAGCCTGTCCGACGCGGCGGGCAAGGCCAAGGGGTGTCCCGTCCTCGCCGGCGGTGGCACCGTCGAGGTCTACGAGGCGATGCCGATCTGACGACTCTCGGCCGGTGACAACGCAGCTCGCTACGGAGACGGGGCCGGCTCGCTCGGTGCAGGCGCCAGAGCGACGGCCTCGATCTCCACGAGCTGACCGGTGTAGCCGAGAGCGGCCACGCCCAGCAGTGTGCTCGGTGGATCCGACGGCTCGAAGGCCGACTTCACCACGGCCCACACCCTGACCAGATCTTCCTGTGACGACGAGACGACGTACACCGTCGTCTTGAGCACCGCACCCGGCGATGCGCCGGCGGCCTCCAAGGCGGCGAAGAGATTGGCGACGGTCTGCCGGGCTTGGGCCTCGAGATCACCCGGGCCCACCACCACGCCGGCGTCGTCGAGGGGACACGCCCCCGCGCTGAACACGAGCCGACCCGCCGGTGCCACCGCGGCATAGGCGTAGGGGGCGTCGCGGTAGAGGCCGGCCGGTCGCACCAACTCGATGGACCGCTCGTCGCTCATGGGGCCGAGAGCCGTTCGAGATCCCCGCTGGGGTCGTAGTACAGCTCCTGCTGGGCGATCAGGGCGTCACGGTACCGGTACACCACGACATAGGTGGACCGCAGCCGCTCACCTCGCATGTCGAAGTCGAAGTGCACCCGGACGTACGCTCCCGCGCCGTCGGCGACGATCGCCCGGTCGTCGACGGCGTAGGAGATGCCGGACAGCCCCGCGATCGTGAGCTGGATGAATTCGAGCGCGGCGTCGACTCCGACGATGCGCGCCGGCCATCCGAAGAGCCGCGTCGTGGGACTGATGTAGACGACGTCGGGCGCGTACAGTCCCCTGGCGCCGGTGACGTCGGCGGCCGCGAACGCCGCTGCGAAACGCTCTTCCTGGGCGTCGACGAGCGCGAGCGACATCGCCGCGGGGCTCACACCGACAACAAGACGTGGAGGTCGAGGTCCTCCAACCGCGCCCGGCCACCCAGGGCCACGATCTCGAGGAGCGCGGCGACACCCACGACCTCTGCACCACTGCCACGGAGCACCGAGGCGGTGGCGATCAGGGTCCCGCCCGTGGCGATGACGTCGTCGACGATCAGCACCCGGTCGCCCGGCTCCACCGCGTCGGTGTGCATCTCGAGGACGGCCTCGCCGTATTCGAGCACGTAGGACTGCGCCACGGTGGCGGCGGGGAGCTTGCCCACCTTGCGCACGGGGACGAGCCCCGTGTGCAAGGCGTAGGCCACCGGGGCGCCGAGGATGAACCCTCGAGCCTCGATGGCCACGACCTTGTCGGCCCGTCCCGCAAACGGGGCCGCCAACCAGTTCACGGCCTCGGTGAAGGCTGCCGCGTCGGCGAGCACGGGGGTGATGTCCTTGAACGTCACACCGGGTCGGGGGAACCCCTCCACGTCGCGCACCAGCGCGCGGACGGTGTCGCGGACCACGTCGTCGTGACCGTGGCCGGGCGTCGCCCCGGGCATCTACGCGCTCGTCGGGGCCGAAACGACCTTGGTCGGGTCGGGTGGCGGCGCCAACGCCGCTACCGCGCCCAGTGCCGCGAACGTCGAGCCCAGCAGCGTCACCACCACCCGGCTCCAGATCGGGAGCTCGCGACTGCGAACGGCGGCGACCGCGTCCCAGGCGTCACACCCTGCTCCCAGCAACAGGGCGCGGTTGACCCTCTCGCGCCTGCCCTCTCGCAACGCCTGGAGCAGTACGACACCGAGGGCCACGTCTCGACCGCCGAAGATCCGGTTCATGTACCGCATGCTCGGTCGTCGGGCTTCGGCCCCGAGGTAGGCGCGGGCCACCGTCGCCGGAGCAGCGGCGAGGCCGACGCCGAACAGGATTCGGCCCAGGGCGATCTGGTAGGAGATGCTGCGGCGCACGTCGTCGTTCACCGGGCCGAGGTTAGCGGCGGACGGGACGCTCGATTCCGCCCGATCCCCGACGCGGGCTACCGCGCCAGCTGATAGAAGTCCTGGGCGTTGGCGCCCGCCACACGCGCCAGGGCGTCGTCGGCCAGACGACCCCGGGCGTGCTCTCGCAATTCGGTCGTGGCCCGAGGCCACGCGCCGTCCCAGTGCGGGTAGTCGCTGGCGAACATCACGCAGCGATCGCCGAGCAGCTCCACCACGCACGGGAGCGCGTCCTCGTCGGGCTCGCACGTCACCGCGATGTTGCCCGCCGCAACGTACTCGGCCGGTGGGCGGCGCCAGCCGTCGGGGACCCAGTCGCCCCGAGACTCGTAGTGCTCGCCCAGCCGCTCGACGAACCACGGGAGCCACCCTGCGCCCGCCTCCAGGAACGCCGACGCGCAGGGTGGGGTGCCGGTCGAAGACGCCTCCGCTCACGAGCGACGTCATGGCGAACATCTGGTCGAAGGGAAAGCTCACACAGTGGACCTGGATGTAGTTGTCGAACCGGTCCACGCCGATCTTGGGCAGATGGATCCCAGGTGCTCCGTGGACCCCCAACGGCATGTCGATCGACGCTGCGGCAGCGTAGAAGCGGTCCATGTCGGGGTGATCGAGGTTCCGCCCCTTGAGGGCGGGAGGGACGATGGTGGCGACGAGCCCGAGGCTCTTTGGCCTCTTCCATGACCGTGACGGCGGCCTCGCCGTGCTCGATGGGCACGACGGCCACCCCGTGCAGGCGGCCGGCGCTCTTGGCGCAGAACTCCGACGCCCACCGGTTGTACATGCGGGCCACGGCCGGCGCCGAGCACCGGGTCCTCGAGGGTGGGCACGCACAGGCCGAAGCTCGGGAACAGCACCATCTCGTCGATGCCGTCGGTGTCGGCGTTGGCGAGCACCCCGTCGACGGTGCCGGGGTCGACGCCCGGAGCCGTGGTGAGGCCGTGCTGCGGAGGACATCCCGCCCCCGGGCCCTCGTACTGGGGATAGGGGCGCCCCTCGATCAGGACACCGAGCTTGGTGTCGCTTCGCAGGGCCACGTGGTCGGGGAACCGCTGCAAGAGCTCGGCGAAGAACTCCACGGGCTCCACCATGTGACCATCCGCGTCCACGACGTACAGGTCCGTCGCCATCACGCCTCCGTTCCGTCTTTCTTCTGTCCGTCGTGTCCGTCGTGTCCGTCGTGTCCGTCGTGTCCGTCGTGTCCGTCGTCGTAGACGATCACGCTTCTCGCCACCTCGCCCGCCTCCATGGCCCGGAAGGCGTCATCGATGTCGTCGAGCCGGATCCGCCGGGTCACGAGGCCCTCGGCGTCGATCGCTCCCTGGCGGACGAGGTCGACGAGCACGGGGAAGTCCCGGTCGGCGTCGGTCGAGCCGTACACGCAGCCGATCACCGTCTTGGCGTCGACGAACAACTCGAAAGCGGAGAACGACACCTGTTCCGCCGGCGACCCCGCTCCGACGAGGACGGCGGTGCCCCCGCGCCGGGTCGAGGCGAAGACGGTTCGGATGGTCTCGGCCTTTCCGACCACCTCGAAGCCGTAGTCGGCGCCCCGGCCCCCGGTGTGGGCCCGCACCGCGGCGACCGGCTCTTCGACCGACGCGTCCACCACCGCGGTCGCACCCATGGCCCGGGCCAGCTCCAGCTTCGAGGCCACCGGGTCGACTGCCACGATGGTGCTCGCCCCGGCCAGCCGCGCCCCCTGGATCACCGACAGACCCGACCCCGCCACAGCCCACGACCGCGACGGCGGATCCGGGCGCGACCTTGGCCGTGGTCCACACCGCACCGACACCGGTGGCGAGCGCGCAACCGACGAGGGCGGCGAGCTCGAGCGGGACCGACGGGTCGATGCGCACGACCTCGCCCTCGGGGACGAGGGTGTGCTCCCCGAACGTGGCGGTGCCGAGCCCCCGCACGAGCTGCGTGCCCCCCACGGTGGCGTAGGCGCCCGACAACGACTCGGTCAGGCCCACTTCGCACAACATGGCCTGACCCCGGAGGCACCAGAAGCACCGACGGCACGCCGGCATCCACGTCAGCACCACGTGGTCGCCCGGCACCACGCGGGTCACGGCCTCGCCCACCTCGGCCACGACCCCCGCACCTTCGTGGCCGAGCACGGTGGGGAACATGAACGGCATCGTCCCCTTCTGCACCGACAGGTCGGAATGACAAACCCCGCTCGCCGCCAGCTTCACCCGGACGTCGTGCGGCCCCGTGGGTGCGAGCACGATGTCCTCGATCACGAACGGTGCCCCCACCTCGTGGACCACCGCCGCCCGGACCGTCCTGCCCGACGCACCCGCTGCGCTCACGTCGCTGGACCCGCTGCGCTCACGTCGCTCCACCCGCTGCGCTTGCTCCCGCTCGCACGGTGTCGGTATGGCTGCCCGACCGCAGCACCGCGCCGGGGAGGGCACCGGTGAAGGAGCCGGCGCGCACGATCTCCTCGCCGTTCACGAGCACGTGCTCGATCCCGACGGCCTCGGCATACAGTCGACTGGCGCCACCGGGCAGGTCGTCGCGGGTCCGCTCGGGCCCGTGGCCCACCCGCTCGGGGTCGAGGACGACGACGTCGGCCCACCACCCCTCGGCCAGCCGTCCGCGGTGACGCAGTCCGTAGAGGCGGGCCGGGACGTCGGTGAGCTGACGGATCGCCTCCTCCCACGACAGCAGCTGGCGCGCCCGCACGCCGTCGCCGAGCATCGACGTGGAGTAGATCGCGCCGCACATCATGTCGAGGTGCGCGCCGGCATCGGACCCTCCGACGACGGTGCGCGGGTCCTGCCACACCTGGGCCCGCAGTCTCCAGTCCGCTTCGGACTCGCCGATGGGCGGCCGGAGGCCGGTGCGCAGCTCGTCGGCGACGACGATGTCGAGGAGCGCGTCGAAAGGGTCCTTGCCGGTCGCGGCGGCGACGTCACCCACCGAGCGCCCTTCGTAGACGGCATTGGCCGGCGCGAACGTCTCGTCGACGAGAAGGTTCTCCCAGTTGCGCCAGGGCGCCGATGATCCCGGCTTCCTTGGACTTCGCCCCCGCGTCGAGCCGGACGCCGCTCGGCCGGGTCGGACAGGACCGCCATGCGCTCGGTCCACGGGAAGCGGCGAACATCTCGCGCCATCCCGGGAGGCTGTCGAGGATGGCGCCGGGCTCGAACGACAGCCGGATCTTCATGGTGTGGGGCAAGGTCAGAGCCACGACGGTGGCGCCGCGTCGGGCCGCGCTCGTCGACGCCTCGAGCTGGTGCTCGAGGCCGTCGGGGTTGAGCGCCGAGACGCCGAGCACGTTCCAGTTGGCGGGGCGGTCGGCCAGGAGCGACAGCGTCGCCATCAGATCGACCTCGTCCTCGCTGAACCCGTTGAGGCACCCCGGCACGATGAGCTCGAGCGTCGTGCCGGGATGCGACGACAGGACGCGACACAGTGCCTCGAGCTCCGAGCGCGACGCGGCAGCGCGAGGGTACGGGCATGCCGTCACCGTCGTTGTGGGTGGGTGCCTGCGACGTGGAGAACCCCAGGGCACCCTCGTCGAGCGAGCGGCGCCAGCACTGACGCCATGGCCCGCACCTGGCCCTCGGTGGCGACCGCACCCACCGCGTCCTCGCCCATCACCACGCGCCGCACGGCGGAGTGGCCCACGAGGAAGCCGGCGTTGACCGCCACCGCGCCCTCCAACCGGCCCACCCACTCACCGAACGAATTCCACGACCAGTCCAGACACTCCAGCGCGGCGATGGGCATGCCCTCGACCCGCGCCATCATGCGCGCCAGGTAATGGGCGTGCTCGGGCCCCGACGGCGCCAACGAGAACCCGCAGTTGCCTCCGATCACGGTGGTGACGCCGTGCAGCGGCGAGGGACTGGCGGTCGGGTCCCACGACAGTTGCGCGTCGTAGTGGGTGTGGAGGTCGACGAAGCCCGGTGCCACGAGCAGACCCTCGGCCTCGATGACCTTGGCGGCCGGCTCGTCGACCGTGCCGATCTCCACCAGCCGTCCGTCGCGCACGCCCACGTCGGCTCGCCGGGCCGGCGTCCCCGACCCGTCGACCACCGTCCCGCCCCGGATCACCAGGTCCAGCACGAAGGCCTCCGTGGTGTCGACGCCCCGGCCGCGACGCTCATGGGGTCCGGTCCGGAGCCGCGAAGTGCAGGATCGTCTTGGGACGGGTGAAGGCCAGCATGCCCTCGGGCCCGAGCTCGAGGCCGTAGCCCGACTGCTTCCATCCCCCGAACGGCGCCCGGTGGTCCATGGCCGAGGTGCCGTGGTTGTTGACGAAGATCGTGCCCGCCTCGAGGCGGCGCGCCGCGCTGGCCGCGACGTCGTCGTCCCCGGTCCAGATCGACGCGCACAGCCCGTAGGGCGAGTCGTTGGCGCGGTCCACCGCCTCGTCGACGTCGCGGTAGCCGAGGACCGGCAGCGCCGGGGCGAATTGCTCCTCGCACACGATCTGGGCGTCGCTCGGGCGCGCCCTCCACGATGGCCGGGGACACGAGGTAGCCCCCGGCGCCGGCATCCTCGTCCCGCACGCGTGCCGGCCGGTGCACGCGCGCCCCGCGAGCCGAGGCCTCGTCCAACATGTCCTCGACACGCTGGCGCGCGGCGGGACGGTGGACCGGCCCCATCGTCACGTCGGCGGCGAGCCCGTCACCGACCACCTCCGCACCGACCCGGGCCACCAGCGCGTCCACCATGGCGCCGCACCTTGTCGTGCGGGACGTACAGCCGCTTGATGGCCATGCACACCTGGCCCGACGTGATGAACGTGGCGCCGACGATCTTGTCGGCCAGGGCGTCGTCGATCTCGACGTCGGGCGCCACGATCGCCGCGTCGTTGCCGCCGAGCTCGAGGACCACCGGCCGCACCGCGCTCGAGGCGCGCGGCCATGACGGCCCGCCCGGTGGGCACGCCGCCGGTGAACGAGACCATGTCCACGCCCGGGTGGGCCACGAGCGTCTCCCCCAGCTCGGGGCCCGGGCCGTTGACGGCGTTGACCACGCCGGGTGGGAGCGCCTCGGCCATGGCGGCCGCCACGGCCAGCACCGCCCCCGGGCACGTGGGCGGCGCCTTCACCACCACGGTGTTGCCGGCGAGCAGCGCCGGGAGCACCTTGTTGCCGAGCACCGAGACGGGCCAGTTGAAGGGCAGCAACGCCGGCCACCACGCCATAGGGCTCGTGCTCGACGCGTGGTACGACGGCCGCCTCCGGTCAACGACCTCCCCGCCAACGCCTCGGCCACCAACGGCGCGAAGGCGCCGGCCATCCCGCCGATGGTGCCCGAGTCGAACTGGGCCTCCCACAGCACCTTGCCGTGCTCCCGGGTGAGCAACGTGGCCAGATCCTGTGACGCGACGGCGGCGCCGGCGGCGGCGGCGGCTTTGGCGACCACCTCGGCCCGCTCGTCGTGGGCCATCGCCGCCCACGCCGGGAAGGCGCGCACGGGCCGCGGCCACGGCCCGGTCGAGCTGCGCCGGGGAGGCCGAGGGGGCGTCGAACACCACCTCGGCGGGGCGCACGGGGTTGGTCACCGGGTAGGTGCCCGCCTCCCCGGGCACCACCGCGCCGTCGATCACGAGCCCGATCGCATCGCCCACCTGTCGCCCTCCCGTCCGGAGAATGCCGTTCTCCGCCGGATGATAGTTTCCGTTGCCGATGACGGCAGGGGCGCGGACACAGCGGGCGCCGAACCACGGCGGCCGCCGAACCACCGGCCGGCGCCGAACCGGCGGGCGCGACGCGACGGGCCGGGCTGCGCTCGGTGCCCGATGCCGGCAGCCGACAGGCCGAGGTGACCGGTCGGCTGGTGGAGGCGGCCCGCGACCTCGTGGCGCGAGCAGAGGGGCCCACGTTCACCGTGACCCAGGTGGTGGCGGCGGCGGGGACGTCGCTCAAGAGCTTCTACCGCTGCTTCGCGAGTCAAGGACGAGCTGCTGGTGGCGCTGTTCGAGGACGACGCCCGGCGCGGCGCCGACGCCCTGGCGCCGATGGTCGACGTCCGAGCCGAGCCGCTCGAACGGGTGCGCATCGTCGTCGTCGGGTCTGTTCCGGTTCATCACCGTCGACGGGCGTCTCCCCTACGCCGCGGCCCTCGTGCGCGAACACCTGCGCCTGGCCGAGTCCCGGCCCGACCAGCTCCGGGGCGTGCTCCAGCCCTTCGTCGACGTCTTCGAGGAGGCGCTGTCCGCGGCGCAGGCCTCCGGGGCGGTGCGCGCCGGCGACGCCCGGCGCGACGCCCGCACGCTGTTCCATCTGGTCGTGTCCCACCTCCACGCCCTCATCTGCCACCAGATCGAGGACCCCCCGACCGAGGTGGCCGAAGAGCTGTGGGCGTTCTGCGTCGCCGCCCTGCGCCCGTGACCGGCGTCCTGCTCCCCGATCCCGCGCCCCGCCCGATCACGGTGCCGGTGATCTCGGTGGACGACCACCTCATCGAACCGCCCGACCTGTTCGAAGGTCGGATGCCCGCCGCACCTGGCCGAGCGTGCGCCCCGACGTCATCGAGCACGACGACGGCGTGCAGTACTGGCAGTTCGAGGACCGGACCTACCCCAACATCGGGCTCAACGCGGTGGCCGGGCGACGGCCCGCGACACCTGGAGCATGGACCCGTCGCGCTTCGACGAGATGCGGCCCGGGTGTTACGACATCGACGCCCGGATCGCCGACATGGACATCAACGGCGTCTGGGCCTCGCTGTGCTTCCCGTCCCTGGTGGCCGGGCTTCTGCGGGTCGGTCTTCTCACGTTCGGCCGACCCCGAGCTGGGCCTGGCGTGCCTGCGGGCCTGGAACGCCTGGCACGCCGAGGTCTGGGCCGGGACCTACCCGCACCGCATCATCCCGCTGCAGCTTCCGTGGCTGGCCGACGTCGCGGTGGCCACCACCGAGATCCGGCGCAATGCGGCGCTCGGGTTCAAGGCGGTGAGCTTCCCCGAGTTCCCGGCCCGACTGGGGTTGCCGTCGATCTTCTCGGGGGAGTGGGACCCGTTCTTCGCGGCGTGCGAGGAGACCTCCACGGTCGTCTGCCTCCACACCGGCGCCTCGGGCTGGGCCCCGCTGCCGTCGCCCGACCCGCCCTTCGAGCTCTTCCCCACGTTGTTCCCCGTCAACGCCCTCCTGGCCGCGGCCGAGTGGTTGTGGTCGGGTGTACCCCTTCGGTTCCCCGGCCTGGCCGTGGCCATGTCCGAGGGGGGGATCGGCTGGGTGCCGATGCTGATCGACCGGGTCGACTACGTCCTCGAACATTCCGCCTCGGGCTCGGAAAGTCGTCGGCCTGGCCGTCGGAGCTGCGGCCGAGCGAGGTCCTGCGCCGCAACTTCTGGTTCTGCACCATCGACGACCCATCGATCGGTGGAGCTCCGGCACCGGATCGGCATCGACCACATCATGGTCGAGAGCGACTACCCCCACGCCGACTCCACCTGGCCCGACACCCAGGTCGTCCTGGAGAAGACCCTCGGGCCACCTTCCCGACGACGAGCTCCGGAAGATGGCCGCGGGGAACGCGGCGCGCCTGTTCCGCCATCCCCTGCCGCCGCAGGACGACTGGCGCGCCTCCTCGTCGCGTGCCGCGCCCGACCCGATGCCGTGACCTCTCGCGGCCACCGTGTCGTGGACGCCGACGGGCACGTCGTCGAGCCCATCGCCGCGTGGCGGACGCGTCCCCGAGCCCTACCGGCCCGATCATCGACCCGCGACGCGCCACGGCTACGAGCACGTCGTGGTGGACGGGACCGAGATCCTGGCCGTGCCGCTGGGCACGTTGGCCACGCCCGGAGCGCGCTTCTCCGACCCCGGCGCGTTCCGTTGCACTGGACGAGGCCCATGCCCGGGGGGTCCGATCCTGCGGCCCGGCTGGCGGACATGGACGTCGAGGGCATCGACCAGGCCGTGCTGTTCCCGTCGATCGGGCTGTACTTCTGGGCGTTCGTCCGACCCGCCGCCGCCGTGCCCATCGCCCGCGCCTACAACGACTGGCTGGCGTCGTACTGCGCGGTCGACCCCTCCCGGCTCTTCGGCGCGGCCATGCTCCCCGTACAGGACCCCCGTGCCGCCGCGGCCGAGTTGCGGCGGGCCCACGACGAGCTCGGCTTCGCGGCCGGCTTCGTCCGACCCAACCCGTGCTGCGGGCGGTCGCTCTCGGACCGGGCCTACGAACCCGTGTGGGAGGCGGCCGAAGAGACTGGGCATGACGATCGGGATCCACGAGGGCAGCTCGGTGATCGTGCCCACCCTGGGGTCCGACCGTCCCTTCAACCCTCTCGTCCTCCACGCCGTGTCGCACGCGTTCGAGGAGATGCTGGCCTGCGCCCAGCTCATCGCCTTCGGTGTCCTCGAACGTCATCCCTCGCTTCGGGTCGTCTTCTTGGAGTCGAGCGGTGGCTGGGTGCCGTTCTGGCTGGAACGGCTCGACGAGCAGGCCGAGAGCTTCGGTGGCTTCTGCCCCGAGCTCCGCCTCAAGCCCAGCGAGTACTTCGCCCGACAGTGTTGGATCAGCTACGAGATCGACGAGCACACACTCCCCGCCCTGGCCCGGTTCATCGGCGAGGAGCGCATCGTGTGGGGGTCGGACTACCCGCATCACGACGCCACGTTCCCCGGTGCGGTCGACACGCTGTGCCGCACCATCGCACCCCTGGAGGCGGACGTACAGGCCAGGATCCTGGGTGCCAATGCGTCCGAGCTCTACGGGCTGTCGTAGCAATGTTCTGCCGACGTCATCGTCGCGAGGCCGCCGCCCGCTACGGCGACACGCCGCTGTACGTCACGCCCGACGGTGCCGCGCTGTCGTACGCCGAGCTCGACAGCCTGTCGGACGGTGTCGCCGCCGCCTTCCGGGCCCGGGGGGTGGGCCCCGGCACCGTCGTCGCCCTGGTACTGCCGTCGGGGCCCGACTACGCCGTGGCCTATGCCGCCGCGGCCAAGATCGGCGCCGTGACGGCGGGGGTGAACGACCGGCTGTCACCGCCCGAGCGTCGCCGCTGCCTGGCGATCAGCGCGACCCCGGCTCGTGGTGACGTCGCAGTCCCTCGGCCTCGACACCGCCGTCGACGAGGTGGACGAGGTCGACGACGTCGTGCTGGTCGACGCGCTGCTCGCCGACGGGGCGGCCACGTCGGCGGCGTCGGCCACGTCGGCAGGCAGGTCGGTGACAGACGCACTCGCCCCCGACCCCGACCGGCCCGTGGCCGTGGTGTTCACGTCGGGGACCACGGGGGAGCCCAAAGGCGCAGTGTTCACCTGGCGGCAGCTCGAGGCCATCGGCGACATCGACGGTGGCGGGCGCTGGGGCGGCGGGGGCCGGGCCCTGTCCTCGACGTCGTTCGCCCACCTCGGGTACATGACCAAGTTGCCCCAGGCCCTCCGGGGGGGCGGCACGACGTTCATCATGGGACGGTGGTCGGCCGGCGACGCGCTCGAGATGGTGGAGCGCCACCGCATCACCACCCTGGGCGGCATCCCCACCCAGGTGGCGCTCATGCTCCGCCACGCCCGGTTCGACACCACCGACACGTCCAGCGTGCGCATGATCGCCATGGGGGGTGGACCGTCGACCGCGGCGCTGGTGCGTGAGACCAGGGCGCGCTTCGGTGTGCCGGTCGTGGTCCGCTACACGTGCACCGAGGCGGGCGTGGGGGTGGGGACCGCTCCCGACGATCCCCCCGAAGACGCCGAGCGAGCGGTGGGGCGGGCCCGGCGCGGCGTCGAGCTCACCATCCGATCCGATGACGACCGACCACTCCCCCCCGGCGAGCTCGGCCACGTGTGCCTGCGCTCCGCCGCGGTGATGCAGGGGTACTGGCACGACCCCGTGGCGACCGCCGCGGTGTTCACCGCCGACGGCGCGGTGCGCACCGGAGACCTCGGCTACGTCGACGACCGAGGGCGACTGCACCTGTCAGGGCGGTCCAAGGAGATGTACGTCCGCGGGGGCTACAACGTCTACCCGCTCGAGGTCGAGAATGTCCTGGCGGAGCATCCCGGCGTCGCCCACGTGGCGGTCGTGGCGCGCCCGGATCCGGTCATGGGTGAGATCGGCGTGGCGGTCGTGGTGCCCCTCGCCGGCGCCGCGGCGCCCACCCTCGACGCGCTGCGCGACCACGCCCGGGGGCAGTTGGCCGCCTACAAACTGCCCGAGGCGATCCTCCTCACCGACGAGCTGCCCCGTACCGCCATGGAGAAGATCGACCGGGCCGCACTCGGCGCCTTGGTGGCGACGCCTCCCCCGGGCGATGAGCGGTCCCCCGGGCGATGAGCGGGCCCCCGGGCGATGAGCGGATCGCGGCACGAGCCTGACGACGCCGTCAGGTTCATCGCCCGTGACGTAGCATCTCGCCCCGTGACCCGCCGCCCGAATCCGACGTCGACTCGCGCCCGTCGACATTGCCGCGCATGACGCCGTCCCAGGTGGCCCGGGGGCCGGCCGTGCGCGTCCTGCCCCGCCTCGACGACACCAACCGCTTCTTCTGGACCTCGGGTGAGGACGGTCGGCTGCGGTTCCTCCGCTGCCGCGCATGCCATCGCTACGTCCATCCCCCCGTGCCCCGCTGTTCCTACTGCCTGCAGGGCCCGCTCGTCCCCGAGCCCGTGAGCGGCCGGGGCATCGTCCACTCCTTCACCGTCAACCACCACCAGTGGATCCCGGGGTCCGACCCCTACGTCATCGGGCTGGTGACGATCGTGGAGCAAGACGACGTGCGGCTCACGACGAACCTGGTGGACTGCGAGCCCGAGGACGTGCGCATCGGCATGGCCGTCGAGGTCACCTTCGAACACGTCGACGACGTCTGGCTGCCGCTGTTCGCACCAGCACCAGACCGCACCGCACCAGCACCCGCACCCGCACCCGAGCCGGGCTCGGCGCCATGAGCCGGCCCGAGCTCCTCGAGCGCCGGTCGATCATCTCGGGCATCGGCCAGTCCGACGTGGGACGAAGGCTCGGACGGGGCGAGCTCGACCTGACCATCGACGCCTGTCTGCAGGCCATCGCGGACGCCGGGCTCACCCGCGACGACATCGACGGGCTGGCCACGTTCCCCGGGGCCGGCGTGGGCACGGGCGGCTTCGCCGGGCCCCCCACGCCCGAGGTCCACGATGCGTTGCGGTTGAAGCTCAATTGGCACGACGGCGGGCTCGAAGGACCGGGGCAGCTCCGAGCGGTCTTCGCCGCCTGCCTCGCCGTGGCGGCGGGACTGGCGCGCCACGTGCTCGTGTACCGCACGGTGACCGAGTCCAGCGCCCAGGGAGAGGGTGGGCGCCAGGGGATCGGCGCGGCGGGCGGGGGTCGGGGCATCCCGCGCTTCTCCGGCTCGTTGCAGTGGACGCTCCCCTACGGCGCGGTGTCCGCCGCGAACTGGTTGGCGCTGATCGCGCAACGGCGCATGTTCGAGTACGGGCTCACGCGCGAGCAGCTGGCGTGGATCGCCCTCAACGGCCGGCGCAACGCGGTCCACAACCCCAAGGCGATCTACCGCGACCCGATGACGCTGGACGACTATCTCGGGGTACGCATGATCTCGAGCCCACTGTGCCTCTACGACTGCGACGCGCCGTGCGACGGGTCGACGGCGGTGGTGGTGTCGCATGCCGACTACGCGCCCGACACCCCCAACACCGCGTGCCACGTCAACGCCATCGGCACGGCGCTGCGGGGACGGCCCAGCTGGGACCAGTTCGACGACATGACCACGTTCTCGGCGCGCGACGCGGCGGCGAGCATGTGGGCCCGCACCGAGCTGCGGCCGAGCGACGTCGACGTGGCGGAGCTCTACGACGGGTTCAGCATCCTCACCATGGTGTGGCTCGAGGAGCTCGGGTTGTGCGCCAAGGGGGAGAGCGGGCCCTTCGTCGACGGCGGGCAACGGATCGCCCTCGACGGCCAGATTCCGCTCAACACCAGTGGCGGCCAGCTCTCGGCCGGCCGGCTGCACGGGTTCGGCATGCTGCACGAGGCGTGTGTCCAGCTGCGCGGCGAAGGGGGCGGGCGCCAGGTCACCGTCACACCGGAGGTGGCGGCCGTGGCGGCGGGAGGCGGGCCGATCGCGGGATGCATGCTGCTCACCCGCGGCCTGTAGTGGCCTGCAGCGGCCCGCATCGCTTCCAGCACCTGCATCGCCTGTAGCTGACACGAACGTCAGGCAGCTACGATCGCCGCGTGCGCCTGCACTACGACGAGCCGACCGAGGAGTTCCGCCGCGAGCTGCGGGCCTGGATGACCGAGAACCTCCCGTCGTCGTCGGAACGGGCCGAACGGGTCAGGTCCTCGGCGCACATCCCGGAGTGGGCCCGGGCGTGGCAGCGCAAGCTGTTCGACAACGGCTGGCTGGTGCCGGGTTGGCCGCCGGAGTACGGCGGGCGCAACGCCACGCCGGTGCAGCAAATGGTCTACTTCGAAGAGCTCGCTCTCCTGGGCGTGCCGCGCAGCTGCAACCCCCAGGGCCTGTCGATCATCACGCCGTCGATCCTCGACTGGGGTACCGACGAGCAGAAGGAGCGCTACGCGCTGCCCACCCTGCGAGCCGAGATCAGTTGGTGCCTGGGCATGAGCGAGCCCAACGCCGGCAGCGACCTGGCCGGGCTGCGCACCCGGGCCGAGCTGCACGGTGACCGGTTCGTCGTCAACGGGCAGAAGGTGTGGACCTCGGGTGCGCACGACGCCGACTACTGCTTCTGCTTCGTGCGGACCGACCCCGAGGCGTCCAAGCACGCCGGCATCAGCGTGCTCATCATCGACATGAAGACGCCGGGCATCGAGACCCGTCCGATCGCGGAGCTGACCGACCCCAAGCACGCCGACTTCAACGAGGTCTTCTTCACCGACGTGGAGGTCCCGGCCGAGAACCTCGTGGGCGAGCTGCACCGGGGTTGGTCGGTGGCGGGCGGGTCGCTGGCGCACGAGCGCGGCATGTTGTGGATCAACGAGGCGACAGGGACCGAGAAGATCCTCGAGCGGGTCGTGACGACGGCCACCACGGCGCTGCCCGGCGGTCGGCGGTTGGCCGACGACCCCGCCTTCCGGACCACCGTGGCCCGCGCCTACATGCAGACCCAGGCGCTGAAGCTGCTCGGCTACCGCGGCTTTGCCAAGCTCGCCAAGGGGACCACGCCGTCGGAGCACTCGGTGCTCAAGCTTCTCGGCAGCGAGCTGCGACGCGGCTCTGGCCCTCGACGTGGGCGAGGCGCTCGGGGCCACGGGCCTGGACCTCTCACGGCACGAGGCTCCGTCGTTGAGCCGCGGCGACGACGAGGCCTGGTTGGTGCACTGGCTCCACAGCTTCTCGGGCACGATCGCCGGCGGGACGTCGGAGATCCAACGCAACATCATCGCGGAGCGCGTGCTCGGCCTGCCGCGCAAGTAATCGGCGTCAGCCTCGCCCGTCGCGCCGCACGCGCCGACGCCAGGAGCCTGACGCCCGGAACCAACCACAGGGGGAACGACCATGCCGAACTACGGCCCCGAGGTCCTCGGGCCACCGTCGCGGGACCCGGACCAGCAGTACTGGGACCCCGAGGTCCAGACCATGGACCGCGACCGGCGGCGCGACCTGCAGAACGAACGCCTGGGCGTGCTCATGCGCAAGGTCTTCGACACGCCCGTTGCGCTGTTCCGGGACAAGCTGACCGCGGCCGGCATCGGCGGGCCCGAGGACATGAAGACCGTCGACGACCTGCGCCACGTGCCGCTCACGCTGAAGCAGGACCTGCGCGACTCGGAGTCCGCCCACCCGCCGTTCGGCCAGTACCGGTTCACCGATGCCCGCGCCAGGCGGTGCGCGTGGGGACGTCGACGGGGACGACGGGGACGCCCACCATCTCGTTGTGGACCCGACGCGACATCTGGATCGAGTACGAGTCTTCGGCGCGCACGTGGTGGCGCATGGGGTACCGGCCCGGGATGATCGCCACCCACGCCCACCCCGCCTATCTCTACGGGGGCGGGCCCATGCTGTCGGGGTCGTACGAGTACTTCGGGATGCTCAACATCTGGGTGCCGCCCCCCGACACCGACGAGCTCGCCGAGCAGGGCCTGCGCTTCTGGACCCGGGTGAAGCCCGACATCCCGTTCATGGGGTTCTCGACCGGTCGGTTCTTCGAGGTGGCCGCCAAGCTCGGGATCGACCCCAAAGACGCCGGGCTCGAGTTCAAGGGGATGCCCGGGTTCGGCATGGGCAAGGGCATGCCGCTCATGACGGCGGGGGCCGAGTGCTACGCGTACGTGGGCGGGGCCTGCGGCCAGCTCCCGGGCGCCCACATCAACGAGGACTGGGGCGTGGTCCAGGCCGTCGACCCCGCCACGGGCGAAGAGGTGGCCGACGGGGAATGGGGCGACCTCGTCGTCACCACGCTCGACCGCGACAACGGGCTGCTCCGCTACGACCTCGAAGAGGCGTGCGCCATCCTGCGAGAGCCGTGCCCCTGCGGCGAGACCACCATCCGGGGACTGTGGGGAGGGCGCTTCAAAGACCTCATCGCCGTGCAGGGCACCCGCTTCCAGGCCAACGAGGTCGAATCGGCGCTGCGGGGCGTGGCGGCGGTGACCGAGCCCACCCTGGAGTGGCAGATGGTGCGGCCCGCCGACGAGAAAGCCTCGGTGACGGTGCGGGTGGAGCGGGGCACGGGCGCCGTCGAACGACGACGCAGCGGTGGCTCGCACGTGCGCGGCGGCGCTGCGCGAGCGGCTCGGCATCGACGCCGTCGTCGAGGTGCTCGACCGCGAGACGATCCCCCGTTCGGGGTACAAGGCGGCCCGGGTCGTCGACGAGTGAGCGCACGGTGACTGAGCGCACGGTGACTGAGCGCACGGTGACGAAGGACGCGCTGCACGACGTCACGCTGGCCGACGTGCTGCGGGCCCATGTCGGCACCCGGCCGAGCTCGCTCGGCGCGGTGTGCGACACGCACCGTCTCACCTACGACGCCCTCGACCGGCGCGTGAACCGGCTCGCCAACGCGCTCGCGGCGCGGGGGATCGGCGCCGGGGACCGGCTGTTGTGGCTGGGGCAGAACTGCCACCGGCTGCTCGAAGGGCTGCTGGCGGCGGCCAAGCTGGGGGCGGTGTTCTGCCCCGCCAACTGGCGCCAGAGCGCGGCCGAGTTCGTGTTCGTGATCAACGACAGCGACCCCGCCGTGGTGTTCTTCCAGGAGTCCGAGATCGGCGACACGCTGCGTCAGGCCCGCGACGAGAGCGGGTCCGAGGCGCTGTGGATCGGCCATGACGTCGAGGGCGAGGGGGGCTACGAGGCGTTGGTGGCCGGCGGCGCCGAGCACGATCCTGCGGCAGATGACGACGAAGGCGCTTCGGTGCTCATGCTGTACACGGCCGCGTTCAGCGGGAGCCCCAACGGCGCGTTGCTGTCGCACCGGGCACTGGTGGTCCAGGGGTCGTTCATCGCACAGGTCCAGGGTGTGGGCGCGGACTACGTGTACCTGAACTGCGGGCCGCTGTTCCACGTGGCGACGTTCATGACCACGCTCGCCACGTTCCTGGCGGGCGGCACCAACGTGTTCACCCCGCGCGTCGACGCCGAAGAGCTGTGCCGGCTCATCGCCGAGGAGCACTGCACCGGCGGGTTCGTCATGCCGCCCACCATGGACCAGATCGTCGAGCTCAACGCCGAGGGTCGCTTCGACCTCAGCTCGCTGCGGGGGTTCGCGGGCAAGCCGAAGTGGACGGCGATGATCACGGTGGACGACAGCCCGTGGGGCAAGCGGCCCGCCGGCTACGGCCAGACCGAGGTCATGGGCCTCGCCACGTTCAACGCGTTGCAGCCCAGCATCGGCTCGAGCGGGAGGCCCGCTCCCTTCGTCCGCATCACGACGCTCGACCCTGACGGCGCCGAGCTCGCCCCGGGCGAGACGGGGGAGATCGGGGTGCGGGGGCCGACGGTGATGAACGGCTACTTCAACCGGCCCGAGCTCAACGCCAAGCGCCAGGCGGGAGGTTGGCACCACACCAACGACCTCGGCCGCATCGAGGCGGACGGGTCGCTCACGTTCATCGGGCCCAAGACGCGCCTCATCAAGTCGGCGGCCGAGAACATCTACCCCACCGAGGTGGAGGGCTGCCTCAAGCACCATCCCGCCGTGGCCGACGCGGCGGTGATCGGCGTGCCCGACCGCACGTGGGGCCAGAACGTGACGGCCGTGGTGGTGCTGCGCGAGGGCATGAGCGCCAGCGCCGAGGAGATCATCGAGCACTGCCGGGAGCAGATCGCATCGTACAAGAAGCCCAAGCGCGTCGAGTTCACCGACGCGCTGCCGCGCCACGGTTGGGCCATCGACTACGACGCGCTGGACGCCAGCTACGGTGGCGGCGGTTACCCCGGGGCCGGCCACTGACGCGTCGGCCGACGGTCGAAGAACAGGAGCCCTCGTGTCCGTTTCTTCTCGTCTGTCCCCTCACCCACCCCGGACCGCCACGGGCGCGGCGACCCTGGTCGGGCTGTTGCTCGCGGCGGTCGTGTTGGGCGCCTGCAGCTCGAGCACCACGGCCGCCAAGACCACCACGACCACGGCCGCGTCGGTCGCAACGACCGCGCCGGGCTCGTCGGGAGGAGGGGGCTCGTCACAGTCGAGCCAGTTCAGCGCCCTGTCCTCGTCGGTGCAGGCGAGCGAGCACGCCACGTACAAGGCGGTGTACACGTCGCACCCGACGAGCGGCCCGTCGCAGACCATCACCATCGAGCAGATGCCCCCGAAGACGGTCTTCTCGACGACGAGCGGGTCGGTGATCAACGACGGGACCCACACCTACTTCTGCAGTGCCGCGGGCGGGAGCAACCAGTGCGTGGAGACGACGTCGACCGGGAGCCCCAACCCGCTGGGGTCGCTCACCAACTTCTTCAACCCCACGACGCTGCTCAATGAATTCCACGCGGCGCAGGCCGCGGCGGCCGCCCACAGCGCGGGCTACAGCGTGGCGTTCTCGGGCTCCACCTACGCCGGGCTGAGCGCCAAGTGCCTGAACTACACCGGCGGGGGGCAGACCGTGAAGTACTGCGTCACCGACTCGGGCATCCTGGCCTACGCGCAGGCGGCGGGAGGGACCTTCGAGCTGACGAGCTTCTCGTCGTCACCGCCCGCCAGCGACTTCGCGCTCCCGACGGGCGTGCCGGTCATCACCCTCCCGAGCAACGGGGCCACGCCGGTCGTCCCCTGAGCCGCCAGGAGTCACAGCCCGAGCAGGTGGGAGAGGCGCTCGAGGTGCTCGGCGCCGGTGCCGAAGAGCGCGGCGCCGGCCTTGGCCCGCTTCACGTAGAGGTGCATGTCGTGCTCCCACGTGTAGCCGATGCCGCCCAGGCACTGGATGCCCTCGGTCGTGACGAGCTTCTGGCAGTCGCCCGCGCTGGCCTTGGCCATGGCGATCGCCGCGTCGCGCCGGTCGTCGGACTCGGCGATGGCGGCCGCGGCGAAGTACGCCGTGGCGCGGGCCGACTCGACCGAGACGTACATGTTGGCCAACTTGTGCTTGATGGCCTGGAACGAGCCGACCTTCACCCCGAACTGCTCGCGTTCGGAGACGTAGGCGAGGACGATGTCGAAGATGGCCTGGCACGTGCCCACCATCTCGGTGGCGAGCGCGACGGTGGCCTCTCCCACGACGGCGCGCAGCGCGGGCCCGGCCCCGCCCGGCTCGCCCAGCACACGGTCGGGGTCGACGCGCACCGAGTCGAGCACGACCGTGGCGTAGCTGCGACTGGCGTCGAGGCCGACCATGGGCTCGGCGTCGATACGTTCGCCGGGGACGACGAAGAGGCTGATGCCGTCGTCGCCGGTGGTGCCCGGCAGTCGCGCCGCCACCACCATCTCCGCCGCGACGTCGCCGTCGAAGACGAAGCGCTTCTCGCCGTCGAGCACGAAGTCCTCACCGCGCTTGGTCGCCGTCGTGGTGATGGCGTCGGGGCCGTAGTCGCCTCCCGCCTCGGCCACGGCCAGGGTCGCGGCGATGCCGTCGCCCGCCACCGCCCCCAGGAAGCGGTGGCGTTGCTCGCGTGACCCCGCCGCCAGGACGGCCGGGACGAACTGGGTGGCCGTGGCCAGGAACGGTGCGGGGCACAGCACCGCGCCGAGCTGCTCGCACACCACGGCCAGCTCCACGAAGCCGAGGCCGAGCCCACCGTCCTCCTCGGGCACCGCCAGAGCCGGCCAGTCGAGCTCGACCATCCGGCTCCAGAGTTCCTCGGCGCGCACGTGCTCCTCGACGACGCGGCGGACGAGCGCGATCGGGCATTCGCGCTCGAGGACGGCCCGCACCGACTCCTGGAGCGCGGCCTGATCGTCGGAGAACTCGAGTTCCACGCGCTCAGCCCGCCGTGACCACGAGGGAGTCGACCGCCACCGCACCGTGCTCGAGGACGACGACGGGGTTGAGGTCGAGCTCCACCAGCCGCTCGCCGCACGCGGACGCGAGGCGCGCCACGGCCAGGACCACGTCGACCAACGCCTTGACATCCGCCGCCGGCGCGCCGCGCGCGCCGGTCAGCAGCGGGTAGCCGGCCAGTCCCTGGATCATCTCCTGCGGCGTCGCGCCGGTCGAGGGGAAGGGGCCGCACCGCCACGTCCTTCAGGACCTCGGCGAAGACACCACCGGTGCCCACGAGCACTGCGGGTCCGAAGACCGGGTCACGGGTCACGCCCACGATCATCTCCGTGCCCCCGTGCACCTGCTGCTGGATCTGCACGCCCTCGATGCGCGCCCGCGGTTTGGCCCGCGTGGCCCGTTCGACGAGCTCGGTGTAGGTGGCCTTGGCCTCGGCGCACGACCGCACCGACAGTCGGACCAACCCGGCGTCGGACTTGTGGGGGAAGTCGGGAGAGGCGACCTTCATCACCACGGGGAAGCCGATGGCCGCGGCGACACGGGCCGCCTCGGCCGCGGACCGGGCCAGGCCCTCCCCGGCCAGGGGGATGCCGAAGGACTCGAGCAGGCGCCGCGACGCATCGGCCCCCAAGGGGGTGGCGCCGGGCCCGCCGGCGTCGGTGAGGGCGGTGGCCGCCCCCTTCGGGAGGCGGCGGGACAGTGGAGCGCGGGACCGGAACGTCGTCGACGCCACCTGGTACCGGTCGAAGGCGCGCAGCGCGGCGAAGCAGTTGCGGAACGACCGGAACAGCGGCACACCGGCGTCCACGAGCGTGGTGAAACCCTGCTCGTCGGTCTTGAACGAGTTCCACGTCACCACGATGGGCTTCTCGACGTCGTCGATGAAGGCCACGATGTCCTCGGCGAAACGGTCGGTGAGCCGCCCCAACGCCCCGGTGAGCCCGATCACGATCACGTCGACGTTCCGGTCCGCGGCCATGAGGTCGAAGACGCGCTTGCGCTGCTCGACCGGCGCCTGCACGAGGAACTGGGCGCCGTTGTCGACGGGATTGGCGACGGTGAGGTAGTCGGGGATCATCTCGCGCAACCCGGCCTGGGTGGCGGCGGACAGGACCGGCACGTCCACACCGCTCGACTCGGCCACTTCGGCCATGAGCGTGCCCGACCCGCCCGAGATGGAGTACAGACAACACCGCCCCCCCGTGCCCGGTGGCAGCTTGGCGAACAACGCCGCGGTCTCGAGCAGCTCGTCGAGGTCGCGCGACGCGGACCACCCCGTACTGTGCGAACAGCCCCGCCACCACCGCGTCGGACCCCGCCAGATGGCCGGTGTGCGAGCTCGCCATGCGCGTCCCCGCCTCGGTGCTCCCCATCTTGAGCGCCACGACGGGCTTGCCCTGGGCGTTGGCGGCCTCGAGGGCACGGCGCAACTTGGCGGGGTCCTTGAACCCTTCGAAGTAGCCGGCGATCACGGCGGTGTCGTCGTCGTAGGCGAAGTACTCGATGAAGTCCGCCGCCTCGAGGTCGAGCTCGTTGCCCGTCGGCACCCACCGGCTGAACGCCACGCCGAATTCCGTGCCCTGGACGAGCGGGCGGCCCTGGTGCCCGCTCTGGGTCACGAGCCCGATGCGGCCCCCGCGCCGGCGGGGCGGCTCGGGCAGGACCTCGAATGCGTTGGTGTTGGTGTTGGGACCGAAGACACGGATGCCGTAGCGGCGCGCCACCTCACCCACCTCGCGCTCGAGCTCGGCGCCGGCCGCGCCCACCTCGCTGAAGCCCGCCGTGAAGACCAGGACGTAGGGGACGCCGTGCTTGCCGCACTCCTCCACCGTCTGCGCCACCAACCGGGTGCCCACGTTGACGACCGCCAACGTGATCTCGGCCGGGATGTCGGTGACGTGCTCGTACACGGGGATGTCGCCGATGGCGCCCCCCTTGGCGTTCACGAGGTACCACCGGTCCCCCCAGCGCTCGCCGTAGCCGGCGCGCAACCGCTCGGGCTTGGCGTTGCGGTTCACCGACCCCACGAGAGCCACAGCCTTGGGGTGGAAGAATTCCTCGAGGTCGATCCGCCGCTGCGGCGCCGCTGTGCGGGACGGCGGTTTGCGGGACGCTGCTGTGCGGGACGCTGTTGTGGGGGACACAGTCACCCGCCCATCTGCAGCCCCGGGGCCCGGGAGCCGAACACGTGCGCGTTGACGGCGGGCCCGATGTCCTCGGGCTCCCACCGCGCCGGCTTGCCCTTGGGCTCGACCGTGGCGCCGAGCGTCCAGGGCACGTAGTGGGTGATGCGGTGGCCCACGGCGCGAAACACCTGTCCGGTCACGTGCTGCGCGTCGTCCGACGCCAACCACGCCACCATGGGGGCGGAGTTGGCCGGGTTCATGGGGTCGTAGTCGCCCTCGTCGAGCTGGTCGGGCTCGCGGACCTCGGCGTCCTTGCGCAGCGTGGCGGTGATGCGCGTCATCCCGCCCGGTGCCACCGCGTTGGCCCGCACCCCGTAGCGCGACAGCTCCAGGCTCGAGATCACCGTGAGCGCGGCGATGCCGGCCTTGGCGGCCCCGTAGTTGGCCTGGCCCACGTTGCCCTGGAGGCCGGCCGACGACACCGTGTTGACGATGGCGGCCCGGGGCTGGCGCCCCGCCTTGGACTCCTCGCGCCAGTACACCGCGGCGTGGTGCGTGGTGGCGAAGGTGCCCTTGAGGTGCACGCGGACCACGGCGTCGAAGTCGTCCTCGGTCATGGAGAAGAGCATGGCGTCGCGCACGATGCCGGCGTTGTTGACGAGTACGTCGAGCCGGCCGAATTCGTCGACGGCCTGCCGCACCAGGTTGCTGGCGCCGGCCCAGTCCGCCACGTCGTCGTAATTGGCGGCGGCCTGCCCGCCGCGGGCCCGGATGATGTCGGCGACCTCCTCGGCGGCCCGCTTGTCGACACCTTCACCGTGGACGGTCCCGCCCACGTCGTTGACGACGACGCTGGCTCCCTGACGGGCGAGCTCGAGCGCCTCCCCCGGCCGATGCCGTGGCCCGCGCCGGTGACGACCGCCACCTTGCCGTCGAGCAATCCCATGGTGTTCTCCCTTTCGCTCGGTGCGCCGCGCGCCGACGAGCACGCGGCTGCCCCTCGTTCGAGCCGGGGGTCCGTCGCCGGACCCGCCCGCCGGTGTCTGTGGCTCAGCCCAGGCGGTAGAGCTCCCGGGCGTTGTCGCACACCAGGCGGCGCCGCTCGGCTTCGGGGACACCCGCCATCGACTCCTCCACGATCCGCCGGCTGTAGGGCCAGTCGTGGCGGTGATGGGGGTAGTCCGTCGACCACATCATGTTGTCCACGCCGATCCAGTGCCGCACCGCCACCGCAAACGGCTCACGGATGAACGTCAACTTCCAGTTGCGACGGAAGTACTCGCTCGGCAACAGCTCGAGCTTCGAGCCCGTCCAGGTCCGGTTGCGCCAGTAGTGGTCGTCCATGTGCTCGAGGAAGTGCGGCACCCACCCCGCTCCGCACTCCACCGCCACCATCTGCAGGTCGGGGAAGCGGTCGTAGATGCCCGAATAGATGAACTGGGACATGAACTGCGACGCGTCACCGACCGGGCCGCCCATCTCGGCCAGGCCGATCGTCCGGCTCATCGAGGCGGCCGCCTGCTGGAACGAGCCCGCGGTGCGTTTGCCGGCCTGGCGCAGGCCGCTGTGGATGTGCACGGGCAACTGCTCTTCCTGGGCGGCCTCCCAGAACGGGTCGTCGTCGGCAGAGAGCGCCGAGTTCCCCGACGGGAAGGCCGAGATGATCACGCCCCGGTATCCCGCCGCCTTGGCCTGGCGCAACCACGTGACCGACGTCGGCACGTCGACGCCGGGCATCTGCGCCAACCCGATGATCCGCTCGGGGTCCGCCGCCATGAACTCGTCGTGCATCCACGTGTTGTAGGCCTCGAGCCCCGCCAGGTGGTACTCGTCGTCCTCCTGGGCCATGAACGCACCCATGGTCCTTTGCGAAGGGAAGATCACCTCGGCGTCGACGCCGTCGACGTCCTGCTCCTCGAGGCGCGCCTTGCCGACGAAGGCCCCCTGCAAGATGGTGTCGTAGGTGGCGCCGAACCACTCGAGGTCCTCGTAGCGTTTGCCGAAGGGCCCGGCGTTGGTGACGAGCCCGAGCGGCATCGGGGCCGTCCCCGGCGCGAGCTGCCACGCGTCGCCGCCCTTCTCGTCCTTCACGAGCTTGGGTGCCCGGTCGTGGAACTTCTTGGGCAGGTACTTGGTCCACATGTCGGGCGCCTCGACCACGTGCCCGTCGGCCGAGATGAGCCGGTACTCGCGAGCCATTGCACCTCCCCTGACGCCCCTGCATCGGAGCGACTCCGACGACCACCCCTGCGACCCACCCCGGCGGCCTGCATTCTCTGACTTTCATGTCAGCTTACTTCGGGCCCCCTGAGCCGAGAAAGCCCGTCACGGGCACGGCGCGACGGCACGACGGCACGACGCCGGCTCACCCCAGACGTCAGTACCCCTTGAATTCGGGGGCGCGACGCTCGGCGAAGGCCCGCAGCCCCTCGCCCGCGTCGGCGGTGCCCACGATCAGCTCCTGCGCCCACGCCTCCTCGTCGAACGCGGTGCGGCGGTCCGACTCGAGCGAACGGTTGAGCAGCCACTTGGCCATGCCGATCGCCTTGGTGGGACCGCCCGCCAGGCGCTGCGCCAGCTCGGCCGCGGCATCGTCGAGCCCGTCGCGCGGCACGACCCGGTTGACGAGCCCGAGCCGGGCGGCCTCTTCGGCGGGGAGGTCGTCGCCGAAGAAGATGAGCTCCTTGGCCTTCTGCAGCCCGATGAGACGCGGCAGGAGATAGGCCCCGCCGCCGTCGGGGGAGATGCCGCGCCGCACGAAGACCTCGATGAAGCGCGCGCCTTGCGCCGCCACCACGAGGTCGCAGGCGAAGGCCAGATGCGCCCCGATCCCCGCCGCGGTGCCGTTGACCGCGCCCACGACCGGCTTCTCACAGTCGAGCACGGCCGAGATGAGCCGCTGGGCGCCGCGCCGGATCATGCGCGAGGCGTCGCCCATGATGCGCTCGGGAGCGCCCTCGGGGCGCGGCGGGGCGGGACGACGGCCGGCGCGGAGGTCGGCGCCGGTGCAGAACCCCTCGCCGGTGGCGGTGAGGACGACGGCCCCGATCTCGACCTGGGCGCTCGCATCCTCGAGGAGCCCGATCACGCGCTCGCGCTGGTCCGCGGTGATGGCGTTGCGCACCTCGGGCCGGTTGAGCGTGATCCACGACACCCGGTTCTCGACACGGTGGAGCACCTGCTCCTCGAGCGGTTGGTCCGACACGGCCTCGTCCTCCTCATCGGTCGCGGGGCGGTCGCCGAAAGTGTGCCATGCCGGCTCTGTCACCGGACGCGCCGACTGACACCCGTGTCACCTCACCGACTAGGGTCTCGCCCGTGACAGAGCCCAGCGGACGACGCATCCCCGTGGTCGACTACCTGGTCCTCGAGGGTGAACCGCACCTCGTGGCCCAGGCCTGCACCAGCTGCGGGGCGGTGTTCTTCGACCGCCGCAACGCCTGCGCGCGCTGTGGCGCCCTGGAGTTCGAGCCCAGGGCGCTGGCGACGACGGGCACGGTCCGTTCCTTCACCGTCGTGCACCGGGCCGCCCCCAACGTCGCGGTCCCGTACGTGTCGTCGGTGATCGAGCTCGACGGGGGCGGGGTCGTGAAGGCCAACATCGTCGACGCCGGGGCCGACGCCGAGAAGTTCGAGCTCGGGATGGCCGTGCGGCTCACGACGTTCCCGTGCGGGCTCGACGACGAAGGCACCGAGGCCGTCGCCTTCGGCTTCACCCCCGTCTAGGAACCCCGTCTAGGAACAGGAGCGACAGATGGCAGGAGACGCCTGGATCATCGGGGCCTCGATGACCAAGTTCGGCCGGTACCCCGACAAGGACTCCATCGACCTCGCCAGCGAAGCGGCGTTGGCCGCGTTGGCCGACGCGGGGGCCACCATCCACGACATCCAGATCCTGGCGGCCGGGAGCCTCATGGAGGCATCGAACATGCTGGGCCAGCGCCTGCAGAAGCAGATCGGCCAGACCGGCATCCCCGTCTACAACGTCGCCAACGCCTGTGCCACCGGCGCCACCGCGGTCCGGACCGGCATCATGGCCATCAAGGCGGGCGAGGCCGACATGGCCCTGGCCGTGGGCGTGGAGCAGATGGGCAAGATGGGGCTGCTCGGCAGCGCCGGCCAGGCCCGTTCGGCTCCCAAGGGCTACGAGCCGTCAGGACGGTACGGCTCGGTCATGCCCGTCGAGGGGATCCTCGGGACCCAGCTCATGCCCGGTGTCTTCGCCCAGGCCGGCATGGACTACGCGTCCCGGCACGACGGCGTGGGCTTCGAGCAGTTCGCCAAGGTGGCGGAGAAGAACCACGCCCACTCGTCGCTCAACCCGCTGGCCCAGTACCGCAAGGTCTTCAGCCTCGACGAGGTGATGGAGGCGGCGATGGTCGCCTATCCCAACACCCTGCTCATGTGCTGCCCGACCGGCGACGGGGCGGCGTCGGTCGTCTTGTGCTCCGACGCCAAGCTCAAGACCCTCGACCCCGACGTCCGACGCCGGGCGGTGAAGATCTCGGCGTCGGTGCTCACGTCGGACCCCTACGTCGAGTCCGACACGGCCCAACCCGACGTCTCGACCCTGACCAAGCGCGCCGCGGCGGCGGCCTACGAGGAGTCGGGCGTGTCGCCCCAGGACCTCGACCTGGTCGAGCTGCACGACTGTTTCGCCACGGCCGAGCTCATCCACTACGAGAACCTGCAGCTGTGCGAGCCCGGCGGGGCCGGGGACTTCATCGACCGGCGCGGCCCGTGGCGCGACGGCGCCATTCCCGTCAACGTGTCGGGCGGCCTCATCTCCAAGGGCCACCCCATCGGCGCCACCGGCGTCGCCAACCTGTACGAGGTGGCCACCCACCTGCGCGGTGAGGCGGGCGACCGCCAGATCGAGGGTGCCCGGGTGGGCCTGACCCATGTCATCGGCCTGGGCTCGGCCTGCGGGGTGCACGTCCTCGAACGCGCCTCGTAGCGGCAGCCGGGGTCCAACACATGTCGGGCCGGGAAGACGTGCCCGAGGCGCTGCTGGCCGGTGTCCGCGTCGTCGACGTCGCGGGCGAGCCCGCCGCGATGACCGGCCGGATCCTCGCCGACCTCGGTGCGGACGTGGTCAAGGTCGAGCCCCCCGGGGGCGACCCGCTGCGGGCCGTGCCGCCGCTCGGACCCGACGGCACGTCGCTGCGCTTCACGGCGTGGAGCGCGGGCAAGACCTGTGTCGAGGTGCGCGGGCCCGACGACCCCCACCTGGCCGAGCTCCTCGCCGGCGCCGACGTCGTGCTGTGCACCCCCGGGTGGCCCGGAGCCCTCGAGCTCGACCCGGCGCGCGCCCCGGACGCGGCGTGGGTCCTCGTCACCCCCTTCGGGTCCGACGGCCCGCGGGCCCGGTGGCGGGCGAGCGACCTCGGCGTCATGGCGTCGACGGGGAACATGTACTGCACCGGTGACCCCGACCGCGCACCCGTGCGCTGCACCGAGCCCACGGCCTGGTCCCACGTCGGGCCCGAGGCCGCCGTGGCCGCGCTGAGCGCGCTCGCCTCGGGGCGACCCCAGGTCGTCGACGTCTCGGCCCAGGAAGCGGTGATGATCGCCTCGATGGGCCACGTCGGGCGGTTCCCGCGTACGGGCGTGCGCGGCAAGCGGTCGGGTGCGAGCGTCGGCATCACCCGCGAGATCTGGCCCTGCGCGGACGGGTTCGTGTCGTTCGGCCTGCGCGGGGGCAAGGCCAGGGTCCCCAACATGCAGACGATCACCCGCCTGGTGGCCGACGACGGCCTGGCCACGCCGGCGCTGACCGAACGGGACTGGACGACCTACGACCACAACCGCGTCAGCCGCGACGACCTCGACGCCATCGCGGCGCCCATCGCGCAGTACTTCCTCGGCCACACCATGGCCGAGCTGTACGAGATCGCGGTGCAGACCAACCTCATGCTCGCCCCCGCCAACTCGCCCCGGCAGCTCGTGGAGAGCCGCCAGCTCGAGGCGCGCTCGTTCTTCT
This sequence comes from uncultured Acidimicrobiales bacterium, assembly GCA_963764205.1. Lineage (GTDB taxonomy): Bacteria > Actinomycetota > Acidimicrobiia > Acidimicrobiales > UBA8190 > Chersky-840. The sequence goes on from CAVXRN010000006.1 coordinate 280,164, forward strand.
GCGCGCTCGGCGACGCGGCGCACTTCCCCCGCTCCTTCGTCCACGTCACGAGCCCGGGCGACGCCGTGGCCGACCCGGGGCCCACCGGTCCCGCCCGGCGCGTCGCATGGGAGGAGCTGACGCCGTGGCCGGCGCGGCCCGCGCCAGCGCGCCGCCGCACACCCCGGCCCGACGTCGCGGGCGGCTCCGGCCTGGTCGGGCACCAGGATCCTGGAATTCGGCACCGGCGCGGCCGGGCCCATCGCGGTGCGGTACTTCGCCGAGCACGGCGCCACCGTGGTCCGCGTGGAGTCACGCTCGCGCCCCGACTTCCTCCGCACCTACGGCATGGCGCCCGGCAAGCCGTGTGGGCTCGAGGGGTCCGACATGTTCGACTCGCTCAACGTGGGCAAGCTCGGCGTCACCCTCAACCTCAAGCACCCCGAGGGTGTCGCCCTCGCCACACGCCTCGTGCACTGGGCCGACGCCGTGGCCGAGAACTTCGCGCCGCGCGCCATGCGCAGCTTCGGCCTGGACTACGCCTCGACGGTGCACGACAAACCGGACCTCGTCATGGTGAGCTCGTGCCTCCAGGGCCAGACCGGGCCCCACAAGGACTACCCGGGCTTCGGCGGGCAGGGCTCGGCCCTGGGCGGCTACAACCTCCTCACCGGCTGGCCCGACCGCGAGCCGGTGGGCCCGTACGGGACCATCACGGACTCGCTCGCCCCGCGCTTCGTGGCCAGCGCGCTGGCGGCTGGGCTCCTCTATCGCCGACGCACCGGCCGGGGCGTGCACCTCGACGTGAGCCAGGTCGAGGCGGCGGTGTACTCACTGTCGCCGTGGGTCCTCGACTACGACGTCAACGGCCACACCGGCTCACGACAGGGCAACCGCTCCGACCGGGCCGTGCCGCACGGTGCCTTCGCCTGCGCCGGCGACGACCGGTGGGTCGCAGTGGCGGTCTGGGACGACGACGACTGGGTGGCGCTGGCGCGCGCCATCGGGCTCGACGACGACACGACCCGCCGGTTCTCCACCTTCGACGCCCGGGCCGCGGCGGTCGACGACGTCGAGGCGCTCGTCTCGGCCTGGACGGCGACGCGCTCGGCCGGCGACGTGGCGGGCGCGCTGCAGTCGGCCGGCGTCGAAGCGGTGCCGGTGGCCGACCTGGGCGACGCGTCGGCCGACCCGCAGCTGCACCACCGCCACCACTTCGTCACCCTCGACCACCCCTGCATGGGCCCGTGTGGCTACGAGCACAACGGCTTCCGCCTCAGCGACGCGCCCGCCGGCTTCACCCGGACGAGCCCGACCCTGGGCGAGCACAACGAGTACGTCCTGGGCGAGGTCCTGGGCCTGAGCTCGTCGGACCAACAGCGTCTCCTCGACGACGGCGTGCTCGAGTAGCGCTCACCCCGGACGCTCGCGGCGCCCATGGCGGAGCCCCGGTGAGCGGACTAACCTAGAACACGTTCTAGTTCGGGGAATGGAGGCCACATGACCATCCGGGACATGTCCACCGGGGACCCAGAGCTCGGGAGCCGAGCGCTGCGCATCGCATTCGTCCAGTCCACGTGGCACGAGGAGATCGTCGACCAGTGCCGGGACTCGTTCCTGGCCGAGATCGCCACCCTCGGAGTGGCGCGCGACGACATCGACGTCTACCGCGTCCCCGGATCGTTCGAGATCCCCCTCCACGCCCAGCGGCTGGCCCGCACCGGGCTCTACGGCGCCATCGTCGGGGCCGGCTTCGTCGTCGACGGCGGCATCTACCGCCACGAGTTCGTGGCGCAAGCCGTCATCAACGGCCTGATGCGGGTCCAGCTCGACACCGACGTGCCGGTCATCTCGGTCGTCCTGACACCGCACCACTTCCACGAGCACGACGAGCACGCCTCGTTCTTCGCGGAGCACTTCACGGTGAAGGGGGTCGAGGCCGCCCACGCGTGTGCCCGGACCATCCGCAGCCTCGCCCTGCTCCCCGCGGGGTGAAGGCTCGTCAGCCTCCGTTCGCCACCACGAGGAGGTCCCCCACGCCTCCGAGCGCACGCAGAAGGTCGTTGAGGTGCGTGCACGAGGCGATGCCGGTCAGGGTGTCGTGGACGACCGGCGCCAGCGCCCGCACCTCGGCGCCGACCAGCGCCCCCACGGCGTCCGCCGCGGCGGGGCACTCGGGGAACGGCAGCACGCGCGGGCTCGGCCACGATCGACGCCACCACGCCGTCGACGACCCCGACCCGCACCGTGTACTCGTGCAGCACCACCTCGTCGACGCCCCCGTCGACGCCCTCCGCCTCGCCCACCGAGTCGCGGAACATGGCCCAGATCGAGGACGTCCCGTCCGGCTCGACGCGCGACGTCCATGAGCCGACGCCGGCGCATCCAGTCCGTCTGGAGCGGGTCGATGTCGTGCCACGCCCACCGGTCGGCGCCACTCGGGCGCGGCGCGGGCGGGCAGTCCTGCATGGGCACGCCCTGGCCTGCGGCGATACTGCGCACCGCGGTGCCTCCGCTGCGCCACCCCGAGCACAGGTCCGCCATGCGGTCGAGCGCCCCGGCCGGTGTGAGCGTGCTCGGATGGTGGCCGTTGCGGCGCGCCATCCGCATGAGGCCGTAGCCCGAGATGAGCGCGGCGGCGGGCATGTCGTCGAGCACCTGACGCAACAGCGACCCCGCCTCCTCGGGGGGGACGACCTCCTCGAGATGCCGCCGGAACCCCCCGCCGGCGCGGCGTCCCGATGACGGCCTCGGTCCACGAGGCCGCGCGGGGACGTCGTCCAGTGACTCGAGTCGCCGCGACACGTCGAAACCGGCGGTCACGTGCACCTGGGTCAGCACCTCGGCCGACGCACCGTCGGCGCCCGTGCGCAGGTCGCGGGCCGGCCCCTCCATGGCCAGGGGCGAGCTCCACTCCCCGCGGGGCCCCACGTCGACGTGCATGGTCCGCCGCACCGACCCCGGCGCCGCGGGCCGGCACGTCCCGGAGCGGGGCGCGCGGTGCCGCCGGTGTGCTCGTGGTCATGGGCTCACGCTACCCTTCACCCCGCGTTCTCCGACGCCGGTGTCAGGTTTCTCCGGCACGGCGGGACGGGTCGGACCTCCTCCGACACGGCGCAGGAACGAGGGTGACGGGCCAAGTGGCACGAAGGGTGGCGATCGTCGGCGCGGCGCTGTCGGACTGCGGCCGGGTGGACGACAAGTCGGCGTTCGAGCTCCACCACCAGGCCACGAGCCGGGCCCTGGCCGACGCGGGCGTCGACCGCGCGACGAGGTCGACGGGTTCATGTCGCACGGGACCGGCGCCCTGCCCGCCCATCGAGCTGGCCGAGTACCTGGGCATGGCCAACCACATCGACTACATCGACTCCACCGGCGTGGGCGGCTCGTGCTGGGAGATGTTCCTCGAGCACGCCGTGGCCGCCATCGCCCAGGGCCAGATCGACACCGTCCTGCTCTCCTACGGGTCGACCTCGCGGGCCGACCTCAAGCGCCGGTCCCGAACGGCCAACCTCTTCTTCGGGAACAGGGGCCCGATCCAGTTCGACGCCCCCTTCGGCCACACCCTCATCGCCAAGCACGCCATGTCGGCCCGTCGCCACATGCACGAGTTCGGCACGACCATCGAGCAGCTGGCCGAGATCGCCGTCTCGGCCCGCTACAACGCCGGGCTTCAACCCCGACGCCTACTACCGCGACCCCATCACCATCGAGGACGTCCAGTCCTCGAAGATGATCGCCGACCCCTTCACCAAGCTGCACTGCTGCATCCGGTCCGACGGCGGCGGCGCGATCGTGCTCACCCACGAGGACCGGGCCCGGGACTGCGCCACCACGCCCATCTGGGTGCTCGGCACGGGCGAGGCGATCTCGCACACGACCATGTCGGAGTGGACCGACTTCACCGAGTCCCCGTGCGTCCGATCGGCCCGCAAGGCCTTCGGCCAGGCCGGCGTGACCCCCGACGACATCGACGTCGTCGAGGTCTACGACAGCTTCACCCTCACCGTGCTGCTCACGCTGGAAGGTCTCGGCTTCTGCAAGAAAGGCGAGGGCGGCGCCTTCGTCGAGGGCGGCGCGCCTGCGCGTGGGTGGGGCGCTTCCCACCAACACCGACGGCGGCGGCCTCTCGTCGTGCCAACCGGGCATGCGCGGCATCTTCCTGCTGGTCGAAGCGGTGAAGCAGCTCCGAGGTGAGTGCGGCGACCGTCAGGTCGACGACGCCAAGCTCGCCGCGGTGAACGCCACCGGGGGATGGATCTCCTCGACCGGCACCGCCATCCTCGGACGCGAGTCAGCGCGCAGCGCCGCCGGCCGCTCACGACCGGGGGTCCCCGCGCACGTGCCCGACCTTCGACCGGCCCGTCCCCGCTCCCGTTCCCGCGGGGCTCGGCCGGGACCCGGTCTCCTCGCGTTCCTCGGGCAGGCCCTGTTCTACCGCGGCGCGCGCCGCCACGGCGATGGCCCAGCCCGGGTGCTCGACCCGGAGGTAGTTCTGGGGACCGACCCGAGAGGGCCGCCCGAATTTCCTGAGCATGCCCAGCCGGACGAGGCGCTCGAGCTCCTTGGCGACCTCGCCCGACGAGCTGTAGGAGACACCCACCGCGGCCTCGGACTGGTTGAAGGCGTCGCGTCGGGACTCGGCCCAGAGCAGGACGCGCAAGCGGATGCGCCGTCCGAACATCTGATCGCCGTACTCCGAGAGCGCGTCCACGGAACTCCCTCCCTCTGCTCTCTAGTTTGTAGTGAGCAGAGATTGGAATGCCAAGGGGAGACGCCCAACATCCTTCGGACCAGGGAAAAGACGACCGGTCGGTTTCCCGTTCCACCCCAAAACTACAAATTTGTAGTTCGCGCGACCCCAGACCCAGGGTGCATCGCGCCGCGGTGCCGCTCAGTTCGCGGGCAGGGCGATGGCCTTGGTCTCGAGGTACTCCTCGAAGCCCTCGGTGCCGTTCTCGCGCCCCACGCCGCTCTGGCGGTAGCCGCCGAAGGGGACGTCCGGCGCGTTCCAGAAGCCCCCGTTCACCATGAGGGTCCCGGTCCGCACCCGCCGGGCGACGTGCATGGCCCGCTCCTCCGAGGCGCTCGTCACCGCGCCCGACAACCCGTAGATCGAGTCGTTGGCGATGCGCACGGCGTCGTCGTCGTCCTCGAAGCCGATCACCGCCAGCACCGGCCCGAAGATCTCCTCCTGCGCGATCGTGGCCTTGGGGTCGACGTCGGCGAACAGCGTGGGCTCGACGAAGAAGCCTCTGTCGAACTGCGGCGGCCTCGACCCGCCCCGCACCAGCCGCGCCCCCTCGGCTTTGCCCTTGTCGATGTAGCCCAGCACCCGGTCGCGCTGCTTGGCGCTGATGAGCGGGCCCTGCAGGTTGGCCGCGTCCCACGGGTCGCCGTAGGTCACGCTCGCCATCATGGCGTCGGCCAGCTCCACGAACTCGTCGTAGCGCGACCGGGGCACGAGCAGCCGCGTGGTGATGGCGCACCCCTGCCCGGCGTGGGTGCACACCCCGATGGCGCTCACCGCGATCGCCCCCCCGGGGTCCGGCGCGTCGTCGAGGACGATGTTGGCCGACTTGCCGCCGAGCTCGAGGAACACCTTCTTCACCGTCTCGGCGCCCTTGGCCATGATGCGCCGGCCCGTCGCCGTCGACCCCGTGAACGTGATCATGTCGACGCGGGGGTCGGTGGTGAGGACCTCGCCCACCAGGTGGTCCGACGACGCCACCACGTTGACCACCCCGGCGGGGACGTCGGTCTCCTCGGCGATGATCCGACCCAACACCGTCGCCGACCACGGCGTGTCGGGCGCGGGCTTGAGCACCACGGTGTTCCCGGCCGCGAGGGCAGGGCCGAGCTTGGCCAGGTTCAGGTTGAGCGGGAAGTTCCACGGTGTGATGGCCCCCACCACACCGACCGCCTCGCGCCGCACCACCCGCCGCTGCGGCTGGCCGAACACGTCGCGCTGCGGGAGCCACGTCTCGTACTCGTAGCGCACCGGCTGCTCGACCCAGTACCCCAGGTCGTCGATGGGCAGGTCCACCTGGTTCATGTAGGTGAGCCCGATGGGGCTGCCCACCTCGGCCACGGTCACAGCCCGCAACTCCTCGATGTGCGCCGCGCACGCCGCGTGGAATTGCTCGAGGCAACGCCGCCGGAATTCGTGGTTGGTGGACCAGTCGGTGTCGTCGAAGGCTCGACGCGCCGCGGCGACGGCACTGCCCATGTCCTGGGCGGTGCCGTCCGCGGTGTCACCGAGCACCTCTTCGGTGGCGGGGTCGATGTTGTCGAATGTGGCTCCGGTGCTCGACTCGACGAGTTTGCCGTCGATGAGCAGGCGGGCCTCGCCCCGCACCTCGTGGCCGTCGGTCATCGCGTCTCCCCTCCACCGGGCTGCGCCGGTTCCATCCGCTCCTGGCGCAGTCTGGTCTTGAGCACCTTGCCGTTGGGCTCGCGCGGCAGCTCGTCGACGAACTCGATGGTCCGCGGCAGCTTGAAGTCCGCCAACCGGCCCGCCAACCGGGTGGTCAGCTCCCCGGCGTCACGAGGCACCCCGGGCCGCAGCTCCACCACCGCGTGCACCTTCTGGCCCATCCGCTCGTCGGGCAGGCCGATCACCGCCGCGTCCACCACGTCGTCGTCCTCGATGAGGGCGGCCTCGACCTCGGCCGGGTAGACGTTGACACCCCCGCTGATGATGAGGTCCGTGCGCCGGTCGGCGAGGAACAGGTACCCGTCCTCGTCGAGCCATCCCATGTCGCCGACGGTGAAGTAGTCGCCCTCCCACGCCGACTCCGTCTTGTCGGGCGCGTTGTGGTACTCGAAGCGCTGGCCCACGAAGGCCGACACGAAGATCGAGCCCACCTCGCCGGGCGCGAGCACCGCGCCCTGCTCATCGGTGATCCGCACCGTGATCCCCGGGAACGGCCTCCCGACACTGCCGGGCTTGGCCAGCCACTCCGCGGGCGAGATGACCGACGCCATCCCTTCGCTCGCCCCGTAGTACTCCCACACCGTGTCGGGTGGGAACACGTCGATGATCCTGCGTTTGACCGGCACCGGGCACGGCGCCGCGGCATGGAGCACCTTGCGCAGGCTGGAGAGGTCGTACGACGTCCAGTCGGCCTCGAGGATGCGGATGAAATTGGCCGGCACCATCTGCGCGGTGGTGACGCGTTCGGCTTCGATGAGGCGCAGGCACTCGGCCGAGTCCCACCTGGCCATGATCACGACCGTGCCGCCTTCACCCAGGCTCATGAGCGCATAGGCGCTCGGCGCCGTGTGGTACATCGGGCCGCACATGAGGTGGACGTCGTCGGGCCCGAAACCCCAGAACGCCGCGTACGCGTTCGGAGGTGTCTCCCGAGCCGGGGCCGGCGCGACACGGGCGATGCCCTTGGGACGACCCGTGGTCCCCGACGTGTAGGTCATGGCGATCACCGGCGTGCCGAGGAAGTCCTCGGTGGGGGGCTCGACCCGACCCGGCGCGAGGGTGGCGGCGGTTGCGGGGGAGCTCACGTCGAGCGTGGGCACCCCGGTCTTGGCGGCGGCCCGCTCGGCCGGGGCGGATCCGTCGTGGACCAGCAGCACCGCGCCGGAGTCCTCGACGATGTAGGCCACCTCGTTGTCGGTGAGCCGGGTCGAGACGGGCACGACGAGCGCGCCCAGTCGCGTGACGCCGTGCCACACCGCGAACCCGTCGGTCGAATTGCCCATCATCACCGCGACGCGGTCCCCGGGCCGAGCCACCTGCGGCGCGGCAGCGTGCGCCACGGCGTTGGCGGCACGATCGAGCTCGCCGAAGGTCATGCGCCGGTCCCCGAAGACGAGCGCCACCCGGTCGGGATCGACCCGGGCGATCCCTGCCAGTCCCCGGGGCGCGTCGGCGTGCATCGGGGCGCAGTGTAGGACCGTCGGACGACCTGTGCCTGACACGAACGTCAGGTATATGATCGGCACGTCGCCCGGCACACAGGGGAGGAGCGCGATGCACGCCGAAGATCTCATCCTCGTGAGCGTCGACGACCACGTCGTCGAGCCCCCTGACATGTTCGACGGCCGGGTCCCGGCCAAGTGGAAGGACCGGGCCCCGCGCATCATCCACAACGACGACGGCACCGACGTGTGGTCGTTCGAGGGCAATCTCATCCCCAATGTGGGCCTCAATGCCGTCGTGGGCCGTCCTCCCGAGGAGTACGGCATCGAGCCCACGTCGTTCGAGGAGATGCGCCCGGGCTGTTACGACATCCACGAACGCATCCGCGACATGAACGCCAACGGTGTGCTCGGGTCGATGTGCTTCCCCTCCTTCGTCCAGTTCTGCGGCCAGCTCTTCGCCCGCACCGAGGACAAGGGCCTCGCCATCGACATGCTGCGGGCCTACAACGACTGGCACATCGAGAGCTGGTGCGGCGCGTATCCGGGCCGCTTCATCCCGCTCGCCATCCCCCCCATCTGGGACCCCGGGCTCATGGCGGCCGAGGTGCGTCGGGTGGCGGCGAAGGGCGCGCACGCCGTGACGTTCTCGGAGAACCCGTCCAAGCTCGGCTGGCCCAGCTTTCACTCCGACCACTGGGACCCCTTCTGGCGCGCCTGTGAGGAGGAGGGGACGGTGGTGTGCCTGCACATCGGCTCCTCGTCGCAGCTGGCCATCACCGCGCCCGACGCACCCTTCGACGTGCTCATCGCCCTGCAACCGGTGAACATCATCCAGTGCGCGGCGGACCTGCTGTTCTCACCGGTGCTGCGCAAGTACCCGAACCTGCGCATCGCGTTGTCCGAGGGCGGGATCGGATGGATCCCGTACTTCCTCGAGCGCGTCGACTACGTCTACCAGCACCACCACAAGTGGACGGGCCAGGACTTCGGCGACATGCTCCCCAGCCAGGTCTTCAAAGAGCGCATCATCACCTGCTTCATCGACGACGCCTTCGGCGTGGAGAACCGCCGCTTCCTCGAGCTCGACAACGTGTGCTGGGAATGCGACTACCCCCACTCGGACTCGACGTGGCCCACCGCGCCCGAGATCGCCATGAAGTACCTGGCCGGGGTGCCCGACACCGACGTCAACAAGATCACCCACGAGAACGCCATGCGGCTGTTCCGCTACGACCCCTTCTCGACGCGCCCTAAGGAGAAGTGCACCGTGGCGGCGCTGCGAGCCGAGTCGGCCGACGTCGACACGTCGATCCGTCCCCGCAAGGACACCGGCGAGCGCAAGAAGATCCTGGCGGCGGACCTGGGCCGCTTCGCCGAAAAACAAAACTGACCCGGGCCCACCGAGAAGCGGACGGCTGACGATGGACTGGACGCGCGTCCCGGTTGTGGTCGGGGCGGGTCAGGTGACCAACCGCGACGAGGACCCCACCTCCGCGCCCGACCCGTTCGAGCTCATGGAGGACGCGGCGCGGCGCGCCGTCGCCGACCTCGGTGCCGGGCGCGTCGCCGCGCACACCGGCCCGGTGCTCTCGGACCTGACGCACCTCTTCATGGTCCACTCGTTGTCGCTGCGCCACGGTGACCCCGCCCCCGAGCTGGCACGGCGACTCGGCGCGGCGCGGGCCGAGGTCCGCTGCTCGGGCATAGGCGGGTCCATCCCCCAGTGGCTCGTGAACCGGGCCGCCGAGCTCGTCGCCGCGGGAGACCGACCCCGCGTGCTCATCGCCGGGGCCGAAGCCCTGGCCACGCGTCGGCGCGCCCGGAAACAGGGCATCGAGCTCGACTGGCCAACGGCGGAGGGCTGGCCCGACACGTGGCCGCCGCTCGAGCCCGACATGGGCGTCCATCCGGTGGAGCGTGCGCAGGGCCTGGTCCAGGCCACCACGATGTACGCCCTGGTGGAAACGGCGGTGTGCCACGGCGCGGGCCACGACATCGCGACCCACTCGGCGGCGGTGGGAGAGCTCATGGCGCGGTTCAACGCCGTGGCCGTCACCAACCCCGTGTCGTGGTTCCCCACGCCGCGCACTGCCACGGACATCATGACGGTGACGCCCGACAACCGCATGATCTCGTTCCCGTACCCCAAGTACGTCAACGCCGTCATGGACGTGGACATGGCCGCGGCGATCATCGTCACCGACGCGGCGACGGCACGGGCGTGGGGGCTGGGGGCCGACGAGGTCGCCTACCTGTCGGGATGGGCCGACGCCCACGACCTGTGGTACCTGTCGGAACGACCGGTCCTGCACCGCTCACCGGCGCTGGCCGAATGCGCCCGCCGCGCCCTCGACTCGGCCGGCGTCACCATCGACGAGGTGGAAGGCCTCGACCTCTACGCCTGCTTCCCCAGCTCGGTGGAGGTGGCCCGCGACAGCTTCGGCATCGCCGCCGACGATCCCCGCCCGCTCACCCTCACCGGGGGGCTGCCCTATCACGGCGGCCCGGGGAGCAACTACGTGACCCATTCCATCGCCAACACCATGCAGTGGCTGCGCGACGGTCGGGGTGGCCACGCCCTGGTGCACGGGAACGGCTACTACCTGACCAAGCACTCGGTGGGCCTCTACTCGCGGCGCCCGCCCGACGATGCGCCCGAGCCCCCCGAGAAACTCCAGGAGTACGTCGACGGGCTGGCCGACGCCCTGGTCGTCGAGGCCGCGGTCCCCGAGGGTGCGACCGGCACCGTCGTGGCCTACACCGCCGGCTTCGACCGCGACCACGGTCCGGGGCCCGCAGTCGGAATCGTCGACGTGGGGGGCCGGCGCACCGTGGCCCGGGCGGACGAGGCGTTGACGAGCGAGTTACTGGAACACGACGGAGTGGGAACGCGCGTCGTGCTCGGTACCTCCGACACGGACGCGGGCACGGGCACGGGCACGGGCGCCGTCATGCGGGGAGCCTGACCCGGTCGGGCATTCGCCCGCGGTGTTCGAGGAGAAGCGCCGCCCGCTGTGCTCGAGAACGGAGTCAGCCCTCGAGGGTGAGCGCGTGCTCGGGACAGTTGTCGACGCCCGTGCGCGCCTGGTCCTCGAGCCCGGGCGGCACCTCGTCGACGAGCAGCACACAGTGCCCGAGGTCGTCGGAGTCGAACAGCTCAGGCGCCAACGTGTAGCACCGCCCGTGGCCCTGGCACAGCTCGGTGTCGAGCCGGACGCGCATCGCCGAGATCAGCCGACGGGTCGGAACTCGATCGGCAGGGTGGTGAGCGAGCGCAGTCCCGGCGTGTACTCGAGCACGGTGCCGGGCTTCAACCAGTAGTCGGGGATCCGACGGTGGAACTCGCGCAGTGCCACGCGCAGCTCGACCCGGGCCAGGTGCGACCCCAGACAGCGGTGCACACCGCCCCCGAACGCCAGGTGCGGGTTGGGATTGCGACGCAGGTCGACGGTGTCGACCCCGGGATGGGCGGCGTCGTCGGTGTTGGCCGACCCGATCAGGAGCATGACCTGCTCGCCCGCCTTGACGGGACAGCCCTCGTACTCGACGTCTTCGGTGACGACGCGCGGCACCGCCGGGACCGGGCTCTCCCAGCGCAGCAGCTCCTCGACCGCGGACGGGATCGCCGACTCGTCCTCCACCAGCAACCGACGCTGGTCGGGCTCTTGGGCCAGGTAGGCGAAGAAGCAGTCGAGCGAGTCGGTGACGGTGTCGAGCCCGGCGATGATGAACAGGAAGCAGATGTCGAGCACTTCCTCGTCTGTGAGGCGGGTCCCGTCGACCTCTTTCTCCATGATCTGACCGAGCAGGTCGTCCTTGGGCGCTTCGGCCCGCCGCTTCTTCACCTCGGCGTCGAAATAGGCGTAGACGACCTCACCCGCCTTCTTGCGGGCCGGCGCCTGTTCCTCCATCGTCACCCCCGGCGGACGGATGATGTCGTCCTTCACGGCCAGGAAGATGTCGAGGTCGGCGAGCGGCAGGCCCATGAGGCGCAGGAAGACCCGGCACGGCAGGGGGACCGCGAATTCCTCGTGCAGGTCGCACGAGCCGCGGGCGGCGAATTCGTCGACGAGCTCGGTCACGAGGGCCACGACCTCGTCCTCGAGCAGCGCCATCTTCTTGGGAGCGAACAGGGGGTCGAGGATCCGCCGGTACTTCACGTGCTGGGGGGGATCGATCATGAGGGGGATCAGGGGCCGGATGTTGCCCAGGTCCATGGGCACCTCGCTCCAGCAGTACAACGCCGACTTCCGGAGGGCGTCCTCGACGTGCTCGCGACGGGTCAACAACGTGAACATGTCTTCGATCCGCATCACCGGCGTCTCGCGCAGCAAGCGGGAGATGGCGCGCGGATCGTCCGAGGAAGCCAAATCGGCGACGACACCCGCAGACGTGCCCGCTGCCTCTTCTTCAGCCTGCATCCGCACTCCTCTCGCACCGGGCTCCGGTGGCACCTCGGACCAAGGTGTCGTGCGAATCACCCAGGACGTTCGATGTCGCCACGCCCACCGCCCCTGGCGCCAACGATAGTCGTTTCCTGACGTGAATGTCAGCTAGACGGCCCCGGGCCGGCCTCGCCGGGCGTGTGCCTGAGCCACCCCTCGACTTCACGGCGAGCGCTGTTGAGACCACTACTCGTGGCCGACGACAGCCAGCGAGTGGAGGGGAACGATGCGCGGGTCATGGACGTCGACGTCGAGGCACCCCACCCACGGTGCGGACGTGTCGCGCTGGGTCACCGCCCGTCGGCCGGCGAGATGGTAGGGAGAGATCCAGGATCACGTCCGGCGCGCCGATGACAACCGAAGACCTGGACAGAACACGTCGCGCTACGAGCAGTACGATTCGGGGGTCCGTAGGGAGGGCACACGTGGTTACCGCAGCCAGCGACAAGAGGATGCGGCGCCGCGGGGGACGACGCCAGAAACCGGGCTCGACGCCCGCCGACGTCGGCACGGCGCTGCGCGAGGCGCGCGAGGCCACGGGCGTGACGCTGGTCGAGATCCAGGACCGCTCCGGCATCGCCTTGCTCCAGCTCGAAGCGCTCGAGGCGGGGGATCTCTCGCGCTTCGGCGACCTCCGCTCGGCCCTGACCGCGGTGCGGCGTTACTGCGACCTGGTCCAACTCGACGCGGACCGGTTCACCGGTGTCCTCGAAGCACAGTGGGGGACTCCGCTCGCCGGGTTCGCGGGGCAAGGGTCGGCAGCCACCGGGCCGTCGGGCGGAACCCCCACCCAGAGCGTCTACCTGTCCGGACCGGCCTCGGCGGGCCATCTCAGCCGCTACCCCGGGGACGGGACCCATCTGCGCGCCTTCACCCAGACCGACGAGGTTCCCGGCGTCCGGCGCGCTGAGCCTCGTCCCGACTCCGGCAACGGCACGGCGCGTTCCCCGTCACCGGAGCGTTCCCCGCCGTGCCCGCCGCCTACGTGCCGGCGCGCCGGGTCCCATGGGTCCTGCGCGCCGCGATCTGGATCACCGCCACCTTGTTGGTGGTAGCGCTCGCCGGCTTGGCCGTGCAGCACTACCAACCTAAGTTGCTGGCCGACATCCACCTGGTGCACCACGGCCACACGCCGGCACCGGTGACGCCGGGCGGCGCCGGCCATGCCACCACGCCGGCACACCAAGGCCCACCATCGGTGGTCTCGTTGACCAACACCGGTGTCGCCAGCGCCACGGTGTCGGTGCGGGCGGCCAACTACACCGTCGTGGTGGCGGCGTGGGCACCGTGCTGGACCGTGGTGCACAGTCCCGCGAGCTTCTCGCCCATCTTCGCCGCCACGCTCCCGGCGGGCGAGGTCAAAGACTTCAATCCCTCCAACGGCCAGTTGTCGGTGAGCATGAGTGCATCGCTCGTCACGGTGCAGGTGAAGATCAACGGCAAGACCGTGCCCAAGTGGCTCTTCAAACCGACGACGGTGCCCTTCACCCTCAACTTCAACTCGACGAACTCCTGAGCGCGGCCGCCCGCAGCGCCGGCGCTGATCAGGCCAGTCGGGTGTGGGGGACCGCGGCGACCTGACCCTGCTCTCGGATCTCGCGCACGGCGGGGACGGGGTCGGGGTCGGAGAACAGTCGCTCGTCCCCGTAGTCGGCGGGCCGACCGGTGGCGTCGAGCGACCACCACGACGCCTCGAGGGCGATGCCGCTGGGGTCGGTGAAGTAGATCGAGCGGATGAAGTCGTGATCGACCACGTCGGTCACCTCGCACCCCGCCGACTTGAGCCGGTCGCGCAGGGCGAGGAGCGCGTGCTCGTCGGGAAGGTTGAACGAGAGATGGTCGAACTGCACGGCGCGGGGGTCGGGGACGCCGGCGGGCTTGGCGAAGCGGTCGAGCACGACGCCGGTGTACTCGAAGAACGCCACCGTGTTCTGTGCCCCGAATTCGAAGAAGTAGTGCCGGAAGGCGGGGGTGCCGATGGTCGCCACCAGCCGGGCGCCGAGGACGCCGTGGTAGAAGCGCACGGTGGCGTCCATGTCGTCGGTGACGAGGGCCAGGTGGTTGATACCCCGCCAGTGCGGGGCGTCGGCGTCGTGGGTCTCGGTCATGTCGGATCCTCCGTGCCGCGGGCGGGCGTCGTCACTCCCCACGCTAACGGCCCCGGCTGCGCTGGGTGACCTCGCCCGACCATCGGCACCGGCGTGGGCTCAGCCCTGCTCGGGGTAGATCGACGGGTCCTCGAGGGGGAGCCGGAGCCACTGGATCATCTGCCGCAGCTGTCGGTAGGCGTCGAGCCGGGCGCGGTCCGATCCGTCGTGCTCGGCGCGCTCGATCGGCTCCCACAGGCGGTTGACCATGACCGGGCCGAGCTCCAGCAAACCTCCGCTCCCCCCGGTGGCGTACTTGGCCAGGATGTAACGCACCAGAGCCCCGACGGGCACACCCACGTTGCTGCTCAACGTGCGGATCGTGACCAGCGGGTCGACCCGGGCGTACAGCGCCACGTCGGCCTTGAAGTTCGCGTCGGGGTCGTCCTCGGCCCACGGCCCGGTGAACGTCTCGAGCCTGATGTCGTCGTCGTCGGGGTGGGCGTGGGTCGGTGGGCATGACCCCATCCTGCCGGAACGACCGGCCCGGCCCGGTGGTGGTGGTGGCGCGTCGCGCGTCGACTAGGCGCCCGCTGTGGCGCGCAGCTCGTAGCGACCGGCACCGACCCCGACGCCGACGTGACCCCGACCGGAACGAAGCACCCGGACCCCGGGCGCGCCCGGCAACGACCGTCCGCCCACGGTGACGTCGCGGGGGTGGCTCGCCGGCAGGCTCGCCGTGGCCGACGCACCGGCGGGGACGGTGACATCGAGGGTGAACTCCCCTCCGGCCGAGGCCGGTCGCCGCCATGCGACGTCGATGCTGCCTCTCGGTGTCGGCACCGTCCCTCCCGCCCAGGCCAAGCCCGTGGGGGGAGGGGTCACGTCGAAGGACGCGTACCCGGGGCTCGTGGGCCGCACGCCCAGCAGAGACTGTTGGATCTCGACGAGCACGTTCGATCCCCAGCCGTGCGACATGCTGTCGCCGTCGGCATCGGAGGGCTCCCACACCTCCCAGGTGTAGGTGCCCCCACGGGCCAAGACGTTGGCCCACCCGTCGTGAACGGGATCGGTGAGGATCCGGACGACGTCGTCGAGACGGCCGTTGTCGGCCAGGCCCTTGAGGACGTCGGTGGCACTGCTCACCGGTACAGCCATCCCCAGGCCCGCCACATAGGAGGCCACCGCGGCCCGCCGGCTGGCCGGGACGACTCCGTAGGCCAGGGCGCACGCGTTGGCGTACTGCGACGCCGAGGTCAGCTTGGCCCCGGTGCCGTCGATGCCGTCGATGTAGGTGCCGTCGCGCTTGGTGAGGTGACGGTTGACAGCCGCGGTGAGCTGCGCCTGCATCCGTCGTGGCCCCGCCACCTCGGCGGGAGGTCGGCCCAGGACCGTGGCGACGTCGGCGACGCGGCGGAAGACGTTCACGCCGAGGACGTTGATCCGGGTGACGATGGGGTACGAGTAGTAGGTACTCGTCGCCAGCAGGTCGTCGACCAGATGGGTCGAGGGGTCCATGGCGCTTTGCACGTAGCCGGCGATGTTCACGAGCACCGGGTACACCGCGCTGAGCAGGGCCCGGTCACCGGTGCGCATCCAGTACTGCCACACCCATTCCGGGTAGATCTCGGTGTACTCGTTGATGTCCTCGGCTCCGAGGCCGGTGGGGTAGATCTTGTTGACGGACCCGCTCTTCTCCCAGTAACGACGCTGGGACTGCGCGAACTCGAGCAGCGACTTTCGGGTGAGGTTCTGCTCGCCGAACGCCACCATGGCGGTCTGTGACTCGTTGAACCCGTCCCACAGCCACGGACCCTTCTCGCGGGTGGGGGTGTCGATCCACTGTTCCTGGCCGCCGAACAGGGCGGAGTGTCGGCCGAGCTCGAAGACGGCGTCGATCACCGGGGACGACGAGGCGAACGATGCGGCGTGCTCGTCGGGGACCGCGGCGTGTCGGGTGCGGGCCACCACGTCGGCCGGCGTCAGGGGCTCGCCCGGGTCGTCGATCTGGAAGTAGCGGAACCCGAGGTAGTCAAAGGGGTGAAAGTCCTCGACCCCCCCACGCTGGACGTAGCTGTAGCTCATGTCGGTGTGCTGCGTGCCGTGGGTCGTCGACACCTGGCCCGGCACACCGGAGAAGGGCTGGCCCGGCACCGGCTCGTCGAGCAGATAGCCCGCTCGCATGGTGACGAGCCTCCCGGCCGTCCCGTGGTGGAAGCTGACCGTCGGCACCGCGGCGTAGACCTTGCCGAAGTCCGCCACCACGGCTCCCGAAGCCAGACGGGTGAGCGAGACGGCGGGGACGGGCTCTTCCACCACGCGGGTGCGCACCGACACCAGGTGTCGCCACGGCGTGACGCCGGCGGGCCCCACCACCGTGGCGCGTGCCCAGGTGCTGTCGTCGAAACCCGGCGCCTCCCACCCCACGGGGAGCTCGGGCCCGACGATGTTCTCGGTGAAGTCGACGAGGTCACCCTCGAGGTCGCGCTGCGTTCCCGCCGACCACGCCCCCACGCGGACCCGCCACGCATCGTCGGTCACGACGAGCTCGCGCTGTCCGTCGGCGTGGAGCACGCTGATCTGCGCGATGACCCCGGGCTTCCCGGCGGGGTGGCCCTTGGTCGGCCCCTGCCAACTCGAGACGATCGCCGCGGCGTTGCGGGCACCGGGCCGCAGCACCGACGTGGCGTCCAGGGTCTCGTAGTACTGCGAGTCGGGGAACGAGTACGCCTGGCCTTTCCCCACCCGAGTGCCGTTGAGGTACAGCTCGTACTGCTGGTCGCCCGACACGTAGACGCGAGCCCGTACGACGGGCGAGCTCGACAGCGTGAACTCGTGGCGGGCGTAGGTGTACTCGTCGGGCCCCGGCCCACCGGGGAACGCGCGCGAGATCCACCTGGCCTTCCAGTCCTGGTCCCGAAGCCCGGTCTCGAAGGTGGCGGGCGCGGCGAACGCGCTCGGGCCACCCGTCGCCGGCCACGACTGGACACTCCACCGGTAGACGGTGTCGGGAGCGAGTGCCGGGCCCTGGTAGGCGATGAAGGCCTGCTGCGCGGAGGCCACCCGGCCGCTGTCCCACACCACCGGGGCCGACGACCCGTCCGCGCCGTCCCGTCCGGCGAGCGAGGGGCGCGACACGACGACGCGGTACGCGCCCTGGACCGCCCCGCGCCGGTCGTCACCCAGCTGCCATCCGAAGTAGACGTCGTCGACGCCCAGCCCGATGGGAGTCGCGAGCCCGTCGACGGTGAGCACCCGGGGGCTCCCGTGCCCCGCCGCACGTCGACCCACCACGGTGGCATCACGGGCCGGGGGGACGTCGGGGGCGCACCCCGCCACACCCATTCCCCCCACCACCAACCCCGTCGCGCCGACCAGTCCACCACCCAGGACCTGTCGGCGGCTCACGACGCGGCGCGAGCGACGCTGTTCCCCTTGCGGTCCGCCGGGCACGCAGCCCGAAGATAGATGGTCGGGTGTGCGGCCGCGGCGACGCCGCGCCTCGCCCGCCCCCTACGACGAGGCGGCCCGACCGTCGACGCTGTGCTCGGAGACCTTGTCGGCGAGCCCGTGTCCCGACGACGCCGGCCCGGTGCCGGGCTCGGAGCCGTCGGGCAGCGCGGAGGCGAACGCGGCGGGAGGCCCCTCGTCGAGGACCGCTCGCCCGAGACTCTCGGCCGGCACCGCGAGCGCACCGGCGGCGGCGGCTCCCCCCGAGACCGACACCAGGCTCGCCAAGGTGCTCACCGCGACCTTGGCGGAGCGGGTTCGGGCGCGGGTGCTCTTGACCTTCGTCAACTCGTCGGCCTGGAGGGCGGTGAGCACCGCCTCGATGGCCTCGCTGTCGAGCTCCGAGGGCACGTGGCGCTCCAGCATGATCGATTCCAACAGCGCTTCCAACCGGGCCGGGGAGATGCCGGAGATGGGCAACGGCATGACGACGGCCTCGTTCCCCCACTCCGTGAACACCTTGGTCGGAGTGCGGATGAGCTCGACGATCTCCGCCGCGGGGACAGGAGGGCTGAACCGGAAGCCCTGGACCTGGTCGCAACCGTGCGCGTCCAGGAATTGCAGTTGCTGGTCGGTCTCGACGCCTTCGGCCACCACGACGAGGTTGAGACTGTGGGCCAGGGCGATGACGGCACCCACGATCGAAGCGCCGTTCGCCTCGCCGTCGATGCGTTGGATGAAGGATCGATCGATCTTGATGGCGTCGATGGGCATCTCGGCCAGGTACGTCAGGGCGCTGTAGCCCGTGCCGAAGTCGTCGATGGAACAGCGCACACCGAGCGACCGCAGTTCGTTCAAGCTCGCGACCACCTCGTCCACACGTTCCATGAGCACGCTCTCGGTCACCTCGAGCTCGAGCAGCGAGGGATCCAGCCCGGTGCGCTTGAGCACCCGGGTGACCATCTCCACGACGGGCTGATGCGCGAACTGTCGCGGGGACAGGTTCACCGCCACGGGTATGGCCGGAAGACCCTGGTCCTGCCATCCTTGTGCCTGTCGGCACGCGACATCGAGGACCCACTCACCGAGTGTCGCCACCAAACTGGTCTCTTCGGCCAGCGGGATGAACGCCCAGGGCGGAATGAACCCGAGACTCGGGTGACGCCAGCGCGCCAACGCCTCGACGCCGATGATGTCCCCGCTCGCCATGTCGAGCTTGGGTTGGTAGTGCACCGCCAGCCGACCGGTCTCCACCGCGGCGCGCAGACTGTCCTCGAGTGCGAACCGCAGCCGGGCCCGGGCGCTCATGGCCGAGTCGAACACCTGGTACGTGTTCCGGCCGGCCGCCTTGGCCTGGTACATGGCGGTGTCGGCGTGCTTGAGCAGCGTGTCGGCATCCGACCCGTCCCACGGGGACACCGCCACCCCGATGCTGGCCTTGACCGTCAGCTGCCTCCCGCCGACGCTGAAGGGGTCCTCGAAGCGTTCGAGGAGGCGCTCGGCGAAGTCGACGATGTGGCCGTCCTTCCTCCCGCTGTCGGGGATGAGGAACGTGAACTCGTCGCCGCCGAACCGGGCCAGGGTGTCGTGCTCGCGCAAGCACCCCTGGAGCCGCTTGACCACGGCCTTGAGCAGGTCGTTGCCCACGGCGTGGCCGAGACTGTCGTTGATGTCCTTGAACCGGTCGAGGTCCAAGAACATCACGGACACCGCGCTGTTGGCGCGATCGGCCTGCACCAGCGCCCGCTGGAGCCGATCTTCGAAGAGGAGGCGGTTGCAGACCCCGGTGAGTGAGTCGTGCTGGGCCCGGTACTCCGCCGCGGCGTGGGTGAAGACCTGATGCAGGAGATACAGCACCAGCAACGTCGGCAGGAGCGTCGAACCGATCATGAGAGCTGGTTGGCGATCGTGGATGCCCAACACCGATTCGGCGCTCAAGACCGCCGGCACGACGAGGCCCACGGCCACGAGCATCGCCACCCGCACCCCCCGGGGCCGAACCGAGCGCAGCGGCACCGGGTCGAACGCCACCTTGCGGGAACGGTGCAAGAAGGCGGCCCCCCACAGACACGTTCCCACCAGGGCCACGGTCTGCAGGAACCTCGACGACTGCGTGTCGCCGGCGAGGGCCAGCGCGGAGTAGCCGGCGTTGGCCAAGAAGAGGCACGCGAACCCTGCGATCAGGTACCGGTAGGTGGTCGGATGCCGCTCGGTGAGCGAGACGAGGCTGCAGGCCAGCCACAGCAGGATCATGTCGAACAGCGGTGCCACGATCGCGGGCACCTGCGATCCGGGCCGCCAACCATGCGAAGGGACGACGACGAGCGCCAGGATCACGAATCCCAGTGCCAGCGTGGACAACAGGGCCTCGGCCAGCGAGTCGGCGGAGCGTTCGGGCAGGCGTTGGTGGATCAGCGCGACGAGCCCGGCGATGGCGAGGAGGCCGCCCACCGTGCTCAGGATCATGGACCCGCCGACCTGTGTCGGTGGGCCGCCCGCGCCTGCCGCCTGGAGCAGACCACCGATGGTGACCAGGACGAGCCCGGCTCCGAGACCCGCCCACGCCACTCGCCACGGGCCGCGATGGAGGTTCCTGTTCGACCGGAGGCCGTACGCGACAGCGCCACCGACGAGCAGGCTGACGACCGCGGCGTCAACCACCGGGGTAAACACCGTCGTCCCCGGCGGGTGCGTCGTGGCTGGCGGCAATGGACGGCACGGCTGACCTGGTTTCTCGGGTCCTCGGTGGCGCTGGCACGACCGCACCTCCGCTCTTCACGTTGGTTGGCAACTCATTGACGCTGGGTCCGGGCGCGTCTCGCAGCACCACTGGGGGGGTTTTCGGCGCCGCGGCACCGGGGCTTGAGTCAGCCCTGGCCACGGTCGGTGACCACGCCTGGATCCTCCAACGGCGCGATTGTCAAGGAGGGCGTCTCCCAGGCCGATTAACGCACGTGACCATGGCCGCCCCGGACCAGGAGCCGACCCCGAAGAAGCTGCGCAAGCCCGCCCGACTGGCCAAGGCCGGTGGGGCAGGCATTGCCACGCTCGAGCCCGGACACCCTGACGCCCAGCACAGCGGGCCCGACGCCCGGCACAGCGGGCCCGACGCTTCCGAGATGGAGCCCCGGCTCCCTGGCCCGGTGGACGCTGGCCCGGTGGACGCTGGCCTCGCCGACGGCGGCTTCGACCCAGGGAGCACTCAAGACGCGGAACGGGTCGTCCTCGCCATCGGGTCGACCTACTTCCACAACGGCCGGGTCAGCCCCGAACGGTACGCGTCGGACCTCGCGCCGACGTTCACCGGGGCGGTGGCCGCCAGCCACACGCTGCTGCGCGACCTGTTCAAGGAGGTGGGAGCGCCCGAGGGAGCCCTCATCCATGCCGAGTGCGACCGGTGGCACCTCCGCTACGGCGCGGAGGTCAACCAGGCGCAGTTCTCGGTCGAGGAGCAAGTGACCCCCGGTCCAGTCGGCATGGAGTCGATGACCGGCACCACATCGGGCGCCGACTCGTGGGTCCGGGGGATCGTCGCCTCGCGCGACGCGGACCACGCGCAGGCGCTGGCCGCCTTCGAAGCCGAGGCGGCCGAGGCGGCCGAGGCGGGAGCGCCCCAGCGGGCCGCGATCGCGTACCGGGCCGCGGCCGCGGCCGCGCTGGCAGCGGGTCGGGGTGACACCGCCAACCGCCTCCAGCGCCTGGCCGGCAAGGCCTACCTCGAGATCGCCGAGAAGTCCGAGACGCTCCCTCAGGGTGTGTTCATGGCCTATCGCGAAAGTGCCCGGTCCTTTCTCGAGGCCGGCAACCTCCCGCTGGCCCACAAGTGTCTGTCGAAGGCCATCGCCATCGGTGAAACCCTCGGCTACACGGAGTCGGCGTGAGGATCTATCTCTCGACCGAAGGCACATACCCGTTCGTGCTCGGAGGCGTGTCGACCTGGGTCGACATGCTCGTGCACGGCCTGCCGCACCACGACTTCGAGATCGGTGCGCTCGTCGACAACCCGCATCACCGCGTGCAGTACCGACCCCCCGCCAACGTCACGCTGCAACCCATCCCGCTGTGGGGGTTGGAGCTGGCCGAGGAGTACCTGCCGCGTCGGGAAGGGTGGCGGCGCGCCCTGCGGACGTCGTCACCGGTGGTTCGGGACCGGTTCCTGCCCTCGTGGGAGCACCTCGTCGACTGCCTGGCCGCACCGGAGTCCGATCCGGAGGCTCTGGGTGACAGCCTGTCCGCCGTCGCCCACTTCGCCGAGCGCTACGACCTGCGCCGCGCGCTCGGTGACGCGGCGGCGTGGGCGCTGCTGCTCGAGCGGCTCCAGGCCAATCCCATCCATGCCCGCACGGGGCTCGCCTCGGCGATGGACTTCGCCCGCACCATGTACCGGTACCTTCTCCCGCTGACCGCACCGACCCCGGTGTGCGACGTCGCCCACAGCTCCGCCGCCGCGTTGTGTGTGCTCCCGGCCGTCGTGGCCAAGTATCGCTACGGGACACCGTTGGTGCTCACCGAGCACGGCATCTATCTACGCGAGCGCTTGTTGGCGATGTCCACCGAGTCGTTCGGCACCAAGGTGCTGTTCGCCAACTTCTACCGGGCGGTCGTCGAGCTCGCCTACCGAGAGGCCGACATCCTCACACCGGTGTGTGCCTACAACGCCGGATGGGAGGAGGCCCTCGGCGTCGAGCCCGAGCGGATCCGCGTCATCCACAACGGTGTCGACCCCGCCCGCATCGACGTCTGGCCCGAGACCGGCGATGCCCCCACGGTCGGATTCGTCGGGCGTGTCGACCCGATCAAGGACATCGTGACCTTGATCCAGGCATTTGCCCGCGTCCGGGCTGTGATCCGCAACGCCCGGTTGCGCATCTGGGGGCCGGCTACGTCGCCGGGATACCTGAAGGAGTGTCAGGTCGCCGTCAGCGTGCTCGGTCTCACCGAGGCCGTCACCTTCGAAGGCCCCACCAACGACGTGGCGGCTGCCTACGGCGCGTCGCATGTCATCGGGCTCTCTTCGATCTCCGAAGCCTTCCCCTACACCGCGGTCGAGGCCATGTTGGCGGGCCGACCGATCGTGGCGACGGCCGTGGGGGGCGTGGCCGAGGCGCTCGGTCCCGCCCAATGCCGGGGGACGTCGATGGTGGTGGAGCCGGGGGACCCCGGTGCCATGGCCGAAGCGCTGCTCGCCGTCCTCGGCGCGTCCTCGGTCGAGCGCAACCACCTCGGCCAATGGCTGCGCTCCCGGGCTCTCACCTTGTTCACCGCGCAACGCATGTTCGACGACTATGACGACGTCTACACCAGGCTCGCCCGGCAGGTGCCGTCGGCCACACCGGCTTCGGCGGACCGGGTCATCGCCCATGCCGCGTCATGACGGCCGGCACGGTCCAAACCACCGAGGCAGGTGAGCTCGGGCTCCATATCGCCGCCCGCACGGTCGTCGGTCGCTGCCCCGCCCCACTGAACGCGGTGGAGGTCGCGGTGGTCCTCGAGACCTGTGGCTACACCCCGAAGCGGGCCCGCGCCCTGGGAGCCGACGGGCTCAACGCGCTGGCCGAACGAGTCTTCGCCCTCGTCCCTCTCTACTCGTCCGCCTTGGCCCGTGAGGCTCTGGCGCCGGTGGCTCTGCGAGCGCGCCCGCCGGGGCCGCTCGACCTGGCCCGCGGCCTCGCCTATTCATCGCCCTGGCTCGTGAGCCTGGCGACCTTGCTGATCTCGGGTGTGTCGTTCTGGTCGTCCAACATCGCCATCCCCTCGATCGCCGACGCCGTCACGCTGGCGACCGCGGTCGCGCTGCTCGTGACAGGCCCATTCGTCCAGGCCTTCGGACGGCGTGCCTCGTTCTACATCGGGCTCGGGGACCAGGGCATGGTGGTCCGGATCACGCGGTGGACCCTCGAGCTCGGCCTGGTGTCCACGGCACTCGCGGCGCTGGCGCTGTACGTGGTGCGCAACGACGTCCTGCGTGCCGGCACGCCGGCGACGGCCCGGCTCGGCCTCGCCGCCGCCATCGCCATCGCCGCCTTGCAGCTCGGCCTGGCCGCCTTCTACGTCCGACGAGCCTTCCTTTCGATCGGGGTGATCGTCGGAGGCGGCGCCGTGGTCCTGCTGTGGTTCGTGAGCCACGCCGGCCCCTATACCGACCCGACCGTGCTCGTCGTGTGGCAGATCCGGCTCGTCGCGGCGATGGCGGCGCTGTGCTGGTTGTGGACGGCGTGGTGGCTCTTGCGCGTCCAGTCCTCGGCCCCCGCGCCGCTGTGGCGTCCGTCGGGGTCGGCGCTCGTCCGGGCCGTCGCGCCGTACGGGCTCTACGGACTGGCCTTCTTCGCCATCGTGGTCGTCCCGCAGCTCGTGAGCGGCGGACTGCTCCAGGGCCGGTACACCTTCAACGCGCCCTTCGCCATGACCAGCGGGGTGGCTATCGTCGTCCTGGTGCCGTTGCTGGCGCAGACCGTGGCGTCCACCGAGCATCTCTTGGCACGCCAATTCCCGGCCTGGTTGTCGCGCTACACCGTGGCGCAGACCGACGAGTTCCGCCGGCAGGTGCTGCGGTACTGGCGCGACCAGCTGATCGTGCTCGGCGGGCTGGCCGTGGCGGCCGGTGCGGTGGTGATCGTCGTCGCTCCTCGACTCGGTGCCACCTTCCCGATCCTCGGAGACCTCGCCCGTCACCCCGGCCTGCTCGCGGCGTGCACGGTCGGATACCTCTTTCTCGGCGTGGGCCTCTTCTGCAGTCAGCTGCTCTTCTCGCTGTCGGCCCCGATGCGGCCCCTGGCAGCCGCATGGGCCGGGCTCGCCGCCCTCGTCGCGGCGTCCATCACCACCGGGTGGGCCGGGCCCACCGTGGCCGCGGTGGCGGGACTGGTGGCGGGCGCGGGTGTCTACTCGTGCGTCGCCGTGGTGCTCGCCCACCGGGCATTCACCCGAGCCGACCTGACCTACTACCGGACCCTCTGAGCCGCGGCAGCGACGATGGTCGTCCAACTCACACCGGCCCCGGCGCCGACCTATCAACACAGCGGCCAGGGACACGACCGCCGGCGACGCCGGCGACGGGGCGAACGGGCACGCGCCAACTGGTGGCGCGCCGAAGTCACCGTCGGCGCGCTGGTCCTCATGATCGTGACGATCGCGCTCACGGTGTGGCCTGCTGCCGCGCCGGTGCGACCCATGCCGGTCGGTGTGCGTCTGGTCCACTCCGGCCTGGTCATGGCCGATCCCTTCGTCACGCCGACACCCAACCGCGACCTGCAGGACCACTACGTGTTCAACGGTTCCGCTGCTCCGGGAGTGGGGTGGATCGGCGCCACGGGCCGGGGGCTCGACGTCGGCGTCCGCTCGCATACGGGATGGGCGGGGTGGTTCGCGGTGACGCTACGGGCCGCGGGCCCTGATGTCGTATGGCATGCCCGAGTGTCGCGACCGGCCGCTCTTGTGGACGACGGCGTCGGAGAGGCGGTGCTCGCGGTGCAGTCGGCCTCCACCCAGCGCAACGGCTCCATCAACTACGTCGTGGTCTCGGCTCTCGCGTCGCGGGGCAAGGGCACGTGGCAGATCGGGTCCGCGCACGGCTTCGTCGCCGATGCGGTCACGGACCGACTGTGGGAGGAACCGTTGCGGGCGCAAGCCACCTCGACCGAGCCGGTCACGATCCGCACCGACGGGCGCAGCAGCCTCACGGTGTGGTTCGGCGACCGGCAGGTGTATTCGAGCCATGTCCTGCACATGAACGACCCTCCGCCGTTTCAGGCCTACCTCGAGGTGCAGGGCCGCGACATCCCCTACGTCTCGAACTTCAAGAACTTCTGGGTGGCAGACGCTGCACCGGTGATCGTCGACGGTGCGCCGCCGGGCTCCGAGGTCACGCTCGACACCGGCCACGGTGTGGTGGTAGCCAGAAGCGACGCGTCGCGACGAGCCTCGCTCGCGGTTCCCGCTCCTGAGCTGGTCGGCACCGGGACCCTCGGCATTCGTGACCGGTCGGGCGTTCGTTCCTTCCGCCATCTGCACTACGCGGGGGGCGACATCCTCCAGATCACCAACTGAGCCGACGAGGAAACCTCTGGTCCCGGGGTCGAGCCGATAGCGTGGGCTCCGCCGGCTCTGCTTCACCTCCGAAAGGGGGCACATCATGCCCGGAACGCTCGGCAAGATCAGAAGTCCCTGGATCGTCATCGTGTTCTCGATCATCACACTCGGGATCTATGCCATCTATTGGCAGTATGCAATGTTCAAAGAGATGAAGGACTACTCGGGCCAGGGGATCGGCGGGGTGCTCGGACTCGTCCTCGCCATCCTGCTCTCCATCGTGAACGTCTTCGTCATGCCTTCGGAGGTCGGCAACCTCTACGGCGCAGAGGGGCAGCCGAAGCCGGTCCAGGGGATCACGGGGTTCTGGATCCTTCTCCCGCTCATCGGCGGGTTCATCTGGTTGTTCAAGGTGCAGGGTCACCTCAACAAGTTCTGGGTGGCGCACGGCGCCGCCACGACGCAGATCCCGCCGGCCGCACCGGCCTGATCCAGATCGGGAGTGGCCGAAGAGCGGGGTGGTGGGGCTAGCTGGAATCGAACCAGCGACCTCAGCATTATCAGTGCTGCGCTCTAACCGGCTGAGCTATAGCCCCCGTAGGAGGACATATCCTGCCAGTCCTCCATGGCGGTTGCGAACCTCTCCCCGGGCCACGAGGCTCGGGGGAGACCCGAACGTCGCCTTGCCACGGGTCGCGTCCCGAAATTAGCCTCGGTGCGCTCCCACTCCCGATTGGAGACGCACATGAAGGTCGCCGGTCTCTTCCGCAACGCCCAGGCCACAGTCAACGTCGCGGCGGGCGGTGTCGTGTTCCGAGAGGGCGAGGAGGCCGACACCATGTTCGGGATCGTCGAGGGGGAGATCACGTTGTACACGACGAACCGGGTCGTCGCCACGCTGGGGCCCGACGACATCTTCGGCGAGATGGCGCTCGTGGACTCCGCTCCTCGCATGGCCACTGCCGTGGCCACAGCCGACACCGTGTTGGCGGTGATCGACAAACACCGGTTCCTCTTCCTCGTCCACGAGACGCCGACCTTCGCACTGCAGGTGATGTCCGCCATGGCCGAGCGCTTCCGCGCCCAGCGATAGGCCGGCGCCGATCTCACACGAGGTCGGGGGTCCACACCACGCCGAGCCGGGCCAAGATGGCGGCACTGTCGGCCTGCGCTGCGGCGTACTCGTCGTCGTCCGAGTCGTCGCCCAGCCGTCCCAGGACGCGGAGGGTCAATGCCTGCTCGTAGTCGGCGTCACGGGCCGCCGCGGCGCGCAGGCTCTCCTCCAGAGCGTCACGAGCCCCATCATGGTCACCGCGCCGCAGGAGCGCGGCGCCGCGAATGCGAAACAGCAGCGGGTGCTGGGCCGAAACCCCGCCCAACGCCCGGGACTGCTCGATGGCGGTGTCGGCCGCATCCAGTGCCGCTCCGACGTCGCCGGCGAGGAACAGACACTCGGCCATGCGAGCCTTGGTCTCGAGCACTTCCACGTGCCCACCGACCCCCACGGACTCCTGGAGGGATTCGTCGAACAAGGCCAGAGCCTCCTGGTACTCAGCCTTGCCGCACAGCACCCGTCCCATCAGGCACTTGACCGACGCGGCCCCGGACCGGTAGCCCGCGGCGCGCCAGATGCGGAGCGCGTCGCTGAACATGGCGGTGGCTTCGTCGAGCTTCCCTTGTTCGAGGGAGATCTCGCCGATGTTGTTCATGTAGAACGCGTCCATGGTCGAGTTGCCGGTTCGCCGCACCATCGCCTGGGCGCGGCGGTACAGGTCGAGGGCCCTCGACCAATCACCGCGGAAGTAGGCGAGACCCCCGAGCATGTTGAGGACGCTCGCTTGTCCGGTGAGGTCCCCCAGCTCCTCGAACAGCTCGAGGGCACGGGTCCAATTGTGCGGTTGGTCGAGTCGCCCCAGGTCCATGCTGGCCCAGTCGAGGACCTTGAGTGCATTGGCAAGCGCGTCACGCTCGTCCGCCGCCTCGGCCTCCGACACCGCGGAGCTGCACCACTTGATGGCCCGGGAGTGGTGGCCCTCCTCCTGGCAGAACCGCCCGTACCACGCCAGCAACTGGGCGCGCAGCGCAGCCGCCTCCGGTCCCTCCACGCCCTCGATGGTCCGGATCCCGCGCGTGATCCACCGCAGCGCGGCTGAGTACCGGTCGACCCACCCCATGACCCGAGCCAACTTGAGCACGAGCCGCGCTTGTGCGACCGCCTGGGTGTGCACCTGTCGCCGGGCAGCACGGTAGGCCGCTTCGGCCGCGGGATAGTTGCCGGCGTGGTTGTGGGCGTCGCCGAGCGCCTCTTGGACCTCGGCCAGCGTCGCCGGCCCGACGGCGGCGAGGTGGCGCCCCGACCCGAGCGCTCGCTCGTAGAACTCGGCCGCCTCGACGTTGGCGTAGACGGCTTTGGCTCGTTCTGCCGCCACGAGTGAGAACGCCCACGCTTCGTCGTACCGGCGGGCATGGAAATAGTGCAGCGAGAGCAATTCGGCCTGGTCCTCGACAAAGGGACCCGCCAAGGACCGGATGGTGTCGCCGGTTCGTGCATGCAGCGTCCGGCGCAGCCGGAACGGGAGCCCGTCATAGGCACTGTCGCGGATCAGGGCGTGGGTGAAGCTGAGGCTGCCGTCGTCGAGTCGGGCGATGAAGTCACCCAGTCGCCTCCACAGGTTGTCGTCGTCGACGACCGCGTCGTCGACGACCGCCCGGAGAAGGGTCTCGGAAAAGGAGCGGCCCAGCACCGACGCCCGGCGCAGGACGTTGCGCTCGACGGGGTGGAGCTTGTCGATCCGGGCTGCGATGACGGCCTCGACCGAGTCGGGCAGTGCCTCGAGGTCCTGCGCCGTGTACGCGCTCATCACGAGCTCTCGCAGGAACAGGGGGTTGCCTCCGGCCCGTTCGGCCAGCGCCGCGATGGAGTGCTCGGGAATCGGTGCGTCCTGGGTGGACAGGTGGATGAAGTCCGCCGCGTCGCGCGCGTCGAGTGGTGCCAGGTCGACCACCACCACCGACCGGTCGGCCGACGCCTTGAATCCGGTCGACTCGGGGCGTCGGGTGACGCACACCAGCCACGGCACGGTGTCGACCACGCTCGTCACGTGGCGCAGGATGTCGGCCGAGGCCTCGTCCATCCAGTGCACGTCCTCGACGACCAGCAGCAACGACCCGCCGGCCAAGGCGCCGAGCAGCTCCACCATGGCGACGGCCAGCCGTGGTCGCCGAAATTGCTCCTCGAGTTGTGCCGACTCCGGCGTCTCGGGCACCTCGATGTCCAAGACGTCGCCCAGGAGCGCCGTCCACGGCGCCAACGCCGGTGCCTCGCGTTGCACCGCGCTGCGGAGCACCGCCACGTCGTACGCTTCTTCTGTGTCCGCCGTGAGCCCGAGCAGGCCGCGCAACAGGACTCGGAACGGGTAGTACGGCGTGGACGACTCGTAGGGCTCGCACGACGTCTTCATGACGACCAGGTCGCAAGCCATGCGTTGGAGCTCTTCGACCAGCCGGGACTTGCCCACCCCGGGCTCGCCCGTGAGCTGGAACAGCGTGCCGGCACCGCCCTCGACATCAGCCACGGCCTCGGCCATGCGCTCGAGCTCGGCACGCCGTCCCACGAAGGGGATGGCCGCGTCGTCGCGGACGAGGCGGGCCGTCGACACCTTGCCGATGCTCAGGGCTTGGACCGGCTTGGCCTTTCCCTTGACGGTGAAGGGCTCGAGCTCCACCGTCTCGATCTCGGCCTGACACTGCTCGACCACGTCGGGTGTGGTCAGGATCTGCCCGGGCTCGGCTTTGGCCATGAGCCGCGCGGCGAGGTTCACGGCATCACCCATCACCGTGAAGGTGCGGCGATAGTCGGGGCCGATGTCCCCGGCGAACACCGGACCGCGGTTGACGCCGACCCGCACGAGCAACTCTCGCGGGCGGTCCAGAACCTCGCGCAGGACCAGGAGCATCCGGTGTTCGTCCTGTCCTGACGCCGACGGTGCGCCTGCGGTCAGGATGATCTTCCCCCCGTCCCGGTCGATGTCGGTCCCCAGGAATGCCACACCGTGGTGCTCCGCGGCACGCTGCACGTCGGTCACGAGGTCGTGCAGCATCTGCGCCACCTTGTGCGGTCCGAACCGCTCGATCAGCGTGTCGGTCCCGTCGAAGTGGATGAACGTCACCGTGACGCGTCGGTGTTCGGGCTCCGGAGTCCCCGAGAGCAGCGACTCGCGAATTGCTGTGGAGATGCACCCCGACAGGTCGATTCCGGGGCTCACCGGTTCGAGGGAAGCCTGGGTGGTCGGCCTTCCCGGAGGGCTCCGCCGGAGTAACACGCCGTCGCCTTTGCGGGCACCGAGCATGCTCGGTCGCAGGGCGCGCGCCGTGGCGGGACTCACAACGATCTCACCGGCCTGCGCGGTCGACTCCATGGTCACCGTCGTGGTCGCAGCGGGACCCGCCACGATGAGCTCGCGATGCGAGTCGCCCACCAAGAAGAAGTGGAAGTCGCCGCTGTGGACGCCGACCGACATCCGCAGGGCGACCTGGTGACCGAGGACCTCGACCCTGCCCACGTCGCGCAGGGTCCGGCGCATGCCGACGGCAGCCCGACACGCTCGCGCTTGGTGATCCTCACCGGCGAACAGCACCAACAGGGCGTCGCCACCGAACTTGAGCAACCCTCCGCCTTCGTCATAGGCGACGGCCAGAAGCTCGACGAAGCACCGGTTGATCGTGTCGCTCAGTTCCTCGGCACCGACCTTGCCGTGACTGGCGAGGCGCTCCGACAACTTCGTGAAGCCCGAGATGTCGACGAAGCACACCGTCCCGGTGACCTCGCGGTGAAGATCCTCGGCATTCTCGGTGACCCAGTCCACCACGATGCGGGGCAGGTACGGCGCCAGTCGGTTCACGCCCGGGACGTCGGACCCGTTGCCCCCGTGTCGTGCGTCTGACACTGCGTGATCCAACACCGCTGCACGCTCCCTTGGAGCTGTTGACGTGGGTCGCTCGGGGGTGGGCGACACGAGTATAGGCCCGTCGACGCCGGTCCCTCCGGGCCTCCCGAGGCGGTCACGAGACCCTGCGTCGACCGCGCACCGCACCGCGACCGACCGGAATTGCGTCGTCGTCACCCGGTGGGCCTGTAACACTGGGGGTTGCGGATCCACAGGAAGAGGGCGTGGGTGGCCGACGCAGAGCAGGACGAACACAGCTTCGACATCTACGACTACTGGGTCGAGTGTCGACGGGACCACCCCGTGGGTCGTTTCGGTGGTCCGGAGTCCGACATCTGGCTGGTGACGAGATACGCCGACGTCGAACGCGTGCTGCGCGACCCCAAGCGGTTCTCGAGCCGGGTCAATGCCGACACGATGGGCCCGGTCATGGGGACCGTGATCTTGGCTATGGACGGCGAGGAGCACCGCCGCTACCGCAACCTCGTCGCCCACGCCTTCCGACCTTCGGCGCTCGCGCGGTGGGAGAGCGAGCTCATCTCCCCGACCATCCACCGGCTCATCGACGGCCTGGCCGGGCGCACGACGGCCGATCTCGTGGCCGAGATCACCAGCCGATTTCCCGTACAGGTCATCGCCGAGGTACTCGGCGTTCCCTCCGCGGACCACGAGCGGTTCCACGCCTGGGCGCTCGACATGAACAAAGGCCCCGACGACTACCCAGTGTCCACCGCCGCGTCCGCGGCGATCGCGCGCCTACCTGACGCCCATCGTGGAGGACCGCAAGATCCATCCCACCGACGACCTCGTCTCCGACATCGTCACCGCCGAAGTCGACGGTGAGCGCCTCTCCGACGAGCACATCTACGGGTTTCTGCGCTTGCTGCTGCCTGCCGGAGCCGAGACGACGTTCGCGGCCATGGGGAGCTGCCTGTTTGCGCTGCTCAGCCGGCCCGCCGTGCTCGACCGCGTGAGAGCCGACCCCTCCCTCCTCGACGCGGTGGTGGAAGAGACGTTGCGGTGGGAGACCTCGGTCACCATGGTCAACCGCGAAACGACCTGTCCGGTCGAGATCGACGGGGTCGCGGTCCCCCAGGGCGTGTCACTGGTATGCGCCACCGGCTCAGCCAACCGAGACGAGTCGCGCTACACCGACCCCGACGAGTGGGACCTCGACCGTCACGAGCCGGCGCACATCGCGTTCGGGACGGGCCGCCACCAGTGTCTCGGGATGCACCTGGCCCGCATGGAGCTGCGCATCGGCCTGGGAGCGGTGCTCGAACGCCTCGAGAGACTGCGCCTCGTCGAGCGAGAGGGACGAGCTGCAGTGCGCATCGAGGGTCTCGCTTTTCGATCGCCGCCGCACCTGCCCGTGCAGTTCGACTCGGTACGGCCCGGGCCGCCCGCCTGAGCGTTCGGGGGCTGGCCTGCTTCGGGCTGGGCTCCAGAGAGCTGGGCCTACGCGTCTTCCTCGCCCGTGACGGCAGCCACCGCGGCCACGCTGTGACCCTCTTCGAGACTCATGAGCCGCACGCCGGTGGCGTCGCGGCCTTGCGCCGCGATCTCGCGCACAGCGGTGCGGATCACGATCCCCCCCGTCGAGATGAGCAGGATCTCGTCGTCGAGGCCGGCCATGAACGCCGCCACCACCCGGCCCCGGCGCGCCGTCAGCTTGATGGCCCGCACACCCTGGCCGCCGCGACCCTGGCCGTGGAAGTGGTCGGTCTTGGTGCGCTTGCCGTAGCCGGCGTCCGTCACGATGAGGATGTCGTTGTCCGGACGCACGACGTCACAGGAGACGACCTCGTCGCCGGCCCGCAAGCGCATGCCCCTGACCCCTGCCGCGTCGCGACCCATGGGGCGGACGTCGGTCTCGGAGAATCGGATGCCGCTGCCGTCGCGGCTCACCATGACGATGTCGTCGTCTCCCGAGGTCGCCACCACACGCACGAGCTCGTCGCCGTCGCGGAGCGCGATGGCGATGAAGCCTTCTCGTCGCGACTTGTCGTACTCGGTGAACGCCGTCTTCTTGACCTGGCCCATCTTGGTGGCGAAGGTGAGGAACCCGCCCGAGTCGAAGTCCTTTGTCGCCACGATGGCCTGGATCTTCTCGCTCGGGCTCAGCGGGAGGAGATTGACCACGGCGGTGCCGCGCGCCGTGCGCTCCTTCATGGGGACCTCGTGCGCCCTCAGGCGGTACACGCGTCCGCGGTTGGAGAACAACAGGAGGTAGGCCAGCGTGGTCGTGTGCACGACGTCGTCGACGAGGTCCTCTTCTTTGAGTCTCGCCCCTTGGACGCCACGCCCGCCCCGACCCTGGGTGCGGAACGACGCGGCCGGGACGGCTTTGATGTAGCCGGCCCGAGTCATGGTCACGACGATCTCCTCGTCGCTGATGAGGTCTTCCACCCCGAGCTCGCCCGGGTCGTGGGTGACCTGGGTCCGACGGTCGTTGGCGTACTTGGACCGGATCTCACCCAGCTCCGTCGCGATCACGCCGCGCAACCGGGCCGGGTCGGCCAGGATCGACTCCAGCTCGGCGATGGTGCGGAGTAGCTCCTGCATCTCCTCTTCGAGGTTCGCCCGACCCAGGCGGGTGAGCCGTCCGAGCGTCATGTCGAGGATGTGCTCCGACTGCTGTTCGCTGAACGAGAACGGCTCGGCCATGAGCGCGGCACGCGCCGCGGGCCGGTCCTCTGACGCTCGGATCGCGGCGATGACCGCGTCGAGCATGTCGATCGCCTTGAGCAGCCCCTCGACGATGTGGGCAGCGCTCGCGCGCCTTCTTCAGCCGGAATTCCGAACGTCGGGTGATGACCTCGATCTGGTGCGTGGCGTAGTACGACACGGCCTGGGCCAGGTTGAGGGTTCGGGGCACGCCGTCGACGAGCGCCACCATGTTCACCGGGAAGTTCGTCTGCAGCGGCGTGTGCTTGTAGAGGTTGTTCAGGACCACGTTCGCATTGGCGTCGCGCTTCAAGGTGACGACGAGCCGCGGCATCTTGCCGGCCGAGTCGTTTTGGACGTCGGAGATCCCGTCGAGCGCCCCGGCGTTGGCGAGCTCCCCGATCTTCTGTTCGATCACCTCGATCGACGTCTGGAAGGGGATGTCGGTGACCACGATGCGCGTCGCACCCCGGCTCTCGTCCACCTCGGCCAGGGCGCGCATCTTGATCGATCCCTTACCGGTCCGGTACGCGTCGAGGATCCCCTGGCGCCCGAGGATCTGCGCGCCGGTCGGGAAGTCCGGCCCTTTCACGAACTGCATGAGGTCGTCGGGCGTGGCGTCGGGGTGCTCGAGCACGTGCACCACGGCGTCGATCACCTCACCCAGGTTGTGGGGCGGGATGTTCGTCGCCATGCCGACCGCGATGCCCTGTGAACCGTTGACGAGCAGGTTGGGAAAGCGCGCCGGGAGCACGACCGGCTCTTCGGTCGAGCCGTCGTAGTTCGGGACGAAGTCGATGGTGTCCTCGTCGATGCCGGCCAACATCTCCATCGCCAACGGCGCCAGGCGGCACTCGGTGTAGCGCATGGCGGCGGGCCCTTCCTCGGGCCCGCGCCCTCCGAAGTTGCCGTGCCCGTCGATGAGGACGTGGCGGAGGCTGAAGTCCTGGGCCATTCGGGCCAACGCGTCGTAGATGGCGGTGTCACCATGGGGGTGGAAATTCCCCATGACCTCGCCCACCGCCTTGGCGCACTTGGTGCGCGAGCGGTCGGGTCGCAGCCCCTGCTCGTACATCGAATAGAGGATCCGACGGTGTACCGGCTTGAGCCCGTCGCGCACGTCGGGCAATGCCCGCGACACGATGACGGACATGGAGTACTCGAGAAACGAGCGCTCCATCTCCTCTTGGATCTCGATGGGCTCGATCGCCGCGGGCGTCGGCGTGGGTTCGTCGGTACCCGTCCCGCCGCTGTCGCTCTTGCCGCGCTTGGCCATGTGGGCCTGTTCCCTCCGTGGTCGACGGGGTGGTGCTGTCCCCGACGCGCTTCTCAGATGTCGAGGAAGCGCACGTCCTTCGCGTTGGTCTGGATGAAGTGCCGACGCTGCTCGACGTCATCGCCCATGAGCACCGAGCACACGTTGTCGGCCATGGCGGCCTGCTCCACGTTGATCTGCAGCAGTGACCGGCGTCCCGCGTCCATGGTCGTGTCGCGCAATTCGCCGAAGTCCATCTCACCCAGCCCCTTCAAGCGCTGGAAGTCCTGCTTGTGGTCGGGGTGCTCGGCCAGGAACGCCGCTTTGGCCATAT
Organism: uncultured Acidimicrobiales bacterium; assembly: GCA_963764205.1. Lineage (GTDB taxonomy): Bacteria > Actinomycetota > Acidimicrobiia > Acidimicrobiales > UBA8190 > Chersky-840. Next base: position 315,236 of record CAVXRN010000006.1, read on the forward strand.
CGTCTTTGAGGTAGATCTTCTCCTTGCCGATGAGCGTCGAGTACAGCGGCGGCTGCGCCACGTAGACGAACCCGCCTTCGACCAGTGGCTTCATCTGGCGGAAGAAGAAGGTGAGCAACAAGGTGCGGATGTGCGATCCGTCGACATCGGCGTCGGCCAGGATGATCACCTTGTGGTACCGGATCTTCTCGACGTCGAACTCGTCGGCCAGTCCCGCCCCGATGGCCGAGATGAGGGCCTGGATCTCGGCGTTCTTGAGCATCTTGTCGATACGGGCCCGCTCGACGTTGAGGATCTTGCCCCTGATGGGCAAGATGGCCTGCAGGCGCGGGTTCCGGGCGTCCTTGGCCGATCCACCGGCCGAGTTCCCCTCCACGATGAACAGCTCGCTCTCGCGCGGGTCGCGCGACGAACAGTCCACGAGCTTGCCCGGCAGCCCCGCGCCGCCGAGGGCCGACTTGCGCCGTGTCAGGTCGCGCGCGGCACGGGCCGCGACACGGGCACGCGCCGCGGTGGTGGACTTGGCCACGATCTGGTTGGCCTCGCGCGGGTTCTCCTCGAGCCAGTCGACGAGCTTCTCGTTGGTAGCCCGCTCGACCAGTGACCGGACCGAGACGTTGCCCAGCTTGCCCTTGGTCTGGCCCTCGAACTGCGGGTCGCGCAGCCGCACCGAGATGATCGCCGTCAGGCCTTCGCGGATGTCCTCGCCCAGGAAATTCTCTTCCTTGTCCTTCAAGGTGCCCTTGGCCCGGGCGTAGCGGTTCACGGCATTGGTGAGGGCCTTCTTGAATCCCTCCTCGTGCATGCCGCCCTCGATGGTGGAGATCCCGTTGGCGAAGGAGTGGATGGACTCGTGGAACCCCGTGTTCCACTGCAGCGCCACCTCCACCTCCTGGTCGTCCTCGGACTGGGAGTAGGAGCACACCTTGCGGAACAGCGCTTCCTTGGAGGAGTTGAGGTGCTTCACGTAGTCGACGATGCCGCCCGAATACTCGTAGGTGATCGGCGGCTCTCCCCCGGCCCGCTCGTCGATGAACCGGATCTTGAGGCCTTTGTTGAGGAAGGCCATCATCTGGAGCCGCTCACGGATGGTCTGGGCCCGGAACTCGGTGTCCTCGAAGATCGACCCGTCCGGCCAGAACGTCACTGTGGTGCCGGTGCGGTCACGCGGGGCGGGCCCGGTCGCCTTGATCTTCTTCTTGACCTCGCCCCCGTCCGCGAACTCGGCGACGTGGTGCTTGCCGTCCCGGTCGATCTCGAGGACGAGCTTGGTCGACAGCGCATTCACCACCGAGACCCCCACCCCGTGGAGCCCACCCGAGACCTTGTACCCGGAGCCGCCGAACTTCCCTCCGGCGTGCAGGGTGGTGAGCACGAGCTCGGCCGCGGAGATGTCGGGGTACTGGGGACTGGGCTTGACCGGGATGCCACCGCCGTTGTCCTTGACCCGGACCCCGCCGTCGGCCAGCAGCGTGACGTCGATCTGGGTGGCGCGGCCCGCCATGGCCTCGTCGATGGCGTTGTCGACGACCTCCCACACGAGGTGGTGCAGCCCGGTGGGACCGGTCGACCCGATGTACATCCCGGGGCGCTTGCGGACCGGGTCGAGGCCTTCGAGAACCGTGATGTCGCTGGCGTCGTACGAACCCGCGGAGCCGTTGCTGCCGGCTCCCACCTCTGTCTTCAGCGCCACGCGCGCGCCCTTTCTTGGCCTCGATCGATCGGGGGACGCACCGTGCCGCGCACAGACCCGAGGGGGACCGTTCGGGTGCATTTCCGACCTTCCGCAGTCTACCAGGAAGGGGTGACGCGACGAGCCAAATCGGACGCCCGCACGACGCGCGTGGGACCCCTGTGAGCAGGGTGTTTTGCGCTGCGACGCGCGCGCTAGGGACGCACCCGCACGTCGAGTCGTTCGAGGGCGTTCTGGGCGCCGCACACCTCGCTCAGACGGGCCAGGATGTCGGGCGCGAGATGGCGCATCTGTGTCGCCCAGGCCGGGTGGTCCGCGCTCACAACAAGCGTCACTCCGTCCACGCGCACCGGCCGGACGTGGGTTGCGATGGCGGGCCCCACGATGTCGTCCCAGCGACCGAAGACCACTCCGACGATGTCGGCCCGGCCTGCCCCCAAGTGACTGGCCACCGCCCCCAGGGCGTCTCCGATCCGGACCATCCCCTCGCTCGAGCGACCCCGACCGTCCCGACGCGGCGCACTCACCGGACGGCTCCGGGGTCTCGGGCTCCACCGAGCCGGCCCTGTGTCACGTCCACGACACGGTCGGCGTGGACGACCGGCGGCGGGTCCACTGCGGTGGTCAGGAGCACCTGCCCCGGCGGGAGCAGCTCGACCAGTGCCGCGGCCCGATGGACGTCGAGCTCGGAGAACACGTCGTCGAGCAACAGGATCGGGGATTCGGGGAGGTCGTCGCGGCGCAAGTCGTGGGTGGCCAGGCGCATGGCCAGCGCCACGCACCGCTGTTCACCCTGTGACGCGTGGGTGCGCGTGGGCCGGGCGCCGATGGTGAGCTCGAGGTCGTCACGGTGGGGTCCCGTCGACGTGACCTGGCGTCGAAGGTCCTCGCGCCGCGCCGCGCCCAGGGCGTCGATGAGATCGCCCTCCCACGATCGCCGGTAGGTGAGGGTCAGCGGCTCACCGACACCCGCCAGGCGCTCATAGGCACGGCTGGCGCGCGGTGTGAGCTCCACTGCGAGCGCCTCGCGTTCGATGGCGAGCTCCGTGCCCGACGTACCCAGGCGCTCGTCCCACACGTCGAGCGTGGCGGCGACGGCACTATCGGCCCGGCCGCCGGCTTGGCGCAGCACGGCGCCGCGCTGGCGCAGGACACGGTCGACCTCGCTCACGAGCGCGTCGAGCCGAGCGTGGCGGGCCACCAGCACGTCGTCGAGGTACTCACGTCGTCCCGCCGGACCGGCCTGGACCAGATCGAGGTCGTTGGGAGCGAACACCGTCACGTTGAGCGCGTCGGCCAACTCCGATCGACGACGGACGGGTTGCCGGTTGACCTGGGTGCGCGAGCTCCCGGTCATGGGGATCTCCGACTCCACGAGCACGGCCCGACCCCCCACCGCCGCCTCGGCCCGGACCACGGCACGCTCGGTGCCTGTCCGCACGAGGACCTCGCGCGTCGCACCCCGGATCGAGCGTTGGGTGGCGAGCCAACCCACCGCCTCGAGGACCGACGTCTTGCCCGCCCCGTTGGGCCCGCGCAGCACCGTCAGACCTTCGGGGTCGGGCCGGAAGTCGGCTTCCGTGAAACACCGGAAGTCCGCCAGCCACAACACGGAGATGGCCACGGCGACGGCGTGGACGTCAGTGGGGCCGGGTCCCGGCTCGCTACGACACCCGCACGGGCATGAGGAGGTAGCGGTAGTCCTCGTGGTCCGGGGCCCGCACCGTGGCCGGTTTGGTGGCGTCGACGGTCTCGAGCACCACCTCGTCGCCCAGGACGGCTTCGACACCGTCGATCAGGTACGACGGGTTGAATGCCACGGTGAGCTCCTCGCCCTCGTACTCGGCGTCGACGTCCTCGCTGGCATGACCGACCTCTTGGGACACGACGGTGAGCTCCACCGAGCCCGCGCGCATGGACAGGCGCACCGGCGTCGTGTTGTCACGGACCAGGAGCCGCACCCGGCGTAGGGCGTCGAGGAGCGCCTCACGTCCCACCCGCAGCAGGTTGGGGTAGCCCGGCGGGATCAGTTGGCGGTAGTCGGGGAACTTTCCGTCGAGGAGCCGCGTCGTCAGCCGTACGCCGCCCACGGTGAAGGTGGCGTCGAGCTCGCTCACCGAGAACCCCACCGTCGCGTCACCGTCGTCCTTCGAGCCCGCGGCCGGCATCAGGCGCTGCAGCTCGGTGAGCGCACGCGCCGGTACGAGGATCTGTTCGGCCCCCTCGGCCAAGGGGCCCTCTCCAGCCAGGTCGCGCATGGCCAACCGGTACGAGTCGGTCGCCACCAGACGGGTCCCGCCGGCTTCGGCCGCCACGAGCACACCGGTGAGCAGGGGCCGGGCGTCGTCGTTGGACGCGGCCCGCACCACCTGGCGCAGGGCTTCGGCCAAGGCCGGCGCCGGCACCGTGACCTGGTCCGGGCGGGGATCGGCCAACACCGGGAAGTCCTCGACGGGGTAGGTCCGGACGACGAAACGGGACCGGGCCGCGGAGATCTCGACCTCGTCGTCACCTCCCTCGAACGTCACCGCCCCGGGCTCGAGCGAACGCACGATGTCGGCCACCAGACGCGCCGGGGCCACCAACGACCCGTCGTCGAGCCCGATGGCCTCCACCTCGACCCGCACGGTCAGGTCGAGATCGGTGCCCACCACGGTGAGGCGGTTCCCGACCACCTCGATCCGCACACCGTTGAGCGCGGGAGTGGTCGACGCCCGCGACGTCACGGCCCGGCTGGCGGTGGCGAGCGCCTCGACGAGGGTGTCTCGCTCACAGCGGTACTTCACACAGGTTCCTTTCTTACAAGGAATTTAAATTCTGACAGTGACGGTAATAGGGGCTGTGGATTGTGGACGACATCCCGTCCAACGAGGTCAGCCCCATCATGGTCGTCCACCGCCCCCAGGTGTTGTCCACCGCCACAGAGGTGCGGGGCAGAGGGGGTGCCGGGCTGTCCACCGAGCGCCCGAGTGTGTCCACAGTGTGGGGCCGGTTCCCCACAAGGTCATGCACCGCTCTTGATCCGGACGATCAAGTCGTTCACCTGGTCGAATATCTGGCGGCGTTCGCGGATGAGCGAAGAGATCTTCTCTACCGCGTGCATGACGGTGGTGTGGTCGCGGCCCCCGAATTTCGCGGGCGATGGCGGGGAAGGAGTAGTCGGTGAGGTCCCTGAACAGGTACATCCCGATCTGACGGGCGATCACGAGGGGCCGGCGTCGGCTGGGCCCGCACAGGTCGTCGACGCTGAAACCGAAGGTCGAGGCGGTGGTCTCGAGGATCTGGGCCGGCGTGATGGGACGGGGCTGACCGGCGTTGACGATGTCGGACAGGACGTGTTCGGCCAGCTCACGGGTCAGGGGTTGGTTGTTGAGGCTCCCGTAGGCGGTCACACGGATGAGCGCTCCCTCGAGCTCTCGGATGTTGTCGGTGACGTTGGAGGCGATGAACTCGAGCACCTCGTGCGGGACGTCGTGCGACGGATCCCGCTCGAGCTTCTTCTGGAGGATGGCCAGCCTGGTCTCGAGCTCCGGGGGCTGGACGTCGGTGATGAGCCCCGACAGGAAGCGGCTGCGGAGCCGGTCCTCGAGCGTGGCGATGGACTTCGGGGCGCGGTCGGAGGTGAGGACCACCTGCCGGGAGGCGCCGTAGAGGTGGTTGAAGGTGTGGAAGAACTCCTCTTGGAGCGCCTCTTTGTTCTCCATGAACTGGACGTCGTCGATGAGCAGGACGTCGCACTCGCGGTAGCGGCGCTTGAAGGCGGTGGTGGTGTTGGTCCGGATGGCGTCGACGAACTCGTTGAGGAAGGTCTCGGTGGAGACGTAGCGGACCCGGCGTCCGGCGAAGTTCTCCCGGACGTAGTTCCCGATGGCGTGCAGGAGATGGGTCTTGCCCAGCCCGGCGTCACCGTGGATGAACAGGGGGTTGTAGGACTTGGCCGGCATCTCGGCCACCGCCTGGGCCGCGGCGTGGGCGAAACGGTTCGACGACCCGATGACGAAGCTGTCGAAGGTGTAGCGGACGTCGAGTCCCCCCCCGTCACGATCGTCGGCGGCGGAGGCCCGACGGTTGGTGGTGCGGCTCGGACGGACGTCGCCCTGGTCCGAGGAGTTGGAGGAATTGGGGGAGGTGTGTTCTTCGTCGAGGAGCGAGGTCAGGGGAAGCGGGTCGGCGACGGACATGGGGCCGACGTCCAATCTGATCTTGACCTGGCGAGACGCGGCGTCGGTCGCGGCCGCCTCGATCAACCCGATGAAGCGGTTCTCGACCCGTTCGCGCACCAGGGAGCTGGGAGCGGTGAGGACGAGGAGGTCGCCGTCGTAGGCCTCGGGGGTGAGGGCTTGGAACCAGGTCCGCCAGGTCGCATCGGAGACCTGCTCGCGCAGCGCATCTCCACAGCGGTTCCACAAGTCGTTCATGTCGTTCACCAGGGCCTCCGCCGTCCCGCCGCCAAAATTGTCCACAAGCAGATCCACACGTGTGGATTGTCCGGGAAGTTGTCCGCCGTCCAGGTACGGCCGGTTGTCTGGTGGCCCTGGGGAAGGAGGACCCTGTTGTCGTGTGCGGTACGTTCGATGACGTACCGATAGCGGGGAACGGTACACCGGCCCGTCGGGTGCTGCTAGTGGCGGTCGACCCGGATGAGTAGTGGGCTCACCCCCTGGTGGGGAGGGGTTCTGTCCCCGCCCACCAGGGCCGTAGCTGATGCTCGGTGTCGAAAAACTCTTCGTGAAATTCCGAGCCGTTGGCTCCGGCCCATGGCCCGTCCTGCCTGGTGGGTACCCAGGGACGCGCCTAGCATGGGAGGCCAGGCACTCGGGGCGGGCACCTGTTCGCACGGCGCCCCGGCAGACGAGCCGCGCCGCATCCGGCCTCGAGCACAAAGGACAAGGGAGTGAAGAGGACTTACCAGCCCAACACTAGGAAACGGGCCAAGAACCACGGGTTTCGACACCGGATGTCCACCCGTGCCGGGAGGGCGATCCTCAAGGCACGCCGGGTCAAGGGTCGCCACCGCCTCTCCGCGTGAGAGCGGCGGGGGCCCAGTGGTCTGGCGTATCCGGGACCGGGCGACATTCGAGGCGCTCCGGCGCAGCGGCCAGCGCAGCAGACGGGGCCATGTCACCGTGACCTTCGTGGTGGTCGGCGATGAAGCCGCGCCGCGTGTGGCGTATGCCGTGGGAAAGCGGGCGGGCGGTGCGGTCGTGCGCAACAGGCTCCGGCGCCGGCTCCGAGCTGTGGTGGGCGACATCTCGGCGTCACTCGCACCGGGTGCGTACCTGGTGGGGGCCGGCCCCGAGGCGGTCGGGCTCCCGTACGAGGACTTGAAGGCACAAGTGACAGCAGCCATGACATCGGCATCCCGGGCGCGGCGCCAGTGAGCGCCGTGACGGGCGCGCCCGTCGGCGCCGACCACGAGACCCCGACCGGCGCGGGCTCGCCGCGCCCTACTCGTCCCGGGGCCGCGCTGATCCGAATAATCGGTCTCTACCAGGCGCTTCGCGCCGGACGGCCCTCGCCGTGCCGGTTCTGGCCCACCTGTTCCGACTACGCCGTTGACGCCATTTCGCGCCACGGTGCGTCCCGGGGATCGCTCCTGGCGGTGCGTCGGGTACTGCGGTGCCACCCCTGGGGCGGCCACGGCGCGGACCCGGTGCCCGAATGATGGTCCACCTGATGTTCGCCAGCACCCTCGGTCAGATCTTCAAGCCGCTCTACGAGCTGCTCGCCGGGATCATCGCGTTCTTCTACTCGGTCATCCCCAACTTCGGCGTCGCCATCGCCCTCCTGACGGTGGTCGTGATGATCGTGACCGCCCCGCTGACGGTGAAGAGCACCCGGTCGACGATCAAGATGCAGCGGGTCGCCCCCGAGCTCAAGAAGATCCAGGCGAAGTACAAGGGCGACCGGGTAACGCTCAACGAAGAAATGATGAAGTTGTACAAGGAGCACGGCATCAATCCGGCCGGCGGATGCCTGCCGATGTTGGTCCAGCTCCCTGTCTTCGTCGTTCTCTATGGAGTCATCCGTGGTTTGACCAACACGGTCAAAGTGGCTGGCCATTCCATAGCGCGACCGCTCTACGTCTCGCACGACACCAAGCTGTACCACGACCTCGTCGCCTCCAACGGCCACATGGGGTTGTTCGGCCTGGACCTGGGCGACAATCTGTTCTCGCCCCGTGCTCACTGGTACGGGGCGATCCCTTACGCCATCATCGTCGGTATTGCCATCGCTCTCCAATATCTGCAAATGCGTCAGCTCAATAGCAGGAACCCCGGCGCGGCTCAGGCCAACCCACAGATGCAAATGATGCAGAGGTATATGCCTCTTATTTTCGCCGTCATTTATATCCGCATCTCCGCCGCGGTGAACATCTATTTCATTGTTTCGAGCCTGTGCCGAATCGGAATCCAGGAAGGGATATTCCGGTCAGGGGTGTTGGACAAGAAGTCCACGCGCGGTGAGGGGAAGCTTCCTGGGGGTGGCGGATCATCCGCCGCGCCCCGGCGCACGATCATGGAGCGATTGGCCGACGCGCAGCAGCGAGCGTTGGAGCAGCAGAAATCGCGCCAGGTTGGCCTTCAGCCTGAGATCGAGATGCCGCGTGCACCGCAGGACCGATCCCCCAAGGATCCCGGCGCCAAGGCGCCACCCACGGCGACGGGGAACGGATCGGCCAAGAAGCCTGCCGGCACGAAACCGCCCCCAGCCAAGCCCAAAGAGACTCCGGACAAGGGGTCGGTCGCCTCCAACGGAGGCGGCACTCCCGACGGGGCCGCCGAGACCAACGGCACAGGCTCGAAGACCAACGGCACAGGAAAGCCAGGTGGCGCGACCAAGCGCCCCGGCGGTGCCGGGAACACACAGCGCCCGAGCGGCGCGAGCACAAACGGTGGCGCTCAGAGCGGATCGACCAAGGCGGGGAGCAACGGAGCCCCCGCCCCCAAGGAGCAGCCCCAAGGGCAGCCCCGATCCGCCAAGAAGCGACCCAGAAAGGCGCGTTGAGCGATGGAGTGGGTCGAAACGACCGGTCGGACGATCGAGGAGGCCAAGGACGCCGCGCTTGATCAGCTCGGTGTCGACGAGACCGACGCGGAGTTCGTGATGGTGAGCGAGCCACGCGCCGGCCTGTTCGGGCGGATGCGGGGTGAGGCCCGGGTGCGGGCCAGGGTACGTCCCACCAGCCCCAGGCCCAAGCGCACCCGAGCCAGGCGATCTGGTGAGCAGCGCGAAGGCGGAGCGCGTCGGAGCGGCGGGTCCGGTCGCGGCGGGGATCGCAGCCGGAGTTCCGCCGGAGTGGCTGTGGCCGAAGACACCGATGCCGAAACCACCGGGTCAGCGACAGATGTACCCTCGAGCAACGGCTCTGGCGCCGGCCCGACCAAGCGCCGTCGGTCACGATCTCGTGGTGGGGCGAATCGCGACGGGGGATCGGGTACGAACGGGGCGAGGGTGACCGAGCCCGGTGAGGAGGAGGCGGTCCCGTCGCCGTCCTCAACCAGAAGGAACAGGTCCCGGCCGTCCGGGTCGACGAAGGAGGAGGCTGTGGGCGAGACCATGACGCTCGAAGAGCAGGGTGAATCGGCGCGGGAGTTCGTCGCCGGTCTGATCGACGAGCTCGGCCTCAGTGCCGAGGTCTCGACACGCGTCGTGGACGAGGAGACCGCCGAGGTCGTTGTCGAGGGTCCTGAGCTCGGCGTGCTCGTCGGGCCGGGGGGTGCCACGCTGGCCGCTCTCCAGGAGTTGGCCCGCACCTTCGTGCAGAAGCGCACCGGGGGACAGAGCAGCAGGATCATCGTCGACGTGGCGGGCTACCGGGCCAAGCGCACAGCGGCCCTGCAACGATTCGCCACCCAGATCGCAGAGGAAGTGACCTCCTCTGGTTCGGAACGGGCACTCGAGCCCATGTCCGCCGCGGATCGCAAGGTGGTGCACGACACCATCAACGAGATCGGTGGGCTGTCGACCCGTTCCGAGGGTGAGGAGCCACGGCGCTACGTCGTCATCTCGTCTGACGAGGCAACTGCGGACGTGGCCGAGGCCGAAGGCGCCTGAGGTCTTGAACCGGGATCCCGTGCGGATCCCCCTCTTGTCCGAGCGACGTGCCGATCGGCCCTGACGACCACGTGGTCGAGGTACCGTCCTCCCTGCTCGAGGTCCTGGAGGACGCACGTGCCCAGGACCTTCTGGGTGCGATGGCCCTGCCGGAGCAGGTCGATCATGCCCTTGGATTCGCCCGTGCATTCGAGGGCCTGGCCTCGTCTGAGACCCTCGACGATCACGCCGAGGGTCACCCCGGGCCGCGTCGGTGGCTGGACCTGGGCTCCGGTGGAGGTCTGCCGGGGCTGGTCCTGGCCCAGTACTGGCCCGATTCGCAGGCCGTGCTCCTGGACGCCGCCGAGCGTCGGACTGCCTTCTTGGCAACAGCGGTAGCCCGTTTGGCATGGCAGGGACGGGTCTCGGTGCTTCGGGCCCGGGCCGAAGAGGCCGGCGCCCGTCCCGATCTCAGAGGATCGTTCGACGTGGTCTGGGCCCGATCGTTCGGGAGCCCTCCCGTCACAGCCGAATGTGCCGCCCCGTTCCTGCGGGTCGGAGGCCTACTGGTGGTTTCTGAACCTCCGGCCCTGCGGACGGACGCCCAGCCCGAGGCCCAGATGTCGGACCGGTGGCCACGAGAGGGTCTGGCGCAGCTCGGCCAGGAACCTCTGGCAACGCTGCGAGCCAAGTTCGGGTACCAAATCATCCTCCAAGCCGCGGCCTGCCCCGAGCGCTTTCCGCGGCGGCAGGGAGTGGCGGCCAAGCGGCCTCTCTACCGGGTGTCTCACCCATAGCCAAGACGCGCGTCGCAATTGTCGTCGTCGCATCGGCCCAGCCCAGAGGCCTAAAAGTCTAATGTTCCACGTGAATCCTTACGGTGAAACACCCCAAGCGTCGACCAGACCCCGGATGACGTTTCACGTGGTACCTTACGGTGAAACACCCCATCCAGGCACGAATCGGAGCAGGTCGCGATGGCCAGCGAGTTCGAAAAGGGCGTGCTCATCGGGCTCCTGGTCGGTGAGGGTCACTTTGGCGGAGACGGTCGACAGCCTCAGGTGACGCTCCGGATGCACGTCCGCCACGAAGCCATCTTCCATTGGTTGGAGCGGACCTTCCCGGGCGGGAAGCTCTACGGTCCCTACCATCACGACAACCGGCACTACTTCCAGTGGATGGCCAGGGGCTCCTACCTGCGGGATCACCTGCTCCCGGTGCTCGAAGAGGGCCTCAGCCCCGAGTTCGACGCCCCCAGTGTGGAGCGGTTCGAAGAGATGAAGCAGCGGTACGCCACCCGTCTGCGAGCTCCGGACCGTGACCCGGATGGAGCCGGCGATCGACCCTGAACGTGCCGAATATCGCCGAAAACAGCGCATATTCGGCCCGCCACCTATTGACCCGGGGTTGGCGGATGGCGAGGATGGGGGACCGTGAGCCACAACCGTCGGGAGGGCTGACCGTGCGCGTCCGCATCCGGGGCAGGGACCAGCGGCCTGAGCAGGAGAAACATTGGCAAGACGAGCCTCAGGAGTCACTCCAAACCCAAGATGACACGGGTCACTCCGACGCGGGGGTAATAGGACAGGGATCGACATCTGGGTCGACGCCCCCGATCTCGCCCACGGTGGCAGAGGTCTCTGAAGACCCCATATCGGTGGCGGACGAGATGTACGAGGACGTCGGGCCGGCCGACGCCGTAGCCACCGACACCCCCCCACCGCCCGAAAAGCGGGCACAACGGGCCCCGGTGGACTGGTCGGACGTCCCGGAGCCCGAACCAGGTGCCGATGTCGCCTACATCCCCCGGCCCGTGCCCCGCATCATGGCGGTGGCGAACCAGAAGGGCGGGGTGGGCAAGACCACCACGGCGGTCAATCTCGGCGCGGGTCTGGCCGAGATCGGATTCCGGGTGTTGGTGGTCGATCTCGACCCGCAGGGCAACGCCACGACGGGCCTCGGGATCGACGGTCGATCATTCGAGCTCTCGATGTACGACGTCCTCATGCGGGACTCCAAGCTCGAAGACGCCATCGAGCCCACCAGCATGAAGAACCTCTTCGTGGCTCCGGCCACCATCGATCTGGCCGGAGCCGAGATCGAGCTCGTCCCCACGTTCAGCCGGGAGTTGAAGCTCCGTCGTGCGCTGGAATCGGTCATCGGGGACTTCGACTACATCCTGATCGACTGTCCCCCGTCACTCGGCCTCATCACCGTGAACGGTCTGGCCGCTGCCGACGAGGTGCTCGTGCCGATCCAGTGTGAGTACTACGCCCTCGAGGGTCTGGGCCAGCTCCTCCGCAACGTGCATCTGGTGCAGGCCAACCTGAACGAGAAGCTCGAGGTGTCGACCATCGTGTTGACCATGTACGACGCCCGGACAAAGCTCGCCGAGCAGGTCGCCGACGAAGTTCGGACGCATTTCGGGAACAAGGTGTGCCGGAACGTGATCCCGCGGACGGTGCGGATCTCAGAGGCACCGTCATTCGGACAACCCATCACGACGTTCGACCCCACATCGCGTGGGGCGATCGCGTACCGGGAGCTAGCCAAGGAGGTCAGCGGTGGCGCGTCGTAGCGGACTGGGCAAGGGCCTGGGGGCGCTCATCCCCACCGAGGCCCGGGACCGGGACTCGGCCCTCCGGGTGGTGCCGATGACCAGCATCAAGCCCAACCCTCTGCAGCCGCGTACCCGTTTCGACGAAGAGGCCATGTCCAGCTTGGCCTCGTCCATCCGGGAGGTCGGTGTCCTCCAGCCCATCCTGGTGCGGGAGATCGGCGAGGACGAGTACGAGCTCATCGCCGGAGAGCGTCGCTGGCGTGCAGCGCGGCGAGCCGGACTGCAGACGATGCCGGTGCTCGTCCAGAGCGTCTCCGATGTCCACAGCCTCGAACAGGCTCTTGTGGAGAACCTCCATCGAGAAGACCTGAACCCGCTGGAAGAAGCAGGGGCATTCCAGCAGCTCGTCGACGAGTTCGGGTACACCCACGAGCAGGTCGCGTCGCGGGTGGGCAAGAGCCGGACCGCTGTGACCAACACCCTACGACTGCTGCAGCTCCCGGCCGGCGTGCAGCGCGCCCTGGCCGACGGCGCCATCTCGGCCGGACACGCCCGCGCGTTGTTGGGGACACCCGACCGCAGTTACCAGGAGGAGCTGGCCAAGCGCGTCGTTGCGGAGGGGTTGACCGTTCGGGCCGTCGAAGAAGGGGTTCGCCGCCACGGGTCGGGCGCCGAGGGCGACGGTGCCGCCACCGAGAACGGGAGCCACGTCGCCCCCGTGTCGCCCGCCAGCGATCCGGTGCAAACCGGAGCGGGCACTGCGCCGGTCAGGCGCCGGCTCCCTGCTCCTGGCGTTCTCGAGCTCGAGGACCTTCTCTCCAACCACCTCAACACCCGGGTGAAGGTCGAAATGGGGGCTAAACGCGGCAGGGTCGTCATCGACTTCGCCACCCTCGAGGACCTCGAGCGGATCTACAAGCTCATGGTGGGTGGGGTCGCCGGCTAGGACCGGCCGCTTGCTCGCCGGTATCCCACCGAGAGCGGTGCTTGCCGCAGAGCGCACGCATCTACCAGGGCTTTCTCACGTAGAGTGGTTGGCTAACCCTCGATGGAATGTCCAGCTGCATCCACAACCTGTGCATGAGGCTGTGGAAATCCTCCCCGATCGGGTGAGGCTCAGAGTTGCCGAGATGCAACCGACACCGGACGTTCAGCCCCCGCGACCCGCCCTGTGACCTGAGACCGGCACGGCGATCAGTCCACCGGTGTGGCAGCCCAGGCCACGAGAGCTCTGACCAGAGCCTCGGCCATGGCCCCCGCGTGGCGGACCACGATGGCGGGCGGACCGACGTCACAGACCACGGCCGTCATGCGCGTTTCACGCAGGACCGCCAGTGTCATGCCCTGGACGCCGTCGGCGGGGACGCCGAGGGCGGCTGCCACCAGGGCATGGATGAGCTCGGCCAGTCGCCGACCTCCCGCCGACTCGTACCGGTATCCCGAGTAGTAGGCAGTCGTACACCCTGTGCGGTCGGGATCCAAGCGCAGGCCCAGATAGACGTCGGCCTGTGCGGCATTGGCGGCGGCGGCTCGGGTGGAACCGTCAGGGTGAAGCAGAGGTATCACCTGGGCGCCGGTTACCACGAGGGGTCGCCGGATCGCCGCGACGAGTGCGTCGAGGCCACCCTCTTCGCCGATGGCGATCCGACGGCCGAGCAGCGTCCGAGGGGCACGACGCAGGCGGTCGCGGTCGCGCACGGTGCTGACGAGCTCGGGGTCGCCGTGGCGCGGAGCCACGCGGCGCAGCTCGCGGAACGTCGACGCGCCCAGGATGCCGTCGACGGGGAGACCGGTATTGCGCTGGAAGTCGGCCAGCGCCTGGGAGCTGAGCTCGCCGAAGATGCCGTCGACACGCCCGGTGTCGAATCCCAGGGCGGAGAGGCGTCGTTGCAGGTCAGCGACGTCGTCGCCGCGCAACATGGGTCGGCGGAGATACAGGAAGCGATCCCCGAGGCGCAGTCCGGCTTCGACCAGCGCCGCCCACGTCTGGGGGCCGCACACGCCGTCGACGCGCAGGCCCCGTCGGTACTGGAAGCCCTCGACCGCCGCCTTGGTCCCGGCGCCGAACACGCCTTCGGCGTCGGGTGTGGTGGGCAGTTCGACGAGCGTCAGCCGCCCTTGCAGGTCAGCGACGGCCTCGCCCTTGTCGCCCGAGGCGAGCGGGAGGCTGTCGCCGAGCTCTACAGGTACGCCTGCAGCTCCTGGAGGAGCTGCGCCTTGCCCCGGGCGCCGATGATGCGCACCTCGGGCTCCCCGTCCTTGAACAACAGCAGGGTCGGGATACTCATCACCTCGTACCGGCGCGTCACGTCCAGGTTCTCGTCGATGTTGAGCTTGGCGACCTGGATCTTCCCCTTGTGCTCCGCCGAGATCTCCTCGAGGACCGGGGCGATCATCTTGCACGGACCGCACCACTCGGCCCAGAAGTCCACCAGCACCGGCGTGTCGGCCGACTTGACATGCTCGTCAAACGTAGCGTCGCTCAGAGCCGTGATGCCCTCACTCATGGAACGGTCCTCCTTGGGCCCCTGGTCAGATGCACTTTCATCGAACCTACCGGGAAACACCGCTGTTCGGCCCGGCATTCCCGCCGTCACCCCGCCGGGCCAGGCGTGTTGCGGCGTCAGGCCTCGCCCCGCGCCTCGATCCACCGCTCGGCGTCGATGGCGGCCATGCACCCCGACCCCGCCGCGGTGATGGCCTGGCGGTAGATGTGGTCCTGGACGTCGCCGCACGCGAACACGCCGTCGACGTTGGTGCGGGTCCCCTGCGCGGTGCGGATGTAGCCGTTCTCGTCCATGTCGAGTTGGCCGGCGAACACGGCGGTGTTGGGCACGTGCCCGATGGCGACGAACACGCCGTTGGCGTCGAGGGTGGACTGCTCGTTGGTCATGATGTTGGTGAGCGCCACGCCGCTCACCTTGCCGTCGCCGAGGACCTCGGTCACGACCGAATCCCAGACGAAGTCGATCTTGTCGTTGGCGAACGCCCGGTCCTGCATGATCTTCGACGCCCGCAGCTCCTTGCGCCTGTGGACGACGGTCACGCTCTCACCGAAGCGCGTGAGGAACGAGGCCTCTTCGAGTGCCGAGTCCCCCCCGCCGATCACGACGATCTTCTGGTTGCGGAAGAAGAACCCGTCGCAGGTCGCGCAGGTCGAAACCCCGTGGCCGAGCAGCCGGGCCTCTCCCGGGACGTCGAGCATGAGCGCCCGGGCGCCGGTGGCCACGATGAGCACCTCGGCCAGGATGTCGGGTTCGCCCTCGGCGGACCGGGTCCAGATGCGGAAGGGCCGGGACGAGAGGTCGACGCGCTTGGCCTTGTTGGTCAGGAACTCCGCCCCGAACCGCGCCGCCTGCTCGCGGAATCGGTTCATGAGGTCGGGCCCCAGCACGCCGTCGACGAAGCCGGGGTAGTTCTCCACCTCGGTGGTGAGCATCAGCTGGCCACCGGGCTGGTCACTGGTGGACGAGGGCTCCCCCTCGACGACGTACGGCGACAGGTTGGCTCGTGCCGTGTAGATGGCCGCGGTGAGCCCGGCGGGCCCAGAGCCCAAGATGACGACCGGGTGGGTGTCGGGCACCTCAGCCCCCCTGGGCACCGGCGGCGCCGCGCCGGGACCACGCGAAAACACCCGCCACGACGAAAATGGCGCCGAGCAACGTGTACGACGCCCACACTCGGCCGTCGAAGACGTAGACGGTGAGGATGCGGACCAGTGCGATGCACATGACGACGACGAAGATGAGCGCCATCACGGCGATGATGATCCCGAAGACCAGACCCCGGGCACCGATGACGAGGGGCCGGACGACGCGGTCCTGGACGGTTTCGACCGCGTCCTGGACGGTGTCGGCCACCTTGGCGGGCCAATCGGCCTGGGAAAGCCCTGGCACCGGGGACGCCGTTACCGGTGGAGACGGGTTCGTGGCCTGGTCTTCCATGGGCGTGAGGTTAGTCGCCGACCCCGTCGACCCCGCCGTTCTGACCGAGGCTGCGGGTCAGCGCGCCGCGGCGATGAACGACACGCCGACCGAGCCCGGCCCGGCGTGACTCCCGACGACGGGCCCGAGGTCCCCGGTGACGAGCTCGTGCTCGGGGCGCACCTTGCGCAGCATCTCGAGGACCTCGTCGAAGTCCGGCGCCACCCCGTTGGTGGCGCCGAGCCACTCGAGTGGTCCTGCCTCGATCGCCTTGTTGGCCAGATACGCGAGCGCCCGCGACCGAGTCCGTTGCTTGGACTCGACCTCCACGACCCCTTCGACGACGTGGATGACGGGCTTGATCGACAACAGCGACCCGACGAGCTGCGCCGCGCCGCCGATGCGACCCCCTCGGCGCAGGTAGTCGAGGCTGTCGACCACGCCGTACATGTGGGTCCGGCCCTTCATGTCCTCGAGGGCGTTGGCGATGTCGTCGAGCCCGGCCCCCGTCGTCGCCAGGTCCGCCGCCGCCAGCACCAACAGTCCCTGACCCATGGTGACGCTCAGCGTGTCGACGACCCGCACCGCGATGCGGTCGGCCACCGAGTCGGCCGCCGTGCATGCCGACTGGTAGGTGGCCGACAGGCCCGAGGACAGCATCACGCACACCACTCCGCTGCTTCCGGCTTCGTGGGCTTCGAGGAACGCCTGTTGGAACGCGCCGGGTGAGGGTGCGGCCGTTGCCGGCATGTCGGGGCCGGTGATCACACGGTCCCAGAACTCCTTGCCCGACAGCTCGTCGCGGTCGACGAGCTCCTCGGAGCCGAACCGGATCGTGAGCGGCACGACCCGGACGTCGCGCTCCTCGGCCATCGTCGGCGACAGGTCGCAGGCGCTGTCGGTGACGACCCGGATGCTCCCCATCGGTCCTCCTCGTTCAGGACAACGGTCATGCAGGCGACGGCTGTCTCTCAGGTGACGGCACTGTGTCGGGTGACGGCTGTCTCAGGGCACGTGCAGTAGTGAGTTTGCTACACGTTGGTGTCGTCGTGGGACGACCCGCCCGGTTCGGGTGCCCGCGTGGGCCCCAACCGGGTCGGTCGCAAGGGCGGGCGTCCCGCCGGTGGCAGCGGTGCGGGTCGGGGCGGGGCCCCCGAGCGTCGCCGCGCCGTGCCCTGGAGGGCACCACCCCGGCCCTGTTGTGGGCGGGGCCCCTGCGGTGGGCGGGAACCCTGGGGGGGCCCGCGCATGTCGGCCTCCGCCATCGCCCGCTCGCGGGCGGCGCGGCGCCGGCGTCTGGCCAGTTCGGCCAGCACGCCCCCGGCGAGCACGTAGGCCGCGGCTCCTGCGGCGGTCCCCAACGCGACGCGGCCCAAGAGCGCGAGTGTCGTCTCGGACCCCGACACGCTGCTGCCCAACACCGCCCCCACGACGAGGGCGCACGTCGCCAGCGCGACGTGGACCAGGGGTCGCCCCACGACGTCGCCCCCCAGACCCTGGAAACGGGCTCGAAGGTAGGCGAGGGCCACGAGCGCAGCCGCGGTGTAGGCGATGCTGATCGAGAGGGCGATGCCGCGTACGCCGAAGTGGCCGGCCAGGGCCACGGCCAGGACGATGTTCACGCCGTTCTCGAAGGCGTACAGCCAGAAAGCCGAGCGGAGGTCCTGCACGCTCTGCAGTACCCGAACCGCGTAGAGGAAGACGCAGAACCCGGGGAGGCCGAGCGACATCATGGCGAGCGACTCCGCCGTGGCGGCGGTGTCGTGGGCGGCGCCGTGCCCGGCCACCAGGGCCACGAGCGGTCGGGCCAGGACGAGCATGCCCGCCGCGGCGGGGATGATGAGGGCGAGCATGGCGCGCAGCCCCGTCCCCATCCGGCGTTGGAAGGCCACGAGGTCGCCCTGGGCCCAGCGCGCCGCCAGCTCGGGGGACGTCGCACTCATGATCGACACCGCCACGATCCCGTAGGGGAGCTGGAAGAAGATCCAGGCGTAGGTGTACACGCTCACGGCGCCGGGTCCCACCTTCTCGGACAGGGCCAGGACGACCAGCAGCGCCAGCTGGTTCGCCACCACCAGCCCGAAGGTCCACCCCGACAGTCGAAGGATGGTGCCCACCGCTTCGTGCCGGAGGTCCGCACGCCAGCGCAGCCGCAGGCCGGCGCGCCGCAGGCTGGGGATCATGAATCCGGCCTGGGCCATGACCCCGGCCGTCGTGCCCAGGCCCAGGAAGAGGAGTTGGCCCCGGTGGGCGGCGACGGTCCCCAACGAGGCGTCTCGCACCGTGGTGCCGAACACGAGGAGCACGGCGATGAGCACGACGTTGTTCGCGATGGGCGTGAACATCGGCGCCCCGAATTTCCGGCGGGCGTTGAGCAGGGCGGTGGCCAGGCTGATGAAGCCGTAGCAGGTGAGTTGGGGGACGAAGAGGTAGAGCAGGTCCTTCGAGACCTCGCGGCTCTGGGCGGCGTCAGCGCCGTGGTTCAACGCCGTCGTGGCGTCGACGATGAACGGGACCGCGATGAGGAATAGGAGCGACGCCACCGCGATCACGATCATGGTGACCGTCGCCACCGCGGACACCGCATCCCACGCCTCGTCGTCGGAGCGTGTGGTGAGCCGTTGGACGAACACCGGCACGAACGTCGCCGACAAGATGCCCCCCAGGACGATGTCGTGGACGATGTTGGGCATGGTGTTGGCGAGGTTGTAGGAGTCGGCCAGGCTCAACGTCCCCAACGCGTAGGTAAGGGCGAAGATCCGCACCACCCCGGTGGCGCGCGACAACGTCGTCCCCACGGCCATGACCCCGGTCGCCCGTCGGAGGCTCCCCGCAGGTTGGGCTCCTGCCGAGCCGTCTGGCGCAGGCTGGGCGCCCCGGTCGCTGTCGTCGAGTCCCTTCGCCGAGGCCGTGTCCCCGTCGGAGGCCGTGTCACCGTCGGAGGCCGTGTCACCGTCAGAGGCCGTGTCACCGGGGGTTGTTGGCGCATCGCCGGTCCCGTCGGGCCGGTCGGGTCTGGGGACCACCCCGGCGTCATGGTCCGCACCGACGGCGCGCTCGGAGCCGTCGGCTCCGTCTGGTTGTTTTGGAGGTTCGGGCAGCTCGCGGCAGCTCGGGCTCGTCGGTGGGCGGCTCGTCGCCGGTGGCGCTCACGCCGGGGACCGTTTGGGGGTTAGGGCGTGGGCGCCGCGCCGGGTTCTGCCACGCCACAAGGTGCGTCCCCACCACGCGAAGAGGACGACGACCGCCCCGACCGAGAGCGCGATGGCCACCGCGGAGGTGGACAGGGAGCGCACCGTGAGCTGTCCACCGGCCAGGGCGAGGTGCCCGTCCGGGCTCGCGAGCGTCACGGCGATCTGGAAGTCACCCGAGGCGCGTGCCGACATGTCGACGTAGACCGCGTTGGTGGCGTGATCGAGTGTGCACAGCGCGGAGAAGGTCGACCGACCGGCCGAGCTCTGGACGTGTGCTGCTTTGCAGGTGGCGCTCGGGGCCTGGGGGGACGCCATGGGGAAACGGAGCTTGTCGCTCGTCAGCTGCACGACGACCGTGACGGGGTACGGGGTGTTGCGCAGCACGGTGATGGGCACGCTGGCGGTTCCGGCGGTGAGGCGAATGGTGTCGGAGCGCACCGCCAGCGCGCGCAGTCGTGTGTCGAGGGCGGACTCGAACCCGGCCAGGGCGGACTGCTGCTCCGCGGGCGACAAGAGGCTCGACTCGGCCGACAGGAGCAGGTTCCCTGTGGTCTGCGCCGCTGCGGTGCCCGCCGCGCTGCCGGTCACAGCGCTGGCGAAGGCGGCTTGGCGCACTCGTGCCCGGCGTACGGCGCGCGCCGGCACCGGCGGGCTGGTCGTGGACGCTACGAGGTGGCGAGAGACAGCCTCGTCGTCGGCGCCCACCGGGACCTGGGTGAACAGCTGGTCGAGGGTGACCGGCTGGATCACCGGGTTTCCCTGGAGGCCCGACAGGAGCGTCGAGACGAAGGCAGGATCGGGAGCCCACGCGGAGGGGGCGACGGCCACTACGCCGCGCGCGGCCGGTTTGCCCTCGGGGCCGAGAAGGTTCGGCACCTCGTAGTAGATGAGAGATGCCTCGGCGAGCAGCTGGATGGCGGCGAGCGGCGCGTCCGCACCTCTGGCCGCCTGTAACCGGGCTGCGAGCCCCGAGTCCCACACCATGGCCGTCGGCCCTGTCGCCTCCGTCGCACCTGCCGCCCCAGTCGACACCGCCGCCCCAGTCGACACCGCCGCCCCAGTCGACAAGGTGAACGGCTGGGTCACGGTAAGGGGGCCGGTCGGTCCCGACACGGCGCCCTGGGGTAGGACGAGATGCCCGGCGTCGGCACCCAGTGCGTCGATCGTCCCCTGGGTGAGCGCCGTCCCAGCCACCCAGGTGCCCCGGGAGCCGTGCACGCCGACGGAGGGCGCCGCCAGGACCTCCGCCCCCCGCCGCAGCTGCGAAGTCAGCTCGCCCGACAATCCGGCGCCCACCAGTGCGCCGGCGTCGACGGGCACGAAACTCCCCGACAGGGTCTCTCGAGCCGAGGAGCCCGACAACGTGGCCACGCCGGAGACCGAGTGCGCATGGCCAGAGGTGGCGAGCCCGTCCAGGGTGGCGGGGTCGGGCTCCAACGTGATCGGCACCGGTGGTGACGAGGCGACCGCACCCACGAGCCCGTCGAAGCGCGCGACGGCCGAGTCGCTCGGAGCCGTGACGCGACCGTCACGGCCGGCCACGGGTGGGGCCAGGCCCAATGGCACCACCAACGCGAGCCGCAGCGCCTGGCTGGTGGAGGACGGGTCGTCGTAGACGAGGTAGGTGACCAGCTGGGCACCACCACCACCCGAACCCTGCGACGAGTCGCTGAGCGTGACCCTGACCGGATAGACGTCCGCGCAACCCCCCGGTTGGCATCCGAGGTCCGCTGTCCAGTTGCCGGTCCCGGTCGGGGTGGTGTCCCCTTCGACGGGAATGGTCACGAGGGTGACGCCCTGGGTGTCGGTGCTGAAAGCCGACAGGGCCATGGCCGGGGACTGGGCGATCACCGAGCCGAGACCCCTGCCGACGAGGGTCTCGTCGAAGCCGGATCGGGTCGAGACGGGCTTGAACACGGTGAACGACAGCCGCAGCGCCGATGTCGGCGCACCGCTCCGGATGCGCAGTCCCATCGTGAGGTCCTGATCGGGCGCATTGGGCCCTACCCACGGCGACTGTCGGACGAGCGTGAGGTGGTCGACGTGACGCCCAGTGGCGGCCGAGGCGGGTGGGGCCACAGCGGCGGGAAGGATGCCGAATAGAAATGTGCCCAGGAACAGGGCTTTCGTCAACGTTCGCACGGCACCGGCAATCTTCGGCCCTGGAGCGCGGCCCCGGGAGTCGGGGGCACACGTGTCGGGAGTGCGGTCACCGCCGCGTGCGGGGGCGATGCTCGCCTCGGTCCGGTCCACCTCGGCGTCGCAGCCTAGGTCAGCGCCGGCCCGCACCCCCGCGTCCGGACCGCACCCCCCGGCTCAGATCCCGAACCCGGCGGCTCGCACCGCCGCCACCGCGTCCGGCGCGCCGCCCACCTCGACGTGGGCGGCAGCACTCCGGCCCGAGAGGAAGAGGACGATCTCCGCTGCGGGCCCGGTGATGGTGGCGACAGAGGCACCGGTCCGGGCGTGGATCACCTCGCCGTCGGGTCGGACCAGGTCGATTGCGGTCGTCTTGGCGGGGCGGGTCATGAACTTCGCACTTCGGTGCAGCGACTGCCACAGCGACTCTTCGATCTGCACCGCCTCGTCGCCGGTGCGCGGCGTCGAGTCCCCGGCGCCGCGTCTGACGTCCTCGTGGTGCACGAAGAACTCGGTCAGGTTCATGGCCCGGTCGAACGGCGCCAGGAGTGCCGGTGGCCCCCGACGTACCGTCGCCACGAGATCCGGGTACGAATGGCGTTCCTTGGCCCGGGTCAGGATCCGGTCCGTCAATCGGGCCGCCGCTCCCCCCACCACGAGCCCGGGGCCCGACAACGGCTTGCGCTCACGGATGACGAGATGTGCGGCCAGGTCGTAGGCGGCCCAGCCTTCGCACAGGGTCGGGGCATCCGGCCCGACCTCCAAGAAAAGGTCGCACAGGGCGGCGCGCTCGGCTTGTTGGGGTGGCACCGTCGCCATCGCGCCGGACCCTACGACCACGACGGTGTGCGGTCAACGCCGCACTACCCTCGACGCCGGTGATCCCCGAGCGCTTTCAGCCCCTGGTCCAGGCCACCGCAGAGTTGGCGCGCCGCTTCGAGGCGGCGGACCGTCGCCTCTACGTCGTGGGCGGCTCGGTGCGCGACGCCTTCGCCGGTGACGTCGGCTCGACGCCCGTAGACCGGGACCTCGACCTGACCACCGACGCACCGCCCGATGAGGTCGAACGCCTCGTCAAGGGCTGGGCTGACGCCGTGTGGCTCCAGGGGAAGCGATTCGGCACCGTGGGCCTCAAGAGAGATGGCCGGACATTCGAGATCACGACACACCGGGCCGAGGTCTATGTCCCCGAGTCGCGCAAGCCCGACGTGTCGTTCGGGGACTCGATCGAGGTCGACCTGTCGAGGCGCGACTTCACGGTGAACGCCATGGCGTTGCGACTGCCGGACCTCGAGCTCGTGGACCCGTACGACGGGCTGGCGGACTTGGCCGCCCGTCGACTGCGTACGCCCCTGCCGGCCGAGACGTCGTTCGGTGACGACCCGCTGCGCATGTTGCGTGCGGCGCGCTTCGTCGCCGGTTTGCACCTCGAGCCCGTCCCTGAGATCCCGGCCGCCATCAAGGCCATGCACGACCGCCTCTCGATCGTCTCGGCCGAGCGCATCCGCGACGAGCTCGACAAGCTCGTGTCGGTGCCGAAACCGTCGCCGGGCCTGTGGTTCATCGTCGAGACCGGCCTGGCGGGCGAGTTCCTGCCCGAACTGCCGGGGCTGGCGCTCGAGCAGGACCCCATCCACCGCCACAAGGACGTCCTCGCCCACACCCTGGCCGTCGTGGACAAGACCGGGCAGGACCGCCTGCTCCGGCTGGCCGCGCTGCTTCACGACATCGGCAAGCCCCGCACCCGGGAATTCGGTGCGGGAGGGGTGACGTTCCATCATCACGAGGTGGTCGGTGCCCGCATGACCCGCCAGCGCCTCACCGCCCTGCGCTATCCGCACGACGAGATCGAGGTGGTGACCAAGCTCGTCGAGCTCCACCTCCGCTTCCACACCTACCGACTGGGCTGGACCGACCGCGCCGTGCGCCGCTACGTGCGCGACGCCGGCCCGCTCCTCGACAGGCTGAACGAGCTCACCCGGTCGGATTGCACCACCCGCAATGCGGCCCGGGCCCGGGCTCTGGAGCGGCGGATGGACGAGCTCGAGCGGCGCATCGCCGAGCTGCGCGAGCAGGAAGAGCTCGAGGCGCTTCGCCCCGAGCTCGACGGGCGCAAGGTGATGGACCACCTCGGGGTCGGTCCCGGTCCCGTGGTCGGCCAGGCGCTGGACTTCTTGATGGAGCTCCGCCTGGACGAGGGCCCGCTGGGTGAGGACGAGGCCTACCGACGTCTCGACGCGTGGTGGGCCGAGCGCAACGGCTCACCCGGGTGACCGGTCCCCGGGCCGACAGGCTCGGGGCTGTCGGGCAGCTCAGTCCTGAGGCGTGACGGCGACGTCGTCCCCCGCCGCGAACGATTCGACCATCCGGTACGCCTCGTCGTCGTGGTGCTGCACCGGCGGTGACTTCATGAAGTAGGCCGAGGGCCCCTCGAGAGGTCCGCCGATCCCGCGGTCGAGCGCGACCTTGGCGCAGCGCACCGCGTCGATGATCACGCCGGCGGAGTTGGGCGAGTCCCACACCTCGAGCTTCAGCTCGAGACTGATAGGAACATCACCGAAGTTCCTGCCCTCCATGCGAATGTAGGCCCACTTGCGGTCGTTGAGCCACGGCACGTGGTCCGACGGCCCGATGTGGACGTCGTCGGCGTCGAGGACGTAGTTCTCCACCTGGCTCGTGACGGCTTGGGTCTTGGAGATCTTCTTGGATTCGAGGCGCTGGCGTTCAAGCATGTTCTTGAAGTCCATGTTGCCGCCGAAGTTGAGCTGGTAGGTCCGGTCCAGGGCCAGGCCGCGGTCTTCGAACAGCCGCGTGAGCACCCGGTGCACGATCGTGGACCCCACCTGGCTCTTGATGTCATCACCGATGATGGGCACGCCCGCGTCGCTGAACTTGCGCGCCCAGGTGGGGTCGCTGGCGATGAACACGGGGATGGCGTTCACAAAGGCCACGCCCGAGTCGAGACAGGCCTGGGCGTAGTGGCGTTGCGCCTCCTCCGATCCCACCGGCAGATAGCTCACGAGAACCTCGGCACCGCTGTCGCGCAGGGCCTGCGCCACGTCGACGGGCTCGGCCGGCGACTCTTCCACGATGTCTCGGTAGTAGGTCCCCAGCCCGTCGAACGTCGGGCCGCGTTGCACGGTCACGTCGAGATGGCCGACCGTGGCGAACTTGATGGTGTTGTTGTGGCCGCCCAGGATGGCCTTGGACAGGTCGACACCCACCTTGGCCGCGTCCACGTCGAAGGCGGCCACGAACTCCACGTCGCGCACGTGGTAGCCCCCCAGCGTGACGTGCATCAACCC
Source organism: uncultured Acidimicrobiales bacterium (assembly GCA_963764205.1). Lineage (GTDB taxonomy): Bacteria > Actinomycetota > Acidimicrobiia > Acidimicrobiales > UBA8190 > Chersky-840. Next base: position 340,087 of record CAVXRN010000006.1, read on the forward strand.
CGGCACGACGTCTTCGGGGCTGGCGTCGCGGTAGTACTCGACGCCTTGGACGAGCGAGCTGGCGCAGTTGCCCACGCCGGCGATTGCGACTCGTACGGTGCTCATTTGGTGTCTCCCTCTCCCAGAAGTGTGTGTGTGGCCTTCTTGCCGACCAGTGCGGGCCCGGCGGTGGCCCCGTCTCTGGCCCGCTCCGCCTCGATGAGGCGGTCGAGCCAGGCGATGTCGCGCTCGGTGGACTCAGTCGTGTGCTCCATGAGCGACCGCGCGTAGGTGTCGAGCCTTCCCTCGGCCGCCGCCGCTGCCGTCCGGGCCTCGGCCAGGCGCTGGAACAGCTGGCCGCGCCGGCGCTCCAGGAGCCGCAGGCGCGCATGGGGCGGCAGGTAGCGGGCAAACGCCAGGCGCAGACTGAAATTGCGGGCGTCGTCGTTGCCGCCGGCCTGATCACTGTGGAGGAGCTCGGCGAACTGCCGGCGTCCCTCCTCGGTGATCTCGTACACCTTCCGGCTGCGACGCCCGAGGCCCGTGCCCGAGCGCCGGGCCCGCAAGGCGGCCCGCTCGCCGCTGAGCGAACCCGTCATGGGAACCGGCGGAGCGGCACTGCGTCCGAGGTCCTCGGTCGCCCGGACCGCCCCCGACCTCTCCAGGCGGGACAGCGCGGGGTACAGCGATCCGAACGACACGTTGGACAGCTGCCCGAGCTCGTCGCGCAGGCGCTTTCGGATCTCGTAGCCGTGCATGGCCTGGCTCTCGAGAAGGCCCAGGATCGCGAGCTCGAGCATCACCGACACCTGTCGCCGGGTGGGGTCCAGGCGATGTCAGGCACGGATAGGGGGTTCGAATTCATCGTCAGATGTATCGTATCGATACATCGAAACCGAATCAAGTCACCTGGGCCCCCGTCTGCGAGTCCCGACAGCTGGGGTGGGGGCTCACAGGGCGTCGTCCCGTCGGCCCGGGGTGATCCGGCTGCCTCCGGTCCGCGGCATCCGGTCCCTGCCTCCGCTGGCGGCATCCGGTCCATGCCTCCGGTCCGCGGCATCTGTCCCGGGCGCGACCGGGCCCGGTGCACAGCGCGCCAGAAGCCGGGAGCGTGCACGATGGGTTGGAGTGGCGCCGACGGTACCCTGTGACGATGAGCTTCGGGCCGTCGGCACTGCGAGGGGTTCCCGTCACCGGGACCGGTGGGCGCGTCGAGTACCGCCTCGCTCGCAACGCCGTGGTGAGCGAGTTCAAGAAAGGCCGTTTGTCCCGTCTCGACGTCTGCGACGCGCATCCCGAGTTGTTGCGGGCGGCTCGGAACGTGGGGACGACGCTGGCGGAGGATTGCCCGATCTGCGAGGAGACCGCCGTCGTTCACGTGACGTATGTCTTCGGCTCCCGGCTCCCGAAGAACGGTCGATGCCCGACCACGTCGACCGAGCTGGCCCGGCTGTGCCGGCGTGCCGACGAAGTCGTCGTCTACGTCGTCGAGGTGTGCCCGAAGTGCTCATGGAACCACCTCGCCCGGATGTATCCGGCCGGCGGTCGTCATCGTGCGACCGCGGCGCGCGCCCGGCGGGGCAACGGCTGAGCACACGCGCCGCGACACCGGCGCGCCCACTTCCGGCGTGTTGTAGTGCACCATTGACCCGACGAGCGGGAAGACCCGAGGGGACCCACAGACATGAGCCAGGTTTCACCAGGGGACGACGGATCAACCCGGCGAACCGGGGCTCAGGCACGGAAGGGGGCTCCGGCCAAGGGGTCGGCGCCGCAGGGCTCCCCCGCCAAGCGCCCGCCCGCCAAGGCGGTGCCCAAGGGCCGTCCGCCCGGTGGAGCATCGAAGGGTCGCCCTCCCACCGACGCCAAAGGTCGGCCCCAGGCGACCGCAGGGGCCAAGGGCCGCGCCCCGAAGCCGAACATGAAGATCACGGCACCTCCCCCGCGCCGTTTCTCGCCCTCGACCATGGCATTCGTCGCGATCGGCGTCGTGGTGGCGATCATCCTCGTGTTCGTCGTGGTCAAGCTCACGAGCGGGTCGACCAAAGCTTCAACGACACAGCTGATCCCCGACCCTTCGCCCGCCGCCGCCTCTTTGGTGTCGGAGGTCACGAGCGTCCCGCAGTCGGTCTTCGACGCCGTCGGCATCGGGACCGGCGTGACGGCCCCCACGGTGTTGAAGGGCCAGCCTCCGATCACCCCGGCCAGCACCAAGCCCCAATTGCTGTTCATCGGGGCCGAGTTCTGCCCCTACTGCGCGGCTGAGCGATGGTCGATGGTGGTGGCACTGAGCCGCTTCGGCACGTGGTCGGGGCTCAAGACCACGACGTCCTCGCTGTGGGACTCCGATCCGGGCACCGCCACGTTCTCCTTCCGATCTGCCACGTTGACGAGCCCGTACCTGAACTTCGTCGGCGTCGAGCATCAGACGAACGACGACTTCGGAGCCGGGACACGTACGACGTTCCAGCCGCTCACCGCCGCCCAGAGCAACATCTGGCAGAAATACTCGACGCACTTCGGCGAGCAGCCGGGGTATCCGTTCCTCGACTTCGAGAACAAGATCTTCGTCCTCGGTCCGAGCTATGACCCCGCCGTCCTGCAATCGCTGGACCAGCAGGAGATCGCGGCCAAGTTGGACAACCCCAATGACCCCGTGACCCAACGGATCGTCGGCACGGCCAACTACCTCACGGCATCGGCCTGCGCCATCACGGGGAACAAGCCGGCGGCAATCTGCTCCGCGTCGGGAACGCGCAAGGCGGCGGCCGCCATGAAGCTGAGCTGACGGTCACGTCGGTGTCCGACGTGGACGTGGACCAGGACGAGGAGTACGAGCTCCCTCCGGTGCCACGGTGGCGCCCGTGGGCGGCGTTCGCGCTGTCGATCATCGGGTTCGGCATCTCGCTGTACCTCACCATCGACCACTTCACCGGGGTCTTGCCGATCTGTTCCTCCAAGGGCTTCGTGAACTGCACGCTCGTGACCACGAGCAAGTACTCCTACATCCTCGGGGTGCCGGTGTCGCTGCTGGGCCTCCTCTTCTTCACCGCCATGGTCGGGATCAACTGGCCGCCGCTGTGGCGGGCCCGGGCGCCGTGGGTGTCGGTCGTGCGCCTGGTCCTGGCGGCAAGCGGGATCTGCTTCGTGCTGTACCTCCTGGCGGCCGAGCTCTTCAGCATCAAAGCCATCTGCCTGTGGTGCACGGGCGTGCACGTGACGACGCTCTTGTTGTTCATCTTGATCGTGGCGTCCTTCCCCTTGATGTCGCCGCGGGCGATCCGGTACCGGGACTGGGTGGAGAGCGACGGGGCCTGATCGTCCTCGGGCCCGGTGCAACCGGATCGGGCCCGGCGGGGTTGAGTAGGTGTGATGGCAACCCAGCTCGACACCGCCGTGCTCGATGGCCTCGCGGGTGACCTCGACACTGGGTACGGCGCCTTCGTGCGGGCCCACTCGGGCGCGGTCTACAGCGCCGCGCTTCGACTGAGCGGCTCGAGCGTCGAAGCCGACGACCTGGCCCAGGAGACCTTCGTACGCGCCTATCGGGCCCTGCAGGGCTACGACCCCGACCGGGTGCGCGCCCTCGAGTCCCGGGCGTGGCTCCTCACCATCACGTTGAACCTGTGGCGCAACCACGTGCGTCGTGCCTCCCGACGCCCTCGTGAGGCCGGGTCGGTGGTCCCCGACGTCCCTGACCCGAGGCCCGGTCCCGAGGCCTCGGCCGAGGCGATGGCGCAATCCGGGGTCCTGGTGGGCCTGCTGCGCGATCTGCCCGCGCGCCATCGGGTCCCCGTCGTCCTGCGCTACGTGGTCGGACTCTCGTACGCCGAGATCGCGTCGGTGCTCGACTGTCCGGTGGGGACGGCCAAGGCCAATGTGGCCCGCGGTCTCGACCGCCTGCGCACCCTGGCGTGTTCGTCCCCCGCACCCCCCGTGCCGGCCCGACAGTTCGCGCCTGCGCAGAAGAAGTCCGAGAACAAGAAGTCCGAGAAGAAGCAGCAGAAGGAGTCCCCATGACGACCACCACGTCCCGCCAACTCCCTCCCGCCGTGGACGGTGCTGCACTGCGCCGACTGCGGGTGGAGGCGCCCGAGGGTTTCGTCGACGCGGTCCTCGACCGTCTCGGCCTGCACACGCCCGACCGACTCGTCACCGTGGAGAGCCCGGCCGGAGACCTGTTCGTGGCCTTCAACGACGACGGCATCCGGGCGGTCATGCCCGCCGCGCTGTTCGACCACGATGTCGAGAAATTCGCCACGCACCACCGCGCCGAGACGGGCCGCCCGCTGGTCGGTGCCACCCGCCCTCCGGCCGGCCTCGTGACGGCGCTGCGCAACGGCCGGGCCACCGGTCTTCGCTACGACCTGTCGGGCCTGACGCCGTTCGAGCGTGCCGTGTTGGCCAAGACGCTCGAGATCCCCGCCGGGGAGGTGCGGCCCTACGGGTGGGTGGCGCGCGAGATCGGTCGGCCACGCGCCGTTCGTGCGGTGGGCTCGGCGCTCGGGCGCAATCCTGTGCCCGTGCTCATCCCGTGTCACCGGGTGGTGCGCAGCGACGGCCAGATCGGGAACTACGGCCTGGGTGTGCCCATGAAGCGGGCTCTCCTCAGCGCCGAAGGTGTCGACCTCGAGCGCCTGGAGCGCTTGGCCGACGCCGGGACCCGCTATCTCGGCAGCGACACCACCGGGGTGTTCTGCGTCCCGTCGTGTGCCCACGCCCTTCGGATCCGCCCTGCGCACCAGGTGTCGTTCCGGAGTGCGGACGCTGCACTCGGAGCCGGATACCAGCCGTGTCGGCACTGCACTCCAGCGGAGCAACGCGACGCCTCGTAGGTGCGGAGCAACGCGTCACCGGTCACGAGGTCGGGACGTCGGGGGCCCACACCCGGTCGAGCCAACGCGCCGGGGGGCTGTGGCGGGTGAGGGCACGACCGATGATCGCGGCGGCACTACCGACAGTGCGCGCCGGGCCCGGTGGCGCGCCCTGCAGAAGCTCGTTCCAAAAGACCGACCATCCACCGGCCACGGCCTTGCCGACGAGCGGGTGCGTGAGCGCCCTTCCGACCATCGAGGCGGCCGCGGGCCGTCCCACCAGCGCGCGGTGCATCGATGACGCGACACGGTGGTAGTCCAGGTGGTCCCGAGCCACTGCGTCGCGGTAGCGGGAGGCGGCGCCTGCGGGTCCGGCCAGCACCGCCTCGGCCGCGAGTCGCCCACTCGTCATGGCGTGGGCGATGCCCTCGCCCTGGAGGGGGTTCACCAGTCCCGCGGCGTCGCCGGTGAGCAACACGCGTCCGGCTCCGGGCGTGGTGCCGACCATGCCCATCTTCAGCCACCCTCCGAGGCGCCCCGGCCCCGACCCGTCGATCGGACTCTCGATCAGACCGGTGCGTCGGAGATGCTCGAGGAACTGCGGGAGGAGGCGCACGGCGCCCGTCGCGGCGCGCCGGTCCGCCATGGTGCCGATGCCGAGCCCGGCGTTGGCGCGGCCGTCGGGACCCGGGAACAACCAGCCGTACCCGGGGAACACGCGGCCGGGCTCGCGCTCCCACAGCACGATGTGGGGGAGGTCGACGCGCTCGTCGAGGTAGACCCGCACCGCAAATCCCCACAGCACGCGCCGGGTGTCGACGAGGCCGGCGACATCGCCCACTCGGCTCGTGGCTCCGTCGGCGCCGACCACGACGTCGGCCCGGACCGACCGTCCTCGATCGAGCTCGACCGTTGGAGCGCCGTCTCCCGCGGTGACGGTCTCCACCCGGCCCGTCACCATCTGCACCCCCGCCTCGAGCGCCTGGTCGACCAGCCACGCGTCGAACCCCTGGCGCGGGAGGGCGACGCCGAAGCCGGGGTAGTCGATGCCGTCGAAACACGGCAGCCGTAGGCGCCGACCCGAGGGGCCCACGACCACCATGTCGCCCAGGTGCGCGCCGGTGTCCTCGGGTGCCAGTCCCAGGTCGTGGAGTACGGCGACGCCGCGGGGTCCGACGGCGTCGCCGCAGGCCTTGTCCCGGGGGAAGCTCGCCTTGTCCACGAGTGCCACACGGGCGCCGGCTCGCGCCAGGACCAAGGCGGTGACGCTGCCGGCCGGTCCTGCCCCCACCACCGCCGCATCGAAGTGCTCGAGGACCACGAAACCTCCGACATCGACGGTCGTTCTGTGGGATTGTCGCACCGTGCGCCTCGACATGCCCCCCTCCGGCGCCCGCACCAGTCGGTTCGCCCGTCGCCTGTTCTCGGGCCTGCCCGAGCGCTACGACCGCCTGGCGGAGTGGCTGTCGCTCGGTCAGAACGGTCGTTGGCGCCGGGCGATGGTCGACCACATCGTCCCGGGCAAGCCGCAGTTGATCCTCGACGTCGCCACCGGCCCCGCCGGGGTTGCGCTGCAATTGGCGGCGCGCACGGGCGCACGCGTGGTCGGGGTCGACCTCACCGAGGCCATGATCCGCCAGGGTCAGCGCAACGTGGCGCACGCCGGAGTCGAGAAGCGGGTGCAGGTCGTGCTGGGGAAAGGAGAACAACTCCCCTTCGCCGACGCCACGTTCGACGCGCTCACCTTCACCTACCTCCTGCGCTACGTCGAAGACCCCGGGGCGACCCTGCGCGAGCTGGCCCGGGTGGTACGGCCCGGCGGGACGGTCGGCAACCTCGAGTTCCACGTGCCCCCGAGCCGGTTCTGGCGGTTCTGGTGGTGGGGCTACACGCGGCTGGTCCTCCCCGTCGGCGGGGCGATCACGGGGGGCCGCGACTGGTTCACGGTGGGACGGTTCCTCGGGCCCAACATCTCGGCCCACTACCGCCGCTATCCATTGGCATGGACCGTCCAGGCATGGCGCGACGCCGGGATCGACGACGTCGGGGTCAAGACGATGAGCCTCGGAGGCGGTCTCGTGATGTGGGGTAACCGCGCCGGTGCCTGAAGCCCCCCGTCCGGCCTTCTACGCGGCGCGGCGCGGCGGATGGCGCGACTGGTGGACGGTCCTCCACCCGCCCTACACCGCCTGGCACCTTTCCTACGTCGTCATCGGGGCGTCACTCGCCCCTCGCGTCCATCTCTCGCGGCTGCTGGCCACTGTCGTGGCGTTCTTCCTCGCCGTCGGCGTGGCGGCCCACTGCCTCGACGAGCTCCACGGGCGCCCGCTGCGCACCCTCATCCCCGGGCGCACCCTCGTGACGGCCACGGTGGTGTCGCTGGCGGGGGCCGTGGCCATCGGTGTGGCCGGGGTGGTGACCGTGGGCGTGGTCCTCGTGCCGTTCATCGTGGTGGGTCCGCTGCTCGTCTTGGCGTACAACGCTGAGCTCTTCGGTGGGATGATCCACACCGACGCCGGCTTCGCCGCCGCGTGGGGGGCGTTCCCCGTGCTCACGGCCTATGCGGCGCAGACGGGCACGTTGGCGCTGGCGCCGGCGCTCGCCGCTGTGGGCGCATTCGCCCTCTCGTGGGCGCAACGCAGCCTCAGCACGCCGGCGCGCATGTTGCGGCGGTCCGTGCGAGGCGTAGAGGGGACGCTCACCCTCGCCGACGGCTCCGTCCGGCACCTCGACGACCGCTTCATCCTGGCACCACTCGAGCGTGCCCTTCGGGCCATGTCGTGGGGGCTCGTCACCCTGGCGGCCGGCCTGGCCGTAGCCAGGCTCACGTAGACCCGGGCCGGGCCCGATCGCCTTCCTCAAGCTCGGGGACGATGCCTCGTCGCATGGCGATCGTGGGTCAATTGGAATGCGAAGCCTTGTCTTCCATTGCGAGCGGTTGAGACGCTCGATACGGTCGCACGACGCTCACAGCGGGTGTCGGTACCCGACTGGGAGGTTGGTCATGGCACAGGCTTTTATTTCGTGCACGAGGGATTCACGCCGGAGAAGTACGCCAAGGCCATCAAGCAACTCGAAGATGCCGGCGCGGGAGCCCCCAAGGGACGCACCCTGCACGTTGCGCTCGAGTCCGACGGCGCCATCCAGGTGTTCGACATCTGGGAGTCGCAGAAGGACTTCGAGGCATTCGGAGCGACGCTTGTCCCGATGCTGGGCGAGCTCGGCGTCACGCTGCGCGAACCGATGGTGGCGACGGTGCACAACGTGATCGAAGGCTGAAAGTCGCGGTTACACCTGTCGACCGTGTCGGGCGGCGGTCCGATCGGGGATCGTCGCCCGGTGCGACGGGTGGTTCGGCGAGATGTCGACGATGCCCGTCGATGGTCGCCTCGATGACCCGCCCTGAACGTCCCCGGCAACTCAAACCACGTAGGTCCAGTTCAAGCAGCGATCTGGGCCTCACGGCAGTGCCTTCCGGATAGCCGCGGCGCGCCCCAGGTCGTGCTCAGCGTCGACGGGGAGTAAAGGTCCCTTGACGCCAACGGCAGGTAAAGGTACCTTGACATCGTGAGGAACAGGGTCCGCGAGCTGCGAGCGGAGCGCTCCCTGTCCCAGGCGGAGATGGCGACGGCGCTAGGCGTCTCACGTCAGACGGTGATCGCGATCGAGACCGGTCGCTATTCACCCTCCCTGCCGTTGGCCTTTCGGATCGCCCGATTCTTCGGTTCCACGGTCGACGAGATGTTCGATGCATCTGACGCGGAGGTGGGCGCGTGACGGCGAAGAAACTGTCGACGAAGAAGAAGGAGACGAGGAAACTGTCGCCTCGCGTGCGGGTACCGGCACTGATGGCCGTCTTGGGGACGATGATCGCCGTCGGCTCTCTCGTCGGTTCGGGTTGGAAAGCCGGACTCGCGGTCGAGGCGGCCGCCGTGGTCGCCACGATCGGCTACTACGTGTGGGGCGGCCGAGATGGTGACGTCGGCGCCCTGCTGGGCTCGAATCCCGATGAGCGACAGGCCTCGGTCGGGCTCCGAGCCGCAGCACTCGCCGGGAGCGTCATGACCTATGTGGCGGTCGCCGGGGTCGTGATCGAAAGTGCCCGGGGCAAGAGTGCGTGGCCGTTCGCACTGTTCTGCGTTGCGGCGGCGGTGACATTCCTCGCCGGTCTCATGATCTACCGCGTTCGTGGCTAAGGGGTGTCGCTCGCCGCGAGGTGGCTGCGAAGGCCGGCCACCGTCGTCTCTACGACACGGTCATGGCCCCAGCGCAGGAGCGGATGCGCGACCCGGGCCGCGAGCCGCATGGTCCGTTGGGTCATCTCGACGGTCCACGACACCTCGGCGACCGTGCCCCTGTCCACTGCGACGAGGACCAGCCGTGCGGGTCCCTCGAGGTCGCCGTGCACGGTCGCTTCGATGCACGAGGGACGGGTGCACCGGTCCAGGACCACGCGGATGCGCATGGTGTAGGGCACCGGTGGGGAGACCACGCCATGGAGCACCGCCCCGGTCTCGAGGCCCGGGCCCTCGAGCCGGAACGCACGCAACCACGCCCACCAGCTCTCGAAGCGCTCGCTGTGCTCGATCGACTGCCAGATGACGTCAGGTGCCACGTCGAAGGCGTATCGGCCGCGATAGTCGATCACCGAGGTCGAACGGGTCACGCCGTTCAGCTCTCGTCCGGCTCGTTGGGGTAGACGGCCCGGCACGCAGGGCACCACCGTTCGACCTCGGGCATCGTCTGGGCGAGACGGAGGTGCCCGTCCTCGTCGGCTTCGAGGTAGGCGCGGTGCACCGGCTCGAACGGCCCGTCCGCCTCGCCGCAACTTTCGCACGTCGCGCCTGGTGACGACCCGTTCCTAGCCACCACGGAACGGTACACTGGGTCTCACTACCCGGTCCCGACGCCGCCGGCAGCCACTGTGCGCTGGACGGCAAGGAGGCCTCTCATGGCACCCAAGGTCACGGTCCCCGAGGTCCGTTCCCGCAAGCGCGCGCGCGGTGGTCAACCCCTGGTCATGCTCACCGCCTACGACACCCCCGGGGCCCGCATCGCCGACGCCGCCGGGGTCGACATGATCCTCGTGGGTGACTCGTTGGCCAACAACGTGCTGGGCCTGACCGACACCTTGCAGGTGGACGTGGGGGTGATGGCCCACCACGTCGCCGCTGTGGCCCGAGCCGGGACGCGGGCCCTCGTGGTGGGCGACCTGCCCTGGCTGAGCTACCACGTGTCGGCCGAGGACACCATCCGCAACGCCGCCCTCCTGGTGCGGGCGGGTGCCCAAGCCGTGAAGCTCGAGGGGGGCAGGGTGAGGGTGGCCATGATCGAGGCCCTGGTGGCCACCGAGATCCCGGTCATGGGGCATCTGGGGCTGACCCCCCAGTCGGTCCACGCCATGGGTGGCTACAAGGTTCAGGCCAAACAGGCGGCCGAGGCCGATGCGCTGGTCCTGGACGCCAAGGCCATCGCCGCCGCAGGATGCTTCGCCATCGTCCTGGAGGGGGTGCCCGACGTCGTGGCGGCCCGGGTCACCGCCGAGGTGGACGTGCCCACCATCGGGATCGGGGCCGGCGTGGAATGTGACGGCCAGGTCCTCGTCTTCCACGACCTCCTGGGCCTGGGGGTCGGGCCGGTGCCCAAATTCGTCCGCAGGTACGCCGACCTGGCCTCGGCCGCGGTGGAGGCGGTCTCGGCCTGGGCCGGCGACGTCCGGTCGGGGGCGTTTCCCTCCGACGCCGAGACCTACCACCAGCCCGCGGAGCCGGGCCCCGGGGGCCACTGACCCACCCGTCAGGTACCATGGCCGCTGGTCACGAACCGGGTCACCCGGGACGGGCCGACCGACAGCACCCTGCTCCGCCGGGGGGCGGAGCCCCGGTAGCCGAGTGGCTCGGGTCCAGAGGGAGGTGAGCCGCGCGTGCGGCCGTACGAGACAATGATCATCTTCGACCCTGAGGTCGAAGAGGCGGCCATCCAGGGAACCCTGGAACGGGCGCTCGAGGTGGTGCGGGCCGATGGTGGCACGACGGGAACCGTCGACCGCTGGGGCCGTCGCACCCTCGCCTACGAGATGAACAAGAAGCGCGAGGGCTACTACGTCGTGGCCGAGTTCACCGCCGATCCCAAGGCGGCCGCCGATCTGGACCGGTTCCTGGTGCTGGCCGACGAGGTCATGCGGCACAAGATCATCCGGGTGCCCGAGGAGGTCGCCGGCCGGGCGCGGCCCAAGGCTCCCGCCCAGGCCAAGGTGCCCGTCGGGGACGCGGGCCGCAGCGCCGGCTGAGCCGGTAGCGGAGGAGGAACAGACATGGCGAACGGCAACAACATCGTGCTCGTGGGGAACATCACCCGTGATCCCGAGCTGCGATTCACCCCCACCGGTCAGGCCACGGCCACCTTCGGGTTGGCGGTCAACCGCCGCTGGCAGAATCGCCAGACCCAGGAATGGGAGGAGGCCACGTCGTTCTTCGACGTCGTGTGCTGGCGCGAGATGGCCGAGAACGCGTCGGAGAGCCTCGCCCGGGGCTCCCGCGTGATCGTGACCGGTCGGCTCGAACAGCGCTCGTGGGAGACCCAGGACGGTGACAAGCGGTCCAAGGTGGAGGTCGTCGCCGACGAGATCGGTCCCAGCCTGCGGTGGGCGACCGCCCAGGTGACTAAGAACGAGCGCCGCGGTCCCGGTGAGGGCGCCGCGCCGCGTGGCGGCGGTGGTGGCGGCGGCGGTGCGGACCGCCAGCCGGCGGCGCAGGGAGCCGGAGGCGGGTACGGCTTCGACGAGGAGCCCTTCTAGACCCATGGCGGCCAGGACCCAACGACCCAACCGCCGCCGGGCCAAGCCCGGTGCCGGGCGCTCTCCTCTGGCGTCGTGTGCGCTGTGTCAGGAGAAGGTGGCGTGGGTCGACTACAAGGACATCGGCCTCCTGCGCCGGTACATGAGTGACCGCGGCAAGATCCGGGCCCGACAGTCCACGGGCAATTGTGCCCAGCACCAGGGTGAGGTCTCCGTGGCCATCAAGACGGCGCGCGAGCTGGTCCTCTTGCCGTACGCGCAACGCACCGCGACCGAACGTCGACCCGGGCGCGATCGGGTGCGCGGCACACGCTCGAGTGTCTACGGCGCCGTTCGCCACGGCAGCGGTCACGCCGGCGCAACATCTCCTACGACATCGTCCGAGCCCCTCGCGGTGGCGGGCACAACCGAGGGTGGTCGATCATGAAGGTGCTCCTGCGAAGTGACATCTCCGGTGTGGGGAAGAAGGGCGACATCGTCGACGTGGCCAAGGGGTTCGCCCGGAACTTCCTGTTCCCCACCGGCAGCGCCCTGGTCGCCAGTGAGGGCATCGAGGCCCAGGCTGCGTCGATGCGCAAGTCACGCGCCCTGCGCGACGCCCAGGACAAAGAGTCGGCGCAGGCGGTGGCCGAGGTGCTCGGTTCCGCCACGGTGACGATCACGGCGCGCGCCGGGGCCGAGGGTCGTCTCTTCGGCTCGGTGACGACGACCGACGTGGCGGAGGCGGTCGAGGCCCAGACCGGCGCCGTGCTCGATCGACGCAAGATCCATCTCGCCGAGCCGATCAAGTCGGTGGGGACCCACGTCATCCCGGTCCGGCTGCACGGCGAGGTCGACGCCGAGTTGACCGTCGAGGTCATCGCCGGCTCCTGACCAGGGCGGCGCCCGTCGGGGCGCCGAGAGTGTCACACCCCTGCGCGACGGTGAGCCGGGTGCGACGTCGCCTGTCACGACAGGGGCCCGGGGTTATCCCCAGCCCTCGGTGCACGATCCGCCGGTCGTCCACATGGTTGTCCACCTCGAACAGACGGTTGTCCACCGTGAATTCGCAGGGTTTCACCCCTCGTTACCCCCAGGCCCGCTAGGCCAGGGTAGGGGGACCATGGCTCAGCCGTTCGAGGAAGCACCCGTCCGCCGACTCCACGCCGTCGGTGGGCGCGTGCCCCCGCACAACCTCGATGCCGAAGAGTCCCTCCTCGGAGCGATGCTGCTGTCGCGCGATGCGATCGCGGCCGCGCTCGAGTGTTGTGTGGCCGAGGACTTCTACAAACCGGCCCATGGGCACGTGTTCGCCGCGGTGACGTCGCTCTACACGCGGGGCGAGCCCGCCGACCCGGTGACCGTTGCCGACGAGCTCCGCCGGGCGGGACTGCTCGACGCCGTCGGCGACGCGTCGGTGTTGATCTCGCTCCAGGTGAACACTCCGTCGACGGCGAACGCGTCGCACTACGCGCACATCGTGGAGGAGCACGCGCTGTTGCGGCGGCTCGTGGTGGTGGCGGGGGAGATCGCCGAGCTCGGCTTCAGCCTTCCCGAGGACGTGTCCGAGGTCGTCGACCGGGCCGAAGCGATGGTGTTCGAGGTCGCGCAGCGCCGCGTCGTCGACACCATGGCGCCGTTGCGGGAATTGCTCGCGGCGAGCCTCGACCATCTCGAGAGTCTCTTCGAGCGCGGAGACACCATCACCGGTGTCCCCACCGGCTATGGCGACCTCGACGAGCGACTGGCGGGCCTGCAGAAGTCGAACCTCGTCGTGGTGGGCGCCCGTCCGGCCATGGGCAAGACGAGCTTCGCCCTGGGCATCGCTCAGCACGCCGCGGTGCATGCCCGGGTGCCCGTGCTCGTCTTCTCGCTCGAGATGAGCCACCTCGAGCTGACGCAACGCCTGTTGTGCTCCGAAGCGCACGTCGACGCCACCCGGATGCGCAACGGCCGGCTGCTCGAGTCCGACTGGCCCAAGATCTCCGACGCCATCGGTCGCCTCGGCGATGCCCCCATCTACATCGACGACAACCCCAACCTCACCGTCATGGAGATCAGAGCCAAGGCTCGCCGCTTGAAGGCGCGCGAGGGGCTCGGTCTCGTCGTCGTGGATTATCTGCAGCTCATGAGCGGGCACACCAAGAGCCGGGCCGAGAACCGCCAGGTCGAGGTGTCGGAGATCAGTCGTGGGCTCAAGGTGCTCGCCCGAGAGCTCGACATCCCCGTGGTGGCGCTGTCGCAGCTGTCACGAAACCTGGAGATGCGGCAGGACAAACGGCCCGTGCTCGCCGATCTCCGCGAGTCGGGATCGATCGAGCAGGACGCCGATGTGGTGCTCTTCATCTACCGCGACGAGATCTACAACCCCGACTCCCCCGACCGCGGCACGGCCGAGATCATCATCGCCAAGCACCGCAACGGTCCGACCGGCGTCACGCAGCTCGCCTTTGTGGACCGGTTCACCCGCTTCGCCGGCATCGCCCGGGTCTGACCCGACCCCTCCCTGCACGAGCGGCCTCAGCGCTCGACAGCGTCGGTGGACCGGTCCCGGGTCACGGGGTCGTCCAAGGACCCGGGGTCGTCGAAGCCCGTGTCGTCCAGGGACTCGGGGTCCAAGAAGCCGATGTGGTCGTCGTGCGCGGGCACGGCACCGGCCAGCGGGATCCGCACCCAGAAGGTGGCACCCGTCGTGGCGTCGTCCGGCGTCGGGTTCGACACGACGCCGACGGTGCCACCGTGGGCATGCGCGATGGCCGAGACGATGCTCAGTCCGAGCCCGACGCCGCCCGTGGCGCGTGCCCGGGTCGGGTCGGCTCGGTGGAACGGTTCGAAGATGTCGGTGTGCTCCTCGGGGGCGATGCCCGGTCCGTGGTCGGAGACCTCGAGGCATGCCGTGGTCGTCTCGGTGCTCACCCGGACGTCGATGGGTGTGGCTTCGGGGGTGTGCACCAAGGCGTTGGTGATCAGGTTGTCGACGACCTGGCGCAGTCGATCGCCATCACCCACCACGACCACGGGCCCGTGATCCTGGAGACTGATGGCGCGCGCCGGATCCCGCAGCCGCGCCGCGTCGACCGCGGCAGCGACGACGACGGCCATGTCGACGCGCTCGAGGGCGATCGGTCGCTGATGGTCGAGTCGGGCCAAGAGGAGCAGGTCGTCGACGAGTACGCTCATGCGGTTCGCCTCTTCGCGGATGTGGCGCATCGAGGTGGCGAGGTCCTCGGGTCGGTCACGGGCTCGGTCGAAGAGCTCGGAGTAGCCCCGGATCGACGTCAGTGGCGTTCGCAACTCGTGCGAGGCGTCGGCGAGGAAACGTCGCAGGCGCTCTTCCGAGGCGGCTTGGGCCGCGAAGGCGCCCTCGATGCCCGTGAGCATGGTGTTGAGGGCGTTGCCGAGTTGACCCACCTCGGTGCGCTCGTCGGTTGTGGCGACCCGCTGGCTGAGGTCGCCCCGGGCGATGGCGCCGGCGGTTGCCGCCATCTGGTCCAGGGGCCGAAGGTTGCGGCGCACGATCCACCACGCCAGGAACCCGAGGCCGACGAGCACCCCTGCGGACACGAGCAACTCGATGAGGAGCAACCGGCCGAGGGTGTGGTGGACGTCGTTGAGGGGGATGGCGACGATGCCCGTGTAGGGGACGCCGTCCACGACGGTGGTGTCCACCAGGACTCGGTAGCTCACCGTCGTGGTTGCGCTGGATCCGTCGACGTCGAACACGACCGCGGGGCTGTTGGTCGAACTCGGCTGTGGCAGCGCGTCGGGCAGGTTCGGGGGCGGGAGCGGGTAGTAGGCGGGGTTGGTGAACCCGATGACGGTGCCGCTCTGGTCCCGGACCTGGACCCAGGTGCCTTGGGGCGGGATGCTCCCGTACTCGCGCCGGGGGCAGTACGGCTGGGTCTGGCAGATCACGTACTGCGTGCCGGAGGAGACCTCGCTCTGGAGCTGGTCGTCGATCTGGGAGAACAGGTAGGACCGTAACGATGCGTAGGTGGCCACGTCCGCGACCAGCAGTCCCACGGCCACGACGCCGACGAGGACCAGCAGCAGCCGCAGCCGCAGGGTCACGACCTACTCCGGGGCAGGGCGCAAGGAGTAGCCCACGCCGCGCACGGTGTGGATCAAGCGGGGGCCCAGGGTGTCGATCTTCTTGCGCAGATAGCTGATGTAGATCTCGACCACGTTGGCGTTGCCGTCGAAGTCGTAGTTCCAGACCCGGTCGAGGATCTGCGACTTCGACACCACCCGCCCGCTGTTGAGCATGAGGTAGTGGAGGAGCTTGAACTCCGTGGGCGTGAGCTCGATCGACGTCGACCCCCGGTGGACCTCGTGGCTCTCCTCGTCCATGCGCAGGTCGCTCACGCTGAGGCGCCCGTCGTCGCCCTCGCCGTGGGCCCGCCGCAAGATGGCGCGCACCCGGACGATGAGCTCCTCGACACTGAAGGGCTTGGTCATGTAGTCGTCGCCACCCAACGTGAAGCCGCGCAGCTTGTCGTCGAGGGTGTCGCGCGCCGTCAGGAACAGTACGGGCAGGCGCCCACCGATGCGGTCCCGGCCCATGCGCTCGAGCACCTCGAACCCGCTCAGGTCCGGCAGCATGACGTCGAGGACGACGAGGTGGGGGCGGAACTTCGTCATCGCCTCGAGGGCCTGTCGGCCCAGGTGCGACACCTCGACCTCCATGCCCTCGTAGCGCAGGGCCATGGACAGCAGGTCGGTGATGCTCGGCTCGTCGTCGACGACCAGGATGCGGGAGGGCTCGGCCATGGGAATCGACCGTAAGCTTGCACCACGATTCTGTGGATTTTCTGTGAGCTAGGGCGATCGCGTCGGATCCAAGCCCCCCCCGGGGCTCAGAAGCCGGCTGCTGCCCGGTCGGGTGGCGGTGCCGGGCTCGTCAGGGACCGCACCGTCGCCACCCCGTTTTTGGTCCTGGGGACGGCCGGGGGCGTGTCGGCGGGCTCGATCCCGAAGGCGGCCAGGGTCTCGTCGATGAGCCGGACGATCTCGTCACACCGTTCTCCCAGTCCCATCGGCGACACCTCCCCTCCGCCAAACCCATCGGCCCCCGCCGCCGCCCCCTGAAGGGCCAGCCCGATTCCGAGTGTCTGCCCGAGGGTGTTCAATCCACCGCCGGAGCGTGGTGATCGGGCACCACACCTGGCGGCGGCCGTTGCGTGCCCGGCCTACGATGCGGCCGCGTGGAGCAGACCCAGCCAGCTGTCGCCGCGCGCGTGGCGCTGCGGCTCCTGGTGGACACCTATCGCCGCGACGTCGATCGGGGCGACACCGACGCCGTGGCGGGTCTCTTCAGCACCGGGGGCAGGCTCATCGCCCATTTCCACCAAGGGCCCGACGGGTCCACGCCGGTGCGGACCGGACGTGTCGAGATCGCCGCCGCGCTGGTGGGGGGCCTGGCCCGCTATCTCGGGACGACGCACGTCGTAGGAGGCCAGGTCGTCGAGGTCGACGCCGACGGGAAGCACGCCCGGGGCGAGACCGTGTGTCTGGCCCACCACCTGTACGAGACCGCCGGCGCCCGGCGCCTGCTGGTCATGGCGGTCCGCTACCAGGACGAGTACGTGGTCGAAGAAGGTGTGTGGCGCTTCGCCGAGCGCCAGCTCCGGCTCGACTGGCGCGACGACCGCCCCTTGGCCGACCGTTGAGCAGGGGCGCCGGTCAGTGGGCCGACGAGGTCGCGCCCCAAGGAGGTCCACCGACGTGACCACACTCAAGATTGCGGCGCTCCCGCCGGTGCGTTCGGGGGTGTGTGCCGATCCCGACTGGATGGCGGGTTTCTGCCGGCACGTCGAAGCCTTGGGCTTCGAGTCCGTCGTCGTGGTCGAGCATCCTCTCGTCATCGGGGGCTACACGAGCCGCTACCCGTATGCGCCGTCGGGGCGGATGCCGTTGCCCGACGACTGTGCGGTTCCCGACCCTCTCGACCTTCTGGCCTTCGTGGCCGGGGTGACGACGACGCTCGGGCTGGCCACCGGTGTGCTCGTCCTCCCTGCCCACCACCCCGTGGTCCTGGCCAAGCGCCTCGCCACCATCGACCGGCTGTCGAAGGGTCGGGTGCGGTTGTGCGTCGGCGTGGGCTGGATGCGCGAGGAGCTCGAAGCGTGCGGGGTCGACTTCGCCAGCCGGGGGCGGCGCACCGACGAGTGCATCGACGTGCTGCGCGCCCTGTGGGCCGACACCGAGCCCGAGGGGTCGTCGTTCGAGGGCGAGTTCTTCGCCTTCTCGCACGCGCACAGCCATCCCAAGCCGTACCGGGCCGGCGGCGTGCCCGTCCACATCGGCGGCCACAGCGCAGCCTCGATCAGGCGCGCCGCGCGCCGCGGCGACGGGTGGCAGCCCCTCGGACTGTGGGGTGGCGAGCTGGCGGACACGCTCGCGCGCCTGCGCGAGGAGACCGAGGGGGCGGGCCGCGACCCCGACTCGCTGGAACTGACCATCAGCGCCATGTCCACCCAGGCGACGCCCGAGACCATCGACAAGCTCGTCGCGCTCGGGGTCGACCGGCTCGTGGTCACGTGCGGCCACGCGGAGCTCGGTGCCGCCCAGGACGAGATGGCGGAGGTCGCGGCGCGACTGGGGCCGCTCATGACGGGAGGCCGGTCGTGAAGATCGCCGTGCTCGTGAAGCAGGTGCCGCGGGCCGAGGAGATGGAGCTGCTCCCCGGTGGCACGTTGCGGCGCGAGGGCGTCGCGCTCGAGATGAACGCGTACTGCCGGCGAGCGGTGAGCAAAGGTGTGGAGATCGCCCGTGACACCGACGGCACGTGCGTCGCTTTCACCCTGGGGCCGCCGGCGGCCGAGGACTCGCTCCGGGAGGCCATCGCCTGGGGGGCCGACCACGGGATCCTCGTCACCGACTCCGCCTTCGCCGGGTCCGACACCTTGGCCACGGCCAGGGCGCTGGTCGCGGCCCTCCGGCGGGAGGGCCCGTTCGACCTGATCCTCGTCGGTCGCAACTCGATCGACGCCGACACGGGGCAGGTCGGCCCCGAGGTGGCGGAGCTGCTCGGCCTCCCCTTCGCCGGGGGGGTCAAGGAGCTCGTGGTGTCCGGGGAGGCGGCCGAGGCCCGGTGCGAGCTCGATGACGGCTGGCGCGACGTGGTCGTGACTCTTCCGGCGGTCCTGTCGACCGCCGAGCGCCTCACCGAGCCGTGCAAGGTGCCACCCGAAGGGCGCTCCGCCGTGGACGTGACCCGCGTCCACCGGGTGTCGGCCGCTGACCTCGGCCCGGGCCCCTGGGGGGCGGCGGGGAGCCCGACGGCGGTGGGCGACGTACGGAGCCTCGACGTGGCCCGCCGTCGCGTCGTGCTGTCGGGGGACATCGGCGTCCAGGTGGCAACCGCGGTCGACCTGCTGCGCCAATGGGGCGCGCTCGATGCCGTGCCGCACCGCCCCCCGGGGGGGAGCGCCGACGCCGAGGCGGACGGTGGTGCCGAGGTGGACGGTGGTGCCGAGCCCGATGTCGACGCCGTGCCGGAGCCCGACCCCGACGCGGCGTTGCAAGGTGCGCCGGTGGTGGTGGTGGTGATCGAGCCGGACCGCCCCCGCGTCGCTCGTGAGCTGCTCGGCGAGGCGGTCCACGTCGCCCGCTCCGTGTCGGGGACGGTCGTGGCCGTCGGTCCCGGGCTGACGGCCTCGGTCGAGCTGGCCTCGTGGGGCGCAGATCGCGTCGTGTCGGTGGCGGGGACCTCGGTGGAGGAGGACGTGGCCCTGGCCCTGGCGGGCTGGTGTGAGCGGACGCCGCCGTGGGCGGTGCTCGTGCCGGGCACGCTGTGGGGCCGCGAGGTGGCGGCCCGAGTGGCGGCGCGCATCGGCGCCGGCCTCACCGGCGACGCCGTCGGGTTCGGCGTCGAGGACGGCCGCCTGGTGGCATGGAAGCCGGCCTTCGGGGGGAGCCTGGTAGCGGCCATCACGTGTCGCTCCGAGGTGCAGATGGCGACGGTTCGCCCCGGCGTCCTGAGCGTCCGGCCCCCCCGACCTGTCCTCGCGCCGCCCCCGCTCGACAATGTGGCCGGGGCCACCAGGGGCCGGGTGCGCGTCGTCGACGCCGGGCGCGACGACGACGTGGAGGCGCTGCTCGCCGCCCGGACCGTGGTGGCGGTGGGCCAAGGGGTGGCGCCCGAGGAGTACGGGGACCTCGACCCCCTGCTCAAGGTGCTGGGCGCCGAGCTGGGCGCCTCGCGCAAGGTCACGGACAAGGGGTGGTTGCCCCGGGCGCGCCAGGTCGGCATCACCGGCCACAGCGTCGCCCCGGCGCTCTACGTCGCCGTCGGCCTGTCGGGGAAGTTCAACCACATCGTCGGTGCGCGCGGCGCCGGCATCATCGTGAGCATCAACGACGATCCCGACGCCCTCATCGTGCAGTGGGCCGACGTCGCCATCGTGGGTGACTGGCGCGAGGTGGTCCCCGCCCTGGTCGACCGCCTGGGATAGGCGGCGCCCGAAGACAGCGGACACCCGGGCCGGGTGGGCGGCGGCCGTAGTGTCTGTGGTGTGTGGCGCGAACGGGTCGGTATCGACGACGTGCGTGCCGCCGCGCACCGCCTCGGCCCCGTGGGGGTCGTGACTCCGCTCCAGCTGAGCGAGCGGTTGTCGCAACGCTACGACGCCACGGTGTACGTGAAGCGCGAGGACCTGCAGGTGGTCCGTTCCTACAAGATCCGGGGCGCCTACAACTTCATCGCCGGGCTGTCCGAACAGGCACTGGCGGTCGGGGTGGTGTGTGCCAGTGCCGGCAACCACGCTCAGGGTGTCGCCTGGAGCTGTCGTCACCTCGGGGTGCGCGGCGCGGTGTTCCTTCCCCTGCGCACGCCACGCCAGAAGGTGGCGCGCATCGGCGCGCTGGCGGGCGACCTCGTCGACCTGCATTTCGCGGGGGAGAGCTTCGACGACGCTCTCGCCGCCGCCGCGGCCTACGCGGCGGAGACCGGTGCCACGGTGGTGCCCACCTTCGATCACCCCGCCACCATCGCCGGGCAGGGCACGATCGCGCTCGAGACCGTGGAGCAACTGGGCGCGGCCCCCGACGTGGTCCTCGTCCCGGTGGGCGGCGGTGGGCTCGTCTCGGGCATGGCCGTCGTGCTCGACGGTCTCGGCGCGCCCACCGAGGTGATCGGCGTCCAACCGGCCGGGGCACCGGCCATGGTCAGGTCGCTCGAGGCGGGCCACCTCGTCACGATCGACATCGAGGACGACTTCGTCGACGGCGCCGTCGTGCGCACCCCGGGCGAGCTCACCTTCGCCATCGTGCCGCGACCTCGTCCGGCGTATCGAGGTGGTCGAAGAGGGACGGGTGTGCACCGAGCAGCTCGACCTCTACCAGGTCGACGGCATCGTGGCCGAGCCGGCCGGCGCGCTCGCCACGGCCGCGCTCGACGCCGTGGCGCGCGACGTGGCGGGCAAGACCGTGGTGTGCGTCTTGAGCGGGGGCAACAACGACGTGGCCCGCTACGACGAGATCATCGAGCGCAGCCTGGTGCACCAGGGGCTCAAGCACTACTTCATCGTGGACTTCCCCCAGCGTCCCGGGGCCTTGCGCCAATTCCTCGACGAGTGCCTCGGGCCCAGCGACGACATCGTGCTCTTCGAGTACATCAAGAAGAACGACCGGGAGTTCGGGCCCGCCGTGGTCGGCGTGCAGCTGGCCGAGCGCGACGGCCTGGCCGCGCTGCTGCTCCGCGTGGCCGACTCGGGCCTCGACGTGCGGCTCCTGCCGCCCGACAGTCCCGTGTTCCGCCTCCTGGTATGAACCGTCGTCGAACCGGCTCACTCCGCTCGGAGCAGCTGGCCGGGGCGTGCGTCGGACTCGTGCCAGCACGTCTTCTTGACGGTGCTAGAGCGAGAGATCCTTCTTGGGCCGGACCACGAGCGACGCGAGGTGGACGCCGGCGGGCCGCGTGATCGCCCACAGGACCGCCTCGGCCACGTCCTCGGGTGCGCACAGGTGCTCGGACATCGTCTTCTGCGCGTGGTCGAGGACGTCGTCGGGCAGGCGGTCACCCGGGGTGAACTGTGCCGTCTCGCCGTCGCCGCCCATCGAGCTCACCATCATCCCGAGCACCGCCGGATCGAAGTTGCGGGCGAAGCTGGTGGCGATGGCGCCGGGCATGATCGTCACCACCTTGATGGGCTCGTCGAGGAGCTCGCGGCGCAGGGACTCGTTGATGCAGTTCACGGCGTGCTTGGTGGCTCCGTAGACCCCGGAGGCGGGTTGCAGCGACGCCACCGACGAGATGTTCACGATGTGGCCTTCGGCCCCACAGGCCCGCATGGCGCGCACCGCTGCTTGCGAGCCCACCAGCAGGGCCAGGATGTTGGTCTCCAACATGACGCGCCAGTGCTCGGGATCGGCGTCGACGATGGGCTCGGGATAGCTCACACCGGCGTTGTTGACCATGACGTCGAGGCGTCCGGTGGAGCGCACCGCCTCGTCCACCAGGGCGCGCGCCTGGGCGACGTCGCGCACGTCATGGAGATGGGCCTCGGCGGTCCCGCCCGCGGCGGTGATGCGCGCCACGGACTCGTCCATGGCGGGTCCGGTGCGGCCTCCCAACACCACGTGGGCGCCGGCGACACCGAGGCTCTCGGCGACGGCCCGTCCGATCCCGCTCGACGCACCCGTCACGACGGCGGTCCGTCCCGCGAGCGTGGTGTCGGGTGCTGTGTCTGGTGCCATGTCCTGGTTCTCCTCGCCGACGGTGGAGGCTTCACAGTAGGGCCGACGGCGCCGGGCGGCGGTCGGTACGATGCGCACGTGAGCGACGTGCTGCCCGGGCCCTCCGGTATCAGCACCCCGGCCCCACGGCCCGTCCAGGGCCGGCTCTCGGCCTGGGTCGAAGTGCTGCGCACCACCAACCCGCCCAAGGGCAGGCCGCTCGACCCGGTGTCGCGTTGGCTGGTGCTGACGCGCGCCGCGGTCCTTCCCATGACGCTCGTGTCGGGTGCGGTCGCCACGCTGCTCGCGGTGCGGGAGCCGGGGTTCAACACCGGGTTGCTGGTGTTGGCGTTCGCCGGGCTGATCCTCGCCCACTGTGCCAACAACCTCATGAACGACCTCTTCGACGCCGAGGTGGGCGCCGACACCGCGTCGTACCCCCGGGCGCTGTACGCACCGCATCCCGTGCTCTCGGGGATGGTGTCGCGCCGGCGCCTGGCGCGCGCCGCCTTGCTCGTCAACGTCCTCGATCTCGCCATCCTCGTCGTGCTGGCCGTGTACCGGGGTTGGCCGGTGGTGGCCTTCGCCCTGGGGGGCTTCTTGCTCTCGGTCGCCTACACCGCGCCGCCGCTGCGCCTCAAGAAGCGGGGCCTGGGCGAGCCCGACGTGTTCTTGGTGTGGGGCCCGCTCATGGTGGGCGGGACCTACTACGCCGCGGTCGGCCACCTGCCGTGGGAGGTCATCGTGGCCTCGGTGCCCTACGGGCTGTTGTGCACGGCCGTGCTCATGGGCAAGCACATCGACAAGGCTCCCTTCGACGAGCCCCTCGGGATCCGCACCCTGCCCGTCGTCCTGGGCGAGCGCCGCGCCCGCGCCGCGACGATCGCCATGATGGTGGCGTTCTACGTCGCCGTGGCGCTGTGCGTCGCGGTGCGCGCCCTCCCGTGGCCGGCCCTGCTCAGCCTCGTCGCCCTGCCCAAGCTGGTGCAGGCGTGGAAAGCCTTCAGCGTGCCCAAGCCGGACAAACCGCCGGCCGGGTTCCCGGTGTGGCCCCTGTGGTTCGCAGCGATCGCCTTCGTGCACACGCGCCGAGCGGGCTCGCTCCTCGTGCTGGGCCTCGTCGTCGCGGCCGTCTTCGACATCCACTGAAGTGCCGCCCGCTCGAGCGGGCGGAGCGCGTCGGGCGATCTAGGAGTTCGTCCCCTGTTGGCGGACGTATTCGGCCGTGCCGGCGAGGAACTGCTCCACGTTGGCGGCCTTGCTCGAGGCGACGTCGCCGAACCAGGCGGGGACGTAGACCTGCGCTGCGTCGGCCGCCAGGCCGGCCAGGATGGCGCTCACCGCTTCCTCGACCGGGATGGACTCCACCTGCGCCACGAACGGGTCGTTGTCGGGCAATGTGAAGAGCTCGGTGTCGACGACCCCGGGATAGACGACCATCACCTTGACGCCGGTGTCCCACAGGTCCACCGCCATCGACTCGGAGAACACCGTCACCGCCGCTTTCGTCGCCGCGTAGGCGGCTTCGCCCGGAGGGCTCAGCGTCGCGGCCACCGACGACACGTTGACGATCCTGCCCTCGCCCCGCTCGAGCATCTGCGGGAGCAGAGCCAACGTGAGCCGGACCGGGCTCGAGTAGTTGATGTTCATGACCGCGTCCACCGTGGCGGCGTCGAGGGCGGTGACGTGACGTCGTTTGGGGATGCCGGCATTGTTGACGAGCACGTCGACCCGTCCCAGCTCGCCCATCGCCGCAACGGCAACGGCGTCGACCGCCGATGGTTCGGCCAGGTCGGCCACCCACATGCGCGACGACGGCGCATGCCGCCGGCACCGCTCGAGTACCTCCGCCAGCCGGTCGGCCCGGCGCGCCACCAACCCCACCGTGGCCCCCGCTCGGGCCAGCGCCTCGGCCAGCCCTTCGCCGATGCCCGACGACGCTCCCGTGACGAGCACCGTCTTGCCTGCCACGTCGTATGCCATGCCGATACCCCCGTGTTCGGTCCCCCGATCTTCGCTCAGATCCGGTGGCGTTGCAGCAGCCCCCGGCGTGCCCGAGCGCGCCGCCCGTCGGACGGCGCGACACCCGGCCTACGCTCGCAGGCGTTCGAAGAGGAGGCACCGTGAAGACGAGGGTCACCGAGATGCTCGGGGTGGAGTTCCCCATCCTGGCGTTCAGCCATTGTCGCGACGTGGTGGCGGCGGTCACCCGGGCGGGCGGATTCGGCGTGCTCGGGGCCGTGGCCCACACGCCCGACCAGCTCGACGTGGACCTCGCCTGGATCGAGGAGCAGACCCGGGGCGGTCGTTACGGCGTCGACCTCCTCCTTCCGGCCAAGTACGCGGGGGCGGACGAGGGTGGGATCGACGCCGATACCGTCCGACAACTCCTGCCCCCGGCGCAGCAGGAATTCGTCGAGGAGATCCTGCGCCGCTACGGCGTGCCCGAGCTCCCGGCCGACATGCGGTCCGGCTCACAGCGCAACGTCCTGGCCAACGTGGCCTCCAAGGGATACGAGCCCCTGCTCGACGTGGCCTTCGCCCACGACATCACCCTGGTGGCGAGTGCGCTCGGCGCTCCCCCGCCCTCGCTGCTGGGGCGGGCCCACGACGCCGGCGTGGTCGTCGCCGCGCTGGCCGGGAACCTGTCCCACGCGCAGCGCCACCACGCGGCGGGGGTCGACATCATCGTGGCGCAGGGCACCGAGGCGGGGGGCCACACCGGCGAGGTCTCCACCATGGTGCTCGTGCCCGAGGTCGTCGACGCCGTCGCACCCACCCCGGTGTTGGCGGCGGGTGGCATCGGCAACGGACGACAGATCGCGGCCGCGCTGGCGCTCGGGGCGCAGGGCGTGTGGTGCGGCTCGGTGTGGCTCACGACCGAGGAGGCCGAGACCCAGCCCGCGGTGAAACAGAAGTTCCTCCGAGCGGGCTCTCGCGACACCATCCGGTCCCGGTCACTGACGGGCAAGCCCGCCCGCATGTTGCGCAGCGCCTGGACCGACGAGTGGGAGGGGGCCGCATCCCCGGGTGCGCTGCCCATGCCGCTGCAGAGCGCGCTCGTGGCCGAGGCACAGTTGCGCATCAGCCGCGCGGCGGCAACCGAAGGGTCCGGTGCACAGCAGCTGGCCAACTATTTCGTGGGCCAGGTGGTCGGACAACTCGATGCGATCCGCCCCGCCCGACAGGTGGTCCTGGACATGATGACCGAGTACGCGGAGGTGGCCCAGCGCTTCGCCGATCAGGTCGCCGAGGAAGCGTCGACGTAGCCGGGCGCCTCGCCGTCGGGCGCGGAGGGTGGTGCGGTCGGGTCAGGCTCCGACGGGCGCGGTCGGGGTGAAGGCGACGGGCAGGCTCTCGAACCCGACGATGAAGTTCGACACCCGGAGCGGCTGAATGTCGTCCCCGACCAGGTGAATGTCGGGCAGTCGCTCGAGGATGCGGTCGACCATGCCCGTGATCTCGGCACGAGCCAGGCGGTGCCCGAGGCAGAGGTGGGCGCCGAACCCGAAGGCGACGTGATCGTTGGGGTGGCGCCGGATGTCGAAGGACTCGGGGTCGGCGAACGCGGTCTCGTCGCGGTTGGCCGAGGGGTAGAGCAGCAGCACGTTCTGGCCCTGGCGGATGGTCTCGCCGTGCAGTTCCACGTCATGCGTGGCCCGACGGTTGAAGTTCTTGATGGGCGACACCCAGCGCAGCATCTCCTCGACCGCGCCGGGCAGGAGCGCCGCGTCGCTTCGCAAGGCCTCGAACTGCTCGGGCCGGTGCAGGAGCGCCTCCATCCCCCCGCTGATCACGTGCCGGCTGGTTTCGTCCCCGCCGATGAGGAGCAGCAGCGACTCGTAGACGAGCGACGTGTCGTCGATGCGTTCTCCGTCGACCTCTCCCTGCACGAGCACACCGAGGAGATCATCGGCGGACATGGCACGGCGCCGCTCGTCGATCAGGGCCCGGATGAAGCCGTCCCATTCGACAAAGGCGGTGGCCGCCTTGGTCATGGCATCGGGGTCCTTCGAGCCCTGGGACATGAGCAGCGTGTCGGACCACTCCAGGAGCTGCTCCCAGTCCTTGGGGTCGAACCCCAGCATGTCGGCGATCAGGACCAGCGGGAGCGGCGCGGCGATGTCGGCGACGAGGTCGCAGGCACCCTTCTCGCACACCCGGTCGAGGATCTCGTCGCACACCTGGCGGATGCGGGGCTCGCGCTCTCGCACCGCCTGCGGGGTGAACCCCGCGCTGACGAGGCGTCGCCGTTTGCGGTGCTCGGGGGCGTCCATGTCGATCATGTAGGGGAGCGGGGTGTTGGGTCGCGACCCGCCGGTGCTCGAGAAGGCCTGCGGATCCTGCCCGATGGCCCGCACGTCCTCGTAGCGGGTCACGCCCCAGATGTCGTTGGGCTCGTCGTAGTAGGCCGGCGCGTGCTGGCGCATCCAGGCGAAGGTGGGAAAGGGGTCACCGGCGTAGAACTCACCGTCCAGCAGGTCGATGCGCGGGGCCTCGGCGCTTGCCATAGGATTTGCCCTCCCTGGTGTTGACCACGCCCAGTGACCTCTAGACACGGCCAGTGGTCAGGCGTATCGTTCTACCGTCGTCGGCGGCTTGTCCACCGTAGGCGATATTGGGGGATGCGCGGGACGGGGCCGTCTCGGTACTGAGCGGTTCCTGGGGGGACCCGTCCCGCCGCCTTCCCGGACCCCATGGGCCACCTCGGGGTGGCGTCCGCCGGCTCCGGCGCAGCATCAGGCCCGAATCGGTTCGACCCCCGAGCTCAGATCAGGCCCACGGACTTCAGCCACGTCTGGGCCACCGCGGCGGGCTGCTGCTTGTCGGCCGTGACGTCGAGGTTGAGCTGCGAGATGGCGTCGGTCGTGAGCTTCTGGTTAAGCGAGCCGAGGGCCGTCGGCCACAGCCGGGGTGTCCACCGACTTGCGGATCACCGGGACGATGTAGTCGGCCCCTTCGAGGTGCTTGTCGTCGGTGAGGGCCACGAAGTCGTTGCTCTACCACGTTGCCGTCACTCGAGAACAGCTCGACCACCTGGACCTCGCCGTTCTTGAGCGCAGCCACACTCAGGGGACCTGCTTCGTCGAGCGGACTTGAAGCCGGCGAAGGGCAGACCGTAGACCGACGTGAGCCCGGGCTCGCACCCGGCGAAGGTGGGGCATTCCGGCGGCCCACCCAGCGTCATCTTCGAGGTGTACGGCGACAGGCTCGAGATGGTGGTCAGGTGGTCCTGGGCCGCAGTGGCCTTGGTCACGGCGAAGACGTTGGTGTCGAGTGCCTGCGAGGCGGGCAGCACGGTGACGCCGGAGGACGAGAGCGCCGCCTTGTCCGCCGCGATGGCGGTGTCGATCTGGGTGCCGGCGGGCTGGGGCTTGCCGCCGTGCAGGTAGCCGAGCAGGGAGGCGGCGTAGTCGGGCTCGAGGTCGATCTGGTTGTGTTCGATGGCGGGGACGACGACAGCCCTCGTGCCCAGGGCGGGCTCCACCTTCACCGTGTATCCGGCGTGCTGCAGGACGTCGCCGTAGAGGTTGGCGACGATCTCCTGCTCCTCGAAGTTGGTGGCCCCGATCTTGATCGTCGGTTTGACGGCCGTGGTGGTGGCGCTGGAGTTGGTGCTACTGCAAGCGCCGGCGAAGACAAGGGCGGTGGCGACCAGAGTGGCAGCGGTCGTGAGTGAGCGTCTGAGGCATTGCGTAGTCCGGGCGGTTGCGTTTGGGGAACCGAGCCCGAGCGCTGCCCCAGGACCAGGTCGAGAAACCGGACCGTAGTCTTGCTAATCCCGATTGGATTAGTCAAGTTTCGTTCACACGCACGGCCGGGGCGCGTGCCTGGCGCGGCTCCCAGTCACCCTCGACATCTGGCGGCGCAGCGGGAGCGGCGTGAGCGCCCGCTGTGCGCACGCCGAGCCCCACAGCGCCACCAGCTGCGGCGAGCAGCGCCACCAGGAGCGCGCCGGCGAAGGCCTCGACGGTGTCGTTGGTGTTGAGACCGGCGATCACCGGGGTTCCGAGGTCGGTGTAGCTGACGTAGGCGGCCAGGGTCGAGGTTGCCACCACCTCGATGGACGCCGTCCGGACGCCCGGCCATGAGGAAGGATGTGGCCAGGGGCAGTTCGACGCTGCGCAACACCTGGCCCCCGGTCAGGCCCATGGCCCTGGCCGCGTCCCGCACGTCGGCATCGACCTCCCGCATCCCGACATAGGTGTTGGTGAGGATCGGAGGGATGGCGAGGACCAGCAGAGCCAGGAAGGCAGCGAGGAACCCACCCCAGCGCAGCGAGATCCACGGCACGATGGCGAACAGCGTGAGCAACGCCAGGCTCGGCACGGCGCGTGCGGCATTGGCGGCGTTCACCGCCACCAGCCCACCTCGGCCGGTATGCCCCAGGATGACCCCGATGCCGCCGCCGATCACGAGCGCTCCGAGCACCACCGCCAGCGACAATTCGGCCTGACGCCATACCAACTCGGGGATTCCGGTCGAGGCCTTTCCAGTTAGCCGAGGTCGTGAACCAGGCGGCCACGCTGGCGGCGAAATGACGGAAGTGGTCCCAGACCGCCATGTCACCGCCCGCGCTCGGCGCGATGCCGCGACCAGGGAACGGCGAACCGTTGCACGCCCACGAGGATGAAGTCACACAACGCCGCCAGGGCCACCGAGAGGACGAGGCCCACGATGATCGGTGTGTAGTAGTCGATGTTGAACCCATAGGTGATCTGCTGCCCGAGGCCTCCGAGCCCGATCAAGGCGGTGACCGTCACGAGTCCGATGACCGTGGCGGCGGCGACCGGAGCCCTGCGAAGACATAGGGCAGCGCCAGGGGGAGGTCGACGCGGATGAGCGCCGGCGCGGCGAGTAGCCCATGGCGGTCGCCGCTTCTCGGGCATCGTCGGGGACGGCGTTGAGCCCGGCGACGGTGTTCCAGATGAGGATGAGCAACGTGTAGCCGACGAGGGCGACCTCCGCTGTCGGGTAGGACGCCACGTAGCCGGTGATCGGTCCCAGAATGGCAAAGAGCGCCAGCGACGGGATGATGTAGAGAGCGCTGGCGAAGGCGAACACCGGGGCCCGAAAGATCCGGAATTGCCATGCCAAGAGTGCGAGCGGCAAGGAGAGACACAAGCCGATGCCGAGCGCCAACAGACTGAGCGAGATGTGCTGGAGCAGATCAGAGCTGATCTGGCTCCACTGACTCGAAACGTAACTCCACTGGAAGAAGGGTTGCGCCGCTCCCATCGCCGTGACTCTAACGGCGACGGGTGCCCGGTTCGGGCCGACGCACGGCGCCGCATGGAGAACTCGTGGTGCGTGAGCAGTTGATCACGTTGGAGCGGGTCTCCAAGAGCTACCCCGACGGAACCGTGGCGGTGGGAGACCTGAGTCTGGAGATCGACGACGGTGAGCTCGTCGTGCTCGTGGGTCCATCAGGATGCGGCAAGACCACCACGCTGCGCATGATCAACCGGCTCATCGAGCCGACCTCCGGCCGCATTCTCATCGTGGGCGAGAACGTGTTGACCAAGGATCCGGTGGTGATGCGCCGGGGCATCGGATACGTCATCCAACAGGGCGGCTTGTTTCCGCACCGTCGCGTCTTCGACAACGTCGCCGTCGTTCCCCGATTGCTCAGGTGGGACGCGGCACGGACCGACCGTCGTGTCAACGAGCTCCTCGAATTGGTCGGCCTCGATCCCAAGGACTACGCGCGACGTTTCCCGCACGAGCTGTCGGGCGGAGAGCGCCAACGGGTGGGGGTGGCGAGGGCGCTTGGGGCGATCCTCCGGTGCTCCTCATGGACGAGCCATTCGCTGCGGTCGACCCCGTCACCGCAGCGGCTCCAAAACCAATTCCTCGAGCTCCAACAGGCGCTCAAGAAAGCGATCGTCTTCGTGACCCACGACACCGAAGAGGCGGCCAAGCTCGGCGACCGGATCGCCGTGCTCTCGAAAGGGGGCGCGCTCGAGCAGTACGACACGTCGGCGGAGATTCTCGGGTGCCCCGCCACCCCGTTCGTGGCGGACTTCGTGGGCGCGGACCGCGGCGTTCGTCGTCTAGCGTCGTCACGGTCGAAATCGGCGACCTGGCGCGGCCGCCCGTGGTGTCGCCCACCGCCACGATGGACGAGGTCCGGCGTGTGGCCGACGACTCCGAGGCCAAGACGGCGGTGGTGGTCGACGACACGGGTCGGTTGGCGGGCTGGGTGTCGCTCCAGCCCGAGTCCGACGGGACGGTCGGAGCCCACATGGAGAAGTTCGCGGCCCAGGTGCCGCTGGGGACGTCCTGCGGGCCGGCTCGGGGAGATGCTCCAACACGACGTGCGGTGGCTCGTGGTGACGACGACTGGCGCTACCTGGGGGTCCTCACCCCCAACCGTCTGCATGCCGAAATGCGACGGTCGGTGGGCGGCACCCCCGTCGAGCCCTGACGTGGGGGCAGCGGTGCGACTTCGTCTCGGCATCGTCACGCCCGTCGTCCACATCAATCCCCGTTTCGACCCACCGAGCTGGGAGTCGACCGGGACGATCGAGGACATCCTGGCCGTGGCGAAGGCGGCCGAACGCTTCGGCTACGACTGGGTGGCGTGTTCGGAACACATCGCCATTCCCTTGTCGGCGACCGATGTGCGCGGGCCGAGGTACTGGGATCCCGTCACGACGCTCAGCTTCGTCGCCGCCTCGACTGCACGGGTGTCGTTGCTCAGTCATGTGGTGGTGCTCGGCTATCACCACCCGTTGGAGCTGGTGAAGCGGTGGGGAACGCTCGACGTCGCCAGTGGCGGGCGGGTGATCCTGGGTGTCGGCGTGGGTTCGTTGCAACCCGAATTCGAACTACTGGGCCACCGGTTCCACGGTCGAGGCGAGCGGGCCGACGACGCCGTTCGTGCCATCAGAGCCAGCTGGGGTGTCGCGCGAGCCCTCGTACCACGGCCCGCACTTCGACTTCTCTGGCTTCGTGGTGGAACCGTCGGGTCTGCCCCGACCACTCGACATCTGGGTGGGAGGCCGCACCCGGCGTTCGCTGCGACGGGCCATCGAGCTCGGTGATGCCTGGATGCCGTTCCGTCTCAAACTCGACGATCTGCGGCCGATGCTCGACGACCCCGAGATCCAAGAGATGATCGCCCGCAGGGACCGCCCGCTGGGCCTGATCTTCCCCCCCGACCCCCCGCTCGATCCCGCCGGCGATCCGGTCACCACGGCGGAGGTCGTGCGGGGATTCGCGCAACTGGGTGCCACCGGCTTGAGCCTTCGTTTCCGCCATCGATCGCGGAGCCATTACATCGAGCAGCTCCAGGCCATGCAGGAATTGGTCGCCGCTCTCTGACCTGATGTCGTGCTCTGACCGGGTGTCGTCCCCTGACGCGGCGACGATCAGGGTGCGATTCCGACGACCGGTGCCGAAAGTGCCGCGCCTCCCTCGGAGCCGAAGAACGGCGCGTTGAAGTTGAAGACGCCGCCGTCGCTGGCGACCTCCCAGTATCCGAAGACCGACGCCGCCATGCCCACCACCGGTCGACTGAGCCCGGTTCCTCCCATCGACCCGAAGAACGGCGCATGGAAGGCGAACACACCGCCGTCGCTCGCGACCTCCCAGTACCCTCCCGTCCACGGGTCCAGAGCGATGCCCACGATGGGGGCGTCGAGTCGCTGGCCCCCCATGGACCCGAAGAACGGTGCGTTGAAAGCGAACACCCCGCCGTCGCGTGCCACCTCCCGGTAGCCCTTGGTGGCCGGGTCGGCCGCGATGCCCACGATGGGGGCGTCGAGTCGCTGGCCCCCCATGGACCCGAAGAACGGTGCGTTGAAGGCGAACACCCCGCCGTCACTCGCGACCTCCCAGTAGCCACCGGTGGCGGGGTCGGCCGCGATGCCCACGATGGGGGCGTCGAGTCGCTGGCCCCCCATGGACCCGAAGAACGGTGCGTTGAAGGCGAACACCCCGCCGTCGCTGGCGACCTCCCAGTACCCCCCCGTCCACGGGTCGGCCGCGATCCCCACGATGGGGGCGTCGAGTGGCTGTGCGCCCATCGACCCCTCATAGCGGGCCCCCAGCGCGAACACCCCGCCGTCGCGGGCGACCTCTCGGTAGCCCCCGGTGGCAGCCGACGGAGTACCTCCCGCGGCCACGGGGGGCGTCCCTCGCCCGAGATAAGGCGCCACGTTGTTGAGCCAGGTGAAGGGCAACCCGGAAGGAGCCGCGGCCGGCTCGACAAAGACCGCTGCCATCGAGGCCACACCTCCGACGACTGCGTAGCCGGCCCCCACGACGCACGTCGTACACGAGCCCACCGACAAGATGTTGTCCCGGTGCACCCAGCACCCCGATGCCCCCGCCGAGGCGCAGTCGATATTGGGGCCTCCGACGCCATCGTCGTACATCCAGATGTAGTCGGCTTCGAGTGGGCTGTAGATACCACCACCACCGGCCCACACCGTCGCGACCCACGGGTTACCCGGGGGATCGGGCGGATCCGCGTTGGCGAGGGCACCGAGCTCGGCATCCAGCGCCCAGGCGAAGCTCAAGCCGACGAACGGCTGAAGACCCCGAGCGACACGCTCGAGGTCGACGATCACGAAGATCTGTTCCTCCACGGTGAGCGAGGACCAGTTGCTGGGGAGGGAGATCGGGGCCAGGCCTTCGGTGGACAGGCCGAAATTGATCTCGGCCAATTGCGCCTGGGTACAGGCGGGCGAGTCGTCGAGTGGCTGGGTCCGACAATCGGCCTGCTCGGCGCCCAGCACGGCGGCAGGAAGGCTCACGTTGGTGGTCGGGTCAGCGCCCGGCGCCACCGAAGCGGCACGTGCGGTTATCGAGAAGCCGACGGCCACCAGTGCGAGCGCCACCAGGGCACCGGTCACCGCCTGAGCCGTACGTCGTGTCATCTCCCCCCCGTGGAGTGCCCGTGGGCGTCTCCGACACGAACAGCAACCACCGGCTTAGCGCAGGCCCGACGACGTGGTCCATCGTTAACTTTGGGGACCGACCCATCGGGCCCCTGCGCACGTCGCGTCGCCCGTCGTCGAGGGCGGGTCGTGGCAGGGCGGGGTCGCGCCTAGGGGTCGGCTCCCGGGGTGGCCGGAACGTCCCGCTGGAACACGTAATAGCGACCGTCTCCGTCCGAGGCCGGGTGCGACTCGACGAACTGCCAGCCCTCGGCGGCCTTCAGGTTCAGCATGACCTCCACCCCGCCTCGGCCCGCCGTGTTGCCGAATGTGTCCTCCGGTCGGACCTACTCGACGCTGTAATGCCACCGGACCATGGATCGGGACGGTACCAAGCGGGTGGCACTGCTGCCTGCCATTGAGTCAGTGAGCATTGACACCCGTCCCGGAGCTCGCGGGAGGCGAACATACGTTTGACTAGTCCCCGCTGCCCGCTCTCCCAAAGGATTCCGCACCTCGGTCAAGAATTGGCCGCCACCTGCCGAAGGTCGAACCATGGGCCGAGGCTTTGTCGTGGGGATCGTGGTTTTCGTCGGTGTCACCGTGTCAGCGTGCGGTGGGTCCGGTCTGAGCGGGCGCCCGGCGGCGCCGGCCGGGGCCACGTCCCAGACGTCACAGGCAGCAGCGTCGTCCAACGATCTCGTCTGTTACCCGTCAGCGGCGTCGGCCGGTTGCCCGCTCGAGACGCCGGCCGTCGACAACGCGGCGTGGTCACGGGTCTGGAATGCGCCGGTCCAAGCGGCACTGTTGGAGATGACCGAAGAGCAGTACGCGACCTGCTACAGCTACGCCACGCTGGACCGCGATGTCGTCACGACGACCGCCGCCAGTGCGCCCATCGGCGCGGCGTGCTCGACCTCGGGCCTCACCCCGACAGAGGCGAAACAGATTCAAGGCCTGATCGAAGAGAGTACGTAGGCCGGCGGCTGCCTCGTGGTCGGGGCCGGCCGGCGTGCGAGCGCAACGTGGACCGGGCCAACGGCTGTCGACCATGTCTTGACACATCGGTCTGGCGGATTCAAGGGGTCACTGCACGGATGAGGTGAGTCTCCGATGCCGCGAGACCGGGGTCAGGGCCTCAGAGAGCGGGCGAAGGGAATCGAACCCTCGTTCTCAGCTTGGGAAGCTGATGTTCTGCCGCTGAACTACGCCCGCGGGAGGGCATCACACTATCGTGCTGCCCCGTGGTCCTCTCAGACCGGTCGATCCGTGAAGAGCTCGATGCCAAGCGGATCGTCATCGACCCGCTTGGTCCCCAGTGCATCCAGCCGTCGTCGGTCGACCTGCACGTGGACCGGTATTTCCGGCTCTTCCGCAACCACTCCATGCGCGTCATCGACGTCCGGGAGGACCTCGAGGACCTCACCGAACTCGTCGAGATACCCGACGGCCAGGCGCTCATCCTCCACCCCGGTGAGTTCATCCTGGGGTCGACCCTCGAGCGGGTGGGCCTGCCCGACGACTTGGTCGCCCGCCTCGAGGGGAAGTCGTCGCTGGGGCGTCTGGGCCTCCTGATCCACTCGACGGCCGGCTTCGTCGACGCCGGGTGGGACGGCCATCTCACCCTGGAGCTCTCGAACGTGGCCAACCTCCCCATCACGGTCTACCCCGGCATGAAGATCGGGCAGATCAGCTTCCTGCGCATGACCACCCCCGCCGACCAGCCCTACGGCACGGCCGGCTTGGGCTCGAAGTACCAGGGACAGCGGGGGCCCACCCCGAGCCGGTACTTCGAAAACTTCCGCGCCTGACCCTCCAGGAGGAGACGTTGCCCATCAGGATCGCCCTCGGCCTGGGCGTGACCGTCATCGCTTTCGCCATCACCGGTCGCCGTTTCGCCTACCTGTTCCGGTTGGTCGGGAAGGGTCGCCCCGACCCGAAGCGATTCACCGGGTTCCGGTCCCGTGCGTGGGCGGAGCTCTCCGAGGTCGGCGGCCAGCGCAAGCTCCTGCGGTGGACGGTCCCAGGGTTGGCGCACGCCTTCACCTTCTGGGGCTTCACGATCTTGATGTTCACCATCCTCGAGGCCTACGGGGCGCTCTTCGACCGGGACTTCTTCGTGCCGTTGATCGGGCGGGGGAGGGCGCTGGGATTCATCGAGGACTTCTTTGCCGTGGCCGTGCTCGTGGCGCTGTGTGTGTTCACCGTCATCCGCTACGTGAACGCGCCCAAGCGAAAGGGTCGGCTGTCGCGTTTCTTCGGTTCGCACACGGGGCCGGCCTGGGTCGTGCTCATCATGATCGCCTTGGTCATGCTGACCCTGATCGGCTACCGCGCCGCTCAGATCAACACCGGCAACTTCCCCTACGGCGACTCGTGGTGGCCCTTCGCCTCGCACGCGGTGTCTCTGCTCTTCGCCCACTTCGGGACCGGAGTGAACTCCGTCCTCGAGACGGTGTTCCTCCTCCTCAACATCACCGTGATCGTCGGTTTCTCGGTCTTCCTCGCCTACTCCAAGCACCTGCACATCGCGCTGGCGCCCATCAACGTGGCGACGTCACGGAGACCCCGGGCGCTGGGGCCGCTCTACAACACGCCCGACATGGACATGGAGAACGTGTCGGAGGACACCGTCTTCGGTGCGGGCCATATCGAGGATCTCTCGTGGAAGCAGCTCCTCGACACCTTGACGTGCACGGAGTGCGGGCGTTGCCAGTCGGTCTGCCCGGCGTGGAACACGGGCAAGCCCCTGTCCCCGAAGCTGCTCATCATGGCGCTGCGCGACAACCTCTTCGAGTCCTCACCTCGCCTGGTGGGAGCACCGGCCAGCGTCGAGTTCGGGACGCATCCCGACGCGGCCACGGCCGCAGCGGCGGCCAAGGCCGACGCGCCCACGCTCGTCCCGGGGACAATCGATCCCGACGTGCTGTGGTCGTGCCTCACGTGTGGGGCGTGTGTCGAGGAGTGCCCTGTCGACATCGAGCACGTCGACACGATCGTGGAGATGCGCCGCTACGAGGTCCTCATGGAGTCACGCTTTCCGACCGAGGCCGGGTTGATGCTCCGCAACATCGAGAACCAGGGCGACCCCTGGGGCCTCGGCGGGGCCAAGCGGACCGAGTGGACCGAGGCCCTGGACTTCGAGATCCCCGTCATCACCGGTTCCATTCCCGACGACGTCGAGTACCTCTACTGGGTGGGCTGCGCCGGCGCCCTCGACGAGCGGGCCCGCAAGGCGACGCAGGCCACGGCGCGGCTGCTGCATCGCGCCGGGGTGCGTTTCGGCATCCTCGGCCCACGCGAGTCGTGTACCGGTGACCCGGCTCGCCGCCTCGGCAACGAATACCTCTATCAGGAGATGGGCAAGGCCAACATCGCCACCCTCGACGAGGTCGGCGCCAAGAAGGTCATCGCGTCGTGCCCCCACTGCTTCAACTCGTTGTCACGGGAGTACCCCGACCTGGGCGGGAACTTCCAGGTCATCCACCACTCCCAGCTGCTCAGCCATCTCGTCGAGGAGGGCAAGCTCACGCCGGGGACGATGGACGCCAAGGTCACCTACCACGACCCGTGTTATCTCGGCCGCCACAACAGGGTGTTCGACGAGCCCCGGTCGGTGCTCGACTCCATCGACGGCGTGGAGCAGATCGAGATGAAACGGTGCCGGGAGAAGAGTTTCTGCTGTGGCGCGGGCGGAGCCCGCATGTGGATGGAGGAGAGTCTCGGCAAGCGGGTCAACCTCGAACGGACCGACGAGGCGCTCGGCACCGGCGCGGATGTGGTCTCGACGGGCTGTCCCTACTGCCTCATCATGCTCGACGACGCCGTGCGGGCCCGCTCGCGCGAGGACGACGTCAAGGTGCTCGACCTGTCACAGGTGTTCGAGGCGTCGCTCCAGGTCGCAGCCGACCCCGAGTAGCAGTCGCACTGCTCCGGGCTCGCGGTCCGGGCTAGTTGCCGGAGCTAGTTGAGCGCCCGGGCGTCGGCCTCGCGCAGGCGCTGTGACATGGCCACGAGCAGCTTGCGCGACAGCGCCGGCATCTCGTCGAGGAGGCCGTTGAAGCGGCGCTGCTCGAGCACGAGCAGGGTCATGGGCGTCTCGGACACGACGCTGGCGGAGCGAGGCATGCGGTCCAGGAGCGACAGCTCTCCGAACCACTTGCCCGGCCCGAGGGTGGTCACCCGCCGCCCGTTGCGGCGAACCGAGGCGGTGCCGTCGACGACGAAGAAGAACTCTCGGCCGATCGTGCCCTCTTCGCACAGGACCCGTCCGGCCGGCACGATCACCTCCTCGACGGCCTTGCGGATCGTGCGCAGTTGGCCCGACGAACAGGCCGAGAACATCCAGATCTTGCTGAGGTCGAGTTCGGGCTTTCGCGGCATGGGCGAGAGGCTACCGGTGCGCGCGACGGGGCGCAGAGATCGTGGGCCGATCCCACCGCTACGATTTCCCGGGTCTTCGGGATCTCCGAGGACGCCGACCGGGCAAGCGAGCCGGTGACCGAGGGGTGCGCACGCCATTGACTGCTCCGGAGCCGACGACCTCGGCGCGACAGGCGCTCGGGAACGGCGTGGCGGGGGTCGACGAGGCCGGTTCCTCCAATTCCTCCGACGCAGCTTCCTCCGACGCAGCTTCCTCCGACGCAGCTTCCTCCGACACAGCTTCTTCCGACGCAGCGCTGACGACCCTGCGCGGGGCCGGCGTAGACGTGAACACACGGCTGGCCGGTCGCGTCGTCGCCGCGGTGTGCCTCGTGGGCCTGGCCGTCCTCGTGGTCATCCTCTTCGTGGCGGGGTACCACAAGAACGAACAGATCAACCGCCTGCGCCAGCACGGCGTGCCGGTCACGGTGACGGTGACGGGCTGCCTCGGCTTGCTGGGAGGAAGTGGCAGCAATCCGGCCGGGTACGCCTGTCAGGGGACGTTCATGCTCGGGGGCCAGCACTACCGCGAGTCCATTCCCGGCACGGCCCTCCGGCCCCCCGGGAGCAAGGTCCAGGCGGTCGCGGTCGCCGGCGACCCGCCACTTCTCTCCACCCGGCACGCCGTCGCCACCGACCGGGCCTCGGCAAGTGTGTACGTGGTCCCCGCCATCTTGCTCGTCGTCCTCGTACTGCTGCTGGGCGTTGTCGAGGTGCGGCGGCGTTCGGCCAAGCACGCCGGTGGCGGCGGCTCTTGGCTCAGCGGTGACAGGGCGCGCTAGCCTTCCCCGATGCCCGGCGGTCGCGAAGACGACGACGTGGGCGGCGCCCCGCCCCGATTGAGCTTCTGGCACCGCCTGCTTCTCGCCCTCCCGCATCTCAGACGCGAGCCTGACAAGCCGGCGTTGGGCGAGCGCCTCCGCGGCGCCATCGTCAAGCCGGTCGAGCCCGATGCCGCGGCGAAGTCCAAGGCGGCGAACAAGCCACCCTCGGTCGAAGAGCTCGAGGACAGGGTCAGGTATGCCGACGACAAAGAGCGGCTCACCGGCCTGCTCTTGGCGCCGGTGGCGGGGGCCATCGGGCTCATCGTCATCGGCTCGCTCATCAGCAACGATCCCAAGACCGGCCCGCGCCACGTCGACGTGTCGCTGTACCACACGCTCACATACGTGCTCCTGGGCCTGGCTGTGGTCATGCTGGCGGCCGCGTTCTACCGCAAGCGCCTCTACCTCGGTATCGCCATGGCCCTGTACGGGTTGTCGATCTTCAACCTCCACTACTGGGGCTTCGGGGTCCCGTTCG
This sequence comes from uncultured Acidimicrobiales bacterium, assembly GCA_963764205.1. Classification (GTDB taxonomy): domain Bacteria; phylum Actinomycetota; class Acidimicrobiia; order Acidimicrobiales; family UBA8190; genus Chersky-840. The sequence continues at coordinate 378,942 of CAVXRN010000006.1, forward strand.
TCATGGTCGGCGCATGGCTGCTGGTGCGTGCCTACCGCGCCCAGCGTGACCTGCGCGAGGCGACGGGCGACACCCCTTCGGGTTCGGGCGCCCGGCGCCGCGGAGGCGGGGCGCCGTCCAAGGCGGGGCGCCCGCAGCCCAACAAGCGCTACACGCCGCGCTCGGCGACGCCCAAGCGCAACCCTCCCAAGCCCGAGAACGAGCAAAAAGCGGGCTGACGGTGTCGGTCCCCGTCGGGGACGGGCGCTGACGCTGGGCCGTTTCCAGTTCACGCGCTGGTAACACTGGCGTGACGAAGCGGAAACGCTCGACCTGCATTCTTTCGGCGGCAGGGCGAACCGCCTGTCATGGGTTGGCGCACCCGGTGCTGTGTGACGCCATTCCGTGGCACGAGGTGCGCCGGGGTTCATGACCGCACGAGAGGAGCACTCGAGCCGTGCTAGGCGCTGCATCATTAGTTCCGTATCCCAGTTGGCTGAATACGGGCGACAACACGTGGCAGCTGGTCGCTGCCACGTTCGTCGGCCTGATGAGCCTTCCCGGACTGGCGGTCCTCTACGCGTCGATCGTCCAGAAGAAGTGGGCAGTGAACGTCCTGGCCATGATGTTCGCCGGGTTCTCCCTGGTGCTCATCGCCTGGGTGCTGTGGTCCTACAAGATGGGCTTCGGCGCCACCTCGATCGGAGGGGGGGTGCACAACGGGGTCCAGACCCAGCTCACCGGTACGGGGTGGGTCAAACACTTCTTCGAGAACTTCGTCGGGAAACCGGGGGGCATCACCAGTGCGGCCGATGAACAGGGCCAAGCGGTGTCGGCGGCCAACACCGCAGTGCCCTTCCACTTCCCCACCACGACACTGGCGTACTTCCAGTTCGTGTTCGCCGCCATCACCCCCCTGCTGTTCCTCGGGAGCGTCCTGGGACGGATCAAGTTCGGCGCTTGGTGCCTCCTGGTGCCGCTGTGGTCCACCTTCGTGTACGGCGTCGACGCCTTCCTGCTCTGGGGCGGCGGCTACTTCGCCCAGGAGGGTGCGCTGGACTTCTCCGGCGGGTACGTCATCCACATGTCAGCGGGTGTGTCGGGCTTCGTCGCCGCCTGGGTCTTGGGACCACGGCTGTTGCGAGATCGACAACACGCCGTCCCCAACAACCTGGTGATGGCCGCAGTCGGGGCCGGCATCTTGTGGTTGGGCTGGAACGGGTTCAACGGAGGCGACCCCTACTACGCCGGAGCCGACGCCGCCGCGGCGGTCGTCAACACCAACGTCGCCACCGCCTGTGGCGTGGTCGTGTGGATGGCGATGGACGCCCTGTTCACCAAGTCGCGCAAGCCGACGTTCCTGGGCGGGGTCAACGGCATGATCTGCGGCCTGGTCGGGATCACGCCGTGCGCCGGCTTCGTCAACGGCCGAGGTGCGATCTACGTCGGTGTCATCTGCACCGTCGTCGTGTGGATCGCCTGGAACTACCTGTCCAAGGTACGGCCCTTCTCCAAGGTGGACGATGCGCTCGGGGTCATCTACACCCACGGCATCGCCGGCTTCTTCGGCGGCATGTTGCTGGGCATCTTCGGCGACCCGAACACCCTGGAACTGGGGTGCGGGAAGCTGAACTCCGTCGGGCAGGTCGTCAACACTTCGGGCTCGGTGGTTGCCTCGCAGTCCACGTACATCACGGCGCACGGTGGGTGTACACCCTTCGGCGTGGCCGGCTTGATGTACACCGGGTCGGCCCACCAGTTGTGGGAACAGTTCCGAGCCGCCATCTGGGTCATCTGCTGGTCGGCCGTCGTGACCTTCATCCTCATGAAGATCATCGGTTGGGTTCTGCGTGGTGCCCGGTACAAGGACGAGATCCTCGAGATCGGCGACCTGGCCATCCACGACGAGGAGGCGTTCCCGGACGAGACGTTCGCCGAACGGGTGAACAGCGCCAGCGCCTTCGAGATGGCCGGGATCACCGGCTCCAAGCCACCGCCGGCTGGGTCGGAGACCCCTCCGGCAGGCAATAGTTGACCCGGCCGAGCTCGACGAAAGGGAGCGCACAATGAAGCTGGTCGTGGCAGTCCTCAAGCCCTTCAAACTCGATGAGGTCAAAGAGGCCCTGAAGACGCTCGGCGTCCAAGGCATGACGCTCACCGAGGCCCAGGGCTTCGGCCGCCAACGGGGCCACACCGAGGTCTACCGAGGCGCGGAATACGAGGTGGACTTCGTCCCCAAGATCCGTGTCGAGGTACTCGTCGACGACACACAAGCCGACGAGGTGGTCGATTCCATCGTGAGCACCGCCGCCACCGGCAAGATCGGTGACGGCAAGGTGTGGGTGATCCCGGTGGAGTCGGTGGTGCGGGTGCGCACCGGGGAGCGAGGCCGCGACGCCCTCTGATCCCTGAAAGGTCTGGCCCTCTGGCCGGCACGGCTCGCCTCCCCCCGGGCGGGCCTGCCGGTCGGGGGGGTCAGCCCGCTTGTCGGGCGACGGCCTCCGCCGCGGCCCGTATGGCCTCGGGATCCCCGAGCTGGCGGTCTTCGAGGAGCTCCAGCCGGTCGTCGAACCGGAACCACCACGGCACCCCGGTGGGCACCTCCAGCGCGACGATCTCGTCGTCGGGGATGTCCTTCAGGTACTTCACGAGGGCCCGGATCGAGTTGCCGTGGGCCACGACGAGCACGCCGGGGAAGGCGCGCAGGTCCGTTGCGATGGCGTCTTCCCAGTACGGCACCATGCGAAGCACCACGTCGGCCAGGCACTCGGTGTCGGGGAGAACACCCGGTGGCAGGTCCCGGTAACGGTCGTCGTGGGAGGGGTGGCGCTCGTCGTCGAGCGCGAGCGGTGGCGGGGGCGTGTCGTAGCTCCGTCGCCACAGCTTGACCTGGGCCTCGCCGAACTGGGCGGTGGTCTGCTTCTTGTCGAGGCCCTGCAGGTCGCCGTAGTGCCGCTCGTTGAGCCGCCAATGGCGCCGCACCGGGAGCCAGCTGCGGCCCAGCTCGTCCAGCGCGAGGTTGGCGGTGCGCACGGCGCGGGTCAGGACCGAGGTGTGCACCACGCGCAGGTCGAGCCCGTTGCGCTCCTCCGCCGCGAGGAGGGCCCCCGCCTGACGTGCTTCGGCCTCGCCTTTGGCCGTGAGGTCGACGTCGGTCCATCCCGTGAACAGGTTCAAGGCGTTCCAGGTGGACTCGCCGTGGCGAATCAAGACCAGGTCAGGCACACCTTCGAGCGTAGTCAGCGGCCCACGCGTCGACGAAGTGCTCCGTTCGATCAGGCGCTTTCCGGCCGGACCCACAGGACTGTCCCGGTCGGGCTGGGCACGACGTCGAGCTTGAAGCCCGCGGCCATCTGCGCCGCCATCCGCTCGGTGCCCATGAGCGTGTCGGGGTTGCCTTCGACGTAGACGATGTCGATCGAGTGGGTGTGCTCGTGCCACACGACCGCGACCACGTCACGCTCCGCCACTGTTCCTCCCGGTCGGACGGCGGGGCGTTGGCACCCGAGGGAGCAAGCGCCCCGCCGCACCCCCCGGGAGGCGGCCGTGTCAGGTTAGGGATTGGGTTTCCCTGCAGCCGCCCACTGTGACCGTAGGTTCGGGCCTTGGTCGGGCCCAGCGAGGATCCACCTGGGATGACCAGGTGATTCCACCTGGAACGCCCCCAAACGTCCCGAGTCCCGAGCCTTCAGGACGTGCGGAACGGGCCCTACCCCGGGGACCGGAGAATCCCCGAATCAAATGTTGATGGTAAGCGACTCAAGGTTGCTATACTATGAGCAGTCAAGAAGAACGAAAGACACAAAGTCCCTGGTGAGAGACACCGGGGTCGCAGAGTATACGGAGGCGAAGCAATGCCCAAGGCCGTCGGAATCGACCTCGGCACCACCAACTCGGTCGTGAGCGTCTTGGAGGCCGGCGAGCCGGTCGTCATCCCCAACGCCGAAGGGGGCCGCACCACGCCGTCGGTGGTCGGGTTCTCGAAGTCCGGCGAGGTCCTCGTCGGCGAGGTAGCCAAGCGCCAGGCCATCACCAACCCCGACCGGACCATCCGCTCGGTCAAGCGCCACATGGGCACGTCGTGGTCGATCGACATCGACGGCAAGAAGTACAACTCCCAGGAGATCTCGGCCCGCATCCTCCAGAAGCTCAAGAGGGACGCCGAGTCGTACCTCGGCGATTCGGTCAACCAGGCGGTGATCACCGTGCCGGCGTACTTCGACGACGCCCAGCGCACCGCCACCAAGGAGGCGGGCCAGATCGCCGGCCTCGAGGTGCTGCGCATCATCAACGAGCCCACCGCCGCCGCGCTCGCCTACGGGCTGGACAAGGAGAACAAGGAGCAGACGGTGCTCGTGTTCGACCTCGGAGGCGGGACCTTCGACGTGTCGGTCCTCGAGATCGGCGAAGGCGTCTTCGAGGTGAAGTCCACCTCGGGCAACACCCACCTCGGCGGTGACGACTGGGACCAGCGTGTCATCGACTGGTTGGTGACCGAGTTCAAGAACACCGAGGGCGTGGACCTGTCGGTCGACAAGATGGCTCTCCAGCGTCTCAAGGAGGCCGCCGAGAAGGCCAAGATCGAGCTGTCGTCGGTCCAAGAGACCCAGATCAACCTGCCCTTCATCACCGCCACCGCCGACGGCCCCAAGCACCTCGACCTGAAGCTCACGCGCGCCAAGTTCAACGAGATCACCTCCGACCTCGTCGATGCCTGCAAGGGTCCGTTCGAGCAGGCAATCTCCGACGCGCAGCTGTCGAAGTCCGACATCCAGCACGTCGTGATGGTCGGTGGGTCGACGCGCATGCCCGCCATCCAGGACCTGGTGCAGTCGCTCACGGGCAAAGAGCCCCACAAGGGCGTGAACCCCGACGAGGTCGTCGCCATCGGCGCCGCGGTCCAGGCCGGTGTGCTCAAGGGCGAGGTCAAAGACGTCCTGTTGCTCGACGTGACCCCCCTGTCGCTCGGTATCGAGACCAAGGGCAGCGTCATGCACCGGCTCATCGAGCGCAACACCACGATCCCGACCAAGCGGTCCGAGGTGTTCACGACGGCCGAGGACAACCAGCCGTCGGTGGAGATCCACGTCCTGCAGGGCGAGCGCGAGATGGCGATGTACAACAAGACGCTGGGCAAGTTCCAGCTCGTGGACCTGCCCCCGGCGCCGCGCGGCGTCCCGCAGATCGAGGTCACCTTCGACATCGACGCCAACGGGATCGTGCACGTGTCGGCCCGCGACACCGCGACGGGCAAGGAGCAGTCGATGACCATCACGGGCGAGTCGTCTCTCGCCAAGGAGGAGATCGACCGTATGGTGCGCGACGCCGAGGCCCACGCCGAGGACGACAAGCGCCGGCGCGAAGAGGCGGAGATCCGCAACAACGCCGACACGCTCGTGTACCAGACCGAGAAGGTGCTGCGGGAGCAGGGCGAGAAGTTCGAGGGCGACGAGAAGGACAAGGTGGAGAGCGCCCTCAAAGCAGCGAAGGACGCCCTGGCGGGCTCCGACGTGGAGAGGATCAAGGACGCCACCGAGGCGCTCGTCAACGCCAGCCACAGCTTCACCCAGCGTCTGTACGAGCAGGCGTCGCAGGCCGCTGGCGCAGGCGATGCGGCCGGTGGCGGCCCGAGCGCCGACAACGGCTCGGCCGCCTCTGACGACGAGGTGGTCGACGCCGAGATCGTCGACGAGCCCGGCGCATGACCCCGCCGTCGGGTACCCCCGATGACGCCCGGGCCGCGGGAGTACCGCACCCCGGGCATCACGGCGGGCCTCGAACCGAGCCGGGCACCGATCCGCGCCTCGAGCCGACCTTCGACGATGCCGTCGTGGGGGAGGTCGTCGACGCCGGGGCGGAGGCGCCCAACAACACGGTGGTCGACGACCTCGACGACCTGTTGGTCGCGGCCCGGCGCGAGCGCGACGAGTACCTGGACCTTTCCCGGCGCGTCCAGGCCGACTTCGAGAATTACAAGAAGCGGATGATGCGCCAGCAGACCGACACCCTCGAGCGCGCCGCCGAGGATGTCGTGACCAAGGTCCTGCCCGTCCTCGACGCGTTCGACCTGGCGCGCGCGCATCTCGGCGTCGGCGACGCGCTGTCGGCCGAGGGCAAGGCACTCGTGGCCGGGTCGACGCTGCTCGCCGACACGTTGGCGCGCGAGGGTCTCGAGCGAATCGGTGTCGTGGGCGAGCCGTTCGACCCCACGACCCACGAGGCCGTGGACCACGTGCCCGCCGACGCCGCCGCGGTGTCCGGAGCCGGGGAGCACGGCGCCCAAGGTGTTCCCGGCGCGGCCGATCCCGAGGGCGGTGCCGGAGGCGCCGCGACCGGGGGACAGGTCGTCGACGGCGTGCTGCGAGCCGGGTATCGGTGGAAGGGCCGGGTGATCCGGCCCGCCATGGTGCGGGTGCGGGGGTAATGGCCGCCCAACGCGAGTGGCTGGAGAAGGACTACTACCAGATCCTGGGCGTGGCCTCGACGGCCACGGACAAGGAGATCACGCGCGCCTATCGCAAGCTCGCCAAGCAGTTCCACCCCGACGCCAACCCCGGATCGGAGGACCGGTTCAAGGAGATCTCCGCCGCCTACGACGTCCTCGGTGACACGGCCAAGCGCAAGGAGTACGACGAGGTCCGGCGGCTCGGGCCGGCCGGGTTCGCCGGCATGGGTGGGGCCGGGGGCTTCGGCGGCGCCGGAGGCACGACGTTCAGGGTCGAGGACCTCGGCGACCTCGGCGACATCTTCGGTGGGTTGGGTGGGTCCTTCGGTGGTGGGCGTCGCAACCGGAACTTCGGCCCGCGCCGGGGAGCGGACGTCGAGGCCGAGCTGTACCTGTCGTTCGAGGACGCGGTGCGCGGCGTGACCACGTCGGTGAACGTGGCGGGCGAGGCGCGCTGCGAGACGTGCAACGGGACGGGGGCGGCGCCGGGCACGTCCCCGGTGACGTGTCCTACGTGTCAGGGTCGAGGGGCACTCGACGACAACCAGGGACTGTTCTCGTTGAGTCGCGTGTGCCCCCAATGCTCGGGGCGCGGCACCGTTATCGAGAAGCCGTGCAAGACGTGTCGTGGCTCGGGTGTGGTGCGCCGGACCCGGCAGGTGAAGGTGCGCATCCCCGCCGGGGTCGAAGACGGCCAGCGGATCCGGGTCAAGGGCCGGGGCGCGCCCGGTCGCGCCAACGGGCCCGCCGGCGACCTCTACGTCACGGTGCGGGTGGGGAACCATCCTGTCTTCGGCCGGCGCGGCCGCAACCTGACGCTCACCGTGCCGGTGACGTTCCCCGAAGCAGCCCTGGGGTCGACGGTGCGGGTCCCCACGTTGGACGAGCCCGTGACGTTGCGCATTCCCGCGGGGACGTCGTCGGGGCGAACGTTCCGCGTGAAGGGCCGGGGGGTCCCCGGCCACGGTCGCACCGCCACCGGCGACCTGCTCGTCACGACGGACGTGACCGTGCCGGCGAAGCTGACCGACGAGCAGCGCGCCGCGGTCGAGGAATTTGCACGCGTCTCCGACGACGAGCCGCGCGCCCATCTGGAGGTGAAGACCGATGACGCCACCAAGGAGTGACGACGACAGAGGCCGAGGTGCGGGCCCCGAACGGCCCACGACGGGCGCGCGGCGCGCCTCGTTGTTCGGCGGGGAGAGCGCGGGGCGGGCCGTGTACGTGATCTCGGTGGCAGCCGAGCTGGCCGGCGTGCATCCCCAGACCCTGCGGGTGTACGAGCGCAAGGGGCTCGTCGACCCGTCGCGTACCGGGGGCGGCAACCGCCGCTACAGCCAGCGCGACATCGAGCGGCTGCGCCACATCGGGACGCTCACCGAGCGCGGGGCTGAACCTCGAAGGGGTGCGTCACGTGCTGGAGCTCGAGGCCGAGGTGGAACGCCTGCGGACCGAGCTCGAGCGCGTCCGGGACGAGGCGCGCGACACTATCGAGCAGACGCATCGTCAGTACCGGCGTGATCTCGTGCCGCTGCGCCAGGCCCTGGTGTGGCGCCGCAGCGGACAGTCCGATGCGCCGCGTCGGGCCGGGAGGTAAGTCATGGCCATTGACCAGGAACGGTGGACGCTCAAGGTCCAAGAGGCCATGCGCTCGGCCATCGAGCGCGCCCACGCCCAGAACAACCCCGAGATCACCCCCGACCACATCCTGGTGGCGCTGTTGGGTCAAGCCGACGGGTTGGCTCTCCCGCTGTTGGCCAAGGCGGGCGTGGAGCCCACCGCGCTCACCAACCGTGTGACGCAGCGCCTCGACTCGCTTCCGAAGGCCTACGGCGGGAGCGACGTCACGTTGTCGCGCTCGGCGCGGGACCTGCTCGAGTCCGCCGACGCGCTGCGCGGCGACATGGGCGACGAGTACGTGTCGGTCGAGCACCTCATCCTGGCGCTGTCCGACGTCATCGGGGTCAAGCGCGACGAGTTGCTCGACGCGCTGCGACAGGTGCGCGGTAGCCACCGCGTCACCTCGCAGAACCCTGAGGACCAGTACCAGGCGCTCGAGCGTTACGGCCGCGACCTGACGGAGTTGGCCCGGCGGGGCAAGCTCGACCCGGTCATCGGCCGGGACGAGGAGATCCGTCGCATCATTCAGGTACTGAGCCGCCGCACCAAGAACAATCCCGTGCTCATCGGCGAGCCTGGTGTGGGCAAGACCGCCATCGTGGAGGGCCTCGCCAACCGCATCGTCGAGGGCGACGTGCCCGAGGGGTTGCGCGACAAACGTGTGGTGGCGCTCGACCTCTCGGCCATGGTGGCCGGGGCGAAGTACCGGGGCGAGTTCGAAGAGCGCCTCAAGGCGGTGCTCAAGGAGATCACCGACTCCGACGGCGAGATCATCACGTTCATCGACGAGCTCCACACCATCGTCGGCGCGGGCGGGGCCGAAGGGGCGATGGACGCCGGCAACATGATCAAGCCCATGCTGGCGCGCGGCGAGCTCCGGCTCGTCGGGGCGACGACGCTCGACGAGTACCGCAAGTACATCGAGAAGGACCCTGCGCTCGAACGCCGGTTCCAGCCCGTCTTCGTGGACCAGCCCTCGGTGCAGGACACCGTCGCCATCCTCCGCGGGCTCAAGGAGCGCTACGAGGTCCACCACGGCGTCCGTATCCAAGACGCCGCCCTCGTCGCCGCGGCGGTGTTGTCGGACCGCTACGTGACAGGGCGCTTCCTCCCCGACAAGGCCATCGACCTCATCGACGAAGCCGCCAGCCGGCTCCGCATCGAGATCGACTCCATGCCCACCGAGATCGACGTGGTGACGCGGCGTATGCGCCAGCTCGAGATCGAGCGCGTGGCGCTGGCCAAGGAGACCGACGACGCCTCGAAGGAGCGCCTGGCGCGCCTCGAGGAGGAGTTGGCCAACCTGACCGAGCAGGCCGACGCCATGACGGCGCGGTGGCAGGCGGAGAAGGACGCCATCTCGTCCATCCGGGCCTTGATGGAGGAGCTCGAGACGAGAAAGGGCGAGGCCGAGCGGTACGCGCGCGACGGCGACCTCACCCGCGCCTCGGAGATCCGCTACGGCGTGATCCCCGACATCGAGCGCCGCATCGAGGACGCCACCAAGGCCCTGGCTGAGCTCCAGGCCTCAGGGGCGATGCTCAAGGAGGAGGTCGACGCCGAGGACGTGGCCGAGGTCGTGAGCCGGTGGACCGGCGTGCCGGTCACGAAGCTCATGGAAGCCGAGCTGGCCAAGCTGGTGCGGATGGAGGAGGCCCTCCACGCGCGTGGTGGGCCAGGACGAGGCCGTGGTGGCGGTGTCCAACGCCATCCGCCGGAGCCGGGCCGGGTTGTCGGACCCCAACCGGCCCATCGGCTCGTTCCTGTTCCTGGGCCCGACGGGCGTGGGCAAGACCGAGCTCGCCCGGGCGTTGGCGGAGTTCCTGTTCGACGACGATCGCGCCATGGTCCGGATCGACATGGGCGAGTACCAGGAGAAGCACACCGTGAGCCGCCTCGTCGGCGCGCCGCCGGGGTACGTCGGCTACGAGGAGGGCGGGCAGCTCTCCGAAGCGGTGCGCCGGCGCCCGTACGCCGTGGTGCTCCTCGACGAGATCGAGAAGGCGCACCCCGACGTGTTCAACGTGTTGCTCCAGGTGCTCGAGGACGGGCGCCTCACCGACGGCCAGGGCCGGACGGTCGACTTCACCAACACCGTGCTCATCATGACGTCGAACCTGGTGGGCGACCCCCAGGACTTCTTCAAGCCCGAATTCTTCAACCGCATCGACGAGGTGGTCCGTTTCCGCCATTTGTCGGAGGCCGATATCCGCCGCATCGTGGACATCCAGGTCGCCACGCTGGCGGCCCGGGTGGCGGGGCGCCGGCTGACCCTGGTCGTGACCGACGCCGCTCGAGACTGGTTGGCCCGGACCGGCTACGACGCCGACCTCGGGGCGCGACCGCTGCGGCGGGTCCTCCAGCACGCCGTCGAGGACCCGTTGGCGCTGGCGCTGCTCGAAGGCCGGTACGCCGACGGCGACACGGTGACCGTGGACGCGTCGGACGGGGGCGTCAGCCTGGGGTGATCCCGGCGCTCACACCGGGTCGGTGCCCGCCGTGCCGTGGTCGGAGACGTGCTCTGTCCACTGCGATCCGTCCCAGTAGCGGTGGTGATGGCGTGCGGTTGGGTCCGCGTGCCACGCCGGCATCGAGCCGGCAGGGGCCGCCGGCGCGGGAGGGGCGGGGAACGGGTAGGCCGAGGGGTGGGTGCCGAGGACGGCGGGCGAGCCGGGCCCGACGCCCGAGCCCGGTGGCCCGTAGCCGGGGGCCGGGACATAGCCCGGTGGAACATTGGTGCCCGCCACCGGGACGTAGCCGGGCCCGCGCCCGCCGGCGACCATCGACCCGCCTCGGCCCGGGGCCCGGGTGGTGGCACACGCGATGAGTGACAGCAGGGTGCCGAAGAGGGCGATGAAGAAGCTCACGACGGCCCACACGACCGGGTGGATGTGCCAGGGGTTGACCCCGGTCTGCTCCTTGAAGCGGCTGGTCCGGACGTACGAGAGCACCGCGAAGATGACGCCGAAGACGAAGAGATTGAGGCCCGATCTGATGAAGATGAGGGCAACGATGGACATGAGGTCGATGGTAGGCGTCGCCGGGCGACTACCGCAGACCGGCCCGGGAGGGGTCGTCGCAGGCCCGGGCTACAATGCGGCGTAATCCGGAGCCGTTTCGCGGAGGAGCGTCGTGCCCGCAACCGTGGTCGTCGGGACGCAATGGGGCGACGAGGGGAAGGGCAAGCTCACCGACCTCCTGGCCCGGGACATGGACATGGTGGTGCGCTATCAGGGCGGCCACAACGCCGGGCACACGGTCGTGGTCGACGGCGTGTCCTTCGCCCTACAACTCGTGCCGAGCGGGGTGCTCTACCCCCACATCACGCCGATCATCGGCAACGGCGTGGTGGTGGACCCCGGCGTGCTCCTGGCCGAGCTGGACACGCTCGGTTCCAAGGGGATCGACACCAGCCGCATGGTGGTGAGCGGCAACGCGCATCTGATCATGCCGTACCACACCGAGCTCGACCGGGTGACCGAGCGGTTCCTGGGCAAGAACGCCCTGGGCACGACGCGCCGGGGCATCGGGCCCGCCTATGCCGACAAGGCGGCTCGGGTGGGGCTGCGGGTCCAGGACCTCCTCGACGCCAAGATCTTCCGGCAGAAGCTCGAGGTGGTGCTGAAGGAGAAGAACGCCATCCTGGCCAAGGTGTACAACCGGCTGCCGCTCGACGCCGGGGCCATCTGCGACGAGTACCTCGACCAGTACGCGCCGCGTATCGGGCCCATGGTGGGCGACACGGTGGGACTGGTCCACGACGCCCTCGACGCGGGGCGCAACGTGCTGCTCGAGGGTGCCCAAGCCACGTTCTTGGACCTCGACCACGGGACGTATCCCTTCGTGACGTCGTCCAACCCGGTCGCCGGCGGCGCCTGCACCGGCACCGGCGTCGGGCCGCGCATGATCGGCGAGGTGATCGGCATCGCCAAGGCCTACGTGACCCGGGTGGGGGCGGGCCCGTTCCCGACGGAGTGCCTCGACGAGGTGGGCGAGGTCCTGGTGGAGCGGGGCCACGAGTTCGGCACCAACACGGGACGGCGCCGACGGTGCGGGTGGTTCGACGCCGTGATGGCGCGCCAGGCCGTGCGTCTCAACTCGCTGTCGGAGGTGGCGCTCACCAAGATGGACGTGCTCGACACCTTCGACACCGTCAAGGTGTGCGTGGCGTACACGTCGGGGGGGAGCGGTTCGCCTATCCCCCGTACCACCAGTCGGTGCTGCACCAGGTGGACGCGGTGTACGAGGAGCTGCCGGGATGGCGCGCCGATCTCTCGGGTGCCACCGAGCTCGACGACCTCCCCCCGCGGCACGTGACTACGTCTCGTTCCTGGCGCAGCAGATCGGCGTGCCCATCAAGCTGGTGGGTGTGGGACCGGGGCGCGAACAGTTCGTGCGGTTCGCGGCATGAGCGCAGCGGAAATGAGGGTCGGGCCATGAAGGTCTGCGTCGTCGGGTCGGGAGCCCGGGAGCACGCCCTGGCACTGTCGTTGGCGCGCACCGCGCAGGTCGTGGTGGCGCCGGGCAATCCCGGTATGGCCCCGCACTCGCCCGACGCGGCGGACTCGGCCCATTTCACGTTCGTGGGAGCCCCGATCACGGTCACCCACGACGCCCCGGAGGACGTCGAGGCGGATCTGTTCGTGATCGGCCCCGAGCAGCCGCTGGTGGACGGGCTCGCCGACCGGTTGCGCGCCGATCGCCGGCTCGTGTTCGGGCCCGGCGCCGACGGGGCCCGGCTCGAAGGGTCCAAGGCGTTCATGAAGGCGGTGTTGGCCGAGGCCGGCGTGCCCACGGCGCGCTACGGCGCGTTCGACGAGGTGAAGGAGGCCCAGGCGTTCCTGCGCCAGCTGCCCGGGCCGTGGGTGGTGAAGACCGACGGCCTCGCGGCGGGCAAGGGCGTGCTCGTGACCGACTCGCTGGCCGAGGCCGAGGAGGACGTGGCGGCGAAGTTGTCGGGGGAGAGCTTCGGCGACGCCGGGCGGTGCGTGGTGATCGAAGAAGGACTGGGGGGGCCCGAGTGTTCGCTGCTGGTGTTGTGTGATGGGAGGCGCATCGCCGCGCTGGCACCGGCGCAGGACTTCAAGCGGATCCACGACGACGACCAGGGGCCCAACACCGGTGGCATGGGGGCGTACTCGCCCGTGCCGTTGGTGGACGACCGACTCATCGACGGCGTGCTCGACCGGGCGGTGGAGCCGTTGGTCGGCGCGTTGCGGCAGCGCGGCATCGACTACCGCGGCGTGCTCTACGCCGGTCTCATCCTCACCCCCGACGGGCCGCGCGTCCTCGAGTACAACGTCCGGTTCGGCGACCCCGAGACCCAGGTCGTGCTGCCGCGGCTGACCGAGGACCTCACCGGCCTGCTGGCCGAGGCCGCGGCGGGTCGTCTGCGCACCGAGCCGCGCTTCTCCTCGGACTCCTCGGTGTGCGTGGTGCTGGCGAGCGAGGGCTACCCCGCGTCGCCACGCGTCGGGGACCGCATCGACGGGCTCGACCAAGCCGCCGCCATCGAGGGCGTCAGCGTGCTCCACGCCGGGACGGCCCTCGACGACGAGGGCCGCTTCGTCACCGCCGGCGGACGCGTGCTCGGGGTGAGTGCGGTCGGTCGCAGCATCTCCGACGCCCGGGCCCGCGCCTACGCCGCGGTGGACCGCATCGGGTGGGAGGGCATGCAGTACCGCACCGACATCGCCGCGGACGCGGCCCTCCTCGCTGCGGCGGGTGCGGCGTGATCCCCCGGTACTCGATCCCGGAGATCGCCGCGTTGTTCACCGACGAGGCGCGTTTCGAGATGTGGCTCGAAGTCGAGGTGCTGGCGGTCGAGGGGTGGGCGGCGGTGGGCGCCATCCCGCGCGACGCCGCCACCGCGGTCCGGGCCCGGGCGCCCAAGGTGACACCGGAGCTCGTCGCCGCGATCAACGACCGCGAGCGCGTCACCGACCACGACGTGGCCGCCTTCGTCGACGTCGTCCAGGACGCGGTGGGCGCGCCCGAAGGATCGTGGGTGCACTACGGCCTCACCTCCTCCGACGTCGTCGACACCGCGCTGTGTGCCACGCTGACGCGCGCCGCGGACCTGCTGCTCGACGCCTCGGGTGCGCTGGTATCGGTGCTCAAGGACCGGGCGCTCGAGTTCATGGACGCGCCCATGCCGGGCCGGACCCACGGCATGCACGCCGAGCCCACCACGTTCGGCGCCAAGTTGGCGCTGTGGTGCCTGCAGGCCGACCGCGACCGGTCTCGACTGCGCGCCGCGCGCCGGGCCGTGGCGGTGGGCAAGTTGTCGGGGGCGGTGGGGACGTACTCCAACATCGACCCCCGGGTGGAGGACTACGTGTGTGGGGCCCTCGGGCTCACGCCGGTCCCGGCCACGCAGGTGATCGCGCGCGACCGGCACGCCGAGCTGCTGTGGGCGTGCGCGGCGGTGGGCGCCACGGTCGAGATGATCGGCACCGAGATCCGGCACCTGGCCCGGACCGAGGTAGGCGAGGTCGAAGAGGCGTTCGGGTCGGGCCAGAAGGGCAGCTCGGCCATGCCGCACAAGCGCAACCCCATCCTGTCCGAGCGTCTGAGCGGGTTGGCCCGGGTGCTGCGCGGCTACCTCGGCGCGGGGCTCGAGGACGTCGCGCTGTGGCACGAGCGCGACATCTCGCACAGCTCGGTGGAGCGGGTCGTCCTCCCCGACGCCTGTCTCTTGACGTACTACGTGATGCGCAAGGCGGCGGGTCTCGTGCAGAACCTCGTCGTCCACACCGACCGCATGCGGTCCAACGTCTCCGAAGGGTCGTTCGGCCTCGTGTTCAGCCAGCCTGTGCTGTTGGCGTTGGTGGAGTCGGGGATGGAGCGCGACGTCGCCTACCGGATCGTCCAGCGCGATGCCCGGGCGGCGTGGGAGGAGAAGCGCCCGTTCCGGGGTGTGCTCGAAGACGACGGCGAGGTCACGCTGGACGGACCCGCGCTCGATCGGGCGTTCAGTCTGGACCGGGCGCTGCAACATGTCTCGAAGTTCCGACAAGCGATCGAGGAGGTCGAAGGGTGAGCTTGACGTTGGTGCACAGCGGCAAGGTGCGGGAGCTCTACGACGCGGGCGAGGACCGCCTGCTCATGGTGGCGTCGGATCGGCTCTCCGCCTTCGACGTGGTCCTCGACGAGCCCATCCCCGACAAGGGCCGGGTGCTCACGGCCATGACCGTCCACTTCCTGGCCGAGCTGGCCGACCTGGCCCCGAGCCATCTCATCACCGCCGATCCCGCCGAGCTCCCCAAGGACGCGGCGGAGCTCGGGGGCGAGGCCGGGCTCGAGGGCGTGGCCGGGCGTGCCGTGCTCGTGCGCCGGGCGGAGATGCTCCCCATCGAGTGCATCGTGCGGGGCTATCTGGCCGGGTCGGGGTGGAAGGAGTACTCGGTGTCGAAGACGCTGCACGGCACGCCGCTGCCCGCCGGGCTCGAGCAGGCCAGCCGGCTCCCCGAGCCCATGTTCACGCCGTCGACCAAGGCCACCGAAGGCCACGACGAGAACATCTCGTTCGACGAGGCGGCCGACCTGGTGGGCAAGGAGATGGCGGAGAAGGCACGCGACCTGTGTGTGGAGGCGTACCGCCGGGGCGCGGCGGCGGCCGAGCGCAACGGCATCATCGTGGCCGACACGAAGTTCGAGCTCGGGCTCATCGACGGCGAGCTCGCCCTGTGCGACGAGGTGCTCACGCCCGACTCGTCGCGGTTCTGGCCCGCGGACCAGTGGCGTCCGGGCACCAACCCGCCGGCGTTCGACAAGCAGCCCGTGCGAGACCTGCTCGAGAGCAGCGGGTGGGACAAGAAGCCGCCCCCTCCGCCGTTGTCGCCCGCGGTGGTGGCGGAGACGAGCGCGCGCTACATCGAAGCGTACGAACGGATCAGCGGGCGCGTATTGGCCGACTGGTACGGTGCGGCCAGGTGATGCGCGCGTGAAGTACGAGGTCCTCGTGGAGGTGAGGCTGCGCCCCGGGATCGCCGATCCGCAGGGTGCGACCATCGAGCGGGCCCTGCCGGCGCTGGGTTTCTCCGGCGTCGACGATGTGCGCGTGGGCAAGGCGTTCCGGCTGTCGATCGAGGCGCCCGACGAGCCCGAGGCCCGTCACCGGGCGCTCGAGATGGCCGACCGGCTCCTCGCCAACCCCGTCATCGAGGTCTCGACCGTGACGGTGCGCTGATGGCGGCCAAGGTGGGCGTGGTCGTGTTCCCGGGCAGCAACTGCGAGCACGACGTGGTGCGGTCCCTGTCGCTGTTCGGGCCCGACCGGGTCGAAGCCGAGCTCGTGTGGCACGGGGAGCGGTCGCTGGCGGGCTACGACGCCGTCGTCCTGCCCGGCGGCTTCGCCCACGGCGACTATCTCCGCCCCGGAGCGCTGGCCCGTTTCTCCCCGGTGATGGAGGCCGTGGCGACGTATGCGGCGGCGGGCGGCCCTGTGGTGGGGATCTGCAACGGCTTCCAGGTGCTGACCGAGGCCGGGCTCCTCCCCGGCGCGCTGCAGAAGAACCGCGGGCTCCGGTTCCTGTGCACCACCGTGGGTGTCACGGTGTGCACGACACGCACCGTGCTCACGGGTCAGGCGGCGGCGGGCGCGCAGCTCGCGCTCCCCATCAACCACTTCGAGGGCAACTTCACGTGCGACGCGGCGACGCTCGAGCGGCTGCGAGCCGAGGACCGTGTCGTCCTGCGCTACACCACCAACCCCAACGGGTCGGTTGACGACATCGCGGGGGTGTGCAACGAGGCCGGCAACGTGGTGGGCCTCATGCCCCATCCCGAACGGGCCTGCGACGCCATGACGGCGTCGACCGACGGCATGGTGCTGCTCGACTCGCTGGTGGTGGCCGCCGGTCGTCGCGCCCCCACACCGGTCGTACCGGCTGCGGTCTGACGGAGTCTGAGGGGGCCTACTTCCTCTTGGCTGGCCTGACCGCGCCGTTCTCGCCGGTGGCGCGGGTGATGTCCGCGCGCTGCAGCACCGCCGCGCTGACCCCCGCCGCGCGCCAGGCGCTGTACTCGATGCCTTTGCGCTGCCCGTAGGCCCGGGCCACCTTCACGAAGGCCTTCTCGAGGGTGGCGATGTCGTTGGTGGCGGAGGCGCGGTCCAACTCGGCCTCGAGGTCGGCCTTCTCCTGTAGCAGGTGCAGGCGCGCCAGGGGCTCGGCCGAGCCCAGGCGGTCGTCCACCACGGCCAGGCGTTTCTTCAGCGACTCGGGGGTGCGCTTGCGTCCCCGCTTGGGCCGGTTGTGCTCGAGCGCCTCGAGGTAGCGCCGCACGGCGCGTCCCTCTTCCCGACCCCGGGCCAGTGCCGCCTTGTGCGTGTTCGACATGGGCTGGCGCTTGGGACCTGTTTTCACGTCAGGCATGGCTGGGATTATGGGTATGGCGGTGGTGGGAATGCAACATGTGCGGGGCGGCCCATTTCCACAATGCGGCGCCGGTCATTGCCGATGTGGTGCGCCGATCGGGCACGGCGATCGGGCCGCCGAGAGCGGGCGGGTACGGTGACGGAGATGGAGTTGCACCAGGCGCTGGGCCTGACCGACGACGAAGCGGCTCGCATCGAGGAGATACTCGGTCGTCCGCCCAACGATCTCGAACTCGCCATGTACGCAGTGATGTGGAGCGAGCACTGCTCGTACAAATCGTCCCGGTTGCACCTCAAACGACTGCCCACCGAAGGGCCCCATGTGCTGGTGGGACCGGGCGAGAACGCCGGGGTCATCGACGCCGGCGACGGCATCGCGGTGGCGCTGCGGATCGAGAGCCACAACCACCCCTCGGCCGTCGAGCCGTATCAGGGCGCGGCCACCGGTGTCGGCGGCATCCTGCGCGACATCTTCACCATGGGGGCCAGGCCCGTGGCGCTCATGGACCCGTTGTTCTTCGGCACCCTCGACGACGCCCGGACCCGGTGGCTGACCGAGGGGGTGGTGGCGGGGATCTCGGGCTACGGCAACTCGGTCGGCGTGCCCACCATCGGGGGCGAGCTCACCTTCGCCCCGGGCTATGCCCGCAACCCGCTGGTGAACGTGTTGTGTCTCGGCGTGATGCCGATCGAACGGCTCGTGCTCGGCGCCGCCACGGGCGAGGGCAACCTGGCCGTGCTCCTGGGGTCGAGCACCGGGCGCGACGGGATCGGCGGGGTGAGCGTGCTCGCGTCCGCCGCCTTCGGCGGCGACGGGGACGGCGACGCGGCGAAGCGGCCCAGTGTGCAGGTGGGTGACCCATTCGAGGAGAAGCGGCTGATCGAGGCGTGTCTCGAGCTGCTCGACCGGGGCCTCGTGGTCGGGATCCAGGACCTCGGGGGGGCGGGCCTGACCTGTGCGACGTCGGAGACCGCGGCGCGCGGCGCCATGGGCATGGACGTCCACGTGGACGCCGTCCCGCGGCGTGAGCCCGCCATGGAGCCCTTCGAGGTCATGACGTCCGAGAGCCAGGAGCGCATGCTGGCCATCGTGACGCCCACGGACCGGGCCGCGGTCGAGGAGGTGTGCGGGCGCTGGGAGGTGCGGGCCACGGTGATCGGGACGGTGACGCCGGGCGGTCGGCTGCGCATCCTCGACGCCGACGGTGTGGTGCTGGCCGACGTCCCCGCCGGATCGCTGTCCGACGACGCCCCGCTCTACGACCGCCCCCGGTCGGCCCCGGTCGACCTCGAGGCGCGCCGTCGTGACGACCCCGGCCCGGTGACGCCGGCCGGCGTGACGGCGAAGGAAGTCGCCGACGACGTGCTGGGCATGCTCGCCGACGCCTCGTGGGTCTACCGCCAGTACGACCACCAACTGTTCCTGAACACCGTCGTCGGGCCCGGTGAGGACGCCGCGGTCCTGCGCCTCGCCGCGCCGGGGCTCCCTCCGAGCCGCCGGGGTCTGGCCATCTCCACCGACTCCAACCCCCGGTGGTGCGCGGTCGACCCGCGTCGGGGCACGGCCATGACCGTGGCGGAGTCGGCGCTCAACGTGGCGTGCGCCGGGGCCCGGCCCGTGGCGCTGGTCAATTGTCTCAACTTCGGCAATCCCGAGCATCCCGAGGTCATGTGGCAGCTGTCGGAGTCCATCGACGGCATGGCCGAGGCGTGTGGTCGGCTCGGGATCCCCGTCATCGGTGGCAACGTGAGCCTCTACAACGCGAGCGCGGGGGCCGACATCGACCCCACGCCGGTGGTGGCGGTGCTGGGGGTCATCGACCGTCTCGAGCGCCGGCCACCGGGGATGGCGTTGGCAGAGGGGTCGTCGCTCGTGGTGCTGGGCGAGACCGTCCCGTCACTGGCCGGCACGCGCTGGGCCGTCGAGTGCCACGGCCGGCGCGGCGGGATGCTCCCGGCCCTCGACCTCGACGCCCACGCCCGGCTCCTCGCGCTCGTGACGAGCCTCGTCCCCGCCGCCGGTCTGCTCACGTCGATCCACGACGTCTCGGGTGGGGGCCTGGCGCTGGCGCTGGCGGAAGGCGCACTGCGCTCGGGGGTGGGCTGTGTCGTCGACGGCGTGCGCGGTCATGCCGAGCTGTTCTCGGAGTCGTCGTCCCGGGTGCTGCTCGGGACCGAGCAGCCCGACGAGGTGCTGGCGCGGGCCCGGGCCGCGGGTGTCCCGGCCCGGGTCATGGGAGAGGCGGGGGGCGAGCGGATCGCGGTGGCGGGCCTCCTCGACATCGCCGTGGCCGACGCGGTCGAGGCATGGCGCACCACGCTGCCCGGCGCGTTGGGCGAGCCCGTCACCGCCTGAGCCGGGCGCCGAGCACGTCGGGAGAACCGTTGGCCACCGATCACGACGCGACCGGCGAGCGCCTCCCCATCGACCCCGACCTCGCGCCTGGCGACGGTGCGCAGCCGACGATGCCGGGCGGGTCGGCGCGGCGACCGGTACGCGGCAGGGACGCGTCGGTCCTGGTGGCGATCGCGCTCGGGGCCGCCCTGGGCGCGCCCGCCCGGTACGGCGTGGCCCAGGTGATCCACGTCGCCCCGGGCACGTTCCCGTGGGCGACGTTCGTGACCAATGTCTCGGGCAGCTTCGTGCTCGGCGCGGTCATGGCCGTGATGCTCGAACGGTTCCCGCCCACCCGCTACGTCCGACCGTTCGTGGCCACGGGGTTCCTGGGCGCGTACACCACGTACTCGACGTTCGCGGTGGAGACCGACCTGCTGGTGAAACAGGGCCATGCCGCCGTCGGCGTGGTCTACGCCGCCGCCAGCCTGGTGGCCGGGTTCGCCGCGGTGTGGGCAGGAATCTGGATGGCGCGCACGCTCCCCGTGCCCCACCGAGGAGGAGGATCATGAAGCTCGAAGGCCACCAGAAACGGCTCACCATCTTCATCGGGGAGGCCGATCACCACGGCCACACCCCGCTCGCGACCGAGATCGTCCAGCGCGCCCACCGGGCGGGGTTGGCCGGAGCCAGTGTCTTTCGTGGCGTGGAGGGCTACGGCGCCTCCAACCACATCCACACCACCCGCATCCTGTCGCTGTCGGACGACCTGCCCATCGCCATCGTGATCGTGGACAACGAGGAGCGCATCCGCGCCTTCCTGGTCGACCTGGACGAGCTCATCACCGAGGGGCTGGTCATCGTGGACGACGTCGACGTCGTGAAGTACGTGGGGCGCCCGGGCAACGATGCGCCGTGAGCCCTCTGGCCTGGACGGGGTTCGTCGTCGTCGCCGCGGTCGGCGCCCCGTTGCGCTACGTCGTCGACAGCTACGTGGGCGAGCGGGCCCAGGGCGTCTTCCCGTGGGGCACGTTCGTGGTCAACGTCAGCGGGTCGCTCTTGCTCGGCGTGCTCACCGGCTTGGCGCTCTACCACGCCTTTCCTCAGACCTCCAAGGTGATCCTCGGGACCGGGTTCCTCGGCTCGTACACGACGTTCTCGACCTTCAGCTTCGAGACCGTGCGGTTGGTCGAGGAGGGTGCGCTGGGCCAGGCGTTGCGCAACGCCTTCGGGACCCTGGTGATCGGCGCCGGCGCCGCGGCGGTGGGCCTGGCGCTCGCCGCGCTGTGAGGGTCGCGGTGACCCGCACCGTCGAAAACTGTCAGCGGAGGATCTCGATGAGCAGGACCCACGCATTGGTGAGCCCCACGACCAGACACACGCCCGTTCCGGCGGCCACCCAGTAGAGGCCCGACACGCGTCCTGTCAGCAGCACGGCCGCGGCCACCACGATGAGCAGGGTGGCCGACTGCACCAGGACGATCCGGATGACGACCTGGTGCAGGGGTCGGGCGCGCAGCGCACGGCGGGCGGTGACCAAGATGGTGGAGACCACGACCCAGCCGGCGACGCCGATGACGAGGAGCTCGGCGCCGAGGGCCCGCACGCTCTGGAGGGGGAGCAGGCAGACGAGGCCGATGAGCACGGGCTCGACGAGGACGGTCACGGCTTCGCCCGCCCGACCGGGCAACCCCGGTGAGCTCAGGATCTGTTTGAGATTGATGGAGAGGGCGACGAACACGAGCCCGGTGAGTGCCGCGAACGCGCCGGTCTGGGCCACGAAGAAGTCGTGCCAGTCCGTGATCACGACGCGACTATGGCATCAACCGGGTGGGCGGTGGTCCCAGTAGGTTGAGGCCGGTGAGCGTCGCCGGGGACTTCGACTACGAGCGAGGCGGGCGGCACTACGCCACGGTGCGTCGCACCGACCCTCGCATCGCGCTCGTCGTGCACGGGGCGCTGGGACCGGCCCGCACCGTGTTGAACGTGGGCGCGGGGGCGGGGTCCTACGAGCCGAGGGATCGGTACGTGGTGGCGCTCGAGCCCTCGGCCGCGATGCGGGCCCAGCGTCCCGACCACGCGGTGCCGGCGCTGCGGGGTGTGGCCGGGCAGCTCCCCTTCGACGACCGGTCCTTCGACGCGGCGATGGCCACGCTGACGGTCCACCAGTGGCCCGACGTGCAGGCGGGGTTGCGCGAACTGCGACGCGTGGCACGCGGGCCGGTGGTGGTGCTCACCTTCGACGGCGACGCCCTCGATCGCTTCTGGCTGGCGGACTACGTCCCGGAGCTGATCGAGGCCGAACGCCGACGGTACCCGGACCCGGTCGCCATCGGCCGAATGCTGGGCGAGGGTGCGACGGTTCGGCACGTCCCGGTGGCGCGCGACTGTGTCGACGGGTTCACCGAGGCGTACTTCGCCCGTCCCGAGGCGTTCCTCGACGAGGTGACGCGTCGCTCGCAGTCGGCGTGGGGGTTCGTCGACGACGGTGTCGAGGACCGATTCGTCGAGCGGCTGCGCGCCGATCTCGAGACCGGAGCCTGGGACGAGCGCTACGGCGGCCTCCGCGATCAGGAGACCTTCGACGGTGGGCTCCGGTTGGTGGTCCAGGGCGGCTGACCCGACCGCGGGCTCGTGGTGCGCCGCGTGCGTCAACCGGCCGACGTCGCGTCGGGGGTCGAGGTGTCTCCGATGCCGACGGCGCGCAGCAGCGCCCGGGTGAACGCGCTCATCTCGCCGTAGGGCAGGTGGTCGGGATCCCACCACTGCACCGCCGAGGTCTCGTCGCCGTCGGGACGGAGCGTGCCCCCGGTGACGGTGGCGGCGAAGACGGTGGAGACGTAGGACGTCTCGTCCCCGTTGGGGTAGGTCATTCGGAACTGCGGGCCACCGAGCACGCCGAGAATCGGTCCCAGTTCGAGGGTGACCCCGGCTTCCTCCTGCGCTTCACGCCGGGCTGCGTCGTGGGGGGACTCGTCGGGCTCGACGGCGCCGCCGATCAGGGCCCATTGGTCGGTGTCGGTGACCCGCACCAGGAGGATCCACCCCCGCCCGTCGCGGGGGATCACCGCGGCGGAGGGGAGCACGAGGAGCTCGGTCCCCACCAATTCCCGGATTCGGCGGAGGTGGGGGGCGATCGCCACGGTTGCAAGCTACCCGGGCGACCGGATTTAGAGCAGTGCGACTCTGTTGAACGAGCCCCCGGGTGCCGATGATCGGAGTATGGCGGAGGGGGCTGCGGTCGAGAGTGTTGCCGGTCGTCTGGCGAAGGGCGACGACAGCACCCTGACCTGGTTCGTGGTGACCTACGTCGACGGCGACGAAGAACACCGGGAGGGGACGCTCCTCGATGCCAGCGAGTTGGCGTCGACCTACGGCCTCGTGATCGTCCCCACGGCGCGCGGATCGTTCCGGTGGGTCCGTGATCCCGGGACGTGGCGGGTCCCGCACCGCGCCCGCTAGCGGCTAGCGGGCTGAGCCGGCTTTCGTCGCTTGGACGTAGAGCCGGACGGTGCCACTCTCGTGTGCGTATGGCGGTCGTCGCTCGGCCACCGTCACGTCGAGCCCGGCGCTCCGCGTGGCGCCGACGAGCTCGTCCAGCTCGAACAGGGTTGCCGCGAAGGGCACGGATTCGTCCAGGAACTCGTCGCGGTGGACCTCGCCCGTTCCCTCGTGCGCGCTGCACAGGACGTGGCCGCCGGGTCGCAGCACGCGGGCGAACTCGCGCAGCACCGGCCCGAGCTCCGCCCGGTGCAGGTGGATCACCGAATAGAACGCCAGGACACCCCCACACGACGCGGTCGCCATCGGGAGTGCGCCCATGTCAGCCGCGACCGCAGTGTCGAGGCGACGGAGGGCCAGCACCGCCATCTGGGTGCTCAGGTCCACCCCCACGACGCGGTGGCCCCGCTGACCGACGAAGGCACCGATCTGACCCGGGCCGCACCCGATGTCGAGCACGGGGTCACCGACCGTTGCTGCGAACGACGCGAGGAGCTCGCGGTCGCGGGGCTTGCCCGCCAGCTCGTCGACGAACCGTTCCTGGTACTTCGCGGCCACGGTGTCGTACGAGGAGCGGAGGTAGTCCCACGTCATGTGGACATCCTCTCGCCCGCGTGACCGAGTGGGGCCGGACTGGATAGGGCGGCGCGGCGCGGGGAGAAACCGGGGGCGGGTCGGGGTGGGTCGCGGCGCGTCGGACGTCGTCCGCGGGGAGTCGCTACTCCTTGGGTGCGGCGGCCTCGACCCATCGCTTGGTCAGCCATCCCACCCATCCGAGCCAGACCACGACCGTCAGCCACCATACGATCCAAATCGGACTGGTCACAGGTCAACCTCGATTCGAGCGCCGTCTCCGGTGGTCCAAGTTATCCGTCGGGTAGGGGCCGTCGCCTCTCGAAGGGGGTGACGGCTCCATGCCATCCGGTGAGCACTGATACACCCTCATGACACACTGCCAGTGTGCTCGCCGACCTGATGAAGGCCCGCTGCGACATCGCCGCCCATCTCGCCCATGCCGACCCCGACCGGGTGACCACGGCCCAGGCGGTCGAGGTGCTGGAGGTGTTCGCCGAGCTCGAGCGGCTGGTCGTGGCAGGAAAGGTCCTCTACACCCGACGCGCCACCCAGGGCACGGCCTGGCGCGACGACGGGCACCGATCGGCCGCGTCGTGGATGGCGGAGAAGACCGGGACGGGCCTGGGCGAGGCGTTGGGCACGTTGGAGACCGCCGAGGCGCTGGCCTCGCTGCCTGAGACAACCGAGGCGCTGCGCCGGGGCGAGCTGTCGGGATCCCAGGTGAAAGTCATCGCCGCGGCCGCCCTCGACCACCCCGAGGCCGAGAGACAACTCCTGCAGAGCGCGGCGAGCCAGAGCTTCAAGGGGCTCCGAGAGCGCGCCGCGCTGGTGCGGGCCTCGGCCAGATCCGCCCAAGAGGAGAACGCCCGCTACCTCGCGGTCGAGCGCTCGCGCTCGGTGCGGCACTGGGCCGACCCCGACGGGGCCTTCCGGCTCGAGGCCAGGCTCACCCCCGACGCCGGGGCCAAGCTCGTCTCGGCCCTGCAGGTCGAGGCCGACGCCCGGTTCAACGCGGCCCGCAGAGCCAACCACGAAGAGGATCCCGCCGCCTACCGGGCCGACGCCCTGGTGGCGCTCGTGGCGGGCGAGCCTTTGGCGTCGGCACCCGAGGGCTCCACGCGAACCGGGGCGGCACGCGCCACGGTGTGCATCCGCGTCGACGGCGCCGCGCTCAAGCGGGGCTTCACGACGACGGGGGAGACCTGTCACATCCCCGGGGTCGGACCGGTGCCCGTGGCGGCCGTGCGGCGCCAGCTCGCCGATGCGCACGTCAAGATCCTCGTGCGCGATGGCAAGGACGTGACCACCGTGTGCCACGCGGGCCGGACCGTGACCGCCCACGTGCACAGTGCCCTCGAAGAGCGTGACCCGGTCTGTGTGGTCCCGGGCTGCGACGTCGCGCACGGGCTCGAGAACCACCACTGGGACGTCGACTACGTGGTGTGCAAGACGACGTCGCTGGCGGGTCTGGCCCGGGTGTGTCACTGGCACCACGGGCTGCTCACCCATGGTGGCTATGTCCTCGAAGGAGAACCGGGGTCCTGGGTGATGCGCGGACCACCGGGTGGTGACACGTTCGAGACCGGGGTGCCGTTGATCGACAGCGGTTGAGCGCTCAGCCCCGGCGCGCCTCGAGTGCGTCGAGCATCTCCGCGGGCACGTTGAGGTCGCCCCGGCCGGTCCCCACCGCCAGCCCTGGTTTGAACGAGCCGTGGAAGTCCGACCCACCCGTGGCGACGAGCCCGGTGCGGGCCGCCATCCGCCGCAGCACCGAACGCTGGTCCGGGGTGTAGGACGAGTAGACCGCCTCGATCCCGTCGAGGCCTCCCGCCGCGAGCTCCGCCACGAGCCGCTCGAGGTGCTGGGGCCCGAGCCCGGTGGACAGCGGGTGGGCGAGCACCGCCACGCCGCCCGAGGCATGGGCCAGGCGGGCCACGTCGGGCGGGTCGAGGCGGGCCTTGGGCACGTACCCGGGCCGGCCGTCGGCGAGGTAGCGGTCGAAGGCGTCGTCGATGTCCTGGGCCGCGCCCGACTTCACCAGCGCCCGGGCGAAATGGGGTCGGCCCATGCCCGCCTCGTCCCCGGCCTCGGCCACCACGTCCTCGTAGGTGATCCCGGTCCCGAGCTCTCTGAGACGGTCCGCCAGCTCCCGGTTGCGCACGGCCCGGTCTCCCCGGAGCTTCACGAGCTCGTCCTGGAGCGGTCCGGGCCCGGGCTCGACGAAGTAGACGAGTACGTGCACCGACCCTTCGATGGGCGGCGCCCCCGACGGCGGGGCTGGCTTGCGGCACGACACCTCGCACCCGGGCACGAGCCGAATCCCGACCTCGGCCGCCACCGTGCCCGCCTCGCCCAACCCGGCCAGGCTGTCGTGGTCGGTCAACGCCAGCGCCGAGCACCCCGCCTGCGCCGCCAACTCGACGACACGGCCGGGGGACTCCGAGCCGTCGGACACGGTGGAATGGGTGTGCAGGTCGATCACCGCCCGAGGCTACCCGGGGCCGGAAGCGTGCCCAGCCTGCTCGCGGGCCCTCGCGACGAGATGCGGGGAACCGTTGCAGCGGTGTGGGAAGGTAGGCTCGTCAACGCGGCGAGAGGATGCGCCGGGGGAACGGGAGCCCCCTTGAACGTCCGGCGCAGTGAGGGCAACGCGATGAGGGCCCAGTGAAAGAAGCCTGCGGTGTCTTCGGCGTGTACGCGCCGGGCAAGCCCGTCGCCCAACTCACCTTCGACGGGATGTTCGCTCTGCAGCACCGTGGCCAGGAGTCGGCCGGCATGGCGGTGAGCGACGGCGAGACCATCACCGTCGTGCGCGACATGGGGCTGGTCACCACCGTCTTCGACGAGCGCACCATCTCGTGTCTGCCCGGGGCGCTCGCCATCGGCCACACCCGCTACTCGACCACCGGGGCCTCGGAGTGGCGCAACGCCCAGCCCGTCTTTCGGGCCGTGGGACGCGCCGGGTTCGCCCTCGGCCACAACGGGAACCTCACCAACACCGCCACGTTGGCAGAACAAGCCGGCATGTTGCCCGGCGTCGTCGCATCCGACAGTGATCTCGTGGCCGAGCTCGTCTCGCTCCGGTTCCCCGCCGCGGTCCCGTGGGAGGCCGCGTCCGACGATGCCGACACCTTCGCCGAGGGCGACCTCGACGTCGCGGCGGGCATCGGTACGGGGCTCGACGCCCCCGACGACGCGCTCGAGGACGCGCTGCGCGAGGTCCTGCCCATGCTCGAAGGCGCGTTCTCGTTCGTCCTCGTCGACGCCACCCACCTCGTGGGCGTGCGCGACCCGGCGGGCCTGCGGCCACTGTGCCTGGGCCGGCTCGGCCCGGCCGAGGCTCCCGAAGGGTGGGTGCTCGGCTCCGAGACACCGGCCCTCGACATCGTGGGCGCCACCTTCGTCCGCGAGATCGAGCCGGGCGAGATGGTGGTGGTCGACGCCAAGGGTGTGCGGTCCGAGCAGCTGTTCTCCCCCGAGCGGATCGACCCGCACCTGTGCATCTTCGAGTTCGTCTACTTCGCCCGGCCCGACAGCCGCCTCTACGGGCGCGAGGTGCACAGCGCCCGGCGGCGCATGGGCGAGTTGCTGGCATCGCAGGCACCGGTCGACGCCGACCTCGTCATGGGCGTGCCCGAGTCGGGCGTGCCCGCGGCCGAGGGCTACGCCCGCGCCAGCGGCATCCCCCACGGCCAGGCCCTGGTGAAGAACCGCTACATCGGCCGTACGTTCATCACGCCGGGCCAGGACGCGCGCGACGCCGGGGTGCGGCGCAAGCTCAACCCGCTGCGCGAGAACATCGTGGGCCGACGGATCATCGTCGTCGACGACTCGATCGTGCGCGGCACGACCCAGCGCGCCGTGGTCCGGATGCTGCGCGAAGCCGGTGCCGTCGAGGTCCACCTGCGCATCTCGTCACCGCCGCTGTCGTGGCCGTGTTTCTACGGCATCGACATCCCCGACCGCGACCAGCTGGCCGCGGCGCAGCACACCGTGGCCGAGATCGCCGAGTTCTTGAACGTCGACTCACTCGAGTACCTCTCGCTCGACAACCTCGTGACCGCCATCGACGCCCCCGGGGCGGGGTTCTGCACGGCCTGTCTCACCGGGCAGTACCCGGTGCCCGTCCCCGTGCGCCTCGCGGCGGGCACCGGACGAGCCGAGCCCGCGCCTGCCACCGCCTGACGTGGGCCCGGCGCACACGGCCGACCCGGCGGGCGCGATCTCAAGGCGCGCCGGAGGCGCGACCTACGCCGGCGCCGGGGTCGACATCGAAGCCGGTGACTCCGCCGTGGCCCGCATCCGTGCCCTGGTGGCGTCGACGGCGCGGCCCGAGGTCCTCGGCGGCATCGGCGGCTTCGGCGGATCGTTCGCCTTCGACCCCGGCCGCCATCGCGCCCCCGTGCTCGTCTCGTCCACCGACGGCGTGGGGACCAAGTCGTACGTGGCCGCCGCCACGGGTCGTTACGACACCATCGGGATCGATCTCGTGGCGATGTGCGTCGACGACATCGTGTGCGTCGGCGCCGAGCCGCTCTTCCTCCTCGACTACATCACGACCGGAAAGCTCGACCCGCAGCAGATGGAGCAGCTCGTGGCGGGTGTGGCGGCGGGGTGCCGCACGGCGGGCTGCGCGCTGCTCGGGGGCGAGATGGCCGAGCACCCCGGTGCGCTGCCCCCCGGCGAGTTCGACCTGGCCGGCTTCACCGTGGGCGTCGTCGACCGCGACGCCATGCTGGGCCCGGGCCGCGTCGCCGACGGCGACGCGCTCGTCGGCCTCGTGTCGCCGGGCCTGCGATGCAACGGCTACACCCTGGCGCGCCACGTCCTGCTGGAACGGGCCGGGCTCGACCTCGACGATCCCGCCTGGTCCGGCGCGACGCAGTCCGTGGCGGACGAGCTCATGGCACCGTCGGTCATCTACGCCCCGGCCGTGCGCGCCGCGCTCGACACCGTCGACGTGCACGCCGCGGCCCACGTCACCGGTGGCGGCATCCCGGGCAACCTCGTCCGCGTCCTGCCCGCCGGCCTCGATGCCGTGGTCGACCGTGCCAGCTGGATCGAGCCGCGCGTCTTCGGCGAGATCCGACGCCTCGGCGACGTCGACGAGACGGAGATGGCAAGGGTGTTCAACCTCGGGATCGGCATGGTGCTCGTCGTCGACGCCGCCCACGACACGGCCGCGGTCGACGCGCTCGCCGCAGCGGGGTGTGGCGCCGCGGTCATCGGTCGCGTCACGACAGGGTCGGGCCAGGTGTCGATGAAGGCCCACCCGTGACCGTCGAGGCCCATTCGCTCGAGGCACTGCGCCAGCACATTCTCGACCACTCGGTCAGGACCGGCGACTTCGTCTTGAAGTCGGGACGCAAATCGTCGTGGTTCATCGACTCCAAGCAGACCGTGTGCCGCCCCGGCGGCATGCTCCTCGTGGCCGACGCCGTGCTCGACGCGATCCCCGAGGACGCGAGCGCCATCGGTGGCCTCACCATGGGTGCGGACCCTGTCGCCTTCGTCACGGCGGGGGTCGCCGCCACGCGCGGACGCGCCCTGAAGGCGTTCAGTGTCCGCAAGGAGACCAAGGACCACGGCGGCGGCGGGCGTGTCGCCGGCGCGCTGGACGTGGGGGACAAGGTCGTGGTCACCGAGGACACCGTCAGCCGGGGCACGTCACTGCTCGAGGCCGTCACCGTCGTGCGCGCCGCCGGTGCGGACGTGGTGCTGGCTCTGGCCGTCGTCGACCGCGGCGGTACGGCGAACGCCATCCTCGGCGACGAGGGCGTGACCTTCCGGGCGCTGCTGACCGGACCCGACCTCGGCTTCGAGTTCGACGGGCCCTGAGCCACACCCACCGCCGGCACGCCTCGTGACCTGGCGTCTGCGGGTGCTGTTCGTGGTTCTCTGTGGGTTGGCCCTGCGCGTCGGCTACGTCGTCGCCTACCGGCGCCACGTCACACCCACCGGCGACGCCTTCTACTTCCACTACCAGGCCGACCTGCTGGCCTCGGGCAAGGGCTTCGTCGACCCCTACTCGCTGTTCTGGGCGCAGCGGGTCGTGCCCGGCGCCACGCACCCCCCGTTGTGGACGCTCGTGGTGGCCCTGACGGCGGCCCTCGGCTCGACCACGTTCTTCGCCCAGCTCGTGTGGAGCTGTGTCATCGGCGCCGCGTCGGTGGCGGTGGTCGCCGTCGCGGCGCGCGAGGTGGCGGGACCGCGCGCCGGACTCATCGCCGCGGTGTTGTGCGCGCTGTACCCCGTGTTCATCGTCGACGACGGGTCGCTCCTGGCCGAGACGTTGGTCGTCCCTCTCGTGGCGCTCGTGGTGTGGGCGTTCTACCGGCTCTGGCACCGGCCCTCGCTCCCGCGCGCCGCGCTGCTCGGCGCCCTGTGCGCGTTGTGTGCGCTTACGCGTTCGGAGCTCGTGCTCCTCGTCGTGTTCCTGGCGCTTCCCGCCGGGCTCGCGTGTCGGACGGGCTCGTGGCGGCGGCGCCTGGCGTTGTGCGGCGCGGCGCTGGCGGCGGCCGTGTGTGTGTTCGCGCCGTGGTGGGCCTACACCGTGCCGCGCTTCTCGCACCCGGAGCTGCTGTCGGACCAATTGGGCGTGACCCTGGCCTCGGCCAATTGCGACGCGACGTACAGTGGTCCGCTCCTCGGCTATTGGGACGACAGCTGCGAGGTCGCCATCGTCACCCCCAAGGCCGCCGACGCGTCGGCGCGCGACGCGCTGTTGCGCCACGACGCGGTCCGCTACGTCGAACATCACGCCGGGCGCACGCCGGTCGTGGTGGCGGCTCGGCTGGGGCGCGCCTTCGGCTTGTTCCGGCCCGGCCAGCAGATCGACCTCGAGTGGGCGGTGCTGGGCCGGCCCCGGCTGCCAGCGGTCATCGGGCTCGTCTCCTACTACGTGATGGCGCTGCTCGGCGTCCTGGGTGCGGTGGTCCTGCGCCGGCGCCGACTGCCGCTCCTGCCCTTCGTCGTCATCCTGGGCGAGGTCGTCCTCGTGAGCGCGGCGATCTTCGGCCAGACGCGCTACCGCACCCCTCTCGACGTCGCCCTCATGATCCTCGCCGCGCTCGCCCTCGACCGTTTCGTCGAGCTCCGATCGCTGCGCACTGCGCGCCGCGCCAGCGGGGTGCGCCGTGGACGCCACACGCGAGGGGCGGCTGCCATCACGACGTCAGGTCGCTGAGCGCGGCCTCCACCGCCCGGTGGAATGTCGGATAGGCGTAGATCATGCCCTGCAAGGTCGTCACCGGAATCTCGGCGTGGACGGCCAACGTCAGCATCGACAGCACCTCGCCCCCGACCGGTCCGGCCGAGGTGGCACCCACGAGCACGCCACGGGTGCGGTCCTCGACGAGCTTGACGAACCCCTCGTTGCCCACCTTGTGGATCCATCCCCGCGCCGAGTGGGGGACGGGGTAGCGGCCCACACGCACGTCGACGCCGTCGGCGCGCGCCGCGGCCTCGCTCAGGCCGACCGAGCCGATCTCGGGATCGGTGAACGTCACGCGCGGCAGCGCGCGGTAGTCCGTCGGGGCGTGCTCGACGCCCAGGATGTCGGCCACGCAGATGCCCGCCTGGTACATCGCCACATGGGTGAACGCACCCACGCCGGTGACGTCGCCCACACCCCACACGCCGTCGGTGACGCGCAGGTGCCCGTCGACGGGAAGGCCCTCGCCGTCCTCGTCGATGCCGATGCTCGCTACGTTGAGCGAGGCGAGGTCGGGTCGGCGGCCCGTGGCGACGAGGAGCCGTGCCCCGGTGACCGGGACCACACCCTCGAGCTCGAGGACGAACCGACCCCCGCCTGCGTCCTCGTGGCGAACGCCGACGACGCGCGCCGAGGTGTGGACGGCCACACCGTCGCGACGAAGCGCCTCGGCCGCCAGCTCGCCGGCCTCGGGCTCCTCGAGCCCCAGTAACCGCTCGGCGCGCTCGACGACCGTCACGTCGGCCCCGAACCGGGCGAAGACCTGGCCCAGCTCGACCCCGACGGCCCCGCCCCCGAGGACGACCAACGACGTCGGGACGGTCTCGGTCTCGATCGCCTCGCGGTTGGTCCAGTACCGGCCCTCGAGCTCCGCCAACCCCGGGACGGGCGGCGCCCACGCCTTGGCCCCGGCCGACACCACCACGGCCCGGCGCGCCTCGAACACGTCGTCGCCGACGTTGACACGGCGCGGACCGTCGAGCCGGCCCCACCCGCGCACGAACCGCCCGCCTTTGCCCACGAATCGGTCCACGGCCACCTGGTCGTCCCAGTCGTCGGTCGCCTCGGCCCGGATGCGACGCGCCACCGGCGCCCAGTCGGGGCTCACGGTCGACGCCCCGGCCATGCCCGGGATGCGCCGCGCTTCGGCCAACAGGTTGCCGGCCCGGATCATCATCTTGGAGGGGACGCACCCCCAGTAGGGGCACTCGCCCCCGAGCAGCCTGCCCTCGACCCCGACGACGGCCAGCCCGGCGTGGGCCAGCCGACCGGCGACCTCCTCGCCGCCGGGACCCATCCCGAGGACCACCACGTCCACCAGCTCGGTCACGGTGCCTCCCGGTCCGGCGTCGACCCCGACGAACCGGCGGCTCCGAACCTATCGGCCCCGTCTGGGCACGACCCCAGCACCGCACGTCCGAACGGCGGCCGACAGGGGCCGTTAGCCTCTAGCCGGTACGGGCCGTCGAGGACCAAATTGGCCACTGTGCTGACGGACGCGGAGGGGCTCGAAGTCCTCGTCGCGGAACAGTGCCTCGAGCTCTTGGACCGTGCCCGCCTGGGTCGCATCGCCGTCACCATCGGGGCCGTCCCTGCCATCTTCCCCGTCCACTACCGGCTGCTCGACGGCCACATCGTCTTCCGCACCGGCAAGGGCGCCGACCTCCACACCGCCTCGGCCAACACCGTCGTCGCCTTCGAGGTCGACGACGTCGACGCCTCGTGGGACCACGGCTGGAGCGTGCTCGTCGTGGGGGTGGCCCGAGTGATCCGAGACGACGCGGCCATCTCGGACGCGCTCGATCAGGCCCCCAACCTGTGGGACGGGGGCGTGGGCGCGCACGTCATCTCGATCCTCCCCGCCTTCGTCTCGGGTCGCCGCTTCGTCCCCGCCGCCTGATCGCTTCAGACGCCGGGTTCAGGAGACGGCGTCAGGAGACGGCAGATCCTTGGCGTGGCCGAGGCCCACCATGAGGTCGACCCATCCCTGCAGGTCAGCGTTCTTCAGGTCGACGTGCGCCTTGAGGTCGGCCGGGACGAAGAACTCGAGGCCGTCGGTCT
Source organism: uncultured Acidimicrobiales bacterium (assembly GCA_963764205.1). GTDB lineage: Bacteria > Actinomycetota > Acidimicrobiia > Acidimicrobiales > UBA8190 > Chersky-840. The sequence continues at coordinate 412,050 of CAVXRN010000006.1, forward strand.
CGAGCGCGTCGACGATCCCGGCCGCGCACTCCTCGGCGGTGGCGAACTCGGCGCCGGGCAACCCGGGGAGCTCACCGGGTTGAGGCACCCAGATCTCCGTGGCGATGGCGCCGGGCTGGATCAACTTGACCTCGATGGGCGTGTCCGCCAAGTCCATCGCAGCCACCTCGGTCCACCCCGTCATGGCGAACTTCGCGGCGCAGTACGCCGACTCGTGGACGATCCCGAACCGGCCACCGCCGCTGGCGACGTTCACGATGGTGCCCGAGCCGCGCTCGAGCATGCGCGGAAGCACCGCCAGGTTCATGCGGATGGGCGACATGAAGTTCGTCCGCATCACCACGTCGAGGTCCTCGGGCGTGTGATCGGTGACGACCTTGCGTTTGCCGAGCGCGGCGTTGTTCACGAGGCAGTCGAGCGCGCCGAACGCCTCCCACGCGTCGGCCACCAGTTGCACCGCCGCGTCCACGTCGGACAGGTCGACGACCCACATCTGCGATCGCGGCGCGTGCTCCCGGCACCGGGCCAATGTTTCTTCCAGCCGGTCCCGACGCCGCGCCGCGACGCCGACGGTGGCCCCGCGTTGCGCCAACATGGGTGCGAGCGCTTGGCCGATCCCCGACGACGCCCCCGTCACGAGGATGTTCGCGCCTTCGATTCTCATCGTGCTGTGACGAGCCCCCGAAAGGGCCCGCGTGCCGCTACCGCCGGCGGGCGGTCGTCTTCTTGGCGGTGCGACGAACCGGAGCCTTCTTGGCCGTGGTCCGGCGCGCCGGCGCCTTGCGAGCCGGAGCCCGCTTGGTGGCGGCCTTCTTGGCCGGCGCCCGCTTCTTGGCGACCTTGCGGGCCGGGGCGGCCTTGCGCGGCGCGGCGACAGCGGCGGTCTTGCCCGCGGCGCGCACGGCCTCGTCACTCGTCGGGAACGCACCACGCTTCAACCGCGGCGCGGTAGCCGGGGCCATCACGGCGTCCTTGAACGCCTTCACCGGAGTGATGCGCGCCTTCTTGGAGGCCTTGATGCGGATCGCCTCCCCCGTCGCGGGGTTGCGGCCCATGCGGGCGGGGCGGTTGACCTTGACGAACTTGGCGAACCCGGTGATCGCCACCGGCTCCCCCTGAGACACGACCGCGGTCACGACTTCGGTGAACCCTTCGAGGACTGCAGACGTCGTCTTGAGGTCTACATCCGCGTGTACGGCCACCGCTTTGGCAAGCTCTCTTTTGTTCATAGCGGCCTATTGTGCTCTACGCGCGGGGCGACGCGCCAAAGGAACGCCCGTTTTTTCGATGTTTTTTTGAATTACCGCCCCAGTATCCATCGAACGGTCTTTGTCGTGCTCCGTATCAACGCGGCGTCGAACAGCGGGAAACGAGCGCCGATCCGGCGCGATGACGATGCAGTGTGCAACGTCTGCGTCTCCTGCACGTCGCCACCGCGCGGCACTTCCGACAGCGCCCCGGCGTATCCCAGGCGGCCCCACACGCGTCGAGGGGCGCTCACGAGCACGAGCAGCACCAGCCCCACGAGCATGAGCAGAGCGCCGAGCTCGGCCGTCCACGCATCGCCCGTCCCCGGGCCCGTGAACGCCAGAGACCCACTCGATGCTTGCGGTGTCGAACTACTTCCCGAGCTACCTCCCGAGCCCGCACCGCCACCCGACCCCGAAGCCGTCGACACCGCCGCCGTCGTCGTTGTGGGCGCCGGCGTCGTCGTGGTTGTGGGCGCAACGGTTGTCGGCGTCGATGTCACCGTCGTGGAGGGGGAGATCGTTGTCGGCCCTGTCGTCGTGGACGTCGGAGGAAGACCGGTCGTGGTCGTCGTCGACGGGGTGGTCGTGGTGGGGGGCGTGGTTGTCGCGCCGGGGTCGGCCAGCGTCAGGAGCTGGCCCGCACCCGACTCGTCGGACCCCGCCGCGAAGCAGGCGGCTGTCGACGGGCACGCCATGCCCGCCACGGCGCCGGTCGTCGCCGGTATCGCCTGCAACGCCCAGGTCGTACCCCCATCCGCGCTGGCGAGGATCTGAGCACCGCTGCCCGTGGAGGCCAGCACCGTGGTGGTCGCCGTGGCGGTGTTCGCCGTGGCGGTGTTCGCCGTGGCGGTGGCATGCAGCCCATCCCCGACGAGAGACCGCCCCTCGATTCGTCCGTGCTCGAGGGACCCGAGGGACCCGAGGGACCCGAGGGACACGAGCGGCTCGATGGAATGTCCGCTCCGGGCCATCCCTGCCAACAACGTGCGCTCGACCTCTCCGACCCCTCCGACGCCTCCGATGACGGTCGAATCGAAGGTCTCGCCCGACACGAAGCAGACCGACGTGGTTGCAAGGCATGCCGCGCTCTGGAGGTTGCCGGTGTCCGAGGGCAGGACCTGTGTCTGCCAGGTCGTGCCACCGTCGGCGGTCGTGAGCAGGGCCGGGCCCAGGCCCGAGTCGAGATCGAAGCTCCCCTGCCCCACTGCCAGGCACGACGTGGCGGACTGGCACGTCACCCCGGTCAGGTCCGAGGCGTCGGCCGGGACGACCTGCGAGGCCCAGTCGGCGCCACCGTCGGCGGTGGTGAGGATCTCAGCGGTTCCGAGGTCGGTTTCGAGGTCGCTGATCCCGACGGCCACGCACGTCGAGGCCGTCGGGCAGCTCACCGCGCTGAGCGGCCCGCTATCGGACGGCACCGTGGCGGCGACCCACGTCGCGCCCCCGTCCGACGTGGTGACTGCGGTCCCGGTGGAGAAGTCCGGGCTGGCCCCCACCGCCACGCACGCCGTAGTGGACGAGCAGTCGATCCCGAGAACGAGTCCCGTCCCCGCCGGCACGGTCTGCGCCGTCCAGGTCGTCCCGCCATCGGTGGTGCTCAGGACCTCGCCGCTCAACGAGCCCGAATCGGAGGTGATCGCCGCCGCGCTGACTCCGACCATGAAGCACGTCGTGGCCGACGGGCACTCCAGATCTCCGAGCAGGGCGACGTCCGCCGGTAGGGACTTCGCCGCCCATGTCACCCCCCCGTCCGTGGTGACCTCGACGATGGGCCCGTTCGACGAGATGCCCGACGCGAAGCAGTCGGTCGCCGTCGGGCAGCTGATGGCGCCGAATCCCCCCGTCCCCGCCGGCATGGTCCCAGCCGCCCAGGTCGCGCCCCCGTCGGTGGTGCTCACCGTGCCACCCATGCCGAAGACGTCGAGGCCGGAGGCCACGCACGTCGTCGTCGACGGGCAGTCGATCCCGCTCAGCGCGAGCGTGCCCGAGGGCAGGGCCTGGGTGACCCAGGTCGTTCCGCCGTCCGTGCTGCGCAGTGCGAGGGAGTCGCCGTTTTCGTCGAATCCCAGTGCCGTGCACACGGTGGAGGCGGCGCAGCTCACCGCCTGGAGCTCGCCGGCCGCCGCTGCCGCCGGCACCGTCTGGGCCGTCCACGTGGATCCCCCGTCGGTCGACGTGTCGATCTCGGCCCCCGACGAGTCTTGGTTGGTTCCCACCGCCACGCACGCCGTCGACGTCGGGCACGACACGCCCGAGAGGTCCCCGGCGCTGTCGGGCAGGGTCCCCGTCGACCAGGTGGCGCCGCCGTCGGCCGTGGAGATCGCCTCGGCGAGGTCACCCGAACCATCGGTTCCGATCGCCACACACGATGTCGCCGTTGCACACGACACCGCGTTGAGCGGCCCGATGTCGGCGGGGACACTCTGGTTCTCCCACGTCACGCCACCGTCGGTGCTGGTCAGGATCACGCCCACGGAGAACTCGGCGTCGGTTCCCACGGCCACGCACGACGTCGCTGTGGGGCAGCTCACGCTGTCGAGGAGCCCGGTATCTGCGGGAGGCGTCTGGCCGACCCAGGTGACGCCCCCGTCGGCGCTGGTGGCGATGCTCGCGCCCTCGAGGGTGGCGTCGGCACCCACGGCCACGCACGACGTCGCCGTGGGGCAGCTCACATCGGCGAGGGGTCCGGTCGCGGTGGGGGCGTTCTGGGTCACCCACGACGCGCCGGCGTCGCTGCTGGTCACGATCTGGGAGGACGTGAACGAAGACGTGAACCCGACCGCGACGCACGCCGTCGTGGTGGCGCAGCTCACGCCGTCCAGCCCGCCGACCGGTGGTGTGAACGACGCGCTCACCTGCCAGCCCGACGGCGACGCCCCGGCCAGTGTCGTGACGAGCATCCCGGCGCCCACCGCGATCACCGTGCTCGCAATCACTTGGCCAATGAGGCGGTAACGATGCACCCGACGCACAGAGGGCGCGCCGCTGCCCGGATCAGAACAACGCTGTCGTCGGCCCACGGTCCCACCCCCCCGGCGATCCCATGGGAGGGGCCGACCCGGTGGAGGCACGATACCCACGTTGTCCTGGACTTTCAATGGGCGTCGTCGGAGCATGATCGGTGAGCCCGCCGTGGTCGAGCACCGGAACGGTCACGCCCGTGTCACCGGTGCTTTGTGGTTCACCGGCCCAGGATCCATCGAACCGTCGTTGTCGCGCTCCGCATCACCGCGGCGCTGAGGACGGGAAGTCGACTGCCGATCCGGCTCGCCGAGACGGTCGTCCCCCCTGGTCGCGTCGGGTCGGGATCGCGCTCGTGCATTGCCCTCCCCGCGACCGCGGCATAGGTCAAACGCCTGAGGGCGCGTCGAGGGATGCTCAGGAGGACCAGGAGGACCAGCCCGACGAGCACGAGCAGCGTTCCGAGCTCGGCCGTCCACGTGTCTCCCTTCCCCGGGCCGGTGAAGGCCAGCGAAGCGCTTGACGCCTGCGGTGTCGAACCGCCGCTCGATCCTGAACTGCCCCCCGACCCTGCACTGCCCCCCGACCCCGAGCTTCCCCCTGATCCCGACGCAGTGGAGACGGCGGCGGACGTGCTCGTGGTCGTGGGCGCCACCGTCGTGGTGGACGCCTCCGACGTGGTCGTGGTGGTGGGCGCCTCCGACGTGGTCGTGGTCGTGGGCGCCTCCGACGTGGTCGTGGTGGTGGGCGCCTCCGACGTGGTCGTGGTGGAGGGCGCCTCCGACGTGGTCGTGGTCGTGGGCGCCTCGGACGTGGTCGTGGTGGTGGGCGCCTCCGACGTGGTCGTGGTCGTGGACGCCTCCGACGTGGTCGTGGTCGTGGGCGCCTCCGACGTGGTCGTGGTAGACGTCGGTGGGGTAACGGGCTGTGCGATCGAGAGGATCAGGCCCGCCCCGAGGTCGTCGGACCCTGCCGCGAAGCAGGCGTTGATGGAGGGGCACGCCAAGGCACCGATGTCGCCCGTCACCGACGGGACGACTTGGGCGGCCCAGGTGGAGCCTCCGTCCCCGCTGGCGAAGATCTGTCCGTCGACTGCGTCCGACGTGGCGTTCGAGGAGACGGCGCTTGCCGCGTCGGCGGTCGAGGACGGGAGGTCGCGTGCGGCGATCCTTGCTCCGAACCGGCTGTCGCGCTCGCCGCCGACGACTCGAGCGCTCAGGGGCCCGCTCCTGTCGATCCCTTCCGCTCGGAGGGCGCGGGCCACGCGCACTGCCTGGTCGGCCCCGCCCGTGAGCTCCCCGCCGTCACCGTTGTTGGCGGCGTCGACGGACTCGCCCCCTACGAAGCACGACGAGGTGGTGGGCACACACGCCACGCCGGTCAAGGGTCCGGCGTCCGAAGGCAGGGCGACCGACTGCCACGTCGAGCCCCCGTCCGCGCTGGACAGCAGCGCGGCGCTCACGGTCCCGTCGGAGCTCGAGACCGTGAGACCTACCGCCAGGCAAGAGGTGGCGGACTCGCAGCTGACCCCGTCCAGCTCGTTGGCGACCGCCGGGACGACGCTCGAGACCCAGGTCGTCCCTCCGTCGGCGGTGGTGAGGATCTCAGCGGCACCATCGCCGGACTGGTCCCCGCTGAGTCCCACGGCCACGCACGTCGTTGCATCGGCGCAGCTCACGTCGTTGAGTGGCCCGGTGCCGGCGGGGACGGACGCAGGGACCCACGTGGTGCCGCCGTCGGTGGTGAGCAGGACAGAGCCCGTCGCGAAGTCGGGGCTTGCCCCCACCGCCACGCAGGCCGTGGGCGACGTGCAGTCGATTCCGCTCATCGGGCCGGTCCCGGCCGGGACCGTCTGGGTCGCCCACGTGCTCGCGCCGTCGGTCGTGGCCATGATGACGCCCTGTGTTGAGGTCGCGCTCGTCACGCCCGACCCGACCGCGAGGCAATCGCTGGCCGAGGTGCAGTCCATCGATTCGAGCAGGGCGCTGCTCAGGGTGTCGCTGACCCACGTGGTGCCACCGTCGGTGGTGGTCTCGACGACCGTCCCGCTCGTGCCGGCTCCCAGAGCGAAGCAATCAGTGGCCGTCGGGCAGCTCACCTGGCTGAACGGGCCCGTGCCCGTCGGCAACGAGGCGGGCGTCCACGTCGAACCCCCGTCGGAGGTCCCCAGGACCTGGCCATTGCCGATCTCGTCCGCGCCGGACGTGAGACAGTTGGTCGTCGAGGTGCAGGCGACCGCGTCGAAATCGCCCGTGCTGGAGGGCACGGCTTGCGAGGCCCACGTGGTGCCGCCGTCGGTGCTGTGGACGATCACCGGCGTCTCGAAGTCGGTTGCCGTTCCCACCGACGTGCAGGTGGTCGAGGTGCCGCAGTCGATTCCAATGAGATCACCGGCCACCGCCGGCGCGGTCTCGGCCTTCCACGTCGTGCCCCCGTTGGTGGACAAGACGATCTCAGCCGCCGACCCGTCCTGGTTGCTTCCGGCCGCCACGCAGGTCGTCGAGCTCGGGCACGACACCGCGGACAGGTCTCCCGCGCTGGCCGGGACGGTGCGCGCCGCCCACGTCGTGCCGCCGTTCGCGCTCGAGATGATGTAGGCGGAGTCGTCGTTGACGTCCGTGCCGACCGCGACGCAGGCCGTGGCGCTCGAGCACGACACCGCCTCGAGGGGCCCGGTGTTGTTGGGGACCGTCCGGTTGACCCACGTGGTCCCGCCGTCTGTGCTCGTGAGGACCACCCCGTCCTCGTCCTGTTGGTCGGCACCCACGGCCACGCACAACGAGGCGCTGGGACACGCCACACCGGCGAGTGCCCCGCTGCTGGCCGGTGCCGTCTCGGTCACCCAGGTGGTCCCCCCGTTCGATGTCGCGGTGATGACCGGGAAGGTGAAGCTCGGGTCCGATCCGACGGCCACGCACGCGCTGGCACTGGCGCAGCCGACCCCGACCAGCGGCCCGAGAGTCGACGGGACGCTCTGGCTCGTCCACGTGGCCCCGCCGTCGCTGCTGGCGACGATCTGTCCGACGGTTTCATCGCTGTTCGACCCCACCGCGGTACAGGCCGTGGCTGTCGGGCACGACACCCCCGTGAGCTCCCCGACCGGTCCGGAGCTGGACGCGCTGACCTGCCATCCCGACGATGCGGCGCCCGCCAGGCTGGTGGCGAGGAGCCCGGCGCCGATGGCGACGACAGTGGCCGCTATGAGCTGGCCAATGAGCCTCCAACGCCGGAACCGGCTCGCGTGGGGCGCGCTGTAGCGCGCCGAGGCCTGAAGCTGCCGTCCGCCCATCGTCCCCACCCCCCCGGCGATCCCCGTGCTGGGGATACCCGGTCGTAGCACGATACAGGCCCTGTGCTGGACCTTTCAATAAGCATCTACGGGGGCGAGAACGCCCCGTCGTGGAGCACCGGGACTGTCCTGTCACGATCGAGCTCGGCGGCCACGTCCACGTCCCCGCCGTAACCCGCTGCCATCAATTGCCGGGCCGACCCGGAGGCCCGCACAGCGCCTTCGACGTCCGGGGTGCCCTCGACCATGGCTGCCACCGCGGCGGCCTCAGGGGACAACGAGCACCCCGCCGCCCTCAGACGGAGCAGGACCGACCCCGCCCCGAGCGCGTCCTCGAGCGCAGGGCGCAACGAGCCGTCGGGCCACCGCTCGCCCCCGGCGATCACCACCACCGGCCGGTCCCCGGTGCCGTAGCCCGCGGCGACGAGCCACGCGGCCACCGAAGCGGCATTGCGAAGGCAGGCGGCCACCACCGTGGCCCCGACCGAAGCCGCCGCGGCGGCGATCGTCGAGCCGTTGGGGGAGGGCAGCACCAGCCGGGGGGTAACCGGGGCGGTGCTGAGCACGGCCGGGGACAACGACCACGGATGGTCGACCGACACCTCTCTGCGGCGCACTGCCAGCCGAGCGTCGTTCGCCTCTGCGAACGCAGCGACGTCGGGATCGCCCCACCGGTGCGGGAGCACCGCCATGCCCCGGCCCACGCAGACCGACACCGAGGTCGTGAACGACAGCACGTCCACCACCACGAGACAGGCGGCGTCCTCGACCAGACGGGCCGCCCCGGTCGGTCCCCACTCGAAGCGGACGTCGCCGTCGTGCTGCCCGAAAGGATCTCCCCGGCCCGCTTCGACCACCCGGCGTCCGCTTTCGTTCGGTCCTCTTGTGGTCCTCTGGTGGTCGGGACCGGCGTCGATCCGGTGACCTCACGCTTTTCAGGCGCGCGCTCTACCAACTGAGCTACCCGACCGCAGAGCCGAGGACGATGTCCTCAGCGGCGGTCCTGACGGGATTTGAACCCGCGACCTCCGGCTTGACAGGCCGGCGTGCACTCCAAACTGCACCACAGGACCCCGGTCAGCGTGCCCCCAACTTCGCTGCACCCCCAACGGGATTCGAACCCGTGTTACCGCCTTGAAAGGGCGGCGTCCTCGGCCACTAGACGATGGGGGCTGGACCGATCAGGGCTTTGGCAGGTTATCAGGGTCCCTCGCCGGCTCCATCGGGATTCTCCAGACGCCACGACGAACCCTCGGCGGTGTCGTTGACCTCGACGCCGAGTGCCACCAACTCGTTCCGCACGGTATCCGCGTCCTCGAAGCGCCGGGCCCGCCGTGCGCCGTCGCGAAGGCTGAGGGCGAGCTCGACGAACGGTCCCACCAAGAGGGCGGGATCCCGCGCCCCCAGTGCAGCCAGTTCTCCCAGGTCGGCCACCATGGCTCGCAGGCTGGCGCGACCACGGTCGAGCGCGTCGGACTGCAGCGTGTCGGCGCTCCAGGCCCACAGCTCGTCGTCGAGCGCCAGGACGGCCTCGACCATGGCAGGCGTGTCGGCCACGCGCCGAGCGGCGCGGAACGTCTCCTCGTACGACCGGATGGCGCCGAGCAACGGCGGCCCGGTCTGCGTTCGGGCTCCCGTGGCGCCGCCTTCCTCGGCGCGGGCTTCCCCGGCTCCGGCTCCGGCGGCGCCGGCTCGCGCCGCGCCGGCTCCCGCAGGGCGAGTGTCGGCGCCAGGGTGCGCGCCGCCGACCGAAGCGGGACCCAATCCGGTCGCCCCGGCGGCGAGCTCGGCCGCGATCTCGACGATCCGGCCCAGCGCCATCGATTCCCCCGCCTCGATGCGGCGCGACCGGCCCTGGACGCGGACGGTGACCCCACCGTGGCCCGCCACCGACGCGTGCTGGGCCTCGAGGTCGATGACGAGCGCGGTGTGCTCGTCCACGCCGAGCACGAACGTGGCGTCGGGCAGTTGGTGCTCGAGCCCGGCCAACCGCTCCTCGCCCAGGTAACAGAAGCGGGTGTCGTGGGTGCCGCCCTCGGCGTTGTCGTAGTGGGGGATCAGCGCGACGGGCAGGCCGAGAGCGGCAAGCAGGTCGAGGCCGGGCACCCAACGGGGGTCCTCACCCACCTTGTAGACCTCGTAGACCGGAACGGTCACCCGTCCCAAGGTCAGCGCCGCGGCCGAGGCGAAGGTGAGCGCGCCTCCGAGGGCGAGCTTCTCCGACAGCACTCCGGGGACGAGCGTCCGCTCCCACTGCCGCAGGGCGTAGGTCGGGCTGCCGGGCCCGGCGAAGACCAACGGCGCCGCGGCCAGCTTGGCGATGATGGCGTCGCCCGCCGGGCCCTCGAGGTCGGCCGCTCGCCGCAGGCCCGCCACCTCGATCGTCGCACCGACACTGTCGCGGAAATAGGAGACCGCACGCGAGGCGATCTCCGAGGCGTTGGTCTGGAAGCCAAAGGGCGTGTCGAGGAGCAACCCCGGGCCGGCCCCCGGTCCCAGCTGCTCGACCACGGCACGGTGCACCTTGACCATCGTCGGAGCGGTCTCGCCCGACCCCATGATCGTCAGCAGCCGCGGGCTCACGCCGAGGTCCCCCCGCGGGCAGCGCGGCGGCAAGCGTCTCGACGATCTCGTTCTGGAGCATGCTCAGGTACTGGTAGACGGTGAACTGGTCCACCTGAGGATCGTCCGGGGCGACCTCGGCGAAGTCCTCGCCCACGTCGAGCTGGGTCCCGAGCAGCAGCCGAAGGACCTCGACCGCTCCCAGCCACCCGTTCAGCTCGTCCGCGTCGATCGTGACCGCGTTGACGGTGGAGACGAGGGTGTCGAGTGCATGGTGGTGGTGTTCGAGGAGCGAGCCGCCCATCATCTCCTTGTATTCGGCCTGGGCCGCCTCGTCGTCGGTGTAGGCGACGGGGAAGAGGCGCTTGGCCGTGGGGTCGTCGTGGTCGACGAGCGCCCGGGCCTGCTCGGGCAGCATCCGCAGCAGGGCCTTCTCGGGCTCCTCCAGCCCGGGTCGGATGCGGCCGTGGCGGTCGCGTGAGAACCGCCGTCTCGCCATCAGCCGGACCGCCGCATCAGCCGGACCGCCGCATCAGCCCGAACCGCCGCATCACCCGGACCGCCGCATCAGCCGGACCGCCGCATCAGCCCGAACGCTCCATCGTCGCCCACAGCCCGTGCTCGTGGAGCCGGAAGACGTCGAGCTCGGCCCGCTCGCGCGGCCCGGAGCTCACGACGGCGCGGCCCTTGTGATGGACGTCGAGCATGAGCTTGGTCGCCTTGTCCCGGCTGTAGCCGAACAGCTTCTGGAAGACGTAGGTGACGTACGACATGAGGTTGATGGGGTCGTTCCACACGATCACGAGCCAGGGGCGGTCGGCGGCGACGTCCTCGCCGCTCTCGGGCGCGTCGACCTCGACCGGCTGGACTTCGGTACCCGGGGTCGTCATGGGGAGACCGGCGCCGCGGCGGGCGTGGCGGCGTCGGCAGGGACGACGTCGAGCGGTCCGGAAGCCGGCTCGTGGTGGGTGAGCCCGTCGTAGAACCACAGCATCGCCATCCACACGAGCGTGGCGCCCAGGACATGCACCCACACGAGCAGCGCGGGGAGGTGACTGAAGTACTGCGCGTAGCCGATGGCGCCCTGGACGACCATGGCGCCGAGGAGGAGCCGGGCCCGGCTGAGGACCGACGACGGCGCCCCGGTGCGATCCAGCACGTAGAGGAGCACCAGGGTCAGGCCCACCAGGACGAGCACGATGCCCGAGTGGATCCGGACCATGTCCTTCAAGGCGATGGGCAGGCGTTTGGCGCCCACACCACCCGCGTGGGGGCCCGCCCCGGTGGTGGCGGTCCCCGCCGCCACCACCACGGACAACAGGCCGACCATGACCTGGCTGATCCGTCGCTCGAGCCCGCCCACCTTCGAGACGGCCACTCCGGCGCCGTCGGGCCGACCGGCCCGCAGCACGAGGACGAAGGCGTCGGTCAGCAGGGCGATGCCCACCATGAAGTGGACCATGACGGCGTAGGGGTTGAGCTTGCTGTAGACGACCACCCCCCCGAGGACCGCCTCGCCGATCACGCCGCCCAGGAGGCCGGCCGAGAGCCACACGAGGTCGCGTCGGCGCGGTCCCCGCAGCAGCGCCGCCACCAACGCCACGGCGGTGGTGATGCACAGGACGACGACCACCATCCGGTTGCCGAACTCGATGGCGGGATGCAGCGACAGCGGGGGGGTGAGCCGGTGCCGCGAGCACGTGGGCCAGTCGGGACAGCCGAGCCCGGAGTCCGACAGGCGCACCGCCGCGCCCGTGACGAGGTTGAGCACCACGATCACCACCGTGACCTGGGTGATGCGCAGGAAGGCCCGAGGTGTGACGCCGGGGAGCTGCACCGGAGGGTCATCGTACCGGGGGGGCGACACCCCCTTTGGGGTCGCGGTGGGCGACCGCCGCCGCCGCCGGGTGCCGCATTGTCCGTTCGCGGTGTCCGCCGTAGGCTCGCCGCCATGTCCCTGCCGTCTACTGCGGTCCCGCGCGGTCTCAGGGCAGGCGGCCTGAGGGCCCGCAGCTACGTGGCGCTGACCAAGCCGCGCATCATCGAGCTGCTGCTCGTCACCACGATTCCGACCATGTTCGTGGCCAAACGCGGGGTCCCGTCGCCGGTGCTGATGGTCCTCGTGCTCGTCGGTGGGGCCCTTGCTGCGGGCGGGGCCAACGCGTTGAACATGGTGCTCGACCGGGACATCGACAAGGTCATGCACCGGACCCGTCACCGTCCCCTCGTCACCGGGGAGGTGACGCCCCTCGCCGCCACGGTCTTCGCCGTGGTCCTCGAGGTGGCGGCCTTCGCCGAGCTGTGGGCGTGGGTGAACCTGCTCTCGGCGGTGCTGGCGGTGGCGGCCACCGCCTTCTACATCGTCGTCTACACCATCTGGCTCAAGCGGACCTCGTCCCAGAACATCGTGATCGGTGGGGCGGCGGGGGCGGTGCCAGTGCTCGTCGGTTGGGCGGCGGTCACCGGTCGTCTGGGTTGGGCGCCCCTCGTGCTCTTCGCCGTGATCGTCATCTGGACGCCACCGCATTTCTGGGCGCTCGCCATCCGCTACCGCGACGACTACGCGGCGGCGGAGGTTCCCATGCTCCCGGTCGTGGCCACCTTGCGCCGCACCGCCGGGCAGATCCTGCTCTACACCGTGGCCCTGGTGGCGGTCACGGTGCTCTTCGCCGCCGTCGCGCACATGGGCCCGGTCTACCTCGTCGGCGCGCTCGTGCTCGGCGCGCTCTTCGTCGTCTTCGCGCTGCGGTTGCGTCGGGATCAGACCCCGCGTGCCGCCATGGCCCTGTTCCGGTACTCGATCACGTATCTGACGCTGCTCTTCGTCGCCATGGCCGGCGACGTGCTCATCCGGTTCCATTGACGCAGCCGCTGGCTCCATTGACACAGCCGCTGGCTCCATTGACATGGCTCCATTGACACAGCCGCCGACTCCATCGACACAGCCGCCGGCCGAGCCCGAGGCGGGCGGCCCGGCCCCGAGCGGGAGGCGCCGTCGGTGGGTGTCGCTGGGTCTCGGCCTCGTCCTGGCGGCGGGGCTCGTGTTCGGGCTGACCGTGTCGAGCGGCCCGGCCACCAAGCAGGCCCCGCCGTTTTCGCTCCCGCGCGTCGGGGGCGGCGGGAACGTGTCGTACCCACTGAGCGGAAGCGGGAGCAGCCGGCCGGTGGTGGTGACGTTCTTCGCCTCGTGGTGCGCGCCGTGCCACGCGGAGCTGCCCATGGTGGCGCGCGTGGCCCGACGGGAGCAGGCGACGGGTGGCCACGTGGTCTTCCTGGGCATCGACGGCAACGACGATCCCACTAGCGGTTTGGCGTTCGCCCGCCACAGCGGCGTGTCGTTCCCGGTGGGAGCCGACGCGACGAGCTCGGTGGCACCGAAGTTCACGCTGGTGGGCTATCCCGGCACCGTGTTCATCGACGCCACGGGCACGATCGTCGCCACCGTACACGGCCCTGTGAGCCGCGCCACCCTCGAGGCCGACCTGGCGCGGCTTTCCCACGCCTGACCGTCGCCCGAGACGGGCGTCAGCCGGCGACGACGGCGAAGCGCGGGGTCACTCCGAGGAGCCGTTCGGGCAAGCGCTGCTCGAAGGCCGACGCCCATTCGACGTCGCGCAGGCGTACGAGTCGCGGTGCGGGCCATCCGGCGTCGGCCACGACCTGCGCCACGGTGCGGGGATGGGTGCCCGACCCCAGTGGAAGGGCGCCACGGACCTCGGGGGAGTACTCGCCGTGGTGGTCCGGAGCCGTGCCCCGCCACCGCCGCACCAGCTTCCATGCCCTTCCGCGCAGGGCTTCGACGCGATCGGCGTCGCCCCACAGCGACTCGACCGCCACGAGCCTCCCGGCGGGCGCCACGGTCCGCCACGCGGCCACCGCTGCAGCGGGGTCCGGCAGGGTCCAGAGCAAGTGGCGTTCCATGACGGCGTCGTACCCCGGGGCCCCGTCCGGCCCCGCGTCGAGCACGGGCGGCGGCTCGTGCGCCGGTGCGACGACGACCGAGATGTCGAGGCCTTCCGCTTCGGCCGCAGCGCGCAGCCGGGCCAGCATCTGCGGTGAGAGGTCGAGCGCCGTGACCCGATGGCCGAGGCGCGCCGCGATGAGGCTCAGGAAGCCGGTGCCCGCCCCGCAGTCGAGGACGCGTGCCGGAGGCGGTGGCAGGAGCGACGCCAACGCAGCCGTCCACGCCGCTTGCACCGCGGGGCTGACGGGTCGGTGGCCCGGGGTGTTGTCATAGGTGGCGGCGTCGTCGTCCCAGAACCGCCGGATGTCGTCGAGGATGGCCATCGCTAGGTCCGCTCGACGCCTTCGAGGAATTGCTCGATGCCGTCCGCGACGCCCTGGGCCGCGCTCTGGCGCCACACCGGGCTCTGGACGAGCGCGGCGTCGTGGGCGTTGCGCATGTTGGCGCACTCGATGAGGACCTTGGGCACCGTCGACAGGTCGAGGCCGCCGAGGTCGGAGCGAGGCACGATGCCGTCGACGCCCGTGTAGTTCGAAGCGGGCTCGCCCGAGTCGGAGCCGAAGGTGTTGCGGACGTCCACGCCGAGCTGGGCCGAGGGCCCGACGATGGCGCGGTTGTCGGAGATGGGGCTCACGACCGGGAGCGGGGTGTCCACGGCGAAGCCCACGCCGCCGGGCGGACCACCGTCGGCGTGGATCGAGATGGCCGCGTCGGCGTGGAGGTCGTTGGCGATCGCGGCACGCACGTTGACGCAGGGCCCGACGCCGGTGTCGGTGGGGCGGGTGAGCACGACCCGGGCCCCGTCCGCTTGGAGCAGCGCCTGGGCCCGGACCGCCACGTCGAAGTTGAAGGCGTGCTCGGGGTAGCCGTTGTCGGTCGAGGTGCCGGCGGTGTCACACGGCTCGGTCACCCCGCCGCCGTCGATGGGGCGGTCGATGAAGCCCGGGTCGCCGCCGTTGCCACCGTCGTGGCCGGGGTCGATCACGACCGTCAGCCCCGCCAGCGGCGCCACGGCGACCGAGCCCTGGTAGGTGGCGTCGCCGAGCGAGTAGACGCCACCGTCGGCGCCCACCAACCAGTACCCACCACCGTCGGGCGTCGCCGCCATCGCCACGACGGCCCGGTCGAGCACGAGAGCGCCGGTCGACCCTTCGTAGGGCCCGCCGAAGGAGAAGATCCCGCCGTCGGCCGCCACGAGCCAATAGCCGCTCCCGCTCCCACCGGCGCCCGCGACGGCCATGCCCACCACGGGCCGCGAGAGATGGACGCCGCCCATCGAGCCGGCGAAGCGGGCGTCGCCGTAGGAGAAGACGCCGCCGTCGGCCGCCACCAGCCAGTACCCGCCGTCGTCGGTGGTGGCCGCCATGCCCACGACGGGCGAGTCGAGCTTGAGCGCCCCGGCCGAGCCGGCGAAGGGGGCGTCGAAGGTGAAGATCCCGCCGTCCGCCGCGACCAGCCAGTAGCCGCCCGTGGCCCGATCGGCCGCCATGCCCACGACGGGTTCGGTGAGACGGACCCCGCCCATCGAGCCGGCGAAGCGGGCGTCGCCGTAGGAGAAGACGCCGCCGTCCGCGGCGACCAGCCAGTACCCGCCGCCGTCGGCGGTGGCCGCCATGCCCACCACGGGCGAGCTGAGCGCCAGGCTCCCGGCGGAGCCGAGGAACGGGGCGTCGAAATTGAACACGGCGCCGTTCGAGGCCACGAGCCAGTACCCGCCCGTGGCCGCATCGGCCGCGGCGTCGACGATGGGCGCGTCGCTCGTCGGGCCGGTAGCCGAAGAGCGGGTGGTCGAGGAGACGGAGGTCGAGGAGAGGGAGACGGTGGACGCACCGTGGACCAGCTCGACGCGGTGATGGCCGACGGTGGAGGTGGTGCGAACGAGAAGGAGCGCCACGACGACGAGCAGAACCGGCGTGGTGAGGACGCCCAGCCGTCGGTGCACGGCACCCATCATGGTCCTCGCCGGGCGCGGCGTGCCGATCTCGCCAACTCGACGGCGAGCCCGACGGCAGCGACGGGGTCCTCGGCCCGCACGACGGCGTCGACGACGGCACCGCCTCGGGCCAGCTCCCACGTGTCGAGGCCGACGACCGGGATCGCAGCCTGCAGGGCCAGGGCGATCTCCGACAGCGTGCCGTACTCACCCGACACCGCCACCACGGCGTCCGCGGTGCGGACCACGAGCGCGTTGCGCGCCTCGCCCAACCCCGTGGGGACCGCCACGTCGACGTACGCGTTGGCGGCGGCGCGGTCGGGTCCGGGGAGGATGCCGAGCGTGAGCCCGCCGCCGTGCTTCGCCCCGCGGCACGCCGCCTCCATGACCCCGCCCAACCCGCCGCACACGAGCACGGCCCCGGCCGCGGCGACGGCGCCGCCCACCTCTTCCGCCACACGGCACGTCGACTCGGGCAGGCGACCACCGGTGCCGACGACCGCGAGGTAGAGCCGGCTCACTCCCACCGGAATGTCGTCGCCGCCAGGATCGGAGCGCCCACGGCCCACAGCACGAGGACCAACCACGCCCAACCCGGCACCGACGTGCCCAGGCCGAGGCTCCGGTGCAGCGCTTCGGCCAGCGCCGCGGCGGGCAGGGCCTTCGACACCGCCTGGAGCCCGTCGGGCAACTTCGACAGCGGGGCCAGCATCCCGCTCACGAGCAGCAGCAGCAGCCACAGCCCGTTGGCCGCGGCCAGATTGACCTCGGGCCGCAGCACCCCGGCCAGCATCAGGCCGATGCCCCCGAACCCGGCCGTGGCGAGCACGACGACCACCACGGCCCGGCCCGCGCCGCCGGCGGTGGGGTGCCAGCCCAGCCCGAGCGCGACGGGGACGAGCACGGCGACCTGGATGGCCTCGACCACGAGGATGGCGACGATCTTGGCGCCCAGCAGCGACGGGCGGCCGAGCGGTGTGGCGCCGAGCCGTTTGAGCACGCCGTAGCCCCGCTCGAATCCCGTGGCGATGCTGAGGTTCACGAGCGCGGTGCCCATCACCGCCAGGGCCAGGATCCCCGGCGCCAGAAAGCTGACGGGGTGGGAGGTGCCGGTCGGGAGCAGGTGCACTTCGGAGAAGAAGACGAGTAGGACGACGGGGATGCCGATGGTGAGCAGCAGCGACTCGCCCCGGCGCAACGTCATGCCCACCTCGGCCGCGCTCTGGGCCGCCAACCGGCTCAGCACGGGACGCGCCGCGTTCATCGCCCGGCCCCCTGGACGTCCTGGGTGACGCGCAGGTAGATCTCTTCGAGCGAGTGACCCCCGGCCCGCAGCTCGGTGAGGGGGAGGTCGCGCTCGTTCATCCACCCCGCCAGCAACGCCAACCGGGTGGTGGTGGCGGGGCCCTCCACGCGGTAGTGACCCGGGCGCTCCTCGGTCACGACAGCCGGCTCGGGCCCGAGCGCCGCGCGCAGCGACACGAGGTCGAGCCCGACGGGGCCCTCGAAGCGGATCCCGCCCTCGCCCCCCGCGGCGGCGAGCTCGGCCACCGTGCCGCGGGCCACGGCGCGCCCGCGGGCGATGATCACGACGTCGTCCGCGACGCGCTCGGCCTCGGGCAGCTCGTGGGTGGTGAGCAGCACGCACGCCCCCCGGTCGCGCAGCTCGGTGATCACCCGTCGGACCGAGAGGCGTCCCTCGGGGTCGACGCCGGCGGTGGGCTCGTCGAGGAAGACCACTTCGGGCCGGCCCACGATGGCGAGCGCCAACGAGAGGCGTTGTTGTTCGCCCCCCGACAACCGCCGCCACGGCGTTCGGGCGACCGAGCGCAGTCCCACCAGGTCCAAGAGCGCGTCGGGGTCCTCGGACTCTTCGTAGTAGTCGGCGAAGAGCCGCAGCACGCGCCGCGGTCCCATGACCGGATAGACGCCGCCGCGCTGCAGCATCACGCCGATGCGGGCCACCACGCGCCGGTGGTCGGCCGCCGGGTCGAGCCCGAGCACGCGCACGGTGCCGTCGGTGGCGCGGCGGTAGCCCTCGAGGGTCTCGACGGTGGAGGTCTTGCCCGCCCCGTTCGGTCCCAGCAGCGCCAACACCTGGCCCCGCCGGGCCGAGAGCGTGAGCCCGTCCACCGCCGTCGTGGTGCCGTAGCGCACGACGAGGTCGCGACACTCGATGACCGGGTCGTCGCCGGGCGCGTCGGATGGAGCCGGGCCGGACATCGCGGCGAGGCTACCGTTGCGCCCCATGATCGACATCCGGTTGGCCAGGGAGAACCCCGATGTGATCACCGCCGCCCTGGCCCGTCGGGGCGTGGACCCGGCCGAGGTGCGGCGCCTGCTCGACGCCGACGGTCGGGCGCGCGCCGCGGTAGGACGTCGCGACGAGCTGCGGGCCAACGTCAAGGAGCTGTCGCGCCAGGTGGGTGAGGCCCGCCGGTCGGGCGACGCAGCGCGCGCGGCGGAGCTGACCGAGCAGAGCCGCGCCCTGGGCGAGCAGGAGACCGAGGCCGACGCCGAGGCGGTTGCGGCGCAGGCCGAGGTGCGCGCCCTGTTGCTGTGGCTGCCCAACCTCCCGTCCGACGAGGCGCCCGACGGCGAAGGGCCCGACGACAACCCGGTCGTGCGTCGGTGGCCCGACACCCCGCGCCCGTATGCGGAGCACCAGCGCGTGCCGCACTGGGACACCGGGGCCGAGCTCGGCATCCTCGACCTCGAGCGCGGCGCCAAGCTGTCGGGCTCGATGTTCCCTCTGTATCGCGGGGCGGGCGCCCGGCTGATCCGGGCGCTCACGGCATTCGCCCTCGACCACCACAGCGACGTGTACGAGGAGATCCGCCCTCCCACGTTGGTCCGCACCGAGACGATGGTGTCGACCGGACACCTGCCCAAGTTCGCCGACGACGCCTACCACCTCGAGCGCGACGACCTGTGGGCCATCCCCACCGCCGAGGTGCCGCTCACGTCGATGTTCCGGGACGAGATCCTCGACGCGGCCGCGCTCCCGCTGCGGTTGACCGCCGGCACCGCCTGCTTCCGGCGTGAGGCGGGATCGGCCGGTCGTGACACGCGGGGCCTCCTGCGCGTGCACGAGTTCGACAAGGTGGAGCTCTTCGCCTACGCCACCGCACAGCAGTCACCCACCGAGCACGCGGCGATGGTCGGCCGGGCCGAGGCGCTGCTGCAGGAGCTCGACCTCGAGTACCGCGTCCTCGACCTGTGCACGGGGGAGCTCGGCGTCTCGTCGGCCCGCACCTTCGACATCGAGGTCTACGCCCCGGGGTCGGACATGTGGCTCGAGGTGTCGTCGGTGAGCTGGTGTACCGACTACCAGGCGCGCCGCGCCAACATCCGCTACCGCCCTGACGCCGGCGGTGCGCCGGTGTTCGTCCACACCTTGAACGGCTCGGCCATCGCCTGGGCCCGGGTCTGGGCCGCGCTGGTGGAGACGGGGCGCCGACCCGACGGGTCGGTGGCGCTCCCCGCCGCGCTCGCCCCCTACCTCGGCGGCCGCACCGTCATCGAAGCGCCGTCGACCTGAGGCCCGGTGCCCTGAGACCCACGATCTCGCCCATGCCGGCGGTGGCGGCGGGTGTCGCACTGCCGTGGGACGCCGCCGTCGACGACCCCGTCGCCGAGTTGGCCCGGGCGCGGCGGCTCCTCGGTGACACGTTCGTCGTCGACAGCGGGGACGACCGCTACCTCTTCACGTTCTCGCCCGTGGGGGTGGCGGCCTTCTACGGACTGCCCGAGGAACGCGCCAGCAAGGGCCTGGCCGACTGGCGCATGTTGCGGCGCAAGCTGCCCGACGAGATCTTCGTGGGTCGCCGCACCCTGCCGCACCAGCTCTTCGGGCGCGACGACGTGGCCGCCTATCTCGGCCATGTCGAGCGCGCCCTCGACGCCACGGTCGACGAGCTCGGCGCCGCGGGCGACGTCGACGTGTTCGACCTGACCCGGCGGCTGGGCCATCGCGTCGGCCTGGCCTCGTGGGGCGGCCCCGGGTCGGCCCGCGGCGCGCGCTTCGAACGCCTGGCTGCGTCGTTCGACACCCTCGACGGCTCGGAGTCCTTCGTCCATCCCGACGCCATGGCCGCGGTGGCGGCGTCGGGGAAGGCGCAGGAACGTGGCGCGCTGGCCGTGGTGGTCGAGGAGATCGCCCACGCCCTGGCCGAGCTCCCCGGCGTCGAGGAGGACCACGCGCTGTTCGCCCGGGTGGTCGACGCGTGGGCGGACCTGCGGGGCGAGGCGCGTGCCATCGGCGTGGCCATGGACGTGGCGCTCGTCCACGTGGCGTCGATGTCCAATCTCTTCGCCGCCCTCGGCTGGATGCTCATCGACCTCGTGACCCGTCCCGACGCACTCGACGCGGTGCGCGCCGGGGACCGGGCCTGGGCCGAGAGATGCGCGCTCGAGTCGACCCGCCTGGCGCAGCGCTCGATCATGGCCCGCTACGTGACCGCCCCCGTGCCGCTCGACGTGGGCGACGCCGTGTACGAGGTCGGAGCCGGCGCCACGGTCGCCACGCTGCTCCCGCTCACCAACACGTCGGCCGCGCCCGGGCTCGAGGCCTGGGACCCCGGTCGGTGGAACCGGAGGCGCCTGGCCGACCCCTCGGCGCTGGCCGCGGTCGAGCTGGTCACCGCCTTCGGCCACGGCCGCCACACCTGTCCCGCCCAGCCGTTCTCGCTCTCGGCCATGACGACGGCGGCCACCAGGCTGTTCGCCGCCTTCGACCTCGATCCGGGGTGGGCCGACCACCCCTACCCCGTGCGGGCCCAGATCGGTGGTGTGGCGCGCGCCGCGGGCCCCTGCCCCGTCGGCTACCGCCGGCGCTGATGCAGAAGTGACACAGGTGAGACGGAGCGGGTCGCTCGAGACCACGTCGCCACCACGTCTCCACCACGGAGAGGGAGAAATCCGTCGCCGAACGCGGCCGCTTCCCTGGGCCGGAGCGAGGCCGCGCCGCGGGCGCCAGGATCATCACAATTGACGGTTCTTGCTGGCCAAACGGGTCGTATCGTACGTTGAAGATGCGCCAGCGTCGCGCGCCATGCTCCATGGTCCTTCGGTGTTTGTGCGTGGCGGGCGAGGGCCCAGGGGGATCGCTGATTTCATGACCAAGTGCGCAGGGAAGTCACGATGATCTTGGGCCGTCGCCGGTTGGTCGCCGCCGCCCTCGTCGTCGCGGGATTCCTCAGCTTCGCCAGCGCGCAGGCGTTCGCGACAGGGGCACTCAACCTGAGCAGCGCCACCGGTCTGGTCCAGGGTCAGGTCGTGTTGGTAGCGGGGACGGGGCTCGCGGCCAACGCGTTCGGCTACGTCCTCGAGTGCAACGGCACGCCGGGCGAGCCCACGGTGTACGTGGGCCCGCCATTCGACGAGTCCATCCCGGTCGGATGCAGCCCGCCCTCGCTCAAGCAGATCGTGTCGACGACCCCGACCGGGTCGATGTCGGCGTCCGTGAAGGTCCACGTGAGCAGGAAGCTCGGCCCTCCGTGCAGCTCCAACTCCGTCTTCGGGCCGTGCGGCCGCGCCGACAGCGCCCACCTGCGTCCCAGGGCGGACGCGCAGAACTATCCGTGCCCGCCCTCGCCCGCGCAGCAGGCCGCGGGGGTGACGTGTGCGCTCGTGTTCTACGACACGGCCCACGAGACGGTCGGGGCACCGATCAAGTTCGTCGGGGGCGAGCCGATCGTCAAGGTCACGCCGACCACCACCCCGGGCGGGTCGACGACGCCGACGACCGCCCCGCACACGACGCCGACGACCGCCCCGCACACGACGACGCCGACGTCTCCCCCCCGACGACGCCCACCGTGACCCATGTCACACCGACGACCATCGCACCGGCGTCACACCCGGCGACAGCCGACCCCGCTCCCGCGACGCCGGCCGCTTCGACGAGCCCGGCCGTGGTCCACGCCAGCTCGGGCAGCCTGGCCTTCACGGGACTGGGGTCGGGGGGCAAGAAGGTGGCGCTGCTGGGTGCGGTGCTGTTGTTCCTGGGCCTGGTGCTGTTCTTCGTGAACCTGCGCAAGCTCGCCCACTGGCTCCTGGGACTCTGACCCGGCGCCGTCGGGGCGGCCGCTACCCGGTGGTGTTGTCGACGAGAACGCAGCGCGTGCCGCTGTAGATGGTGGGCATGCACTTGTTGCAGTGGATGCACAGCGAGGCGCGCGAGGTGCCGGCCTCCATCTTCGACACCAGGTCGGGCTCGCGCAGCAGCGCCCTGGCCATGGCGACGAAGGAGAACCCTTCTGACAATGCGAGCTCGACGGTGGCGAGCTCGTTGACGCCGCCCAGGAGGACGAGGTCCATGTCGAGCGCGGCGCGGAACTGGCGGGCGTAGGGAAGGAAGAACGCTTCTTCGAAGGGGTAGTCGGGCATGAACCGGTGACCCATGACGCGGAACCCGAGGCGCAGCGCCTTGGGGAGCGTGGCCGCGAACTCGGCCCGGGGAGCGTCGCCCCTGAACAGGTACATGGGGTTGGCGAGCGAGCTGCCGCCCGTGAGGGTCAACGCGTCCAGGGCGCCGTCGGACTCGAGCAGGCGGGCGACCTCAACGCTGTCCTCGAGCCAGAGGCCGCCGGGTACCCCGTCGGCCATGTTGAGCTTGGCCGTCACCGCGGCCCGGTCGCCCACGGCGTCGCGGACGGTGCGGACGACTTGGCGGGCGAAGCGGGCCCGATTCTCGACGTCGCCGCCCCACCGGTCGCGGCGGTGGTTGAGCTTGGGGCTCAGGAACGCGCTCAGCAGGTAGTTGTGTCCGAGGTGGACCTCGAGGGCGTCGAAGCCGGCCTCGACCGCCAGCTGCGCGGCGCGGCCGTAGTCGGCCGTGACCCGTGCGATCTCCGCCTCGGTGATGGCTCGGCTGACGGTGCCGAGGGGGCTGATGTGGCGCGACGGGGCCAGTGACGGGGCTCCGTTGGAGCGGGCGTTGGCCACGGGCCCGGCGTGGCCGAGCTGGGCCGCGACCGCCGCGCCGGTGTCGTGCACGGCGTCGGTGAGCGTACGGAGGCCGGGCACCACCTCGTCGCGCAGGGCGATGCAGTGGCGGTCGGTGCGTCCCTCGGGCGACACCGCCAGGTAGGCGACGGTCGTCATGGCGGCGCCGCCGGCGCCGACGCGGCGGTGGAAGTCGATCAGCGCCTCGGTGACCTGGCCCCGCGGGGACGCTCCTTCGAACGTCGCCGCCTTGATGAAGCGGTTGCGCAGCGTGAGGGGCCCGAGCCGGGCCGGCTCGAAGGGCCTGGGCCGAGCGTCGCGGCGCGACGGCGGGGACTCGGCGCCGCCCGCGACGGTCACGCCTCGGCGGGGATCTCGAAGCGGTATCCCACGCCCCGGACCGTGGTGATGATGGCGGGCGAGGAGGGGTCGGCTTCGACGTGGGTCCTGAGCCGCTTGATGTGGACGTCGAGGGTCTTCGTGTCGCCCACGTAGTCCGCGCCCCACACCCGGTCGATGAGCGTGTCGCGGGTGAGGACGCGACCCGCGTTCTCGACCAGCAGCACGAGGAGCTCGAACTCCTTGCGCCGGAGGTGGACTTCGGTGCCCCGCACGAAGACCCGGTGGCGGTCGGGATCGACCCGGACCTCGCCCACTTCCAGGACCGCGCCGCGGTCGGTGGTCTCCTCGGCGGCGGGGTGCGCCCCGGCTGCGGCCAACGGTGAGCGGCGCAGCACGGCCCGCATGCGGGCGACGAGCTCGCGCAACCGGTAGGGCTTGGTCACGTAGTCGTCGGCCCCGACCTCGAGCCCCACGACGGTGTCGATCTCGGTGCCCTTGGCCGTCACCATGATGATGGGGACGTGGCTCCGGGCCCGGATGGCGCGACATACGTCCACGCCCGACATCTTGGGCAACATGATGTCGAGCAGGACCAGATCGGGCTCGATCGAGTCGAACAGGGCCAGTGCCTCGGGCCCGTCCCGGGCCACCGAGACGTCGAACCCCTCGCGCCCCAGCCCGATCACGAGGGCGTCGACGAAAGACTCTTCGTCCTCGGCGATGAGGACCGTCACGGCGCGGGCGCTGTCGTGGACCCGCTCCGGTGTGTCGCCGGGGCGCTCGGCCCGTGTCCCGCGCGCCGAGGACCGCGTGGGATGGGTGGAGTGGGTGCCCGCCGGGCTGCTCATGACGCCGGCCTGGTCATGCCACGGGCCCGGTGGGGCCCTGGGTGCTGCTCACGGTTCAGACGACCTCTGAGTGGGTGGGGAGGATGAGGCGGAACGTCGAC
Organism: uncultured Acidimicrobiales bacterium; assembly: GCA_963764205.1. GTDB lineage: Bacteria > Actinomycetota > Acidimicrobiia > Acidimicrobiales > UBA8190 > Chersky-840. The sequence continues at coordinate 436,248 of CAVXRN010000006.1, forward strand.
CCTTCACCTTCGCGCGAATCGACCTCGACGTGCCCCTGGTGGTTGGCAGCCACATGGCGCACGATAGACAAGCCCAGGCCGGTCCCCCCGCTGTTGCGACTCCGACCCTGGTCGACTCGGTAGAACCGTTCGAAGATCCGGTCGAGGTCGCGCGCCGGGATGCCGACACCTTGGTCCTCGACGTCGAGGCGCACCTGGCCATCGGCGACCCTCCCGGCGAAGCGCACCGCCGTCCCGTCGTAGGAGAACTTCACCGCGTTCTCGAGGAGGTTGTAGAGGGCGGAGACGAGTTGGCGTCTGTCGCCGAGGACCGTCACCGGCGGGGTGGGCTCCTCGAGGTCGATCTTCACGTCGCGCTGATCGGCCGCGGCGCGCATGCGCTCGACGGCCTCGGCCATGATCAGGTTCACGAGCACGGGCTCGCGCGGCGGTGCCTCTTCGGCTTCGATGCGCGACAGGTCGAGCAGGTCGTCGATGATCCTGCTGATCCGGAAGGCCTCGGTGTGGATGCGACTGGCCAGACGCTGCGCCACGGTCGGGTCCTTCTCGGCGGCCAGTGTCTCGGCCAGGAGGCCGATGGCGCCCATCGGGGTCTTGAGCTCGTGGCTCACGTTGGCGACGAAGTCGCGCCGGATCTCTTCCAATCGCCGGCGTTCGGACACGTCGTCGATGGCCGCGATCACGCCCAACGTGCGGCGTCCGTCGTCGATCAACTGGGTGGACACGGCCAAGGTGCGCCGTGGTGGGCCGTAGAGGTCGAGCGTCTTGTGGGCCGATCCCTGCTTCCACGCGTCGGCGAGCAGGTCGACGACGGCTTGGGCCGCCAGCGCGTCACCGTGCCGACCACCCATCAGTCCCACGGCGCGCGCGTTGCGGAACACGACCGTCCCGTTCTCGTCGCACACGATGACGCCCTGGGGCAGGGTGTCGAGGGCGCGCCGCAGTCGGATGGCGTCGGCCGAGGACTCGGCCACCGCTTCCGCGGCGCGATCGGTGACGAGCTCCAGATGGTGCAGCGCCGGCTCGATCCCCATGCCGTGGTCCTCGGCCGGCGCGTCGACCCCGAGCCGGGACGCGAGCGCCGAGAGCCGTTGTTCGAGCGACCGACGCCCCGATCGCCGCCCGAGGATCGTGGCCAGCACGATCCCGATGACCGCCACCGCGCCGAGGGCGACGAAGCCGACCACGACGAGGTTCGAAGACACGGTGGAGGCGCCGAGCACGGCCACCAGCATGACAGGCGTTCGGTGGTCGGGCCGGGGTACCCGGTCATTCCCCCGCCGCCGTCGATCGTCGTCGGGAAAGACATAAAAAGATATGAAACAGCTTGAAACGTACCGTGAGAAGCCGTACCCTCGACGCACACGGTCGACCGGCTTCCGACGCCCGGTGACGACGACACGAGAGGGGGACGGCATGGTGCTGGTCGCAGTGCGCGAGGCGGTGTCGACGGTGACGCTCAACCCCGACGCCGGCAACCTCCCCGGGGGCGCGCTGCTCCAGCAGCTGACCGACGGCATCGGCGGATGGGCGCTCATCATGGCGTTGGTCGGGCTCGTGATCGGTGCCGCGGCGTGGGCGCTCGGCGCCCATTCGCAGAACTACCACCAGGCGATCAACGGCAGGAAGACCGTCCTCGTCTCCGCCCTCGCCGCACTGCTCATCGGTGCCGCGCCGGCCATCGTGAACTTCTTCTTCCACGCCGGCCAGGGGGTGCACTGACCGTGCTCGAAGCCTTCGCGCTGTGTCCCGCGAACCTCCCGCTGGTCGGCACCGTCTGCAACTCGGTGTCCGGCGCGACGGGCAGCGTGGCCGCAGCCGGTGTCGGGACGATCTTCTCCGAGGCGGCACGATGGGTGGCGTCGGGCGCCGTGTGGTTGATCGCGCAGGTGGGTCGAGCCATGTCGGGCACGACGTCGGTCGACCTCCAGGCGGGATGGTTCGAGGCACACGAAGCCGTCATGGCGAGCCTGGCGGCCGCAGTGGTCCTGCCCATGGCGTGCTGTGCCGCCATCCAGGCCATCTACCGCCAGAGCGCGTCGATGCTGGCACGCACCTTCCTCGTGCACCTGCCCCTGGCCATGCTGCTCACCGGTGTGGCCGTCACGCTGGTGCGTATGGCGTTGGGGGTGACCGACGCCATGTCCGCCGCGGTGTTGTCGAGCGCCGGCGTCGACACGACGAACGTCTTGCCCGGGCTCTTCATCGCCCTCGCGCCCGCCGCGGTGACCCCCGTCCCGGGCTTCGTCGTGTTTCTCGGCAGTCTCTTCGTCGCCTTCGCCGCGCTCGTGCTGTGGCTCGAGCTCGTGGTGCGCGCTGCGGCGGTCTCGGTGGCGGTGCTGTTCCTTCCCTTGGCGTTGGCGGCGCTCGTGTGGCCGTCGGTGTCGCACTGGTGCCGACGGCTGGCCGACACGCTCGTCGCCCTCGTGCTCTCGAAGCTCGTGGTGGCGGCCGTGCTGTCGCTTGCGGTGGGGGCCATCGCCGGCGGCGTCGGGGTGTCGCCGAGCGGGGCCGGCGGAGGATTCGCCGCGGTGGTGACCGGGATCGCGTTGCTCTTGATCGCCATCCTGGCGCCGTTCATCCTGCTCCGCTTGGTGCCGGCGGTGGAGTCGGGGGCCATCGCCCATCTCGAATCGACGCGCCATCGAGTCAAGAGCGGGGCCGTCTCGGCACGGGAGAGCGGGAACCTGGCGCTCGACCAGATCAAGAAGCTCGGCTCGAAGTCCGGCGAACAGGAGTCCACGGTCGGCACAGTCGGTACGGCCCGCACAGGCGGTACGGCGGGCACGGCGGGTGCCGCCCTGGCCGGCGCGGCGACAGGCGGTGTCGCGGCGACAGGCGGCGCCGCGGCGACAGGCGGTGTCGCGGCGACGGGTGGTGTGGGGGCGACAGCGGACCTCGGGCACCGAGCCAGTGGCGCCGCGGCCGGTCGCGGTGTCGCGACCGACTGGGGCATCACCCAGGTGCGTGGCACCGACGACGGATTCGCATTGCGGCCTGTCACTGACACCGGGGACGGGGTCCGTTCCGATCCCGATGCGACGCGCCCAGCATCCGAGCAGGGCGGAGGACGTCATGACGGCGAGTGAGCCGTCACCGACGCGCTACCGGTTCGGGCCGCTCGAGCGGCGCGGGCTCGTGGCCGGATGGCGAGGCGGACAGATCGGCGCCGTCGCGTTCGCGTTGGTGATCGGCGTGGGCGTACTGCGGGCATCGTCGTCTCCCCTCGGCGTGGTGGCGGCGCTGGCGACGCTGGCGATCGGGGTCGGCGTCGCGACCTGGCCGATCGCGGGCCGGACGGCAGAGGAGTGGACGCCCGACGCGCTCCGCCACGTCGCTGCGCTCGGTCGGCGGTCGGGGCGGGGTCCAGGCCCGTTCTCGGGCATCAGACTCGTCCCGGTCGACCCGGGCACGCCGACATCGGACGTCTCTGCCCGGGGTGGGCTCCGCGTGGGGGTGCTGCACGACCGCTCCCGCCGGACCTTCACCGCGGTGTTCGGCGCCTCGGACCCCGGATTCGTGCTCCTGGGCGAAGAGGACAAGGTGCGCCGGGTCACCGCGTGGTCGGGCGTGCTGGGGTCCCTGGCACGGCAGGGTTCGGCGGTCCACCGCGTGCAGTGGGTGGAGCGTGTCGTGCCCGGCGACGAGCGGGTCGTGATGGCCCCACCCGACGTCGACGGGGGGAGCTCGGGACGCGCTGCGGCGCGCGCCTCGTATGCCGCCTTGCTCGAGTGCGAAGCGTCGACGTCGCATCACGACGTGCTCGTGGCCGTGACCATCCACGCCGGGAAAAGTGCCCGGTCCGTCAAGAGCGCGGGCGGCGCCGACGCGGGTGCGTGCACGGTCCTGCTCCGTGAGGCGGCCGCGCTGCGTCGGCGACTCAGCGACGCGTCGATCGACGTGGGCGCGGTGTTGTCTCCCGATGCGCTGGCCACCGTCGTGCGCGACGCATACCACGCGCGCCACGTCCCTCGGGCCCGCCCGGCCCACGCGGTGCGCGGTGCGGGGCGTTGGCGCCGCGCCGATCCCGGGCCCGACGACGACCGGTGGCTGTGGCCCATGGGGGTGGTGGCGGAATGGGGATCCCTGCGCACCGACAGCACGTGGCACGCCACGTACTGGGTGGCGGAATGGCCCCGCACCGACACCGGTCCCGACTTTCTCGGTCCCGTGCTGTTGCCGTCGGACATCCGTCGCTCCATGTCGGTGGTGATGGAGCCCCTGGGGCCCATCGAAGCGTCGCGCAAGGTGGAGAAGGCGCGCACGGCCGACATCGCCGACGCCGAGCTGCGGCGCCGCGGTGGGTTTCTTGCGACGGCGCGACGACGACGGGAGGAGGAGATCCTCGTCCGGCGCGAGGTCGAACTGGCCGATGGCCACGCGCACTTCCGCTTCTCGGGGTACCTGACGGTGGGTGCGGACGACCGCGACGCGCTGGAGGAGGCGTGTGGTCGCGTCGAGCAGGCCGCGGGACAGGCCGGGCTCGAATTGCGTCGGTGCTACGGGGACCAGGCCAACACGTTCCTGTGCACGCTGCCGCTCGGCCGCGGGCTCTGCTGAATCGGCTCGTGCCGTGGCGCACCCCGCCCACGAGACCACGACGCGCCATCTCGGGGCGCTCTACCCGTTCGTGTCCGAGCCCGGCCTCGTCGTCGACGATGCCTCTGGTGGCCACGGCGGTGGCGTGTTGGTGGGGCGTGACGTGCTGGGTGGCACCTTCACCTACGACCCGTTCGAGCTCTACCGCCGTGGGGCGCTCACCAATCCCAACATGGTCGTGATCGGCCAGATCGGTCGGGGCAAGAGCGCGTTCGTCAAGACCTATCTCTGGCGTCTGGCGGCGTTCGGACGCCGGGCCTGGGTGGTGGACCCCAAGGGTGAATACGGGGCACTGGCCCGGGCCTGGGGTGTCGACCCCGTGGCGCTGCGCCCGGGTGGGTCGGTCCGACTCAACCCACTCGACGCCGTACCCGCAGCTGACGGACTCGGGCCCGACGACGAGGACGTGGCGAGACAACGGTGCGAGCTGCTCGCCTCGTTGTGTGCCGCCAGTCTCGGACGCCCCCTTCTTCCCGCCGAGCGCAGCGCGCTCGACGTCGCCGTGGCCGACGGGGAGCACGGCGGCGGCCCGACGTTGCCCACCGTCGTCGACGCGCTGTTGCATCCCGTGCAGCGCTCGGCGCGGACGGTGGGCACCGACGTGAGCGGGCTCGCCGCCGACGGGAGGAACGTGGCGCTCGAGCTCCGGCGTCTGGTCGCCGGCGATCTGCGGGGCATGTTCGACGGCCCGACCTCTCCGGGCCTTCGGCTCGACGCGCCTCTCGTGGTCCTCGACCTCTCCGCCGTGTACCACTCCGGCGCCCTGGGGATCCTCATGACCTGCGCCACGGCTTGGTTGCAGGCGGGGCTCGGTGGTGTCGGCGCCACCGGCGGCGTGGTCGTGGTGGTGGACGAGGCGTGGGCCATCCTCGCCAACCTGTCCGTGGCGCGTTGGCTCCAGTCGTCGTGGAAATTGTCTCGGGCGCGTGGAGTGTCGAATGTAGCGGTGCTGCACCGTCTCTCGGACCTCGAGACCAGCGGTGCGGTCGGGTCCGAACAGGTCGGACTGGCGCGGGGGTTGCTGGCGGACTCCGAGACGCGTGTCGTCTACGCCCAACCCCCCAGCGAGGTCGAGCGGGCGGCACCGTTGCTGGGGCTGTCGTCGACCGAAGCAGAGCTCGTCCCGCACCTGCGACGCGGTGTGGCGCTGTGGAAGGTGGGCACCCGTTCGTTCCTGGTCCAGCACCGCCTGTCGTCGCACGAGTCGGCCATCGTCGACACCGATGCCCGCATGGACGGCCGGGCGTGAACGGACTGCTGGAGGTCGTCGCGGGCGCGACCATCGCAGCAGGATGGCTGTGGTCGCGCCCCGCTGCGCGCGAGCCGCGTGCGGGGCCCGGACGTGGTCCGGTGCGCGGGCCCCGACCGGCCGGGCCCGATCCCGCCCGTTGGGCCACGCGTCGCGACGTGCGCACCTTGGCGGTGCGGACACCGGGCGCGGGTCGTCTGACGTTGGGCGCGGCCCACGGCCGCCTGCTGGCGGCCGAGCGTGGGCATTCGGTCCTGGTGGTGGGACCGACCCAGAGCCGCAAGACCAGCGGCTTCGCCGTGCCCGCCATCTTGGAGTGGGACGGCCCGGTGGTGGCCGCGTCGGTCAAGTCGGACCTGGCCCGTCACACGCTGCAATGGCGAGAACGCCAGGGCCAGGTGTCGGTGTACGACCCGTCCCGTTCGACGAGCCTGGTCGGCGCGTCGTGGTCGCCGTTGCAGGCGTCGGTCACATGGGAGGGAGCCCGTCGCACCGCGGCGTCGCTTACCGAGGTGGCCCGGTCCTCGCCGGGATCGCTGGCCGACGGTGACTTCTGGTACGCGACCGCGGCCAAGCTCCTGGCCCCGTTGTTGCTGGCTGCCGCGACGACGGGGGGGACGATGGCGGACGTGGTGCGGTGGGTGGACACCCAGGAGGCCGACGACGTCTTCGACGCGCTCACCTCCTCAGGACAGCGGCTCGCCCTCCAGGCCATGCACGCGGCGTGGGGCGCGACGACCGGCAACGCAGTGCCGTCTACACCACCGCCGAGACCGTGGTCGAGGTGTTCGCCGATCCCGTGGTGGCGTCGACGGAGTCCGCCGCGGCGGGCCCGGCGCTCGGACAGTCCATCGACCCCGATCGCCTGCTGGAGGGCCGCAACACCTTGTACCTGTGTGCGCCCGCGCACGACCAGCGCCGACTACGCCCGCTGTTCGCCACGCTCGTCGGCCAGGTCCTCGAGGCTGCGTACGCACGCGTCGGCCGCCGGGGTGAGCCGCTCGACCCTCCCTTGCTCGTCGTGTTGGACGAGGCCGCCAACGTGGCACCGCTGGCGGAGCTCGACGTGTTGGCGTCGACCGCGGCGGGTCACGGCGTGCAGCTCGTGACGGTGTGGCAGGACCTGGCCCAACTGCAGGCCCGGTACGGGACGCGGGCCGGGAGCGTCGTGAACAACCACCGCGTCAAGGTGTTTCTTTCCGGCATCGCCGACCCGGCCACGCTCGAACACGCCAGCTCGCTCATCGGTGACGCCGAGCTCCGAACCCTGGCCACCACCGTGGACGGTTCGGGCGCACGGTCGCGCACCGACTCGCCCTCGCTGCGGCGGCTGGTTCCCGCCGACGCGCTGCGACGGGTACCTCCCGGCGACGCCGTCGTGGTGTCGGGGCATCTCCCGCCCGTCGGGCTCCGACTGCGCCCGTGGCAGGACGACCGCGCCCTTCGGGCCCGGGCCGACACCGGCGTCGCCGTGGCGGCGTCCAGATGGTGGCCCTGGCGATCGGTGGGTACCGTGGGATCATGACCACCTCGTCGCGCGCCGGCGGACCGGAGCCTGGCGTCGCCGAGTTCGTGGCCCAGCGCACCGCCGAATTCAGCGACGCGGCGCGCGCCGTGCGCGACGAGGCCGCTTCGGCCGGGACGTTGGTGTGGGACCCGTACGATCCGGCGTGGGTGGAGAACCCCTACGCCGTGTACCGCGACCTGCGGCAGAACAATCCGGTGCACCGCAGTCCGCTCGGCTTCTGGGTCTTCACCCGTCACGCCGACTGTCTGGCCGTCTTGCGCGACCGGCGATCGAGCAGCGACGGGCGCAACGTCGACGAGTCCGCCTTCCGTGAGCTGCGTGCCGCCGACATTCCGGCCCAGCAGGGCCCCGAAGCCATGTTGGCCGAGATGGCACCGTTTCTGTTCCGCGATCCGCCCGACCACACCCGCCTGCGGGGACTCGTGCAAAAGGCGTTCACCCCGAGGGTCGTCGAGGCACTGCGACCCCGCCTCGAGGAGATCTGCGAGGGCCTGCTCGACGACGCGCTCGCCCGCGGGGAGGTCGATCTCGTCGCCGACTACGCGTACCCACTCCCGGTGCAGATCATCGTCGAGATGCTCGGGGTCCCGGTCGAGGACCACGAGCAGTTCCGGGTGTGGTCCCATGCCCTGGCTCGCGGTCTCGACCCCGACTTCCTTCTCCCGCCCGAGGCGGTGCAGCAGCGGTTGGGCGCGATCTTGTCCTTCGTGCAGTACTTCGCCTCGCTCATCGAGGAGCGCCGTCGGCACCCCGGCGACGACTTGCTCACGCGGCTCATCCAGGCCGAGGAGCAGGGCGATGCGCTCACCCAGGCGGAGTTGTTGTCGACGTGCATCTTGCTGCTCGTGGCTGGGCACGAGACGACGGTGAACCTCATCTCGGGCGGGGCCCTGGAGCTCATGGAGCGTCCCGACCAGCTCGCACGCGTGCGCGACGACGCGTCTGTCGTCCGTGGTGCGGTGGAGGAGATGCTGCGTTTCGTGTGCCCGGTGCAACTCACCGGGCGGGTGGCGCTGCAGGACATGGAGGTGGCGGGGGCGAAGCTGTCCAAGGGCGAGTTCTCCATGCTGCTCATCGGCTCGGCCAACCGTGATCCCGCCGCGTTCTCCGCTCCGGAGTCCTTCGATGTGACCCGCACCGACAACAACCATCTGGGGTTCGGCTTCGGCATCCACCACTGCCTCGGCGCGCCGCTCGCCCGGCTGGAGGCGCAGATCGCCCTGCCCGCCCTGTTGCGCCGGGCCCGTCGGATCGAGCGCGTCGGCGACGAGCTGTCTTACAAGGAGAACATCGTGCTCCGCGGGCTCGAGCGCCTGCCCGTCCGGTTGTCGGCCTGAGCCTCTTCGCTCCGGCCTACGGGGAGGCGGGGGCGATGGGCAGGGGCTGGTTGCACGTCGGGGCGGTGGGGCGACCCTCGAACCGGTCGCCCAGCCAGTTGACGACCGCCGGCGCGATGGTCGTGGACAATTGGATGTGTCCCACATCGGTCAGCCACAGCGACGTCAGGTCGGATCCCGCGGCGCAGGCGCGCTCGATGTAGAGCGCGGTGGTGTTGGGCAGCACCACCTGGTCGGTGAGGCTCTCGGCCACCAGCAACGCCTGTGACGGTGCGAGCACGGGTGCGGTTTCTTGCTCGGCGACGCGGCGCCACGCCGCGTTGTCCAACGGGTTGCCGTTGAAGAACTGCTGCTTGATGGCATTGCGGACGACGCCCTCGGCCGCGGCGGTGGCGATGCACTTCTGGGCGATGCGCTGGTAGTTGTTGTAGCCGGCGTCGGTGAGGATCGGTCGCACCTCCAGCTCCCGGTAGGTCGCCGGCCACGACGTCACCACCGAGGGCCCGATGACCCAGGCGAGCGACGAGTTGTAGCTCTGGTTCAACAGGGGGACGAGCTCTGCGGCCGGCGCCGATGCCACGGTCGCCACCAGGTGGAGCTCGGGTGCATAGGTGTGCGCCTGCGCCGCGGTGAACAACGCCGAGTTCCCACCTTGGGAGTGCCCCCACACGGCGAACGACGTCCCGGCGTGGGCGGACGGGATGAACGAGAGCGCCCGCACGCTGTTGAGCACGTCGTTGGCCTCGTCATCGCCGACCAGATAGCCCGAGGTGCCCGTTGTCCCGAGGCCGGCGTAGTCGGTGGCCGTGACCACCCAGCCGCGCGCCAACATGGACGAGACCCACGACATGTCGCCGACGGGATGGGCCGTGCGCGACGGCGCGCACTGGGGTCCGAGCCCCACGGTGCCGTGCGCCCACGCCACCACCGGCCGCGGGGTGCCTGCCGCACTGTTGTCGGGGATGAACACCATGCCCGAGCTGAAGGTCCTCGAGCCGTTGGCCCGCTGCGTCCGGTAGAGGATCCGCAGGGCCGTGCCGTCGTCGACGTGGACACCGAGGGGTTGGCTCCGCACGACCTGGCCCAGGGGTCCCGCCGTCTGCAGGCCCGAGGTGTCGTAGAACGGTTGGAGCGTGTCCTGGCGCAGCGTCGTCTTGACGCTCGTGTCGACGACCACGACCACCACGATCACCACGATGACCACCACCACGATGGCGCCGACTCGCAGGGCGCGGTGGCGGGCGAAGAACCGGCGCCTGGTGGAGCCGCCCGCCGCGGTGGCTCGATCGGGTGGTTCGCCCGCTTCTTCTGCGGGAGGTTCGGGCTTGGCGCTCTTGCCGTTGCCGTTCCCGCTTCCGTTCATCATCGAGCGCGGTGCTCCGGGGGACACCAAGGGCCAGGGGCGCTCGCGCTCGGCCAGGAAGGCGAGATCGAGGAGGAGGTCCTCCCGGTGGTGGCGCCCGATGACCTGCATCCCCACGGGAAGGCCGTCGACGGTCCCCACCGGGATCGACACCGCAGGATTGCCCGCGAAGTTGGCGGGGAACGTGAGGTTCCCCTGGTTGGCCCCCACCCGCATGATGTCGCCGAATCGCTCCATGAGGTCGACGTCTCCCACCGTGGTGGGCATGGGGCCCTCGGCACCGAAGGCGACGTCGGGGTTGGTGGAGCAGAAGATGAAGTCCACCTCGTCGAGGATGTCGGCCATCACCTCGTGGGCACCCACGCGGAACCGCTCGGCCGTGGCCGCCATGGCCAGGTCGTAGTGGTGCGACGCGATGTTCATGCCCAGCATGATCTCAGGGGTGAGCTCCGACTCGCAGGCAGGGTACGAGTCACCCAGATCGGCGGCGAGCGTGACCAGGTTGGACATGGCCCATTCGAAGAGTGCCGGAGGGAATTGCACGTCGAGGTCGACGCGCGTCAGCCCGGCGTCAGCGATGAGCGATGTGGCCGCGGTGCTCACCAGCGCGGCCACCTCGGGGTGGACCACCGCCACACCGAGGTCGACCGAGACGACCGCCCGCTTGCCCCGCAGCTCCTCGCGGTGGCTGCCGAGCCCGGCCTCCCACCCCTCGACGCCGGGCAGGCTCAAGGTGTCGTGGGGGTCGTAGCCGTTGCACACGTCGAACCACCGTGCCGTGTCGCGTACCGACCTGCTGATGCAGCCCACCGTGACGGTGTGGGGAATCTGGTGCACGAACGGGCCTTTGGGGATGCGTCCGTAGTTCGCCTTGAGTCCCACCATCCCCGTGAAGCCGGCGGGGATGCGGATGGAGCCGCCGCCGTCACCCCCCGAGGCGATGGGGACCAAGCCTCCGGCCACGGCCGCGGCGGTGCCACCCGACGACCCGCCCGGTGTGCGCTCCAGGTTCCAGGGATTGCGGGTGGCGCCGTGCAGACGGGTGTAGGTGACGTTGATGCCACCGAATTCGCTGGCGGTGGTCTGGCCCGCCAGCACCGCGCCCGCACCCACCAGTCGCCGGACCTGAGTCGAGGTGGACGTGGCGATGCGATCGGCGAAGACGAGTGACGCCTCGGTCAGCGGCCACCCTTGCACCGACTCGAGCTCTTTGATACCGATCGGGACCCCGCCGAAGGGAAGTGTCACGTCGGCGCGCCGCGCAGCCTGGCGTGCCCCATCGGCGTCGACGTGGCAGAAGGCGTTCAGTGCCGAGGCCTCGATGGCGGCCAGGGACAGCTCCAATGCCTCGGGCGGGGTGATCTCGCCCTTGCGGAAGGATTCGACCAGCGAGCAGGCATCCCCGGTCCAGGCGTGATCGACCATTGCCATGCGAGGCTAGCGCTGGGGTGTCGGTCGACGACCTGATCCCTCCCGGGTCCGGGACTGTCGGAAGGTAGCGGCTCCTGCGCTTGTAAGGTTCGATCGTGCTCCCGGGCTTCTACGACGTGATCCACCGCCGGCGCGACGTCCGGGCCGAGTTCAATGGGGAGCCCGTGGACGAGGAGGTCCTCGTCCGCATCCTCGATGCGGCCCACAGCGCGCCGAGCGTCGGCCTGTCGCAACCGTGGGACTTCATCTTGGTGTCGGACCCCACGGTCCGCCGGGCCTTTTGGAGCCACGTCCACGAGGAGCGCCGCGAGTTCGCCGCCTCGCTCGAGGGAGAGCTCGCCGAACGCTTCGCCGGGATCAAGATCGACGGCATCCTCGAGGCCAGCCTGTCGGTCGTGGTCACCTACGACGCGGCGCGCGGCGCGCCCGGCGTTCTCGGGCGACACGCCATCGCCGATGCCGGCCTCTACTCGGTGTGCCTGGCCATCGAGAACATGTGGCTGGCGTGCACCGCCGAAGGGTGGGGGATGGGGTGGGTGTCGTTCTATCGCGAGTCGTTCCTGCGCGAGTTGCTCGGCATCCCCGACACCATCCGACCCGTGGCATGGCTCTGCGTCGGGCCGGTGGGCAAGCTCCAGGACACGCCCGACCTCGAGCGCGCCGGCTGGCGCACGCGGTTGCCGCTCCAAGAGGCCCTGCACCTCGACCACTGGGATCGTCGTGACCCCGAGGTGCTCGCCGTCGCCGCCGCGAGCCGGGCCATCGGCCCGGCGATGGTCACCGGTGCCCCCTCGTCCGAAAGGCTCGAGCCATGACCGACATGCCGCCGCCACCCACCGAAACGCCGCCACCGACGCCGGCCGCCACGCCCACACCGGGTCATACCCCCCAGGCGCCGTACACGTTGGCGATCGACATCGGGGGCACGGGCCTCAAGGCCTCGGTGCTCGACGCGACGGGCGCCATGGTGGCCGACCGCGTGGCGGTGAAGACGACGTACCCGTGCTCACCGTCGCAGATGGTCGACGACCTCGCGGCCCTCGTCGCACCCCTGCCCCCCGCCGATCGCGTCTCGGCCGGGTTCCCGGGGATGGTCCGCGAGGGGGTGATCCTCTCGGCCCCGCACTTCGTGACCGAGCACGGCCCGGGCACGACCATCGACCCCGAGCTGATAAAGCACTGGGCCGCCTTCGATCTCGCCGGCGCCCTCAGCGCGCGACTGGGCAAGCCCACCCGGGTGGCCAACGACGCCGACGTCCAGGGGGCGGCGGTGGTCGACGGCAAGGGCCTCGAGCTCGTCGTCACGCTCGGCACGGGGGTGGGGACCGCCTTCTTCTACGACGGTCGCCTCATGCCCCATCTCGAGTTCGCCCACCACCCCTTCCTGAAGGGTGACAACTACAACGAGCATCTCGGCGACGCGGCACGCAAGGCCATCGGGAACCACCGGTGGAACAAGAGGGTGCGCAAGGCCATCACCGTCCTGCGCGACCTCTGCTTCTTCGACCACTGCTATGTCGGGGGCGGCAACGCCAAGAAGATCCACGGCAGCCTCGGCTCCGATGTGTCACTGGTGGACAACAGCGCGGGCATCCTCGGTGGGATCAGGCTGTGGGACGAATCACACATCGCCGTGTAGGCGTCGGGCCGAGCGGCCCGCTCCCGGCCGAGGCTGGGACGCGCCACGACCGAGCTGCCCGGTGACCGAGCTGCCGGGACCCGCCCCCGACCACGGCGAGATGGACCACGTCCTGCGCCGCCGCCGGCGGCGGGCGCTGCGGGGTGTGGGGATCCTGGTGCTGATCGTCCTCGTCGTCGCCTTCGTCGTCCAGAACTCGCAGCGAGTAACGGTCCATTTCTGGTTCTTCACCCGCCACGTCCACCTCATCTGGGTGATCATCGCCTGCTTGGTGATCGGCATCGTCCTGGGCTACGCCCTGGGCGTTCCCGAGCGCCGGAAGATGCGCCAGCGCCGCAAGGCAGAGAAACAGGCCCGGCGCCCGGACCGCTGATCGCGGGCGCGTCTGGAGCGCCGCGGGCGACGTGGGTGGGCACGCTCGTGACGGGGGTTCGAGACCGGTAGGTTGCGGACCCGTGCGGGCCGTGACGATCGTGGACGGAGAGCTTCGCTACCAGGAGCACCGCGACCCCTCGCCCGGTGACCACGACGTGGTCGTCGCCGTGCGCGCCGCGGGGATCAACAACGCGGACCTCATGCAGCGGATCGGTCTCTACCCCGCGCCTCGGGGCGTTCCCCCCGACATCCCGGGCATGGAGCTCGCCGGTGAGGTGGTCGCCACCGGCCGGTCGACCACCCGGTTCGCCGTCGGCGATCGAGTGATGGCCGTGGTGGGCGGCGGCGCGCAGGCCGAGCTCGCGCTCGTGGACGAGCGCACTGCCATGGCCGTGCCCCCCGACGTGAGCTGGCCCGAGGCGGGCGGGTTTCCCGAGGTGTTCTCCACCGCCCACGACGCTCTGTGCACCCAGTGCGGGCTCGCCCTGGGCGAGCGCGTGCTCGTCACCGGTGCCGCGGGCGGGGTCGGCACCGCCGGGGTGCAGCTCGCCGCGGCCACCGGGGCCAGGTGCGTGGCCTCGGTCCGCCACGCCCAATTGCGCGACGCCGTGGCCACCCTGGGGGCGAGCGCGGTGGCTCCCGACGAGGCACTGCACCTCGGCCCCTTCGACGTCGCCCTCGAGCTCGTGGGGGCGGCCAGCCTCCCCGGGGTGATCGGGGCCATGGCCGTTTCGGGACGCATCTCGGTCATCGGGGTGGGTGGAGGGGCGCGCGCCGAGATCGACCTGCTGGCGTTGATGCAACGCCGACTGCGCATCAGCGCGTCCACGCTGCGGTCCCGGTCGATGGTCGACAAGGCCGTGGTGGCCGCCGCGGTGGAGCACCACGTCGTGCCCCTGCTCGAGGCCCGCCGGGTGCGCGTGTTGGTGGAGGCCACCTTCCCCATGGACCGTGCCGGCGACGCCTACGACCGCTTCGCCCAGGGCGGCAAGCTCGGCAAGATCGTCTTGGTGCCCCCCCGGGCGTAGCGGGGCTCCGCCGCGTCGTGGCTCAGGCCGGGCGCGGTGCGTCGCCCGACGACGGCACCGATGCCAGCGCGTCGAGGAGCAGTGCGACGTGCTCGGTGCTGTGGGCGGCAGACAGGGTGACGCGCAGCCGGGCCGTGCCCTGCGGCACCATGGGTGCGACGAGGGCCGGGACCCACACGCCGCGCTCGCGTAGCGCGGCGGACGCGGCCAGCGCCTGCTCGTCGCTCCCCAGGATGATAGGGATGATCTGGCTCGGATGCCCCGGTGTCACCTGCTCGATGTGTGTGGCCAGGCGCGTCCGCAGGCGGTCGCCTTCGGGCGTCGCCAGCACGCGCAGCGACGCCAGCGCGGCGGCGGCGTCGGCCGGCGTGGGCGCGCTGGTGAAGAGGTACGAGCGGGAGCGGCGCACGAGGAGGTCGATGAACGAGCGTGGGCCGGCCACGAACCCGCCCAGCGACGCCAAGGTCGTTCCGAGCGAGCCCACGCGCACGACGTCGTCACCGGCCGGCCCGGCGGAGAGCTCCGCACCGATGTCGGGGCGCAGGACGACGCGTGTCTCGTCGAGCACGAGCAGCGCGCCGTGACGCCGACACAGCGCGGCGATGTCGCGCACCGGGGCGATGTCGCCGTCCATGGGGAACACCACGTCGGTGACCACGAGCGCGGGGCCCGTGGCCTCGGTGAGCAGTGTCTCGAGGTGTGCCACGTCGCGGTGGCGGTACGCGGCGACCTCGGCCTGGGCCAGGCGCTGCACGTCGACCACCGAGGTCTGGTTGTGCTCGTCGAGCAGGATGTGCACACCGCGGTCGCCGAAGGCACCCATCACGCCCAGCGTGGCGGCGAACTCGGTGGGGAACACCACGACGCGCTCGGTGCCCGTCGCGCTGGCCAGCGCCGCTTCCAGTTCCTCGTGGACGGGTCGGCTGCCGGCCACGAGCCGGCTCCCCGCCGCCCCCGTGCCCCACCGGTCGAGCGCCTCGTGGGAGGCGGCCACCACGGCGGGATGCAGCGACAGGCCGAGGTAGTCGTCGGACGAGAACGTCACGACTTTGCGGCCTTCCTCGGTCAGCAGCCCCTCGGGACCGCGCCCATCGAAAGTGACCGGGCCATTCCACGTGCCCTCGCGGCCCAGACGCCGGCTGCGCGCCTCGACCAACGACGACCACAGGCTGGCCGCAGCCGCGTACGGCTCGACGCTCATGTGCCTCCCCTGTGGCGGCGCCCCCCCGACGTCACCGCCTCAGAGTCTCCCCCCTCGCCCGGAGTTGGTCCAGTGCCGGGCCGAGCCGGGTCAGACCTGGGAGCGGCCCCTGTCCACCACTCCCCGACGTCGGCGCTCGACCTCGTCGGGGTCGACGCCCCCGCGTTGGAAATCCGCCGCGGCGCGGGCCTCGACCTCCCAGGCCTCGGCACCCGAGACCCGGCTCGCCTCCTCGTAGGTGGCGAGGATGGCGCGCAGGGCGCGCTGGTCGCTCGAGACGATGTCGGCGGCGAGGCGCCGAGCGGTGGGCAGGAGATCCTCGTGGGCGACGACGTGGTTCACGAGCCCCCACTGCAGGGCCGTGGTGGCGTCGATGAAGTTCCCCGTGGCGCTCATCTCCCGGGCGCGGCGGATCCCGACCGCCTGGGGCAGCAGCACCGTCAGCCCCCACAGGGGGTGGACGCCGACGCGGGCGTGGGTGTCGGCGAAACGGGCCCGCTCCGACGCCACCACGAAGTCGCAGTTGAGCACCAGCTCGAGCCCACCGGTCACGGCCACGCCGTTGACGGCTCCGATGACGGGCTTGGACGTGGGAAGGGTCGTCCCCTTCCGGCCGCGCTGGGCCGTGGCGCTCCCGGCCGGGCCCGCCGACGCGCCCGCCTCCGGGGTGCGCTTGAGCGGGCCGCCGTCGTGGCCGAGCTCCTTGAGGTCGAGGCCCGCACAGAAGGCGGGGTCGGCGCCGGTGAGGACGAGGACGTCCACGTCGTCGCGGGCGTCGGCTTCTGCCACGAGTCGCGCCAGCGTGCGAAGGAGCTCGCTCGACAAGGCGTTGCGGGCCTCGGGCCGGTTGAGCGTGACGGTCGCGACGTGCCCGGCCACCTCGAGGAGCGCGACGTCGGGCACGGGAGCGAGTGGGGGGTGCGCGGTCGAGAAGCGGTGTCAGCGAGAAGCGGTGTCAGGTGGTGACGAGGACGCTCGAGCCGTGCCCGAACAGGCCCTGGTTGGCCGTGACACCCACCCGGGCCCCCTCGACCTGGCGGCCGCCGGCCTGGCCCCGCAGTTGCCAGACCAATTCGCACACCTGGGCGATGGCCTGGGCGGGGATGGCCTCGCCGAAGCTCGACAACCCGCCGCTGGGGTTCACGGGGATGCGCCCGCCCAGGGCGGTCTCGCCGTCGCGCAGCAGGCCTTCGGCCTCCCCCTCCTTGCACAGGCCGACGTCCTCGTACCAGTCGAGCTCGAGGGCGGTCGACAGGTCGTACACCTCGGCCACGTCGACGTCCTCGGGGCCGATCCCAGCCTCCTCGTAGGCGGCGAAGGCGATCGACCGGCGGAAGCCGGGCCCGTCCAACGCGCCCAGCGCCACGGCGGAGTCGGTGGCGAAGTTGGGCATCTCGATCACGGTCTGGGGAAAGCGCGGCGTGACCGTCGACACCGCCGGGATCGACACCGGAGTGGCGCCGGTGCCGTGACGCCGGGCGTAGTCCATGCTCGACAGCACGATGGCGGCCCCGCCGTCGGACGTGGCGCAGATCTCCATCAGCCGCAGCGGGTCGGCCACCATGGGCGACGCCAGGACCTCGTCCGCGGTGACCTCTTTCTGGTAGCGGGCGTTGGGGTTGGCGGCCCCCGCCCGCGCGTTCTTGACCTTCACCGCGGCGAAGTCGTCCTCGGTGGCGCCGAACAGCTCCATGCGCCGCCGCGCGTAGAGGGCGAAGTAGGTGGGGTTGGTGGCGCCGAGCAAGTGGAACCGCAGCCAGTCGGGGTCGTCGCGCCGTTCGCCCCCCACGGGTGCGAAGAACCCCTTGGGCGTGGTGTCGGCGCCGACGACCAGCGCCACGTCGCACAGCCCGGCCAGGATCTGGGCCCGGGCCGCGGCGATGGCCGTCGCGCCCGAGGCGCACGCCGCGTAGGCGCTCGACACACGGGCACCGGACCAGCCCAGCGCCTGGGCGAACGTGGCCCCCGAGATGAACCCCGGGTAGCCGTTGCGGATGGTGTCGGCGCCGGACACGAACTGGACGTCGGTCCACGACACGCCGGCGTCGGCCAGCGCGTCGCGCGCCGCCGCGAGCCCGTACTCGACGAAATTGCGGCCCCACTTGCCCCAGGGGTGCATGCCCACCCCGAGGACGGCCACGCTGCGGTCCTCAGGCACCCGAGCCCCCCGATCCGGCCGCCACCGGCCGCCATTTCCACACCACGTACTCGTGGTCGTCGTCCTCGTACAGCACGTCCACCACGAGCTCGACCTCGGTGCCGATGGTCAGGTCGTCGACGGTCACGTCGGGCACGACCTGGCCCATCACCACCATCTTCTCGTCGACGAGCTCCACCGCGGCGATGCAGAACGGCACGTAGGGGTCCGCCGCGACGTACGGCGCCGGGGGGGTGTAGCGGGCGTCGGTGTAGGACCACACCTTGCCCCGCCGACTGAGCGGGACGTCGTCGAACTCGGTGCCGGCACACGCCGGGTTGGCGCAGAAGAACGTCTGGCGGGGGAAGGCGTAGGTGCCGCAGCTCCGGCACCGGCTCCCGAGGAGGGCCGGGCCGTCCCCGTCGGTGGTGAACCATCCCTCCACGGCGGGGACGCGGGTCTTGGTGGGGGCCATGGCCGCAGTCTAACGCCCCGTCAGATCCTGCCCCCGGGGTGCCGGGCGGGGCCCCGGGGCTGTCGGGCCGCCTCGCGGGCGGGCGTATCGTGATCCATGGACCTCACCGTCGTCGACTCGTTCACTGACCGACCCTTCGCCGGCAACCCCGCCGCGGTCACCGTCGTGGAGGCCTTCCCGGCCGAGCACCGCATGCAGGCCGTGGCCCGCGAGATGAACCTCTCGGAGACGGCCTTCCTCGTGGCCCGGGCCGACGGCTCCTACGACCTGCGCTGGTTCTCGCCCACGATCGAGATCGACCTGTGCGGCCACGCCACGTTGGCCGCGGCGCACGTGCTGGGCGGGGCCGGCACATTCCACACCCGGAGCGGCCCGCTCGCGTGCACGCCGGCGGGCGACGGCTGGATCGAGATGGACTTCCCCGCCGACCCCGTCACCACCGAGCCCCCGCCGGCGTCGCTGGCCGCCGCGCTCGGTCTCGACGACGACGCCGACGCCGCGGTGGTACGGGGCTTCGCCCGCGGGCGAAGCGACCTGTTGGTGGAGCTGGCCTCGGCCACCGTGGTCCGTACGCTGCGTCCGGACATGGCGGGCGTCGCCGCGCTGGGCGGGCGCTGTGTCATCGTCACCGCACCGGGCGACGCCCCCGGCGTCGACTGTGTGAGCCGCGTGTTCGGGCCCAACAGCGGGATCCCCGAGGATCCCGTCACGGGCTCGGCGCACTGCACGCTGGCGGGCTTCTGGGGTGCGCGCCTCGGGCGCGACGAGCTGGTGGGTGAGCAGGCCTCGGCCCGCGGCGGCGTGGTCCGCATGCGGCGCAACGGGGACCGCGTCGTGCTCGGCGGCCGAGCGGTCACGGTGTCGCAGGTCCGGCTGGTCGTCTAACCCCCGGCTCTGCGCACGCCCTTGCGGTAGGCGCGGGGGAACAGGGCCCGCGCCAGCGGGGCGAGGCGGGCGACGGGCGCGGCGTCGATGTCGAGCTTGGGCCCGCCCATGCGTGCCAGCACGAGCTCCGACACCTGCGCCTCGGTGCGCCGCACCATCTTGGGAGGCAGCGGCATCCCGGCGTCGACGGCCTCGTTGCCCATGGCCGTTGGGACCCAGCCCGGGTACAGGACGTGCACGTGCACGCCCGTGCCGTCGGTGTCGAAAGAGAGGCTCTCGGTGAACGCACTCACCGCCGCCTTCGACGCGCTGTAGGCGGCCTCGTGCGGGCTCGGGGCCCGGCCGCTGTCCGACGACACGTTGACGACCACGCCGCGGCGACGCGCCACCATGCCGGGGAGGACGGCCAGGGTGCCGGCCACCACCGCGAAGTAGTTGGTCTGCATCACTAGGCGATGCACGGCCAGATCGGGCTCGCCCTCGCCCCGGGGCGGCCCCACCCCGGCGTTGTTGAGCAGCACGTCGATGCGCCCCCGGACGCGCTCGACCTCGGCCAGGACCGCCCCGTAGTGGTCGGTGTCGCTCACGTCGCAGGTGATCGTGGTCGATTCCGACGACCGACGCTGCATCTCGTCGGCCAGGCCGGCAAGGAGCTCGGAACGCCGGGCCAGCCCGACGACGGTCGCACCCCGGCCCGCCAGGTCCAGGGCGAAGCGACGCCCGAGACCCGACGACGCGCCCGTGACGACGGCGACCGCTCCCCGGACCTCGAACATGGCGTCCTCCCGTGCTGCTCGTGCAACATTGCCTCATGGACGCCCCCCGCACCGCCCGTGCCATGTGGAGGCTGTACGAGCCCCTCCACGCGCTCACCTATTTCGCCGACGAGTGCCTCGAGGAATACCGCTCGGCCGGTCTCAAGGGATTCTGGATGGGCTACTTCGCCGGGCGGGCCGCACCCATGGGCGCGGTGACGCCGGCGGTCGTCGACGCCACGTTCTTCAGCTTCAACCCCGACCGCGTGAGCCGGGCCGTGCCCGACGCCTGGTCCTTCGCCTCCCCCGACCGTGTCCTCGAGGCCCGGCTGGCCGGGGTCGACCGCGTCCTGCGCCGCATCATCGGCTCCGTCGTGGACGACGACGATCTGGCCCGCGCCGCGGCGCTGGCGCGGTCCGCGGTCGAGGGGCTCACCGTCGCCGGTCGGCCCCTGGCGGCAGCCAACCTGGCCCTGGCCTGGCCCGAGCAGCCCCACCTGGCGCTGTGGCAGGCCACCACCATCCTGCGCGAGCACCGCGGCGACGGGCACATCACCGCACTCGTCACCGCCGGCCTCGACGGCCGCCAAGCGCTCGTCACCATGGCCGCCACCGGCATGGTGCCCAAGGCCATGCTCCAAGCGGCGCGCGGCTGGGACGACGACGCCTGGGAGGAGGCGGCGGGCGCGCTCGTCGAGCGGGGCTGGATCAATGAGGACGGCACCGCCACCGCCGCAGGCAGCGCAGATCGTCAGCAGCTCGAGGACCTGACCGACCTCCTGGCGGCGGAGCCGTGGGAGCGCCTCGGAGAACAACACACCGAGTCGTTGCGCGCCGTGCTCACGCCCATCGCCCGTGCCATCGCGGCGGCCGGCCCCGTGCCGGTGCCCAACCCCATCGGCCTCCCTCCGCCGGAGTAGACCCCGCGGCCTGTCCGGTGTGCCGCGGCTAGTCCCAGAGGTCGGCGGGCGCCTGGCCCAGCGGGTAGTGCCCCGGCAGCATCTTCCCCGACGCGGCGCGCTCCATCCGGCGCTTCATGCCGTCGGACAGCGCATCGGCCCTGATCATCTCGATGAACAGCGACGTGGCGTTGCCGACGTCGAAGAAGTCGCGCTGCCACGACCACTTCCAATTCCCGGCGTAGCGGAACCAGCTCCCGCCCAGCCCGGCGATCACGTACGGAGAGCCGTCGGGCCGCGTCGAATCCGCGACCTGCTTCCACAGTCCGATGACCTCGCCCTGGTGGGGGTCGATGAGCACCTTCTGGTACGGGTAGGTCCACCCGTCGAGCCCGCCCATCTCCAACCCGAGCGCGATGTCGCGGATCTCGTCCTTGCCCACCGCCATGAACTCCTCGTGGGGCCCGATGTTCCAGCCGTAGGTCGCGTCCGTCGGTGTACATCTCCGACATCGGCTTCCAGTCTCCGGCCTCCTGGGCGCGCCGGTTGGTGTCCAACCACCGCTGCACCATCTCCTCGAGCTCTTCGTATGGGAACGCAGCCACCTCAGTCCTCCTGGATTCGTAACGCATGGGTGGGACAGAACTTCACCGCCGCCTCGACCTCGGCGCGCAGCTCCTCGGGCGGCGACTCGTCGAGCACCTCGACCACGTTGCTCTTCGACACCGTGAACACCGCCGGGGCCTCGGACTCACATACGCCGTGGCCCTGGCACAGGTCGCGGTCGACGATCACTTTCACCGTTTGATCCTCACGAACGCGGTCCTCACGAGCGCGGTCCTCACGACCCGGCCACGCGCCGGCGGAAGCCCGCCACACAGGGCTGGGCCAGCTGCACGACCATCTTGGAGTGGTCGTTGCGGTACGTGTCGCTCGGTTGGGCCAACTCGAAGTCCCAGTGGCGCAGCAGCACCGAAAAGATGGCCTTCAGCTGCATCATGGCGAAGGGCGCGCCCACACAGCGGTGGCGTCCGGCGCCGAAGGGGATCCACGTCCACGGGTTGGCGCGGTCCTCGGCCCGGGGCTCGAGGTACCGCTCGGGGACGAAGGCGTCGGGGTCGGGGAAGTCCTCGGGGATACGGTTTGACACCGCCGGGCTCGCCCCCACGAGCTTGCCCGGTGCCACGCGGTAGCCCTCCACCTCGAGCTCCTCCTTGACCACCCGCAACACCAGGATGAGCGGGGGGTGCAGTCGCAGCGCCTCTTTGATGGCCGACTCCAGCCGGGGCATGGCCCGCAGCGCCTGGTAGCTCACCTCCTCGCCATGGGCGTAGAGCTCGTCGAGCTCGGCCCGTACCGCGGCGAGCTCGTCGGGGTGACGCAGCAACTCGATGAGCGTCCACGCCGCGGTGCCCGACGTGGTGTGGTGGCCGGCGAACATCATCGAGATGAACATGCCGGTGATCATGTCGGTGGAGAACCGCAGCGTGCCGTCCTCCTCGCGGATCGACATCAACACGTCGAGCAGGTCGCGGTCCTCGTCGGTGGCGGCGGGGCCCTCGGCCCGGCGGTCCATGATCCCCTGCACCAGGTCGACAAGACCGAGACGGGCGTCGTCGCGCCGTCGGAAGCTCTCGATCGGCGCGTAGGGGTCGACATAGGCGATGGCGTCGGTGCCCTGCTCGAGGTCGTGGTAGAGCTGGGCGAAGCGCTGGTCGAGCTCGTGGCGGAACTTGGCGCCGATGAGACAGGCCGAGGACGTGTAGATGGTGAGCTCGGCGAACCAGTCCAGGAGGTCGATCGACCCCTCGTCGTCCCACGGTCGCACCATCGCCTCGACCTCGTCCGCGATGGTCGCGGCGTGGCCCCGCATGAACTTGTCGCGCAGCGCCTGGTTGTGGAGCATCTCGCGCCGGCGTTCGGGCGGTGCGTCGAACACCACGCCCTCGCCGAAGATCGGCGTCATGAACGGATAGGCCTCGGCCTGGTCGAGCACCTCCTCGGGAGCCCGGAAGAACATCTCGTTGGCCTCGGCCCCGGTGAGCAGCACCACGTCGCGATCGGCCAGCCGGAATTGGCCCACGTCCCCGCATTCCTCTCGCACCCGCCGCATGAGGGCGATGGGGTCGACGCGCAACTCGTCGAGGTGCCCGTGCTCGCCTTCGCCCCCTGACACCTGGGGCGGTTCGCGCAATCCGACGTCGACGGTCATGGTGTGCCTCCTGTGTCGGCCCCGTCACCAACGACGGGAGCCTCGGGTTGGACTTCGATGAACGGGAGATGCGTCCCCGGTGGCGTCGACACCGCCGCGATCACCGCCGCGGCCACGGCGGGGGGTCGGAGGAAATGGCCGTGGCGGGCCGAGCCGAACCGCACCCACTCCCCGAGCACCTCGGCGGTCGTGTCGGGCCCCCACTGCGTCCCCATCTCCGTCAGCGTCTGGCCGGGCTGGACCATCGTGGCCCGTACCCCGGTGCCCTCGAGCTCGAGCTGCAGCGACCGCACCAACCCGTCGAGCCCCCACTTCGACGCCATGTAGGCGGCCATGAGCGGACGGGGCGTGCGCACGATGTCGGAGCCCACGAACACGAGGTCGCCGTGACGGCGCGCCACCATGGCGGGAGCGAACGCGACCACCAGGCGGTGTGGCCCCAGGAGGTTTACCTCCACGGTGTGGGCGAAGTCCTTGGGCGACGTCCCCAGCGCGGTGCCGGGCTCGGCGTGGCCGGCACTGCACACCATGATGTCGACGGACCCCACCGCCTCGACCGCGGCGACGGCGAATTCCTCGACCGACGCGGTCTCGGCCAGGTCGAGCCGGCCCACGTGTGCCTCGCCCCCCGCGGTGCGGATCTGTTGCGCCACGGCCTCGCACTTCTCGACCCGGCGCGCCCCGAGCACCACGGGGTGGCCCGCCGCGCCCAACGCCATCGCGACCGCCGCCCCCATGCCCGACGACGCGCCGGCCACCACCGAAGGACGGCGCGGCGCGTGGGCGACGAACCTGGACCGGGGCACGACGACCGATCCCCGCTCAGCGCGCCGTGACGGTGGTGGGGAGGCTGGCGAAGCCCCGCACGTTGATGGAATGGACGCGCCGCGCCTGGGGCGCGTCGATGTCGTAGTCGGCGACGCGCGCCACGAGCTCCTCGAGCATGATGCGGGCTTCGAGCCGGGCCAACGGGGCGCCGAGACAGAAGTGGCGGCCCCCGCCGAAGCTGATCAGCCTCGTGGTGTCGCGGTCGAGGTCGTAGGTGTCGGGGTCCTCGAACACCTCGGGATCGCGGTTGGCCGAGCCGATGAGCAGGAGCACCCGCTCGCCGTCGGGCAGCACGCGGCCCAACAACTCCACCTCGCCCGTGGTGACGCGCAGCAACATCTGCGACGACGTGTCGTAGCGCAGCGTCTCCTCCACCCATGCCGGGGCGCGCCCCGCGTCGGCCAGCGCTTTGGTCTTCTGGTCGGGGAAGCGCCACGCCCAGTACCAGGCGTTGGCGAGGAGCTTGGTCGTCGTCTCGTTCCCGGCCACGACCATGAGGAAGAGGAACGAGATGATCTCGTCGTCGCTCAGCCGGTCGCCGTCCATGTCGGCGTCGATCAACCCCGAGGTGAGGTCGTCTCGTCGCGTCCCGCGGCGTCGGCTCACCATGTCGGCGAAGTAGCCGGCGAGCACGAGGGCCGCTTCCATCCCCTCCTGGGGCACGTCGAAGACACCCTCCTCGCGATGCACGAGCAGGTCGGCCAGACGGCGGACCTCGGCCCGGTCCACGGCGGGGACGCCGATCATCTGTGAGATCACGTCCATGGGGAGCTTCCCCGCCACGTCGCCCACCATGTCGAAGGACCCCATGTCGAGCGCGGCGTCGAGGTAGTGGGCCGCCAGGGCCCGGATCTCGGGCTCGAGCTCGGCCACGCGCCGGGTCGTGAACGCCTTGGACACGAGCGACCGCATCCGGGTGTGGCGGGGCGGATCCATGGCCAGGAACGACATGGACTTGTGCGCGTGAGGCCCGTACGCGGACGGGTCGAGGGTCACACCGAACCGGTTGGAGAGACGGGCAGGGTCGCGAAAGGCGGCCAGCACGTCGCCGTGGCGCGACAGGGCCCAGAAGTCGAACTCGTCGTTGCGGTAGAGCGGCGCCTCGGCCCGCAGTCGGGCGTAGGTCGGGTAGGGGTCCTCGTGCACGGCGTAGTCGTAGGGGCTGTAGCGCACCTCGGCGTCCGATTGCGTGTGCGTCACCGGGATCCCCCGAGCACCAACCGCGCCGTGTCGGCCAGCGCTTGGGGCACGTCCTCGAAGTGGATGTGGCCCATGCCGGCCCACAGCATGGCCCCGCTGTAGGCGAGGTCGAGGCTGCGCAGCATCGCCTCGTCGGCCGCGTCGCCCAGCGCCGCGGCCAACCGCTCGTGCAGCGCCGCGCCGAACAGGACGCGCAGCGCGCGCGACCTCAGGCCCGCTCCCGAGCAGCGCCGTGGTGCACGCCGCGGCGAGGGTGGGGTCGTCGGCCATGAACAGCCCCAGCACCCGCAGCTGCGCGATGGCCCGCTCGACCACGTCCTCGCCCTCGACGACGTCTGGGAACGGCAGCGCCTGCATGCGGCGCCACAGGACCTCGGCCAGCAGGTGGTCCTTCGACGCGAAATACGTGTACGCGGTGGCCGGCGCCACCCCGGCCCGCCGGGCGACGTTGCGGACGGTCACGCCGTCGTAGCCGTGTGCCCGCGCCTCGTCGGCGGCCGCGTCCACGAGCTGCTCGACCACGGCGACCTGGCGCAACGTCAGGCGCCGGCGCGACGCCTCGGCCGCCGGCACGGTCATGGCCGCGTCGGTCACGGGCGGGCCCGACCGATGACGACGTCGGACACCGCACCCTCGCGCGTGTCGAACTCGGGGGGCACGTGCGGCGTGCCGTCGCGCATGGGTGGGAAGCGGAACGTCGCCGCAGTGGTGTGGCGCGTCATGGTGGTGATGTCGGCGACGGGAAGGACCTCGGTGTCGTCGTCGATGACGACTTCCCACCGGCAGTGCGGCACCCGGTCCGAGGGCACGCGCGGCGGGCGGTGCACGGCGCGCACCCGCGCCTTGGGGTTCACGGCCTGGGCGGTCACGTCGAAGGTGCCGTCCTCGATGGTGTGGCACATGCCCGTGACCATCTTGTCGCCCCAGGGCTCGACGTCCATGAGCGCCCCGCAGCTGCGCAGCTCGAAGTAGCCGTGGTGGTCGTCCTCCACCACGTAGTGGACGTCCATGTAGTGGTGGGGGAAGCCGGGGTCGAGCTGCAGCACCTTGAAGATGGCCTCGATGCCGTCGCCTTCGACGCCCATCACCTCGCGCAGGCGCTCGCCGTAGATGGGGCTGGCGCCGCGCCACTCCTCGATGGCGAGCTCGTTGACGACATCCGCGCCGTAGCGCATGCCGATCGCCGCGCACATGGACCGGTCGAGCAGGTGCACGATGAGGGCGTACTCACGGGCTAGGCGGACGAGGGCCTCTTTGGAGAGGTCCTCGTAGCGGAAGTCGGGGTCGAAGGGACCCGAGTAGTCATTGCGGTCGGCCATGACGTCAGACTACGTTCCAGACACCTGTCTGGCTAGAGGGGAATCATGGGAAACACCACGGTGGGCGTAATCGGGCTCGGCGACATCGGCCGGGGCGTGGCCGACGCCGTCGTGGCGGCCGGGATGACCCTGGCGGTGTGCGACCTCCGGCCCGAGGCCACCGCCCCGTTCGAGGGAAAAGCCCACGTCGCCGGCACTCCCGCCCTGCTCGGGGCCCGGTCCGACGTGGTTGTCGTGGCCGTCGTGAACGACCGCCAGGTCCTGGCCGTGCTCGAAGGGCCCGAGGGGGCGCTGGCCGGCACCGCCCCGGGCTCGGTCGTCGTGGTCCTGAGCACGGTCGCACCCGAGACCGTCGAGGCGGCCGCCACCCTCGCGGCACGCCACGACGTCGACGTCATCGACTGCGGGGTGAGCGGAGGGCCCCAGGCGTCGGCGGACGGGACCCTCGTGGCCATGGTGGGCGGGGAGGCGACGGTGGTCGAGCGGGTCCGCCCCGTCCTCGACAGCTTCACCTCGCTCGTGGTGCACATGGGCCCCCTCGGTGCGGGACTCAAGGCCAAGCTGGCCCGCAACCTGGTGCAGTACGCGTCGTGGCTGGCCGCCTACGAGGCACAGACCCTGGCCGAGGCGGCCGGGATCGAGCTGGCCAAGTTGGCCGAGGTCATCCGGGAGAGCGACAAGTTGATCGGCGGCGCGTCGCGTCTCATGTTCCGCGACACCGCGGCGCCCCTGCCGCCCGACACCCCGGCGTTCTTGGTCGACGCCATGGCGGCCGGCGCTGGTCTCGCCCACAAGGACCTCCAAGCCGCGCTCGACCTGGGCCGGGCCCTCGGCGTCGCCCTGCCGTTGGCGCAGATGACCGAGGACCGCTGCGACGCCGTCTTCGGGCTCGCACCATGACGGGCTCGTTCGGGGAGGAGCGCATGCTCATCGACGGCGCCTTGGTGCGGTCGTCGACCGGCTCGGTGTTCGAGACGGTGAACCCGGCCACCGAGGAGGTCCTCGGTGTGGCGGCGGACGCCTCGGACGAGGACGCCGAGCGCGCGTTGGCCGCGGCGCGTCGGGCCTTCGACGCCACGACGTGGTCCACCGACGTGTCCCTGCGGGTGCGGTGCCTGCGTCAGCTCCAGGCGGCGATGCAGCGTCACGCCGAGGAATTGCGGGCCATGACCATCGCCGAGACCGGCTCGCCGTTGTTCATGACGCGTTCGGCCCAGCTCGACGACCCGGTGGCGTCGTTGGGCTGGGTGGCCGACCTGGCCGAGTCCTACCAGTGGCGCACGGACCTCGGCACGGCCGAGCCGCTGGGCATGCCGGCCCGGCGCTGGATCTGTCGCGAGGCGGCCGGGGTGGTGGCCGCCATCACCCCCTGGAACGTGCCCCATCAGATCAACCTGGCCAAGCTGGGCCCCGCCCTCGCCGCGGGCAACACCGTCATCCTCAAACCCGCTCCCGACACGCCGTGGTGCGCCACGGTGCTGGGGCGGCTCATCGCCGAGGAGACCGACGTCCCTGCCGGTGTCGTCAACATCGTGTCGTCGTCGGCCCCGGCCTTCGGGGCGCGTCTGGTCACCGACCCCCGCGTCGACCAGGTGAGCTTCACCGGGTCGACCGCCACCGGGCGCACGGTCATGGCCCAGGCGGCGGGCACGCTCAAGCGGGTGTTCCTCGAGCTCGGCGGCAAGTCGGCCTTCGTGGTGCTCGACGACGCCGAGCTGCGCAGCGCCTGTGGCGTGGCCGCCTTCACCGTGTGCGTACACGCCGGCCAGGGCTGTGCCATCACGACCCGCCTGGTCGTGCCCCGCCGGGACTTCGACGAGGCCGTCGACGTCACCGCCGCCACGTTGGGCGGATTGCCCGCCGGGGACCCCACCGATCCCGGCACGATCTGCGGCCCGCTCATCAACGCCCGCCAGCGCGACCGGGTGGAGGGCTACGTCGCCATGGCCCGGGACGAGGGCGGAGCCGTCGTGGTGGGCGGGGGCCGGCCCAAAGGGCGCGACAAGGGTTTCTTCGTCGACCCGACGCTCATCGTCGGGATCGGCAACGATTCCCCCGTGGCACGGGAGGAGATCTTCGGTCCGGTCCTCGTCGTGATCCCCCACGACGGGGACGACGACGCCGTCGCCATCGCCAACGACTCGCCCTACGGGCTGTCGGGGTCGGTGTGGTCGGGCGAGCGCGACCGGGCCATGGCCGTGGCCGGGCGGTTGCGCACCGGCACCGTGGGCGTCAACGGCGGCGTCTGGTACAGCCCCGACGTGCCCTTCGGTGGCTACAAGCAGTCGGGCATCGGGCGCGAGATGGGCGTGGCCGGTTTCGAGGAGTACCTCGAGACCAAAGTCGTGGCGGAACCGGCATGACCGCCGAACAAGAACGCGAACGCGAACATGAACACGATGCCGAACGCGAAGGCGGGAGCGAGCGCAGGCCGCCCAAGCCGGACCGGGCACGGGGCCGGGCCAAGATGCAGCAGGTCTACAACTTCACCGTCGACCCCGAGGACGTGCCCGGCGACTTCGTGGCCTACACCGTGGACAACCTGTTCGGCGACGTGTGGTGCCGGCCCGGGTTGTCGGTGTTCGAACGGCGGCTCATGACGATCGGGGTGCTGGCTGCGCTGGGGAAGGCGGAGCTCCTCGACGTCCAGTTCCAGAGCGCGCTCACCAACGGTGAGCTCGACGTGGACCAGGTGCGCGAGATCGTGATCCACCTCACGCACTACGTGGGCTGGCCCTTGGCCACCGACATCAGCGGCTCGGCCGAGCGCGTCATCGCCCGGTGGCGGGCCGCCCAGGGCGTCGCCGACGCCACCGGGGCCGAGCCGGGCTCGTGACGACGTACGACTTCGCGGGCAAGGTCGCCGTCGTGACCGGCGCGGGCCGTGGCATCGGGCGCGCCTACGCCGAGGCGTTGGCCGCGGCGGGAGCGTCGGTGGTGGTGGCAGACATCGCCGAGGCCGGCGCGCAGGAGACCGCAGAGGCCATCAGCGCCGCCGGAGGTATCGCCGCGGCGATCGGTGTCGACATCGCCGACCACGACTCGGTCGCGGCGATGGCCGAGGCCGCCGCCATGCGGTTCGGCGGGATCGACCTGCTCGTCAACAACGCGGCGATCTTCGGAGGGATGAAGCTCGACCTCCTCCTCACCGTGGACTGGGAGTACCTCACCCGGTTCCTCGAGGTGAACCTCCTCGGGGCGCTCGTGTGCACCCGCGCCTGCTACCGGTCGATGGTCGAGCGGGGCGGCGGGGCGATCGTCAACCAGTCCTCGACGGCCGCGTATCTCTACGCGGGGTACTACGGCTGGGCCAAGGCGGGCATCAACTCCCTCACCCAACAGCTCTCGCACGAGCTCGGTGGCATGAACATCAGGGTGAACGCCATCGCCCCGGGGCCCACCGACACCGAGGCGGCCCGGTCGGTGGTGCCCGACGGGTACCTGCAGCAGCTGGTGGGCTCGCTCGCGCTCAAGCGCCAGGGGAGCCCCGAGGACCTGGTCGGCATGTGCCTGTTCCTGCTGTCCGACGACGCCGCATGGGTCACCGGGCACGTGTTCAACGTCGACGGCGGCCAGGTCATGCGGCCATGAGCGTCGTGGTGGTCGAGGAGATCGACGACGGGGCGGTGCGCGTCATCCGGTTCAACCGGCCCGAGGCGCGCAACGCCTTCAACTTCGCCCTCTACGACGGCGTGGTGGCCGCGCTCGCCGATGCGGCCGAGGCGTTGGCATGCCATGTCGTCGTCTTGACCGGCACCGGCTCGGCCTTCAGCGCCGGTCAGGACCTGAAGGAGATGGCCCAGATCGTGACGGGCGAGACCTCGCCCGAGTCGGCCAATGGATTTCGGGGGTTGCTCGACGCCGTGCAGCGTTTCGAGAAGCCGTTGCTCGCCGCGGTGAACGGCGTGGGCGTGGGGCTCGGGTTCACGCTGTTGCCGCACTGCGACCTGGTGTTCATGGCCGACGACGCCCGCCTCCGGGTCCCCTTCGCCGAGCTCGGTGTGCCGCCCGAGGCGGCCAGCAGCTACTTGTTCCCCAAGACGCTGGGATGGCAACGCGCCGCCCGGCTCTTGTTCACGGGGGAATGGATGACCGCCGAGGAGGCCGTCGAGGCGGGCCTGGCGCTGGCGCGGTTCCCCGGGGAGGCGCTGCTGGAGGAGACGCTGGCCGTGGCCCGCACGATCGCAGCGATGCCACCCGACGCCGTCAGGGCCAGCAAGCGGCTGATGCTGGCCACCCGGAACCCCGATGTCAGCGCTGCCCGGGAACGGGAGGACGCCGGGTTCGTGGAGTTGCTGGGCAGCGCCGCCAACCTCGCTGCGCTCGAGCGTTTCGGGACCTGATCCGGTCCGTCGGGCCCGGGGGCGACCGGTCCCGGGGTGCCGATAGGATCACGGGCCGTCCCTGGAGCGGGCCGCGTGGACCGGTCCAGGGGTGGGATCGGCGCTTGTAGCTCAATTGGATAGAGCACCTGACTACGGATCAGGAGGTTGGGGGTTCGAGTCCCTCCAAGCGCGCTATGCGGGGCGGTGCGGAGCTGGAAACCGACTATCTCGTCGTCGGCGCGGGGGCACTGGGCATGGGGTTCGTCGACACCCTGATCCAGCACTCCGACGCCGACGTGGTGCTCGTGGATCGGCGGCATCGCCCCGGCGGCCACTGGCTCGACTCCTACCCGTTCGTCCAGTTGCACCAGCCGTCGATGAACTACGGCGTGGACTCGACCCCACTGGGCCACGACCGAGTCGAGCCCGACGGAAGAGACGCAGGCTTCTACGAGCGGGCCACCGGAACGGAGATCTGCCGCTACTACGACGAGATCATGCGGGACCGATTGTTGGCGTCGGGTCGGGTGCGCTTCCTCCCGATGTGCGACTACCTAGGTGACCGGCGACTGCGATCCAGGTTGACGGGCGGCGAGACGGAGGTCTCGGTGCGACGCAGCGTCGTCGACGCCACCTACATGGCGTCTCGTGTCCCGGCTACCGACCCACCGCCGTTCGACGTAGCCGCCGGTGCCACGTGCATCCCGGTCGGGGAACTCCCGAGCGTCACGAGACCTCCTGCCGGCTACGTGATCATCGGCGGAGGCAAGACGGCGATGGACGCGGGCTGCTGGTTGCTCGACCACGGCGTCGCGCCGCAACACATCACCTGGATCCGTCCTCGCGACTGCTGGATCTTGAACCGCGCCGTCTTCCAGCCCGCCGAGGGTGTCGTGCCGACGTTCGAAGGAGTCGTCCTGGAGCTCGAGGCGGTCGCGGCGTGCGACTCGATCGAGCGGGTGTACGAGCGGCTCGAGGGAGACGAGGTGATGATGCGCATCGACCCTTCCGTCACACCCTCGGCATTGAAAGGTGCGACGGCCAGTGTGGGAGAGCTGGGCGAGCTGCGGCGCATCGACCACGTGGTCAGGCTCGGACACGTGAAGCAGGTGCAGCTGGACACGATCTCGCTCGAACAAGGATCGATCCCGACCAGTCCCGATCACCTGCACATCCACTGCGCGTCCGCCGGACTGAGCGACAATCCACCGAAGCTCGTCTTCGACGACGACGCCATCACCCTCCAACCGATCACGCGCGTGAGCATCAGCCTCTCCGCCGGGCTCATCGCCTTCGTCGAAGCGTCCGGACGGTCCGCAGCGGAGAAGAATCGGCTGTGCCGACCCAATGCGTGGCCCCACACGCCCTTCGACTGGCTGCGACACATCTTGACCGGGATGAGGACCGAGATGGAGTGGCAGAGGGCTCCCGATGTCGTGGCGTGGGTGGAAGCGTCGCGCCTCAACCTCGTGCAAGGGCTCGATGAGCACCCCGACAAGGCTGCGGTGGCCGACCTGCAGGGCCGCTTCTTGACGGCGTTGTTCCCCGCCCTGGCCAAGCTCGACGAGTTCGCCTCGACGGCCACGCCCGCCGAGCGGGCACGGATGTTCGAGCACGTGGCGTAGCCCCGTCCTGCCCGGGCCGGCGGCGCAGGGCTATTCGGTTGGGAGCCGTACTTCGAACACGGGTACCGGCTCGGCAAATCCTTTCAGCTCGAGCTCACCCTTGGAGTCGAAGCCGAAACCCTTCCCGACACAGAGCTCGCGCACGGCCGTCGACACGGCAATGCCGCCGGGCGACGCCGCTGCGCACAGTCGTGCCGACAATTGCACCGCCGCCCCGAACAGGTCGCCACGTTCGGTCACCGGCTCCCCGACACTGATGCCGACGCGCAGGTGGATGGGCAGCTCGGCATCGACGTTGCGCTGACGCAGCGAGCGTTGGATGTCGATCCCCGACTCGACTGCGCCCGTTATGGACGTGAACGACGCCATGATCCCATCGCCGGTGTGCTTGACCTCGCGCCCTTTTCGCCTGTGCAGCGCGCTCCGCACGATCTCGTCGTGTTCGCGAATGAGGACCATGAAGCCTTCGTCGCCCAGCTCCTGGGTCTGCTCGGTGGAGTCGCACAGGTCTGTGAACAGAATGACCCGAACCGCGGACTCGGCGTACGCTTCTCCGGCCGGGTGTCGGGGAATCTCTCCGAGAAATGCGTTGATGGGCCCCTCACCCACTTCGATGATGTTGTCGGCAAGCAGACCGTGCGCTTCACGATGGACGGTTTCCAAGGACTCCCGGTCGGGCCCCTCGGCCAGGCAATTCACCGTGCCTTGCTCGTCGTCGAACCAGTACGTGACGTAACGGACCTGGTACTTGCCCTGGACGGCGAGATCCAGCTCGTGCGCGGCGGCGATGTCGACAGCCGTCGCTCCGGGGGCGTGGTGTCGATCCAGGAACAAGGCCATGCGCTTCAGGCTATCGACACACACAGGAACCTGCTCCTGGTCGGTTGGCGTTTCGTGGCACCTCGCGGCGAGACTCGGCCTTCGTGATGGCCGGTCTGCGCGACGTCCGGGTCCAGAGGCGGGCGCGGTGGGCCGTCGCGTTGGGCTTCGTGGCGATCGCTGCAGCTGCATGTGCTTCGTCACCCCCTGGCCCGCCGTCGGCATCGGCCGGAACGACCGAGGCCCGGGCCATCCCGGCGACGATCAGCCACGAGCCGCTCACGGACCAACACAGCAAGACGGTCACCCTCGCCTCGTTTCGGGGAAAGATCGTGATGGTCGTGCCGTTCCTCACGCTCTGCACCGACATCTGCCCCTTGACCACGGGGAACCTCCTTCAGGTCGAGCAGTCCCTGCGGGCGGCCCACCTGGCCGACAAGGTCCAGATCATCGAACTGAGTGTGGACCCCGACCGCGACACGCCGGCCCGGTTGGCCGCCTATGCGCACGTCACCATGGCGGACTGGGAGCTGGTGACCGAGACCCCGACGGTGCTGCGCTCCGTCTCGCAGTTCTTCGGCTTCGTGTACCAGAAGGTTCCCGAGGGAAGCCCGCCGTCGATCGACTGGCTGACGGGGAAGCCCCTCACCTACGACGTCGACCACTCCGACGGCTATGTCCTGATCGGCGCGACGGGCACGCAGCGGTACTCCACCGGAGCGGCGCCGAATTTCCGCGGGACGCTCACCCCGAAGATGTATTCGTTCCTGGACCAGGAAGGGCTCGACCACCTGGCGCACCCCGCACCGACGTCGTGGACGCCGGCCGACGCACTGACGTCGCTGGGCTGGTTGCTCGGACAACCCGTTCCGGTCCAGACGAGCTGACGTCGTCGCACCGACACAGCCGTCTCACCGACAGACGGGTGGATCCTCGAGCAGCCCGTCGTCATGATCGAATGGGGTCTCCCTGGGGGCTGACCACGTACCACAGTCCGCCGACGTTGTTGAGGCCCTGTCCCGTCGCCTGCCCCGGACTGATGTCGTCGGGCCAGGTGTAGAGCGGCCAGTTGTTGTACGTGACTTGGACGCTCCCGTCGGTGCGGCTCGTCGTCCCGAGGAGCGACGGGTTCACCCCCGGGCCGGCCTTGGGTGCCGACGTGCCCTTCGGAAGCGTGAGTGGGGGCCACTCGACCGCGCACATGCCGGTACAGATCGAATGGCCGCTGTGGGCGTCGGGGACGAAGAGGTACAAGGTGTACCCCT
The DNA here is from genome assembly GCA_963764205.1 of uncultured Acidimicrobiales bacterium. GTDB lineage: Bacteria > Actinomycetota > Acidimicrobiia > Acidimicrobiales > UBA8190 > Chersky-840. The sequence goes on from CAVXRN010000006.1 coordinate 470,742, forward strand.
GGCCGTCGACCAGTACGGTGCCGAGCCCGCTCACCGTGCCGGTGGTGATCTCGAAGACCGGGCCATTGGGCCCGACGGTGGAGGAGGTGCTCGCGGTCGTCGGTTCACCGCACGAGGCGATGCCGAACGTGAGCCCGGTGCAGATCGCGATCATGGCCATCGCTCGTCGCATGGTTGTCGTCAGCACGAAGAGGACCGTCGCGTCATAGCGCAGGTTTACAACACGAGCGGCGGGCGGGGCAGGCCGCTGCCGTGGGTGACTAGATTTGTGGCGCAGGACAGCCGACCGCAATCCGGACGGAGCGTGGCGTCGAGATGCCGTGGTTTCCCGAGTTCGTCAGCGCGGTAGAGTTGGCGCGTCAGGAGACCCGTGCTGCAGGCCAATCCGATCCCGTCCAGCAGTACCTGAGCGCACTAAACGAAGGCGACGCCCACGCGCTGGAGCGTGTGTGGCCGGGCGAGGTGGTGATCCACGATCCCCTCGTCGGGGAAGTTCGGGGCCACAAGCAGGTGCGGCGGTTCATCGGCCGCAATCAGTCCTGGCTGGCTGGACTCCATCCCCGAATCGAGCCCGTGGCGTCGACCGTCGTCGGCGGACGGGCGGTGGTGGAATTGCTGGCGCACGTGAGCGACGGTGGGAGGGAACTGGCGTGGCCGGTAGCGGTCGTGGCCGAATCCCCCGACGATCAGTCCGTCGTGTTCCGCACCTACTGCCGACCTTGGCCGCTCGACGGACCGCGCAAAGTCAGGCCTCCCATCCTCTCGTCCGCGCCTCTCCACCCGGGTGACGCGGTCGGTCGCCACCACGAAGCGCTGGAAGCCGGTGACGTCGACGCGGTCGTGCACACCTTCGCGCCCGATGGGTACTTCCGCGAGCCCGTCGGCCCGCCCTCGGCGCACCGCGGCACCCCGGAGCTGCGCTCGTTCTTCACCATGTGCTTCAGCGCTGGTGGTGGGATCGACCTCCAGCTCTGCGCCATGACCGACGACGGGGTGCGGTGCGCCCTGGAATACAACTGTGTCCGCTGGGGCCGCTACGACCTGCCGCCTCAGGCGGGAATCGGCGTCTACGAGCGCGGCCCCGATGGACTGTTGACCGGGGCCCGCGTCTACGACGACGTCGAAGCACCCTTCGCATTCCGCTGAGACGTCCGAGGTCACGAGCCCCGAGGTTACGAGTCGGCGCGCCTGGCCTCGGTGGCGATCCGGTGGACGACCGCCGCGGCCGGCTCGGCCGTCAACTGACGAAAGCCCGTGCCGGCCCAGAGGTTGGGCACGCTGGGGTCGTCGGCCAAGGTGGCCGCGGCGCGCAGTGGGCGGGTGAGGTGGTGAACCTCGGGATAGGCGCGTGGGGCATGGCCGTCGTGTTCCAGAGCGAACCGGTTCGCCAGCCCGCGGGCAAAGCGTCCGCTGTAGGCACGAGTGAGGATCGTGTCGGGATAGAGCGCGTCCAGGAGTGCTCGTCGGTACGGCACCGACGTCCCCGCTTCCGGCGTACAGAGGAAGACGGTGCCCAGCTGGACGGCGATCGCGCCGGCACCCAACACCGCGGCAGCGTCGCGTCCGGTCATGACCCCCCCGCTCCCGATCACGGGCACCGCCGCCGTCTCGCGGACATCGGCGAGCAGGGACAGGAGGGGGGTGCGGTTGGCGGCAAGGTCGGAGAAGCTGCCCTGGTGGCCGCCCGCCTCGGTGCCCTGGACGATCAGCAGGTCCGCGCCTGCGTCGGCAGCGTGGCGAGACTCGAGCGCCGATGTGACGGTGACGCCGACCAGGACGTTCGCTCGGTGCAGCGTGTCGACGATCTCCGACGTGGGGCAGCCGAAGGTGAAGCTGGCCAAATGCACGCGGCTGGCGGCGACCACGTCCAGTTTGGACTCGTAGGCGTCGTCCTCCCAGCGCCCTGCTCCGAGTGCGACTCCGAGCCGCTCCGCCTCGGACTGCAGGGTTGACGCGTAGGCGGCCACCTCGGTGGGATCCCCCGGCGTGGACGGCACGAAGAGATTCACGCCGAATGGCGCGCCGGTCAGCGTTCGGGTCACCTCGATGGCTTGGCGAAGACCGTCCGCCGACAGGTAGCCGGCGGCGACGAAGCCGTACCCGCCGGCGTCGGACACCGCCGCGGTCAACCCAGGCGTCGAGGGCCCCCCGGCCATCGGCGCTTGGACGATGGGCAATTCGCTCGGCAGACCCATAAATGTCCTCTCCATGTCGGCAGTGAGATCAGGTTCCCACAGCCCGAACGAGCGGCAATCAGGCTATGGACTTCCACGATGAGTCGCGCGAGTCTGACGCTGGGATCGGCGGGGACGAGGCTGTCGGGACCGTCGACCATCGGGGCCCGTGACCAGTGGACCGTGTGACTAGTGGGCCGTGTGACCAGTGGACCGTGTGACCAGTGGAGACAATCGAAAGGAGTAGCGGTCGTGGACATGAAGCTTGAGGTGGTCGTGCTGCCGGTGTCCGACGTCGATCGGGCCAAGGCCTTCTACGTGGGGCTGGGATGGCGGCTCGATGCCGATTTTCCTGGCGAGGATGGCTTCCGGGTGGTGCAGCTGACGCCTCCGGGATCGACGTGCTCGATCATCTTCGGCAGTGGGCTCACGTCCGCCGCTCCCGGCTCGGCCGACGGACCGCAGCTCGTGGTGACCGATATCGAGGCGGCCCGGGCAGAGCTGGTGGGTCGTGGCGTCGAGGTGAGCGCCGTGTTCCACGACGCAGGCGGGGTGTTCCATCACGCCGGCAACGCGGCGCGGACGCCGGGACCGGCTCCGGACCACAAGAGCTATGGCTCGTTCGCCTCGTTCAACGACCCCGACGGCAACAGCTGGTTCATCCAAGAGGTGACGACGCGCCTTCCGGGCCGGTGACCCGTAATGACGCGGACGGCGGCCCGCACCGGCCTTCGGGTCGGCGCGATGCCCACGGCTGTCCTTGACGAGAGGAAGGACCCCCATGCCAACGACCTATGACTCGGCCGCCGACCTGGCCGCCGCGCTGCGCCGCGCCGAGGAGGCCCATGGCCACCACGAAGAGGAGATCGGGCATCCCGACCCGGACTGGCCCGACTGGTATGCGCAGTACATGGTGGACGAGCGCGGCAGGTTCCTCGGGCCCGAAGAGCGCAGGAGCAAGCACATGAGCGACTACGACGTCATCGTCGTGGGGGGTGGCTCGCCGGGGGAGCACTGCGCGGGCGAGTTGGCCGACGGGGGGCTGCATGTCGCCCTCGTCGAACGTCAGTTGGTCGGGGGCGAATGCTCGTATTGGGCGTGCATTCCTTCCAAGACGCTCCTGCGCCCGGGCGAAGCGGTGCAGGGCGCGCGACGCGGCGGCCAGCGCGCAGGTCGACGTCGCGGCGGCGTTGGCCTGGCGTGACTTCATGGTCTCGAACTACTCCGACGGCGGCCAGGAGCGCTGGCTGGCGGGCAAGGGCATCGATCTCCTGCGCGGCACGGGCCGGCTCGCCGGGGTGGGCGTGGTCGACGTGGACGGCGTGCAGCACACCGCCCGGCACATCGTCGTGGCGACGGGCTCGGACCCGGTCATTCCGCCGGTCCCGGGCCTGCGCGGGTTGGAAGGCATCTGGACCAACCGCGAGGTGACCGGCATGAAGGTCGTCCCGCGGCGGCTCCTCGTGCTCGGTGGGGGGCCCGTCGGCGTCGAGATGGCGCAGGCCGTGCGTCGCCTGGGCGGCGAGGTCGCCCTGGCCGAGGGGTCGAAGCACCTGCTGGCCCACGAGCCCGCGCCGTTGGGCGGGGCGCTGGCCGACGTGCTGCGCCGAGACGGTGTCGAGCTGGCACTCGGGGTCGAGGTCACCGGGGCCCGCCGTGACGGCGACGACTACCTCTTGGCGCTCGCCGACGGCCGCGAGTTGCGCGGTGACCGGCTGCTCGTGGCCACCGGCCGGCGTCCGCGTGTCGAAGGTCTCGGCCTGGACACCGTCGGCGTCGAGGCGAGCCCGCACGGCATCCCGGTCGACGCCTCGTTGCGCGTGGGTGAGGGTCTGTGGGCCGTCGGCGACGTCACTGGCGTGCGGCTGCTGACCCACGTGGGCAAATACCAGGGCGAGGTCGTCGCATCCAACATTCTGGGCGAGCCCCGGGAGGCCAATTACGAGGCCATGCCGAGCGTGGTCTACACCGACCCGCAGGCGGCGTCGGTGGGCGCGGCGGGGGACCGTTACAACGCCACGGTGGCGCTCTCGGATGTGGCAAAAACCGCCACCTACACCCGTGCCTACGCCCAGTCCAATGGCTTTTTGACCCTGCTGAGCGACGGTGAACGGGTGACGGGCGCCTACGCGCTCGGCCCCGAGGCGGGTGAGTGGCTGCAGCAGGCCACGCTCGCCATCCGCGCACGCGTGGCGCTCGCGGTGTTGCGCGACACCATCCAGCCATTTCCCACGTTCTCAGAGATCTACGTCGCCGCGCTCAAGGCGCTGTTGGGTCAGATCAAGGCAGGCCAACCGGCGGCGTAGAAGACGAGAGGCGAGCGAGGAGCAAGCCGTGCGAGCCGACATCGTGCCGGGCGGGGTCTTTCCCGACTACGAACTGACGGACCACACCAAGATCCGCCGCAAGCTCAGCGAGCTGCAAGGAATCGACCCCATGATCCTGGTGCTGTCACGCGGCAACTTCTGCCCCAAGGACCATCAACAACTCCTCGAACTTGCTGCCTTCTACCCCAAGATCGTGGCCGGGTGCACGCAGATCGTCACCATCTCCACTGACAACATCCTGGTGAGCAACGACTTCCACGAGTCCGTCGGCGCCCAGTGGGTCTTCCTCTCCGACGCCGGCCGCAAGGTGCAGAAAGACCTCGAGATCCAGGAGTACACCGACCCCCACAACGACCCCATGATCCCCCATACCCTGGTACTCAAACCGGGGCTCGTCATCCACAGTGTCTACAAACGGCTACTGGTTCTGGGGCCGGCCTTCGATCGACGAACTGCGGCGTGATCTTCGCGCCGTCACACGCGAGGTCCGCGCCGACTGGGACCTGAGCTCGCCCGGCCTCAGAGAGAACTACGACGCCGGCGATCGTGTCATGCACTACGACTACATAAAGGCCGACCTCCGTCCGAGGCCGGGGTGACGATCACGACGCGACCATCGCCGCGTATTCCCCCGAGCTCATGAGCGAGTCGGACTCCGACGGATCCGCCAGCTTCACCCGCACGAGCCAACCCCGCCCGTAGGGGTCCTCGTTGACCGTCGCGGGAGCAGCGCCCAGCGCGTCGTTGACCTCGAGGATCTCGCCCGACAGGGGGGCATACAAGTCCGAGACCGCCTTCAGCGACTCGATGTCGGCGTAGGCCTGATCCCGTGTCACCACCGCACCCGTCGCGGGTGGGTCGACGTGGACGATCTCCTGCAGGGAGTCCTGTGCGTACCACGTGATCCCGAAGGTGGCCTCCGGTCCTTCTATGCGCGCCCACCCGTGCTCCGGGTGGTAGCGCAGGTCGTCCGGATAGCGGCCGTCTGCCACGTCGGTCGTCCTCGGCGCGGCGGGTCAGGCACCCGAGATGGTCAGTGGTGCAGGAAAGTCCACAAGAGGTCGACCCGGGAGGTAGTCGGACGGAACGGCACCCACCGCACCGTACGACTCGACGACGAAAATGTCGGACGCCTTGTCGTTCTCGTCCACGTCGACGCCGCACAGCGCTACGTCCGTCGCTTCGTCGAAGGAGGCGGAAGCCTGGATCTGACCAGCCCGTAGGGCTTCGTAGACCGATAGTGGGGGACGACCGACCAGCGCGTACTGACAGCCGTCGCGCACGGTCCCGACCTTGCGACCCACCATGATGTGATGGTGTCCGTCGTCGATCACGTACACGGTGTCATCACCGTCGCCGAAGGCCTCTCGTATCCGCTTGGGGGGAAAGCCCACGATCTCGGACCACTGCACGTGACGGCGATCCTTCATGGCCCACAAGGGGCACGCGGGAATCGTTCCCTCCGGCTCGTCCTCATCCAGTGGGCTCGACTGATCCGGCACAGGAAGTGGCTCTCCCACGCCGATGGGCCCGGGCGAGAATCCATCGGTGACGTCGGGCGGCTTCCACGGCTCCGCCCCGCCGGGTGCCTCGTCCGTCGGGCCGTCAGGTCGGGGCCCGCCACCGACTCCGAGGGGGGCCTCGGGCCGCACATCGTCCGTCATCGGCGCTCCTTCCAAAGGCCTTCCGACATTGACAAGTTAGCAATGCGTCCGACAGAGCGGATCTGGCCAGCGGACCCGGGCGAGGCAATACTCGTCGGTGCGTGCCCACGGTCGTTGAAGCATCGGCTCCGGTCCGGATCTGTGACATCGGTGGCTGGACGGACACGTGGTTCGGCGGACCGGGGCGTGTCCTCAACATCGCCGTGAGTCCGGGAGTCGAAGTCGTGATTCGCACGACAGCCGGCCCCGCCCCGGTGATGCTCGACGTGGAGACCTTCGGCGACCGGTACCCGATCGTCCCCGGCGCCTCGCGAGTTGCCCGACACCCACTGCTGGAAGCGGCCATCGACGCCTTGCCACCACCGGGAAACGTCTCGATCGAGGTGAGCGTCCGTTCCGCCGTGCCGGCCGGATGCGGTGCCGGCACGTCCGCAGCCGTTGCAGTTGCGTTGGTGGGCGGGCTCGCGGCGATACGGGGTCAGCGAATGTCACGGCGCGAGGTTGCGTACGAAGCCCATCGGCTCGAAGTCGACGTCCTGGGTGCCCAGAGCGGAATCCAGGACCAATTGAGCGCGGCGTTCGGCGGCATCAACTATCTGGAGATCGATCACTACCCACGAGCAATGGTGCACGACGTCCCCGCATGGGACGAACTCGGCACCTGTCTGACGCTGGTATTTCTGGGTCGCGCCCATCACTCATCGGCGGTGCACCGCCAGGTGATCGAGGACGCCGCGCATCGCGGTTCAGCATCGTTTGCGCAGCTTCGGGAGGCCGCAGAGGCGGCTCGCGACGCCGTCGTCGTGCGGGACCTGTCCGCCTTCGGTCACACGATGATCGCCAACACCGAGGCACAGCTGAGCCTGCACCCTGACCTCGTGGGTGTGGATGCCCAACGGGTGATCCAGTGTGCGGCGGCGCAGGGGGCGATCGGATGGAAGGTCAACGGGGCTGGAGGGGACGGCGGCTCGGTGACGATCTTGAACGCCTCCTCGAGTGCCAAAGCGTTGCTCGAGCCTCGAGTGACCGAGTTGGACTCGAGCTATCGGGTCCTTCCGATCCAGATGAGCCCCACCGGACTTCAGGTCAAGACACTCCGATAGGAAGTTCGTCGTCGCTAACGTCCCAGGACCCAGGCGAGCGCCGCCACGCCGCGCCGCCATCCTGTTAGGGCGCACCGATGTGCGGTACCCATCCACCGCGACGAAGCGGCCAGCAATCGCCGGTCGGAGCCGGCCAAGCCGGAGTACCAGAACGTTCGGCCGTCGGTGGCTGCCGGCGGAGGGGCGCGTCCTGGATTGAGGAGTAGCGCGAGCGCGATCATGACAATGACGATGAGGAGGATGACGAGCGAGCTCTGGAGTGCGATGCTCGAGGCCGTGTCATCGCTTGTCGTCGCCAGTGGGGTCTGCACGACGGGCGGGTTACTGCTCACCCCATCGTTTCCCTGAGCCGTGTTCGGTGCGACGCCGCCCGCTGCGTTTGGCACCAACGGCGTCACGTGGGAGGGAATCGTCACGGTCGGACCGGCGGCGGCCTGCGTGGTGCCGAGCGCGGCCCCAGACGTCGCACCTGCGCTCGGCGAAGTCGAAGGCGAACGGGTTGCGGCGGGCAGTGCCGCTGCCACCTTGGGAGTGTGGGAGACAGCCACAGACGACGTGTCATTGCCTGATGCGGATGCGGATGCGGATGCGGATGCGGATGCGGCCGTGGCCGAACTCGAGCTGGCCGTCTCAGGGGTGGCCGCCCCCGACGTCGGCGCACTTGGTGACGGCCAGGAGACCGGACCCGGTGTCGTCGCCGGCGGAACTGGTTGGTCCGATGTCTGGGACGGTTGGGTCGGGGACGCGACGGTCGTCGAGCCCGAGTTGGTCGTAGCGGGGGTGGTCGGCTCCGACGTCGACCCGCTCGCCGGTGGTGAAGAGACCGGGCCCGGACTCGCCGGGGGAGGAACCGGTTGGTTCGACGTCTGCGACGATTGTGTCGGGGACGTGGACTGTTGTGGGGGGGCGCTGGCGGAGGTGGGATTCGTCGTCGGCGGGGTGGCGGTGGCGGCGGCACCGTCGAAGAAGAATGCGTTTCCGCTGCTGTCGACGGCGACGCAGGTCACACTGGAGCACGAGACGGCGTTGAGATTCCCCAGCAGGTCGAGCAGTGTGGGCGCCGACCACGAAGAGCCGTTGGAGGTCAAGACGTTGCCGAAGCGGTCCACTGCCGTGCACGACGCATCGACACACGCCACCGCAGTCAACCCCCCGAGGGGGTCGACGCGGGTCAACGGAGACCACGCCGACCCGTTGTAACTGCTCTCGTCCCCATAGAAGTCCACAGCGACACAGGTAGCGCTCGGTGTGCAGGAAACCGACGAGAAGAACAAGCCGAACGGGTCGATCATCTGTGGTGCCGACCAGGCCGCGCCGTTGAACGTGAGCGCTCGGCCCGAGTAATCGACCGCGAGACAGAACGAGCTCGACGCGCACGAGACCGAGCTGAGTGCACCCGAGGAGTCGACGAGCTTCGGAGCGGACCAGGAGGTTCCGTTGAACGTGATCGCTTGGCCCGAGTAGTCGACGGCGAGGCAGAAAGAAGAGCTCGCGCACGAGACCGAGCTGAGTGCACCTGAGGAGTCGACGAGCTTCGGCGTCGACCATGCGGTTCCGTTGAACGTGAGCGCTTGGCCCGAGGAGTCGACGGCGACGCAGAAAGAAGAGCTCGCGCACGAGATCGAGGTCGGGGTGCCCGACGAGTCGATGGGCGTGGCCGGCGACCAGGACGCGCCGTTCGAGGTCCACTCTTCTCCACTCGCGCTCACTGCGGTGCAGCCGGATGTCGAGACGCACGAAACCGCGGTCATCTGGCTCGATTCAGGAAGTCCACCGCTCGCGCCGGCGTTGGCGGCGGCCGTCAGCGTCCAGCCGGCGACGAGCCCGGCGATGATCACGACCCCTGCCAGCGCCCGCATGGTGCGCGCTCGCGTTCCGACCAGTTGATCGGTGTCAGGTCCCCAGCTGTTGCGCATTTCGTACTCCAGGTGGCAACTCAATGACCGCTCGGGGCACGGCCCAGCGTGTTGCCACTCCTGATTCTTCAAGACGCACGGCGAGTGTCAAGTCGCCCCACCCAGAGTCCGGATCCCGCTCCTCTCAGCGCGCAGGTCGATATGCCCTTTGTGACCGTGCACGTCCATGGACGAGCGTTGATGGTCCGGCTCGTCTCGAGCGCGACGAGCGGTATTTCAACAACGAGCGGCATTGCCCATGGTGTCGATCACGGGTTCTCGGGACCGTGATGGCGAAGCGTGGTCATCGCAGCGAGGGACAGTTGTCGCGGTGGGTGGTAGTACGGGGCCATGTCCTCCTCAACCGAAATCCTGGATCTGGACCTCGACCTGGGGGAATACCTCGACCAGCTGATGCTCGACGAGAACGACGACGAGGACGAGCCCGTCCTGCGCTGGCGTGACGGGCGCCTCGTCGACACGTGGCGAGAGGGCTATCCCTATCTCGAGCGGATGCCCCGGCCGGAGTACGAGGTCGTCAAGCGGGAGTTACAGATCGAGCTGCTCAAGCTCCAGAACTGGATCAAGGACACCGGCCGCCGACTCGTGATCCTCTTCGAGGGGCGCGACGCGGCGGGCAAGGGCGGCACGATCAAGCGGTTCACCGAACATCTCAATCCTAGAGGGGCCGACGTGGTGGCCCTCGAGAAGCCGTCGCGACGTGAGCGGGGACAGTGGTACTTCCAGCGCTACGTGGCCCGTCTCCCGTCCGCGGCGGAGATGGTGCTGTTCGACCGGTCTTGGTACAACCGAGCGGGGGTCGAACGAGTCATGGGCTTCTGCACCGACGACGAGTACGAGCGATTCATGGTCGACGCACCCCTGTTCGAGGAGATGCTCGTGCGGAACCACATCGACCTGATCAAGTTCTGGTTCTCGGTCTCCCAAGCCGAGCAGCGCACTCGTTTCCTGATCCGCCGGATCGACCCGGTGCGCCAATGGAAGCTCTCCCCCACAGACCTCGCCTCGCTCGCCCGCTGGGACGATTACACCAAGGCCAAGGAGGCCATGTTCGCCGGGACCGACACCGAGGTTGCCCCATGGACGGTGGTCAAGAGCAACGACAAGAAGCGGGCCCGTATCAACGCCATGCGCCATGTCCTGTCGCAGTTCGACTATCCGCGTCGCGATGATGCCGTTGTCGCCACCGTCGACCCGCTCGTCGTCGGCCCGGCGTCGAGCGTGTACGAGCACGGCGAAACCCCGTCAGAGCGCGCCTCGTAGAGCCACGAGGTCAGATCCTGCCCGACCCGAGATCAGGGCTTGACGACGGTCCAACCGCGACGCCGAAGCTCCTGGGCGAGCTCATCGGCAGGCATGCGTCGCACCAAGTGCCCTGTCGGAGACGGTCGAACGACCGGACCGGCCGCGTCAACCGGCTCGCGGATCTCTGTGTCCTGCAACTGGCCGATGATCTGCGCCGCCTCGTCACGCGTGAACTTGCCTCCCGCCTGACGCTGTGTGAACCCCATAGGGCCCCGCGCCAGTCGCAGGTTGTCATGGCCTGCTTCTTTGAGCAACGTCAACAGCTCCCGCAGTTGGCTCGCCGAGGCAGGCGGGCCCGATTGTTGACCGAACGCCATGGTTCCAGTCTTGCCGGACCTCTGCGCCCGGCGCGTGATGGCGGAGCCGGGCCTGAAACCCGACGTGTCAGTCGAGCGTGCTGGGCTCCGACCCGTAGCGACGTCGTGGCAGACTGAGTCCTGTCACAGGGGGCAGCACATGGCACAACGTCGGGACGGTCGACCCGAGCGGATCGAGGCAGACGGCTCGTGAAGAGCCCGGTTCGTTCGGTGGTCGTCGGCATCGACAACGGAGCCACGTGCAACAACGCCACCGTGCTCGATGACTCGGGGCAATTCCTGGTCACGCACCTGGTCGAGACTCCGAGCAGGGTCAAGGAAGGGACCGACGCGGCGCTCGACGCGCTGGAGGAGTCCTTCGAGGGTGTGCTCGCCTCCGCCGGCGTCGAGAAGGCCGAGGTACGGGCGGTCGGCCTCGACAGTCCCGGACCCGCGAGCGCAGAGGGGGTGATCTCTCGCCGGGGCTCGACCAACTTCGACCACTCCAGCTGGCAGAGCTTCGACCTGCGCGGCCACCTCGAGGACCGGCTGGGACTCCCGGTGATCTACAACAACGACGGCAACGCCGCGGCTCTGTACGCCCATCAAGTCCATTTCGGCGCGCAGGCCACCCATCGTTCGTCGGTGTCCGCCATCGTCGGGACCGGTCTCGGCGGTGGGGTCGTCCACCGAGGCCGAGTCGTCCATGGAGTGAGTGGTGCCGCCGGGGAGCTGGGACATGTGCACATCCCGATGGAAGGGCTGCTGCAATCGGGCCAGCCCGTTCCCCGGTGCAACTGTGGATTCACCGGGGATGCCGAGAGCATCGCGTCGCTCACGGGCATCGAGCGCAACCTGCTTCCCTATTGGTTGGCGCGCTACCCCGACCACCCGCTCAATTCGGTTCGACCCTTGTCCAAGGCGGCTCGCCAGGTGAGGTCCTACGGTGAGGCGGGCGAACCCATGGCGCTCTCCATATTCGAGCAGCAGGCGATGGCGATCGGACGCCTGTTCACGATCGCGGTCAACTTCCTCGATCCGGACGCGTACTTCGTGGGTGGGGGAGTGGTGGAGGCATCAGGAGCTTTCGGGGCCTGGTTCCTCCAGCGGGTGCGCGATCACACCACGATGCGCGAGGAGGCGGCTTCGACGGCACGATTCGAGCTCGTCCACGACCTCGACATGGCCGGGGCCAGGGGCGCGGCCATTGCCGCATTCGACGACGCCTACCACGCATGAGGTCCTGGCGGAGAAAGGTGGAGGAGGCACGCACCGGCACATTCGGGTGGAGACGACGCGATGCAGTCCATGTGTGGCTGCGGACCAGATATGACAGGATTCTGAGGGGTTAGCACCAGAGACGACGCTCTTTGCTCGTCGCTGGATGCGAGGGGCAAGGGGGATTAGCCATGCAGCACCGTCGTTCGGCCTGGAGCCGTGCCTTCGCCGGCATCGTGGTCGGCTGTCTGGGCCTCGGCCTGGCCGTGGTGACTTCCGCCTCTCCGGCGGTCGCGAGCGGTTCTGGTCTTCAGGGCAACGGCTCGGTCGACGAAGCATGGCTGACCGGAGCGGGGCCCGGCGACAGCATCACGCTGCTCCAGGGGGGCTCCCCGGTGTCCAACGCCGCCAATCCCGGCACCGCCGATGCGCTGGGGTCGTTGATCATCCGCGACCTCACCCCCGGGGGTGGGTACTCCTGGGACGACACCACGACCGGGGACACGACCCCGACGTTCTCGGTGCTGGCCCCCGGCGCCAACCCGGCGACCGACTCCGCCCTGTACACCGCCCAACCCATGCACAGCGGCCTCAACTACCTCACCATGCGCGACGGGATTCAGCTCGCCGCGACGGTGCGCTATCCCTACAACAGCACCTGCAGCGCGACTGCCCCGTGTCCCACCGTCATCGAATACTCGGGGTACGGGACCGCCGGCCCGACCGACCCCATTCCGGCCCTTCTGTCTCAGGCTTTGGGTACCACCTGCACCACGTGTGGTGACCCGAACCTGCTTCCCGACTCCTCCACGGACGTGGGGGCCGTGCTGGCCCGGATGGCGGGCTTCGCCACAGTGAGCCTGCAGATGCGAGGAACGGGTTGCTCGGGAGGTGCCTACGACCTCTTCGGTTACCCGTCGGACTACGACGCCTACGACGCCATCGAGATCGTGGCCCACCAGAACTGGGTCGCCAACCACAAGGTCGGCATGGTCGGCATCAGCTACTCGGGGTTGTCGCAGCTCCCCTCGGCCGGAACCGATCCGCCCGACCTGGCTGCCATCGCCCCGATGAGCCCGACCGACGACCTCTTCTCGACCGGCTATCCCGGCGGGATCTTCAACGATGGATTCGCGGCCGAGTGGATCGGACAACGGATCGACGACGCCATGCCCGCTGCCGCTCTGAGCGGCGGGCAGCTCGTGCCGCTTGCGACCACCCCGGTGTCAGGTGTCGGTCAGCCGTGGGTCTACTACGAGATCGACGCCGAGTTGGCGGCCAGCGGAGGGACCTCGTCGACGTGCCTCGCCAACCAAGCCCTCCACAACCAGTCCGAGAGCCTGTCGACCCTGGTCGGTCCGCAGATGGTTGCTCCCGGGACCGGCCCGGGCCGCGACCCGTCGCTGTTCGATCGCCGCTCCATGAGCGAGTGGGCGACACACATCACCGTGCCGGTGTTCATCTCCGGCGCCATGGAAGACGAGCAGACCGGGCCCCAGTGGACGGCCCTGCTCTCGGCGCTGCCCAAGACGACGCCCGTCTACGCCAACCTCGTCAACGGTGGTCACATCGACTCGACCGATCCGCAGATCATCAGCCGGTGGCTCGAGTTCCTCGACATCTACGTCGCGGGCCGCGTCCCGACCGCGCCGAACGGGCTCGAGGGAGCGATCCTCGATGAGTTCACGAGCTTCTCCTCGGGAACCTCCGCCCAGGCCCCGCTCCCCGCCATCCGGTTCACGACCGCCAAGACCGCGGCCAAAGCCCGGTCGCAGTTCGCCAAGAAGACTCCCCGGGTCGAGGCCCTCTTCGACAGCGGTGCGGGGTCGGTCGGCGCCGGTGATCCCGACTCGACCTACTCGGCAGGCTTCAAGGCGTGGCCCCCTCCGGGCAAGGTCAGGACGTTCTACTTCGGGACCGGTGGGTCGCTCAGCACCAAGACGCAGAGGACGTCGGGGAGCGCGTCGCTGATCCTCGACCCGACGGTGCGCCCCACCACCAGCCTTCCTCCGGGGGGCAATGCATGGGCGGCCGCCCCGGCATGGGATTGGACCACGGTGCCCGCGGAGAATGGGATCGCATTCCAGACCACACCCTTCACCAAGGCGACGACGATCGTCGGACCGGCCACGCTCGACCTCTGGGTGAAGTCGGCGACGCCCATCGAGGACTTCCAGGCCACGGTGACCGAAGTGCGACCCTCGCCCCTCCCGGCGCAGGAGGAATACGTGACGTCGGGGTTCCTGCGAAGCTCGAACCAGGTCGACCTCAGCGACTCCACCGCGCTGTTCACCGCCCCGACGTATCTGGCCTCCGACGCCCGTACGCTGTCGCCGTCCTCATACAGCCTGGTGAAGATTCCGGTCGATCCCATCGCCCACACGTTCCGGCCCGGGACCGAGCTGCGCGTCGTCGTCTCGGCTCCCGGCGGCGACCGTCCTCTGTGGGAATTCGCCACGCTCGATGCCGGCCAGAGCGCGACCGTCGGATTCGGCGGAGCGGTGGCTTCGGCCCTGGTGGTCAACACGGTCCACGGCGTCAATGCGACTTCGACCGTGCCCACGTGCGGAACGCTGCGGGGCGAGCCGTGCCGGGCGTACCAGGCCGAGGGCAACCAGACCCCGAGTGAGTCAGTTCGGAGGCACCGACGGGGATGACCACCTCGACTCGGTGGCGCTCGGGAGGAAATCCGAGCCGTTCGTTCTCGGCGTCGTGGAGACGCAAGCGCCTGACCGTGGAGGAACGGGTGGCTCGGGGCCTGGGCGCCCGCAAAGCGACCCCACGATCGAGCCACGGGCATTTCGAACCGGTGTCGGATCGCCCCGACCCCGTCTCGTTGTTGGAGGAGCAAGGAGCGAGCCGGGTCCCTGAGCTCGTTCCAATCCGCTACGGGCGCATGCTCGACTCGCCCTTCACCTTCTACCGGGGCGCCGCGTTGATCATGGCCACCGACCTGGCGGCCAGCCCTGTGTCGGGGGTCACGGTGCAGTTGTGCGGGGACGCCCACTTGTCGAACTTCGGCCTATTCGGCACCCCCGAGCGCCAGCTGCTGTTCGACATCAACGACTTCGACGAGACGCTGCCCGGCCCGTGGGAGTGGGACGTGAAACGCTTGGCCGCCAGCTTCGAGATCATGGGTCGTCATCGGGGCTTCTCGCCGGCGGATCGCAGGGCGGTGGTCATGGAGGGCGTGCGTGCGTATCGGGAGCGCATGCGGGAAGCCTCCGCATCAGGAACGCTCAACGTCTGGTACGAGCACCTCGAGGCGGGCCGCCTCTTGGAGGACGTGAGCGCGGAAGTGCGTCGGGGCCGGCTCAGCAAGCAGGAGCATCGGGCGCTCAAGGGTCAGGTGGCCAAGGCGCGCACTCGTGACAGCGAGCGTGTGTTCACGCGTCGTGTCGGCAAGGTCGGTGACGAGCTTCGCTTCGTGGCCGAACCTCCCGTCGTCGTGCCGTTTGAAGACCTCGCGGTGCCGGGCTCGGAATGGGAGCACCATGACGTCGTCATCAAGAAGCTTCTGGCGTCATATCGCAAGACCCTCGGGATCGAGCACCACCCGCTCGAGGAGTTCCGTTACGTCCATGCCGCTCGCAAGATCGTCGGCGTGGGGAGCGTGGGCACTCGCTGCTACATCCTGTTGCTGGTTGGGCGCGACGAGTCCGACCCGTTGATCCTCCAGGTGAAAGAGGCGCAGGCCTCGGTGCTCGAGCGGTTCCTCGGGACGAGCGAGTACAGCCAGCACGGGCAGCGGGTCGTGGCCGGGCAGCGGCTCATGCAGGGGGCGACAGACGCCTTCCTCGGATGGCAGCGCATCAAGGGGCCGGACGGAGAGGTACGCGACTATTACCTACGCCAGCTCCACGACTGGAAGGGAGGCGCGGAGGTCGATGAGATGTTGGTCGCCGGCGCCTCGATCTACTCCCGAATCTGCGGGGCGACGCTGGCCCGAGCGCATGCTCGGTGGGGGGATCGGATCGCCATCGCGTCGTATCTGGGCAAGGGCGACACCTTCGACCGGGCCATCGCCGACTTCTCTGCCGCCTACGCCGACCAGAACGAGCGGGACTACGAGATGTTCGAGCAGGCGGTGCAGTCCGGTCGGCTCATCGCCCAGACCGGGGTGTAGGTCTCGTGGGTAGCGATGCGCTGAGCGTAGAAGCTCGAATCGACATCGACGATCTGCTGACACGCTACGCCACGGCCATCGATGGGCGCGACTGGGGTCTCCTCGACACGGTGTTCATTCCCGATGCCCATCTCGACTATCGCTCGGCCGGGGGAGTGGCCGGCGACTACCCGGCGGTGCGGGCGTGGCTCACCGAGGTCTTGCCCGTCTTCGACGTGATGCAGCACCACGTGCTCAACCGTGTGGTCCGCGTCCGCCCCGACGGCGTGCGGGCCACGTCCAACTTCTTCAACGTCAACGTGCTGCAGGTGCAGGGTGCTCCGTGGATCTTCAAGGTCGGCGGCCGGTACCACGACAAAGTTGTCCTCGCCGACGGGGAATGGCGAATTGCCGAGCGGATAGAAGACACCTTGTGGTGGGAGAACCCCATGCCCGGGCTCCCCGCCGCCCCGGTTCCGGTCCCCGGCTTGCTGGACTCCGTGCCCTGATCGGCGTCACGCGTCGGGGCGAAGGGCTCGGTCGCGCTTGGCGGCGATGAAGGTGCGATACCTGTGAACAGCTTGTGACATCGCGGGTGTCCGACGCCCGACCTGGGGGCCGAGCTGCTCGGTCGTCTCCTCTCGGCCTGCCCAGGCACATGGTTCTGCCCCCGGTCAGGAGAGGCGACACACACGAATACAATTGCCCCTCGGCCCGATGGCCGGCTCAGTTCTCTCCAACCCGAGGAGTCCCCCCGCATGCGTGCTCTGGCTACCTGGTGTGTTCGACACCGCCGCTTGGTCGTGTTGTTCTGGGTGGCAGCTCTGGTGGTCGTGAGCCTGATCGCCAAGGCCGCGGGGTCTGATTACTCCAACAGCTTCTCGCTGCCCAAGACCGAGTCCTCGGATGCCATCAACCTTCTCGAGGCGGCCTCGCCCAAGGTCTCGGGCGATGTCGATCAAATCGTCTTCGCCACGACGGGGGACGCGAAGGTGACCGACCCTGCCGTTGTCTCGCGCGTCGAGACCATGTTGGCCGAGGTGGCGAAGCTCCCCCATGTCTCGAACATCGTGTCCCCCTTCGGTCCCGAGGGTGCGACCCATGTGAGCGAAGACCAGAAGGTCGCGTTCGCCACGGTGACCTTCGACGAGCAGGCCCAGAACCTCTCGACCACGGTCGCCGATGACCTGGTGAGCACGGCCAAGTCCGCCCAGGCGCCCGGGCTGCAGGTGGCGGTGTCGGGACAGCTGGCGGAGCAGTCCGTCAAACCTTCGTTCGGGGGGACCGGGGTCGGCGTGCTCCTGGCGGCGGTGGTGCTGCTGCTCGTCTTCGGGTCGGTGTTCGCCATGGCCCTCCCGCTCATCTCGGCCCTGGCGTCGTTGGGCACGGCGGTGGGCCTGATCGGGCTGCTCAGCCACGTCATGAAGATGCCGGAATTCTCCACCACGCTCGTGCTCCTGATCGGCCTGGGTGTCGGTATCGACTACGCCCTGTTCATCGTGACCAGGCACCGCCAAGGCCTGATCGCGGGACACGATCCCGAGACGTCGATCGTGACGGCCGTGAACACCTCGGGCCGGGCCGTGCTGTTCGCGGGCATCATCGTGTGCATCGCCCTCCTTGGCATGTTCGCGCTGGGGGTCACGTTCCTCTACGGCTTGGCCGTCGCCGCCGCCCTCGGCGTGGCGCTGACGATGATCGCGGCGCTCACGCTCCTCCCGGCCCTCCTCGGCTTCATCGGGCCCCGGGTCCTGTCCCGCCGGCAGAAGGCGAACCTGGCCAAGAACGGGCCGCGCATCGTCGGCAGCGGGACGAAAGGGTTCTGGCCCCGATGGGCCGACATGGTCCAGCGCCGTCCCGTCGTTCCGGCGGTCATCGCCCTAGTGCTCATCGGGGTGATCGCCCTCCCGTTCTTCTCGTTGCGCCTCGGTTCGGCGGACCAGGGGAACGACCCGGTGGGCTCGACGACGCGTGAGGCCTACGACATGTTGGCGAGGGGCTTCGGCCCAGGCTTCAACGGCCCGCTCGAGCTCGTCGCCGTCGTCCACGACGATGCCGAACGCCAGGCGCTTGCCCGGGTGGTGACCGATGTCGCCGCCCAACCCGGTGTCGCCCGCGTGGCGCCGCCCATCCTGATCCCGGCCCACGACGGCACCGAGGTGGCGCTCGTCAACGTCTATCCCACGAGCTCGCCCCAGGACGCGGCCACCACCAACCTCGTCTATCACCTCCGCCAAGCGACCATCCCGGCCGCGGTGTCGGGGTCGACGCTCTCGGTCCTCGTCGGTGGGACGACGGCGATCTTCATCGACTTCGCCCACGTGCTTTCGGCCAAGCTGCCCCTGTTCATCGGTCTCGTCGTCTTGTTGTCGTTCCTGCTGCTGGCGGTGGTGTTCCGGAGCATCGTGATCCCCCTGGTCTCTGCCGCCATGAACATCTTGTCCATCGGGGCGGCGTTCGGGATCTTGGTGGGGGTGTTCCAATGGGGGTGGCTCGGGAACGTCGTGGGCATCAACAAGGCGGGGCCGGTGGAGGCGTTCCTGCCGGTGATGCTCTTCGCCATCCTGTTCGGTCTGTCTATGGACTACCAGGTCTTTCTCGTCACCCGGATCCACGAGGAATGGCTCAACTCCGGGGACAACCGCGTCGCGGTCCGCAACGGCTTGGCGGCAACGGGGAAGACCATCACCGCCGCCGCGCTCATCATGATCCTCGTGTTCGGATCGTTCATCCTCGGGGGGGAGCGTGTCATCAAGGAGTTCGGGTTGGGGTTGGCCGGTGGGATCCTGATCGACGCCCTCGTCATCCGGATGGCCGTGGTCCCCTCGGTCATGATCCTTATCGGCAAGGCCAACTGGTGGTTCCCGAAGTCCTTGGACCGCATCCTGCCGCACATCGGTCTGGAACGACCTGCGGCCGCGCCCACCAGCGACGAGGCCGAGGAAGGACGGGGCGGCGAGCCCCACGATCTGGTCTCCGCGTAGGAAGGACACGCGTCGGTGCGGGCCGACGTCTGTGGCGGCAGTCGCACCTGAGACCTCACGCGCGGCACTCTGGCCACCTTCGCCGACCACGGGCTACCCTCGCCCCGTGCCCCCCGATTCGCAGCCCCATCCCCGGGACGAGGTCAAGGCTGTCATCGACCGCTACCACGAGATGCGCCGTCGCATCGACGCGGGTCTCGAGCCCAACGGATTCGGATCCCTGGCCGACTTCTACACCGACGACGCCGTGTACGTGGACGCCGCCTGGGGACGCATCGAGGGGAAGCAGGCCATCGCCCATTGGCTCGAGCACTCGATGGTCGGGCTGATGGACTGGAAGTTCCCGGTCGAGTTCACCGCCATCGAGGGCGACGACGTGATCGTCAAGTGGACGCAGGTGATCCCCGGGACCCGCGCCGACGGCTCGCCCTACACCCAGTCGGCGTACTCGCGGCTGCACTACGCGGGTGACGGCAAGTTCTCCTACGAGGAGGACACCTACAACATGGTCCACGTCCTGGAGGACCTCGCCGCGAGCGGATGGGCCCCGACCGAGCCCATGAACGTGCCCCCGCAGCACCCCGATCGCAACTGGGCCCTGCCCGACAGCTGAACAGGCTCGCTCAGCAGGGCGCGGGCGTGACGGTGACGCTGACGTTGGTGGCGGTCGGGCCGTTCTCGATGTCGATGATGCCCGCCCCGGGCGCGGAGGTGATCCGGGCGCCGGTGGCCGCTGCGCAGTATCCCTCGGGGTAGTGCACCGCCACGGGCACGAAGATCACCGTGGGCTCGGTGATCGTGGGATCGGCGCGGAACGCGAGCGTGAAGCGACCCGAGGCCGGGTCGAACGAGGTGGCGGTCGGAGTGCCGGCGATCGCCGACGGGTCGGGACGGGAGAGGACCTCGAGCATGGCCGAGGTCGGCGGGCTCGGTGGCCACAGTCCCGAGTCGTGTGATCCGGTCGGATCGTCGTAGTCGAGCCATTGCCAGTAGATCCAGCCGGTGAGGTGGGCGTCGGCATCGGCGGTGATCCGTCCCAGGTCCGCCGCGTCGGTCGTGGCGCCGAACTCGGTCAACAGCGACGCGGGCCCGCCGGGCTGCTCGGGGGTCGAGTCCCGGGCGCGTTGGCCGGCGTGCTCGGTGAACACCAGGTTCTCGCTCGGGGCGCACACCGACGCGAAATCGGGGGGCTCGGGCCCGTTGGGGACATGGAGGAAGCAGTAGTCGTGGAAGTTCAATACCAGGCGCGGGAACGGCATGGGCCCGATGTGGTTGGCGGGCCCGGAGTCGGTGGCGTAGTTGCCCTCGTAGAAGACGAGATGGTTGGGGTCCGCGGCCTCGATCCGCGGAATCAGGCCGATGGTGGGATCGTCGGGCGGACAACGCAGCGCCGTCCCCGACTGGTTCGTCCCCGGGTGGGCGCGACCGGCGTAGAAGCACTGGAGCTCTGCGTCGAAGTGCACACCGTCACCGGTGGGAGGGACGCCGGGGCCGTAGGGCTCGTTGAACGGGTCGTAGCCGATGACCCAGGGGTTGTCCCGGTAGTGCGCGGCGACGCGCGACCAGATGGCGTCGAACTGGCCCTGCAGGTTCCCCACCACGTTGTTGTCCCAGAAGTGGGAGTAGGCCGCCGCGACGCCGGGGCCGAGCAGGTTGACGCTCCAGTCGGCGACATTGCGCTTGGGTGCGGGCGTCGCCCCGTTCGTGCACACCGCCCAGTCGGGAGCGCCCTCGCCCCCGAAGGCCTCGTTGTACACGTCCTGGTGCATGTCGACGAGGGAGTAGATGCCGTACCGGCCCAACAGGGCGATGGTCGCGTCGAGGTTCTGCACATAGGTGTCGAAGACCGCCGCATCGAACTGCCCCGGCCCCGACGCCCGGGGTGCGCCCGGCGTGCAGATCGACGCGTCGTTGATCGGCGCGCTGCCGGGCTCGAGGCCCTTCCAGATGATCCCCAGGCGCACGACGTCGAACCCGAGGGCGGCCATGCGCTGTACCTCGGGCTGGGTGAGGACATTGGGGCCGGTGCCCGACACCTCCACCTCGTAGGGCGCGACCTTGTAGACGAGATCGGCACCGTGCAGGAGCACGGCCCGTCCGAACCGGTCCTCGAGGAACGGCCCACCGGGCGATCGCAGCGGTCCGACCGGCCCGGTGGCAGGATCGGCGGTCGTCGCGGGCGCGGTCGTCGGGCTCGCCGCCGGGATCGAGCCGGGCCGGGTGGTCGTCGGTCCCGGCGTGGCCGACGGGGAGCCCGTGCAGCCCGCCAGGAGCGCGACCGCGGCGACGAGCGCAGCAGGCGTAGTCGTCGGTATCCGCCCCATCTTCGGTCCCCGGGCAGTGACGCTACCCACACTGCGGCACGCGCACCTCACGCCCCACCCTCGCCCTGGAGCTCTGCGCACAGGCCATTGGTGGTGCGTCGTCACCGGGTCTTCCCGAGAGTCTCGCGTCCGGGCCGTCGGTCCAGGTGGGAGGCCTCATTTCGCCCCCCCTCGAGGCCCGTCCCCGGCTCGACGCGGACGTCGCGACATCAGGGCTTGAGAAATGCGCACAAGATGCCGACAAATCTCCACGGCGCAAAGGATTGGGCCGGCAGGACCCGAAGGAGCCAGGACGGAACCGTGGTCGCTCTCGATGTTGTGGTAGGTCGCCAGCCGATCTTCGACCGTGACCGGGCGGTGCTCGGCTACGAGCTGCTCTTCCGCACGCTCGACGGTCCGACGGCGGCCGAGGCGTCGGGCAACGTCGGAGACCACATGACCGCGGACGTCATCTTCTCCTCTGTCAGCATCGGCGTCGAGCGCCTGGTGGGCGACAAGAAGCTGTTCTGCAATGCCAGTCGAGGCGTGCTGGCAGGGTCGCTGCCGATCCTGTTGCCTCCCGAGCAGACCGTCATCGAGATCGCCGAGCCGGTGCTCCCCACCGCGGATGTGCTCCCGGGGTGTCGCCGTCTACACGACCAGGGGTTCAGCCTCGCCCTCGACGGGGTCACCTGGTGGTCCGACGTCGACTACTTCGACGGGCCGGTGTCGTTCGTGAAGGTGGACATCCAAGCTGCGGCATTGCCCGACCTCTCGCGTCTGGTGGAGGAGTGTCGGCGCCGCAACATCCAGGTGGTGGGCGAAAAGGTCGACTCCATCGACGAATTCGAGTGGTGTGAAGCGCTCGGGTTCGACTACTTCCAGGGCTATCTCTTGGGGCAGCCGAGCCCGGTGCGCGGCCGGACCCTCGACCCCGGGCGCGTGGCGCAGCTGCGGCTCTCGATGCACCTCCTCGATCGCGAATGCCCCATGTCCGAGCTCGAAGAGATCGTGCGCCGAGACCCGGCGATGACGCTCCAGCTACTGCAGCTCGCCAGCGTCGGGGCCGGCAAGGGGATGCGCAGAACGGTCCGGACCCTGCGCGAGGCCCTCGTCATCGTCGGGTGGCGCCGGCTCCAGAGCTGGGTGTGTCTGCTCCTGATCGGCGGCAAGGGTCAGGCCTCGCAGGAGGAGATGACGAGCGCACTGACGCGGGCCCGGATGTGCGAGTTGCTGGCCCAGTCGAGCGACCCGTCTCTGTCCGAGTCAGCCTTCATCGCCGGGATGCTGTCGAGCTTCGACGCGCTCCTCGACATGCCTCTGGAGGAGGTGCTGCGCGACCTGCCTCTCGACCCCGGTCTCCGCAGCGCGCTGCTCGACGGGGAAGGCCCGCTCGGGCACATCGTCGCCGATGTCGCGGACTTCCTCCTGGGTCGACCGCACCAGGCCGTCCGGAGCGGGCTCGAGGACGGCGTGGTGTCGACGGCCGCCATCGAGGCGCTCATGTGGTCGGTGGAGACGACGTCCGCGCTGTCGGGCCTCGGCTGAGGCCGCCGCCTCGTTCGGGCCCGGGGCCCGAGCCGTGCCCCTGACATGGGCGTCAGCTTGGGGATAGCCTTTGGCTCATGGCCGTACCCAAGATCATCAGCGTCGACGACCACGTCGTCGAGCCCCCTCATGTGTGGCAGACCTGGTTGCCCGAGAAGTACCGGGAGCGGGGCCCGCGCGTCGAACGCAAGCGGTGGGGAGGCTTCAAGCACCTGTCGGGCGCGAAGTACGACATGGTCGAAGACCCCGAAGGAGATTGGGGCGACGCCTGGTACTACGACGACGAGCTGATCTACGTGCAGAAGAAGTTCGTGGCGATCCCCCAAGCGTCGACCACGCTCGACAAGCACGGCAACATCGTGTTCGACCGCACCCAGATGACCATGACCGCCACGACCTTCGACGAGATGCGCAAGGGTTGCTGGGACCGCGACGAGCGCGTCAAGGACCTCGCCCTCAACCACACCGACGGGTCGCTCCCGTTCCCGACGTTCCCCCGATTCTGCGGGCAGACCTTCTACGAGGGGAAGGACAAGGAGCTCGGACTGGCCTGTGTCGAGGCCAACAACGACTGGATGGTCGAGGAGTGGTGTGCGCCCTCGGGTGGCGTGAACATCCCCTTGTGCATCATTCCCTTGTGGGATGCCGAGCTCGCCGCGGCCGAGACCAAGCGCAACGCCGAGCGTGGTGTGCGGGCCATCGCCTTCAGCGAGATGCCCACCCGGCTGAAGCTGCCGAGCATCAACACGAACTACTGGGACCCGCTGTGGCAGGTCTGCAACGACTACGGGGTCACCGTGTGCATGCACGTGGGGTCGAGCAGCTCGAACCCGGTCGCATCGCCCGACTCGAACAAGGCCGTGGGGGTCGCCCTCGGGTTCAACAACGCCATCGCGTCGTTGGCCGACTGGTTGTTCTCGGGCAACCTCTTGCGCTTCCCCAAGTTGAAGCTCGCCTACTCCGAGGGACAGATCGGGTGGATCCCCTACATCCTCGAACGAGCCGACACCGTGTGGGAGATGCACGACGCCTGGACCAACGCCAAGGAACGCATCCCGGTGCGCCCGTCGACGCAGTACTACGGGCGCATCTACGGGTGCTTCACCGCGGACCGCCACGGCCTGCGCTCGTTGGAAGAGGTGGGCGAGGACAACATCTGCTTCGAGACCGACTACCCCCACACCGACACGACCTGGCCGCATTCCGAGGCCTACGTCGAGAAATTGTGCGCCGGTCTCGACGACGACGTCGCCTACAAGATCCTGCGGGGCAACGCCATCAAGATGTTGGAGCTGGATCGGGTGTAATCCCCCTCACCGGACACCGCGGGATTCGGTCCCGCCTGACCCGCCCACGTCTACACGTTGCTCCTGGACCGGGGTACGGCTAAGAAGCACCGACGTGGAGCCGTCCCCGGAACGTCAGCCCAGGAAGCTCGCGGCCGAGCACCGCGAGCTGGCCCGGGCCCGCATCCGCAAGGCCGCCCGCGAGGTGATCGCCCGGCGGGGCTTCGACGCCACCATCGAGGAGATCGCCGAGGCTTCGGGCGTGAGCCCCCGCACGGTGTTCCGCCATTTCCCGTCCCACGACCTCCTGATCGCCGAGGGCGTGAAGGAGATGTTCTCGGAACTGGCCCGACCCATCGAGGGACTGCCGGACCGGGCCCAAGATTTCGACGGCTGGCTCGACGGGCTGTCGTTGGAGATCCACACGCGGCTGGACCGGATCCTGGGCCGCGCCTTCTGGGACATCCGCGCCCCCGAGCCGCACAACCCCGACACCATGGCCCAGACGCTCGAGAGCCAGCGTCTCCGGCTGCGCTGGATCACATCGACCGCGGCCGAGGCGTGGCGTGCCGCGGGGGGGACCGGTGAGCCGCCGCGTCATGTCGTCGAGCTCTTCGCGCTCTTCCTGTCGGCCTTCACCACCCAGGCGCTCGCCACCGAGTTCGGCAACACGCCCGAGCAGACGGCCGCGGTGACCGCCACCACATTGAAGATCGTCCTCGCCCACGCGGTCGACGACCAACGCCGGGTCCCGTAGGCGACGGTCCGACTGCCCGGGCCGGTCTCGGTCGCGCCGGGGGAGGATGGTCGGTCTACCGGAGGGCGGTGACCGGGGTGGGCGACACCCCGGCGTCGGGAGGCGCTGGTCCGGGGTCGTCGGCTCTGTGCAGCGACGCGTCGACGTCGACCTCCACCCCCAACGTGGGCACGATGCGGTCGAGCCAACGTGGCATGTACCAGTTGGACCGGCCCAGGAGCTCCATGACCGACGGGACGAGGACCAGGCGCACGAGTGTGGCGTCGATGAAAATGGCGGCGGCGAGGCCCAGGCCGAAGACCTTGAGGATCCGCAGCGGGTCGCCGATGACGAACGACCCGAACACACAGATCATGATGGCGGCCGCGGAGGTGATGACCCGAGCCGTCTTGGCCAGGCCGTCGGCCACCGACACCGAGTTGTCCCCGGTGCGGCGCCACTCCTCACGGATCCGGCTCAAGAGGAAGACCTCGTAGTCCATCGAGAGCCCGAAGAGGATGGTGAACATCATGAGCGGGATCCAGGGATCGATCGGGCCCGTGTGGCCGATCCCGATGACCGACCCGCCCCAACCCCACTGGAAGACGGCCACGATGACGCCGTACGCGGCGCCCACCGACAGGAGGTTCATGATCGCCGCCTTCACGGGGATGACGACGGACCGGAACACCGCCATCAGCAACAAGAAGGCCAGCACGATCACGGCGACGATCACCCACAACAAGCGGTGCGCGAGGTAGTTCGACGCGTCGACACTTGCTGCGGTCTCGCCCCCGACGAGGACATTCAACCCGGTCCCCGCCGTCGCTTCGGGGATGACGGTCGCCCGGAGGTGGGTCACGAGCGTCGACGTCTGGGCCGCCTGGGGTGCGGTGGTCGGATACGCGATGATCACCGCGGCGCTGTGATCGGCATTGGTCTGCACCGGCGCGGCGAAGGCGATGCCCGGTGTCGACCGCAAGGCCGTCTCGACCCTGGCCATGGCGGCGGCGTCGGTAGGCGACGACAGCGGCGCGGCCACGACGAGCGGGCCGTTGAACCCCGGGCCGAAACCTTCCGCCAGGAGATCGAAGGCCTGGCGGGTCGTGAGCGACGTCGGATCGTTGCTGGCGTCGGTGAAGGCCAGTCGCATGGAGAACAGCGGGACGGCCAGGGTCACCAACACGAGTACGGCCACGGTCGCCGCCGGCCAAGGTCGGCGTTGGATCATCCTGCTCCAGCGGTACCAGAAGCTGTCGGGGGCGGGCGTGGCCCCGGTCTGCAGCAACCTGGGCAGGTGGAGGCGGTCGATGGCTCGTCCCGCGTACCCGAGCATCGCCGGCAACAACGTCAGCGCCGCGGCCATCACGAGCAGGACCGCCGCGATCGTCCCCACCGCCAGGCCCTGGAGGAAGGGCAACTGCAACACGAAGAGCCCG
The DNA here is from genome assembly GCA_963764205.1 of uncultured Acidimicrobiales bacterium. Taxonomy (GTDB): domain Bacteria; phylum Actinomycetota; class Acidimicrobiia; order Acidimicrobiales; family UBA8190; genus Chersky-840. The sequence continues at coordinate 497,146 of CAVXRN010000006.1, forward strand.
AGCAGCGAGATCACGACGGTGGAACCGGCGAAGAGCACAGCCCGACCCGAGGTGGCCAAGGACGTGGTCACGGCCCCGCGCGGGTCGCGGCCTTCGTACAACCCCTGTCGATACCGGGTGACGACGAACAACGCATAGTCGATCCCGACCCCCAACCCGATCATGGCGAGCATCTCGGGGGCGAAGATGGGGACGTTCAAGAGGTGACTGAGCAGGTCCTCGAGTGCGAAGCCGATGGCGATGCCGGACAGCGCCGTCAGGATGGGCAGGCCCATGGCGACCACCGAGCCGAAGGCGATGAGCATGATGATCATGGCGCCGAGGATCCCCGCCCCTTCGCTCGGCCCCGGCGCGGCGGTGATGACCTTGCCGATGGGACCGCCGCCCAGCGCCACCTTGAAGCCCGAGTGTTGGAACGACGTGGCGACGTCGATGACCTTGGTCACCGCGGCGTTGGGCACCGTCGCCTCGTCCTGGTCGAACTGGACGACCGCGAAGGCGATGCGCCGGTCGGCCGAGATCTGATGGCCGGCCGGGTCGAAGGGGCTCTGCACGCCGGTGACGTGGGGCAGGGCCGACAGCGCCCTGACCATCGCCGCGATCGTCGCCCGGTTGGCCGACGAGTCGACGGTGCCGGTCGTCGAGACGACCACGTCGGCACTCGTCCCGGCCGTTTGGGGGAAACGTGCGGTCAGGAGGTTCTGGACCTGCTGAGAGGCCGAGTTCCCCGAGCCGAACGACTCCTGGAACCGGCTCCCCATCGACTGGGCCACCACGGTGACGACGATGATCGCCGCGACCCACAGGAGCAGGACCCGGCGCCGGTGGTCGTAGCACCACCCCGCCACCCGGCCCAAGGCGGTCTGCTCTGCCGTCGGGACCGACCCGGCGGGAGCCGGATCTCGGGCGTCGAAGCTGGTAGAATTCATTAGTGATGATTTATAACACACGCGAGGCCGTGAGCAAAGAGCCGTGATCGCCAGTCGCGGCCGGCGACCCGGCAAGGCCGACACGCGGGCCGAGATCGTCGACGCGGCGCGCGCCGTGTTCGCCGAGGTCGGCTACGCACACGGCAGCCTGCGTGCCATCGCCCGGCGTGCCGACGTCGACCCGGCCCTCGTCCATCACTACTTCGCCGACAAGGCCGCACTCTTCGCGCAGACGATGGACCTGCCGATGGACCCGCGCCGGATCAAGGACGCGGCGACTTCCGAGGGATTCAGTGGCGAGCGGCTGATCGAGCGCTTCCTGGCCCAGTGGGAGCAGGGCGGGGGGCCGGGTTCGCCCACCTTCGTCAGCCTGGCCCAGGCCATGACGGCGTCGCAGGACGTGGCGGACAACGTGCGCGAGTTCGTGGCCGAGCGCATCGGGCTGCACGGCGCTCCCGGCGACGACGAGACCACGATGTTGCGGCGGCGATCGCTGGTGTCGTCGCAGCTGCTCGGCATCGCCTGGAACCGGTACGTGATGCGTATGGAGCCCATGGCGTCGGCCAGCCGGGCCGAGGTGGCGCGGTGGGCGGGGCCCACCATCGACCACTATGCACTCGGCGCGCCGACCCGATCCGAGGCCTGATCTGAAGGACCCCGCCGCCCCCTGACGCCGGACGGGTTTCTGCAATGATGCGCCCACGGCGAAGGACCCGCGCCGACGCCGGCGGGCACAGGGAGCACGCAATGCCGGGAATGGGGACGTTCCTTCAGACCAAGAACCCGGTGGTCGTCTCCGCCTTCCACGCCGCGCTCCTCCACCAGATCCTCGTCATCGGGCTGGTCCTCGTCGTCCTCTCGGTGGTGTGGAACGTCCTGCGCACCACCCGGTACCGCCGGTCGGTCGCGGCGGGTGCGGTGATCACCGCCCCGAACCTGGTTGCAGCCGAGCCCGTGGCCCGCCGCGTGCTGCGGATCGGGTTCGGCGTGTTGTGGATCCTCGACGCCGTGTTGCAACTCCAATCGGCGATGCCCCTCGGCCTCCCCCCCAGCGTGCTCCAACCCTCGGCCGACTCGTCGCCGGGTTGGGTGCAATCGGTCGTCCACGTCGGCGTGACGATCTGGACCGACCATCCCGTCCAGGCCGCGGCCTCGGCCGTGTGGCTCCAGCTCGGCATCGGCGCGCTGCTGCTGCTCGCGCCCCGGGGCCGGTGGTCGCGCTTCGCCGGGCTCGCCTCGGTCGGGTGGGGGCTCGTCGTGTGGGTGTTCGGCGAAGCATTCGGCGGGATTTTCGGGTCGGGCGCGTCCTGGCTTTTCGGGACGCCGGGCGCTGTCATCTTCTACTGCGTGGCGGGCGCCCTGGTGGCCCTGCCCGACCGCGCCTGGTCCACAGCGAGACTGGGTCGGTTGATTCTGCGGAGCTCGGGCGTCTTCCTCCTCGGCATGGCCGTCCTCCAGGCCTGGCCCGGTCGGGGCTCATGGCAGGGCTCGGTGCGCGGGACCGGCACCGGGACACTCACCGCCATGGTCCGCCAGATGGCCCAGACCTCCCAACCCGGCTCCGTGGCAGCCATCGTGCGGAGCTTCGGCCGCCTCGACGCGTCGCACGGCTGGGCCGTCAACCTCGTCGTCGTGGTTCTGCTGGCCGCTGTCGGGACCGCGTTCTGCACGGGCATCGTGCGGGTGGTGCGGCCGGCGCTGGTCGTGGTGGCGCTGGCGTGCGCGGCCGACTGGCTCCTGGTCCAGGACCTCGGGTTCTTCGGCGGCGTCGGCACCGATCCCAACAGCATGGTGCCGATGGTGATCGTGTTCGTCTCGGGCTACCTGGCCCTCGTGCGGGTGCCCGCCGCCGCTCCCGTGGCGACGCCGGCCACCGTGACGGCCCTTCCGTCCGCATCGCCCCACGACGCAGGGGGCGCCGCCCCGGGGCCGTGGTGGGACCGTGTAGCTCCGGGCTACCTGACGCGCGTGCTCGCCGCGATCGCGGCGATTGCCATCGTGCTGGTCGGGGCCGTGCCCATGGCCGCCGCGTCGATCAACCCCAACGCCGACCCGATCCTGGCCACGGCGGTGGACGGCACGCCCAACGTCGTGGACTTCCCGGCGCCGCCCTTCAACCTCGTGGACCAGGCCGGAAGACCGGTGTCGCTCTCGAGCCTGCGCGGACGCACGGTGGCACTCACGTTCCTCGACCCGGTCTGCACCTCGGACTGCCCGTTGATCGCCCAGAGCTTTCGCGACGCCAACCGGTTGCTCGGCGCCGACTCGAGCCGGGTGGTGTTCGTGGCGGTCGTGACGAACCCCGTCTACCGGACGCCGGCTTCGACCAACGCGTTCGACCGCCAAGAGGGCCTGCAGCACATGAGCAATTGGCTGTTCCTGACCGGATCGTTGTCTTCGCTCGAGCGGGTCTGGGACCACTACGGCATCGAGGCCGATGTCCTGCCGGCCGGTGCCATGGTCGCCCACAGCGATCTCGCCTATCTCATCGACACCCGGGGCCACACCCGCGAGGTGCTGAGCGCCGACCCGGGGGACGGCTCGTCCTCGGCGTCCTCGTCGTTCTCGGAGTACCTGGCCACCGCCCTCGAGCATGTGATCCACCCATGACCAGGCCCGAGGGCCGCGCCGCGCTCGCCGGTGGCGCGGTCGGGTCGCGGTTGGCCGCGTTCGCCGCCGTCTCGGCCGCCATCCTGGCCGGCTGCTCCAGCTCCTCGCCCGGGCCCGGCGCCACGACACAGGATGCGCCGCTCTCGATCACCGTGCCGCTCGATGCCACACTCGCCACCGGCTCAGGCGTCACCGCGGTCGTGCCCATGGGTCACCTCGACGATCCTCTCAACACGTTCTGGCAGCTCTTCTCGCTCCGGGCCGGTGCATCGCGGTGGGTGCTCGTGACGCCCACCGGGGTCGCCGACAACGGCGGCCTGGTCGTGAGCTCCGCCACCTCGGCGACGGCCTCGGCCACGCTGGCAGGATTCGAACCGAGCCAGGACCTCTCCTTCTCGCCGCTGGCCACGAGCACGAACCTGGGGGCGTCGTGGTCGCCGGGGTTGCTCCCCACCGGTCTCGCCGCGGTCCCCGACGCGACGGCGACGTCGGTCGGCGCGGGCTCGGTCGCCCTCGTCCGCACCGGTGGGGGCACCGTGCTCGAGAGCTCCGGCAATCCCTCGGCGTGGTCGAAACTTGTCGGCCGCGCCGACCTGGCCTCATCGACCGCAGACCGGTCGTGCGGCCTCGGAGCACTCACCGCCGTCGCTCTCGGGCCGACCGGCGGCGTGCAGGTGGGGACGACGTGCTCGTTGCCCGGCCGGGTCGGTGTCTTCGTCCCGGCCGGCGGGGCGTGGCATCTCGTGGGGCCGCGCCTCGCGGGCGCCGCCGCGGCCCCCACGAGGGTGGTGCGACTTCTCGACGTGGGCGACGTGACCGACGGGCTCGTGGCGGTCGGCCGCGGAGCGGACGTGAGCCTGGTCGGGGTGGCCCGGACCGCCGGCGGGGGTTGGTCGGACTCCGCTCCGCTCCCCGTCGGCCATGGCGGTCGACTGGCGTCGACGGGGGTGGAACCCGGCGGCGGGTTCGTCGTGGTGGTGGCGCGCGCCGCGGGATCACGGGCGTTGTACACCGAGTCCGGGCCCGCCGGCGCCTGGCAGGCGCGCCCCGCCCCGCCGCCCGGCACCGCCGCGGTGGCGGTGGGGCAAGACGGTGTGGTCGACGCGCTGGTGGTGGCCACGACGGTGCTCAGCGACTGGCGGCTCGACGCGGCGGGGGACACGTGGAGCAAGATCGGGACCGTGACGGTGCCGATCCAGTTCGGTTCCTCGTCGTGACCGGGGGTCGGCGATGTCGTACCTGACCGGGCATTGGTCGTTCGACCCCTTCCTCGTGGTCGTGGCCGTTGTCGTCGCCGCGCACGAGATCGGTCTGGCCCGCCTGCGGTCGCGTTCGGACCCACACCGGACGAGGCTGCGGCGGTGGCGGTCGTGGGTGTTCTACGGGGGGTTGGCATGCCTGCTGGTGGCGGTGGAGTCGCCCATTGACTACTGGTCCGACGACTACTTCTTCGTCCACATGATCGAGCACATCCTGATCTCGTTCTACGTCCCCATCCTCATCGTGGCCGGAGCCCCGTGGGTCCCCTTGCTGTTCGCGCTGCCGGTCGGGGCACGACGCCGCTTCGGGCGGGCGGTGCTACTGGGGACCTGGTCCCGTCCCCTGCGCGCCGTCGGAAGGGCCGCGAAGAACCCGTGGACGGCATTGGTCGCCTTCAACGCGGCGATGGTGCTGTGGCACGTCCCCGCGCTGTTCGACCTGGCCGAGAACAATCAGGCCGTGCATATCTGGCTCATGCACGGGAGCTTTCTCGTGACCGGCGTGCTCTTCTGGCTCCAGATCATCCCCTCGCACCCCATGAAGCCCCGGGCCTCGCTGCTGTGGCAGGGAGGAGCGATCATCACCACCGACATCGTGATGTTCGTGCTGGCCATGTCCCTGAGCATCTTCTCCAGCGGCTCGTGGTACTCGGTCTACGGCCATGTCCCGGGGGTGACGCTGTCCCCGTTCGCCGATCAGCAGATCGGGGCCGCCATCTTGTGGGTCTGCGGGGACTTCTGGGCGGTGCCCGCGCTGATCGTGGTGATCCGTCGGGCCGTTGTCGCGGAGGGTGGGATTTCGAACGTGATGGAGCGCGTGGTCCACCGGGAGCCGAGCGTCCCGTTCGCCCACGCGAAAGATCGTTGACGAGGGGTGACGCCGGACCTAGCGTCTGCGTCGGAGCGGACGGGGGGCGCTGATCCGGGGACGGGTCAGGGCAGCGTGGTGCCGAACAGGCGCGGTGCGTCTGTGGGCACCGAGGGGGTCACCATGGGCCGCGGCGGACGACTGACCATCCTGGGTGTGTTGGTCGTCATGGCGGTCGCGCTAATCGTGTTCACGGTTATGGCTTTTTTGCGTTCGTCCCCGCCGACCGTCGATTTCACCGCCGGCCATCCAGCCGGAACCCCCGTCGACATCACCGTGCAGACCGTCGGCTCCATCGGCTTCGGTCCCCACCCGACGTGGGTGTCGTACCTGACCCAGACGCCCGGTGGGCAGTGGGTCCACACCACCTTGTGGGACGTGCCGGCCCACACCCGCATCAACATGACCGTGTACCAGTACGACGGCGGATCCCCCTTGCGCAACCAGCAATTCGGCCGGGTCACCGGCACCATCGGCAACGTCGCCGTCCTCAACGGGAAGCCCTTCCGTGTCATCGACTCGAATTCGGGCAACGGCGTCGGCCACACCTTCGCCATCCCGACGCTCGGGATCAGCGTGCCGCTCTACGCCGACAACGGGAACGCCAATCTCTGTGCGGTGGCGCCGTGCTCGGCCAGCTCGCCCCACAACATCGTCACGTTCTCGTTCATGTCTCCGAGCCCGGGCCAGTACCCGTGGCAATGCTTCGTCCCCTGTGGCCTCGGGTACCTGTTCGGCAACGGCGGTCCGATGTCGACCGTGGGCTACATGGGCGGGTTCCTCAAGGTGGTGGCGTGAGCCCGCACCAGGAGACCCACCACTTCCGCCGAATGATCGCCATCTGGGTGGTCCTCTCCGTCGTGCTCGACATCGTGTTCTACTTCGCCGTCGGACCGCACGTGCCCCCCGGAGACATGTCGTCGACGGCCAGTGGCCAGCAGACCGACTTCATCGTCCTCTTCATGGCCGCCCTCCCGGTGGTGCTGGCCGTGTGGGTGTACATGGCCTACGCGCTGATCGTGTGGCGGGACTCGCGCGGCGGCGAGGAGGAGCCCGAGGCGGTGGCGGCGGCGCGGGGCCACCTCGGCATCCAGGTGGGCTGGATCGCCACCACCACGGTGATCGTGTTGGCGCTGTTCGTCTACGGCTTCGTCGAGATGTGGCCGATCGGAGCGGGCGGGGGGCAAGGCCCGAACCCGCTCTGGACGCCGACGTCACGCAACGTCCTGCCCATCCAGGTGATCGGCCAACAATGGCAGTTCACCTACCGGTACCCGACCTTCGGCGGGTTCGAGACCCGGGAGCTCATGGTTCCGGTCGACACGACCATCGCCTTCCACGTCACGTCGCTCGACGTCATCCACTCCTTCTGGGCGTATCAGCTCGGCGTCAAGGCCGACGCCAACCCGTCGGAGGACAACGTCGCCTTCACGACGCCGCAGCAGCTGGGGTCGTTCACGGTCCGCTGTTCGGAGCTGTGCGGTCTGTGGCACGGGGCGATGTACAACTTCGGGCGGGTCCTCACCAAAGCGCAGTTCTTCGCCTGGGCCCAGCAGACCCAACGCCTGACGGCGGCCAACACCAAGCTCCTGCCCCCGTTCTCCTACACCTATGTCCCCGACGCCAACGGCGCGGATGGCGGCTACTACCCCGACAACGTCGACCCGTACAGCAACGTGGAGACCTACGGCGCCACGAGTCCGAGCACACCGAGCAAATAGGAGACGACTGAGGCATGGCACTCGACATGCGACCGTCGGTCGGAGCCGACCACTCCGGCGACGCCGCGCCGCCCGTCACGCCGCGCCGCCGTCACCTCGGCTGGCTCGGGCCCAATCTCGTCCGGGCCCTGGTCGGGGCCGTCGGCGGGTACGCCTTCGGCCACTGGGTCGGCAACCTCATCGCCTCGGGCTACATCAACGTCCAGGGCAACGGCCAGAACGACGTGGCCACGGTCCTCGGGCTCTCGATCGGCGTGGTGGGCTGGCTGGCGGGGGCGGGGATGCTCGACTACCCGCTGGCCAAGATCGTGGGCCGCGAACCGCTCCCCCCCGCACCGTCGAAGAGCTGGACCCGCTACTTCGGCCCCGCGCTCGACCACAAGGTCATCGGCCTGCAGTACACGGTGGTGGTGCTGTTGTTCTTCTTCACCGGTGGCTTGCTGGCCATGGCCATCCGGACCGAGCTGCTCAGCCCGACGAGCCACGTGTTCGGGCCCGGCACCTACATCTCCGTGGTGAGTGAACACGGCACCATCATGATGATGATGGCGTCGTCCATCGTGATCGGGCCGCTCGGAAACTGGCTGGTGCCGCTCATGATCGGGTCCCGGCGCATGGCCTTCCCGCGCGTCGAGTCCTTCTCGTTGTGGATGTTCGCGGCGGGGTACCTGGTCATCCTGACCGCCCTGCCCCTGGGTGGCTTCCCCACGGGGTGGACGGGGTATGCACCGCTGCAGACTCAGGCCACGGCGGGCATGGACTCCTATCTCGTTGGCTTCGCCGTCATCGGCATCGGCATGATCTGTGCCGGGTTCAACCTGGCCGCCACCATCATCAATTACCGCGCCCCGGGGATGACCTGGGGCCGGGTGCCGATCTTCGTGTGGTCGATCCTCGCCACCGCCGCGTTGTTGACCCTGGCCACCCCCACCCTCGTCGCGGCGGGGTTGTTCGGCGTCCTCGACCGCACCGCACAGACCGCCCTCTATGTGAACGAACACGGCGGGAGCTCGTACCTGTGGCAGAACCTCTTCTGGTTCTTCGGGCACCCTGAGGTCTACATCATGGCCCTGCCCGGTTTCGGCATCGTGTTCGAGATCCTGCCCGTCTTCACCCGCAAACCGCTGTTCGGCTATCGCATCGCGGCGGCGGGCATGATCGGCGTGGCCTTGCTGTCGTTCTTCGTGTGGCAGCATCACCTCTTCCAGAGCGGGATCAACCCCGACATGCGGCCGCTGTTCATGCTCACGACCGAGCTGATCTCCATCCCGACGGGGTTCATCTTCCTCGTGGGCCTGGGGACGCTGTGGAAGGCGAAGATCCGCTACGAGGTGCCGATGCTGTTCGCCCTCGGCCTGTTCTTCAATTTCCTCATCGGCGGCGTGACCGGGGTCTTCCTGTCCGATGTCCCGGTCAACGTCACCGTGCACGGGAGCTTCTTCGTGCTCGCCCACTTCCACTACACGATCATGGGCGGGCTTGTGTTCGCCTTCTTCGGTGGCCTCTACTACTGGCTTCCCAAGATGACGGGCAAAACCATGAACCGGCGGTTGGGCAAGTGGCACTTCTGGACCATGTTCATCTTCTTCAACCTGACGTTCTTCCCCCTGTTCCTCGTCGGACTCTTGGGCCAACCACGGCGCGTGTTCGAATACGCCTCGAACCTCCAGGCGCTCAACGACTTCTCCTCGGTCAGCGCGTTCCTCTTGGGGGCGTCGTTCGTGATCTTCATCGCCAACTTCGTGTGGTCGATCTTCATCGACCCCAAGCCCTCGCCTCCCAACCCCTGGCGCTCGCACGGTCTCGAGTGGCAGACGGCCATGCCCGTCCCGCCCTACAACTTCGAACGGATCCCCGTCGTGCTGGCCGACCCGTACCACTACGGCCGCGGTGTCAACCAGCCGGTGGCCGACCTCGGCCCCCGCACCCTGGCGTTGACCGGGGCCGTGCGTGCCGACGCCCCGGGGTCGGTCGCGGAACACTCCGTGACCGGCGAAGAGGGATCCGCCGACCCGAGGCCACCGATCGCATGACCACCGAACCCGAGACCCGAGACCCCCTGTCCCAAGAGCCCCCGGGCTTCCGTGAGACGCCGGAGGAGATCGAGTACGAGATGCGCTCCGCCGAAGGGGCGATGTGGACCGGGGGCCGGCTCGTCATCGGCATCGCGACCTTCTTCTTCTCCTCGTTGGCGTTCGCCTACTTCTACCTCCGGTCGACCAACAGCCAGGACCTGTGGCGGCCCCGCCAGGTCACCGCGCCGACAGACATGGGCGCGGCGATCTTCGCCGTCGTGCTCGCCAGCGCGGTGCTGAGCGCGTACGGGACCATGCGCCTGCGCAAGGGCGAGACCCTCGACTGGGAGGTGGCGGGATGGACCGCGGTCTTCGGTGGGCTGGTCGCCCTCGGGCTCCAGGTGTGGGAGTTCACCCAGCTGCCCTTCTTTCCGGGGTCGAGCGGCTACGCCTCGTGCTTCGTGGCCTGGGCCGGCATGAACATCGCCCTGCTCCTGGTGGGGATCTACTGGCTCGAGACCCTCCTCGCCCGCTGGCTCCGGCTGCGCCGGGCCGTGACCGAGGACGGCGGGGCCGTCCGCTCGACGCTGCCGGTGGCCCGATTGTTCCGGGCCAACCTCGAGGCGTGCTCGTACTTCTGGAGTTTCATCGCCGTGGTAGCCACGTTCTTCTGGATACTGTTCTACGTAATCTGACCGACTTGTGATCGAACGATCTGTGATCTGAACGATCTGTGATCTGACCGGCGGTACGCCGGGAGGAAAGGTGGTGAGCGGTGCTCGGGACCAGCAGCCTCGTCGGGGCGCAGGCGCTCACGTTCGCCATTCCCTTGGGGACACTCGCCGTCGTGTGTCTGTGGGGCTTTTTCCAACGTCGTCCGAACCGGTGACCGGGTGGGCCGCCGAGCAGCGGCCCCCCACGTCGGCGCACGACCACCGCAGTGCCCCGCTGCGCGTGGGCCGCGTCGATGTCCGCCTCGTGCTGTCGCTCGGCGCACTCGTGGTCCTGGTGGCCGCACTCGTGCCCCCGCTGTCGAGCGCGGCGCGCCGGGTCGAGGCGTACGAAGCGCTGCAGTTCGCGCTGATGGGCATCGGGGTCCCTGTGCTGGTGGTGCTGGGCGCACCCTGGCGCCTTCTCGGCCTCGCGGCGCGGCCCACGGGCGCCGCCGATGCCGAAGGGGTGGCGATCGTGGAACGGCCGAGGATCGCCGACCGGGTCGCGGCGGGGCGCCGTCGTCACCCGGAGCCGATCCGGACGATCGCGTTTCTCGTCCTCGACTTGGCCGTGGTGGTGCTGTGGCGCATCCCCGTTACCGTGGACGCGTTGAGCCGCCACGGGTGGCTCTCGCTGCTCGAAGCGGTCTCGCTCGGAGCAGCGGGGATCGGGTTGTGGCTCGAGCTGGTGGAGTCGCCGCCGTTGTCCCCGAGGCTGCCCCGGCCCAAGCGCATCGCCGTGGCGGCCGTGGCCATGTGGACATTCTGGGTCACGGCCTATGTGGTCGGCCTCTCCCACGCCTCGGTCTACCGGTCGTACCCGCACGTGGCGGGTCGTGACCTGAGCGTCGCCGCCGACCAGGAGCTCACCACCGGCGTGCTGTGGCTCGCCTCGTTGTGTGTGTTCATCCCCGTCATCTTCGCCAACCTCGTCCTGTGGCTGCGCAGCGACGAGGACCCCGACGACGCCCTGTACCACCTGGTGCGCGACCGGCGGCACAGCGCCGGCGGATGAGCCTTGCCGCGTCAGGACGGGCTGGAGGAGCCGGGCACGACGGGTAGGGACTCGGTGGTCACGTCGACGGTCGCCAACCTGATCCCGAGCGATGTGCCCGCAGCGTCGATCTCGGCGGTCAATTTGTCACGGTCCTGGGTGAGCAGGCGCTCCTGGCTGTCGAGTTGGGACCTGGCCCTGCGGTCCCCTGGATGCGCGGTGAGCGTCTGGATTTCTTCAATGGCCCCGAGGGCGTCGGAGGTGGCCCACACCGTCACCGTGTTCACGGCCTGGCTGACCTGCTTGCCCGCGGGCGATCCCGGCACGTCGATGTCGGAGAGCTCGAAGATGTTGTCGTTGGTATACGAACACGACGTCTGGTCGTCGCGCAGCAGGCCCGGGATCTGCGCCCGGTGGGCTGCGCTCAACGTCCCGGTGGTCTCGTCGTCATAGAGGGTGAGCGCCTCGCGCAGTGAGAACAGGCACGGCGCCACGTCGGTGTTGATCTCGGATATGACCGCGTCCTCGCCCTTGGCGTCGCTCGCCGGCGACGTGGGTGTGGGGAGGTCGCTGATGACCGCCGCCCCGACCACCACCACGACCCCCACCGCGACGAGAAATGCCCGGCGCCGGTACCAGGGCGTGGCGCGTGCCCCGGGCTCGGGGGCGGGCGGGAAGCGACGCTCGGTCGTGGTGGAGCCGGGCTCGTCGCTCATGACGTGGTCCCGAGTACCTGGCGGGCGTAGGTGGCGATGCCCTGGCCCCACCGGGTGACGCTGGCGGGGGGCAGGCTGAAGACTCCGGACGAGCTCTCGTTGGCGAAGGGCGTCGCCTGGTAGCGCAGGACGCCCGACGGGTCGATGAAGTCCATGACGTCGCTGTGGGCGACCTGACCCGAGGTGCGCGAGACGTTGACCGAGACGCCGTACGCACGCCACACGGTGTTCAGCGTGTCGAGGTCCGAGGTCAGGAACTGCCACGTCGCCAGGGTCGAGAGGCCGGTGTGGAGCGCGGCGGTCGATGCCGATGCGGCCGAGAGCGCCAGGGGGTCGGTGTTCACCGTCAGGAACGTGACGCTGCGCGCCAGCGGGCCCAGGTCGCCCGCGGCCCGGAGCAGCTCGGCCGCCACCACGGGGCAGATGTCCTGACACGGTGCGTTGAAGAACGTGAGCACCACGGCGTGACCGCGCGCGTCGGCCAGCGACACGGTCCGGCCCGCCTGGTCCACGAGCGTGAAGTCCGGTGCCGGACCGGTGCGGGCGGTGATCCCCATGAAGTCGGGTAGCGACGCAGCGACCTGCGGACTCGAGGGTGTCGACCCCGGAGGCGCGATCAGACCGTTGGCCGAGGTCGTGGCGGTGGACTGGCCCGTGGCGGTAGAGACGGGATTGAGCCCGACACTCGAGAGCAGGTGCTCGAGCAGGGTCCCTCCGATGGCGAGTACGACCACGACCGCCACCACGATAAGGGCGAACTTCGGAGGCACCTTGGGTTCCCGGTGCGCGAACGCGGCGGCGCGCTCGGCCTCGCTCAGCGGCGGCCGCGGCGCCTCGGCGTCGGGCCCGTCATCGACCCCCGCGGGGCCGGACCCGCCCCGGCCCTCGACGTCAGTGGACCCGGACGACGGCATCGACACCCATGGCCACGAACAAGACCGTGAGATAGGTGATCGAAAAGCCGAAGAGCCGCATGGCCCGGCGGGGGCTCGGGTCCCGCATCAGCGCCACCGCGTAGAGCAAGAAGGCGCCACCGGTCACGAACGCAACCGCGCCGTAGCCGAGGTTGAGATGGGCGACGGGCACGAGGAGCAGTGAAGCGATCCACAAGGCCACCACGTACACGATGATCCGGCGCGTGACGGTGCGGAGATCGGCGATCGACGGGAGCATGGGCACCGCCGCGTTCGAGTAGTCGTCGCGGTAGCGCACCGCCAGGGCCCAGAAGTGCGGTGGTGTCCACAAGAAGATGATCCCGAACATCACGAACGGGGCGAGGCCCAGGTGCCCGGTGACCGCGCTCCACCCCACCAACACCGGGACGGCTCCGGCGGCGCCACCGATGACGATGTTCTGGGGAGACGATCGCTTGAGCCACATGGTGTAGATGCCCAAGTAGAACGCCGTCGCCGAAAGCGCCAGCACGGCCGACAATGCGTTCACGGTCGACCACAGCAGTGCGAACGCCCCCGCCTCGAGCACCACGGCGAAGATGGTGGCGGACCGAGGCGTGATCGCGCCGGTCACGAGCGGACGGTTCTTGGTCCTCTCCATGAGGGCATCGATGTCGCGGTCGTAGACCATGTTCAGCGCGTTGGCGCCACCCGCGGCCAGTGCTCCGCCCGCCACGGTCAAGACCATGAGCCGGAACGACGGCACGTGGCGGGCCGCCACGAACATGGTGGGTACCGTCGTGATGAGCAGGAGCTCGATGATTCGGGGCTTGGTGAGCGCCACGTAGCTCTGCACTCGAGCCAGCCCAGGTGTGCCAGGCCGATCGAGGTGGAGCTCTCCGACCCCCAATCGGTTCAGCACGCCGTGATGCTACTCCGCGGCGAATTCACGTGCCACGATCTCATGGCGCCCGCGCCCGGCCCCACCTGCACTTTTGAGGACCCTGCCCCGGCCTGAGCGCTCGGGTCCCGAGGGGTGCGGTGCCCTACGCTCTGGGCGTGCGCAAGCGCTGGTTCTCGCGTCGGGCGATCCAGCTCCATGTCGAGTTCTTCATCCTCGCGGCCGGGTGTCTGGTGGCCGGGTGGTGGCAGGTCACGAGGGCGCTGACGGGCAACAGCCTCAGCTGGGTCTACTCGGCGGAGTGGCCCGGCTTCGCCGTGCTGGCCGTCCTCGCCTGGTGGCACCTCATCCACGAGGACCCCGAGGCCTTACGCGCCCGCAAGCAACGCACGGCGGAGTGGGACGACGACGATTGGCCCGAAGACGACGAATGGCCCGAGTCGGCCGTCTCGACCTACCGCGCCGCCTCGAGCGACCCTGTTCCAGTCAACGACCCTGTTCCAGTCAACGACCCTGTTCCAGTCAACGACCCTGTTCCATTCAACGACCCTGCGTCGGTCAACGACGACGGGCACGCAGGTTTCGGTTCTTGATCCGGTTCCCGCACGAGGCCATGTCGCACCAGGTCCCGCGTCGGCCGTGGGAGCGGTCGTAGAAGGCCCAACGGCAATCGGAGTTGCCACAGGTCTTGAGTCGTGGCCACGTGCCGTCGTGTTGGGCGTCGCGGACGACGAGAAGAAGCCCGAGCAGTCCGTCGGCCAGGCCACCGTCGGAGCGCGGGGCCAGCCCGATGTGGCCCGTCGGCTCGACCGTCACCCACGCGTGGTGCGATCGGGCCAGTGCCGCCAGGGGCTCGAGCTCGTCGGCGCCGGGCGCCGGCCCGCCGCCGTTGCCGGCCACCAAGGCCCTGATGCTCTCCCGGACGTCGCGCACCACCTCGAGGTCGCGCGGCGCGACGACGGTGCCGGGCCCGACGATCCCGGCCTCGCCCAACCATGCCGTGGCCGCGGCTGCGTCGAGGAAGACGTCGGTGTCGCGGTCGATGTCCCGCGTGTTCACGAAGGCCTGCACCAGCAAGAGCGGCATCGGCGCGGGCTTGTCCTCTTCGTCTTGGACCCACGACGGCAGTGCCATGGCCTCAGCCTAGCGCCCGGCGTGACCTGTTAAAGCTCTTGACTGGTCAGCCATGACCGGTATACTCATTTCAACGGTCACGGTCACGGTCACGGTCACGGTCACGGTCCACAGGGCGGGCGGCACAGGGTCACGGTCGGCAGGGTCGGGGGCATGCGGGTCTGACCGAGCGCGACGATGGACGGCGAGAAGAGGTGCACGATGTTGGTGTTGCTCGATGAGCGTCACGGTGGACTCACGGTCCACCACGCGGGCTGGTGGGACAGGCTCCGCGTGAGTGCCCGGGCGTCACGGCTCGACCGTGCACTGGCGGCGGGAGCGTCTCCCGATGCCACCGTGCACCTGGCACTGCGGGCCCAGGCTCTGGTGGGACCGTCGGTTCGGCGTGACCTCGCCCGCGGCCTGGCGCGGCTGATGGATCGCTCGACGTGTCGCGTCGCACGGCGCCTTTCGTCGATCCCGCTGTGCCGGGACCGCGTGTCGGATGTCGCGGTCGATCTCCAATCGTTGGTCGACCTGCTCGTCGACCCCGGCCCGGTCTCGGCGCGCGGCGTGGCCCAGGTCCGCGCCCTGCTCGGCGACGGAGCCGGGCCGCTCTACAACAGGGCCAACACCGACGACCTCCGAGCACAGGTTCGCCGGACGGTCGAGGCCCTGGACCCCCTCGACACGCCATCCCACCTCACCTGACAGCCCAGCCCAGGTCTCATCGCTCTCCGAGCGCGGCTCGGAGCATGGCCGGCGCCTTCACGAGGTAGCTCTCCTCGAGGTAACCGACGAGCTCGTCGCCCTCCACGTCGCTGAGGCGGACGAGAACCGCGCCGTGGCCGTCGTAGTGCGGCGTGGAGAACAGCGAGCCACCGCTCCCGGCGATGAGATGCGGTTTCTCGTCGAGCGAGCAGAACACGACGAGCACCTCGGTGTCGTGGACCCCGTTGCGCTCGTACTCGCGCTCTCCCCACATCCGGCAGAAGCTCTTGCCCCGCACCTTGAGCGCGGGGGTCCCGTACGAGGTGGAGCGGGTCACCTCGGGCAGATGCCTCACAAGCCTGATGACGTCGTCGAAGGTGATGACGGCTCCCTCGGCCGTTCTCGGATCCGGCGCCCGAGCGTGGCCGGTCCCAGTATGGCCGAATATGTGGGAAGCGTGGCATTGACGCTATGGGGGAGGCGGTGCACGCTGGCAGGGATGAAGCAGCGCACCGTCGTCATCGTCGGCTTCCCCGGGCTCCAGCCCCTCGACGCCGTGGGGCCGTTCGAGGTCTTCGCCGGCGCGACCCGGGCCGCGGCCGCGCTCGGACGGCTCGGCGGCTACCACGTGACGTTGGCGTCGGTCGGAGCGCAGCCGCTGCGGGCCGGCAGCGGGCTGGGTCTGTGCACCGAGGCGTTGCCCGACCCAGCGCAGCAGATCGACACCCTGCTCATCGCCGGCGGCGACGGGGCCCAGGCCGCGTGCCTCGATGAGGTCTTGGTGTCGTGGGTCGCGACGGTCGCCCCGCGCTGCCGAAGGGTCGCCACAGTGTGCACGGGCGCCTTCGTCGCCGCGCAGGCCGGCCTGCTCGACCGTCGTCGCGTCACCACGCATTGGGCCCGGGCGGAGCAGCTGGCGGCGGAGTTCCCCTTGCTCGACGTCGACCCCGACCCGATCTACATCCGAGACGGGAAGTACTGGACGAGTGCCGGCGTCACCGCCGGCATCGATCTGGCGCTCGCCCTCGTGCAGGACGACCTCGGGGTCGAGGTGGCGCAGACCGTCGCCCGGCACCTGGTGATGTTCCTGCACCGACCGGGCGGCCAGACCCAATTCGCGTCGCCGGTGTGGGTCCCGCGAGCCGAGCGATCGACCGTCCTCGCCGTGCAGAACCTGGTGGAAGCCGCGCCGGGCGGCGATCATCGTCTCCCCGCCCTGGCTGCAGCGGCCGCCATGAGCGTGCGCCACTTCGCCCGCGTCTTCACCGCCGAGGTGGGCGAGACCCCGGGCCGTTTCGTCGAACGCGTGCGTACCGAAGCGGCCCGACGCGAGCTCGAGACGACCGACGACACCCTCGACGTCGTGGCGACGCGCTGTGGGTTCGGCACGGCCGAGACCTTGCGCCGGGTGTTCCAGCGTCGCCTCGGTGTGCCCCCCGACTTCTATCGACGACGCTTCCGCGTCCCCGACGAAAGGACATCAGCGTGAGTGACACCGTGCCACCGCACCCCCTGCGGGTCGCCATCCCCCTGTTCCCGAGGTTCACCGCGCTCGACGCCGTGGGCCCCTACGAGGTGCTGCAGCGCATCCCTGCCATCGACGTCACCTTCATCGGTCACCGGCGCGGCGAGGTGCGCAGCGAGAACGGCATGCTCGGAATCGTCATCGACGCCACCTTCGAGGACATGGCCGAGCCCGATCTGATCGTGTTCCCCGGCGGGGTGGGCACCAGGGCCCTCGAGGACGACGAGCGCGTGCTCGAATGGGTGCGCCAGGCGCACGCCTCGACGCGGCTGACGACGTCGGTGTGCACGGGGTCACTCGTCCTCGGAGCCGCAGGCCTGCTCAAGGGCCTCACCGCCACCACCCACTGGTCGTGTTACGCCGAGCTCGAGGCGCACGGTGCCGAGCCCGTGGCGGCTCGCGTGGTGGAACACCTCGACGAGCGCATCATCACCGCGGCGGGCGTGTCGAGCGGCATCGACATGGCGCTGCGCCTCGTCGAGCTGGTGGTGGACCGCACCGCCGCCCGGGCGGCTCAGTTGATGATCGAGTACGACCCGCAGCCGCCCTTCGACTGCGGCTCGCTCGCCAAGGCCGACGACGTCGTCGTCACCCGCGTGGTCGAGTACGCACAGCTCCGCCAGTAGTCCGACACCCAGCAGCCGGCCGATTCGGGCCCGGCTCTCCTTGTCGCCCTACTTGTTCGTCATGAAGAACATGGCGACGTTCGGCAGGCCGTGCACGGTTCCGAGAATGAGGTATGTGCCCCTCTTGCCGTTGGCCGAGAGGAAGGGAGACGTCGCGATCCCCGTGGCGCCCGTCGCGACGCTCATCGGGCCCCACGCCGCGACGGTGGCTCCGGTCGCGGGCGCCGTGAAGGTCACCGTCACTCCCGGCACCGGGTTGCCCGAGGCGTCGGTGACCAGGACCTCGAGGCGAGGGGCGAAGAAGCTGTTGATCGGGGTCGTCTCCTGGAAGTACACGAAGTCCTGCACCGACGCCGGGACCTGGGTCGTCGCCACCGGGGTGGCCGGGGCGGTCGGGGCCGGGGGCGCCGTCACCGGGGCCACCGGGGCGGTGGCGAGGAGGCTGACCTGGGCCGTCCCCCACGACGGTGTCGATGCGCCGTCACCGGAGTACGACCCGAGGACCGTCGCCGTCGCCGTCGCCGGCATGGGGCCGGTGCAACTGGCTGTGCCGTTGGTGATGGTCGCGCTGCACAGCGCGACCAGGCCCGCCGAGAACGCGACCGTGCCCGTGGGCCCGGCCGAACCCGCCACGGTGGCGGAGTAGGTGGCGGTGGTGCTCGAGGCCTGCAGCGCGCTCACGCTCGTCGTCGTGGCCGCCAGCGACGGGTCGGTCTCGACGACACCCTCGCGGCCCGCGCTGCCGAGGTAGGTGCCGACGGCGAGACAGACACCTGCGCCCGGGCACGTCAGCGGTGAGAACGACGGATCCGAGCCGGCGCTGGCGTCGGCCGGGAGCGGCGTCGTGATGGCGGCCCACGATCCCGACGCCAGGTTCCAGAACAGGCCGTTGATGGACCCGGCGACGTCGGACTGCCCCACCGCCACGCACGTTCCCGTCGCGGGGCACGCCACATTGTGGATCTCGATGTTGGCGCTTGCCGGCGTGCCGGCCGGGGTCGGCGCCGTGGACGGGGTCCAGGTGCCTGTGGCCAGGGTGTCGATGAGGCCTTGCTCGACGCCGGACTCGACATAGAAGCCGGTCGCCACGCAGTCGGCGGCGTCGGAGCACGCCACCGAGGTCAGCTGCACGTCGGTGGAAGGCGTGCCGTCGGGGATCGGCACCGCCGTGGCCGTCCACGTCCCGCCCGACAGGGTGTCGATGAGGCCCTCGTAGTTGCCGTCGAAGGTCGTCCCCGCCACGACGCAGTCCGTGGCATCCGCGCACGCCACGGACAGGTCATTGTTGGCGATCGACGCCATGGTGGGAGACGTGCCGGCCGGCACCGGGAGCGCTGACGCCGTCCAGACCCCTCCTGCCAACGCGTCGACGAAGCCCAGGTAGATCCCGCTGACCTCGTATGTGCCCGTCGCCACGCACGAGCCCGAGGCGGCGCAGGCCAACGAGAGGAACTGCGAGCCCGATGCGGCTCCGGGGAGAGGGGCAGCCGCCGCGCTCCAGCTCCCGGCGACGTCGGTGTCGATGAGCGCGTGCTCGGCGCCGGTGCCAGGGGTGTAGAGGCCGACCGCGGTGCACGATCCGGCCGCCGTACAGCTCACCGAGGCGAGTTGCGCGTAGGCGCTGGAACCCGTCGTCACGGCTCCTGCCGGGAGGGCGACCTCGGACGGCGTCCACGCACCGTTGGACAATTGGTCGACCAGACCCTGGGTGGCGCCCGACGTGTCGAGGTAGCGACCCACAGCCACGCAGGTGCCCGTGGACGGACACGACACCGATTGCAACAGCGCCTGGGGGTCGGCCGCGGCGTTGCTCGGGAGCGGCGCCTCGACGGCGCTCCACGTGTTGCCGGATTCGGCCGCGATCAGCGCCGGCTCGTAGTACGTCGTCCCCGTCAGGGCGAGATAGTCCCCGACCGCGACGCACCACCCGTCCGCCGGGCACGACGTCGACGCGTACGTGAGCCCCTGGCCCGCCACCGCGTTGGCCGGCAGAGGCGGGTTGACCGCACTCCACGAGACCCCCGCCGTGGCCGTCGCCTCGTTGGTCACGACCAGGAGCGCGCTCACCGCCACCAGCGCCGCCACTGCGGCTAGGACGGTCGGGCGTCGCGTCACGGCGTTGGTCATCTTGCCCCCAAAGACTCCGCCGGGCCGCCACCCTGTCGATGGAAGCCGACCCGCCTGTCAGTATCCCCGGCGCCAAGTTGGTCACTTCCGTGCTACCCGGCGCATCGTCATGATTGACGATTCACATGGCGTGGTCGGTTCAAATCGACCCTGTCGGGGTGGGTGTGCCCAACGGGGTCAGTGGGGTGGCAATCGTCGGAGCGGTCCCGATCGATGCAGCTCGGCCACGACCTCACCCAAGGCGTCGATCTGCTCGCGGGCGGTGGTGGGCGAGACGCCCGGAACGTGGACGCGGAGGTTGAGCGCGTCGACACCTGATTGCTCGACGACATCGGCCAGCTGCCCCGCCAACGACGTCGGGTCATCGTCGGCCAGCAGCTGCTCGCCCTGCCAGTGCACCTGCGCCCCGGACGATGCATAGCTCCGGTACCGGTCCAGCTGCCGGTCGACGTGCTCGGTGGGTGCGACGCCCACCCATGCCCGTCGCACGAGCACGCACGGCCGGTCCCCACCGGCATGGCGGTAGGCGTCGGACAGCGTCCGGATGCGCTGCGGTGTCGAGAGTGAGTCGAAGAGCAGGCCGACACCGAGTGCGGCTGCCCGGCGCACCGCCACCCCGCTCATGGCCGCGCTCAGGACCGGCACGGGGTCGAGCGTGCACCGGGCCACCGCGGGGTCGCCGACCAGCGCTCCGGGATCGGTCCCACCGAGGGCACCGGCCACGGTGGCCAGTCCCCGGGCGAAGCGCAGCGTCAGGTCGTCCTTGGTGAGGCCCATGAGGTCGAAGTCGGCGTCGAGCGACCCCGCCGCCAGGCCCAGCCCGACGCGCCCGGGGAAGCGCGCCGCCAGCCACGCCACCTCCTCGACCACGAGCGCGGCGGGCCGCAACGGCAACAGCAGTGGGCACGCCGCGGCCCATCCCGCCGGCATGGCCTCGAGCAACCATCCCGCCGCTTGCAACGGATTGGGCATGTAGCCGGCGAACCCGCCGTGGTGCTCGCTCGTCATGACCCCGTCGAACCCGGCCTGTATCCCGAGCACCGCTTGGTCCCGCAGTTCGCGCACGGCCTCCTCGGCCCCGAGCCCGACATGGGGGTAGAGGCGCAACGAGATCGATCCGGGCGCCAGGGGACGGGTGGGCTCCACCGGGCGATCCTGTCACGACCCGTCAGGCGTCGGTTTCCTCGCCGTCGACGACCCAGCGCGAACGCAGATCGGCGAGCCATTCGGGCAACTCGATCTCGGGATCCGGGAGCGCCTGCGCACCGCGCGCCGCCAGGGCGCGTGCGAAGGCCTCGGGGTCGTCGCCCCACGACCGGGGGTCGCCCATCATCACCTCGAGCAGCAGCGTGCCCGCGTCGCCGGCGGTGAACGGGCCGAAGGCCGCCCCCAGCGGCAACTCGATGTGGGTGCCGGCGGGGCAGTACCGGTCGCCGCACCACATGGCACCGTCGATCACGAACAGGACGTGGGGGCTGTAGTGACCGTGGCGACGGACGACGACGCCGGGGTCCCATCTGGCGTAGAGCGAGAGGTACTGGGGATCGGGCGAGAACGCCAGCCACTTCTCCCACACCGAGGACACCGAACCGTCTGTGTTGCGGATCGCCTTGACCTGTTGCCAGGCCATGTCGGCGTCGTCGATGTGGCGGAAGGTGGGCTCGAGTCCCGGCACCTTCACCGATGCCGCGACGTCGGCGTCGTGCTCGTCGTTCACGTGCGTTGCCTCCCGTGCGGGCCTCGTGCCGTCACGCCGGCGGGCCGTAGCACCAGCGGTAGCGCGACACCTCGACGAACCCCAGGCGCAGGTACAGCGGCTCACCCGCCTCGGACGCCTCGAGCACCACGGCCCTCGCCCCGAGGTCGAACCCGGCACCGACGGCCCAGCGTGTGCACAGCTCGCCCAGCCCGCGTCCCCGGGCGTCGGGGATCGTCCCCACCAGCTGGATCCCGGCCACCTCTGCGCTGGCGACGACCATGGCCGCCGCCACGGGTTGGCCGGCGCGCCGCGCCACCACGGCGCGCACACCCCGGGCGCGCACCGCGTCGAGGGTGGCCAATTGCGCCTCGGCCGCGTCGCGGGGGAGGAACGAGTCGGCATAGGCCTCCACCGTCACCGCCAGGTAGTCGAGCCGGCCCTGGTCGTCGATGACCTCGTCGAGGGTGAAGCCCGCCGGCACCACGCCCGCGTCGAGCCGGTGATCGATCGCCATGCGCGGGGCTCCGGTGGCGGAGATCGACACGTACCCGGCGTCGAGCGCGCTGCGCTGGAGATCGGCGTCCGCATGCGCCGCGATCCACACGCAGTACCCGGGCCGCGCCGCGAAGAACACGGCCGCCCGGGCGAGGACGTCGTCGGGTGCGAGAGAGCGGTCGAGGCGTATGGCCCCGTTGTGATACGGGCCGGGCCAGGTGGCGGAGGTGGAGTAGAGCAGGAGCCGTCCGTCGTCCTCGGCCGTCGCGCCCGGCGCCGTGGCGGCGTAGAGGCGCATGGTCGTGGCCAAGTTGGCGTCCCCGGCGGCCAGCAATTCGTCACGGTCCATCATGGGCAACGTAGTTTGCAGGACCGTGGTGAGGATCGGGTTGGTGGGGACAGGGGTGATCGCCTGGGCCCATGCCATCGGCTTGCAGGGCATGATCCGAGGCGGCGTCGTCGACGCCGAGGTGGTTGCCGTGCACGACCTCGACGCCGAGCGGGCCGCGGGGTTCGCGGCGGTGATCGGGGCCGACGTCGTCCCCGGTGTGGCGGAGGTGCTCGAGCGTTGCGACGCGGTGTGGGTGTGCACTCCGACCGCCGCACACCGGGCGGTGGTGGAGGCGGCGGTGGCCAGGGGCTTGGCCGTGTTCTGCGAGAAGCCGCTCGCGCCGGACCTGGCCGGTGCCCAGGCGATGGCGGCGGTGGTGGAGCGCTCGGGTGTCCCGGCCCAGGTGGGCCTCGTGCTTCGCTACGCGCCGGTCTTCCGGGCCCTGCGGGACGTGCTGGCGTCGGGAGAGCTCGGCGACCCGATGACGGCGGTCTTCCGCGACGACCAGTACTTCCCGGTGCAGGGTGTCTACGCCTCGGCCTGGCGTGGTGACGTGGCCGTGGCCGGCGGTGGGTGTCTCATCGAGCACTCCATCCACGACCTCGACATCCTCCGGTTCTGCCTGGGCGAGGTGACCGGCGTCACGGGCCGCACCGAGAACTTCTCGGGTCACGAAGGCGTCGAGGACCTGGCGACGGTGTCCCTCCGCTTCGTCTCGGGAGCCTCGGCGGAGCTCGTGAGCGTCTGGCACGACATCTTGAGCCGGGGGTCGACGCGCCGGGTGGAGGTGTTCTGCCGCAACGGCATGGCCTGGCTCGACAACGACTTCCTCGGCCCGCTGTACGTGCAGAGCACCGACGGCACCGAAGTGCGTCCGTGCCCGCCGCCGGGCTGGGTGCGCGACCTCGAGCTGGGCGACGACGAGATCGGTCTCGCCATCAGTGCCTATGTCGAGGCCGACCGGGCGTTCCTCGACGCCGTGTCCTCAGGGCATGCGCCGCAACCCAGCTTCGCCGAGGCGGTCGTCGCCCACCGACTGGTCGACGCGGCCTACCGGTCGTCGGCCGCCGGCGGGATGCCGATCGCGTTCGAGTGAGCCGCGCCTCAGGCGGCGGGCATGAGGCGGCTGGCCTCAGGCGGTTGGCCTCAGGCGGCTGGCCTCAGGCGGTTGGCCTCAGGCGGTTGGCCTCAGGCGCTGGTACGGACGGTCAGTGCCGGCGCCCAACTGCTGAGGTCGTCGGCGGGATAGGGCTCGAGGGCGCTCGCCGGCTGGGGATACCCGAACAGATATCCCTGGGCGATGGTGCACCCCAACGCGATGAGGGCGTCGGCCTGGGCCCGGCGTTCGACGCCCTCGGCCACGATGGCCAGGCCGAGCGAATCACCGAGGCCCACGATGGCCCGCACGATGGCGACGTCGTCGCTGTCGGAGTCGAGCTCGTCGACGAAGCTCTGGTCCACCTTGAGCGTCTCGACGGGCAGCTGCTTGAGGTAGCTGAGCGAGGAGTACCCGGTGCCGAAGTCGTCGATCTCGAGGTGCGCCCCCAGCGCGCGCACGGTCGACAGCGCCGCCACGCTGGTGTCGCCCGAGCCCATGAGCGTGCTCTCGGTGATCTCGAGCCAGAGCCGGTCGGGGTCGAGTCCGGACTCCTCGAGAGCCGAGGCCACGACGAGGGGGAACGACGAGTCGGCCAGCTGCTGGGCCGAGACGTTGACCGAGATGTTGATGAGCCCGGGGTCCCGGCCCGCCGCGGTCCGGCGTGACTCCCACAGGGCTCCTTGGCGACACGCCTCGCGTAACACCCAGGCCCCCAGGCGCAGGATCAGGCCCGAGTCCTCGGCCAGCCCGATGAACTCGCCGGGGAGGAGCAGCCCCCGGGTGGGGTGGTGCCAGCGGACGAGCGCCTCCATCCCGAGCAGGGTCTCGGTGTGCAGGTACACCATGGGTTGGTAGAAGAGCTCGAACTCGTTGCGTTCCAGCGCCCGGTGCAGTTCGTTGGAGGTGCGCAGGCGGCGGATGGTGCCGGTCTCGTCGTCGGGCCG
Source organism: uncultured Acidimicrobiales bacterium (assembly GCA_963764205.1). Classification (GTDB taxonomy): domain Bacteria; phylum Actinomycetota; class Acidimicrobiia; order Acidimicrobiales; family UBA8190; genus Chersky-840. The sequence goes on from CAVXRN010000006.1 coordinate 521,435, forward strand.
GTAGAACTCGATGCGCGACGGTCCGACCTCCTTGGCTCGGTACATGGCCACGTCGGCGTTGCGCAACATCTCGGCGCCGGTCTCGAGGCCCTCGAGCGACAGCGCGACGCCCAGGCTGACCGACACGAACTGCTCGGACTCGTCCAGGGTGAGGGGCGTCTGCATGGCGTGGACGAGCCGTTCGGCGATCTCGAGCGCCTCGGCCTTGTCCGCGACCTCGCACAGCACGGTGAACTCGTCACCACCGAAACGGGCCAGGGTGTCGACGGCTCGAAGGGCGGCGCCGAGGCGCTGGGCCACGCGCTCGAGGAGCTGGTCGCCCATCTCGTGCCCGAGGCTGTCGTTGATGAGCTTGAAGCGGTCGAGGTCGAGGAACATGAGCGCCACGCAGTGGTGGTCGCGTCGCGCCCGGCTCAGTGCGAGCTCGAGGCGGTCCATGAACAGCACTCGGTTGGGCAGCCCGGTGAGCTGATCGTGCACCGCGGCGTGCGCCAGGCGCTCGCGCATCTCGCGACGCTCGGTCACGTCTTCGATCTGGCCGACCAGGTACACCGGCCGCCCGGCGTCGTCGCGCACGCAGCTCGTGCTGACCGTGACCCACACCACGTCGCCGCCGGCACGCTGGCACCGCTTTTCCATGTGGAACCGCTCGATGTCCCCGGCCACCAGTGCGCGGAGCTGCACGGCGTTGGACTCCCAGTCGTCGGGGTGGGTGACGTCTTTGATGGCCATCCCGACGAGCTCGTCGGGCTCGTACCCGAGGATGGAGGCATAGGCGAGGTTCACCCGGACCAGGTGCCCGTCGGGCGTCGCCAGGGCCATGCCGATGGGGGCGTTCTCGAAGGCGCTGCGAAAGCGAGCCTCGGCTTCGAAGATGGCCGACTCCGATTGACGGAGCAACCCACCCACCCAGGCCACGATCTCTCCCACGAGCACACAGCACGGCACGACGTAGGCGGCGGAGCTCAGCCCCATGGCACGACGCACGGGCGACATCTCGAGAAGCGGCACCGCGTAGGCCACGGCGAGGAGGGGAGCGAAGCGGACCGACGTCCAGCGCGGGTGGCCGAGCCCCATCCACACGAACACCACGAGGAAGAAGACGCTGTAGACGAAGGCGTCGTCGCCGGTGAACCCGTTGTAGAGGACGATCATGCCCAGAGCGGCGGGCACGAGCCACAAGGTGGCCGACCGTCGGTAGCGGGCCCACGGGACCCGGAGCACCACGGCACCGATTGCGACACACGCCACCCCGGTGCTCACCATGCCCACCCGCGAGGCGCCGGGGTGGAACTGCAGGACCGCACCCGCGAGCGCGACGAGGACACCCGTGCCGATCCACAGGGCACCCGCCAGGCGTCCCACCAGATGGGTCGTCAGGGTGCCCTGCCCGACCTCATCGTCTCGGTCGCCGTGCATACCCTCTCATCGGCGTCCCGGGGCCCGCGCCCAACGGCCGCGGCCTGCGAGTTGGGGGGTCGTTGTGACGGGGGGAGATCACGTGTCACCCCAGTGCGTCCAGCACCTCCGCCGCGGCGCGCTGGCCCGAGGCCACCGCCCCGTCCATGTAGCCCGACCAGACGCTGGCGGTCTCGGTCCCGGCCCAGTGGATGGGGCCGACCGCCTCCCGCAACGCGGGCCCGTACCGGGTCCAGACGTTGGGCCCGAAGAGGGTGCCGTAGCACCCGCCGCTCCATTGCTCGGCCTGCCAGTCGAGCTCCACGAAGTCGACCGGCTTGGCCGCCTTGGGCCCGAAGTACCGCACGAAGGAGTCGAGGACGGCCTGGCGGCGCCGTTCGGGACCGGCCCGTCCCAGGCGTCGCGCCCCGTCGCCTTCGAGGAATCCGAGCAGGATCCCCGGGGCACCGTCGGGGGGCGAGTTGTCGAAGACGACGTGCGCCCCCTCGCCGTCGCCGGTGGCTTGGCCGCTCAAGCCCTCGGCCCGCCAGAACGGTTCGTCGTAGATGGCGTTGCACTTGATGACCGAGCCCATCGGGGTGCGCTGGGTGAGTTGGTCGCGCCACGCCGGCATGACGGGGTCGTAGTCGATGCGACCCGCCAGCATCGGGGGCAGCGAGACGATGACGCGCCGACACGTCCACGTCCCGTTGTCCGACGCCACCGTGGCGCGGTCGCCGACGACGGTGATGCGGCGTACCGGTGCCTCGAGATGCACCGTGTCGGAGCCCAGGGCCTCGGCCATCTTGTCGCACAGGAGCTGCGACCCCCCCACGAAACGGTCCTGCTGGGCCCCACCACCGGTGTCGATCGCCATCTGGAACGATCCGGCGGAATGGGCGTAGAAGAGCACGTGCAACAGAGACACGTCGCCGGGCTCGCACGCGAACACCGCCTCGACGCCCAAGGCGAGCAGTGCTCGTCCCGCGCCGGTCAGCGTGTTGCGCCGAAGCCAGGTCTCGAAGGTCACCGCGTCCCAGGCCTCGGCGCGCGCCGCGGTCCACGGGCTGTCGAGGGGCACCTTCTTGGCCAACGACTCCAGACGGGCCTGGGCCCGGCCGACGTCGGCGATGACGAAGGGATTGATGCGGGGGATGGTGCCCTTGTAGGTGCCGCGCCGGCCTCCGAAGTGCAACACCCGGGCGCCGGTGTCGTAGGTGGGGAAGGTCTCCACCCCGAGGTCCTCGGCCAGGGCCAGCACCCGGTCCTGGGTGGGCCCCACCCATTGGCCACCGACCTCGACGATCTTGCCGTCACCGATGGGCTGGTTGCGGACCCGACCGCCGACGCGGTCGCGGGCCTCGAGGACGGCCACGGTCCGTCCCGCGGCGACGAGATCTCGTGCCGCGGTGAGCCCGGCGAACCCTGCACCGACCACCACGACGTCCACGTCGCTCATCGCCATGGCGCGGTTCTAGTGGGTGACGGTCCGCTCTGCCTCAGGTCGGGGTGCCGTGGTCGACGCCCGGGCGCCGGCGACGCGGGCCGCGACGCCACGCGCCACGCAGTCGGCGAGCAGGACGACACCCACCCCCACGGCCAACCCGGCCACCGCGTCGGTGGGGTAGTGCCACCGCAGCGCCACCACCGCCATGGACGCGAGCGCCGCCACCGTGCCGCCCAGCGCCGCGGTCACCGACCGCCAGGGGTCCGGTGTGGCCACGAGCGCGACGGTGGCCACGGCCGCCACCGCCGCGACGGTGCCAGAAGGAAAGCTCACGACCCCGGCGAAGGTCCGGCCCACCGCGGGTTTGATGATCCAATCGCACACGGCGACGGCCAGGAACGGCCCGCCCAGGAGGGCGAAGGCCCGGGGCGGGTTGTGGCGGATCGTCGCCAGGGAGGCGGCCACCGCTGCCACGACCACCACGAAGGGCGACCCCAGGCGCGTCACCATGAGCAGGAACCCCGAATGGTGCACGGGGCGGATGGCCGTGAACATCCAGCGGTCGAGCACCGTCGGCCCCGGCCGCACCATGAAGTACAGGCTGCTCATGGCGACCGCCACCAACAGGATGCCGCTCACGATGAGCTCGAGGCGGGCTCGCGTCTTGTGGTTCACGGGCACACCTCGCTGCGCGGCACCCGGTGGCGGGGCGCCCGGTGGCAGGGCACCCGGTGGCAGGGCACCCGGTGGCAGGGCGCCCGGTGGCGGGGCGCGACGTTGCCACTTGAGCACACGTGTCGGTCCGTCGTCGGGGTCACACCCACCTCCTGGCGGCGCCGAGGGGGGCGCCACCTCATCCTTCCACTTGCTTTTCGGGCCGAGTCCTCGGGATCGACAGCCCTCAGTCGGTGCGCACCGGGAACCACCCCACCACGGCCCGGTCGAGCGCCCGCTGTGCCCTACGTCGGCCCCGGTCCGCCTCGGCCTGGTCCACCAGCTCGAATCGGACCGACTGGCCCGGTCGGAGTTGTCCCAGCACACCCAGGTCGGCCTGCACCACCGTGGCGACCACGGGGTAGCCGCCCACCGTGGCGTGGTCACACAGTAGGACGAGGGGATCGCCGTCGGGTGGCACCTGCACGGCCCCGGTGACCATCCCCCGCGAGGCGACGCCGGGGCCCCGGGGCAGTGACCCGTCCGGTTCGCTGCCCCCGTCCCCGTGCAGCCGGACCCCCATGCGGTCGCTGGCGGGCCCCACCTCCCACGCCCCCGCCGCGAGGCGCTCGGCTGCGTCGGTGGTGAGGTGGTCGGGGCCCGGGATGACCCGTAGGACGGGTCGGGTCGGGGGCCGGTCCGCCCGATCGCGGCGCTCGAGCCGGCCCCGGGGTCGTCCGGGCGGGCCGACGCCGAGGACGTCTCCGGCCCGCAGGGCCCCCGGGCCCAGACCCGTGAGCACGTCGGAGGACCGGCTGCCGAGGACCGGGGGGAGATCGAACCCGCCCGACACAGCGAGATAACAGCGCAGGTCGTCGAGCACGGCACCCACCGAGAGCTCCTGGCCCGCTGCGACGGGGACCACGGTGTCGAGGGGCGCGGCCAGCCCGTCGACACGGAGCTCGGCTCGGCCCACCACCGCGACATGGGCGGGACCGGCGAAGCGCAGCACCGGCCCCCGGGCGGTGACTTCGAGCGCACCTGCGTCGTCGGCATTGCCCACCAGGCGGTTCGCGGCCCGGAGGGAGTACGGGTCGGCGGCCCCCGCCCTCGGGACGCCGAGCCGGGCCACCCCGATGCGGCCCAGGTCCTGGACCGTCGACAACAGGCCCGGAACCTCCACCACCACGGTCCACGCCGCGTCGGACCGCAAGGGAGGTCGGGCCCGGTCGCGTGCGGTGCCCGGGTCGTCGACGGCGCGCAGCCCGACGGTGTCTCCGGGAGCGAGGACGGCGAAGGGCTCGACGTCGGGGTCGAAGAGCTCGAAGCCGGTGTGCCCCAGAAGCTGCCATCCGCCCGGCGAGACCTGCGGGTAGATGCCGGCGAAGCCGCCGCCCAGCGCCAGGCTCCCGGCGGGCACCGACACGCGCGGCGACGACCGGCGCGCCACGGCGGCCAGCGCCGGGGGAAGGCCCTCGAGGTAGGCGAACCCCGGGAGGAAGCCGAGGAACGCCACGGTGAGCCGGGCCTCGAGCAGCGCCCCGACCAGTTCGGCCCGCGCCATCGAGGTCGCCGCGGCGACCTCGTCGAGGTCGGGGCCGTCGAAGCACACCGGGACCTCGATCCGCCGGGTCGCCGACGGGGCCGACGCGGCGGGGGCGTGGTGCGCCAGCTCGTGCTCCAACGCGGCGAGATCGGCCGACGTCGGGTCGGCGACGACCAGGACCGATCGGTGCCCGACCACGACGTCCTCGACGCCTCGTTGCGCCGATGGACCCGACAGCGCTGTCGCCAGCCCGTGGGCGTCGCTCGTCGAGTCGAGCTCGGCCAGCAGCGCGCCGTCCCCGAACCGGCGCACGGGCCGGAGCGGGTCACTCCCAGTCACGACACGACAGTCACGACACGACGGTCACGTCACGAACGGCAGGACCGTCACGCCGGCGCTCTCGAGCGCGGCCCGCACGCCGGTGGCAAGGGCGGCCGCGCCCGGGGTGTCGCCGTGAACGCAGATCGACGACGCCGTGACGCTGATCACCGTCCCGTCGACCGCGGTGACCTCGTGGTGCACGGCGACGCGCACGGCGCGGCGCGCCGCCTCGGCCGGGTCGTCGATGACGGCTGCGGGGTCCGACCGCGGGGCCAGGCGCCCGTCGGGGAGGTAGGCGCGATCGGCGAAGGCCTCGGTCGCGACCCGTACCCCCGCCGCGGTGGCGGCGCCGATGGCCAGGGACCCGGCCGGCACCAAGAGGACCAGGTCGCCCGCGGCCCTGACCGCCTCGGCCACCGCCGTGGCGCACGACTCGTCTTCGGCCATGCGCAGATAGAGCGCACCGTGGGGCTTGACGAAGCGGACCCGGGCCCCGTTCGCCGCGGCGAGGGCCTCGAGCGCGAGTACCTGCGAGAGCACCTCGTCGGTGATCTGCCCCGGCGCCATGGCGAGGGGACGGCGGCCGAACCCGGTGCGGTCGGGGTACGAGGGATGGGCCCCGACGACCACACCGCGCCTCGTGGCGGCCTCGAGGGTGCGTCGCATGGTGTCGGGGTCCCCGGCATGGACCCCGCAGGCCACACTGGCACTGGTCACCAGGTCGAGGACGGCGTCGTCGTTGCCCGTCCCTTCACCGACGTCCGCGTTCAGGTCGACCGCCGTCACCTCAGCGGAGAACGGCCTCGACCAGGGCGGGGCCCGGCGTCGAGAAGGCCCGCTCCAGTTGTGTCGTGAACTCCTCGGCGGTCGTCGCCCGTGTGGCGGGGACGCCCATGCCCGAGGCCAGCGCCACGAAGTCGAGGTCGGGACCTTTGAGGTCGAGCATGCCGCGCGCCCGGGGGCCGGGGTCGCCCGCACCCACCCGGCTGAGCTCCAGTTCCAAGATGGCGTACGAGCCGTTGTTGAGGATCACGGTGGTCACGTCGAGACCCTCGCGCCCCTGGGTCCACAGCGACTGGAGCGTGTACATGGCGCTGCCGTCCGCCTCGAGGCACAGGACCGGTCGCTCCGGGCACGCCACCGCGGCGCCGGTGGCGAGGGGGAGACCCTGGCCGATGGCCCCGCCCGTGAGGCACAGCCAGTCGTGGCGCGGTGCGCCGGCGGTGGCGCCGGACACGAAGAGCCCCGACGTGTTCCCCTCGTCGCTGACGATCGCCCCCTCGGGGAGCACGGCGCCGATGGCCGCGGCCAAGGTCTGGGCGTTGAGCGCGCCGGTCGGCCGGTCCGGGCGCGTCGGCGGGGACAGCGCCGCCTCGCCGCGGACGGCCCCCACCTGGTCGGCGAGGGCCTCGAGGGCACCGACCACGTCGTCGGACCCCGTCGCGAGGGTGTGGACCTCGCACCCCTCGGGGACGAGGTACCCCGGCAGGCCGGGGTAGGCGAAGAACGAGACGGGGGCGAGCGCGTCGGCGAGCACCAGATGTCGCGCCCCTTGGAGCTGGGCGATGGTGAACTCGGCCAGGTACCCCAGGCGCTCGACCGGCGGCAGGCCGGCCCCGCGTTCGAGCCGGGCCGGGAACGTCTCGCACAGGAGCTTGGCGCCACTGCCGCCGGCAACGCGCGCCGCGGCCACCAGGCCCCGCTCTCCCAGCGCGTTCCCACCGACGAGGACCACAGCGGGCTCGCCCGTCCGCAGCGCCTTGGCCGCGGCCGTCACGGCGTCGTGGGCCACCGGGGCGAGGGCCGCGCCGGGCCGGCTCGACGTGGGCTCGCCGGCTTCGCGCCACGAGACGTCGGCCGGCACCACGAGTGTGGCCACGCCGCCGGGCGGACCGAACGCCGCGGCCACGGCGTCCACCGCGTCGCGGGCGAGCGCCTCGGGGGTCGCCGACGACCGGAACCAGCGTGACACGGGCCGGGCCAGGCTCTCGATGTCCGACGCCAGCGGCGGGTCGTAGGCGATGTGCGTCGTGGCGTGGTCGCCGACGACGTTGACCACCGGTGTCCGGGCCCGCCGGGCGTTGTGGAGGTTGGCGATGCCGTTGCCGAGCCCGGGCCCGAGGTGCAGCAACGTGGCGGCGGGTCGACGCGCCATGCGGCCGTAGCCGTCCGCGGCGCCGGTGACGACACCCTCGAACAGGCCCAGGACGGCCCGCATCTCGGGCACGTCGTCGAGCGCGGCCACGAAGTGCATCTCGGAGGTCCCCGGATTGGCGAAACAGACGTCGACGCCACTGGCGACGAGGGTCCGGATGAGTGCCTGGGCGCCGTTCATGGGCTCAGTCGAGCAGGTTGCCGGGACCGAGGATGCCGTGGGGGTCGAAGGCGCGCTTGACGGCCCGCATGAGCTCGACCTTCACGGGGTCCTCCAACTCGAGGAAGTACTTCTTCTTCTCTGTGCCGATGCCGTGCTCGCCCGAGATGGCGCCTCCCAGGTCCAGGCCGGCCCGGAAGACCGCCCGTAGCACCTCGGCCCGTTGGGCGGGGTCGGGCTGGAACACCGACAGATGGACGTTGCCGTCGCCCACGTGACCGCACCCGGTGACGAGCGCACCGTGCTCCTTGGCCACCTCGGCCACCGCCGCCATGTAGCGCGGGATGGCGGCGCGGGGCACCACGACGTCGATGACGTCGTCGACGCCGTGGGCCTTGGCCACGAAGAACGCCTTCTCCCGGGCGCTGATGATCTGCGTGGCGGCGTGCGGCGGCAGCACGTACACGTCCATGGCGCCGAGCTCGTCGAGCAGCTCGCCCAGGACCGTCACGTCGTCGTCGAGGCGGTCCGCGTGGGTGCTCTCGAGCACGATGACGAGGTAGGCGAGCGCCGCCTCGCGCACCGGCTCGGGGATGCCGAGGTCCAGGCCCACATGGGCGGTGATGGCAGCCATGGTGATCAGGTCGACGTACTCGAGGATGAGCGGCCCGATCCCGCTCGCCACGATGCGGGGCACGGCCGCGGTGACCTCGTCGAGGGTGGTGAACGGGGCGAGGACCGTGGCGGAATGCGGGAGCCGGGGGTGGAGCTTGAGCGTCACCTCGGTCACGAGCGCCAGGGTGCCCTCGGAGCCGATCAGCAACTGGGTGAGGTCGTAGCCGGTCGAGGTCTTCACGAACTTGCCGCCGGTGCGGATCACCCTCCCGTCGGCGAGCACGGCCTCGAGCCCGAGCACATGATGGCGCGTCACCCCGTACTTGACGGCCCGCATCCCACCCGCGTTGGTGGCCACGTTGCCCCCGAGCGACGCGCTGGACTCGCCCGGGAACACGGGGTAGACGAGCCCGTGCTCGGCCAGGGCACCGTTGAGCTCCTCCAGGGTGAGGCCGGGCTGGACCACCGCCACGTGGTTGTCGAGGTCGATCTCGAGGATCTCGTCCATCCGCTCGAAGGAGACGAGGATCCCGTCGCCGGGCGAGATGGCCGCGCCCGAGAGCCCGGTCCCGCTGCCGCGCGCCGTCACCGGGAGGTGGAGCTCGTCCGCCACCTCGAGCACGGCGGAGACCTCCCCGGTGGACCCCGGGCGCACCACCGCCAGGGGGAGCCCGGGCGTGGCGGTGAGCGCCTCGTCGTGGGTGTAGTCGAGCGAGATGTCGCCGCCCACGAGGACGTTGCCCGCACCCACGATCTCGGCGAGCAACTCGACGATCTCGGCCACGGCTGCCTCCTGCTCGGTCGTGTCGTCACCCTACTGGTGCACCCGATGGCGCATTCCGGGCACCGGGGAGTGGGGTGCGCGGGCGGGGTGGCGCAAGTGGGGAAGGATCTCTTCGGTGAACTGGGTCGACTACGTCCTGCTCGTGATCGTGGCCCTGTCGGGCATCCACGGGCTCCGGCTCGGCGCCGCGATGCAGGTGCTGACCTTCGGCGGTCTCCTGCTGGGCCTGTTCCTCGGCGCGCTGCTCGCTCCCTCGGTGGCGAAGGTGGCGCACGGCGGCACGGCCAAGGCCCTCGTGGCCATCGTCGTCCTGATCGGCGTGGCCACGTTCGTGGGAGGCCTCGGACGGTTGCTGGGGGCGCGCTCGGGACGACTCCTGCAACAGCTGCGTCTCGGTCCGGTCGACTCGGTCTTCGGCGTGGCGGTGGCGGTGGCGGTGGCGCTCATCGTCACGTGGGTCGTGGCGACGATCCTGAACGGCAGTCAGTACTCCGGGCTCGACCGGTCCCTGCAGCAGTCGCGCATCGTGCGGGCCCTCGACGCCGTGCTTCCGCCCATCCCCACCGTCTTCGCCGGGGTCGAGCGGTTCCTCGACCAGAACGGCTTCCCCGTCGTCTTCGCCGGTCTCCCGCCCCAGACCGCGGCCCCGGTGTCGCTTCCCACCGACGCGTCGGCGCGCGCCGCGGTGCTGCGGGCCGAGGGCTCCACGGTGCAGGTGGCGGGCCAGGGATGCGGTGTCATCCAGGAAGGCTCGGGCTTCGTGGTGGCGCCGGGGCTCGTCGTCACCAACGCGCACGTCGTGGCCGGGATCTCGTCGCCCGCCGTCATCGACTCCGATGGTCGACATGCCACGACGGTGGTGCTGTTCGACCCCAGCCTCGACATCGCGGTGCTGCGGGTGCGTGGGCTCACCGACGCGAGCCTGCCCGTCGCGCCCGCGGTGGTGGCGCGCGGCACCACCGGGGTCGTCCTCGGGTATCCCGGCGGCGGCCCGCTCACGGCGCGCAAGGCCGGCGTGGCCGCCGCCTTCGAGGCGGTGGGGCTCGACATCTACGGGAGCTCGCAGACGACCCGGGAGATCTACCAACTCGACGCCGTGGTCATGCCCGGCAACTCGGGCGGCCCCTTGGTGGCGTCGGGCGATCCGGGGCTGGCCGACGGGACCGTCATCGGCGTGGTGTTCGCACGCTCGACCGCCAACGCGGACGTGGGGTACGCGCTCGCCATGCCCGCCGTGAGCGCGGAGGTCGCCCGCGCCCAGAGCGAGAAGCGTGCCGTGAGCACCGGCAGCTGCGTGTCGTAGGTCCCGGCTCCTCCCGCCGGGGGCCCTCGACTAAGAATGACCTTCGTGGCGGCACTTCGGATCGAGGACTACGGCATCATCGGCGACACGCACACCGCGGCGTTGGTGGGCCGAAACGGGTCGATCGACTGGCTGTGCCTTCCCCGGTTCGACTCCGACGCGTGCTTCGCCCATCTCCTCGGGACCGAGAAGCACGGGTATTGGCGTATGGCGCCGGCGACCGACGACTACGAGGTCCGCCGCCGCTACCGCGGCCACACCCTCGTGCTCGAGACCGAGTTCGAGACGGCCCAGGGCGTCGCCAAGGTGGTCGACTGCATGCCCATCCGCGAGGGCCACCCTCAGGTGGTCCGGATGGTGGAAGCGGTCCGGGGCGAGGTCGCCATGCGCATGGAGCTCGTGATCCGCTTCGGCTACGGGTCGATGGTCCCTTGGGTGCGGCGGGCCGACGGCCTGCTGTGTGCCATCGCCGGCCCCAACGCGCTGGCGTTGTGGACGCCCATAGAGACCCGAGGTGAGGATATGACGACGGTGGCCGAATTCACGGTGTCGGCCACCGAGCACATTCCCTTCGTCCTCACGTGGTATCCGTCGCACCAGGTCCCGCCGCGCCCGGTCGACGCCGGTTACGCCGTGCACGACACCCAGATGTGGTGGGAGGACTGGGCCTCCACCTGTACGTTCGAAGGGGAGTGGCGCGAGCCGGTGCTGCGCTCGCTCATCACGCTCAAGGCGCTCACGTATCAACCCACCGGTGGGATCGTGGCCGCCGCCACGACGTCGCTACCCGAGACCCTGGGCGGGGAGCGCAACTGGGACTACCGGTACTGCTGGTTGCGCGACGCCACGCTCACCCTCGAGTCGCTCATGCGGGGCGGATTCCACGAGGAGGCCCTGGCGTGGCGCGACTGGTTGCTGCGCGCCGTGGCCGGAGACGTCACCCAGCTCCAGATCATGTACGGGCCGGCCGGTGAGCGCCGACTCGACGAATGGGAGGTGGGCTGGCTGCCGGGCTACGAGGGGTCGGCCCCGGTGCGGGTGGGCAACGCCGCCTCGGGCCAGTTCCAGCTGGACGTGTACGGCGAGGTGCTGTCCGCGTTGTACGAGGCGTGCGGGGCCGGGAGCGCGCTGAGCTCGACGGCATGGGACCTGCAGGCCTCGTTGGTCGAGTTCGTCGCCAACAACTGGGAGCAGCCCGACGAGGGCATCTGGGAGGTGCGGGGACCACGCCGCCACTTCACGCACTCCAAGGTCATGGCGTGGGTGGCGGTCGACCGGGGAGTCCGGACGATCGAGGAATTCGGCGTCGAGGGTCCGATCGAGCGCTGGCGCGACCTGCGTGACCGCATTCATGACGAGGTGTGCACCCAGGGGTACAACCAGAGCGTGGGGGCCTTCACCCAGTACTACGGGTCCGACGCCCTCGACGCCAGCCTCCTCATGATCCCGCTCGTGGGCTTCCTGCCCGCCACCGACGAGCGGGTACGGTCGACCATCGAGGTGATCGAGCGGGGGCTCACCGAGGACGGCTTCGTGTTGCGCTACCGCACCGAGGACACCGGCGCGGTGGACGGGCTCACCGGTCACGAGGGCGCCTTCTTGGCCTGCTCGTTCTGGATGGCAGACTGTCTCTACCTCATCGGCCGCTACGACGACGCCCACGCCATGCTCGACCGGCTGATCGCTCTGGGCAACGACCTGGGATTGCTGGCCGAGGAGTACGACGTGCACGCCTCGCGCCAGGTGGGCAATTTCCCGCAGGCCTTCTCCCACGTGTCGCTCGTCAACGCCGCCTACAACCTGTCGGGCCATCCCGGCATGGAGGAGCAGCTGCTGGCGGACGAGCGACTGCTGCGGGGTGCGGGCAGACGCTTCGGTCGGGCCGGGTCGATGCACGGGCTGGCCCGGATCACGGGCGGGCACCGGGGGATCCTCCCTGAGGCCAAGGCCAGGAACAAGAGGAGACGGGCTCAATGAAGACGCTCACGGTGCAAGGACGGTGACCGGGGTCGTTCCGTGAGCACGACCGAGATCGCCCCCGGGATCGTCGAGATCGACACCCTCCTCGGCGGGTGGGAGAAGGTGACGGCGGGCTACCTCGTCCACGGGGACGCGCCGGTGTTGGTGGAGACCGGCAGCCAAAGCTCGGTGCGGGTCCTGCTCGACGCCCTCGACGCCTTGGGGGTGAGCCCCGACGCCCTCGCCGGGGTGGCGGTGACCCACATCCACCTCGACCACGCCGGCGGTGTGGGCGACGTGGCCCGGGCTTTTCCCCACGCCACGGTGTACGTGCACGAGAAGGGGGCGCGCCATCTGGTCGACCCCACCCGACTCATCGACTCCGCCGCGCGCGTCTACGGGCCGCTCCTGGACTCGCTCTACGGTCGACTCGACCCCACGCCCTCGTCGCGGATCCACGTGCTGGCCGACGGCGAGGAGATCCGGGTGTCCCCCGACCGCGTCCTCACCACCGTCGACTCGCCCGGGCACGCCAAGCATCATCTGGCCCTGCACGACTCGGTCAGCGGTGTGCTCTTCGCCGGCGACGCGGTGGGCGTCCGGTTGCCCGACGCGGGGGTGTTGCGCCCGTCGACCCCCCCACCGGACTTCGACCTCGACCTGGCGGTCAACTCGTTGCACCGCTTTGCGGCGCGCCGACCCTCGGGCCTGGCGCTGGCGCACTACGGTCTGCTGCCCGACCCCGGCGCGATCCTCGACGAAGCCGAGGAGACGCTGCGGCGCTGGGCTTCGGTGGCGGAACAGGCATGGCGCGACGGGCGCGACATCGCGGGTGCCCTCGAGCGCGCCTTCTCGGCCGACGTCGCGGGTGTCGACGAGGTCCATCGCGAGAAACTCGAGACGCTCAACGGCGTGCATTCCAACGCGGCCGGGTTCCGGCGCTGGCTCGACGGCCGTGCTCAGGGTGCGACCACCGAGTAGTCGCACCCCCACCCGGCCCGAGCCCCTCACCGAGCCCTCTGGAAGACTGAGGGGCATGCGCAGCATCACGACATCGGTCGACGACGTCGTCGGTGCTCTCGAGCACGACGGCTACGCGGTGGTGGAGGGCCTGCTCGGTGCCCCGGAGCTCGATGCGGCGCGCCACGACATGCGCCGCGTCCTGGCGGGGACGCCGGGCGGCCGCAACCCCTTCGAAGGCGCGCACACCAAGCGCGTCTACGCCCTGTTCGCCAAGACCCGGGCTTTCGACGGGCCCGCCACCGACCCGTTGGTCCTCGGGGTGCTCGAGCGCGTGCTCGGCCCGTGCCAACTGAGCGCCCCCACCGGCATCGAGATCGGCCCCGGCGAGGTGGCCCAGATCCTCCATCACGACGACGCCATCTACCCGCTGCCCCGTCCCCACGCCGAGGTCGTCCTCAACACGATGTGGGCCCTCGACGACTTCACCGAGGCCAACGGGGCGACGCGCATCATCCCCGGGAGCCATCGTCGGCCCGAGCCGCCCGACGCGCGGACCCCCACCGTGGCGGCCGAGATGCCGGCGGGCTCGGTGCTGTTCTATCTGGGCAGCGTGTGGCACGGTGGCGGCGCCAACACCACCGAGCGGTCCCGGTTGGGTGTGATCCTCGAGTACGTCGCGGCGTGGCTGCGCCCCCAGGAGAACCACTTCCTGGCCGTGCCCCGCGACGTCGTGGCGGGGTTGCCCGATCAGCTGCAGGAGCTGCTCGGCTACAACATCTATCCGCCGTTCATGGGCTATGTCGACGGCCGCCATCCCCGCCGCTCGCTCGAGCGCGTGCCTCGCGAGCACGACGCCACCTGAGCGCATGGCCGACACCGTCCTGTACCAACGCAGTGGTCACGTGGCCACGATCACCTACAACCGCCCTCAGGCCCTCAACGCGGTGAACGGCGAGCTGCGGCGTGACCTCAACGCGGCCTTCGCCCGCTTCCGGGACGAAGAGGAGGCGTGGGTGGGCATCGTGACCGGCGCCGGACGCGCCTTCTGTGCCGGCGCGGACCTGCGCCACGGACAGGGGTCGACGGGCGAGTTCGCCGGCACCTTCTGGGAGAAGCCGACGCTCAACTCCTTCGAGAGCGGCTGGGAGATCCACAAGCCCGTCATCGCGGCGGTGAACGGGCACTGCCTCGGGTACGGGCTCACGCTGGTGACGTGGTGCGACTTCGTCCTCGCCAGCGACCGTGCCACCTTCGGCTACCCCGAGGTCCGCCTGGGCATCCCCGCCGTCGTGGGCGCCATCCGCCTGCCGCAGCGCATCGCGTGGGCCGACGCCATGGAGTTGCTCCTCACGGGAGAGACCGTCGACGCACAGCGGGCCAAGGCGATGGGCCTCGTGTGGCGCGTCGTCGCCCACGACGACCTTCTGGCCCAAGCCCGGCACCTGGCCGACCGACTGGTGGCCGGGGCGCCCCTGGCGCAGCGCGCCATGAAGGAGGTGGCGGGCCGGGCCCGGACCATGTCGACGCTCGAGGCCATCCGGTTCGGTGAGACCATGCGCAGCGTCGTGGCGGCCACGTCTGACGCGGCCGAAGGCATGGCGGCTGCGGCCCAGAGGCGACCGCCGACGTGGACGGGCCGCTGAACCGGTTCGCTTGATCGCTGGTCGCGACCGAGGCTCAGTGACCGAGGCGGAAGTGCCGGAAGAACGTCCAGATGAGGTCGGTGGCGTCGATCTCGAACGTGGACGGCCCCGTGAACGCCTTCGTCGCCGCGCTCAGCGTGCTCCCCGGCCAGGCGTGGCCACCGCCCAGGACGATGTAGAACTCGACGGCGACATCGGCAGGGCAGCGGTAGGTGCGCCGGATCACGTGCGCGCTGACCATCGTGTCGGTCTCTCGCGTGCTGCAGCCGTCCTTCGCCGCCCAGGCCTTCACGTTGGCCGGATAGCCCTTGCCGTTGAGGTTCACCGGTGGCAGCGGGGTGGTGGGGAGGGGTTTGCCGCTGAACAGGTTCTTCAACAACGTGGCGTTCACGCCACCGTTGAAGTAGAGGATCGGGTCGGCGGTGCCGTGGAAGGCGATGATCGGCACGCGCCGCCCGGGATCGCACGGCGTGGAGAGCGCCACACCGGCCACCGGCGCGAAGGCGGCGAAGCGATCGGCCATGGTGCAGGCCAGCAGCGACGTGAACAACGCACCGTCGGACAGGCCCGTGGCGTAGACCCGCGACTCGTCGACGCACCGGTCGGCTTCCAACGAGGTGAGCATGGCGCGCATGAAGTCGAGGTCGTGGTTGGGGTGCGCCGCGGTGGAGGGCTCGATGTCCCACGAGACGGGGGAGCCGGTGCCCTCGGGGAACACGGCGATGAACCCGTCGGCCTGGGCCTTGGGGCCGAACTGGGTCGTGTCCGCCTCGATGGACGCCCCCTCACCGAGACCGTGGACGTCGACGACGAGGGGCAGGGGCCCGGCGCCGGGCCGGGTCGGTGGGGTGGTCAGCAGGTACCAGCGGTCGACTCCGTCGACGGTGACGTCCTGGCGCTGTCCGGCCACCGCGACCGCCGCGGTCGCCGGGCCCGCACACCCCGGCGACGGGAGCGGTGCCCCGGTATTCGGCCCGGTCGCCTCGCCGGCTGTGGTGGTGGCGGTCGAGCTCCTGGTGGTGCCGGGTGACGAGCAGGACCCGGCCAGGACCGCCACGGCCGCGAAGACAGCGATGACCGCGCCCCTGCGTGCCCCCGCCCGGCCCCCCACGCTCGAAGCTGACCACACGCCCGGCCGGGTGTCGAAACCTCCTGTGAGCAGCGCTTTCCAAGAGCCACCCTGGGATGAGACAATGTCGTGAGACTGCCAAGTGGCAAGTGGGGGGTGTCCGGTAGTGCGGGGTGGCGATCTGGGGGATCTCTCTACCGACGCGCGGGCGGGTCTGGCCCGGTCGACGGCCACGGTGACACGTGGTCGAACGCCGTGGCGGGCCGCGTCCCGCTGTGCACCGGTGCTCGTGGCGCTGACCCTGTTGGCCGCGGCGTGCTCGTCGGCCCCGCCCGTCGGCGCGGTGGGAGCCACGTTGGCGGCGATGGACGGGACGATCACGCTCGACAAGGTGATCAGCCCGGCGCCGGTCGTCGCCGGCTCGACCGGTGCTCCGTACGGGCACAAGCTGGTGGCCACCGTTCTCACCGTCCATGCCCCTTCCTCCTCCTCGGCCAAATTCGCAGGCATCTACTCGGCCTCGAAGCTCGTCGACTCCAAGAAGCTGTCCCACCGCGGGCGTACCGCGGCCAAGTACACGGTGGCCGACTGCGCCTCGTACCCACCCTTCACCAGCGTCGCCGCCGGTCACTCCGCCACGGGGTGCATCGTGTTCGTGCTCTCGTACTCCGCCACTCCGGTGGAGCTGAAGATCTCGGGCAAGGCCGAAGCCAGCTGGACGATCGCGCCCACTGCGGTCCAACCCGGCACCGGAGGGGCGGCACTCGGCACCGTGCCCGCCACGGTTCCCACCACCACCCCCGGCGCCGAGGCAATCGGGGCCACGTCGACGACCGTCGCCGGCACGACCCCGGCCGGCGGCGCGGGAACCACGACGACCGTGGCAGGTGGCACGACGACGACGACGGCGACCGGGGCGCAAGCCAGAACCGGGGGCGGCACGACGACGACGGCCCCTGGCGGCGCGGGGACCACGACGACGAAAGCCATCGCCGTCTCGGCCCGGCACGGCCGTCACCCCGGCGCGGGCAAGGCCTCGAAGATCGCCCGCGTCGCCCCCCGGGGTGGCGCGGTGGGGACACGGGTGACGATCTCGGGCAAGAGACTGAACGACGCGAGCGAGGTCACGTTCAACGGCGTGCCCGCAACGATCACGCACACCGCGCCCAACAAGGTGGTGGTCGTGGTCCCGTCCGGTGCCACCCAGGGGTACATCGAGGTGACCACGCCGTCAGGGACGGTGACGAGCCCCCGGGAATTCATCGTCCTCTGAGTCTCAGGCACCCCCGGGCGGCGTGAGCGGTGTTCGGTACAGGCGATGGAAGCGGCGCAGGGCGATGACGCACCAGATCGCCTCGATGACACCGAACGGCCAGGCGCCGCTGGCGAACCCGTAGCTGCTCGACAGCGCACAACCGACGGCGAAGGCGAACACGAACCACGGGCCCCGCCCCTCCAGGGCGTACATCACCATCATGAACGTGAGGACGATGACGCCGTAGACGGTCAGCACGGTGCCACGCGGTCAGACCGGATGCTCGCTCGGGCCCGAACGTCGAGGTCTCAATCCTCGGACGGGTCGATGGCGATGAGCTCCTCGAGAAGATGCTCCCACGGCACCGAAGGCCATCCCGTCTTCTGCGCCGCGGCCTGCGCGATGGAGACTGCATCGTCGACCCACGCCAGCTCGACGTCGGTGACGACCCTCCCCGGGGTGGCGGCGCCGAACGCGACGGCCCAGTCCGCGTCGTGGATCACGTGCAGGACCGCCTTCAGCTCGCCTCCCAGGTGGGCGAGGTGGGAGTGTTTGGGCTCGGCGGTGAGCTCGACGGCCCATTGCGCGCATCGGAGACAACGGTGGAAGTCGCCCCGCGAGGTGGTCCGGGCGATCTCGGCGTCGTGCGTCGTGAGCTTCTGGTACTCGTCCTCGGGAAGCACCTTCTCCATGGCGTCGTCGAAGTACCGGAGCATCTCCGACGGCGTCGTGGTGTGCGATCCTTTGGCCACGACCTGGACTGTACCTCCACGCCGCTCCGGCGCCGGGAACGACCGTGGCCGGCGTGCCCTTCTCGGTGTGCGCCCGTCCGCGTCATACTGCGTCGCCGGAGTGCGAGCGCGGGAGGCGCGGTGACGACGGACAAGGAGTCGGGGCCGGTGGCCGACCTGTCGGGCCCCGTGACGACGGGTCGATGCATCGAGCCCATCTCGGCCGTACCGATCGACCTGGCCGGCAATGGCTATGTGAGCGAGGAGTTCTTCGTCTCGGGGACGGCGTCGGCGTTCGAGGTGAAGGGCGCGCCCGTGGCCGACGGCACCTGGACCGTGGCGCCGCGGAGTACCGCCGCCTTCCGCACCCGGATCGTGGTGCGCCGGCCGATGGACCCCGTAACGTTCAACGGGACGGTCCTCGTGGAATGGTTCAACGTGTCCGGCGGGGTCGAGGCCGGCCCCGACTGGGCCTTTCTGGGTCCCCAAATCGTGGCCGACGGGTACGGCTACGTCGGAGTGTCGGCACAGGCCTTCGGTGTCGACGGCGGCCAAGCGTTGGTCGGCGTCCCGGGGATGGCTCCCGCCGGTGGCCTGGTGGCGTCGGGCCCCGAGCGCTATGGCACGCTGAGGCACCCCGGTGATCGCTTCGCCTTCGACATCTTCACCCAGATCGGTCGGGCGCTACGCGGCTCGGGCTCTCCGTCCGCCCTCGGCGGCCTCGTACCCGAGCGCGTCGCCGCGATCGGGGAGTCGCAGTCCGCCTTCTTCTTGACGACGTACATCGACGCCGTGCACCCGACGGCGC
Source organism: uncultured Acidimicrobiales bacterium (assembly GCA_963764205.1). Lineage (GTDB taxonomy): Bacteria > Actinomycetota > Acidimicrobiia > Acidimicrobiales > UBA8190 > Chersky-840. Next base: position 540,245 of record CAVXRN010000006.1, read on the forward strand.
AGGCTTTCGACGGGTTCTTCGTCCACAGCCGCGGCACGAGCGGCGCGTCGCTCGAAGGAACGCCCATGGGCGCCACCGACATGCCACCTGGGCTAAGGATCCGGGGCGACGTCGACGTGCCGGTCCTCGTCTTCGAAACCGAGACCGACCTCGGGCCCCTGCTCGACTACGGGCCTGCCCGTCAACCCGACACCGATCGGATCCGAACCTGGGAGGTGGCGGGCACCGCGCACGGAGACGCGTACCTGGTCGGTGGCTTTGCCCGCGCCTTGGGTTGTGACTTCATGGTCAACGAGGGTCCACAGCACTTCGTGGCGAAGGCCGCCTTGGTGGCGCTCAACCGGTGGATGACCGAGGGTGTCGCTCCCCCGACGGCGTCGCCGCTGCAACTTTCGAGGCCGGCCCCTCCGGAGCTGGCCCGGGATCACCGCGGCATCGCCCTCGGCGGGGTGCGGACCCCCGACGTCGACGTCCCGGTAGCGGTACTCAGTGGTGATGCCCCGCCCGGTGTCAGTCGCCTGTGTGCACTTTTCGGGTCGACGGTGCCCTTCGAGCCCAGGGTTCTCATCGACCTCTACGGGGACAAGAGCCGTTACCTCGCGGCGTACACCGACAGCTTGGACGCCACCATCGCGTCGGGGTTCCTGCTCGAGTCCGACCGGGGTGCGCTGTTGGCGCATGCCCAGGGCGTCGTGTTCCCGTCGTAGCGCGTCGCCGGCTCCGACCTGGCGGAGGAGGTGGGATTCGAACCCACGGTGGCCTTGCGACCACAACGGTTTTCGAGACCGTCCGATTCGTCCACTCTCGCACTCCTCCAACTGGACTTTCGCGTTCCACGCCCCGCGTCCAGCGCCGTGTCAGGTCGGCATGGCGCGGGATCGTGGGCACGCGAGATCGCAATCGTACAGCCACGCCGACGTGAGCCGCCGCGGAGAGGGCCGATGAGCTTCGGCTCCGAGGCTGAGAACCAACACGACCGCCGGGCCGGCGGACCACGGGGGAAAAAGGGGACTGCCTGCCGCCTTACCGGCCCGCCGTGCGTCGCGAGCACGATTCGGATCAGGGACGGTGTGTCGGACAACACCGCGGGGTTGCACTGCTCCGCCCGACGTGGGCGTACGGGTGAAGGTACCCGTCTAGGGTAATGAAGCCCGAGGATTCCGGCTCAAGAGGTGGCGACATGACCAATGATGACGGTTGGCGGCTGCGTGCCGTGTTGATCGTTGTCTCAGACCTCGATCGTTCGGTGCAGTTCTACACGAGCGTCTGTGATGTACAAGAGATCGTGCGTGATCCCGACTCCGCTCTTCTCGGTGTCGAGACGATGACCGAGGCGCCGGCATTGGCCTTACGACAGGCGAACCGCAATGCGGTCCGTGCCGGCCAGCAAACGTTGGGGCTTCGGGCGTGTTCGTTCTACGTGGGATCGGTCACCGAGCTGGACCGCATCGAAGAGCGGTTGAAAGCCCTGTCGGCGTTTCAAGACCGGCAGCAGCATGGACAAGACGGCAGACTCCAGTTGGTGCGCGGCCACGATCCCGACCGGCTTCCTTTGACATTCGTGACCTATGAGCCCCCTCTCACGCGCGAGGAGAACCTGAGTGTGTTGTCCCTCGTCTACACCTGGGACGTGTGATGCGCGAGCCGTGGCTCCAATAGGAGGCCATTGCGCAGACCCGGTCCTTCTCTGCCTGCTGCTGCTGTTACAAGCGGGAGACGAGCTCGGCCACGATCTCTGCCGCTGTTTCTGACTTCCGAGCGAGCGCGACGCTCTGTCCGGCCCACAATGAGAGCGCTTCGATGTCACCGGTGGTACCGACCAACGGCGCTCCCGGCTCGTACCGGAGGATGGCTTCGCCCGAGGGAAAGTGGGCGATGACGTCGCCTTCTCCCGGGCGACTTCCCGGTGGGGGCCGCCCCGCGGCCTCCCACGCCTCGGCCGTCGAGTTGCGGAGGGCGCGGTGGGGCGAGTCGGGCCACCCGACCTCGTACAGGTTGGCGTACCACTGCGCATCGGTCTCGGCCGCGTCCACGAGGTGACGGCGGTACTCCTGGTGGATGGGCATCTCCCGGGCAAGCAGAAACCGGGTACCCAGCCACGCCGCCTGCGCGCCCAACGCGAGCACGGCCGCCACGCCGCGGGCGTCGCCGATGCCGCCGGCCGCGATCACCGGCACCGGTGCCACCGCGTCCACGACAGCGGGCACCAGGGGAAGCGTCGCGACCTGACTCCGCACGTGCCCGCCCGCCTCCCACCCCTGCGCCACGACGACATCAACGCCGCAGTCGACTGCCCGCCGCGCCTCTTCCACGCTGGCGACCGTGTGCATCACCATTCCCTTCGCGTCGTGGACCTGCTCGACGTACCCGGCGGGATCTCCCCAGAACAGCGACACGATCCGCATACCGGCTTCGAGGGCCTCGTCGAGGCGACGGTGCTGATCGGAAATAATGATCAGATTGCCGCCGAAGGGACGATCGGTGAGGGCCGCCGTCTCACGAACCACGTCTCCCGCCGGAGTCGACCACGTCAGCGCCACCATGCCGAGTGCGCCGGCATTGGACACCGCAGCCGCCAGTGGGGCCACCGCCGACATCGGCGCCTGGACGATCGGCTGTTCGATCCCGAGCAGCTCGCACACCGGCGTTCGCACCACACCCACCTACCCGTTCGCTCCGGCTCGCAGCGCCTGCGACCAGCCTCGACATCGACGCGCCCGGCAGCGGAGGCTCGTCGACATGCAGCTATGACTCATACGAGGTCGGCGTCGACTGAGGAGCCCGCTTGTTCCATCCGTGGAATTTCGAGTAATCGCCTGCCTCCCAGGCCTCGCGCAGCCCCGGTCTGCTCAGGTCCCAGTCGGGGCGGATCTCGCTCGACACGACGCACAAGTCGTTCCACAGGACGTAGAACGACGGCCGTCCCCAGAACCAGTAGCCGTTGTAGACACTGTGAATCACCAGTCCCGGCTTGAGCACGAGCGTGTGGGGGATCATCGGGTCGTGCTCGGGGTCGGTGTACTCCTGGATGTCGAGGTCCTTCTGAATTTTCCGAGTGGGATCGGAGAGGAAGGTCCACGTGGCGCCGACCGAGGCGCGGAACTCTTGTGTCGTGTGGTGGTCGTCTGTCGAGATCGTGACGATCTGGGTGTACGCGACGGCCACCTTCGATTGGTTCGCTGCGAGCTCCAGGTGCTGCTGGTGTTCCTTCGGACAATAATTGCCCCGCGCCAACGTGAGCACCAGCGGGTCGTCGCCTTGGAGCTCGCTGAGCTTGCGTACCGTGTTGGTGTGATCCGGCAGCGCGTAGTCGGGGAACGTGCCGCCGGGTCTGATGTCGGGTCGCATGGATCACCGCCTCTTTCGTGTCCACCACAATATCGTTCGAGACCGGCACGCCACCTCGGCACAGCCCCGACCGCCGTCGAGGCGGAGGTCGTCCTTCACCCGTTGCGCGGGTCGTCCATCGGGTCGAGGTAGTCGAGACCTAGCGGCCCGATGGCTGTCACCTGTGTGACGTATTCGCCTGACTTTGCCCAGTGGAAATGAGGCGTACCGCCCGGGAGCACGATGACTGCGCCTGGTGGGTACGCCTGGAGTTGCTCGTCGTCGAACCGGCTCCCCAGCCCGATGTAGAAGACACCGGAGACGACCGTGTACACGCGGTCCTCGGGATGCTCGTGCGGCATGAGCTTGACGCCCGAGGGAACCTTGACCCTGATGACGTAGGGCCCTGGCTCGGAAGGCTCCCCGACGATGATTGCGAGGCGCGCTGACGGCGGGAACGCCGGGAACGGCTTCCAGTCGATGTCGTCGGGGAGGACCGATCTGAAGATCGCCTGGTCTGGTTGATGGGCCCTCATTGGGTGTGGACCTCCCGCCTACGAGGGAGCGACCCGACGCCGCGAAACTCTAGCGTCGTGGACCGACGTCGACACCACAGTGGCCGACCGGGGCGGCGTGGCGGCTACGGCAGGTCGTCGGTTCGGGGCTAGGTTCACCGGCACTGCCACATACCGATCCCGCGGATGTACAAGGCGAAGGAGCTCTCGTGAGCACGACCCCCATAGCCGACTATGCGCTCCTTTCGGATCGGCACAGCGCTGCGCTCGTGAGTCGGGACGGGTCGATCGACTGGTTGTGCTTCCCCCGTTTCGACAGCCCGTCGGTCTTCGGGCGCCTCCTCGGTGACGAAGCGGGTCACTGGTCGATCCGGGCCACGGGCGCCACACAGGTGACTCGGCGTTACCTGGACCGCACCATGGTGCTGGAGACCACCTCGCACACGCCGACGGGCACGGTCGTCGTCACCGACGCCCTGGCCATGGGCGAAGGCAACCGGGGGCATGAGCTCGGCAAGGGTGCGCCCCATCTCCTGCTGCGACGCGCGACCTGCGTCGAAGGAGAGGTCGAGTTGTCCCTGGAGTTCGCCCCACGCCCCGAATACGGGCTGGTCCATCCGCTGCTCGATGTCGTCGACGGCGGGGTGACCGCGTTCGGAGGCGCGGACGTGCTGGTCCTCTCGTCTCCGACGGCCCTGGCCGTCGACCTGTCGACAGTCTCAGGCCAGCTCCGGCTCGGCCGAGGCGACAGCGCCGGCTTCGCTCTCCACCACGCCGAGCAGGCCGAGACGGGCTCAGCCAAGGTCTGGAGCCAATCGGAGATAGGCGCCCGGCTCGACGACACCATCTCGGCGTGGGAGTCGTGGTCGAAGCTGCACCAGGCCTACGTGGGTCCGTGGCGAGACCTGGTGCACCACAGCGGACGGGTGCTCCAGGCGCTGTCCTTTGCACCCACGGGGGCGATCTGTGCGGCGGCGACCACGTCGTTGCCCGAGGTGGTGGGCGGGGCCCGCAATTGGGATTACCGCTACGCCTGGGTCCGGGACGCTTCCTTCACGATCGAGGCCCTGTGGGTGGCGGCCTGCCCTGACGAAGCCAATGAGTTCTTCGACTATGTGACCTCCTCCGCGGCCGGCTCGCTCGACCGGGGCGACGACCTGCAGATCATGTTTGGCATCGGTGGCGAACGGGACCTGACCGAGAGGGAACTCCCGCACTTGGAGGGCTGGCGACACTCTGTCCCCGTGCGGGTCGGCAACGGGGCTTGGAACCAACGCCAGCTCGACGTCTACGGCGAATTGCTCGCGGCTGTGTACCGCCTGTCCGACCACCTGTTCGACAACGCGTCGCGACGGGTCGGGCCGATGGCCGCCCCTGACAAGTGGGGGGCACCCCCCGATCTGGCCCCTGCCACACGACGGTTCTTCGTCCAACTGGCCAACGCCGCCGCCGCGCGCTGGCAGGACAAGGACCAAGGGATCTGGGAGGTCCGGGGCGAGCCGCGCGACTTCTTGTACTCCAAGCTCATGTGCTGGGTGGCTCTCGACCGGGCGGTGGATCTCGCCGACCGGCTCGACGCGTCCGACAGGGTCGCGGCGTGGAAACAGACCCAGGACCAGATCCGCGACGCGATCCTGACCAGAGGCTGGAGCGACCGCGCCAACGCCTTCACGCAGTCCTTCGGCTCCGACGACCTCGATGCTTCCAGCCTGATGCTGTCGCTGGTGGGGTTCCTTCCGGCCGATGATCCCAGAGTGTTGGCCACGATCGACGCGACCGAACAACGCCTTACCGATGATCGCGGGCTGGTGTACCGCTACCGGTCCGGCGACTCGCTCGAGGGCGAAGAAGGCACGTTCCTGCTGTGCACGTTCTGGCTGGCCCAGGCCCTCGCCCGGGCCGGTCAGCCCGCTCGGGCCCGGGCCGTCTTCGAACGGGCCGCCGCCTTCGTCAACGACGTCGGCCTGCTCGCCGAGGAAGTCGATCCCACCAACGGCGAGCTCCTGGGCAACTTCCCCCAAGCCTTCAGCCACATCGGGCTCGTCAACGCGGCCTGGGCCATCTCGGAGATCGAACGCCTCCAGACACAGCCCGACGATCCTGCCCCCGACACGTCGGGTCCATCGGACCGGCCTCCGGCTTGATGGAGGGGGTCACCCCCGCAGCACGGCGAATCGACACCGACCACCTGGTCCTCGAACCGATCACCCCGGCGATTGCGCGCGCCGTCGCCGCAGGCGACTGCTCGGCCCTGGTGGTCGGCGACGGCTGGCCTCATGAAGACACGACCGCGCCGCGTCCGACGTCGATGGCCCGTGGATAGGATGCTCCGTCTTCGGTGATCGCGGAGGGGGTCCGGCATCCGACGATTTCTGACCGGTATCGAGATCCGTCCTTCTCACCCCGAAGCGCGTCAAGTCGATCGGGATCGCGTCCGCCGCGCTCGTCAGCAGTCCACGCAGTGATGGTGACACGCTCGACCCGTTCGCGGCCCGGCGGGACAAGGACTACGTCTTCGCACGCGACGGCGGAGCTGCGCTCGGCTACAGGGCACTCTTCGGCATTGCCCTGGGATCGGGCGATCCGGTCGGTGCGAAAGACCAGTTCGCCGACTGCCTCGAGCAATTCGTCGTCATCGCCGCTGAGCAGCGCCTGCGACCGGTCGTCATGCTGGCCCGAGACGATCGCCTGCCGCTGTACCACCGTCTCGGTTTCAAGACGTTCTACCTGGGCGACGAGGCCATTCTCGACGTCGACACGTTCACCTTGGACAGCCCTCGGCTGCGCAACGCCCGTCAGGCCGTCAAACGCTCGATGAATTTCGGTGTCACGGCCGAGGTCGTGCGCGAAGCCGACATCCCCATCTCCGAGATCGCACCATTGCGTGAGATCACCGTCCGCGCTCGGCGCGGCAAGCGCGAGGAGGGATTCTCGGCCGCGCTCGAGGAGCCGTTCGCCGTCCCCCAACCCGACTGCCTGGTGGCCATGTGCCGCGATCGCTCGGGCGTGCTGGTCGCCTTCCAGCGGTACTCGTTGTGCCACGGCGGTACCAAGCTGTCGGCCGATGCGATGCGCCGGGTCCGCACCGCACCGAACGGGACCAACGAACGCATGATCTTCGAGATCCTCCAATGGGCCCGGGGCCACGGCATCGTCGAGGTGTCGCTCAACTTCGTCGCCTTCCGACGTCAGCTCGAAGGCCTGGACGTCGCCACCGGGAACGGAACTGTGGCCCGTGCCGTCCGACGCCTCAATCCCGTCGGCGCGCCGACGCTTTACACTTTCACCAACAAGTTTCGTCCTCGCTGGGTTCCCCGCTACCTCGCCTACCGGTCCATCGCGGACATTCCCGGGTATGCGATTGCGACATTGAGCGCCGAGGGGCGTCTCGCGCCCTGGGTGGTGCGTATCGGTGCTCGCCGGGCCGCGCCCGCCTGAGCGGGGCCGCACGTCTTCATCGGCTCAGCGGCGACCGGCGAAGAACTCCTCCAGCAACCGCCCACATTCATCGGCGAGCACGCCCCCGCGCACGGGGAGCTCGTGGTTGAGGCGCGGGTCGGCGCACAATTGGTAGAGCGACCCGCACGCCCCCGCCTTGGGGTCCGGAGCGCCGAAGACCAGCCGTCCCACCCGCGACGCAACGAGGGCTCCAGCACACATGGCACACGGCTCGAGCGTGACCACGAGGGTGACGTCACCGAGCCTCCAGGTCCCGAGCGCAGCCGCCGCATCGCGCAGCGCCAGGATCTCGGCGTGCGCGGTGGGGTCGAGCCGCAGTTCCCGTTCGTTGTGGCGGACCGACACCGGTTGACCGTCGACCACCGCGACGGCACCGACAGGGACATCGCCATGGGTGACGGCTTGGCCCGATTCGGCCAGCGCCAGCCGCATCGCGGCCAGGTCGTCGAGCCGGTGTCCGAGGTCCGGTGGCGAGTCTTCAATCATGGTCGATCATGAGACGAACGCTAGGGCAGACGGCAGGGCGGGAGTTCCCCGCCTCGCCGCCGGCCCTGCACGCGGAGGAGGTGGGATTTGAACCCACGGTGAGTTTCCCCACACACGATTTCCAGTCGTGCCGATTCGGCCGCTCTCGCACTCCTCCGGAGCTGCCGGTGCGCAGCAGCAGGGAGGCTATCGTCTGCGATGCATTGTCCGGTGCTCCGTGCGACGGCCGGGTCCTACGCAACGGTCTCCCGTGAACCGAGTCAGGGCCGGAAGGCAGCAGCTCTCAGCGGGTCCGGTCGTGTGCCGTAGCAAACCTGGCCGTCGCACCGATCACCGGCACCGCACCGCAACTCTGACGACGGGATTCTGACGACGAGGCCCTGACGACGGGCTCCACCCGGGGCAGCGCCCGACGCCGACCAGCCGGCCGAGGGCTCGCGGTCCCCCCGATAGGCTGCGCCCGTGGCCGACGCCGGCGACAAGGATCTCGTCCCCTACCAGTCTCTGTACCGTCGTTTCCGCCCGCAGCGCTTCGAGGAGGTGCTGGGGCAGGAACACGTGAGCCTGGCCCTGAGAAACGCGGTACGTGACGGTCGCGTCGGGCATGCGTACCTCTTCAGCGGCCCGCGTGGCACCGGAAAAACGTCAACGGCCCGCATCCTGGCCAAGGCGTTGAACTGCGCCGCGCTCGAGGACGGTGAGCCCTGCGGGCGATGCGACTCCTGTGTCGAGATCGCACGTGGCGCATCCCTGGACGTGCACGAGCTCGACGCGGCATCGAACAACGGGGTGGACGCCATGCGCGACCTGGTGTCGCACGCTGCGCTCGGCACCCCCGGCCGGTGGAAGGTCTACATCGTCGACGAGGTGCACATGCTCTCGACCGCGGCCTCCAACGCACTGTTGAAGACGCTCGAGGAACCTCCCGGGCACGTCGTGTTCGTCCTGGCCACCACCGACGCCCAGAAGGTGCTCCCCACCATCCGGAGCCGCACCCAACATTTCGAGTTCCGCCTCCTGGGGTCCGAAACGCTGTCGGGCCTGCTCCACCAGGTGCGGAGCGCCACCGGCCTGGCACTTCCTGACGAAGCGCTCGATGCGGCGGTGCGCCGGGGACGGGGATCAGCCCGTGACGCGCTGTCGGCGCTCGATCAAGTCGCCGCCGGCGGGCTCGTCGACGACGACATCGAGGTGCTGGCCGAGCTGGCCGAGGCCCTGGCCGACCGTGACCCCGCCCGGGCGCTCGTGGCCGTGGCGCACGCGTCCGAGGCGGGCCGCGACCCGCAGCGCCTTGCCGCCGATCTCGCCGAGTACCTCCGTCAGGGTTTCCTGGCCACGGTGGCGGGCGAGCTGGTCAGCCTGGCCGGTGCCGACCGCGCCCGGGTGGAGGACACCGCCCGTCGCATGGGGTTGCCCGCGCTGGTGCGAGCCGTCGAACAGCTCGGTCGGGCCCAGGTCGACATGCGCGACATTCCCGACCAGCGGGTGCATCTCGAGGTGGCACTGATCAAGCTGACCCACCCTCAGGCGGACGACTCGACCATCGCCCTGCTCGAGCGGGTCGAGCGATTGGAACGGGCTCTGGCCGAAGGAGGCGTCGTCGCTCCCTCACCCGTCGATGCGCCGCCGCGCACGCTCGACGCCCCTCCCGCCGGATCCTCGGGTCGCCCACCTCCGACCCGAGCGAGCACCACGGGCGCCGGACCGTCGGGGTCACCCGCACCCGCACCCGCGCCGTCCCCAGCGCCGTCCTCTGGACCGACAGCGGCACCGGCAGCGGCACCGGCAGCGGCTGCGGCGCCGGGAGCCGAGACCGCCGACGCGCCCGGCGCCGCGACCGGTGCGCCGGTCGAGAGTGGTCCCGATCTCGCCCGACGGACCCTGGGGGCGGTCCGGCGTCAGAGCGGTTCCGGCCGGCGCGCCGCACCCGCGGCGGCGGCACCCGTCGCCGCACCGATCGTGCCGGCACCCCGGGCCCAGCCATCGGGCGCGGTCGCCACTCTTCCCACGCGTGACGAGCTCGTCCAGATCTGGGGCGACGGCCTGCTCGCCTCGCTGCCGAACCGGGCCCGGGCCCGGTTCCGCGTGGGGCGGTTCGTCGAGGTCGACGGGGCCACCGCGGTGTTCGCGCTGCCCAACGAGACGCACCGTTCCTATTGCGAGGAGGTCCGCCTCGACGTGGAGGCCGCCCTGGCGACGCGCTTCGGCACCCCCGTGCTGATCCGTCTCGTCGTCGACGACGAGGCCGCCGACGAGAGCGGGTCTTCGGTCCCGGTCCGTCCGGAGCCGGGCTGTCGAGCAACGCCGGGACAGACAGCAGCGCAGACTGCCGCGCCGACGACCGCGACGCGAGCGTCCGCCAAGGTGCAGTCTTCGGAGACTCGTCGGGGCGCGACGACAGTCGAGCCCGAGGGGGACGACACCCCGGATCTGCTCGATCCCGACGTGCTGGCGGCCGAGACCGAGCCCGCCGGGGTGGGGCTCACCCCCGAGGAGCGCCTGAAGCAGGCCTTTCCCGGGGCGCACGAGGTCTAGGTGTTCGCCGGCCCGTTGCAGGCTCTGGTGGACGAGCTCGGACGTCTCCCCTCCGTCGGCCCCAAGTCCGCGCAGCGCATCGCCTTTCACCTGTTGAAAGTGGCGCCCGAGGACGCCATGCGGCTGGCTGACGCCATCGTGGCGGTGAAGGAACGCATCACGTTGTGCCCACGGTGCTTCAACGTGGCCGAAGGGGAGCTGTGTGCGATCTGCAGCGACGCCCGGCGCGACGGCGCGGTCCTGTGTGTGGTCGAGGACCCGCGCGACATCGTGGCGGTGGAGAAGACCCAGGAGTTCCGTGGTCGCTACCACGTGCTGCACGGAGCGCTCAATCCGATCGAGGGGATCGGGCCGGACCAGCTACGGGTCAAGGAGCTGCTCGGCCGGCTCGACGACGAGGCCGTCACCGAGATCATCTTGTGCACCAACCCCAACCTCGAGGGCGAGGCCACGGCGATGTACCTGGCGAGACTGCTCAAGCCCCTCGGCGTCACCGTCACCCGCATCGCCAGCGGCCTTCCCGTCGGGGGCGATCTCGAGTACGCGGACGAGCTCACCCTGGGTCGGGCCCTCGAGGGTCGACGCGAGGTCGACGCCTGAGCTTCGGGCGGACCTTCAGTCCCACAATTCGGGTTGGCGGGCGCCGCGCTCGAGTGCGAAGTAGCCCGGGAGCTCGTCCGACGGAGTGTCGAGGTACACCTTGGCCTCGGGCGGCTGGGCGAAGCGGCCGTGGCTCCAGCGCACCTCGACGTGGCCCTGGACCGACAGTCGCCGCATGCCGTCGCGCTCGACGTAGGTGGCCGACCAGTTCACCTGGGGCTGTCCCGACGCGCCCGCAGCGATGTCGAGGCCGACGAATCGGTACGCCTGGCGCCAGTCCCACGAGCTCGCCACGCGCAGGCGCAGCGACCGACGCGGGTCGGCGCCCAGCAGGAAGTAAGCGGCGTTGCCGATGCGCAGCAACCGCCACAGCATCTTCTCCGCCGCGCCCGCCCGGGCGACATTGGCCATCCAGCGTTGGGCCGACGCGGTGCTGACCTGCGCGCACAACTCCCGGTAGGCCTGGCGCGCCCCGGGCGGGTACGACCGTCCCGGCAGAGCCCGCCGCAGGCGCTGGCGGTCGTCGGTCGAGAGCGAACCGAGGTCGTTGGAGAGCTCGGTCAGCCCCGTGGCGTACCGGCAGGCGTCGTACAGGGTGCGCAACTCGTCGGGCGCAACCACCTCGTACCAGTCGGTCTGCGCCCACTCCCCGGAGGTGGCCAGGAGCCCGTCGAAGAGCCGGGCCGGCGACGGGTTGGCGATGTTGCGGGACAGGTACTTGCAGCTGACGAGGTACACGTGGTCGATCCGGAGGTCCACCGGTGCCACCTCGTCCCCGGGAGGTCTGCGCCCGCCGGTCCATTCGACCAGTCGCGGACGTCGCCCGGCCAGCGCGTCGGGCGCTTCGAGGAACGCCTCTCCGTTGGCGAAGGCAGTGGCGAATTCGGCGTCGAACCTCCCCGAGGCGTGGAGCGCCTCGAGCTGCTCCCAGGTGGACGGCGTGATGTCGAGCTGCTCCGGGCGCTGCGCCAGGGTCGTCGGCAGGTCCCCTAGGCCGAGCGTGCCGAGCGCGGTGGCGAGCTCGGTGACCGTCGTGCGGTCATCGGGCACGAGGAGCGCCGCGCCGGCTCTTTCGCACGGTGCCGGTCCCTGCGGGTGCCGGCGACGCGGGCTCGAGGCCCGACGACGCGTAGCGACGCAGGCGGGCCTCGTCCTCGGCTGACCCGAGCTCGACCACGTCGTGGACCGCACCCGTCTCGCCTCGCGGTGCCGCCTCGCCGAGCGAGCGCCAGGCCCGGTCTCCCGCGCTGCCGCGCGCCGGGGCCGCCGTCGTGAGGAGCACGAGTGGGACCTCGGGCCATGCGGCGTGGATGACCGCCGCCTTGCCGAGCGCCCTCCACAACGCGTCGGCCCGCCGCAGCCCGGTATTGGTCGTGGTGAATGCGCCGACGAAGTCGAAGAGCCATTGCTGTCCGGTGCGGTCGCGCGCGGTGTACGCCACCTCGACGCCGGCGACAGGGCGCTTGCTCGGTGCCACGTCGACGAACCCACACCGCTCCAAGGTGGCGCCGGCGACCTCGCGCGCCGCGGTCCCGTCGCGCCGTGCCGGCTCGAGCGCATCACCCCTGGTCTCGATGAGCCGGTCGCGTTCCTCGCTCACCCGTTGTTCCGCGATGCGGACGTACTCCGACTCCGTGTCGTAGCCGACGTAGTGCCGGCCGCTGCGCAGCGCGGCGGCGGCGGTCGTTCCCGACCCGATGAACGGGTCGAGGACGAGGTCGCCCTCGTAGGTGTAGAGCTCGATCAGGCGCAACGGGAGCTCGACGGGGAACGGCGCCGGATGCCCGACGCGCGTGGCGCGCTCGCTGGGGAGCTCCCACACGTCGGTCGTCGCCTCGATGAACTCCTCCTTGGTCAACGACACCCCCGATGGCAGGCCCCGTTCCTGGCGCGCCGCGCGGGTCAGGGCGCGGTCGAAGCGACCCTTGCTGGCGATGACGACCCGCTCGGTGAGGTCGCGCAGGACCGGGTTGGCCGGGCTCCGGAACGAGCCCCACGCACACGACCCGCTGGCGCCGCGCGCCTTGTGCCAGATCACCTCTCCCCGCAGCAGCAGGCCCAGGCGGTCCTGGAGGATGGCGATCACATCGGCCGACAGCGACCGGTACGGTTTCCGGCCCAGGTTGGCCACGTTCACCGCGATGCGACCACCGGGCTCGAGCGTGCGCACGCATTCGGCGAAGACCTCGGTCAGCATCCCCAGGTAGTCGAGATAGCTGGCGGGGACGACCCCTTCGCCCAGTGCCTCTTCGTACTCCTTGCCGGCGAAGTACGGCGGCGAGGTCACCACGAGCGCCACCGACGCGTCCTCGACCTCGTCCATGCGGCGCGCGTCCCCGGTGACGATCTTGTCCTTGATGGGCGAGCTGTTGACGGTCTCGTGTTGCGACAGGACCGGGGCGGTGAACCGGTCGTAGAAGCCACGGGCGTCATGGCTCTCGCGCCGGCCCACGCCGAAGGCGGAGGTGGATGTGGGCCTGCGGCGACGGCTCACTGGCAAGGCTCCCGATAGACGCCGGCGGAGACGCGTCGACCGCTCATGCGTGTGATTGATAGTACCGGGGTGTGACGGTCCCGCAGCGGACCACGCGTGGCGCCCGGAGCCGGGATGTCAGCCGAGCGAACGCACCACGAGAGCGTCGCCCTGGCCCCCGCCGCCGCACAGACTGGCGGCACCCAGCCCGCCGCCGCGGCGCCGCAGCTCGTGGAGCAACGTGAGCGCCAGGCGGGTACCCGACATGCCGATGGGGTGGCCCAGGGCGATCGCCCCGCCGTTGACATTGGTCACCTCGTCGGTGATGCCGAGCTCGGCCATCGAGGCCAGGCCGACGACGGCGAACGCCTCGTTGATCTCGAACAGCGACACGTCGGCGGGCGTCTTGCCCACCTTGGCCAGGGCCTGGACGATGGCGTTGGCCGGCTGCAGCAGGAGCGAGGCGTCGGGGCCCGCCACCTGCCCATAGCTCACGACCTCGCCCAGGGGTGTCACGCCGAGGGCGTCGGCCCGGGCCCGGCTGGTCACGACCACCGCGGCGCCGCCGTCGGAGATCTGGCTGGCGTTGCCGGCGGTGATGGTCCCCTCCTTGTCGAAGGCGGGCTTGAGGGCGCCGAGCGACTCTGCGGTGGTGCCGGGGCGCACACCCTCGTCGGTGTCCACCACGATGGGGTCGCCCTTGCGTTGGGGCACCGACACCGCCACGATCTCGTCGGCGAACCGGCCGTCTTTGATGGCTGTCGCGGCCCGCTCGTGCGACAGCGCCGAGAAGCCGTCCTGGGCGGCACGGGAGATCTTGGCCTGTCGGTTGTACTGCTCGGTGCTCAGTCCCATGGCGCAGTGGTCGAACTGGCAGTAGAGGCCGTCGTACATCATCGAGTCCACGAGGGTCGCGTCCCCGGCCCGGTACCCGGCCCGGGCCCCGGGGAGGAGGTACGGGGCCTTGGTCATCGACTCCATGCCCCCGGCCACGACCACGTCGGCCTCGCCCGCGGCGATGAGCATGTCGGCCAGGTAGATGCTGTTGAGCCCGGACAGACAGACCTTGTTGATAGTGGTGGCGGGCACCGTCATGGGGATCCCACCCTTGGTGGAGGCCTGGCGGGCGGTGATCTGCCCCTGCCCCGCCTGGAGCACCTGACCCATGAAGACGTAGTCGACGTCGGCGGGCGCCACCCCGGCGCGCTCGAGCGCCGCCGCGATGGCGAAGCCACCGAGGTCCATGGCGCTGAAACCGGCCAGCGCCCCCGACAGCTTGCCGATGGGGGTACGGGCCCCTGCGAGGATGACGGAACCGGGCATGGACGTGACCTCCGTTTGAACCGTGTCAGCCGGACGGGCCGGCTGGTGGGCGGACCCTCATTCTACGGGAGGATCGGGGTCGTTCGCCGAGTCGAACAACTTCGGGCCGAGCCTGGGAACGAGCGGGGACCGCCGGGTAGGGTGCCCTCTCATGCAGGCATTCCGTGAGGCCATCCTGGCCGGCGCGGGTGGCGACGAGCTGGGGGCGATCCCGCTGCCCGAGTCCTATCGCGCCGCCCACGTCCGGCGTGACGAAGTGGACATGTTCGCCGGGGTCGACTCCGACGACAAGGACCCCCGCAAGTCCCTCCACGTGGCCGACGTCGCTGTCCCCGAGCTCGCCCCCGACGAGGCCTACATCGCGGTCATGGCGTCCTCGATCAACTTCAACACCGTCTGGACCTCGATCTTCGAGCCCCTCCCGACGTTCGGGTTCCTGGACCGCCTGGGCAAGGAGAGCGCCTGGGGGGCCCGCCACGCCCTCGACTACCACGTGGTGGGCTCGGACGCCTCGGGCGTGGTGCTCCGGGTCGGCTCGGCCGTGCGCAACTGGAAGCCCGGTGACAAGGTCGTCGTGCACTGCAACTACGTCGACGACCAGGACCCCTCGGCCCACGACGACTCCATGCTGGCGGCGAACCAGCGCATCTGGGGCTTCGAGACCAACTTCGGGGGACTGGCCGACCTGGCCGTGGTCAAGGCCAACGAGCTCATGCCCAAGGCTCGCCACCTCACGTGGGAGGAGGCTGCCATCAACGCCCTGTGCAACTCGACCGCCTACCGGATGCTGGTGTCGCACAACGGCGCGCCCATGAAGCAGGGCGACCGCGTCCTCGTGTGGGGCGGGAGCGGCGGCCTCGGGAGCTACGCCGTGCAGCACGTCATGAACGGCGGCGGTATCCCCATCGCCGTGGTCTCCTCACCCGACAAGGTGGACCTGCTGCACCAACTGGGTGTCGAGGCCGTCATCGACCGCGCCGCGGCGGGGTACCGGTTCTGGAAGGACGAGCACACCCAGGACGAGTCGGAGTGGCGACGCTTCGGCAAGGACGTGCGGGGCCTTGTCGGCACCGAGCCCGACATCGTGTTCGAGCACCCGGGTCGCCAGACCATGGGCGCTTCGGTGTTCGTGTGCAAGCGCGGCGGCACCGTCGTCACCTGCGCCGCGACGTCGGGCTACATGATCGAGTACGACAACCGTCACCTGTGGATGAAGCTCAAGACCATCAAGGGCTCACATTTCGCCAACTACCGCGAGGCGTGGGACGCCAACCAGCTGATCTGTGACGGCAAGGTCGTCCCCCCCCTCTCCGCCCTCTATCCCCTCACCGAGGTGGGGGACGCCGCCTACCAGGTCCACCACAACCTGCACGAGGGCAAGATCGGGGTGCTGTGCCTGGCCCCGGCCGAAGGCCTCGGCATCGACGACCCCGAGTTGCGGGCACGCGTCGGGGAGGACCGGATCACACTGTTCCGGCGGCACGGGGCATGACCGCCGGCACCGGCCCCGGCGGGGCCCACCCCATGCTCACCGAGATCGACCACGTCGGCATCGCCGTGCGCGACCTCGACGCCGCCATCGCCTATTACCGCGACACGTTCGGTGCCACCGTGGACCACCGTGAGAGCATCGAGCTCGACGGCGTGGAAGAGGCGCTGATCGCTGTGGCCGACTCCTACATCCAGCTCCTGTGCCCGACCCGCCCCGACTCGCCGGTGGCCCGGTTCCTCGAGCGCCGGGGCGAGGGGCTCCACCACGTCGGCTACCGCGTCGACGACTGTGCGGCCGCACTCGACTCGGTCCGCCGGGGTGGTGGCACGCTCATCGACGAAGCACCGCGGCCGGGCTCGCGGGGCACCACGGTGGCGTTCGTCCATCCCAAGGGAGCCTTCGGCACGCTCATCGAGCTCGTGCAAGAGCCCGCCTGACCCACCCCGGCCCACCGCCGGCGCGAGCCGGCGCTCGGGTTCAGGTGCTGAAGCGCACGACCGTGCCGGGGTTCGACGTCGTCCCCCACAGCGTGCCCGCGTCGTCGACGACCAACTGCCGGATCACGCCCGGGACCTGTACCGGTTGGCCCACCTGCCGGCCCGTGGCGGGGTCGAGCGCCACCACCACCCCTTGTTGACCGTCGGCCACCCACAGCCGACCGTGCCAGACCGCCACCATCTCGGGGTTGGCGGGAACACCGCCACCGGCACCGCCCACGACGTCGGTCGCCGTCGTGCGCATCGTGGCCGGGTCGACGCGCGACACCGATCCTGACTTCACGTTGGCCACCCACACCGACCCGTCGCCCACCCCGACGCCGAAGGGGCCCTGACCCACGTCGACGGTCCGCCAGTGCAGCGCGCCGCCGACCGGCCGGGGGTCGACGCGGGTGAGTGAGTCGGTCTGGCCGCTCACCCACACCCCGCCGGGCCCGATGGCCATGCGCACGGCGCCGTCGGGAAGCGTGCCCGTCGCCTGCACGTCGTCGGTGCGCGGGTCGATGAGGCTCACCGACCCGGCCACGAGGCTCGCCACCCAGACCCCTCCGTCCCCCGCCGCCAGGGCGACGGGCCCCTCGGGCACCGGTATCGGCGACCCGACCACGGTGGCGGTGGCCGGGTCGATCTGCCACACCAGGCTCCCGGCGATGTCGGCCACCCAGATGCGGCCGAAGCCCGACACCACCGAGATCGGCCGTCCCCCCAGGTGCAGGGGTCGACCGAGCGCCGCGCCGGTCGCCGCGTCGAAGTGCCGGACCGTCCCGTCGTGATCGTCGGCCAGCCAGCCCCCGGTCGAGTCGAACGCCACCGACGCCGCCTCGGTGCCGATGACCGACTGCACCGTGGCCGGACCACCGGCGCCGGGACCAGAGAATGCCAGGGCGTCGATGGCGACCTCCATCCCGATGACCAGGGCGAGGCCGAGGGTGACGACGACGACCACGCCGCGCCGCGTGAGCTTCAGACGAGACGGGGATCGACGGCGCGCGGCGAGCGGGCGAGGTGCGGGCGGCGGGTCCGCCGCCAATGTTCGAAGCGTCTCCTGCGGCGTGCGCGCCCGACCCGACTGCGTCGGTCGCCGCCGCGCCGTCGCGTCGCGTGTCGAGTCATCTCTCGCCGGTCGTGGTGCGTGGGGGGCCGGGTCGAGGTCGTCGAAGTCGAAGGGAGCGGAAGTGCCCCGGGAGGGTCGATCGAGTGTCGGGGCCCGGCGCCGGAGCTGATTCCCCGCTGGGGTCACCGCTCCATCCTTGTCGTGTGCCGGTCCGCGCTGGGTGATCCCCGGGCGCGGACCTCCGGTAGCCTCGGGGCCCATGGACCACCCCATGTCGCAACGGCTGGCCGAGCTCAAGGCCCGCAAAGAGGAGGCCTTGCACGCGGGATCACCGCATGCCGTGGAGCGCCAGCACGCCAAGGGCAAGATGACCGCCCGCGAGCGGATCGAGTACCTCCTCGACGAGGGTTCGTTCCAGGAGCTCGACATGCTCGCCCGGCATCGCGCCCACGGCATGGGCCTCGAGGAGAAGCGGCCCTACACCGACGGCGTCATCACCGGCTTCGGGACGATCGACGGCCGACGCGTGTGTGTGTTCAGCCAGGACTTCACCGTCTTCGGTGGCGCCCTGGGCGAGGTCTTCGCCGAGAAGATCCACAAGGTGATGGACCTCGCCGAGTCCATCGGGGTGCCCATGATCGGGTTGAACGACGGAGCCGGTGCCCGGATCCAAGAAGGCGTGGTGTCGCTGCATTCCTACGGCGGGATCTTCCACCGCAACGTGGCCGCCTCGGGCGTCATCCCGCAGATCAGCGTGATCATGGGCCCGTGCGCGGGCGGTGCGGTGTACTCGCCCGCCATGACCGACTTCATCTTCATGGTCAACCAGTCGAGCCACATGTTCATCACCGGGCCCGACGTCGTGAAGACCGTCACGGGGGAGGACGTCACCCTCGAAG
This sequence comes from uncultured Acidimicrobiales bacterium, assembly GCA_963764205.1. Lineage (GTDB taxonomy): Bacteria > Actinomycetota > Acidimicrobiia > Acidimicrobiales > UBA8190 > Chersky-840. The sequence continues at coordinate 558,905 of CAVXRN010000006.1, forward strand.
AGCTCGGCGGGGCCATGAGCCACGCCACGAAGTCCGGCGTGGCGACCTTCGTCGCCCCCGACGAGAAGACGTGCCTGGACGAGGTCCGCTACCTCCTCTCGTTCCTGCCGTCGAACAACCTCGAGGAGCCACCGCTCATCGAGACCGACGACGACCCCGATCGGGGCACGCCCGAGCTCGTCGACCTGATGCCCAACCTGCCGACCCAGCCCTACGACATGAAGCGGGTCATCACCTCGGTGGTCGACGAGGGTGACTACTTCGAGGTCCACCCGCACTGGGCCATGAACATCACGTGCGGCTTCGCCCGGATCGACCGTCGCGTGGTGGGCATCGTGGGCAACCAGCCCGCCGTGCTCGCCGGCGTGCTGGACATCGACTCCTCGGAGAAGGCGGCTCGATTCGTCCGTACGTGCGACGCCTTCAACATCCCTCTGGTGACGTTCGTCGACGTGCCGGGGTTCATGCCCGGCACCGACCAGGAGTACGGGGGCATCATCCGGCACGGTGCCAAGCTCCTGTACGCGTACTGCGAGGCAACGGTGCCGCGCATCCAGGTCATCACGCGTAAGGCCTACGGGGGGGCCTACGTCGTCATGAACTCCAAGTCGATCGGTGCCGACCTCGCCTTTGCCTGGCCGTCGGCCGAGCTGGCGGTCATGGGCCCGCAGGGCGCGGTCGAGATCGTCTATCGGCGCGAGCTGGTCGAGGCGGCCGACCCCGCCGCCCGACGGGCCGAGCTGGTCGAGGAGTACACCGAGCGCTACGCCAACCCCTACGTGGCAGCCGAGCGCGGTTACGTCGACGACGTGATCGACCCCACCGAGACGCGACGCGTGCTCGTGCGCAGCCTCCGCCTGCTCGCGTCGAAGCGCGAGGAGCTGCCGCGGCGCAAGCACGGGAACGTGCCTTTGTGAGCGAGGCCACCTCGCCCGGCGCGCCGGTGGTCCTCTCGGTACGACCCGAGCCCGAGCCCGCCGTCCTGGCGGCCATTGTCGCCGCGGTCGAAGAGGCATGGCCCCGTCCGGTTCCCGCCGACGATGAAGCGCCGACGCAACCGGTGTGGCGTTTCAGCGGTCGGTGGTGGACGCAGCCCGCGGCGTCGCGTCGCCAGCGGCCTCGGTCGTTTCGCTGAGCAGGGAACGAGTCCCGGCCGGTCCGTGATCGACGGGCCGTGCGCAGAACGATCGGGCTTCAGCGCACCCCGGCCTGGGCGTCGTCTCGGTGCCGCTCGACCAGGGTGAGCAGCTCGTCCACGATCCGGCCGAGCTGGAAGTCCTTGGGCGTGAAGACCGCCGCCACCCCCTTGCCCCGCAGCACCTCGGCGTCTTCGGGCGGGATGATCCCGCCCACCACCACCGGGGCGTCGACGCCGGCCCCCCGAAGACGGTCGAGGACTTCAGGGACGAGCTCGAGATGGCTCCCCGAGAGGATGGAGATCCCCACGACGTCGACGTCCTCGTCTCGGGCCGCCACCGCGATCTGCTCGGGACTGAGTCGGATGCCCTGGTAGATCACCTCGAAACCTGCGTCGCGGGCCGCCACCGCGATCTGCTCGGCGCCGTTGGAGTGCCCATCGAGGCCGGGCTTGGCCACGAGCAGCCGGGGTGGGCCACCCGAGCGTTGCGCCAGGAGGCGCGACCGCTCGCGTACCGCGGCGAGCTCGGCACCCCGGTGGCCGACTCCGCCACTGACACCGGTGGGAGCGCGGTACTCACCGAACACGTCGCGCAGTGCCCCGGCCCACTCGCCGGTGGTGCCGCCCGCATGGGCGAGGGCGATGGTGGGCGGCATCAGGTTCTCGCTCTCGTCAGCCGCCGCCCGACGCAACTCGTCCAGGGCGTGGCGTACTGCGCCGTCGTCGCGATGGGTGCGCCATGTCGCCACGTCGGCCCGGAGCTGTGCCTCTTCGGCCGGGTCCACCTTCAGGATCGTCGTCGCGCCGTCGTCGGCCGTCTCGAGCGGCGACGGCTCGGTTTCGGTGAACGAGTTGACGCCCACCACGAGGAGGTCGCCGGTCTCGATGCGCCGCACCCGCTCGGCCTGGCTGCGGACGAGGCGCCGCTTCAGCTCGTCGACCGCTTCGAAGGCACCGCCGAGCTCGAGCACCTCGTCGAGCTCCACGCCGGCCGCCTCGACGAGCTCGGAGGTCTTGGCCTCGATCACGGTCGAGCCCTCGAAGATGTCGTCGTACTCGAGCAGGTCGGTCTCGAACGCCAGGATCTGCTGGATCCGCAACGACCACTGCTGGTCCCAGGGCCGGGGCAGGCCCAAGGCCTCGTTCCACGCCGGCAGCTGGATGGCCCGGGCCCGGGCGTCGCGCGACAGCGTCACGCCCAGGGCCTCGAGCACGATGCGGGGGACGTTGTTCTCGGGTTGGGCCTCGGTCAGGCCGAGCGAGTTGACCTGGACGCCGTAGCGGAACCGACGCAGCTTGGGGTCCTCGACCCCGTAGCGCTCCAGGCAGATGCGGTCCCACATCCGGGTGAGGGCGCGCACCTTGCAGGTCTCTTCGACGAAGCGGATGCCGGCGTTGACGAAGAACGAGATGCGCCCGACGACCGCGGGGATCTCCGAGGTCTCGATCTTCCCCGAGTCGCGCACGGCGTCGAGCACCCCGATGGCTGTCGCCAGCGCGTAGGCGACCTCCTGGACCGGGGTGGCACCGGCCTCTTGCAGGTGGTAGCTGCACACGTTGATCGGGTTCCACTTTGGGACCTCGCGCACGGTGTAGGCGATCATGTCCACGATCAGCCGGCGGCTGGGCCCGGGGGGGAAGATGTACGTGCCGCGCGACAGGTACTCCTTCACGATGTCGTTCTGGGTGGTGCCCTGCAAGAGGCGGCGGTCCACCCCGGTGTCGTCGGCGTAGGCGATGTAGAGGCCGAGCAACCACGCCGCCGTGGCGTTGATCGTCATCGACGTGTTCATGTCCCCGAGCGGGATCCCGTCGAAGAGCTCGGCCATGTGGCCGCGGTGGACCACGGGAACGCCCACCTTCCCCACCTCGCCCATGGCCTCGGGGGCGTCGGGGTCGTAGCCGGTCTGGGTAGGGAGGTCGAAGGCGATCGACAGTCCGGTCTGGCCCTTGGCCAGGTTGGTGCGGTACAGCCGGTTGGACGCGCGGGCCGAGGTGTGCCCCGAGTAGGTGCGCATCATCCAGGGCTTGTCCCGGCCCCGGTCCCGAGGCGCCATGTCGCTCACCTCTCCATTCTCCCCCCGCTCCCGCCCGTACTGTCCGCCCGGCCCGTGAGGTCCTCGGCTCGGCCGCTCGTGGGGAGCTCTACTTGCGGTAGTCGAAGAAGCCCTGGCCTGACTTCCGGCCGAAGAGCTCGGCCGCCACCATCCGCCGCAGCAGCGGGACCGCGGCGTAGTTCGGGTCGCGGAACTCCTGGTAGAGGGCGTCGAGGATGGCCAGGCTCGTGTCCAGGCCCACCAGGTCGAGCAAGGCGAAGGGGCCCATGGGGAACCCGCACCCGCCCTTCATGGCGGTGTCGATGTCGTCGCGCGTGGCGACGCCGTTCTCGAGCAGCCGCACGGCGTTGTTGAGGTAGGGGAAGAGCAGGGCGTTGACGATGAACCCGGCCTGGTCCTTCACCTCCACCGGTGTCTTCCCGCAGGCCTCGGCGAGGCTCCGGGCCGCCGCCACCGTGGCGTCCGAGGCGGTGATGGGCCGGACCAACTCGACCAGGCTCATCACGGGGGCGGGGTTGAAGAAGTGGATGCCGCACACCTGGTCGGGTCGGCCCGTCTCCATCGCCATCTCCACCACCGGCAGCGTGGAGGTGTTGGTAGCGAGGATGGTGTGGTCGGGGCAGATGCGGTCGAGCTCGGAGAACAGGTGCTTTTTGATCGCGAGGTCTTCCACCACGGACTCGAGCACGAGGTCGCAGCCGGCCAGCTCACCGAGATCGGACACCGCCGTGACGCGGCTCAGCGCGGCGTCGCGATCGGATTCGGCCATCTTGCCCTTGTCCACCTGGCGGGCCAGGGACTTCTCCATGGCGGCCACCATGCCCTCGGCCGTGCTCTGGGCACGGGAGCGCAGCACGACTTCGAAGCCGTGTACCGCCACGGTCTCGGCGATGCCCGAGCCCATGATCCCCGAGCCTACGATTCCCACTCGCTTGATCGACATGGTCGCTATGTTACCGATCGGTTATCTGGACGGCCCGTCCGCGCTGGCCCGGTCTCAGGAGCCCGGTTCTCAGGAGCCCGGTTCTCAGGAGCCCGGTTCTCAGGAGCCCGGTTCTCAGGAGCCCGGTTCTCAGGAGCCCGGTTCTCAGGAGCCCGGGCTGCGCAGCGCCCGCCGCATGAAGCGCGGCCCGCTCTCGATGATCAGTCGGGGGGAGATCCGGTACACCCGCCAGGGGATCCGGGCGTGGCGGGGGGTCACGATCACGGGGCGGTTGCGGGCCACGCCGTCGAGGACGTCCTCGGCCAGCGACGCGGCGGGATAAGCCTGTCCGATCATCGACGTGAGGAGCCGCCGGGCGTTGGGGGCGTGGGTGACCTCGGGCAGGTCGGGGGGATTGCCCTTGTCGAGCAGTGGGGTGTCGATCACCCCGGGGCAGACCACGCTCACCCGCACGCCGAAGGCGGCCGCCTCCATGCGCAGGCTTTCGCTCAGGCCGACCACGCCGTGCTTGGTCATGCCGTAGGCGGTGAGCATGGGGGAGGGAACCAGGCCCGCCAGCGAGGCGGTGTTCACGATGTGGCCGTGACCCTGGCTGATCATGATCGGATAGGCGGCCACGACGCCGTGGACGACACCGCGCAGGTTGACGTCGATGGTGCGGTTCCAGTGGGCCAGCGTGAGCTCGCTCACCGGCCCGCCCACCGCGATGCCGGCGTTGTTGAAGAGGAAGTCCAGATGCCCGTGGTCCGACGCGGTGCGCTTCACCAGCGCGGCGACGGCCGCGGCGTCGGCGACGTCGAGGGCGACGCCCGACACCCGCCCCGGGGGGCCCGCTCCCAGAGCGTCAGCCGCGTCTTTCACCCCGGCCTCGTCGATGTCGGCCAGCACGACGGTGGCGCCCCGCCGCGCCAGCGCACCGGCCAGCGCCCTGCCGATCCCCGATGCCGCCCCGGTGACGATGGCCACCCGTCCCTCGAAATGCGTCTCTCCCGGCACGGGTGTCGAGCCTAACGAGCGCCGGCACAGCCGGCCCGGACGACGGTCGGGTCCCGATCGCAGCGGCCGACGCCCCTACAGTGACGGACCGTGGAGCGCGACGTGGCGACGACGACGGGGGCGTGCGGTCCCTTGGCCCTCGTGGGTGGCGGTGAATGGAGCACGGGGTGTGAGTTCGACGTCGAGCTCCTGGCCGCCTCGGGAGGCGACGAGGTGCTCGTGTTGCCCACGGCGGCCGCCTACGAGCACCCGGAGAAGGCCGTGGCCACGGCGGAGTCGTGGTTCGCCGGTCTCGGGGGCCGGGCGCGAGGCCTCATGGTGCTCGGTCGTGCCGACGCCGAGGACAAGTCCAACGCGGCGCAGGTACGGGCCAGCCGGTTCGTGTATCTCGGGGGCGGATCGCCCATGCACCTGCGATCGGTGCTCAAGGGATCGTTGGTGTGGGAGGCCCTGCTCGAGGCCTGGCGCCACGGTGCGGTGGTGGCCGGCTCCTCCGCCGGCGCCATGGTGCTCACCGACCCGATGGTCGACCCGCGCGGCGGGGCCTTGACGGTCGGGCTCGGCATGGTCGAGGAGCTGGCGGTGATCCCGCACTTCGGCGACGAGAACGCCGAGAAGGTCCATCGGTCGATCGCGCTGGCCGCTCCGGGCCTGCCCGTCGTCGGCCTGCCCGAGCACACCGCGCTCATCCGGGACCCCGACGGCGCCTGGCGTCAGGCGGGCCAGGGGACCGCCCAGGTCTTCGTGAGCGGGAAGCCCGCCACGCTCGCCGCCCTGCCTCGCTGACAGGCCCGACGGTGTCGCCGGGTCAGTCGGCTTCGGCGACGGTCACCGACTCGATGGTGACCTTCTCCTTGGTCTTGCCCGAGCTCGATCCCACGGCGTCGATGGCCGCCACGACGTCGAGGCCGGCTACGACCTTGCCGAACAGGGAGTAGCTGGGAGGCAGCCGCATGCCGTCGCCGCCCGAGATGATGAAGAACTGGCTCCCGTTGGTGTCGGGGCCGGCGTTGGCCATGGCCAGTGATCCGAGCTCGTACCGGCCCGCCGCGGGGAGCTCGTCCGCGAATTTGTACCCGGGACCGCCCGTGCCGGTCCCGGTGGGGTCACCACCTTGGAGCACGAAGCCCGGGATGACGCGGTGGAAGACGATGCCGTCGAAGTAGTGGTACCGCGCCAGGAACACGAAGCTGTTCACCGTGCGCGGGGCGGCTTGCGGGTCGAGGGCGATGGTCATCGTCCCCTTCGACGTGACCATGGTGGCGGTGTAGCGCTTGGCCGGGTCGATCACCGTCGGGGGTTCGGCCTTGAACGATCGGCGCTGGGGGCTCGAACCATCGGCGGCGGGCAATTCGACGGACATGGGGTCCTCCTGAGGGGGAATGGGGGGCTACGACGACGAGGTGGTGACGGTCAGCATGCGGTGGGTGACCTTGGGCGGGGTGCCGGAGCTGGTGCCGTCGGCCGAGATCTTGTCGACCACGCTCATGCCCGAGGTCACGTGTCCGAACAAGGTGTAGTCGGGCTGGAGCGACTCACCCTGAGACCCGGTGACGATGAAGAACTGGCTGCCGTTGGTGTTCGGGTCGGTAGAGGCGGGCGAGTTCGAATTGGCCATGGCCACCGAGCCCAGTGGGTACTGCTGGTTGGGGTCGGCGGTCGGCGCCGGCCCCTTCTCCGCGTACTGGTATCCCGGGCCGCCGCTCCCGGTGCCCGTGGGGTCGCCCCCCTGCACCACGAAGCCCGGGATGACCCGATGGAAGGTGACGCAGTTGAAGAACTTCTGGTCGGCCAAGAACACGAAGTTGTTGACCGAGATGGGCGACTGCTTGGCATCGAAGGTGATGACGAAGGTTCCGACGTCGGTCTTCACGGTGGCGGTGTAGGTCTTGGCCGTGTCGATGGTCATGGCCGGAGGCTTACTCCAACTCGGCTTGTGCAACGCCGCACTCGGGCTCGAGGGGCAGCCCGCCTTCACTGCGGCGGCGTTGGCGTTGGCCTGGGCCTGCTGCTGAGCGGTCAACGTCACCTTCGGCTTCGATCCCGGCTTCAGCAGGAAGAAGACGCCGACGATGACCGCGGCGACCACCACGAACGTGATGACGCGCCGGGTCCGTGCCCGCCGCCGCCGTTGGCGTTCGAGCTCTGCCATCTTGGCCTCGCACGCGGCGCGCTTGCGGGAGCGTTTCTCGGTGGGCACGGCCCGCCACCCTACCGGGCGGGGCTCCGAACGATCACTCGCCTCCCGGGCCCCGCCGCCGGTGTGACAGGTGCGGGGCCCGATCCGCCGGCCGACGATCTGCCCCCGGGCCCGGAGTGCGGGCGCCGCCTCGACGATGGGAGCCCCACACGCCCGCTAGCTTCGACCTGTGGCCCTGGTGGTGCAGAAATTCGGAGGGACGTCGGTCGGTGACGCCGAACGGGTGCGCGCCGTCGCCGACCACGTGGCCCGGACCCGACGCCAGGGAACCGACGTGGTGGTGGTGGTGAGCGCCATGGGCAAGACCACCGACGACCTGCTGCGCTTGGCGGGCGAGGTGAGCGCCGTGCAGCCGCCGCGCGAGCTCGACATGTTGTTGACCTCGGGGGAGCGGGTCTCCATGGCGCTGCTGTGCATGGCCCTGGCCGGGCTCGGGGTCGACGCCGTGTCCTACACCGGCAGCCAGGCGGGCATCATCACCGACACCACCCATGGCAAGGCCAAGATCGTGGAGATCAAGGCCGACCGGCTGCGCGCCGCGCTGGACCAGGGGCGTGTCCCTGTGGTGGCGGGGTTTCAGGGCGTGTCGCTCGACCGCGACGTGACCACGCTGGGCCGGGGCGGCTCCGACACCACCGCCGTGGCCCTCGCCGCGGCCCTGGGGGCGCAAGCGTGCGAGATCTACACCGACGTGTCGGGCGTGTTCAGCGCGGATCCTCGAATCGTCCCCGGGGCGCGCCGACTGGCACGGGTGAGCTTCGAGGAGATGCTCGACATCGCCGCCAGCGGGGGCCGCGTCCTGGCCTTGCGCTCTGTCGAATTCGCCCGCAATCACGGCGTGCCGCTGCACGTCCGTTCGAGTTTCACCTGGGAGCCCGGCACCTGGGTGGTCGAGGAGGATGCCGCCATGGAGCAGGCCGTCGTCACCGCTGTCACCCACGACACGTCCGAGGCGAAGGTGACCGTCACCGGTGTCCCGGACCGCCCCGGCATCGCCGCCCGGTTGTTCCGGGCCCTGGCCGACAGCGCGGTCAACGTCGACACCATCGTGCAGAACACGTCGTTGCACGGGACGACCGACATCTCCTTCACGGCCCCCAAGACCGACCTGGTCGTCAGCCTCGACGTGGCGCGGGCCCTGGCGCCGGAGATCGGTGCAGGCGAGGTCATGGCCGACGACGGCATCGCCAAGGTGTCGCTCGTCGGTGCGGGGATGCGGAGTCATCCCGGGGTGTCGGCCACGATGTTCGAGGTCCTCGCCACGGCCGGGATCAACATCGAGATGATCTCCACCTCGTCCATCCGCCTCTCGTGTGTGGTGCGGGCCGATCGCGTCGAGGAGGCGGTGCGGCTGCTGCACGACGCCTTCGAGCTGTCGGGCCCCTGATCGCCTGCCGGTAGGATCGGGAGATGCGAGTCGCCGTCGTGGGCGCCACGGGCCAGGTCGGCAAGGTCATGCGATCGGTCCTGGCCGAGCGCTCGTTCCCGCTCGACGACATCCGTTTCTTGGCCTCGGCCCGCTCGGCCGGGTCCTGGCTGCCGTGGGGCGCCGGCGAGGTCGAGGTCGAAGAAGCCGAGGGGGCCGACTACCGCGGTGTCGACATCGCCCTCATGTCGGTGGGCGCGGAGGCCTCACGCCAGATCTCCCCGCGCATCGCGGCCACCGGAGCGGTGGTCATCGACAACTCGTCCGCATGGCGAATGGACCCGGCCGTGCCGTTGGTGGTGGCCGAGGTCAACCCCGATGCGCTCGACCACATGGGCAAGGGCATCGTCGCCAACCCCAATTGCACCACCATGGTGACCATGCCCGTGCTGGCGCCGCTGCACCGCGAGGCGACGCTGCGGCGCCTCGTGATCTCCACGTACCAGGCCGTGTCGGGCGCAGGACTGGCCGGGGCGCAAGAGCTCGAGGAGCAGTTGGCCAAGACCGTCGAGGCGGCGCCGGCCCTCACCTTCGACGGTGCGGGTGTCGACTTCCCCCCACCGTCGGTGTTCCCGGGGCCCGTCGCCTACAACGTGCTGCCCCATGCGGGCCGGTTCCTCGAGGACGGGACGGGGGAGACCAACGAGGAGCAGAAGCTGCGCGACGAGAGCCGCAAGATCCTGGGCATCCCCGATCTGGCGGTGTCGGGCACGTGTGTGCGCGTGCCGGTGTTCACCGGCCACAGCATGGCCATCAACGCCGAGTTCGAACGACCTATCACGGCGCAACGGGCCCGGACCGTGCTGGAGCTGGCCCCGGGTGTCCGCTGTGTCGACGTGCCCACGCCCCTCGCGGCCACCGGGATCGATCCCGTGCTCGTGGGTCGGGTGCGCCAAGACGACACCGTCGCTCACGGCCTCGTGTTGTTCGTCTCGGGTGACAACCTGCGCAAGGGCGCCGCGCTCAACGCCGTGCAGATCGCCGAGGCCGTCGTGGCCCGCAGGAGCGCCTGAGTCGTCAGGTGGCGCCGGTGACGGCCCGTCCCACCAGCACCGCGATACGACGGGCCAGGTTGACGGCGTGGTCGCCGAAGCGTTCGTAGAACCGTGCGACGAGGGCGGCCTCGATGGCCACGGGCAGCGGCATCGATCCGCTGGCGATCTCGGCGGTGAGCGTCACGTGGAGCTCGTCGAGCTCGTCGTCGAGCTCCTCGACCTCGTCGGCCACCGGGGCGCGATCGGCGTAGGCGTCCGCGGTGGCCCGCCACATCTCACACGCCACCTCGCCCATCTGCTCGACGAGCCCGCGCGCCCGAGGCGACAGTTCCACCCCGAGACCGCGCACGGCGCGGCGCGAGACATGTTCGGCCAGGTCGCCGCTGCGCTCGAGCTCGGGCAGCATGCGCAAGACCGCCACGAGGTAGCGCAGCTCGTCGGGTCCCGTGGCGCGTAGGGCGAGTTGGCTCTGGGCCAGTTGCTCGACCTCGCGGTAGAGCGCGTCGATCGCTTCGTCGCTCTCGGCCAGCACTCTCGCCGCCTCACGGTCCCCGTCGAGGAGGCAGTGGGTGGCACCCGCCACACCTTCACCCACCAAGGCGAAGAGCTTGATCACCTCGCGGTTGATGTGCTCCAGGCTTTCGGTGACCTGATCGGTGGTGCCCAGCTCCACCACGGCCCGTTTTGCCACGCCTGCCACCGTAGCGCCATCGACTCGGGCCCTTTTCGCGACGCTAGAGGTCTGCGTCCACGTCGGCCACGATGAGCCGGGGGCCCGAGGGCCAGTCCAGGTAGCGCCACGCCCAATTGACGAGTACCACCAGCCGGTTCCGGAACCCGACCAGGTAGACGAGGTGCAGCGCCAGCCATGCCAACCAGCCGATGGTCCCGCGCCAGATGGGCCCGTGGCGCAGCTGCGCCACCGCGGCGTGGCGACCGATCGTCGCCATGAGCCCTTTGTCGTGGTACCGGAACGGCGTCGGTGCTTGACCCGTGAGCTGCCGTCCGATCTGCAACGCGGCGTGTCGGCCCGATTGCATCGCGACCTGGGCCACCTGCGGGCAGGCCTCGGGCCGGTCGGGGCCCCACGGCACGGCCGCGGCATCGCCCGCCACGAACACCTCGGGGTGGCCGGTCACCGACAGGTCGGGCTCGAGGGTGACACGGCCGCCTCTGCCGTGCGCGGTGGGGAGCGTGGCGGCCAGGGTGCCGTCGACGGTGACGCCCCCGGCCCAGATCACAACGGCGGCGTCGATCCATTCGCCGTCACCGGTGCGGACCCCCTGCGCGGTCACCTCGGCCACCGGTGTCGTGAGCCGGACGTCGACGTGGCGCGAGCGCAGCGTCTGGGCCGCGTAGCGACCGGCCTGCTCCTTGAAGCCGGGGAGGAGCCGGTCGCCGGCCTCGAGGAGGATCACCCGCGAGCGCTCGGGGTCGATGCGCAGGCGGTCGCGCCGGACCGCCACGTCCAGCAGCTCCATCAGCGCGCCGGAGATCTCCACGCCGGTGGCTCCCCCGCCCACCACCACGAACGTCGGCGCCCCGCCGTCGAAGTCTTCGGGGCGCGCGTCGGCGGCCTCGAGCCGGCCGAGGATGTGGTTCCGCAGACGGCGCGCGTCCGCCAGCGTGTAGAGCGGCAGCGAGTGTTGCGCCGCCCCGGGCACGGCGAAGTATCCGGTGGTGGCACCGGTGGCGACGATGAGGTGGTCGTAGTCGAGGGTCCCGCCGTCGGCGAGGTCGACACGGCGCGCCACGAGATCGACGTGGGTGGCCTGTCCGTGCCGGAACACGACATTGTGGTCGCGGCCGAAGATGGTGCGCACCGGGTAGGCGATGTCGGCGGGGTCGAGTCCGGCCGTGGCAACTTGATAGAGCAGTGGTTGGAACGTGTGGAAGTTGTGGTGGTCGACGACGGTGATGGTGACGGGACGATCGCGCAGGTGGCGCACCGCGCTGAGCCCGGCGAAGCCGGCCCCGATCACCACCACGCGGTCCATGTCCTCAGGATGGCACGCCCTGGGGCGTGCCGCTCACACCTTGGCCAGGGCGCGAGCCGCGCTCACGATGTCGTGCACCTGGGGGAGGATGGCGTGCTCCAGCGAGGGCTCGTAGCCGACGAACGTGTCCTGTGCGGCGACGCGGACGACGGGGGCGTCGAGGTCCCAGAAGCAATGCTCCGACACCCATGCCGCCACCTCGGCGCCGAACCCCGCAGTCAGGGTGTCCTCGTGCACGACGAGGAGCCGTCCGGTGCGCTGCACCGACTCGCCCACGATTTCGTGGTCCCAGGGCGAGATGGTCCGGAGGTCGAGCACCTCGACCGAGCATCCTTCGGCCGCCAGCTGCTCGGCCGCCTCCAGCGTCTTGTGCACGGTGGCTCCCCACGTCGTGATGGTCAGGTCGCGACCCGGTCGGGCCACAGCGCCGCGACCGAAGGGCACGACCCATCCCGGTCTCGGCACCGGGTCCGCCGCGTAGCGCTGGCGGTAGAGGTGCTTGTGCTCGAGGAACAACACCGGGTCCTGCGCCGCGAAGGCACTGCGCAGCAGTCCGACGGCGTCGCGCGCCCGGGACGGGAAGGCGATGAGCAGGCCGGGGATGTGGGCGAAGATCGACTCACCGCTCTGGGAATGCCAGATCGAGCCACCTGTGAGGTAGCCGCCGATGGCGACACGCACCACCAGCGGGCACGTGAAGTCGCCGTTGGACCGCCAGCGGATGGTGGCGGCCTCGCTGTGCAGCTGCTGCATGGCAGGCCAGATGTAGTCGAAGAACTGGATCTCGGCGCACGGTCGCAGGCCGCGTAGCGCCTGGCCGACGCCGCGACCGATGATGTTGGACTCCGCCAGCGGTGTGTTGTAGCAGCGCGCCGAGCCGAAGCGGCGCTGCAGCCCCCGCGTCACGCCGAACACCCCGCCCTTGCCCTCGACGTGGTCGAGCACCTCGTCATCGGCGTCGGCCACGTCCTCGCCGAACACGCGGATGCGCTCGTCGGCGTCGAGCAGCTCGTGCAGCGTGAGGCGGATCGCCTCGGCCATCACGACCGGCTCGGTGGAATCGGGGGTGGGAGCGGGGTCGGGCTCGACGTCGGCCAGAACCGGCAGGCGCACCACGTGGTCGGTCACGGTGCTCGGGTCGGGCCGCGGCGCGGCGAGGGCCTCTTCCGCCGCCGCGGCGGCGAGGTCACGCGCCTCGGCCCGGACGGCCGCCGCCTCGTCGGGGCTCAGCACGCCCGCCTCCAGCAATTCCCGTTCCAGCGTGTCGATGGGGTCGTGTGCCTGTTCGTCGGCGAGCTCGCCCGCGTCGCGGTACTTGGCCTGGGAGTCGGCCGAGGAGTGCGAATACGGACGCGTCACCCGGGCGTGGATCAATCCCGGGCCTTCCCCGGCGCGCACGCGCGCGATGGCTCGCCCACCCTTGGTGCGACACGAGGCGTAGTCCCAGCCGTTCATCTGTGTCACCGCCAGGCCGCGGAACCCGCGCACCATCTCCGAAACCGGAGCCGGCGACTGATCGGCGGAGCGCACGGAGATGGCGTAGCCGTTGTCGGCCACCACGAACAGCGTGGGCAGGTGCAGGCGACAGGCGGAGTTGAGGCTCTCCCAGAATTCTCCTTCGGCCGTGGCACCCTCACCGAGCGACACGTAGGTGATCTCGTCGCCGTAGGCGACGCATCCCGGCAGGCCCGGGCGGCGCGCGATGTAGCGCCCCGCTTCCGCGCATCCCACCGCCGGCAGGCACTGGCTCCCGGTGGGGCTCGACTGGGTCACGATGTTGCGCGTCACCGCCCCCCAGTGACAAGGCATCTGGCGGCCCCCCGAGGCGGGGTCGAGAGACGAGCCGACGGCCTGGAGCATGATGTCGAGCGGCGTCACGCCGAGGGCGAGTACCAGCGCGCGGTCGCGGTAGTAGGGGAAGAACCAGTCGTAGGCCGGGCGCAGCGATCGAGCCAGCGCCAGGAGCAGGATCTCGTGCCCGGCGCCTGAGATCTGGAAGAAGACGCGACTCTGCTTCTGGAGCACGATCTCCCGGTCGTCGAGGGCCCGGGAGACACACGCCAGGCGGAAGTCCTCGACGAGCTCGGTGGAGGGGAAGCTCAGCAGCGACCCCCGCGGCGCTCGGGGCGGCGTCGTGCCGTTCCCGGGACGCTGACCCGGTGCACCCGGGCGGGCCTGGGACTTCACTCCGGCACTCCGTGCTGTCGTGGCCTTGCGTACCACTATGTCTCGACGCTACCTGCCGCCCTGGCGCAATCGGTGGCCTTCGACGGTCCCCCGGAGCCGTTACACCCCGGCGTTACGCTCAGCCGCGTGCACCCTCGGAGCAGGGAGACCCCATGATCGTTGGCCTCGTGATCGGCATTGTCATCGGCGCAGGGTGCGGTGGCGCCGTCGCCTGGGCGCTGGCCTCGGCCCGTGTCGCAAGTGAACGCGAGCGCCACGCGGAGGCGTTGGGCTCGGCGCGCGCCGAGGTGCTCTCGCTCCAGAGCACGCTCGAGCACGAGCGGGGGGTGGCCGAAGAGCGGAGGGTGGCGACCGAGGACGTGCGGCGTCAGCTCGTGGGGGAGTTCGCCGAGCTGTCACGGCGGGCGCTCGAGCAGAACAACACCCAGTTCCTGGAGTTGGCCGACGCCCGGCTGGCCCACTCCCAGCAGGCGGCGCGAGGTGATCTCGACCAGCGCACCCAAGCCATCGCCCAGCTGCTGACCCCGCTGCGGGAGCAGCTCGGCCGCTATGAGCAGGGGCTCCGGCTCCTCGAGCTCGAGCGCCAGAAGGCGTACACCGGGTTGAGCGAGCAGGTGCGGTCGCTCACGCAGTCCCAGGACAAACTCCAGACCGAGACGCGCAACCTCGTGACGGCGTTGCGCTCACCCGCCACGCGGGGTCGGTGGGGTGAGATGCAGCTGCGCCGGGTCGTCGAGATGGCCGGGATGGTCGAGCACTGTGACTTCGAACAGCAGGTTACCACCGACGGTGCCGAAGGAAAGCTCCGACCCGACATGGTGGTCACGCTTCCCGGGGCGCGGCAGGTCGTGGTCGACGCCAAGGTGCCGCTCCAGGCCTTCCTCGACGCCAACGACGCCACCGACGAAGGTGACCGCAAGGCCCACCTCGTCGTGCACGCCCGTCATCTCCGGACCCACGTCGACGCGCTGGCCAAGAAGGCCTACTGGGAACAGTTCGAGAATTCGCCGGAATACGTCGTCGCCTTCATTCCCGGCGACGCCTTGTTGGCAGCCGCGCTCGAGCACGACTCCTCGCTGCTCGAGCACGCCGTGTCGCATCAGGTGTTGTTGGCGACCCCGACGACGCTGATCGCGCTGTTGCGGACCGTGGCCTCGGGATGGCAACAAGAGGCTTTGGCCGAGAACGCCCGAGAGGTGCAGGACATGGGGCGCGAGCTCTACAAGCGCCTCGCCACCTTCGGCGAGCACATGGGTCGCACCGGGCGCAGCCTCAGCAGTGCCGTCGACGCGTACAACAAGGCCGTGGGCTCGCTCGAGCGCAATGTGTTGCCCCAGGCCCGGCGGTTCCACGAGCTCGGGGTGGTGGGCGGCGCCGACAAGGAGATGCCCGAGCTCGACCACATCGACGGCTCGGCGCGCGCGTTGGAGGCGCCCGAGTTCGTCGGTGCCCCGCGCGGCCTTCCGGGGGAGTCGGGCCTCGAGCTCATCGAAGGGTCGCGCCGCGACGAGCTCGAGTTGCCCGGGGCCGCAGTCACCTGAGCGCGCGTCACCCCGTGCCGACGCTGAGCAGTTCGTCGGCGGCTCGTCGAGCCACGTCGCACGCGTCGGCCAGCGCGTCACCTTCGAGGACGACTTCCACCGGAGCACCCTCTCCGAGGAACACGAGCACACACCGGTGCACGGGACGACCCGTGGACTGCTCGAGGGCCAGCGCGTAGCTCGCCACCTGAGGGCCGTAGCGCGAGGCGGCGCCGGCGATCGCCGCGCCACCGCCGGTCCGGTCGGTCTTGTAGTCGATCACCACGAGCCCGTCGTCGTCTTCGACCACGAGGTCCACGAACCCTTCGAGGACGCCGGGGCCGACGGGCACGGCGACGAAGAGCTCCCGCCAGTGCCGACGCCCGCTGCCGGCCGCCACCGAGGGGGAAGCCAGCGCCGCGCTCACCATGGCCACGATGTCGTCGGCGTGTGCGTCGACGCCGTGGGCCGTGGCGCGCCCTCGGGCCACCTCCGGCGCGGGGAGACCGGCGTCGTCGCACGCGGTGGCGAGGTCGATCGCCGCCAACGCGCTGTGCACGGCCCGCCCGATCTGCAAGGACGTGTCGGCGTCGCGCCACAACGCCCCGGTGGAGTCGGGCGATCCCGGGTCAGGCGTCGGGCCCGGTGCCCGTCGGTCGGTGGTGGACGCGTCCGTGCGGGCGAGGCTGTCGGACACCGCCGTGGCGGTGGTCACCGGGGCGCGCCGAGCCGAGGCCAGCGCGTGGGCGCGTCGCGCCACGAAGGCCTCGATGCCCTGGCGCCATGCATCCGCGTCCGCGCCCGGACCACCGGGCGGAAGGTCGGGGCCCGTCCCGCCGGGTGGGTCCAACCCGAAGCCCGCCCGCACCATGGCCAGTGCCGCCGTCGGTGCCTCCTCAGCCTCGGGACCCGTGGCGGTGAGCGCCGCGATGGGCAGCCGACGCCACAGTGCGGGGAAGCGCAGGCAGATCTCGTGCAGTCGCGCGGCGATGGTCGGGGTCGCACTCGGTTGGTTGAGCTCTTTGTGGTGAAGGCAGACGACGAGATGGTCGCGCGCCCTCGTCATGCCCACGTACAACAGGCGCTGGGCCTCGAGCGCGTCCAGCGCACGTTCGCGCTGGTTGGCGTCGTCGAACCCGAGGGACCGGAGCTGCCCGCCACCGCGCAGCTCGGGGGTCCCGTCCTCGGTCCAAAGCACGGTCGGCCCGCGCGCCCCGGTGCCACCTCGCGTTCGAGCCCCGCCAGGATGACGACGGGGAACTCGAGGCCCTTGGACCCGTGGATGGTCATGACCCGCACGGCGTCGTCATCGAGGTCGGGAGGGCCGACACCGCCACTGCGCCGGTCGTCCTCGGCTTGGAGCTCGGCCCAATGCAAGAACGACCGCAACGTCCCACCCACCGTCTCGTCGAAGAGCCGGGCCTGGTCGACGAGCCAGCGCAGGCGCTGCCAGTGGTCACGAGGTCGGTGGTAGGCGAGACAGAGCTCGAAGCTGTGCAGCTCCTCCAAGGCCCGGGCCACCATGGCCGAGGGTTCGCGCCACCACCGCTCGTCGTGCAGCCGCGCCAACACGGCCATGGCGCGGGCGACGGGATGGGCCTCGAGACCCGGTGGTGCGGGATGGCGCGGGTCCCAGGTGCCCTGCGCCTGGTGCCACGTGACGAGGTCGTCGTCGCCACAGGCCAGGCCGGGACTGCGCAACGCTGCGAGCACGGCCACGCGGTCGACCGGGTCGTCCACGGCGCGCAGCACGGCGACGATGTCGCGCACCTCGTCGGATCCCCACAGCAAGGCGACGCCCTCGAGCCGGTAGGGGATGCGGGCCTCCTCGAGGGCTTCTTCGAGCGCGGCGAGCGCCGTGCGCGCCGGGAGGAGCACGGCGACGTCGCGCCAGCGCGCCGGCCGCAGCACGCCGTCATCCTCATCCTCGACTGCCCAGTGGCCGGTGTGGACGTCGTCGATGGTGAGCGCCACGTCGTGGGCCGCGGCGCGCCGCACCTCAGCGATGCTCGTCCGCATGGGCCCGCCCAGGACGACGACAGGGGGCATGCCCGGCGCGGCTCGACGCCGGGGGGTGACGTCGCGCTCCTGTACCCCGGGGTCGGTCGCCAGCCCCTCCAACGACAACTGCACGGCGCGCGGTCGCGGGACATCGGGGCGCGGCGCCGCGGTCGTCGCAGGGCCCCGGTGGTGCAGCGGTACCGCGGCGCGCTCGCCCACCAGGGCGTGGTGGGGGGCCTGGCCCGGGACCGGATCGGCCCCGAAGAGCTCCGCGAACACGGTGTTGACGAAGGTGAGGATGCCCGGGACCGAGCGGAAGTTGGTGACGAGGACGATCTCTTCACCGATCTCCCGACCGACTCGGGCGAACAATTCGATGTCGGCGCGTCGGAACCGGTAGATCGACTGCTTGGGGTCCCCCACCACGAACAGCCCACCCGGCTCCGCATGGGCCAGGTCCGACGAGCCGTCCACGGTGGCGGCGATGCGGGCGGCCAGCTCGACCTGGATGGGGTCGGTGTCCTGGAACTCGTCGATGAGCAGGCGTCGGTAGCGGCCGCGCAACGCTCGGGTGGCGGAGCTGTCGTGACGCAGGACCCTGCGGGCCAGGACCAACAGGTCGTGGAAGCCGAGGCGTCCCTCGGCCCGACGCTCGTCGGCCGCGTCCAGCACGAACGCGCCGAGCCGGGAGCCGAGCTCGCCCAGCACGGCATGGTAGGTGGCTCGCAGGAACGTGAGGCGGGCCTGTTCCGCCGCCGTGGTGGCGTCGCGCGCCTCTTCGAGGTGCTCTCCCCAGTTCGCCTGCAGTCCGTGTCGGTTGGACAGGGACTTGAGACCGTCGAGGAACTGCACCGTGGCCAATTCGTCCTCACACTCCGTCAGCTCGCTGCGAAGCACCGCCAGTCGGTCGAGGTGTTGTCGCAACTTGTCCTCGTCGTCGCTGCACCAGCGGCGCATCGACACGGCCGCGTCGAGGGTGTCGAGCAGGGGTTGCGTGTCGGCGCCGTGCCACACCCCGCCCACCGGCCGCATGCGCTCGAGCGCAGCCAACCCGGCGTCTTCGAGTCGGTCCCAATGTCGGTGCAGGGCGCGGGCCATCTCGACCAGGTTGTCGTGGGTCAACCCCAAGGAGAATCCGAGCACGAGGGCCGGCTCGGCTCCCGGGTCGGCCAGCAGGATGTCGGCGAAGCGTTCGAAGCGGGCGTCGAAGTCGGCTCGTTCCGCGGTCTCGTCGAGCACGTCGAACCCGGGCGGGATGCCCGCCGCCACACAGTGTTCGACCAGGATGCGCTGCGCGAAGGCGTGCAGGGTGGAGATGGCCGCTTCGTCGACCTCCTGGCGAGCAGCCGCGAGGCGGGCGTCGTCGGGGTGCTCGAGCGCCTCGCTGTCGATCTTGTCCCGGATGCGTTGGCGCAACTCGGCCGCGGCCGCCTCGGTGAACGTGATGGCCGCGATCTCTCGTAGTGCGGCGCGTCCGCTGCGGATCAGCCCGACGATCCGCTCCACCAATGCGGTGGTCTTTCCCGTGCCCGCCCCCGCCACCACCACCAACGTGGCATCGAGCTCGGACCGGACCTGCGTTCGGGCGGCACCGTCTGTCGGGGCGGCACCGTCTCTCGGGGCGGCACCGTCGGTCGGCATCACGCGCCCACCTCGGTCTCGTCCCCGAAGCCGTCGACGACCGCACCCTCGAGGTCATCGGGGGGCTCAGCGTCCATCAGCGCGAGCAGCGGGGCCACGGCGGGATCGCTGCTCTTGCGATCCCATTGCCGGTCGCGGGTCACGGGGCACACGGCGTCGAAGTCACACACCCGGCAGGTTTCGAACTGGCGGTCGCCGGTGTGCTCGGTGGGTGCCCCGGGGAAGGCACCGGCCTCGACCGCGCCCGCGATCAAGCCGAGCACGTCGAGAAAGCGCGCCCGGACCTCGGGCGTGATGGCGACGCTGAAGCACGGCGCCACGCGCTTTTCCGACAAGAGCCAGTAGCGCGCCCGGACCCTGTCCCCACCGAAGCGGGCTTGGGCGGCCAGGGCGTAGATGGGGAGCTGGAGGAGCCGGCCCCCTGCGACGGGATCGTTGCGCAACCCGCGCAGCACTGTCTGCTTCCCCGTCTTGTAGTCCGAGACGACGAGCTCGCCCGAGCGGGACCGGTCCACCCGGTCGGCCTTGCCCTTGAAGCGGACCTCGAGCCCGTCCGGGAGCGTGACGGCCACCGCCGGGTCGGCCCCTTCGGCCCCCGTGCCGAACTCGAGCTCGGCTGCGAGCGGCTCGAGGTCGCCCTCCTCGGCGTGGAAGCGCACGAGATCGCGGCGCAGCGCGGTCTTGTCCATGCGCCACAGCAGCGCCTTGCCGACGAGCCCGCCGCGCTCGGCCGCTTCGAATTGCGTGTCGGCGATGGCCAGGAGTCGGGGAAGCGACCGTGGCGCGCCGGCGAGGCGTTCGAGGAGGTACTCCTCGAGGACGGCGTGCACGAGCGTGCCGCGCTCGGTCGGTTCCATCTGCCAGATCTCCTCGGGGAGCGTGCGCTTGGAGACCTGGAGCACCCGGTCGTAGAGAAACCGCCGCGGGCACTTGGCGTAGACCTCGAGGCGGGTGGCCGACATCGGGGCGTCGGCCGAGAACGGGGACACGAGCCCCACCCCGACCTTCCCGTCGAAGCGGGTGAACTCCGGGCCCATCCGGTCCTGCGACGCCCGGAAGCCCGCCTGCAGCCGGCCCGAGGTGTGCGCCAGCGGGGAGCGGGCCGGGTCGTGCCCGTCGGCGGCCCACAGTGCGGTGTCGTGGAGCTCGAGCTCGCGTGCCGACAGCGGTGGGCTGGCCGAGTGCACCGCGGCCGCGAAGGAGTCGACCGAACGCCACCGTGTGGTGACGCTCGTGCACGGAGCCAACCAACGCGACATCACCTGGGCGCGACCCGTCCGGGGCTCGACGCGCGGGTACGTGGCCACGCGCCGTGACGCCCCGGTCCCTATGGCGGTGACGACGTCGTCGTGGAGCTCGGCCATGCGGGCCGCGCGCGTGCGCAGCCCGCCCGACATGTCGAGGCGGCGGGCGCTCTCGGGCAACAAGGCGTCGTCCCCGACCGCGCCGGGGACCACGGCGTCGGCCAGGCCCACCAGGACGACGCGTTCGAACCGCAGGCCGCGGGCGCGCCCGAAGGGGGCCACGAACACGCCGTCGCCGAATCCACCGCCGGGGAGCTCGGAGGTGTCGAGCCCTGTCTCTTCGAGCACGGCGCGCACCGCTCGCACGAAGGCGGCGTGGTCGGCGCGGTCCGACACGGCATCGAGCTGGCCCAGGCAGAGCACGGCCCCGCGCACCTGCTCGGTGGCGGCGAGCTCCTCGACCGGCCACGACCCCGGGTCGGCGTCGAGGTAGTCGTCGAGCAGCTCGACCGCCCATGTGGCGCACCCTGCCCATGACCCCACCGGTGGGACCGACTTGGTCACGAGGACCTCGACGAAGGCCGCCAGGGAGCGGGCCTCGTGGCCCAGCTCCTCGCGTCGATGGGCCAGGTGCTCGAGTCGCTGGCTCCACTGCGTGGCACCCCGCACCACACCGGCCTCGGCCGACACAGCGTCCCATCGGCTGGTGGGCACGCGTCGCCGATCGGGGCCGGTCACGATCGGGGCGCTCGACAGCCAGGACATCACCGCCTCCCGGGCCCAGTCGGTTCGTTCCAGCTCGAGCAGGCCGAGCAGGGCCGCGCCCGCTACGGAACGGTCCAGGCGGCGCGTGTGGGGCCCGTTCACCGCCACGCCCGCCGCCGCCAGCTCCTGGGTCAGCGTGCGGGCGTAGCCCGGGCCGGGATGGAAGATCGCCTGGCTCCACAGCGGGACGCCGGCGTCGACGGCTGCGAGCACGGCCCGTACCGCGGCACGCACCTCTTCGTCGGGATCCGCACAGGCGCGCACCTCGGTCAGGATGCGCTCGGTCACGGGGGACTCGACGGGGATGGTTCCGGTCCGGGCCATCACGAGCTCGAGGACCCTGCGCTCCGACGGCGCTATCGGCCCCGGCTCCAGGAGCAGGACCGGCCCCGACGCCTCGAGGGCACCGCCGCTCGTCGTGGCCGTGAGGGCCGCGACTTCGGCCAGGTCGACGGCGTCGGCGAATCCGCGTCGGTGCAGGTGGGCGCGCACCGCCGCCAACTGACGGCACACGTCGCCGATACGGCCGCGGCGCCGGGCCAGGGCAACGAGCGTGGGAGCCGGGCACCGCCGCAGCTCGGCCATGGCGTCGGCGAGCGCCACGAGGCCGCGTTGGTGTCCGACCAACTCGGCGAGCCAGCCCCCCGTCGCCAGGGCCCCGGTGCGGATGGCCTCGAGGTCGACGGGGCCCGGCGCGAGGCGCTGGTGTCGAGCTCCGAGCACGGGCACGCCGAGCTGGCGAAGCAGCTTGTCCACGGTGGTACAGGTGACGTTGGCGACGCCGTGGCGCCCGTCGGGACCGGCCCAATGCCCGAGGGCTCGGCGCGCCGCCACGGCGGCATAGGCCGATGGGGCCACCACCGTCACCGGAGCGAGTGGGTCGTCGCCCTTGGCGCGGGACACCGCCGCGCCCAGCGCCCCTGTCAGCCCCTCGCTCGCTCCTCGCCTTGTACCGGGCGTTTCCGGATCGGCGACCGGGGCGCGCGTCGATCGCGGCATGCTACGACCCCGTTGTCTCACCGCATCCGGAAGGAGGGTCCGGGCCGGCGGCCCGATGGCTCAGGCGGGGCGCTTGGCTCCGTAGGCGTCGCCGAACCGGAGCCGCCACCAGATGGCAAAGGTGTCGCGGCAGCATCTCGATCACGACTCGGCGCGACACGGTGCTCGAGAAGCGACGGCCGATGCGCACGGGCGCCTCGACGAGGTCCCGATGGCCCTGTCGGGCCGCGATCACGAGCATCTCGAGGTCGAATGCGTATCCCTGCTCCACCATGAGCGGCAGGACCTCGGCCAGGACCTCGCGGCGCACGAGCTTGATGCCCGCCTGGGTGTCTCGGACGTCGAGTCGGAACAGGACCCGCACGAGCTGCTGGTAGCCCCAGGAGTACAGCCGTCGGGCCAAGGGGTAGACGACGTCGGAATCGGGGTGGCGCTTGCTGCCGAGCACGACGTCGGGATGCTTCTTGTGGACCACCTCGACGAACTCGGCCAGCAGCTCCGGCGGCACGTCCCCGTCACCGTCGATGAAGCCCAGGTAGCGCCCCCGTCCCCGGGCCAGCCCGGCCCGGACGGCGTTGCCCTTTCCGGCGTGGGGCAGCACCACCTGGACTACGACGTCGGGGTCGAGGCCCTGGAGCGAGGCGTCGCTGCCATCGGTGGAGCCGTCGGACACCGTCACGACCTCGAAGGAGATCCCGGTCTGGCGCAGGACCTCGACGGCGCGCTCCACCGTCGACCGGAGCACCGGGCCCGGGTTGTAGTACGGCACGACGACGGTGAGGTCGAGGACCGCGGGGGAAGGGTCGTTGGTTCCACGAGGCTCAAGGGCGCCACCGACGTGGGCGTGTCGCGAAGCCCGCTCCCGGGTTGCACTCGCGCCACCGTCCCCCCTCCTGTGCCCGCGCCGCCCCACAGACCTGCCAGGTGCCGGCACCAGACATTTTATCGGTGGTCCCAGCGCAACTTGGGACGCGTCCGCACCCCCGACGGGGTCGACCGCCTAGGGGGCGGATGACCAGGGTGGCGAGGAGGAACGCCACCCGGGCCCGGAGCACCGCCACCACCGGGCCTCGGCCGCCTCCCCGGGGTTCGGTGGGGGGAACGAGGGCCTGTAGCCTCATCATCGCTTCTCGACTTCACAGAGCTTTTTCCAGGTCATCCCAGGGTATTCCCAGGTTCATCAGGGATTCTTGAGGTGCCTGTTGCAATGGCACAGGCGAACGGACAAGGAGGTGGCGGGGGTGCGGATCCTCGTGCTGGGGGGCGACGGGTACCTGGGGTGGCCGACGGCGTTGCACCTGTCTCGGCGTGGCCACGACGTGGGTGTGGTCGACAACTTCTGCCGGCGGCAGTACGACTTCGAGATGGGGGTGGACAGCCTCGTCCCCATCGCCCATCTCCAGCACCGAGTGCGGCGCTGGTCCGAGGTGTCGGGCCTGACCGTCGACGCCTTTGTCGGGGACCTCACCGACCACCGGTTCGTCGAGACGCTGCTCGACCGCTTCGAGCCCGACGCCGTGGTGCACTTCGCCGAGCAGCGCAGCGCCCCCTATTCCATGATCGACCGGGCCCATGCGGTGTACACCCAGGTGAACAACGTGGTGGGCAACCTCAACCTGATGTACGCCATCGCCGAGCGCAACCCCGCCATCCACCTGGTCAAGCTCGGGACCATGGGGGAGTACGGCACCCCCAACATCGACATCGAAGAGGGCTACATCGAGATCACCCACAAGGGCCGCACCGACGTGCTGCCCTACCCCAAGCAGCCCGGCTCCTTCTACCACCTGTCCAAGGTGCACGACAGCCACAACCTGCACTTCGCCTGTCGCATCTGGGGGCTGCGGGTCACCGACCTCAACCAGGGCGTGGTCTACGGCCAGGAGACCGACGAGACCACCATGCACCCCGACCTCGCCACGCGCTTCGACTACGACGCCGTGTTCGGGACCGTGCTCAACCGCTTCTGCGTCCAGGCCGTGGTGGGCCACCCGCTCACCGTCTACGGCAGCGGCAACCAGACGCGGGGGATGCTCGACATCCGAGACACCTTGGCCTGTGTGGAGCTCGCGCTCCTGCACCCGGCCGAGGAGGGTGAGTTCCGGGTCTTCAACCAGTTCACCGAGTCCTTCTCCGTGCAGCAGGTGGCCCAGATGGTGGCCGACGCCTACCCCGGGGCCGTGGAGATCGACCACATCGAAGACCCCCGGGTGGAGAAGCAGGAGCACTACTACCGCGCCGCGCACACCAAGCTCCTCGACCTGGGCCTGGTGCCGCACCTGCTGGGGCCCGCCACCATCCATTCGCTCCTGGCGGTCGTCGACCGGCACCGCGACCGTGTTGACGTGCAGGCCATCGCCCCCACCGTCCAGTGGCGCAAGACCGCCAGCACGCTGCCGACCTCGGCGGGCCTCGGCGTCGACTGAGCGCCGGCCCCGCCCCGCCGGCCCCCGAGCCGGTGGGTTCATGGCACGGTCAGGGACCCTCGCCCCCCGAGGCGGTGCACGACCGCGGGTCGAACGGCGCCAGCGCCTGGGTGGGCGCCGTCGGCGGCTGCAGCGACACCGACGGGGACGACGGCGCGGCGGTGGTGGTGGAGCTCGAGCTCGGGGTTGTCCCCGACGAGGCGGACGTGCCCTTCGACGGTGCATTGACGGAAAGGTTCGATCCGGTGACGACGGTCACGTCGGCTCCGTCGGTGGTGGGCGCCTGGCCGAGGGTGGCGGGCCCCGTCAACGAGTGCAGCACCTGCTCCGCGTCGGCCAGATGGCGCGGTGAGGAGTAGTAGACGTAGGTCTCCGACAGCGAACCGCTCGCCGTGGTGTCACCTTCGCCGACGGTGTCGAACCCCAGGGCTTGGAGAGCGGAGGCCGTCTGGCCCGCCTGGCCGCTCTGGCCCGTTCCGTTGAGGACCGACACCGTGATCGACTTCGGGGGGGCAGGGGCTTCCCCGTCATGGTGTCGTCGTCGGCGCCGATGCCGAGAAAGCTGGACACGGCGTGGATGTCGTTGGGCTGGCTCGTGAGCTCGACGTTGCCGTAGTCGTAGCCCTGGAAGTAGTAGTCCAGGCTCGACAGGACCACGACCGGCAGCGTCAGCTGGGGTGTCTTGGCCGTGTTGATGCCGTGGAAGGTGGTGACGAGCCCGAACATGGCCGGGAGCGAGAAGCTCGAGTCGACCTGGAGCTGCGGTGCCACGGCGCCCAGCAGGTCGTTGTCCGTCACGGGATTGCTCAGCCCCCGAGCCGCCACGGCACTGGACAGGACCCGCAGGAACTCGTGGTCCCGTCGGATCCGGCTCAGATCGCTCTCGGGGTCCTGGGGCCAGTCGGCGTGGTCGTTGGTCGTGGTGGTCGGGCTCTTGTACTGCAGGTGGCGGGCGCGGACCACCTCGAGGGCCTGGAAGCCGTTGAGGGCATGGCACCCGGCCGTGGGGATGTTGAGACCCGAGTAGGCGTCGAAGACGGGCTCGGGGAAGTACATCTTGATCCCACCCAGGGCATTGACCACGCCCTGGAAGCTGTCGAAATTCAGCTCCACGTAGTGGTGGATGGGGATGCCGAAGTCCTCCTCGATTGCGCTTACGAGCTGCTGTGGCCCCTCGACCAGGGCGGCGTCGATCTTGTTCGCACCCGAGGCGCGGGCGTTGGGTACGAACAGGTCCCGAGGGATGGACAGGATGGCGGCCGTCTTGTTGTTCGGGTCGAGGTGCAGGATCATCACGACGTCGCTGTTCACGCCGGTGACCCCTTCCGAGCACAGCCCGAACGCCTTGTTCTGCTGCTTGAGGGCGCAGCGCGACGTGGACCCGACCAGGACGACGTTTTCGACCCCCGAGGGTGGTTGCGCAACGAGGTCGCCGACCTTGATGCGGTGGATCTGGTGGTTGCGGTACTCCCCGTACCCGACGGCCGCCCCGGCCAGGACGACGAGGACGGCGACGACGACCACGCCGACGCGCAGGAGCCGGCGCGTCGTCCGTTGGCGCGACTTCTTGCGGATGTCGGCGCGCTCGAACACAGGCGGAGGTGCCGGGGGAGTGCTTTCAGGCACGGCTGGCGAGTGTAGCGGCGGCTCCTCGAAGGACTTCGTCATGCACGGTCACTTCTCGACCACCTCGGCGGGTTGCGATCGCCCCGTCGGGCCACGAACGACGGCCCGGTCGGGCCCCTAAGGACGGTCCGGCGGCCAGGGAGGATGGGCCCGGGGCCGGTAGGGTCCCCACGATGGTCGGGGAACGACGTCGACCGGCGCCCGCGGATCGACGTCGGCTCGGCCGACGACGAGCGCGGGTCCGGGGCCTGGTCCGCTGGGCCGTGCCCATGGTGGTGTCGGCCGTGGTCGTGATCCTGGCGGTGGCCGCCGTCGCCCAGATCGGCCCCACCTCGGGCCCCTACCGACGCACGCTGGATCGCGGCTACGCGGCGCTGGCCCAACCGTTGGTTACCGAATCCGACGCATCGGGCGTCGCCCTCTTCACGTTCCTGCACACCGCGAGCTCGCTCGGTCGGATCGCGTTCTTCTTCGATCTCGACAACCTGGCCACAGACACCGCGACCGTGGCGCGCCGCTACGACGCCATCACCCCGCCCGATCCTTCGGTGGCGGTGCCCTGCGATGCGGCGATCGCGGCCCGGGCGTCTGCGGTGTCGACCGTGCGCAACGCCATGGAGGGTGTGATCGGTGGGCCGACGGGACTCGGCGTCGTCGACGAATCCGCCGCCACCGCGGCGATGACCTCGGCCGGAGCGCAGTTGCAGTCCGCCGACGCGTCGTGGGCGGCGTGCCGGCGCGCCCTGCGGCACGCCTCGGGCTCGGCCCTGGTCCCGAAGTCGGTGTGGGTCCGGCACCCCGAGGTCTTGGCCGCAGGCACCGCCGCCCACCTCGTGGCCGCCGTCGCCAGCTCGCCCTCGCTGACGCCGGTGCACAGCATCGTCGTGCTGGCCGTCGTCACCGACCCCGCCGCGGTGGCGAGCGGGTCGACCCTCGTGACCCCGGCGACGACGACGCTGGTGGCCCATGTCGTGTTGTCCAACCAGGGCAACGTGGACGAGGACGGTGTCGAGCTCGGTGGGGTGGCGACTCCACAGGGGTCTTTGGCCAAGCCGGTGCTCGTGGAGCGGACCCTCAACCTCGCCCCGGCTCGATCGACGACGCTGCTGCTCCCCGCTTTCACGGTGGAGCCGGGCTCCTCCTACACCCTGCAGGTGGTGGCGGAGTCGCCCCACTCGACCGGGACCGGAGCGTTGGCCTCACGGTCGGTCCAGGTCCAGGTGCAACAGGCCGCCACCTTGACCGCGGTGACGTCGTCCCCGCTCGTCGGTCTCCGGGGACAGCCCGTGACACTGATCGCAGACGTGAGCTCGTCGTTGTCGGGACCGGGCACCGGGTCGCCCACGGGCACGGTCGCCTTCGCCGACGACGGCGCCACCATCACCGGGTGCGGAGCCCAGCCGGTCCGAAAGGGCCAGGCGACGTGTGTCGTGACGTACCGGGCCGCTTCGGCCCACGCCGTCACCGGCGCGTACTCGGGAGACGCGCACGACTCGGCGTCGATGTCGCCGGCGATCACGCTCAAGGTGGACAGCTGAGAACGTCGATCACGACACAGGGGGCTGCCTCGCAGGAGGTGGCATCCACCGCTCCGGTCCGGTCCGACTCGCCCGCCGGGATGACCGGACTGACCTCGGAGCCATAGGATCGGGGCGGGACGTCAGAGGAGGATCCGAGCGTCGTGGCAGAGAGCATCACCATCACGGACAACCGGACGGGTAATCAGCTCGAGATCCCCATCCGCAACGGTGGAGTGGCGGCGGGCGAGTGGAGCAAGCTGCTCCCGGGCATCTGGTTCTACGACCCGGGGTTCACCGCCACCGCGGCGTGCGAGAGCTCGGTGTCGTTCGTCGACGGTGACGCCGGGATACTCCGCTACCGCGGCTACGAGATAGCGGAGCTGGCGGAGAACTCGAACTACCTCGAGGTGGCCTACCTGCTCCTGCACGGAGAGCTCCCGACCGCAGGCGAGTTCGACGCGTGGCGCCACGAGATCACGTACCACACCTACATCCACGAGAACGTCCGCAAGCGGTTCCTCGAGGGGTTCCACTACGACGCCCATCCCATGGGGATGCTCGTATCGGCGGTGGCGGCGCTGTCCACCTTCTACCTCGACGCCAAGGAGATCTTCGACCCCGAGTCCCGGCGCCGCCAGGTCATCCGGCTGATCGCCAAGATGCCGACACTGGCCGCCGCCGCCCACCGGTTCTCGGTGGGGATGCCCTTCGTCTACCCCGACAACTCCCTCGACTTCGCCGGGAACTTCCTGTCGATGATGTGGAAGGTGGCCGAGCCGCGCTTCGACGCCAACCCCACGCTGGCCCGAGCCCTGGACATCCTCTTCATCCTGCACGCCGATCACGAGCAGAATTGTTCGACCACCGCCATGCGGGTGGTGGGGTCGTCGCACGCCGACCCGTACTCGTGCTGCGCGGCCGCCTGTGCCGCGCTGTACGGGCCCCGCCACGGGGGGGCCAACGAAATGGTCATCCGCATGCTGACCGACATCGGCTCGATCGAGAACGTGCCCGCCTTCATCAACTCGGTGAAGCAGGGCGACGGCGGGCGACTCCAGGGATTCGGCCACCGGGTGTACAAGAACTACGACCCCCGGGCCCGGATCATCAAGCAGACCGCCGACGAGGTCTTCGCCATCACCGGCAAGAACCCGTTGCTCGACATCGCCCTCAAGCTCGAGGAGATCGCCCTCTCCGACGAGTACTTCACCTCGCGCCGGCTCTATCCCAACGTCGACTTCTACTCCGGTCTGATCTACCAGGCCATGGGGTTCCCACTCGAGATGTTCCCGGTGCTCTTCGCCATTCCCCGCACCGCGGGCTGGCTGGCGCACTGGCAGGAAATGCTCGACCAGGACTCCAAGATCGCCCGCCCCCGCCAGCTCTACATCGGCGCCGAGCCCCGCCCCTACGTACCCATCGCCCAGCGCTAGGGGCGCCCCCGCCCCTGGTGAGGCTCGTCAGGGTGCGGGTTTGGGGACCAGTCGCATCAGGCCCTCCTGGACCATCGACACCACCAGCGTCCCGTCGCGTGCGAAGAGAAAGCCGCGGGCGAGGCCCCGGGCACCGAAGGCGTTGGGGCTGTCCATGTCGTAGAGGAGCCAGTCGTCGGCGCGGAAGGGCCGGTGGAACCACATGCAGTGGTCCAGGCTCGCCCCCATGAACTCGGCGTCGTCCCACTGCACCTCGTGGGGGGCGAGCATCGTGTCGAACAACGACATGTCCGACGCGTAGGCGGCCACGCACGAGTGCAGGAGGGGATCGTCGGGGAGGGTCCCGTCGGCCCGGATCCATACCCGCTGGACCGGGTCGCGTGCCTCGTGCTGCATCCAGGGCAACTCGCCCACGTGCCGCTGGTCGATGGGGTGGGGTCGTGCGAACCAGTCGGCGAGCTCGTCGCGCATCGGTTCGAGGCGGTCGTGCAGTGAGGGGAGCGTCTCGGGGTCGGGCACCTCGGGCATCGGCACCTGGTGGACGAAGGCGCCCTCTTCGTAGACGTGGAACGACGCCGCCACGTTGAAGATGGCCTGGCCGTGCTGGATGGCCACCACGCGGCGCGTGGCGAAGGAGCGGCCGTCGCGGATGCGGTCGACCTCGTAGAGGATGGGGACGTTGGGGTCCCCGGGGCGCAAGAAGTAGGCGTGCAACGAGTGCACGCGACCGCGCTCGACGGTGCGGCCCGCTGCCATGAGGGCCTGGGCTGCGACCTGCCCGCCGAAGACGCGCTGGCGGCGTTCGTCGGGGCTCACCCCGCGAAAGATGTTCACCTCGATCGGCTCGATGTCGAGCAGCTTGACCAGGAAGTCCAATGCATCGCTCACCTCCCCATCCTGGCAGGCTCCGCCGCTACGGTGTCGCTGATGCCGACCACCAACTTCCCCGAGGGCTTCGTGTGGGGGACCGCCACCGCCGCCCACCAGATCGAGGGGGGCAACACCAACAACGACTGGTGGGCCTTCGAGCACGCCCCGGGCACGCCGTGCCTCGAGTCCAGCGGTGACGCCTGTGATTCGTGGCGGCTGTGGCCCGAGGACCTCGAGCTCGTGGCCTCTCTCGGACTGGGCGCGTACCGCTTCTCCGTCGAGTGGAGTCGGATCGAGCCGGCCGAAGGCGAGTGGTCGACCGCGGCGCTCGACCACTACCGGCGCCAGTGCGCCCGGTGTCACGAGCTCGGCCTCTCCCCGGTGGTGACCCTCAACCACTTCACCATCCCCCGGTGGCTGTCCGAACGCGGGGGTTGGGAGGCGGACGACGCCCCCGAGCGCTTCGCCCGGTTCTGCCAGCGAGTGGCCCAGCACCTGGGGGACCTCGTGGGTTGGGCCTGCACGCTGAACGAGCCCAACGTGGTGGCGACCATGGGGTACCTCCTCGAGGTGTTCCCACCCGGAGTCCGTGACTCGGGCCGGCGCCGGGCGGTCAACGCCTCGTTGTGCCGGGCCCACGTCCTGGGCGTCGAGGCCCTGCGCAGCGGCCCCGGAGATTTCCCCGTCGGGCTCACGCTGTCGATGCACGACTGGCAGGCGATGCCCGGGGGCGAGGAGCGGATGGAGCACATGCGCCGCCCCACCGAGGACGTCTTCCTCGAGGCCACCACGGGCGACGACTTCGTCGGGGTCCAGTGCTACACCCGGATGCGGGTCGGTCCCGACGGGGTGCTCGGGGCCGAGGAGGGCGTGCCCGTGACCCAGATGGGCTACGAGTTCTACCCCGCGGCCCTCGAGGCCACCGTGCGCCGGACCTGGGAGTTCACCGGTGGCACGCCCGTTCTGGTGACCGAGAACGGGATCGGCACCGCCGAAGACGCCCAGCGGATCGAGTACGTGGCCGGAGCCCTCGCCGGCGTGCAGCGGTGTCTCGGAGACGGGATCGACGTCAGGGGCTACTTCTACTGGAGCCTGCTCGACAACTTCGAATGGGTCCTGGGCTACGGGCCGACGTTCGGTCTGGTCGAGGTGGATCACGCCACCTTCGAGCGCCGGCCCAAGCCGAGCGCGGCGTGGTTCGGCGACGTGGCCCGGGCCAACGCCCTGGGTTGAGATCGGAGCCCCGGGGGCCGGCTAGGTAAAACTCAGGCCTCCCGACTAAATTCGCCTGGATGGTCGCCACCGTGAAGCGCCTGTGGCGCCTGTACCACACACCCACCGGGAAGAAACTGATCCGGTACGCCATGGTGTCGGTCATCTCGACCGCCGTGTCCTTCACCACGCTGTTCCTCGTCTTCGGGGTATTGCGGCTGTGGTCGGAGGTGCCGAGCACCGTGTTCGCCAACCTCGTGGCGAGCGTCCCGGCGTACTACCTCAACCGCTCGTGGTCCTGGGGCAAGAGCGGCCGGTCGCACATGTTCAAGGAGGTCATCCCCTTCTGGACCATGACCGCCATCGGCATCACGATCTCCATCGGCACCGCATCGCTGGCTCGCCACCTGAGCAACGAGTACAACCTCCAGCACCTCGGGCGGACCATCGTGGTCCTCGGTGCCAACACGCTCGCCTTCGCCATGTTGTGGATCGTGAAGTTCATGGTCTTCAACCGGCTCTTCCACGTCGACCCTGTCTCGGAGGCCGAAGCCGAGTTGTTCAAAGAGACCGTGGCGGAGATCGAGCGCGCCGAGCCCTGACATGGGTCGGTCATGAGACCGACGTCGGTGTGCTCAGTCCCTGAAGTTCTGGAACTGCAGGGGGATCCCGAAGTCCTGTTCCTTCAGCGCCTTGATGACGCCCTGCAGGTCGTCGCGCTTCTTCCCCGTCACCCGGAGCTGGTCGCCCTGGGCCTGTGACGAGACGCCTTTCAGGTTGAGGTCCTTGATGAACTTGTTGAGGCGCTTGGCGTGGTCGGCGGAGATACCGGCCTTGATGGCGATGCGCTGGCGGACCGTGCCCTTGGTCGCCTCTTCGATCTTGCCGTCCTCGAGCGCCTTGAGCGACACCTCGCGCCGAACGATCTTCTCCTGGAGCACCTGGTGCAGCGCGCGCAGGCGGTCCTCGGTGGAGGAGCGCAGGAGCATGTCGCTCTCACCGAGCTCGATGCTCGAGTCGGTTCCCTTGAAGTCGAATCGGGTGCCGGCCTCGCGGTTGGCCTGGTCGACGGCGTTGCGGACCTCTTGCATGTCGACCTGCGAGACCACGTCGAACGTCGGCATGCCGACACGATAGTGCTGGCGGTCCGGGGTCGGGCTGCCCGGGGCGGTCAGGCCCTCGCGGTCCCGGGGCGTCGAGGCCCTCGCGATATGGTCTCGCCTCGCGGGTCGGTGCCCGAGCGGCCAAAGGGAGCAGACTGTAAATCTGCCGGCACAGCCTACGAAGGTTCGAATCCTTCCCGGCCCACTTCATCCCCACGATCTGCCCAACTCTGCGGCGCGGGCGGATCGGGCCGGGATGCCCGATGGCCCTGCACTTGCCCGGGCCATCTCCTTCATTACAATGCCGTTACGAATGTGTCTGACCCGTATCCTCCCGTCCTGGCGGAAGGGGAGCGGCAGCGGGTCGAGGCGGGCGTATCCGGTACGAGCAACTGCGGGGCGAGGGCCGAGACGATGGGTCTAATGGGAAGGACAACCGCGTCGGTGCGCGGCTTCGATCCTTCAGCCATCCCCGTCGTGACCCGCGTCCTCGACCGCCTGACGATTTGGGACGAGGCCGTTCGCCAGCGCTGGCCCTTCAGTGCGCTCGTCGGCCCGGACCTCGAACTCGGGACGATCGACGGCGACGGCTCGCACCTCCTCGTGCGCCCCGCCATCTTGGGGCTCATCGCCGTCACCGCCATCACGTTGGGCTCCATCCCCCAGGGGTCGCCGTTCGACCTGAAGCTTCCCGGTGCCTGGTTCTTCGGGGTCCCTCCGGTGGGCTCGACCGCCGAGCACAAGATCAATTTCCTCGCGCTGGTCGCCATGTACGGCGGCCTCGTGTTGTTCATGCGGGTCTGGTACGGCTTGATCCGAACCTTCTCGCAGGTGAAGGGCGTGCCGGTGCGCAAGCTCGTCCTCGTCCTCGTGTTGTGGGTCGTGCCCCTCCTGCTGGCGCCACCGTTGTTCAGCCGGGACATCTACAGCTACGCGGCGCAGGGCGAGATGATGAGCCACCACATCAGCCCGTACCACTACGGCCCGGGCGTCCTGGGCGCGGCCCCGTCGGTGGCACTGGTCGACCACCTCTGGCTCAACACGCCGGTGCCCTACGGCCCGCTGTTCATGGAGACCGACGGGCTCCTCACGAGCGCGTCGGGGCACAACGAGCTCGTCGACCTCGTGCTGCTGCGGCTGCTGGCGTTGGTGGGCGTGGGCCTCATGGCCGTGGCCATCCCGTCGCTGGCGCGCAGCGTGGGCCGAGATCCGTCCTATGCCTTCACCGTGGCCGTGCTCAACCCGGTCACGATCCTGCACCTCGTGGGGGGCGCCCATAACGACGCGCTCATGCTCGGACTGCTCATGGCGGGGTTGGCCGTGGCGCGGCGGAACAGACCGGTGCTGGGCATCGTGCTGTGCTCGTTGGCAGCGGCGGTCAAGGTCCCGGCCGCGCTGGGCGTCCTCTACATCGGGTGGGACTGGTTGGGCACCGGTCTGCCTCTGCGCGCCCGCATACGACCCGTGGTGACCGCAGGATTGATCGCGGCCGCCGTGTTGAGCGCCTTGTCGATCGTCACCGGACTCGGCTGGAGTTGGATCGGAAACCTCTCCACCCCGGGGACGGTCCGGTCGTGGGTCGCGCCGGCGACGGGTGCTGGGATCTTCCTGACCGACATCGCCCATTTCGTCGGGATCGGGGTGCCGCTGCACACGACCCTGTCGCTCACGCGCGGGCTCGGGGTGCTCGTCGCGTGTGCTTTCTCTGTGTGGATGTTGCTCCGATCCGACAAGATCGGGGCGTTGCGCGCCATGGGTCTGTCGATGCTCGTCATCGTGGCCCTGGGCCCGGTGGTCCAGCCCTGGTACCTGTCGTGGGGGCTCGTCGTGCTGGCCCCGGTGGCGACGGGCAAGGTCCGGACCCTCATCGTGGGCTCGTCCATCGCAGCGGCGTTCATCGGGCTCCCCGCCGGCAAGTTTCTGGTGTCGGGGCTCTTCCAGGCCGACCCGCTGACCGTGGCGTTGGCCCTCCTCGTGTGTCTCGCCATCCTGACCGTGCCGCTGTCGCCCTTCGACCGCGAGCGCGTGCTGGCCCGGTGGCGTCGGCGCGGGGGCGGGCCCTCGGGATCGCAGCTCGAGCAGTCGGGCGTGTCGCTCGACTACGCGGACGCCTGAATCACAGCATCCGCTGCATGACGGCCACGTCGATCCAACGGCCGAATTTGCGTCCCACTTCGCGTTCGACCCCGACCATGGCGAAGCCGCAGGCGCCATGGAGCGCGATCGAGGGCTCGTTGCCGCCCGCGATGCGGGCGATCACGGCGTGAAACCCCCGGGACAGGGCGAGGTCCATGAGCTCGTCGAGCAGGAGTCGGCCCACGCCCTTGCCCCGCCACGCCTCGTCGACGTAGAGGGAGTCCTCCACCGTGGTGGCGTAGGCGGCCCGGTCCCGAAACGGCGACAGCGACCCGAAGCCGACGACGCGGGGTCCGTCGAGCGCGACCACGGCAGGGTGTGCGCCCTGGTGCCGGGCCACCCAGGCGCGCTGCTCCTCGGCGGTGCGAGGCTTGAGGTCGAAGGTCACGGTGGAGCCCATGACCTCGACGTTGTAGATGGCGCGGATGGCCTCGGCGTCCTCCTGGCGTGCCAGCCGGACCTCCATCGGACGATCGTACCGGCGCCGAGATCGGGGTCGCCGACAGGTCCCGGCCCACCCCGGACCCACCGGAGAACGAGCACGTGGCGACTATGCTCGTCCGGCGCGGAGTTGCCGTGTCCGCCCCCTTAGCTCAGTCGGCAGAGCACAGCCATGGTAAGGCTGGTGTCGTCGGTTCGATTCCGACAGGGGGCTCGCCCCTGGCGGCGTAGCTCAGTTGGTCAGAGCACACGGCTCATAATCGTGTTGTCGCGGGTTCGAGTCCCGCCGCCGCTACCAGCCCGAGGGAATGGCCCCCGCCCCGTGCGGTGGCTCGAGAAGGAGCACAGTCATGGCGAAGAACGAGAAGCGGGTACAGGTCACGCTGGCCTGCGAGGTGTGCAAGCGCCGCAACTACATCACCACCAAGAACAAGCAGAACGACCGCGAGCGCATCGAGCTCACCAAGTTCTGCCGGTGGGACCGCCAGCACACCCTCCACAAAGAGACCCGCTGACCGACTGCCGACGACCGGTGCCCCCGCCAGCTGTCGGGGACCGGGGTGCCGGGGCATGGCGAGGCCCGGGTCCGTCGGGAGACGTGGCGTGGCCGGTGGTATCCTCGTTGTCCGGCCCCCTGGCCGCTCGGGCGGTGACCGGTGTCCTGGCCGCCGAAGGGCAGTAGCTCAATTGGTAGAGCACCGGTCTCCAAAACCGGCGGTTGGGGGTTCGAGTCCCTCCTGCCCTGCCATCTAGCCGTCGAAAGGCGTGCGAAGCCGTGAACCGTGAGATGAAGCGCATGATGCAGCGCCAAGGTCAGATCGAGGCTGACGGCTCTCCCGCGACCCGACGGACCCCCCCTCCGAAGAGCCGTCCCGTCGTCCAGAACGAGACCTCGGTCTTCGGCCGCATCGCCGAGTTCTTCCGCGAGGTCCGGTCCGAGCTCCGCCAGGTCGCCTGGCCGAACCGCAAGGAGGTGGCGAACTCCGCCACCATCGTCTTCCTCACGCTCGTGCTGCTGGTCAGCCTGATCTTCGTCCTCAACTACACGTTCTCGCACTTCATGATCTGGCTGTTCAAGTCATGAGCGATTCCGATTTCGAGCCGGGAGAGGTCGTGGGAGACGCAGTGGGACCCACCGTGGCTGCGTCGCTCGATGCCGAGGCGCCCCTGACCGACCCCGACGGAGCCGAGTCCGAGCCGACCGATGTCGAGGTCGACATCGAGGTGACCTCGCTCTCCCCGACCCTCGACGAGGAGGTCCTCGAGGTCACCTCGGCCGCGCCGGCGGATGCCGAGGCCAACGGCCACGTCGACGGGTTGGCGGAGGAGATCGTCGAAGGTCCGGGATGGGACAACGACGACGACGAGGAGGAGCTCCCGGTCGTCGTCGAGAGCCCCTACGACCGGGCCGGGCGGTGGTTCGTGGTGCACACCTACGCCGGCTACGAGAACAAGGTGAAGTCCAACCTCGAGAGCAGGATCGTCTCGATGAACATGGAGGACCGGATCTTCGAGGTCGTCATCCCCATGGAGGACGTGGTCGAGTTCAAGAACGGCAAGAAGGTCGTGGTCCAGAAGAAGGTGTTCCCCGGCTACCTCCTCACCCGGTGCGACCTCGACGACGACTCGTGGTCCGTGATCCGCAACACCCCCGGGGTCACCGGCTTCGTCGGTCCCGGGACCAAGCCCACGCCGCTGTCGCGGCGCGAGGTGGAGAGCATCCTCCAGGTGAAGGTGGAGGGTGGGGCCGAGCCCACCAAGAAGACGCGTCCCCGCCTGGAGTACGAGGTGGGCGAGACGGTCCGGGTGAAGGAAGGCCCGTTCGCCGACTTCTCGGGCCAGATCGACGAGATCAACGAGGACCAGCTCAAGCTCAAGGTGCTGGTCAACATCTTCGGCCGCGAGACGCCGGTCGAGCTCGAATTCAGCCAGGTCGCCAAGCTCTAGCCGCCAGGAGGCTCCCCGTCATGCCCCCCAAGAAGAAGGTCCTCGCCGTCGTGAAGATCCAGCTCCCCGCCGGGGGGGCCACGCCCGCGCCGCCGGTGGGAACCGCCCTCGGGCCCCACGGCGTCCAGACCATGGAGTTCTGCAAGCAGTACAACGCCGCCACCGAGAACCAGCGGGGCACGATCGTGCCCGTCGAGATCACCATCTACGAGGACCGCTCGTTCTCGTTCGTCCTCAAGACCCCGCCGACGCCGGCTCTCATCAGAGAGGCCGTCGGTATCGCCAAGGGAGCCACGGCGGCGGGTCGGGAGCGGGCGGGATCGATCACCGACGCCCAGATCGCCCACATCGCCACGGTCAAGCTGCCCGACCTCAACACCGACGACCTCGATGCCGCCAAGCGCCAGGTTGCGGGAACCGCCCGCTCGATGGGCATCGCCGTCGAAGGCTGACGGCGCGGCTACGACGACGAAACAGGAGCCTGACGTGCAAAAAGGCAAGAAGTACCGGGCCGCGCTCGAGCACTTCGACCGGCAACACCTGTACGCACCGGCCGAGGCGGTCGATCTCGTGAAGGAGCTGGCCCCGGCCAAGTTCGACGAGACCGTCGAGCTCGCCGTGCGCCTCGGGGTGGATCCTCGCAAGGCAGACCAGATCGTGCGGGGGACGCTCAGCCTGCCGGCCGGCACGGGGCGGACCGCCCGGGTGGTGGTGTTCGCCCAGGGCGACGCGGCGGCTGAGGCCCGGGCCGCAGGGGCCGACGAGGTCGGCGCCGACGATCTCGTGGCCAAGGTCGAAGGAGGGTTCCTCGACTTCGACGTGGCCATCGCCACGCCGGACATGATGGGCCAGGTCGGGAAGCTCGGACGCGTGCTCGGGCCCCGTGGGCTCATGCCCAACCCGAAGACCGGCACGGTCACCACCGACGTCGGCAAGGCCGTCACCGAGTTCAAGGGCGGACGCGTCGAGTACCGCACGGACAAGGTCGGGAACGTGCACGTCCGGGTGGGCAAGGTGTCGTTCACCCACGATCAGCTCCTCCAGAACGTGCACACGGTGATCGAAGAGCTGATGCGGGCCAAGCCCGCTGCGGCCAAGGGCCGGTACCTGCGCGGGGTGACGCTGTCGTCCACCATGGGTCCCGGCATCCGCATCGATCCGGCCCGGGCACGCGAGCTCGACGAGGACCTCGCCGCCACGGCGTAGAGGACCTGCTCCGAGACGTAGTAGCTTTTCCCGACGGCCTCCTCGGGGGTCGGGCACAACAGATCGAGTACTTGCCGTCGCCGTAGACCTCCGGTCATGCCTTCGGGCGTCGAAGGGGCTCCCGAGCCCGCCAGACCAGGCGACGAACGTGACACTCGGTGGGGCGTCGGCCCTGCTCGGTGGTGCGGTGACGGCATGAGATGAGCGGTGCCGCACCGTTCCGAGCACAGGAGTCGACATGGACAACCCCAGGCCGCAGAAGGTGGCCGTCGTGGACGAGGTGCGTGAGCGCCTCGACGCCGCCGAGGCGGCCATTCTCACCGAGTACCGGGGGTTGACCGTCGCTGAGCTGGCGGCGCTGCGCACGGTCCTCCGGGCCGCGGGCGGGGACTACAAGGTCTACAAGAACACCCTGGTCAAGCTGGCAATTGCCGGAGGGAGACACGAAGCCCTCACGCCATTGCTGGAGGGGCCCACGGCGATCGCCTTCGTCTCGGGCGAAGTCAGTGCTGCGGCCAAGGCGCTGCGCGACTACGCCAGGACGTACCCGAGCCTGATCATCAAGGGTGGACTCCACGGCGACGGCTTCCTTTCGACCCAGGAGTTGACCGCGCTGGCCGACCTGCCGCCGCGTGAGGTGCTCCTAGCCCAGGTGGCCGGCGCGATCGCCGCACCGCTACGGCAGTTCGCCGGCCTCTTGCAGGCGCTTCCCCGCAATCTCGCCTACGGCCTGTCGGCGCTGCTCGAGGAGAGGGGGGGTGCTCCGGCCGAAGCCATCGAAGAGGCGTCCCCGGCCGAGTCCGCCCCCGCCGCCGAGACGGCGGTCGTGACCGACGCCCCCGCCGAAGCCGAGGCACCGGTCGAGGCACCGGCCGAGGGGGTCGCACCCGAGACCGACACCGCACCCGAGACCGACACCGCACCCGAGACCGACACCGCCGCCGAGACGGCCCCGGCCCCCGAGGCCGGAACCGACGC
Organism: uncultured Acidimicrobiales bacterium; assembly: GCA_963764205.1. Classification (GTDB taxonomy): domain Bacteria; phylum Actinomycetota; class Acidimicrobiia; order Acidimicrobiales; family UBA8190; genus Chersky-840. The sequence continues at coordinate 597,912 of CAVXRN010000006.1, forward strand.
CGTCGCCGAAGCCAGCGCCGAGGCCGGAACCGACGCCTCGGCCGAGAGCTGAGCAGGCGCAGGCACCCGAAACACCTTCGACACCATCGAGCAACTCAAAGGAGCAGAGGCATCAATGGCCACCAAGATCAGCAAAGACGACATTTTGGAGGGGATCGCCAATCTCTCGGTCCTCGAGCTCTCCGAGCTCCTGAAGGACTTCGAGGAGAAGTTCGGCGTGACCGCAGCTGCGCCGATGGCGGTGGCGGCGGCCCCGGCGGCCGGTGGCGGCGACGCCGGAGGCGGCGAAGAGGAGAAGACCGAGTTCGACGTCATCCTCAATGCGGCCGGTGACAAGAAGATCCAGGTCATCAAGGAGGTCCGGTCTCTGACGAGCCTCGGGCTGAAAGAGGCCAAGGACCTGGTCGACTCGGCCCCGAAGCCGGTACTCGAGCGGGTGTCGAAGGAAGACGCCGACAAGGCCAAAGCCCAGCTCGAGGAGGCCGGGGCCACCGTTGAGGTCAAGTAGCCCGACCTCGGCGAGGGGCCGGAGTGCTTGACGACACCTCGGCGCGTCCGTAGCCTGTCGGTGGCAGGAAAGAAGGGTTGCCTTTTCCCGCGCTCGCGCGTATGCTGTGCGGTTGCCGTGCCCCTTTCTTCGCGCCACCCTTGCCGTATCCGGCTGGCTGACGCGCGCCGCTATGCCCGCGGCGCAGGCGTAATCCTCACCGTTGTTCCCGCCCGTCCCGTGTAGCACCCCCTAGCCACCCCGTCCCCGGCTATGGCCGGGGGCACTCCACCCGTACCGTCCCGCCGTCTCGTTCATTACCCGCCACCCACCTGGGAGGAGTCGACCGTTGCCTTCACGGTCTAAGAGCCCGGAGCGCTTTTCGTTCGCCAACCTCGACGAGGTCCTGCGACTGCCGGACCTCATCGCCATCCAACGGGACTCGTTCCGTTGGTTCTTGGACAAGGGTCTGGCCGAAGCGTTTGCCGACATCAGCCCGATCGAGGACTTCACCGGCCAGCTGAGCCTGGAACTCGAGTACGACCCGTCCGACCCCGACCTGCGCCCGCCTCCCAAGTTCCCCGAGGAGGAGTGCAAGGAGAAGGACATGACCTATGCCGCCCCGGTGTTCGTCCGGGCGCGGTTCATGAACGCGCAGACCGGTGAGATCAAGGAGCAGACCGTCTTCATGGGGGACTTCCCGATGATGACGGACAAGGGCACCTTCATCATCAACGGCACCGAGCGGGTCGTGGTGAGCCAGCTGGTTCGGTCGCCCGGGGTGATCTTCCAGCCCGGTCGCGACGCCAAGACCATCGTGACCGGGACCGTCCACCCCTACCGGGGTGAATGGATCGAGTTCGACGTCGAGGCGAAGCCCTCCAAGGACGTCACGGCCGGGGCCCGGGTCGCCCGCAAGCGCCGGCTGTCGTTGTTCGTGCTGTTGCGCGCCCTGGGCTACGAGGACGAGGGGTTCCTGAACCGGTTCGTCCGCCACTTCGACTTCCTCGAAGGCCAGTGGGAGAAGGAGCGCGACCTGGCGCCCAGTCGCGAGGACGCGCTGCTCGAGATCTACAAGCGGGCCCGACCGGGCGAGCCGTTGTCGGCTGACGCGGCGCGCGCCTATTTCGAGAACGCATTCTTCAACCCCAAGCGCTACGACCTCACCCGGGTCGGCCGCTACAAGCTCAACCGCAAGCTCGGGCCCGAGATCGAGCGCATCTCGAGCGTGCTGGACATCGACCTGGAGCGGCCGTCGCCCACCCAGGGCGTGTTGAGCCCGTCGGAGATCCTCGCCACGGCGACCTACATGCTGCATCTGGCCGACGGCGAGTCCGGGTACCGCATCGACGACCAGGACCACTTCGCCAACCGCCGTATCCGGTCGGTGGGCGAGCTCATCCAGAACCAGGTGCGGGTCGGCCTGTCGCGGATGGAGCGGGTCGTGCGCGAGCGCATGACGACGCAGGACGTCGAGGCCATCACGCCGCAGACCCTGATCAACATCCGCCCCGTGGTGGCTGCGATCAAGGAGTTCTTCGGCACCAGCCAGCTGAGCCAGTTCATGGACCAGAACAACCCGCTGTCGGGGCTGGCCCACAAGCGCCGCCTCTCCGCCCTCGGGCCCGGCGGTCTGTCGCGCGAGCGGGCGGGCTTCGAGGTCAGAGACGTCCACAGCTCGCACTACGGCCGGATGTGCCCGATCGAGACGCCCGAAGGCCCCAACATCGGCCTCATCGGCGCCCTGGCCACGTATGCCCGGGTGAACGAGTACGGGTTCATCGAGACGCCCTACCGGCGGGTGGTCGACGGGCGCGTCAGCGACGAGATCGTCTACCTCGCCGCCGACGAGGAGGAAGAGCACGTCATCGCCCAGGCGAACGCCAAGCTCGACGAGCGCGGCCGGTTCGTCGACGAGCGTGTCCTGGTGCGGCGCGGGCCCCAAGGGGCCGGAGTCAGGGTGGGTGCCACCACGACGTCGTACGGGACGACGAGCGAGATCGACTACGTCCCGCCGGCCGAGGTCGACCTGATGGACGTGTCGCCCAAGCAGATCGTGTCGGTGTCGACGGCGCTGATCCCCTTCGTCGAGCACGACGACGCCAACCGTGCCCTCATGGGCGCCAACATGCAGAAGCAGGCGGTCCCGCTGGTGGTGCCCGAGGCTCCCTACATCGGCACCGGCGTGGAGGCGCGCGCCGCGCAGGACGCCGGCGACGTGCTGTTGTCGGAGGGCGAAGGCACCGTGGCCGAGGTCTCGGGCGACCACATCGTGGTGGAGTACCGCTCCGGCCAGCGTGACCGCCTGGGCCACGAGCTCGGCCGTCGGCGCTACACCCTGGCCAAGTTCCGGCGCTCCAACCAGAACACGTCGATCAACCAGAAGGTGATCGTCGACGAGGGTCAGCGGGTCGTGGCCAACGACGTGTTGGCCGACGGGTCGGCCACCCACAACGGCGAGCTGGCGCTGGGCAAGAACCTGCTCGTCGCCTTCATGCCGTGGGAGGGCTACAACTTCGAAGACGCCATCATCCTCTCCGAGCGGCTCGTGCGAGACGACGTGCTCACCTCCATCCACATCGAGGAGCACGAGGTCGACGCCCGGGACACCAAGCTCGGGGCGGAGGAGATCACCCGGGACATCCCCAACCTGTCCGAGGAGATCCTGGCCGACCTGGACGAGCGCGGCATCATCCGCATCGGCGCCGAAGTCGGCCCCGGGGACGTGCTCGTGGGCAAGGTCACCCCCAAGGGTGAGACCGAGCAGACCCCCGAGGAGCGCCTCCTGCGCGCCATCTTCGGCGAGAAGGCCCGCGAGGTGCGCGACACCTCGCTCAAGGTGCCCCACGGCGAGTCCGGCAAGGTCATCGACGTCCGCGTGTTCTCGCGCGAGGACTCCCACGAGCTCCCGCCCGGCGTGAACCAGCTGGTGCGGGTGTACGTCGCCCAGAAGCGCAAGATCTCCGAGGGCGACAAGCTGGCGGGTCGCCACGGCAACAAGGGCGTCATCTCCAAGATCCTGCCGGTGGAAGACATGCCGTTCCTGTCCGACGGCACGCACGTCGACATCATCCTGAACCCCCTGGGCGTGCCGAGCCGGATGAACGTGGGCCAGGTGCTCGAGTCGCACCTGGGCTACGCGGCCCGCTGGGGCTGGGACGGGTCCGAGGCACACCAGACGACGCCCGACGCGCCCGAGGCCAAGACCCGGCCGCGCACCGACCCGGCGGTGTGGGTCTCCACGCCCGCCTTCGACGGCGCGCACTGGGACGAGGAGGAGGACGCCGGCCGGCACCCGACCATCAAGGCGCTGTTCGAGTTGCTGCACTCCGACTCCGCCGACGGGACGCGCCTCATCGGTCCCGACGGCAAGGCCACCTTGTACAACGGTCGGACGGGCGAGCGGTACGACAACCCCATCTCGGTGGGCTACGTCTACATCTTGAAGCTCGCCCACCTCGTGGACGACAAGATCCACGCCCGTTCCACCGGCCCGTACTCGATGATCACCCAGCAGCCCTTGGGTGGGAAGGCCCAGTTCGGTGGCCAGCGGTTCGGTGAGATGGAGGTGTGGGCACTCGAGGCCTACGGGGCCGCCTATGCCCTGCAGGAACTGCTCACGATCAAGTCCGACGACGTGCTCGGCCGCGTGAAGGTCTACGAGGCCATCGTCAAGGGCGAGAACATCCCCGAGCCGGGCATCCCCGAGAGCTTCAAGGTGCTCATCAAGGAGATGCAGTCGCTGTGCCTCAACGTCGAGGTGCTGTCGACCACGGGTGAGGAAATCGAGATGCGAGAGCTCGACGAGGACGTCTTCCGGACGGCCGAGGAGCTGGGCATCGACATCAGCCGGCCCGAGCGCGGGTCGGACGAAGAAGACGAGCGTCGTGCTGCCGAGAGGAGCTTCTAGCCGTGCTGGACGTCAACAATTTCGACCAGCTCCGTATCGGACTGGCTACCGCGGAGTCCATCCGCTCGTGGTCCAACGGAGAGGTCAAGAAGCCCGAGACCATCAACTACCGGACCCTGCGCCCGGAAAAGGACGGTCTGTTCTGCGAGAAGATCTTCGGGCCCACCAAGGACTGGGAGTGCTACTGCGGGAAGTACAAGCGCGTCCGCTTCCGCGGCATCATCTGCGAGCGCTGTGGCGTCGAGGTCACCCGATCCAAGGTGCGCCGCGAGCGAATGGGCCACATCGAGCTCGCCGCCCCCGTCGTCCACATCTGGTACCTGCGCGGCACCCGGAGCTGGTTGGCGTACCTCCTCATGGGCACAGAGGCCCGTGAGGAGCTGAAGGCCAAGCAGCTCGAGAAGGTCATCTACTTCGCCGCCAACCTCGTCACGTGGGTCGACGAGGAGCGCCGCCACGAGGACCTGTCGGCCCTCGAGGGCGAGCTCGCCGAAGAGGTCACCCAGCTCGAGCGCCAGCGCGACCTCGAGATCGACCGGCGCTTCAAGGAGCTCGAGAAGGAGCTCGCCGAGCTCGAGGCGGGCGGCGCCAAAGACGCCGAGATCAAGGCCCGTCAGCGGCTGTCGGAGAAGGAGATCGGCTCGGTCCGCGAGCGCTCCGAGGCCGACATCGACCTGGCCAAGCGGGCCTTCGACGAGTTCCGGGACCTGTTCCCGCGCAAGATCATCGAAGACGAATTGCTGTGGCGGGAGCTCAAGATCCGCTACGACGACTACTTCGAGGGCGGCATGGGGGCCGAGGCGATCGCCCGGCTCATCGACCGCATCGACTTCGACGTCGAAGAGGTCAAGCTGCGCGAGGCCATCGACGCCACCGACGGGCGCCGTCCGCTCTCGGCCCAGCGGCGCCAGAAGGCCATCAAGCGCCTCAAGATCGTCACGGCCTTCAACCGCCGTGACGACCACGGCCGTCGGGCCAACGACCCCCGGGCCATGATCCTCGAGGTCGTGCCGGTCATCCCGCCCGACCTGCGCCCCATGGTGCAGCTCGACGGCGGTCGGTTCGCCACGTCGGACCTCAACGACCTGTACCGCCGCGTCATCAACCGCAACAACCGGCTGAAGCGACTGCTCGACCTCGGCGCGCCCGAGATCATCATCAACAACGAGAAGCGCATGCTCCAAGAGGCCGTCGACGCCCTGTTCGACAACGGCCGTCGTGGGCGGCCGGTCACGGGCCCGGGGAACCGGCCCCTCAAGAGCCTGTCGGACATGCTCAAGGGCAAGCAGGGCCGCTTCCGCCAGAACCTGCTGGGCAAGCGCGTGGACTACTCGGGCCGGTCGGTCATCGTGATCGGCCCCACGTTGCAGCTGCACCAGTGCGGGCTGCCCAAGCTGATGGCGCTCGAGCTGTTCAAGCCCTTCGTCATGAAGCGGCTGGTCGACCTGGAGCTGGCGCAGAACATCAAGTCGGCCAAGCGCATGGTCGAGCGCCGGCGGCCCCAGGTGTGGGACGTCCTCGAGGGCGTCATCAAGGAGCACCCGGTGCTGCTGAACCGGGCGCCGACGCTGCACCGGTTGGGCATCCAGGCCTTCGAGCCGGTCCTGGTCGAGGGCAAGGCCATCCAGGTCCACCCGCTCGTGTGCACGGCTTTCAACGCCGACTTCGACGGCGACCAGATGGCGGTCCACCTGCCGTTGTCGGCCGAGGCCCAGGCCGAGGCGCGCGTGCTCATGCTGTCGGCCAACAACATCCTGTCCCCCGCGACGGGCCGGCCCATCACCGTCCCGACCCAGGACATGGTCTTCGGCGCCTACTACCTCACGCTCGAGGTCGACGGGGCCAAGGGTGAAGGCAAGACCTTCCGTCACGCCTATGAGGTCGAGCGCGCCTTCGAAGAAGGCGAAGTCGACCTCCACGCCAAGATCGTGCTCCGCACCAACCCGGGCTCCTCGATGCACACGGCGCTCACCAAGGCCCTCGACGCCGTTCCCGGCGAGGACGACTTCCTGTCCATCGTGACCACCCCGGGCCGGGTGTTCTTCAACGGTGCGCTGCCCAAAGGCTTCCGCTACGTCAACGACGTCGTGGGCAAGCGGTCCATCCCCATCGGGGGCATCGTGGAAGAGGTGTCGGCCACCGAGCCCAAGAACGTCGTGGCCGAGAGCCTCGACCGCATCAAGGCGCTCGGGTTCCGGTACGCGGCCCAGTCCGGCCTCACCATCTCCATCGACGACGTCCGCACGCCGCCCGAGAAGCGGGTCATCCTCGACCGCTACGAGCGCGAGGCGGAGAAGGCCGAGACCCAGTTCAAGCGGGGCATCATCACCGACGACGAACGCCGGCAGAAGGAGATCGAGATCTGGACCTCCGCCACGTCCGAGGTCGGGCGGGCCATGGAGAAGACCCTTTCGGCCATCGCCTTCAACCCGCTCGACATGATGGTCGACTCCGGGGCCCGAGGGAACTCCCAACAGATCCGCCAGATCGCGGGCATGAAGGGCCTCGTGTCGAACCCGCGCGGCGAGATGATCCCCCGCCCCATCAAGTCCTCGTTCCGGGAGGGCCTGTCGGTGCTGGAGTACTTCATCTCGACCCACGGCGCCCGCAAGGGCCTGGCCGACACCGCGCTGCGCACCGCCGACTCGGGCTACCTGACGAGGCGTCTGGTGGACGTGGCCCAGGAGCTCATCATCCGGATCGACGACTGCGGGACGTCGCGCGGCATCTGGATCGACGGGGTCGTGCCCGACGAGGCCAGCCGTCGCTCGTACCTCGAGACCCGCGCCTACGGCCGGGTGCTGGCCGAGGACGTGACCTTGGCCGACGGGGTCATCGCGTCGGGGACGATGCTCGACGACGACCTCGTCGCCCGCATCCGCGAGGACGAGACCGTCAACCGCGTGCGCGTGCGCTCGGTGCTCACATGTGAATCCGAGCACGGAGTGTGCGTGACCTGCTACGGCCAGTCACTGGCTACCGGCCGACTCATCGAGCTGGGCGAGGCCGTCGGCGTGATCGCGGCCCAGTCCATCGGCGAGCCCGGGACGCAGCTGACCATGCGGACCTTCCACACCGGTGGTGTGGTGGGAGAGGACATCACCCACGGCCTGCCCCGTGTCGTCGAGCTCTTCGAAGCCCGCACGCCCAAGGGCGCCGCGGTCCTCGCCCACTACTCGGGCGTGGCCCGCATCGAGGACGAGGAGGGCGGGCGCCGGATCACCGTCGTCGCCGAGGACGGCACCGAGGAGTCGGTCCTCGTGTCGGCCCGGGCCCACCTCGAGGTCACCGCAGGCCAGGACGTTGCGGCGGGCGACGCGCTCGTCGAGGGCCCCAAGGACCCCAAGGAGCTCCTGGAGGTCAAGGGCATCCGCGAGACCCAGCAGTACCTGGTGGAAGAGGTCCAGAAGGTCTACCGGGACCAGGGTGTGTCGATCCACGACAAGCACATCGAGCTGATCGTCCGTCAGATGCTGCGGCGGGTGCTCGTGGCCGAGCCCGGGGACGCACCGTTCCTCCCGGGCGAGCGCGTGGACAACCAGATCTACGCCGAGGTCAACCGGACCCTGGTCCAAGAGGGCAACCGCCCGGCCGAGGGCCGACCCGAGCTCATGGGGATCACGAAGGCGTCGCTCGCCACCGACTCGTGGCTGTCGGCCGCCTCGTTCCAAGAGACCACCCGGGTCCTCACCGAAGCTGCCATCGAGGGCAAGTCCGACCAGCTCTTCGGCCTCAAGGAGAACATCATCATCGGCAAGCTGATCCCGGCTGGGACCGGCATGGGCCGGTACCGCGACATCGAGGTCGACCTGCCCGACGCGGCGGGCGTCTCCCTGCGGACCTACGGCTTCGACGAGGAGACCGAGGACCTCGCGGCGTGGCTTCGCGACGTGGGCGGTCCCACCGGTGCCGGTGACGCCGGCTTCGGCGAGGTCGGGGCCGATCCTGCCTACGGGGAGTTCCCCGAAGCCGGGGGAAGCTCGGCGGGGTGGGGTGCGCTCGACGCCCCGACGGCGGATCCCTTCGCCGTGTCGTCGAACGGCGAGGGCGCCGACCACGGCGTGGACGGCAACGGTCAGCTCGAGGCCGGGGCGTGAGCCGAGGCCCCGGCCTGATTGCTCCGAAGACGCCTTAAGCTCTACTATTACCTGCTCGCGTGGCGTGGTGACCGCAAGGTCGGCGCGCCTGGCAGTTCCCGCGAACAAGTCCCGAAATCCTCCAGAGGTCACGCGTGCCCACGATCGAACAGCTCGTCCGTAAGGGACGGGCGTCCAAGCAGTCAAAGACCAAGACGCCGGCGCTCAAAGGCGCGCCCCAGCGTCGAGGTGTGTGCACGCGCGTCTTCACGACCACTCCGAAGAAGCCGAACTCGGCACTGCGCAAGGTGGCCCGAGTGCGGCTCACGAGTGGGATCGAGGTCAGTGCCTACATTCCCGGCGTGGGCCACAACCTCCAGGAGCACTCCATCGTGCTCGTGCGAGGCGGACGGGTGAAGGACCTCCCGGGTGTGCGCTACAAGGTGATCCGCGGAGCCCTCGACGCGGCGGGTGTGCGCGAGCGCAACCAGGCTCGTTCGCGCTACGGCGCCAAGAAGGAGTCCTGAGATGCCCCGTAAAGGTCCCGCTACTCGACGGGAACTCGTCCCCGACCCTGTCTTCCGGTCGGTGCTCGTCACCCAGGTGGTCAACAAGGTCCTGTCGCGCGGCAAGCGCACCCTGGCCGAGCGCCTCGTCTACGACGCACTCGACGTGGTGAAGGAGAAGACCGGCGGTGACCCGGTGACGATCCTCAAGCGGGCGGTGGAGAACACACGGCCCGAGCTCGAGGTGAAGAGCCGTCGGGTCGGTGGTGCCACGTACCAGGTGCCTGTCGAGGTCCGCCCTCGGCGCGCCACGACGTTGGCCATCCGGTGGTTGGTCGGGTTCTCCCGTCAACGGCGCGAGAAGACGATGGCCGAGCGTCTGGCGAACGAGGTGCTCGACGCCGCCAACGCCACCGGCGCGGCGGTCAAGCGCCGCGAGGACATGCACAAGATGGCCGAGTCCAACAAGGCCTTCGCCCACTACCGCTGGTAGCGGGCACCCGGCGGCGCCAACCGCGACGGCCGGGCCCACCCACGAACAACCTGAAAGCTTCGCATCATGGCCGACGCACGCCCCATTCGAGAATTCCCGCTCGCCCGGACCCGCAACATCGGGATCATGGCCCACATCGACGCGGGCAAGACCACGACGACCGAGCGGATCCTCTACTACACCGGCAAGAACTACAAGATCGGTGAGGTCCACGAGGGTGCCGCCACGATGGACTGGATGGTCCAGGAGCAAGAGCGCGGCATCACCATCACCTCCGCCGCCACCACGTGTAAGTGGCGAGACTGCTGGATCAACATCATCGACACGCCCGGCCACGTGGACTTCACGGTCGAGGTCGAACGGTCCCTGCGCGTCCTCGACGGGGCTGTGGCCGTGTTCGACGCGGTGGCGGGCGTCGAGCCCCAGACCGAGACCGTCTGGCGCCAGGCCAACAAGTACTCCGTGCCACGCATCTGCTTCATCAACAAGATGGACCGCATCGGCGCCGACTTCAACCGCGCCGTCGAGATGATCCGCGACCGCCTCGACGCGGTGCCCGCAGTCATCCAGCTGCCCATCGGCGTGGAAGGTGGTTACCAGGGGCTCGTCGACCTCGTTGCCATGGAAGCGCTCGTGTGGAACGACGACATGGGTGAGAAGTGGCGGACCGAGCCCATCCCCGACAACCTCGCGGCCGAGGCCGACGCGGCGCGCCACCAACTCGTCGACGTGCTGTCGAACTACGACGACAACATCATGGAGAAGTTCGTCGGCGACGAGCAGATCACCGACGACGACCTCCGTCGGGCGCTGCGCCGGGCCACCATCGCGAGCGAGGTCGTCCCGGTGCTGTGCGGCTCGGCCTTCAAGAACAAAGGCGTCCAGCCGATGCTCGACGCGGTCGTGGACTACCTCCCGAGCCCGCTCGACGTGCCCCCCGCCGTCGGGACCACCACCAAGGGCGAGCCCATCGAGCGCAAGGCCGACGACGCCGAGCCCTTCGCCGCGCTCGCCTTCAAGATCATGACCGACCCCTACGTGGGCAAGCTCACGTACCTGCGGGTCTACTCCGGCACCATCTCCAAGGGGTCCACCATCGTGAACTCCACCAAGGGGGGCCGCAAGGAGCGTGTGGGCCGCATCCTGCAGATGCACGCCAACCACCGCGAGGACAAAGAGGCCATCTTCACCGGCGACATCGTCGCCGCAGTGGGGCTCAAGGACACCACGACCGGTGACACCCTCACCGACCCGGGGCACCAGATCCTGCTCGAGACGCTCGAGTTCCCCGAGCCCGTGATCCATGTGGCCGTCGAGCCCAAGACCAAGGCCGACCAGGACAAGTTGGGCAAGGCCCTCTTCGCTCTGAGCGAGGAGGACCCCACGTTCCGCGTCCGGACGGACGAAGAGACCAACCAGACCGTCATCTCCGGCATGGGCGAGCTGCACCTCGAGGTGCTCGTCGACCGGATGTTGCGCGAGTTCTCGGTCGACGCCAACGTAGGCAAGCCCCAGGTTGCGTACCGCGAGACCATTCGCAAGACCGTGGAGAAGATCGAGGGCCGCTACGTCCGCCAGACCGGCGGCCGGGGCCAGTACGGCCACGTCGTCATCAGCCTCGAGCCCACCGGGCCCGGCGGTGGCTACGAGTTCGTGGACAAGATCACCGGTGGGGTGATCCCCAAGGAGTACATCCCGGCCGTGGACGCCGGCATCCAGGAAGCCCTGACCAACGGCGTCCTGGCCGGCTACCCCATGGTCGACGTCCGGGTCCTGCTCACCTACGGCTCGTACCACGACGTGGACTCCTCGGAGATGGCCTTCAAGATCGCCGGGTCGATGGCCGTGAAGGAGGCCGCCCGTCGGGCCAGCCCCGTCCTGCTCGAGCCCGTGATGGCCGTCGAGGTGGTCACGCCCGAGGACTACATGGGCGAGGTCATCGGCGATCTGTCGTCCCGCCGGGGCAAGGTCGAGGGCATGGAGCAGCGGGGCAACAGCCACGTCGTCCGGGCTCTGGTGCCGCTGGGCGACATGTTCGGCTACGCTACCGACCTGCGTTCGCGGACCCAGGGCCGGGCCACGTACACCATGCAATTCAGCGCATACCACGAGGTCCCCGACTCGATCGCACGTGAGATCGTGGCTCGGGCACGCGGCGAGTAAGGGCGCTCACAGCACCAGGCAGGACAGCCCCGCAGGACGCAACAACGACACAGGAAAACGAGGCGGTCCCCGAGGGGGAGCCGCCGGAGATAGGGAGCCGGAGCAACAGTCATGGCCAAGAAGAAGTTCGAGCGCTCGAAGCCTCATGTCAATGTCGGGACGATGGGGCACATCGACCACGGCAAGACCACGCTCACGGCGGCCATCACCAAGGTCCTGTCGGAGGCGAACCCGAACGTGTCGTTCACCCCGTTCGACCAGATCGACAAGGCCCCCGAGGAGAAGCAGCGCGGCATCACCATCTCCATCGCCCACGTCGAGTACGAGACCGACAAGCGGCACTATGCGCACGTCGACATGCCCGGCCACGCCGACTACATCAAGAACATGATCACCGGCGCGGCCCAGGTGGACGGCGCCATCCTCGTGGTGTCCGCCGCGGACGGCCCCATGCCCCAGACCCGTGAGCACGTGCTGCTCGCCCGCCAGGTGGGTGTGCCGTCCATCGTGGTGGCGCTGAACAAGGCGGACATGGTCGACGACGAGGAGCTCCTCGACCTGGTCGAGCTCGAGGTGCGCGAGCTGCTGACCCAGTACAGCTTCCCCGGCGACGACGTCCCGGTCATCCGGGTCAGCGCCCTCAAGGCCCTCGAGGGCGACCCCGAGTGGACGCCCAAGATCATCGAGCTCATGGACGCCGTGGACGACTTCATCCCCGAGCCCGAGCGCCCCATCGACAGGCCCTTCCTCATGCCCATCGAGGACGTCATGTCCATCACCGGCCGGGGCACCGTGGTGACCGGCAAAGTGGAGCAGGGCCAGGTCAAGGTGGGCGAGGAGATCGAGATCGTCGGGCTGCGGACCACCCAGAAGACGGTGGTCACGGGCGTGGAGATGTTCCGCAAGCTGCTCGACGAGGGTCGGGCCGGCGACAACATCGGGGCGCTGCTGCGCGGCACGAAGAAGGAGGACGTCGAGCGGGGCCAGGTCCTGGCCAAGCCCGGCTCGATCACCCCCCACACCAACTTCGAGGCCAACGTCTACGTCCTCACCAAGGAGGAGGGCGGTCGCCACAAGCCGTTCTTCAACAACTACCGCCCGCAGTTCTACTTCCGGACGACCGACGTCACGGGCTCGATCACCCTGCCCGAGGGCACGGAGATGGTCATGCCGGGGGACAACACCGAGATGACCGTCGAGCTCCAAAAGCCCATCGCCATGGACGAGGGTCTGCTGTTCGCCATCCGCGAGGGTGGGCGCACGGTGGGTTCCGGCCGGGTCACGAAGATCCTCAAATAGGGGATCAGGGCGCGGCGGAAGGAATCGAGAGCCACCATGGCAGACGCATCGCGCCAGAAGATCCGGATCCGGTTGAAGGCCTACGACCACGAGATCCTCGACCAGTCGACCGAGAAGATCGTCCAGACCGTCCTGCGCACGCAGGCCAAGGTCCAGGGCCCCGTGCCGTTGCCCACCGAGCGGCACCGGTACACCGTGATCCGGTCCCCCCACAAGTACAAGGACAGTCGCGAGCACTTCGAGATGCAGGTGCACAAGCGCCTCGTCGACATCGTGGAGCACACCCCGAAGACCGTGGACTCGCTCCAGCGGCTGGACCTCCCCGCCGGTGTCGACATCGAGATCAAGATCCAGAACGTCTAGGCCCGCCGAGCCCTGTCCTAAGGGCGCGATGCTTGTGGCAGGCCCCTGAACCCATGGTGTAACGTCGCAGGTCGGGCCGATTTCGGGCCCTGCAAGCCGAATCGACGTCTCCGAGCGCCTGCCGGCATTCCAGGTAGGGACCTCGGGGCAGAACCTGGCGAGCGCTCCGCTCGGGATCTCCCGGGCGGAGCGTTGGCATGCGAAGCGGGCGCCGGCGACGGCGCCGAAGAACCGAAACCAAGGCGAGCCGCGACGTGGCGGCCGCTCCAGCATGAGGAACGAAGGGACCCTATCCACCGTGGCGACCAAGGCGATCGTCGGCGAGAAGGTCGGCATGACCCAGGTCTGGGACGAGAACAACCGCGCCATCCCGGTGACGGTCCTCAAGATCGCGCCCTTGCGCGTGGTCCAGGTCAAGACGCTCGAGCGTGAGGGCTATGCCGCCCTGCAAGTCACGTGGGGCGTACGCCGGGCCTCCACGCTCAACAAGCCCGAGCAGGGCCACTTCACCGCGGCCGGCGTGGAGCCGGGCCGCCACCTCGTCGAGCTCCGGCTCGACGACGCCAGTGGGTTCGAGGTGGGCCAGCAGCTCACCGCGGACCTGATGAGCGCGGGCGAACGCGTCGACGCCATCGCGGTCTCCAAGGGCAAGGGCTTCGCCGGGGCCATGAAGCGCCACAACTTCAAGGGCCAAGGTGCCGCCCACGGCAACCACAAGAAGCACCGGTCACCGGGTTCCATCGGCGCCTGTGCCACGCCGGCGCGGGTCTTCAAGGGGACCCGCATGGCCGGTCGCATGGGCGGGCACCAGGTCACCACCCTCAACCTCGAGGTCGTCCAGGCCGACGCCGAGCGCGAGCTGATCCTCGTTCGGGGGGCGGTCCCCGGGCCCAGGGGCGGCATGGTGGTCCTGCGCAACACGGTCAAGGGCACCAACGGCGTGAGCGCGTCATGACCACCGCCACCGCCACCATCCCCGACGGGCAGCGCCGCCGGGTCCGACCCGAGCCCGAGCACCGCACCGTCGAGCGCAAGCGCATCGACGGCACCGTCATCGACACCGTGACGCTCGATCCGCTGGTCTTCGGCCTCGAGCCCAACGCAGCCGTGCTCCACCAGGTCATCACGGCGCAACTCGCGGCGGCGCGTGCGGGCACCCAGTCGACACGGACCCGCGCCGAGGTCTCGGGCGGAGGCGCCAAGCCGTTCCGCCAGAAGGGGACGGGCCGTGCCCGGCAGGGCTCGACCCGATCTCCGCAGTGGACCGGTGGTGGCATCGCACTGGGCCCCAAGCCCCGCTCCTACCGCCAGCGCACACCCAAGAAGATGATCCGCCTGGCCCTGCATTCGGCGCTGTCGGACCGGGCGTCGGAGGGCAAGGTCGTGGTCGTCGACGAATGGTCGTTCCCCGCCCCCAAGACCAAGGACGCGGTGGCGGCCCTCGACGCGCTGGACCTGACCGGGCGCGTGCTGGTCGTCCTCGGTCCCGACGACGGGATCCCCGACCGCTCCTTCGCCAACCTGACCCATGTCCAGACCCTCCAGCGCGCCGAGCTCAACGCCTACGACGTCCTGCGCAGCGATTGGGTGGTGTTCACCGACGCCACACTGCCGGGCGAGACGACGCCGGCACCGGGAACGCCCGTCACGGTTCCCCCCAAGGCGCGCCGCGCGCCGCGCGCCAAAGCCGCCGCAACCACCACCACCGAGGTCGCCGACGAGGCCACCGCCACCGATGACGCTGTCACCGACGACGCTGTCACCGATGGCGCTGCGCCAACCGAGGACGCGGCGCCGTCGGAGCCGGCCGACACCGACGATGACGGGAGCGACGCATGAAGAACGCCGAGCAGGTCCTCATGCGGCCCGTCGTGTCGGAGAAGTCCTACGCCCTCATGGACGACGGCGCCTATGTCTTCGTGGTGGCACCCGACGCCACCAAGGTCGACGTGCGCAACGCCGTCGAGCAGGTTTTCGGCGTGAAGGTCAAGAGCGTGAACACGCTCAACCGCAAGGGCAAGACCCGGCGCAACCGCAAGACCAACACCGTCGGCAAGCGTTCGGCCACCAAACGAGCGATCGTCACGCTCGCGGCCGGCGACAAGATCGACCTGTTCGAGAAGAGCTGAGAGGTCTCCTCCGATGGCCCTGCGTAAACGCAAGCCGACCAGCGCCGGTCGCCGGTTCCAGACGGTCTCGGACTTCTCCGAGATCACGCGGTCCAAGCCCGAGCGCTCCCTCGTCGTCCCCAAGCCCGGCACCGGGGGCCGCAACAGCTACGGCCGCAAGACTGCCCGTCACCGTGGCAGTGGCCACAAGCAGCAGTACCGCCTCGTCGACTTCAAGCGCGACAAGGACGGCGTGCCTGCCAAGGTCGCGGCCATCGAGTACGACCCCAACCGCAACGCCCGCATCGCGTTGCTGCACTACTACGACGGCGAGAAGCGCTACATCCTCGCCCCGGCCCAGGTGCGCGTGGGTGACGTGTTGGCGAGCGGCCAGGGCTCGGAGATCCGGCCCGGCAATGCGCTGCCGCTGCGCTACATCCCCGTCGGCTCCACCGTGCACAACATCGAGCTGCGGCCCGGACAAGGCGGCAAGCTGGCGCGCGGCGCGGGCATGAGTGCGCAGCTCGTGGCCAAAGAGGGCCAGTTCGCCACCCTCCGCCTGCCGTCGACCGAGATGCGGCGCGTGCCCATCGACTGTCGGGGCACCCTGGGCGAGGTCGGCAACGCCGAAGCCGAGCTGGTGTCCATCGGCAAGGCCGGCCGCAACCGGTGGAAGGGCGTGCGCCCCCAGACCCGCGGCGTCGCCATGAACCCCGTCGACCACCCTCTGGGTGGGGGCGAGGGCAAGTCGTCGGGCGGCCGCCACCCGGTGTCGCCGTGGGGAAAGCCCGAGGGCCGGACCCGCTCGCGCCACAAGCGCTCCGACCAGATGATCGTGCGTCGTCGCCGCAGCCGAGGCGCGCGGCGATGACCGGAACCCAAGGAGCACTGCCGCATGCCTCGTAGCCTCAAGAAGGGGCCGTTCGTGGACGACCACCTGCTCAAGAAGGTGGACGCCCTGAACGCCACCAACGAAAAGCGCGTGATCAAGACGTGGTCGCGGCGCTCCACCATCATCCCCGACATGGTGGGCCACACCATCGCCGTCCACGACGGGCGCAAGCACGTGCCCGTCTACATCACCGAGTCCATGGTGGGGCACAAGCTCGGCGAATTCGCCATGACCCGGACCTTCCGGTACCACGCCGGACAGGAACGACAAGCGAGACGATGACGTGCCGGGCCTGAAGACCAACGAAGCCGCCGGGACGCGGGCGGTACTGCGGCACTACCGGATGTCGGCCTACAAGGCGCGCCAGGTGCTCGACCTCATCCGCGGCAAGGACGCGGACCGGGCCGAGGAGATCCTCAACGCCACACCACGCGAGGCGGCGCGCGTCGTGGGCAAGGTCCTGGCCTCGGCCGTGGCCAACGCCCGCAACAACGACCAGCTCGACCCCGACGAGCTGTACGTCTCGGCCTGCTTCGCCGACGAGGGCACCACGCTCAAGCGCTGGCGCCCCCGGGCCCGGGGCCGTGCCACCAGGATCCGCAAGCGCACGTGTCACATCACGGTGATCGTGAGCCGCCTGCCCGAGAACAGGCTCGAGCGGCGCCGCGCCCGCCAGGCCACCGAGACCTCGGGGCTGCGGTCCCGTCGGGTCGCCGCGTCGCGGCGTGGCGAGGGTGACGCTCCCGATGCCGGGACCCCGGCCGCACCGGCCGACAGCGCCGCGCCCGACACCGACGATCTCGAGGTCACGTCGACCGACGTCCACGAAACCGAGGACGTCGTCGTGGACGAGCACGGCTCCGAGGACGCGGAGACCGACGCGGTGGACGCGGGCGAGCAGCCCACGGGCGAGGGCGACGATTTCGAAGAGCCGGCGTGGCTGGACGAGGCCGACGCCGGGACCGAGGACGACGCGGCGGAGTCCGCCGAGGTCGAGCCCGAGGAGGCCGCACCGGCGCCCAAGCCCCGACGCGCCCGGAGAAGCACGAAGAAGGCCGCGGCCCAAGCAGACGAGAGCGACTCCGGCGGGTCGGCCGAAGAGGAGAAGGACTGAGTCATGGGCCAGAAGGTCAATCCCTACGGGTTCCGCCTCGGCGTGACCACCGACTGGAAGTCGCGCTGGTTCGAGGAGCGCAACTACCAGGACTTCGTCATCGAGGACTGGAAGATCCGCGACTACCTGATGTCCCAGCTCGAATCGGCGGCCGTGAGTCGGATCGAGATCGAACGGACGCGCGACCGCCTGCGTGTCGACATCCACACCGCCCGTCCCGGCATCGTCATCGGGCGCCGGGGCTCGGAGGCCGACCGGCTCAAGAAGAAGCTCGAGGACATCACCGGGCTGCGCAACCGGATCCAGCTCAACATCCAAGAGATCAAGCAGCCCGAGCTCGACGCGGCGCTGATCGCCCAGAGCATCGCCGACCAGCTCACGCGCCGCGTGGCGTTCCGCCGTGCCATGAAGCGCGCCATGCAGACCGTCACCAAAGCGGGCGCGCTGGGCGTGCGTGTGCAGTGCGCGGGGCGCCTGGGTGGGTCGGAGATGGCCCGACGTGAGGGGTACCGGGAGGGACGGGTGCCCCTGCACACGCTGCGCGCCGACATCGACTACGGCTTTCGTGAGGCCCGCACGACGTTCGGTCGCATCGGTGTGAAGGTGTGGATCTACAAGGGCGACATCCTGCCCTACAAGCTCTCGTCCGAGGACAAGATCTCCCGCGAGGCCGCCATGGCCGCGGGCGAGACCTCGGGCCAGTCCGGCCCCCGTCGCCTCGTCACCGCCGGTGGTGGGCGCCGCCGGGCCGAGCTCGGTGAGCCCGGCAGTGTGCTGACCGCGCCCGACGGCGTCGACGCCGGTGACGCCACCGCGGTCGGTGGCGATGCCGGGGTGCCCGGTGACACCGGGGCCGAGACGGCGTCCGCCCCGCTGCCCGGCGCGGCTCCCGCCGGGGACGACTTCGAGCGCCTGCTGGCCGAAGAAGAGGAGATCGAGCGCCGTACCCGCAACGAGCACCACGAGACGCCGCACTTCCGCAAGGAGTCCGACTGATGCTCATGCCCCGCAAGGTCAAGCACCGCAAGCAGCACCGCGGGCGCCTCAACGGTCTGGCCAAGGGCGCGTCGACGATCAACTTCGGCGACTTCGGGATCCAGGCCCTCGAACCGGCGTGGATCACCCAGCGCCAGATCGAGGCGGCTCGAATCGCCATGACCCGCCACGTCAAGCGCGGCGGCAAGGTGTGGATCCGCGTCTTCCCCGACAAGCCCGTGACGCAGAAGCCGGCCGAGACGCGCATGGGGTCAGGCAAGGGAAACCCCGAGCACTGGGTGGCGGTCGTCCGCCCCGGCCGCATCCTGTTCGAGTTGGCCGGAGTGGAACGCGACCTGGCCCGCGAGGCCATGGAGCGGGCCATCCAGAAGCTCCCATTCAAGGCTCGTTTCGTCGTACGCCCGGGCACGCACGGCGCGCCCGAGGTGGAGGTCTGAGCCAGCCATGCCCAACGCTTCAGAACTGCGTGAGCTCGACGACGAGGAGCTCGAGTCCCGGCTGTCGGAGTACCGGCGCGAGATCCTCAATCTCCGCTTCCAGCTCGCCACCGGCCAACTCGACAACTTCGTGCGCCTCTCGGTCGTGCGCAAGGACGTGGCCCGGGTCCTCACGATCCTGCGTGACCGCGAGATCGCCCTGGCCGAGGGGCGCGAGGCCGGACCGGTCGTCTCCACCCGGCCGGCCCGGCGGCGCCCCGTCGAGGACGTCGAGATTGCCGACGACGACGAGGCCCCGGCTCGTCGCACGAGACGGCCGCGCGCCCCGGTCGTCGACGAGGTGGTGGACGTCGCGGACGAGGACGAGGTCGTCCCCGACGACGCTGATGGTGACGAGGAGGACCAGTGATGGCCGAGCAAGAGACAGACGCCCAGGAGCCGCGCCGGAGCCGCAAGACGCGCGAGGGCCTGGTCGTCTCGGACAAGATGCAGGCCACCGTGGTCGTGGCGGTGACAGAGCGGGTCCGCCACGCGCGCTACGGCAAGACCGTGCAACGGACGCGCAAGCTCTACGCCCACGATGCCGAGAACGACGCCAAGATCGGCGACCGCGTCCGCGTGACCGAGACGCGGCCGCTGTCGAAGCTCAAGCGGTGGCGCGTGACCGAAGTGCTGGAGCGTGCCCGGTGATCCAGCAGGAGTCGCGCCTCAAGGTGGCCGACAACTCCGGAGCTCGCGTGGTGCTGTGCATCAAGGTGCTCGGCGGCTCGCGCCGCCGGTACGCGGGCATCGGCGACGTGTTCGTGGCCACCGTCAAAGACGCCATCCCGGGAGCGGCGGTCAAGAAGGGAGAGGTCGTGAAGTGCGTCGTGGTGCGCACGGCCAAAGAGACACGACGACCCGACGGCAGTTACATCCGATTCGACGAGAACGCGGCGGTTCTCATCAACGACCAGCAACAACCACGGGGAACCCGGATCTTCGGGCCCGTGGGGCGCGAACTGCGTGACAAGAGGTTCATGCGGATCGTGTCGCTTGCTCCGGAGGTGTTGTGATGCGAATTCGCAAAGGTGACACGGTGCAGGTGCTCTCGGGCAAGCACCGGGGCAAGCGCGGCCAGGTCATGGTGGCGCTCCCGGCCCAGGGCAAGGTGATCGTCGACGGCGCCAACATGGCCAAGCGGCACACCAAGCCCCGGGGCGCGACGATGCAAGGCGGGATCATCGACAAGGACATGCCCCTGCCGGTGTCCGCCGTGGCCATCGTGTGTCCCTCGTGCGGGCCCAGCCGCATCGGCATGCGGATCGACGAGACGGGCCGCAAGGTCCGCGTCTGTCGCAAGTGCAAGACGGACCTGTCATGACCATCGCCCCCACCCGCGCCCGCCCGCGCCTCAAGGAGCGCTACGACCAGACGGTTCGGGTCGCGCTCCAGGACCAGCTCGGCCTGGGCAACATCATGGAGGTTCCCCGGCTGGAGAAGGTCGTGATCAACATGGGCGTGGGCAAGGCCACCCAGCAGCCGTCGCTGGTCGAGGGGGCGGTGCGCGACCTCGAGGTGATCACGGGCCAGAAGCCGGTGGTGACCCGGGCCCGCCAGTCCATTGCGGCGTTCAAGCTGCGAGAGGGCATGCCCATCGGCGCCAAGGTGACGTTGCGCGGCGACCGGGCCTGGGAATTCCTCGACCGGTTGATCTCGGTGGCGATTCCGCGCATCCGTGACTTCCGGGGCCTGTCGCCGACCTCGTTCGACGGGCGGGGAAACTACACCTTCGGGGTCACCGAGCAGCTCATCTTCCCCGAGGTCGACTACGACCGCGTCGACAACATCCGCGGCATGGACATCACCATCTGCACCACCGCCCACAACGACGTGGAGGGCCGCGCCTTCCTCGTCGCCTTCGGCTTCCCTTTCAAGCAGGAGATCGTCTAGCACCATGGCCAAGAAGGCACTGATCGAGAAGCAGCAACGGACGCCGAAGTTCAAGGTCCGGGCGTACACGAGGTGTCGGCGTTGTGGCCGGCCGCGAGCCGTGTTGCGCAAGTTCGGCCTCTGTCGCATCTGCCTGCGCGTCATGGTGCACGCGGGGGAGATCCCCGGCGTGACCAAGGCGAGCTGGTGAGGGGAGGGACGCGCTCATGACGATGACCGACCCCGTGGCCGACATGCTGACCCGCATCCGCAACGCCAATACGGCCATGCACGACAGCGTCAAGATGCCGAGCTCGAAGCTCAAGGAGTCTCTCGCGGTGATCCTGCAGCGCGAGGGCTACATCGCGGGCTTCGATGTGGCGGAGTCGGGCACCGGCCCCGGCAGTGTGCTCGAGATCCAACTCAAGTACGCGCCGGACCGGACCCGCACCATCGCCGGGCTCAAGCGCGTGTCGCGGCCCGGGCTCCGCATCTACGCGCGCGCCGACGGCCTCCCTCGGGTCCTCGGTGGCATGGGGGTGGCGGTGGTGTCCACCAGCCACGGGCTCATGACCGACCGCGAGGCCCGGCAGAAGCGGGTGGGCGGGGAGGTGCTCTGTTATGTGTGGTGAGCGTCCCACGTCTGCCGACCGCTGCGTCGTGGCACGGACTGCGGAGGTGCGCTGATGTCTCGCGTCGGCCACGCGCCGATCACCGTCCCCGGCGGCGTGACCGTGACCCTCGACGAGAGGATCGTCACGGTGGCCGGGCCCCAGGGCACCTTGACGCGCCCGCTCCCGGGAGCCATCACGGTGCGCCAGGAGGACGCCGCGCTCCTCGTCGAGCGCCCCGACGACCAGCGCCAGAACCGGGCACTGCACGGTCTCACCCGTTCGCTCGTCGCCAACATGGTGACCGGTGTCACGGCGGGGTTCTCCAAGGACCTCGAGATCGTGGGTGTGGGGTACCGGGCCGTGGCCAAGGGCCCGTCGTCGCTCGAGCTCGCCCTGGGCTTCTCGCATCCCGTCACGGTCGAAGCTCCCGAGGGGGTCGTCTTCGAGGTCCCCTCGCCGACGCGCATCGTCGTGAAGGGCATCGACAAGGAGAAGGTCGGCCAGGTCGCAGCGGACATCCGAAAGCTGAGGAAGCCCGAGCCCTACAAGGGCAAGGGCATCCGGTACGCCGGCGAGCGCGTCATCCGCAAGGCCGGGAAGGCGGCGAAGTAACCATGCCCACAGCAGCAGCACGCAAGCGGACCCTGCGCATCCGGCGGCACGCCCGCGTGCGCAAGCACGTGGCGGGCACCACGGCACGGCCTCGGCTGGCGGTGTTCCGCTCGGGTCGCCACATCTCGGCCCAGGTCATCGACGACACCGCCGGTCGCACGCTGGCCGCGGCGAGCACGGTGGAGGCGTCGTTGCGCGGCGCCACCGGCGGCAACGTGGCGGCGGCGACTGAGGTGGGCAAGCTGGTCGCGGACCGGGCCAAATCGGCGGGGGTGACCCGGGTCGTGTTCGACCGCGGGGGCTTCCGGTATCACGGGCGCGTGGCGGCATTGGCCGACGCGGCCCGCGAGGGAGGACTGGAGTTCTGATGCTCGACGGACAATTCGAAGAGCGCACCATCCGGGTGAACCGCGTCGCCAAGGTCGTCCAGGGCGGCCGGCGGTTCTCGTTCACCGCGCTCATGGTCGTGGGCGACGGCAACGGGCGCGTGGGACTGGGCTACGGCAAGGCCAAAGAGGCGGGCCTGGCGGTGCAGAAAGGCATCGAGGAAGCCCGCAAGAACATGTTCGACGTCCCCTTGGCCGGCTCGACCATCACCCACCCCGTCATCGGCGTGGCCGGCGCCGGGAAGGTCATGTTGAAGCCGGCGTCGCCCGGGACCGGCGTCATCGCCGGCGGCGCGGCACGCGCCATTCTGGAGATGGCGGGCATCCACGACATCTTGTGCAAGTCGCTCGGGTCGTCCAACGGCATCAACGTCGCCCATGCCACCATCGCCGGCCTGAAGTCGCTCAAGCGACCCGAGGACGTGGCGCGTCTGCGCGGACTGCCCGCGGACCAGTGCGTGCCCCGAGGGGTCCTGCGCGCCTACCGCGAGCGCCAGCGTGCTTCTGACCTCTTCCAGGAGGTGCCCACGTGAGCGCGGCCCCCGCGTCGCCCACCGACGCCGAAGGACACCTGCGCGTCACCCAGGTGCGCTCGGGCATCAGCACCAAGCCCAAGCACCGGGGCACGTTGCGCGCGCTGGGCCTGCGCGGCGTGGGTCGGAGCCGGATCCTCCCCGACCGCCCCGACGTGCGCGGCATGCTGGCGCGCGTCCCGCACCTCGTGACCGTGGAGCCTGCCGACGACAAGGAGGCGGCCGACCAACGCGATCGCTCCGCCACCGCGCTGCGGGCCCGACGCGTGGCGCAGGGGATGGCGACGATCGAGGACACGCCTGCGCCGGCGCGCACGGCCCGTCGCTCCACGAAGGAGCTCGCATGAAACTCCATGACCTGCGCCCACCGGCGGGCTCGAACCGTCCCAAGCGACGTGTGGGACGGGGGATCGCCGGCAAAGGCGGCAAGACCGCGGGACGCGGCACCAAGGGCACCGGCGCCCGCGGCAGCGTGCCGCCGGGCTTCGAAGGTGGCCAGCTCCAGCTGGCTCAGCGCATCCCCAAGCTCAAGGGCTTCCACAACCCCTTCCGGGTGGAGTACGCGGTGGTCAACCTCGACACCCTCGACGCCTTCCCCGGCGACGAGGCCACCCCGACGACGCTCAGCGCCGCGGGCCGAGTCCGCAAGGGCGCGCTGGTCAAGGTCCTCGGACGCGGGGAGCTGCACCGTGCCGTGACGGTCCGGGTCCACGCCGTCTCGGCGTCGGCACGTGCAGCGATCGAGAGCGCCGGCGGCACCGTCGAGATCCTGCCTCTGCCCTTCGGTCACGGGCGCCCGCCCGCGCGGGGCAACGCGCTCACCAACCGGTAGCCTCGTACTTCGGTGCGCAGCGAGGAGGACAGGCGTTGCTCTCGAGTCTGAAGAACATCTTCAAGGTCGCTGACCTGCGGAACAAGGTGCTCTTCACCCTGCTGGTCATCGCCATCTATCAGCTCGGGGCGAACATCATCGTCCCCTTCATCTCCATCACGCAGGTCCAGGCCCTCGAGGCCAAGGCCAAGTCCGCCGGCATCCTCGGCTTCCTCAACTTGTTCTCCGGTGGTGGGCTCCTGCGGATGGCCTTGTTCGGGCTGGGCATCATGCCCTACATCACCAGCTCGATCATCATCCAGCTGCTGTCGACGGTGATCCCCAAGCTCGAGGAGTGGCGCGACCAGGGCGCGGTGGGGCAGAAGAAGCTGACCCAGACCACCCGGTACCTCACCATCGGGCTGGCCCTGCTGCAGTCGGCCGGCCTCGTCTATGTGTTCCACAACGGCGGGGGCGGCCTGCTCGGGACCAGCAACGTCGACCTCATCCCCAACTTCACGCTGTGGAAGGGCGGGTTCATCTGCCTGACGCTCACGGCCGGGACGGCCTTCGTCATGTGGTTGGGTGAGCTCATCACCCAACGGGGCATCGGCAACGGGATGTCCATCATCATCTTCGCCAACGTCACCGCGGGCATCCCGGCCGGTGGCACCGCCGTGCTCACCCAGGGCGGCGCGCTGAAGTTCGGCGTGATCGTGGCCGTCACCCTCGTGCTGCTCGTGGTCGTGGTCTTCATGGAGCAGGGCCAGCGACGCATTCCCGTCACCTTCGCCAAGCGCGTGGTCGGCAGGCGAATGTACGGAGGGTCCTCGACCTACATCCCGCTCAAGGTCAACCAGTCCGGTGTCATCCCGATCATCTTCGCCAACTCGCTGCTCTACATCCCTGTCCTGTTGGCCAACATCATCCCGTGGACCGGGTTCCGCACCTTCGTGAACAACCACATCACGCCCACGAGCCTCCTGTACGTGGTCTCGTACGGCATCTTGATCTTCGCCTTCACCTTCTTCTACGTGTACGTCGCGTTCGACCCGCACCAGCAGGCCGACATCATCCGCAAGCAGGGCGGCTACATCCCGGGCATCCGGCCCGGCCCGCCCACTGAGCGCTATCTGGCTCGCATTCTCAACCGCATCACCGTTCCCGGCGGTTTGTACCTGGCCACGGTGGCAGTACTGCCATCGTTGCTCATGGCGCTGTGGAACATTCAGGGCTACCCGTTCTACGGGACGACGTTGCTGATCGCCGTGGGCGTATCGCTCGAGACGATGCGGCAGATCGACAGCCAGCTCATGATGCGGAACTACGAAGGTTTCCTCAAGTAGCTGACGGTGGTACCCGGCGTCAGGCTCGTGGTCCTCGGCAAGCAGGGGGCCGGAAAAGGAACCCAGTGCGTGCGATTGTCGCACCACTACGTGGTCCCGCACATCTCCACCGGCGACATGCTGCGCGCCGCGGTGAAGACGGGCTCGACCCTCGGGCTCAAGGTGCGCGAGACCATGGAGAACGGGGAGCTCCTCGGCGACGATCTCATCATCGAGATGGTGGCGCAGCGCCTGGCCGAGCCCGACGCCAGGGCCCGGGGCTTCATCCTCGACGGTTGCCCCCGGACCACGCACCAGGCCGAGTCGGTGGCCGCCCTGCTCGCACCGGGCGCGCTCGACGTGACCGTCGACATCGAGGTGCCCACGACGCAGGCGCTGCGTCGCCTGGCCAGTCGTCGCGTCTGCACCGACTGCGGCGCCAACTACTCGGTGTCCACCCCGCCCAAGGTCAACTGGATGTGCGACGTGTGCGGCGGCGAGGTCATCCAGCGCCAGGACGACACCGAGGACGCCATCCGACGGCGCCTCGAGCTCTACGAACGCCAGACCACGCCGCTCATCGAGTGGTACGAGTCGCGCAGGCAGCTCGCTAAGGTCAGTGGGGTGGGGTCGCCCGACGCCGTGCTGCGCCGGATCATCCGGGCCGTCGAGGATCGGCGGGGCAGGGGGAAGTCCCGATGAGACGCAATGCCGAGGAGATCGCCAAGATGCGCCGGGCCGGGCGTGTGGTGGCCGAGATGCACGAGGCCACCCGCGAGGCGGCCAAGCCCGGGGCCACCACGGCCGAGCTCGACGCCGTGGCCCGAGACGTCCTCGACCGCCGCGACGCCAAGTCCAATTTCCTGCACTACCGCGGCTACCCGGCGGTGATCTGCACCTCGCCCAACGACATGATCGTCCACGGCATCCCCGGGGACTACGTCCTCGAGGAGGGCGACATCCTGTCGATCGACTGCGGCGCCATCATCGAGGGCTACCACGGCGACGCGGCGTTCACCATGGCCATCGGGGACGTGTCGGCCGAGGCGGCCCGGCTCATCGACGTCACCGAGCGCAGCCTGTGGGCCGGGATCGACCAGCTCCGCAGCGGGACCCGGCTCCACGAGGTGGGACGGGCCGTCCAGGGCGTGGCCGAGGGAGCCGGGTTCTCCGTGGTCCGGGAGTACGTGGGGCACGCCATCGGGACCGCCATGCACGAAGACCCCCAGGTGCCCAACTACTGGCCGGGCCAGGGCGGGCCCATGCTCAAGACCGGGATGGTGTTCGCGGTGGAGCCCATGGTCAACGTGGGCGGCCCCGGGACCAAGACGCTCGAGGACGGGTGGAGCGTGGTCACCGCGGACGGGAAGCTCTCGGCCCATTTCGAGCACTCCATCGCCGTCACCGATGACGGACCCGAGGTGCTCACCCTCCCCTGAACCGCTCCGACCCCGGCCCGGCGCCGGCCCGGCGCCCTGGGCAGCCACGACGCCCTGGCCGGGAGTGGAAATGGGCGCTATGCTGGTAGGTCGGCTCGCCGAGCGGAGGCCCCCCTCCGGCTCGGTTGGCGGTGGGCCGATCACCGCCGATTGCAACGGGTCCTCGGGTCCGGTCGGGCGTCGTCCCGGTCATGGGTGTCCCGGTGCGCGGCGTGCCATGCGAAAGAACGAGGAGGAGTCACCTGCCCAAGCCCAAAGAGGATGCGATCGTGCTCGAAGGGACGGTCGTCGAACCGCTCCCGAATGCCATGTTCCGTGTCGAGCTCGAGAACGGCCACAAGGTGCTTGCGCACAGTTCGGGCAAGATGCGCATGCACCGGATCCGGATCCTTCCCGGCGATCGGGTGCAGGTTGAGATCACGCCCTACGACTTGAGCCGCGGTCGGATCACATACCGGTACAAGTAGTAGGTACGGCGAGTTCGAGGTAGGGAAGACATGAAGGTTCGACCGAGCGTCAAAGCGATCTGCGAGAAGTGCAAGGTCATCCGCCGCAACGGCGTGGTGATGGTGATCTGCGAGAACCCCCGGCACAAGCAGCGCCAGGGCTGAGCCCCGGGCTCACCCACCGACCAGCACGAGAGGAGCGGCAACACAAGTGGCACGGATCTCCGGTGTGGACATCCCCCGCGAAAAGCGGCTGGAGGTGTCTCTCACCTACATATTCGGCATAGGCCGGACCCGGGCGCAGCAGACCATCGCCGGGACCGACCTCAACGCCGACACCCGCGTGCGGGACCTCACCGACGAGGAAGTCGTCCGCCTCCGCTCCTACATCGACGCCAACTTCAAGGTCGAGGGCGATCTCCGCCGGGACATCGCCCAGGACATCAAGCGCAAGATGGAGATCGGCTGCTACGAGGGCGTGCGTCACCGCAAGGGCCTGCCCGTCCACGGCCAGCGGACCCACACCAACGCCCGGACCCGCAAGGGGCCCAAGAAGACCGTCGCCGGCAAGAAGAAGGTTCGGAAGCACTGATGGCCAAGACCGCCAAAGCAGCCAAGTCCACGTCCAAGGCCGCGGCCGTCCGCCGGCCCCGCAAGCGCGAGCGCAAGAACATCGCGTACGGCGTGGCCCACATCAAGAGCTCGTTCAACAACACCATCATCTCGATCTCCGACCACGAGGGGAACGTGCTGGCGTGGGCCTCGGCCGGGAACGTCGGGTTCAAGGGTTCACGGAAGTCCACCCCCTTCGCGGCCCAGCTCGCGGCCGAACAGGCGGCCCGTCGGGCCATGGAGCACGGCGTCCGCAAGGTCGACGTGCTGGTCCGCGGCCCCGGGTCGGGGCGTGAGACCGCCATCCGGTCGCTCGCCGCGGTCGGCATCGAGGTCGCCGGCATCAAAGACGTCACCCCCATCCCGCACAACGGCTGCCGCCCCAAGAAGCGGCGCCGGGTCTAGCGGGAACGGAAGGAGCACCACCGCATGGCGCGTTACACGGGTCCCGTCTGCCGGCTGTGCCGGCGCGAGCGGACCAAGCTGTTCTTGAAGGGCGAGCGCTGCTACTCGCTCAAGTGCCCGGTCAGCGAAGCGGTCACCGACCGCCACAGCCGGGCCTACCCGCCCGGGGAGCACGGCCGCGACCGCATGCGCCAGGGCTCGGAGTACCTGGCCCAGTTGCGGGAGAAGCAGAAGGCCCGGCGCATCTACGGGCTCCTCGAGCGCCAGTTCCGCAATCTCTACGCCGAGGCGAGCCGCCAACCCGGCATCACGGGGGAGAACCTGCTGCGCCTGCTCGAGCTGCGCCTCGACAACGTGACCTTCCGGGCCACGTGGGGCGCCAGCCGGGCCCAGGCGCGCCAGCTCGTCCGGCACGGGCACATCCACGTGAACGGGAAACGGGTCACGATCCCGAGCTACCGGGTGCGCCAGGGCGACGTCGTCACCCTCAAGCCCTCGTCGCGCGAGCTGTACTTCGTGCGCCGCAACCTCGACACCCTCGACCGCCCCCTGCCCCTGTGGCTGGAATCGGGGGAGAACCGGACCCAGGTGCGGGTCACGTCGTTGCCCGAGCGGGAGCACATCGACGAGCCCGTGCGCGAGTCGCTCATCGTCGAGTTGTACTCCAAGTAACGCACCGACCCCACCCGAGTCCCAGACACCTCGAGCCCCCCAGACACCCCGAGCCCCCCAGACACTCAGTTCCCCACGACACCCAGGAGCCAGTCGCATGCTCATCATCCAGCGCCCCACCGTCGAGGCCATCGGCGAGGAGGAGGGCAACCGCCAGCGGTTCGCCGTCAGCCCCCTCGAGCCCGGCTTCGGCCACACGCTCGGTAACTCGATCCGCCGGACGCTGCTGTCGTCCATCCCCGGCGCCGCGGTCACCCAGGTCCGCTTCGACGACGCCCTGCACGAGTTCACGACCCTGCCCGGGGTCAAAGAGGACGTCACGGACATCATCTTGAACCTCAAGGACGTCGTCCTGCGGGTGCACGCCGATGAGGCCGTGACGCTGCGCTGCGACAAGCGAGGGCCCGGCGACGTGTCCGCCGGCGACCTGCAGCTCACCGCGGACGTCGAAGTCCTCAATCCCGACCTCCACATCGCCACCCTCAACGGCAAGGGCCGCCTGGCCATCGACGTCACCGTCGAGCGGGGCCGGGGGTACGCCTCGGCCGAGCGCAACAAGCGCTCCAGCACCATCGGAGTCATCCCGGTCGACTCGATCTTCTCGCCCGTCCGGCGCGTCGCGTTCTCGGTGGAGCCCGTCCGGGTCGAGCAGTCCACGGACTTCGACCGCCTCGTCCTCGACATCGAGACCGACGGGTCCCTCACGCCGCGCGAAGCACTGGCCTCGGCCGGCGACACGTTGCGCTCGCTCGTGGGCCTCGTCGCCGACCTCGAGGACGAGCCCCAGGGCCTCGAGCTGGGCGAGGTGGGCACCTCGACGAGCGGCTCGCCCGACCTCGACCTCGCCATCGAGGACCTCGACCTGTCCGAGCGGCCCCGCAACTGCCTCAAGCGCGCCCAGGTCAACACCATCGGCGAGCTGGTGGAACGCACGGCGGAGGACCTTCTGGCCATCACGAACTTCGGCCAGAAGTCCCTCGACGAGGTCATCCAGCGTCTCGACGAGCGGGGCCTGTCGCTCCGCGTCAAGGACTGAGGCCCGGCCATGCGGGGCACGCCCCGGAGGGGCCGCCGACTGGGCGGCGACGCCGCGCACCAAAAGGCGATGTTGGGCAACCTGGTGGCGTCGCTCATCGCGGCGGAGTCACTGGTGACCACCGAAGCCAAGGCCAAGGCGCTGCGGCCCGTGGCCGAGAAGTGCATCACCGCCGCGGTCAAAGGCGGTGTCCACCGCCATCGGAACGTGGTGGCGCTGATCCGGGACAAGGACATGGCGTACAAGCTGTTCTCCGAGATCGCGCCGCGCTACTCGGACCGACCCGGTGGGTACACCCGCATCCTGAAGCTCGGCCCGCGCCAGGGCGACAGCGCGCCCATGGCGCGCATCGAACTGGTTTGACTCTGTTCGACCCCGACCTCACGGCCGCCCCCGGGGCTGCCGCCGAGGTGGGGTCGGTCCGGGAGCCCGTCGCCACGGCGCAGCCCGTGACGACAGCCCAGCCGGTCCCGACAGCCCAGCCGGTCACGACAGCGCAGCCCGCGACGACCGATCCGTCGCACCCGCGCGGTGCCGTCCCGGCGGTGACGACCCGCCTGCGCCTCACGATCTCCTACGACGGGGCGGGCTTTCGCGGCTTCGCGGTGCAGCCCGGGCAGCGCACCGTGGCAGGAGTGCTGGGCGAGGCCATCGCCGTGGTCGTCGGCCACCGGGTCGAGCTCGTGTGCGCGGGACGCACCGATGCGGGGGTCCACGCCCGGGGCCAGGTGGTCCATGTCGACGTGGGCGAGGACACCGACACCGTCCGTCTGGTGCGGTCGGTGAACACCCTGCTCAAGCCGTCGGTCGTGATCCGGTCGGCCGAGATCGCCCCGCCCGGGTTCGATGCCCGCCGGTCGGCCCGGGCACGGCGCTACCGCTACCTCGTCCTCGAGCACGACACCCCGGACCCGCTCCTGGCTCCGGTGTCGTGGCACGTGCCGGGCCCCCTTGACCTGCGGGCCATGGCCGCTGCGGCCGACGCCCTGCTGGGGGAGCACGACTTCAGGGCCTTCTGCCGGCGCGTGCCCGGGACCGCGGCGGGGACCCCGATCATGCGGCGCGTGCTCGACGCCCGCTTCAGCTCGGTCCCGGTGCGACCCGGTGAGCTCGG
This sequence comes from uncultured Acidimicrobiales bacterium, assembly GCA_963764205.1. GTDB lineage: Bacteria > Actinomycetota > Acidimicrobiia > Acidimicrobiales > UBA8190 > Chersky-840. The sequence goes on from CAVXRN010000006.1 coordinate 628,672, forward strand.
GCCCGACGCCCGTCTGCTGCGGTTCGACATCGAGGCCACCTCGTTCTGTCACCAGATGGTCCGCTCGGTGGTGGGGACCCTGGTCGAGGTGGGCCGAGGACGGCGTCGGGCGTCTGACGTGAACTGGCTCCTCCAGAGCGGCGACCGGTCCCGGGTGGGCGGTGTGATCGCCCCGCCCCAAGGGTTGTGCCTGGTGGGCGTGGCCTACGACCCGTGACGGGCCCCGGTCGCACCGGGCGCGCCGAGGTGCCCTGCGCTTGCCCGGGGCACCGCCAGCGCCTAACGTTGTCCGCCGGCTCCGTGCAGGAAAGGCCCCGCTCCACGGGGTCGCCCCGCGGCCGACACCCGAGCTGTCGGTGCCGTGACGCCGTCGGGGCCCGGGACACAAGACGAGGATCTCTGCGTGCGCACGTTTTCACCGAAAGCTGACGACATCACCCGGTCCTGGCACGTCATCGACGCGCAGGACATGGTGCTCGGGCGCCTGGCCACCGTGGTGGCGTCGCGCCTGCGCGGCAAGCACAAGCCCATCTTCGCCCCCCACATCGACACGGGCGACCACATCGTGGTCGTGAACGCGGCCAAGGTCGTGCTCACGTCGGACAAGGGCGACAAGAAGTACGTGTACCACCACAGCGGCTATCCGGGCGGGCTCACCAAGAAGAAGTACGGCGAACTGCTGTCGGAGCGGCCCGAAGAGGTCGTACGGCGAGCGGTGCGAGGCATGCTCCCCCGCACCCGGCTCGGCCGTCAGCAGCTCAACAAGTTGAAGGTGTACGCCGGGCCCGAGCATCCCCACCAGGCGCAACAGCCCGAACCCCTCGACGTGCCCGGCGCCCGGGCCCGGTCGTGAACACCCGGTCCCCAGGCGCATCCCCCCGGTCGACGAGACAGGAACCCCGAACGTGACGACAAAGGTCAAGCTCCCCGCCCCGCTGTGCCAGAACACCGGTCGACGCAAGGCGGCGGTGGCACGGGTGAGGATCCGGCCCGGCGAGGGCAAGATCACCATCAACCGGCGCGCCTTCGACGACTACTTCAGCTCCGCCACCCACCGCATGGTCGTGACCGAGCCGCTGCGGGTGACCAACCTCACCGAGGGGTACGACATCGACGCCACCATCGCCGGCGGCGGGGTGTCGGGCCAGGCGGGCGCCATGCGCCTCGGGATCACGCGGTCGCTCGTGGAGCTCAACCCCGAGCTGCGCGCCATCCTCAAGAAGGCGGGGCTGCTCACGCGTGACGCCCGCGAGAAGGAAAGCAAGAAGTACGGCCTGAAGAAGGCGCGCAAGGCACCTCAGTACTCCAAGCGGTAGCGCGACGTGGGGCTGCGGTTCGGCACGGACGGCATCCGCGGGGTCGCCAACGCCGAGTTGGGTGCCGAGCTGGTCGTCGCCCTCGGGCGGGCCGCGGCCCGTGCCCTCTCGGCCACATGCTTCGTGGTGGGGCGCGACACCAGGCGCTCGGGCCCGCTGCTCCAGGCCGCGCTGTCGGCGGGGATGGCGAGCGAGGGGGCCGACGTGATCGACCTCGGCGTCCTCCCCACTCCCGGCGTCGCTTACGCCGCGGCCGAGCGCGGCTGTCCGGCCGCGGTGGTGTCGGCTTCGCACAACCTGTTCGCCGACAACGGCATCAAGCTCTTCGCCGCCGGGGGCCTCAAGCTCCCTGACGCCACCGAAGCCGCCGTCGAGGAGGAGCTCGCCCGGGTCCTCGACCCGGCCCGGCCGGCGTCACCGTCTCCCGTCGGCCACGGCGTGGGCCTGCTGCGCGAGGAGCCCGCAGCGCGCCGGAGCTACGTCGAGCACCTGGTGGGCTCGCTCGACGGGCGCGACCTCGCGGGCCTGCGGATCGTGGTCGACTGCGCCAACGGCGCGGCGTCGACCGTGGCCCCCGAGGTCCTCGAGCGCCTCGGCGCGGACGTCACCGCCATCGCCGACAGGCCCGACGGCGCCAACATCAACGACGGGTGCGGTTCCACCCACCCCGAAGCCCTGGCGGCCGAGGTGGTGGCCCGCGGCGCGCAGCTGGGCCTGGCGCTCGACGGCGACGCGGACCGGCTGCTGGCGGTGGACCACACCGGTGCGGTGGCCACCGGCGACGAGTTGCTGTCGCTGTTCGCCACCGACCTCGCCGGCCGCGACCAACTGGCCCGCAACACCGTCGTCGTGACGGTCATGACGAACCTCGGGTTCCGTCTGGCCATGGCCGAGCGCGGCATCGCCGTGCGCGAGACCCAGGTCGGGGACCGCTATGTCCTCGAGGCGCTCAACGCCGAGGGGCTCACCCTCGGCGGCGAGCAGTCGGGCCACATCGTCTTCCGGCAGCTGGCCACGACCGGAGACGGCGTGCTCACCGGCGTCCTGCTGGCCGACCTGGTCAAGCGGGCCCAGGCGCCGCTGTCGGTGTTGGCGGCAGGCTCGATGCAACGGCTCCCGCAGGTGCTGCTCAACGTGGCCGCGGCCCGCCCGGCCGATGCCGTGGCCGCGCCGGCGGTGCAGGCCGAGGTGGCCGCGGTCGAGGTCGAGCTCGGGGCCCGTGGTCGCGTGCTGCTGCGCGCCAGCGGCACCGAGCCGCTGGTCCGGGTGATGGTCGAGGCGGCGGACGAGGCGGCCGCGCACGCCGCGGCGACGCGCCTGTGCGTGGTGGTCGAAAGGGCGCTGGCAACGTCCTGAGCACCTGGTCAGGCCCGGTGGGCGCGCCCGAGGGCACTGTTCCCGCCTGCGGCCGACGACCCCGTAGCCTTGGAGGCTATGTGCGGCATCATCGGGGCCACCGGGGGTGGCGAGGTACTGAGCGTCCTGCTCCAGGGTCTCGAGCGTCTCGAGTACCGGGGCTACGACTCCGCCGGCGTGGCTCTGCAGTCCGAGGGGGAGTTGTGGCGGGCGCGCGCCGCGACGGGGACGCGCTCGCTCGAGGACCTGCGCAAGGTCGTCGAGGAGGGCCCCGGGGCTGTGACCGCCGGCATCGGCCACACGCGGTGGGCCACCCACGGCCACCCCACCGAGGCCAACGCGCACCCCATTCTCGACTGCAGCGGGGACGTCGCCGTCGTGCACAACGGCATCATCGAGAACTGGCGAGAGCTGGCCGAGCAATTGCGCGACGAGGGACACACCTTCGTGTCCGACACCGACACCGAGGTCATCGCCCACCTCGTCGAGCGCGAGCTCTCCGGTGATGTGTCGCTCGCCGACGCGGTCCGGGCCACGTTGCGCCAGGTGCGGGGCGCCTTCGCCCTGGCCGTCGTGTGCGCGGGGGAGCCGGGCACCATCGTCGCCGGTCGCCGCGTGTCACCGCTCATCATCGGGATGGGCGACGGCGAGGCCGGTGAGGGGCTGCTCGCCTCGGACATCCCCGCCCTGCTCGGTCGGACGCGGCGGTTCTGGGTGCTCGACGACGACCAGATCGTGGTGCTCCGCCCCGGGTCGATGCGGGTCACGACATTGCAGGGCAAAGAGGTCGAGCCCAAAGAGCTGCACGTCGAGTGGGACCTCGAGGCGGCGGAGAAGGGCGGCTACCCCGACTTCATGGGCAAGGAGATCCACGAGCAGCCCCGCGCCATCGCCGACACGCTGCTCGGTCGGCTCCTCCCCGACGCCACGGTCGAGCTCGACGAATTCCGGATCACCGACGACGAGCTCCGGCAGGTCGACAAGGTGTTCGTCGTGGCCTGCGGGTCGAGCTACCACGCCGGCATGGTGGCCAAGTACGCCATCGAGCGTCTCGCCCGGCTCCCCACCGAGATCGACATCGCCTCGGAGTTCCGCTACCGCGACCCCGTGCTCGACGAGCGGACCCTCGTCGTCGGGGTGAGCCAGTCCGGTGAGACCATCGACACGCTCCAGGCCATGCGAGAGGCCCGCCAGTGGAATGCCAAGATCATGGTGATCTCCAACGTGGTCGACTCGTCCATGGCGCGGGAAGCCGACGGCGTGCTCTACACGCGGGCCGGGCCCGAGGTGGGCGTGGCCGCCACCAAGACGCACCTGACCCAGGTCGTGGCGCTCGAGCTGCTGGCGCTGTATCTGGCGCAGCTGCGCGGCTTCGCCGCACCCGCCGACGCCCGGACGCTCTTCGAGGACCTCGCCAAGCTGCCCGCGCTGGTGGAGACGACCCTGTCCCCCGAGCGCGAGGCCGAGGTCGCCGCCATCGCGGGCAAGTTCATCGACACCCGTGACTTCTTCTTCCTGGGGCGTCACGTCGGGTTCCCCGTGGCGCTCGAAGGCGCGTTGAAACTCAAGGAGATCTCCTACGTGCGGGCCGAGGGCTACCCCGCCGGGGAGCTCAAGCACGGGCCCATCGCCCTGATCGTGCCCGGGACCGTCGTCGTCGGGGTGGCCACGCGCACCCACCTGTGGGACAAGATGATGGGCAACGTGGCCGAGGTGCGGGCTCGCGGCGCCACGGTCGTGCTCGTGGCCAACGAGGGTGACCAAGACACCGCGTCACAGGCCGACGACGTGCTGTGGGTCCCGAAGACCCACCCGTTGTTCGCGCCGGTGCTCGACGTGGTGCCGCTGCAGCTGCTCGCGTACCACATCGCCCGGTTGCACGGGCACAACGTCGACCGGCCCCGCAACCTGGCCAAGACCGTCACGGTGGAGTGACACCGGCTGTCGGCGACCTCGGCGCGGGGGGCGTCTGTGGCATCGGTGTCGACGCAGTCGACGTGGAGCGGTTCCGCCGGGTCCTCGAGCGCCGCCCCGGCATCGTGGAGCGGCTGTTCACCGAGGACGAGCGGGACTACGCGGCGGGCAGTCGCGACCCCTGTCCCCACCTGGCAGTGCGCTTCGCCGCGAAGGAGGCGGTGTTCAAGGCACTGGGCATCGGTGTGGGCGACGCCGCGTTCCGCGACGTCGAAGTGGTGCGGGGTGACAACGGCGCCCCCGGCGTCGCGCTGACGGGGCGCGCCCACGCGGTGAGCCTCGATCGCGGTGTCGGCCGGTGGCACGTGTCGATGACCCACACCGACACCGTCGCCATCGCCACCGTCGTGGCCGAGGGCCACCCATGAAGCCCGTGCTGCGGATCGAGGAGATGCGGGCCGTCGACGCCGCCGCGCTCGAGTCGGTCTCGGAGCAGACCCTCGTCGAGCGGGCCGGCACGGCCGTGGCGACGTGGGCGGTGCGGATGCTCGGCGGGACCTACGGCCGCCACGTCGTGGTGGTCGCGGGCAAGGGGAACAACGGTGCCGACGGGCGGGTGGCCGCCGCCCGGCTGCGTCGACGCGGCGCTCGCGTGACCGTGGTCGAAGCGGGTGACGCGCCCGATCGCATCGGGCCGGTCGGTGCGGTCGACCTCGTGATCGACGCCGCCTACGGGACCGGGTTCCGGGGAACGTATCGTGCCCCCGCCGTGCCGCCCGGTGTGCCGGTGCTCGCCGTCGACATCCCCTCGGGTGTGAACGGCGACACCGGCGAGGCATGGGGCGAGCCCCTGCGGGCCGACGTGACGGTGACGTTCGCGGCCCTCAAGACGGGCCTGGTCCAAGGCGACGGGGTGCTGCTGGCCGGACAGGTCGAGGTGGTCGACATCGGCCTCGACGTCGACCGGGCGAACATCTGGGTGGTCGAGGACGCCGACGTGGCCCGTCTGTTGCCCCTCCGTCCCCGCGACGCGCACAAGTGGCAGTCGGCGCTGGCGGTCGTGGCGGGCTCGCCCGGCATGACGGGTGCGGCCGGGCTGTGCGCCCGCGCCGCGTACCGCGCCGGGGCCGGGATGGTCCGCCTCGGCATCCCCGGCGGGGACCCCGGAGAGCTCCCGGTGAGCGAAGCCGTCGGCGTGGCCCTGTCGGCCGAGGGATGGACCGACGACGCGCTGGCCATGGCGCAGCGGTGCCGCGCCGTTGCCCTCGGTCCCGGGCTCGGGCGCGCCGGGGCCACCGTCGCCGACGTGCGGGCGTGCGTGGCCCGGGCGACGCTGCCCACGGTGGTCGACGCCGACGGTCTGTATGCACTGGGCACGGGCGAGGAGATCGGGGCCGTCGTACGCGGTGGGGCCGTCGCACACGAGCGCGCCGTCGTGCTGACGCCGCACGACGGAGAGTTCACCCGATTGGCGGGAGCCCCCCCCGGATCCGACCGGATCACCGCCGCCAGCGAGTTGGCCCGGCGCTGCGGCGCGGTGGTGTTGCTCAAAGGATCCACCACAGTGGTCGCCGCGCCGGGCGGACCGGTGCTGCTGTCGACGGCGGGGTCGCCGCGCCTCGCCACGGCGGGGACCGGCGACGTGCTGTCGGGCGTCATCGGGGCCTTCTTGGCCCGGGGCGTCGAGCCGCACCAGGCGGCCGCACTGGCGGCGCACGTCCACGGCCGGGCCGCCGAGCTCGGGCCGCCCGAGGGCCTCGTGGCCGGGGACGTGGTCGAGCTGGTGGGCCGCTGGCTGTCGGGTGTCCGGCGGTGAGCCGGACCGCCATGCGCCGCGATCGCGGCGCGGTCCCGGCGGCCGTGGGGTCGCGCCCGGTGTGGGCCGAGATCGACCTGGGGGCGGTGCGGCACAACGCCGCGGTGCTGCGGCGCGCCGCGGACCCCGCCGCGCTGTGCGCGGTGGTCAAAGCCGACGGGTACGGGCACGGCGCGGTGGCGGTGGCGCGCGCCGCGCTGGAGGGGGGCGCGTCGTGGCTGGCGGTGGCCACACCCGAGGAGGGGGTGGCGCTCCTCGACGCCGGCATCGGCGCTCCTGTGCTCGTGCTGTCGGAGCCACCGCCCGACGCCATGGTCGACGTGGCGGGGCGCGGCCTCACCCTGACGCTGTACTCGCGCCCCGGTGTGGCGGCCGCGGCCGCGGCCGCGGCCCGCGCCGGGGTGGTGATCGACGTGCACGTGAAGGTGGACACCGGCATGCACCGCGTCGGGGCCGACCCCGCCGAGCTGGTGGACATCGTCGGCGCCGTGGCGGCCGAGCCCTCGCTCCGGTTCGCCGCGCTGTGGACCCACTTCCCGGTGGCCGACGGGGTCGGGCCCGAGGACCGGTCCTTCACCGAGCACCAGATCCACGGTCTCGTCGCGGCCCGGGACCTGCTCGCCGGGGCCGGGCACGTGCCGCCGTTGTTGCATGCCGCCAACTCGGCGGGGACCCTCGCGTACCCCGCGGCGCGCCTCGACCTGGTGCGGTGCGGGATCGCCCTCTACGGGGTCTCGCCTTTCCCGGTGGTCGACGCCGTGGTCGCCGCCGCCATGGCCGACACCGGGGCCGCCGCGCTGCGACCCGTGCTGTCGTGGCGGGCCAAGGTGACCCTGGTGCGGGAGCTCGACGCCGGCGAGCAGCCCTCGTACGGGCGGCTCTCGGGGCTGGCGGTGCGGTCGACGGTGGCGACGGTCCCTCTGGGCTACGCCGACGGCGTGCCCCGGCGGTACTTCAGCTCGGGGGGCACCGTCCTCGTGGGTGGTCGGCCCCGTCGATTGGCCGGGATGGTCACGATGGACCAGATCGTGGTGGACTGCGGACCCGATGGAGGGGTTTCGGTCGGCGACGACGTGGTGCTCATCGGCGAACAGGGCGACGCATCGCTCACGGCGACGGACTGGGCCGCGACCCTCGACACCATCGAGCACGAGGTGTTCTGCGGCATCGGCGCGCGCGTGCCACGCGTGGTCGTCGACGGGGAGGGACGACCATGAGTGACAGGCGGCCGCTGTACAAGAGCCGGCTGGTGCGTGGCGTCGTCGCCGGCACGGGTGCGGCGGTGGCCGCGGGGTGGGCGACCCAGCACCGGCTGGTGGGGCGGACCCACGCCGCGCCGAACGAGATCGCGTCGGAGGGCCTCACCGTGCCCGACGACTGCACCGAGCACGTGGTCGACACCGACGACGGGGGCGCCATCCACGTCGTCGAGCGCGGCCAGGGGCCCCCGGTGGTGCTGCTGCACGGCTTCATGTTGAGCAGCGCGCTGTGGGCCCATCAGCTGCGGGACCTGGCCGTGCACCACCGGGTCATCGCGCCCGACCTCCGCGGCCACGGCTCGTCGGTGACGGGGCGTGACGGGTTCTCGGTGCACGAGGACGCGGGCCGCGTCGACGAGTTGCGGGCCGAGGCCCGTATGGCGTTGTCGCACCAGGGCTCGCCCGCGCTGCGTCGCATGGCGCTCGACGTCCGTACCGTGCTCGACGCGCTCGATGTCGAGCACGCCCTGGTGGTGGGCCACTCCATGGGCGGCATGGTGGCCCTGCAACTCGCGCACGACACGCCCGAGCCCGAGTTGCGCCGCGTCGTGGCGGGACTGGCGCTCGTGTCGACGACCGGTGGCCCCTTCGGCCACCTCCCCGGCTACAGCGCCGCGGCGCGCCTGGCCGGGCCGGTCTCGGCGCGCGCCATGGGTCTCGCCGACCGGTGGGGGGTCCGTACCCTGGCGTCGCAGGACGTGCGGTGGTGGCTCACCCGGCTCGGGTTCGGGGCCGAGGCACCTCCGGCCCAGGTCCGGTTCGTCGAGGGGCTGCACCTGGCGACCGCCCCGAGCACCGTGGCGGCCCTCCTTCCGGCGCTGGCCCTGTTCGACCTCTCGACGTGGCTCGGGCACCTCGAGCAGCCTGTGCTCGTCGTGGTGGGTTCTCGCGATCGCCTCACGCCCCCGCGCCACGCCCAGCGCACCGCGGCGGCGCTGCCCCACTCGGAGCTCGTCGAGCTGCCCCGGTGCGGTCACATGCCCATGATCGAGCGTCGGTTCGAATTCGCCCGGTTGATCGAGGAGTTCGCCGCCAAGATCGACTGAGGGCGGGGAGGGTCCCCGGGGCAGGCGGCGGTACCATGCGGCCGGTGGGCACCTTGGCCGAGCTCCAGACCGAGGCCCAGGCCTGCACGCGCTGTGCGTTGGCCGCGGGCCGGACCCAGGTGGTCTTCGGCGTGGGGGACCCCATGGCGCAGCTCATGTTCGTGGGGGAGGGGCCCGGGCGCGACGAGGACCTGGCGGGGGAGCCGTTCGTGGGCCGCTCGGGCAAGCTGCTCGACAAGCTCCTGCACCAGGAGATCGGGCTCGAACGGAGCCAGTGCTACATCGCCAACGTCGTGAAGTGCCGCCCCCCCGGCAACCGCGACCCCCTTCCCGACGAGATCGCGTCGTGCCGCCCCTACCTCGAGACCCAGATCGAGCTGATCGCCCCCCGCGTCGTGGTGACCCTGGGGAATTTCGCCACCCGTCTGCTCCTCGACACCACCGAGGGCATCCGCCGGCTGCGGGGCCGGGCCTACCCCTTCCGCGCCGGCCACCTCGTCCCCACCTACCACCCCGCCGCGGGCCTGCGCGGCGGCGCGGAGGTCGTGGCCGAGATGCGGGCCGACTTCGTCCGGGCCAAGCTGCTCCTCGCCGGCGACGGGCCGTGACCCCGACCGCCGGGGCCCCCGCCCCGGTGCGCGTCGCGACCCGGTCGGCCCACGACACCCGGGCCCTCGGCGCGGCGCTGGCACGGGGACTGCGCCCCGGTGACGTCGTCCTGCTGGCCGGCGACCTCGGCGCGGGGAAGACGACGCTGGCACAGGGGATCGGGGCCGGCCTCGGCGTCTCGGACCACGTGACCAGCCCCACGTTCACCCTGGTGCGCTCCTATCCCTGCGCCGGCGAGGGGGAGGTGCGGACGTACATCCATGCCGATCTCTATCGCCTCGAGCATCTGGGCGAGGTGGTCGACCTGGCCCTCGCCCAATTGGTGGAGGACGACGCCGTGGCCGTGGTGGAGTGGGGGGACGTGGCCGAGCCGGTGCTCGGTCGTGATGCGATCTCGGTCACCATGGCCGAGGGTCGGCGCGACGACGAGCGGTGCGTGACGATCGACGTGCCCGTGTCGTCGGCCCCCCGGGGTGACGAGCTGCGCCGGCTCCTGTCGCGGTGGACCGCGCCCTCGCCGGGGACCGCGCCCTCGCCGGGCACCGCGCCCTCGCCGGGGACCGCGAAATGATGGTGCTCGCCGTCGAGTCGGCCACCGAGCTGGCCGGAGTGGCGCTAGCCGACGAAGGGGGCGTGCTCGCCACCGCAGCGGTGTCGCGCGGTCGCCATCACGCCGAGTCCATCGCTCCCGCCATCGAATTCGTGTGCCGGCGCGCCGGTGTGCGCCTCTCGGCGCTCGACGCGCTGGGCGTCGACATCGGCCCGGGCCTGTTCACCGGCCTCCGGGTGGGCGTGGGCACGGCGAAAGCCCTGGCGTTCGCGTTGGAGCTCCCCCTCGTCGCGCTGAGCAGCCTCGAGGTCCTGGCCCATGCGGCGGCCACCTCGGGTGTCGTCCCCGGGACGCTCGTGGTCCCCGTCGTCGACGCGCGGCGCGGCGAGGTGTTCGTGGCGCGGCTGCGAAGCACCGCGTCGGGCCTGGCCTGGGAGCAGCGCGAGGCGCGCCGCACCCCCGACGCGCTGGCCGACGAGCTGCGCGCCCTCGACGAGCCGGTGGTGCTGGTGGGGAACGGGGCGCGCCGCTACGGAGCGATACTTGGTGCGGTGCCGGGCGCGTTGTGTAGTGGCGAGGTTCTCGACTTCCCCCTTCCGGGTGTGGTGGCCACGATGGCGGTGGCGCGCGCGGCCGCGGGCGGCACCACCGACATCGACGCCGTGCTTCCGCACTACCTGCGCGACGCCGAGACCCGCATCAATTGGCAGACGCGAGCACCTCGAGCCGGGGTGGAGCGCTGAATGGCCCCGGCCTGGGACAGCGAGGGGCCGGCCTCGGCCGACGACGCCCCGGAGTCGGAGTCCGGTCCCGTCGCCGGGGCGGTGCGCATCGTGGCGTTGCGTCGGCGCCACCTCCGCAGCGTGGTCCAGATCGAGGAGGCCAACTACCCACGTCCGTGGTCGTCCACGATCTTCCTGTCCGAGATCGCGCAGCGGCGGTCGCGCCGCTACACCGTCGCCACCATCGGGCCCCTCGTGGTCGGCTTCTGCGGGTTGATGACCGTGGCGGAGGACGGCCACATCACGACCCTCACGGTCGACCCCGCCTGGCACCGCCGCAGCATCGGCACCGTGCTGCTGCTCGACCAGGCGCGCGTCGCCCCGTCGCTCGGGGTGCGTCACCTCACACTCGAGGTCAGGGCCTCGAACACCCCCGCCCAGCTGCTGTACCAGCGCTTCGGCTTCGCGCCGGTCGGGGTGCGGCGCAACTACTACCCCGAGACGGGCGAGGACGCCATCGTCATGTGGGCGCGCGACATCGACACGCCCGAGTACGCGCAACGATTGGCGGGTATCGACGCGCGCATCGGCTCCCACCGATGAGCGACGCCGGCGGGCTCGTGCTCGGGATCGAGACCTCGTGCGACGACACCGCCGCCGCGGTCGTGGCGGGTGGCGTCGAGGTGCTGTCGTCGGTGGTGTCGAGCCAGGTGGACCTGCACGCCATCTACGGCGGGGTGGTGCCCGAGCTGGCGGGCCGGGCGCACCTCGAGCTGCTGACCCCGGTCATCGGTGCCGCGCTCGCCCAGGCCGAGGTGGCGGGTCCGCAGCTGTCGGCCGTGGCCGCCACCATCGGTCCCGGCCTCATCGGCTCGCTGCTCGTCGGGGTGAGCGAAGCCAAGGCCCTGGCCCTGGCCTGGGACCTGCCCTTCGCCGGCGTGAACCACCTCGAGGGCCATCTCTTCGCGGCGTTGCTCGACCATCCCGGCATCGAGTGGCCCGTCGTCGTCCTGCTCGTGTCGGGGGGTCACACCCTGCTCGTCTCCATGGAGGGCCCCGGACGGTACCGGCTGCTGGGCCAGACCCTCGACGACGCCGCGGGCGAGGCGTTCGACAAGGTCGCCCGGTTCCTCGGCCTCGGCTACCCCGGCGGGCCGGCCATCGAGCGGGCCGCCAGGTCGGGTGACCCGACCGCCTTCGCCTTTCCCCGGGCGATGATGGGCGACGGCCTCGACTTCTCCTTCAGCGGGCTCAAGACCTCGGTGCTCCACGCCGTGCGGCGACACCCCGACGCCTCGGACGAGGACGTGGCGGCGTCGTTCCAGCAGGCCGTGGTGGACGTGCTCGTGGCCAAGGCCGCCGACGCGGCCGTGGCGGTGGGCGCCCGGGGGGTGTGCCTGGCCGGCGGGGTGGCCGCCAACGGGCCCCTGCGTGGCGCGACCGCTGCGGCGTGTGCCGGGCTCGGCCTGCCGGCGTATCTGCCCAGCCTGGCGACCTGCACCGATAACGCGGCGATGATCGCCGCAGCGGGCTGGTGGCAGCTCGAGCACATCGGTCCGAGCGCCCTCGACACCGGCGCCGATCCCAACCTGCGCCTGCCCCTGCTGGCCTGAGGAGCGTCGACCGCCGGGGGCCCGGTTGCCGCGGGCCTCGGCGCCCGCTAGCATTAGCACTCGCAAGGTTCGAGTGCTAAGTGCCTACAGGAGGCTCACCTGCCATGAAGCTCCACCCCCTCGAGGACCGGATCGTTGTCCGCCCCGGCGAATCGGAAGAGACCACCGCCTCCGGGCTCGTGATCCCCGACACCGCAAAAGAGAAGCCCCAGCAAGGTGAAGTGATCGCCGTCGGCCCCGGCCGTCGTGCCGAGAACACCGGCGAGCTCGTGCCCGTCGACGTAGCGGCGGGCGACACCGTCGTCTACTCGAAGTACGGCGGCACCGAGATCACCTTCGAAGGCGAGGACCTGCTGATCCTCTCCAGCCGGGACGTGCTCGCCAAGATCGCCAAGAAGTAGGAGGGCGAACCACACGATGTCCAAGATCCTGAAGTTCGACGAGGCGGCGCGCCCGCGGCCTCGAGGCCGGTGTGGCCAAGCTCGCCGACACCGTCAAGGTGACCCTGGGCCCCAAGGGCCGCAACGTCGTCATCGACAAGAAGTTCGGCGCCCCCACCATCACCAACGACGGCGTGACCATCGCCCGCGAGGTGGAGCTGGAGGACCCGTTCGAGAACATGGGTGCCCAGTTGGTGAAGGAGGTCGCCACCAAGACCAACGACGTCGCCGGTGACGGCACCACCACCGCCACGGTGCTCGCCCAGGCCCTCATCCACGAGGGGCTGCGCAACGTCGCCGCCGGGGCCAGCCCCATGGCCTTGAAGCGGGGCATCGAGAAGGCGGTCGAGGCCGCCGTCGGTGCCATCAAGAAGCAGGCCAAGGAGATCGACTCGCGCCACGAGATCGCCCAGGTGGCGTCGATCTCTGCCGCCGACGCGTCGATCGGCGAGGTACTGGCCGAGGCCATCGACAAGGTGGGCAAGGACGGGACCGTGACGGTCGAGGAGTCGAACACCTTCGGGCTCGAGCTCGAGTTCACCGAGGGTATGCAGTTCGACAAGGGCTACCTGTCCCCGTACTTCGTGACCGACCCCGAGCGCCAGGAAGCCATCCTGGAAGACCCGGTGATCCTCATCGCCAACCAGAAGATCAGCGCCGTGCACGATCTCGTGCCCGTGCTCGAGAAGGTCATGCAGACGGGCAAGCCGCTGCTCCTGATCGCCGAGGACGTGGAAGGCGAGGCCCTCGCCACCCTGGTGGTCAACAAGATCAGGGGCACCTTCACGTCGCTGGCGGTGAAGGCGCCGGGATTCGGTGACCGCCGCAAGGCGATGCTGCAGGACCTGGCCGTGCTCACCGGGGGCCAGGTCATCTCCGAGGAGATCGGCCTCAAGCTCGAGAACGCCACCATCGACCTGCTCGGCAAGGCCCGGCGCGTCATCGTGACCAAGGACGACACCACCGTCATCGACGGCGGAGGCTCCGCCGAGGACGTGAAGGGCCGGATCGCGCAGATCAAGCGCGAGATCGAGGACACCGACTCCGACTGGGACCGCGAGAAGCTCCAGGAGCGCTTGGCCAAGCTGGCCGGGGGCGTGGCCGTGGTGCGGGTCGGAGCGGCGACCGAGGTCGAGCTCAAGGAGAAGAAGCACCGCATCGAGGACGCACTGTCGGCCACACGCGCCGCGATCGAAGAGGGCATCGTGGCCGGAGGCGGCGTCGCCCTCGTCCGCAGCCGGGCCGCGGTGGAGAAGCTCGCCAAGAGCCTCGACGGCGACGAGGCCACCGGGGCGCGCATCGTGGCGCACTCGCTCGACGAGCCGCTCAAGTGGATCGCCATCAATGCCGGCCTCGAGGGCGCGGTCGTGGTCCGCCAGGTCGAGAGCGAGTCCGGGGCCGTGGGCCTCAACGCCTCGACGGGGAACTTCGAGGACCTCGTCAAGGCCGGGGTCATCGACCCCGCCAAGGTCACCCGCTCGGCGCTTCAGAACGCGGCGTCGGTGGCTGCCCTCCTGCTCACCACCGAGGCCGTCGTGGCCGACAAGCCCGAGAAGGTCGACGCTGCCGCGGCAGCCGCGGCCATGGGTGGCATGGGCGGCGGCATGGGCGGCATGGGCGGCATGGGAATGATGTAGAGCACACCGCCCGCCCCGACGGTGGGCAGTGTCCGAGACGAAACGGCCGGGCCTCGTGGCCCGGCCGTTTCGCGTCCGGGCGGGTGGTCGGCCCCATTAGCGTGCGCCCCATGCGGGGGGCCGGTGACGCCGAGGACGAACGGGGATCGCCCGAGGGCTTCCCGCCCTCGGGGCGCCAGACCATCCCCCGTCCGCCGCTGGCCTACGCCGGCGTCCCCGCCCCGTGGGCCTCGCTCGACGCGTCGCGCCGACAGGGGATGGGGTTGGCGCGGGTACGGGCCGCGGTGGAGGCGCACCACCGGGGCCTGCAGGACCCCGAGCGGGTCACCTTCGACGGGTTCCCCGACCCCGGGGCCCCTTCGGCCGTGCTCGTGGCCCTGTTCGAGCGCGACGGCGAGACCAGGGTGGTCCTCACCCGGCGGGCCGCCCATCTCCGGACCCACACGGGCGAGGTGAGCTTCCCCGGCGGACGGCTCGACGGGGAGGAGAGCCCCGAGGCCGGAGCGTTGCGGGAGGCGGCGGAGGAGGTGGGCCTCGACCCGGCCCAGGTGGACGTGGTGGGCCGGCTGACGCCGCTGGTCACCTTCTCCTCCAGCGCCCGGATCACCCCGGTGGTCGGGACCCTTCCGGGCCTGCCCACCTTGCGGGCCAATCCCCACGAGGTCGAGCACGTCTTCGACGTGTCGCTGGCCGAGTTGGCGGCCGACGGCGTGTTCAGAGAAGAGCGTTGGATCGTCCCCGGACGGCCCATGCCGGTGGTGGACGCGGGCGAGGACGGCTCGTTCCCGGTGTGGTTCTTCGAGCTCCCCCACGACACGGTGTGGGGCGCCACCGCCCGCATGCTGGTCGAGCTGCTGCGCCTGGTCCTCGAAGTCTGAGCGCCGGCTCGCGCCGCCGGTCCCGGGCGCGGGGCCGGGGGTGCCGGACGGTATCGTGGAGCAACGCTGCGGGCGATGGCGGGTGCGACGACCGACGTGCAGGAGGCGGCCAGGTGGCTGAGATCGAGATCGGCATCTACAAATCGGGGCGGCGTGCGTACGGCTTCGACGACATCGCCATCGTGCCCAGTCGGCGGACCCGGGACCCCGAGGACGTCGACATCTCGTGGGAGATCGACGCCTTCCGCTTCGACCTGCCCTTGATGGCCGCGGCCATGGACGGAGTCGTGAGCCCGAGGACGGCCATCGAGATCGGTCGCCTCGGCGGCCTGGCGGTGCTCAACCTCGAAGGACTGTGGACCCGCTACGAGGACCCCGAGCCGCTGCTCGAGGAGATCTCGAAGATCGACGACGACAAGGCCACCGCCCGGATGCAGCAGATGTACCTCGAGCCCATCAAGCCCGAGCTCGTGACCGAACGGATCCGTGAGATCAAGGCGGCCGGCGTGGTGTCGTGCGCGGCGGTCACGCCCCAGCGCACCACCGAGCTGGCGCCGAGCATCCTGGCGGGCGAGCTCGACATGCTCGTCATCCAGGGGACGGTGGTCTCGGCCGAGCACGTGTCGAAGACCGTCGAGCCGCTCAACCTGAAGAAGTTCATCCGCGCCTTCGACCTCCCGGTGATCGTGGGCGGGTGTGCGTCGTACCAGGCCGCGCTGCACCTCATGCGCACGGGTGCGGTGGGCGTGCTCGTCGGCGTGGGGCCGGGCAACGCGTGCACGACCCGGGGTGTGCTCGGGTTGGGTGTGCCCCAGGCCACGGCGATCGCGGACGTGGCCGGTGCCCGCATGCGCCATCTCGACGAGACCGGTGTCTACGTGCACGTGATCGCGGACGGGGGCATGAGTCGCGGCGGGGACATCGCCAAGGCCATCGCCTGCGGTGCCGACGCGGTGATGCTCGGTTCGCCGCTGTCCTCCGCACAAGAGGCGCCGTCGCGCGGGTTCCACTGGGGCATGGCCACGTTCCACCCCACGCTGCCGCGCGGCGCGCGCGTGCGCACGACGGTACGGGGGACGCTCCAGGAGATCCTTCTCGGGCCCGCGCACGAGAACGACGGGAGGATGAACCTCTTCGGCGCGCTGCGCACTGCCATGGCCACCTGTGGGTACGAGACGGTCAAGGAGTTCCAGAAGGCCGAGGTGATGGTGGCACCCGCGTTGCAGACCGAGGGCAAGGCCCTGCAGCGCTCCCAGGGAGTGGGGATGGGGCACTGACCGGGCGCCGGTCCCCCCTCTCCTCTCACTCCACCCACCGCAGTGCCTGACGCCCCGGACACCGTTCTCGTCGTCGACTTCGGCGCGCAGTACGCCCAGCTCATCGCCCGCCGGGTGCGCGAGGCGCGCGTCTACTCCGAGATCGTCCGCTTCGACACCCCCGCGTCCGAGCTGTTGGCGCGTCGACCCAAGGGCATCATCTTGTCGGGCGGCCCCAAGTCGGTCTACGCCGAGTGGGCTCCGACCGTCGACCCGGGCGTGTACGAGTCGGGTGTGCCCATCCTGGGCATCTGTTACGGAGCGCAATTGCTCACCCAGCAACTCGGTGGCACCGTGGCGCGCACCGGGCGGGGCGAGTACGGCCGCACCGTGCTCTCCCGGAGCACCACGTCCCCCCTCTTCGCCGACTGGCCGCCGCAAGGGCCCGCGGATGTGTGGATGAGCCACGCCGACTCCATCACCGAGGTTCCGGCCGGCTTCGTGGCCAACGCGTCCACGCCCGAGGCGCCCGTCGCCGCGCTCAGCGACGCCGAGCGGCACATCTACGGCGTGCAATTCCATCCCGAGGTGGTGCACACCGAGCGCGGCCAGGAGCTCCTCGAGCGCTTCCTGTTCGACGTGTGCGGCGCGCGCCCGCTGTGGACCCACACCAACATCATCGAGTCGGCCCTCCAGGCGGTGCGGGCCCAGGTGTCCGACGCGCGGGTGCTGTGCGCCCTGTCGGGTGGTGTCGACTCCGCGGTGGCGGCCGCGCTCGTGCACCGGGCCATCGGTGACCAGCTCACGTGTGTCTTCGTGGACACCGGCCTCATGCGCACCGGTGAGGCGGAGCAGGTGGAGGAGACGTTCCGTCGCCAGTTCCACATGGACCTGATCCACGTGAAGGCGGCCGACCGGTTCTTCGGGGTCCTCGACGGCGTCACCGATCCCGAGGCCAAGCGCAAGGCCATCGGAGAGACGTTCATCCGGATCTTCGAGGAAGTGGCGACCGACGTGGAGGACGCGCGCTTTCTCGTGCAGGGTACCTTGTACCCCGACATCATCGAGTCGGGGACGCGCGACGCGGCGACGATCAAATCGCACCACAACGTGGGGGGACTGCCCGAGGACATGGCGTTCGCGCTGGTCGAGCCCTTGCGCCAGTTGTTCAAGGACGAAGTGCGCGCCGTGGGCGAGGAGCTCGGCCTGCCCGAGGAGATCGTGTGGCGCCAGCCCTTCCCCGGCCCGGGCCTGGCCGTGCGCATCATCGGGGAGGTCACCCCCGAGCGGGCCGAGATCCTGCGCGCCGCCGACGCCATCGTGGTCGAGGAGATCCGGCGCGCCGGGCTGTACCGCCAGCTGTGGCAGAGCTTCGCCGTGCTCCCCGCCGTGCGGACCGTCGGGGTCATGGGCGACGAGCGTACCTACGCCTACCCCGTGGTCATCCGGGCGGTGACGTCCGACGACGCCATGACCGCCGACTGGGCCCGCCTGCCCTACGACCTGCTCGAGCGCCTGTCCTCGCGCATCATCAACGAGGTGGACGGCGTCAACCGGGTGGCCCTCGACATCACGTCGAAACCGCCCGGCACCATTGAATGGGAGTGAGCGTGTCCGGCGCCCCGCTGCCCCATCTGCGCGGGCTCGGTTTGTTCGACGGCGTCGACGAGTTCGAGGACATCGCCCCCGCGCCCTCGGTGGCCGAGGCGTCGCCCGCCCCGGCGCGTCGGCCGCGCTGGACCGACGATCTCCCCAAGCCCGACGCCCTGCTCGAAGGCCTCAACGACCCGCAACGCCGGGCCGTGGTCCACCGCGGCACCCCGCTGCTGGTGGTGGCGGGCGCGGGGTCGGGCAAGACGCGGGTGCTCACCCACCGCGTGGCGCACCTCATCGCGACCGGTGACGCGACGCCGTGGGAGATCCTCGCCATCACCTTCACCAACAAGGCCGCGGACGAGATGCGGGGGCGCCTCGTGGACTTGATCGGCCCCGTGGCCGGGCGCATGTGGGTGTCGACGTTCCACGCCGCCTGCGTGCGGATGTTGCGGGCCCATGCCGATCGGCTCGGGTACCGCACGTCGTTCACCATCTACGACGACACCGACTCGCGCCGACTGGTCGAGCACATCCTGCGCGACCTGAACATCGACGCCAAGAAGCTGCCCGCCCGCGGTGTCCAAGCGGCCATCTCCGGCGCCAAGGCCGAGCTCACCGGGGCGCAGGAGTTCGCGGCGGCGGCGCGCTCGGTCTTCGAACGGCGCATCGCGGACGTCTACCAGGAATACGAGCGCCGGCTGTTCGCCGCCTCGGCCATGGACTTCGACGACCTGCTGCTCCTCACGGTGCGCCTCTTCCAGGCCGCACCCGACGTCCTCGACGGGTACCGGACCCGCTTCAAGCACATCCTCGTGGACGAGTTCCAGGACACCAACCGCGTCCAGAACGAGATCGTGCTCCTCCTCGCGGCGGAGCACCACAACGTGTGCGTGGTCGGCGACAGCGACCAGTCGATCTTCGGGTGGCGCGGGGCCGACATCCGCAACATCGTGGAGTTCGAAGAGGCCTTCCCCGACGCCGCGGTGATCCCGCTCGAGCAGAACTACCGGTCGACGAAGACGATCCTCGACGCCGCCAACGCCGTCATCGCCAACAACGTCACCCGCGTCCCCAAGGAGCTGTGGACCGAGGGTGAAGGGGGCGACCCCATCGTCCGCTACCGGGCCGAGGACGAGTACGACGAAGCGGCGTGGGTGACCACCGAGATCGGCCGCCTGCGCGAGTTCGAAGGCATCGACTACGGCGACGTCGCGGTGTTCTACCGGACCAACGCACAGAGCCGGGCCCTCGAGGAGGAGCTCGTGCGCGCCGCCATCCCCTACAAGGTGGTGGGCGGCACCCGCTTCTACGACCGGCGCGAGGTGAAGGACCTCCTGGCCTACGTCCGCCTGCTGGGCAACCCCTCCGACGAGGTGTCGGCCCGCCGCATCGTGAACGTGCCGCGCCGTGGCATCGGTGACGCATCGGTGGAACGCCTGGCCCAGTGGGCGCGCGCCCAGCAGTGCTCGTTCATCGACGCGCTCGAACATGCGGCGGAGGCCGGCGTGACGGGCAAGGCGGCCAAGGGGGCGGTCGAGCTGCGCGGGCTGCTCGACGACCTCCTGCGGATGGTGGAGGCGGGCGCGGGCCCCGGTGCCATCGTCGAGACGGTGGCGCAGCGCACCGGGTACCGTGCCGCGCTCGAGGCGGAGGACACCCTCGAGGCCCACAGTCGCATCGAGAACATCGCGGAGCTGGCCGGCGCGGCGGGGGAGTACGACAGCCTCGACGAGTTCCTCGAGTCGGTGGCGCTCGTGTCCGACAGCGACGAGCTCGACGACGCCGCTCGTCGTGTGTCGCTCATGACGTTGCACACCGCCAAGGGCCTCGAGTTCCCCGCCGTCTTCCTCGTGGGCCTCGAGGACGGCGTCTTCCCGCACCTGCGCGCCCTGGACGATCCGCTGCAGCTCGAGGAGGAGCGCCGGCTCTGCTACGTCGGGATCACGCGGGCCCGGCGCCAGCTCTACCTCACCCACGCCTGGAGCCGCACGTTGTGGGGCTCGACGAGCCACGCCATCCCGAGTCGTTTCCTGTCGGAGCTCCCGAGCGACCTCGTGCGCGACGTGGGGTCGTCGTGGACCAAGCGCCCCGACCCGCTGCGCGCGCTGTCGTGGTCGCGCCGGCGCTCGGGCCTCGGGCGCGCCGGTGCCTCGCAGGACTTCGACGGCGTCGACGACACCGTCCACTCCGACAGCGCGCCCGGCGGCCACGACGCCGGAGGTGAATGGGCCCAGGACTTCCACGACCCCGACCCCTGGGGGGACGACGAGCCGGTTGCCCCCGTGCCCTCGCCGCCGGTGCGACGCCGGGCCCCGAGCGCGGCAGTGCCCGGCCCGCGCCCCTCGGGGCGCAAGAGCCGGCTGCCCAAGATGGCCGAAGGGCGAGACGGCTTCCCGCCGCGGCGCTGAGCACCGACGACCGCCTGAGCCCTCCCGACCGCATGCCCGCGCACGACACGACACCGGACCCCGGGTCGAGCGGCCTCCGGGACTGGGACGCGGCGACGTACGACCGGATCTCGGACCCCATGACGCGCTGGGGCGCCGGCGTGCTGGGGCGGCTGGACCTGCGCGGGGACGAGACCGTCCTCGACGCCGGCGCAGGGAGCGGTCGGGTGACCGAGATGCTGCTCGACCGCCTTCCCCACGGTCGCGTCGTCGCCCACGACTACGCGCCGGCGATGGTGGCCGAGGCGCGCCAACGTCTGGGGCGCTTCGGCGACCAGGTGCGGTACGTCGAGGGCGACCTCCTCGAGCTCACCCCGGACGACCTCGGTGACGACGCGCCGGTCGACGCCGTGCTGTCGACGGCCACGTTCCACTGGGTCCTCGACCACGACCGGCTCTTCGTCAACCTGGCGTCGGTGATGCGCCCCGGCGCCGCGCTCGAGGCCCAGTGCGGCGCGGCCGGGAACATCGCAGGCCTGATCGAGGCGGTCCGTTCCACCGGGACCGACCGGGCCGGGGCGTGGCTCTATGCCACACCCGAGGAGACCCGAGCCCGGCTCGAGCGGGCGGGCTTCGAGGCCGTCGAGGTGTGGACCCATCCCGAGCCCACGCGGCTGGCCGAAGGCGAGGAGCTCGAGACCTACCTCGAGACGGTGTGCCTCCGCACGCACGTGGCGGGGATGACCGAGATCGAGCGCCGCCGGTTCCTTCGTGCGGTGGCCGAGGCCATGCCCGAACCGGTCATCGACTACGTGCGGCTCAACATCAGCGCCCGACGGGGTTCGTGAGGCGCAGCTGCGTGCGGCTCAACCCGGGAGCCGACGCCACAGCGCCTGGGGCACGAGCCGCATGACGGCGAACACGTAGCGCAGCACCGCCGGTGACCACACGACGGGGTCGGAGCGCTCCATGCCCGCCACGACGTCGGCCGCCACGGCGTCGGTGGTGGTGGCGAAGGGCGCGGGGGAGCGGCCCTCGGTCATCTTGGTCGCCACCCAGCCGGGGCGGACGATCATGAGCGACGCGCCCGAGCCCACCAGGGACTCGGCCATCCCCACCGCGAAGGCGTCGAGGCCGGCCTTCGAGGCCCCGTAGATGTAGTTGGCCCGCCGCACGCGCACGCCGGCGACCGACGACAACACGACCATCCTCCCCGATCCCTGGGTGCGCAACACGGCCGCGCACGCGGTCATCACCGCGGCGGGACCGGTCGTGTTGGTGCTGAGCACCGATGCCACGGCCCCGGGGTCGGCCTCGTCGGTGCTCTGGTCACCGAGTGCCCCCGTCGTCACGAGGACCAGGTCCACCTGGCCCAGGCGGGACGAGGCCGCGGCCACCACGGTGGGGATCGTGGCCGTGTCGGTCACGTCCAGCGTCATCGTCTCGACCTCGGACGCGCCCAGGGCCTTGAGCTCGTCCGCCGCCGCGGCCAGGCCGGTCTCGTCGCGGCCGAGGAGCACGACGCGCCGCAGGCGACGGGCCACCAGGGCGCGCAGAATGGCGCGGCCGATGTCCGAGGTCCCTCCGACCACCACCGCCGTCTGGGGCATGCCCATGGCGTCGTTCATGGTGTCGCGCTCGTGCCGCTCGTGCCGCTCGTGCCGGTCGTGGCGCGGGCCCGGGCCCGCGCCCGCGCCGGGCGCGCCCGTCGCCGCCCTGGGGGCGACGGCACGAGGCCGAGGCGACGGGACAGATCCGAGGCGAGGATGCCCGCAGGGTCGACCCGGGCCCGGACCTCTCGCCACTGGGCCAGATGCGGGTACATCGCCTCGAGCAGCTCGGGGCGGAGCCGGGCGTCCTTGGCCAGGTACACGCGGCCCCCCGCCTCGGCCACGAGCTCGTCGAGCTCGTCGAGCAGCGGGCCGAGCGCGGCCGCCCCGACCGGGAGGTCGAAGGTCAGGGTCCAGCCCTCCATTGGGAACGACAGGGGCCCGGGATCTCCGGGACCGAACCGCTTCAACACGGTCACGAACGACGGCATGCGGCGCGCGCTGAGACGCGTGAGCACGGCGCGCAGCGCATCGCCGGCGCCGAGCGGCACGACGAGTTGGTACTGCACGAAGCCCCGCCGTCCGTACATGCGGTTCCAGGCTCCGACGCCGTCGAGCGGATGGAAGTACGCGGCGATCGACTGCAGCTCTCCTGCGCGCGACCGGGGGGCCTTGCGGAACCACAGTTCGTTGAACGCCGCCACGGTCACGGCGTTGAGGAGGCCCGACGGCGGCGTCACCGGCACCTGGGCCCGCACGACCGGGTCGAAGCGCAGCGCGTCGGCGCGTCGTGGAGCGGGGAGGTCCTCGAGCCGGGCGTGGTCGCCCCGGGTGAGCACGGCCCGTCCCATGGCCGACCCCCGAGCCAGGCAGTCGATCCACGCCACCGAGTACCGGTACTGGTCGTCGCGCTCGGTCATCGCCGCGAGACAGTCGTCGAGGTTGCCCGCGCGCTCGGTGTCGACCCGCATGGTGGCGGTCTGCACCGGGAGCATCCGGATGGTGGCGTCGACCACGATCCCGGTGAGTCCCATGCCTCCGGCGGTGGCCCAGAAGAGCTCGGGGTCGTCCTCGGGGGAGATCTCGACCCGTCCGGTCGGCGTCGCCAACGACAGCCGGGTGACGTACGAGCAGAACGAGCCGTCGCGGTGGTGGTTCTTGCCGTGGATGTCCGCCGCGATGGCCCCCCCGACGGTGACGTGGCGCGTGCCCGGGCTCACCGGGACGAACCAGCCCCGCGGCACGAAGGCGCGCATCAGGGAGTCGAGGCTCACCCCGGCGCCGACGCGCACCACCCCCGCCTCGACGTCGGCCTCGAACACGGTGTCGAGGCCCGTGACGTCGAGCACGATCCCGCCCGCGCACTGCGCCGCGTCGCCGTAGGCACGCCCGAGGCCCCGTGCCACGACGCTGCGACCCCCGCCGGCCGCGGCGGCCAGCACGTGGTCGACGTCCGCACCGGACCGGGCGCGGGCGACGTCGCACCCGCTCGGGGCGGTGCGACCCCAGCCCGTCAGGGTGCGGCGGGTGCTGGGCACGGCGTCAGGGGGCGACCCGTTGCCCCTCACGAGTAGATGCCCACGGCCACCAGCGCCACCCACACGACGCCGAGCACCTGCAGCGTGCGGTCCTGGAGGGCCAGCTCCTCGGGGGCGCCGCCGAGGCCCCGGGCGAAGCGGAGCTCGACGTGCAAGATGGCGATCACGAAGGGGACGATCGACACCTCGAACCAGATCGGGTGATGACCCCGACCGACCAGGGCCGAGCGTTCGAAGGCCCAGAGGCAGTAGGCGCTGACCGTCACCGCCGCCGACAGGAGGCGCACGGAGCGGAGGAAGGCTTCGGGGTAGGCGTCGAGGGTGCGACGGTGCCCCCCCGCGAGCTCGCCCAGCTCGTTCTGCTCGGCGCTGCGCTTGCCCGTCACGATGAGCAGCGACCCGAACGACGCGACGATGATGAACCAGTTCGACAGGGGGACGCCGGTGGCGACCCCCCCGGCGATGGCCCGCAGGAGGAAGCCGGCCGAGACACAGGCCAGGTCCAGCACCGCGTCGTGCTTGAGTCGGATCGAGTAGGCCGCGTTCACCGCCACGTAGATGGCCATGACCAGAGCCAGGTGGCTCCCCGCCAGCCACCACGCCAGGCCGATGGCGCCCGCCATGAGGACGACGCCCACCGAGATGGCCAGTGACACCGACACCACGCCGGCGGCCACCGGGCGCAAGCGCTTGACGGGATGGAGGCGGTCGGCCTCGGCGTCGAGGGCGTCGTTGAGGAAGTACGTCCCCGACGCGGCCACGCAGAACACCCCGAAGGCTCCCGCGGCATGGGCCGCCACGGTGCCGTGGGAGAGCACGCCCGCGGCGGCGGGGGCGGCGAAGACGAGGAGGTTCTTGACCCACTGGCGCGGCCTGGCGATGCGCAGCAGCCCCGACAACTGCGTCGAGGATGCCGCCCCGGGACCGGACGGCTCGGGCTGTCCTTCCCGCTGGCTGGTGACGGCGCGGACCATAGTTGTCGGGCCAACGGGCCGAGAGCGCACGGGCTGCCACCCGCTTGTGGCCGATCTCGACGCTACCATGCGCCTCCGCCTTATCTCCGGCCGTGGTCGCTCATCTGGCGCCCCGTCAGGTTGAGGTGCCTACACTCGGTGCCCGATGAAGCGTCCCTACCGGGTCGTGGTGGCCAAGCCCGGGCTCGACGGCCACGACCGAGGTGCCAAGGTCATCGCCCGCGCCCTGAGGGACGCCGGGTTCGAGGTCATCTACACCGGGCTCCACCAGACGCCGGAACAGGTGGTCCAGGCCGTGGTCCAGGAGGACGCCGACGCCGTCGGCCTGTCGCTGCTGTCGGGAGCGCATCTGACCCTCGTTCCCCGGGTAATCGACGGTCTTCGGGATCAAGGGCTCGACGACGTGCTCGTCATTGTGGGAGGCATCATCCCCGAAGGCGACATCCCCGCTCTCACCGACCTCGGCGTGGCGGCGGTGTTCACCCCGGGGGCCTCGCTCGACACCATGGTGCACTGGCTGGCCGACGCGCTCGACCGGCGCGAGGGGGCGACTGCCTGAGGTCGAGCCACACGAGTCGAGCGACACGACGGGCCACACACGAGGGCGCCGACCGGAACGGGCGGCGGAGAGGAGTAGGAGTACCGGTGGATCTCTACGAGTACCAGGGCAAGCAGTACTTCGCCCGCTACGGCATCCCCACGTCGCCCGGCGGCGTGGCCGACACGGTGGACGAGGCCGTGGCCCAAGCCGACGCGGCGGGCTATCCGGTCGTGGTCAAGGCCCAGGTGAAGGTGGGGGGTCGAGGCAAGGCCGGTGGCATCAAGCTGGCCAACGACGCCGACGAGGTGCGCACCCACGCCTCGGCCATCCTCGGCATGGACATCCACGGCCATGTCGTCGAACGCCTGTGGGTCGAGCACGCGTCGGACATCGCTCGCGAGTACTACGCCAGCTTCACCCTCGACCGCGCCGCGAAGCTCCACCTGTGCATGGTGTCGGCCAAGGGCGGGGTGGAGATCGAAGAGGTGGCCGCCACCGACCCCGACGCCATCGCCCGGCTGCACGTCGACCCGGTCGACGGCCTGTCCCTCGACGCCGCGGCCCGACTGGTGGCAGAGGCCGGCCTGGACCCCGAGGCGCGGGCCGGGGCGGCCGAGCTGCTGGTGGCGCTGTACACGTGTTACGTGGAGGGCGACTGCGACCTGGCCGAGATCAACCCGCTGATCCTCACCCCCGACGGGCGGGTCCACGCCCTCGACGCCAAGGTCACGCTGGACGACAACGCCACCTTCCGCCACCCCGAATGGGAGCAGTTCGCCGGGACCGACACCTCCGATGAGCGCGAGCTGCTCGCCAAGGAGAAGGGTCTCAACTACATCGGCCTGTCGGGGTCGGTGGGCATCATCGCCAACGGGGCTGGTCTCGCCATGAGCACCCTCGACGTCGTCACCCAGGCCGGCGGCACCGCCGCGAACTTCCTCGACATCGGGGGCGGGGCCAATGCCGACGTCATGGCGGCCGCCCTCGAGGTCATCAACACCGACCCGGCCGTGCGGTCGATCTTCGTGAACATCTTCGGGGGCATCACCCGTTGCGACGAAGTCGCCAACGGGATCGTCGAGGCGCTGGGTCGTGTCGATCTCCGTTCACCCATCGTGTTGCGCCTCGACGGCACCAACGCCGAGGCGGGCCACGAGATACTCGCCTCGCACCTATCGGATCGGCTCGTCGTGGACGAGACCATGCTCGGCGCCGCCCGGCGCGCCGTGGCGTTGGCAGGAGGAGACAAGTGAGCATCTTCGTCGACGAGAACACCAAGGTCCTCGTGCAGGGCCTCACCGGAGGCCAGGGCCGCTTCCACGGCCTGCGCAACCGCGACTACGGCACCCAGGTGGTGGCGGGCGTGACACCGGGCAAGGGTGGCACCGACGTGGACGGCGTCCCTGTCTACGACAGCGTGGCCGACGCGGTGAAGGCCACGGGGGCCGACGCCTCGTTCGTCGTGGTGCCGCCCAAGGGGGCTCCCGCCGCGATCCTCGAGGCGGCCGAGGCGGGCGTCAGCTTCATCGTGTGCATCACCGAGGGGATCCCCGCCCAGGACGAGGCGCTGTTCTTCAACGTCCTGCGGCGCTCGCACCCCGGGGTGCGGCTGCTCGGGCCCAACTGCCCCGGCGTGATCTCGCCGGGGAAGTGCAACATCGGCATCACCTCGGGCGACATCGCCCTGCCCGGAGGCCCGGTGGGCATCGTGAGCCGCTCCGGGACCCTCACGTACCAGGCGCTGCACGAGTTGTCCCAGCAGAAGGTGGGCCAGACCACCTGCGTCGGGATCGGCGGTGACCCGGTGCCGGGGACGAGCTTCATCGACTGCCTCGCCGCGTTCGAGCAGGACCCCGACACGCGGGCCGTGATGATGATCGGGGAGATCGGGGGCTCGGCCGAAGAAGAGGCGGCCCGGTTCATCAAGGACAACATGTCCAAGCCCGTCGTCTGTTACATCGCCGGCGTCACCGCGCCGCCCGGGCGCAAGATGGGCCACGCCGGCGCCATCATCTCGGGCTCCCAAGGCACCGCCCAGGCCAAGATGGCCGCCCTCGCCGACGCCGGTGCCACGGTGGCGCTGAACCCGACCGAGGCGGGCGAGCGCATGGTCGAGATCGTGAAGACGCTCGACTGAGCCCGGCGGGACGCGCGCGACCCGCTGGTAGCGTGGCCCACGTGCGCGTGGCGGTGCTCGTGTCGGGTACTGGGAGCATCCTCGACGCCATGGTGGCCCAGGACGTCCCGGTGGCGGTGGTGCTCGCCGATCGGTCCTGTCGGGCCCTCGAGATCGCGCGGGCGGCGGGCATTCCCACGGAGCTGGTCGACCGTCGGGACTTCGGAGGCTTCGGCGTCGCGTTCGACCGGTGGAGCTACACGCGGGCGGTCACTGACGCACTCGCGGCGCACGACGTCGACCTCGTGGCCATGGCCGGCTTCGGTACCGTGTTCGCCCGCCCCCTGTTCGACGCCTTCCCCGACCGCATCCTCAACACCCACCCCGCCCTCCTCCCGGCCTTCCCCGGATGGCACGCGGTGGAGGAGGCGCTCGCGGCGGGGGTGCCGGTCACCGGGTGCACGGTCCACCTCGCCACCGTCGAGACCGACGCCGGCCCCGTGCTCGCGCAGGAGGAAGTGCCCGTCCTGGCCGGCGATACCGTGGAGACGTTGCACGAGCGCATCAAAGAGGTCGAGCGCCGGCTGTACCCGGCGACGGTGAAGAAGATGATCGATGAGCTCGAAGGTGTCGGCGCGGGAAGAACGAACGGAGAAGCTCGCACATGAGGGCGCTGCTGTCGGTCTACGACAAGACGGGACTGCTCGAGCTCGCCCAGGGGCTGAGCGACCTCGGATGGGAGCTCATCGCCAGTGGCAAGACTGCGGCCGCGCTGGCCGAGGAGGCGATCGCCGTCACCGAGGTGGCGGAGGTCACCGGCGCCCCCGAGATGCTCGGGGGCAGGGTCAAGACCCTGCATCCGAAGGTCCACGGCGGCATCCTGGCCGACCGCTCCGATCCGTCCCACCTCGCCGACCTCGCGGCGCAGCACGTCGAGCCCATCGACCTGGTCGTGTGCAATCTCTACCCGTTCACCTCGGACCCCTCCATCGAGCTGATCGACGTGGGCGGGCCCACCATGGTGCGGGCCGCGGCCAAGAACCACGCGCACGTGGGTGTGGTCGTCGACCCCTCCGACTACCCCGTCGTCCTCGAGGAGCTGCGGGCGGCGGGGTCGTTGTCGGCCGACACGCGCCGGCGCCTGGCGCGCGCCGCGTTCGCGCACACCGCCGCCTACGACGCCGCCATCGTGGCGTGGTTCGACGGGGGCGGAGCGGGGGGCGAGCCCGACCTGCTGCCGCCCACCGTGCACCTCGCACTCGAGCGGGCCGAGGAGCTGCGCTACGGCGAGAACCCGCATCAGCGCGGCGCCCGCTACCGCGACCGGGGTCGGTCGACGTGGTGGGACGGGGTCGTCCAGCACGGCGGCACCGCCCTGTCGTACCTCAACCTGTTCGACGCCGACGCGGCGTGGCGGCTCGTGACCGAGCTCGGCACGGGCACCGACCGCGCCGTCACCATCATCAAGCACGCCAACCCGTGCGGCGCGGCCCTCGCCCCCTCCCTGGCCGCGGCCTACCGCCGTGCGCTCGAGTGCGACCCGGTCTCGGCCTTCGGCGGCGTCGTGGCGCTCGGCGGGCCGTGCACGTTGGAGGTGGCCCAGGCCGTGGCCGAGGGACCTCAGGCCGACGTGGTGGTGGCGCCGGCGTTCGACCCCGACGCCATCGACGCCCTCGTCGCCCGTCGCCGGGCCACGCGACTGCTCGAGGCACCGCCGCACAGCGCCAGCGCGCTCGAGCTGCGCAGCCTGGGCGGGGGCTTCCTGGTCCAGGAGGCCGACCGGTTGGTGACGACGCGCTCGGACTGGCAGGTGCCCACCAAGGTCGCCCCCACCGACGAGCAGTGGCGCGACATCGAGCTGGCGTGGCGGGTGTGCGCCCGTACGTCGTCCAACGCCATCGTGGTGGCGGCGGGCGGCCAGGCCCTCGGCGTCGGCGCCGGCCAGCAGAGCCGGGTCGAGGCGGCCCAGATCGCCGTGGGCAAGGCCGGGGACCGGGCTCGGGGCGGGGCCGCGGCCAGCGACGCCTTCTTCCCGTTCAGAGACGGGCTCGACGTGCTGGCCGAGGCGGGGGTGGCGGCCGTCGTCCAGCCCGGCGGCTCGGTCAAGGACGGCGAGGTGGTGGCCGCCGCCGACGAGCACGGGATCGCCATGGTGCTCACGGGCGAGCGCCACTTCCGGCACTGAGTCCCCGACGAGCACCGAGTCCCCGACAAGCACCGAGTCCCCGACAAGCACTGAGGAGGACCCCGTGACGGCGCGCATCCTCGACGGCGAAGCCCTGGCGGCCCGCTTCCGGGCCGAGATCACCGACCGGGTGGCGCGCTTGGCGTCCGTCGGGATCCAGCCCGGGCTCGGGACGATCCTGGTGGGCGACGACCCCCCGAGCGAGCGCTACGTGGCACTCAAGATCGCCGACTGCCACGAGGTCGGCATCGCCTCGGTCCACGCGCACCTTCCGCCCGAGACGAGCCAGGAGGAGCTCGAGGCGGTGATCCGCCGCTTCAACGCCGATCCCGCCGTCCACGCCTATCTGGTGCAGCTCCCGCTGCCCAAGGGCCTCGACGAAGAGGCCGCGCTCCTCGCCGTGGACTCCGCCAAGGACGTCGACGGCCTGCATCCTCTGAACCTGGGACGGTTGGTGATGGGTGCTCCCGGTCCGTTGCCGTGCACGCCGGCGGGCATCGTGGAGCTCCTCCACGCCAACGACGTGCCGGTCGAGGGTCGCCACGTGGTCGTCATCGGCCGGGGCATCACCATCGGCCGGCCCCTGGCCCTGATGCTCACGCTCAAGCGGCCGGGGTGCAACGCCGCGGTGACGGTGGTGCACACCGGGGTGCCCGACCTGGCCGAGTACGTCCGCCGGGCCGACGTCGTGGTGGCCGCGGCCGGCTCTCCCGGGCTCGTCACGCCCGACATGGTGAAGCCCGGCGCCGCGGTGGTGGGCGCCGGGGCGACCTTCGAGGGCCGCAAGCTCCTCTCCGACGTGGACCAGTCGGTGGCCGAGGTGGCGGGGTGGATGACGCCGCGGCTCGGGGGGGTGGGCCCCATGACCCGGGCCATGCTCCTGCGCAACGCCGTGCTCGCGGCCGAGCGCACCCCCTAAGGCGGCGCCCGCCCCGGGGGCGCCCCCGAGCCGAAGAATCGGCCCGGCACTACCATGGGCCTGGTCATGGCCTTGATCTCCGACCTGCTGGCACGCGGCGCCACCTACTCGTTCGAGTTCTTCCCGCCCAAGAACGACGCCGAGCAGGCCACCCTGGTCAAGACGTTGCGCGAGCTCGAGCCCCTGGCGCCGTCGTTCGTGTCGGTGACCTACCGGGGCGGCCGGGAGTCCCGCCAGCGCACCCACGACCTGGTGGCGGGCATGCTCCGCACCACGACGCTCACGCCCATGGCCCACCTCGTGTGCGTGGCCCACACCCGACTGGAGCTGGCCGAGATCCTGGTGGCCTTCCGCAAGGCGGGCGTCGAGAACCTCATGGCGCTCGGCGGTGACCCCCCCACCGACCCCTCGGCCGGACCGGGCGAGCTGCTCCACGCGGACGAGCTCGTGAAGTTGGCCCGGGAGATCGGGGGCTTCTCCATCGGCGTCGCCGCCCACCCCGCCGGCCACCCGGCCTCACCCGACATGCGCACCGACCGCGACCTGCTCGCGGCCAAGCTCCGCCTGGCGGACTTCGGGGTCACCCAATTCTTCTTCGAGGCCGACGAGTACCTGGGCCTCGTCTCGGACCTCGCGGCGCGTGGCGTCCACGCCCCGGTCCTGCCCGGGATCATGCCCGTGACCGCCCTGCGCTCGGTGCCCCGTATGGCCGAGATGGGCGCCGCTCTCCCGGACTGGGCCGTGGCCCGCCTGGAAGAGGCGGCGCGTCGTGGCGGGGACGACGCCGTGCGCCAGGCGGGCGTGGCCATGGCCACGGAGCTGTGCGAGAAGCTGCTCGACGCGGGCGCTCCGGGACTGCACTTCTACACGCTCAACCGGTCGAGCGCGACCCGGGAGATCTACGCCGCCCTGGGGCTTTCGACGCCCGCCTAGGAAACGCGGTCGTCGCGCGCCGATTAGGCTCGATCGACATGGCACAGCGCATCACCATGAGTCCCGACGGGACCCTGCAGGTCCCCGACGAGCCCATCATCCCGTTCATCGAGGGTGACGGGACCGGCGTCGACATCTGGCCCGCCTCGCGCCTCGTCTTCGACGCGGCCGCGGCCAAGCACGGGAAGAAGATCGCCTGGAAGGAGGTGCTGGCGGGGGAGAAGGCGTTCAAGGAGACCGGTGACTGGCTCCCCGACAAGACCGTCGAGGCCTTCCGCGAGCACCTCATCGGCATCAAGGGCCCCCTCACCACGCCGATCGGCGGGGGCATCCGCTCGCTCAACGTGGCGCTGCGCCAGATCCTCGACCTCTACGTCTGCCTCCGCCCCGTGCGCTGGTTCACCGGCGTCCCCTCCCCGGTGCGCCACCCCGAGAAGGTCGACATGGTGATCTTCAGGGAGAACACCGAGGACGTCTACGCCGGGCTCGAGGTCCAGGCCGACACCCCCGAAGCGCAGCGCCTCGCCGCGTTCCTGCACGACGAGATGGGGTGGGAGATCCGGCCGCACTCGGGCATCGGGATCAAGCCCATCTCCGAGTTCGGGTCCAAGCGCCTCGTGCGCGCCGCGATCGAGTACGCGCTCGGCCACAAGCGCACCAGCGTGACCCTCGTGCACAAGGGCAACATCCAGAAGTTCACCGAAGGCGCCTTCCGCAGCTGGGGCTACGACCTCGTGCGGGAGGAGTTCTCCGACGTCGCGGTGGGCTGGGACGACTGTGGCGGGGACCCCGGCTCGAAGCTGCTCGTCAAGGACACCATCGCCGACATCACCCTGCAGCAGGTGCTCACCCGGCCCGAGGACTTCGACGTCATCGCCACGACCAACCTCAACGGCGACTACCTGTCCGACGCCCTGGCGGCCCAGGTGGGCGGGATCGGCATCGCGCCGGGGGGCAACATCAACTACGTCACCGGCCACGGCGTCTTCGAGGCGACGCACGGGACCGCGCCCAAGTACGCGGGCCAGGACAAGGTCAACCCCGGGTCGGTCATCCTCTCGGGCGTGCTCATGTTCGAGCACCTCGGATGGGCCGAGGCCGCGGCCGACATCGTGGGCGCCCTCGAGGCCACCATCGCCGAGAAGATCGTCACGTACGACTTCGCCCGGCTCATGGACGGCGCCACCGAGGTGAAGTGCTCGGAGTTCG
This sequence comes from uncultured Acidimicrobiales bacterium, assembly GCA_963764205.1. Classification (GTDB taxonomy): domain Bacteria; phylum Actinomycetota; class Acidimicrobiia; order Acidimicrobiales; family UBA8190; genus Chersky-840. The sequence continues at coordinate 661,032 of CAVXRN010000006.1, forward strand.
CCGCCGCCATCGTCGACCGGCTCTGACACCCGGTAGCCTCGGCGTCCATGTCCAGTTCGAAGACCCCCGTCCACGTCACCGTCACCGGCGCCGCCGGGCAGATCGGCTACTCGCTGCTGTTCCGGATCGCGTCGGGTGAGATGTTCGGCGCCGACCAGCCCGTCGTGCTGCGCCTGCTCGAGATCGAGCCGGCCATGGGCGCGCTCCAGGGCGTGGTCATGGAGCTCGACGACTGTGCGTTCCCGCTCCTGGCGGGCATCGAGCCCACCGCCGATGCCAAGACCGCCTTCGACGGGACGTCGTGGGCGTTGCTCGTGGGCTCGATCCCCCGCAAGGCGGGCATGGAGCGCAACGACCTGCTCACCGTGAACGGCGGCATCTTCGGCCCCCAGGGCGAGGCCATCGCCGCGCACGCCGCCTCGAACGTCCGGGTGCTGGTGGTGGGCAACCCGTGCAACACCAACTGCCTCATCGCCCGGGCCCACGCCCCGGAGATCCCCGACGACCGCTTCTTCGCCATGACCCGGCTCGACCAGAACCGGGCCCAGAGCCTGCTGGCGCGCAAGGCGGGCGTGGCGGTGACGGCGGTGTCACGCCTGGCCATCTGGGGCAACCACTCCTCCACGCAGTACCCCGACTTCGAGAACGCGCGCATCGACGGCAAGCCCGCCACCGAGGTCGTCGGGGACGTCGGCTGGCTCCAGGGTGACTTCATCACCACCGTCCAGCAGCGCGGCGCCCAGATCATCGAGGCGCGCGGCGCGTCGTCCGCCGCGTCGGCCGCCAACGCCGTGGTCGACTCCGTGCGCAGCATCGTGCGGCCGACCGTCGCCGGCGACTGCGTGTCGCTGGCGGTCGTCTCCCATGGCGACTACGGCGCCCCCGAGGGCCTCATCTTCGGGCTCCCGATCCGGTCCGACGGCACCACCGTCACCGTGGTGGAAGGACTCGAGCACAGCGACTTCGCCCGCGACCGCATCCGCCTGACGACCGAGGAGCTCGAGTCCGAGCGTGCCGCGGTGCGCGGCCTGCTCAGGTAGAAGTCTGCAGGGTTAGAAGGCTGCGGGTCTAGAAGACCGCAGGCTGGGGGATGTCGATCCCCATGCGCTGGAGGAAGGTCAGCTTCCGTACCAGTGACTGACGCCAGGCCGAGAGGTCGGCTTCGTAGTGGGCCCGATCGCCCTCTTCATACGCATGCTCCAGCTCGTCGAATGCGGCATCCTCCGCGTCGAGCAACTCGCGGTAGCGACGGAGGGCCTGGTCGTCCAGTACGCCGGGCACGGTCATGGAACCTCCCCTCGTCGGCCCCTTCTTCGGGGGCCGTTCCTCACCTCGCGACTGTAGCTCTGTCGCCCGACTAGTACTCAGTGCGATCGCGCAGCGCCACGAGGTGCGGCTGGACCACGCCCAGCACGGCCTGGGCCTCGGCCAGCACCGAGAGATCCCCGCGGACCCGTACCCGGCCCGCGGCGATGGCCTCGCCCGGGGCGAGCTCGCCCGCCGCCATCGCCACGGCGTCCTCCCAGGTCAGGCGGATCGTCACCTCGGCCCCGGCCGAGGTGCCCGCGGTCATCGTGACCCGGCCCTCGTGCACCGCCAACGTGGCCTCCACGTCGCCGTCGGGACCGCCGGTCACGACCTGGCCCATGGTGAACCGTCCGTCGCGCACCGCCAGGCCGGCGTCGGCCCCGGGCGCCTCGATGGCGACCCCGGCCACCGCCTCGTTGAAGGCGTCGACCCACGCCGCGCTCGAGGAACCGGATCACGGACCGGGTGCGGGAGCGGGCCCGCGCACTCAGGCGGGGTCGGTGGCCGACACCGCGGCCGGCGGCAGCTGCTCCTGGAGCGTCGGGGCGTACTGGCCCGGCGCGTCGAGCGCGGCTTGCACGGCGCTGCGCTTGGTGCGGCGCAGGATCTTGCGGCCCAGCCACGCCACGGGGTCGTACGAGGCGTCCACGACGCGCTCTTTGAGCGGGATGATGGCGTTGTCGGTGATCTTGATGTGCTCGGGGCACACTTCGGTGCAGCACTTGGTGATGTTGCACATCCCGACCCCCATGCGCTGGCGCAGGAGCTCGCGCCGGTCGTCGGTGTCGAGCGGGTGCGACTCGAGCTCCATGAAGCGGATGAACATGCGCGGCCCCGCGAACGACGCCTTGTTCTCCTCGTGGTCACGGATCACGTGGCACACGTCCTGGCACATGAAGCACTCGATGCACTTGCGGAATTCCTGGCCGCGCTCGATGTCGATCTGCATCATGCGGTACGTGCCGTCGGCTTCGGGCTCCCGGGGCTTGAGCGGCGGGACCTGGCGCGCCATCGTGTAGTTGAACGACACGTCGGTGACGAGGTCGCGGATGATGGGGAACGTCCGCATGGGCGCCACCACCACGGGCTCCCCCTCGGGCAGCACGTCCATGCGCGTCATGCACATGAGCTTGGGCAACCCGTTGATCTCGGCCGAGCACGACCCGCACTTGCCCGCCTTGCAGTTCCACCGGCACGCGAGGTCGGGCGCGGGGCCGGCCTGGATGCGGTGGATCACGTCGAGGACGACCTCGCCCTCCACCGCGGGCATCACGTACTCGGTGAACGCTCCACCCTCCTCGTCGCCCCGCCACACCTGCATGGTCACGTCGGCCATCAGTGCGACTCCTCCTCGAAGAGCTCCTTGAGCTCGGCCGGCATCTCGAGCAGCGGCTCGGGCTCGAGCGTGTAGCGCCCCTCGGCGTCGATGCGTTGCACCAGGTTGACCTGCCCGAATTCGGGATCGGGCAAGGGGTAGTCCTCGCGGGTGTGCCCACCCCTGCTCTCTTTGCGCTCCAGGGCACCGGTGGCCACCAGTCGCGACGTGGTGAGCATGGCGGGCAGGTCGGTGGCGAGGTTCCATCCGGGGTTGTAGGCGCGTCCGCCCGACACCGACATCTTCTGGGCCCGCTCCGACAACGTGTCGAGCTCGTCGAGGGCCCGCCGCAGCTCGCTCTCGGTCCGGATGATCCCCACCAGCTCCTGCATCATCTGCTGGAGGTCGTGCTGGAGGTCATAGGGGCTCTCACCGCCGTCACGCCCGAGCGGCGCCTCCGCCTCGGCCACCACCGCGGCGACCTCGGCCGGCTCCGCCGCCGGCGCGCCGGTGCGTCCCTGCGCGAACTCCGCCGCGGCCATGCCGGCGCGGCGCCCGAACACGAGGAGGTCCGAGAGCGAGTTGCCCCCCAGCCGGTTGGCCCCGTGCATGCCGCCGGCCACCTCGCCCGCGGCGAAGAGCCCCGGCACCGTCGACTGCTCGGTCTCGGCATCGACGCGCACGCCGCCCATCATGTAGTGACACGTCGGCCCCACCTCCATGGACTGGGTGGTGATGTCCACGCCGGCCAGCTCCATGAATTGGTGGTACATCGACGGCAGCCGCCGCCGGATCTCCTCGGCGCTGCGCCGGGTGGCGATGTCGAGGTACACCCCGCCGTGCGGCGTCCCCCGGCCCGCCTTCACCTCGGAGTTGATCGAGCGCGCCACCTCGTCGCGCGGCAACAGCTCGGGTGGGCGGCGGTTGTTGATGTGGTCCTCGTACCAGCGGTCCCCCTCCTCCTCGGTGTCGGCGGTCTCGGCCGCGAACATGGGGGGGATGTAGTCGAACATGAACCGCCGGCCCTCGGAGTTGCGCAGCACCCCGCCGTCGCCCCGCACGCCCTCGGTCACGAGGATGCCGCGCACCGACAAGGGCCACACCATCCCGGTGGGGTGGAACTGCACCGCCTCCATGTCGATCATGTCGGCCCCGGCCCACGCCGCCATGGCGTGGCCGTCACCGGTGGACTCCCACGAGTTCGACGTGTAGAGCCACGACTTGCCGATGCTGCCCGTGGCGAGCACGAAGGCCTTGCCGGTGAAGCTCACGATCTCCCCGCTGGGCCGCCAGTACCCCACGGCGGTGGTCACCGTGCCGTCGGGCCCCTTGAGCAGCCGCAGGATCTTGCACTCCATGTACACGTCGATGTCGAGCGCGATGGCGCGCTGCTGCAGGGTCCGGATCAGCTCGAGCCCGGTGCGGTCGCCCACGTGGGCGAGCCGGGCGTAGCGGTGGCCGCCGAAGTCCCGCTGGAGGATCCGCCCGTCCTTGGTCCGGTCGAACAACGCCCCCCACCGCTCGAGCTCGTAGATGCGGTCGGGCGCCTCCTGGGCGTGCAACTGCGCCATGCGCCAGTTGTTGAGCATCTTCCCGCCCCGCATGGTGTCGCGGAAGTGCACCTTCCAGTTGTCCTCGGGCCACACGTTGCCCATGGCCGCCGCCGCGCCACCCTCGGCCATGACGGTGTGCGCCTTGCCCAGCAACGATTTGCACACGAGTGCGGTCCGCTGCCCGAGCTCGCGCGCCTCGATGGCCGCCCGCAGCCCCGCACCCCCGGCGCCGATGACGACGACGTCGTAGTCGTGGGTCTCGATCTCCTGGCTCACGTCGGGCACGGCGCGCTCAGAAGATCTTGGGGTCGGAGAACACGCCGCTCGCCACGAGCCGCACGTAGAGGTCCGCCACCGCCACCATGGCCAGGCTCGCCCACGCGAACTGCATGTGCCGGGCGTTGAGCGGCGTGGTGAGCTTCCACAACCGGTAGCGCAGGGGATGCTTCGAGAACTCGTTCACGTTGCCACCGCAGAAATGCCGACAGGCGTGACACGACGCCGAGTACAACCACAGCAACGAGGCGTTGGCCACGAGCACCAACGTGCCCACGCTCACGCCGATGCCGCCGTCGCCGGGCATCCGGAACGCCATGACGGCGTCGACGGTGAGGATGACGTTCAACACCAACGCGACCACGAAGAAGTAGCGGTGCACGTTCTGCAGGATGAGCGGGAAGCGGGTCTCGCCCGTGTACCGGCCGTGACTGTCGGCTACCGCACACCCCGGCGGGGACTGCCAGAAGCCCCGGTAGTACGCTTTGCGGTAGTAGTAGCACGTCGTCCGGAACCCGAGCGGAATGATGAGCGCCAACAGGCCGGGCGAGATCTTCCACCAGTCGAGGGCGAAGCTCCCGCCCGCCCCCGCCACGCAACTGCCGGTCAGGCAGGGCGAGTACAGCGGCGAGATGAGGTCGCGGTGCATGTCCGCCCCCACGTAGTAGTGGGCGTTCTGGAACACGGCCCACGTCAGGTAGACCACGACCACGGTCAGGAACACCACCGTGGCGGCCGGCGAGCGCCACCATCGGTCCCGGCGCAGCGTGCGGACGTCGGGCCCGCCCCGTACCCCACCCAGCACGACCGGCACGGGCTTGAGATCCTGGAGTGTTGTGCTCACGCGCTCGTCGTCCGCCTTCCCGTCTGCCGACTTCCCACTCCGCCGGACCTCCCGTATGCCGGCGCGCGCGGCCACCCCTGACACTTCGCACCGGCCCGGTCACCGTCGCCGTTCGACCACACACTGTCCGGCGGACACTGTCGGGTCGGATGCTGCGACGCTCCCGGGCTCTGACGGCTGATCATCTTTCCACCTCGGACGGGGTGGGGCGCAACCCAATCTTCACATTCACCGTCCCCACCCCCCTCACCGACGCGTCGCGTCGAGCGCGAGGTCCCCCCCAGGGTTTGTCGGGGCCGCTGTCGGAGGCCCCGGCGCGCGGGCCTAGGCTCGCCCCCATGAGTGCCATCCTCCCTCCCGACCCCCCCTCCGACCTTCCCGCCACGCTCGGCGAGCTCCGGGCCTCGGGGTGGCAGTCCGAGCCGGTCCACGAGGAGCTCCGCCGCAACGCCGCCGCCCGCATCGCCGCGGGCCAGGCGCTCGTGGACGGCGTCCTCGGGTTCGACGACACGGTGCTGCCCCAGCTCGAGAACGCCCTCCTGGCGGGCCACGACATCATCCTCCTGGGTGAGCGGGGCCAGGCCAAGACCCGTCTCGTGCGCTCGCTCACGTCGCTGCTCGACGAGTGGTTGCCGGTCGTGGCGGGATCGGAGATCCGGGACGACCCCTATGCCCCGGTGTCGCGCCACGCTCGTGACCTCGTGGCGGAGAAGGGCGACGCCACCCCGCTGGGGTGGGTCCACCGCAGCCTGCGCTTCTCGGAGAAGCTGGCCACGCCCGACACCTCCATCGCGGACCTCATCGGCGAGGTCGACCCCATCAAGATCGCCGAGGGCCGCTACCTGTCGGACGAGCTCACGCTCCACTACGGGCTCGTGCCCCGCTCCAACCGCGGCATCTTCGCCATCAACGAGCTCCCCGACCTGGCCGAGCGCATCCAGGTCGGCCTGCTCAACGTGCTCGAGGAGCGCGACGTCCAGATCCGCGGCTTCACCGTCCGCCTCCCGTTGGACGTGGTCCTGGTGGCCACGGCCAACCCCGAGGACTACACCAACCGGGGCCGCATCATCACGCCGCTCAAGGACCGCTTCGGCGCCCAGATCCGGACCCACTACCCCGAGGACACCGACACCGAGCTCGCCATCGTCCACCAGGAGGCCCGGCCCCCCATGCGCGCCGCGGGCGGCCCCCGCGTGGAGGTCCCCGACTTCATGGCCGAGATCGTGGCCGAGCTGTCCCAGCTCGCCCGCCAAAGCCCCCACGTCAACCAGCGTTCGGGCGTGTCGGTCCGCCTCAGCATCTCGAACTACGAGACCCTGGCGGCCAACGCCGTGCGCCGGTCGCTGCGCCTGGGCGAGCCCGACGCCGTCCCCCGCGTCAGCGACCTCGGTGCCCTCATCGCCTCCACCCAGGGGAAGATCGAGATCGAGGCGCTCGAGGAGGGCCGCGAGGAGCGCATCCTGCAGGGCCTGCTCTCGGCCTCGGTCCTCACGGTCTTCCGCCGTCGCTGCCCCACCGAGCAGCTCGGCCCCATCGTGAACGCCTTCGACGAGGCCCGCGTGGTCCACGCCGGCGACGACCTCCCCGCCTCGGCCTACGCCGAGATCCTGGCGCAGGTGCCCACGCTCGAGGGGCCCGTGCTGGCCCTGGCGGGCGGGGAGACGCCCGGCGCGGTGGCCTCGGCCACCGAGTTCATCCTGGAGGGCCTCCATCTCACCAAGCGCCTCAACAAAGAGGCGGCGGGGGCCAAGGCCACCTACCGGGGCCGGGGATGACCGCGCTGCTCCGAACCGGGCCCACGCGGACCGGCCCGTCATGACCCGCCGGTGGGACTACCGGCGCTGGGACGGCACCCAGACCGGCTTCGAGGACGAGGTCGACGCCCTGTTCTCCGAGCTCGCCGACGACCTCCTCTACCACGGCGACCCCGACGCCGCGCTGCGCCGCCTGTTGACCCAGGGCTTCCAGCGCCCCGACGGCGAGCAGGTCCAGGGCCTGCGCGAGCTCATGGAGCGCCTGCGCCAGCGGCGCCAGGAGGAGCTCGACAGCGGCGACCTCGGCGGGGCGTTCGCCGAGATCGCCCAGGAGCTCGACGACGTCGTGGCCGAGGAGCGCGAGGGCCTCCAGGACCTGGCCGACGACGCCCGGCAGTCCGGCGACGATCGGCGCCAGGAGGTCACCGACGACGTCGTGGCCGAACGCAGCGTCGAGCTCGACCTGCTCCCCCCCGACCTGGCGGGCCGCGTCCGGGGACTGCAGCACTACGACTTCGTCTCCTCCGAGGCGCGCGAGCACTTCGAGCAGCTCCTCGACAAGCTGCGCGAGGAGATCGCCAAGAGCTTCTTCGACCAGATGTCCGAGGCCATGACGAACCCCGACCCCGAGCAGCTCGAACGGGTCCGGCAGATGCTCGACGCCCTCAACCGCATGATGGAGCAGCGTCAGGCGGGTGAGGACCTCGACCCCTCTTTCGAGTCGTTCATGGAGTCCTTCGGCGACTTCTTCCCCGGCAATCCCCAGACCCTCGACGAGCTCCTCGAGCAGTTCGCGGCCCAGATGGCCGCGGTCCAGGCCGCGCTGGACTCGATGTCCCCCGAGCAACGCGCCCAGCTCCAGGCCCTCGCCGCGTCGCTGTTCGAGGACATGGACCTGCGCTGGCAGATGGACCGCCTGGCCGAGAACCTGCGCCAGGCCGTGCCCGGGGCGGGTTGGGGCCGGCGATACCAGTTCAGCGGCTCGAACCCCATGGGCCTCGCCGACGCGGCGGCCTCGGCCCGACGTCTGGGCGAGATGGACCAGCTCGAGCAGTTCCTGCGCTCGGCCACCTCGCCCGGCGCGCTGGCCGAGGTCGACCTCGACGAGGTGGCGAAGTACCTGGGCGAGGACGGCGCCCGCTCGCTCGAGGCCCTGGCCCGCCTGGCCAAGCAGCTCGAGGAGGCCGGCCTCATCGAGCAGCGCGAGGGCCGTTACGAGCTGACCGCGCTGGGCATCAGGCGCATCGGCCAACAGGCGCTCACCGACCTGTTCTCCAAGCTCGCCAAGGACCGCCTCGGCGGGCACCGCAACACCTACGTGGGCACCGGCCACGAGCCCGAGGGCCAGACCAAGCCCTACGAGTTCGGCGACCCCTTCACCCTCGACATCCAACGCACGATGCACAACGCCGTGACGCGCTCGGGTGTCGGCACACCGGTGCACCTCGAGCCCGACGACTTCGAGATCTCCCGCACCGAGCACATGACCCAGGCCTCGACCGTCCTCATGGTCGACCTCTCACTGTCGATGCCGATGCGCGACAACTTCCTCGCCGCCAAGAAAGTCGCGATCGCGTTGTACACGCTCATCTCGACCAAGTTCCCGCGCGACTTCCTCGGACTCGTCGGATTCTCGGAGGTGGCGCGCGAGATCAAACCCCAGGACCTTCCCGAAGTGTCGTGGGACTTCGTCTACGGCACCAACATGCAACACGGCCTCATGCTGGCGCGCCGCATGTTGGCGCACCGCGCCGGGACGAAGCAGATCATCATGATCACCGACGGCGAGCCCACCGCTCACATCGTCCCCGACCACGCCGGCGGCTACGACGTCTCGTTCAGCTATCCGCCCACGGCGGAGACCGTGCGCGTGACGCTGACCGAAGTGGTCCGCTGCACGCGCGCCGGGATCACCATCAACACCTTCATGCTCGACGCCAACCGATCGCTGCAGGGTTTCGTCGAGCAGATGACGAAACTCAACCGGGGCCGGGCGTTCTTCACCACCCCCGAGACCCTCGGCGACTACGTTCTCGTCGACTTCCTCGAACACCGTCGCACGGTTCGTTCGGCCACTCGCCGCGGCGCTTAGCCCTCTCGCCGTCACGCTGCGCCTCGACCCGCGGGCGCACGCCCTGTGGATAACCGTGCAGTCCGCGCACATCCCGGCGCGACGCGGCGACAACACCACAGTGCGTGAAGCGCTGTCGTCGCGATATTGCCCCTTGCGCGCTCAGGGACGATCAACGATGATGACACCGCTGTAATTCACACAGCTGTAATTACAAATATGCCACTTAGATGGTGAGGGGAGGCGTACCCGGTGGACGCAGTTTCACTGTTGTACGGCCGCCAGGACCGCGACTGGCAGTCGAGGGCCAACTGCATGGGAGTAGATCCGGATCTGTTCTTCCCGGAGCGTGGTGCATCCACGCGCGAAGCCAAGGAAGTCTGCCGTGGCTGCGTCGTACGCGAGGACTGCCTCGAGTACGCGCTGGCCAACGGTGAGAAGTTCGGCATCTGGGGAGGGCTCTCGGAGCGTGAGCGTCGGCGTCTACGTCGAGCGCGCGCCATGAGCCGCCGCGCTGCGGCAACCGCTTCGGCTTCTTGAGCCTCGGCCTCCTGGGGCGGGAGGGCGGCGCCCTCAGGAGGTACCGGGTCCCGACAGCCGTGCCTCGACGGTACGGTCCGGACCGACGTCGAGCATCCCCCAGTCCTCTGGGCTGATCGCTTCGACGACCGCGGCGGGCGCCAATCCCACGAGCTCGGCCCGAGCGATGCGCGTGCCGGCCTGTTGCGCCAGCGAGCGCACGGCCTCGTAGACCTGCGCCGGCCCGACCACGAAGGGGTCGACGAGGTTGCACGACACCTGACTCGTCCCCGCCACGGCCAAGCCCAGCGCCCGCACCGCCGGGCCCCGGATGGCGGTGGCCACGGTGCGCGCCACGTCGACGTCGGCGCTGTCCAGCCACAGGTTGTAGGCGATCAGGACCGGCCGTGCCCCCACCGCGCACGCCCCGGCACTGCGGTGTGGCGTGGCGGGCCCGGTGTCGGGGAGGAGCGTCGCGAAGGCCCGGCGCCGGACCTCGGGCAGGCCCCGTTCGGGGCCGTAGACGAAGCAGGGCAGCCCCAGCTCGTCGCCGGCCCAGGCGGCGAAGCGGTCTCGCGCCGCGACGGCCGGGCCGAGGTCACCGCCGATCCCGACCGGGCTCCCGCCGGAATCCAGCGGCACGAAGGGAACCACGTCCAGTGCGCCCAGCCGAGGGTGGACCCCCTCGTGGCGGCCCAGGTCGATGTGCCGCACCGCGGCCCGCGCCACCGCCCGCACGGCCTCCTCGAGACGTGGCCCCGGCCCCCCCAACGTCAGCACCGACCGGTGGTGGTCGCCGTCGCTGTGCACGTCGAGCACGCACTCGCGGCCCGCCCCGGCGATGATCGCCACCACGGCGAGGTCACGGCCTTCGCTCACGTTCACCACGCACTCGAGCGGCGACGCGGCTCCGGTGGGCGTCCCCGCCGGTGTCCCCGCCGGTGTCCCGGTGGGTGTCCCGGTGGGTGTCATCGCGGGCACCCCGGGGGTGCCGCCGGTGTCAGTTGCGGCTGGCCTGCAGGTTGGAGGTCCGGCGCCGCCGCAGGATCCGTCGGCGTTCGCGCTCGGAGGTGCCGCCCCACACGCCGTGGTCGACCCGGTTGTGGAGGGCGTACTCGAGGCACGGCGCCTTCACGGGGCAATCCGAGCAGGCCTTCTGCGCAATCTGCACGCCGATGCCGTCGCTCGGGAAGAAGACAGCAGGGTCCAAGTCCCTGCACTTGCCCTTGGCCATCCATTCGTTGTCCATGGCACCTCCCGATGCGATGGTCAGATTACCAGTGGCACCTTGTGAGCAACCTGTGAACCGGGCCCCGATTTCGGGCGAAATTTGGCGATTTTCAGGGGGTGTCGGGGCGTCTTTCAGGCACATGGCAGGCGCCCGGGCCGGCCACCGGTCATGGTGCTGACACGACCGGTGGCCATGGGGGGAGGCCCGGGAGCGCCTGGCGGGTGGCGCTCGCGACCAGGGATACGGCGGGAGAGGCGGGATCCGTCACCAGTTAGTCTTGGTCCCCGACACGAGGAGGCGCGCGGTGGCTGAGGAACTCGAGGAGCAGGAGGAGCCCCAACCCCCGCGTGGCCACGTCCGGGTCGTCTACCTGGGCCCGGTGGCCCCGCACTGGGAGGTCCAGTCGACCTACGGCGAGGCGTCGCTCATCGACCCCTTCCGCGACCGGACCCTGGCCCGCCTGACCCTGCTCCCCCCGCACGATCCGCAATTCCGGCGCAACCGCGAGCGGGTGGTCCGCGACGCCGAGCGGGAGAACCTCGAGCTCGAATGGGACCTCGGCCTCCCCGAGGAAGAGGCGACGCCGGCGCCCGAGGCCGCCACCACCGCCTGAGCCCGCCCTCCGCCTGAGCCCGCCCTCCGCCTGAGCCCGCCATCCGCCTGAGCCCGCCATCCACATGAGCGAGGCGCAGGCCGATCGGCATCCCGCCGGGTCGCTCAGTCGGGGTCGGGAAGGTCGATCCGCTCCAACCACAGCCCCGGCGCATCGACCTCGGCCGGGGTGGGCAGGGTAGAGGGGCCCGACCACAGCCGGGCCAGGCCGTCGTCGCCGGCCCGCTCGAACACGCCGCGGACGAAGTCCGCCCCCCGGTCGATCTGGGCGGGCCCGAGGTCGAGGCCGAGCATGAGCTCGGCGGCCCGGTCCGAGCTCTCCCGGTCGACCTGCCGACGCCGCCACGCCTCGGCGATCGCCCCCCGCCCCCCGAGCAAGCGCAGCGCAGCCTGGTCCAGGACGTGTTCGACGTACCCGAGCAGCGCCGCCACCACCGCCAGCAGGTCTTCCGCCGCGCGCCGGCGCGCCGGGGACGCCTCCATGCTCATGAGCGAGGTCGGGTCACCGAGCAGGCCCTGCAGGGCCTCGGGCTGGGTCAAGTCGATGCCCTGGAGGTTCTCGACGAGGCCGGCGGTGTCCTCGGCCATGCCCTGCACCGCCCGCACCAGCAGCTCCCGCATGCGCTGCGCCACGTGCGGGCGCGACAGCACGGCATGCGCCGTGAGCTCTCGCAGGCACACCCACAACCGCACCTCGTCGAGGTCGAGGCTCCAGTCGTCGGCGAACCGGGCCACGTTGGCGGGCACGACCAGCAGGCGGGGCGTGGCCCGGGGGATGGGGAGCTCGTAGGGGCCGAGCGTCGAGCGCGCCAGGTGCCCGACCGCCGAGCCCAACTGCATGGCAGCCAGCATCGGTCCCATGGTGGCCATCCAGCGCGCCAGCAGGTCCGCCGGCCCCCCGTCCGGTGCCGGCGTCATCGCCGGGTCGAAGTCGAGCGAGGTGGGGAAGTCGAGCGGCGTGTCGAAGTCGGTGGGGGTGGGGAAGTCGGGCGGTAGGCCCGGATCACGCGCCGTGTCGACGTACCCGAGGGTGCCCTTGGGCCTGCCCCGGTCCTTGTCTCCGGATGCGGTGTCTCCAGGTGCGGTGTCGTCGGGTGCGGTCGGGCGGGGGGTGCCGCCCTCCCCGGCGTCGGGCTCGGCCGACGGTTGCGCCATCGCCTCGAGCAGGAAGCGCCAGTCCTCGACGGTTTGCCACGCCCAGGCGCCCGGGGCGACGGCGCCGATCTCGATGCTCGCTCCGGTCGGCGTGATGGGCAGGCCCGTGATCTCGGCCACATGGAGCTCGGCGATGCGCGCCAGCTCCTCGAACCTCATCCGGTCGGCGGGGTCCACGTTCGCTTCGGGCTCACCGCCGCTCGCCACCCCCTGGGCGAGGGTGCGTGCCAGGTCGACGCGGGCACCGCCGGGCGACGAACCTCCCATGAGCTGGAGGAGGTCCCCGAGGATCTGCTCCAGGAAGTTGCCGCCTGCGCCCGGTCCGGGGAATGCCACTCCTGGCATCGTAGGCGGGCCACCGCCGTCTTCGTCGCGCGCTGCCCCGTCCCGCGACGGTTCAACCCGGTGGGCGCGTCACCTGTCGGGTGAGCCTGGTGGGTGCGTCAGCCGTCGGGTGAGTCGGCCAACCGGACGGTGACGACGATCTCCTTGCCGCCGCGCAGCACGTGCAGCTGCACGGCGGTGCCAGGCGCCACGGTGTAGAGGCGTTCTTGGAGGTCGGCCACGGAGTCCACGACATGGGTGCCCACGCCGACGACCACGTCACCGGGCTCGAGGCCCGCCGTCAGCGCCGGGCTCCCCGGCAGGATCGACGTCACTTCGGCCCCCGATTCGGTTGCATCCGCGCCCGGGTTCACCGGTTGGCTGCAGTCGACACCGAGCCACCCGTGGTCGACGTGGTGGGTCTGGGCGAGCTCGAGCGCCACACCCTCGGCCAGTGGTGCAGGCACGAACAGCCCGACGGTGTCGTTGCCCAGGTTCATCTGCCCGTCGAGGATCCCGAGCACGCGACCGTGGCTGTCGAGCAGGACCCCGCCCCATGACGTGGGCCCCAGAGGCATCTCGGCCTCGATGGCGTTGACGAGGTCGATCCCACTGTCGAGCTGCACCCCGGTCCCGACTCCTTGCACCATCCCCACCGCGGCCGTCGCCGTTCCCGACGACGAGGACGCGGCGGTGCCGGCACACAGACAAGCCATGATGTCGATGTCGCTCGGCTCGACGTCCTCGTCGGCGAACGTGGCCGGCTCCAGCCCTCCCGCGGTGCTGATGACCGCCACGCCCGAGCGTGCGTCGCTGCCCACGACCTGTCCCCGCATGCGCTTGCCGGTGGAGGTGATGACGTCCAACTGCGACGCGCCGGCGACGGCGGAGGCCGCGGTCACCACGAGCGCGCCACCGGGCAGGACCACCCCGGTCATGCGCGGCGCGGTGGTGGCGTCGACGGGCTCGAGCCCCACCAGTGACTGACGCACCGAGGCGACGAGGCGAATCACGTCGTTGCCGACCAGCGGCATGGACGTGAGCGACGTCGAGGCGACGGGGACCGAGTCGGATTGGGCCGCTGGGCCGGCCTTCGACGCCGTGGGCGCGGCCTTGGTGTCGACGAAGGCGAGCACGACGGCGAGGGTGGTGGCGATCGCGGCTGCACCCACGACGCCGGCTGCCAGTGTCGCCCCCAGCGCCCGCCGGCGACCCACCCCGGCGCCCGCCGCCAGGGGCGGACCGCTCGACCGGGGCGGACCGATGCCCGAGACCTCAGAAGGGTGGCGCCACAGCCGGTCCTCGGGCGAAAGCCAGCCGCGCTGAGGGGTGCCCGTCTCGTCGTCGTGCTCACCTTCGGGATCTTCGGAATTCTCCCCGCCGGTGAACGGGCCCCCACGTTCCATCGTCTCCGAGGTTACTGTCGCGCCTCGCGCAAAGGGCGTCGCGGCGACGCCCTTTGCGACGCCCGAGACGTGCCTGAGTGGTTACCCGTAGCATGGTCGGGTGCGAGCGGGGCGACGTGGCTAGAGACCTCGCCATCGACCTCGGCACCGCCAACACCCTCGTCTACGCGAGGGGCAAGGGCATCGTACTCAACGAGCCGACGGTCATCGCCCTCAATACACGGACCCACGACGTGCTGGCCATGGGGCAGGACGCATGGCAGATGATCGGGCGCACACCCGGCTACATCGTGGCCGTCCGGCCGTTGCGACAAGGTGCGATCACCGACTTCGACATCACCGAGCGGATGATCCGGTTGCTGTTGCAGCGCTGTGGTGTCTCGCGGCTCAACCGACCGCGTGTGCTCATCTGCGTGCCGTCCGCCATCACCAGCGTCGAGCGACGCGCCGTGAAGGAGGCCACGCACCGGGCCGGCGCGTCGGCCGCTTACCTCATCGAACAGCCCATGGCCGCGGCGATCGGTGCGGGGCTGTCGATTCACGAGCCCATCGGCAACATGGTCGTCGACGTGGGCGGCGGGACTTCGGAGACCGCGGTCATCTCGCTCGGTGGCGTCGTGGCGTCCGAGGCGATCCGGTGCGGGGGGTTCGACATCGACGCGGCGATCCAGACCTATGTGCGGCGCGAGCACGGCGTCGCCATCGGTGAGCGCACGGCCGAGGAGATCAAGCTGGCCATCGGGTCCGCCGCGCCCGTACAGCGGTGAGGTCAAGGCCGAGGTGCGCGGGCGCGAGCTCATGACGGGCATGCCCAAGACGGTGGTGCTCTCGCCCGGGGAGTTGCGCGGCGCGGTCGAGGACCAGGTACGCCAGATCATCACGGCCGCGGTGGACTGCCTGGGCGGCGCGCCACCCGAGCTGGCCCAGGACATCATCTTCCAGGGCATCCATCTCGTGGGGGGCGGTGCCTTGCTGCGGGGCATGGCGCGCCGCCTCGCCAACGAGACAGCCGTGCCCGTGCACCTCGTCGACACACCGCTCGAATGTGTCGCCCTGGGTGCGGGGCAGTGCCTGGAGTCGTTCGACAAGCTCCGCCAGCTCTTCGTCGCGGCTGACGCCTGAACCCTCAGGGTCGACCGAGGAGGTCTTCCGCCGCCTGGCGTACCTGCCAGTCCCGGTCCTCGAGGCATCGGCGCAACGCGTCGTCGACGCGCGGGCCGTCGAAGGCGGCCAGCGCGATGGTGGCGCGGCGCCGCACCGCCGCCTTGTCCCCGAGCGCACCGAGGACGGTGTCCAGTGCGCCGGGGTCACCGATGGCGCCGAGCGCCGCCACCGCCGCTTCGCGACACAGCGCGTCGTCGTGGGCGCGGGCCACGGGCTCGAGCGCGGCGACCCCTGCGGGACCACAGGCCGGGCCCGCTTCCCCGAGCGCCCACGCGGCGCATTCGACCACTGAAGGATCGGGGTCCGACGCCAGCAGCCGGGTCAGCGCCCCGATGGTCGACGGCGCGCCCGTTCCCGTGCCGAGCCCCCGACCCGCCAGCGTGCAGGCGCGGCGGCGCACGCTCGGGTCGGGGTCGCCCAGTGCCCGGAGCAGCGCGTCGGGACCGAGCGCGCCCATCCGCTGCAGGGCGCCGAGCGCGGCGACGCGCACGGCCGCGTCGTCGTCACCGACGAGCGCTGTGGCGGTCTCGAGGTCGCCGACATGGCCGGCCACGACCGCGTCGCGCACGGGGGCGCCCATGGATTGGGAGCGAACCGTGGCAGGCTGGTGATCTCCTGCGCCACCCTCTCCCATGTCGACCTCCCAAACCACGCTACCGCCGAGCACCGACCCGTCCACCCGGCCCCGTCGTCGGTGGCCGGTGGTCGTGGTGGCGCTGCTGATCCTCATCGCCGGCTTCGTGATCGCCACCTCGCTCATCACGGCTCCCTACACCGAACTGGTCCCCGGCGACGCCCTGCCGGTGTCGAGCCTCATCACCGTCCCGCCCGGGCGCGGCCACCCCATCCACGGCAAGGTGCTGCTGACCGACGTCGGGGTGCAGAACCTGCACTACCTCGAGTACTTCTGGGGAAAGATCTTCACCAACCCCGATAACACCGTCGTGCCCACGGGCGAGGTGACCTACAACCTCCCCCAGAGCGAGTTCGACGCCCAGGGCACCGTCGACATGGCCCAGTCGCAGCTGACCGCCAAATCCGTGGCCCTTCGACAACTGGGCTACCCGGTGCCGATGCGCGACGTCGGCGTCGCCGTCTACGTCGTCGACCCGACCTCGCCCGCCTGGGGCCGGTTGCAGGTCGGCGACGTCGTGACCTCCATCGACGGCACGCCCACCACCAACCCCACGGAGCTGCAGAACGCGGTGCGGGCCCACCAGCCCGGTGACACGATCACCTTGCGGGTGGGTTCCATCGCGCAGCCGACCCCCGGGCACGACGTCTCGGTGCGCCTCGGGTCGATCACCTCGGACCACAAGAAGGTCGCCTTCCTCGGGATCGGCGAGCCCGGCGTCCCCCTCGCCGGGATGGGGACGCAGCCCGAATACGACTTCCCCGTCAACGTGAGCATCAACAGTGACGACATCGGCGGGCCCTCCGCCGGCCTGGCGTGGACCCTCGGGATCCTCAACTCACTGGGGGGTGGCAATCTCACCGGCGGGCGCATCGTCGCCGCCACCGGGACGATCCGTCCCGACGGCACCATCGGTGACGTGGGGGGCGTCCAGCAGAAGACCGTCGCCGTCGAGCGCGCGGGCGCATCGGTCTTCTTGGTGCCCGAGACGCCGGATCACTCCGAGCTGACGCTGGCGCGGTCCATGGCCACCCCGGGTCTCAAGGTCATGGAGGTGGGGTCGCTGAGCCAGGCCCTCACCGATCTCGAGCACCTGGGCGGGAAGCTGGGCGGCGCCGCCCAGGGCCCACCCCCGGGCCCCGACGGCAACAGCGTCCCCACGGATTGGCAGAATTCGCCGTGGAGCTAGCGGCTCGCCGCAGGCCCACGGGGCGTTTGTACCCCGGCCCGCACGGCGCGTCGTAGGCTCTCGCCCATGCCAGACGAGCGGCTCTCGATCTCGTCCTCCTCCCGCGTCCATCCCGACGAGGTCGCCCGGCACACCTTTGGCACCACCCGCCGCGGCTTCGACCCCATCGAAGTCCGGACCTTCCTCGAGCACGTGGCACGCGAGCTCGACGCCAGCTCGGAGCGGGAGCAGGAGCTGCGCCGCCAGCTGGCCGAAGCCGAGAACCGGGCCGCCAATCCCGTGCTCGACGAGTCCACGCTCACCGCGGCACTCGGCCTCGAGACGGCTCGGGTCCTGCGCTCGGCCCACGAGGCCGCCGCCGATCTCGTGGCCCGGGCCGAGACCGAGGCCGAGCAGCTCCAGCGCAACACCGAACAGAGCGCGCACGACCGCTCCGCTGAAGCCGAGGCCGTCGCCACCGAGCTCCGCCGCCGTGCCCAGGAGGAGTCCAACGCCCGACTGGACGGGGCCCGGCTCGAGGCCGAGGCCCTCGTCACCCAGACGCGGTCGGAGTGCCGCGCCATGGTGCAAGAAGCACAGGAGCTGCGGGCGCGAGTGCTTGCGGACCTGGCCCGTCGCCGCCGGGTGCTGCACAGCCAGATCGAGCAGTTGCGGGCCGGGCGCGAGCGACTGGCCGAGACCATCGGCGACGTCCGCCAGGCCGTCGACCAGATCACCGACGAGCTCTTCCGGGCCGAGGACGAGGCCCGCTTGGCGGCGGAGGCGGCCGGCCGCCAGGCCGCCCAAGGTGAGCTGTCGGACGTGACGACCATCGAAATCTCCTCCGGCGACGAGGGAGCCCGGGGCGCCCCGGCCTCGGCGGGCGACGGACCTGACACGAGGCAGTCGGTGGAAGAGCTCTTCGCGCGGCTGCGGGCCGAGACCGGCGCCACCGGGGACGAGCCGTCGACCGCGGCCGACGAGCTCGTCGGTGACGCACCGGGTGGAGCCGAGCCCGGCCCAGTGGAGTCCCATGGGGCCCAACCCCTTGCGGCCGAGGCCCTTGCGGCCGAGCCCCTCTCCGATGACCCGATCGAGAGCGTGCGCATCCTGCCGGCCTCACCGGCGGCTGGTGGAGCTGTCACGGCCACACCGTCGCCCAAACCGGCCATTCGGGCGAAGACCGCCGCCGATCGGGTCGAGAAATCCGGCCCGCCGCCGACCTCGGCTGCGCCGGGCGGGGCCGAGGCGGCATCGGGGGCCGGCGCCCCGACCGTGCCCGCGGCGCCCGAGACCGACCCCGACGTCGCCGAGGGCCGCGACCCGGTCGTGGTCCAGCGCGACGAGGTGCTCTCCCCCCTCGTGGTGGCGTTGGCGCGTCGGCTCAAGCGGGCGCTGCAGGACGACCAGAACGACATCCTCGACCGTCTGCGGGCCAAGGGCGGTTGGGCACCGGGCGTGCTGCTCACCGAGGACGACCACGCCCGGCGCTACGTGGACGCGGTCTCCGACCAGTTGATGGAGGCGGCGCGCGCCGGCGCCACTTTCGCGGGCGGCAAGGCCGACGAGGCACCCGGTGTCGACGACGTGGCCGGCTCGATGGCGGCCGAGATCGTGGCTCCACTGCGCCGGCGCCTCGAGGATGCGGGCCCGTCGGTGGAGGAAGGCGACGAGTCGGCGTTGGTCGAGCTCGTCGGCGCGGCGTTCCGCGAGTGGAAGGGCGCACGCACCGAACGGCTCGCCGGCGACCAGACGGTCTTCGCCTTCGCGCGCGCCGCGCTGGCGGCGGTGCCCGAAGGCACGTTGCTGCGCTGGGTGGTCGAAGACGACGGGGCGGAGTGCCCGGACTGTGACGACAACGCGTTGGCGGGCCCGGTCCCGTCCCGTGAGGAGTTCCCGACGGGCCACGTCCATCCACCGGCACACGCCGGGTGCCGCTGTTTGCTCGTTCCGGCGAACACGTAAGCTGCCGCTTCGTGCGCACCCCGCAGGACCTACCCCGTCGAGCGCGCCGCGCCGTCCGACGGGGGAGATTGTGGCTCGTCATCGGGATCGTCGTGCTGGTGGTCGTGCTGGCCTCGCTCCGCACGCTGGCGACGTTCTACACCGACTACCTCTGGTTCGGGTCGGTGCACCTGGCCGGGGTGTGGCGCCGGCTCTTCGCGGTGAAGCTCGAGCTGTTCTTCGGGTTCGCGGCGATCTTCTTCGTGCTCATGTGGGTCAACCTCGCCGTGGTCGACCGACTGGCCCCCTCGGAGCTCGCGCTGGGGCCCGAGGACGAATTGGTGCGGCGCTACCAACAACGAGTGGCGCCGCGTGCGGTGCTCGTCCGCAGCATCGTCGCCGCGGTGATCGCGCTGATCGCGGCGACCGGAGCCCTGGGGCAGTGGAAGAACTACCTACTGTTCAGAAACGGCGGATCGTTCGACGCCACCGACCCGCAGTTCCACAAGAACGTGGGCTTCTTCGTCTTCAAGCTCCCGTTCCTGTCCTTCCTCGTGAGCTGGTCGTTCGTCACCCTCGTCGTGGTGGCGATCTTCACGGTCATCGCGCATTACCTCAACGGCGGGATCCGCATCCAGTCCGGGACCCCCAGCGTGGCCCCCCAGGTCAAGGTGCACATCTCGGTGTTGTTGGCCTGTATGGCCGTCGTGAAGGCGGCCGGGTACGTATTGGCGCGCTACGACCTCGACCTGTCCCAGAACGGATACGTCCAGGGTGCGGGCTACACCGACGTCCACGCCCGGCTCCCCGCGCTCACCCTGCTCATCTGGATATCGCTGTTGGCGGCGGTGATCCTGCTCGTCAACATCCGCCGGCGCGGCTGGGCGCTCCCTGTTCTCGCAGTGGGGCTGTGGGCCTTCGTGGCGGTGGTCGTCGGGGCGATCTACCCGGCGATCGTCCAGGCCGTCAAGGTCACGCCGGCGCAGAACACGCTCGAGCAGACCTACATCGCCCGCAACATCGACGCGACCCGTGACGCCATCGGCATCAACAACGTGAGGAGGACGACGTTCAAGGGCACCCAGACCCTCACGCCCTCGCAGCTGCAGACCGCCGCCAACGTCGCCACCGTCAACAACGTCCAGCTGTGGGACCCCACGCAGACCGGGCAGACCTTCACCAAGCTCCAGGCGACGAAGTCGTACTACTCGTTCAACACGCTCGCCGTGGACCGCTACAAGGTGAACGGCAGCCTGCAGCCCATGCTCGTCGGTGTCCGCCAGATCAACGACAGCGACCTGCCCGCCCAGGGCTGGGTCAACACGCATCTCCAGTACACCCACGGCTACGCCATGATCCTGTCGCCGTCCAACCAGCCCAACAACGGGCAACCGGCCTTCGACATCTCCCAGGTGCCCCCCGTCTCGGCCCCCGGGGCCCCCACCATCGCCCAGCCACGGGTCTACTTCGGGCTGAACAACCCCAACGGTGGTGACGTCGACTACGTGCTCGGCGACACCAACCAGCCCGAGATCGACTACCCCGCCGCGTCGGCGGCGGGGAGCCCCGTGCAGAGCTCCTACCACGGGACCGGCGGCGTCCAGCTCAAGAACTTCCTCGTGCGCGCTGCCTTCGCCGTCCGCTTCGAGGACTTCAACCTGCTCGTCTCCGACGAGGTGACGACGAAGTCGAGGCTCATGTTCGTGCGCGACATCACCCAGATGGCGCAGAAGGCGGCCCCGTTCCTGAGCTACGACTCGGACCCCTACCCCGTGTTGTCCGGGGGCCAGATCTACTGGGTCCTCGACGCCTACACCACGAGCGACAACTACCCGTACTCCCAGAACGTCGACACGTCGTCGCTCCCCGCCAACAGCGGGTTGAACCAGAACCTGAACTACGTGCGCAACTCGGTGAAGGTGGTCGTCAACGCCTACTCGGGGCAGATGACGTTCTACGACGTCACGGGGCTCACCCACAGCAAGGACCCCATTCTCCAGACGTGGGAGAAGGTGTTCCCGGGGATGTTCAAGCCCGTGTCGCAGATGCCGTCAGCGCTGCAGGCGCACCTGCGCTACCCCGAGGACCTGCTGTCGGTCCAGGCCGCCACGTACGGCCGGTACCACCTGACCCAGCCCCTCGCCTTCTACAACGCCACCAACGCCTGGAACGTCTCGCAGAGCGCGGGAGCGGGGTCACCGGACCAGGCACTGCCCGCCACCTTGACGACCAATGCGCAGGGCAACATCGTCTCCACCGGGCAGGTGCAGCGGATGTCGCCGATCTATGAGCTGTTCCAGGTCCCGGGGCAGACGACACAGTCGTACAACCTGTTGGACGCGTTCGTCCCGGTGTCCAAGGGTGATCAGATCCAGACCATGTCGGGCTTCATCGTGGCGGGGTCCGACCCGGGCCAGTACGGCAAGCTCACGGTGTTCCAGACACCACCGATCGACGGACCGGCCCTCATCGACGCCGACATCTCCGCGGTGAGCAAGATCTCGTCGCAGATCAGCCTGCTCAACCAGGAGGGCTCCAGCGTTCAGCTGGGCACATTGCAAGTCGTTCCCGTCGGCGACTCGATGTTGTATTTCCGTCCGTTCTACGTGTCGTCGTCGCGCAACCCCTTCCCCAAGCTCAACTACATGATCGTCGTCTACAGCGGGCCCACGGGCCAGAGCCAGGTGGCCTTCGACACCACGTTGCACCTCGCGCTCACGGACCTGTTCTCGGTATCAATTCCGGGCCCGGGCTCGACGACGCAGCCCACAGGCCCGGCAACGGAGAGCCAGCACGTCCTGAGCTTGATCGCCCAGGCCAACACGGACTACCAGCAGGCGCAGACCGATCTGAAGAACGGCAACTTCGCCGCCTACGGCACCGACATCGCCAACCTCCAGAGCGTGCTCCAGCAGCTCCAGCAGGCGGCGGGGACCACGCCGACGACGGGGACCTCGTCGTCCGCCAAGACACCCTCGTCCACCTCGACCTCGACGAGCACCACCGTCGCCAACGGCGTGGCCCTGCGGAGACTCTTCGACGCCATCACCACTCCGTAGAGCCATCACCAGTCGAGGGAGGGAATCGGGCCCGGGGCCCGGTGCTATCCTGGGGGCAACGACGCGGGGTGGAGCAGTCTGGTAGCTCGTCGGGCTCATAACCCGAAGGTCGGAGGTTCAAATCCTCCCCCCGCCACCATCGAAACCCCAGGTCAGAGCCGGTCTTCGGGCCGGCTCTTTCCTTTTGGTCCCGGGGGGATCCCATAGACTCGGATTCATTGCGTCGTGAGGCGAGCGCCTCGACGATCCCTATGGGCCGGCACCGTCCAGCCCGAAAGTCCTGTTCAGGCTAACCTTTGGACGGATGTAGCCGATCGCTGACATAATACGCTTGTAAACGATCAACTACATGGTACAGTCGTAAACGAACGACTACAGGAACCTCATGTAAACGGACGTTTACCAAATATGGACACGAAAATCATCACGACACGAGATCTGGCTTCGGCGATCCGGGGTCGCCGCTTCGCCCTGGGCCTGACCCAGGCAGACGTCGCCTCCAGGGTGGGCGTCTCCCGGCCCTGGCTGAGCCAGATAGAGGCAGGCAAACCGACCGCCAACATCGGGCTGGTCATCCGCCTGCTCGACGCCCTCGGGCTCCAGCTCGAAGTGACCGACCGACCACCGCGGGCGGACGATTCCACAACCGACCTCGACGCCCACCTCGACGAGTACAACAACCGATGACAGACACTCTGGTCGTCGTCCTGGACGACTCTGTTGCCGGAACCGTGACTCGTGTCGCCCACGGCCGCCTGCGGTTCGATTACGACGACGCTTATCGCAATCGCCCGAGTGCTACTCCGCTCTCCGTGTCGATGCCCGTCGAGGTCGGGTCCCACCCGGACCACGTCATCACGCCGTGGTTGTGGAACCTCCTACCCGATAACCCGGCGGTCATCGATCGATGGGCACGCGAATTTCACGTCTCCCGATCGTCGCCGTTCTCACTCCTATCGACCCCGATTGGCGAGGACTGTCCCGGCGCAGTGCGCTTCGCGCCGCCAGATCGCCTCGACCAGATTCTGCGCTGGGGTGGCGACGTCACCTGGCTGACGGATGACGAGGTTGCTGGACGACTCCGCGATCTCCGCGAGGATTCGACCGCCTGGCTTGGCAAGTCCTTTACCGGCCAGTTCAGTCTTGCCGGAGCCCAGGCAAAGACCGCTCTCCTGTACGACAACGGACGCTGGGGGGTCCCCTCCGGAGCGACCCCCACCACGCACATCCTCAAGCCTGCCGTCATGGGCTTCGACGATCACGATCTCAACGAACATCTCTGTCTTGATGCCGCGCGACGCGCAGGCCTTCTCGCAGCTCGAACCCGCGTCTCCCGTTTCGCAAACGAAAGTGCGATCGTGGTTGATCGCTATGACCGGCAAATCCGTGGAGACACGATCACTCGCGTTCATCAAGAAGACACGTGTCAAGCCTTGGGGATTCCGCCGTGGAAGAAGTACCAAAACGAAGGTGGGCCTGGACCACAAGACATCGCAGATCTTCTTCGCCAAGTTCTATCCCCTCGCGTCGTGAATGGCTCCGTCCAGCGTTTCGCCGACGCGTTGATCTGGAACTGGATCATCGCCGGAACCGATGCGCACGCAAAGAACTACTCCCTGCTGATTTCAGGCAGCCAAGTTCGTCTCGCTCCTCTGTATGACGTCGCGTCGGCACTCCCGTACGATATGCATGAGAAGAAGTTGCGCCTTGCCATGAAGATCGGCGGCGATTATCGGGTGTATCCCTACAAGAACCCGTGGCCTTTGGCCGCCCGGGAACTCGGACTTGATGAGGAGGCGTTGCGCCTTCGCGTCCAGGAGCTTCTCATGGTTGCACCGCAGGCCTTCGCTGACTCGGCCAAGACGCCTGACGTGCTCACACTTGATCGCCCGCTACCGGTGAAGCTGGTTGACCTCGTTGCGGAGAGGGCTCATCGCTGCCTCTCGGTCCTAGGCGCACAATCCACAGCATCCTGACCGAGTGCCGGGATAACCCGACATCACCGAAGCGCGAGGAGCGAGTCCTACCGGGGGAGTCGTGTAACTCGTAGGCCATTGAGACCAGGGCCCGACTGACGCCGAGTCGAGACGACTCAAGGTTGACGTCGTCCCAGCGGAGGCCGAGGAGCTCGCTGCGGCGCATACCGGTGTTGGCGGCCAGCCAGAGGGCCGGAAAGAGCCGGTGCGATCGAGCCGTCGCCAAGAACTCCTGCAGTTGCTGGGCATTCCAGGCCCGCAGCGGGCACTGAGGCATGTCGAACCGTGAGCTCGCTCGCGGACATATAGGCACCCGTGGCCCTCCGCGGAGGAAGCAGGCCCGCGTACTTGAAGGCTGGTCTGATCTGATCAAGCTCTCGTCGGCTGGGGCGGCTCATCCGAGTCCGACCCACGCGACCGGTTCCGGTCGGCTCGGCGCTGGAGGGCGGTACGTTCGCCCGCGTTCGCGGTACGCGAGGTTGCCTCGGTGAACGCCTCGCGCGCCTGCGCGTGCAGCCCGGCCCGCTCGAGCAGGTCCCCGCGCACGCTCGGAACCAGCGGTGAGTCGCCGAGTGAATCGCCGCCCACCTCCTCCAGCACGGCGAGCCCGGCGCCAGGGCCGTACGCCCGCCCGTGCGCGACCGCCCGGTTCACCTCGACGACCGGGCCGGGCGCGGCGCGGGCCAGGACGTCGTACAACACCGCGATCCGGCGCCAGTCCGTGTCCTCGGCGCGTACCGCACGGGCGTGCTGCGCGGCGATCGAGGCCTGCAGGAAGTACCTCCCGACCGGGGTCCCGCGGGCGGTCAGCTGTCCCGCCTTCTCCAGGGCGGCCATGCCACGCCGGATCAGCAGCTGGTCCCAGAGGTTCCGGTCCTGTGCCTCCAGCAGGACCGGAGCTCCGTCCTCATCGAGCCGGGCCGGCATCCGCGAGCCTTGGATCTCGAGCAGCGCCTGCAGGCCGAGCACCTCGGGCTCGTCGGGAGCGAGAGCGGCCAGCATGCGCGCGAGCCGGATCGCCTCGTTCGCCAGGTCGGGGCGCATCCACTCCTCGCCGGCGGTGGCGGTGTAGCCCTCGTTGAAGATCAGGTAGATCACAGCCATGACGTCGTCGAGCCGCTTGGTCCGCTCCGGCCCCTACGGGAAGCTCGAACTCGGCGTGCGCCTCGGCCAGGGTCTTCTTCGCTCGCGAGATCCGTTGGCCCATCGTGGACTCGGTGGTTAGGAATCCCCGGGCGATCTCGGCGGTGGTGAGCCCGCCCACCAGTCGCAGCGTGAGTGCGGCCCGGGACTCGGGCGTCAGAGTCGGGTGGCAGGACAGGAAGATGAGCCGGAGTACGTCGTCCTCGATGTAGTCGATCTGGCTCTCGACATCGGGCATCGCCTCCTCCACTCTCCCTCGGGGATATTCGAGCTCCGCGACCTTGCGGCGGAGGTTGTCGGCACGCCGGAAGTGATCGATGGCGCGCCGCTTCGCGGTGGTCATCAGCCATGCGACCGGGTTGTCCGGGACGCCGGTGGCAGGCCACTGCTCGAGCGCGGCGAGGAGGGCGTCCTGCGCCGAGTCCTCGGCGAGGCTCACATCGCGGGTCATCCGGGTGAGGGCACCGACCAGGCGGGCCGACTCGGCCCGCCAGGCGGCGTAGATGGCCTAGTTCGGATCACCGGGACGGGTCTCTGCCGGCACCACGCCAGCGTAGTGAGCCCGGTTTCCCCGTGCTGAGAAGGAAGGATCGGTCAGGATCACTCGCCGGGCGCCTCGGGGCCGGTCGAGATCTGGCGCAGGGTGGAGATCACGGTGACCTCGGGCCAGTACTTCGCGTGAAGCTGGGCGAACGACTGCTGGTCTGCCGCGGCCTCCTCGAGACTGGGGTACTCCATAATGGCCCAGCCGCCGACGACCTCCTTGGCTTCGGCGTACGGCCCGTCGACGCGGGTGACCTCGCCTTGACGGACGACGTAGTTCACGGCGTCCTCAGTCCCGTACAGACCGCCCCCATCGAGGAACACGCCCTTGGCGGCCCGCTCGCTGATGTACTCGTCCATTGCGTCGAACAGCGCCTGCGGTGGCGTCCCGACGCCCTCTTCCATCCGCACGAATCCCATGAAACGCGGCATCTCAATCACTCTCCTTGTGGTTCCTCAGAGGTACTTTCTCGCACGTACGTCGAACGGGAAGGCGGTCCTTCGACATCGACCCTCGAGGTTTCTCGACCATCTTGCATTCACGGGGTCGCTCACCGGTCTCGGAGTCTCGGTCGCCAAGATCGTGAGGGCCGTGCCGACCGGCGGTTGAGGCAGCAGGCCATGGGCCTGTCTGGCCGCCTGGCGTCGATCTGTGTGTCGAAGCGAGATACAAGGATCGTGCCATGACGACATGGCAGGATTTCGAGTCACCGGACGCTGCTGCCGTTTAGCTTCGATCGACCGCTTCTTCTGGCGGTACCGACCGGAGGGTGTGCGGCGCCGATGGCGACATCGACGGAGTGGCGCCTCGGCACGTGCGGCCCCACGTCTCGTTGAGGGATTTGGCCATCCCACAAAAATCCCAAGGATAGGCTCAAACCATGTCACGGTAAAGATGCTGGTCCTTGAGCCTGACTCACACATATGCCCAGGTCAATGAGGACTTAAGAGGACCAAAGCGGACCCGGTGGAAGGCTCTGGACGGGTCGACAAGGGCTCATAACCCGAAGGTCGGAGGTTCAAATCCTCCCCCCGCCACCATTGCAGCGCAGGTCAGGGCCCTCCCAACCGGGAGGGCTCTCCTGTTTCCTCTGGGGCCATCCCAGGGATCCCAAGTGACAGCGATACGCGGCGCTGTGGATACGCGGGCGCTTCGGGTATCAGCAGGGGTCTGGTGGTCCAATCTGACCACCACGCTGCTCGCGCTAGGTCCCTTGCCCGACATCGGGCGTGTGGACAGGCACGATCAGGAGACAATGCGGTATCGGATGTGTGTGGCCGCGGGGGTGTCGATCACTCGAACGATCTCCAACTCGACCCTCCCAGCCAACACGTCAAATAATCGGCGCCCGCCACCAAACAGCACCGGCACCTGGTGAATCTGTAACTCGTCGAGGACGCCTGCCGCAAGCGCCGCCTGGGCCGTATACGCGCCATGGACCAGGACGTTGCGGTCACCTGCGGCGGCTTTTGCCTGTGCCATCGCGCTGGCGATCCCATCGGCCACGTAGGTCACCAATGGATACGTGGCAACCGATGGCTCCGGCGGCCGGTGACTGGGCACAAATATTGGAACGCCGTCGTGGTGGTCACCGCCCCAGTGATCGACCTGTTCCACGGTATTGCGACCGGAGAGAACAGCGCCGGTCCTCTTGATCTCATCCAGAAATTGACTGCCAACTCCCGACGCATCAACGGTCTCCGCCGTTGGTGCAGCATCCGAAGCAAATCCATACCACTCGTGCAGCCGCATGAAGTTGTCGCCGCCAGGGTTGCCCGGTTTGTCGTTGGGGCCAGCGATGTAACCGTCAAGTGCCATCGACATGTAGAGGACGGAACTAGACACAAGCGCTACCTCTCGGTCAGTCCGTGAGAAGCCGTTCGAGCTTGTCGAGCTGCTCCGACCAGCCCTGCTCGGCACCGGCCATCGCCTCGGCGGGCGGCATCGGCTCGAAGTAGGACTGTCGCACGGTGAGCGCGGTGCCCCCGTCGCGAGCCTCAAACGTCACCTCGATGAGCGTTGCGAAGAGTTCGCCCTGCTCGTCGTTGACAGCCCGGCCGCTCATGACCAGACGACGAGGACGATCGATTTCGTAATACTCACCACCCATGTAGTGGGAGAACTGGGCCTCGGCAGGGATCGAGCCCGGCCATTCCATCGCGAGCCGGTACGTACCTCCGACCCGCAGGTCCACCTCTGCGGCGGGGCAAGCGAAGCCGGTGGGCCACCACCATTTCGTGAGCTGGTCGGGGTCCGTGAAGGCGTCAAAGACGCGCTCTGGCGAGGACTGAAGGGTGCGCTCGATGACGAGCTGCTTGACCACAGTCGCAGATCGGACGTCCATGGCGGCACGGGCCTCAGGCATCGGGGATCTCCTCATCAGCGATTGATTCGGTTTGGGCGGCAAGATGGGCTTCGAG
This sequence comes from uncultured Acidimicrobiales bacterium, assembly GCA_963764205.1. Taxonomy (GTDB): domain Bacteria; phylum Actinomycetota; class Acidimicrobiia; order Acidimicrobiales; family UBA8190; genus Chersky-840. The sequence goes on from CAVXRN010000006.1 coordinate 689,452, forward strand.
CCGGTCGAACCGGTCGGACCATTCCGCGTGCGCACGGCGGAGCCAGTCGTCCACTGGGGCCAAGCCGTCGAGCTGTAGTCGCGCTGGGCGGCGCTGGCCGTCACGAGCCCGGCCGATCAGACCGGCTCGCTCCAGCACCTTGAGGTGCTTGGTGATAGCGGGCTGGGTCAGCATGGACGCCTGTGCAAGTTCGACGACGCCAGCATCGCCGGTCGCGAGGCGCTCCAGGATCGCCCTGCGGGTGGGGTCTGCCAGGGCCGCGAAGGAGCGGCTCAGTTGATCGTTCGCAACCATTACCTCTAAGTTATATAACCAGATGGTAAAAGTCAACCGGCACGCTGACCGTGTGGCAAGGCATCGCCTGACGCCCGAGTGTCAAGCATCTCCTGAGACTGACCCATCGGGGGATCCCGGCTAGCCCGAACGAACGGGCCTAGCGCTCCTGGCAATCGATCGCTACGCGGCTCGTGCCGTCGTTGGTCACGGGGACCGGTCCTGGTGCCTGACAGTCGCCAGCACCCCCTTCGAATTGGGGACTTCGTCCTGCGACGGTGTAGCGACCGACGGGCAAGTGGACCGAGAACCGGCCGTTGGCGGAGACGTCGAGGGTGGCGATGTTCCCGTCCGATCCGTGGAACGTGACGGAGCCGCCGAGCGGTAGCGGCCCTGTCCCGGCCGGACCACCGACAGCCTGGAGTGTGCCGTCAAGGGTTCCCTCGTCGGGAGGCGACGAACAGGCGTTCAACGACACCGCCGCACAGAGGGCTGCGAATGCCGTGAGGACGGTCAACGGGGCTCGACGAACGGCACGCTTCGGTTTGGCGATTGTGATCACTCGTTCCGGGCGACCTCGGGCCCCGTGATCCGATCGAGGATGGGGAACGTCGCGGCGATGATCCCCATCGACGCGGCCAACCCTCCGATCAGCGTGGTCCAGTAGGAGAGTCCCGGAAGGCTGAAGGCGAGCCCTACCTGCGAGTGCAGGTAGAGCGCGGCCGCCAGCAGCCCGACGACGACGGAGACCGCAGCGACGAGGAGGAGGGGGACCGCACTCTCCAGCGTCACGACCCGGTGCAGGAGTTTTCGCGGGACCCCCGTGAGTCTGAGCAGGCTGAATGGCCGCCTCCGTTCGGTGAGACCGGCCGCGATGTTCACGGCCAGGCTGCACGCCGCGATGATGAGGCTGGCCACGATGATCACGTCGGTCATGGCCTGGATCATGGTCAGCAGACGCGCCGTGGAGGGATCGAGCGCCTCCACGGTCTCCGGTGTGCCCTGGAGTGGGAATGCGCGTTCGAGTTCCGTTCGCACCCGCTCGATCGCACCCGAAGACCCGTTCGTCGCGACGACGACCGCGTTCACCGGGGAGGATGCGAGCTCCGTCGGCGAGAGGTTCCAAGAGGGCCAGGTCGTGGACGACGCGTTGGCGGTGTGCCCCAGGACCTTCGAGAGGAAGTAGCCGACGGACGCCACGGTGGCCCGCGGTGCACATCGGCCGATGGCCGGAGTTGTGTCGAGTTCGTCACACGCGACGACCCCGAAGGATCGCCCCTCTTGCGTCTGGTCGGGAGCCTCGTGGACCACCGCCACTCCTTGCACCCCCGGCGTCGCCCGGAGCTCGTTGAGGACCGAGGAAGGGACCGAAGCCACCACGGACGCGGTGGGGCAGTCGGTGGTCGAATAGGTGCAGAACGGGTCCGCGAGGGTTCCCAGACTGGCGTTGGTGCTGTCCTCTCCGGTTACTTGCGTCACCGAGCTGAGGGCACCGATCGCCGCGCTGGCGACGAAGAGGGCGATGACGAGGCCACTGACAAAGCGGAAGGCAGCCTTGGGGTTGTCGAGGAGGTGACGACCGGCGATGAGCGTGGCGGGGCCACTCGCTCTCTTGGCCATGATCCGCGACCCAGCCGTTGTGAACCAGGGCCCGGCCAGAACCAGACCGACGATCAGCAGCGCGAATCCGACGAGGACTTCGAGAAGCTGGCTCCCGATGGCGCCGGGCTTTCCGGCTGCGTCGAAGTAGGCAAGGAAGGCGATACCGGCCAACAAGGGGACGATCCGTGCGATCCCCGGTGGGCGCTTCCTGACCCGTCGTGTCACTCCTAGCGGCGAAATCTGTACCCGGCGCAGCGCCAGACGTGCAGAGACGACGGCGGCGATGGGGACTCCGACCACCGCGATGAGGATGTCGACGGCGTGAAGCGAGAGGTCACCCTGGGTCAACGGGGCTCCGGTGATCGGCACGTGGTAGAGGAGCGGTCGAACAGCGAAGAACAGTCCGAAACCGAGGACTACTCCGGCGAGGGCGGCGATGACCGCTTCGACGGCCGAAATCGTCGAGATCTGGCGAGGAGTGGCGCCGATCAGCCGCATAGAGGCGAAGCGCTCTTCGCGCCGGACCGCTGACAGTCGGCTCGCCGTCGCGATCAGGATCAGAATCGGCAGCACCAGCGCCACGGCCGCGCCGACCAGGATGAATTCCAGAACTGGGCCGCTCCCGACCACGCTCTGGCAGCCGTAGCAATTCGCCAGACCGCGGTGGATCGCCCCGATCTCGATGGCAGCCGCCTGCTTCGAGAGCTGGCCGACGCGGTGACCGATGACGATGATCAACGAGTTCGGCGACGGCAGTCCCGCGCTGCCGATGGTGCCCACCAGCCGACCGGGGTAGCGGTCACGCAGCTCGTCGGCGGGCTGGGAGCGAAGCAGGCTCACCAGCTCGGGCGAGGCGAAGTACTGGCCCGGGCCAGGCAGGCGGGACATTCCGGGAGGGATGGGCGCGCTCGGCCCGGCCGCCGCGACGTCGATCTGGTCGATGAGCTGACTCCCGAACAAGTCGGTGCTCGGTTCCCACCACAGGCCGCGGGCGGGCGAGGTCGGCGGTGTCGGCTGTACCGCCGAGTTCAGCCAGGCACCCCGATCGCTCTGGGCGTGGAGACCGTTCATGCCGGCGAAGGCGGCCAGCAACAAGCCGACGCCGAGGGCGACCGCGGCAGCGGTGACGAGGACCCGCAGGAAGGCTTCACGACCGCTCCCGAAGGTCAGCCGGAGGCCGAGCCGGATCATGTGCCGACCCTCACTGGACTGGCGACCCGGCCGTCGCGCACGATCACCTCTCGGTCGGCGTAGGCGGCGACGCGGGGTTCGTGGGTGACGAGGACGACGGTGATCCCCTCCTCGCGGGCCACGCTCGTCATCAAGTTCATGACGAGCTCACCGGTCAGGGAGTCGAGTGAGCCGGTGGGCTCGTCGGCGAAGAGCACGTCGGGCTGCGCCACCATGCCCCGGGCGAGGGCGACCCGCTGGGCCTGGCCCCCTGACATCTCGCCCGCCCTGTGGCTTTCCAGCCCGTCGAGCTCGAGCCGGGCGAACCAGCTCCGCGCTCGGGACAGGGCCTGCTGACGGCGGATCCCGCCCAGAAGGAGTGGAAGGGCGACGTTCTCCTCGGCCGTGAGCTCCGGGACGAGCTGGCCGAACTGGAAGACGAAGCCGAAACGGTCTCGGCGGAGCCGGCTTCGCTGCTCCTCGCGCAGCGCGTCGATGCGCTGCCCGTCGAAGGTCACCCGGCCCGACGCGGGGACCAGGATGCCGGCGAGGCAGTAGAGCAGCGTCGACTTGCCCGATCCGCTCGGGCCCATCACGGCCACGATCTCGCCCCGCTGCACGGACAGGCTGGCGTCGCGCAGCGCAGGGGTCTCGCCGAAGGAGAGCACGAGGTCCTGCGCCTCGATGATGGTCCCCCCGGGCGGGATGAGGGCAGAACCGTCGGGTGTGTTCATGGAGCAACCTCCGTGGCGAGTGCGGTGAGGCGAGCGGTCGTGAGGTCGATCCAGCGGAGGTCGGCCTCGAGGTGGAACAGACCGTGGTCGGCGAGGAGCGAATCGATCAGGTTTCCTTGTTGCTTGAGGTCTGTGAGCTCCCGCATCCGGCGCAGGTGTGCAGCGCGCTGTGCGTCCAGGTACTCCTCGGCCCGGCGACCGAGCATCAGCGACAGGACGACCTTCACGAACAGATCGGTCTGCAGGTGGGGCTCGGCGGGGATGGGCTCCGAGAGCCACGCCTCGACCTCGTATCGGCCGGTCTCGGTGATGTTGTACCGCTTGCGGTCGGGACCGGCTCCTGGCTCGGCCTCGCCGACGATCGCCTTCCCGTCTCTCGCCAGGCGGGAGAGCGTGGCATACACCTGGCCGAACGGCAGCGGGCGGCCGCGACCGAAGTACGCGTCGTAGTCGCGCTTCAGGTCGTAGCCATGGCTGGGTTCACGATCGAGGAGCCCGAGGAGGGCCATGGATACGCTCATACCTGAGAGCATACGCTGTGTGTATACTCGTGGTCAATAGACTCCGGACAAGAAGAGAAGCTCGGTTCCCGTCTCCGTTCACTACGTCGGGGCCGCTCTGGCCGGGAAGCTCGTCGGTGACGATCGCCACGTGCACGGCCGATGGAGCATTCCCGTGCGACGGGCCATAGACCGCCACGTCGCCGGGTGCAGCCACATATCCGCTCGTCGCCGGGGGCTCGCGGCGAAGGTAGACGGATGGTCAACGACGTGCGGGGTTTTCAGGAGATCGACCAGACGCAGGTCGCCATTGTCGGCGGCAAGGGTGCGAACCTAGGGGAGCTTCAGCGGATCGAAGGCGTCCGCGTCCCGGCCGGTTTCTGTGTGACGGCGGATGCCTTCCGGCGCATCGTGGCGGCCGCGCCGTCGATCGACGATCGACTCGATCGGCTGTCGCTCCTGAGCCCGGATGACCGTGAGGCGATCCGCCCCCTCAGCGCCGAGATCCGCCGGACCCTCGAAGAAGTCGCCGTCCCCGACCATCTTTCCGCCGCGATCACCCGATCGGTCGTCCGGATCGGCGAGCACGCTGCCTACGCCGTCCGATCCAGCGCGACGGCGGAGGACCTGCCGTCGGCTTCGTTTGCCGGCCAGCACGACACGTATCTGAACGTCGTGGGGATTGCGGCGATCCTCCAACGAGTCAGTCGGTGCTGGGCGTCGCTGTTCACCGAGCGGGCCGTGATCTACCGGCTCCGCAACGGCGTCGACCACCGGAAGGTGCAGATGGCCGTGATCGTGCAGCAGATGGTCTTCCCGAGGGCGGCCGGCATCATGTTCACGGCCGACCCCGTCACGTCCAACCGGAACGTCGTTGCCGTCGAGGCCAGCTTCGGTCTCGGCGAGGCCCTGGTCTCGGGCCTCGTGAACGCGGACTCCTACAAGGTGCGCGACAGCGAGGTCGTCGCAAGGGCAATCGCTACCAAGCGACTCGCCATCGTGGCCTCGCCCGCAGGCGGGACGCAGGAGGTCGCGATCGATCCCGAGCGCGAGGCCCAGCCGGCACTGACCGATGTGCAGGTCGCGCAGTTGGCGCGGCTGGGACGGCGGATCGAAGCGCACTTCGGCCATCCCCAGGACATCGAATGGTGCCTGGTCGATGACGGCTTCGAGATCGTCCAGAGCCGGCCGATCACCACGCTCTTCCCCATCCCGCCGGCCGACGACGAAGAGAACCACGTCTACGTCTCGGTCGGTCATGCGCAGATGATGACCGACGCGATGAAGCCCCTGGGGCTCTCCTTCTGGCAGATGACAACCCCTCGGCCCATGTACGTGGCCGGCGGGAGGCTGTTCGTCGACGTCGCTTCGGGTTTGGCGTCGCCCGCGAGCCGCGCCGGCCTGTTGGAGGTCTTCGGGAGGGGCGATCCCCTCATCGGCGACGCCCTCAAGACCATCCTCGAACGCGACGGCTTCATCCCGTCGCTTCCCGACGAGAGCCCCGGCGGACCCCCCGCAGACGGCGCCCCGGCCCCGATCGAGACCGATCCGGGCATCGTCGAGGAGCTGATCCAACACAGCCAGCAGTCCATCGCCACCTTGAAGCTCGACATCGCGACGGAGTCGGGATCGGCGCTCTTCGACTTCATTCTGTCGGACATCCCCGAGCTCAAGCGGATCCTGTTCGATCCCCGGAGCCATCAGGTGTTCATGTCGGCGATGGAAGCCACGTGGTGGCTCAATGAGCAGCTGTATGCGTGGCTGGGCGAGAAGAACGCGGCCGACTCGCTCACACAGTCCGTCCCGCACAACGTCACGTCGGAAATGGGGCTGGCACTGCTCGACGTCGCGGACGTGATCCGCCCCCATCCGGAGGTTGTCGCTTTTCTGCAGCACGTCGAGGACGAGGGATTCATGGACGAGCTGCCCGGGCTGCCGGGCGGGCGCGAAGCCCGGGACGCCATCTCGGCCTTCCTCGACAGCTACGGCATGCGCTGTGCCGGTGAGATCGACATCACGAGGCCGCGCTGGAGCGAACGCCCCACCACGCTCGTGCCTCTGATCCTCGGCAACATCAAGAACTTCGAGCCGGGTGCCGGCGCGGCGCGCTTCGAGCACGGGCGCCAGCAGGCGTGGGCGAAGGAACGGGAGCTGCTGGAACGCTTGGCGACCTTGCCGGACGGGGACCTCAAAGCCGAAGAGGCCAAGCGGGCCATCGACCGGGTACGGACATTCATCGGGTACCGGGAATATCCGAAGTACGGCATGGTCAGCCGCTACTTCGTGTACAAGCAGGCGTTACTGGAAGAGGCCGGGCGCCTGGTGCAGGCCCGGGTACTCGATGAGAAAGAGGACATCTTCTACCTCAGCTTCCAGGAGCTCCACGACGTCGTGCGCACGAGCCACGTCGATGATCAACGCATCTCTGCGCGCAAGGAGGCGTTCAGGTCGTATCAAGCGCTCACGCCGCCCCGGGTGTTCACGTCGGACGGCGAAGTCATCACCGGGGCGTACCGACGCGACGACGTGCCGACCGGTGCGCTGGTCGGCCTACCCGTGTCCGCCGGGACCGTCGAGGGGCGGGCCCGCATCATCCTGGACATGGCGGAGGCCGATCTCGAAGCGGGCGACATCCTGGTGACGGCCTACACCGACCCCAGCTGGACGCCGGTATTCCTAGCGATCGCGGGCCTGGTCACAGAGGTGGGGGGCCTGATGACCCACGGGGCGGTGATCGCCCGGGAGTACGGCTTGCCGGCCGTCGTAGGCGTGGAGCACGCCACCCGGCTGATCCGAGACGGGGAGCAGATCCGCGTGCATGGCACGGACGGGTACGTAGAGATCCTGCGCTAGGCGCAGCCACCGATGGACGACCCGGTCGATGCCGGACGTCGTCGGTCAACCTGGTCGCGTACGCTGTTCGTTTTGTGACACCCGATCGGAACGTGCTCTTCGGCCTCGGGCTGGAGGCCGGCGTCCACCAGGTGGACGAGATGCTCGCGCACGCCCGCTTCGCCGACGACGCCGGACTCGACCTCTTCAGCGTGAGCGACCATCCGTACTTCGCCGATCGCCTCGACGCCTATGCGGCGCTGGGGTTCGTGCTGGGCGCAACCAGCACCATCACCGGGGCGGCGATCATGACGAACCTGCTCAGCCGGCCCGCTCCCGTTCTCGCCCGAACCGTCACGGGACTGTCCACGATCTCAGGTGGCCGTGTCGTTCTCGGACTGGGTGCGGGAGGGATATGGGAGGAGATCGTCGCCCTCGGTGTCCCCCGTCTGGCTCCCGCAGCCCGAATATGAGCGCTCGAAGAGGCGATCATGGTCGTGCGGGCGCTCTCCGGGGGCGGTGATCGGGTCACGTTCGAGGGCGAGTTCTACCAGGTCACCGAGCTGCAACCCGCGGCAGCACCCACGCCACCGATCTGGGTCGGAGCGCTCGGCCCGAAGAACCTGGCCGTGACCGGCCGACACGCGGACGGATGGCTACCGGGACATCTTGCCGATTGGCGCAGCGCACTGGTGGCCGAATCACGGCCCATCGTCGACGAAGCAGCCGTTTCGGTGGGGAGAGACCCTGGTGATGTCGACACCATCTACAACGTGTCAGGTCTCATTGCCCGAGACCCGGTCCCCGAGACCCGCGACGACGAGGGTCGCTGGACCGGGGGCGGAGTGACGCAGTGGGTAGAGGAGCTGACCTTCGCCGTGCTCGAACACCGCGCCGCCGCCTTCATCTACTTGGTCCCTCCCGGCGAGAGCATCAGCGACACGACACTGCACCTCTGGGCCTGCGACGTCGTGCCCGCCGTCCGGGAGGCGATCGCCAGGCGCTGACCACGGCAGCCGGGCGCCGCTCGGTCCCCGTCAGTGTTTCCGGGACACGGTTTCCGGGACACGGTTTCCGGGACACGGTTTCCGGGACACGGTTTCCGGGACACGGTTTTCGGGTCAAGGTTTCCGGGCGATCACGAACTGGTGGTCGCTGCGCACGCGGTAGATGCCGTGCTCGTCGCGGCCAGCCTCGAGGGCATCCATGATCTCGTGCCGGACCACCTCCGCGTCGGGACCTCGGAGCGCCGGCACCGAAGGTCCGATGCTCGAGACGGCCCGCCACGCAACCTCAGCGTCGGGCCACTCCATGACCGAAACCCGAGCGCCCCGCTCAGCGACGACGAAGCCGGCTGCCGCGAGCATCTCCTCGGCGACGCCGGGTGTGGCGATGTCGTTCAGCCGCTTCATCGACCCGTGGTGCGCCGGGGGGGCATGGCGGGCGAACGGGCGGAAGATGGCGCTGATGTCGAGCGGTGGCCCCTCGCCCCAGAAGCTGATGCCGAGCGGCGCTCCGGGCTTGAGGACCCGGAACGCCTCGTCGAGCGCTGCCTCGCAACCGCCCCAGATGCCGTTGATCGAGATGGCGGCGTCGAACGAATGATCCGGCCACGGCAGCTCGAACATGGAGCCGAGCCGCAGATCGGCGGCCGGCGTACGGACCGTCGCCACGGCGAGCAGCTCGGCCGAGGCATCGACGCCCGAGACCGTGGCCCCCATACCGGCCGCGAGGCGCACGGCGAGGCCGGACCCGCAGGCGACATCGAGCAGGCTGGTCCCCGGCCCGACGGGGATGCGCCCGAAGATCGCGACGAGCACGTCGATGGCATAGTGCTCGTACAGGCAGGCCCAGTCGGCCGCTCGGTGGCCCCACGCGTCGCCGGCGGCCCGCCAGTCGTGCCCGCCCGCGGGCTCAGCGCCGTCGTCGGTCCCGGGAGCTGTACCGGTCCGCTGGGGTTCTGCTCGCATCGCCATAGGCCGGATCGTGCACCACGACGGCACCAGAAGTCCTGAAGATTGGATGAAGACGGAGCGACCGCCCCTCGTCAGCTGATCTCCATCCCGGCCCCAAGACTCCGGCGCCGCTTGGGCGGATAGTGGTCGCTGTGGCCGGGCGAGCGCCCGCCGCCATCACAAAGGAGAAGTGGCGATGACCACCACCGATACCCCCACCGTCGACAACGGCGTGAACATCGAGGCGCTGCGAGGCGCCCGCGAGGCGCTCACGAACCACCCCGAGGCCGCCAGCTTCCAGTGGCGGGCGAGTTGCGAATGGGTGCGCGGGACCCACAACCGCACCACGATCACCGACTTCTCTGGCCTCGGCGCGGAGCACGTCCACCGTCAGACCTACACGCTCGACGCCGACCACCCCGAGGTCTTCGCCTCCGAGGACAACGGTCCAACCCCGCCCGAGATCGCTCTCGCTGCACTCGCATCGTGTCTCACGGCCGGCGTGGCCACCGTGGCGTCGAACCGCGGCATCCAGCTCCGTTCCGTGAAGGCGACGGTTACGGCCGGGATGGACCTGCAAGGCATCCTCGGCATCGATGGTGATGTGCGCAACGGATTCGACGAGGTGGCCGTGACCTACGACATCGACGCAGACGCGAGTCGGGCGGACCTCGAAGCGGTCCTCGCCCAGTCCCAGAAGCGCTCGGCCGTTTTCGACATCATCACCAACCCGACCACCGTCCAGGTCTCCCTCGCCTGAGCGGGACGCGAACCGGGTCCCGGGCACCGAACGCGCACGACGATGCGATCGACGCGTGTGACCGTCGTCGTCGTCGGCGCCGGGCAAGCCGGTCTGGCGACGAGCCGTCACCTTGCCCTGGAAGGGCTCGACCACGTCGTGCTCGAACGGGGCGAGGTGGCATCGTCGTGGCGCACCGAGCGCTGGGACTCGCTCAGATTGCTCACCCCCAACTGGATGTGCCGTCTGCCCGGGTACCAGTACGAAGGGTCGGATCCCGACGGCTACCAGACGGCGGCGGAGACCGCCGGCTGGTTCGAGGACTACGCCGGCCGTATCGGCGCCCCGGTCCGCACGCGGGTCACGGTGTCGCGCGTGCGGCGGACGGCGGGCGGTTTCGACGTCGCGACGGACGACGGTTGCTACCGTGCCGCGGCCGTCGTCGTCGCGGCGGGTGCGTCGAGCGACGCGTGGATCCCCGCCGTCGCGGCCGAGCTGCCCGGCCGGATCAACCAGCTGACCGCCATGCGCTACCGGAACCCCGCACAACTCGACGCCACGGGCGATGTGCTCGTGGTGGGTGCGTCGGCCTCGGGCGTCCAGATCGCGGACGAGCTCCGACGCGCAGGACGGGACGTGACCCTTGCGGTCGGCGAGCACGTCCGGCTGCCGCGCACCTACCGAGGCCGCGACATCTATTCGTGGCTGGCGGCCGTGGGCCAGCTCGACGAGCGCTACGACGAAGTCGAGGACATCGAGCGGGCCCGCCGTCACGCCTCGGTGCAACTCGTCGGCAACCCGGCGCGGATGCCGCTCGACCTCAACGTGCTCTGCGCCGCTGGCGTCGACATCGTCGGCCGGCTCATGCGGGTGTCCGGCGCGGTGGCGCAGTGCTCCGGCGCCATCGCGAGCCTGACGGCGAACGCGGATCTGAAGCAGGCGCGCCTCCTCCAGCGCATCGACGACTTCGTCACCGAGCACGGGCTCTTGGGTGAGGTGCCCGGGCCCGACCGGCCCGCGCCGACCCACCTGGGTGCGGTCCCCACGGAGCTCGACCTCGAGCGGTTCACCACCGTAATTTGGGCCACTGGGTATCGCCCCTCGTATCCGTGGCTGGACCCGGCTGCCTTCGATCGCCGCGGTCGGATCGCGCACGACGGAGGCGTCTCCCCGGTCCCGGGACTCTATGTGCTCGGGCTCCCATTCCTGCGGCGACGACGCTCGAACCTGATCGCGGGGGTAGGTGACGACGCGGCCGAGTTGCTCCCGCACCTCCGCACCCACCTCCGCGGTCTTGGCTACCTCGGCGGTGTGGGTCCGCGCCGGGGCGAATACCGATCGTGCCGGTCAGTCGTCGAGGGAGCGGGCGAGCAATGCGTTCCGGACCCGATGGACCACCGCATCGACAGGGTGTGACGCCCCGATCGCCGCCAGTTCAGCAGAGCGGGCCGAGCCGAGCCCACCCTCGAGCTCGTCACGGGTGGCGAGTGCCACGTCGAGCAACCGTGCCGACATCGGCGTGACGCCGAACATGAAGTGCGCCTCGATCGCTCCGATCAGTTCCACGGCAAGCTCCGCTTGGCCGATGCGGTGCAGCGCGATGACGCAGCGCGAGAGCGTGTGCCACTGCTGAGCCCACTCGCCCGAGCGGTACCACAGGTCAACGGTCTCCGCTAACCCCGCGCAACCGCGCCCGAGGTCGCCGAGGTGGACGCGGAATCCTGACGCCTCGGTCAGCGCGAACGCGCCCATCCATCGGTTCCCCGCCTTTCGCGCCAGTTCCTCTGCCCTGAGGAAGGCCGTCAGCGCTCCCTCGTCGCTGCGACTGGAGAAGCCTTCGGCCACAGCGACCGAGGCGAGGTCGGTCGGGCTGCCGGTCACGGTTGCGAGCCCGCGGGCGCGGGCGATGTAGTTGGCGGCGCTCTCGAGGTCGTCGTTGGCGCTCAACCCGACCGCCAACATGTAGCACGCGTGCACGATGCGCGACGCGACGCCCGATGCCTCCGCCAACGCCACCTGGCGTTCTGCCGCGTGCAGGGCGCCGACGTCGTCGCTCAGGACGAGGAGCGTGTTCCCGAGCGCCCTCTCTGCCAGCCCGCTCGACTCGACGCCGAGACCGTCCTCTAAGGCTCGAGTCTCGTGGGCGAGCGCGACGGCGAGCTCGAACTCACCGCGGACCCACGCGCCGTAGGCACGGACTCCCGTGAGCACCGGCGCCAGGGGGTGTTCGAGGACGTCCTGGGTCCGAGAAGCGGCGTCCGCCCAGGCGAACAGCTCATAGCGCATGGCCCGCATGGCGAACTCCCGCGACGACACGATGAGGCCGAGGGCGGTGTCGAGGTCCCCGGTGTCGAGGGCGAAGCGCTGCGCGGCGCGGAGGTCCGCGAACGACGCGTCGGCCACCTCGATCGCCTGCGGCTCGCGCGGCGTGCGAATCTCCTCCTCCACGAAGCGCGCCAGCGCGGCGAAGCGCGCGGCGTGCGACCCGAAGACCTCGGCGCGACGGTCGTAGCTCATGCGGCTCCGGCCGTACTCACGAAGGGTCTCGAGCAGCTCGTACCGGGTGCCGCCGCCGGTGGGGCGGCGAACCGACACCATGGAGCGCTCGACCAGGCGCGTGAGCAAGTCGAGCGCGTCGCCCGAGCGGCACGCCGACTCGGCCGAGGCGAGGTCGAAGGGCCCGGCGAAGACGGCGAGGGCGCTGAACAGCTCCTGCTCCTCGGGCGCGAGCAGGTCGTAGGACCAGCTGATGGCGTCCTCCATCGTCCGGTGGCGGGGGTCGCCCCCACGGCGGGAGGCTTTCAGCAGACTGAAGCGTGCATCGAGGCGCGACGCGATCTCTGCCAGGTCGATCGTCCGGGCCCGTGCCGCGGCGAGCTCGATGGCGAGCGGGATCCCGTCGAGGCGCCGGCAGATCTCGACGACCGAACTCGCGTTCTGCTCGCTGAGCTCGAATCCCGGATCGGACGCGCCTGCTCGTTCGACGAAGAGCGCCACCGCAGGGGCGCTCTCGAGGCCACCCCCGGCGAGGGCCCCGGCCCCTGCGTCTCCTGTCGAGAGGGGGTCGACCGACCACACTTGTTCCCCGGGAAGTCCGAGCGGCTCGCGAGAGGTTGCCAGGATGGAGACGGCCGGCGCCTCCCGGACGATCCGGCCGACGAGTGACGCCACGGGCTCGACGAGGTGCTCACAGTTGTCGAGCACGATGAGTGAACGTCGCAGCCGTAGTGTCTCGATGATTGCGTCTCCGATGGAGCTGCCACGTCGGACATTGATGTCGATCGCGGTCGCGACGGCCTCGAGTGTGGCGTCTTCGTCGCCGACGGCGACGAGCTCGACCAGCTTCACCCCGTCGGGGTAGCCCTCGGCGACGCGGCGCGCCAGTTCCGAGCCCACCGACGTCTTGCCGACGCCTCCGGGACCGACGAGGGTGATGAGGCGGTGCTCCCGGAGCGCGGCCGCGAGTCGCTCGAGGAGCGACTCGCGGCCGATGAGTGTTTGCATCGCGGCGGGGAGCGCTGGCTCTGGCGGTGGTGGCCTGTGTTCAACCGCGGGTTGCTCGATCGTCTCGATGGTCGCGATGAACTCGTAGCCCTTGCCGTGGACGGTTCGGATAATGGCCTGGCGGCTGCCGTCGTCCCCGAGCGCCTGGCGCACCGACTTGATGCGCGTCGTGAGCGCCGACTCGCTCACGAAACGGTCGCCCCAGACGTCGTCGAGGAGTTGCTCCTTGCGAACCACCTCACCCCGGTGCTCGACGAGGTAGCAGAGCACGTCGAACGCTTGTGGCTCGAGCTTCACCTCGCGACCCTCGCGGCGAAGGGTGACCCGGGCCACGTCCAGCTCGCAGTTTGCAAAGCGAAGGATCACGTGCGCACGTCCCCGACGCTCGTCATTGGTCTTGCGCAGCGCCGCCGCCCCTGGATGCCCGGAGCGAACCAGACTCACGCCTGATATCGGTGTGTTGCTTTGTTCACCGAAGTCTAATCCTCTGACACTCGTGCACGCCTTTTCGATCCCATGAGGCCGTCTTGTGCCGTTACGCCGGGTCTGCCGCTCGGCGTCGGTCGTAGAGGCGCGTGGCCCAGAGGTAGGAGAACGCGGCAATGCCGAGGCTCCAGCCGATGGCAACCAAGGCACGACTGCCGGTGGTCGTACCGGTGAGCAATCCGCGCACGGTGTCGACGACGGGGGAGAACGGCTCGTACTGGGAGAACTGCCGGAGACCTTCGGGCATGGTGGCCGTGCGTACGAATCCGCTGCCGAGGAAGGGCAGCAGGATCAGGAACATGGGGGTGTTGCTGGCCGTCTCGACGCTCTTGGCGGCCAGGCCCAGAGCCACGGCCAGCCAGATCAGGGCGAACGCGAACAAGGCCAGCATTCCGAACGTGGCCAGCCACGCGAGAGGCCCGGCTGTGGTGCGGAATCCGAGACCGAATGCGACTCCGATCAGGACGACCAGCGCGGCCAGGGTTTGGATCAGGCTGCCGAGCACGTGACCCGTGAGGACCGACGCGCGGGCGATGGCCATGGTCCGGAACCGGTCGATGATGCCTCCGGTCATGTCCATGGCGACCATGATCGCAGTGCCCTGGACGGCCGCGGCCACCGTGACCAGCAGCACCCCCGGTACGACGTAGTCGAGGTAGGCGCGGCGTCCATCAAGAGCCCCGAGGCCGGCGCCGAGCTGGCCGCCAAGGACATAGACGAAGAGCAACAGGAAGACGATGGGCATCCCGATGAGCATCAGCGTCATCGACGGATAGCGCAGTTGGTGCTTGAGGTTTCGTCGCAGCATGGTGCGCGTATCGCTGACCGTGTACGCCATCGTGGTCACTGCTGCGCTACTCCTGTTGGTGTCGAGCGCTCGTCGAGCGGACCGGAGATGTGGCTGCCCGTGACGGCCAGGAACACGTCGTCGAGATCGGGGTTGTGGATCGACAGCTGCTCGACGTCGAGCGCCGCTTCGTGGAGCTGATTGAGGAGGTCCCGGAGTGAGTCGACGGTGCCGTCCGCAGGCACGTGAAGGGTGAGTTGGTCGGGGACGGCGGCGCCCGCCGGCAGGAGCTGGGCGGCCGAGCGCAGCACCCGCAGGTCGGCGAATTGGAGCCGGAGGTGACCGCCGGGCATCCGGCTCTTGAGCTCGGCCGGGGTGCCTTCCGCCACGATCCGCCCCTGGTCGAGCACCGCGATCCGATCTGCCAACTGGTCGGCCTCGTCGAGGTACTGCGTGGTCAGGAGGATCGTCACTCCGTCGGAGGCTAGGTCGCGGATGATGTGCCACATGGTGCGGCGACTGCGCGGGTCCAAGCCCGTCGTGGGCTCGTCGAGGAAGATCACCCGGGGTAGCGTGACGAGAGTCATGGCGAGGTCGAGTCGCCGTCGCATCCCGCCCGAGTAGATCGACAGTGGCTTGTCGGCGGCGTCGGTGAGCTCGAAGCGTTCCAACAACTCGGTCACGCGCCGCCGCCCGGCTTCGCGGCCGAGATGGCGGAGGTCGGCCATCAACTGCAAGTTCTCCGCTCCCGTGAGCAGGTTGTCCACGGCGGAGAATTGGCCGGTGACGCCGATGACTCCGCGCACGCCGTCGGGGTCCGTGACCACGTCATGACCGGCGATGCGCATCGAACCCGAATCGGCCGGGATCAAGGTGGACAGGATGCGGACCATCGTGGTCTTGCCGGCTCCGTTGGGACCAAGGAGCGAAACGATCGTTCCCTCTTCGACCTCCAGGCTCACCGAGTCGAGCACGAGATGGTCGCCGAAGGCCTTGCACACGTCGCGGGCCACGATCCCCGACGCGTCGTGGTGCGTCATGACGCCCCACCCCCTCGATGCGCGTCCGGGGGGTCTGGGAGCTCGCCCGCGGCGTGAAGCGCCTCGCGCAGCTGTTTCCACTCCTTTTCGAGTACCGGAAGTCGATCCACCAAGAAGTCGGCGAAAGAAGCCCATTCGAGCAATACGGCTCGCCGCTCGGGCGGGGCGTCGGAGAGGAGCCGGAGACCTTCTCGGGCCAGCTCCCCCTGTTCCTGGTACTCAGTGAGGTCGAATCCCATCGCTCGGGGCGACGACAGGTCGATGTACACACGGTCCATTCGTTCACCCGCCGCCCGGGACCGCCGGATGAGTCCGAGGTTCTCCAAGGAGTTCACCGCACCGGCAATGGCGCTTCTGCTGGCCAGCAGGGCCTCGGCCAACTCGCTGACGCTCTGCTCGCGCGGCTCGCACACCGCCAGGTAGCCGAGCAGCCGTCCCACCATCGGGGCCATCCCGTACCGGCGGGCATAAAAGCGACCGGCGTGGTCGGCGAACGTGATCTCGCCATCACTGGGCACGTCTCCGACCTTACACAGTCTCCTGAGAAAACACAAATATGTGGAATCTCAGGTTCACCGGGTCGGTTCGCAGTGGCCGTTCACGCCTCCCGGCTTGACGCGCACCCCAATGGCTGCCTAACGTTAGGTAGCCAAATGGCTGCGTAACAGAGGAGGATCAAGTGCCGGACATCAGACATCGCGTAGTGATCTCAGCCCCGCTCGGACGTGTGTACGAGGCAGTGGCCACGACGGCAGGGATCTCCGAGTGGTGGACCCGAGGTGGCGTCCGAGGGGACTCGAGCGAGGGGTCCAAACTCCAATTCTTCTTCGGTCAGCCCGAGCCGGCCGCCGTCATGGAGGTCACCTCGCTGGACCCCGATGGGCATGTGCACTGGAACTGCATCGAGGGCGCCGACGAGTGGGTGGGGACCACACTCGCCTTCGACCTCACGTCGAAGGACGGCGAGACGGTGGTGCTGTTCACCCACGCCGGCTGGCGAAGCCCCAGCGAGTTCATGGCACACTGCAGCGCCAGGTGGGCCTACTTCCTCCTGAGTCTCAAGAGCCTCCTGGAGACCGGCACGGGCACCCCCTTCCCCGAGGACCTGAAGTTCTGACGGCTGGAGTGGAGCCGAACGTGGTCGATGTCTTCAAGGCGCTCGCCGACCCCAGTCGCCGCCACCTGCTGGATCGCCTCAACGATCGGAACGGACAGAGTCTTCGGGAGCTCTCCGAAGGTTTGGACATGGCCCGTCAGTCGGTCAGCAAGCACCTGGACATCCTCGAGGCAGCCAACCTCGTGACGACAATTCGCCAGGGTCGGGAGAAGCTCCACTATCTCAACGCTGCACCGATCAACGAGATCGCTGAACGCTGGATACATCGCTACGACCGAGAACGAGTCCGAGCACTCTCGGACCTCAAACGAGCTCTGGAGGAAACGCCGATGGACAAACTGGAATTCGTCTATACGACCTACATCAGGACCACGCCTGAACGCCTGTGGCAGGCCCTGACCGAACCGTCGTTCACGCGTCGCTGGTGGCAGACCACCTTCGAAACGGACTGGAAGGTGGGATCACCCATGATCTGGGACAACAACGGCGTCATCATCGCCGACCCGGAACAGGTCGTCCTCGAGTCCGATCCGTACCGGAGACTCGCCTACAGCTGGCACACCTTCACGCCCGAGCTCAATGAGCGCATCCAAATCGAAGACGAGGTGTTCGCAAAGCTTGCAACCGAACGTCGCTCACGAGTCGCGTTCGACATCGAGCCGGTCGGGGACATGACCAAGCTCACCGTCGTGCATGATGACTTCGAGCCTGGAAGCACCGCTGCAACGATGGTGAGGAACGGTTGGCCCGTGTTCGTGTCCAGTCTGAAGACGCTTCTCGAGACGGGTGAGCCCCTCGCTTCGACTCGGGGCGATCGCACGGCGAAGTGAACAGCCGCCGACCAGTTTCCACCTTGCCGACCGACAGAGGCCCTCAGCCCTCGTCCACGGTGTTCGGGTGGGGGAGCCCGATCGCTTCTAGTGCACGCCCTCGGCCTGACAGTTGGTGGCCGACGTCGCCGCCAACTGTTCGAGTTGCGTCTGCTGGCTCGTCGTGAGGTTGTTCCCGGTCAGTTCGCCGTAGCCCGACGGCCCCACACCGGCCAGGACCTTGTCGGCCACGCATTGCCCCACGGGGAAGTCCACCTGGTTGGAGTTCATGACCTCGTCGATGATGGCCGAGCGGGCCGACAGGACGTCGAAGGCCGACGGGGTGATCGTCGGCGGCACCGGCCCGTTGGGCCCGGGGTCGCACGAGCGCAGGTCGACCAGCGTGCCGTGCTGGGTCACCCTCGCACCCGGAACGCCGCGGGCCCAGGCCTGCGCGGCGTCGTCGAGGTTGGTCGCCGCGGGCGCACCGGCCATGTCCACGTCGATGGCGAAGCAGGTGTGGCCGTCGTCTTTGTACGGCACCGAGTTGTCTCCCTGCCAGCCCTGCACCGCGCTCCATGCTTGGTCATAGCCCAGCCGGCTTCCGAGCACCTCGAACAACGAGACCTGCCCGAACGAGCTCGGTGTGTCGAGCCGCCGTTGCCCGCTGCCCAGGGCCGGGACGGCGACGCGAGCCGGTGTCCACCCGATCGGGTATTGCGCGGGGTCGACGATCTGGGCCTCGGCCTGCGGCGGATCACGAAAGGCGTGGTCGATCGCGGCCGTGCCGCCGGTGGCGTCGAGGGAGTCGACGAAGGTGGGGCCGAACGCGTAGGGGAACTCCTGAATGTCGCTCAGGATCTCGGGGACGTTCGCCGTCTGCCCCGAGCCCGCATCGAGTTGGTTCTGTTCGTTTTGGTACAGCTGCTGGTCGGCCGGGGAAAGGCTCTGCTCGTACAGGTTCTGGTCCCGGACCGCATCACCCTCAACGAGTGCGGTGAGGGCGTCGCCGTCGCCGTCCTTCACGTTGGCGTCCAGCTTCTGGAGATCGAAGTACTGGTCCTGAAGGGCGTGGGTCAGCTCGTGGGCGAGGGTGACCCTCACGTAGGGGGTCATCGCGGTCCCTCGCACGAATACCGTCTTCTTGTCGTCGACGTAGAGTCCCACGACGTCGGATTGAGCGAGATTGTTCTCTGACGTCGCCAGGTCGATGTTGCCGTGCACGAGGCCCAGCGCGCGCAGCTCGCTCAGGGCGAGACGTTGCGAGTTCCGGTCCGCCTTCGATGTCGGCTGGGGGACACTCACCTCTTTGTCGAATTGGGCATTTCCGAGGAACTCGACCTTGACGGGTTGTTTGAAGGTGAGGCCGCGCTGTTGCTCGTCGAAATGCACGATCGCGAGGACGCGGGGATCCCACGTCGGGCGCGACGTCGACACCGCTACGAGTGTTCCCACCGCGACGAGGACGACGACGACCACGACCGAGCCCCATCGCAGTGCCGTGCGCTTGCTCCGTCGGCGCGGCGCCGACGGGTTGGAGCTCAGGGCGAAGGCGTCGGCGTCGAACCCGATCTGTGCCACCGGGTGCGCGAGCGTCGCGGTCTGGGTACCACCCCACCCGGGGGTGGGACCGTGCGGCGACAGCGAGAACGGCGCCGAGGCGCCCTGCGGTCCCGGGTACGTCGCCGCCCCGACCGGTCCCGCGCTCGAGGGCGACACCGATGGTTCGGATTGGGGCTGGCGACGCGACGGGTGCAGTTCAGGCGGGTACCACTTCCCGTCGGAGGCCACCCAGTAGCCGGGGCCCTGCGACATGTCGCTCACGGAACGACCTCCAAGCCCAGTGTGTCGAAGACCCGGTTCGGGCCGAGCCACGCCTAGGCAGACGGGCCCGACGTCACCGTCTGAGGTCATCGGCTCCCGGCGGCATCTTCTGAAGGGCCGTGGTTAGCGAGTGCGGGGATGCGGCCTGCTCAGCGGTGGTGCGCGGTGCCTCAGCGACCCTGGGATCAGGCTTGTTGGCGGGCTCGCGTCGGCCGGGATCCCAACTCCCGGTGCACGCGGCTCGGCCGGGCTTCGACATCTCTCGGCCCGATCGGCTCACCACAGGATCCGCACACGAGCACCGCCTCGGAGACGGCGCCGCAGTTCTTGTGTGCGACGACCAGGGGCGGGCCCGAGGGAGCCGCATACCGGTCCCCCCACTGCCGCATCGCCGTGAGGACCGGCCACAGGTCCCGTCCCTTGTCGGTGAGCCGGTAGTCGTAGCGAGGCGGGTGCTCGGAGTAGGGCACCCGGGTCAAGACGCCGGCCTCGACCAGGCGGGCGAGACGCTGCTGCAAGATGTTGCGGGAGATCCCGAGGCGCTTCTGGAAGTCGTCGAAGCGGCTCACGCCGAGAAAAACGTCCCGGACGATGAGCATGCTCCACCATTCGCCCACGACCTCGAGGCACTGGGCCACCGAGCAGTCCATGTCGGCGAAGCTCTTCCGTTCCACATCCACATCGTAGTGAGTTGCATTATGAAATGCAATCCCGTACAGTCCGTAGCATGAGAGAACGGTCTGCAGGGGCGGTGGCGGCAGTGTCGGTCCCGGCGGTCAAGGCGCGCAGCTCGGTCATCTTCGTCGTGACCGCCCTCGGCGCCTTCATGGCGTCGCTCGACCTCTCGATCGTGAACGTCGCCTTCCCCGCCCTCGAGCGCTCGTTCCCCCACGACTCGCGGGCCACGCTGGCCTGGGTCATCACGGGCTACAGCATCGTGTTCGGGTCCTTGCTGGTGACCGCGGGCCGGAGCGCGGATCGCATCGGCCGTCGACGCGTCTTCTTCGCCGGGTTGGCCGTGTTCAGCCTGGGATCGGCGCTGTGCGGTCTGGCACCGTCGGTCAACCTCTTGATCGCCGGTCGCCTGATCCAGGGTTGTGGTGCCGCGGCCATGCTGCCGGCTTCGTTGGGGCTCCTCCTGGGCGCCTTCCCGACCGAGCGACGTTCCCAGGTCGTGGCGTTGTGGGGAGGCGTGGGCGCTCTCGCGGTGGCGACGGGCCCTTCCCTCGGTGCGTTGCTGATCTCGGCCGGCGGGTGGCGGTGGGCCTTCTTCGTGAACCTGCCGGTGGGCGCGCTCGCCTTCCTGCTCGGCCGTCGCGTCCTGACCGAGTCCAAGTCCGACGAAGTGCACGCCCGCCCCGACTACCTCGGTGTCGTGCTCGTGAGCACCGCGCTGGCGGCTCTGGTGCTCGGGATCTCGCAAGGTCCCGCCTGGGGATGGTCGAGCGGACGGGTCATCTTCTGCGTCATCGCCGCGGTGACCCTCGGCGCCGCCTTTCTCTACCGCTGTGCCCACCATCCTGCCCCGGTGCTCGACCTCACGCTGTTCTCGGCCCGTTCCTTCAGCGTCGCCAATGCCGCCACCTTGCTCTACGCCATGGGCTTCTTCGCCATGTTGCTCGGCAACATCTTGTTCCTCACCTCGGTGTGGCACTACTCGATTCTGCGAGCCGGCCTGGCCGTCACCCCCGGACCGCTGGTGGTGGCCGTCGTGTCGGGCCCCGCAGGACGGCTCGCCGCGCGCGTCGGGTTTCGGCTCGTCCTGCTGGTCGGCACGGCCTGTTTCGCGGCGGGACTCGTGTGGTACGCGACCCGTGTCGGGGTGCAACCGTCGTATCTGACCGAGTGGCTGCCGGCCACGTTGATCACCGGCCTCGGCATCGGTCTCACCTTCCCGGTGCTGAGTGCGGCGGCGGTGTCGAGCCTGCATCCCGAGCGCTTCGCCGTCGGCAGCGCCGTGAACCAGACCGCCCGCCAGATCGGTGGGGCGTTGGGCGTGGCGTTGCTCGTGGTCATCCTCGGGACTCCGCACTCGACACTCGAGGCGCTGCGCAACTTCGACCACCTGTGGTGGTACGCAGCGACGATGGCGGTCCTGTCCGGGTGCGTGTGCGTGCTTCTTCCAGCCCGTCGGCACGCGGCTCGACCGGCCCAGTCGCCAGCGCCAGCGTCGGCCCCGGACGTCGATGTCCCGACCCGAGCCGTGGGGGTCGGTCGGTAGGCATCATGCCGCCCGGGCGGCGCCGTCCGGCAACGTCGAGGCGCGTCACACCGAGACGGTCGTCTGCGACGCGGCCGCGCGATAGGCGCCGTCGACGAGGGCGTGGGCCCGGAGGGCGTCGTCGAATCCCGGCGACGCCGGTCGGCCGTCGACGACGCAGCGCACCCAGTGGCGGTCGGCGGGATACGTGTAGAAGAGAAAGTCACGCCGGGGGAGCCCGAGCGAGACGAAGTGGCGCTCTCGCAACTCGTCGAGGTCGGGTCGCTCCGGGGCCGCGTCCGGGCGCTGGACCAGGTACCCGTCCTCGGGGGCGCCGACGATGAAGTCGGTGGTGGCCTCGACCGCGGCGCCCTCGAAGAAGACCTCGAAGCGACGTTCCTCGCGTCCCCGGACGCCGTTGAAGACGCTGAGGATGGTGCCCACCACGCCCGACGTGTGTTCGACCGTCACCGCCGCGACATCCTCGACGTCGAAGCCGAACACCGACCGTGTGGTGGCCGAGACCCGCACGGCGGGACCGAACAGCCAGCACACGATGTCAGCGGCGTGGATCGTGTGCTCGAGCAGCGCGCCACCCCCGGCCTGACGGCGGTCCGAGCGCCACGAGCTGTGTCCTGGCACCACGGCCCCGGTGGGCCAGTACTGGTCGTCACGCAGGGTGTAGCCCATGGGGGCGCCCAGCTCGCCCGACACCACGAGCCCGCGCACCTCGTTCACGATGGGATGAAAGCGCGAATGGAAGCCGACCTGGGCTGTCGACGGCGCCGCCGCCACGGCGCGGCAGAGCTCGCCGACCTCGGCGAAGGTGGGTGCCAACGGCTTCTCGCACAACAGTGCCTTTCCCGCCGCCAACGTGGCCAGCACGAGCTCGCGGTGGGTCGACGTCGGCGACGTGATCATCACCGCGTCGACCCCGGGGTCCTCGATGACGCGGCGCGGATCGGCGAGTCAGGTATTCGAAGCCGCAGTTGTGCGACGCGGCGACCCGGGCGGGTTCGGAGGGGTCCGCCGCGCCCACCGGCACGATCTCGCCGTCCTGTGCCATCTTGGCCAGCCCGTCGGCATGGATCTGGCCGATCATGCCGCAGCCGACGAGCCCGACCCGCAGCGCGGGGCGACTCTCAGGCACGCGTCGTCGCCGAGTCTCGATGTCGCTGTCGACGTGTCAGTGCGTCGGTTGCGTGGCGCGCTCGGGGCTCGGCGCCACCCGGTGCGGCCGGGGCAGACCGGGCGCCACCCCCACCGGGTGGGTGGGCCCGACGCCCGCCGCGAGGGCGAGCTCGCGGAGCGCGTCGGGGACGTAGCCCGCCAGGTCGCCCACGCGTGCCACCGTCTCGGCGCAGGCCATCAAGCCCCAGTTGAGGACACCCCGATAGCTCATGACCGTAATGTTCAAGCCCGCGCCGTCCATGACCGGGCCCAGGGGGAAACCGGCGACGAGCTCGGAGCCCGCCAGGTAGAGGGGGAAGTCGGGGCCCGGCACGTTGGAGATGACGAGGCTGTGGATCGGTCGGTGGTGGTCGGCGAGCTTGAGTCGGGTGTAGGCCCGGGCCGCGGCGGAGAACACATTCGGTGTGGCGTGCTCGGTCCAGTTGAGCAGGACGTCGGCCCCGAGCGCGTTGTGCTCCTGCTTGGCCCCCTTCGTGCTCTCCCGGATCGACCGGAGTCGCTCGATGGGATCGGCGATGTGACACGGCAGCGCCACGAACATCGCCGACACCTTGTTGGCGCCCCGATGGTTGGCGTCGGTCGGGACCGTCGACACCGGGACCGTCGCCACGAGCGGCTCGTCGGGCAGTTCGGCCCCGTCGACGAGATACCGCCGCAGGGCGCCGGCGCAGATGGCGAGGATCACGTCGTTGAGCGTGGTGTCACAGGCCCGCCGGATCTGTTTGGCGTCGTCGAGCGAGATGGAGGAGAAGGCGACGCGCCGATGCGGCGTGATGGCGGTGTTGAGCGACGTGCGCGGCGTGGTGAGTGGCAATGCGGCGCGAGCCGGGCCCTTGGCCCGCGCTCGGACCCGGGCGACGTCGAGCAGGGCCCGTCCCGTGCGCCAAGTGAGCTTGGTCAACTCGAGCGGCTTCGTGAGCCGTGTCCCGAGCGAGTGCGCCACGAGTTGGAAGTCCGATGGCAGGTGCTCGTCGGCGGTGATCGGGACGTCCGACATCGGGCGGTCCGGCGGTGCCGGCTCGAGGTCGAAGACCTGCGACAGCAGCTCTGCCCCCGAGACGCCGTCGATGGTGCAGTGATGGATCTTGGTCACCACCGCGATCCGCCCTCCCGCCAAGCCTTCGACGATGTACATCTCCCACAGCGGTTTGGTCCGGTCGAATTGGCGGCTACAGACGTCACCCACGAATTGGGCGAGCTCGTCCATGCCTCCGGGAGCCGGGACCGCGCCGCGGCGGATGTGGTACGCGATGTCGAAGGTGGCGTCGTCGACCCAGTAGGGGTGGCCCAGGCGGAAGGGGACCTCGACCAACCGCCGTCGGAAGATCGGTGCCAGCTCGAGCCGGGAGCTCACCCGGTCGCGCAGCTTGTCGAACGAGTACCCGCCGGGCACGGTCGACGGGTCGAAGATCGTCGCCATCGAGACGTGCATGTGCAGGCTGGGGGTCTCGAGGTACAAGAAGGTCGCGTCCAACCCGGTGAGCTGTTCCATGTGTGTCGCCCCGTTCGTCGGTTCGTGCTCCCCCAGACGCCCTGCGGCCGTCCGCCCGTTCGGTGTGTGCGCCATCTTCGCATCATGAGCGAGGATGGTGCCATGACCTGGGCGTGGGCCTACCTGGCCGTGAGTGTGGTGGGCGCGGCGCTCGTCGCCAATGCCTTCCGGCCCGCTCGGCACCAGGTGCTGCTGGTGCCGAGCTTCTTCGCCGGCTGGTACACCGCCGAGATGGCGATCTGGCACATCGTCTGGCAGGTGGCCGCCACGGTGCTGTTCGGGCTCGCGGGCGCGTTCGGGTACTGGCCGGGCTGGGTCGGCCTGGCGGTCAGCGTGGCCGCGTGGACGGGGCTGGCCGTACTGGCCTGGATCTCGGCCGACGCCCGCCGGGTCTTCGTCCTGGCCGAAGAGGCGATGCCGGTGACGACCCCCGACGGGGTGGACCTGCCCGTCGACGGTGGGGACACGATGTGGCGTTTCCCCCGCCTGGCCTATCCGCTGCCGCGACCGTCACGCTCGGTCAGGGCCGTCCGCAACATCGACTATGTGGGTGACGGCATCCGCAGGCACCGCCTCGACGTCATCCGGCGGCGCGGCGAACCTCCCCAGGGCGCGCCGGTGCTCATCTACATCCATGGTGGGGCCTGGGTCATCGGGGACAAACGCGAACAGGGCCTGCCACTGCTGTACGAGTTGGCCCGTCGAGGGTGGGTGACCGTCACCATCAATTACCGCCTGAGCCCCAAAGCCACGTGGCCCGACCACATCGTGGACTGCAAGCGAGCCGTCGGCTGGGTGCGCGAGCACATCGCCGAGTACGGCGGTTCCCCTGACTTCATCGCCGTGGCGGGGGGCTCGGCCGGGGGCCACCTGGCTTCGTTGCTGGGGCTCTCGTCCGGCGACCCGGCGTTCCAGGAGGGGTTCGAGTCGGTCGATGCGTCCGTGGACGCGTGCGTCCCGCTCTACGGCGTCTACGACATGACCGCGGGGAAGGGGACAACGGCCTATGACGCCGGGTTGCTGACCCTGCTCGAGCGGCGGGTGTTCAAAACGCGCCTGGCCGAGGCCCCGGGCCTGTTCGAAGCCGCCTCCCCCCTGTGTCGGGTGCGCCCCGACGCGCCACCGTTCTTCGTCATCCACGGTAGGAACGACACCCTCGTCCCGGTGGCTTCGGCCCGAGCGTTCGTGGACGCGCTCCGGTCCGTGTCGAAGTCCGTCGTGGTGTACGCCGAGCTTCCCTACACCCAGCACGCCTTCGACGTCCTCCCCTCGGTCCGCGGCGCTCACACCGTGGCCGCCGTGGTGCGGTTCCTGGAGGGGGTCCGGTCCGGCCGCCCCTCGGGGCTCGACGCTCGAGGGACGACCGCAGGGACGACGGGAGCCCCGACGGCTTCGTGACCGGGCGGCGGCGGCCCCGCAGAGCCGGTTTCGAGTCTCCCGGAGACGCCGGAGGCGGACTGCCGGCGGTGTCACGAGCACTACCCACCGTCGTCACGGGCACTACCCATAGGCACGGCATCTGACGTAGCATTGATAACTAGAACGCGTTCCCGCGTCGTGCTGGTGCCACTGGGGCGGCGCCGGCAGCGGTGGAGCCGCAACTCGTGGGCGCGCCTGCCTTGGCGGGGCCGCATGGCAAGCTGGTGATGTGGTTCCGGGGAAGGGCCGCACGTGAGGGATTGGGACACAGAGGGGGGCCTGGTGAACGCGAAGCGAGAGAGGGTGCGGAATCGAGCGCGCCGGGGCCGCCCGGCGGGTCCGTTTGCGCCACGAACCGCGGTGGCGATTCTACTCTCCGTGTGTTCCGTCGGCTTGGTGGCGTGTTCGTCCAAGTCCACGCCCGGGGCCGCCACCACCCAACCGTCGTCGACCCCGACCGGCGGCTCGGGCTCATCGGGCTCATCGGGAACATCGGGCAGTTCACCCGGTGTGACCGCCACGTCTGTGACGGTGGGTCAGGTCGACGACCTGTCCTCGCCCATCCCGGGGCTGTTCAAGGGAGCCGAGGACGGGACCAAGGCATATTTCGCCTACATCAACAGCAAGGGCGGGGTGAACGGGAGGAAGCTGGTCCTCGACGCCCAGGACAGCACCTTCCAAGGCGGCCAGGTGGCCACGGTCACCGGCCACCAGATCAACACCGAGTTCGCCCTGGTGGGGGGGTTCTCGCTGCTCGACTCGGCCGAGAAGCCGCTGATCGACCTCGCCCGTGTCCCTGACGTGGGGTTCTCGTTGAGCCCGGGGCTCTCGACCGACCCCTACCTCTACAGCCCGTTGCCCAACCCGGAGAACTATTACCCGCTCAACCTCTTCAAGTACCTAAAGAAGACCTACCCCCAGGCCGTCAAGAAGGTAGGGATCATCTGGGAGAATGCCACCGCCTCGACCACAGCGGCCGAGACGGCGGTCGAGACCGCCATGAAGGCATCGGGCATGCAGATCGTCTACGACCACGGCGTAGGGCCCTTCGACACGAACTTCCTGCCCGACATCATCTCGATGAAGGCCAAGGGCGTGAAGATGTTCTTCTCGACGGAGCTGCCCGACAACTACGCGGCCACACTGGCCAAGCAGTTCCAGCAGCAGAACTTCACCGCGATCAACATCGAAGGGGCGGCGTACTCGAGCAAGCTCCTCTCGTTGGCCGGCAGTGCCGCCAACAAGATGTACATCGAGCAGGGCTACGCCCTGTACCTGGGCCAGGACGCCACCAGCGTTCCCGCCGTCGGACTGTTCGACAAGTGGATGAAGAAAGTCGACTCCAACCCCAACTTCGAGATCGAGGCGGTCTACGGCTGGGCCTCGGCGGAGCTGTTCGCCCAGGCGCTGCAGTCCGCCGGCAACCCACCCACACGGGCGGGCCTCGTCGCCGCGCTCAACAAGGTCACGTTCTTCGACGCCGGCGGTCTCGTGCCTCCGAGTAATCCCGCGCAGGCCGTTCCTTCGGGCTGCTTCCTCATGGCTCAGGTGCAGAACGGAAAGATCAAGCGGGTGGCACCCACCCCGACCACCGGGTTCTACTGCGGGGCCAACAGTTTCCTGAAGGAGCCCGGGTACACCCCTATGGTTCGGCCGACGTCGTAGGGGAGCAGATGGACGACCGCCGGAACGCCCGATTCCCGGGCCCTAGCTCGCAGGAGCCGAGGCGGTGACCGAATTCCTCAGCTTCCTCATCGCGGGGATCGTCTACGGGGCGATCTATGCGGTGAGCGCCAGCGGCCTGGTCGTCACGTACAACACCACGGGCATCTTCAACTTCGCCCACGGCGCCATGGGCATGATCTTGGCCTACCTGTTCTGGCAGTTGTGGCAGGGCTGGGGACTGCCCGAGGTCCTCTCGCTCGTCATCGTGTTGTTCGTGGCCGCTCCCCTCATGGGAGTCGTGGTCGAACGGGTGGTCATGCGCCCCTTGTACGGGGCCGCCACCAGCATCGTGTTGGCGGTCACCCTGGGACTGCTGCTCGTGCTCGTGGCCCTGGCCGGCACGATCTGGAGCCCGACCGCCAACACCTACAACACGCCCGAGCTCGTCAACGGGAACCCGATCTCGATCAACGGGATCACCTTGTCGTGGGAGCAGCTCATCACCGTGGCGGTGGCGATCGCGGTGGCGGTGTTCCTGCGCGTGTTCTTCCGGCGCACACGAACCGGCGTGGCCATGCGCGCCGTGGTCGACGATCCCAGCCTGGCGTCGCTGTCGGGGGCGCCCTCAGGACGGATCTCTGGCTATGCCTGGATGATCGGCGTGATGTTCGCCGGGATCGGTGGCATCCTCCTGGCGCCGAGTGTGCAGGGGATGAACATCCAGACGCTCACCCAGCTCGTGATCTACGGCTACGCAGCGGCCGTCGTGGGGCGGTTGCGTAGCCTGCCGATGACCTTCCTGGGCGCCATGATCCTCGGCATCGCCAACTCCATGGCGATCGGCTACTCCCCGCAGAGCATCGTGAACTACGTGACCGCAGCCTTGCCCATGGCGTTGCTCTTCCTGGCTCTGCTGCTCATCCCCGAGGTGCGTCTGGCCATCGGCCGCGTGGTGCGGGTGCGTCCCCCGAGGGTGGCGAGCGCCCGCACGACGCTCGCCGGAGCGGCGGCCGTCGTCGTGGTCGTCGTCGTGCTCGGGACGATGCTCACCGGGAACAACCTCTACACGATGGGCAACGCCTTGGTGCTGTCGCTCCTGGCTCTGAGCCTGGTACCGCTGTCGGGCTACGCGGGCCAGGTCTCGTTGTGCCAATTCACGTTCCTCGGCATCGGGGCGGTGACGATGCACGCCGTCGACGGGGGGGCTCGGTCCTGGGACTCTTGGCCGCCGTCGGGGTGTGCGCCGGGGTCGGTGCGGTGCTGGCGCTACCGGTGCTGCGCCTTCGGGGTCTGTACCTGGCCCTGGCGACGATGGCCTTCGCCGTGCTCATGGACAGCGTGTTCTTCCAGTCGAGCGCCATCATGGGCATCGGGGGCACGGTGGCGGTCGGTCGGCCCGACATCTTCGGCATGCACTTCTCCACCGACCGTTCCTTCGACGTCTTCCTCGCTGTGGTCCTGGCGCTGTGTCTCATCGGTGTGGGCGCCCTTCGCCGGGGGCGGTTCGGCCGGCGTCTCGTCAGCATGAACGACTCACCCGCGGCGTGCAGCACGGTGGGGCTGAGCCTCACGCTCACCAAGCTCGGAGTGTTCGCGTTCTCCGCCGGCATGGCAGGGTTGGCCGGCGCGCTCTACGGCGGCCTCAACACCGAGGTAGGTGCGGCGCAATTCGACTACCTCTTCAGCATCGCCATCTTCGTGGGCTTGACCCTTTCGGGGGTGAGCCTCCTCACCGGCGCCGTTCTGGCCGGGGTGTTCCTCGCGGTGGGACCCGTCATCGGTGCGCACGTCCCGCAGATCCCCAACCTGACCCAACTGCTCATCGGTATCGGCGTCGTGACCATCGGCCGCAACCCCAACGGCATCGGCCGCTTCTACGCCGAGGTCACCGACTTCTGGGAACGGCGCCACGGGCGGGCGGGGCCGATCGCCGATCAGTTGGACCCCACCGTCGCCCCGGCTCCCGTCCTGGAGCGGGTGGGAGCCGAGGTGGGTTCGGGTGTCTGAGCTCGCCGTCGAGGAGATCTCGGTCCGGTTCGGCGGACTGCAGGCGCTGCAGGACGTCAACCTCGAGGTCCACGCCGGGGCGGTCAACGGGCTCATCGGTCCCAACGGGGCCGGCAAGACCACGCTGTTCAACGTCATCACCGGGCTGCAGCCCCCGAGCCAGGGCCGGGTGCGGCTCGCCGGCGACGACATCACGCGCCTCTCCCCGCACCGCCGGGCCCGGCTCGGGATCGCCCGCACCTTCCAGCGGCTCGAGCTCTTCGGGACCCTGACGGCACGCGAGAACATCCAGATGGCGGCCGAGACGCGCCGACGCCGCCCCACGGGGTCCAGCTCGCTGGCCGAGGCCGACATCATCCTCTCCCACGTCGGGTTGACCCACGTGGCCGACGAGCCCACGGACCTGCTCCCCACGGGCCTGGCCCGACTGGTCGAGCTCGGTCGGGCTCTGGCGACGGGCCCCTCGGTGCTCCTGGTGGACGAGCCGAGCTCCGGCCTGAACCAGGAGGAGACCCTCGAGCTCGGGAGCGTGCTCGTGGACCTGGCGCGCCGCGGCATCGCCGTCCTGCTGGTGGAGCACGACATGAGCCTCGTGATGTCGATCTGCGATCACGTGAGCGTCCTCGACTACGGCGCCATCATCGCCCACGGCGACCCCGCCACGGTCCAGGCCGACCCGGCGGTGCAAGCCGCCTACCTCGGTGCCGCCGACGACGCCCCGGACCCCCAGCCCAAGGCACCGACCTTCGTGGGCGCGCCCGAGAACGGGGCGCGTCCGGTCGAGGCGACCAACGGCACCAAGACGATCGCCCTCCCCGGCCAACCCCCGGCCGCCGCACCCCGGCCCCCGATGTTGTCGATGACCGACGTCAGCGCGGCGTACGGGCGCATCGAAGTCGTCCACGGGGTGTCGCTCGAGGTGCCCGAGGGCTCGGTCTATGCCCTGCTCGGTCCCAACGGGGCGGGCAAGTCCACACTGCTCAAGGTGGCGAGCGGTCGGTTGCCGGCCACGTCGGGCACGGTCTCGTTCGACGGCGAAGAGATCCGGCGGCCGGTGCCGGACCGCCTGGCTCGCCGGGGCCTGTGCGCCGTACCCGAGGGCCGCGCCGTCTTCCCGAACCTCACCGTGGCCGAGAACCTCCTCATGTACAGCTACCGCAGCCGGGCCACGAAGGTCGCTGACCTCGAAGAGCGGAGCTACGCCCGGTTCCCTGTCCTGGGTCAGCGGCGTCGGCAGTTGGCGGGACGGCTCTCAGGAGGCGAGCAGCAGATGCTCGCTCTGGCCCGGGCGCTGTTCACGAACCCACGCATGTTGTTGCTGGACGAGATCTCGATGGGCCTGGCCCCGCTCGTCGTGGCCGAGCTGTACGAGCTCGTGGCCCAGGCCGTGGCGCAAGACGGCATCACGATCCTGTTGGTCGAGCAGTTCGCCCAAACGGCACTGGCCATCGCGGACCAGGCCGGCATCATGGTCAACGGCCGCCTGGTGCGTTCCGGATCACCGGCGGACGTGGGCGACCACCTCCTGGACGCCTACATGGGCGAGGTGAGCTGACCCTCAGGCGTTCTGGGCGACGAGCTCCTCACTGATCTTCCACAGTCGGCGCGCCGCTTCGTCGTCCTGTGCGGCGGCCGAGGGCTTGCGGGCCTTGCATTTCACGAAGTACTGGCCCGAGACGCCCGCCACGTCGGGCGACGACGCGAGGTAGACCGACGTGCGCGCCCCCTGGGCGGCGGTGAGGATGAAGGGCTTGATCACCTTGAGCCCGAAGGCGAGGATGCCCGAGGAATCGCCGTCGCGTCCGTACGCGGTGGCGACGGTGCCCGGATGCAGACAATTCACGGTCACCCCGGTCCCCTCGAGGCGCCGGGCGAGCTCGGTCGTGAAATAGATGTTGGCCAGCTTCGACTTGGAGTAGACCTGCATCCCGCTGTACTTGCGGGTCGACTGCAGGTCGTCGAAGTCCAGCCCTTTCCTCGCCCCTTTGTGGGCGGTCGAGGCGACGTTCACGATGCGCGACGGGGCGCTGTGCTTGATCCGCTCGAGCAGGAGCTCGGTGAGGACGAAGGGCCCGAGGTGGTTGACGGCGAACGTGGCCTCGAAGCCGTCGGGGGTCTCCCGACGATCTGACAGGACGACGCCGGCGTTGTTGACCAGGACGTCGATGCGGTCACACCGCGACACGATGGCTTGTGCGCCTTGTCTTACCGACGCGATGTCCCCGAGGTCGAAGAGCACGAGGTCGACGCGGTCGTGCCCCGCACGGGCCCGGATGTCGGCCACCGCGGCCTCACCCCGGGCGCGGTCGCGGGCGGTGATCACCGTCGTGGCGCCCGCCCGGGCCAGCTCGACGGCCGTCTCGAGCCCGATGCCGGAGTTGGCGCCCGTGATGACCACGGTCTTGCCCGTCATGTCAGCGACACCCATCGGTCCCCATCCTCCACTGTCGTGCCGGCAGGCCGGCCCATGGCCCTCGCGGGTCGACCCTAAGGTTGCCACCGCGCCCGCCCCGATGCTTGGTCCCGCGGCGCGCAGGCCGAGACCACCCTCGCCCCAGCGGCATCGGACCCCTGTACGGTGGCGGGCCGTGCCGATGCCAACCGATGTGGGGGTCGTCGATTGCATGATCGGGTTCCCGAGTCCTCGGGCGGCCCGTCGCTTCGACTTCCTCAAGCCCCAATTGCGCGACGAGGAGAGCGCGACATCGACGTCGCCGATCTCCTACATGTTCAAGGGCGACCCCAACACCTCGGCCGAGAGCGACGACCCTGTGGCGGTGACGCTGGGGGAGATGGACCGCTTCGGCATCGCCATCGGGCTCGTGGGACTGGCCGGGTCGGTCGTCGACCGGGCGCTGGCCGAGCATCCCGACCGGTTCAAGGCGAATCTCGAGGCCCTCGACCCCAACGACATCACGGGGGCGGTCCGGCGCATCCGTCAGGCGCACGCCGAGTACGACATCAAGGCGGTGACGACGTTCCCGGCGGGGTGCAATCCCCAGGTGCCGGTGAGCGATCGTCGGTACTACCCCGTCTACCAGGCCTGCATCGACCTCGACCTCCCCATCGTCGTCAACGCCGGCATCGCGGGGCCACGGGTGCCCTCGGCGTGCCAGGACGTCATGCACTTCGACCAGGTCTGCTACGACTTCCCCGAGCTGCGCATCGTCATGCGCCACGGGGCCGAGCCCTGGGAGGAGCTGGCGGTGAAGCTGATGCTCAAGTGGCCCGGCCTGCACTACATGACGAGCGCCTTCGCGCCCAAGTACTACCCGAAGGCGATCATCGACTACGCCAACACGCGCGGCGCGGAGAAGATCCTCTACGCCGGGTACTACCCCATGGCCCTGACGCTGGAGCGCATCTTCTCCGAGCTCGCCGACGTCCCGCTGCGCGACCACGTGTGGCCGAAGTTCCTGCGCGACAACGCCATGCGCGTGTTCAAGCTCGACGGCTGACCCGACGCCCTCAATCCGCCAAGGCGCCGAAATAGTTGTCCGGGCGCGACTCCCACGGGCCGATGTCGAGCTCCCCCGGTGAGGAAGCCCGCCCCGCCAGCCAGGCCAGGAGCCGGCGCCGCTGCGCGCCGTCGGCCAGGCGTTGCGGGATCGTGGCCGCCAGGAGCGGGAGCTCGAGGCGGACGTACTCCTCGGGCCAGTCGTCGGGCTCGTAGCCCGTCCCGGAGTCGACGTGATGGATCTCGACCTCGCGCCAACGGAAGAAAGGCAGCGTCCGGCACGGCCAGGGTCGTCCGCGCGAGAGCCCGTGCCGGTCCCAGGCCTCGGACGTCATGGCCGCCCATGTCGCCTCGAGCTCGGCCGTCGACCGTTGCACGTCGTGGCGCAGCTCGGTCCCGGGCCTCCCCGCGCCGTCTTCGATCGCCCCGGCGCGCTCGGGGCGCCCCCCGGCGTACTGCTCGACGGCGTCACCCGCCAACGCGGCGCGCAGCATCCGGGTGTGGGAGTCGGCGTTGCGAGCGAGGTGGGTGAGGACGTGGCCGACGGTCCATCCCTCCAACCGGCTCGGTGCCAGCACGGCCGCGTCGTCGAGCCCGGCGACGGTGTCGAGCAGGCGGCGGTGCGACGCACGGCACCCCGCCACCACCGACTCGAGCTCCGCCATGGGCGCCGTCGTGCCCTTGCCCGGCGACGCGCCCGGCGCCGTCACGCGCCTCCTTCGGTGTCCTTCGGCGCCAGTTCGACGATGACCTCGGGCGGGCCCGGTGTCATGACGATCTCGTCGACGCCCCCCGCGTCACGCACGTCGGTTTCCGCCAGGCGGAGCAGCGCCAGACGCTCGGGCGTGTCGATCACCGTGAGCGTCGCCACCCGGGCTCGCATCGAGACGTGGGCGGTGGTCTTCTCCTTGCGGATCTCTCCCAGCACCGACGCGGCCGTGTCGAGCACGGCGGGGTCGCCCTCGAGTCGTGCGGGCGCGAGCTCGTCGACGTCGGGCCACGGCGACCGGTGGATCGAGCCTGCGTGCCACCACGACCACACCTCCTCGGTCACGAAGGGCACGAAGGGGGCGAGCAGCCGGAGCTGCACCGAAAGGGCGACGGCCAGCCCGGCGCGTGCCGAGACGGGGCCGGGGTCGGTCGAGTCCTCGTAGGCGCGGGTCTTGACCAGCTCGAGGTAGTCGTCGCAGAACGACCAGAAGAACGCCTCGGTGCGCTCCAGGGCTCGGGCGTAGTCGTAGGCGTCGAGCGCGGCGGTGGCATCGCTGACCACCTCCGCCAGCCGGCGCAAGAGGGCGAGGTCGAGTGGGGCGGTCACGGTGTCGGTGGTCGTCGCCGCTTCACGGCCGAGGCGTGTCAAGGAGAAGCGAGAGGCGTTGAGCATCTTGATGGCGAGGCGGCGCCCCACCTTCATCTGCCCTTCGTCCACCGCGGTGTCCACACCGGGCCGACCACTCGCGGCCCAGTACCGGACGCCGTCGGCACCGTGGGATTCGAGCAACGGCAGGGGAGTGACGACGTTGCCGCGCGACTTCGACATCTTCTTGCGTTCGGGGTCGAGGACCCAGCCCGAGATGGCCGCGTCGCTCCAGGGCAGACACCCGTACTCGAGCTCGGAGCGCACGATGGTGCTGAAGAGCCACGTCCGGATGATCTCGTGCGCCTGGGGCCGAAGGTCCATGGGGAACACCCGGGCGAAGAGGTCCGGGTCGTCCTCGCGCCGCCCCGCGATCAAGGGGGTGAGCGACGACGTGGCCCAGGTGTCCATGACATCGGGGTCCTCCACGAACCCGCCCGGCTCACCTCGCTGGTCTTCGCGGTAGCCCGCCGGCGCGTCGCTCGACGGGTCGACCGGCAGACGCTCGTCCTCGGCCAGCAGCGGGTGGTCGTGGTCGACCGAGTTGTCGTCGCCCACGGGATACCACACCGGGAACGGGACGCCGAAGAAGCGCTGGCGGCTGATGTTCCAGTCGCCGTTCAAGCCTTCGACCCAGGCTTCGTAGCGGTGACGCATGTGCGCCGGGTGCCAGTGCAGCTCTCGGCCTCGCTCGAGCAGGCGCTCGCGCAGGGCGAGCGTCCTCACGTACCACTGGCGGCTCGAGACGATCTCGAGGGGGCGCTCCCCCCGTTCGTAGAACTTGACCGGGTGCTGGATCGTCTTGGGCTCGCCCACGAGGGCCCCCGTCGCGGCCAGCAACTCCACGATGCGCGTACGGGCCTGGGCCACGGTGCGGCCCTCGATCTCGCCGTAGGCGCCAGCGGCGGCGCCCGGGTCCTCGGTGGCCCACCCGTCGTCGCCCCAGGGGACGGCGCGCAGGCGGCCGTTTCGCCCCACGATGGTGCGCGTCGGCAGCGCCAGCTCGCGCCACCACGTGACGTCGGTGGTGTCGCCGAAGGTGCAGACCATGGCGATGCCCGAGCCTTTCTCGGGGTCGGCGAGCGGATGGGCCAGCACCGGCACGCGCACGGCGAAGAGCGGGGTGATCACCTCGTGGCCGAACAGGGGGCGGTAGCGGTCGTCGTCGGGGTGGGCGACGAGGGCGACACACGCCGCGAGCAGTTCCGGGCGCGTGGTCTCGATCTCGACCGCACCATCGGCGTCGGCGGCGTCGTCGGCGGCGGCGGCGCGAGCGAAGCGCAGCCGGTGGTACGCGCCGGCGAGGTCGCGGTCTTCCATCTCGGCCTGGGACACCGCGGTCTGGAAGTCCACGTCCCACTGGGTGGGCGCCTCGGCCGAGTAGGCCTGTCCGGCGCGCAGCATCCGGAGGAAGGCGTGCTGCGATGTGCGACGCGACGCGGTGTCGATGGTGGCGTAGTTGTGACGCCAGTCCACCGACAGGCCGAGCGTGCGCCACAGATGCTCGAAGGCCTTCTCGTCCTCGACCACCAAGGTGTCACACAGCTCGATGAAATTGGGTCGTGACACCGACACCGTGTCGCGCCCGGGTTTCTCCGGGGGCGTGAACGACGGGTCGTACCGAAGGCTGGGATCACAGCGGACGCCGTAGTAGTTCTGCACGCGTCGTTCCGTGGGGAGGCCGTTGTCGTCCCAACCCATGGGGTAGAAGACCTCGTAGCCGCGCATGCGCCGGAACCGCGCCACGGCGTCGGTGTGGGTGTACGAGAACATGTGACCGATGTGCAGCGATCCCGACACGGTGGGCGGAGGCGTGTCGATGGCGTAGACGCGGCTCCGAGGTGCAGACCGGTCGAACCGGTACGTGCCCGCTTCTTCCCACCGCGCCGACCACTTGGCCTCGAGGCCCTC
Organism: uncultured Acidimicrobiales bacterium; assembly: GCA_963764205.1. Lineage (GTDB taxonomy): Bacteria > Actinomycetota > Acidimicrobiia > Acidimicrobiales > UBA8190 > Chersky-840. Next base: position 725,523 of record CAVXRN010000006.1, read on the forward strand.
GAGCGAGGGCTTGTCGGGGACCTCGGCGGGCCGCGGTCGCTCGAGCTCGGGCGGGTGCACTTCGGTGGTCGCGCTGACGTCCACGGTGGTGTCCACGGTGCGGTTACCGTACTCCGAGTGCTGCGCCTCCATGACACGGCGACCGGGACGGTCCGGCCCCTCGAATTGCGCGACGACGGCCGTGTGTCGGTCTATGTCTGTGGGCCGACCGTCTACGACGTCCCCCACCTCGGCCACGGGCGGTTCTCGCTCGTCTTCGACGTCCTGCGTCGGTACCTCGAGTTCCGGGGTCTCGAGGTCCGGTACGTGTCGAACATCACCGACATCGACGACCACATCATCACCCGGGCCTCGGAGGAGGGCCGGACCGAGACCGAGGTGGCGGCCGAGTACGAGGCGGTGTGGTGGGAGGCCATGGACGCCCTCGGGGTGAAGCGACCGACGGAGATTCCCCATGCCACCGCGTTCGTGGCCGACATGGTCGGGCTGATCGCGGCGCTGGTGGAGCGGGGCGTGGCGTACGAGACCTCGGACGGCGTGTACCTGTCGGTGGACCGGATCGACGGCTACGGCCTGCTGGCACGCCAGGACCTCGACTCCCTGCGGTCCGGGGCGCGCATCGAGCCGGGCGAGGAGAAGCGGTCACCCCTGGACTTCGTGCTGTGGAAGAAGGCCCGGCCCGGTGAGCCCACCTGGGAATCGCCGTGGGGTCCGGGCCGGCCCGGGTGGCACACCGAGTGCGTGGCGATGTCGCTCGACCTCCTGGGTGAGGACTTCGACCTGCACGGTGGGGGCCTCGACCTCGCCTTCCCCCACCACGAGAACGAGCGTGCCCAGGCCGTGGGCTTGCAGCGAGCGTTCGCCCGCCACTGGGTGCACAACGGGTGGGTCATGGTCGAGGGCGAGAAGATGTCGAAGTCGCTCGGGAACTTCACCTCCCTCACCGACCTGTTGGACCGGGCCGACGCCCGGGCGTACCGGCTCCTCGTGCTGCGGGCCCACTACCGCTCGCCCATCGAGGTCAACATGTCGACGGTGGAGCAGGCCGAGAAGGCGCTCGACCGCCTCGACACCTTGGCGCGGCGATTCGACCTTCCGGCCATCGCAGACGGCGTGACCGTCGCCGACGCGGTCGATGTCGGAGCCGACGCCGACGCGGTGGCGTCGTTCGTGGCGCACATGGACGACGACCTCGACACCCCCGGGGCGCTGGCCGAGATCTTCGACCTCGCCCGCCGCGCCCACTCCGCGCTCGACGACGGGGATCGCGACGAAGGCCGTCGTCTGGCCGTGACCGTGGCGGTGTTGTGCGCAGCGCTCGGGCTCGCCCTCGGCGGGTCGGAGCCCGGGTTGGACGAGGAGACCGAGGCGTTGGTGGCCGACCGCGACCGGGCGCGTGCCGCGGGCGAGTACGACCAGGCGGACCGGGACCGGCGCGAGCTCGAGGCGAGGGGCTGGGTCGTCGAGGACGGCCCCCAGGGCACGAGCCTGCGCCGCCGCCCGGGCTCGTGACGGCGGGCCTCACCCCAGCACAACCCCCAGGTCGAGGGCCCGCGCTGGTAATTTCTGGGCGCACCGGGGGAAGCAGCAGGGCAGAGGGGAGACGCCGTGTCGTCGGGAACGGTCAAGTGGTTCAACTCGGAGAAGGGCTACGGCTTCATCGCACAGTCCGACGGAGAGGACGTGTTCGTCCACCACTCCGCCATCCAGATGAACGGCTACCGCAGCCTCGAGGAGGGGCAGGCCGTCGAGTTCGAATTGCAAGAGGGCCCGAAGGGCCTGCAGGCCGTCGAGGTCAAACCCGCCACCGCCTGACGTCGGCCCCGGTGCCGACTTGACCTGACACGAGCGCTGCCCTCTGCTGGGGGCCATGTCGGACGCCCCGGCGTCAGGGCACGCCTCGCACCTCGGGCTCGGCACCGTGGGGCGCGGGCTGCCACCGGGGTTCGGAGTCCTGTGGACCACGGTCGCCGTCGACCTCGTCGGCTTCGGCATCGTGATCCCCCTCCTCCCGCTGTACGCGCACCGTCTCGGCGCGGGCCCGGGCTCGGTGGGGCTCTTGTTGGCTGCGTTCTCCGCCGCGCAGTTCGTGAGCGCGCCGTTGCTGGGGAGACTGTCTGACCGCGTCGGTCGCAAGCCCGTGCTCGTCGTGGCGTTGGTGGGGACGGCCGCCGCCAGCCTCCTCACCGGGGTGGCGGGCTCGCTCGGGCTCCTCCTCGTCGCCCGCGTGCTCGACGGCGCGTCGGGAGGAAGCGTCGCGGTGGCACAGGCGTCGGCCACCGACCTCGTGGGGCCCGAGGATCGTATGCGCCTGTTCGGGCTCCTGGGCGCCGCCTACGGCGTCGGGTTCGTGCTGGGGCCAGCCATCGGTGGCCTGGCCGCCCTCGGCGGCGCCCGTCTCCCGTTTTTCGTCGCCGCCGGCATCGCCGGGCTCAACGCCCTCGTGGCGCTGCGGCGCCTGCCCGAGACTCGACCGGCACCCGGACGCGGCACGAGCCGCGCCCGTCCCACCTCGACCGCGGTCCCGCTGCGCGTGGTCCTGCGCGCAATCGCCGTCCCCGGCACCGTGACCGTGTTGCTCGTGGCGGCGTTCGGCGCCTTCGAAGCGACGTTCCCGTTGTTCGCGCACCACCGTCTGGGTTTCGGGCTGGGGGCCATCGGGGCGGTGTTCGCCATGGTGGGCATCGTGGCCGTGGTCGTCCAGGGTGGCGTCGTGCGGCCGGTGGCGGCGCGCGTCGGGGACGCCACGTGCCTCCGGATGGGACTGGTGGCGGAGTCCCTCGGCCTCGTGCTGCTTCCCGCGGTCCACGAGAGCATCGGCCTCGTGCTCCCGCTTCTCCTCGTGACCGTCGGCCAGAGTCTGAGCACGCCGACGCTGAACGCGTTGGTCGTCGCCCGGGTCGGTGTCGGAGATCGCGGCGCCGCCCTCGGCGCCCAGCAGGGGCTGTCGTCTCTGGCCCGGATCGTCGGCCCGATCGCAGGCGGCGTGTCCTACGCGCTGCTCGGCATGGCCGCCCCGTTCGTGGGCGGGGCGTGCGTGGTGGCCGGCGCCCTGGTGTTCTCCCTGGTCATGAGGGGTGGAATGGAGTCATCACCGGGAGTGCTTGTCGAACCGGACGCCCATAGGTTACCGTTGGGTAACAACGGATAGGCCACCGCCGACCGGGACCGAAAGGCCCGGATCGGTGCTCGGACCAAGGGGAAGAGGGGAAGAGATGTCGGAGTTCTCTCTCGATCTCAGCGAAGACCAGTTGCAGATCCAGAAGTGGGTCCACGACTTCGCCGAGGATGTCATTCGCCCGGCCGCCCACGAATGGGACGAACGGGAAGAGACCCCGTGGCCGATCATCGAGGAGGCGGCCCGGATCGGGCTGTACTCGTTCGACTTCATGGCCCAGTGCTTCTTCGACCCGGGCGGCTTGATGATGCCCATCGCCAACGAGGAGCTGGCATGGGGGGACGCCGGCATCGGGCTTGCCATCTTCGGGAGCGCGCTCGGGCTCGCCGGTATCGTCGCCAACGGGACGCCCGAGCAGCTGGCCGAGTGGGGCCCCCAGTGTTTCGGGACGCCCGAGAAGATCCAGCTGGCCGCGTTCGCGGTGTCGGAGCCCGACGCCGGCTCCGACGTGAGCTCGCTGCGCACCCGGGCCGTCTACGACGAGGCCAAGGACGAGTGGGTGATCAACGGGACCAAGACCTGGATCACCAACGGTGGGATCGCCGATCTGCACGTGGTGGTGGCGGCGGTGGACCCCGAGCTCGGCTCGCGGGGCCAGGCCAGCTTCATCGTGCCGCCCGGAACCCCGGGGCTCAGCGCGGGACAGAAGTTCAAGAAGATGGGGATCCGTGCTTCGCATACCGGCGAGGTGGTCCTCGACGACGTGCGGGTGCCCGGACACTGCCTGCTCGGGGGCAAGGACAAGCTCGACGCCAAGATGGCTCGAGCCCGCGAGGGCAAGAGGTCCAACTCTCAGGCCGCCATGGCCACGTTCGAAGCGACGCGCCCGTCGGTGGGTGCCCAGGCGCTCGGGATCTCGCGGGCCGCGTACGAGTACGCCCTCGACTACGCCAAGGAGCGCAAGGCCTTCGGACGGCTCATCATCGAGAACCAGGGCATCGCGTTCAAGCTCGCCGACATGAAGATGCGCATCGACGCGTCGCGGCTGCTCGTGTGGCGCGCCGCGTGGATGGGACGGACCGGCAAGCCGTTCGTCGCGGGCGAAGGCTCGATGTCCAAGCTCTACGCCGGTGAGACGGCGGTGTGGGTGACCGAACAGGCCATCCAGATCATGGGCGGCTACGGCTACATCCGCGAGCACCCGGTCGAGCGTTGGCACCGTGATTCGAAGATCTACACCATCTTCGAGGGGACCTCGGAGATCCAACGACTGATCATCGCCCGGGCCGTCTCGGGCATCCACATCGTCTGACCCGGCACCTTCTCCCGGGATCGCGGTGTCGACCCCCCGGCGGGGCGCGACCTCGTACCGTGGGGCAACCGTGGACCCGATGACACCGCCGCACGTGCTCTTCCTGTGCACCGGGAACGCGGCCCGGTCGGTCATGGCGGGGGCCATGCTCGAGGCGCGGGGCCTCGAGGTGCGTGTCACCACGGCCGGCACCCACGTGATCGAGCACCAGCCCGTCAGCATCCGGACGCGCCACGCGTTGGGCACCATGGGACTGCACGCTTCGGTGCACCGCAGCCGCCAGCTCACCGACGCGGACGTGGAGTCGGCCGACCTCGTGGTCGCCTTGGCGGGCGAGCACGTGTCCTATGTCCGTCGCCGCCATCCCCACGGCGCGCAACGCACCGCCACCCTGCCCTTCTTGGCCAGCCATCTGCCGGTGGCCGCCACACCGTTGTCGGCGCGCGTCGCGGCCCTCGGGTTGGCGGGCCTGGACCCTCTCGAACAGGGCGACGTCGCCGACCCCGCCGGCGGCGACGAGCAGGAGTACGTCGACTGCGCCCGTGAATTGGCGGCCCTCATCGGAGAGCTCGTGCCGCGCCTGGTGTGAGGCGCCGCTCGTCGGGCAGCCGGCCCCGCTACCCGACGCGCCCGCCGGTTCAGGTCCGGGCGGGTTCGCCTCGCAGCTCGGGGTGGCGCACCGTGATGTCGGCGCACGCCACGCACACGCGCTCGGGGACGATCCCGACGCGCATGAGCACGCTGAAGACCCGGCAGCCGAGGCACAATCCGAAGGCCGACTCGAGCACCGCCGCGACGGTGAGGAGACCGATCATGACCCAGGCGGCGGTGTGCGCCCCGAAGCCGAACCACAGCGCGACCGCGGTGCTCGAGAACACCACGCCCATGGCTTGGGCGAAGCGCTTGGGAGGGCCGGCCACCGGCCGAGGGGCCACCGGAAGTCGTGGAACGATCACCCGCGTGGCGAGCTGGCCGAGCGGGCTCAGCGTGGGCCCCGTCAGCACGCGCGCCCAGAAGCCGTAGGCGAGGGGCACGAGCAACCACGGTTGGCGCAGGGCCAAGGCTGCGACGCACATCACCACGACGCCGCCCGCCACGACCCGGGCCGCGACCTCGTTGACGGGGTTCGGGAATCCGAACACAGACCTGATCTTCGTGCCCATGACGGCAACCTCACGTCCGGCCCGCCCGGTGCGCGGCCGCGGCTAAAGCCTACCTGCAAGGTCGGGTTTCTGTTCCGACCGGCGCGACGTCCCGGGCGTGTCGGGTCAGTCGGGTCGGGTCAGTCGGGATGGACCGAGCGCAGGCCGGCCCAGGCGAGGTCGGCGAGGCGGCTCGCCAACCGGTTGGCTTCGGACTCGTGCGGGTCACCCTCATCGGGGTCGCGCTCGGCCAGGAAGTGCCGGCTGGCGCCTTCGGCCATGCCCACGACGGCGAAAGCGAGAAGACGACGGTGGTCCTCGTCGAGCCCGGCGTCGATGAGGACGTCGATCGACTCGGCGATGCTGTCCTCGACCTTGCGTACCGCTCTCGACAACTCGGGGTCGTTGGGCACGTCGCTGCCGAAGAGCAGGTGGAAGGCATCGGCGTGGCTGACGACGAGGTGGAAGTAGGCGGCGAAGCCCCCCTCTACCTGTTGGCGCGGCCCACCAGCCGACGCGATCGCCTTGCCGATGGCCTCGAGCATGGTGTGCGACACCGAGTCGAGGAGCTCGAGGTAGAGGGCACGCTTGGATGCGAAGTGCTGGTAGAGCAGCGGCTTCGTGACACCCGCTGCTTCGGCGATGTCGTCCATCGTGGTGGCGTTGAAGCCCCGTTGGGCGAAGAGCTTGAGCGAGACGTCGAGGAGCTGCTGCCGGCGTCGGTCGGCGGGCAGCCGCTTGGCGGCGGTGCCGGGGCCCTGAGGACGACGTGTCGCCATTCCCGAAGCGTACTGGTACCTCGTGTCCGACCCCGCCCCGGGTTACCGCACCGCCCACCCGACGGACTCGAGGACCCGCCCGATCCGCTCGGGCAGGTCGCGTAAGGAGAAGTGCGTGGCCGCCACGTGGAGGTTGTGCTCGAGCAGGGTCACGTCGGGCGCGTCGAGGAAGGCGGCCACGCCCGGTGCGTCGTCGTGTGCGAACCACCGGAATCCGAATGCGGCCAGTTCGGCCGCCACCGGATAGGGGCCGACGGCCAGGGGGCGCCGGTACACCGCCGACTCGATGGCGGGATTCCCGAACCCCTCCCACGTCGACGGGAGGGCGACCACGTCGCATGCGGCGTAGGCGTCCACGACGTTGGCCCCCGTGCCGCGGGGGCCGGGACCGAGCAGACAGGGGCACCGTGCCCGCGCCACGAGCCGCTCCAATTCGGGGCCGTAGCCGTCTTCGGCCGGGCCGAGCAGCCAGAACGTGGCGCCGAGTCGCTCGGCCAGGGCGATGCCACCGGCCACGTTCTTCCTGGGGATGGCCCGGGTGGGTTGGAGCACGAGCCGGGTCCCAGCGCTCAGCCCGAGAGCGTCTCGCGCCGCGTCGCGATTCCCGGGAGGGGCGTCGATGGCAAAGGCGTTGCGGACGACCGTCGCCCTGATCCCGACCCGGTCCAGCTCGAGGCGCGACAACTCGTTCACCGTCACATGGGCCCAGGCGGGGTCGTCGGGCGGTGGGGGACAGTCGGCGTACTGCGCTCGCTGCCACGGAAGGTCGTGGTGGTGCAGCACCGCCCGTCGTCCTCGGATCACGTCCGCCACGAGCGAGGCCGCGCCCGGATTGAGTGGCAACGAGCACAGATTCTCGACCACCACCACGTCCGCGCCGGCGAGCGCCGCTTCGACCGCGGCCCGCTCGGGAGGCTCGGTGGCCCCGATGGCCAATCCGGGGAGGAGGCGGTCGACGGGTCCGTCTCCGGCCACGGTGCGAACGTCGAAACCGAGCGCCCTGAGGGCGCCGGCCCACTTCGTCGCCTCCACGGCCACACCGTCGAGACCGCCGAGGCGGAACGACACGATGGCGGCGAGAGGTGTGGCCACGGCCGCGCCACGCTACCGCCGGCTCGGCGCCGCCCGTCCTGGGCTGGGCTTGGACACGGGGTGGGCACTACCGTCGCTGTGCGTGCCCGATCCCGTCACCGACCCAGCCGGTTCCAGGGGTGGGGTCTCGGGGACACCGACCGTGCTGTACGAGGTCGATGCCGGTGTTGCCCGGGTCACCATCAACCGCCCCGAGCGACGCAATGCCATGTCGTGGGAGGTCATGCGGGGGCTCCGACAGGTGCTGGCGGCGGCGGCGCACGATCCCGAGGTGCGGGTCGTGGTGCTGGCCGGAGCGGGCGACGAGGCGTTTTGTGCGGGGGCGGACCTGGCGAAGATGACGGGAGCCGACGAACCCGCCGCAGGCGTGCTGGCGGTGCACGAGGAGCGGGGCGTGCTGGCCGAGGTGTTCGGCGCGTTGTGGCGCCTGGGCAAGCCCACCGTGGCCCGTGTCCAGGGCTTCGCGCTGGCGGGCGGCTTCGGGCTGGCCCTGGCCTGTGACCTCGTGGTGGCCTCGGACCGGGCCCGATTCGGTGCCCCCGAGGTGAACGTGGGCCTGTGGCCCTACATGATCACCGTCCCCATGGTCCGCTCGATGCCCCCTAAGCAGGCGCTCGAGCTCATGCTGACGGGGCGGATGGTGGACGCGGCGGAGGCGCTGCGTCTGGGGTTCGTGACCCGGGTCGTTCCGCCCGACGAGCTCGACCAGGCGGTCTCGGAGCTGGCCGGAGCATTAGCGGCCAAGTCGCCGGCCGTGATGAAGCTCGGCCGCGACGCGTTCTACGCTGTGTGGGACATGGCGGCCCCCGAAGCCCTCGCCCATCTCCATGCCATGCTCTCGCTCACCGCGCAGACCGAGGACGCGCAAGAGGGCATCGCCGCCTTCCTGGAGAAACGAGCGCCCAATTGGCGGGGGCGATGAGGGACCGTGCCGAACCGACGAAGCGAGTGACGAATGCGTAAGAGGGCACTGATCACCGGCATCACCGGGCAGGACGGCTCGTACCTGGCCGAGCTCCTCTTGGAAGAGGGCTACGAAGTGATCGGCATGGTCCGGCGGTCGTCCACGCTGAACTTCGAGCGCATCGCGCACATCCAGGACAGGGTCTCGTTGGTGGCGGGCGACCTCTTGGACGAGATCTCGCTCATCGGCATCTTGCGCGAGCACCGGCCGGCCGAGGTCTACAACCTCGCCGCCCAGTCCTTCGTCCAGACCTCGTGGACCCAGCCGGTGCTCACGGGTGAGACGACCGCGCTCGGTGTCACGCGCGTGCTCGACGCCATCCGCATCGCCGACCCCGAGATCCGCTTCTACCAGGCGTCGTCCTCGGAGATGTTCGGCAAGGTCCAGGAAGTCCCGCAGACCGAGCAGACCCCGTTCTACCCCCGCAGCCCGTACGGGGTGGCCAAGGTGTACGGCCACTGGATCACCGTCAACTACCGCGAGAGCTACGGCCTGCACGCGTCGTCGGGGATGCTGTTCAACCACGAGAGCCCCCGCCGGGGTCTCGAGTTCGTGACGCGCAAGGTCAGTCACGGCGTGGCGCGCATCGCGGCCGGGATGGACGACAAGCTCTTCCTCGGCAACCTCGACGCGCAGCGCGACTGGGGGTTCGCCGGTGACTACGTGCGGGCCATGTGGCTGATGCTCCAGCGCGATCAGCCTGACGACTTCGTGGTGTCGACGGGCGAGACCCACTCGGTGCGTGAGCTGTGCGAGATCGCCTTTGCGCATGTGGGCCTCGACTGGCACGAACACGTCGTCGTCGACGACAAGTTCCTCCGCCCCGCCGAGGTCGACCTCCTCGTCGGCGACGCCACGAAGGCCAAGACCGAGCTCAAATGGGAGAAGACCGTCACCTTCGCCGATCTGGTAGCGATGATGGTGGACGCCGACGTGGAGCTCCTCCGTGTGCAGAACCGCTGAACACGAGGCGACGCCGACGGCGTCGTGATGGAGATGTCGGCCGCGCTCGGCGCGCACTCCACCATCTCGGCCGACCCTCTCGGGGTGCTCGTGGCGTTCGGCGCGGGCATGTTGTCGTTCCTCTCGCCCTGCGTGCTGCCGCTCGTCCCCGGCTACGTGTCGATGGTGTCGGGCCTGTCCGCCACCGAGATCGAGGCGGGGGCGCCACGCGACCTGGCCCCACTGCTCCGGGGCGTGGCGGGGTTCGTACTCGGGTTCACGATCGTGTTCACCGCCCTCGGTGCAGCCGCGTCGGGCCTCGGCCATCTTCTTCTCGGGCATCAACGTGGGCTCGACGTCGCCGCGGGTGTGCTCGTCGTGCTCTTCGGGGTGTGGATGGTCGGCTTCGGGACGCCGGGCGGGTTCCTGCGCGAGCACCGTTTCCATCCCCGGCCGTCGCGGCTGGGCATGTGGGCACCCCCCGTGCTCGGGATGGCGTTCGCCTTCGGGTGGACGCCGTGCGTCGGGCCGGTCCTGGGCGGAGTCCTGGGGCTGGCCGCGACCCGAGCCACCTTGACATCGGGCATCGCGCTCCTCGTCGCCTATTCCCTGGGTCTGGGCGTGCCGTTCCTCGTGACCGGGCTGGCCTTCGGCCGCCTCACCTCACTGTTCGCCCGCTTCAACCGGCGCCTGTTCCTCGTCAACATGGTCTCGGGTACGGCCCTGGTCGTGTTCGGGGTCCTGCTGCTGACCAACGACCTCCACTGGCTGTCCTCGATGGCGGCGGACCTCCTCAGGGGGGTCGGTCTCGGTCGGCTGACCGTGAGCTGACCTCGGGGCGCCCGGTATCGAGGAGGGTGTCGTCCCCGGGGCTCGCGAGCCCTCGGCCGCTCGGGGGACCCGCTTGGAATCACAGAGGGGGTCCCCCGTAGCATGGGGCCAGGCCATGGCCCCCGCAGTCCTCCTCAGTGCCGCCGTGTGTGTGACCGGGCGGTTTCCGGCCCTGGCCGGCGTCGATCTCGCCGTCGCCCAGGGTGAAGTGGTCGTACTCGAAGGGCCGAATGGAGCGGGCAAGACGAGCGTGCTGCGGGTGTGCGCCGGTCTCTTGCCGCTGACCGGGGGGGAGGGCACGGTGCTCGGTTGTGACCTGCGTCGTGACGCCCCCGCGCTGCGACGCCGGGTCGGGATGCTCGGCCATGCCGCCGCTCTCTACGACGACCTCACCGTGGTCGAGAACGTGCGCTTCGCCGTGCGCGCCGCGGGCGCGGATCTCGCCGACGTCGACGTGGTGCTCGACCGCCTCGAGCTCGGCGGCCGGCTGCGGCGGACGCCGGTGGGTCGACTCTCCGCCGGTCAACGCCGGCGCGTGGCCTTGGCGCTGCTCCTCGCGCGCCGCCCCCAGCTGTGGCTCCTCGACGAGCCCCACGCCGGGCTCGACGCCGGGGCCAGGGTGGTGTTCGCGCGAGATCGTGGGTGAGGCGGTGGCGGACGGCGCCACGGTGCTCATGGCGTCACACGAGCCCGAGGAGTCGTGGCCGTTGGCGGACCGGGTGGTGTCGCTCGTCGGGGGGCGCGTCGTCGGGGAGCGCGCCGTGCGGGCCACGACACGGCGGCCCGTCGGGGTGGAGCCGCTTCGATCGGTTCCCGGAGGTGCCCATGTGGCGTGACAGCGTGCTCGTGGCGGGCAAGGACCTTCGGATCGAGCTGCGCTCGCGCGTCGTGTTGCACCAGGTGGTCCCAGTGGCGGTCCTCGTCCTGGTCCTCTTCGCCTTTGCGCTCGGGCCCGATCGCGCCCCGATGGCACGCGCCGCGCCGGGCCTGTTCTGGGTGGCGGTGCTCTTCGCCAGTGTCCTCGCGGTGCAACGGAGCTTCGCGCTCGAGGCCCCGGAGGGCGCTCGGGACGGGTTGCGCCTCTCGGGGCTCGACCCGGCCGGGATCTTCCTCGGCAAGACCGCCGCGGTGGCGCTGCAGATGGTCGTGCTGGAGGTCGTGCTGACCGCGGGTGTCGTCGTGCTCTACGGCTCGCACATCCGGTCCTACGGATCCATCATCGTGGCCGGCCTGGCCGGGACGGCCGGCCTGGCCGCGGCCGGCACCCTCTATGGCGCGCTGGCCGCCGGCCTACGCGTGCGCGAGACGTTGCTGCCGTTTCTGTTCCTGCCCGTGGCGGCACCGGTCCTCCTGGCCGGGACGCGGGCGTGGCAGGCCGCGTTGGGGATCGGCGCGGGGAACGCCGGCGACCCCTGGGTGCGCCTCCTCCTCGTGTTCGCGGCGGTCTATCTCGCGTTGGGCGTCGTCATCTTCGGTCCACTGCAGGAGGCGTCGTGACCCCGACCAGCACGAACGGCGCGCACGGGGAACCGGGCGTGACCGGCACGCCCGTGGCGCCGTGGAGCCCGCGTGCCACGTGGGTCGTGCGCGCCCTCGGGATCTCGGCCGCCGCGGCTCTGGCGGGCACCATCTGGCTGGGGCTGTGGGTGACCCCTCCCGATCAGGTCCAGCACAACCTCGTCCGGTTGGTCTACGTCCACCCGCCCATCGCGTGGGTGGCGCTCTACCTGGCCTTCGGTGTCGCCGCGGTGTCGAGCGTGCTGTGGCTGTGGCCCCGCACGCGCAGCCGGTTCTGGGACCGGGTAGCGGTGTCCGCGGTCGAGGTCGGCATCGTCTTCACCGCGCTGACCTTGGTCACGGGCTCGATCTGGGGCCGGCCGACGTGGGGGGTGTGGTGGGCATGGGACGCCCGTCTCACCTCCACGGCGCTGTTGCTCGTGCTGCTCCTCGGGTACATGGCGGTGCGTCGCGTCCCTGCCGATCCCGACTCCCGGGCCCGACGCAGTGCGGTCGTCGCGCTCGTGGCCGCGGTCGACGTTCCCATCGTGCACTTCTCGGTGGACTGGTGGCACACGTTGCACCAGGGTGCCACGGTCCTGAACGCCAATCTCTCGCCCACCATCCACGGCTCCATGGCGTGGACGTTGCTGCTCGGGTTCGTGGCGTTCACGTTGCTGTTCGCGTGGATGTTGGCGATCCGGTATCGGATAGAGGTGTTGTCGGAGTACCTCCAGGACTCCGAGCTCGACGAGGCGCTGCACGAGCGATGGGCCGAGGGTACGAACCCGGTCCCCGACCCAGACGCGGCGCTGGCAGGGAGTGGACGTCACCCATGACGGTGAGGCCGTGAGCTACATCGACGCCGGCTACGGCATCGCGTTCGGCGTCCTGGCGCTGTACGCGGCCCTGCTCTGGCGTCGTCGGCAGCGACTCGAGCGATCGGCGTCGCGCCTGGCGGCTCGTCGCGAGCCATGAGCGAGCCGACGGTCCTCTCGACGCCTGCTGCACCGGTCCCCGACACCGGGGACACCCCGTCGCGGACACCTCCGGCGGTCGCCCCCCTCCACGCGTGCGGCCCGACCCGGCCGTTGGCGCCTGTGGGGTGTGGGCGTGGTCCTCGTGGCGGCGTTCGGGTTCCTGCTCGTCGAAGGTCTGGGCAACTCGCTCAACTATTTCGAGACCGTCGATCAGGCGCTGGCACACAGGGCCACGCTCGGGACCCAGACTTTCCGTCTCGAGGGTGTGGTCGTGCCGGGAACGGTGCACCGCATCGCGGGCGGCGTCGCCTTCGTCGCGGCCGGCACCAAGGACCGCGTGGACGTCGTCAACCACGGCAACCCGCCCCAGCTGTTCCAACCCGACATCCCGGTGGTGGTGGTGGGGCACTTCTCGGGGAGCTCGTTCGTCTCGGACCAGCTCATCGTCGACCACACGGCCCAGTACGTGCAGGCGCATCCCAACCGAGTCAGGGCACCCAACGGGACCACGCGGTGAACGCCGCCCTCGGGCACGCCGGCGTCCTGCTGAGCTTGGCGGCGTCGATCATCGGCGTGGCGGTGATCGCGTACGGCCTGGCCCGCGGCCGTCCCGAGCTGACGCGCACCGGGCGGGTCTACGCCCCGCTCGTACTGCTCGGGGCCGTGATCGCCACCGTGGCCATGGAGCGCGCCCTCATCACCCACGACTTCTCGCTCGCCTTCGTCGCCGCCAACAACAGCCGGTCGACCCCGCTGCTCTACACCATCACCGGCATGTGGTCCGCGCTGGCGGGGTCGATCCTGTTGTGGGGCCTCATCCTGGCCGGCTACATCACGGCCATGGTGTGGCGGTTCCGGCGTCAAGCCGGCGACCCCCTGGTGGCCTGGGCCACGCTCGTGACGCTGGTGGTGGCGGCCTTCTTCTTCGGGCTCATGGCCGGGCCGTCGGACCCGTTCCGCACCGTGGCGGGAGCGGTGCCGGCCAACGGGCTCGGGCCCAACGTGCTGTTGCAGGACAACGCACTGGTGGCGTTTCACCCGCCCATCCTCTACCTGGGGTTCGTCGGGTTCACGATCCCCTTCGCCTTTGCCATCGCGTCGCTCATCACGGGGAGGATCGGCGAAGGATGGCAGCTCGCCACCCGACGCTGGACGTTGTTCGCGTGGGCGTTCCTGACCGTGGGGATCGTGCTGGGCGCGTGGTGGTCGTACCAGGTGCTCGGGTGGGGCGGGTTCTGGGCCTGGGACCCGGTCGAGAACGCCTCGTTCCTGCCGTGGTTGTGCGCCACCGCCTACCTGCACTCGGTCCTGGTCCAAGAGCGACGGGGCCTGCTGCGGGTGTGGAACCTGTCGCTCGTCATCGCCACGTTCAGCCTGACCATCCTCGGCACCTTCCTCACGCGGTCGGGCGTGATCGAGTCCGTGCACGCCTTCTCCGACTCCGACATCGGCCCCCTGCTGCTGGGCTTCTTCGGCGTCGTCATGGCGACGGGGGTAGGTCTCATCGCCTGGCGCGGGGACCGACTGCGTTCGCCCGGTGGCATCGACTCCGTGATGAGCAGGGAAGGGGCGTTCTTGGTGAACAACCTGCTCTTCGTGGCCTTCGCCTTCGTGGTGCTGCTCGGCACCGTGTTCCCTCTGCTCTACGAGGCGTTCCGGGGGCAGCAGGTCACCGTCGGCGCGCCGTACTTCAACGCCATGACGCTGCCCATCGGCCTGGCACTGCTCTTCCTCATGTCGATCGGACCCGCACTGCCGTGGCGCAAGACGACCGCGGGCACGCTACGCGACCGGCTCGTGGTGCCCGCATGGGTGGGCGGTCTCGTCGTGGTGGGGTGCGTCATCGGCGGTGTGCGCGGTCTCGCGCCGCTCGTCGCCTTCGGCCTCGGCGGGTTCGCGGCGGCGGCCAACGTGCGCCAACTCGTGTTGTCGGCTCGGGGTTCGCATCGCAGCGGCGCCGGTGCGTGGCGCGGCCTCGTGGGGCGTGCCAACGGCGGCATGGTGGTGCACCTCGGCGTGGTGGTGATCGCCGTCGCCCTCGCCGCGGCCACCTCGTTCGGGCACCGCAGCGAGGTGACGCTGCGCCCGGGACAGGTCGTCTCGACCGACGGTCACCGGATCAGGTTCGAGGGCCTGACACTGGTCCGTACATCGGCGCGCACCGCGACCGAAGCCCTCGTCGTGGTGGACGGGCGCGGGCCCCTGCTCCCCGCCGTCAGCCAATTCGGTCAGAACACCGAGGCCGTCGGGACTCCCGCCATCGATTCGAGCCTCGTCGACGACGTCTACCTCACCGTCGACGCCCTGCCGGCCAAGGCGGGCGGGCCGGTGACGATCGGTGTCACGGTGCAGCCGCTCGTGATGTGGTTGTGGGCCGGCGGGCTGCTCCTCGTGGTCGGGTCGGCCCTCGCGGCCGTCCCGGGGAAGCGCCGGCGTCCCACCGACCCCGTCTCGGCGCCGGTTCCCTCGACCCAGGCCGGTGACGGCAGCACCGGGTCGGGCGACGCCCTCGGTGACCGGGCCACGGTGCTCCCCGACGGGCGAGACGGTGTCTCGTCGGAGGAGGCCGACGACGACCACGTGCAGGAACCGGTCCCGGCCGGATCGCCGTGACCGTCACGGCCCGTGACGCGGCCGAACCCGAGGCCACCCCACGTCGCCGCCACACGGCTCGATGGGTGGCCGCAGTGGCGCTGGTGGTCGGGGCCGCCCTGGTGGCGCTGCTCGCCACGCGTCCACAGCAGACCGCCACCGAGGTCGACACCCCCCTCGTCGGTCAGGCCGCGCCGCCGATCACCGGCCCGACGTTGGCCGGGGGGTCGTTCGATCTGGCGACGTTGCCGCGGCCGCTGGGTCGTCGTCAACTTCTTCGCCAGCTGGTGTCCACCGTGCCAGCAGGAGCAACCCGAGCTCGTGGCCTTCGCCTACACGCACCGCGACCCCGGTGACGCGGCGCTGGTCGGGGTGGTGTTCGACGACTCGGCCTCGACGGCGCGCAGCTTCATGCGCTCCACCGGAGCCTCGTGGCCGACTGTCGTCGACCCCGGCGGTCAGATCGCGCTCGACTACGGCGTGCGCGGCCCTCCCGAGACCTTCATCGTGTCGCCTCGGGGCACGGTGGTGGCGCACTTCGACGGTCCCATGACCAACGCGTCGCTGGACTACTGGTTGCGGCGCGCCGAGGGATCCGGATCATGAGTGCCACGCCACGTCGTCGGTTCTCGCCCTGGGCGCCGTGGGTCGTGCTCGCGGTCGTCGTGGCGGTGGCACTGGGCATCGGGGCCTCGAAGGGTGGGCCTCCTCCCACCGCCGTGCAACGGGCCGACGCCATCGACGCCCTCGTGCGGTGCCCCAGCTGTGACGGCATCTCCGTGGCCGACTCCTCGGCCTCGACCGCGGCGGCTATTCGCGCCACGGTGCTGGCCCGTGTGCGAGCGGGACAGAGCGAGGGTGCGATCGACGCCTTCTTGGTGAGCCGCTACGGGCCGAGCATCCTGCTGCGGCCGCCGGTGCGGGGGCTCACGGCGTGGGTGTGGGTGGTGCCGCCCGTGGCGGTGGCGGTGGCGGTGGCGGGCCTCGTGACGGTGCTGTGGCGCCGGCGCCAGCGCACCGAGGCGGCGGTGTCGAGCCAGGACCGCGCCCTGGTGGACCGCGCCTTGGCCGAGCGCGCCACCGACGTCGGTCGGTCGCCCGAGTCGGTGCACGCCCCGTGAACCGGGCCGAGCTCGACGACGAGCGCTCTTTCCTCTTGGAGTCGCTCGAGGACCTCGAGCGCGAGCGGGAGGCCGGTGACCTGGCCGACGCGGACTACGCCGCCCTGCGCGACCGGTACACGCGGCGGCGCCCGCGGAGGTGTTGCGGGCCTTGGACGGCGTCGAGGACCCGGGCGTCGGTGACGGGCGAGAGGGCACCGCGGCGCGCTCGAAGACGGTCGTTGCGGCGCCGGAGCACGCCACGCACCCTCGCCCCCGACGGCGCCGCCGGCGGCGCTGGTTGGCGGTGGTGGGCTCGCTCTTGGTGTTGGCGGCGGTCGCACTGGCCCTCGTGACGAGCCAGACCGGTGCCCGGTTGCCGGGACAGACGGCGACGGGATCGGTGAGCCTGAGCCGGTCCGCGCAGCTGCAGCGGACCCTGGCGCAGGCCGAGACGCTCCAGTCGTCAGGCGACGGCGCCGACGCGCTCGGCCTCTACCACCAGGTCCTGGCGCAGGACCCGACCCAACCCGACGCCCTGGCCCAAGCCGGATGGCTCGAATACCAGGCAGGGGCGCAGTCGGCTGACGCGGCGGTGCTCACCAAGGCGCAGGACACCGAGGAAGCCGCGGTGCGCGCCGCCCCGGGCGCCTACGCGCCGCGTCTGTACCTGGGGTCGATGTTCCTGGCCGAGAACGACGCGGCCGACGCCGTGGTGCAGTACCGGCAGTTCCTGGCCGACGGCCCCCCGGCCGCGGAGCTCGGCGTGGCGAGGCCGTTCATCGTCGAGGCGTTCGGCAAGGCGCACGAGCCCGTCCCTGCCATGCCGGGCTCGAGCGGTTCCACGGCCACCACGTCGAGCGCCCCGGCCCGATCGTCGGGCTGAGGGCGTCGATCAGGACCGCAGGGCGCGCAGCTGGCCCACCACCCGCGGGAATGCAACCGCGAAGGCGTCGACGTCGTCGTCGGTGGTGGACCACCCCACCGACAACCGCAACGACCGTTCGGCGTCGACGCCCATGGCCGCCAGCACCGGTGAGGGTGCCAGGGACTCCGACGAACACGACGAGCCCGAGTGCGCGGCGATGCCGCTCTGATCGAGGCCCAGGAGCACTGGCTCGGCTTCGACCCCGCCGACGGCGAGACACACCAGATGCGGCACCCGATCGACGCGATCGCCGAGCACCTCCACGTCGTCGACCGCCGTGGCCGCCGCCACGATGGCGTCGGTCTGCCTCTTGGCGACGCTCGACTCGTGGCCGAGTCGGCCCGGTCCTGTCAGTGCCTGGGCGGCGGCGCCGAAGCCCACGATGCCCGGGAGGTTCTCGAGCCCGCCGCGCCGGGCCCGTTCCTGCTCGCCCCCGAGGAGGAAGGGCTCGACGCGTAGGCCACGCCGAACGACCAGTGCCCCGATCCCGGGGGGGCCGCCCAGCTTGTGGGCGCTGACCGAGACGAGATCGGCGCCGAGCGAATCGACGTCGGTCTCGACGTGCCCGGCGGTCATGCAGGCGTCGACATGGACCCACGCGTCGTGGCGCCGGCAGATCTCGATGACGTCGTGCACGGGCTGGACGGTGCCGACCTCGTGGTTGGCCGCCTGACACTGCACGAGCGCGACGGGCGCCCCCCGCTCCGCCAGACGCCGCAGGACGTCGTCCACCTCGCCGGGGTCGACACGCCCGAGCCGGTCGACGGCGATCCGCACGACCGGGCCGGCGCGCGCCGAGGCGTCGCGGACCGAGGAGTGTTCGACGTCGGCGAGCACGGTGGGCCGGTCCGGTCGTGCCCGGGTCGCCCCCCACGTCGCCGCGTTCACGGCCTCGGTCCCACCCGAGGTGAAGACGACCTGGCGCGGACGCGTCCCGAGCAGCGCCGCGACCTGGTCGCGCGCCGCTTCGATGGTGGAGCGCACACCCCGGCCCTCACTGTGGACCCGACCCGGGTCACCCGTGTCGCGCCACGCCCACTCCAACCAGTCGGCCATGGCCGCCACTACCTCCGGGCGGGGCGGCGAGGTGGAGGCGTGGTCGAGGTAGTGGCGCGCCAGGGCTCAGACCAACGCCGCGCAGGCGTCGTCGCCGCGTGCGCGCGACGACAGCACCACCGGGATCGGCTCGTCCGCGGCCTCCCCGCACAGCCCCGCCAGGAGCCCGCGGACGAGCCCGCGGTCGACGGCACAGATGACGGGGTGTTGGGTGGCGGCCTCACCGAAGGGGCAGTGCTCGGCCACCACGGCCGTGGCGTCGCCGCGATCCTCGGCGTGAGCGGCGAAGCCGTGCGCGGTGAGTGCTTCTGCGATGGTGTGCATCGCGGCGCGCACCGAGCGTTGTCCTTCGCCCGGCTCCATGCGATCGGCGAGGACGCGTCCGTAGTTCTCTCCGAGCCGTTCGGCCATGCGTTCGGCTTCGACGGGGCCGAGGAGCTCGAGGGCGTCCGCCAGCAGCGCCACGATCAGGTCGTCGCGGTGGTTGGCGAAGTCCAAGGTGGGGTCGCCGCCGGGGCCGTCCGCGGCCCGGTAGCGCTTCGAGGGCCTCCCCGCGCCGGCGGTGGGGGAGCGCTCGAGGCTCACCTCGAGGTACCCGCCCGCGGCCAGGCGGTCCAGATGGTGGCGCGCCACGTTCGGGTGCACGGAGAACTCCGTCGCCAACTCCGACGCGGTCGCCCCGGGGTGTGACCGCACGAAGAGGTAGATCTCGCGACGGGTCGGGTCACCGAAGGCCGAGGTCACCGCCGCCACTGCGGCGGAGAACCTGCGGTCGGCGGGGCCGACTCCCGCCAAATTCGGGCGCTGATTGCACACCGGTAGTCTACCGGTTGGGTGCGGCGTAATCCCTGGTCGCGCCGCCGGACCCCTTTTCCGAGAGAGGCGCCGTGGCTCCGACCGATGCCGAGGTACGCGCCGCCGCCGCGGCCGTCGAGGACCCCACGCTGCGCCGCGACCTGGGTGAGCTCGGCATGGTGCGGTCGGTGCGGTCGGGACGTCGCCAGGCCTCGGTCGTCGTCGGCGCTGCCCGTCGAACGGTGGCCCGCCGCCGACGAGCTCGTCGACCTGGTCGTGCGCAAGGTCGGAGCAGTGCCCGGGGTGGGCGAGGTGAAGGTCGAGCTGTCGGTCATGACCGGCGACGAGCGCCTGGACCTCCATCGTCGTCTCGCACTGGGCCCCGGAGGCGAGCCCGTCGGTCCCGTCGCCCCGGTGCTCGGGGCCCAGGCCCACACGCACGGCCCCGGTGGCCCACCACCGCCGCTCGGGCACGAAGCGGGGCGCCCCAACCGGTTCATGGCCCCGGGATCGCGCACCCGGGTGATCGGTATCTCGTCGGGCAAGGGCGGCGTGGGCAAGTCGTCGGTGACGGTGAACCTGGCCGTCGCCTTGGCGGCCCGGGGCCACGAGGTCGGGCTGCTCGACGCCGATGTCTACGGCTTCTCCGTGCCGAAGATGCTCGGGGTGACGGTGGGACCGGTGGCCATCGACGACCTCCTCGTGCCCCCGGTCGTCCACGGCGTCCGGTGCCTGTCGATGGGTTTCTTCGTGCCCGACGAGCAGCCGGTGATCTGGCGCGGGCCCATGTTGCACAAGGCGCTCGAGCAGTTCCTCGTCGACTCGTACTGGGGAGAGCCGGACTTCCTGCTCATCGACATGCCTCCGGGCACCGGCGACGTGACCTTGTCGTTGGGGCAGTACCTGCCGCGCACCGAGATCGTGGTGGTGACGACCCCACAAGCCGCCGCGCAACGCGTCGCCCAGCGCTCGGCCTACGCGGCGAAGAAGCTCAAACTGGCGGTGCGGGGCGTGGTCGAGAACCTGTCGTGGTTCACCGGCGACGACGGCACGCGCTACGAGCTCTTCGGCGCCGGGGGTGGCCAGGAGCTGGCCGACGATCTCGAGGTCCCCTTGCTGGGCCAGGTCCCGCTCGTCCCCGCGCTGCGGGTGGGCGGCGACACCGGCGTGCCGGTGCGGGTGGCGGATCCGGCCGGAGAAGCGGCGCTGGCCTTCGATGCCCTGGCCACCCGGGTCGAGGAGCTCGGGCCGGCCCGTATCTACCGGCGCGAGCTCAACGTACGGTGAACGAGTCCACGCCTCTGGGCAGCCTGGCGCGATCCCAACCGAGGTCCGACACGGCGATACCCATGGCGAAGCGGTCGGTCATCCCCGCCACGTAGGCGACCGCTTCGAACACGGCGCGGTCGCTGCCCCCGGCCACGCCGCCGTCGCGGTGCACGCCGGGGATGAGATTGGGCTGATCGGCGAAGTGCGCCACCAAGGCGCGCAGCACTTCCACGACCGACTCGCCCTGGGTCACCGAGGCGGGGCGGAGGTAGATGTGCTCGTAGTTGCCGCTGCCGGAAGGCGGCGAGGGCGTCGGCGAGCTCCTCGCCCATCCCCACCCGGCCCGTGTCCAGCGTGGCCGCCACGGTCCCTTCGATGAAGCTCCGCAGCTGTCGCGACCGGGTTTCGCCGCAGAGCCGCACCACGACGTCGGGCAGCATGCTCGGGGTCACGATCCCCGCCGACACGGCATCCTCCCAGTCGTGGCACAGGTACGCGATCCGGTCGGCCCAGCTCACCACCTCCCCTTCCGGTGTCCTCGGAGCGGGACGCGACCAGGAGTGGTTCCGGATGCCGTCGAGGGTCTCGTCGCACAGGTTCAGGTCGGCCAGCGACACGTCCGCGCCCCATACGGCATGGTCGAACCCCGTCGGGAGGAAGACGCCCAGCGCGTCCTCGCTCATGTGCCCGCCGGGCCCGTGACCGCAGTCGTGGCCCAGAGCGATGGCCTCGGTCAGCGCCACGTTGAGACGGCATGCCGACGCGATCCCGGTGGCCACCTGCGCCACCTCGAGGGCATGGCTGAGCCGGGTCCGTTGGTGGTCGGCGGGGAAGACGAAGACCTGGGTCTTGCCCGCCAGGCGCCGAAAGGCCGACGAGTGCAGGATCCGGTCCCGGTCACGCTCGAAGCAGGTGCGCCAGGGGTCGGGCTCCTCGGGAACCAGGCGTCGTCCCGCTTCACCGGCGCGGGTCGCCCCCGGGACGAGGACCAGGTCCTCGGTGGCCTCGCGCTCGAGGCGGCCCCGGGGCTCGATCCCGGCACCGGTGCCGAGCACGGCCGACGAGTCCGCATGGGCGGTGCGCAGCCCCCCGCTCCCGTGGCCCGCCATGGTGGCGGCCCAGCGGCGACCCCGCTCGGTCGGCGCGACGGGGGTCGGTCTCCATAGGCCTTAGTGTGGCCCACGGCTGTATGGTCATGGCCGCCCCGGCTCGGGCCGGGTCGATCTGGAGGAGCGGGACACAGGTGGACGTGCGCATCGGGATCACGCAGAGCGCCAAAGAGCTCGAGATCGAGTTGGAGGAGGACTCCGACCGAGACACGATCATCGCCGAGATCGAGTCGTCCCTCGGCAACGAGTCCGGGGTGCTGTGGCTGACCGACCGCAAGGGTCGGCGGGTGGCAGTCCCGGTGGCCAAGGTCGCGTACGTCGAGGTCGGGGCGCCCACCCAGGAACGCCGAGTCGGTTTCGGCGCTCCCTGAGCGGATGGGGCGGCAGTCCCCTCTGTGACCAGCGCCGAGCACCCGATGGTGGGACTGCTCGACCGCCGCCTCCTCTTCGTCACCGGGAAGGGGGGGGTGGGCAAGACCACGGTGGCGGCGGGGCTGGCGTTGTACGCGGCCGAGCACGGGCGCCGGACGCTCGTGTGCGACATGGATGCCAAGGGTGACGTGGCGGCCTACTTCGAGACCGGCCCCACCAATTTCACCGCCCGCGAGGTGTTCCCCTCGTTGTGGGCCATGTCGATGGACACCGAAGCGTCGCTGCGCGAATACCTCCGGCTCAATCTGCGGATCCCGGTGGTGGGCCGCATCGGCCCACTGGCCAAGGCCTTTGATTTCGTGGCCACCGCGGCGCCCGGCGTGCGCGAGATCCTCACGGTGGGAAAATTCTGTTACGAGGTGCGCGAGCACCATTACGACCTCGTGGTGGTGGACGCGTCCGCGACCGGGCACATCGTCGGTCAGCTGGCGGCGCCGCAGGCCATCAACGACCTCGTGAAGGTCGGGCTGATCCGCTCCCAGACCGATTGGATCCTCGACATCCTCTCCAACCCCACCACCACCGGCCTCGTGATCGTCACCACTCCCGAGGAGATGCCGGTCAACGAGACCATCGAGTTGGCGGGCAAGGTCGCCACCGAGACCTCGGTCGAGCTCGCCGCGGTGATCGTGAACCGGGTGCTCCCCGAACTGTTCGGTCGAAGCGAAGAGACGGTGTTCAACGAGTTGTGCCGTCCCGGGGTGTCCGCCGAGCTCAAGAAGCTCGTGCAGCTCGACCCCTCGCCCGTGCTCGACGCGGCCCGGCTCGCGGTCACCCTGCGCCGCACCCGCGCCGGGCATCTCGAGCGCCTGCGGAGCGGGATCGACCCTGCGGTGCCCATGATGTACCTGCCCTTCCTCTTCACCCGGCTCCACGGGCTGCGCACACTCCGCCAGATCGCGGTCTCGCTGGGCGAGGAGCTGACGTCGTGACCCCGAGGCGCAGCGCCCCGAAGGCCGAGCAGCGCGGGGGGTCGCTCGACGGCCTGTTGGCGTCGCGCGAGATCGTGGTGGCGTGCGGGCCCGGAGGGGTCGGCAAGACCACGACCGCGGCGGCCGCGGCGGCCATGGCCGCGGCGCGCCTCGGTGGCAAGGTGCTCGTGCTCACCGTCGACCCCGCGCGCCGGCTGGCCGACGCGCTCGGGATCGAAGGGATCGGCAATAACGAGCGACGCGTGCCCGACGAGACGTTCCTCGCCGCCGGCGTGAAGCCCAGAGGTGAGCTGTGGGCCGCGATGCTCGACACCAAGGAGTCGTGGGACGCGCTCATCCGGCTGCACGCTCCGGACGCCCAGCACGCGTGACGAGATCCTGTCGAACCCCCTGTACCGCAACATCTCGTCGCGTTTCGTCCAGAGCCACGACTACATCGCCATGGAGCGGCTGTTCGAGATCCACGCGGACGGCAAGTACGACCTGATCGTGGTGGACACCCCACCGACGCGCAACGCCTTGGACTTCCTCGACGCGCCCGAACGCATGGCCGAGTTCTTCTCCAGCCGGTTGCTGCGGTGGCTCATCGTTCCCTACCGGTCCCGGCTGGTGAATTTCGCCTCGAAGCCCTTCTACCAGATCGCCGATCGCATCCTCGGCACCCAGTTCCTCGAGGACGTGGCCCAGTTCTTCATCCTCTTCCAGTCCATGTACGACGGCTTCGTCGAGCGCGCCAAGGCCGTGCACCGGCTCATGGCGGACCGCCGCACGTCGTTCATCGTGGTGTCGACGCTCGAAGCGGTCCCGCTGCGCGAAGCCGAGTTCTTCGCGCAGGCCCTCAAGGAGCGCCGCTTGCACCTGGGCGCCATCGTCCTCAACAAGGTGCTCCCCGCCTATCTGCGCGATCCCCAGGGTGCGGCGGTGGCCGAGACGCTGCGCGACCGGGCCGACGAGCTGGCCGAGTCGGTCGCCCCCAAGGTGCGCTCGGGCGACGTCAGCCAGATCCGCCGGGTGCTGTCCGAGGTGGGCCGCAGCTATCTGGACTACCGGGTGGTGGCTCAGCGCGAAGCCGAACAACAGGCCGAGCTCGCCACGGTGCCCGAGGCCCTCGTGAGCGTGCCGTACTTCGAGACCGACGTCTTCGACCTCGCCGGCCTGCTGCGCCTGGGCGAGCAACTGTGGGGCCCGTGACGCCGGTCGGTCCCAAGCCTCACGCCAGGGGGTAGTTCCCCCCGCCTTCGGCGTGCTGCTTCGCGATGTACATGGCGGTGTCGGCCCGGCCGAGCAGGGTGGCGGCGGTGTCGCCGGGCCCCGGATGCGCCAGTCCCACGCTGGCGGTGAGGCGGAAGGTGCCCTCGGGCAGTTCGATGGGGCGCTGGATTCCCTCGGCCAGGCGGGCCGCCAGGGCGCGCAGCTCGTCGGGGTCGCGGATGGCCGCGACGACCACGAACTCGTCACCGCCGTAGCGGGCCACGACGTCGCCCTTTCGCACCGACGACTCGAGACGCGCCGCGACGCGCCGCAGGATCTCGTCGCCGGTGGCCCGCCCGTGCTCGTCGTTGATGGGCTTGAACCCGTTGAGATCGATGAAGACGACCGCGGTGGTGGGGTTGCCGAGGCACCGTTCGACATGGGCCCGCAGTGTCACCCGATTGGCCAGACCCGTCAGGGGGTCATAGGTCGTGAGCTCGTCGAGAGCGTCCCGGGTGGCTCGCAGCTGGGTGATGTCGTGGCCCGAGACCACGAGCCCTCGCACCGTGGGGTCGTCGAGAAGGTTCACGATGCTCAACTCGAAGGGCACCGACTCGGTTCCGCCCCGGCGCATCAACTCCACCTCGACGACGGTCGGCGATCGACTGAACGACGGGACGTCGATCGACCGCGACACCGCCGCGGCCAGGCTGCCCCGATCGTGGGCTGCGGCGAGCTCCACCAGCGGCCGGCCCTCGACGAGCTCTTGGTCGTGCCCCAGCAATCGTGTGATGGCGGCCGACACCGACTCGATGCGCCCTGCCCCGTCCAGCAGCATGATCACGCTGGCTGCGTTGTGGACGATGGCCCGGAACCTCCCGACCTCGTCGGACGCGATCTCCCACCGCCGTCGCTCGGTCAGGTCGCGTAGGCACAGGACCAGACCGTTGACCGCAGGCCGGTCGAGGAGGTTGGCGCCGATGACCTCGACGAGCTTCCACCCGTCGGGGGTGCGCACCCGCAGCTCGATCGGGGTCCCCACCGTCTTGCCCTGGATGCTCGAGAGCGCGACGGCGGCCACCTCCTGGTCGTCGGGGTGGAGGAAGTCGAGCCCGTCGGTCCCGGCCAGGCGCGTGCTGTCGACCCCGAACAGTCGTTCGGCGGCGTCGTTGGCCCAGATCAGCCGGGCTGAAGCGTCGATCACGACGACCGCGTCCGGGAGCCAGACAGCAACGTCGAGCAGACCTCGCGATTCGATCATCAGGACTCCATCGGCTGAGGCGGCCTCCGGCCTTAGCCCCGGCCTGGGAAGCGGTCTCCCGAGCCGCCGGGTCGACCGAGCCGAGGTGGGGCCGGGTCGACCCACGCCGGGCCCGGGACCCTCGGTCCCGGGGCTCCTCCGCCCCGGGTGGCGCAGCCCGTCATCGGACGACGGCGCGCGGGAGCGCGCCAGAAGTGAAGCCCTTGATCGGAGATTGTGTTGCCCTGGATGTAGAAGCGCGTTCGAGATGCCGACATCCGTGCATGACACAGCGGTTGGTGAAGGGGGAGAACAGTGGCCCACCCGCCGCGAGCGCGGAGATGACGACGCGAACGTGTGGATTCACGTTCACGACCACCGGTCGACCGTGTCACAACCTCGTCGCCGACGGAGCGCCGTGGTGCCGGGCGGGCCACCCGTGCTCGCCTGGTGCCCTCGTCGACACGAGGGTCGACGCCGTCCCTGACCGGTCCGATGCGGCGTCGGGGTGCTCGCAGCGCGGGAGCAGGGCCCGGCGGGCCGGGTCCCGGACGCGACGGGCCACCGAACTGATCAGACAGGCCATGGCCAGTGAGGATGCCGACGAAGTCGGGCTCCGGGCCGAGTCGGTGCTCGCCGACGGCACCACCGCGTTGGCCTTGCTCGGAGGGCCCGCCGCCTCGCCCGCGGCGCGCGCCGCGGTGGTCCAGCGCTTCGGGCGGGTGGGCGCACTGCTCGTCCTCGGATACGAAGCGCGCGGAAGAGCGCGGCAGCTGGTGACGGTGTCCGCCCACGGAGCGACCGAGCGACCCGACGGGGCCGACTCCCACCTCGAGGCCCTCGTGCGGGGCTTCGCGACGGTCGACGCCCGCAGTCTGTACGGGCTCCTGTGCGAGATCGACGAGGACGACGGGTTCGCCGGGGACGCGGAGGGGATCGACGCCCATCGGTGGTTGCACGCCACCTACGCGGTGGCGGCGCGCGACGGGACGACCGCCGCGCACCGGGCCTACATGTGCGCCCTGGACCGGGTCATGCGTCTCGTCCGGCCGTTGGTCGCCTCCTGACCGTTCCCCTCCGCGGTCGGGCCCGCCCGCCGGCCTCGGGCCCGGGCGGCGGTCGCCGGCGCCTACGATGCGGTCGGAGGGACTTCCCCATGGCCGACATCATCGATCCCGGGCTCGAGGCCTACGCCGAGGCCCACACCACCGCGCCCGAGGACCATCTCCTGGCACTGGCCGAGGAGACCCGCAGCTCGCTCAGCGCGCCGCAGATGATGGTGGGGGCGCTCGAGGGCCGCTTCCTCGAGATGCTCGTGTACGCGCTGCGCCCGACGTCGGTGCTCGAGATCGGGACGTTCAGCGGCTACTCGTCGCTGTCGATGGCGGCCGGCCTTCCCCCCGGTGGGCGCATCACGACGTGTGAGTTGAGCCCGGTGCACGCGGCGATGGCCCGTTCCCACATCGCCCGCAGCGCGTATGCGGATGTGATCGAGGTGATCGAGGGCCCCGCCCTCGACACCGTGGCGAAGCTCGACGGTCCATTCGACTTCGTGTTCATCGACGCCGACAAGACCAACTACCTGGCCTACTACGAAGCCGTTCTCCCCAAGCTCGCGCCCGGGGGCCTGATCGCGGCCGACAACACCCTGTGGGGCGGAAGAGTCGTCGACGACACGGACCAGTCCGACGACACCCGCGCCATCCGCGCCTTCAACGAGGCGGTGGTCGCCGACCGCCGGGTGGTGTGTGTCCAGACGACGGTGCGAGACGGCGTCACCCTCATCCGACCCGTCCACCGTGGCGCCTCGGGCGGCACGTGAGCACGGCCGAGCCACAGAACCT
Organism: uncultured Acidimicrobiales bacterium; assembly: GCA_963764205.1. Lineage (GTDB taxonomy): Bacteria > Actinomycetota > Acidimicrobiia > Acidimicrobiales > UBA8190 > Chersky-840. The sequence goes on from CAVXRN010000006.1 coordinate 752,668, forward strand.
CTCCCCGTGCTCGACTACCACCTCCATCTCTGGCCCCATGGCCAGCGCGACACCGCACCCACCCTCGAGCAGGTGGCCGACTACTGCGAACGTGCCGGTGCGGCCGGCGTCCACGAGGTTGCCCTCACCGAGCACCTCTTTCGGTTCCGCCAGGCCGACCGGTTGCTGCGCGGCTTCTGGGACGACGAGCCCGACGCCGCCCTGCGGGCGTCGATGGCGACGTACTGGGATGACCACGCCCATGCCGACCTCGACACCTACGTCGACTGCGTGCTCACCGCCAAAGGCGCGGGCCTACCCGTCGTGCTCGGCCTGGAAGTCGACTACTACCGCGGGCGGATGGACGACGTGGCCACGTTGCTCGCCGGGTATCCCTTCGACGTCCTGCTGGGCTCGGTCCACTGGATCGGCGCGTGGCGGTTCGACGACGTGGACGACGACACGTCCATGGCCCAGTGGACGACGCGCGACGTCGACGCAGCCTGGGACGACTATGTCGGCGCCATCGAGGAGCTGGCGGCCACCGGCGCGTGCGACGTGCTCGCCCACCCCGACCTCGTGAAGGCGGCCGGTCACCGGCCCGCGCACCCCGAAGAATGCTGGGACCGGCTGGTCGAGGCGGCCGTGCGGTCAGGCATGGCAGCCGAGCTCTCGTCGGCGGGATGGCGCAAGCCCGCGGCCGAGGCGTACCCCGCGCCGGGCCTGCTGGCGCGCCTGGTCGACGCCGGTGTCCCGCTCACGACGGCTTCGGACGCCCATCGACTGTCCGACGTCGCCTCCCGCACCGCCGATCTGTCCCGCCTGCTCGAGGCCCTGGACGTGGGTTCGCTGCGCGCCTTTCGCGCCCGGCGGGGCACCGACGTCCCCCTGGCGGCCGCGGTGTCGGGCTCGTGAAGACGCCGGCGGAGCTCGCCGCCGCCCACACCGCGCTCGATGCGGCGAGTCTCGACCATCTGCAGCGACTGCTGGGGTCGTGGGGCGTGCTCTCGGACCTCTCGTTCTCGGACCTGTTGTTGGTGGCGCCCGTGCGGGGGACAGCCGGAGCCCGGTTGATCGTGCTCGGACAGATCCGCCCCACCACGTGGGCGACGTTGCTGCGCGTGGACCTCGTGGGTCAGATGGTCGAGAGCTCGGACTGGCCGGTTGTGACCGAGGCCCTCCAGGGCGGGGTGATGTCGTCGGGTCTCGCCGTGATCCCCGTCCCGGTGCGGGTCCGGATGGCGTCGGGGGACCCCGACTCTCGTGACACGGGCGAGGTGCCCGCCGTGCCCGACACGGCCCAGCTCGAGTGTGTGCCCGTTCGCCATGGCGGCGATCCCGTCGCCGTCGTGGTCCGGGTGGCACCCCTCGAAGACCGTCGGCCGGGCCGCCTCGAACGTGTCTACCGCGACCTCTACCGACGGTTGGCCCACATGGTGGCGGTGGGCGACTTCCCCTTTGTGGGAGAGGACTTCACCACCGAGGACGCGCCCCGAGTGGGGGACGGGCTCGTGCTCGTCGAGCCCGACGGGCAGGTGAAGTACGCGTCGCCCAATGCCATGAGCGCCCTGCACCGGATGGGTGTGAGCGACGTGGTCGAAGGACGGCGGCTCTCGGAGCTGGGGATCGACGACGCGGCGCTGGACTGGGCGCTGCGAGCCGGTTGTCCCGTGACCGAGGAGGTCGAGCGCCGGCCCGACGTCATCGTCTTGATGCAGTGCACCCCCCTGCTCGAACAGGAGACGGTGACCGGGGCCATGGTGCTGCTGCGCGACGTCACGGACCTGCGCCGGCTCGACCGGCTGTTGTTGTCCAAGGACGCGGCGATCCGCGAAGTCCACCACCGGGTCAAGAACAACCTGCAGACGATCTCGTCGTTGCTCCGTCTCCAGGCTCGGCGCCTCGAGCCCGGCAAGGGCCAAGAGGCCCTGCGCGAGGCCGAGCGGCGGGTTCGGTCGATCGCCCTCGTCCACGAGATCTTGTCGCGCGAGCCCGGCGACGAGGTTCCCTTCGACGAGATCGTCGGGTCGTTGGTGCGGATGGCCGAGGACTCGGTCGTGTCCGGGGACCGCATCGGGATCAGGGTGACCGGTGACGTGGGCGAGGTGGCGGCTGACATCGCCACCCCGCTGGCGGTGGTGCTGGCCGAACTGCTCCAGAACGCCGTCGAGCACGCCTTCCCCTCGGTCGGGGGAGACTCCGTGTTCATCGGAGACACCAACGGCGAGGCCGTCGGTCATGTAGAGCTCGTGCTGGCCAACGACGACGACCACCTCACCCTCCAGGTCCGCGACGACGGGTGCGGACTGCCCGAGGGGTTCGACATCGACCACACCACCAGCCTGGGGCTCTCGATCGTGCGCGACCTCGTCACGAGCCAGCTCGGCGGGTCCATCGTCATGCGGAGCAACGGCGGGACCGTCGTGACCATCGACCTGCCCGCCCAGAAATCCTCGAACGACCTCACCTCGCTCTGAATCCGTCGGGCGGTGCAAGATTCGCGACCCGTCGTGCGTCGAATCATTCGATGGCGTCGCACGCGGGGTTCCTGGTGACCGAGTCCGGCCCGGGCCGGCCCGATCCCCCTGAGTCCGGTCCGGCTGGGTCCGGTCCGGCTGGGCCCGCGTCGCCGGGGACTGCAGCCCTCGGCGCCACCGGCTCCTTCGGGGACCTCTACCTGGGCTCGTTCGCAGCGATGGTCCGCCTGGCCCGGGTGCTCGTGGACTCCCCGGAGACGGCCGAGGACCTGGTCCAAGACGCCTTCGTGCGCCTGCACCGCCACTGGGGTGGCGTCCGGGACCCGCGCGCGTACCTGCATCGCTCGGTCGTCAACGCGTGCCGATCGCATCACCGCCGTGCCTGGCGCGAACGCTCGCGTCTGACGCGCACCGAGGGCGGTGCCGACCGGGCGTCGCACATCACGGGGCGCGCCGCCCGCGAAGACCCCGACATCGTCGACGGGGTGGCCGAGCAAGGGCGGGCCGACGACGCGGACGTGCTCGGCACGGCGCTGGCGACACTCCCGTACCGGCAACGTGCCGCGCTGGTGCTGCGCTACTACTCCGACCTGCCCGACGCCGAGATCGCGGTGGCCCTCGGGTGCCGTCCGGGCACCGTGGCCTCGCTCGTGCACCGAGGGCTCGAACGCCTCCGAGAGGTGGTTGACCATGACTGATCACGACGTCTCCCCGACCGAGGGGTCCTCGGACATCGAGAGCCGCCTCCGCCACACGCTGGCGGCCACGGCCACACGCGCACCCGTCGACCCCCCCGACTGGGGCGCCTTCGCCGGGTGCCTGGCGTCGACGACGAGGCGGCGCCAGCGGCTCCTGGTCGGCGCAGTGGCGTTGGCGCTGGTGGTCGGTGGGGCCGGCGGCTATTTCGGTGACGCGGCCGCGTCGCCCGGGCAGGTGGCGGCGCGGGGGACCGGGGTGGGCGCGACGCCGAGCACCACCGCGCCCACCGGGCACGCCAGCGCGGCGGCACCGGCAGCCGGAGGGCCGGCGGTGATGTGCCCCAACGAGCCGGTCGCCGTACCCGGCGCGACGCCGGTCACCACCACCACCACCACGGTCGGTCCCGACGTCAACGGTTCCGGCGACATCGGGTCGGCCACTCGCCTGTTCATCCGCACCACCTCCGACGGCGTGACCGTCCGCGCCTACCAGGACGCTCCGACCGCGGTGTCGTGCCTCGGGGGTGCCATCCCGCAGGCCGGGTCCGCTTCGTCCGGCACCTCGCCGTCGGCTACCACGGGATCGACGGTGGTGCCCCTCGTCCCGACGGGAGCCAATGTGACCGTCGAGCTCTCCGACGGCGACGCGGTGGGCCAAGGTGCGATCTCGTCGCTGCAATGTGTCGAGTCCCCCGACGGGGGAACCTCGGCGGGGGCGGGGTCTTCCAGCGCCGGTGGCGGAGCATCGGGATCGGGCCCCGCGGTACCGCCCGAACCCTTCAACGGTCCCGTGGCGACGCCGGCGACGCCCGCGACGACGACACCGATCGCCGTGTCACCGCCGGCCTCGCCACCGGACACGACCCCGGTGGTGTCTCCGCCGCCGACCACTGGCCCTCCGACCACTGGCCCGCCGACCACTGGGCCGCCGACGACTGTGGCGCCGAGCACTCAGCCTCAAGCCGTGGTGACGGGGACCTTCGGTGTGGCCGAGGGTGACCCGGTGTGGTGGGTGGCGGTCGAAGTTTCGAGCGACGTCACGTCGGTGCAGATGGCGTTCCCCGACGGGTCCACCGATCAGATGGCGCCGGTCGGCGGTGTGGCGGTCCTCGCTCATCGGGTCACGCCGGCGGTGGCGGCGGCCGGCACCGGGCCCTACACGGTGCGAGGGACGCTGCAGCTCCTGGGGACCGGCGGAGCCGTCGTGGGCACGGTGTCGATCCCGCAGGAGTCGACCCCGGTGCCGTCGCCCGCCCCGGAGCCCACCCCGCTCAACGAGGGCGCACAGTCGTTGTCGCCGGGTGTGATCCTGGCGTGCCCGCAGGCCACCATCAACGCACCACAGGCTCAGTCCTCGGGCACCACCGAGAAGCGGTAGCCGATCCCTCGTACCGTGTGCAGCCAGCGAGCGCTGGTGGCGTCGGGCTCGAGCTTGAGTCGCAGGCGCCGAACGTGCTCGGTCACCGTGGCCGGGTCCTGCCATTCCTGCGTCGATCCCCACACGTGCTCGAGGAGCTCCTCGCGGGTGAAGACCTGGTCCGGCGTAGCGGCGAGAAAGGCGAGGAGGTCGAACTCCTTGGGCGTGAGGTCGATCGTCGATCCGTTGACCATGACCCGGTGTGCGGCCCGGTCGATGACGAGGCCGTCGTGCTCGATCTGGGTCGCGGTCTGCGTCGGTTGGCCGCGGCGTAGGACCGCACGGATGCGGGCGTCGAGCTCGGGCAACGAGCACGGCTTCACGACATAGTCGTCGGCGCCCAGGTTCAGGACGCGGACGCGCTCGGACTCCTCGGAGCGGCCGGTGAGCACGATGACCGGCAACCCGCTGTCGCGGCGCAACCGGGAGAGCACCTCTTCGCCGTCGAGGCCCGGGAGCCCGAGGTCGAGGACCACGAGGTCGTAGCGACCGAGACTGGCCTCGCGCAGCGTGCCGGGTCCGTCGGCAGCCTCGCCCACGCGGTAGCCCACCCGCTGGAGGAACATCCTCGTGGCCGTGCGGCTGGCCACGTCGTCCTCGGCGACCAGGACCATATGGTCCTCATCAGGCAACGTCATGGTCACAGCGATACCTCCGGTCGTCCGTGGTCGATCGGCACGATCGCCGAGATGGCCGTGCGAGGCGCGCTCAACGGGTGTGCGTCGTTCCCGACGCACACCGTCGCACGCTCGAGCAACCGCTCATTCCGGTGCACCGTGTTTGGCTCCGATCTCGTAGTCCACCAGCCGGAGCAGTGCATCCACGTCGACCGGCTTCGTCAGGTACCCCTCGACCCCGAGGTCGAGCATCTCCCTGATCCGGCTCGGCGTAGCGTCTGCACTCACCACGACTACCTTTGTGTCGGCCAACTCAGGCACGGCCTTGAGTCGGTGCAGCAGTTCGTCACCGGGGACGTCGGGCAGGTGGAGGTCGAGAAGAACCAGGTCAGGCCGATGTTGGCGGGCCAGCTCGAGCCCCGCACGTCCTTCGCCGGCTGAGACCAGGCGGACATCGGGCCGCTTGGCGAGTACCTGTTCGACCAGGGCGGAGTTCGAAGGGTTGTCCTCGATCTGCAGCACGACCACGCCTCGACCCGGGAGCGACGGTGGGCCGGCCCCGTTGCGGGGTGAGAGCCCGGCGACGCCGTCGGGTGCCACGACGTCACCGTCGCGGTCGTGTCGGTCCGGACCATGGCCGTTGCGGTGCCCGTTGGCAGCCGGCGCCGCCGGCGCCGCCGGCGCCGAGCCCGCCCGGATCGGTCGTAAGTCGGCAAGGGTGGGATCCGAGGGCAGCAGTTCGACCCAGAACGTCGAGCCGTGGCCGGGGAAGGAGTCGACACCGATGACACCTCCCATCACTTCGACCAGTTGCTTCGACACGGCGAGGCCGACCCCGGTCCCTTCGACGCCGGACCGTTCGGCACCGAGCCTCGAGAACGGCACGAACAGCTGGTCCTGTTGTTCATGGGGGATGCCGGGCCCGGTGTCGCGCACCTCGAACCGAACACGACCATCGCCGCCCGGACCGGTCCGGAACGCGACCGAGCCTCCGCGGCTGTTGTACTTGACCGCATTGGAGCCCAGGTTCAGAAGGACCTGGAGCAGCCGCTGACGATCGGCGCGCACCCGTAGGACGCGCGACGCGCCGACGTCCACCGACAGCTCGACGCCGGCGCTCTCGGCCACGGGGGCGAGCAACGTGGTCACCTCGTCGAGGACCTCGCTCACCTCGACCGGCTCCGTCGACAGGCTCACACGGCCGGCTTCGATGCGGGAGATGTCGAGCACCTCGTTGATGAGCGACAGCAGGTGACGCCCGGCCACCTGGATCTGGTCGACGCTCGAGGCTTGCTCGGGCGGGAGCTCGTCCATCTCGAGCAACTGCGCGAACCCGATGATGGCGTTGAGCGGTGTGCGCAGCTCGTGGCTCATGCGCGACAGGAATTCGCTCTTGGCCTGGCTCGCACGCTCGGCCCCCAACGAGGCATGCCGGAGCGACTGTTCGAGCTGCATGCGTTCGGTGACGTCGCGTGAGATCGTGACCGTGCCGGTGACACGTCCGGCGTGGTCGAAGACCGGGCGGGCCCTGGTCTCGTAGGTGCGCAGGTCCCCGCCGGGCAGCCGGCCGGTGGTGACCACTGGGTCGGGGCTCTGTTCTCCGGCGACGCATCGAGCGATCAGTTGGTCGAGGATGGCCCGGTCCGAGTCGTCGCGCACGGTGTCGGTCGTCCCGATGACGTCCGCCAGCGGGGAGCTGCCCAGCAGGACCTGGCCCGAGATGTCGCGCACCACGATGGTGTCGGGCGACGCATGGAAGATCGACTCGAGGAGGAACCGTCGTTCGTCGGCGGCGCGTTGCGCCATGTGTCGGTCCGAGACGTCGACCAGGTAGGCGACGAGACCCTGGAGCTCGCCTTGGGACCCCCATTCCAAGGTGTAGACGGCCTCGGCTTCGCGCCAGTCCTCGGAAGTCGGGTCCCGCCGGAAGCGCAGCAACGTCTCGAACCGTTCCCCGTTGTGCGTCGAGTCGGTGAGCAGTGCGTCGCGCAGATGGTCGGCCGAGTCGGGGTGCAGACGCGCCAGGATGCCTTCGGGTGCGGCGGTGGCCTCTTCGGCCGAGATCCCGAAGAGCCGGTCGATGTTGGGGCTCGCGTAGGAGAAGCGCCGCGTGGCGACGTCATACCGCACCGAGACCACCGGACTGGCGGTGAGGATGTTCTCGAGCTCCCCCCGGGCGCGGTCACGTTCCTCGGCCCGCTCGCGCAACTGCGCGGTCGTGTCGAGCAGTCTGCCCGAGAGTCGGCCGATCTCGTCGCGTCCCGTCGGCACCTCGCCTGGGGTCTCGCCGCGCTCGAGCGCCTCCGTGGCACGCTCGAGACGACGGAGCCGCCTCACCACGCCGGTCGTGAACAGCTGCGACACCATCACGCCTCCCGCCAGTGCGAGCACGACCGCGGCGATGACGATGGAGGGCAAGAAGATGTTCGAGGTATGGATGTCGGATTGCTGGCTCACGATGATGGCGTTCTCACGGCTCGTGAGCGAAGAGACGTCGGCGCGCAGCGTGTCGGTCTCGACCTTGACCGATTGCAGCAGCGTGTGGATCGTCGTGGACGATGCCGGCGCCGGCTGCTGCACCTTGAGGCGGGCCAGCGCCGCGACCAGCTGATCGGTGTCGTGCTGGATGGCGCGCCCGGCGATCTGCTCCTTCGGGGTGTCGAAGGTCAGGGCCTCGAGCTGCCCCAGCTGTGGTGGGAGGGCCTTCTCGGCCCGGGCATAGGAGCTCTGGAACGACGTGTTCCCTGTGAGCAGGTAGCCGCTCAGGCCGGTCTCGGCCGAGAGGAGGCTGTTCTCGAGCGTGGTGGCGGCGTCCACGATCTGGCGCGAGTGGCTCGCGACGTCCTGGGCCCGGTTGTCGACGTGGGTGAACCACGAGGTCGAGCCGAGCACGATGAAGAGGATGGCGATGGGGACGGCGATGACCACCAGGCCCTTGGTCCGCATGGACCGGTCGACCCATCTGGTGCCGAGCCGTCTTCCACTCGACGCGTCACGCATGACGGCACCTCTCCGAGGAGCGGTGCCTCTCACCGGGGGGAAGTGGGGTTGGAGAGGCTGGTGCGTTCCTCGTTATCCGAGGATACCGAGGGTCAGATCGCTATCTCTTCGATACCCGCAACCGGACGCGCAACGGCCCCGGAGGCTCTCCGGGGCCGAATCGGTGCTGGTGGAGGAAGGAGCGGAGGCTACGAGGCGCGTCGCCGGGCGGCGAGCCAGGCCTTGCGGAGCTTGCGGCGCTCCTCCTCGGAGGTGCCGCCCCAGATGCCCGACTCCTGGTTCGTGGCCAGGGCGAACTCGAGACAGGGCTCGATGGCCTCGCAGGCCCGACAGACACGCTTGGCCGCTTCGATCTGCTCGATCGCCGGCCCCGTCGTGCCGACGGGAAAGAAGAGGTCGGGCTCGGTGTACCGACAGGCCGCAACCTTGCGCCAGTCCTCGGCATCCCATTCGACCGAGCGGTTCCACATGAGTGCCACGACAACCTCCTCCGGTGCGGTCCATCCTCGGGCAGAATCCGACCGCCCGCTCCTTGTGAACCCGTTCACTTGGCTGGCCACAGGGGTTGGCCGCCACGGGAAACGGTGAATGTGAAGCTACTCCCAAGCGCTCACCCCTGCAAGCGCGAAGATTGTCCGGAGGGGATCAAAAGCAAGGGAAAGGGTGGGAAATGCGTGAAATACCGGAAACGTCGAATCCGACCGCAACCGCTTCGTTGGGGGTTCTTTCGGGACCCCAACCGCTCGATGGGTCCGGGACGATCGGGGTGCCCGCGCCGTGCCTAGGGTGCGGGACGTGGCCGGTCCCCGTGCATCGGATGGCGTCTCGGTGATCGTGCTCGCCCACCGCGGTGGTGCCGGGCCCTGGCGCGAGAACTCGCTCGAAGCGTTCTCCGGTGCGCTGCGCCTCGGCGCCGACGGGGTGGAGCTCGACGTGCGGTTGAGCGCGGACGGCGAGCTCGTCGTCCACCACGACGCCGAGGTGCCCGGGGCGGGGTTCATCCACGAACGCCGGCACGACGAGCTCCCGGGGTGGGTCCCGACCCTCGATGGAGCCCTGGCGGCATGCGACGGGTCCGTCGTCAACGTCGAGATCAAGAACGCCCCGACCGAGGCTTCGTACGACCCCGCGCAGCGGGTCTCCGCCGCGGTCGCCGCGGTCCTGGCGCGCGGCAAAGACGGACGGGCACCGTGGCCCGCCCGTGTCATCGTGTCGTCGTTCTGGCCCGATGCCCTGGCCGCGGTCGGCCAGGCGCAGCCGGTCGCGCTGGGGTTGCTCGTCCACCCTGCGCTCGACGCCCTCGCCGCGCTCCACACCGCCGAGACGCTCGGATGCGTGGCGCTGCACCCGCACCACTCACAGGTGGACGCCGCGCTGGTCGAGCGGGCGCACGGACGTGGCCTGGCCGTGGCCACATGGACCGTCAACAGCCCCGAGGAGATCGACGCTGTCGTCGACGCCGGGGTCGACGTCGTGATCACCGATTCGGTGGCAGACACCCTGGCCCACCTGGGTCGGCGCTGAACAAGACGGCCACGGGCCCGGTCCGGGTGGTCCCGCACGGGTCATGTGGATTGGTCGAAGGGCGGGGTTCTCGGGAACAATCGACGCCATGAACGTCGTCGTCTGTGTGAAACAGATCCCCGATCCGGCTGCCCCCCAGGCTCTCGACAGCCAGACCCACACCCTGGTCAGGGAGGGAAAGCTGATCATGGACGACTCCGACGCCTACGGAGTCGAGATGGGCCTCCAGCTGGCCGAGGCGGCCGGTGGCGGCGAGGTCACGCTCGTCTCGATGGCCCCCGGAGGCGAGACGTCGGGGCTACGGACCGCCCTCGCCATGGGCGCGGCCAAGGCCATCTTGGTGAGCGACGACGCCCTCAAGGGATCCGACGCCCTGTCGACGGCCAAGGTTCTCGCCAAAGCGATCGAGCGCGCCCAACCCGATCTCGTCATCGCGGCCACCGAGTCGACCGACGGCTACACCGGGACCACCCCGGTCCAGGTGGCCGAGCTCCTCGGCTTCCCCTCTGTGACCTTCGCCAAGAAGGTCTCGGTCGGTGACGGCCGGGTGCACGTCGAGCGCCAGACCGAGGCGGGCTTCGACGAGGTCGACTGCCCGCTGCCTGCGGTGGTCACCGTGACCGCGGGTGTGGTCGAGCCGCGCTACCCGTCGTTCAAGGGGATCATGGCGGCGAAGTCCAAGCCCGTCGACCAGCTGACGGTGGCCGACCTCGGCCTCGATGCCGGCCAGGTCGGCGCGGCCGGGGCACGGTCCGAGGTCACCGACGTCACCGCCGCCGACGAGCGCAGCGCGGGCGAGATCGTGGTCGACGAAGGCGAAGGCTACGAGAACATCGTCCGCTTCCTCGAGCAGCTCAAGTTGATCTGAGCCGGCTCCGTCGGCTCACCGGCACCACCGTTCTCGCCCGCATCCCAGGAGAAGAGCATGTCGATCGACAAGGTATGGGTCCTCGCCGAATCCGCCGAGGGCAAGCCCACGAGCACCACCCTCGAGCTGCTGACCCACGCACGCTCGATGGGCGGCACCACCGAAGCCGTGGCGTGGGGCGCCGACACCGCCGCGGTCGCCACCGAGCTCGGCAACTACGGGGCGACGACCGTCTATGACGTGGGGGACCTCGGCGACGCTCTGCCCGGATCCCCGGTGGCGGGCGCGATCGCCTCGCTGGTGGGATCGGGCACCCGGCCCGACGTCATTCTCGTCCCCGCCAGCTACGACGGCCGCGACATCGCGGCGCGGCTGTCGGTCCGCCTCGACGCACCGGTCATCACCAACGTCGTGGACCTGACCACCGAAGGTGACGAGGTGCGATCGCAGCACGGTCTGTTCGGCGGCGCCCAGGTGGCGACGGCCCGGTTCACCGGCGACCACCCCTGGATCTTCGTGGTGCGCGCCAAGTCCTTCGCGCCGGAGCCCGCCGGTGGGGGAGCCGCCCAGGTCACCTCCGTCTCGGTTCCCGAGCTGGGGGCCACCAACGGGGCCAAGGTCCTCGCCCGCCACGCCGAAGAACGCACGGGCCCGAAGCTCGACGAGGCCGAGGTCGTCGTGTCGGGCGGTCGGGGCCTCGGTGGCGCCGAGCACTACGCCCTGATCGAGGAGCTGGCCTCGCTGCTCCACGGTGCCGCCGGCGCCAGCCGGGCCATCGTGGACGCCGGGTGGGTGCCGTACTCGCACCAGGTGGGCCAGACGGGCAAGACCGTGAAGCCGACCCTGTACATCGCGTGCGGAATCTCGGGTGCCACCCAGCACCTCGTGGGCATGAAGGGCTCGAAGAACATCATCGCCATCAACAAGGACCAAGACGCACCTATTTTCTCGGTGGCGGACCTCGGCATCGTCGGTGACGTCCACAAGGTCGTGCCCAAATTGATCGAGGCCCTGAAGGCACGCAGCTGACCTGGGGCGGAAGTATCCGCCCTCACCACGCCGGTTCACCGCTGTAGCCTCCCCGAGGTTCGTCACGCCCCCGAGACCCGGAGTGCGTCCTTCGCCGAACAGCGGGTGACTGCCACGCATGCTGTTCCCCACGATCGACTTCGCAATCTTCTTCGCCGTGGTCTTCACGGTGAGCTGGCTGCTGAACCCGTATCCCGGCTTGTGGAAGCTGGCAATGATCGCGGCGAGCTACGTCTTCTACAGCTGGTGGGACTGGCGCTTCGTGTTCCTGTTGGCGGCGGTGACCGTCACCGCGCATGTCGGCGGCACCGCCGTGCACCACTTCGAGGACGAACGTCCCCGGCGCGTGGCCATGATCGTGAGCGTCTCGGCGCTGCTGGGGATCCTGGGGTGGTTCAAGTACTACGGCTTCCTGGCCGTGAACGTCGACAACTTCTTCCACGCCCTCGGCGCGGGAAAGGTCATGCCCCTACTGGAGGTGACCCTGCCGGTCGGCGTCTCGTTCTTCACCTTCATGGCGCTGAGCTACGTGATCGACGTGTACCGACGCCAGCTCGAACCGGCACGGGCGGTGGACCTCGCGGTCTACCTTTCGTTCTTCCCGCATCTCATCGCTGGCCCCATCGTCCGGGGCGAAGAGCTCCTCCCGCAGATCCGGCGCAAGCGCGACCCGGGCGCCATCGACTTCGGGCGCGCCGCGTGGCTCGTGGCGGGGGGGTTGTTCAAGAAGGTGGTCATCTCGTCCTACGTCGACTCGGCCATCGTGACCCCGGTGTTCTCGGCGCCGCACCAACACTCCTCTCTGGAGATCCTCTTCGCCACCTACGGCTTCGCCGTGCAGATCTACGCGGACTTCAGCGGCTACACCGACATCGCCATCGGCCTGGCGATGTTCCTCGGCTTCCGGTTCCCCGACAACTTCGACGCGCCGTACACGGCGCGCACCCTCCAGGACTTCTGGCGGCGCTGGCACATGACCCTGTCACGGTGGTTGCGCGACTACCTCTACATCCCACTCGGCGGCGGGCGGGGCTCGCGCTGGACCGTGGCCCGCAACATCATGATCACGATGGTCCTCGGTGGCCTCTGGCACGGCGCGGCGTGGACCTTCGTGGCGTGGGGCGTCATCCACGGAGTCGGCCAAGTCGTCGGGCATATCCGCAGGTCGGACCGGGTCGCGGCGGGACTGGACTCCCTGCCCGACGGTCCGGTCCGGATCTGGGTCCAGCGGCTGGTCACCTTCAACATCGTGTGTCTGGCCTGGATCTTCTTCCGCGCCGACTCCATCTCGACCGCGCTCACCCTTATCCGGCGGCTCTTCACCGCCTGGGGACCGGCCCCGCTCGTCACCCCGCTGGTGGTCATCACGGTCGTGGGGGCGGTTGCGTTGCAGTACCTCCCGCCCGCGCTCGGCGGCCGGGCCCAGCGCGAGCTCGCCCGTCAACCCTGGGTGGTGCAAGGAGCCATACTGGGGGTCGTGCTTCTCGTCATCACGACACTCGGGCCACAAGGTGTCGCGCCGTTCATCTACTACAAGTTCTAGGGCCGGTCCTCGAGGGTTCGGCGTTCGGTTTTCGAGGTTCCGGGGGGCGGTTCCGAGCATGCACCTGCACACGCGGACCACATGACCGACATTCCCGCTGACCACACCGACGAGCCCCGACACCGGTCGCGCGCGCCGGTGGCGACCGAGGAGCCGAGGCCTCGGCATCGTGGCTCGGGATCGGGATCGGCATCGGGTGAGACCAGCCCTGTCGGTGTCGGGAACGAGGGTGCGAACGGAAGCGCGCGCCCCGGCGACGACGACGGTGTCGCCCGTGCCGAGGAGCCCGACCGTGGATCGGTTGCGGGCGAGTCCCAGGATCTTCCCGGAGGGGGCCGGGCCCACGTCACGTGGCGCCATGCGCTCGCGGCGGGCTTGGCGTGCTTCGCGCTGTGGCTGTTCGTGGACAGCCCCACACTCCTGCGCTCGGCGCAGGACGCGCCCCTCGGCACGCGCCGGACCGTGGCCATCGACGTGCTGCGCCCGATCGCGGCGGTGTCGAGCGCCTTGGGCGTGTCCCATGTCGTGGGGGCGGCGGACCGCGTCATCGGGCACACCGGGACCGCGGGGAGCGGCGTGCTCCAGGTCGAAGGGGTCCCCGTCCGTCACCACCGGGTGGTGCCCCCTGCCCCCACCACCACGCTTGCATCCGCACCGGGACCGTCGTCCTCGTCGGTGCCGGCGCCCAGCCCCACCACGACGGTGACCGCACCCGACGGCCTCGCGCCCTTGGCGGTGCCGACGCAGTCGGCGCCACTGCGGTTGCTCGTGGTGGGTGACTCCCTCGGCATCGATTTCGGCCAGCCTCTCGTCAACGACCTCGCCGCCACCGACGTCGTGAGCGCGGTGCTCGACGGCCACATCGACACCGGGTTGTCGCGGCCCGACTACTTCGACTGGCAGTCCGAGCTCCAGCGCGACCTCACCCAGTACCAACCCCAGGCCGTGGTGGTGTTCATCGGCGCCAACGACCCGCAGAACTTCATGGACGGCTCCACGTCGTTGTCCTACGGCACCCCGGCCTGGAACGCCGCCTACGCCAAGCGGGTCGGTGCCTTCATGGCTGCCGCCACCGGCGCCGGGGCCCGCGTCCTGTGGATCGGGATGCCGCCCATGGCCGACCCCACCCTCAACGGCAAGATGGAGAACCTCAACAGCATCGACCAGAGCCAGGCCACGGCCCACACCGGGGTCACGTACTTCGCGTCGTGGTCGGTGCTCGCCAACGCCCAGGGTCAGTACACCGCGTTCCTCCCCGATGCCACGGGGAACGAGGTCCAGGTCCGCGACCCTGACGGCACGCACCTGAGCCCGCCCGGCGCGCAGCGCCTGTCCCAGGCCGCCATCGCCTTCATGAGCCACGAGTGGGGGATCAACCTCTGAGCTCGAACTCCTTGTGGCTGCTGCGCCACGCCAAGGCGGCCGCCGAGGGGCCCGACGACCACAGCCGTGTGCTCACCGCCCGCGGTCGACGCCAAGCCCTCGCCGTCGGCTCGTACCTCGCCCAATCTCTCGAGACCGAGCGCGCCCCGAGGCTCGTGCTGTCGTCCTCGGCCCGGCGCGCCGTGGAGACCGCCGAGCTCGTGGTGGCCGAGCTCGGGTCCGGGGTCGAGATCCTCACCGAACGCGCCCTGTATGGCGCCGATCCCGACGACGTCGTCGAGATCGTGCGCACGCTGGGCGGCGACGCGCCCTCGGTCCTCGTCGTGGGCCACAACCCCACGGTGCACGAACTCGCGCTGCTCCTGCTGGCCGAGCACGACGCCAACGGGCGCGCCCGACTCGAGCGCGGGTTCCCGACCGCGGCCCTGGCCCTGACCGCGCTGTCCAGCGACTCGTGGCCGGTCTTGGCCCTCGGGACCGGAACGCTGCTGGAGCTGTGGAGGCCCGATCTTTGATGCCGTCGCGTGGGGCAGTGGCCGTCCTCGCACTGTGCTGTCTCGGCGTGTTGGGCGCATGTGGCGGACCGGGCCCCCACAGCATGGGTCGTTCCTCGACGACCCGACCGCTTGCGTCGGTCTCCACCACCGAGTCGCCGACGTCGGCCTCCACTACCGAGTCGCCGACGTCGGCCTCCACCACCGAGTCGTCCGCGCCGGTGCCCACGCTCGGTCAGCTCGCCGGCTCGTTCTCCGGTGGCAAGGGGTTCGGACAGGTCGAGCCGACGACGGTCTTCAACGGGGGAGACCCCACCGGACTCGTGCGCGACGTCGTGTGGAAGTCGTGGGGCGGCGCGACCGCGGTCGCGGGCGGTGTCAGTGACTACGTCGGCCCGGGCCAGACCGTGGCCGCAGGGGCCGAGGAGCCCGCCACCGTGGTCGCCTTCGACCTGGGCACGTGCCAAGGCAGGCTCATGTACCAGGCGGTGGAGTGGTACTTCCCCCAGCACGGCCAGACCTTCGACGCGCAGCAGTACGAGGACATCTGCACCGGCACCTACGTGCCGAGCCCGTAGCCGGCACGTCGGCGACGATGGAGGGGGCGCTCGATCGCGCATCGATCACGCAGACCCTCGCCACGGCGGGATGCATCGCCGCGTCCGACGAAGCGGGGGAGCTCATCGACGCCGCCGCCGGGGACCCGGGCCGCCTCGAGGCCATGGTGGGTCGCCGCTGCCGCGGTGAGCCCATCGCTTGGATCACGGGCTCGGTCGTGTTCTGCGACGTCCGGGTGGGCGTGGCCCCGGGCGTCTACGTCCCGCGCTGGCACACCGAGGCACTGGCGCGGCGCGCTGCGGAGCTGCTCCCCCCGGGAGGCGTGGCGGTCGACCTCTGCACCGGGTCCGGCGCGATCGCGCTCGTGCTCGCCGCGTCGGTGCCGACGGCGCAGGTGCTCGCCACCGAGCTCGACCCCACCGCGGCGCGCTGCGCCCGGGGCAACGGCGTCGAGGTCTTCGAGGGCTTCCTCGACGACGGGCTCCCGCGCCGGTTCGAGCACCGTGTCGACGTGATGAGCGCCGTGGTCCCCTACGTGCCCACCGAGGCGCTCGGTCTGTTGCCACGCGACGTCCAGGCGTTCGAGCCGCGCCTCGCCCTCGACGGGGGGGTCGACGGCACCGACGTGCTGGACGACGTGATGCGCCGCAGCGTTTCGTGGCTCCGTCCCGGCGGGTGGCTCGTCCTCGAGCTCGGTGGCGACCAGGCCGAGCCCACCGGGCGCCTGGCTCGGCAATTGGGGTTCGACGCGATCGACGTCATGGTCGACGAGGACGACGACCCCCGCGCCCTGTGCGCCCGTTTCGGTCAGCCGGGCTGAGCCCGACGGTCAGGTGCCGACGGTGCGGGCGAACTCCGCCATGCTGCACGCGGTGTCGTGGCTGATGTCGGGGCACAGCATGGGTAGGGCTTCGGTGCCGTGCACCGTGCCCATCACCTGACGACAGCGCGCTGCGACTCCCGCCCGGAGCAGCAGGCGGTAGAAGTTGACACCCTCGTCGCGCAGTGGGTCGCACTCGTTGACACTGATGATCGTGGGCGGCAGCCCACGCACGTCGTCCTCGGTCGCGAATCCCGGCCATGCCAGGGGGTTCCGAGACTCGAGCTCCACGATTCCGTAGGCCATCGCGCCCCGGTTGTTGTGCAGGTCGAGCACGATGCCGTTCTCTTCCGTCGACGACGGGTTCTCGGGCAACGGCCACAGGCCGGCGATGTAGGGACACAGCGCGTAGAGGCCACCGACGAGGTCGATGTCGCCGTCGCGTGCCAGGCGGAGCGCGGTGGCGAGCGTGAGGTTGCCTCCTCCGCTCTCTCCCGCCACGACGATCCGACCGGGGTCGACACCGAGCATCTCGTGGTGGGCGGCCACCCACCTGACGCCCGACACGCAGTCGTTGAGCCCGGCGGGGAAGGGGGCGACCTCCGGCGCTGACGACGGCAGGAGGGCGTTGCGGAAATCCACCATGGCCACCGCTACACCCTGGCCGGCGATGATCCGTCCCCAGGCCCGATAGTTGCCGTCGTCACACGACATGGTGGCCATGCCGCCCCCATGGATGTAATAGATGCACGGGACCACGTCGTCGTTGTCGGGGCGGATGAACCGGAAGTGCACCGTGTTGGCGTCGGGAGCGGAGACGAAGGTGTGCTCGGTGATGGCGAGCCCCTTCGACGGCGCCACGTCCTCGGTGTCGCACATCCCCAAGAAGGCGGTGACGAGGTCGCGCACCGCCATCGCCTCGGGGGTGGTGGCCTCGTCGATCAGCTGCTGTCGGCTTTTGGCGTCACCGGCCCCGCCGCCGAAGTCGATGCCCCCCAGCATCGCTTTGATGCGAGGATCGATCCTCGGGTCATCGGTGATCCGAGTATTGGCCATGCTGCTCCTCCCCACTCAGCTGCCGCCCGACCCTAATAGGGCCGAGACGGCTCGGCCCAGGGGTGGGGCGACCGGGTCGTCACACGGGCAGCGTGGCCACCTCGCTCCTCGTGGCGGTGGCGGCGGGTGGCTCGGGCAGCCGGACCGACAGGCAGCTCACGCTCGCTTCGCGCTTTTGGAATTCGCCGATGTCGACCGAGACGACCTCGAAGCCGAGCCCGGCGATCAAGCGTGCGCTGCGGCGACAGTCGGCCGCGATCAGCACGGTGTCGCCGCCCAGCAGCACGACGTTCGACCCCTGCAACTCCGGGACGGCGTGGAACCTCGGGAAGATCCCGGGGTTCACCAGTGCGGGCACGTACCCGATGATCGATCCGTCGGGGAGAGCGGTGAGCGCCGACGTGAGGTGCAGGGCGCGGCCCATGGGGACGGCGACCACGGTGGCGCCGTGGGGTTCGAGGATCGTCCGTAGTTGGTCGATCCCCTCGGCGTTGCTGCGTCCACCCCGGCCGACATAGACAGTGTCGCCCACCGCCAACACGTCACCACCTTCGAGGGTGCCCGGAGCGTCGATTCGATGGATCGCGTAGCCGAGTGGTTCGAGTGACTCCTCGAGGCCGCGCACCTCGGGGCGGCGGGAGATGGCGCACGGGCGGGTGATCACGGCGACGTCGTCGAACACGACCACGAGATCTTC
Organism: uncultured Acidimicrobiales bacterium; assembly: GCA_963764205.1. GTDB lineage: Bacteria > Actinomycetota > Acidimicrobiia > Acidimicrobiales > UBA8190 > Chersky-840. The sequence continues at coordinate 770,828 of CAVXRN010000006.1, forward strand.
GATGAACACGCCATCGGGACACGAGCCCGCCTCCGCCACGACCGTTGTCTGCCAGCCGGCGTGCGTGACCGTCTCGACGTACGAGTCCCATTGTCGCCGGGCCCGCTTCACGTCGACCGGGACCCGCGCCACGGGCGCGACGGCGCGGTCGCCCATCGTGCGACTCGGCGCCCGCACGAGCATCTGCTTCACGCGCATGCGGTTCCCGGGCCCGGCTCCATGGTGTCGAGTGTGCGGCGTCACTCTCTTGCGTCGCCCAATTGCCCACCAACGGTCGGCCAACCTGTCGCCTCGGGTTCCCCCGGCGCCACGTCACCCGGTCCGATCGAGAGACCCGGGAGACAGGCCCGTCGGCGAAAGCTATTGCTATTAGCCAATGAGCTAGGTACTGTAGCCGTATGCCCAGAGCGGGTCTGAACGAGGACCGGGTCGTCGACGAGGCTGAGCGGATCGCCGACGCGGTGGGATTGTCGGGGCTGACGCTCGCCGCATTGGCAGCCGAACTCGGCGTCCGGCAGCCGTCGTTGTACAAGCACGTCGACGGGTTGACCGGACTGCACCGCAGCATGTCCATCCGCGCCAAGCACGAGCTGGGCGACGTTCTGGCTCGTGCCGCCGTCGGTCGATCGCGCCGCGACGCGATTCTGTCCATGGCCCGGGCCTACCGGCAATGGGCGCTCGGGCACCCCGGCCGGTACGAGGCGGCCCAGTGGGCGCCCGAGCCCGGCGACGAGGACGACGAGACCGCCAGCCTCGCCCCGGTGCAGGTGTGTGCCGACGTCCTGGCCGGGTACCACCTCGATGGCGACGACGCCATCGATGCCATCCGCGCCCTGCGCGCGGCACTCCATGGTTTTGTCAGCATTGAGGCGGCGGGGGGCTTCGGACTGCCCGTCGATGTCGACCGCAGCTTCGACCGACTGGTGCGGGGTCTCGCACTGTCCTTCGAAGAATGGAACCGTGACTCGGTGGTTGGGAGGACGGTTCCATGACAGCGGCCCAGCCGGCTCCCGACACCGTCACTGTGCCGGACGGCGCGGTGTCCGGAGCGCCGCGCCGCTGGCTCCGTGTGGAGGCAGTGGCGCTCGTGGTCGGCTCTCTCGTGGCCTATTCGACGACGGGCCGGACCTGGTGGTTGGTGCCGTTAGTCGTCCTCGTCCCCGACGTGTTCATGGTGGGGTACCTCGGGGGTACCCGCGTCGGGGCGCATCTCTACAACGTGGCGCACGCCACGCCACTACCGGCGGTGATGGTGGGGATCGGCTGGTGGCAGCACGCGCCGCTCGTGTTGGGCCTGGGTCTCGTGTGGCTCACCCACATCGGCGTCGACCGCGCCATGGGCTACGGCCTCAAGTACAGCGACGCATTCGCACACACACACCTCGGCCGACTGGGTCAGACCAGCGGCAAGGGGTAGTCGACTGGGTCAGACCAGCGGCAAGGGGTAGTCGACTGGGTCAGACCAGCGGCCAGGGGTAGTGGTGGGTGTCAGGGTCCGGGACGGGGAACCGTCCCGCGCTGAGCAACGCTGCGGCTCGCCGGCTCACGGCGCGCACCTCGCGGGCCGACAGCAGCGGCGCCAGCCCTTCGGGCGGGAACTCGGCCACCCGGGCCAGGTCGTCCTCGAGCTCCGCCGGGATGGCCTCCCCGGCGAACTCCCAGATGACGGTGCGCAGCTTGGGCTCGGCATGGAAGCACAGGCCGTTGTCGATGGCCCAGATCCTGTCGTCGTCGCCCAGGATGCAATGCCCGCTCTTGCGATCGGCGTTGTTGGCCACGACGTCGAAGGCACAGATGGTCCGCAGCTGGTCGAGGTACTCCTGTTTCTCGACCAGGGTGAAATGGTGTTCGGAGAAGTCGGCGGGAATGAACCGCTGCAGCGATCCCGGGCCCAGCGGAGCGTCGTCGCGCTCGACGGTCTCGGGGACGATGTCCCACCCGAGCGCCTGCGCCAACTCGTAGGCGGCCACCTCGCGCCGGTAGATCGCCTCGGGGAAGTCCCACAGGTGCCGTTCGCCGCGCCCGGGCTTGTACACCGCGCTCGTTTCTTCGTCGCCCGACGTGCACGTGACGAGAAAGGTGTGGTTCGAGCTCCACGGCATGCGGCCGACGATCTCGACATCCCCCTCGGCGAGGAGCCTCAAGTGGCGGGCGGCCGGTGGCCGTTGGTCCTCGGGCACTCGTGTCCGGAAGGGTCGAGCGGTCCACCGCACAGTGGGCAGGGCGGACGCCCTGCTTCGACCAGCGAGGTGGCCCGGATGGCGAAGGCGGCGGCTTGAGACCGCGTGATGGTGAAGCGCGCCATGTCCCCCTCTTCGTCCTCGGCCACGAGCTCCTCGGCGACGAGGACGATGCGGTCGAGCGCCTCGTCGTAACTGACCCCGAGGGTCCCGATGACCCAGTGGGGATCGGTGGGCTCCTCGAGCTCGAGGTCGGTGGGGAGGTCTTCGGGTCGGTCGAGATCGGCGAGGAGTCGTCCGAGGTATTCAGCCAACACCGACACCTGCTGCTTCTCGGCCTTCAGCGTGACGACGGTGAGCCCGCTGCGACACTGCAAGAGGAAGACGCGCTCTCCCACAGGGCCCTCGGTCCCGACGGTGAAGCGATCGAGGTCACCGAGGTCGAGAGCCGGGCTCATGACACCGCCAACTCGGTGAGCGAGGCCGTGGCGTTGACACAGAGCACGAACGAGCCCGCCGCACCTCGGACCAGGCCGGTCACCGAGCACGGCGACACGGCCAGTCTTTGGAAGAGATCGAGCGGCACCCCGGCGGTGGCGGCGACGGCGGCCTTGATGGGATCCGCGTGGGACACCGCCACGAAGGTCTTACCCGGATGACGGCCGGCCAGCCGGTCGAGGGCGGACACCATGCGCGCCTGCATTTCGACGAACGACTCCCCCTCGGGGAACCGGAACGAGCTCGGGAAGGACTGGACGGCGTTCCATTCCCGCCGCTTGCGCAGGGCCGCGAGTTTGGCACCGGTCCACGCGCCGAAGTCGCACTCGAGCAGGCCGCGCTCGACCCGGACGCGCAACCCCAGTCGACTGGCGATGGGCTTGGCCGTCTCCATGGCCCGTTCCAGTGGCGACGCGTACACGGCCACGGGCCGTTTCTTGAGCGCGGCGATGCGCTCGGCCGCCATCTCGGCTTGCGCCACACCTTCGTCGGAGAGGTGCAGGCCCGGCGCCCGCCCCGGGAGCACCGACCCGGTCGTGGGCGTGCGCCCGTGCCGGACGAGGAGCGCGACGGCAGGGGCCGGAATTCGTCGGGCGGGCACGACGCGCCATCGTACGCTGTCAGCCGTGCCCGTCTCGCCGCTCGAAGAGCTGACCAGCGAGATCACGCACTGCCGGCGTTGTCCGCGCCTGGTGGCGTGGCGCGAGGAGGTCGCGACCCAGCGTCGGGCCGCCTTCGCCGACCAGGTCTACTGGGGACGGCCCGTCCCGGGCTTCGGCGACCCGCAGGCCCAGGTGGCGGTGGTGGGACTGGCGCCCGCCGCCCATGGCGGCAACAGGACGGGCCGGGTCTTCACCGGCGACCGCTCGGGCGATTGGCTGTTCGCGGCGCTGTGGAGGGCGGGGATGGCGAACCAACCCACGAGCGTCGCCGTCGGCGACGGCCTCGAGCTGTCAGGGGCGTACGTGTCCGCCGCGGTGCGCTGCGCCCCGCCCCAGAACAAGCCCACGCCGGCCGAGCGTGACGCGTGCCACCCCTACCTCCACCGCGAGCTCGGCCTGCTCGCGCGAGCTCCGGGTCCTCGTGGCGCTCGGCCAATTCGCTTATCAGGTGCTGGCCGACGAGCTCGGACTGCGGCCCCGGCCCGCGTTCGGGCACGGAGTCGAAGCCGTCGTGCCCGACGGTCGCACCGTGGTGTGCTCGTACCACCCGAGCCAGCAGAACACCTTCACCGGGAGGCTCACCGAGCCCATGTTCGACGCGGTGTTCGACCGGGCGCGGGACCTGGCGGGGATCACGAGCCCGAAGCCAGCGTCAGGACGGTGACGGTGCCAGGCCCGGTCCAGCGACCGCGGTCTCGGGCCAGCGGCGCCGCGACACGCGGGCCAGCTTTCGCAACAGCTCGAGCGCGCCCGGGTCGTCGTCTCCGGGCCGTGTCTCGATGACGCCGTCGGCCACCATGCCGGCCAGGATGTCGCGGCCCTGGTCGGTGCGCACGATGGTGAGGGTCCAGTCGCTGTAGGCCCCGATCCCGCCGGTCGAGATGTCCGCGTGCTCGGCTGCGAAGTCGGGGCACGACTTGCACCCTTCGCGCGTCCAGGCGTGGCCTTCTTTGAGCGGCACCTCGTGGTACCCGCCGTCGTGCGTCCAGATCTGGAACACGCCTTTGATGTTGATCTTCGAGATCTCGCTGCGGGTCAGGCCGTATTTCGCCTCGAACAGCTCGGGGAAGATGGCGTCGTCGAAGGTCTTCGAGCACAGCAGCCCGATCGACAGCGCCAAGCGCCTCGCCACCTTGCCCGTCTTGCGGGCCTTCATCACCGCCGGGATCGACGCCTGGCAGCTCATCCCCACCAGCGCGATGCGCTCGGCCCCTGCCTCGATGGCCTGGGGATAGGCCAGGGTGTTGGCCGAGTACGTGTAGCGCGACCCCGCCGCGGCCAGGACCTCGGCCCGGTTGCGGGCCACCGCCGGGACCGCCTTCCACGTCCCTTCGCCCTCGAGGGCCGAGACCAGCGCCGCGTCGATCATGTCGTGCTCGAGCGCCCAGATGAGGATGGCCGACACGAGGCCCCCGTCCTGGCCCGACTCGAGGATCTCGGGGTCCGTCGTCCGCGCCAGCACGATGTCGCCGGAGATCCCGGCCACCTCGTCCTCGGTGCGGTCCCGACCGAACAGGAACGAGTCGATGTCAGTCTCCCAGTTGCGAAACCGTGGACACGCCCGCGTGCACATGGTGCACCCCTTCACGCCATGGGTGCAGTCGGTGGGACCGCCGTCCTCGTCCACCTTCCAGGGTCGGTACACCCCACCCTCGTCGTCGTACTTCAACACGTCGTGGGGGCAGGCGATGATGCAGCCGGCGCACCCGGTGCAGAGCCCGGACGTGACGACTTCTTTGTACAGGTGGGCCCAATGCGGTTTCTCGGGAGGCACGGCGCCCACAGTAGCGTCGGCGATCGTGCCCGAGTTGCCCGAGATCGAGGCCTATCGCCGCTTGGCCGAAGGAGCGCTCGGTCGACCCGTCGAACGCGCCGTGCTGGGTGACCGCCGGTACGCGCGGGGCGAGACGTCTCCTCGACACCTCCTGGCCGCGCTCAAAGGCGTGACGTTCACCCGCGCCCGGCGTCACGGCAAGTTGCTGGTGTTGGAGATGGGTGGGCCCGGCGAGGGCCGACGACTGGGGTTGCGGTTCGGCATGACGGGGCGGCTGCTGCTCGACGGACGGGCCGGGACGGACCATCTCGTCTACTCCAGCCAGCGCGACGACAAAGCGTGGGATCGGTTCAGCATCGTCTTCGACGACGGCGGGCGCCTCGTGGTGCGCGACCCGCGTCTGCTCGGCGGGGTGGAGCTCGACCCCGACGAGTCGGTGCTCGGCCCCGACGCCCTGAGCGTCACCCCGGCCGAGCTGCGCCGTGCGCTCGAGCACAGTGACGTCGCGCTCAAGACCCGGCTCATGGACCAGCACCGCCTGGCCGGGGTGGGCAACCTCATCGCCGACGAGGTCCTGTGGCGCGCCTCGCTCGACCCTCACCGTCGTTCCCGCTCACTGACGCCGGCGGAGCTGCGCCGACTCCACCGTCACCTCGAGGGGGCCCTGGGGGACATGATGCGGCGCGGTGGGTCGCATCTCGGCGATCTCATGCCCGAGCGCGGGCCCGGTGGTCGGTGCCCGCGCGACGGGACCGAGCTCGTCCGGTCGACGATCGGGGGCCGCACGAGCTGGTGGTGCCCTCGCCACCAGCACTGACATCGAGAGGAGCGTCTAGCCGGTGCAGCGCCGGGTCCGAGGCCCTCAGTCCCCGATCTCGGCCAGGACCTTCTCGGCGTGGCCGTCGGCCTTCACGTGGTACCAGGCCCGCTGGACCACGCCGTCGGGCCCCACCAGGAACGTCGACCGGATCACCCCCACCGACTTCTTCCCGTACAGCGTCTTCTCGCCCCATGCGCCGTAGCGCGCCATCACGGCGTGGTTCTCGTCGCTGAGCAGGGGGAACCGTAGGCCGTACTTGGCGCGGAACTTGCCGTGCTTCTCGGCGCCGTCGGGTGAGATGCCCACCACCGCCGCCCCGGTGCGGGAAAAAGCGCGGAGGTTGTCGTTGAATTGGCACGCCTCTTTGGTGCACCCCGGGGTGTCGTCGGCGGGGTAGAAGTACACCACGACCGGCTTTCCGGCGAAGTCACGCAGCGAGACCTTCTTCCCGTCCTGGTCGGGCAGCGTGAATGCCGGGGCCTTGTCGCCGGCACCGAGCCGTGTCTTGTCGTCTGTCTTCTCTGCCAAGGCGGGCTCCTCCCGAGTCCAGGACGGCTCCACCTTGGCACAGTCGCGGCCCTCGATCTTCTGCGCGAGACTCGGGCCGCGGGAGCTCGGAGGTACCGGGCTGAGAGGGCGCCTTGCCGGCGCCGACCGCCAACCTGATCCGGGTAATGCCGGCGGAGGGAGCACACGCCATGGCCAATACCGAAGCCGACCCCGGCACCTTCAATCGTCGCAAGGTGTACGTCGAGGGTGCCACCCCCGGGGTGCAGGTCCCGTTCGTCGAGGTGGCCCTGTCACCCACGCCGGGGCAGGCCGCGCCCAACGCGCCGGTCCTCCTCTACGACACCTCGGGGCCGGGATCGGACCCCCGTCGAGGGCTCGCACCCCTGCGCCGGGAGTGGATCACCGGACGCGGGGACGTGGTGGAGCACGACGGACGCGCCCCCACCCTCCGCGACGACGGCCGTGCGGCGCTGCGGCGGGCCGAGGCGCCCGAGACGTTCCCCACCGAGCGTCGGCGCCCCCTGGTCGCCGGCGGGCCCGCACCCGTGACCCAGCTGTACTACGCCCGGCGGGGCGAGATCACCCCCGAGATGGAGTTCGTGGCGATCCGTGAGCAGATGGACCCGGCGACGGTGCGCGACGAGGTGGCGGCGGGCCGCGCCATCATCCCCGCCAACGTCAACCATCCCGAGTCCGAGCCCATGGCCATCGGTCGGGCCTTCCTGGTGAAGGTCAACGCCAACATCGGGAATTCGGCCGTGAGCTCCTCGGTGGCCGAGGAGGTCGAGAAGCTGACCTGGGCGACGCGTTGGGGCGCGGACACGGTGATGGACCTGTCCACCGGCCCCGACATCCACACCACGCGCGAATGGATCGTGCGCAACTCGCCCGTGCCCATCGGCACCGTCCCCATCTACCAAGCCCTCGAGAAGGTGGACGGCCGTCCCGAGGAGCTCACGTGGGAGATCTACCGCGACACCATCGTCGAGCAGGCCGAACAGGGGGTCGACTACTTCACCGTCCACGCCGGCGTGCTGCTGCGCTACATCCCCCTCACGGCCCGACGGGTGACCGGCATCGTGAGCCGGGGCGGCTCGATCATGGCGGCGTGGTGCCTGGCGCATCACGAGGAGAATTTCCTCTACACCCGGTTCGAGGAGCTGTGCGAGATCCTCGCTCGTTACGACGTGGCGTTCTCACTCGGCGACGGGTTGCGGCCGGGATCGATCGCAGATGCCAACGACCAGGCGCAGTTCGCCGAGCTCCGCACCTTGGGTGAGCTCACCGAGGTGGCGTGGCGCCACGACGTCCAGGTGATGATCGAAGGGCCGGGCCACGTCCCGCTGCACCGGATCGCCGAGAACGTGACCCTGCAGCGCGAGGTGTGCCACGAGGCGCCGTTCTACACACTGGGCCCGCTCACCACCGACGTCGCCCCGGGCTACGACCACATCACCTCGGCCATCGGGGCCGCGGTGATCGGCATGCACGGCACGGCCATGCTCTGTTACGTCACCCCCAAGGAGCACCTGGGACTCCCCGACCGCGAAGACGTCAAGGCGGGGATGATCGCCTACAAGATCGCGGCCCATGCCGCGGACCTGTCCAAGGGCCATCCCGGGGCCCAGGCCTGGGACGACGCCCTGTCGGCGGCGCGCTTCGAGTTCCGGTGGGAGGACCAGTTCAACCTGGCCCTCGACCCCGGCACCGGCGCGCCGCTACCACGACGCCACGCTCCCGGCGGCGCCGGCCAAGACCGCACATTTCTGCTCGATGTGCGGGCCCAAGTTCTGTTCCATGCGCATCAGTCACGACGTGCGGGCCCTCGCCGACGCCGAGGGCGTGTCGCCCGAGGAGGCGCTCGAGCTCGGCATGCAGGCCAAAGCGGTCGAGTTCCGCTCCTCGGGGGCGGAGATCTACCGGGCCCCGGCCGACGCCTGACCAGGCTCGGCTGGCCAAAACATCGTGTTCGGGACCCCGACCGCTACACTGAGGGTGTAGCCGCGGCGACGTGCCGCGCGCACCGGGGTCTTCCTCACCGGTTCTTCGATGGCCGCCACAGCAGCGGCCGGGGCGGAGTCATCGAGGCGGGCCCGCCCCGCGGCCGATGGGCGGCCGTCAGCGAAGACAAGTGAGCGACACACACCGATGACCTTGACCTCCAGGGGCCCGGCGGAGCTGGAGAGCTCCGATCCCGAGCTCGACACGCCTGAACCGATCCCCGCCACGACCTTCGAACAACTGGGTGTGGCCCCCGAACTGGTGGCGGTCCTGCAATCGCAGGGCATCACCGCACCGTTCCCGGTCCAGGCCCTCACCATCCCCGACGGCATCGCCGGACGTGACGTCTGCGGCAAGGCGAAGACCGGGTCGGGCAAGACCCTCGCCTTCGGGCTCCCGCTGCTCATGCGGGCCGGCACCGGTGGGCCCGACAGCCCCCGGGCCCTCGTGCTCGTGCCGACGCGTGAGCTGGCGGTACAGGTAGCCGATGTCCTCGAGCCCCTGGGCACCTCGACGGGGCGCCGTGTCGTCGTGGTCTATGGCGGCGCCGACATCGAGCGTCAGATCAAGAAGCTCCACAAGGGCGTCGACGTGGTCATCGCCACACCGGGACGATTGATCGACCTCACCGAGCGCCGCGCCGTCTCGCTGGCCAAGGTGGAAGTCGTGGTCCTCGACGAAGCCGACCGCATGGCCGACATGGGCTTCCTCCCCCAGGTGGAATGGGTGCTGCGCAAGATCGAGGGACGGCACCAGACCATGCTCTTCTCGGCCACCCTCGACGGCGACGTGGACCGGGTGGTCAAGCGCCACCTGCACGACCCCGTCCGCCACGAGGTGGCGTCGGTCACCGCCACGGTGGAGTCGATGGAGCACCGCTTCTTGCAGGTCCACCAGATGGACAAGGTGAAGGTCGTCGCCTCGATCTGCCGGGGTGCCACCAAGGCCCTGGTCTTCGTGCGTACGAAGCGCGGTGCGGACCGACTCGTCGAGCAACTGGGCCGCGAACGGGTACGCGCCGCCGCCATCCACGGCGACCTGCGCCAGTCGAGCCGCGAGAAGGCGCTCGAGGATTTCACCGCCGGGCGGTTGCACGTGCTCGTCGCCACCGACGTGGCGGCCCGGGGCCTCGACATCGATGACGTCGACGTGGTCGTGCACTACGACCCGCCCGAGGACCACAAGGCCTACCTGCACCGCTCGGGACGCACGGCCCGCGCCGGCGGCTCGGGCGTGGTGGCGACCCTCGTGCTGTGGAACGAGATCCTCGACGTCGAGCGGATCCAGAAACGCCTCAGCCTGCGGGCCCCCATCGTCGAGATCTTCTCGAACGACCCCCGGTTGGCCGACCTCGCGGCGTGGCAGCCCGACAAGGGCGCGGCCTGAGCACGAGCTCGTCGAGGAGTCGCTCGGCGCGTCACATCGAACGACGTGTGCGACACCCTGTGTCTGCGTTCTGAGCGCGGGACGCTGTTCGCCAAGAACTCGGACCGCCCTGTTACCGAGCTCCAGGTGATCGAGGCCCACGGACGGCGCCGGCCCGGGGGCACGCTTCGCACCCAGTACCTCGAGTTGCCCGACGCCGGCGCGGCAGCCACGGTGCTGTCCCGTCCCGTGTGGCTGTGGGGGGCCGAGCACGGCGTCAACGAGCACGGCGTGGCCATCGGGAACGAAATGGTGAACACCGTCGACGATCCCCGCGGTGCTCCTGCGGCACTGCTCGGCATGGACCTGGTCCGTCTCGGCCTCGAGCGCGCCACCAGCGCCGGGGACGCCCTCGACGTCATGACCCGACTCCTCGAGCGCCACGGCCAAGGAGGTGTGGGCGACTCGGTCAACGACGTCGCCTACTGGTCCTCGTTCCTCATCGCAGACGCCACATCGGCCTGGGTGCTCGAGACCTCGGCCCGGTCGTGGGCGGCGCGCCCGGTCGGGCGCGGGCGCGGCGATCTCCAACCGACTCACGCTGCGGCGCGACTGGACACGGTCCTCGCCCGACGTCGCACCGGGCTCCGACTTCGATGCCTGGCGCGACCCGGCCACGCCCACTGGCTTCGCCGACCGACGTCTCGCCGCCAGCCGTGCCTTCGTCGAGCACTGTCGGGGTACACACGGCTCGGGCGGGCGCTCGGACACGGCACGCGCCGTCGTGGCCCACCTGCGCGACCACGGCACCGGCCCGTGGGGCGCACCGGGGGGCCACGGGCCCGCCGTGGCGGCACCGACCGAGGTCCGAGCCGACGGCACCGGGGTGACGCTGTGCATGCACGTCCGCGACCTCGAGGCCACGACGGCGTCGATGGTGGCCGAGTTGCCGGCCGACAGCTCGGGTGCCGACGGCGGGCGGGCCTGGGTGGCGCTCGGCAATCCTTGCGCGTCGGTGTTCGTCCCCGTCTCCGCTCCGTCGCGCGCCATCCCACGCGTCTCCCTTCCCGGCGCACTGGCCCGGGAGGACAGCGCCCGCCGCTTCGCCGCGCTGGGGCGCAGTGCAGAGACCGACATCGGATCCCTCGACGCCGTGCGCGCCGTCCTGGATCCGGTCGAGGCCGACCTGTGGGACGAAGCCGACACCCTCGATGCCGATCCGACCCGGTGGCAGAGCTTCGCCTCGAGCGCGCAGCAGCGGGTCCTCGCCGCGCTCGACACACTGGCCGCCTCGGGCATCGGCGCGGCGCGGTGACGTCGTCGGTCTGAGGCACCCGCCGGCCCAGCCGGGCCCGGAGCGGGAGGAGAAGCCCCCGGTAGGATCGCCCCCATGGCGAACGACAGCCCCGACCGCACCCCCCTCCCCCTCGACGCCCTCGAGAACGTCGAGAAGATCCTGGTGGTGGCGGCGCACCCCGACGACGTCGACTTCGGTGTGGCGGGCTCGGTGGCCGTGTGGGTGAAGGCGGGGATCGACGTCGCCTACTGCATCGTGACCGACGGCGATGCGGGCGGCTCGGACCGTTCGATCTCCCGTCCCGACATGGCCGTGCTGCGGCGCGAGGAACAACGCGCCGCAGCCGCCGAGGTGGGGGTGCACGACGTCACCTTCCTCGGTTACCCCGACGGGAGGCTGTCACCGAGCATCGACTTGCGCCGCGACATCAGCAGGCAGATCCGCATCTTTCGGCCCCAGCGACTGGTGTGCCAGTCGCCCGAGCGGATGTGGGATCGCATCGGTGCGAGCCACCCGGACCACCTCGCCGCGGGGGAGGCGTCGGTGTGCGCGGTCTACCCCGACGCCCGTAATCCCTTCGCCCACCCCGAGCTCCTCGAGGAGGGCCTCGAGCCCCACACCGTGGCCGAGATCTGGATGATGGCGGGGCGCGACGCCAACCGCGCCGTCGACATCACCGACACCTACGACCGCAAGATCGCCGCGCTGCGCCGCCACCGGAGCCAGGTCGGTGAGGGCGAATGGCTCGACGAGCGCATTCGGACGTGGGTCGAAGGCGCGGGGCGGGCCGCGGGGCTGGGCGAGGGGCATCTGGCCGAGTTGTTCCAGGTCGTCCCCACCCCCTGACGCGGCGGTGGCCTCGGACCGTCACCGCTCGCCGTCGCCGACGGGGCGTCGCTGGGTTGTGGCGCAACACGCGCCCGACGAGGGGCCTGGGCTCCTGGCGGAGGTGCTCGACGCCGCCGGGGTGGACACCGCCGTCGTGCGACTCGATCTCGGCGGGGCCCTTCCCCCACCGTCAGAGCTCGGCGGTGTGGTCGTCATGGGTGGTGCCATGGGGGTGCACGACACCGACGCATTCCCTTGGCTCGCGCCTGAACGTGCCTGGATCGCCGAGACCGTGGCGGCCGGCCTCCCCGTCCTGGGGGTCTGCCTGGGCGCCCAGCAGCTCGCCGCCGCGCTGGGCGCGTCGGTGACGACGGGCCCCGCCCCGGAGGTCGGCTCCGGTGTGGTGGAGCTCACCCCGGACGGCCGCGCCGATCCGGTCCTCGGGCCCGAAGGGAAACGCGTCGCGGTCATCCAGTGGCACGGCGACACCTTCGAGATCCCCGACGGAGCCGTGCGTCTCGCCACGGGCGACCGCTACCCGAACCAGGCATTCCGCTACGGGCGGCTGGCCTACGGGTTGCAGTTCCACATCGAGGTCGACGACGCCATGGCCGAGGCCTGGGCTCCGGATCTCCCGGCCGGCGTCACCCTGGCCGAAGGCGATCGTCGCGTCGTCGAGGCGGTGGGGCGCCGGGTCCTGGGCCGCTTCGTCGATCTCGCCCTGGCTGGCTGAACCGCCTCACGCGCCGGACCCCCTCGGGCGCTGGACTCGCTCAGACCCAGTGGAGGTCGTCGTCGGCTTGCTCGGTCACGCGCGCGCAGGTCGGGCAGTACCAGCGCGCTTCGAGCGGGGTGCCACACGATTGGTGGTGGGGGCCCTCGACCTCGCCCCCGGCGTCGCGTGCCCCCCACCGGCTGAGCAGCCGGAGGGCGCCGGCGAGGTCGCGGCCGGCTTCGGTGACGCGGTACTCGACGCGCGGCGGTCGATCCGAGTAGCGCGCTCCGCTCACCAGACCCTGGTCCTCGAGGCGGCGCAGGCGGGAGCTGAGCACGTTGGGGGCCACCTTGGGGATGGCCTCCTGCAGGTCGGAGAACCGGAGCGGCCCGTCGAGGAGGGCATCGACGACGAGAAGGGTCCAGCGGTCTCCCACGGTGGCCATGGCGGCGTCGAGCCCCGGGGACACGTCGCTCATGGCCCCGATCCTCGCATGCGGCGTGGCGCCGTCCCTGGTACGTTCCATCACGGTTGATGGTAGCTTGCAAGTTGCAAGTCACTAGCCGAAGATCCTGTCTCCATGAAGGTGCAGGTCAGACGCAGATCCGGAGGTCGAACAATGGCAACGGTGCTCGAGGAGCTTTCGAAGACGGTGGCGGACGTGGCGGCCAGGGTGGCCCCGTCGGTCGTCGGTGTGGGTGCCGGCGGGAGCGGCGTGGTGGTGGGCCCGGGTCTCGTCGTGACCAACGCCCACAACATCCGGCGCGACCAGATCGTGGTGACCTTCTCCGACGGCCGGCGCGCCGACGGGCGCTCCGCCGGTGTCGACGTGGACGGCGACCTGGCCGTGGTGGCGGTGGACACCGGGGATGCGCCTGCCTTGGGCGTCGCGGGCGCGCCGGTCCGGTTGGGCGACGCGGTGCTGGCCCTGGCCAATCCGGGCGGTCGGACGGTACGGGTGAGCCTCGGGTTCGTCTCTGCGCTCGACGTGACGTTCCGAGGGCCCGGCGGCGGGCGGGTGCGAGGTGCCATCGAGCACACCGCCCCACTGGCGCGCGGCTCCTCGGGAGGGCCGGTCCTCGATGCTCGGGGAAACCTCGTGGGCATCGACACCCACCGTGTGGGCGACGGGTTCTACCTCGCCCTGCCCGCCGACAAGGAACTCGAAGCCCGCATCGAGGCACTCTCGCACGGGGATGCGCCGCGTCGACCTCGACTGGGCATCGCCGTCGCACCCCCCAAGGTGGCGCGCCGGCTGCGGCAGTCGGTCGGCCTCCCCGAGCGCGACGGACTGCTCGTCCACGCCGTGGAGGAGGGTGGCCCGGCCGATCGGGCGGGGGTGCGCCAGGGTGACCTCGTGGTCCGTGTGGCGGGCACCGATGTCGCCACCGTCGACGAGCTCGCCGCCGCGCTCGAAGGCTCGGGCACCGACGCCACCGTCGAGCTGCTCGTGGTGCGGGGCACCGACGAGATCACGCTGGCGGTGGACTTGGCCGGACGCGGCACCGCACACCAGGGCTCGGCCTGATGTCGGTGCTGATCGGCCTGGCCGACCCCGGCGCTCTCGACGACGCGCAGTCCGGGGACGACGCCCGGTCTGGAGACGACGTGGCCGCACTGGACGCGTACTCGCGCACGGTCACCGCGGTGGCCGAGATGCTCGTCCCGTCGGTGGCGGGGCTGCGCGTCCCGGGACGCGACGTCCATCGGGGCCCGTCGGGGTCGGGATCGGCCGTCGTGATCTCGGGCGACGGGTTGTTGGTCACCTCGGCCCACGTCGTGGCGGGGGCCGACGGCGGGACGGTGACCTTCTCGTCGGGCGACGAGACCTCGTTCGAGGTGATCGGCACCGACCGCCTGTCGGACCTGGCGGTGGTGCGCGCGTCCGGTGACGGCTACGGGGCGGCGACGCTCGGCGACGCGGACGAACTGCGGGTCGGTCAGCTCGTGGTTGCCATCGGCAATCCCTTCGGGTTCGCCGGATCGGTGAGCGCCGGTGTGGTGAGCGCCTTGGGGAGATCCCTGGTGACGTCCACGGGCTCGTCGAGCCGGTTGGTCGACAACGTGATCCAGACCGACGCTGCGCTGCACCCGGGGAACTCCGGTGGGGCGTTGGCGATCAGCGACGGGCGCGTGGTCGGAATCAGCACTGCCGTCATCGGTCCCGGGATCGGCCAGGGACTCGGGATGGCCGTGCCCATCAACGCCACCACCCGCAGGGTCCTGGGCGCGTTGGCATCGGGCCAGCGGGTGCGCCGTGCCTACCTCGGAGTCGGCGGTGGAACGCGGCCCTTGCCGTCCGCCGTGCGTCGCCGCGTCGGTCGTGCCCGGGGCGTGGCGGTGCTGTCGGTGATGACCACCAGCCCCGCGCACGGCGCCGGCCTGGCTCCGGGCGACGTCATCGTGTCGCTCGACGGCGCCCCGGTGCAGGACGTGGGGGACCTCCAACGCCTGTTGACCGAGGATCGCATCGGGCACGCCGGGACCATCGGGATCGTCCGCGACGAGAAGCCGGTCGAGTGCGCCGTGACCTACGGCGAGCTCGCCGACTGACGCGGGGGTTCGCCCCACTCCGCCTGCGCGTGGCAACCTGCTCGTCCCCGGGAGGCGTGGGGACTTCCCGGCCCGAGGACAGCGCCCCAACGGAGGACGTCACCATGGTCAAGCTCACGTGCCTCATCCGCCGCAAGGACGGGATGTCGCCCCAGGAGTTCCACGCGTACTGGCGTGATCACCACGGGCCGCTCGTCTTGTCCACCAGGAGCGGGAGCCACGTCCTGCGCTACGAACAGCACCACCGAGCGCTCAGTGACTACGGCTCCGACGACGACGGGCAGTACGACGGGGTGACCGAACAGTGGTTCGAGTCGATGGAGGAGTACCAGGCGCATGTGGCCGAGAAGGACTTCGCCGAGGTGTGGGCGGACCTGCCGAAGTTCCTCGACGTCGACCGCCTGGCCTTCGTCGTGACCGAGGAACCGGTGGTGATCCTGGCCGGCCGCTGAGGCCGCGGCACCGGGCTCAGGGCGACGAGGCGCCCCTGACCGGTGCCGCCAGGTGGGTGGCACCCATCGATCCGAGATACCAGGCGTCGCCGAAGGTGAACACCCCGCCGTCGGCGGCGACGAGCCAGTAGCCCCCGCTGCCCGGCCCGGCCACGATGGCGACGACCGGCCTGCTGATGGCGCGGCCGCTGATCGACCCGAAGTCCTGCGCGTTGCCGAAGGCGAAGACGGCGCCGTCGGCGGCGGCGAGCCAGTATCCGCCCCCCTGCGGCATCGCCGCCATGCCCACCACGGGCGCGGCGAGGTGCCGGCCCCCGAGGGAGCCGAAGAACCCGGCGTCGCCGAAAGCGAAGACGCCGCCGTCCGCGCCCACCAGCCAGTAGCCGTGCCCATCCGCGGTCGCGGCCATCCCCACCACGGGCGCGGCGAGGTGCCGACCCCCGAGGGAGCCGAAGAACCCGGCGTCCCCGAAGGCGAAGATCCCTCCGTCGGACGCCACCAGCCAGTAGCCGTGCCCATCTGCGGTCGGCGTCATGCCCACGACGGGCGCGGCGAGGCCACGACCCCCCATCGACCCCGCGAACGGCGCGTCGAAGGCGAAGATCCCGCCGTCGGCTCCCACCTCCCAGTACCCGCCGGTGGCCGTGTCCGACGCTCCCGCCACAACCGGGGCATGCAGCGCGGTGCCTCCCATCGACCCGGCGAAGCGCGCTGCGCCGAAGGTGAACACCCCGCCGTCCTGGGCGAACATGTGGTAGCCCTCGGGGGCTTCGCCCGCGGCCACCTCGGGCGTCCCACCCGAGAACGTCACGGGTGCGATCCAGAGGCTGCGGAAATCCCCTGCCGCGTAGGAGTAGGCACTCGCGGGCCCGTCCCAGGCGTGGTACGCCATCCACCAGTTGCCCGCCGCGTCCTGGACGAGCGACTCGCCGCCGGGCCCGAGGCGCGACGCGTCGGAATGGAGGATGGGGGCACCGTCGGGCTTCGTGCAGGGCCCCAGAGGGCCGGCACAGTCCGCGTACCCCACGCCGTAGCCGGCGCTGTTCCAGTCTCCGCCGGAATAGAACAGGACATAGGACCCCGAGGCGTTGACCATGTCGGGCGCTTCGACGGTGGACTCCCACGGTTGATCCTGGGGCAGGATCGACTGCGGCGACGACGCCAGTGACAAGCCGTCGGGTGACAGCAGCGCGGCCCAGATGGTGGCGGGCGCTGTCGAGGCCCCGGCGTTCGACTTCCAGTCGAGGTACACCATGCCGTCGGCGTCGACAAAGGGTTGCGGGTCGATCGATCCCCCGAGGCCGATCTGGCAGATGAAGGGGGCCACCGAGCTGTCGGTGAACGGTCCGGTGGGCTGGGCGGAGGTGGCGATCGAGATGCACTCGTCACCGGTGCTGTCCACCTCGGTCGCGTAGTACATGACGTACTGACCGTCGAGAAAGACGACACCCGGCGACCACGTCCGACCCATGACCGACCACGACGGCAGGGTCGGCAAGGCGTCACCGAGCGGGGTCCAGCTCTGGAGGTCGGTCGAGGTCAACACGGGGATGTTCACCAGGTGACTGCCCGTCGTGAAGGCGTAGTACGTCGTCCCCACGCGGATGACGTCGGGGTCCGGGGCGTCCGCGTCGTAGACAGGGGCGGTGACGACAGGAGAGGCGGTCCGGGGAAGGGCCTGTGCACTCGCCGGTCGCACGGCGAAGGCTGCGAGGGCCCCGACGACCCCCACGGCCACGACGATCAGCCGCGCCCACCGCGGCACGAGGATGGGTGCCATCGGTCCGCCGCAGTCCGGGTTCGAGGTTGTGAGCGGAGGGCGACGGTGACGGTGACGATGAGAGGTTGCGGGGGCGCGCCGGCCGGTCAGTGCGCCAGTTGGCGCAGGACGTAGGCCAGGATGCCGCCATGGCGGAAGTACTCCGCCTCCATCGGCGTGTCGATTCGAACCCGGGCATTGAACTCGATCGGCCCCGCCTTCACGGCGATCTCCTTGGGGACGTCGCCGGCGCGCATGGCGTCGAGGCCGCCGATGTCGAACGTCTCTTCCCCGGTGAGGCCGAGGCTCGCCATCGACGTCCCGTCGGTGAACTGCAGGGGCAGGATCCCCATTCCCAGGAGGTTCGAGCGGTGTATCCGCTCGAAGCTCTCGGCGATGACCACCCGTACGCCGAGGAGTGCGGGACCCTTTGCCGCCCAATCTCGCGAGGAGCCGGACCCGTACTCCCGGCCCGCCAGCACGACGAGTGGGACGCCGTCGGCCCGGTAGCGCATGGCGGCGTCGTAGATGCTCATCTGTTCGCCCCCGGGCAGCAGGCGCGTCACGCCACCCTCGGTCCCCGGCGCGAGCAAGTTCCGCAGCCGGACGTTCGCGAACGTGCCGCGCATCATGACCTCGTGATTGCCCCGGCGCGCCCCGTAGGAGTTGAACTCCGAGGGCTCCACACCGTGTTCGGTGAGGTAGATCCCGGCCGGCGAACTGGGTCGGATCGAGCCGGCGGGAGAGATGTGGTCCGTGGTGACGCTGTCACCGAGCACGGCCAGCACACGCGCTCCAACGATGTCGGCGACCGGGGTCGGCTCGGCACTGAACTGCTCGAAGAACGGCGGCTTCAGGACGTAGGTCGAGTGCCCGTCCCACTCGAAGGTGTTGCCCTGACTGGTGGCGATGTCCTTCCAGCGGTCGTCACCTTCGAACACCGATCCGTAGCGCGTACGGAACATCTCCGACGTCACGGCCTGCTCGATGGCGGCGGACACCTCGGCCGGCGAGGGCCACAGGTCGCGCAGGAACACGGGCTCCCCGGCGTTGTCGGTGCCCAGCGGTTCGGTGGTGAGATCGAGGTTCATGGTGCCCGCCAGCGCATAGGCCACCACCAGCGGGGGCGATGCCAGGTAGTTGAGCCGGACGTCGGGGTGGATGCGGCCCTCGAAGTTGCGGTTCCCCGACAACACCGCCGCCACCGACAGGTCGCCCTCGTGCACGGCCTCGGACACCCCCGGCAGCAGGGGACCGGAGTTGCCGATGCACGTCGTGCACCCGAAGCCCACGAGCTGGAACCCGAGCGCCTCGAGCGGCGCGCGCAACCCGGCCCGCTCGTAGTAGTCCATGACGACCCGTGACCCGGGCGCGAGCGACGTCTTCACCCACGGTTTGGACCGCAGTCCGCGCGCCACGGCCTTCTGCGCCAGCAGCCCCGCCGCCAGCATCACCTGGGGGTTGGACGTGTTCGTACAGCTCGTGATGGCCGCGATCACGACGTGGCCGTCGGCCACCTCGACCGATGCGCCATCGTCGGTTGGCGCTGTCGCCACGCGCAGTGTTGCGTCGAGGCCCGGGTCGGGTGCACCCGATGCCAAGCTGTGGAGGAAACCCGCCTTGGTCGCCGACAGCGCCACGCGGTCCTGGGGCCGCGCCGGGCCGGCCAGGCTCGGCTCGACCGTCGACAGGTCGAGCGTCGCCAACTCGGAGAACACCGGTTCGGGGTCCGCAGGCCGATGGAACATGCCCTGTTCCTTGGCGTAGGCCTCGACCAACGCCACCTGTGCCTCGTCGCGTCCGGTGAAGCGCAGGTAGCGCAGGGTCACGTCGTCGATGGGGAAGATCACGCACGTGGCCCCGTACTCGGGCGCCATGTTGCCGATGGTGGCGCGGTTCTCGAGTGGGAGCTGAGCCAGTCCCGGGCCGTGCACCTCTACGAACTTCCCCACCACGCCGTGCTGACGCAGCAATTGGGCGATGGTGAGCACCAGGTCGGTGGCGGTCGTCCCCTCGGGGAGCTCGCCGGTGAGCCGGAGCCCGACGACGGGAGGGACGAGCATGGTCAGTGGTTGGCCGAGCATCGCCGCTTCGGCCTCGATGCCGCCCACGCCCCATCCGAGCACGCCCAGCCCGTTCACCATTGTCGTGTGGGAGTCGGTCCCGACGAGGGTGTCGGGGAACGCCTGGCCGTCGGCCGTGGCGAACACCACACGGGCGAGGTACTCGAGGTTGACCTGATGACAGATCCCGGTCCCCGGCGGAACCACGCGGAATCCGTCGAACGCCTGCTGTGCCCACCGCAGGAGCTGGTACCGCTCGATGTTGCGGCTGTACTCGATGTCGACGTTGGTGGCGAAGGACGACGCCAGGCCCGAGGACTCGGCGATGACGGAATGGTCGATGACGAGCTCGACGGGCACGAGGGGGTTGATGGCGGTGGGATCACCGCCCAACGCCGCCAGGGCGTCGCGCATGGCCGCCAGGTCGACGACCCCGGGGACTCCGGTGAAGTCCTGCATGAGCACACGCTCGGGGGTGAAGGCGATCTCGGTGGTCGATGCCACTCCGGCCTGCTGACGGCCTGCCCATCCGGCCACCGCTTCGATGTCCGCCGCGTGGACCTGGCGGCCGTCCTCGTGCCGGAGGAGGTTTTCGAGGAGCACCTTCATGGCGTAGGGCAGGCGGGCGATGTCGAATCGACCGGCCAGCGCGTCGAGTCGGTGTACCTCGAAGCTGCGGTCGCCCACGGCGATCGTGGCACGGGTGGAGAAGCTGTCGGCTGAGGTCGAGGCGGCGGCCATGGGCCCCATTCTGCTCCGCACGGATGGGCTCCGACACCCCGGTCCCGATGGGCGTGCCCCCCGAGGCTCCCGGTGTAGCGTCTGAGGCGCTCGCCCCTTGGGAGTGACGCCTTGTTTGGGCTGGACGACCGTTGCGGGTTGTCGCCCCGTACAGGCTCGACGCCTCTTCTGAGCATCCTCAAAGGACCGTCATGCCTGTCGTCCCTGTCGTTCGGCTCCTCCCGGTGCTGCCACCGGACGCGGGCCGAGACCCAGGGCTCGAGGATCGACAGGGTGCCGCGACCACGTGTCACCGGTGCCGCCGCACCTTTGCCCCCCATCCGTCGCTCGACGCCGACCGGGGGCCGGTGCCTTGGCTGTGCCCGCCGTGCGGACGTCGCCGGTCGTGGCGCGCGCGCACGACGAGCCTTGGGGACACGCCCACCCCGACCCTCCGGGACACGCCCGCGACGACCCTCCGGGTCGTGTCGGCTGCCGTCGTCGCCGAGACGGGGCCTGGGCCGCAGCGCGACGGGCCGTCCCGGTGAGCGGCGACGACCCCAAACGATTCTGGTCGGTGTTGTCCGGGGTGGCCGAGCACGGGCGACCGTCGCTCGCCACGTTGTGCCGGGGCTGCGTCTCGCTGCTGCCGGTGAGCGGCGCGGCGGTCTCGCTCATGGCTCCCGCGCATTCCCAGAGCGTTGCGAGTGCCTTCGACGGACGGGCGCGGGCCATCCAGGATCTCGAGTTCACGCTGGGCGAGGGGCCGGCCATGGACTCCTATCGCGAGGGCCGCCCCGTCCTTGTCGACGACGTGGGGACGCTCGGTGGCCGCTGGCCCCAATTCGGCACCGCCGCGGCCGCCATGGGCGTCCAGGCGGTGGTCGCCCTGCCCCTGCAGACCGGCACGACCCGCATCGGGGTCCTCGTCCTGTATCGAGACGAGCCCGGGGCCTTGACCGGCATCGAGCTTGCCGACGCCCTGGAGGTGGCCGATCTCGTCACCCAACTCGTCCTCGTGATGCAGTCCGAAGCGGCCGCGGAGTCCGTGGCCTGGGCCCTCGACGTCTCGGACCACCGCGCCGTCGTCCACCAGGCCACGGGCATGATCGCCGTCCAGATCGACGCGGATGTCGACGAAGCGCTCGTGCGCCTTCGGGCCCACTCCTTTGCATCGGACCGCCCCATCCGAGAGGTGGCCGAAGACGTCGTGACCGGGCAACTCCGATTCGACGGCCGGTGACGAGGCCCCCGCTCGGCCCCGTTCGGGACACCCACCCGGATACCAGGTGCGACAATGAGGGCAGGGAGGGAGCAGACGCATGACGATGGACAGGCGAGAGGAGTGGTTGGCCCGGACGTTCGTGGAGCTGGCCGACACGCTCGTCGCCGACTACGACGTCGTGGACTTCCTCTCCACACTGGCGGAGCGCTGTGCCGAGCTCCTCCAGAGCGTGGAGGTGGGCCTCGTGCTCCTCGACCGTCAGGGCGGGCTCCAGGTGATGGCGTCCTCGACCGAGCGCATGCGGGTGGCGGAGTTGTTCGAGGTGCAGAACCAGGAAGGCCCGTGTTTCGACTGCCAACGCGGCGGGGAGCAGGTCCTCAACAAGCCTCTGGAGTCCGCCGGGGCTCGATGGCCCCGCTTCGGGCCCATGGCCCGCGGTGCCGGCTTCCAGATGGTGCACGCGCTGCCGCTCCGACTCCGTCAGGACGTGATCGGGGCCATGAACATCTTCGACACCGAGTTGAAAGAGATGACGCCGCGTCAGGTGAACATCAGCCAAGCCCTGGCCGACGCGGCCACCATCGGCATCCTCCAGGAACGAAGCGTCCGGCAGCAGATCGACGTCGCGGGCCAGCTCCAGGGAGCACTCAACTCCAGGATCCTCATCGAACAGGCCAAGGGCGTCGTTGCCGAGCAACAGAAGGTCACCATGGAAGACGCCTTCGCCATGCTCCGGGGATACTCCCGCAAGAGTCGCGTCCCATTGAGTGACGTGGCACGCGCCGTGATCGACCGATCGCTCAACTCCGTCGAGCTGCGTTCGGCGCCGCCGCTGGGACGTGACGCGGGCGGGGCCCACACGACATCGTGACAGGTCGCCGCCCGAAGCTCCTTTGCACCGTCGGGCTCGAGCGGGCGACGTAGCGCCGACATGTGCTTCTCTCCTCAGGCCGACCTGGTGGGCGGCCTCGTCATCAGTGCCATCGGAGTCGACGTGATCCGGCACGTGCACCAACGCCGTGATCACATGGCCATTGCCGCGTTGCCCCTCTTGCTCGGAGCCCACCAGCTCGACGAAGCGTTCGTCTGGTGGGGCCAAGAGGGCCACGTCCCCGCCGCGGTGGGACGCGTGGCCTTGTGGATCTATCTCCTGATCGCGTTCGTCGTACTGCCGATCTTCGTCCCGCTCGCGGTCCGTGCGCTTGAACCGACCCCGAAGCGCAAACAGTTGATGATCCCGTTCGTCGTGATCGGGGTGGCCGTGGCGGTGCGCCTGTTCGTTGCGATGGTGCGCGGGCCGATACAAGTGTCGGTGCACCCCTACCATCTCGCCTACAGCGTCAAGCTCAGTCACGGCCTGATCGTGATCACGCTCTACGTCGCTGCCTGTTGCGGGACGCTCCTTCTGTCCAGCTACCGCCACGTCGTGGTCTTCGGAATCGTCAACCTCGTCGCGGTGGCGGTGATCGCCAAGTTGACCGTTGACGGGTTCGCGTCGGTGTGGTGCGGGTGGGCAGCGATCACGAGCGGCGTCGTCGCTCTGCACATGCGCTTCGGCCGACCGCACCGGGCCATGCCCTACGTCCTCACCTGACCGGGACGCGTCGCGGCTTCGGGCCATCGGACTCCGACCAGTGCCGGAGCCGATAGCCGCTCCGGCCTGCACCGACAGAGCACGGACGTGGCGACCCCACGGTATGAGACGACCGGGAGTAGCATTGGGTCGAAACGTGTCGCCCGAGACCACGGTGACCTTGTATGCCCTACCGGTGGAGCTCCGCCCCGCCGCGCCGGCAGGAAGTGGACGCCGTGTCGGAGATCGTTCTCGAGAGGTCGCCCGTGCCTCGGGCCGCCCCCGCCCCACCGGAGTCGAGCCCGGGCGGCGCTCCTCCCGGTCCCCTGACCTCGGCCCGCATCGTGACGTCGCTGCTCGTGGCGGGGCCGTTGGTGGCACTCGCCGTCTTCCTCCCGCTCGGTTGGGGTGGCACCGCGACCATCTGGGGCCTGGGGCTGGCCGCGGTGTTCTACGTCTTCACCGGTTTCGGGATCAGCGCGGGATTCCACCGGCTCTTCGCCCACCGAAGCTTCTGTGCGAAGCGGGGCCTCAAGATCGTGTTGGCCGTGGCTGGAACCATGGCGCTCGAGGGATCGGTGATCAGCTGGGTGACGACACATCGCCGTCACCACATGTTCAGCGATCGCCCTGGCGACCCGCACTCGCCGGTCAGCCACGGAACCGAGACCCCCACGGCCACGCGCGGGTTCCTGTGGGCCCACGTCGGCTGGCTGTTCGCTTCTGATTCCACCAGCCAGAAGCGCTTTGCCCCCGACCTGCTGCGCGACCCCGATCTGGTCGTCATCGACCGGCTGTTCCCGGTTCTGGCCGTCGCATCGCTCATCATCCCGTTCGGGATCGGGTGGTTCGTCACGGGCACCCTGGGCGGCGCGCTCGGCGTGTTCCTGTGGGCCGGCGCCATCCGGATGGCGCTGCTCCATCACGTCACGTGGAGCATCAACTCGATCTGTCATCTCTGGGGCCGCCGACCCTTCACGACCGGCGACAACAGCGCCAACGTGGCGTCGTTGGCGTTGGTCTCGTTCGGAGAGAGCTGGCACAACTTCCACCACGCCGCACCGGCCTCGGCGCGCCATGGCGTCCTCGACCATCAGGTCGACCTGGCAGCGGTGCTGATCCGTCTGTTCGAGAAGGCGGGCTGGGCCACCAAGGTGCGGTGGCCCACGGCGACACAGATCGAGACGTTGACCGCCTGTGAAGGCGATCGTCTCGGAGCCTGAGCTCTACCGGATCGCCTCCACGTGGGTGGATCCCGCCACGAACAACCTCCCGCCCGCTGCGCTCGGGGCGGCGAAATGCGGGAGCGGCCCGGTGGTCAGCGGCAGGGTGTAGCGAGTGGTCCCGGTGCTGAGGTCGACTCCGTAGAGGATCGACGCGCCGATGTCGACGGTCCACAACACCCCGCCGGCGATCGTGGGCGAGCCGGCTTGTCCGGTGGGCGAGGACCACGTCCAGCCCCGCGTCATGCTCGTTCCCGGGCCTATCCGGACCTGGTCGATGGTGCCGTCGCTGGGGCAGACGACGTACACATTGGGCGCCAGATACGCATTGCCGCCCCGCGCATTGCAGACCGTGGTCGACGAAAGCTGCCCCCCGACACCTCCGAGGGAGCTGGAGTCGAGGAGGTACGCGGTTTGCTCTTTGCCGACGATGAAGAGCCTCGAGTCATCGAGGCGTATCACCGCGGTCGAGCCCAGGTCGCCGTCATTGGCGTTGTCCTGGGCCCAGTTCGTCGGCGCGAAATACTGCTGCTCGGTCAGTGTCGGCGACAGCTCGATCACCGCGTTTCCGTGGTCGAAGGGTTGTCCGGCTTCGGCGCTCCCGTTGCCGGTGGCGACGAGGATGTGGCCGTCCGCGGTCACGGTGACTCCTGCCGGCGCCCAGATGGCCCCTTCACGTGCGGTGGGCACCTCGTAGGACAGCAGCGGGCCGGTCCCGGACTCGGGCACACCCACGACCCACCCGTGATAGGTCCCGCAATCCCCGAAGTTCCCACCGAAGCCGACGATCACATGCCCGGCGGAGAGTGCGAGGCCGATCCGTTGGAGTTGTGCACTGGCGGTCCACCCTCCCTGGTCGACGTCACGGCTCCACAGCACCTTGTGGGTGGTGATGTCGATGGCATCCACCACGTGCGCCACCGACGACCCCGACAGGGCCTCGGCCGAGACGAACAGCGCGTCCGAACCGGGATCGATGACCATGGTCGAGGTGACGCCCACGGTGGGGCTGATGTCGCCACAAGGGAGCAGGTCGGCGGGGACGGGCGAGGCGAGGTGGTCCGACCACGCGATCGCGCCATCGGACCCCGACAACGCGTACACCGTGTCGTTCTCGGTGGCCACGAACACCTGGCCGTTGTCGACGAGTGGCTCGCCGTAGACGGGGGCGTCGAGCGCGGGTGACGTCCACGCCTCGGTGGGCGCGTGGTTGAAGGCGGAGTCGATCCCGTCGAGCGAGGTGCGGGCGAAGCTCCCACCGTAGGTGAGCCACTTGGCCGCCGAGATCGGTGTCGTGGTGCTCGTGCCCGGCGACGACGAGGAGGAGCTCGGTGTCGAAGTGGAGGCACTCGGGCGGTGGGTCGATCCGGAGCCGGTCGACGACGCTGTGGTGGCGCAGGCCGCGGCTCCCACAACGAGTGACGCCGTCACCATGACCCACCCGAGGCGACGACGCGCGGCCCGCCCCACCCCACTGCCTGGGGACTCGACCCGTGCCATGGCGCGAGTCTGCTCGTTCGGCGGCGCCATGCGGGCGCGGAGCGAGCGGTCGTGATGGACTGCTGGCCATGGCCAAGGTCCTCCTCGGGTTCTTCTCCTTCACCGAGATCACGGACCCGTCCGAGCACCGGTCGTACAACGAGTGGCACCAGCTCGACCACATGCCCGAGCAGTACCCGCTCCCGGGTGTCGTCTTCGGCCAGCGTTGGGTGTCGACGCCCGCGTGCCGCCGGGCGCGGGCCCATGCCGACCCCGAGCTGGACCCCGTGCACTACATGACCCTGTACCTGATGGGCGAGCCGCTCGACGCCACGCTGCAGGACTTCCACTCGCTGGGCCAGCACCTGCGGGACGTGGGTCGGTTCCATGCGCACCGACGGGCGCGCCTCTCGGGCCCCCTGTCGGTCACCGGGCAATGGGCGGCGCCACGCGTGCTCGTGTCGGCCGAGGCCGTTCCCTACCGGCCCAACCGCGGGGTCTACGTCGTGGTCCGTGACCTCGACGTGCCGGAGCCGGCCGGGCACGAGGGGCAGGAGGGGCGGTTCGTGACGGCGATGGTGGAGCACGACGGTGTGGCGGGGGTCTGGAGCTTCGGCACCGACAGCCGCTTCGATCGCCATCTGTGGCGCCCGGGGCACAAGACGGTCACGGTCTGCTACCTCGACGCGGAGCCTCTCCAGGTGGCCCCGGCGCTGAACGAACTGGTGCGCGCCGACGTCGACGCCTCGAGCCGCGTCGTGTGGGCAGGCCCCATGGAGACGATCACACCGTGGCGCTGGGATTGGTTCGACGAGCGCGTCTGACCGTGCCGCGACGGTCTCCCCTCGCCATCACAGCTTGACGATCACCTTGCCGGTGTTGCCCCCGGTGAACAGGAGGTTGAGGGCCTCGGGCGCGCGCTCGAGACCGTCGACGAGGTGCTCGGCGTGCTTCACCTTGCCCTCGGCCATCCACCCCACCATGTCGATCTGGGCTTCGAGGAACCGGTCGAGGTAGTCGAGCACGAGAAAGCCCTCCATCCGTCCTCGCTTGACGATGAGGTTGAAGATGTTGCGGGGGCCCGGAGGCCTGCTCTGCTCGTTGTAGACCGAGATGGCGCCGCACAGGACGATCCGTCCCCGCATGGCCAGCTGGGCGAGACAGGTGTCGAGGATCGCGCCGCCGACATTGTCGTAGTACAGGTCGATCCCGTCCGGGCACAACCTGCGCAGCGAGCCGGCCACGTCGTCGCTCTTGTAATTGACCGCCGCATCGAAGCCGAGCTCGTCCACGATCCACTCGCACTTCTCGGGTGTCCCGGCGATGCCGACCACCCGAGAGGCCCCTTTGATCTTCGCGATCTGCCCCGCGACCGATCCCGTGGCTCCGGCGGCCCCGGACACGACCACGGTGTCGCCGGCCCCCACCTTGCCCACGTCGGTCATGCCGAAGTACGCCGTCATACCCGTGACCCCGAGCACGCTCAGTACCAACGGTGGTTCGATGCCGGGCGGGATGACCTGCATCGAGGCGGCACCCTCGTCGGCCATCGTGTAGTCCTGCCATCCCGTCAGCCCCACCACGAGGTCGCCGACCGCGTACCGGTCGCACTGAGACGCCACGACCTCACCCACTCCCGCGCCCCGCACGATCTCGCCCACCTCGATGGGAGGCAGGTAGCCCGGCGCGTCGTCCATCCAGGTCCGGATGGTGGGGTCCATCGAGAGGTAGCGCACCGCCACCAACGCTTGGCCCGGGCCGGGCTCGGGCACGGGACCGTGTTCGAGCCGGGTGGTGGTGTCGTCCACCATCCCCGTCGGCCGCGTGGCCAGGACGATGCGTCGATTGGTCACCTGCACCACTCCTTCAGCTGTTCGACCGTGGCGAGGGGGTCGGGCCCGATCGGCGTGACGTTGAGCACGCTCACACCGGCCTGGCGGTAGGCGGCGATGCGCTCCTGCACGTAGCCGGGCGGGCCGATGAGCGACGTCAACTCCAAGAGCTCGGCGGGTACCGCCGCCGCCGCCTCGTCCTTCTTGCCGCTGAGGTACAGGTCCTGGATCAATGCAGCCTCGGCTTCGAACCCGTAGCGGCGGGCGAGGGCGTTGTAGAAATTGCGTCCCCGGGCTCCCATGCCCCCCACGTACAGCGCGGTCATGGGCCGGGCGAACTCGCGCAGGTGCTCGAGGCCCTCCCCGATGGCGGCCAGCCCGCCGGCCGCGATCTCGAGCGGTCCGAGGGCGGTCGAGCGTTTGGCGGCGCCGGCGGCCAAGGCGTCGCCCCAGACGTCGTGGGCGCGCTCGGGGATGAACAGGAACGGGAACCAACCGTCGGCCAGCTCGGCCGTCATCTCGACATTCTTGGGTCCCATCGACGCCACCCAGATCGGGATGTCCTCGCGTACCGGGTGGTTGATCAGCTTGAGGGGTTTGCCCAAGCCGGTCCCGAGGTCCGGCGGGAGGGGGATGGGGTAGAGGCCCTCGTTGGTGACCACGTCGCGCCGCCACACCTTGCGACAGATGTCGATGATCTCCCGGGTGCGCTCGAGTGGCTGGGTGTAGGGCACACCGTGCCATCCCTCGATGACCTGCGGGCCCGACGCCCCCAGGCCGAGGATGAACCGACCCTCGCTCAGGGTGTCGATCCCGGCCGCGGTCTGTGCCAGGAGCACCGGGGTACGGGAGTAGATGGGCAAGATGGCCGAGCCGATCTCGATGCGTCGCGTCTTCGCCGCTATGTACCCCATCTGGCTGGGCCCGTCGAGGCCGTAGGCCTCGGCGACCCAGACGATGTCGAGCCCGGCGCGCTCGAGATCGGCCACGTGGTCGACGGACTCCTTGACCCCGCGTGAGTAATCGAGCATCGTGCTCAGTCGCATCGAGCCTCCTCCATGTCGCGGCTAGCTTCCGACGGTGGCGATGCCACCGTCGACGGGGATGACGGCACCGGTCAGGTACGCGCCCGCCCTCGACGCCAGGAAGATGGCGGCGCCCGCCATGTCGTCGGGCCGGCCGATGCGCTTGAGCGGCGCCGCCGCGACGATCTGCTCACCGAACGTCTCGAGCGTCGCCGCCATCATCTTCGACTCGAATGGGCCTGGCGCGATGGCGTTGACCGTGATCTCGGGGGCCAGGCGCTTGGCCAGATGCCGCGTGAGTTGGTGCACGGCGGCTTTGGACGCCGAGTACGAGTAGGTCTCGAGCACCGGGACGTGGATGCCGTCGATCGACCCGATGTTGATGACCCGCGCCGGCTCGTCGCGGCGCGCCGCGGCACGCAACAGCGGTGTCAGGAACTTGGTGGTGTGGAAGACACCCTTCACGTTCAACGAGAGCACACGGTCCCAGGCGGCGTCGTCGAACTCCTCGAACGGTGCGCCCCAGGTGTTTCCGGCATTGTTGACCAGGATGTCGAGGGCCGACTCTCGCTCGGCCACGGCCGTTGCCAAGGTCCGGCAGCCGGCCTCGGTCGACAGGTCGCCGGGCAACGCCGCGCAGGTCCCGAACTGCGACAACTCCGCCGCGAGCTCCTCGCACGCCTCGGCTTTGCGCGACGACACGTAGACCTTGGCCCCGGCCTTCACGTACCCGGTGGCGATCATGGCGCCGATGCCTCGTGACCCCCCTGTCACGAGGGCGGTCTTTCCAGCGATGGAGAACAGGTCCGTCATGGTCACGTGCGGCTCTCGAGAGGGAGGCGGTTGACGCTACACGCGCTTCAGCCGCCGGTGGCCGAGAAGTGTTGGTAGTCGGGGCTGGCGGTCCACCGCCCTCCCCACAGCCAGCCCACCGAGGCGAACGCCTGCACCAATTGTCCGCCGACGACGGCCATGCCGGGGCGGTCGACCGAACGGTCGAGGAACGAGGCCCCGGCCGGCGGCTGGACCCGGCCCCCTTCGAGGTACGGGTTCTCCACCGGGTTCACGTCGATGGCTTCGCCGTAGGCGTGCACCGACCACGACGGGGGCCCCGGCGCCACCGCGTACCGGCAATTGAAGCCCGACGTGTTGTCGTCCGCCATGGACAACGGATCCTGACCGCCGAAGGCGTCCTCGGGCTCCATCTGGCGGATGGGGAAGTGCTCGGCGAACAGTTGCGCGAACACCTTGAGCACCGACGTGGTCACCGCACTGTTCACGACCATCGTGCCGGTGTGGGGCCTGGCGTCGAAGCCCCAGTAGCTCATGGTGAGCATGCGCAGCTGGGCCGGTCCTACCGGGCACCCCGGCCTCCACGTGCCCGACAGCTGCGTTGCGCTGACCGGTGCCACCGAGCCAACGAACCCCGAGGACCCGGTCGACGCGGGTGCCGGAGCGGCGTCGGTCGTGGCGGGCGACCCGGACACCGTGGTCGAGACCGACGTGGGGACGACCGCCGACGTGGGGGTGGATGTCCCGGTAGAGGGCACCGGCGCCGTCTTGACCAGGGCGTGGCCGTGGTGCGCGGCGATCCGGGGTGTACTGGAGCAGGCGGCCAGGAGGCCGCTGGAGAGGAGTCCGGTGGCGACGACCACGACGAGGTGGCGCCCGGGGCGCGGCACGGACGCGCACCATAGCCGGGGCGTTCCCGCTACGGCACGGGCCGCGGTGGTGGCGATCGCCACGGTCCTGCTGGCGTCATGCGGCGGAGCGCGTCCTCTCGGTGTCACCCACCGGGTCGCCACCGACGTGGTGCCGTCGACGACGAGCACGGTGGCGACCACCGTCCCCACCACGGTGCCGAGCACGCCTCCCACCACGGAGGCGACCACCGTTCCCACCACCGTCCCGGTCACCGCCAGGACGACGACGCCGGTGCCGGCGACGACCGCGCCGCACCCGGCTCCGCCCGCACCGCTGCTCGTGACCCGTCTGGTGGGGGTGGGATCGGCCACCCAGGTCATCGCCGTGAGCGCGTCGTCGTACGGTCAGACCGTCGCCACCTTGACCGCCTACCAGGACGGCGCCACCGGCTGGCACCAGGTGTTCGGCCCCTGGCAGGCCGACGTCGGCTACGGCGGGTTCGCCCCGCCGGGGCAGAAGCGTGAAGGCGACGGGCGCACACCGTCGGGCTCGTTCGGGTTCGACTTCTTCTTCGGGGTGCTCGGCGACCCCGGTGTGCAGTTCCCTTTCCGGGCGGTGACGGGTCCCACCATCGTCTGGGACGACGACCCTTCGAGCCCGCTCTACAACCAGTGGGTGGACACCTCCACCGCCAACGCGGGCGCCGCGCCCGAGCCCATGGACGTCTCCGCCTACGACTACGGGGCGGTCATCGCCTACAACATGAACCCGACGGTCCCGGGTGCGGGCAGTGCCATCTTCCTCCACGTCTCGGACGGGGGCCCGACGGTCGGGTGCGTGTCGCTCCCCACCGGTGAGCTGTTGCCCGTGCTGCGTTGGTTGAACCCCGCCGCGCAGCCTCGGATCATCATGGGGACCGCCGCGACCATCGCTCCGTAGCTGTCTCGCCGTCGACGGCCTCTCGCCGTAGCGTGGGGCTCGTGGAAAACATGGTCGAGGTGGTGCATCGTCAACGGGCATGTCGGTCGTTCAGTGACGATCGGGTCGACGACGACGCGGTGGAGAAGGTCCTCGATGCGGCGACGTTCGCCCCCAGTGCGGAAAACCGCCAGCCCTGGGTCTTCGTGGTCGTGCGTGACCCGAAGCGCCGTGCCGCCATCGGCGCGCTCACGCGCCAGGCATGGGAGGGCGGTGGCCGGGCCCACTCCGAGGGCCGCTTGTCGCCCGGGCTCATCGCCGACGTCGAGACCGGAGCACAAGGAGGCGTCGCCCGCGCCCCGGTCCTCGTCATCGTGTGCGGCGACACGCGCCTCGGAGACCGGCGCGTGCTCGAGGCGTCGGTGTTCCCCGCCATCCAGAACCTGCTCCTCACTGCCACCGCGCTGGGTCTGGGCTCGTCGCTCACCACGCTGCCGCTCGTGTTCGGAGCCGAGCTCGCCGCCATCGTGGAGCTTCCGGCGCCCGTGCTCCCCATGGCCGTCATCCCTCTGGGCTGGCCGGCGCGGCCGTTGTCGCCGCCTCGGCGCATCTCGTTTTCCGAGAAGACGCATCGCGAGACCTTCGGCACTCCGTGGTGAGCTCGGCCGCGCCGCACACCGTGCCGGGATAGACGCCGTCGGGCTACGGTCGCCTGGTCCGGTGGGGCGATCGCGGGGGAGGGGCGGCGACGCATGCAGAAGCACAGCTACGCCGTGGTCGTGGACGGCACACCGCCGGAGGTGTGGTCACTGTTCTGGTACCGCGGCCCGCGCCGTCCGACGTCGTCGGGCGTCTCTATCGAGATCCTGCACCCAGGCGACGACGTGGGCGAGGGCCTCGTGCGGCACTGCACGTTCCGGGTGCCGCGCTACCTCCTGTCGGGGGGCGTCGGCCAGTCGTGGGAGTGGCTCACCGAGGTCCAACCCCCCGTGTCGTGGAAGTACGACGCCGTGGGAAAGCCGCTGTGGTCGATCGCCGAAGGACGCACGCGGCTCGAGGACACCGGCGACGGCCGGACCAGGATCCACTTCTGCGAGACGTATCACGCGTTCAACCCCGTGATGCGGGCCCTGCTCGAGCGCCGCGTCCACCACTTCATCTCCAAGGACAACGACCGCTTGATCACCACTGCGATCAACGACGGGATCCGTCGGCTTCGCGCGGCTCGGGGCCCGGGCCCCGACGCCGCCCCGGCTGGTCCCCCCGGAGGATCGTGACCGGGCGGAACCTTTTCGGGTCCGGGCCCCTCTCATAGGTGTGGAGCAGCTCGTCCGGGCAGCTCGGCGCGGTGACGCCGCGGCGATGGACGCGCTCGTGCGCGAGCTGATGCCGTATGTGGGCCGGGTGTGCGGGGCGATCGCCCTCGACCGCGGAGATGACGCCATGCAGGAGACCTTCATCGCGGTGTTGCGCAACATCCGGTCGCTGCGCGAGCCCGCCGCGGTGCACGGATGGGTTCGCCGGATCGCGGTACGCGAGGCCATTCGTGCTGCACGGGGCGGTCGGGAGGACCCGGTCGACCCCACCCGGGTCGCGGTCGAACCTGTCGCCCCCGTCGACGTCGCCACGGTTGTCGACGTCCGGTCGACGCTGGCGGCGTTGACGCCCGAGCAGCGCGCCATCCTGGTCCTGCGCGATCTCGACGGGTTGAGCGAGTCGGAAGCCGCCGGGTATCTGGGGGTGGCCGAGGGCACCGTGAAGTCGCGCCTGCACCGGGCCCGTTCGGCATTCGCGCGGAGGTGGGAGCCGTGAGCGACGGGGCGGGCCGGTGGCCGGTGGCGAGCTTCGGTCCCATCGCCCGCGCTCGCGCCGTGGCGGCATCGGTCCCCAGCGCGGCATGGACCGAGGGGATTCTCGACGCGCCCTACGCCGTGACGTGGCCATGGGTCGCCGATCTCGAGATGTCGGTGCCCCGCTTCGACACCCAGGTGCGCAGACTTCGGGTGCTCGCCCGTCGTCCCGAGGACCGGGCCGAGCGGTTGGAGGTGGCGGCGACGACCTTCGGCGTCACCCTTCGATTCGACGTCCGACTCGAGGACGGCTTCTGTCTCATGCAAGCGCGGGCCCGGTTGTACCTGGTGCTCATGGCGGCCGAGCCCCATGACGGGGGCGTGCGCACCCGCTTCTTCCATCTCGAGGCCGTCCCTCTGCCCGGCACCCGCGTTTTGCGCGGCATCATCCAGCGCGGCGTCCACGGTGACTACGCCAACCTGGCGCGTCTTGCGGCACGGGGGTTCTGACAGGCCCGGGCCCGCCTCGGACGCCGGTACTGTGCCCGGGTGCCCCTCATGCGTCGCGCCGAGCTCCAGGAGTTCCTCGAGGGCGCCTTCCCCGATGCCCCTCCCCCCTACGTCATCGAGGAGGTGGCGGACTGGGGTGTGCGGATGCGCCTTCCCGTCAGCGCGGCTCACAGCCGCCCCGGCGGCACCGTGTCGGGGCCGACGATCATGGCGATGGCCGACGCCGCGGCGTGGCTGGCGATCCTGGCGCAGATCGGCCCGGTGGCGCTGGCCGTGACCACGAGCCTGCACATCGACTTCCTCCGCAAACCGGCCCTGGTCGACCTGGTGGCCGAGGGCAGGCTGTTGAAGTTGGGCAAGTCGCTGGCGGTGGCCGACGTGGGACTGTGCTCCGCAGGCCACGACGAGCTCGTGGCCAAAGCCCAGGTGACGTACTCCATCCCACCCCGGTAGCTCAGCGCGGCGGCGTTCGCTCGAGCAGGAAGGCGCGCCGTGGGCATTCCTTGGCCGCCCGCCGCGCCAGCTGGACGAGGTGAGCGGGGACGGGCCGGCCGTCGACGACCGGGTATCCCCACTCGTCGAGCGTCACGAGCTCGGGCAGGAGCTCGGCGCAGTACCCGTACGCCTCACACGCCACGGGATTGATCGTGATGATCGATGTCACGTGCCGCTCGCCCCGATCGTCTCGGGCCTGTGCGACGGCAAGACGAATACCGAGGGCTCGGTGCGAAACCGACACGGTTGTCCGGCG
Organism: uncultured Acidimicrobiales bacterium; assembly: GCA_963764205.1. Classification (GTDB taxonomy): domain Bacteria; phylum Actinomycetota; class Acidimicrobiia; order Acidimicrobiales; family UBA8190; genus Chersky-840. Next base: position 804,995 of record CAVXRN010000006.1, read on the forward strand.
GCGTGGCGAGCGGCGTCAGCCCCGAACACCGACAGGGTACTGCGCACCAACCGGGCCACGCCGTCGGGGTGACGGCACGCCCCTCGTCCCTCCACGGCCGCGACGCGCATCTCGAGGCGGGCCATGCCACCGGGGTCGAGGACCCCCGCCGCCAGGCGGTGCAGATCGTCGGCCACGGCGGGAAGGCCAAAGACACACGGCCCGCACTGTCCGGCGCTCTCGCCCGCCATGTACCGCGCCACGCGCGCCGTCTCGGTCACCCCGCAGGCGTGCTGCGTCAGGACGACGAGGACCCCCGCACCCACCACGCCGCCCGCGGCGGCCATGGGATCGCGTGCGTAGGGGGTGTCGAGAACGCCGGCCCCGACCCAGGCACCTGCGAAGCCACCGGTGAGCACCGCCTGGACCGAGCCCGTCGGTCGTGCCTGGTGGATCACCGCGCCGAGTGCGGTCCCCGTGGCGACTTCGTACACGCCGGGGTGCTCGACACCACCCGACACCGTCACGAGTGTCGTGCCCGGCCCATAGGCCGATCCCGCCGCTCGGAACGACACCGGGCCGTACCGACCGATGAGGGCCATGTGGGCGAGCGTCTCGGCATTGTGCACGAGAGCCGCACTTCGGCCGATCGACAGGGGCTTGGTCTTGTCGGGCCGCCAGCTCGGCGCGCTGGGCCCACCGTGCAACCAGGAGGCCAATGCCGACTCCTCGCCCGCGCCGTACCGTCCCGGTGGGCACCGCACCTCGACCGCCACCGGCGCCAGGTCCGTGCCGGCGCGTTCGGCCACGGCGCGTTCGACTGCGGCCATCACCTCGGGGGAGTCGGCCGCCACACACACGACGATCCGTCTGGCCCGAAGCGCACACGCAGCCATCGAGGCGCCGTCGAGCACGAGATGCGGAACGCACGACAACAGCACCTTGTCCTTGGCGCTGGCCGGCTCGCCTTCCATGGCGTTGACCACGAGGGTCCGCTCGCCTCTCGCCGATCGGACGAGCCTGAGCTTGGTTGCCGACGGGAACGAGGCGCCCCCTCGACCCGTCAGCCCCGACGACTCGATCATCGCCGCGAACCGTTCGGCCCACGACGCATCGTCGGCCTGCGGCAGTGGCCGCGCGCCGTGCTGGGCAAGGTGCGACGCGAGATCGGCGCTGTGGCGCGCCCTCCAACCCCCGAGCAGCGTCGGCCGATCGGCGGTCACGACGCCGGTGCCGGTTGTGCTGTCGTCACCGGCTTGGGTCTCGCTCGTGGCGCTGCGCATCGGATCGTCCTTGCTCGGACTGGGTCTCGGCGGGAAGGGTCTGGGTTGGATGGGTCTGGGCGAGATGGGTCTAGGTAGAGAGGTGCTTGACCGGGACACCCGGCGGGCGGCGGTCGACCGGGAGGATGGCGAGGGCGAGTCGTCTGCGCCTGGTCGCCAGGCCCACGCGCCATGCGCCGGCACCCACGACGAAGCCGATACACGCCACGGTGAGGGCGATCACCCAGCGCTGACCCATGTCGGTGCCCATGCCGAAGGCATGGGCGAGGGCCACGGGCCAGCTGACGTACGCGAGCCAGTGCACCGCCCGCCACGTCCGGGCACGCATCCTGTGGCGTAGCCAGCTGGTGACGGCCACCGCCAGCAACAGGTCCACACCGACGGCGCCCAGTGCCACCCACAGTCGTCTGTATGACGACGCGAAGGGGACCACGATCGCGGTCCAGCCGATGTGGACGTAGGTGTCTGTGACGCTCGTCAGGATGTGGCCGGCCAGGAACACCATCGCGATGACCGAGACGCGGCGGTGGATGTCTTGGAGTGCGAAGCCGGGCCACCGGGGGCTGGAGCTGCGATTGGCGGTGAGGATGCCGAGCACGAGCGTGGCACTCAGCAGCACCAGCGCCACCAGCCCCGTGGCCCGCGTGGCGTACCACAGGACGGGGGAGCTCACGATCCCCCCCCGTCGGTGCGTCGCCCCCGAGGGGGGTCGGCTTGTCCGGGGTGGCTGTCCGATGGCCATCCGTTGACCGTGACCACCCGTCCGTCGTAGCGGACGAGTCGGGCCGGTGATCCGAACGTTTGGAGCTCTGCGAGGGCGCGCTCACCCCACACGACGGCGGCGGTGCTGGCGGCGTTGGCGTCGACGCAGGTCGCGCCCGACGCCGACACGAGCGTCCAGTAGACGCGAGCGCTCTCGCCCGTGGCCGGATCGATGATGTGGTGCAGCGAAGCTCCGGCGCGCCGCCAGGCGCGCACCGACGTGCTCGACGTGGCGATACCACCTTCGCTCATGGCGACCACCTGGTCCACGTCCCCGCGTGCCGACGAGGAGTCGGCCGCGATGCCGACGGCCCAACCGCCGTCGGGGGCCTCTCCCGCCATGGACAGGTCGCCGCCGACGTTCACGAGGACGCCCCGGCGTAGCGTCTCGGCGATCCGCCGCGCGGCGCGATCGGCGACGAAGGCCTTGGCCGAGGATCCGAGGTCGAGGCGCGTCCCCGTCGGCACCCGCACCGTTCGGCGACGGGCGTCGAGCTCGATGTGCCACCAGCCCGGGGCGGGGCGGGGCCGTTCGAGCAGCTCGGCCGCGTGCCAGTCGATCGCTTCGAAATCTCGGTCGTACCCGAGCGATTCCAGCGCCAGTCCCACGGTCGGGTCCACCGCGCCACCGGTGCGCCGAGCCACGGCGCAGGCCACCTCGATGGCGTCGAACAGCAGCGCGCTCACCTTCACGCTCGCCCCCCTGGCCTGGTGCACCTGCCACAACTCGGAGTCGGTCCGGAACCGGCTGCAGGCGCGGTCGAGGGCGACGAGCTCGTCGCGCAGGATCCGCGCCGCCTTGTCGGCGACGGTCGGATCGGTGACGGCGACGACGGCGGTCGTGCCGATGGCGCGCATGGTGCGGAGCGCGGGCTGCGCCGGAGGAGCCACGCCACCGGCGAGCTCGAGCACAACCGGGCGAGTCGACATCGTCATCTCCCGGTCCCACCCGAGACCACGGTGGCGGCCTTGGTGGTGCTCGTCGGAGCGGTGGTGGTGACCGTGGCCGATGCCGTCGTCGGACCGGTTGCCGGCACGGTCGTACTCGACGTGGCAGAGCCGGTGCCGGCGCCGGTGCTCGTCGTGGACGTGCCCGGCGACGAGGTCACCGCCGTCGCGGCCGACGACGTCGTGCCGGGGATCTGCTTGGACACCAACAGTCCGAGCCCGGCCGCTGCCCCTGCGGCGATGATCGCCACCGCTCTCGAGGTGCGCCTGACCGTGCTCCGAGCGGTGTCGCGCCGGCTCGCACCGGATCGGTCGCTGATCGGTGGTTCGTGCATGGTGGGCATGTCACCATGCGAATCTCGCGCCCCTCGCACAGTTCGCTAGGAGCCAGCTGTGAATGTGTCGCCCCGGGGGTCGCCCGTGGATCCGTCGTGGTGGTCGTCGGCGGTGTCGTCGGGGGAGGCGCTCTCCGAGAGAGGGAGCCGCACCGTGAACATGGTGCCGCCTCCCGGGGCAGGAGCAGCGGTGACGGTGCCGCCGTGGGCCTTGGTGATCGAGGCCACGATGGAGAGTCCGAGTCCGGCACCGCCGAACCGGCGTGAGCGCGACGCATCGGCCCGGAAGAACCGCTCGAAGACCCTCTCGGCGTCGCCGGGGCTCAATCCCGGTCCGTCGTCGCGGACACCGATCAGCGCGTCCCCGTCCTCGCAGTCGACGGTCACCACCGACGACGTCCCTTCGGGGCAATGGGTCCGGACATTGGCGAGGAGGTTGTCGAGCACCTGACGGATCCGCATGCGGTCGCCGATGATCTCCACGGGCTCTCGGGCCACCAGGCGGACCGGCCACCCCGGGCCCACGGTCACAGCCGTCTGCACGGCTTCTGCAGCGAGTCCCACGAGCTCCACCTCCTTGCGCTCGAGCGGCCGCCCCTCGTCCAACCGGGCGAGCAGGAGGAGGTCTTCGACGAGGTGCCCCATGCGTGCCGTCTCGCTGCGAATTCCCTGCATCACGCGCTCGAGGTCGTCGGCGCGAGTTGCCGCCCCCTGTTCGAAGAGCTCGGCGTAGGCAGAGACGGCGGTCAGCGGGGTGCGCAATTCGTGCGAGGCATCGGCGACGAATTGCCGCATCCGGCCTTCGGACGCGCGGAGCTCTTCCTCGGTGGCGTCGCGTTGCGCGAACGCCCTTTCGATCCTCCCCAACATGGCGTTGAGGGCCCGGGCCAGACGTCCGACCTCGGTGCGCGCCTCCTCCCCGGGGACCCGCTCGGCCAGCTCCCCCCGGGCGATGGCGTCGGCCGTGCCCTCGATGGCGCGCAAGGGCCGGAAGCTGACCCGCACCAACCACCAACCCAACAACAAGGCCGCCATGAGCGCGGCGCCGCTCACGATCAGCTCCACTGCGACCAAACGGTCCAGTGTGGACACGGTCGATCCCAACGGCACCCCGACCAGGAGCACGCCGCCCGAGTAGGGCCCGCCGTCGAGCACCGAGGCCCGGACCCGGTACTGCGTGTCGTCGCGGTCTGTCCCCGCCGCGGTGAAGTACACCGTCCGTTCCCCGTAGTCCGACGAGTTCGCCACGAACCCGGTGATGTGCGTCGGCAGCTGTGGTGCTCCCGAGGTGTCCGAACCGAGCTCGACCTGCGTGGAGCGGCACAGCACCACGTTCGACGAGCTCCGGACCTCGACGAAGGTGCCCGGCTGGAGCTCGTGGAGCAGGCCACCCGCGAAGCCGGCGAGCTCGTCACAACTGGGAGGCGCCGCGTGTGTCGTCGTCGCGGTCGTCGTCGGCGTCGAGCCCGGCACCACGCCGGGGTAGGGACCGGGCTGGCCGTGGGGGAACAGACCACCGCCCGAAGGGGAGGACCCGCCCCCCGCCCCCCTGGGGGCGCTCCCGAGAGCACCTTCGATGGGCATGTGTGACAGCTCGAGGGACTGGTCGATCTTGTTGTAGAGGAACGAGCGCAGTTCCTGGTAGGTGACGACATCCGCAATGGCGAGCGCCGTCAGCGCCACCGCGCCGACAGCAAGGAGCAGTCGGAGCCGGAGTGACACCTAGGGGGTCTCCGATTCGCGCAGCGTGTAGCCGACGAGGCGGATCGTGTGGATCAGCGGCGGCCCGTGCCGCTCGAGCTTCTTGCGGAGATAGCTGACGTAGGTCTCCACCACGTTGGCCTCGCCGCCGAAGTCGTAGTGCCAGACGTTGTCGAGGATCTGGGCCTTGGACAACACCTGCCGGGGGTTACGGAGGAAGAAACGCAGAAGGTTGAATTCGGTCGCGGTGAGCTGGATCAAGGCGCTGCCACGCCTCACCTCGTGCGCCCCCTCGTCCATCTCGAGGTCGGAGAACCGCAGCAGCCCCTCGTCGTCGGGCTCCACACCGGCCCGCCGGAGCAGCGCCCGGGTCCGGGCGATGATCTCGGCCAGGGCGAAGGGCTTGGTCACGTAGTCGTCGCCGCCCACGGTCAAACCGGCGATCTTGTCTTCCAACGAGTCGCGCGCCGTGAGGAACAGCACGGGAGCCCGAATCCCGTCGCTGCGAAGCCTTCGGGTGACTTCCAACCCGTCGAGGTCGGGGAGCATCACGTCGATGACGATCAGGTCAGGCGGTCGCTCCTGCGCGGCGGTGAGCGCGGCGCGGCCCGACATGGCCTCTTCGACTTCGAACCCCTCGTAGCGCAATGATGTCGCCACCGCATCGACGATCGACGGCTCGTCGTCGACGACGAGCACCCGGTTCCGCTTCGTATCCATTGGTTGCCATCCCTCCTGTGTCGAGGATGGACTGCGCCCTTTCACAGCACCTGTGTAGCTTCTGTGCGTCTCCTGTGAATCGATACCGCCGGGCGTGGGGCGCCCCCCCCACGACAGCTGGGCGAGCGAGGCGCTCGGGTTAGAATTGCTGCTCAGAGGCCCACGGACGCCCGGGAATGGGACCTCGATGGTCAGCCCGGGCTAAAGGGTCTTGAGCCGAGCGCCGATCGACATGTGAACCGATCGACAAATCGTGATCGCGTCGCCGATCGACAGGCAAAGATCGTTCGAACGGAGACCTGCAATGGACGTACCCTACGAGGGTTGGGGACCGGATCCGTTCGGATCGCACGAAGTTCGGTATTACGTCGACGGAAAGCCAACCAAGCTGGTCCGTAACGGCACGGTCGAAGCCTTCGACGACCTTCCCCCCCGTTCGACCTGGCCTGCCACGCTCTTCGTGCCCGGACCTTCGGTTCCGTCACCGGTCGAAGCGGCGGCACCCCCGCCTCCGCCTCCGCCCCCGGCACCGGTCGAAGTGGCGCCACCCCCACCTCCGCCCCCGCCCGTGGTCGAAGCGACGGCACCCCCGCCTCCGCCTCCGCCCCCTGCACCGGTCGACGTGGCCCCACCCCCACCCCCACCCCCGCCCGTGGTCGAAGCGACGGCACCCCCGCCCCCGCCGGGGACCTCTTACTGGTCACCGCCACCACCACCAGCACAACCGCTGGGCAGTGATCGCGTCGCTCCGGCAGAAGCACCTGTGATGGGCGCGTCCGCACCGGCCGGGTGGGGGGAGCCCGCCGTGGCGAACCACGCCTTCACCGACACGTTCGTCGGCGGGGCGGAGCCGACTCCGGGTCGTCGCCCGCGGCGACGCTTGTTCGCCAGCCTGCTCGCGCTCATCGTCGTGGCGGGCGCCGCCGGCATCGCCGTCGTCGTCACCGGGGGCAAGAGTGCGCAGGCGGCCGTCATCGACTCGGTCAACAACACGATGGCGGACGGGACGGCGCACATCACCATGACGATCTCCGCCCACGCGCCGACCGGAACGGTCACAGGCACCGGGACGGGCGCCATCGACTTCACCAACAACGCCATGCAGCTCCAGTTGAGCGCGGGCGTGGCCGGCCAGCAGCTCCAGCTGCAGCTCGTGTACTTGGCCGGATCGATCTACGAGAACATCCCCGGCATCGGCCAGCTGGTGCCGGGAAAGTCGTGGGTGTCGCTCGATTTGTCGTCTCTCGAAGGTGCAGGCGGCAAGGCCCCGAGCTCGCTGGGCGCGGGCAACAATCCGACGGCTGAGCTTCATCTTCTCGCCCAGCAAGGCAATACCGTGGTGCCGTTGGGGTCCTCGACGGTCGACGGCGTCGCGGTCCAGGGCTACGCCGTGACCTTCGACCCGAACGCCATCAAGGCGAAGCTGCAACAAGCCACGTTGCCGTCGTGGGTGACGAGTGCGCTCAGCGACGTGAAGCTCGGGGACACGACGCTCAAGGTGTTCGTGGACGGATCGGGCCTGCTGCGGCGCATGACCATCGGCCTCACCGAGTCCGTGGGCTCGTCGGGCAACGTGGGCCTCGACGAGAGCCTCGACTTCTCCGACTACGGCACCGCCGTCACTGTCACTGCACCGCCCCCGGACCAGGTCGTCAGCTTCCAGCAGTTCCTCCAGGCTGCAGAGGCCCAGGCAGGGAGCACGTCGTCGAGCTGAGGGCCCGGTGCGGGCGCGTCAATCCGGGAGGTCCCGGTGGTCGTCGCGCAGTTCCAACCGGATGACCTCGTAGGCGGTGCGGGCCGCACCGGTGCCCGACACGCGGTGCACCTCGCGTCGGAACTCCGCCGCGATCTCCTCGGAGTCCTCGAGGTCGCCGTCCCACAGCGAGATCCCCGCCACCTCCACCCGCGTCCCGCGCTGTGACTGCAACACCACCACACCGACGAAGTGCGGCAATGCCCGGTACCGCGGCAGCACGTCCTCGTCGATGGCGCGCAGGACCTCGGGGAGTGCCTCTGGTTCGATGAAGAAGTTGACCGTCCGGCCCTTCATGGACGTGCTCCGATCGCGATCGAGCGAACCCTTCGGTCCAGGCTACGACGCCCGCCTCCCATCAACGCACTATTCCCTGGAGGCCGAGGCCCCCGCCATGCTGTTCTCGGCCTGGCGCCACAGCGTCATGCACGACGGCTCGAGCCGCGACGGTCAGCTCTCGAGCTCCTTGGCCACCCGCGCCCCGAGACCGGGGTCCACGTGGCGCCAATACTCCTTCACCCGCGCCAGCACCGGTTCCACGACGCCGCCGCGCACGTGCGTGACGATGGTCCCTACGAGTCGGTCCCGTGCCGCGTCGTCGAGGACGTCGCGCACCAAGGTCCCGGCCTGGCCGAAGTCGTCGTCCTCGGCGTGCAACGCGCTGGCGGCTCGCACCAGCTCGCCCTCGACCGCCCACGACGGATCGGCACCGAAGCGTTGCGGTTGTGCGGTCGGGCCGCCGTAGGAGTTCGGCGCGTAGACCGGGTCGGGCGGGTTCTCGTGGCGCATCTGCCCGTCGCGGTTGTACGAGTGCACGGGCGACCGGGGCCGGTTCACCGGGAGCTCCTGCGCGTTGGCACCGACCCGGTGGAGGTGGGTGTCGTGGTAGCTGAACAGCCGACCGAGGAGCATCTTGTCCGGCGACGGCCCGATGCCGGGCACCATGTTGGACGGCTCGAACGTGGCCTGCTCGATCTCGGCGAAGTAATTGGTCGGGTTCCGGTCGAGCACCATCCTCCCCACCCGGAGCAACGGGTAGTCGGCGTGCGGCCACACCTTGGTGAGGTCGAAGGGGTTGAACCGGTATCCCGCCGCCTCGTCGAACGGCATCACCTGGACCGCGAGCGTCCACGACGGGTGCTCACCTCTCCCGATCGTCTCGTACAGGTCACGGATGTGGGCGTCGGGGTCGGCCGCGGCGATCGCCGCCGCCTCGTCGTTGGTGAGGAACTCGTTGCCCTGATCGGTCTTGAAGTGGTACTTCACCCAGAACCGCTCGCCCCCGGCGTTCACCCACATGTAGGTGTGGCTCGAGAACCCGTCCATGTGCCGCCAGCTCCGGGGGATGCCCCGGTCACCCATGAGGATCGTCACCTGGTGGGCGGACTCCGGTGACAACGTCCAGAAGTCCCACTGCATGTTGTTGTCGCGTAGGTGGTTGTCGGCGCGCCGTTTCTGGGAGTGGATGAAGTCCTGGAATTTCTGGGGGTCGCGGATAAAGAAGACGGGTGTGTTGTTCCCGACCATGTCGTAGTTGCCCTGTTCGGTGTAGAACTTGACGGCGAAGCCACGCGGGTCACGCGCCGTGTCGGGCGACCCCAGCTCCCCGGCGACCGTCGAGAACCGCACCAGGAGGTCGGTCCGTGTCCCGGGCTGGAAAAGCCCCGCCCTGGTGAGCGAGGAGACGTCGTCGGTCGTCTCGAAGAACCCGTGCGCACCACCGCCTTTGGCGTGCACGACACGCTCGGGGACGCGCTCGCGGTTGAAGTGCTGCATCTTCTGGACCAGGTACGTGTCCTGGAGCACGATGGGCCCGTCGGGCCCGACGGTGAGGGAGTGCTCGTCGCTCGTGGCCGGGATCCCGGCGTCCGACGTCGTGTACGGGGGGGTGCCGCTCATGCCATGGCCTCCAATTCTGTTGACGCTGCTTCTCTCGTGGACTGACAGTCGGGGCACAACCCCCAGAACGTGACCTCCGCCTCGTCGAGCTCGTAGCCGGCGGTCTCCGACGGCGTGAGACACGGGCGTCGGCCCACGGCGCAGTCGACGTCGGTCGTCGCCCCGCACGACCGGCACACGATGTGGTGATGGTTGTCGCCCACGCGCACCTCGTAGCGCGCCGGGCTCCCGGCGGGCTCGATGCGTCGCACGAGCCCCACGTCGACCAGCGCCGCCAGCACGTTGTAGACCGCCTGGGCCGACACCGCGCCCAGGTCCTCGCGCACGAGGCGGATCACGGTGTCGGTGTCGGCGTGCGGAGCGCGACGCAGCGCTTCGAGCACGCCGAGCCTGGGCCCGGTCACGCGCAGCCCCGACGACCGCAGCGCTTCGGCGTCCTGGGTATGCGGGCTTCCCTCGCCACCGGCTCTGCTCACAGTGCCACTCTAGAACCATTCGCTGAATAGAGTCAATCCATTGTTCTGGTTATGGTCCAAATCCGGCCTTGTCCGATCCGGCCGACCGCGGGCCAGGGTCCGGGGTCACAGCGCGTAGGCGGAGAAGAAGGCCCACATGACGGCGTTGGCGTCGACCGCGTCGGACTGGGGCCCGAGCAGTCGTGTCAGCGATCTCGGCAGCGGGGGCCCGCCCGGCCATTCGTGCCCTGCACCGCTGATGCTGTAGAGCTCGACCGTGGAGCTCCCCGCGCACCCCGTGTACCGGGTCAGCGTGGCGCCCGCGGCGGGCACCGACGTGGTGGGCGTGGGGGAGCAGCCGTTCTGGGCGGCCCAGTCCTGCGCCGCCTGGGGCACCGAGTACGTCCAGTAGGCCTCCCCGTTGCCGCCGTAGGGGTCGACCGGGTCGGCGGTGCCGTGGAAGGAGAGGATCGGGACGGGCCGTGTCGTCGGACACGGCGTGGGGCGGCGCAGCCCGCTCACCGGCGATACCGCCGCGAACATGCCCGACGCGTCACAGGCGAGTTGGCTGGCGATGCGCGCGCCGCCGGAGAACCCCGTGGCGTAGACGCGGGTGCTGTCGATGCAATACCGCTGTTCGAGGACGTGCACGAGGCTCGTGAGGAACGTGACGTCGTCGGCCGAGCCGGCGGGGACCGCCTTCCCGCCGACGAGCGGCACCCCCGGGACGTTCCAGTCGAAACCCGAGCCTTCGGGTATCAACCCCTGCGGATAGGCCACGACGAACCCGTCGCCGTCCGCGGTGGCATCCATCCCGGTGAACGCCTCCTGGCCCGCCGCAGTGGACCCGCTGCCGTGCATGTTGAGGACGAGCGGCACCTTGGTCGTGCCCGAGTAGCCGGTGGGCACGTGCACGATCACCGTCCGGGCCCGTCCGGCGACACTGATCGTCACGGTTCTCGATCCTGCGCTCACGCCACGACCGCAGCCGCTGCTGCCCACGGGCGCCGCCGAGGCCCCCGATGTCACCGTCTTCGGCGCGGCTGTCGTCGACATGGCCGTCGTAGCCGGCGCGGAGCCGGAGTTCCCACCCCCGCACGCGCCGAGGGCGACCGCAGCCACTCCCGCGGCCGCGATCCGTCTCGTGGTCCCGGATCGGGATCGTGGTCCTGGGTTCGGCCGAGGCCGGAGGCAGGCCGTCGTGGTTCGGCCCGGCATGACGACGGTTCGGCGCGGCATGACGACGGTTCGGCGTGTCATGACGACGGAGGGTAGAGCCTCGCAGTCGTTGTGCCACGGCACGCCGGCCTTGTCGGCGACATCGAAATTCCCTCCACGGCAGGAGTCGAACCTGCGCCCGCGGTCGGCTCCTTCAGCTCGATGTGATCGCCGCGGTGACGAGGCCATCGAGGATCCGTTCCAGTCCCGCGTTGAAGACGAGGTCGTGACCGTCCTTGGCGTGCGGGGTGTGGGCGTCGGCGAGCACCCGGGCCAGGAGAGGGTGCTCGCCCCGTTCCATCACCGACACCATGTACGGGCCGAGGGCGTCCATCCACTGGTCCATGGACACACCGGCTCGTTGCAGTGCCTGTTGCTCGGCCAGCTCCCCGATGACGTAGCCGCGCACGAAGGCCCGCAGGATCTCGACCGCGACGAGCATTTCGTCGATCGTGAGACCGAGTCCGTCGACCGCGGCGAGACCGTGCTCGGCCCAGGCGAGGGAATTCGGTCCGAAGCTGGGGCGCCCCGCCGCCAGGCTGGCCATCCAGGGATGGCGATGGATCACGTCGCGCACCCGGTGGGCCAGTGCGCTGAGGTCGGCCCGCCAGTCACCTTGCAGGGGCGGTGGAGGGCCGTCTTCGCCTTCGGCGTCGTCGACCATGAGGTCGTAGAGCTCGTCCTTGCTCTCGACGTAGCGGTAGAGCGAGGCCGCGCCGACGCCGAGCACGTGGGCCACCCGTCTCATCGACACGGCCTCGAGCCCTTCCGCGTCGGCCAGCTCGACCGCGGCGGCGGCGATCTGAGCCCGGCTGCGAGACGGGGCGGGGCCCTTGGCGGCCCTCTCCGGACGAGCCCAGATCACCGTGTGCTCACGTGGCTCTCTCCCGCTCTTGGCCATGAGGTCTCCTCACTAGTGCGAACGCCGTTCTCAGTGGTGTACAGTGACTCCAGGCTACTGCGAACACCGTACGGAGAGGAGGAGTGCCATGGAGCCCCGTGCCGACCAGCCAGGCGGACGTCCATGACGCCTGTGACCACTCCGACCGCCGGGGCAGCGGAGCTCGACGAGGGGGTCGACCCGTCCCGGCTGACCCGGCGCCTCAGATGCATCCTCGCCATCGTCATCGTCGCCGACGTGCTCGACCTCATGGACAGCGCCATCACCAACATCGCCGCGCCCACCATCGTGCGCGACATCGGTGGGGGTGAGTCGCTCATCAAGTGGTTGGGGGCGAGCTACGCCCTGGCCATGGGTGTGCTGCTCGTGGTGGGTGGCCGACTCGGCGACCGGTACGGCAAGCGACGGACGTTCCTCGTCGGCATCGGCGGCTTCGTCGCAGCGTCGCTGTTGTGTGGCCTGTCGGTCTCGCCGACCATGCTCATCGGCTCCCGGCTCGCCCAAGGTGCGTTCGGCGCCCTCTTGATCCCGCAGGGCATCAGCATCCTGACCGCCACGTTCTCCCGGGAGCAGTTGCCACGAGCCTTCATCGTGTTCGGCCCCGTGATGGCGATCTCCGCCGTGCTGGGCCCGATCGTCGCCGGGCTCCTCATCGGCGCCGACCTGGGAGGGCTCACCTGGCGTCCCATCTTCCTGATCAACATCGTCCTCGGCACGGCGGGGTTCGTCGCCGCCTTCGTGTACCTGCCTCGCGACGCCGCCGACTCCGACGTCGTGATCGACGGCCCCGGCGCCGGCCTGCTCGGCGCCGCCATGCTCGGGATGCTGTACGGCATCATCCAAGGCTCCACGGCGGGGTGGACACCCGCCCCGATCCTCTCCCTCGTGGCCGGGGCGGCGCTCTTCGGCGGCTTCTGCCTCCGCCAGGTCACCGAGGAGAACCCGCTGATCATCCCCTCGCTCCTGAAGAACCGGGGATTCACCGCCGGCCTTCTCCTCGGCTTCGCCTACTTCGCCGCGGTCAACGGTTTCGCCTACGTCGTCTCACTGTTCTTCCAGACCGCGCTCGGGCTCACGCCGGCACGGGCGGCGCTGGGCCTCGCTCCGGTGGCGGTCGGCATCATCGGCGGCAGCCTCGTGTTCCGCCCGCTCATCGGCACGCTCGGCCGCAAGCTCGTCGTGCTCGGTCTGGCCGTCACCGTCGCCGGGGCGGTCGGGCTCTGGGCCACCGTGAGGATAGAGGGTGCGTCGGTGAGTGCGTGGGCGATGGCTCCGGCGCTCCTGGTGCTCGGCATCGGGATGGCGGCGTGCTTCTCGAGCATCTTCGACGTCGCACTCGGGAACATCGCCCCGTCCGAAGGCGGGAGTGCCAGCGGGTCACTCGAGCGCGGTCCAGCAGTTGGCCGGCGCAGTGGGCTCGGCCGTGGTCACCACCGTCTACTTCACGCTGCGCGCGACGCACGGAGCGACACAGGCCATGACCGTGAGCATCGCGGTGGTGGGCGCTATCGCCGTGATCTGCCTCGGGCTCGTGTGGCTGCTGCCGCGTAGTGCACCACCGGAGGTTCTTCCCGGCGACTGAGCTCGTCCGGGTCCATCGAGCCAAAATCTGCGCCCTCGGCAGTGCGGAGTTCAGCCGGTCGAGGACCTGATCGCCTCGGGCATGTGTCAAGACACAGAGGACCACCTCAAGAGGAGGGCTCGTGCACTCCGCCGATGCGGGTGCGATCACGAACGGCACGAGTGTGGCATGCAAAGAGTTAAGGATGTACTTGACTATGGTGCGCCCGGAGGCCTTATACTCAAGTACATGCTTGACAAAACGATCGACCTGGATCGAACCTTCCGGGCGCTGGCCGACAAGAGCAGGCGCACCATGGTGGAACGACTCACCTTGGGACCCGCCTCGGTCAGCGAACTGGCAGAGCCCCTGTCGATGTCCCTTGCCGCGGTCGTCCAACACGTGCAAGTCCTCGAAGCGTGCGGAGTCGTGAAGACCGAGAAGGTCGGGAGAACACGAATGTGTCAGATCGAGCCTGCCGCGATGTCCGCCGCTGAGACGTGGATCGCCGATCGACGCCGGGGCTGGGTAGCCCGCTTGGACCGACTGGGCGACATCCTGCATGACGTAGCAATTGCCGAGGAGGAACGATGAGTCTGTCCACCGTTGCCCATGAGACGTTCGTCATTGAGCGGATCTACGACGTTCCGGTCGCGCAGACTTTCCGGGCGTGGGCGGATCCCCTGCTCAAGGCCCACTGGTTTGCCGGTTCTGCCGAAGCTCTGGGAGCTGGCTACGAACTCGACTTCCGGGTCGGGGGCCGTGAGACCAATCGCGGTGGACCTCCGGGCGGGCCCGTCTACAGGTACGAGTCGGAGTTCCGAGACATCATCCCCGAGCGGCGGATCGTCTACACGTACGAAATGTATGCCGACGAGTCCCGAATCTCGGTGTCCGTCGCCACGGTCCTGTTCAGCGGCCACGATGTGACGTCGCAGCTGGTCCTCACCGAGCAGGGCGTGTTCCTTGATGGCCACGACACGGTGGTTCAGCGGGAGGCCGGAACTCGTTCCCTCCTGGACTCGCTTGCAGCCAGCTTGAAGAGTGGCGGATCGTGAGGAAGACCCCGGTGGACGGACCTTTGGGTCGGCTGTTTGTCCCCTGTCCCCCGATGCCTCGAGTCCTGACCCCAAACACCAAGTGCCTCGGCCCTTTCCAAGGAGTTCTTGAATGTCACTAGTTCGCGTTCACAACTTTGCAGTTTCGCTCGACGGATTCAGCACCGGCGAGGGACAATCCTTTGAACAGCCATTCGGACACGCCGGAACCAGGCTCCTCGACCGCTTCCTCGAGACTCGCACGTTCCGCAAGATGCACGGCGAGCCGGGCGGAAGCACCGGCGCCGACGAAGCCTTCGCCAGCAACTGGGCAACAGGCATCGGTGCCGAGATCATGGGCCGCAACAAATTTGGACCTCAGCGTGGCCCGTGGACCGACGAGGATTGGAAAGGCTGGTGGGGTGACGATCCCGTCTTTCACACACCGGTATTCGTGCTGACACATAATCCGAGGCCGACCATCCAACTGAAGGGCGGTACGACCTTCCATTTCATCGATGCAACGCCCGCCGAAGCGCTGAGGATCGCCCAGGAAGCTGCTGGTGAACTCGACGTGCGCATCGGCGGAGGACCTTCGACCGTCCGTCAATTCCTCGCCGCGGACCTGATCGATCACATGCACATCGTCCTCGCCCCCATAATCCTGGGGCGCGGAGAGCGACTCTGGGACGGACTCGAGGGACTGGAAGAACGCTTTGATGTAGAGGCGGTCAGCACGCCGAGCGGAGTCACACACTTTACGTTCACCCGCCGATAGATCTGTGGTGGAGATCCATTACGCGCCTGCGGGCGAAGCGCCTCGGTTCCCGCCTCTTCTTGCGGGCGGGGTGGAAAGAAAATTTGCGCCCTCGGCAGGACTCGAACCTGCGCCACCGGCTCCGGAGGCCGGTGCTCTATCCGCTGAGCTACGAGGGCTCGTGCCCGCCGCCGGTGCGAGTGCGATCACGAACGCCCGCGGCCTGAGGAACTGTAGTCCTGCCCACCCGGTCGTCCCGCCCGCCCGCACCGGGTCCCGCCTCCCGCCATCGGGCCGTTCGGCTCACCCCGACGACGGGTAGTGGCTGCGGTTTTCGGCTGGTGTTCGCCTGGTAATTGCGCCCTCGGCCTTCTCGCGTCATCCTCGACGGACCATGGCTGCCCGTCTCGCAATCGCCGACGCCGTGAGCCGAGCGCTTGCGTCGATGGGGATCGACGTCGACCCTGCCTCGGTCCATCTCGAGCGGCCCGCCCGGCGCGACCACGGGGACTGGTCCACCAACACGGCGCTGGTCAACGCCAAGGCGCTGGGGCGTCCACCCCGCGAGATCGCCGAGGAGCTGGCCGAGCATCTGCGGTCCGACCCCCCGCCCCACCTGATGTCGGTCGACGTGGCCGGGCCCGGGTTCGTGAACCTCCACCTGTCGCCGGGGTGGCTCTACGACACGCTGGCTGAGGTGGTGATCGAAGGCGAACAGGGCTACGCACGCAACGCCATAGGGGCGGGCGAGAAGGTGCAGATCGAGTTCATCTCGGCCAACCCCACCGGTCCGATCCATGTGGGAAACGGGTGGTGGGGCGCGTATGCCGACGCCATGGGACGGGTCATGACGCGCTGTGGCTGGCAGGTGCACCGCGAGTACTACGTCAACGACACCGGGGGACAGATCCGTGCCCTGGGGGAAAGCATTTTGGCCCGGCGACGGCGCGAGGCGGTCCCCGAATCGGGGTACCAGGGCGAGTACGTGGCTGACCTCGCCGTCGAGTACGACGGGCCCGAGGACGTCGAGGTGGCCGGGCGCTGGGCGGCAAAGCGGATTCTCGAGAACATCCGGGCCACCCTGGCGCGCCTAGGGATGGCCTTCGACGAGTGGTACAGCCAGGCGTCGGTCGAGGAGAGCGGGGCGCTGCGCGAGACCATCGAGTTGCTCGCCGACAAGGGCCTGGTCGACGAAGAGGACGGGGCGGTGTGGTTCCGTTCCTCGCAGCTGGGCGACAGCCGCGACCGGGTCCTCGTGAAGTCGAACGGCGACGCCACGTATCTGGCCGGCGACCTCGCCTATCACCGGGACAAGTTCCTGGTCCGGAAGTTCGACCGCGTCATCGACATCTTCGGTGCCGACCACGCCGGGCAGGTCAAGAGCCTGATGCTCGGGGTGCAGGCCATGGGGGTCGAGCCGGGCCGGCTCGAGGTCAAGCTCGGCCAGATGGTGTCGCTGGTGCAAGGGGGCGAAGCCGGACGCATGTCGAGGCGAGCGGGAAACTTCGTGGCGCTCGACGAGTTGATCGATGACATCGGAGCCGATGCCACGCGCCTGCTCTCGCTCATGTCATCGCTCGACCAGGCGGCCGTGCTCGACCTCGATGTGGTCCGCAGCCAGTCCATGGAGAACCCGGTCTTCTACGTGCAGTACGCCCACGCCCGCATCGCGTCGATCGACCGTCGGCGCGCCGAGCGCGGCATCGACCGTCTTCCGCTCGCCGAGGTGGACCTCACCCTCCTCGCCGACGACCGCGAGCTCGAGCTGTTGCGCAGTCTCGAGGAGCTGCCCGACGTCGTCGCCGACGCGGGCCGCGATCGCGCCCCGCACAAGGTCACGGCATGGGTGCGGGCCTTGGCCGGTGCCTTCCACGGCTTCTATCACGACTGCCCCGTCCTGGCTGAGACCGTCGGGGACGACCTCACCCAAGCCCGCCTGTGGCTCGTCGAGTCCACGCGCGTGGGGCTCGCCATCGGTCTCGACCTGCTCGGTGTGAGCGCACCGGACTCGATGTAGCTCGCTCGCGGCGCTCCTGGTCGTCCATCGAGGGCGCCAACGGGTCCTGAGTAGCCTTTCGCCATGGATGGCCTGGTGCAACGCCCGGTGCAGCCCGACCTGCTCCCCCTGACGGCGCAGCTGCGCGCCGACGGGCATCTCGCCCTCGGTGGTGTCGACGTCCTCGAGTTGGCACGGCGGTTCGGGACACCGTTGTTCGTCTACGACGAGGAGCATCTCCGCGCCCGCTGTCGTGAAGCCGTCGCAGCGTGGGGCGACGGCGTCGCCTATGCCACCAAGGCATTTCTCTGCCTGGCCATGGCCAGGCTCGCCCACGAGGAAGGGATGTGGCTCGACGTCTCGACCGGGGGCGAGCTGCACGTGGCCCTGGCCGCCGGCGTGCCGCCCGCGCGCCTGGTGCTCCACGGCAACAACAAGTCCGACGACGAGCTGGCCCGGGCCCTGCGCGCGGGGGTCGGGCGCATCGTCGTGGACTCTTTCGACGAGATCGAACGGCTCTCCCGCCTGCTCGGCCGCGAGGGGACTGCCGTCGGCAGCCGACAGGCCGTCATGGTCCGGGTCACGCCGGGCGTCGAAGCCCATACCCACGACTTCGTGCGGACGGGTCAGGAGGATTCGAAATTCGGGTTCGGCCTGGCTTCGGGCGCGGCGGCGCGGGCCGTGGCCGACCTGCGTGCCTTGCGGGGCGTCGAGCTGGTCGGGGTCCACGCCCACATCGGCAGCCAGGTCTTTCGAGTCGAGTCCTTTGCCGAGGAGGTCGAGGTCCTGGCCTCGTTCTTCGCGCCCCTCGGGTTGCCCGAGCTGTGCGTCGGCGGCGGGCTCGGCGTCCCGTACGTGGCGGGGGAGACCGCACCGTCGATCACCCAGTGGGCCCACACCGTGCACGACGCCTGTCGCCGCGCCGGGATCCCGTCGGGCACGCTGATCACCGCCGAGCCGGGCCGCTCGATCGCGGCCGCCGCGGCCGTCACGCTCTACCGGGTGGGCACCATCAAGGCGCTTCCGGGTCTGCGCACCTACGTCGCGGTCGACGGCGGCATGAGCGACAACCCTCGGCCCGTGCTCTACGGGAGCGGGTACGAGACGTTCCTCCCGCGCGAGGCCGGCGCCCCACGCCCGCTCGCCGCCCGGGTCGTGGGCAGGCACTGCGAGTCCGGTGACATCGTGGCGGCCGACGCCCGGCTGCCGGCCGACGTGGTCGTGGGCGACGTCCTGGCCACCCCGGTCACCGGCGCCTACGGGTACTCCATGGCCTCGAACTACAACAAGGTGCCCCGTCCCGCTGTCGTGTTCGTCGCTGGTGGTGACGCCCGGCTCGTCGTGCGGCGCGAGACCGACGACGATCTGACCCGTCTCGACACGTGAGACCCCGTCGCCGCCTTCACCTCGTGCACCTCGTGCCCGGCCTCTCGCCCGGTGGGCGGTAGCGTGATCCGATGGTGAGGACCGACGGCGGAGGGGTCGTAGCCCGAGCCGGCCAGGGCGAAGAAGCCGTGCGCGTGGCCGTCCTCGGCGCCGGCAACGTCGGCGGCGCGCTCGTCGCCATCTTGTTGGCCGAGTCCGACGCCATCGCCGATCGATCCGGCGTGCGCCTCGAGCTCGCCGGGGTGGCGGTGGGCGATCCCTCCCGAGCCCGGCCCGGCGTGCCGGGCGCCCTGATCACCGGTGATGCGAAGGAGCTCGTCAGCGACCCGCGTGTCGATGTCGTGGTCGAGCTGATCGGCGGCGTCGACCCCGCCCGCGATCTCATCGAGACTGCCCTCGCAGCGGGGAAGTCCGTGGTCACGGCGAACAAGGAGCTGATCGCCGCGCACGGGACGGTGTTGGCGCACACCGCCGCCGCGGCTGGCCTCGACCTTCTCTACGAAGCGGCGGTGGCAGGCGCCATCCCGCTCATCCGGCCCCTGCGCGAGTCACTCGCGGGAGAGCGCATCCGCCGGG
Organism: uncultured Acidimicrobiales bacterium; assembly: GCA_963764205.1. Lineage (GTDB taxonomy): Bacteria > Actinomycetota > Acidimicrobiia > Acidimicrobiales > UBA8190 > Chersky-840. The sequence goes on from CAVXRN010000006.1 coordinate 824,262, forward strand.
TCATGGGCATCGTGAACGGCACGACCAACTACATCCTCAGCACCATGTCCGAGGAGGGTGTCACGTACGCGCACGCGCTGGCCGAAGCCCAGCGCCTCGGGTACGCCGAGCGTGACCCCAGCGCGGACGTCGACGGACACGACGCCGCCTCCAAGGCCGCCATCCTGGCGTCGCTCGCGTTCCGCTGCGACGTCCGCGCCGACGACGTGCCCCGTGAGGGCATCTCCACTGTCGATCCCGTCGACATCGCGTTCGCACAGCGCTTGGGGTATGTCGTGAAGCTCTTGGCCGTCATGGAGCGGACCGACGGGAACGACGACGGGAACGACGACGGTGGCGGCGGCGATGCGGTGCCCGAGATCTCGGTGCGCGTCCATCCCGCCATGCTCCGCCGGACCCATCCGCTCGCCGCGGTGCGGGGTGCATTCAATGCCGTGTTCGTCGAAGGTGACAACGCGGGCGAGCTGATGCTCTACGGCCAGGGTGCGGGAGGCAGGCCCACGGCGTCCGCCGTCCTGGGCGACGTCATCGACGCCGCCCACCACCTGCGCACGGGTGCGCCGGGGCGCTTCGTGCCACGGGTCCGCCCGCACTTCCGACCCACCGACGACCTGCGCTGTGCGTGGTACGTCAACATCGACGTCGTCGACCGCCCCGGCGTGCTGGCGGCGGTGGCGCAGCTGTTCGGCGACAACGGGGTCTCGATCCAGTCGATGGAGCAGGTGGGCCTGGGCGACGAAGCCCGGTTGATCTTCCTCACCCACGTGGCGCGCGAGGGCGACGTGCAGCGCACGCTGTCGGGCCTGCGCAGCCTCGACGTCGTCGACCACGTCGGTGGAGTCCTGCGCGTCATGGGCGACGAGGAAGGGACCTAGCGTCCGCAATGGCGTGGTCGGGGGTCATCGAGACGTACAGGTCGTTCCTGCCGGTGAGCGACGACACACCCGTCGTCACCTTGCTCGAGGGCGGCACACCCCTGCTCGAAGCCCCACGCCTCTCGGCCCGTGTCGGTGCCCGCGTGCTGTTGAAGCTCGAGGGTCAGAACCCCACAGGGTCCTTCAAGGACCGCGGCATGACCCTGGCCATCTCGAAGGCGCTCGAAGAAGGCGCCAAGGCGGTCGTGTGCGCGTCGACCGGCAACACCTCGGCGTCCGCCGCGGCCTACGCGGCCCGCGCCGGGATGACCTGTGGCGTGCTCATCCCCGAGGGCTACATCGCGCTGGGCAAGCTGGCCCAGGCCCTGGTGCACGGGGCCAAGGTGATCCAGGTGCGCGGGAACTTCGACGAGGCGCTCGCCATCGTGCGTCGCCTGGGGGAGAAGGCCCCCGTCACCGTCGTCAACTCGGTGAATCCGTTCCGCATCCAGGGCCAGAAGACCGGTGCCTTCGAAATTGTGGATGTGTTGGGAGACGCGCCCGATGTCCACTGCATCCCCGTCGGCAACGCCGGCAACATCACTGCCTACTGGCGCGGGTACCTCGAATACCGAGAAGCCGGCCATGCCACGAAGCTCCCCCGCATGCTCGGCTTCCAGGCCGCAGGAGCCGCCCCCATCGTCGAGGGCCATCCCGTCGAGCACCCCGAGACCGTCGCCACCGCCATCCGTATCGGGAACCCCGCCTCCTGGTACGGCGCGACCGCGGCGGCGAGCGAGTCGGGAGGTGCGATCGAGGCCGTGACCGACGAGGAGATCCTGGCCGCGTACCGTTTTCTCGCCTCCGAGGAGTCGGTGTTCTGCGAGGCCGCGTCGGCCGCGTCGGTGGCGGGGCTGATCAAGACCGGTGTGCCGGCCGGGTCCACCGTGGTGTGCGTGCTGACCGGTCACGGGCTCAAGGACCCGGACTTGGCCATCAGCCAGATCTCGGTCCCCACCACCGTCGAGGCCGAGTATTCGGCCGTTCTCAACGCTCTTGGCCTCTGAGAGCCACACCGGTGTCGAGCCCGCCCCCACGGGGCGTGTTCGAACCCGGTGGGAACAACTCGGGCCCTCCGGGGGTTGTTGCCTAGTAGTCGCGGTGTCAGGTACGATATGTGCACCGCCGCTCCCCAGTATCCTTTGGGCGTCGCGGGCGACAGGCTTTCGAAGCCGGACTCGCCTAGGCGGTGCTCCGACGGTGACTTGTTGGAGAGGCGGGGGCCTGACGTAGAACGCGCCGGGCGCCTTTACCCTCTGTTCCGTGTCCCTTGGCGTCCGGGCTCACCGAGCCGCAAGCGGGGACGCAACCTTAGCGAGGTGACTGATGACTGCAGAGCAACAGCTCGAGCGGTCCGTACTCGAACGAAAAGAGCGAGAAGAGCTTCGGGCCATCGCCCAGGCGATGTCGCTCGACACCAACTCGCGCAGCAAGAAGGCCGACATCATCGACCAGATCTTGCGCGCCGCGGGGGTCGAAGTATCCACGACCAGCGCCAACGGTGGATCTGACGCGCCTGCCCGGCCGAAAGCTGCGAGCAGGGCGGCGGCGTCGAACGGTGACACCGACGACGTCGCGCTCGACGGCGAGACGACCAACGGGACCCGACCCGGACACGAGAGCGCCAACGGCAACTCGGCCTCGTCGTCTACGACCTTCTCCGCTTCAGGTGGTTCTCAGACCGACGCCCCGTCCCTGTCCGACGACTCCGCCGAGGCCTCGGACCAGTCCCCGGGCGACGAGTCGACCGCGGAACGCGACGATGCGGGCGCGTCGGCGGACCGAGCGCCCTCGACTCCTCGCTCGTCCGGTGGCCAGGGTCAGGGCGGTGGCCAGGGCCAGAACCGCCAGCACATGCAGCAAGGTTCGAACGCCAACGAGCCCGGCAACCGACGAGGTCGGCGGCGCCGGGGCCGGGAGCGCACCCCGGGTGGCGGCGGTGGTGGTGGCGGTGGTGAGCGCGAGTTGCAAGGGGGCGGAACCGAGGCGCAGTACGCGGGCGAGCTCATCCCCGTGCGCGGCCTGCTCGACCTGCGCGACGAGGGCTACGGCTTCCTCCGGGCCGACGGGTACCTACCCAGTTCGAAAGACGTCTACATCTCGATCAGCCAGGCTCGCCGATTCGCCATGCGTCGTGGCGACTTCGTCGAGGGCGCGTGCCGTCCCGCGGCCTCGAACGAGAAGTTCCCGGCCCTCATCCGCATCGACTCGGTGAGCGGGCTCGCGCCCGAGGAAGCCCGTAACCGCCCTCGCTTCGAGGACCTCACGCCGTTGTTCCCCGACGAGAGGCTCCGACTCGAGACGACGGGCGCGGCCGAGGTGACCACCCGGATCATCGACCTGCTGTCACCGATCGGCAAGGGCCAGCGAGGGATGATCGTCTCGCCGCCGAAAGCGGGCAAGACGACGATCCTCAAGCAGATCGCCCACTCCATCGAGGCCAACAACCCCGAGGTGCACCTCATCGTCCTCCTGGTGGACGAGCGGCCCGAGGAAGTCACCGACATGCGCCGTTCGGTCAAGGGCGAAGTGGTCGCCTCCACGTTCGACCGGCCGTCGGACGAGCACACCGCCATCGCAGAGCTCACCATCGATCGCGCCAAGCGACTCGTCGAGCTGGGCCGCGACGTGGTGATCGTCCTCGACGGCATCACGAGGCTCGCCCGGGCCTACAACCTGGCCCAACCGGCGAGCGGGCGGATCATGTCCGGTGGTGTGGACTCCGGCGCCCTCTACCCCCCGAAGCGGTTCTTCGGTGCGGCCCGCAACATCGAGGAGGGTGGTTCTCTCACCATCCTCGCCACCGCCCTGGTGGAGACGGGCTCGAAGATGGACGAGGTGATCTTCGAGGAGTTCAAGGGGACGGGCAACATGGAGCTCCGCCTCGACCGTCGCTTGGCGGAACGCCGCCTGTACCCGTCGATCGACGTCAACGCCAGCTCGACCCGCCACGAGGAGCTCCTCTTCGACCGGGGACAGCTCCAGCAGGTCTGGAAGCTGCGCCGTGTGCTCAACGCGCTGGCCGCCGACGGCAGCGCCGCTGCGGGGCTCGAGCTGCTCATGGACAAGATCCGGAGCACCAAGAGCAACGACGAGTTCCTGGCGGAGATCGCCAAGGGGCCCGCCCCGCCCGTCTGAGCGGGTGCCGTCAGGTCCCGAGGAGGCGGACCGGGCCGGTAGCCCGACCCGACCCGACCCGACCCGACCCGGCGCCGGCACCCCTAGAATGGAGGAATCATGAAGGCTGACATTCACCCCTCGTATGTGGACGCCACGGTGCGCTGCTCGTGCGGCAACACGTTCACGACCCGGTCGACCAAGGCGGAGATCCACGCCGAGCTGTGCAACGAGTGCCACCCGTTCTTCACGGGGAAGCAGAAGCTGGTCGACTCCGGTGGTCGGGTGGAGCGCTTCCAGCGCCGCTACGGCCAGCGGGGCTCGCGCTCGAAAGCCAAGCGCGCCTGATCCTGCCCGGTCGGGCTCTCTGTTCGGGCCCGTGGACGGATTGACTTCCTTCGCCCCTGCCTGAGACGGCGGGGGGAGCGCGGGCTCGTCGGTACCCTGGTGCGATGGACCAGGACCGCCTCGCCGCATGGGAGAAGGAGTACCAGGAGGTGCTCGACTCTCTCGGTGATCCTGCCGTCGTCGCGGATCAGGCCCGTCTACGCGATGCGTCGCGTCGTCACAAGGACCTCGAAGCCCTCCTGACGGTGGCCCGCCGGCTCCGCCAAGCCGAAGAGAACATGGCGACCGCCCGGCAGATGCTGATCGAGGCGTCGGGCGAGGACCGCGACGTCGTGAACGCCGAGATCGAACAGGCCGCCACCGAGACGGCCGAGCTCGAAGAGCAGTTGAGCGTCATGCTGCTGCCCAAGGACCCCAACAGCGGTCGCAACGTCATCGTCGAGATCCGCGGCGCCGAGGGCGGTGAAGAGGCGAACCTCTTCGCCCGGGACCTCTTCGACATGTACCGGCGCTACGCCGAGCAGCACGGGTGGCGCCTCGAGGTCCTGTCTTCGGACCCTTCCGACCGCGACGGCCTCAACGAGGTCACGTTCATCGTGAAAGGGCCCGACGCCTGGTCGCGTCTCAAGCACGAGGGTGGGACCCATCGCGTCCAGCGAGTGCCGGTGACCGAGTCCCAGGGCCGGATCCACACGTCGGCCGCCACGGTCATGGTGCTTCCCGAGGCCGACGAGGTCGAGGTGTCCATCGACCCGGCCGACCTGCGCGTCGACGTGTTCCGGTCGACCGGCCCTGGCGGTCAGTCGGTGAACACAACGGACTCGGCCGTGCGCCTCACCCACCTCCCGACCGGCATCGTCGTCTCGATGCAGGACGAGAAGAGCCAGATCCAGAACCGCGCCCGGGCCTTGCAGGTGCTGCGCGCCCGACTGCTCAAGCTCGAGCAGGACCGAGTGGCGGCGGAACAGTCCGAGCAGCGCCGCAGCCAGGTCGGTGGGGGAAGTCGGTCCGAGAAGATCAGGACCTACAACTTCAAGGAGAACCGCGTCACCGACCACCGCGTCAAGCTCACGCTCCACAAGCTCGACCGCGTCCTCGAAGGAGACCTCGACGAGATCGTGGACGCCCTGCTCGCGGACGAACGCGAGCGGGAGATCTCCCTGGCAGCCGCGCACGCGTGACAATCCCGGTCTTCGTGGCACACCAGAGCCTCCGTGCCGTTCTCGCGTCCACCGCTGATGCCCTGGGATCCATCGCCGAGGCGCGATGGATGGTGGCCCACGCCACGGGCCTGAGCACGGGGGACCTCCTGGCTGAGCCCGACCGCACGCTGTCACCGGAGTTGTGTCGGGCCGTGGCGGCGATGGTCGACCGGCGTGTGGCGGGCGAGCCGCTGCAGTACGTGCTCGGGACCTGGGCGTTCCGGACCCTCGAGCTGCGCGTCGATCCCAGGGTCCTGATCCCGCGTCCCGAGACCGAGCAGGTGGTGGGAGCTGCACTGGACGAGCTCGACGCTCAGGAGCGACTCGTCGGTCCCGACACCACGCTCGTCGTGGCGGATCTCGGCACGGGCTCCGGAGCGATCGCCCTGTCCCTGGCGGCGGAGTTCGACCCCCGACGGCCTCTCGAGGTGTGGGCCACCGACGCGTCAGCGAGTGCCCTGGAGGTGCTGCGTCAGAACCTCGTCGACCTGGGTCGACGCGACGCAGCCGCCGCCGACAGGGTGCGGGTGGCATCGGGCTCGTGGTTCGACGCCCTCCCGGCCGCGCTGGCCGGGGAGCTACGGCTGGTCGTCTCGAATCCCCCCTATGTCTCGGAGCCCGAGTGGGACGGGCTCGAGCTCGTCGTGCGCGACCACGAACCGAGGACCGCACTCGTTGCCGGTCGCACCGGTCTCGAGGCCCTCGAGCTGCTGCTGCACGACGCGGGACGGTGGCTCGCGCCGGGGGGGACCTTGATCCTCGAGTCGGCTCCGGGCCAAGTGGACGCGCTGGCGCGACGAGCCATCGAGCTCGGCTACGAGAACGTCGAGGTGCGAGTCGACCTCGCCGGGCGGCCGCGCATGCTCGTGGCCCGCGCACCCGCCGCGTGAAGGACAACGGCGCTCCTGGGCCGTCGCTCGAGGGCGCGGCGGCCGCGTTGCGATCGGGGGCGGTCGTGGCCATCCCCACCGACACCGTCTACGGGCTGGCCGTCGACCCCACCCGGCCCGGGGCCACCGAGGCCCTCTTCACACTGAAGGACCGCCCCGAGTCACTCGACCTCCCGGTGCTGGTCGCCTCGATCGGGCAAGCCGATGCGTTGGCCGGTCCCGCCGGCCTCTCCGACAACGCGCGCCGCCTGGCCCAACGGTTCTGGCCCGGGGCGCTGACCATCGTGGTGCCGCGCCGGCCGAGCCTGCACTGGGCGCTCGGTGCCCACGCCACCACGATCGGGCTGCGCCTACCCGGGCACCCGTTGGCGCAGGGCCTGTGCGTCATGGTCGGTGCGCTGGCCACCACGAGTGCGAATGTCCACGGAGAGCCGCCGTGCACCGACGCGGAAGCCGTCGAGAGGGCCTTCGGCTCGAAGGTGGTGATCGTCGACGGCGGGCGGTGTGGGGGCGCACCGTCGACGGTGGTGTCGATGGTCGGCGACTCGCCCCGATGTCTGCGCGAGGGCGCGGTGCCGTTCACCGATGTGATGGCGGCTCTGGAGTCGCGCTGAGCTGCCCGCCTGTCCCGGTTGTGGCAGGCTCAACCGCCGGGCTCACGCCCAGGGCGAAAGGAGACACCACATGCCAGCGGACCACGAAGCCACCGTGCGTGCCTTCTTCGGGGCTTGGGTCGAGCGTGATCCGGACAAGCTCACGAGTTTCTTCGCCCCGGACGGCACCTGGAGCGAAGCCAACCGTGACGCGGCCAAAGGGCCCGACGAGATCCGGGCCGTCTTCGAGCTCCAAACCGGGTTCGCGTCCGACTTCTCCTTCGAGTTCAAGAGGTTGGAAGTCGTGGGCGACACGGTCTTCACCGAGCGCGTCGACAGGTTCGTGATCAACGACATGCCCATGGCGGTGCCCGTGGCAGGCATCCTCGATTTCGACGCGGCCGGACGGATCAATTCGTGGCGCGACTACTACGACTGGTCGCTCCTCGAGGCCCAATTGCTGGCGGCAGGCGTCGACCTGAGCGGCATCGACGACATCTGACTCCGAACAGCTGACGCCGAACAGCGAAGCCCGAACCCCCGGCAGCTACGGCGGGGACGCGCCCGTCTCGGTCTGGCGCTCTGCCGCGTTCTTGATTCGCTCCAGGGTCACTCGCATCGACTCCGCATTGTGGGTCCGGCGGTCGCTCACCCCGCTCGCCACGCCCCCGAGCGCACGGAACACGGCGCGTCGTCGGTCCTCGCTGGTCTCGGTGACCCTGGTCCCACCGCTGCCGTCGGGCTCGAAGGTGTAGCGCCACACTGCCACCGGGCGTCGCGCCAAGCGCGACTCCCACGCCAACTCCCGACCGGGCTGGGCGCTGAGCACCGTGCAGACGGTGCTCCATCGGTGCACGCCGTTGCGGTTGGCGCCACGAAACCGTGCGCCGCGACGAGGCTCGGTGGCGCCCCCCAACCACGTGATGCCGGTCGTCTCGGGGCTCCACTCGCCCATGCGCGAGAGATCCGCCACCAACGCGTAGACGACGTCGGGAGGCGCCGCGATCGTGGTGGTTACGGTGATGGGGTCGCTCATCGCAGCTCGGCCGTCCCGTCGGCGGTCACGCGCACCTTCCGTCCGCATCCTTCTTCCTCCATCAGGCCCTGCATGTCGTCGCCGTCGGTGATCGTGCCCCAGGTCCGGCGTTGGTCGTCGGTGAGCAGTGCCACCACCGCGAGCTGCGGCTCGCCCTCCCGGTCGTGCACCACGGTGTAGGTCTCGATCGTGGCGTCGCCTTCGTGGTCCGGTGCCGTCGCGCCGCGAGGGAGGGCGTCGATCTCGGCCTGGGGGGACTCGTGCCGGAATCCCGCCGCCGGCGGTGTGGTCGACCACACCCCGACGGCGTGCTTGGTGATGTACCACCCCAGTCCCGTGACCAGACCCGTGGACCCGGGATCGGCGCGCAGGCGCTCGGCCATCGAGGCGATGGAGTGACTTACGTAGTTGTTGCCCGGTCCCCCGGCGAACCCGAGGCCACCGGTCACCGTGAGGGATCGACCGGGGTCGTCGAGGGGCAAGCCGAGCTCGCCGCGCCGCGATCTGCACGGCACAGGGAAAGCACGAGTACAGGTCGACATGCGCGACGTCGTCGAGGCCCATCCCGGCCAAGGACAGCGCCCGCCGGCCGGCGACGGCGATGGCGGGGGACGATCGCAGGTCCGCTCGGTCGGAGAGGAACCAGTGGTCGTGGGCGTCCGTCCCGGAGACGGGAAAGACCCAGCGGTCCTCCGGGACACCGGCATCTCGCGCCGCGCCGAGCGAACACAAGATGAGCGCGGCTCCCTGGTCGACCCGGTCGTTGGCGTTCATGAGCTTGGGGTAGGGGAACGAGACCATCCGGTTCGAGGGTGACGTCGTCCTGATCTCGTCCGCGCTGCGGGGAACCCGCGACCAGGCGTAGGGATTGGTGGCGGCCACCGAGGAGAAGCGCTGCCACAGGTCGGCCACGCGGCGCTGGTGCTCGTCGATGGTCTGGCCCGAGGCGAAGCGCAGTGCGTTCTCGAACAGCGGGTAGACGCGCAGCGGGCGGTCGAGCCCGCGCGCCTGCTCGAGCTCGGTCAGCGCGGCGCGGTCGTCTCCGAGCATGACCGGCGCAGGGGTGTCGTCGCCCTGGGTCGTCCAGGCCAGGACCGGGCGATCGGGATGGCGACGGGCGGCCACGCGCGTGGCGGTGCACTCGGCGCCGGTGACGAGCACCACGTCGATGTCGCCCTTGGCGATCTGCAGGGCGCTGCGACTCACGACGGTCTGGGGGTTGTTGCCCCCGATGGCGGTGAGCGCCAGTTCGCGGGGCTCGATCCCCAGGCGTTGCGAGACGAGACGGCCGGGGTTCACGTACCGCCAGCTCAGCGGGAGGATCACCCGCAGCGACTGGGCCCGCTCGAGCAGCGCCCGCCCACCGTCGCCCGTGGCGGTGTTCTCGGCCGCACCACGCAGCGCCCTCGCCATGAGCTCGACCGGCTCGGGCCGCTCGGTGAGGTCGCGGTCGGGGTCGGGTCGCTCGGTGACCTGGCCCACCCCCACCAGCACCGGGGTTCGAGGGTCGAGAGCCACGGGGGGCGAGCGTAGCTTTCGGGTGGGGGAGCCCCCGGGGCGGTGCAGGGGCCTCGGTATGCTTCGGCGATGCGCTTCGCGGTCGGTTCCGACCACGCCCCTCGTCGAGCGTCACCCGCGGCGCGTCGCAGCGAACACCCTGCACGCGGCCCACGGCCCGTCGAGAGCGGCCCACGGCCCGTCGAGAGCGGCCCAGGGCCCGTCGAGAAAGGACCGAGAGGACCGAGATGATCGATGCCAGAGACGGTGCCGACCGGGCGTCGTCCCCCTTCGACGAGTGGCTCGTCGACGACCCCGAGGTCGCCGAGCTGCTCCGGGCCGAGATCGACCGGCAGTCGACCACGCTGCAGCTGATCGCGTCGGAGAACTTCACGTCGCCGGCGGTGTTGGCCGCGTCGGGCTCGGTGCTCACCAACAAGTACTCCGAGGGGTACCCCGGGCGCCGCTACTACGGCGGGAACCAGGTCATCGACGAGGTGGAGAACCTGGCCCGGGACCGGGCCAAGGCCCTGTTCGGCGCGGAGCACGCCAACGTGCAGCCCCACGCCGGGGCCACGGCCAACCTGGCGGTGTACCAGGCCCTGCTCGAGCCCGGCGACACGGTCCTCGCCATGAGCCTCGACCACGGCGGGCATCTCACCCACGGGTCCCCGGCCAGCATCACCAGCAAGATCTGGCATTTCGTCGCCTACGGGGTGACCTCGGCCACCGGCGACCCGGCCGCACCGGGTGAGACCATCGACTTCGACGAGGTCGCAGAGGTGGCCAAGCGGGAACGGCCCAAGCTCATCGTGGCCGGCGCCACCGCCTATCCCCGACTCATCGACGCCCAGCCCTTCCGCGAGATCGCCGACGCCGTGGGGGCCAAGCTCATGTTCGACATCGCCCACCCCGCCGGGCTGGTGGCGGGCGGGGTGCACCCCAATCCCGTCGGTGTGGCCGACGTCGTCACGCTCACCACGCACAAGACGCTGCGGGGCCCGCGCGGCGGGGCGATCCTGTGCGACCAGGCGTTCGCCAAGGCGATCGACTCTGCCGTGTTCCCCGGGCTCCAGGGCGGTCCGCTCGAGCACGTCATCGCGGCCAAGGCCGTCGCCTTTCGCGAAGCGTCGCTCCCCGCCTTCCGCGACTACGCCGCGCAGGTGGTGGTCAACGCCCGTGCTCTGGCCGCCGCCCTGGCGGCCGAGGGTTTCCGCCTCGTGTCGGGGGGTACCGACAACCACCTGCTGCTCGTCGACCTTCGCCCCTTCGACGCCGAGCTCACCGGCAAGGAAGCACAAGAGGTCCTCGATCGGGCCGGGATCACGCTCAATCGCAACACCATCCCCGACGACCCCCGGCCGCCCTTCGTGACGTCGGGGCTCCGGCTCGGCAGCGCGGCGCAGACGACGGCGGGGATGGGTCCCCAGGAGATGGAGGTGGTGGCGGGGTTGATGGGCCGTGCCTTGCGCCACCGGACCGACGACGACGCTCTACGCGCCGTGCGGGGCGAGGTCCTCGACCTGTGCGGCGGGTTCCCGCCCTATCCCGAGCTCGTCACGGGCGCGGCACTGCGCAGCCCCGCCGGAGGCCGCTAGGTCGTGCCCCCCCTCGGGGCGTACGTGGTGGTGGCGGCCGTCGCCGCGGTGGGCACGTTCGCGCTGATGTTCCCGATCCGGCGTCTCGCCACGCGGTTCGGCCACGTGGCCGAGCCCGACGAGCTGCGCGTCCACGCCCGCGTGACCCCCTACGGGGGTGGCATCGCCATGTTCCTGGCCTTCCTGGTGGCCTTCGGGGTGGCATCGCAGCTGCCCCAGCTGCACGGGCTCTTCGCCGGGTCGTCCGAGCCGCTGGGCCTGGTGCTCGGGGCCGCGGTCATCTTCGTCGTGGGGTTCGTCGACGACGTCCGGGAGATGTCGGCGCCCGCCAAGGTGGCCGGGCAGGTGCTGGCGGCCATGGTGCTCGTGTTCCTCGGCGTGACGATGTTCCAGTTCAAGATCCCGTTCGTGGGCTTCTTCGTGCTCTCGCCCGACGTGACGCCGCTGTTGACCGCTCTGTGGGTGATCGTCATCACCAATGCGGTGAACCTCATCGACGGCCTCGACGGGCTGGCCACCGGCATCGTTGCCATCGCGTCGGGCGCCCTCGCCATCTACGGCTTGCGCCTGGTCTTCTTGGGCTATCTGCCTGCGGACAACCTCGGCCCGCTCATCGCGGTGGTGGCGTTCGGGGTCTGCATCGGCTTCCTGCCCCACAACCTGCACCCCGCCCGGGCCTTCATGGGCGACGCCGGCGCACTGTTCCTCGGGCTCTTGCTGGCAGCGTCGACCATGCTGATCGGCGGGCGAACCGCCGACGTCAGTGGCCAGACCTACTTCTTCTTCGCACCGCTGTTCATCCCGGTCTTCATCCTGGGTGTGCCGATCGCCGACATGGCATTCGCCTTTATCCGCCGCACGGCCAAGGGCACCGGGTTCCACACCCGGGACATGAGCCACGTGCACCACCGGCTCCTGCGTCTCGGCCACGGACCGCGTCGCACCGTGGCTATCTTGTGGGCGTGGACGGCGGTGCTGTCGGCGTTCTTGCTGTTCCCCCTGTTCTACAAGCGCGCCAACGCCGTCATCCTCTTCGGTGTCATCGTCCTCGGCCTTGCGCTGTACACCCTGTTGCACCCCGGGCTGCGCAAGGACACCGCGAACGGCAACGGCGATGGCAACGGCAACGGCAACGGCATCCACGCGACCGGCATGCAGTCGACCGGTTCGGGTGAGTTGTCGACCGGTTCGGGTGAGCCGTCGACGAGGCCGACGAGCAACGGGTCGCCACCGGAGCCGTCCCCGGTCGGGCTCCAGTCCGGCGTGGTGGAGGGGGTCGGGCCCAACGGCACGAGTCGCGGGAACGGGGGAGCCCTGACGGTGCCGGGCGAGCCCGAGGCACCTCGGGGCGCGACCCCCGTGACGCACGGCGCCTCCCGGGTGAAGTACCGCCGGTAGCCCGGGATCGGTTGTAGGGCGCAAATAGTCGCAGGTTCAGGCTCGTTTTGGCGCGAACTAGTGGCGGATGCGAAGATTGTGGTGTGCGCTTCCCGCTCCCAGTCGGTTCCGATGACCGGAGTCCGGCCATGGTCGCAGTCGGTGCGAGCGCCGGGCACACCGAGTGACCTCGGGCCAGCCCTGGCAATGCACGGCACCTGCCCTCTGACCGACGCGCGCCGGGCCAGAGGACGTGGAGGAGAAGCCCCCGCCGAGGGTCTTCGATCTCATGACCATCGGCCTGGCGTCGGCGCTCATGATCGGTCTCGCCCTGGGCATCGGCGTGGCGATCGACGCGTGGCTGCACACCAGCCCGATCGCGACGTTGATCGGCTTGGCGTTCGGGATCGTCGCCGCGGTGGGCAGCACGGTGCACCAGCTCCGCAAGTTCCTGTAGCCGCCTTCGACGCGCGCCGCGTTCCGACGGCGTCGAGCCGGTCGAGCCGGCGGTGCACGTCCAACGCAGCGGGGAGGCGGTGATGGTCAACTTGTTCTCGGGCTTCTCGGTGCCCCAGATCTCGACCGTCGCCCGGCGGACGGTGCTGGTCGCGGGCGGCGTGGGTGCGTTGGCCCTGGTCCTGGGCGTCGTGGCGGGATACCCGTTGTTCGGTGTCGGGGTCTGCTTGGGCCTGGCCATGGCGCTCGGGAACTTCCGGCTCATCTCGCGCGCCACGGTCAAGGCGGCGTCCTCCGCGGACGAGAACAAGCGGCGCCCGCTGGTCTTCAACACGCTCGGCCGCCTCGGCGTCATCAGCGTCATCGCCCTGGGCATCACCTTCTTCGTCGAGCCACTGGGCTTCGGGACGCTCATCGGCCTGGCGCTGTTCCAGTTCTCGCTCCTCGCCAACGTCGTCGTCACGATGCTGCGCAACCCGCTCATGGGCGACGCCACCCTGGGCACGCCACGGCGCGACGAGGAGGACGCGTGACCGGCGTCGTGCATTTCTTGGCCACCGACATCAACGTCGGCACCCACGTCGTCCGGGCCGGCCTCGACGTCGACACCATCTGGTCGACCGTGGCCGCCATCGTGATCATCGTGAGCATGGGCCTGTACATCCGGGCCAAGGCCACCAGTGGGGTCCCGGGCAAGTTCCAACTCGTCTGGGAGATGGGCGTGCAAGCGGTCGAGCAGCAGGTGCAGGGATCGATCGGCCCCGAGGGCATGTCCGTCGTCCCCTTGGCGGTGACGCTGTTCGTGTTCATCCTCGTGGCCAACTGGTTCTCGGTCCTGGGCATCGGCTCGGAGGTCGAGTGGCTCGGGACGCCGACGGCCGACATCAACATGACACTGGCACTGGCGCTGATCGTTATCATCCCCGTGCACATCGCGTCGGTCCGCAATCGGGGTTGGGTCGGCTACTTCAAGCACTACGCGAGCCAGCCCTTTCCCAAGTTCCTCTTTCCCGTCAACGTCTTCATCAACGCCGTCGAGGAGATCGCCAAGCCCCTCACCCTGGCGCTCCGACTCTTCGGCAACCTGTTGTCGGGCGGCCTCATGCTCGCCCTCATCGCGGCGCTGGGGGTCTGGACGATCTCGCACGTGCCCATCGGCGACGTGGCCACGCTCATCCTCAATCCCGTGTGGAAGCTCTTCGACCTCGCCATCGGCGCCATTCAGGCCTTCATCTTCTCGCTGCTCACGATCCTCTACTTCGACGCCGCCATGAGCCAGGGCGCGCACTGATGGCGTCGTTCACTCGGACGCAGATCTCGTCGATGCGAGTCTCCGCCTCGACACCGTTCTCCACATAACACAACAAAGGAGCATCACCAATGTCAGATCCAGGGCTCGACAAAGCGATCAGCCTCGCCGGCGCCATGGTTGGAGGTGGCCTGTTGATGGGCGGCGGCGCCGTCGGCGCGGCCATCGGCGACGGTCTCGCGGGTAGCCAGACGATCGCCGGGGTGGCCCGGCAACCCGAGGCACAGGGTCGGCTGTTCACCATCATGTTCTTGACGGTGGGTCTGGTCGAGGCCATGTACTTCATCAACTTGGCCTTCACCGCCCTGTTCGTCTTCTCGCTCTACAAGAAAGGCTCGTGAGCCCGACGCAGGTATCTGCCCGTGAAGCGCGGCGAACGCACACGCGAACCGACCGGCCCGACCGGTCGGTCGCGCCCGCCCGACCGACAGGCATGCCCAGCTGCGCCGGGCCGCGCGTCCCGAGAGTCCGTGCTCGTGGAGCACCGAACCGAACCGACATCGAACCGAGGCTGAACCGACATGACGGCCGATAGCAATTTCCTCATCCCCAACGCGACCCTGATCGTCGAGGTCGTCGCGTTCCTGCTCGTGCTCGGCTTCGTGGCCAAGTACGTGCTGCCCGTCCTCAACCGGACCCTGGGGGAGCGTCAGGAGCAGATCCGTAGTTCCCTCGAGGCGGCCGAGACGGCGCGCACCGAGGCCGCCCAGGCCAGTGCGCAGCGACAGGAGACGCTGGACGAGGCCCGGCGCCAGGCCCGGGAGATCCTCGCCGCGGCCAACAAGGCGGCCGAGCGGGTCAACGCGCAGGCCGAGGAGCGGGGACGGCTCGAGTACGAGCGCCTCGTGGCCCGGGCCGACGCAGAGATCGCCGGCGCCCGCCAACGGGCGGTGGACGAGGTCAGCTCGAAAGTCGGAGCGCTCGTGATCTCCGTGGCCCGTCAGGTGATCGGCCGGGAGATCGACGAGGCGAGTCACCGCGCCCTGATCGACGAGGCCGTCGCCGCCCTGCGGGGGTCGGTCGGCACCTCGTCGAGCGGATCCCAGAGCTGACCGATGCACCAATCGCTTCGGGGCTACACGACCGCCCTCCTGGTCGACGTGGCCCGGGACACCGTCGGCGGCGAGGTGGCGCAGGACGTGAACGCCGTCGCGCACCTCGTGTCGCGCACCAACGATCTCGCGGTGGCGCTCACCGACTTC
Source organism: uncultured Acidimicrobiales bacterium (assembly GCA_963764205.1). Taxonomy (GTDB): domain Bacteria; phylum Actinomycetota; class Acidimicrobiia; order Acidimicrobiales; family UBA8190; genus Chersky-840. Next base: position 839,801 of record CAVXRN010000006.1, read on the forward strand.
GCCGTGCCGAAAGCCGCCCGGCGGGCCGTGCTCCAGGATCTGCTCACCACCCGGGTCCACCCCATTGCACTCAAGATCGTCCTGCGGGCGGTCGACACCGGTCGCGTCGAGGAGTTCCCCACGGTGCTGCACGAGTTGTACGAGCTGGCGTCGCACATGCACGACCTCCCGCCCGAGGAGCTGCGCGCCGAGGAGCCGATCGTCAGCCGAACCGCATGGCGGGAATACGTGGCCGGGTACTCCGAAGCCGTGTTCGAGGAGATCACCGAGACCTCCGTGCTCGAAGAGATCGAGGACGAGCTGTTCCGGTTCGCCCGGGTGATCGAGTCGAGCCCGTCGCTGCGCAGCGTCCTGGCCGACCCCGCGCTGCCGCTCGAGAACCGGGAGCGGATCCTGAGCGACCTGCTGCAGGGCAAGGTCCACCCCGCCACGCTCCGGCTCGTCCGCACCACGATCCAGGGACGGGTGCGAGACCTGGCCTCGTCTCTCGACTGGTTGGCGGAGCAGGCGGCACGGGCGAGGGGTTGGCGCGTCGCCCGCGTGTTCACGGGGATGCCCATCGACGACGACGAGCGCCGGGGCCTGGCCGACGCCCTGGAGCGCATCACCCATCAGCCGGTGGAGCTCCAGGTCATGGCGGCACCCGACATTCTCGGCGGTGCGGTGATCCACATCGGCGACCTCCTCGTCGATGCGAGCGCGCAACGCCGACTTGATCAAGTAGAAGAGCACCTCCTCGGTCTCGAGGGGGCAACGCGAGGAGCACACACCTGATGGCAGAGCTGACCATCAACGCCGACGAGATCGCTGCCGCACTGCAGCGTCACGTCACCGAGTACACCCCCGAGGTCTCCGCCGAGCAGGTCGGGCGCATCACCGAGGTGGGTGACGGCATCGCCCGGATCAGCGGCCTGCCCATGGTGGCGGTCAACGAGTTGCTCGAGTTCGAGGACGGCACGCTCGGGATCGCCCTCAACCTCGACGAGGACACCGTCGGGTCCGTGGTCCTCGGGAGTGACGCCCACATCGAAGAAGAGCAACTGGTGCGGGCCACCGGGCGCATCCTGTCGGTGCCCGTCGGCGACGGGTTGCTCGGCCGGGTGGTGAACCCCCTGGGTGAGCCGATCGACGGCAAGGGCGTCATCGCCGCGGCCGAGACACGCCGGCTCGAGGTGCAGGCGCCGGGCATCGTCGACCGCCAGCCGGTGAAGGAGCCCCTCCAGACCGGGATCAAAGCCATCGACGCCATGACGCCGATCGGTCGGGGCCAACGCGAGCTCATCATCGGCGACCGCAAGACGGGCAAGACCACCGTCGCCATCGACACCATCCTCAACCAGAAGGGCCTGGGGGTGAAGTGCATCTACGTCGCCATCGGCCAGAAGGGTTCGTCGGTGGCGCAGACGGTGGCGACGCTCGCGGCCCATGACGCCATGGACTACACCGTGGTCGTCGGCCGCGCCGGCGTCGGAGCCCGCCCCGTTCAAGTACATCGCCCCCTACTCCGGGTGCGCCATGGGCCAGCACTGGATGGAGAACGGTGAGCACGCCCTCATCGTCTACGACGACCTGTCGAAGCAGGCCGAGGCGTACCGGCAGATGTCGCTGCTCCTGCGCCGCCCACCGGGCCGAGAGGCGTACCCAGGCGACGTCTTCTACCTCCACAGCCGGCTCCTCGAGCGCGCCGCCAAGCTCTCCGACGCGCCGCGGCGGCGGGTCGCTCACGGCACTGCCCATCATCGAGACCAAGGGCGGTGACGTGTCCGCCTACATCCCGACGAACGTGATCTCCATCACCGACGGGCAGATCTATCTCGAGTCCGAGCTCTTCTACGCCGGGGTCCGACCCGCCATCAACGTCGGGATCTCGGTGTCGCGCGTGGGCGGTGCCGCGCAGGTCAAGGCCATGCGGGCCGTGGCGGGGACGCTCAAGATCGACCTGGCCCAGTTCCGCGAGCTCGAGGCCTTCGCCACCTTCGGGTCCGAGCTCGACAAGGTGTCCCAGGCCCAGCTGGACCGGGGATACCGCCTCACCGAACTCCTCAAGCAGGCCCAGAACGCCCCGTTGCCGGTGGAGGAGCAGGTCATCGTGATCTACGCGGGCTCCAACGGCTGGGTCGACGACGTGGCGGTGTCGGAGGTGCGCCGGTTCGAGTCGGAGCTGCTCGACTTCATGCGGGCCGAGCATCCCGAGATCCTCGAGAAGATCCGCACCACCGGGGCTCTCCCCGAGGAATCCGACCTGAAGGCCGCGCTCCAGGCGTTCAAGGACGGCTTCGTGGCCATGGAGGGTGATTGACCGATGGCCGGCGGCCAAGAAAAGGTCCTTCGGCGTCGCATCCGCACCGTCCAGGCGACCAAGAAGATCACGCGTGCCTTCGAGCTCATCGCGGCGTCGCAGATCGTGCGGGCCCAGAACCGCCTCGCCGGGTTCCGTCCCTACCTGAAGGGGATCGCCGAGATCCTGGCCGAGGCCGCTGCCGACGCGGGGCCGAACACGGGACGCGTCCTCGGGGTCCCCGAGTCACCGCAGCGCGTCGTGGTCCTGGTCCTCGTGGCCGATCGAGGCCTGTGCGGGGCCTACAACGCCAACGTCCTGCGTCTGGCCGAGCGCACAGTGCGGGGACTGCAAGCAGCCGGCGCCGAGCCCACGCTCATGAGCGTGGGGCGCAAGGCCCAGTCCTACTTCCGCTTCCGTCGGCTCGCGCTCGACCAGTCGTTCTCGGGCTTCTCGGACCGGCCCACCTTCGAAGACGCCCGCCGGGTGGCCGAGGTCGTCACCCCGCTGTTCCTCTCCGAGGAGGCGGACCAGGTGCTGATCGTGTCGACGCGCTTCCTCTCCGCCGGCACCCAGGTCGTCGAGACCCGGCAACTGTTGCCGCTGCCCGAGCCCACCTCGGAGGAGAGCGAGGCCGACGAAGGCCCCAAGCGTGAGGGGTACACCGAGTTCGAGCCCGAGGCCCCGGACCTGCTCGTCGAGCTCGTGCCCCGCTACGTCGAGACGGCGTTGTTCGGCGCGCTGCTCGAGGCCGCGGCGAGCGAGCACACGGCACGGCAACGGGCCATGGCCGCCGCCACCGACAACGCCGACGAGCTGGCCAAGACCCTCACGCGGGACATGAACCGGGCCCGGCAGGACGCCATCACCACCGAGATCATGGAGATCGTCGGCGGGGCCGAGGCCCTCCGCCAGGCCGACGAAGCCAAGACCGAATAGGAAGCAGGGAAGATCATGACAACCACAGCCACCGCCCCGACCACCAGCGACAACGGGCACCGCCCCGACGGGCGGGTGGTCGCCATCGCCGGGCCCGTGGTCGACGTCGAGTTCCCGCCGCACGCCCTGCCCGAGATCAACATGGCCGTCGAGATGGACCTCGACCTCGAGGGGGCCAAGGTCACCGTCACCGCCGAGGTGGCCCAGCAGATCGGCGAGGGCCGCGTGCGCTGCGTCTGTCTGAAGGCGACCGACGGCCTGCACCGCGGCACCGCGGTGCGCAACCTCGGTCACGGCCTGTCGGTGCCGGTCGGCGACGCCACGCTCGGGCACGTCTTCAACGTGCTGGGCGAAGCGCTCGACACCGACGACATCGGCGCGGTCGAGGACCGGTGGGAGATCCACCGCGACTCCCCGGCCTTCGACCAGCTCGAGCCCCGGGCGCTCATGTTCGAGACCGGCATCAAGGTGATCGACCTCCTCGAGCCCTACGTCCAGGGCGGGAAGATCGGGTTGTTCGGCGGCGCGGGGGTGGGCAAGACGGTGCTCATCCAGGAGATGATCAACCGCGTCGCCCTCAACCACGGTGGTGTGTCGGTGTTCGCCGGGGTGGGGGAGCGCACCCGTGAGGGCACCGACCTCTGGCTCGAGATGCAGGAGTCCGGCGTCATCGAGAAAGCCGCCCTCGTCTACGGCCAGATGGACGAGCCGCCCGGTGTGCGCCTCCGGGTGGGCCTGGCCGCGCTCACCATGGCCGAGTACTTCCGGGACGTGAAGAACCAGGACGTGCTGCTGTTCATCGACAACATCTTCCGGTTCGTCCAGGCCGGCTCCGAGGTGTCGACGCTGCTCGGACGCATGCCCTCGGCCGTGGGCTACCAACCCACGCTGGCCGACGAGATGGGAGAGCTCCAAGAGCGCATCACCTCGACGCGGGGACATTCCATCACATCGCTCCAGGCCGTCTACGTGCCCGCCGACGACTACACCGACCCCGCACCGTTCACCACCTTCACCCATCTCGACGCCACCACCGAGCTGTCCCGGCAGATCGCGTCCCTCGGCATCTACCCCGCCGTCGACCCCCTGGCGTCGACGTCGAACATCTTGGCCCCCGAGGTGGTGGGTGACCGGCACTACGACGTCGCCCGGAGGGTCCAGAGCGTGCTGCAGCGGTCGCGCGAGCTCCAGGACATCATCGCCATCCTCGGTCTCGACGAATTGTCCGAAGAGGACCGGCTCATCGTGAACCGGGCCCGCAAGATCCAGCGCTTCCTGTCGCAGCCCTTCAATGTGGGTGAGGTCTTCACCGGGTTGAAGGGCGTGACCGTGCCGATCGCCGAGACGGTGGAGTCGTTCGAGGTCCTGCTCAACGGCGACCTCGACGACGTGCCCGAGCAGGCGTTCCTGAACGTGGGTGGCGTCGAGTCGGTGCTCGAGAAGGCCCGCGCCCTCGAGGCCGGGACCGAGTAGGTCAGCCCATGCCCACCTTTGCCGCCAGCCTGCTCACCCCTGAACGCACCCTGGTCGAGGAAGAGGTCCAGGCGGTGTTCATGCGCACCGACGGGGGTGACGCCGCCTTCATGCCCGGGCACACCCCGCTCATCGCGGCGGTGGTCCCCGGGATGATTCGTTTCCAGCACGAGGACGGGACCGAGGAGCGCGCCGCGGTACACGGTGGGTTCGTCCAGGTCGAACCGGACCACGTCAACGTGTTCGCGCCCGTGGCCGAGCGGGCGCAGGACATCGACGTCGACCGGGCCCGGCGCGCCCTCGATGCCGCCACCCAATTGGTGTCGGAGCTCGGCGGGGCCGGTGCCGGTGCGGGGGAGGGCGCCGAGGACACCGATGCCGTTCGCGCGCTGCACGAGGCCGAGGCGGCCCAACGCCGGGCCGAGATCCGACTCGAGGTGGCCGAGGCCACCGACTCGGTGGGGGCCTGACCCGAAGCTGCAGGCCTGCCGGCGCAGGACCGGCTAGGGCCGGCGGGCCGACACCCGGTGCCGGGCCGCGAAGGGCACCATGAACGAGGGGTCGTCGAGCAGCTCGATCATGGCGTCGTAGCTGCTGACGTCGACGACGGCGCGCCCGAGCGCCTCCATGCGCGCCCCGTCGGTGACGATGGGACGAATCGTGGTGAGGGTCTGGCGCCAGAATGCCGCGGCCGGGGTGGCCCCGACGAGCAGGTCGTCGCGGACGTCGTCCTGGACGTCGGTGAAGCCGAGTGCCACCAGGCGCGCCGGGAGGGTGCGGGCCCAGGTCCACTGCCGGGCGAGGGGCAGCATGACGTCGCAGAACGGCGCGGGAAGGTCGGTGTGCGCCGCGGCGCGCTCGGCCGGCTCGCCGTCGGTCTCCTCGAAGAGCACCACCGCACCGGGTGACAGCGCCGGCACGAGGTGCTCCACCACGGTGTCGGGGTCGTCGAGGTGCATGAGCACCGCCCGGGAGTGCACGAGATCGAAGCACGAAATTCCGAACGACATGGTCATGAGGTCGTCCTCGAGCACCGTGACGTTGGGCCGCGTCCCGAGCTCCTCGAGCAACGCAGTGTCGCGGTCGATGGCGGTGACCGAACCACGGTCCCCCACGGCGTCGGACAACCAGCGCGCCACCGACCCCGCTCCGGCCCCGAGCTCCGCACAGCGCCAGCCCGGCGCGACGCCCAGGCGCTGGAGCTGCCTGATGGTGGAGGCGTCGTGCAGTGTCTGGAGGGTTCCGAGCCGAGCCGCTTCCTCGGGGGCGGCGTTGCGCAGGGGATACCGGCTCGGTCCCGTGGTCAGTGCTCCACCCCGCCGTTCACCGCGTCAACCGAATTCGACCTGGCTGTACTCGCGCAATTTGTGCAACGCGTGGCGTGCGCTCACGAACCGCACCGTCCCCGACTGCGAGCGCATGACGAGGGACTGGGTGTTGACGCCGTAGTCGGCGTAGCGCACGCCCTGGAGGAGCTCGCCGTCGGTCACGGCGGTGGCGGCGAAGAAGCAGTTGTCGCCTTTCACCAGGTCGTCGGTGGTGAGCACCGAGTCGAGGTCGTAGCCCGCCGCGATGGCGGCGGCGCGTTCGTCCTCATCGCGGGCGAAGAGCCGGCCCTGGATCTCTCCGCCCATGCACTTGAGCGCGGCGGCGGCGATGACGCCTTCGGGCGTGCCCCCGATGCCGTAGAGCACGTCGACCCCGGACTCGGGCCACGCCACCGAGATGGCGCCGGCCACGTCGCCGTCGGAGATCAACTTGATCCGGGCCCCACTGGAGCGCACCTCGTCGATGAGCGCCGCGTGGCGGGGCCGGTCGAGGATGACGACGGTCACGTCGCGCAGGGACTTGGAGAGCGCTTTGGCCACGGCCTCGAGGTTCTCGGTGGGCGAGCGCCGTACGTCGACCGACCCGACCGCCTTGGGGCCCACCGCCAGCTTCTCCATGTAGACGCACGGGCCCGGGTTGAACATGGTGCCCCGGTCCGAGACGGCAATGACGGCCAGGGCCCCACCGCGCCCCAGCGACGTCAGGTTGGTGCCGTCGATGGGGTCGACCGCGATGTCGGTGGGCGGAGGTGAGCCGTCGCCGATGCGCTCACCGTTGTAGAGCATGGGCGCGTGGTCCTTTTCGCCTTCGCCGATCACCACCACGCCGTCCATGGCCACGGTCTGCAGCACGACGCGCATGGCTTGCACCGCGGCGCCGTCGGCCCCCTCTTTGTCGCCGCGGCCCATCCACCGGCCCGCGGCCATCGCCGCGGCCTCGGTGACACGGACGAGCTCCATGGCGAGGTTGCGATCCGGTGCGCGGGGGTTGGGCGCCACGTCTCGACCATAACGCGCTCTGCGCGCGCGGGCGGCCCAGTCCACCCATCCGCCTCGGAACACCGGCTCCCGCCGTGTGCTACGGCCCGGCTGGTCACGACACGGACCCCGGAATGCGCCGGGAGGGCCGTTAGGCTGGAGCGATGGACACCCCGCCTCACGAGGGCCGAGGCGCCCGCCGGGCGCGGAGGCGAGATGCCTACGACGCCTCGGCCCCGCAGGACGCCGTGGGCGAGATGGTAGGAGCCCCGGAGTCGGTGTTGGGGCGCCGGGCCGAGAGCCCGGTCGTCTGATCAGGTCGGGCGCGGTGCAACGATTCGTGGTGCGACCGGGCGAGCCGCTGCACGGGACGGTGCGCGCCGGTGGGGCCAAGAACTCCGCCCTCAAGCTCATGGCGGCGTGCCTCTTGGCCGAGGGCCGCCACGTGCTCACCGGCGTGCCGCGCATCGTCGACGTCGAGATCATGGCCGAGGTCCTCGCCGCCATTGGCGCACAGGTGGCGCGCGCCCCGACCGGGCCGGAGGTGAGCCCGGCGACCTCGTGGTCGACACGCCGGCCACGCTCGTCCCCGAGGCGCCCTACGAGCTGGTGGAGAAGATGCGTGCCTCGGTCGTCGTCCTCGGGCCCCTGTTGGCCCGCACGGGGATGGCCAGTGTGTCGCTGCCGGGGGGCGACGACTTCGGCAACCGGCCCATCGACATCCACCTCCACGGCCTCTCGACGTTGGGGGCGGTGTTCCAGACGGTGCACGGCAACATCGAGGGCCGCGTGCCCGGTGGGCGCGACGGCCGGCTCGTGGGCCAGCGCATCGTCTTCGAGTACCCCAGCCACACCGCCACCGACAACGTCCTCATGGCGGCGGTCCTGGCCAAGGGGACCACCGTCATCGAGAACGCGGCACGCGAGCCCGAGATCTCGGACCTCGCTGACTTCCTCACGCACATGGGCGCGCGCATCCGGGGGGCGGGCACGTCGCACATCGAGGTGGACGGCGTGGAAGAGCTCCACCCCGCGGCCGAGGCGCATCGCGTCATCCCCGACCGGGTCGTGGCGGCAACCATGTTGTCGGCGGTCGCCATGGCCGGCGGCGACATCGTCATCGAGGACGGCCGTCCCGACCACATGGACATGGTGCTGCGCAAGATGGGGGAGATCGGGGTCACGGTTACCCAGAGGCCCGAGGGGATGGGGGCGACGGCGACCGGGCGGCTCCACAGCGTCGACGTGGCCACCCTCCCGTACCCGGGGGTGGCGACCGACTACAAGCCGTTCCTGGTGACGATGTTGAGCGTGGCCGACGGGGTCGGGATCGTCACCGAGAACCTCTTCTCGGGACGCTTCCGCTACGTCGACGAGCTGCGGCGCATGGGTGCGGACATCCGCACCGAGGGCCACCACGCCGTGGTGCGCGGCGTACGACGGTTGTCGGGAGCCCCGGTGCGCGCCCCGGACCTCCGGGCCGGTGCCGCGCTGGTCCTGGCCGGGATGACGGCGGAGGGCGAGACCGTGGTGTCCAATGCCGAGCACATCGACCGTGGCTACGAGGACCTCGCGGCGACGCTCAGCTCGTTGGGCGCGGACGTCACCCGCGCCTGACCCCGAGCCGACCCGCCTACGCTCCGTGCCACTGTCATGACCCCTGCCCTCACCTCCCCCTCCGAGCCCGCTCGCCGGGCGCGGGTCACCGACCCCGGGACGCTGTTCGAGGCGGCGGGCCGGGGTGACCGGGTGGCCCTGGCCCGGTTGCTGACCCTGGTCGAGAGTGGCGGCAGCGCCAGCCGGGCCGTCGCCGCATTGGCGTACCGCACTCCGGGCGAGGCGCGCACCGTGGGCGTCACCGGTCCCCCGGGAGCGGGGAAGTCGACGCTCGTCGACCGCCTCATCACCACGGCGCGCGGCGCAGGCGTGGCGCAGCTCGGCGTGCTCGCGGTCGACCCGTCGTCGCCGTTCACCGGCGGTGCCATCCTGGGTGACCGCGTGCGCATGCAGGACCACGCGCTCGACCCCGGTGTCTTCATCCGGTCCATGGCGTCGCGGGGCCATCTCGGGGGGTTGGCCGTCGCCGTCCCCGAGGCGATCCGGGTGCTCGCCGCGGTCGGCTTCCCGTTCGTGCTCATCGAGACCGTGGGCGTCGGGCAGGTCGAGGTCGAAGTGGCCGGGGCGACCGACACGACCGTCGTCGTGCTCAATCCCAAGTGGGGCGACGCCGTCCAGGCGAACAAGGCCGGGCTCCTCGAGACGGCCGACATCTTCGTGATCAACAAGGCCGACCGCCCCGGGGCCCGAGAGACGCGCCGCGACCTCGAGCAGATGCTCGACCTCACCGTCCTGGGGGACTGGCGACCCCCTGTGGTCGAGACCACGGCCTCCACCGGCGACGGTGTGGACGCGCTGTGGGAGGAGTTGGCGCGCCACGAGCGGCACCTGGCCGAGGACGGCGGCCTGCGCCGTCGGCGCACGGCGCGCCTGGAGCGGGAGTTCCGGGTCGTGGTGGCCGCCCGCATCCAGAGCGAGGTGGACCGGCTCGGGACCTCCGGGGAGTTCGCCGGGTTGGCGCACGAGGTGGCCGAGCACCGCCTCGACCCCTACGACGCGGCGCAACGCCTGCTCGACGGTGTCGTCGGCCCGACGGCCCCCCCGTCACACTGAGCGGCCCCGGCCGAGCCGTGATGGCACGCCGTCGCGGGTGCGGTCGGGTACGGTGCGCGCATGGTCGCCTCCGGTCCCGCGTCGTCTGGGCCCGACGGGACGGTGGTGATCGACCGGCGCGGTGACGGCGTGGCGCTCGTGACGCTCGAGCGGCCCAAGATGAACGCGTTGTCGGTGGTATTCCTGGGACAGTTCCGCGACGCCGTCGACGAGCTGGCGTCGGACCCGCCCGGCGCGGTCGTGCTGTGGGGTGGTCCCCGCATCTTCGCGGCGGGGGCCGACGTGGCCGAGTTCGCCCAGCCCGGCGCGGCGCAGCGCATCGCCGATGCCTTCCACGGCGTCACGCGGCGGCTGGCCGCCTTGCCCCGGGTCACGATCGCGGCCATCACGGGTTACGCACTGGGCGGCGGGCTCGAGCTCGCCCTGGCGTGTGACCTGCGGGTGGTGTCGGACAGCGCCCGCCTCGGGCAACCCGAGATCCTCCTCGGCATCGTCCCCGGCGGCGGTGCGACGCAACGTCTCCCCCGACTCGTGGGGGTGAGCCGGGCCAAGGACCTGATCTTCACCGGCCGCCAGGTGGCCGCCGACGAAGCGCTGCGCATGGGCCTGGTGGACCGGGTCGTGGCACGGGACGACGTCCTCGACGAGGCGCTGTCGCTGGCGGCGGGCCTGGCGTCGGGCCCGCTGGTCGCGTTGGCGGCGGCCAAGGCGGCGATCGACGACGGCCTCGAGGGGTCGCTCGATGCCGGCCTCGAGCTGGAGGTGGCGTCGTTCGTGGAGGTGGCGCGCACCGAGGACGCCGGTCGGGGCGTCACGTCGTTTCTCGAGCACGGGCCGGGCCAGGCCCGGTTCGTCGGACGCTGAAGGCCGCGCCGTGAGCGTGTCGCGCCCCGCCAAGTCACCGCGTGTCCGCGGCGCCACCGGCGCGCCCGCCGCGGCCCGCCGCGCCGGAGGCGCCCGGCTCCCGGGCATCCGCCCCACCGCGCTCCCCGCCAAGGGAGGGGCCGACTGGTACCGGCGGGGTGTGTTCTACGAAGTGCTCACCCGCGGCTTCTTCGACTCCAACGACGACGGCATCGGCGACCTCACGGGGTTGCGGGCCAAGCTCGACTATCTGGAGTGGCTCGGCGTCGACTGCCTGTGGCTGTTGCCGTTCTACCCCTCGCCCATGCGCGACGGCGGGTACGACATCAGTGACTTCTTCACCGTGCACGCCGACCTCGGGTTCCTCGACGACCTCGTCGAGTTCCTCGACGACGCTCACCGGCGCGGCATCCGCGTCATCGCCGATCTGGTGATGAACCACACGAGCGACCAGCACCCGTGGTTCGTCGAGTCGCGCTCGTCGCGTGACAATCCCAAGGCGGACTGGTACGTCTGGAACGACGACGACCAGCGCTGGCCCGAGGCGCGCGTGGTCTTCGTCGACGTCGAGACGTCGAACTGGACGTGGGATCAGACCCGCCAGCAGTACTACTGGCACCGTTTCTATTCGCATCAGCCCGACCTCAACTACGAGAACCCCGCCGTGGTCGAGGCGATGTTCGGCGTCGTGCGCTTCTGGCTCGACCTCGGGCTCGACGGGTTCCGACTCGATGCCGTGCCCTACCTGTTCCAGCGCGACGGGAGCACGGGCGAGAACCTGCCCGAGACCCACGCGCTGCTGCGCCAGCTGCGCAAGGAGGTCGACGCGGCCCATCCGAACCGGGTGCTGCTGGCCGAGGCCAACCAGTGGCCGGCGGACCTCGTCGACTACTTCGGCAACGGCGACGAGTGTCACATGTGCTTCCACTTCCCGCTGATGCCGCGGTTGTTCATGGCGGTGCGTCGCGAGCAGCGCTTCCCGGTCACCGAGATCCTGGCCCAGACGCCGGAGATCCCCGACAACTGCCAGTGGGCCATCTTCCTGCGCAACCACGACGAGCTCACGCTCGAGAAGGTGACCGAGGAAGAACGCGACTACATGGTGGCGGAGTACGTGAAGGACCCACGTATGCGCCGGCACATGGGGATCGGGCGCCGTCTGGCGCCGCTGCTCGACGGTGACCGCCGGCTGGCCGAGCTGTTGCACGCCGTGCTGTTCTCACTGCCGGGCAGCCCGGTCATCTACTACGGCGACGAGATCCTGATGGGCGACAACGTCTACCTCGGTGACCGCGACTCGGTGCGGACGCCGATGCAGTGGAGCCCCGACCGCAACGGTGGGTTCAGCCGTGCCGACTTCGCCCAGCTCTACCTGCCGCCGCTCATGGACCCCGTCTACGGGTTCGAGGCCGTGAACGTCGAAGCGCACCGGCGCAATCCCAGCTCGCACCTGCACTGGCTGCGCAACCTCCTCCAGACCCGCAAGCAGTTCCCGGTCTTCGGGACCGGGGCGTTCGACCTGGTGCCGTGTGCCAACCCGTCGATCCTCGCCTACGTCCGCAGCCCACGCCCCGACCCCGACGCGCCGGCGGCAGCGTCCGCGGCGGGCGGGACGGGGCCGTCGAGGGGCGGGGCGCGGTGGCGCCGGCGCCGACAATCCCGTGCTGTGCGTGCACAACCTCAGCCGGTTCGCCCAGCCTGCGGAGCTGGACATCGCCCGGTGGGCCAACCGCAATCCCGTCGAGCTGCTCGGGCGGATACCGTTCCCGCCGGTGGGGAACGGTGCCTACAGCGTGACCCTGGGGCCCTACGGGTTCTACTGGTTCGAGCTCACCGGCGACGGCGGCGAGGGGCCCGAGGCTTCGGCGAGCGGGGACCTCCCGTGACGCCGTCGGAGGCGGGGGTGGTCGGTGTGTCGGACTCGGCCCGCGCCGCGTTGGCCGAGCTCGTGGCCGCCTACGCCGCGCGCCGGTCGGGATGGCACGTCGGCGGCGGTGACGGCGACGGCGGTGACGAAGGCTCCCCGACCGCGGTGGCGCGGGTGCTCGACGCCGAGGTCCTGGGCTCGGGTCGGCCCGGCATCGTCGACGTGGTGGCGGAGCTGGGGGAGCGGTTCGTGCACGTCCCCTTCGGGCTGCGCGACCCCGGGCGAAGAGACGCGCTTCATCCCCGACGGCGACGACGCCGTGCTCGGGTCGCTCGTCGACGACGACGGGGCGGCGATGGTGTTCGACGCCACGCGCGACGCCGTAGGTGGCGGCCATGCTGCTCGAGCACGTGTCGGGAGAGGCCGTCGAGACCGCACTGGTGCGTCATCTGCGCGACGACGAGGGGTCGGTCACCCTCGCCATGGAGGACCGCATCGCGTTCACCGTGTTCAACGAGGTGGTCGACGGCCCGCGGCCCGACCTCGAGCTCTTCCTGGCGCTCGACGAGGTGGGCTTCAACCACCTCGCCGCGCCGTTGGCGGTGTGGCGCCGGGCCGGGCGTGACCTCGGGGTGGTCCAGGAGTACCTGGCCGGTGCGTCGTCGGGCTACGCGCTGGCGCTCACGTCGGTGCGCGACCTGTACGCCTCGGGCGGGCCCCCCGAGCTGGCCGGGGGCGACTTCGGCGCCGAGGCGCACCGGCTCGGGACGATGTCGGCGCGCATGCATCTGGGCCTGGACAAGGCGTTCGGTCGTCGCCCCGGTGACGTCGGAGAGTGGGCGGTGGGGATCGAAGCGGCGCTCGCGCCGTTGTCGCCGCATGTGCTCGAGCGGCCCGACGTCGAGCAGCTGCTGGCCGAGCTGCGGGCGCTGCAGGTGCCGTCGCAGGCCATCAGGACCCACGGTGACTTCCATCTGGGGAGGACGTGTCGGACCGAGCAGGGGTGGTACGTCGTCGACTTCGCCACCGGGGGCCGGCCCGCCTCGATGGCGGGGGCCGTGGCCGACAGCGACGGCGGGCCGATCTACCGCTCCCCGTTGGCGGACGTGGCGGACATGCTGTGGTCGCTCGATCAGGTGGCGACGACCGCGGCGGACGAGCGCGACCCGTCGGGCCGCGACGGGCTGAGCGAGCTCGCCGACGCCTGGGTGGCCCGCAACCGTCGGGCGTTTCTCGCCGGCTACCTCGGCGTCCCGGGCATCAGCGGCCTCGTCCCCCCCGGGCGCGAGGCGCTGCGCGTCCTGACGGCGTGCTTCGAGCTCGTGCGGGCCGCGGTCCACCAGGCCCGTCAGCCGCGAGACCTGACACGATGCCGTCCATGCGCATCGGGATCTTGAACGGCGGCGGTGACTGCCCGGGACTGAACGCCGTGATCCGGGCCGTCGTGCTCACGGCCGCGCTGCGCCACGGGGACGAGGTGATCGGGTTCATCGACGGCTGGAAGGGCGTGCTCGACGACGACGCCGTCGCGCTCGACGTCCCGACGGTGCCGCGACATCCTGGCGCTGGGCGGGACGATCCTGGGGACGTCGCGGACCAACCCCTTCACCGTCGAGGGCGGGCCCGACCGGGTGCTCGCCACGTTGCGCGCCCGCGGCGTGGACGCGCTCGTGGCCGTGGGGGGCGAGGACACGCTGGGCGTCGCACTTCGCCTCGGGGCCCACGGCGTCAACGCCGTGGGCGTCCCGAAGACGATCGACAACGACCTGTCGGGGACCGAGGTGACCTTCGGGTTCGACACCGCCGTGCAGATCGCCACCGACGCCATCGACCGGTTGCGCACGACGGCCGAGTCCCATCACCGCGTCATCGTGTGCGAGGTCATGGGTCGCCACGCTGGGATGGATCGCCACCCACGCAGGGATCGCCGGCGGCGCGGCCGAGATCCTCGTGCCCGAGGTCCCCTTCGACGTCGACGACGTGTGCCGACGGCTGCAACGGCGCCATGCCGGTGGGCAGTTCGCGTCGATCGTCGTCGTCTCCGAAGGCGCGGTCCCGGTGCAGGGCCCCGAGGCCGACTCCGCCCGGCTCGCCACGTCGGGTGCCCCGGTCGACCAATTCGGCCACGCCCGGCTGGGCGGGATCGGCGCCTGGTTGGCCGAGGAGCTCGAGCGGCGGACCGGCTTCGAGGCGCGGCACGACGATCCTGGGTCACGTCCAGCGCGGCGGCACGCCGTCGGCCTTCGACCGGGTGCTGGCCACCCGCTTCGGCGTCGCCGCGGTGGAGGCCGTCCACGACGGCGCCTTCGGGCAGATGGTGGCGCTGCGGGCGGGCGAGATCGTGCGGGTCCCCCTGGCGGAGGCCGTGGCACGAGTCCAAGACCGTCGACCTCGCCCTCTACGGGGACGTCGCCGGGGTGTTCCTGGGTTAGGCCGGCACGGCGCACGCGGAGTTCTTCGGTGGCCTGCTCGGGGGGCACGATGTTGATGAGGACACCGGTGCCGGCCTCGAAGCCCGCCGCGGTGGTGAGCTTCGGCCACACGTGCACGTGCCAGTGGTAGGGCTCGGGCGCCCGGTAGGGGGCGGAGTGGAAGACGAGGTTGTAGGAGATGTCGCCGAGCGCTCGACCAGTGAGCCGAGCACGACACGCAACGAGCGGCCCACGGCCGAGAGGTCGGCCGGGCTGGCCCGGTGCAGGTGCGGGCCGTGGTTGCGGGGGATGATGAGCATCTCGTAGGGGTTGCCGCTCCAGAAGGGGCAGACGACGAGGATGCGCTCGTCGGCGTAGACGACGCGGTAGCCCGGCGTCCTCTTCGGCGTCGACGGTGGTGCACAGACAGACAGCGCCCGGCGAAGCGGGCGAAGCCGGCCTGCTCCTCGGCGAGCTCGCGGGGGACGAACGACATGCCCGAGCAGCTGGCCGTGGGGGTGCTCGATCGAGGCGCCGGCCTCGCGCCCGGCGTTGACGATGGCCTGGCTGTAGCGCAGGCCCGGCACCGACGAGTGCTCCTCGATGCGGTCCCGGATCGCCGCCATGACGAGGACGGCCTGCTCGTCGGAGATGTGCTCCCAGCCGTGATCGTGTTCGGGGGAGAGCACGAGGACCTCGTGGATCCCTCCCGCCGTGGCCTGGGTGAACACGGGGCCACGGTTCTCCACCACGAAGGGGTGGTCGCCCTCGAAGGCGGGGTAGAGGTTGGGCACCACCCGCACGAGCCAGTGGCCGCTCGAGCCATAGGTCTCGAGGGCCGGCGCTGTGGACTCCTCGTTGCCGGGGCAGAACGGACAGGGACGGGTGGTGTCGGCCTGGACGGCGGCGGGCGGGGCGAAGGAGAAGGGGCGGTGCGACCGGTCGGTGCTGACGACGACCCAGCGGCCGGTCAGGGGGTCGAGGCGAAGCTGGTTCATCCCGTGACCTCCCCCCTGTGTGCCTTCGTCTCCGTTTTCGTGCACTGGTCCACGCCTTGGAACGCTCGATGACCCATCAGTAACTTACCGGGATGCCCGGGGACCTGTGCTTGGTCACCATCCGTACGCACATGCCCACCACTACGCTACCCGGCTCCCGCTAGCACCTGTTTGATGTCCGCTCGTTGTGTGATCGGCCCGTACGAGCGCCGCGAGAACCGGTTCACCAGGCTGTTGGCCCGGAGTTGTGCGGACCGGCACGGCCCGTGGTGACGGCGCGGCCGATGTCGCGCTGAGCGGCGGCGCCCGCTTGGCGCGGTGTGACGGTGGGGCCCTCCTGGCGCGGTGGGGCGGTGGGGCCCTCCTGGCGCGGTGGGGCGGTGGGGCCCTCCTGGCGCGGTGGGGCGGTGGGCGGCGACGATGACGCCGTGACGGCCCACGGCGTCCCCACCGGTGCGGTGTACACGATCCTGCTCATGGCCCACGTGTTGTGCGCCGTCGTGGGCTTCGGCACCATGGTCGCGACCGGGGCCCAGGCCGCCCGCGCCCGGCGGGGGCCCTCTGCGCCGGGGGCCGAGGGGGTCCGCCGGTACTTCCGTCCCGGGGTCAACTGGGCGGGCCGGACGCTCTACGGAGTGCCGGTGTTCGGGTTCGGGCTGCTCGCGGCCAGCCGGGGTGCGTTCAGCGGTGGCGACGCCTTCGTCGTGGTGGGCCTCGTGGTGTGGTTGGCGGCGACCGGGTTGGCCGAGGCCGTGGTGTGGCCCGGGGAGCGGCGGATCCAGGTCGGGCTGACCGAGGGGTGGGGCGACCCTGGCGCCGACCCGGCGCTCGACCCGCAGACCGACCCGCAGACCGACCCGCAGACCGACCCGCAGACCGACCCGCAGACCGACCCGCAGACCGACCCGCAGACCGACCCGGTGCTCGATCGCACGTGCGCGCAGGTGGCGGCCGCCGCGGCGGTGCTGGCCGTGCTATTCGTCGCGGCCACGGTGGTCATGGTGGGCAAGCCCTGAAGGTTCGTGCCGGGGAGCAGGTGGGCCGACGTAGCCTGGGCCGATGCGGGCCTACCTCGACCACGCTGCCACGACGCCCCTGCGGCCGGAGTCGTTGGCGGCCATGGTGCCGTACCTGACCGAGCACTTCGGCAACCCCTCGGGCTCGCACACGGCGGCCCGCCGGGCCCGGACGGCGATCGACGAGGCGCGCGACGAGGTGGCGCGGTGCCTCGGGTGTGGCCCGGGTGAGGTCGTGTTCACCTCGGGCGGCACCGAGTCCGACAATCTGGCCGTGCTGGGAGTGGTGCGGTCGGGGCGCGGCACCGTGGTGTGCTCCGCCGTCGAGCACCACGCCGTGGTGAACACGGCCCGGGCGTGCGGTGGTGAGACCGTGGCGGTGGACCACCACGGCGTGATCGACCTCGACGCGCTGGCCCGGGCCCTGGGGCCCGACGTCGGGCTCGTGTCGGTCATGGCCGTCAACAACGAGGTGGGCACGGTGCAGCCCCTGGCCGAGGTGGCCGCCGTGGTGCGCCGGCTCGCCCCACAGGCGTTGGTGCACACCGATGCGGTCGCCGCGGTGGGATGGATGGACGTGGCGCAGGGCACGGCGGTGGCGGACCTCGTGTCGGTGAGCGGCCACAAATTCGGCGGGCCCAAGGGCGTCGGCGCGCTCGTGGTGCGCGACGGGAGCGGCCTGGCGCCGGTGTTCCATGGAGGTGCGCAGGAGCGCGGGAGGCGTCCGGGCACCCCCGACGTCGCCGGGATCGTGGGCATGGCGGCCGCCCTGGGCGTAGCGACCGAGCAGTGGCGGGCCACCGCCCAGCGCGTCGGCGTGTTGCGCGACCGGTTGGCCGAGGGTCTGGTGGCGTCGATCGCAGAGGTGAGGGAGAGCGCCGGGCGCGCCGGGGTCGGTGGAGGCCACGAACGTGGGGTGAAGGTCGCCTCGAGCTGCCATGTGCTCGTGGGCGGCGTCGACCAGGAGGAGCTCCTCGTGCTCCTCGACGACGAGGGGGTGGCCGCGTCGGCGGGCGCGGCGTGCGCCAGTGGGGCGGTCGAGCCCAGCCACGTGCTGCTGGCCATGGGCGTGAGCGCGGCCGAGGCTCGCACCGCGGTGCGGTTCTCGCTCGGGTACGGCACCACGGCGGACGAGGTCGACCACGTCCTTGGGGTCATGCCCAAGGCCGTCGAGCGGCTGCGGGGCTGAGCGTGCGCGTGCTGGTGGCGATGTCGGGCGGGGTCGACTCCTCGGTCGCGGCCGCCCTTCTCGTCGAGTCCGGGCACGACGTCGTCGGGGCCACGTTGAAGCTCTGGGGCGGCGAGTCCGACAGCGGGTGCTGTTCGGTGGCAGACGTCGACGACGCCCGGCGCGTGGCGGGGCAGCTCGGTGTGGACCATCACGTGTTCAATTTCACCGACGCCTTCGAGGAGTCGGTCATCGGGCCGTACGTGGCGGACCACGCCGCGGGGCGCACGCCCAACCCGTGCATCGAGTGCAACCGCACGATCAAGTTCGGGCTGCTCCTCGAGCGCGCCACGCGGTTGGGCTTCGACGCGCTGGCCACCGGCCACCACGCCCGTGTCGTCGCCCGTGCCGAAGGCCCGCGCCTGCGCCGCGGGGCGGACGCACACAAGGACCAGTCCTACGTGTTGGCGATGCTGAGCGGGCGCGAGCTCGAGCGCGTGGTGCTCCCCGTGGGTGCGTTGACCAAGGTCGAGGTCCGGGCGCGCGCCGGCGAGCTCGGGTTGCGGACCGCGGACAAGCCCGACAGCCAGGACGTGTGCTTCATCCACTCCAGCCGGGGCCGGGGCGGGTTCCTGGCGCAGCGCCTGGCGTTGCACGCCGCGGACGTGGTCGACGGCGCGAGCGGCGAGGTGGTCGGGTCCGTGCCCGCGGGCGAGCTCGTGACGGTGGGACAGCGCCGTGGCCTCGGGGTGTCGCCCGACGGGCACCGACGCTATGCCATCGCCGTAGACGTACCGAGGCGGCGCATCACCGTGGGGTCGAGCGCCGACGCGCGCGGTGTGCGCGTGGCACTGCACCGGGCGAGCTGGATCGGGCCGGTGGTGTCCCCCGGCACCCGGGTGCTGGCCCAGACGAGTGCCCACGGCGCCGCCGCGCCGTGCACGTGGGAGGGCGACGCCGTGGTCTTCGACGAGCCGCAGCCGCTCGTGGCGCCGGGGCAGACAGTGGCGCTCTACGACGCCGTCGACGGCGACGCGGTCGTGGGTGCCGCGGTGGCGACCGAGGTGCACGCCGCCTGACGCCCGATACGCTCCCGCCCATGGCCGCCACGGGCGACGCAGACGGCGCGGCTCGGCGCGTCGATGAGCTCCGCCGGCTCATCACGTACCACGACGAGCGCTACTACCAGCTCGACGCGCCCGAGATCGCCGACGCCGACTACGACGTGCTGATCGGCGAGTTGCGGCTGCTCGAGGACGCCCACCCCGAACTGGTGCGGGCGGACTCGCCCACGCGGCGCGTGGCGGGGGCGCCGTCGGTGCTGTTCTCCCCGGTGCAGCACCGGTCGCCCATGATGAGCCTCGACGACGCCTTCGGGATCGAGGAGCTCCACGCCTGGTTCGACCGCATCCTGCGCATCGCGCCCGAGGTGGCCCAGGCGGCGTTCGTGTGCGAGCTCAAGATCGACGGGCTGGCGATGTCGCTGCTGTACGAGGACGGCGCGCTGGTCCAGGCGGCGACGCGCGGCGACGGCCGCACCGGCGATGACGTCACCGCCAACGTGGCGACGATCGCGGCGGTGCCCGATCGGATCACGTGGCCCAAGAAGCGGGGGCCGCGCCCGTCGGTGCTCGAGGTGCGCGGCGAGGTGTACATGCCGGTGTCGTCGTTCGAGCAGCTCAACCAGCGCCAGCTCGACGCCGGGCTGAAGACGTTCGCCAATCCGCGCAACTCGGCGGCGGGATCGTTGCGGCAGAAGGACTCGAAGATCACCGCCTCGCGTGAGCTGTCGTTCTGGGCGTATCAGCTCGGGGCGATGGAGGGCGGACCCGCCGTGGACAGCCACAGCGACGCACTGGCCCTCCTGCGCGCCTGCGGCCTGCCCGTCGACCCGCACGTCGAGGTGGTCCGGGGCACCGCCGGCGCGGAGGCGTTCTGCGTGCACTGGGAGGAGCACCGCCACGACCTCGACTACGAGATCGACGGGGCGGTGATCAAGGTCGACGACCTCGGGTTGCAACGCCGGCTCGGGTCCACGTCGCGCGCGCCGCGCTGGGCCATCGCCTTCAAGTTCCCGCCCGAGGAGCGCACGACCAAGCTCCTGCGCATCATGGTGTCGATCGGGCGCACGGGGCGGGCGACGCCGTTCGCCGTGCTCGAGCCGGTGTTCGTGGGCGGGTCGACGGTGGGTTTGGCCACGCTGCACAACGAGGACCAGGTCCGCCTGAAGGACGTGCGGGTCGGCGACACCGTCGTGGTGCGCAAGGCGGGCGACGTCATCCCCGAGGTCGTGGGCCCGGTGCTCTCGGCACGGTCCAAGCGGTCGCGCCCGTGGCACTTCCCCACGTCGTGCCCGAGCTGCGGATCCGCCCTCGTGCGCCTGCCCGATGAGAGCGACACGTTCTGCACCAACATCGAGTGCCCCGCACAACGCGTGCAGCGCATCGTCCACTTCGCCTCGCGCGGTGCACTCGACATCGAGGGGTTGGGCGAGAAGCGCGTGATCCAACTGGTCGAGGCCGAGTTGCTGTCGGACCCCGGTGACATCTACGCGCTGGGGGCTGCGCCGCTCGTCACGCTCGAGCGCTTCGGCGACCTTTCGGTCGACAACCTCCTCGCCGCGGTCGAGGCGTCCAAGGCGCGACCGCTGAGCCGGCTGCTCGTGGGGCTCGGCATCCGCCATCTCGGGCCGACGGGCAGCCGGGCGTTGGCGCGCGCCTACGGGTCGCTCGACGCCCTCATGGAGGCCGAGCTGCCCGAGCTCGCCGCGGTGGAGGGGATCGGTCCCGTGATCGCCGACAGCGTGGTCGAGTTCCTCGCCGCCCCGGCCAACCGCCACGTCATCGACAAGCTCCGGGCCGCGCAGGTCGCGCTGGAGGAGCCGGGCGGGCGCCAGCCGGGCGCCACCGCCACCGCCGGGGCGGGCGCCACGGGCGGCGGCGAGGGCGACGTCGCCCCGACCCTCCAGGGCCGGTCGGTCGTGGTCACCGGGACCATCGACGGGTTCACGCGGGAGGAGGCCGAGGAGGCCATCGTGGCCCGGGGGGGCAAGTCCCCGGGGAGCGTGTCGGCCCGGACGTGGGCCGTGGTCGTCGGGTCCGATCCAGGCACCGCCAAGCTCAAGAAGGCCGAGCAGCTCGGCATCCCCGTCGTGGACGGCGACCGGTTCCAGGAGCTCATCGATAGCGGCGAGCTCCCCACCTGATCTGACAGGGCGGCCGGGCCGTCACCGCTGGTGGTGGACGTCCACCAGGCGGCGGTCGGCCCTCAGTAGCCTGTGCGTGGACCATGTCGACCATCACCGAATCCATCGGTCGGGTCCTTGCCGGCCGCTACCGGATTGAGTCTGCACTCGGGAGCGGGGCGTCCGCGAACGTGTTCGCGGCGTTCGACACGACGTTGCAACGGCGTGTCGCCATCAAGGTCCTGCACCCCGCGCTCGCCGCCGACGGCGGCTTCCTGCGCCGGTTCCGCGCCGAGGCGCAGTCCGCCGCGGCGCTCACGAACGCGCACGTGCTGGCGGTCTACGACTGGGGTGAGGACACCCAGGGGCCGTTCCTCGTGCTCGAGTTCCTGGGCGGGGGGTCGCTCCGGGACATGCTCGACGAGGGGACGCGGTTGAGCCTGGCCCAGGCCGTCAGCGTCGGATCGCAGGCGGCCGAGGGTTTGGCGTATGCGCACGCGCGAGGCTTCGTCCATCGCGACGTGAAGCCCGCCAACCTCCTGTTCGACGAGGAGGCGCGCCTGCGCGTGGCGGACTTCGGGCTCGCCCGGGCCCTGGCCGAGGCGTCGCTGACCGAGCCGGCGGGGATGACGGTGGGCACGGCCCGCTACGCCGCGCCCGAGCAGGCCCTCGGGAACCGCGTCGACGGCCGGGCCGACGTGTACTCGCTGGCGCTGGTTCTGTACGAGGCGGTCACCGGGGTGGTCCCGTTCACCGCTGACACGACGATCTCGACGTTGATGGCACGCGTCGGTGCCGAGCTCCCGGACCACGACGGCCTGGGGCCGTTGGCCGACGTGCTGAGCGAGGCGGCCACGCCCGACGCCGCGGACCGGCTCGACGCCGCCGCGTTCGCCGCCCGCCTGCGCGAGGTGGCCGAGGCGCTGCCGCCTCCCATGCCGCTGCGCCTGGCCGGGGCCGGTGGCGCCGGTGTCGTCACGGCGCGGCCGGTCACGCCGCCGGCCGAGCGCGACCTCACCGAGCACGGCATGGTGATGGCGCCGCCACCTTCCACGACGGGGCGCCGGGTGCGAGGCGGCGAGGACCCCGACGTGCTCGCCTTCGCCACGGCGGTGGGCATCGCCGAGGGGGCGACCAGGATGCGCCGGCGCCGCCGCCGGTGGCCGTGGGTCGTCGGCGTCCTCGTCGTCGTGCTCGCGCTCGCCGGGGTGGGGACCACCTTCGCCCTCAAGAAGGCGAAGGTCATCCTGACGCCGAGCTACCCGCTGCCGTCGATCGTCGGGCTCACGGTGGTGCAGGCCGACGCCAAGATGCACCACCAGCAGTTCCACGTGGTCGTGGCGGGCCGGCAGACCTCGATCACGGCCCCCCTGGGACAGATCCTGAACCAGGTGCCACACCCGGGGCGGAAGTTGAAGCAGGGGAGCGCGGTGTCGGTGTCGGTGTCGTCGGGCCTGCCGAACGTGGCCGTGCCGCCCCTCGCGGCGGTCACCGGTGACTGCCCCGCCATCAAGGCGCTCCTGGCCCAGTCGCACTTCCAGACGGCGTGCACCGATCAGAACTCGACGAGCACGAAGCAAGGGACCGTCATCGCCTGGAGCCCCAGCACGAGCGCCCCGTACGGGTCGACGATCAGCGTGACCGTCTCGTCGGGGCCGCCGGTCGAGGCCATCCCGTCTCTCACGGGAGAGACGTGCGCCGGCGCGACGTCGACGCTGCAGGCCCAGGGCCTCGTCGCCGCGTGCCAGAACCAGTACACGACGTCGGGAACGGTGCCGGGCCAGGTCATCAGCTGGACCCCGACGGGCAGCGCCACGAAGGGGTCCACCGTCACGGTGCTCATCTCGCTCGGGCCGCCGCTCGTGGCCGTCCCGCCCGGCATCATCGGTGAGACGGTGGCCCAGGCCATCTCCACCCTGGAGAACGCCGGCCTCAACCCCGGCTCCGACCAGGGACCGCTGTCGGGGAACGTGTTCGACTCCAACCCCGGCCCCGGCACGCAGGTCCCGCAGGGCTCGACGGTCACGCTCTACAGCCGCTGAGAGAGGCGGCCATGGCCGGATGTGAGTTGTGCGAGGCGGCGAGGCTGACCACCTGGTACCACGAGGACGAGGTGTGCTGGGTGGCGGAGTGTGAGATCTGTGCGGTGCCCATGGTGGTGTGGCGCACCCACGGCACCGAGCCGCCCGAACCGGACCGCGCCCACATGATCGAGCAGCTCGGACGGGTGGCCGACGAGGTCCTCGGGACTGGGACGTGGTCCGTCGACGCGGTCATGCGCCAGATCCCCGACCACTTCCACGCCCATGCCCGCGACCCGGGATGGTGGATGCGCCGGGTCGGGGCGGCTCGACGGTAGGGCATGGCGTTTGCCGATCGTCGCGACGCGGGTCGGCAGCTCGCGGCTCTCGTGGTGCGACGGGCCGAGGGGGCCTCGGTCGTCATGGGCATGGCGCGCGGCGGGGTGCCCGTCGGCTTCGAGGTGGCGGGCGCGCTGGGCGCGCCGCTCGACGTGGTCGTGGTGCGCAAGCTGGGGCATCCCCGCCAACCCGAGCTCGGCCTCGGGGCCATCGGCGAGGACGGGGTCCGGATCGTCAACGACCCGCTGGTACGCCGGCTGGGGGTGACCGAGGACGTGCTCGAGGCGGTGACGGCCCGTCAGCGCGCCGAGCTCGAGCGTCGCCTGGCGTTGTACCGCGCCGGGCGGCCACCGGTGGCGGTGCACGGCCTGACCGCCATCGTCGTCGACGACGGCCTCGCCACCGGGTTCACGGCGCGCGCGGCGATCGAGGTCATGCGCCGACGCGACGCGGCGGTCGTCGTCCTGGCGGTCCCCGTGGGCCCGCCCGACGCGGTGCGGGCGTTGCGCGCCGTGGCCGATGACGTGGTGTGCGTGGAGACGACCGAGCACTTCTTCGGCCTGAGCGAGTGGTACGAGGACTTCGCCCAGGTGAGCGACGACGAGGTGGCCCGACTGCTGGCTCTTGGTGCGCCGGACTCGCCGGACGCGCCGGACGAGCCGTGAGCACGGCGCGGTCGGCGTGATCAAGTACCTCGGGTCCAAGCGGCGTCTCGTCCCTGTCCTGGCCGAGGTGGCCCGGCGGGCCCGGGCGCGCACCGCGCTCGACCTCTTCACCGGCACGACGCGCGTGGCTCAGGCGTTCAAGGCCGAGGGGGCCGAGGTCACCGCGGTGGACTCGACGCGCTGCGCCGCGGTGCTGGCCGCGTGCTACGTGGCCACCGACCGCGACGCCGTCGACCTCGTCGCGCTCGAGCGGGCCGTGGCCGAGCTCAACGCGGTGCCGGGGTGTCGGGGCTACGTGACCGAGACGTTCTGTGAGCGGTCGCGGTTCTTCCAACCCGCCAACGGGGCGCGGATCGACGCCGTGCGCGCCGCCATCGACGAGCGCTACGCAGGGTCGTGGCTCGAGCCGGTGCTGCTCACGAGCCTGCTCGAGGCGGCCGACCGCGTGGACTCCACCACCGGGGTGCAGATGGCGTACGTGAAGCAGTGGGCGGACCGCTCGTTCCGGCCCCTCGAGCTGCGCGTGCCGGTGCTGTTGGCGGGCCCGGGTCGGGCAGTGCGGGGCGACGCCTGTGCCGTGGCCCCGGGCCTGGGCCACTTCGACCTCGCCTATCTCGACCCCCCGTACAACCAGCACCGCTATGACGCCAACTACCACATCTGGGAGACGCTGGTGGCGTGGGACTCGCCCGACCACTACGGCGTGGCGTGCAAGCGGACCGAGATCCGACTGGGCGAACGGAGCGCGTTCAACTCCCGGCGCACGATGCCCGACGCGCTGGCCCGGGTCGTGCGCGACGTCGACGCCCGGCTGCTCGTGCTGTCGTACAACGACGAGTCGTGGATCGAGCTCGACGCATTGGTCGAGATGTGCCGTGTCCGGGGTCACGTCGAGGTGCTCGCCTTCGCCTCGAACCGCTACGTCGGCGCCCGGATAGGGATCCACAACCCTGCGGGGGAGCGGGTGGGGTCGGTCGGACGCCTCCGCAACCTCGAGTACGTGCTGGTCGCGGGAGAGCGGGCCGAGGTCCGGCGCGTGGTCGAGCCGTGGCGCGACTCGGTGGTGACCGCCCGGGCGAGTTGACGCACTGCTTGACCCCTCCGACCAGCCCTGTCAACGTGGGCTGGCTTCGAGATGCCCGTGGGGGGGCGGGTCGGGGTTCCGGTCGGGGGCCGGTTGGACCTCGGCCGTCGCGGGCGGTTCGAGGAAGGTCGCCGGGCAGCGGGCTCGGGAACCGGAGGAGGGGACGACGTGGGAGCGCTCGAAGGGCGAGTGGCGATCATCACGGGAGCCGGGAGGGGTCTCGGTCGTGAGCACGCGCTGTTGTTCGCCGCCGAGGGCGCCAAGGTGGTCGTCAACGACCTCGGGGGTGCCGTCGACGGCTCGGGCGACGACCGCGGGGCGGCCGAGCTCGTGGCGGACGAGATCCGGGAGTTCGGCGGGGAGGCGCTCGCCAACTCCGACGACGTCGCGTCGCCCGAGGGTGCCCAGAACCTGGTCGACGCGGCCGTACAGGGGTTCGGCGGCCTCCATGTCCTGATCAACAACGCCGGGATCCTTCGGGACCGGATGCTCGTGAACATGTCCGAGGAGGACTGGGACTCGGTCATCCACGTCCACATGAAGGGCCATTTCCTCCCGACCCGGTACGCGGCGGCGTATTGGCGCGAGCTGGTGAAGGCGGGGCAGGACGTGAGCGCGTCGGTCGTGAACACGTCGTCGACGTCGGGCCTGCTCGGCAACCCGGGCCAGACGAACTACGGCGCGGCCAAGGCGGGGATCGCCGCCTTCACCGTCATCGCCGCACAGGAGCTGAGCCGCTACGGCGTGCGCGTCAACGCCATCGCGCCGGCGGCGCGCACGCGCATGACCGAGGCCACACCGGGGCTGGGCGACATCGTGAAGGCACCGCGCGATCCGGGTGCGTTCGACGTGTGGAATCCCGCCAACGTCTCGCCCCTGGTGGCGTACCTGGCCACCGAGGGCTGTCCGCTGACCGGACGCGTCCTGTTCGTGCAGGGCGGCCAGGTGCGGGTGTTCCAACCCTGGACCATGACGACGACGCTCGAGAAGGACGACCGGTGGACCGTCGAGGAGCTGGCCAAGGAGCTTCCGTCGCTGTTCGACGCACCGGGGGAGGCGTCCGAACCCCGGCGGTAACCTCGGGGTGCTGTGAGCCCCGGCGGCCCTACCTCTCCTGGCGATCGCGCCCCTGGTGCACCAGGCGTCACTCCTGGCACCCTCGGTCCGACGTCGCGACTGCGGACCCGGCTCGACGCCCTCGGAGCCCACGCCCGGCGGAGCCCGAGGTACCAGTGGTGGGTCTTGTGGGTGGCGTTGTCGGGGCTGCTCGCCACCAACCTGCTCTTCACCGTGTTCGTCGTGGCGCTGCCCGAGGTGTCCAGGTCGCTGCACGCCAGTGTCTCCACCACCACCTGGGTCGTGACGGGGCCGTTGCTCGCCTATGGCGTGGTGGCACCGCTGGTGGGCAAGGCCGGGGACCTGTTCGGGCATCGTCGGCTGTTCATGCTCGGGCTCATGGCCGAGACGGTCGCGGCGGCATTGTCGGCCACCGCCCCGAACATCGGCGTGCTCATCGCGGCCCGCGTGCTCGGTGGGATCGTGGGGGCGTCGATCGGTGCTGCGTCGATGGCGCTCGTGTTGTCGGTGTTCGACCAGGGCGACCGGGTCAAGGCGCTCGGGTTCTGGTCGCTCGTCGGCGCGGGCGGGCCGGTGATCGGCGTCGCCGTCGGCGGCCCGGTGATCCAGCTCTTCGGATGGCGGTGGATGTTCTTCCTCCAGGTGCCGCTCCTCCTGATCGCCGCCACGCTCGCCATGGCGGTGCTCCCGAAGCGCGCGGCAGGTCGTCGATCGGTCACGCGGGCCGAGCTCGACCTGGACTGGGCGGGAGCGGCGTCGATCGCAGCGTGTGTCGCTTCGTTCCTCCTGGCGTTGACGTTCCTCCCCGACCACGGGTTCTCGAGCCCGCTCGTGCTCGGCCTGTTCGTCTTCTCGGTCGTCTGCGGTGTCGTGTTCCACGCGGCCGAGCGCCGGGCGTCGGATCCCATCTTCCCGCTCGCGTACCTCCACAACCGCAACTTCGTCTTCCCCATCGCGGCGCAGAGCTTCGCCAACTTCGCCTACCTCGGTGCCTTCTTCCTCACGCCGTTGCTCCTCGAGTACTGCTTCGGGTATCTCCACAACCAGGCGGCCGTCGGCTTCTTGTCCCTGCCGCGGCCCATCGTCTTCTCCACCGTCGCGCCCTTCGCCGGCTACCTGGCGGTGCGCACGGGGGAACGGACCCTGGCGGTCGTCGGCACGGCGGCCGTCGTGGTGTCGATGGGGGTGTTCGCCCTGGCGGCGAACTCCACGGGCCTGGCATTGGTGGAGTTCGCGCTGTTCTTGTCAGGACTGGGACTGGGTGTGGCGTCGCCGTCGCTCTCGTCGACGGTGTCGAACCAGTTCGCGCCCGAGGACCTCGGCACAGCGGCGGCCTCCCAGCAACTCATGAACCAGCTCGGCACCGTGGCCGGGATCCAGGTCATGGAGACCGTGCGCGCCGCGGCCCTGCGAGGCCACCACGGGCCCGACGCCCAGCTGCACGCGTTCCACCTCGCCTATCTCGTGGGTGGGGCGGTCGCACTCCTCGGTGTCGTGGCGGCGGCCATGTCCCGATCGACCGAGAGGAACGTGGCGCCATCGGTGGAAGCGCTCGAGGCGCTCGACGTGACCGAGCGCCAGCCCGTCGTCATGCCCTCGGGTGACGGGCTACGCCCGGACCTGCCGCTCGAAGCGCTCTGAGCGGCGAGGGTTCAGGCGGTCATCTCCCGAAGTCGCTTGGCGACGTCCTGGGCGTTCTCGTCGGCCGGGGCACCCTGGAGCATCATGAGCTTGGCCATGTCGCCCTCGACCTTGACCTTGCCGGCCATGAACGCCTGCATGCCCACCTGCGGGTTGCCCTCGACGAGGATCGCCTTGGCCGTGGCGTAGTCGAGCGTGACCTTCAGGTCGGCGAGGTCGATGTGGCCCGTCTCGAGCTTCAGGCTGCCGCCGGTGGTGTCGAGGTGGGCGTCGATGGCGCCGTCGCCGAAGGGGACTTCGGTGATGACCAGGTTCATCTTCATCTGGTGGGTCATGGGCCCGCCGCGGCCCTCGTACTCATGGCGGATCTTGCGCGCCTCGTCTACCCACTCGTCACTCAGGAAGGCGTACTGGGCCATCGTCGCTGTGCTCCTTGTTGTCCGTCGTGCGGTCGTGCGGTCGTGCGGTCGTGCGGTCGTGCGGGTGGTGCTGCTGTCTCTGTCGAAGCTGTGCGGGAACCCTCGTCGTCGTGTGTGTCGGTCGCTACGCAGTGCGACCGCTACCTCGCCCACGGCCCCCGAGTAGGGCGATTTCACCATACCTGTCGGCCCGCGGGCACCGCGGAGCTGAACAGGGGTCGTGGTCGCGGCCGGCGGGCGGGCCGGGCACCGTGCTCGGTGCCCTAGCATCTCGGCGTGGTCGCCCCTGTCTTGCCCGGTGCCGAGCCGTACAGCCACGACGGTGGCTCGGGGGGCGTGCTCGTGTTGCACGGTTTCACCGGCAACCCGCAGTCCATGCGGCCGTTGGCCGAGGCGATCGCAGCCGACGGCTACAGCGTCGAGCTCCCGCTCCTCCCCGGCCACGGGACCGCCATCGAGGACATGGTCCCCACCCGTTGGGCCGACTACGTGGCCGCCGCGGACGCCGCCTACGACGACCTGGCCCGGCGCTCCGACGCCGTCGCCGTGGTGGCGCTGTCGATGGGCGGGACCTTGGCCTGCTGGCTGGCAGAGCACCACAGCGAGATCGTGGGGTTGGCCGTCGTCAACCCGATGATCGACCCCCCGGCGCAGAGTTTCCGGGACGTGTTGCGCGGCATCCTCGACACGGGGACCGACGTCGCTCCGGGCGTGGGGTCGGACATCGCCAAGGAGGGTTCCACCGAGCTCGCCTATGCCGGCTCGCCCATCGCGGCGGCCCTGAGCTTCTTCGAGGGAGTCGACGAGGTCGCGGCGGGACTCCACCGCATCGCGTGCCCTGTGCTCGTGCTCTCGAGCCGCCAGGACCATGTCGTGCCCTCGTCGTCGGGTGACGTGCTCGTGGCCGGGGTGTCGGGCCCGGTGGAGCGGGTGTGGCTCGAACGGAGCTATCACGTCGCCCCGCTCGACTTCGACGCCGATGTCGTGACAGCGCGCACGGTGGGCTTCGTGCGCACCGTGTTGGGCTCGGCCGCGGGCTCGGCTGCTGGATCGGCCACGGGTTCGGCGGCGGGATCGGCCACCGGCGGCGGGATGGTGGCGGGGACGACCGGCTGATGTCGGGGGAAGACAGCCTCACCCGGGACGACGCCGCCTATGTGGCGAGGCTCGCCCGCATCGACCTCACCGACGACGAGCTCGATCTCTACGCCGTGCAGCTCGCAGCCGTGATCGGGCACGCCGCCGAATTGGCGGCTCTCGACACCGACGGGGTCGAGCCCACTGCCCATCCGCTGCCGCTGCGCAACGTGACCCGCCCGGACGAGCCCACGCCCTCGGTCGACCGAGCCGAGGTCCTCGCCCAGGCTCCGGCGGTCGAAGACGGACGGTTCCGAGTGCCCCCGATCCTGGGAGAGGCGCCGTGAGCACGCCGAGCCTCGCGCTCGAGATCGCCCGGGGTGTGCGGGCCGGGTCGGTGTCGGCATCGGACGTCGTCGAGAAGTACCTCGGTGCGATCGACGAGATCGACACGGAGTTGCACGCCTTCGTGACCGTGCTGCACGACCGGGCACGTGAGGAGGCGGCCGCCGTCGACGCCACGGTCGCCGCGGGGAGAGACCCGGGCCCGCTCGCCGGCGTCCCCGTGGCGTTGAAGGACAACCTCTGCACGCGGGGCGTCCCCACGACGTGCTCGTCCCGGATACTCGACGGCTGGCTCCCGCCCTACGACGCCACCGTGGTCCAGCGGCTGCGGGCCGCCGGCGCCATCGTGATCGGCAAGACGAACCTCGACGAGTTCGCCATGGGGTCTTCCACCGAGAACTCCGCCTTCGGGCCCACGCGCAACCCCCATGACCCCGGTCGCGTCCCCGGGGGCTCGTCGGGCGGTTCCGCCGCGGCGGTGGCCGCAGGGTTGGCGCCTGTCGCCCTGGGCTCCGATACCGGCGGCTCGATCCGACAGCCCGCGGCGTTGTGCGGCGTGGTGGGGATGAAGCCCACCTACGGCACCGTGTCTCGCTACGGGCTCGTCGCCTTCGCCAGCTCGCTCGACCAGATCGGGCCTCTCACGACAACCGTGGCCGACAGTGCGGTGCTCTTCGACGTGATCGGCGGGCAGGACCCGCTCGACTCGACCTGTCTCGAGCGGCCGGTGCCGCGCACCGTCTCGGCGCTCACCGACGGCGTCGAGGGGTTGCGGGTGGGGTTGGTGAGCGAGCTGCTCGACGGGGTCGACGCCGGTGTGGAGGCTCGGGTGCACGAGGCCGCCGAGGTGCTGGCGCGTGCCGGTGCCCAGGTCGAGAGCTGCTCGATCCCCGAGTTCCGCCACGGCTTGCCCGCGTACTACGTGGTGGCCCCGGCCGAGGCGTCGTCGAACCTGTCGCGCTACGACGGTGTGCGCTACGGCTTGCGCGTCGAGGCCGACACGGCCGAGGCCATGAACGCGGCCACCCGCGCCGCGGGGTTCGGGCCCGAGGTCAAGCGCCGCATCATGCTCGGCACCTACGCCTTGTCGGCCGGGTACTACGACGCCTATTACAACCAGGCCCAGAAAGTGCGGACGCTCATCATCGACGCGCTGGCCGCCGCCTATCAGCGCTTCGACGTCCTGCTCGGCGCCACCACGCCGACCACCGCGTTCGCCATCGGGGCCAAGGTCGACGACCCCTGGGCGATGTACCTGTCCGACGTGTGCACCGTCCCGTCCAACCTGGCCGGCCATCCCGCCATCAGCATCCCGTTCGGCGCCGACGACAGCGGGTTGCCGGTCGGCGTGCAGGTGCTCGCGCCGGCACTGGGCGAGCCGGTCATGTTCCAGGTGGCGGCCGTCCTCGAGAGCGGGGCGCCGGCCCTCGCTCCTCCCCGGGTACACGCCGCATGAGCGCCGACCACGCCGGGGACGCGCAGCCCGAGCACACGCAGCCACCCGAGCACACCGGGCGGGCGGGGTGGGAGCCGGTCATGGGGCTCGAGGTCCACTGTGAGCTCACCACGCTGACCAAGCTCTTCTGCGGCTGCCGCAACGCCTTCGGTGACGAGCCCAACACCAACATCTGCCCGGTGTGCCTCGGCCTGCCCGGGTCGCTGCCGGTGCTGAACCAGCGAGCCGTCGAGTACGCCATGCGGATCGGCTTGGCGCTGCACTGTGAGATCCGCCCGTCGATCTTCCACCGCAAGAACTACTTCTATCCGGACATGCCCAAGGACTACCAGGTCAGTCAGTACGACGCCCCCATCAACGTCAACGGCTGGCTCGAGCTGCCCGACGGCAGCCGGGTGCGCATCGAGCGGGCGCACATGGAAGAGGACACGGGCAAGACCTCGCACATCGGGGGAGGGGGTCGGATCCACGACGCCGACCACGCGCTCGTCGACTACAACCGCGCCGGCGTGCCCCTGGTGGAGATCGTCTCCGCGCCCGACATCCGGTCGTCGACCCAGGCCCGGCTCTACGCGTCGGAGCTGCGCGGCATCCTCGTCGCCACCGGCGCGTCCGACGGTCGCATGGAGGAGGGGTCGATGCGGGTCGACGCCAACGTGTCGGTCCGGCCGGCGGGGAGCTTCGAGCTCGGGACGCGCTGCGAGATCAAGAACCTCAATTCGCTGCGGTCGCTCGGCCGCGCCATCGAGTACGAGATCGACCGGCAGATCGGGTTGCTCGAGGCGGGCGAGAAGGTCGTGCAACAGACGCGCCATTGGAACGAGGACCAGGGTGTCACGGTGGCGCTGCGGTCGAAGGAAGAGGCCTTCGACTACCGGTACTTCCCCGAGCCCGACCTGGTCCCGGTGGTGCCCGACGCGCAGTGGCGGTCCGAGGTGGCGGCCTCGATCGGCCTCATGCCGGCCGAGCGCCGGGAAAGGCTCGCGGCGCTGTTCGGGACCGAGCCGGTCACAGCGGCGCGTACCGACCAGATCGCGACGGTGGTCGAGCACGGCCTCGACGAGCTCGTGAGGGCGCCCGCCGCGGCCGGGATCGACCCGGCCAAGGCGCTGGCGCGGACGTCCAACGAGGCCTCGGCCGACCCCGTCGCGGCGCGGCGGCTCGAGGTGTCGGCCTTCATCGCGCTCCTGCGTCTGGAGCAGGACGGCAAGTTGAGCCCGACGCAGAGCAAGGCGGTCCTCGCCGACATGCTCGAGCACGGCGGCGACCCCGCCGAGATCGCCCGCCGCCTGGGCCTCGAGACCCTCGACGCCGGTTCACTGCACGACGTCGTGGCCGACGTGATCGCGGCCAACGCCGACGCGTGGCAGCGCTACCAGGCCGGTGACGACAAGCTCGTCGGCTTCTTCACCGGCGCCGTCATGAAGGCCACCAAGGGCAAGGCCGACGGCAAGGCCGTCGCGGCCGAGCTCCGCCGCCTGCGCGCGCCTGAGGGCCACTACCCCCTGGTGACACAACCGACGCTGGCGTCCGACGGGGTGCCCTTGAACGGCGACGGCAAATCGACCTCGACGTCGACCGACTCCTCGACCTCGCCGGCCGTGCCCGGAGTGGGCGTGCCGGCTTTGGATCCGAACGTGACGAGCGTGCTTCCCACGAGGTTGCCGTCGTAGCGGACGCCGACGAGGCAGACGAGGTCGGCGGAACCGTAGGAATAGTCGTCGACGGTGAAGTCGACCTCCTCGGCCGGGATGCCCTGATCGCCCAGCGTCGGGAGGTACGGCTCCAGGGTGCCGGTCACCGAGGTGACCATCGTGGGCAGGCCACCGGTGCAGCCGCTGAGCGCCAGGGCCAGCAGCGCGATCGTCCCTCCCGCTCCCAACCGAACCAGTCGCCGGTGCCGCAGCCGGACCATGGCAACCCCAACCTTTCTCGCCGCCGACGCTAGTTCCGGCCCTCCGGCGCTGATGCCCTTGGTGCAGTGGAGCCTGCTCCTCCAGTAATTTCAATGCACCCTAGTAACTGTCACATCCTTCTGGCATTGTCTACCCATGACGACGACGGCCGCGCCGCCATTCGATGTGCCCCGGGGAGCGGTCGGCTCGCTGGCGGCCTACCTGGCGGCGCTGGAGCCCGAACGGCTCACGACCGCCCAGGCCACCGAGCTCTTCGGGCTGTTCGCGGAGTTGACCCGGCTCGGCTCGGCCGGGCAGGTCCTGCTTACCCCTCGGGTGGCGCAGTCCGACGCCTGGAAGAACGAGGGCCACCGCTCGGCCGCCTCGTGGGTGGCGAAGACGACCGGGACCGGCCTCGGCGACGCCATGGCCACGCTCGAGACCGCGCAGCGCCTGCAGTCGCTGCCCCGGACCACCGAGGCGCTTCGAACCGGCATGTTGTCGGCGCCGCAGGTACGCGAGATCGCGGCCGCCGCCGTGGGCCGCCCGTCGGCGGAGCTCCGGCTGATCGAGGCCGCCGCCACCTGCACGCTCAAGGGCCTCAAGGACCAGTGCCGACAACTCCGTGCCGCGGCGGGCTCGGCGGAGGCCGAGAACGCGCGCTACGAGGCGGTGCGCCGCACCCGGTACTTCCGGCATTGGAGCGATGTCGACGGGGCGTTTCGAGGTGAGTTCAAGCTCACCCCCGACGACGGGGCGAGGATGCTGTCGTGCCTCGAGGCGCGCGCCAACGAGCTGTTCGACGCGGCGCGCAAGGCGGACCGCCGCGAGCCTCCCGTCGCGTACGCCGCCGATGCGTTGGTCGAACTCGTGAGCCGGAGCCCGGCGACCGGGGGCGCTCGAGACGGGACAGGGCGAACGCGAGGCCACGGTTCGACGGTCGTGCACGTGCGCGTCGACGCCACGGCATTGCAACGTGGCTATGTCGAAGACGGCGAGGTGTGCGAGATCGCCGGCGTGGGCCCGGTGCCCGTGGCCACGGCGCGGGCCCTGCTCCCCGACGCCTTCCTCAAGGTCGTCGTGGCCGACGGCGTCGACGTCTTGTCGGTCACCCACCTGGGACGCGCCGTGTCGGCCCATGTACGGACGGCCATCGAGGAGCGCGACCCGACGTGTGTGGTCCCGGGGTGCGACGTCGCCATGGGGCTCGAGATCGACCACTGGCAGACCGACTTCGGGGACAAGGGGCCGACGGAGCTGGCCAACCTGGCCCGGCTGTGCCACTTCCACCACTCCATGAAGACCTACCGGGGGTTCACGCTGCGGGGAGGTCCCGGATATTGGGCGTGGGACCCCCCGGCGGAGCTCGACTCGGGATGAGACCCGGCGTGGCCGAGACCCGGAGCGGCCTTGTCGCCGCGCGGTACGACGCGGCCGCAGCCGCCATAGCCTGGGGTCCATGGGTGTGGGTCGATCGGGATCGGGGAGCGTGACACCGGGCGTCGTCAGGCGACCCGAGACGGTGTGGCGACTCCGGCGCACGCCCTTCGTGCGCCTCGCGCTCGGCTGGGTCACCAAGGTGTGTGTGGCCATGCTGGCGGTGGTCTTTCTCGTGACGGTCTTCTTCGTCTGGGCCTTCGGCCACCCGACGGCGTGGAGTGTGGTCGGCGTCCTCTTCGCCCTGCTTCCCCTGGCCGGACTCGCGATCGCCTTCGGCGTCGGCATGCGGGCCGCGGTGGCGGCGAGCCCGGGTCGCATCGCCGTCCGGTTCTTCGGTCGGTGGCGTGTCGTCGACCTGGGCCAGGTGCGCGCCGTTCGTGTGGGTGACGGGAGCCCCTTCGGCGGCTCCGGCTTCCGGTTCGGCGGCGCCGGCGGTCCCGGTTTCGGACCCGGCTTCGGTCCTGGGCCCGGTTTCGGCCCCGGTGGCGGCGGGAGCGCGGCCGGCGGGGGAGACGGTGGTCGGACGTTGGTGTTCGAGGACGTGCACGGCCAGCGTGTCGAAATCGCCCTCGACGCCCTCGACGCCGGGTTGGCGGCGATGGTGCGCGACGGGCTCGCGCCCGACGCCGTGATCGACGTCGG
The DNA here is from genome assembly GCA_963764205.1 of uncultured Acidimicrobiales bacterium. GTDB lineage: Bacteria > Actinomycetota > Acidimicrobiia > Acidimicrobiales > UBA8190 > Chersky-840. The sequence goes on from CAVXRN010000006.1 coordinate 875,076, forward strand.
CGCGGCTCGTGCGCTGGGCCGCGGCAGCGGCGCCACCGGCGACCGCGACGCGGGCGCCGACGATCCCGGCTCGGCGGCTCCGGGACAGGGGTTCGGTCACCGGCCCTAACCTTGGGCCCATGACTCCCGACGACCGCACTTCCGCCGGCCCGCCCGCGAGCACCGCTCCCGGGCCCCACGGGACGAAGATCCGCAGCTACGACGTCACCGACGGGCCCACGCGCGCCCCGGCCCGGGCCATGTTGCGCGCCGTGGGCATGACCGACGACGACTGGTCCAAGGCCCAGGTCGGCGTGGCGTCGTCGTGGAACGAGGTCACGCCGTGCAACATGTCGCTCGACCGCCTCGCCAAGCGGTCCAAGGACGGCGTGCGCGACGCCGGGGGGTTTCCCATCGAGTTCATGACGATCGCCGTCTCCGACGGGATCTCGATGGGCCACGAAGGGATGCGCGCCTCGCTCGTCTCGCGCGAGGTCATCGCCGACTCGATCGAGACGGTGATGCACGCCGAGCGCTTCGACGCCCTGCTGACCTTCGCCGGCTGCGACAAGTCGCTCCCGGGCATGCTCATGGCCGCGGCCCGCCTCAACCTGCCGTCGGTCTTCCTCTACGGCGGCTCGATCATGCCCGGCAGGATCCCGGGACGGCCCGACGCCGAGGCGCTCGACATCGTGAGCGTCTTCGAGGCCGTCGGCGCCCACGCGGCGGGGACGCTCTCCGACGAGGAGCTCTCGCTCATCGAGCACCATGCCTGTCCGACCGTCGGGTCGTGCGCGGGGATGTTCACGGCCAACACGATGGCGTCGGTGGCCGAGGCCATGGGCATGTCGCTGCCGGGCTCGGCCTCGACCGCAGCGATCGACCCCGCGCTCCAGGACTTCGCCTTCGAGTCGGGCCGGGCCGTCATGGGCCTGCTGGCGAACGACATCCGGCCCCGCGACATCATGACCAGAGCGGCGTTCGAGAACGCCATCGCCATCGTCATGGCGCTCGGCGGGTCGACCAACGCCGTGCTCCATCTCCTCGCCATCGCCAACGAGGCGCGCGTCGAGCTCGACCTCGACGACTTCAACCGTGTCGCGGCGCGCGTGCCCCACATCGCCGACACCAAGCCCCACGGCGCGTTCCACATGGTCGACGTCCACCGTGTCGGCGGCGTCCCCATGGTCATGCGCGAGCTGCTCGACGCGGACCTCCTCCACGGCGACTGCATCACCGTGACCGGCGCCACCGTGGCGGAGAACCTCGCCGCCCTCGACCCGCCCGCCCCCGACGGCACCGTCGTCCACCGCTTGTCGGCGCCCATCCACGTCCAGGGCGGCATCGCCGTCCTGCGGGGCTCGCTCGCGCCCAACGGCGGCGTCGTCAAGGTGGCGGGCATCGACACCGCCCTCTTCGACGGCACCGCCCGCGTCTTCGACGGCGAACAGGGTGCGCTCGACGCCATCCTCGCGGGCACGATCGACCCCGGCACCGTCGTCGTCATCCGCTACGAGGGGCCCAAGGGCGGACCCGGCATGCGCGAGATGCTCGCCGTCACCGGCGCCATGAAGGGCGCGGGCCGCGGCGGCGACTGCGCCCTCGTGACCGACGGCCGCTTCTCGGGCGGCACCCACGGCTTCTGTGTCGGCCACGTCGCCCCCGAGGCCGTCGACGGCGGCCCCATCGCCTTCGTCGCCGACGGCGACCGCATCGTCATCGACGTCGGTGCCAAAGCCATCGACCTCGTCGTCGACGACGCCGAGCTCGCCCGCCGCCGCGCCGCGTGGAAGCTCCCCGAGCCGCGCTACACGTCGGGCGTCCTCGCCAAGTTCGCCCGCCTCGTCACCGGCGCGGAGCGCGGCGCCATCACCGAGCCCTAGCGGCGAGGCCCCGGCTGAGGGGCCCCGAGTACCAGCGCCCTAGGTACGCGTGGCGCGCCAGCAGCTCGTGACGTAGGGGAGCACGATGCGGCCCCGCCCGGCCACGGCGGGGTGGCTGGCGACGAAGTCGCCCACACGGGCGAGCACCTCGGACCGCTCCGCGTCGGGCAGCACCTGGACGTGGCTGCGCGTCGCCACGAGGTCCACGACGTCGGTGGGGGCGAGCTCCTGGGACCACCGGAAGTCACGCGCCGCGGTCGCCGTGAACGGCGACCCGGGCGGCAGCGCCACGTTGGCGGCGTGGCGGTGGACGTCCTCGCCCCCGAACACCGACCCCAGCTCGGCCATCCACGGCACGCGCTCGTCGCGGAGGTTCCACAGCAACGCGAACGTCCCGCCGTGGCGCAGCACCCTCGCCACCTCGGCCGTCGCCCGCCCCGTGTCCACCCAGTGCCACATCTGCGCGCCGATCACGACGTCGACGTCACCGTCGTCGAGCGGCAGCTCCTCCGCGCTCCCGGCCCGCACGTCGGCCCGGCTCACGCGCGCCTCGAGCACGGCCCGCATGTTGGGGTCGGGCTCCACCGCCACCACGTCGAGCCCCCGCGCCACGAGATCACGCGTGAGCGCTCCGGTCCCCGCCCCCAGGTCGAGCACCCGCCGCCGCCCCGCCCGGGCGATCGTCGTGGCGCCGGCCTCCTCGAGCAGCCACGACACGCCGTCGGGGGGATACCCGGGCCGGACCCGGTCGTACGTGGCGGCGACGGGCCCGAACGACTTGGCACGACGGGCGGTCAGCTCGTCCATGGCGCACCACCCTACGGCTGCCCCCGCCGCGTGCCCATTCCGCCACGCCCCGCCGACGCCCCGCCGACGCCCCGCCGGCCACGTGCGCCCCACGGGCCGAATCGCCCGCAAGGGGTTGCCGCGCCCCTCGCCACGTGCGAGACTGGATAGACCATGAACGGAGAAGCCTTCACGACCGACCGCCGTCTCGTAGTTCTCCGGTAGCGCACGTCGCCGCGCCAGCGGCTCCGTGCGCCTTGCGACCTCCCCGACGGGAGGTCGTTTCAATTTCAGGCCACCGTCCACCGACGTCGGCACCCCCACCGAGCCCCCATTCCACCAGCGAGGTCCCCATCCAAATGAGACTTACTCCGAAGCCCACCCACGCACCGACGACACGAGGAACGGGAACGCCATGCGACTGACAGGGGCCCAAGCCCTCATCAAGAGCCTCGAGATGCAGCACGTGGAGGTCATCTTCGGCCTCCCCGGCGGGGCCATCCTGCCCGTCTACGACCCCATCCTCGACTCGTCGATCCGCCACGTCCTCGTCCGCCACGAGCAGGGCGCGGGCCACATGGCCGAGGGCTACGCCCACGTGACGGGCCGGCCCGGCGTGGCCATGGTCACGAGCGGGCCCGGAGCCACCAACATCGTCACGCCGCTCGCCGACGCCATGATGGACTCGATCCCCATCGTCGTGATCACCGGCCAGGTCGCCACGACCGCCATCGGCACCGACGCCTTCCAGGAGTGCCCCATCACGGGTGTCACCATGGACATCACCAAGCACAACTGGCTCGTCACCGACGCCCAGGACCTGCCGCGCGTCGTGGCCGAGGCGTTCCACGTCGCCACGACCGGCCGCCCCGGGCCCGTCCTCGTCGACGTGCCCAAGGACGTCTCCAACGCGCTGATGGACTGGTACTGGCCGTCCTCGCTCGAAGACCTCGACCTGCCCGGCTACAACCCCCGGACCAAGGGCGACGCGGCCCAGGTCGCGGCGGCGGCCGAGCTGATCCTCGCCGCGCAGCGCCCCGTCATCTACGCCGGCGGCGGCATCTTGAAGGCCCGTGCCGCCGAGGTGCTGCGCGAGCTGGCCGAGCGCACCGGCATCCCCGTCGTCACGACGCTCATGGCCCGCGGCGCGTTCCCCGACCGCCACCCGCTGTGCCTCGGCATGCCGGGCATGCACGGCAACTACACCGCCGTCACCGCGCTCCAGCGCGCCGACCTGCTCATCGCGCTCGGCAGCCGCTTCGACGACCGCGTCACCGGCAAGATCAGCGCCTTCGCGCCCGACGCCAAGGTCATCCACGTCGACATCGACGCGGCGGAGCTCGGCAAGGTCCGGCGCCCCGACGTCGCCATCGTGGGCGACTGCCGCGAGGTCATCGGCGAGCTCCTGGCGGCGCTCGACTCCTTGGGGCTCGGCGCCGAGCGTGAAACGCCTGTGGTTGGTGGTACGTCGGTGGTCGCTGGAACTCTCGCCGCGGCCCGCCCCGACCTCGGCCCCTGGATGGCCCAGATCCGGAGTTGGCAGGACGAATTCCCGCTCGCGTACGACCAGACCGAGGGGGGTGCGCTCAAGCCGCAGTTCGTGGTCGAGACCCTGCGCGACGCCACGCCCGACGACACGATCGTCGTCGCCGGCGTGGGCCAGCACCAGATGTGGGCGTCGCAGTACTGGAAGTTCGACAACCCCTACACGTGGGTCAACTCGGGCGGGGCCGGCACGATGGGCTTCGCCGTGCCCGCCGCCATCGGCGCCAAGGTGGGCCGCCCCGACAAGATGGTCTGGGCCATCGACGGCGACGGCTGCTTCCAGATGACCGCCCAGGAGCTCGTCACGGCCTCGGCCGAGCGCATCCCCATCAAGGTCGCCATCCTCAACAACGCCTACCTCGGCATGGTGCGGCAGTGGCAGGAGCTGTTCTACGAGGAGCGCTACTCCGAGGTCTACCTCTCCCCCGACCTCCCCGACTACGTCAAGTGGGCCGAGGCGATGGGCTGCGTCGGCCTCAAGGTCGAGTCGGCCGAGGAGGTCGCGCCGGCCATCGAGAAGGCCAACGGGATCGACGACCGCCCCGTCGTCATCGACTTCCGCACCGACGCCTTCGAGAAGGTCTACCCCATGGTCCCCGCCGGCGCGTCCAACGACGACATCATCGTGGGCCCGTCGGGCGGCGAGGGCGGACGATGACCGTCCACGGCGCCACGGCGCGCCACCACATCGTCACGGCCAACGTCGAGAACAAGTCGGGCGTCCTCGCCCGCGTGGCCTCGCTCTTCAGCCGGCGCGGCTTCAACATCTTCTCGTTGGCCGTCGCGCCCACCGACGACGACCGCTTCTCCCGCATCACGATCGTCGTCGACGTCGAGTCCGCCCCGCTCGAGCAGATCGTCAAGCAGCTCGACAAGCTCGTGAACGTCGTCTCGATCACCGAGCTCGCCCCCGAGGAGGCCGTCGAGCGCGAGATGCTCCTGTGCACCGTCGGCTCGGGCACCTCCGCGGCCGAGCGCGCCGACCTCGAGGCCCTCGTGGCCGACTTCCACGGGGCGGTCGTCGACGACGGCGGGGACCGCGTCACGGTCATGCTGGCGGGCACCCCGAGCCGCGTCGACGACTTCGAGGACCTCGTCCGCCCCTTCGGCATCACCGAGCTCCAGCGGACGGGCCTGGTCGCCCTGCCTAAGCTGTCGCCCGGTCACATCACATCCGGTCACAACACATCCGGTCACAACACATCGCAGCGCAACGGGGCGCTCCAGGGAGAGGCAGGCTGACATGGCCAAGCTGTACTACGAGTCCGACGCCGACGCGAGCCTGATCCAGGGGCGCAAGGTGGCCGTGATCGGCTACGGGTCCCAGGGCCACGCCCACGCGCTCAACCTGGCCGAGTCCGGCGTCGACGTCCGCGTGGGCCTGCGCGACGGGTCGAAGTCCGCCACCAAGGCGACCGAGGCCGGCCTGCGCGTCCTGTCGGTGGCGCAGGCCGCGGCGGAGGCCGACCTCGTCATGATGCTGCTCCCCGACACCGAGCAGGCCTCGGTGTACGAGGCCGACATCGCTCCGTCGCTGCGCCAGGGCGACGCGCTGTTCTTCGCGCACGGCTTCAACATCCGCTTCGGCCAGATCGTGCCGCCGCCGGGCGTCGACGTCGCCATGGTCGCGCCCAAGGGCCCGGGCCATCTCGTCCGCCGCACGTACACCGAGGGCGGCGGCGTCCCCTCGCTCGTGGCGGTGGCCCAGGACGCCTCGGGCAAGGCCCATGACCTCGCCCTCTCCTACGCCTACGCGCTGGGCGCCACGCGCGCCGGGGTGCTCGACACCACGTTCGAAGAGGAGACCGAGACCGACCTCTTCGGTGAGCAGGTCGTCCTGTGCGGAGGGCTCACCGCCCTGGTCCAGGCCGGCTACGAGACGCTCGTGGGCGCGGGCTACCAGCCCGAGTCCGCCTACTTCGAGTGCCTGCACGAGCTCAAGCTCATCGTCGACCTCATGTACGAGCAGGGCATCGCGGGGATGCGCTACTCCATCTCCGACACCGCCGAGTACGGCGACCTCACGCGCGGCCCGCGCGTGATCGACGCCAAGGTCCGCGAGACGATGAGCCAGATCCTCGACGACATCAAGTCCGGCGCCTTCGCCCAGGAGTGGATGGCCGAGAACCGCTCGGGCCGGAAGCGCTTCGACGCGCTGCGCGCCGCGGGGGCGGAGCACCCCATCGAGAAGGTCGGGGCCGAGCTGCGCGCCATGATGCCGTTCATCTCGGCCGGCAAGACGCGCGTCCAGGACGCCTCGGGCGGCTGAGTGGAGGGTCTGGAAGGCCTGCCGCTGGACGAGGTCCGTAGCGCCGCGCTGGAGCGCGCCGCGGCGCTGCGGTGCAGCCACGCCGAGGTCAGGGTCGAGCGCATCCGCTCGCAATTCGTGGCCCTGCGCGACGGCCACGTCGAGACGACCGTCGACGACACCGAGCTCGGCGTCGGCCTCCACGTCGTGCGCGACGGCTCGATCGGCTTCGCCGCGACGGTCGAGCTCAACGCGGACGCGGCGGCGCGCCTCGCCGACGAGGCGGCGGGGTTGGCGGCCGAGACGTCCTCGGCCTTGGGCACGCCCGTCGTCGTGGCCGACGAGCCCTCCCACGGCACCGTCACGTGGACCTCGCCCTACGAGCTCGACCCCACGACCGTGGCGCTCGCGGAGAAGGTCGCCCTCCTCGAGGACTGGTCGGGCCGGCTCCTGGCCAGCGACGTCGTCGACCATGTCTCGGCGCGCGTGCTGGCGGTGGTCGAGGACAAGCACTACGCGGACCTGGCGGGCACCGTCACGACGCAGCGCCGCGTGCGCATCTACCCCATCGTCGAGGCCGTGGCGGTCGACGCCGTCTCGGGCTCGTTCGAGTCGATGCGCACCCTCGCACCGCCGGTCGGACGGGGCTGGGAGTACACGACGGCGCAGGGCTGGGACTGGGACGCCGAGCTCGAGCGCCTCCCCGGCCTCCTGGCCGAGAAGGTGGCGTCGCCGTCGGTCGAGCCCGGGACCTACGACCTCGTCATCGACCCCTCCAACCTCTGGCTCACCATCCACGAGTCGGTGGGCCACGCCACCGAGCTCGACCGCGCCCTGGGCTACGAGGCCGCCTACGCCGGGACGTCGTTCGCCACGTTCGACCAGCTCGGCACGCTCCGCTACGGCTCGCCCGTCATGCACGTCGTCGCCGACCGCACCACGCCGCACGGCCTCGCCTCGGTCGGCTACGACGACGAGGGCGTCGAAGCCCAGCGCTTCGACATCGTCCGCGACGGCGTCCTCGTCGGCTACCAGCTCGACCGCCGCATGGCGGCGGAGAACGGCCTGGGCCGGTCCAACGGCTGCGCCTTCGCCGACTCGCCCCTCCACGTGCCCATCCAGCGCATGGCCAACGTCTCGCTCCAACCCGCCGCGGGCCCGGGGCCGGGCCCGACCACCGACGACCTGTGCGCCGGCGTCGAGCACGGCATCTACGTCGTGGGCGACAAGAGCTGGTCCATCGACATGCAGCGCTACAACTTCCAGTTCACGGGCCAGCGCTTCTACCGCATCGACCACGGCCGCCTCGCGGGCCAGGTCAAAGACGTCGCCTACCAGGCCCAGACCACCCAATTCTGGGGCTCGCTCGAAGCCGTCGGCGGCCCCGCCACCTACGTGCTCGGCGGCGCCTTCAACTGCGGCAAGGGCCAACCCGGCCAGGTCGCCCCCGTCAGCCACGGCTGTCCCTCCGCCCTCTTCCGCTCCATCAACGTCCTCAACGCCCGGGCGGAGTCGTCCCGGTGAGCGCCGCCCCGGGCGCCGGTTCCGGCGCCGGCGCCGGTGTGCACGGCCGGCACCTCTCGTCGCCCCAGGAGGTCGTGGAGCGGGCGTTGGCGGCCAGCCGGGCGCAGGGGTGCGTCGTGATCGTGGAGGAGCTCTCGCAGGCCGAGGTGCGCTTCGCCAACAACACGACGACGACCAACGGCGTGCGCCGTGACCGCCGCGTGGCCGTCGTCAGCTTCCGGGCCGCGCCCGGCGACGGCAGTGCGGGCTTCGCCCGGATGGCCGTGGGCGTCGCCAGCGGGAGCGGCGACGTCGAGGTGACCGACCTCGTCCGCGCCAGCGAGGCCGAGGCGGCCGGCGCCACCCCGGCCGACGACGCCTCGCCCCTGGTCGACCCCGCCGCCTCCGACGACGCCGGCGGTGGTGATGCGGACGGGGCCGCCGCCTTCGACGAGCCGGCCGTCACCACGTCGCCCGCCGCGCTCGGCGGCGTCGTCACCGGGCTCGGCGCCGCCTTCGAACGGGCCCGGGCGGCCGGAAACCGGTTGGCGGGCTTCGCCAGCCACGGCGTGGAGACCGTCTACCTGGGCACGAGCACCGGCATCCGGCTCCGCCACGTCCAGCCGGCCGGCACCATGGAGCTCGTCGCCCGCAGCGCGGACGGCACCCGCTCGGTGTGGGCCGGCGCGGGCACCTCGTCGCTGGACTTCGCCGACATCGACGTCGCCGCCTTCGAGGCCCGCCTCGACCGTCGCCTGGCGTGGGCCCGGCGCCCGGTCGAGCTCCCCGCCGGCCGCTACGAGGTCCTCCTGCCGCCCGACGCCACCGCGGACCTCATGGTGCCGATGTCCGAGGCGATGTCGGGCCGCGACGCGGAGGAGGGCCGCAGCCCCTTCTCCGCACCGGGCGGCGGCACCAAGCTCGGCGCGTCGCTGTGCCCGTTGCCCTTCGACCTCACCGGCGACCCGCACCGTCGTGGCCTCGAGTCGGCGCCGTTCCTCGTGACCGGCGCGTCGGGGACCGACGTCTCGGTCTTCGACAACGGCTTCCCCGTGACCCGCACCGGCTGGCTCGAGGGCGGCACGCTGCGCCGCCTGCGCTACCACCGCGCCGCCGCGGCGCGCTCGGGGACCGAGCCCGCCATGCCCGTGGGCAACCTCATGCTGTCGCTGCCCGGCGCGACCGCCTCGCTCGACGACATGATCGCCTCCACCGACCGGGCGCTGCTGCTCACCTGCCTGTGGTACATCCGCGAGGTCGACCCGGTCACGCTCCTGCTCACGGGCCTCACGCGCGACGGCGTCTACCTCGTCGAGCACGGCGAGGTCGTGGGCGCGGTCAACAACTTCCGCTTCAACGAGAGCCCCCTCGACGTCCTCGCCCGTGCCACCGAGGCCGGTGCCACCGAGCGCGCCCTGTCGCGCGAGTGGGGCGAGTGGATGAACCGCACCGCCATGCCCCCGTTGCGCGTGGCCGACTTCAACATGAGCTCGGTCAGCCCCGCCACCTGAGGGTCCCCGCCTGACGATCCCACCCTGACGATCCCACCCTGACGATCCCACCCTGACGATCACACCCTGACGATCACAGCGGGCGGCTGCCACGAGCGACCGCAGCTCAGGACGCGAGCGCCCCCACCACGTGGTTGATGCACGCGCACAACGCCGCGACGTCCTCGGGATCGATGGCCGGGAACATGGCGATGCGGAGCTGGTTGCGGCCGAGCTTGCGGTAGGGCTCGGTGTCGACGATCCCGTTGGCCCGCAGCACCTTGGCCACCGCGGCGGCGTCCACGGCGTCGACGAAGTCGATGGTCCCGACCACGTGGCTGCGCTCGGACGGCTTGCCCACGAACGGCACGGCGAAGTCCGACTGCTCGGCCCACGTGTAGAGGATCTCGGCCGACCGGTCGCAGCGCCCCGCGGCCCACTCGAGGCCACCGCCCGCCAGCATCCACTCGACCTGCTCGACGAACAGCAGCAGCGTCCCGAGCGCCGGCGTGTTGTACGTCTGGTCCTTGGTCGAGTTGTCGATGGCGATCGACAGGTCGAGGAACGCCGGGACCCACCGCCCCGTCGCGGCGATGGCGGCCACCCGGTCGAGCGCGGCGGGTGACAGCAGCGCCACCCACAACCCCCCGTCCGAGGCGAAGCACTTCTGCGGGGCGAAGTAGTAGGCGTCGACCTGGCCCGCGTCGACCCGCAACCCGCCCGCGGCGGACGTCCCGTCCACGGCGACGATCTGCCCGTCGCCGGGGCTGGTGCCGGCCGGGCGGCGGATCTCCATGGCCACGCCCGTCGACGTCTCGTTGTGGGTGAGGGCGTAGAGGTCGACGTCGTCGACGGCCACCGCCTCGGGATGGGTCCCCGCCGCCGCCTCGATCACCTGGGGGTCCTCGAGGTGCGGGGCGGCCTGGGCCGCGGCCGCGAACTTGGACGAGAACTCGCCGAACGACAGGTGCTGGCTGCGCCGCTCGACGAGGCAGAACGTGGCGATGTCCCAGAAGCACGTCGTCCCGCCGTTGCCGAGGACGACCTCGTACCCCTCGGGCAGCGAGAACAGCTCCCGCAGGCCGTTGCGCAGCCGGCCCACCACCGACTTCACCGGCGCCTGGCGGTGGCTCGTCCCGAGATAGCTCGACCCCGTCGCCGCCAGCGCGGCGACCTGCTCGGGCCGGACCTTCGACGGCCCGCTCCCGAACCGCCCGTCGGACGGTTTCAACCCGTCGGGGATCCGGATGTCGGCCGGCGCGGGCGTGGCTCGGGGTGTGGCTGGGGGCGGGGCAGCGGCGTTCGTCACGTGTGCAAGCATGGCAGCCATGGCGTCCTCCCGAGAAACCGCCACCCGCTCCCGCATCTCGGCCCGCGTCGCGGCCGTCTCCCCGTCGGCGACCCTGGCCGTCGACGCCAAGGCCAAGAAGCTCAAGGCCGAGGGGGCCGACGTCATCGGCTTCGGCGCGGGCGAGCCCGACTTCCCCACGCCCGACCACATCGTCGAGGCGGCCGTCGCCGCGTGCCACGACCCGGCCAACCACCACTACACCCCCACCGCCGGCATCGCCGCGCTGCGCGACGCCATCGCGGCCAAGACGGCGCGCGACTCGGGCTACGACGTCGTCGCGTCGCAGGTGCTCGTCACCAACGGCGCCAAGCAAGCGGTCTACGAGGCGTTCGCCACGATCCTCGACCCCGGCGACGAGGTCCTCGTCCCCGCTCCCTACTGGACGACCTACCCCGAGGTCGTCGCCCTCGCCGGCGGCTTCGCGGTCGCCGTCCCCACCGACGAGTCCACCGGCTTCCACCTCACCGTGGCGGCGCTCGAGGCGGCGGTGACCCCGGCCACGAAGGTCCTGCTCTTCGTGTCGCCCAACAACCCCACCGGCGCGGTATCCACGCCCGACGAGGTCGCCGCCATCGGGCAGTGGGCCGCGGCGCGCGGCCTGTGGGTCGTCACCGACGAGATCTACGAGCACCTCGTCTACGGCGGCCGCACGTTCGCGTCGCTGCCCGTGGCCGTCCCCGAGCTCGCCGACCGGTGCATCGTCATCAACGGCGTCGCCAAGACCTATGCCATGACCGGCTGGCGCGTCGGCTGGCTCATCGGCCCGCCCGATGTCGTCGACGCCGCCTCGAACCTCCAGTCGCACGCCACCTCGAACGTCTCCAACGTGTCGCAGCGCGCCGCGCTCGCCGCATTGACCGGCGACCTCGTGGCGGTGGGCGAGATGCGCGCCGCCTTCGACCGCCGCCGCCGCACCATGCACACGATGCTCAACGACTGCGCCGGCGTCACCTGTGTGGAGCCCGAAGGGGCGTTCTACGCGTTCCCGTCGGTCCGCGCCCTGCTGGGGCGGCACCTGGCCGGCCGTCTCGTCTCGTCGTCGGAGGACGTCGCCGCCGTCGCCATCGACGAAGCGCAGGTCGCCGTGGTCCCCGGTGAGGCCTTCGGCGCCCAGGGATACCTCCGCCTGTCCTACGCGCTCGGCGACGACGCCATCGTCGAGGGCATCACGCGCCTGTCCAAGCTCTTCGCCACCGCCGGGTAACTCCCGCCCGACCCGCCCGACCCGCCCGACCCGCCCGACCCCGCCCAACCGCCCAACCCGCCCAACCCCGCCCCACACTCCCGCCCAACCAAGAGGAAGCCGACGAGCCACATGGCACGGGTACTGATCACAGAGAAGCTCGCCGAGCGTGGGCTCAAGACGCTCGCCGACGCCGGCCACCAGGCCGACGTCCAGCTCGACCTCGACCCCGACGCCCTCTTGGGCGCGATCGTGGGCGCCCACGCGCTCATCGTGCGTTCGGCCACGCAGGTGACCGCGGCGGTCCTCGAGGCCGGCACCGACCTCGTCGTGGTGGGCCGGGCCGGCATCGGGCTCGACAACGTCGACGTCGACGCGGCGACGCGCCGCGGCGTGATGGTCGTGAACGCGCCGGAGTCCAACGTCCTCTCCGCGGCCGAGCACGCCATGGCGCTCCTCCTCGCGCAGGCGCGCAACATCCCCCAGGCCCACGCCGCGCTCATGGCGGGGAAGTGGGAGCGTTCGAAGTGGGAGGGCGTCGAGCTCCACGGCAAGACGCTCGGTGTCGTCGGCCTGGGCCGCATCGGCGCGCTCGTGGCCCAGCGGGCGCTCGCCTTCGGCATGCGCCTGGCCGCCTACGACCCCTACGTCTCACCCGACCGGGCCCGCCACATGGGCGTCGAGCTGTTGTCGCTGGACGAGCTCGTGGCGGAGTCGGACTTCCTCACCATCCACCTCCCCAAGACGGCCGAGACGTCGGGCCTGATCGGCGCCGAGCTGTTGGCCAAGGCCAAGCCCGGCATCCGCATCGTCAACGCCGCGCGCGGCGGGATCGTGGACGAAGAGGCCCTGGCCGACGCGTTGCGCTCGGGCCGTGTCGGCGGCGCAGCGTTCGACGTCTTCGCCACCGAGCCCTGCACCGACTCACCGCTCTTCGGCTTTCCCACCGTCGTCGCCACGCCTCATCTCGGCGCGTCGACAGCCGAGGCGCAGGACAAGGCGGGCGTGACCATCGCGGAGCAGGTCAACCTGGCGCTGGCCGGCGACTTCGTCCCGTTCGCCGTCAACGTCGCCGCCAGCGAGGTCTCGGAGACCGTGCGCCCCTATCTCCGGCTGGCCGAACAACTCGGCCGATGCTTCGCCTGTCTCAACGACGGCCTTCCCGAGCGCCTCGAGGTCGAGTACCAAGGCGGCCTGGCCGGCTCCAACACCTCGATCCTCACGCTCGCGGTCCTCAAGGGCATCTTCTCGGCCGGCACCGAGGAGCCCGTCTCCTACGTGAACGCACCGCAACTCGCGGCCGAGCGCGGCCTCGAGGTGCGCGAGGTGTCGACCGCCACGGCGCGCGACTACGTGAACCTCATCACGCTCCGCTCACCCGACCACTCGATCGCCGGCACGCTGACCGGACCTCGTTCGGAGTCACGCATCGTCCTCGTCGACGACCACACCGTCGAAGTCCCCCCGGCCGAGCACATGCTCATCGTCCGCAACGACGACCGTCCCGGCATGATCGGCGTCGTGGGCGTGGCGCTCGGCCAGGCCGGCGTGTCGATCTCGTCGATGGACGTCGACCCCTCGCGCACCGAGGGCACCGCGCTCATGGTCCTCTCCACCGACCGCGCCATCCCCGACGACGCCTTTGCCACGCTCCGGGCGACCGACGGCATTCTCGATATCCACCGCATCACCTGCGTCTGACCCCCGGTGGGGCGCAGCTCCCGGTGGGGCTCAGCTCCCGGTGGGGCGCAGCTCCCGGTGGGGCGCAGCTCCCGGTGGGGCTCAGCTCCCGGTGGGGCTCAGCTCCCGGTGGGCACCTCAGAGCCGTTGGGCACGAGCCGGCCCGGGGCGAGCGGCACGGTGGGCCAGCTGTCGAAGCTGCCGCGCAGGGGCTTCGACTCCCCGGGCTCTCCCGCCAGCCGACCCAGCGCAGCCCGTGCGGCCACGCCGATGACGGCCACTACGGCCGCCACCACGATCGACCAGCCCAGACCTCGCATCACGCCTCGTAGAGCACTCACACGTTGCAGCGTAGATCGCCCGGAGGGGGGTGTCCTTGACCTGCGTGCTCCGCTTTGTCACCATGGAACCTGTCATGCGCGAGCACTCGTTCATCTCCGCCCTGCTTCTTACCTGACGGCGAGCGCCCCATCGCGCTCGCCGAACCCGCCCCCTGCGCCGAAAGGCCAGGGGGTTTCTTCTTGGGAAAAGCGACTTCACCACCGAGACCGCTGCGCAAGACACCGAGCACACCGAAGGCACAGAACACCGAGAGTGAGGACATCCGATGAGCGAGAAGCCCAGCGCCAAGCGAGCCCAGCAGCCGTCCGAGCGGCCCCGCACGGGGGCGCTCGGGGGGCACGTGCGGGCGGTGACAGCGGGCACCTCGTCGTGTTCGACACCACCCTGCGCGACGGCGAGCAGTCCCCGGGGATCTCGCTCGACGTCGCCGAGAAGCTCGAGATCGCCGAACAACTCGCCCGGGCCGGGGTCGACTACATCGAGGCCGGTTTCCCCGTGGCGAGCCAGGGCGACTTCGAAGCGGTCCAGACCATCGCCCGTTCCGTCGGCAACGCCGCCGACGCCCCGGCGATCTGCGGTCTGTCGCGCACCCAGCGCTCCGACGTCGACCGTTGTTGGGAAGCCGTCCGCGACGCGGCGCGCGCCCGGATCCACGTGTTCATCTCTACCAGCCCCCAACACATGGAGCACATGCTCAAGATGAACGAGGCCCAGGTGCTGGCGGAAACGCGCGGCGGCGTGGCCCGAGCGCGCGAGCACACCGACGACGTCGAGTTCAGTCCCCAGGACGCCACGCGGACACCACTGGACTTCATGCTGGAGGTTCTGCGGGCCTCGGTCGAGGCGGGCGCCACCACGCTGAACATCCCCGACACCGTCGGCTACGGCATTCCCTGGGACTTCGGCGCCTTGCTCCAGCACATCCGCAAGGAGGTGCCCGGCGACTACGTGCTGTCGACCCACTGCCACAACGACCTCGGCCTCGCCACCGCCAACACGCTCGCCGGCGTCCAGGCCGGGGCGCGCCAGGTCGAGGTGTGCGTCAACGGGCTGGGCGAGCGCGCCGGGAACGCGGCGCTCGAGGAAGTTGTCATGGCCCTGCGCATCAGGCCCGACCAATTCCCCGGGATCACGACCACGGTGCGGACCGAGGAGCTCGCCCGTGCCTCACGGCTCGTGTCGAGACTGACGGGGTACCCGGTCCAGTACAACAAGGCGGTCGTGGGCCGCAACGCCTTCGCCCACGAGTCGGGTATCCACCAGCACGGGGTCCTCGCCGACCGCTCGACGTACGAGATCATCGACGCGGCCAGCGTCGGCCAGGTGGGACGCCAGATCGTCATGGGCAAGCACTCGGGCCGCCATGCCTTCGCCGACACGCTCGAGAAGATGGGAATCCACGTCCAGGGCGACGGGCTCAACCAGGCGTTCGCCCGCTTCAAGGAGCTCGCCGACCGCAAGGTCGAGATCACCGAGGCCGACCTCGAGGCCATCGTGGCCGAGGAGCTCGGCCAGGACCTGGTCGAGGGCTTCCATCTCGAGGCGCTCGAGGTCGCCGGCGGCACCGTCGGCATGCCCCGCGCCCGCGTCGTCGTCAGCCGCTCCGGGGACAAGGTCGAGGCCTCGGCCGAAGGCAACGGCATGATCGACGCGGCGTGCACCGCCATCCGGACCGCCACCAACGTCGACTCCCGGCTCATCGGCTTCAACGTCTCGTCGGTCACCGGCGGCGTCGACGCCCTCGGCGACGTCGTCGTGCAGCTCGAGGACCAGGGCCTCAAGGTCTCCGGTCGTGGCGTCTCGACCGACGTCGTCGAAGCGTCGGCCCGCGCCTACCTCGCCGCGGTGAACCGCCTGGTCCGCATCCGCGCCCGCAACGACCAGCGCGAGCTCGAGATCGGGCCCTAGTTTCGGCGACGCACGGACGCCGAGGCCGACGCGGACGCCGACGCGACGCCGACACGCGATCAAGCGATCAAACGGTCAGGCGGCGGGCTGGATCTCCGACGTGCACTGCGGGCACCGGCGCGCCCGGTCGGGGATCTCGCTCAAGCACTCGGGGCAGTCGCGCGTGCCAGGCTCGGCTTCCTGTCCCTTCTTGCGGCGGGCGGCGAGCGCGTTGATCGGCTTGACCACGAAGAAGAAGACCGCGGCCGCGATCAGCACGAACGAGATCAGGGCGTTCAAGAACCTCCCGTAGTAGAAGACGCTGTGGTGCACCGTGAACGTGAGGTCGGCGAACGAGTACTTCCCCGGGATCGAGAGAATCGGCGTGAGCAGGTCGGCGACGAACGACATCACCACCGCGCCGAAGGCCGCGCCGATCACCACCGCCACGGCCAGGTCGACCACGTTGCCGCGGAGGACGAACGTCTTGAAGTCCTTCAGCATGGTGCCCTCCTCTGTCAATGGGTCCGGCGCCGGTGGCCCGATGTGTGGGACGCGGTGCGCCCAGACGCTATGCGACCCGGCCGGCTCGGCGCCTCAGGCAGTGCGCCTCAGTCGGTGCGCCTCAGGCAGTGCGCCTCAGGCAGTGCGCCTCAGTCGGTGCGCCTCAGGCGGTGCGCCTCAGGCGGTGACGGTGGGCATCCAGGGAGACCGATGACGCTCGTAGGCAGAGATGTCGTCGCCGTGACGGAGCGTCAGCCCGATGTCATCCCACCCGTTGAGCAACCGCTCCCGCGTGAACTCGTCGAGCGGGAACGAGCCTGACAGGCCCGCCGCGGGTGCCTCGAGCGTGCTCCGCGCGACGTCGATGGTCAGCTCGAGCGACGGGTCCGCCATGACCGCGTCGAGCAGGGACCGGCCCGAACGCGGCGTCGACCTCGACGGGGAGCAGCCCCTGCTTCGTGCAGTTGTTGCGGAAGATGTCGGCGAAGCGCGGCGAGACGATCGCCTCGAAGCCGTAGTCGAGCAGCGCCCACACCGCGTGCTCCCGAGACGAGCCCGTGCCGAAATTGGGCCCGGCCACGAGGATGGTGGACCCGGCGTACTCGGGTTGGTTGAGCACGAAGGCGCGGTCGTCGCGCCATTCCGAGAAGAGGCCTGCGCCGAACCCCGTCCGCTCGACGCGCTTGAGCCAGTCCGACGGGATGATCTGGTCGGTGTCGACGTCGGACCGGTCGAGCGGCACGGCGCGCCCGGTGACGACGGTGACGGGTTTCACGGCTGCCTCCCAGCGCTCACGACAGTTCCTCGGGCGTGGCGAAGTGGCCGGCCACCGCCGTGGCGGCGGCGACGGCGGGGGAGACGAGGTGCGTGCGTCCACCCCGGCCCTGGCGACCCTCGAAATTCCGGTTCGACGTCGACGCGCACCGCTCGCCCACAGCCAACTTGTCGGGGTTCATCGCCAGGCACATCGAGCATCCCGGCTCGCGCCACTCGAACCCCGCCGCCACGAACACGGTGTCGAGCCCTTCGGCCTCGGCCTGGGCCTTGACCGGGTGTGAGCCGGGCACCACGAGCGCCCGCATCCCGGGCCGGACCTTTCGGCCGCGCAGGACCGCGGCCGCCGCCCGGAGGTCCTCGATGCGCGAGTTGGTGCACGACCCGATGAACACGGTGTCCACCGCGACGTCGTGCATCGCCGTCCCCGCTTCCAACCCCATGTACTGCAGGGCCCGTCCGGCGGCCTCGCGCTCGGCCGGGTCGGCGAAGCTCGACGGGTCCGGGATGCGACCGGCGACGGGGACGACCTGGGCGGGATTGGTCCCCCACGTGACGTGAGGGAGGATCGTCGCCGCGTCGAGGGTCACCGACTTGTCGAACTCGGCGCCGTCGTCGGTGCCGAGGGTGCGCCAGTCGTCGAGCGCTCGTTCCCACAGCGCGCCGGCCGGCGCGTGGGGCCGTCCCTCGAGGTACGCGAACGTCGTGTCGTCGGGGGCGATCATCCCCGCCCGGGCGCCGGCTTCGATGGACATGTTGCACACCGTCATCCGGCCCTCCATCGACAACGCCGCGATGGCGGGCCCGCGGTACTCGATGACGTGGCCCATGCCACCGCTCGTGCCGATGCGCCCGATGACCGCCAGCACGATGTCCTTGGCCGTGACGCCGGCGGGCGCGTCGCCGTCGATCTCGACGGCCATCGTGGCGAGCGGCATCTGGGGGAGCGTTTGCGTGGCGAGCACGTGCTCGACCTCGGACGTGCCGATCCCGAACGCGAGCGCCCCGAAGGCGCCGTGCGTCGACGTGTGGCTGTCGCCGCACACGATCGTCATGCCCGGTTGGCTCAACCCCAACTCGGGCCCGATGATGTGCACGATGCCCTGGTTGGCGTGGCCCATCGGGTAGCACGTGATCCCGAACTCGGCACAGTTGGCCGAGAGCACCTCGAGCTGCCGGGCGGACACCGGGTCGGCCACGGGCTTGTCGATGTCGGTCGTCGGCACGTTGTGGTCGGCCGTGGCCACGGTGAGCTCGGGGTGTCGCACCCCGCGGCCCGCCAGCCGGAGCCCGTCGAACGCCTGCGGCGACGTGACCTCGTGCACGAGGTGGAGGTCGATGAACAGCAGGTCGGGCTCACCCTCCGCCCGGTGGACGAGGTGGCGCTCCCACACCTTTTCGCTCAGCGTGCGGGGGGCAGCGGGAGTGCGGGGGCGGCGTCGTTCGAAGCCACCGGTCAGCTGCCGATCTGGACGATCTCGACCCGCAACGTGCCACCGGGCGCCTCGTACTCGACCACGTCGCCCGAGGTCTTCCCCAACAGCGCCTGGCCCAGCGGCGAGCCGGGTGACACGACGGCGAGCTCGTCGTGGTGCTCCTCGATCGACCCGACCAGGAACCGCTCGATCTCCTCGTCACCGTCGTACCGGATGGCCACGACCGACCCCGCCGCGACCGTCTCGGAGCTCCCGACGGCCTCGTCGTCGACGATGACGGCGTGGCTCAGCGTGTGCTGGAGCCGCCGGATCCGGGATTCCATCTTCCCCTGGGTGTCCTTGGCCGCGTGGTAGTCACCGTTCTCCGACAGGTCGCCGAGTGCCCGGGCGGCCTCGATGGCCCGCGCGATCTCGACCCGGCCCCGGGTCGTCAGATCCTCGAGCTCGGCCTGCAGGCGCTCATAGGTGGCCTGGGTCAGATGGGTGGACTCGTCGTCGGTCACGCTCCCCAAGGGTACCGGCTCGGTCGGCCCCGATCGGTGGGTGCGGGCCCCCCTCGACCCCGAGCGGGAGGGGTGTGGTTGACGGGCGAACCCGGGCGCGGGAGACTGGATGTCCGATGGGAACCCCGAACGCATCCGTAATCGTCATCGAATAGGCGCACACCCGACTGGTGTGCGCCGCCCCGACCGTCCACATTGTGGGCGGTTTTTCATTTTCCGGGCGACCCCACCCGACCACCCCACTCGACTCCGAGAGACTCGACGATGACCACACCGACAACCCACAGCGTGGCCGTGATCGGCGGCGACGGCATCGGCCCCGAGGTGCTGGCCGAGGCCCTCAAGGTCGTCGCCGCGGCCGGTGTCGACCTCGACACGACCGAGTACGAGCTCGGTGCCGCCCACTACCTCCGCACGGGCGAGGTCCTGCCCGACGCCACGCTCGACGAGCTGCGGCGCTTCGACGCCATCCTCCTCGGGGCCGTGGGCCCACCGGTGGGGTCGAGCGACGTCCCGCCGGGGTTGTTGGAGCGGGGCCTGCTCCTGCGGCTGCGCTTCGAGCTCGACCTCTACGTCAACCTGCGCCCCTTCGTGGGGCTGGCCGGGGCGCCCGCGCCGGATTGTGACTTCGTCGTCGTGCGCGAGAACACCGAGGGCACGTACGCGGGCGAGGGCGGGTTCCTCCGCCGCGCCACGCCGTTCGAGGTGGCGACGCAGGGATCGGTGAACACGCGCATGGGCGTCGAGCGGTGTGTGCGCTTCGCCTTCGAGCTCGCGGCCCGGCGTCCGGGCCGTCACCTGACGCTCGTCCACAAGACCAACGTCCTCACGTTCTCCGGTGACCTGTGGCAGCGCGTCGTGAACGAGGTGGCGAACGAGTACCCCGGTGTGGCGTGTGACTACAACCACGTCGACGCGGCGTGCATCTACCTGGTGGAGCGCCCCGACCGCTACGACGTCATCGTCACCGACAACCTCTTCGGCGACATCCTCACCGACCTGGCCGGCGCGGTGGCGGGAGGCATCGGGTTCGCCGCCTCGGCCAACCTGAACCCGGCCCGCACGGGCCCGTCGCTGTTCGAGCCCGTCCACGGCGCCGCCCACGACATCGCCGGGACCGGCACGGCCAACCCGGTCGCCGCCATCCGGTCCGCCGCGCTCATGCTCGAGCACGTGGGCGAGGTCGACGCGGCCGAACGCGTGACCAAGGCCGTCACCGCGTACCTGTCCGAGCTGCCACCGGGCGCCACCGGTTCCTCCGCTCCGTCCACCGTCGCCGTCGGCGACGCCATTGCAGAAAGGGTCTGAGCCCGTGCCCATCACCCCGACCGAGAAGATCTGGCTCGACGGCGAGCTCGTCGACTGGGACAAGGCGCGCATCCACGTGCTCACCCACTCGCTGCACTACGGCTCCGGCGTCTTCGAAGGCATCCGCGCCTATCCGACGAGCCGCGGCGTGGCGGTGTTCCGGCTCACCGACCACATCAACCGGCTCTTCACGTCGGCCAAGGTGTTCATGATCGACGTGCCGTTCAGCCCCGAGCAGCTCATCGCGGCGAGCAAGGAGGTCGTCGCGGTCAACGGCCTCGACGACGGGTGCTACGTGCGCCCCATCGTCTACCTCGGGTACGGCGAGATGGGCCTCAACCCGCTGCCGTGCCCGGTCAGCGTGGCCATCGCGGCGTGGCCGTGGGGCACGTACCTGGGCGACGAGGGCGTGGCCAACGGCATCCGGCTCAAGGTGTCGTCGTGGCAGCGCCACGACCCCAACGCCGTGCCGACCGCGGCCAAGGGGACCGGCATGTACGTGAACTCGTCGCTGGCCAAGGTCGAGGCGCTCAAGGCCGGCTACGACGAGGCCGTGCTGCTCTCGGCCGACGGGTCGGTGTCGGAGTGCACGGGCGAGAACATCTTCGTCGTCCAGGGCCGCACGATCGTGACGCCGCCCACGTCGGAGTCCGCCGCGCTGGCGGGCATCACGCAGGACTCGGTCGCGCGTCATCGCCACCGACCTGGGCTACGAGTACCGCACCGAGGCGCTCATCCGCACCGACCTCTATACCGCCGACGAGGCGTTCCTCACCGGGACCGCGGCCGAGGTCGTGCCGATCCGCGAGGTCGACGACCGCGCCGTGGGCACCGGGAGGCCGGGGCCGGTGACCAAGCAGATCCAGGACACGTACTTCGCCACGGTCCGGGGCGAGGTCGACCGCTACAAGGACTGGCTCGAACATGTCGAGTGACACGGCGGGCGGCCACACCGGCAAGACCGGCCGCGCCGGCCACGTCGATCACACCCACAGCACGGCGAGCCACGGCTTCGACCTTCCCGCCCTGCCCGACGCCGTCGACATCTTCGACACGACGCTGCGCGACGGGTCGCAGCAGGAGGGGCTGTCGCTGACCGTCGACGACAAGCTCCGCGTGGCCGAGCAGCTCGACCATCTCGGCGTGGCGTTCATCGAGGGCGGTTGGCCCGGCGCCAACCACAAGGACGAGGAGTTCTTCGCCCGGGCCCCGGCCGAGCTGCGGCTGTCGACGGCCACGCTCGTGGCGTTCGGCTCCACCCGTCGCGCCGGCGTCCGGGCCGAGGACGACGAGGTCCTGCGCCAGCTCGTGAAGGCCAACACCGAGGCCGTGTGCATCGTGGCCAAGGCTTCGAAGCTCCATGTGACCGAGGCGTTGCGCACGACGCTCGATGAGGCCGTCGCCATGGCAGCAGACTCGGTGCATTTCCTGCGCAGCCACGACCTGCGCGTGTTCTTCGACGCGGAGCACTTCTTCGACGGCTATCGCGACGACCCGGAGTTCACGCTCCGCGTCGTGCGAGCGGCGGAGGAGGCGGGCGCCGAGGCCATCGTCCTGTGCGACACGAACGGCGGCACGTTGCCCCACGACGTCGAGCGCATCGTGGCCGGCGTGGTGGCGGACTTCGAGTGCCAGGTCGGCGTGCACTTCCACAACGACTCGGGCTGTGCCGTGGCCAACTCCATCGCCGGCGTGCGGGCCGGCGCCACGCACGTCCAGGGATGTGTCAACGGCTACGGCGAACGGACCGGCAACGCGGACCTCTCCGCCGCGATCCCCAACCTGTCGATCAAGCTCAACGTCCGCACCATCCCGCCCGACCGTCTCGAGCGGATCACGCCGGTCTCGCACCACATCGCCGAGCTCGTCAACATCGCGCCCGACCCCCAGCAGCCCTACGTCGGCTCCGCCGCCTTCGCCCACAAGGCCGGGTTGCACACGAGCGCCATCGCCCGTCGGCGCGACGCATACGAGCACATCCCGCCCGACCTCGTCGGGAACGGGACGCGCTTCGTCGTCTCGGAGATGGCGGGCCGGTCGACGTTGGCGTTGAAGGCGCAGGAGCTCGGCTTGGAGCTCGACTCCGACGCGTTGTCGGCCGTCCTCGACACGCTGAAGGCGCTCGAGTACCGCGGGTACCACTTCGAGGTGGCCGACGGCTCGCTCGAGCTGCTGTTGCGCCGCGCCACGGGGTGGGAGCCGTCGTATCTTCGAGGTCGAGTCGTTCCGCGTCATCAACGACCACGACGACCGTGACGACGTTGACGACACGGTTCGACGGGGCCGCCACACCACCGAGGCGACGGTCCGGATCCGCGTGGGCGACGAGCGCGTCGTCGCCACGGCCGAGGGCAACGGCCCCATCAACGCGCTGGACTCGGCCTTGCGCCAGGCCATCGGTGGCCACTTCCCGACGTTGTCGGCGGTCCATCTCGTCGACTACCGCGTCCGCGTGCTCGACACGGGCAAGGGCACCGGGGCGGTCACGCGCGTCCTGATCGACACGAGCGACGGTGAGCACGTCTGGACCACGATCGGCGTCTCGGAGAACATCATCGAGGCCTCCTGGCAGGCCCTGTTCGACTCGATCGTCTACGGTCTCGTCCACGCCGAGCAGGAGTAGCCCGACCTCCCATGACCCAGCCCAACTTCGTGCCGATCGTCGAGACCGACCAGGTCCGGCCCTCGTACCGGCTGCGCACCCCGAGCGACTGGCGCGCCGGGCGCGTGGCGGACCTGCGCGGGCCCGAGGAGCGGCGCGGTCCGGAGCTGGGGGCGCCCGGCACCGACCAGGGCTATGCCCTCCTGCTCGCCCACAGCCTCTTCGAGGACCGCCTCGAGCTCACCGGCGGGATCACGGCCGAGGACGCCCTCGTGGGTTGTGCGGCACTGGGCAGCCGCCGTGCCTCGATGTTCGGCCGGGCCCCGGTGGCCAAGGACATCGAGCTCGGCCTGACCCTGTTCGGCTTCCTCGGCGGAGCGCCCGACGACCTCGTGGCGTGGCGGGCCCCGCTCTTCCAGGCCGCGGCGCATCACTACCCCCAGCAACGGGCCATCGCGGGGGCGGTGTCCGAGGAGACGCTGCGGTCGACGCCGGCCGATGTGCGCTCCCGGCTGTCGGCCTGGCGGTCGATGATGGTGGACGCGTAACCCTCGACGGGATGTCGGTGCACGAGCTCGAGGTCACCGCCAACGGGCTCACGTTCGAGGCGCGAGCGACGGGGCCAACCGACGGCCGCGCCGTGATCTTCTTACACGGCTTTCCCCAGACGTCGTACTCGTGGCACCACCAGCTCGACGCCCTCGGCGCGGCGGGCTATCGCGGCGCTCGCCTTCGACCAGCGCGGGTACTCACCCCGTGCCCGACCCGCCGCGGTCGACGATTACCGCATCGACGCGCTCGTCGCCGACGTCCTGGCCGTCGCCGACGCGTGGGGCCTCGAGCGCTTCGACCTCGTCGGCCACGACTGGGGTGCGATGGTCGCGTGGGTCGTGGCCGGCCGTCATCCCGAGCGACTCCGCACGCTGAGCGCGGTGTCGGTGCCCCATCCGCGCGCTTTCGCCGCCGCCTTCCGTGGCAGTGACAGTGACGACGGCGGCGACGGGGGAGACGACGACCAACGCCAGCGCTCGTCGTACATCGACGTCTTCCGGGCCGAGGGCGGAGTGGCCGAACGGGCGCTGCTGGGCGACGACGGCTCGGGCCGGGGTCTGCGCGCCATGTTCGACGCCAGCGGCCTCGCCTCGGACACCGACGAGGTGGACCGGTTCGTCGCGGCGATGGTCGAGCCCGGCGCCCTGACGGCCGCGCTCAATTGGTACCGCGCCACCGAGCCGCATGCCATGAGCGACGTCGGTGCGATCACCGTGCCCACCCTCTACGTGTGGTCCGACAACGACATCGCCTTGGGGCGCGCCGCGGCGGAGGCGACGGCGCGATGGGTCTCGGGCCCGTACCGCTTCGAGGTCCTGCCCGGCGTGAGCCACTGGATCCCCGAGACCGCACCGGCCGAGCTGAACGGGCTGTTGCTGGAGCACCTCGCCGCACACGGCTGAGCCGGCCGCCGCGCCCCCTTCGCCGCGGGCGCGGCCCGGGATGCGAGACTGGGCCCATGGACCAGACCCCCGCCTACGCCCTCGCCGACACCCACAAGGAGTTCCGGCGTGCGGTCCGCCACATGGCCGAGGACCGCATCGCTCCGCACGCGGCAGAGGTCGACCGTGACGCCGCGTTCCCGTGGGACGGCTTCAAGGCGTCGGTCGAGATGGAGCTGCCCGCCCTGGGCATCCCCGTCGCCTACGGCGGCGCCGGTGCCGATCACGTCACCCAGGCGATCATGGTCGAAGAGCTCGCCCGCGTGTGCGCGGCGACGAGCGTGACGATGCTCATCTCCAAGCTCGGCATGATGCCGATCTTCAACTGGGGCACCGAGGAGCTGCGGCAGAAGTACGTCCCGCGCGTGGCGTCGGGTGACGCCCAGGCCAGCTACTGCCTGTCCGAAGCCGACGCCGGCAGCGACGTCGCCGCCATGCGCTGTCGCGCCGTGCGCGACGGCGACCACTACGTGCTCTCGGGCACCAAGTACTGGATCACCAACGCCGGGGCGTCGGACATCTACACCGTCTTCGCCAAGACCGACCCCGACGCGGGCCACCGCGGCATCAGCTGCTTCGTCGTCGAGGCCGACTGGGGCGTGCGCGTGGCCAAGCTCGAGCACAAGATGGGCCTGCGCGGCAGCCCCACGGGCGAAGTCGTCTTCGACGACGTCCGCGTGCCCGTCGGCAACCGCGTGGGCGAGGAGGGCCAGGGCTTCACCATCGCCATGCACACCCTCGACCGCTCCCGCCCCACCATCGGCGCCCAGGCCGTCGGCATCGCCCAGGGTGCGATCGACTACGCCGCGCACTACATGACGCAGCGCAAGGCCTTCGGGCACCCCATCGCGGACTTCCAGGGACTGCGCTTCATGCTGGCCGACATGGCCATGCGCACCGAGGCGGCCCGCACGCTCGTCTACCGCGCCTGCTCGGTCATCGACGGCGGCGACCCCGACAACGAGCTCTCGATGATCGGCGCCATGGCGAAATGCTTCGCCTCGGACACCGCCATGGCCGTCACCACCGACGCCGTGCAGCTCCTCGGTGGCTACGGCTACACCACCGACTTCCCGGCCGAGCGTTTCATGCGCGACGCCAAGATCACCCAGATCTACGAGGGCACCAACCAGATCCAGCGCGTCGTCATCTCCAAGAAGCTGCTCGGCTAGGCGCCGGGACGGTCGGCGCCGCCGGTCCGCGCTGGCAGTCCGCGCTGTTGGTCGGCGCTGTCAGTCGGACCGGGAGGACGACGCCGGGCTGCGCACCGCGACGGCGTCACGTCCCGTGCGTTTGACCTCGTACAGGGCGAAGTCGGCATCGTCGAACATCTGCTCCACCGTGGGCACGGACCGGTCGAGCCCGCTCACGCCGGCACTGATCGTCACGGGGACCTCGACCGAACCGCGGAGGTCTCGACGGATGCGCTCGGCCAGGGCCACGGCGTCGGACGGCTCGGTGTCGGGCAGCACGACGGCGAATTCGTCGCCTCCCAGACGACCCACCATGTCGAAGGTCCGCACATCTGTCCGCAGCACCGCACCGACCGCCGCGAGCACGCGATCGCCGACGACGTGTCCGTACGTGTCGTTGACGGACTTGAATTGGTCCACATCGATCATCACGAGGCTCAAGCTGCGATCGTGGCGCATCGACCGAGCGATCTCTTCCTCGAGCCGTTGACGAAAGACCCGTCGCACGGCACATCCCGTGAGCTCGTCGGTCGCCGCCAACACCGCGATCGTCTCGAGCAGCTGCCGCTCGTGTCGTTCGATACGACTGCGGTTCACCGACGCCGCCACCGAGAGAACGGCCGCCCCGGCGAGAACGGCGAAGAACATGAACGAGCGCTCCTGGGAGATGGCTCCCTGCATGTGGGTCGCGGCCACGACGGCGGCAGAGGCGAGCGCCGAGAGCCCGCACAGTGCCGCCGCCTTGGGCGTGAACATCAGGGCGGCGTAGACGAGCGGGAGAAAGAGGAGGACGAGGATGGGACTGTTGGGGCCGAGGTCGAGGATCGTCACACCTCCGACGGCGAAGGCCGAGAGTACGGTCCACGCCACCGAGTACCTCGCCCGCCACGGCTTCGACGCCACGGTGGGCGCGAGCCCGATGCCGGCCACGGCGAAGACCAGCCACAGGCTGACCACCACCCACAGCGCCGGCCGATGGGGCCCGTTGGGCGTCAGTCCCAGATAGACCATGACGACGAGCGTCTCCGCCAGGAAGACGCCGAATCCCATCCGCATGTGGGTCAGCCAGAAGCCGCGCTTGGCATCCTCGCCGCTGCGGGCCTCGTCGCCGCTTCGGGCCTCGGGTGCCACTCTCGTGGGCGCCTGTCTCACCTCAGGCGTCACCCCCGTGGGCACGTGTGTCTGGGAAGATTCCATGCGCGCAGCAGCCCTTCATGTGTGCGGCTAGCTCGGTATCGACCGAAACGGCCTCAGGCCTTTAGAAGCGATTGCCGACCTGCCCCCCAGAAGGCCGAGCTCCTCGCCCCGGGACCGGGCCGTGCGTGGGCCGGTCCGCCCGGAGGCGTTCGGGGCAGCGGTGCGATCGCTACCCTCGCGCCATGGACGACCAGAAGCCGCCACGGAGCGCGGGCGACGAACGTGCAACGCTGCGCGCACTGCTGCAATACCAACGTGAGTCCTTCGTTCGGAAAGTGACCGGGGTGAGTGACACAGAAGCGTCGTCGTCCCCCGTGCCCTCCGGTACCACACTTCTCTGGCTCGCCCATCACATGGCTGACGCCGAAACCAACTGGGTCCTCACCCGGTTCGCGCAACGTCCGCAGAACCCGCTGCTGGCTCGCCACAGCAGCACCATGGGAGACGCAGTGGATCGGTACCGCGACGTCTGGGGGGAGGTCGATGCCGTCGTGGCCGACACGGCCAGTCTCGACCGCGTGTGCCCGTCATTCGACCCCGGCCCACCGGTCAATTTGCGATGGATCCTGGGCCATCTCCTGGAGGAGACGGCCCGCCACGCCGGCCATGCGGACATCCTGCGCGAGTTGCTCGACGGGAAGACCGGACGCTGACGCTGCCGATCTGGTTGGACCTGGAGGCGCCGGGGACGCCTTGTAAGGTTCGGGATCGATGACTGAGCCCGGAGCGGGGCGACTCCGAAGACTCGCCGAGGAGCTCGAGGAAAGCGGGCTTCGTCTCGACGTCATCGCTGCTGTGCGAGACATGCTGATCGAGGAGATCGACCAGGCGCTCCGGCCGCCGGTCCACGAGCGACGAACCGCCAGCAGCGGCACGATCATCGAGCCGGCGTCGGATCCCTCCACCTGGGCATCCGAGACGCAACTCGAGATCACGCGCACGCCGCTCGGTCACCAGCCCCTTTCCGGGGCCCGACGCTTTGCCGACGGCCTGTCGAGTTGGCTCCTGCGCCGCACCGACGGCACGAACGAGTTGGTCGTGTTCGACCGACCGGCGGGCTCCGAGCGTGACATCGCGGTGCTCGGGAACGTGCTCGACGCCACGATCGTGCAGCGACACCCCGCCGGCTCGGTCCGCGTCGTCGGACGATTCGGCGTCCTCCGGTGGGAAGGCCTGACGTGGCACCACGAGCCACCCGTGAGCAGTTGGAGTGACTCCCTCACGGCCAGCCCGGAGTACGGCGACCCGGCGGTGCTCCTGGCGATGCTCAGGTTCGCCGTCCACGATCTCGGCTCTCTGGGCATCGGAGCGTTGCTCATCTATCGACCCGATGCCGAGCCGGGACCGTTCGTGGAGGAAAGGCTCCCCCCGCCGCCGCCGCTACGAATTCGCAAGGCCTCGCATCTGGCGCCGATTCGCCACGCCCTCGCCCAGGTCGACGGCGCCGCGATCTTCGACGCCGACGGCGTGCTCCGCCTGCTCGGCGTACGGCTCGTGCCGAGCATCACCTCCGAAGAATTGGTCGACGCCCTCGGAGGTACCCGCCACACGTCGGGACGGCGCTACAGCTACGACGACCCGTTCTCCACCGTGATCGCCGTCTCCGACGACGGTCCCGTCTCGGTACTCCGCAACGGCGCGGTGCTCGACCGCTCACCCGACCGTCCCTGACCTCCAGGGTGCGATGTCGTGACCCTGCGCACGGCGTCTCGTCGTGGCAGCATTGCCGCCTGATGGCGCGCACGTGGCTGTCGATCCGAGTCGAGCTGGTCGAAGGCCGTGGGTCCACGTGTTGGCCGCGTCCAGGGCGCGTGCTCGCCGCGTCGAAATCGCACACCTTCGCCGACCTGGCCGAGGCGATCGACGACGCCTTCGCCCGGTGGGACACGAGCCACCTCCACGAATTCGTCCTGGCCGACGGCACCCAGTTGTCGGCGCCGGATCCCGACTGGGACGAACCCGATTCGGTGCTCGACGACGGACGCACCACGTTGTCCCGGCTCGAGCGGGGTGAGCAGTTCCTCTACACCTTCGATCTCGGCGACGACTGGGCTCATCTCTGTACCGTCGACGACGGTTGGATCGACCCACTCGACGAGCTCGGCATCGTGCCCGATGCGCCGCTGCCGTACTGGGGGTGGGGGGACATCCCCGACCAGTACGGCCGGCGTTGGGAGAGTGACGACGGCGAGCCGAAGGCACGCCCCGACCCGCATCTGACCGACCTCCCGCCCTTGCGGCAGGGATGGGGACCCACGAAGCGCTCATCGCGGAGGTCATGACGACGGCGTCACGACGTCGCCCGCTGACCGACACGGGGCCCGGGCCGGGCTACAGTCGAACACATGTTCGATACCGGATCGGGTTGGGACCACGGTCTCGACGACGCTCAATTGGCCGCGGTCACCCACGGGGACGACCCGCTCGTGATCATGGCCGGGGCGGGCACCGGCAAGACGAGGACGCTCACGTCACGGGTGGCGTGGTTGCTCGAGCGCGGCGTCCCGGCCGAACGCATCTTGCTGTTGACGTTCACCCGGCGAGCGGCCGACGACATGCTGGCCCGGGCGGCCCGCCTGGCCGGGACGGCGCCGGGCACCCGGCTCCCCGGTGGCGGGACCTTCCACGCCGTGGCGCATCGGTACGTTGCCGCCCACGCGGAGTCCCTCGGCCTCTCCGAAGCGTTCACGGTGCTCGATCCCGCCGACGTCGCCGACGTGATGGACCTGATGCGCGAGCAGTTCGGGTTGTCGGGCACCGACACTCGCATGCCCCGGTCGCGCACGCTCGTCGATGTCTACTCACGGTGCGTCAACACCCAGCGCCCACTCGGCGACGTGCTCGCCGTGGACTTCCCGTGGTGTGAGCCACACCGAGACGCCATCGCCGCACTGTTCCGCGCCTTCACCGAGCGCAAGCGGACGTCGTCGCTCGTAGACTTCGACGACCTGCTCCTCTTTTGGCGCGGCCTGCTCGGCCACGACCAGCTGCACGAGCTCCTCGCGTCGGGATTCGACCACGTGCTCGTGGACGAGTACCAGGACCTCAACAGCGTCCAGGTCGACATCGTCCGATCCCTGTGCCCCGACGGTCGGGGGTTGACCGTCGTGGGCGACGACGCCCAGGCCATCTACGGTTTCCGTGGCGCCGACGCGCAGCACCTGCGGGATCTCGCGGGCCTGTGGCCGACCACGACGGTCGTGCGCCTCGAGCGGAACTTCCGCTCACGCCAACCGATCCTCGAGCTCGCCAACGTGGTGCGCCCGGCCGACAGCGCAGGGCGCTTGACCCTCTTCAGCGACCGCGCCGGAGGGCTACGACCAACGCTGATCCGCTGTCACGACGCTCCCACGGAATCCAGGGCGATCGCCGACGCCGTCCTCGAAGCCCACGGACGGGGTGTCGCCTTGCGCGACCAGGCGATCCTCGTCCGCGCCGCCCACCACAGCGACCTCGTCGAGATCGAGCTCTCGGTCCGCCGCATTCCGTTCCGCAAGTTCGGCGGGCTCCGCTTCCTCGAGGCCGCCCACGTCAAGGACTTCATCGCCACCGCCCGCCTCCTCGACAACCCGTCCGACGAAATGGCGTGGTTCCGGCTGCTGCGACTCCACCATGGCATCGGCCCGTCGCGGGCCCGGGCGTTGGTTTCCGTGCTCCGCCCCGAGGCCGGCGACGTCCTGGCGCGCTGGCCCGAAGCGGTCGCCCACGCGCCGGCGGGGACGCGCACCGCTCTCGCCTCCACGCTCGACGGGTTGGGCGAGGCGCGCGCCCGGTCCGCGGCGGGCCCTCGAGCCGAAGCCGTGTTCGGCGTCCTCGCGCCGCTCATCACCGCCCGCTACGGCGACGCGCCGGTCCGGCTCGGGGATCTCGACCGTCTCGTCGGCGCCGCCGCGACGGTCACCGATCTTCCCGGCTGGCTGGCCGAGCTCACGCTCGATCCTCCCGCCTCGACCGGCGCCCTGGCGGGCCCACCCCATCTCGACGACGACTACGTGTCGGTCTCCACCATCCATTCAGCCAAGGGTCTCGAGTGGTCGATCGTGCACATTCCCCACGTCATCGACGGAGCGTTCCCCTCGGACATGGCGCTCGGATCCCCGGCGGGCCTCGAAGAAGAACGCAGGCTCTTCTACGTCGCCGTCACCCGGGCACGCGACGAGCTCAACCTCTACACGCCGCTGCGCCTGCCCCACCACCGCCGGGGTCGCGACGACCGGCACGGCTTCGCTCCGGCGAGCCGGTTCCTCGACACCGCCGCGCTCGCCGCGCTGGACGTCCGCGAGCTTTCCTCTCGTCCACGCGCCGGCGTGCCCGGGTCTCCACTCGCTCCGGCCGCGACGCCCGTGACCGTCGACCTGACCTCGCTCTGGCACTGAGGCCGCCTTGATGAAGAGGCCGCCTTGATGAAGAGGCCGTGTCCATTGGAGAGGCCATGTCCATCGGAGAGGCCATGTCCATCGGAGAGGCCATGTCCATCGGAGAGGCAGTGTCCATCGGAGAGGCCGTGTCGATTGAAGAGGCAGTATTGATGTGTGGAGCTGGTGGACGTGGTGACGCTGGACCCCGAGTCACCGGTGCCCCCGTTCCAACAGGTGCGCGACCAGATCGCAGACGCCATCGAGACCGCGACGCTGGCGCCGGCCGTCCGGCTGCCCCCGGTGCGACAGCTGGCCGGTGATCTCGGTCTGGCCGTGAACACGGTGGCCCGCTCGTACCGCGAGTTGGAGCTCGCCGGCCTGGTGGAGACCCGGGGCCGACACGGGACGTTCGTCGCCACCGGCCCGTCACCGGAGCGCAAGGCGGCGGCCCGTGAGGCAGCGACGTTCGCCCGCCGCATGCGGGCGTTGGGGATCGGTGAGGAGGAGTCCGTCGCGATCGTGCGTCGGGAGATCGGGCGTCTGGGCTGAGAAGGGCCCAGACCTCACTCCGTCCCAGACCTCACTCCGTCACAGCGCGCAGCTGTCGCCGTCGCATGCAGCGTCGTGCCCCACGGCACCTGCGGGCACGACCACCTCGAGTGGGTGCGCCTTCGCCCAGGCTCGCCGCAGGACGTCCAGGATCGTGTCGGGGTCCTGGGCGCCGGGCACACCGAACCTCCCGTCGATCACGAAGAACGGGACACCGGTGACGCCGAGCTCGGCGGCCTCGCGCTCGTCGGCGCGGACCTCGTTTCCGTAGCGGTCCCCGGCCAGGATCTCCGCGCACGCGCCGGCATCGAGCCCGACCTCGGCCGCCAGCCGCACCAGGGTCTCGGGCTCACCGATGGCGGCACCCTCGGTGAAGTAGGCCACCAGCAAGCGTTCCTTGAGCGCGTCCTGCACGCCGGGGCCCATCGACCGGGCGTAGTGGAGCAAGCGGTGGGCGTCGAACGTGTTGCCGGCTTGGGCCCGCTCGAAGTGGAAGTCGAGCCCTTCGGCCGCTGCGGCCGCCGTCAGACGCGCGTTCGCCTCGTCTGCCTGCTCGCGCGTCATCCCGTACTTCTTGGCCAAATGGTCGGCTTGATCCCCCTCCCGCCGTCGCGGTGCGTTGGGGTCCAGCTCGAACGCCCGCCACACGACGTCGATCTCATCCGAGTGCTCGAACCGTCCGACGGCGGTTTCGAACCGGCGCTTTCCGATGGCGCACCACGGGCACACCACATCCGAGAAGATCTCTACTCTCACGTCCGAGGAAACTCGGCACACGACGGGATTATTCCGGTCGCCCCGCGTACGTCCCTGCGTCCGTGCTCCTGTGCACGGGGACCGGCCCCGCCCGGGACCTCGCCCCCGGCGGCCCCGGAGGGGGCTGAGCGTGTTGGAGCCGGGCGGTGCGTATACCATCTGACCTGGACGTCGCCATCAGGCGGTCGGCGCGTCCCCGGGTCGATGTGTCGCTGTCGGTTCGGCAGGGTGGGGTGGGGGTCGAAGTCCATGTCTACGTACGTTGGTGGCGAGACCGTGTCGATGCTCCTCTCTTCTCATTGCTCTGAGCGCGCGGTCGGGTGCGCACCGTGACATTCAATCGCAGAGCGCACCGTTCGGAACGTTCGCAACGATCGCAACACGGACCGCAAGCCGTGACGGCGGGCAGGCCCGAGCCCGGGCCCGCGATCGGGCTCCGGGGCGGTTCGGGCGACGGGCACAGGGGGCGGCGGTCGCCGTGGCGTGCTCGGTCGTGGCCGGCGCTTCGCTCCTCGCCGTCGCCCCGAGCGCGGAGGCCGCCACCGCAGGCCGAGGAGTGGTCACCACGATCGTCGGCGGCGGGGCCACCGTCAGCATCGCGAACGGGACCCCGACGTTGGCGGCCTCACTGGGGTCGCCGTTGTCGGCCGTCTTCGACGCTCAGGGCAACGTCGTCTTCGCCGACCAGGACAACAACGTCGTCCGTGTGGCAGCGGAGTCCACTGGCACCTTCTACGGCCACGCCATGACCGCCGGCCACCTCTACACCATCGTGGGCAACGGTGTCGCGGGCGACATCGGGGACGGGAGCTCCGCGCCGCTCACCTCTGCCGAGCTCTCGGGCCCCAGCTCCGTCGCCATCGACGCCCAGGGCGACATGGCCATCACCGACACCGATGACGACGCCGTACGTTTCGTGCCCGCTGTCGGCGGCCTCCGCTTCGGCCAGGAGATGACGGCGGGCGAGATCTTCACCGCCGTCGGCGGTGGGCAGGAGGGCAACATCACCCCGGGTGGAGCGGCCTCCTCGGCCGGGCTCACCTCGCCCGACGGCGTCGCCTTCGACGCGGCAGGGGATCTGATCATCGCCGACACCGGCAACGACCTCATCCGCTTCGTCCCGGCGGTGGCCCGCACGGTCTTCGGCATGGCGGTGCAGCCGGGCCACATCTACACGATCGCCGGCAACATGAACTACGGCTACTCGGGCAACGGAGGACTGGGGACCTCGGCCGAGCTCCAGCTCGACTCCTTCAACGGCGTGGCCGTGGACTCCAAGGGAGACGTCGTGTTCTCCGACGTCGACAACCAGGTCGTCCGCCTCGTGGCCGCAGCCACCGGTACCGCGTTCGGCCACTCCGTGATCGCCGGGCACATCTACACCATCGCGGGGACCGGGACCGAGGGGTTCAAAGGCGAGAAGAAGCCCGCCACCAAGGCCTGGCTGGACACACCCCAGGGGGTGGCCATCGACGCGGCGGGCAACCTCTTCATCAGCGACTCGGTCAACAACCTGATCCGTCTCGTGCCTTACGCCAAGGGGAAGTACGACGGCATGGCGGTCAAGGCGGGCGACATCTACACGATCGCCGGCAGCGCCACGGCCGGGCCGTTCAACGATCCGGCCGGCCTCAGCGTGGCGCCCAACGGCGACCTGCTCGTAGCCGACAACGGCGACAACGTCATCCGTGAGATCGCCGGCACGCCGCAGGGCCCGCCCACGGTGACCGCCATCAAGCCGACGTCGGGCCCGACGTCGGGCGATCGCAAGGTGACCATCAAAGGGTCCAACCTGTCGGGCACGACGGCGGTGATCTTCGGCTCACGACCCGCCACGAGCTTCACCGTGCGGTCGGCCACGAAGATCATCGCCTACTCACCCATCGGGACGCTCGGGGCGGTGGCCATCAAGGTGTACTCACCGGCAGGAGTGAGTGGGGCCAGCTCGATCGACACCTACACGTACCAGGTCGCGGCGACCACGAAACACAAGCGTCGCCGCTGAGCCCGACGCGACCGCGTCGGCCCGGCTCACCGTGCCGGGCTAGCGCTGCCGGGCGAACTGAGGCAACCAGGGCGCGGTGGCGGCGAGGAGCTCGTCGGTCATGGACACCACGTGCTCGTAGGGAAGCGCCCCGGCCATGGGATCGGCCAGCATCGCCTCGAGCGCGGTGGTCCGATCGCCCGACACAGCGGCCTCCACCGTGAGCTCCTGGGCGCTCACCACCCGGCGGAGGTGCTCTCCCAGGAATGACGGCACCGTGGCGCGGTCGCGGGGCGTCACGCCGTCGTCGCCCGCCCTCACCATGCACTCGACGACGACGTCGGCAGGCAGGTTCTCGACCTGGCCCGTGTTCGGGACGTTGCCGGGGAGCTGGTGTTCCTCGCCCGTGACCAACCCCTCCAGGAGCGGTGCGACGAACTCGCCCGACGCCCACCGGGGGATCTTCTCCGCCACCAGGAGCTCGGCCATCTCGGCGTCGTCGTCGGCCTTGTCGGACTGGTGGCCGTGCATGCCGTAGTGGTGCACGCCCCAGTCCCGTCCGTAGTCCGACGCTGCGGTCACGAACCCGGAGAAGAATTCGACCACGTGCGTGTCGGACGACCCGGGCAGGACCCCGAACCGCTCGAACAGCTCGAACTTCACCTTGTTGTTGGCCAGGATGTCGGCCTTGGACCACCCGTGCTCGGGGTCGGTCATCTTGTAGTGCATCGGGCCCGGCGGCTCCATCCACAGCGGTCCCGAGAGGTCCACGTCGCCCGCCAGCGCACCGCGCAGCATCTCGAACCCGTCGCCGTCGCCGATCCGCAGCGACGTCACCAGCGGAAGGTGGTTCACGCCGGCCACCACGGGGTCCACCGACGTGAAGTCGGCGTCGAACAGCAGGCTCAGGACGAACTTGAGCCCGACGATCTCGGCGCACAGGCCGATGGTGTTGATCGAGGTCTCGCGCGTCACCGCCCGGCACAGTGCCGTGAGCGGGTTGCTCACGTTGACGAGCAGCGCGTCGGGGCAGCACCGCTCCATGGTCCGCGCCACGTCGAGGATCACGGGCACGCTGCGCAACGCCCGGGAGATCCCGCCGGGACCGACACTGTCGCCGACGGTCTGGCGCACCCCGTAGCGAGCCGGGATCTCGATGTCGTGCCGCATGCTCCCGAACCCGCCGACCGAGAACGTGGCGATGACGTACTCGGCGCCGCTCAGGGCGTCGTCGATGTCGGTGGTGGTCCGCGCCGACAGGGCGATGCCGCGGCGCTCGGCCACATGGTCCACGACCTTGCGCGCGGGCGGGAGCGACTCGGCGTCGAGGTCGTAGAGGACCACCTCGGCATCGGCCAACGCGGGCGAGTTGGCGAAGTCGACGGCCAACTTCGGGGTCCAGTGCGTACTTCCTCCGCCGACGAACGTGATCCTGGCGCCCATCGCGGCGACGTTACCCGCGCCCGCCCGCCGCTGCCCTGTGAACCCACCGGGGCCGGTGCGGGCCGACTGGGCCGGTGCTGGCCGGGGAAGCTCCCCTACAGTGCGACCCATGTCCGATCAACGCGTGTCCGAAGCTCCGGAGTCCCGGACGGTCGACCAGATGGTCGTGGCGGTCCATCGCGACCCGAGCACCCTGGCCCGGTCGGCGGCGGACCTCGCCGCGACCGCGCTCCGCCTCGCCGTGGACGCCAACGGCACCGCCCACGCCATGTTCGCAACGGGGAATTCGCAGCTGGACTTCGTCGACGCACTGGTGACGTCGACGCCCGACGTCCCGTGGAGCGACATCGTCGTGTTCCACATGGACGAGTACGTGGGCGTCGGCCCCGACCACCCGGCCGGCTTCCAGCGGTGGATCCGTGAGCGCATCAGCGATCGCGTCCACCCCCGGGCGGCGCACTACATCGACGGGCTGGCCGACCCCGAAGCGGAGTGCCGGCGCTACGCCGATCTGCTGGCAGAGAACCCGCTCGACCTCTGTTGCCTCGGCATCGGCGAGAACGGACACCTCGCGTTCAACGACCCGCCGGTCGCCGACTTCGATGACCGCCTCGACATGAAGGTCGTCGAGCTCGATCGGCAGTGCCGGCTCCAACAGGTCCACGAGGGCCACTTCGCCGACCTCGAGGCGGTGCCGAGCCTGGCGCTGACCGCGACGATCCCCGCCCTCCTCCGCGCCCGGACCGTGCTGGCCGTCGTGCCCGAGGTCCGCAAAGCCGAGCCCGTACGCGCCGCGCTCACGGGCCCGGTGTCGACGGCGTGTCCGGCCTCGGTGCTCCGCACCCGTGCCAACGTCACGCTGTTGCTCGATCCCGGCTCCGCGTCACTCCTGCCGTGGTGATCGCGTGCGGCCCCGTCGCGCACGCACGTTCGTCGCGGTGCTGGCGACCCTCGCCGGAACACTGACCGGCTGCGCCACCGCCGCTCACACCGCCGCCCACACCGCCACTCACACGGCCGCTCACACCGCCGCTGTCGGCGCCGACCATGAGTGTGTCGTCGGCGCCGGGGACCCCCGCGTCGCCTGGGCGCAGCTGCACAACCCGATCGTGAGCGAACCGACGGCGGGCGTGAAGGACCAGGCCCTCGTGTGGGCCGACGGCCGATGGCACATGGTGTTCAGCTACGTCACGAACGACGTCCCCACGCCGGGCGACGAACGCTGGAACATCGCCACGGCCACGAGCCCCGACCTCACCCGGTGGTCGGCGCCGACCCCCTGGCCGGTCCAACCCGGTGTGAGTGGTGTCGCCTCACCCGACGTCGTCGTGAGCCCGTCGGGGACCTTCGTCGCCACGTACGACTCCAACCCCGACGTCGCCGGCGGTCCGCAGTCGAAGCTCTTCTACCGCACGTCGAGCAACCTCGAGACGTGGTCCGCACCCCAGCCACTGGCGCCGGGCCTGCACCGCGCCCCGGGCGACCGCATGATCGACGCCGCGCTCGGCGTGGACCGGCCACGGCCTCATCCTCGGCTACAAGTTCGGCACGACCGCGGGCTCGTCGACCCAGCACTTCGAGATCGCGTGGTCACCGACCGGCTCGCTCGACGGTCCGTGGACCTTCATCGGCCGCCCCGACATCGTCGTCCACGGCGACACCGTCGAGAACTACGAGTTCGTCGCCGTGGCCGGCCGCTGGCGCCTCGTGGCGACGTCGAACACGTTCGACCAGCCCTGGATGTTCGACCTGTCGGGCGACCCCGCCCACCCGTCGTCGTGGCTCCACTGGACCGGGGCGAGGATGCTCGTCCTCCCCGGCCAGGCGTGGGACTCGGGACCGGGCCTGTCGAGCGTCGACTTCGAACACGCCAACTCCGTCTTCCTGTGCGACGCCCGCAGCGCGTCGACCGGCTACTACTACGCCACGTATGCCGGCAGCGACGAGCTCACCCGCTTCGGGGGATGGGGTCACGCCGAGATCGGGATCGCCCGCAGCACCGACCTCGTCCACTGGCACGTCCCGGGCTGACACATCCCGGGCTGACACGTCCACGGCTGACACGTCCACCGACGGTCCACCCTCACCCGTCGTTCCCGGGATCGCCGGGCCCGATCCATTGTGCGAGGAACGGGAAGGCCTCGGTGCCGTGCCACTCGTGGATGCCTTCGAAGACGTCATGGGCGAGTCGTTGCTCGGCGCCGTCCGCGGCGTACACGGGGCGGAGCCGGGCGACCTCCGCCGCGGCCACCGTGGCGGGGAAGAGGTCGTCGTGCGTGCCCGACTCGATGAGCAGCGGGCGCGGAGACACGAGCGCACCGAGGTCGACGTGCTCGAGCTGGCCGAGCATCCCGGGGAGCACCTGCGAGCCGCACATGTTCCACGGCATCTTGTGCGACTCGGCCCACGACGAGAAGTACCCGCTCACGACCGCAGCGGCGACGCGCCGGTCCAGCGCGGCGAGGAACAGTGTCACGGTGCCGCCGTAGGAGAGGCCGACCATGCCGATGCGCTGCGCGTCGACGAGCGGGTGGTCCTCCAGGACGTCGATGGCGCGCGCCAGGTCCCACAGGTTCTGCGCCAGCGGGTTGACGCCCGCCATGACGGCGTGGACGAGGTTCGTGTCACAGGCGTAATGGTCCTCGGGGTTCCAGTCCAACCGCTCGCCGAAGCAACGCAGGTCCGGAGCGAGGACGACGTAGCCGCGCCGGGCCAGCTGGTGCGCGTAGTCGGCGTTGGGCGTCCCGGTGCGCTCGAGACCGCACGCCTCGGACTTCCCGGGACCGTGGCCGTGGGCGGCGAGCACGGCCGGGCCCGGCGCCACCCGCCCGTCGGGCACGAGCAGGTACGCCGGCACCGACATCGTCTCTTCGGTGTCGAACACGACCTTGTCGCGCCGGTACCCGTCGCATGCGACGGACTCGACCGTCTCGAGCCGGAGCGGCACGCGCCGCGGCATGGGCCCGAGCAGCGCGTCGAGGCGTGCCCGGCACCGCTCTCGCCACTGTGCCAGCACCTCCACGTCGACGGCATCCGCGTCGGGCACTGTCACGTCGGGCACGGGGAGCGGGTCGACGTGGCGCGTCTCGCCCAGGCGGACCATCCACGAGTACCAGGGCGAGAAGTTCCGGTCCGGGACCGGCAGCTCGAGAGGTGGGTCAGCCGGCAAGAGGAGCCCAGCTCTGGACCGTGTGCCAGCACGTGCCCTGCGGCTTGCCCGTGTAGGTGGGCACGCACAGCGGCGAGGGCGGGTCGTTGTTGTACAGCTCGACGACCTGGTACTCGGTCGGCCCCGCGTACTTGTCCGGGCCGTAGCTCAACGTCGGCGTGTACGTGCCCGTGAAGTTCTCGATCCTCGACATCGACTGGACGAACGTCCTTCGGTTGAGGTCCGGCCCCGCCCCGAGCGCGGCGGTGGCGAAGAGGCGGACCACCTGGCACCACCCCGCGATGGGGCCCTGCTCCTCGATGTACGGCGAGACCGTCGACGTCGGCTTGTTGTGGGCGCTCCACGTGTCGTAGCAACTCTGGACCCCGGCGTTGTAGCCGCCCGCGGCGACGACACTCGACGGCGCGTCGGTGCCACCGAGTGTCTCGACGGTGACGCCCTCTTGGCGGTCGAGGCCCTTCTCGTAGGGGATGGGGATGAGCCCGAGCGTCGTCTCGATCGAGGACTCGTAGTCCGACAGCAGCAGCTTGGGGAAGTAGTTCTGGCCGTTCTCCTGGCTCAGGAACGGGAAGAACGAGTTGAACGGGATGAGCGGGATCACCGACTTCACCCCGGCTGCCTTGAGGCGCTGGACGACCAGCGGTGCGGCTGAATTGCTGGCCGCGGTGTCCGACGGGTTCGACGGCAACGTCTGGACGAGGAGGTTGGTGAAGCCCGCCCGGTGCAGGTCGGGCAGCAGGTACTGGTTGAGCGCCACCTGGTCGCTCGTGCGGTCACCGGCGACGATGCCGATCTTGTCCGTCGTGGTCAGCAGGCCCGAGCTCTTCCCCCACTGGACCACCGTGGCGAGGATCTGGGACTGGTCGGGGCCCGTCCACCACAGGTACGGCGCGCCCTCCTGGGTCCAGTTGGTCACCGTCGTCCATTGGCCGATGAACGGCGTGTGTCCCTCCTGGGTGATGCACAGCTCGTTGTCGCCGGTCCACGAGCCCAGCCCGTCGAGGACGGCGAAGACCGGCGGGCTGCCCTCGGTCCACTGTTTGCACAGCGCCCGCATCTCGGACTCGTTGGTCGGGTCGAAGTCCACGATCGTGGCGTTGATCTTGCGCCCGTTGACCCCACCGGCGTCGTTGATCTCGTTGACGAACGTGTGGATGGCCGCCTTCTGGGCGGCGAACTCGGTGTCCCCGGCGAAGCCGAAGTTCGACGCCAGCGACGTGAGGTTCGACACGGGGAACACGACGTTGATCGACGTTGCCGTCACACCGCGCGTGCTCGTCGACGCCTCGTTCACGCCTACGCCGCTGGGCTTGCCGAGCCCCAACCCACTGTCGGCCCCCGTGCCGCTGCCGCCGCTCCCGCTGCTGGCGCCGCTGCCACCGCTGGCGCTCTCGGATCCCGTCGCCTTGCTCGACGAGCTGGCGGTGATCCCGTACACCGCACCGCCCACGACGGCGATCACGAGCACGAGCGCGACGGCCTGCACCCCGGCGGGCCGGCGCCGGAAGCGCCGCCACGACCGCCTCAGTGCTGCGGTACCCGACCCCGCCATCGTCGCCCTCCCCCTCGCCGAGCCCACCGCGAGCGTGCCGCTCGGCTGCCGCCGGTCCGACAGCTCGTTGCCCGCCACACGATATGCGGCGCCGGTGCCGGCGACCCGCCGGGTCCACCCCGGCGGGCCGGGCTTGGTGGGGGCGGGCACGTCCACCCGGGACGGGCAGGGCTGGCGGCGGCGGGCATGGCGGGCATGGCGGGGCATGGCGGGGCATGGCGGGCATGGCGGGGCATGGCGGGCATGGCGGGCAGGGCGGTAGGGGTTGTGGCAGTGCGGCGCCTGCGGCACGATGGACGCCATGGCGCTGACGACGGGGCTCGACATCAGAGCGATCTCGCCCGTCATCGGAGCCGAGGTGCACGGCCTCGACCTGAGCCGCCCGCTGGGCGACGCGGTGGTGGCCGAGGTGCGCGCCGCGCTGGGAGCGCACCTGGTGCTGTTCTTCCCCGACCAGGACCTCGCGCCCGACGTCCAGGCCGACTTCGCCCGGCAATTCGGCGAGGTCACGCCTGCCCATCCCGTGATCCCGGCGCTCGAAGGCAACCCCGCGGTCCTCAACATCGACGGACGCGAGGACCGCGCCGCGTGGTGGCACACCGACGTGACGTTCCTCCAGACGCCGCCGCTCGGCTCGATCCTGCACATGCGCGAGGCACCGGTCGTCGGCGGCGACACGATGTGGGTGAGCCTCCAGGCCGCCTACGACGCGCTGGCGCCACCGGTGCGGGCCATGTGCGACCAGCTCGTCGCGTGGCACCACGACCCGTGGTTCGCGGCGGACGTCGAAGCGCGGGGTGGCTACGAGTGGGACGGCGTGCATCACGACAAGCTCTTCCCCGTCTCGCACCCGGTGGTGCGGACCCACCCCGAGACCGGGCGCAACGGGTTGTTCGTCAACTCGCAGTTCACGCGGTTCCTGGAGGGGATGTCCAAGCTCGAGAGCGACTCGTTGCTCGACATGCTCTACCGCCACTGCCAGCGCCCCGAGTTCAGCTGCCGCTACCACTGGGAGCCCGGTGGCGTCGCCTTCTGGGACAACCGCGCCACGATGCACTACGCACTGGACGACTACGGCGACGCGCTCCGCATCGCGGATCGCGTCACGTTGCGCGGCGACCGCCCCTACGGGCCCGCCCGGCCGCTCCGCTCGTAACGCCCGTAACGCTCGTCACGCTCGTAGCGCCCCGTCACGGCGCTCCGGTGGGTTCCGGGCCCGGGCCCGGTCCCGGTTGGGTCGGGCGGACCGGCCCCGTGACGTTGAGCGCGGCGTCACTGGCGCCGAGATAGGCGGCCAGGGCGCGCGGGTCCTCGCGCACGACGTCGGGGCTGCCCGAGACGACGACGGACCCCGTCTGCATGACGACGACGGTCGAGCACAGCTCGAAGACGAGCGGGACGTCGTGCTCGACGAGAAGGATCGTGGCGCCGGTCACGTCGTGGAGTTGCCGGAGCAGCGGGATGAACGCCTCCGCCTCACGCTGGGCGATGCCCGCGGTGGGCTCGTCCAGCAGGAGCAGGCGCGGTCGGGCGAGCACGATGGACGCCAGGTCGACGACGCGGCGCGTGCCGGTCGAGAGGTGCCCGGTGAGGTGGTGGCGGAACCGCTCGAGGCCGAACGAGGCGATGGCCCGGTCGACGGTGGCACGCTTGTCGCGCTCGGAGCGGCGCGCCCACGGGAGCTGCAGCGTGGTCGAGAGCACGCTGACCCGGCGCCGGGCGTCCTCACACAGCATGAGCGTGTCCTGGACCGTCAATTCGGGGTAGAGCCGGCAGTCCTGGAACGACCGGACGAGGCCGAGCGCGCTGCGCTCCTCGGGGATGTAGTCGGCGAGGTCGTCGCCGTCGAGCGTGATGTGGCCCTCGGCCGGTGCGACGAGCCCCGAGACGGTGTCGAGGAGCGTGGTCTTGCCCGACCCGTTGGGCCCGATGAGCCCGACGATCGTCCCCGGCTCGACCGACACGCTGACGTGGTCGAGCGCCCGCAACCCACCGAACGACACGCTCAACCCGTCGATCTCGAGGCGCGCCGGGCCTTCCCGTCTGGTGGTGGAGGCCGGGGGCCTCGCGTCACCGCCGGCGTCGGTGATGGTGCCTGCGTCGGTGGGGGAGCCAGCGTCGGTGGGGGAGCCAGCGTCGGTGGGGGGGCTCACGAGATCACCTCTGCCACCGCCCCGGGCTGCGTCGACGTGCCCGGACCGGCGGTCGACGTCGCGCCCTGCTGGGGGGCGTCGGGCGGACCGGCCCCGGTGCGACGGGCCTGGAGGTGCTCGATCCCGGCGGTGGCCAGGTCGCCGAGCTGGTGCATCACCTGGGCCATGCCGCCGGGCAGGTAGAGGATGAACGCCATGAGCCCGATGCCGCTGGTGAGGAATTCGGTGGTCGTCGTGGACCCGAAGATGGCGGGGAGGCCCACGAGGTAGAGCGCGCCGAGGATCGCGCCGGAGATGGCGTCGAGGCCGCCGATGACGACCATCGAGATGACCAGGATCGAGACGGTGGGGTCGAAGGTGTCGGTGGAGAACCGTTCGGTGGCGAAGGCGAAGCACACCCCGGCGTAGCCGGCGATGAAGCCCGACAGCGCGAACGCCATGAGCTTGGTGCGGACCACGGGGATGCCGGCCGAGCCGGCCGCCACTTCGTTGTCGCGCACCGAGATGATCCGCCGGGCGACGCCGCGGTCACGCCACACCCGGACTACGAGGACCGAGACGATCAGCATGGCGAGCGAGAACCAGGCGAAGGCGCGCTCCGACGACAGGTCCAAGCCGAACAGCGTGGGCCACGCGATCAGCGTGGACTGCGGGTCGGGCAGCCCCGAGCAGATGGTCTTGTGG
The DNA here is from genome assembly GCA_963764205.1 of uncultured Acidimicrobiales bacterium. Lineage (GTDB taxonomy): Bacteria > Actinomycetota > Acidimicrobiia > Acidimicrobiales > UBA8190 > Chersky-840. The sequence continues at coordinate 918,611 of CAVXRN010000006.1, forward strand.
ACGAGCGGCACCGTCCAGCACGACGTGGCGAGCACCGCTGTCTGCATGAAGAGGGCGAAGCCGAGTGTGCTCACCGCCAGGTACAGCCCGCGGATGCGCAGCGCGGTGAGCCCGACGAGCACCGACACGATGCCGGTCACGACGCCGGCGAAGGGCAGCAGGAGGATGAGCGGGACACTGCCCCCCAGGTGGGCGGCCATGTCCGCCCCCACGGCGACGAACGCGAACTGGCCCAGCGAGACCTGGCCGGCCCACCCCGTGAGGACCGTGAGCGAGAGCGCGATGACGCCGTAGATGCAGATCTGCGACATGAGGAACGACCGACCGACGTCGAGCACCAACGGCAAGAGCGCGGCCACGACGACGGTTACGAGCACGCCCGTCGTGCCCACGCGTCGTCGCAGGGCGGTGTCGGTGTGCGCGAGGGCGTTGGTCCCCGTCGTCCACGACGTGCGATCGGCGGTGCGCGTGCCCTTCTGCAACGACGCGGCCCGGACGAGCAGGGTCAACTGGAGCAACACGAAGAGGACGAGCTCGACCGTGGCGGACCCCGTCGACGGGTTCGTGATGTTCCACTGCAACAGGTCGTACACGATGCCGACGCCGATGCCCGCCACGAAGGCCACGGGCAGGCTCACCATGCCGCCGATCAACGCGGCGAGCAGCGCCAGCAGCAGCAGCCCGGGGGAGAGGACCTGGGTCAGCGTGCTGGTCTGGCTCGGCGACGCGAGGATGGCGGTGAACGCCGACAACGCGCCGGCCAACGTCCACGCCACCGTGGACGTGCGTCGCACCCACACACCCGAGAGGCGGGCCGACTCGGCGTTCTCGGCCGAGGCCCGCATGGCGAGGCCCCAGGGCGAGAACCGGATGAACGCCGCGAGCCCGAGCGCCACGATCGGGGCCACGACGAGCGTGAGCACCTCACCGGGCGGGAACAGGAACGTGCCGATGTGGAAGGACCAGTCGACCGGGACCGGGAACGGCTCGAACAGCTTCTTGGGCCGGACGAACGGGAAGAGCGTGAAGAGGAACAGCACCTGCGACAAGCCGATCGTGGCGACCATGACCATGACGCGCGGTCGGTTGAACAGGCGCCGCAGCACGAGCTCCGACAACGCGCCGACCGAGGCGGCCAGCACGACCGCGGCCACGAGGGCGGCCCAGTAGTTGATCCCGTAGTCGTAGTAGAGCTTGACCAGGAACACCGCCGCCACCACGCCCAGTTGGCCCTGGGCGAAGTTGATGACGCGGTTGGTCCGGTAGATGAGCACGAGGCCCACGGCCAACAGCCCGTAGTTGAGGCCGAGGATCGCACCCTCGAGGACGACCGACGACGGGATCGACACCCCGATCACGTCGTCGCACCGTCCCTTCCGTCGCCGTCGCCGTCGCCGTCGGTGGCGGGCCTCTCCGGAGCTCCGGGTAGCCACAGCCCCTCGGCGCCGGGTGCACTCGGCGCACTCGGGGCGCTCGGGGCACTCGGGGCACCCGGCGGAGGCGGCGCGCCGTTGCCCAGTGCCGCGCCGTTGCCCGCCACGCCGTTGCCCAGCGCCGCACCCACGCTGGCGAGGAAGACCGGGCGCAGGAGGTCGTCGCGCGACAGCAGCTCGGTGATAGAGCCGTCGAAGCGGACCTCGCCGCGCTCGAGGAAGAAGGCGTGCTCGGCCAGCGTCATGGCGCGGTTGACGCTCTGTTCGACGAGGATCACCGTGGCGCCCTCGGCGTTGACGCGGCGGACGATGTCCATGAGCCGCTCGACGGTCATGGGGGCGAGGCCGAAGGCGAGCTCGTCGATCATGAGCAGGCGCGGCGTGCTCATCATGACCCGGGCCAGCGCCAGCATCTGCTGCTCGCCGCCCGACAGCGTGCCCGCGGCCTGGTCGAGGCGGGGCTCGAGCTCGGGGAACAACCCGACGGCGTGGTCGAGCGCGGCACGCGACCGGGGTGTCTCGCGGCGGAACGAGTAGCCGCCCACGCGCAGGTTCTCGCGTACCGTCAGGCCCGGGAACGTCATCTTCCCGCCCACGAGCAGCGCCGCGCCGAGGTCGATGATCTGCTCGGGCTCGAGGTAGGTGCAGTTGGTGCCGAAGATCCGGATCACGCCGCGATGGGGATGGTCGAGCCCGGCCACGGCCCGCAGCAGCGTGCTCTTGCCGGCGCCGTTGGTGCCGAGGAGGGCGACGATGTCTCCCTCGGGGACCTCGAGGTTCACGTCGAAGAGCACCTGCTGGTTGCCGTAGTAGAAGTCCATGTTGTGGACCTGCAACGCCGGGATCGCGCCCCCCGCCTTGCGGCGCTTGCCCTCGGCGTAGCGCTCGAGGACGTCCTCGATGACGAGCGTGATGTCGCCCCGGACGAAGCGCGAGCCGACCAGGAGGAGCACCCCCCCCACGGCGCACACCGGCCCGATGGTCGTCAGCGCGGTCGTGACGTTGGTGGCGTCGCTGATGGCCCCGAGCAGAACCCCGCCGGCGAACCCGCCGAACACGAGCGCGTACACGCCGAAGAGCCCGAAGCAGATGGCGCGCATCTCCGGCGGGGCGGTGGCGGCCAGGGTCTGGAAGATGCAGATGGACAAGGGCGCCACGGCCGACTGCGCCAGGAATTGGAGCACGACGACCATCCACAGGTGCGGCATGTAGAGCGACACGCTGTAGAGCCCGCCGAATACGGCGATGCAGACAGCCGCCACCACGAGTGGCTTCTCGGGGCGCGCCGGAAGAGCTTGTCGCCGACGAAGTAGACGACGGGCAACCCGAGGAACGACGACAGGCCGATGATCGACAACACTTCGGCCCGATGGGCCACCCCGAGGTGCCAGACGCGCTGGTAGTAGAGCGAGCCGAACAACGGGATGCCGGTGCCGGCGAAACCCAAGATGGCCACGGCCACGAGCTGGTAGTAGAGCGACCGGATCCGCAGGAGGCGGGTGACGGCCGAGCCGAGCAGCACCTTGGGCGCGCGCTCCTGCTCGGTCTCGATGTCCATGCCGGCGGCCTTCAAGATGTGGCTCGACTCGTTGGCCCCTTTCTCTGGCTCCCGGATGAAGAAGATGCTCAGCGCGATGGGGACGCCGATGATGGCCAGCCCCAACGCCCACCGCCAGTTGTGGGTGGACGCCGCGATGTAGCCCACGAGCAGGATCCCGATGGTCTGCGACACCGGGTCGTTCAAGTTGTGCCACGTGAAGACCCGCGCGCGTGCGCTGGTCGGATAGGCGTCGGCCAGGTAGGCGTTGTGCACCGTGTCGGACGACCCCAGCCCGATCGCCGCGATCAGGTAGAGGAAGACGAAGGGCCACACGTTGTGCACGAGCGCCATGAGCGGGACCGTGGCCGAGAAGATGAGCAGTGTGACCGCGGCGACGTTCTTGCGGCTGCCCCGGTCGGCGAACACCGCCACCGGCATCCCCCAGCCGATCTGGGCCACGGCCCCGACGAAGATCACCGCCCCCAACCCGGCGTCGCTGAGGTGGAACGAGGTCTTGATCTCCGGGCCGACGACGCCGATGCCGTTGACGATGGTGTCGGTCACCGTGGCCGCCAGCGTCAGCAGGATCAGGGGCGAGAATCCGTACTCGCGCAGGACGCCGATGAGCGGGGGAGGCTTGCCCTCGCCCGTGCCCGGCATGAGCGCCACGTCCGCCACCGCCGCCTTGTCACGGCTCTTGGCGACCGCGTCGGCCAGCAGCTCGTCGGGGACGACGAAGTTGAAGAGGGGCTGCTCGCCCTCGAACATCGCCTGCTCCCCTACGAGCGGGTCCCCCATAGCTGCGACACGCTAATCCCTGACGCCGTCGTCAGAGAGTTCGAGCGGGGTCAGGTGGCCGAGGCCACGGTGAGCGGGCCGTAGGGGAGCACGCCGACCCGGGCGCGGTGTCCCGAGCCCGATTGCTCGATCGCATGCGCCACCGCTTCGGTCACCGCCTCGGTCACGTCACCCACGGGCCGGAGGAAGGCGCCGCGCACCTCGTCGTCGGTGAGCCCGTCGGTGTGCAACCACACCGCGGCGCGCCGCAGCACGCGGCCGAGCACCTGGGCCTGCCAGCGGTCGGTCACCGCGGCCCCGCCCGGTTCGTCGAGCGCGTCGAGCGCGTCGGCGCTGGCGGCGTCGGCCAGCAGCCGTGCGAAGGCGCCGCCGTCGGGGGTGCCGTCCGCGCACGCCGCGGCCATCACGATCGTCCCCCCGGAGCGCACCACGCGCTCGGCCGCCGCCATGCCCTTCACCGCCTGGTAGAGGTTGCGGTCGAGCGGGTACCCGCCGTTGGTGCTCACGACGACGTCGAACCGGTCTCCGACCTCCTGGACCGCGGTCGCCTCCACGAACTCGCACGCGGCGACGTGTCCGGCCGGGAGCGGGCCGGCGAACACCGCGGTGAGTTGCCGACGCTCGTTGATGGCCACGTCGAGCGCCATCGTCGGCGGCGCCAACGCCACCGCGGCGCGCACGAAGTCGTGGACGGGGTTGCCCTGCGTGACGAGCCACGTCGACCGGGCGTCGGCGATGCGGGCCGGGCTGTGGGCCTCGAGGATCGTCTCCAGCGCGGCCAGCCCGGGGCAGGCACCCTTGGGGCCACCGCTGAACCCGGCGAAGAAGTGGGGCTCGACGAACCCGGTGAGGATGCGGACGTCGGCTTCGACGTAGCGGCGGTCGAGCCGCACCGGGGTGCCGTCCACACGGCCCACCTCGACGTGCTCCTCGTCGTCCTCGGCCCGATGCTGGTGGACGCGGTACCGCGCCGCGATCTCGGGGCCGATGAGCTCGACCATCTCGTCGGGCCCGGCCAGGCGATGGGTCCCCGTGGCGCACAGCAGCTCCACCTGGTCGGGGCCCGCGCCGAGCCGCTCGAGCTCGGCCAGCAGCGGCGGCAGGACCGTCCGGTTGGGCATGGGCCGGGTGAGGTCGGGGAAGACCACCGCCACCCGGGGACCCGCGGCGCCGCGGCGCGCCGCGGTGCGCGCGGCTCGATGCACGAGCTCGGCCAGCGGCGGGCCGTCGACAGGTGCGTCCAGCGCGCCTCGCACCGCGCCGGCCTCGTCGGGCAGCCCGGGCAATTCGGTCGCCGTCACCACGACGGCATCGTCGGGCACGCGCGCCACCATCCCGTGGCGTCCGTAGGCGAGGTGCACGTCCTTCATGGCGACACGAAGTCGATGACGGCCGCGGCCGCGGCGTCGGCGGTCGGCCGCAGGGCCGCGTACGCGGCCGTCAGCGACGGGTCGGGCGACGTCTCGACCTCGTCGCCACCCCCGGGCGCGGCCCCAGCCTCGATCTCCCCGATCTCCCCGATCTCCCCGACCTCCGCCCCGATGGTGCGTGCCACGATCATCGCCGCGCCGGCCGCAGCGGCGTCACCCGATCGTCTGCGGCGAGCCGGCCGCCCCGTCACGGCGGTGAGGACGTCGACCCACAGCGCGTCGGTGGCGCCACCGCCGCCGAGGACGACGCCGATCGGCTCTGCCCCGTCGGCCCGGTCCGACGCCGCGGCGTCGAGGCAGCGCGCCACGTCCCACGCCACCGACTCGACCACGGCGCGCGCCATGTCACCGATGTCGTGGTCGAGCGACAACCCGAGCAGTCCCGCCCGGGCCGTGTCGCGCCACCACGGGGCCCGGGCGCCGCCGAACCAGGCGAGCGCACGCACGCCGCGGGCTCCGGGTGGGCTCGACCGGGCCCGGTCCATGACCGTGTCGACGTCGGTCCCGGCCAGGCGGGCCAGCCAGTCGACGGCCGACCCCGCCGCTGACAACCCCCCCTCGAGGAGCCACCCTTCGAGCGCGCCGCGCGTCACGATCATGGCGGGCGGCCCCGTCCCGACCAGGTCGACGACGGGCACCGACACATTGGCCGTCGTGCCCCACGACACCATCGGCCACCGCTCCGATGCGCCGGCGCCGAGGACCTCGCACGCCCGGTCGCCTGCGCCGATCACGACGGGGATGTCGGCGCGCAGCCCGAGCTCGGCCGCCGGTTGGCGCCGCACCCCACCCACGATCGAGTCCGACCGACGCGGCTCGGGCAGCCGGTCGGCGAGCGACCCCACGGCGTCGAGCAGCCCCGGCACGACCGGGCCGAGGACGTCGGTGCCCATCCCGAACAGACCCGTCGCCGACGCCAACGTGACGTCGGTGGACACCTCGCCGGTGAGCCGCCACGCGATGACGTCGCGCGGTGCGAGCAGCCAGCGCGATGCCTCGAGCCGGTCGGGCTCGTGGCGCTCGAGCCACGCCACCTTGGCCGCCACCGATCCCGCGTCGAGCACGACGCCGGTGCACCGCCTCACGGTCGCCGCGCCGTCCGGCCCGAACGAGTCGGCCACCGCGCGCGCCTCGGCTGCGGCGCGCCGGTCGGACCACAACAGCGCCGGCCCGAGCGGTGTGCCGTCGGCCGCGACCGGGACGAAACTCTGCCGGGCCGCGGCGAAGCCGACCGCCTCGATCGCTTCCCACCCGTCGGAGCTCCCGCTGTCGAGCCGCGTGCCGTGCCGCGTGCCGTGCCGCGTGTCGAGCTCGGCCCGGGCCTGGTCCGCTGCGGCGACGACCGAGGGCCACCACGAGGCGGGGTCCTGCTCGGCCCGGTTGCCCGCGCCGTAGTGGGACTCGAGCGCGCTCCGGCCCGAGGCGATCGGGCCGTGTGCACCCCAGACGACGACCTTCGTGACGCTCGTGCCGAGGTCGATGGTGAGGATCACGCCGGGACGGTGCCGGCCGCCCGGCGAGCCCCGTCCCGCACGGCCTCGGCCACCAGGCGGGCCATCGTGGCGGGGTCGGGATCCTGATAGACGACACGTCCCACGGCCAACCCGGCCGCGCCGCCCGCCATGATGTCGCGGATCTCGTCGAGGACGTCGTGGCGCGGGTCGCGCCCGGGCGCATCGCCCGTCGGGCGCGTCGACCGGGGTCCGCCGAGGAAGAGCACCGGCACGCCCACACTGGCGACGATGCGCGCCACGGCATCGACGCGCGCCGCTCCGCCGGCGACGTCGGGCACGGGCACCTTGAGGATCGGCGCCCCGAGGTCATGGGCGACGATGGCGGCGTAGACGATGGCGTCGGTGTCGCGCGCCACGGCGCCGTCGGACCACGACAACGACTCCACGAGCGCCTCGAGCCCGAGGAGCCGCGCCTTCTCCACCACCGTGCCCAGCAGCTCCAACGCCGCCGCACTCTCGGGGTCGGCCTTGTCGATGCGCGTCATGTGCTTGATGCCGGTCCACCCGTCGGCCGCGGCCTGCTCCACGCTGGCCACCAACCGGTCGTCGAGCTCGAAGGCGGTCCCGGCCAGCCCGGTCCGGTTGACCGACAGGTACGTGCGGTGGTGGGGCTCGATGGCGCCGGACTCGGCCAGGTCGCGCATGGGCTGGGTGCTCGCCAGGATGCCGTCGCAGACCCCGAGCGCGACCCGCACCGCGCCGAGGTACTCGGCGTAGCGCTCGATCGTGATCACCCCGCGGGCGCGATGATCGGCGGCCAGGATCACCGCCGGCGCCTCCAGCTCGTTCACTCCACGCCCGCCAACCGGAGCACGACCTTGGCCAGCGCCGAGAAGTCCTCGCGCCCGAACCCCGCCGTCGACGCTGCGGTGAGCGCCTGGCGGGCGGTGGCGGTCGTCGTCATGGGCACCCCCGCGCGCGCCGCGTAGGACAGGGCGAGGTCGAGGTCCTTGGCCATCAGATCGGTCATGAAGCCCGGTTGCCAGTCGTTGGAGGCCGGGCTCTCCGCGATCACGCCCGCCACGGGCAGCCGCGTGCGCACCGCGGTGCAGTCGCCGGTCGAGTGCACGAGGACCTCGAGGAGCTTGGCCATGTCGACGCCCGACCGCAGCGCCAGGGCGGTGGCCTCGGCCGTGGCGACCATCTGCGCCGCGTAGATCAGGTTGTTGCACAGCTTCACGACTTGGCCCATCCCGGGGCCGCCCACGTGCACGATCAACCCCGCCATGGGGTCGAGGGCGGGCCGGGCGTCCTCGAGCGTGGCGTCGTCGCCGCCGACCATGAGCGTGAGCGTCCCCTTCTTGGCGCCGACCGTGCCACCCGACACCGGCGCGTCGAGGTAGCGGGCGCCGGTGTCGGTCACCCGTCGGTGCTGGGCCCGCTCGACGTCGGGGTCGATCGTCGAGCAGTCGACCACGATCGTGCCCGGCCCCAGGGCGGGGACGACGGCGTCGAGGACGTCGATGACGTCGGGTGAGTTGGGCACACAGAGGATGAGGACTTCGCTCGACGTCGCCACGTCGGTGAGGGTGCCCCCGTCGACTGCGCCGAACGCGACGGCCTCGTCGACGGGCCCCCTGCTGCGCGACGCCACGGTCACCTGATGGCCCGCGGCGACGAGGTTGCGCGTCATCGGCAACCCCATGGCTCCGAGGCCGACGAACCCGAGCTTCACGTGGACTCCTCTTTCAAGTCAGCTGTGTCAGGTGAACCGTGTCATGTGAACCGTGTCATGTGAACCGTGTCATGTGAACCGTGTCATGTGAACTGGGGCAGCCATCTCGCCGTGCCGGCCAGCAACTCCTCGACCATCGCCTCGGTGTCGCGCAGGTCGCCGCGCCCCGCCAGCGGGTCGAGGGCGAACGCCTGATGGACCAAGGCCCGGTTTCCGCGCAGCGCCGCCTCGACGGTCATCTCCTGGACGGCCACGTGACGGCGCAGCAGCTCCGCGAACGGCGCCGGTGCGGGCGCCACGTCGCGGCCCCGGACACCGTCGCCGTCGACGACGCACATCGACTCCACCACGGCGTCGGCCGGGAGGTCCGGGCACTGGCCCACGTTGGGCCGGTTGAGCGGGAGCTCGCGCGCGGTGCCGGTGACGAGCGAGTCGATGACCGGCGCCACGAGCTCGCCCGAGTCCCACGTCGCCAACTCCTCTTTGCCCGCCAGCACGGCGTCGACCTCGGCGATGAACTCGGCCTGGTGCTTCTCGCGCGTCGCCATGGGCGTGAGCTCGATGCCCCAGCGCGCACCCCACCCCGACTCCTCGGTCAGCACCGACGGGAGGAACTCGGCCAGATGACGGTCGTTGGCAGCGAGCAGCGCGCCCCAGCGGTCGAGCAGCGTGAGCTTGAGGAGGTGCCGCCGGGCGAAGTCGAGCTTCGAGAACGGCTCGGCCTCTTCCTGGTCGGGCCGGGGGGCGAGCGCGTCGAGGCCGCCGAGCTCGTCGACGAGCTCGGCCACCATCTCGAAGCCGTCGCGCCCGTCCACGTCGAGCTCGGTGATCACGGGGAAGTGGTTGATCCCCTCGATCACCGGCCGCACGACGGTGTGGGGCTGGCGGAAGGCGATGGCCAGGTCCATGCAGAACCCACCCACCTCGTGGCACAGCCCCACCACGTTGAGACGCGTCTCGCGGCACACCGTGCGCGTGAGCGTCGTCATGGGGTTGGTGATGTTGAGCAGCCACGCGTCGGGACACTGGTCTTCCATGTCGCGGCCGATGCCCGCGAGCACCGGGATGTTGCGCAGCGCGCGCGAGATCCCGCCCGGGCCGATGCTGTCACCGACCGACTGGTGGATGCCGTGGCGGGCCGGCACGTCGATGTCGACGCCCATGCTCGTGAAACCGCCGGTGGAGATGGTGACGACGACGAAGTCCGCCCCCTCGAGGGCGCGGCGCTGGTTCGTCGTCGTCGACACCGTCGACTTGGCGCCCAACTTGTCGTCGGCGATGCGGGCGATGGCCTCCATCTTCTCGAGCGGCACCGGGTCGATGTCCTCGAGGACGAGGTGGACCCCCGCCAGCGACGGGAGGCTCAACAAGTCGCAGATGAGCTTGGGTGACCACTGGTAGCTGCCGCCGCCGATGATTGTGACCTGCACGGTTGTCATCCTCCCACGGGGCCGGCCGGCTGGCCGCTGGACGTAGAACGCGTTCTATACTGGCCTTCTCAGCGCTGCCCGCTCCACGCGGGAATCTCGCTCACCGCGGGCCTCTCGTGCAACCGGGCACTTTCCAGTCCTCTCGGAGGTAGACCCAATGGCACGACCGGTGATCGTCGAGGCGGTGCGCACCCCCATCGGCAAGCGCAACGGATGGCTCTCGGGGTTCCACGCGGCGGAGCTCCTCGCCTCGGCCCAGGTGGAGGTGGTCAAGCGGGCCGGGATCGAGCCGTCGGAGGTGGAGCAGATCGTCGGTGGCTGTGTCACCCAGGCGGGGGAGCAGGCGTCCAACGTGACCCGCACGGCGTGGCTCAGCATGGGCCTGCCCTACGAGACCGCCGCCACCACCATCGACTGCCAGTGCGGGTCGGCCCAGCAGGCCAACCACTTCGTCGCCAACCTCATCGGGGCCGGCGCCATCGACGTCGGCATCGGTTGCGGCGTCGAGGCCATGAGCCGTGTCGGCCTGGGCGCCAACGCCATGAACGGGCCCGGCAGCTCGCGCCCGCCGGACTTCCCCTGGGACATGCCCGACCAGTTCGGCGCGGCGGAGCGGATCGCGCAGAAGTACGGCATCACGCGCGAGGACGTCGACGCCCTCGGGTTGGCCAGCCAGCACAAGGCGGCGCGCGCCTGGGACGAGGGCCGCTTCGACCGCGAGGTGTTCTCCCTCGAAGCTCCCGTCGTGGGCCCCGACGGTCCGACCGGCTCGCACCAGCACGTGACGCGCGACCAGGGCCTGCGCGACACCACGGCCGAGGCGCTGGCGGGGCTCAAGCCCGTGCTCCCCGACGGGATGCACACGGCGGGGAACTCCTCGCAGATCTCCGACGGCGCCGCCGCGGTGCTGTGGATGTCCGAGGACCGGGCCAAGGCAACCGGCCACCGGCCGCGCGCCCGCATCGTGGCCCAGGTGCTCGTGGGCTCGGACCCCTACTATCACCTCGACGGCCCCATCGCCGCGACCGAGAAGGTGTTGGCCAAGGCCGGCATGACCGCCGACGACATCGACATCTTCGAGGTCAACGAGGCCTTCGCCTCGGTCGTGTGCTCGTGGCAGAAGGTCCACGGCGTCGACTGGGACAAGGTCAACGTCAACGGCGGCGCCATCGCCATCGGCCATCCCGTGGGTTCGACCGGCAGCCGGCTCATCACGACCGCCCTGCACGAGCTCGAGCGCCGGGACGCCAACCTCGCCCTCGTCTCGATGTGCTGCGGCGGGGCGCTCGCCACGGGGACGATCATCGAAAGGCTCTGACCTGGATTGTCCGGCCGTTGTCCGCTGTCGGAGGAGATCCCATAGCGGGCGGCACGATTTGCGGACAAGATGAGGCGATGACCCCCAGGCGATCCCCGTCCTCCGCGCGCGTCGGTGTGTCCCGGTCGTGCGCGCTGCTCCTCGGGTGTGCTCTCGCGGGCGTTCTCGCGTGTGCCACCGTGGTCGTGACCGCACCGCCGGCCCTCGCGGCCGCTCGGACCCAGCCGCACACGGTGTTCGGCTCGAGTTGGCCGGTGTACCACCACGACGGCCTCGGGAGCGGCACCGACCCGACCAGCACCGACCTCACGCCCACGACACCGGCGTGGACGTCGGCCGCCCTCGACGGTGCGATCTACGGGGAGCCCCTCGTGCAGGCCGGTCGCGTCGTCATCGGCACCGAGAACGACACGATCGACGAGTTGGCGGCCAACACCGGCGCGGTGCTGTGGTCGACGCACATCGGCACGGCCGTGCCGTCGGGGAACCTCCCGTGCGGCAACATCTCGCCCACCGTCGGCATCACCGGCACACCGGTCATCGACGGCGCCCGGGGTGAGGTGTTCGCCGTGACCGACGAGGCGGCGGGCGCCGGCGCCCAGCACTACCTGACCGGCCTCGACCTCTACACCGGCGCGGTGATCCTGCACCAGGCGATCGTGTTGCCGGGCTCGGACCAGCTGGCCCAGCTGCAGCGGACGGGGTTGGCGCTCGACAACGGCAACGTCGTGGCCGGCTTCGGCGGCAACGACGGGGACTGTGGCAACTACCACGGCTGGGTCGTCTCGATCCCCGAGGGCGGCGGCACCCAGCAGTCCTTCGAGGTGGCGTCGAACCCCGGCGACAGCCAGGGGGCGGTGTGGATGGGCGGGGCGGCACCCGTGGTCGACGGCCAGGGGAACATCTGGATCACCACCGGCAACAGCGCCTTTACGTCTTCGGGCGATGCCTACGACAACAGCGACGGTGTCATCGAGCTGTCGCCGTCGATGCAGCGGGTCCAGTTCTTCGCCCCGACCACGTGGACCAGCGACAACGGGAGCGACCTCGACTTCTCCACCTCGCCCGCCCTCGTGCCGGCCGACGGGCTCGTCTTCGCCGCGGGCAAGTCGCACATCGGCTACCTGCTGTCGCAGTCGAGTCTCGGCTCCATCGGCGGACAGCTGCAGTCGGTGGGATCGTTCTGCAGCGGCGACGTCGACGGCGGCACCGCCGTGTCGGGCACGACGGTGTACGAACCGTGTGAGTCCGGCCTCGTGGCGGTGGCCACCGCCGCGCCCAACAACGTGAACGTGTTGTGGCACACCAACACCGGAGCCGGCGGCCCGCCCATCGTGGCGGGCGGGTTCGTGTGGACCATCGGCGGGTCCACGCTCTACGCGCTCGATCCCGCCACGGGGAACATGGCCCAGAGCTTCTCGCTCGGCTCGGAGGCCAACCACTTCCCCACGGCGACCGTGGCGGACGGGCTCGTGCTGGCGCCGTCGTCGAACCAGGTGCACGCCTTCGATGGTCCCGCCGGGCTGCCACCCGCGCCACCCGCAGCGCCACCGCGACCCGGGTACTGGACCACAGCCTCCGACGGGGGCGTGTTCAGCTTCGGCGGGGCGGGCTTCGCCGGCTCGATGGGCGGTCGCCACCTCGTGGCGCCGGTCGTCGGCATGGCCGCCACGTCGGACGGCGGCGGGTACTGGCTCGTGGCGTCGGACGGCGGGATCTTCTCGTTCGGTGACGCCGGCTACTTCGGGTCGATGGGCGGCCGCCGTCTCGCCAAACCGATGGTCGGCATGGCCGCCGCGCCCAACGGCGACGGCTATTGGACCGTGGCGTCGGACGGTGGGGTCTTCGCGTTCGGCGGTGCTGGCTACTTCGGCTCGATGGGCGGCCGACCGCTCGCCAAACCCGTCGTCGGCATGGCCGCCACGGCGGACGGCGGCGGGTACTGGCTCGTGGCGTCGGACGGCGGGGTCTTCGCCTTCGGTGACGCCCGCTTCGCCGGCTCGATGGGCGGACGACCGCTCACCCAGCCCGTGGTGGGCATGGCCGCCGCACCGGGTGGCGGGTACTGGTTGGTGGCGTCGGACGGCGGGATCTTCGCCTTCGGGGGCGCCCCGTTCTTCGGCTCGATGGGCGGGCGGCCGCTCACCAGGCCCGTCGTCGGCCTGACGCCGACGTCCGACGGCCACGGGTACTGGATGGTGGCGTCGGACGGCGGCATCTTCGCCTTCGGTGGCGCACCGTTCGAGGGGTCCGAAGGTGGCGCCCGATTGGTGGCGCCCATGGTGGGCATCGCGGCGCCGCCGCTTCCGTGAGCTCGACGGCCTCAGGCCGCGCCGTCGCGTCCTTCCGCCGGGTCCCGGGGTCGTGACCGGCGCGACCGCTCGGCCCTGGCGCGGATCCGAGCGGGGTCGAGGACGGCGAACTCGCCCTCGGCCTCGACGCAGACCAGGCCGTCCTGGACGAGGCGGCCCCGACTGGTGACGCGCCGGCCGTCGTTGGCGACGACCTCGGCTTCGAAGCGTGCCTCGATCCCCACGAGCGTGGGTCGGCGGAAGCGGATGGTGAGCCACACCGTCGGGCCCGCGGCGCCACTGAGGTGGTTGGCGGCGGTCAGGACGATGTCGAACGTGGCGGCGAGGGCGGCGCCGTGGACCCAGCCGGGCCCACCTTCGTACGGCGTCGTGAACACGGCGGTCCCGATGGCCAGCGGGGGCTCGAACGAGAGCACCACGGGGAGGGCGACCGGGTTGAATCGGCCCACGACGGGGTCATAGGGCATCGCCTCGTCCATCGACGCCCGGGCGCGCTCGGAATTGGGCACGGCAACCGGGTCGGCACCGACGTCGGCACCGGGTATGGCATCGGGCTCGGTCGCTTCGGATGGGTCGATGAAGCGTGGAACCGCTTGCGCCGGCACATGCGCGGCGAGCACGTCGGCCGCCGCCTGGAGCTGGGACACGGCCCCGTCGAGCACGTGCGGCGGGGCGGTGTTGGTCACGACCAGCTCGATCAAACGTCGGACGGTGTCGGTGAGCTCGGCCATGGGTCGTTCCCGGCCCGCGATGGCGGGGTGGAAGCTCCCCGGAACGTCGTCGCTCACCATCTCTCCTCTGTTGCCATGTGTGGCGGTCGTCAGAGATGTCTAGCTGCCCGGCTCCCGGACCTTCACATCGGTGGCGACCACCCGCGGGTGCTAGCACGAGAGCCCGAAACCGGCTGGCCACCTTGGTCGACACGACCGGATCGGCGACACTGGGGTCGAGGAGGTCTTTTGGAGGCTGTCAGGCTGGTTTTTCGCGCCGAGTTGCGACGCCGGTGGCGATCATGGCTGGCCATCGCCCTGCTCGTCACCCTCGTCGGCGGGTTCGTCCTCGCCGCGACGGTGGCCGGCCGTCGTACGAACTCGGCCTTCCCCCGGTTCGTCGCCACCTACGGCTTCGACGCCCTTGCCTACGCCGCCCAACCGGTTCCCCAGCTGGCCCGGTTGCCCGAGGTGGCCTCGGCGACGAGTGTCCTGAGCCCTGTGAGCGGTCAGCCTCAATGTTCTTGCGGTCGGCTTATCGATCCGACGGAGTTCACGGTGGAGGACCTCCCGGCGCACGCACACGAGTACTCGAAGCTCGTCTCGGGCCATTGGCCCAATCCGTCCTCTCCGGATCAGGTCCTGGCGTCGATCACCCTGCAACAGGACTACGGCGTCCGGATCGGAACGGTCATCCGGGTCCCGTTCTACGCACCCTCGCAACGCATGGCGGTTCTCGACGCCACGGGCAGTCCGCCGCCGCCCACCGGACCGACCGTCGTGCTGCACGTGGTCGGACTCGAAGTGAGCGAAGGCGAGTTCCCCTCCGGGGCGGAGCCGACCTACTCGGTGTACGCCAACCCGGACTTTGCCCGTACCGTGACCCCCGGCGCCCCGACCTTCGACCTCTACCTCGTGCGGCTGCGCCACGGCGCGGCCGACCTGCCGCGCTTCAACGCGGACGCTGCCGCGTTGAGCAGCGCCGGCGTAGTGGGCTTTGAGAGCGCGCACCAATTCAACGCCGCCATCGAGGGGTCGATCCATCCCCAAGCCATCGGGTGGTGGGTGCTGGCGGTCCTCGCCGCGCTGGTCGGCGTCCTCGTCATCGGCCAGGCGTTGGCTCGGCAGAGCGCGGTCGAGAGCGAGGACTACCCCACCTTGGCCACCCTCGGCCTCGACCGGCGCCAGCTCGTGGCCCTGGCGACGGCCCGGAACGTCGTCGTGGCCATCGTCGGGGCCGTCGGGGCGGTGGCGCTGGCGGTCGCGGTGTCGCCGATCACCCCCGTGGGCGAGGCCCGCATAGCGGAGCCCTCGACGGGCGTGGTCTTCGACACCTTCGTCCTCCCGCTCGGGTTCGTGGCCCTGATCGCCGTCGTCGTCGGCCTCGGCATCTGGCCGGCGTGGCGGGCGGCGCACACGGTGGACGACGCGGACGACGCCCAGGAATCGCGGCCGTCGACGATCGTCACCCAATTCGCCGCCACGGGCGCACCGCCGAGCGCGGTGATCGGGGTCCGACACGCCCTGCAGCGGGGCCGGGGTCGGGCGACGGTCCCGGTGGGCACCGCACTCCTCGGCATGGTCCTGGCCGTGACGGCGTTGTGTGGCACGGCGGTGTTCGGCTCCAGTCTCTCGCACCTGACCGCCACCCCCAACCTGTACGGCGAGACGTTCCAGATCAACTTCAATCTGGTCGACGGCCAGCCCGACCCCTCGATGCTGCGCAGCCTGGAGCACGACCCTGCCCTCACCGGCCTCTCGCGCGGTCTGGCGGGTGAGGTCTCGATCGGCAAGGTGACCGTGGGGGCCGTGGCGGCGACGGCACTGCGCGGGCCGCTGTTGTTCACCACGGTCACCGGCCATCTACCCCGGGACGACGGTGAGGTTGCCTTGGGCGCGTCGACGATGCACCAGGTAGGGGCGCAGGTGGGATCGGTGGTGCCCGTCACGGTGTCGGCACCTTCGGGTGGCAAGCGGACCGTCGCCTTCCGGGTGGTGTCGGAGGTGTCGTTCCCAGTCCTGTCCGGCGTGGCGGGACTCGGAGACGGTGCGTTGTTCACCATCCCAGGGTACGAGGGTGCAGTCTGCCCTGCGGGCCCCAAGCAGGCCGCATGCCGACAAGCCGTGATCGGGAACTCCGACGGAGGGATGCTGGCCAGGTTCGTCCCCGGCGCCCGGGGCAAGGCTGCCATCAACCACTACCTCGACACCTACGCCGCCCTCTCGGTGCTCCCCACGACGCCTGTCTCTCTGGTCAACTTCGGCGAAGCCGTCAACTTCCCGCTGATCTTCGGCGTCATGCTGGCGTTGTTCGGAGCCGCGACGCTGTTGCACCTGCTCGTGGTGAGCGTGGCGCGCCGGCGACGCGAGGTCGGGCTGCTGAAGGTGCTCGGGTTCGTGAACCATCAGGTGGCCGCGGCGGTGTCGTGGCAGGCGACCACGCTCGCCCTCGTCGGGATCGTCGTCGGCGTGCCGCTGGGGTTGGCGATCGGACAAGAGGTATGGAGGGCGTTCGCCTCCAACCTCGGCGTCGTGCCGGTGTCGGTGGTGCCGGTCTGGCTCGTCGTGGGCGTGGCGATCGGCGTCCTCGTGGTCGCCAACCTCCTCGCCGTGGCGCCGGCGCTGGCCGCCTCCCGCTCGCGACCGGGACAGCTCCTGCGGGAGCGCTGAGGCGTCGCCGCTAGGTGCCGGGCACGGTTCCGGGGACCCGCCCGGGCCAGGACTAGAATTCGTTCTATTGTCGGTGGGTCCCGAGGCCGGCGGGGGAGGAGCCCAGACGAGGGCACCCCTCCAGCACTGGCGGCGGGCCGAGACGTGGAGCACGTGAAGGAGACGCCATGCCCAGCCCCGGTACCGAGAACCTGACCTTCGAGCGCCACGGCGCCACTGCCGTGGTCACCATGAACCGGCCCGAAGCCAAGAACGCCCTGAGCCTCCCGATGCTCGTGGGCATGGCCGACGCGTGGGAGGAGATCGACGGTAACGACGAGATCCGCTGTGCCGTGCTGACCGGGGCCGGTGGCACGTTCTGTTCGGGCATGGACCTCAAGTCGATGTCGGCGCCCGAGGCACAGGCGTACCGGCACCGCCAGGAGGCCGATCCCGATCTGCACTGGAAGGCGCTGCTGCGCCACTACCAGCTGCGCAAGCCGCTCATTGCCGC
Source organism: uncultured Acidimicrobiales bacterium (assembly GCA_963764205.1). Lineage (GTDB taxonomy): Bacteria > Actinomycetota > Acidimicrobiia > Acidimicrobiales > UBA8190 > Chersky-840. The sequence continues at coordinate 935,934 of CAVXRN010000006.1, forward strand.
GGTTGAGGGGTGGGCGGTAGCGGGTGGGACCGAGATCCTCCAGGCCACCGACATCCGCGTCGCGGGCGAGAGCGCCAAGTTCGGCGTGTTCGAGGCGCGGCGCGGCCTGTTCCCCCTCGGTGGGTCCACCGTGCGGTTGCGGCGACAGATCCCGTTCACCGTCGCCATGGACCTCCTCCTCACGGCGCGCGAGGTGAGTGCGCACGAGGCGAAGGAGATCGGGCTGATCGGTCGCGTCGTCCCCGACGGCACCGCGCTGGACGAGGCGCTGGCCATCGCCGAGGTGATCTGTGGGAACGGCCCGCTCGCCGTCGAGGCCATCAAGCGATCGGTGCGCGAGACCGAGGGCATCCCCGAGGTCGAGGCCCTCAAGATCGAGCTCGAGATCGGCTGGCCCGTCTTCGCCACCGAAGACGCCAAGGAAGGTCAGAAGGCGTTCGCGGAGAAGCGCACCCCCGAGTACAAGCGCCGCTGATGCCCGACCAGGAGCTCGGTGTCTCGGACTTCGGCATCACCGCCGGCGGTGGCGTCCCCGGTGGCGTCGCAGGATCGAGGGACGAGAACGCCCCGAGCGCAACCGAGGACGCCCGCTTCGACCTGGCGCGCGAGGTGCGGCGCATCACGAGCGCCATGGTGAGCCTGCCCATCGCCGACGACGACATCAACGCCGCCACCGCGGCGCTCAAGGGCGTGGCCGACGCACTGGAGGCCCACGCCGGTCCGGGACGGCGGCCGCGGGCCCAGCCCGATCCGGTGGGCGATCCCCAGGACTTCTTTCCGTCGAGCCCCGTGATCGGTTTCGCCAACCCGGTCGCCCCCCCGGTGGTGGTGGAGGCCGTCGACGGCGAGCTGCGGGGAACCGCCACGTTCGACTACCAGTACGAGGGTCCGCCCACCTGCGTCCACGGCGGCGTGATCGCCATGGTCTTCGACGAGATGCTCGGCGCGGCCAACATCATGGCTGGGAACCCCGCCATGACAGGGACGCTCACCATCACCTACCGCAAGCCGACGCCGCTGCGGACCCCGCTTCGGCTCGAGGCCCGCTTCGTGTCGAGAGAGGGTCGCAAGATCCGTACCTACGGTGCGATCTTCAACGGCGAGACGTTGACGGCCGAGGCCGAGGGGATCTTCATCGAGCTCGTCCCGCAGCGGTTCTTGGCCTTCGTGACCGAGAATTCCGACTCGCCCGAGGCCGCCGAGCAGGTCCGTGCCGACGCCCGGCGTCTGGGGTTCGCCGGGGACTGATCGGCCCCGCCCCTGCGCTGCGGAGGCCCGGCTGGCCCTGCAGAGCCCGGAGATCTGACGGGAAAGTTCGCCCGCCCCGTCGGCCTCGGTACCGAAACACGCGTCTGACCAGGAGTTTCCGCCCTCGTCGCCGGCCCCCGCCGGGCGCCACCGTGCGTGGTCCGGCCCTCAACAGATCCCTGCCCCGCGCCGATACCCAACTGGTGGCCGGCGTCTGGTGCCGGCCCGAGACCAGGACGGCTGGGGTTGAGCGACACAGCACGCGACAACGGCGCAGGGGCGCCGTCGAACGGGGCCGGCGCGAGCGGCGGTCACAGCGCAACCGGCGGTGCCGTCGCGTCGATCGTCGCGGTCGCGACCGACCGCATCCCCGCCGACCGCATCCCCGCCGACCGCATCACCGCCGACCGCGTCCCCGCCGACCGCATCACCGCCGACCGCGTCCCCGCCGACCGCGTCCGCTCCGATGGAACCGCCGGCGCAACCGAGAGCCCGACGTTCGCCGGTCCCGGTGGCGGACCGGGTGGCGGGCCCGGGGAGCTGGCCGACGAGGACCTGGCGGTGTTCCTCGAGATGTCGAACGAGATCTTCGGGGTCTTCGACGTGACCCAGGGTCTCGTCTGGAGCAACGGCTCGGCCGCCGCGCTCCTCGGCTACGCCGAGGACGAGTTGGCCCAGATGTCGCTCGTCGACCTCATCCACCACGATGACCTGCCCCGGGCCCTGGCGCTGTTCGACCAACCCACCGAGGACGCGGAGCCACCGGCGATCGAGTCGCGGTACCGGTGCAAGGACGGAAGCTGGCGCTGGTTGGAGTGGACGGCGCGCCAGGCGCCGGACTCCGGGTTGGTCTACGGCGCGGCCCGCGACGTCACCCACCACCACGACGCCCAGGCGGCATTGCGCGCCAACGAGGCCTGGCTGCACGCCATCGTCAACCACTCGACCGCGGCGATCTTCGTCAAGGACCGCGCCCAGCGCTACGTGCTCGTGAACGAGGTGTTCCTCCGGGCGTTCGGGTTCGCCCGCGAAGACGTGCTGGGCAAGACCGCCCGCCAGATCTGGCCGGACGCGCCCACCGACGAGGCGGAGCGCGAGGTGCTCGACCGCGGTGTCGTCGTCACGCACGACGAGGTCATCGAGCTCGGCGACGACACGCAGGTCATGATGGTGACCCGGTTCCCGTTGCTCGACTCGGCCGGTGCGGTGAGCGGAGTCGCGGCCATCGCCACCGACATCAGCGAATGGACCCGCGTCCGGGCCGCGCTGGCGGAACGCCAGCGGCTCCTCGACACGGTCATCCGGGCGTGCCCCGACATCGTCACCGTGCTCGACGGCAACGGCACGGTCCGGGAGATCAGCGAAGCGTCGGCGCGCATCCTCGGGTACGACCTCCGTCACCCCGTCCAGGAGGAGGTCGAGGCGCTCATCCATCCCGATGACCTCCACCGGGTCCACGCGCAGGCGGCCGAGATCTTCTCGCGCCCCGACACGCAACTCGACCTGACCTACCGCGTCCGCCATGCCGACGGCCGCTGGGTCGTGCTCGACACGCGGGGGCAGGCCATGGTGGGAGACGACGGGTCGACCGTGGGCGCGGTCGTGGTGTCGCGCGACGTGACCGACGAGCTCGAGGTCGAAGCCGAGATGCACGTTGCGGTGGAGTCCGCCGAGCAGGCCAGCAAGGCCAAGAGCGACTTCCTGTCCCGGATGAGCCACGAGCTGCGCACCCCGCTCAACAGCGTGTTGGGCTTCTCCCAGCTCCTCGAGATGGACGACCTGCCCGACCAGCACGGTGAGGCCGTCGGACACATCATGCGGGCGGGCCGGCACCTCCTGAACCTGATCGACGAGGTGCTCGACATCGCCCGTATCGAGTCGGGCAATCTCGAGCTCCTGTTGGAGCCCGTGCCCATCCGCCAGATCCTCGGCGACGCCATCGACCTCGCCCGGCCGCTGGCCGAACGAGCCGAGATCACGATCGTGGCCGACCTCGAGATGTGTCCCGACACCTTCCATGTCCTGGCCGACCGGCAGCGCCTCCTCCAGGTGATGTTGAACCTCCTGTCGAACGCGGTGAAGTACAACCGGGCGGGCGGGCGGGTGGGCGTCGCCGTCGAGGCCGTCTCGCCCGTCCTGGTACGGCTCACCGTGACCGACACCGGCAACGGGATCAGAGCTCAGGACATCGAGCGCGTGTTCGAGCCCTTCGACCGCCTGGGCGCCGAGTCCAGCGGCGTCGAGGGCACCGGTGTCGGGCTCACGCTGTCGAAGTACCTGGTGGAACGGATGGGTGGGTCCATCGGCGTGCACTCGAGGATCGGCGAGGGGACGACGTTCACCGTCGATCTCGCCACCGCGGCTGCGCCCGAGGTCCCGGTGCGTCGTCTCGAGCTGCCCCCGGCCGCGCCGCGTCACGTGGCCACGCTGCGGGTGCTGCACATCGAGGACAATCTGGCCAACCTCGAATTGGTCGAGCAGGTCCTCACGCGCTCGGGTGTCGTCGAGTTGGTGGCGACGATGTCGGGGAGCCTCGGTGTGGACCTGGCCCGCCGCCACCGCCCGCACCTCATCCTCCTCGACCTCCACCTCCCGGACATGTCGGGCGCGGATCTGCTCGAGATGTTGCAGGCCGATCCCCACACCAAGGACATCCCCGTCGTCGTGATCACGGCCGACGCCACGCCGTCGCAGATCCAGCGCTTGCCGCGACATCGGAGTGGCCGCCTACCTCACCAAGCCCATCGACATCAAGGACCTGCTCCGCGTGGTCGAGACCATGTCGACGCGGCCGGGGGAGCTCGGGTGAGCTCGTCCACGTCGAGCCCGTCGCCGGGGAGCCTCCGGGGGGCGACCCCGGTCGACACGAGCCTGCGCGTCGAGCTGGATCCGGCGCGCCGAGTCCCGGGACCGGGACCGGGACCGGGACTGGGCACGGCCAATGCGGTCCGCCTCGCGGTGGAGGCCGCCACGTCCGCGGGCCGCGCCGGGCCGGCCGGTTCCACGCCGGCCCAGCTGACGACGTTCCTCAATCTGTCGGCGCAGATCCTGTGCATCACCGACTACACCGGCGCGCTGCTGTGGTGGAACGTCGCCTTCGAGCGCACGCTCGGCTACGGCGCCGCAGAGCTGCACGGTCTGCGGCTCGACGACCTCCTCCATCCCGACGACCGGGAGGTCCGGCGGGCAGCCGAGGCGGTGTTGGCCGAGGACGGCGAAGCCGGGCTGACCCAGCTCCGTTTCTGCACCCGCGAGGGCCAGTGGCGCTGGCTCGAGTGGACCGTCCGCGTCGACTTCGACCGCGAGCGCGTCTACGGCGCGGCACGCGACATCACCCAGCGCCGACGCGACGAGATCGCGCTGAGCGAGAGTGAGGCCCGGTTGCGGGCCATCATGGAGTACTCGCCCTCGATCATCTACGTGAAGGACCTCTCGGGTCGGTACCTCCTCGTCAACGACGAGTTCGCCCGGGCGACGGGCATCGAGGTGGACGAGGCCGTCGGTCGCACCGCGGCGGAGTGCTGGCCCAACGACATCGAGACGATCGCCGCGGGCGAGCGGCAACTCCTCGAGGACGGGCAGTCCTTCGTCAGTGACGAGCCCGGGACCACGGTGAACGGTCCGCGGGAGTACTTCATGAGCCGCTTCATCATTCGCGACGAGGCCGGCACCCCGTTCGCCATCGGGGGGATCGCCTCGGACACGACCGAGCGACGCTGTGCGGAGAAGGCGCTGGCGGCACGCGACCGCCTGCTCGACTCGGTCATCAGGGCCAGCCCGGACATGATCACGCTCATGGACCGGGCCGGGAAGATCCATCAGATCAGCGAGGCCGAGAGCGCGCTGTTCGGCCACCGCCACGAGGTGTTCACCCGGGGCGATGTCTTTGACTTCGTCCACCCCGACGACTTCGACGACGTCGCCTCGTTGTTCATCCGGATGGTCACGGGAGCGGTCTCGAACCTCCATCTGCGCTACCGCGCGTTGCACGCCGAAGGGCACTGGGTCACCGTCGACTCCCGGGCCCAGGCCGTGCTCGATAGCGAAGGCCATTTCGCCGGTGCCGTCGTCGTGTCGCGCGACATCACCGAGAAACTGGAGTCCGAGGAGCGCTTGCACACGTCGCGTGAGTCGGCCGAAAAGGCGAGCAAGGCCAAGAGCGACTTCTTGTCGCGCATGAGCCACGAGCTCCGCACGCCGCTGAACTCCATCCTCGGGTTCGCCCAGCTCCTTCAGATGGACGACATCCCCGGACAACAGGCCGACGCCGTGGACCACATCCTCCGGGCCGGTCGACACCTTCTCGACCTCATCGACGAGGTGCTCGACATCGCCCGCATCGAGTCCGGGCACCTCGAGCTGGCGCTGACGCCGGTGGCGGTGGCCGAGATCGTGTCCGAAGCGCTCGAGCTCACCAACCCCATCGCGGCGCGGGCCGAGGTGATCATCCGCTCGCTCGTCGACCCCCGCGACGAGCACGTCGTCGTGGCCGACCGCCAGCGCCTGATGCAGGTCCTGCTCAACTTGTTGTCCAACGCCGTGAAGTACAACAAACCTGGTGGACGGGTCGAGGTCACGTGCGAGCTCGGGTCGTCGGGCCGACTGCGGCTAGCCGTGGCGGACACGGGCCGGGGCATCCGCCCCGAGGACTTCGACCGCGTCTTCGTACCGTTCGACCGCCTCGGGCTCGAGCAGACCGGTATCGAGGGGACCGGCGTCGGGCTGGCGCTGTCCCAGCACCTGTGTGAACGCATGGGAGGCCGGCTCGACGTCGACTCGGTCCCCGGCGTGGGGAGCACCTTCGTCGTCGAGCTCCCGGCCACCACCGTGGCGCCGGGCGAGGCGGTCGAGGCGGGCGCGACGTTCGAGGGGGGCAAGACGGTCGAGATCACCGATCGCGTCCCGGGTGCGCTCGCAACCGGTGCGGCCCTGTCCACACCCACGCCAACAGCAGGTGCCACGACGGCGGCCGGATCGGACGACGCGGCACCCCACGGCGGTCCGGGCGGCGTCGGAACCGCTGACCAGACCGCAACTGCCATCGGGGACGACGGCGAGGCCGAGCCCGGTGTAGCGCCCGGGCCCGGACGCGTGTTCAGGGTCCTGTTGGTCGAGAACAATCTGACCACACTCGATCTCGTCGAGCGGGTGCTGTCGCGCCGTCCCGGGACCGAGGTCCTCGCCGCCATGCAGGGCGGCCTCGGTGTGGACCTCGCCCGAGAGCACGTCCCGGACATGATCCTGCTCGACCTCTATCTCCCGGACATGACCGGCGACGTCGTGCTCGACCGGCTGGCCGAGGACCCGGCCACCGCCGATGTGCCCGTGGCGGTCATCGGGGCGGGTGCCCCGGCGCAGCAGGTCCGCGAGCTGCTCCGGCGCGGCGTCATCGGGTTCCTGGCCAAGCCCATCGACGTGCACGGCCTCCTGTCGCTCGTCGACGCGGTGCGCGCGGCGCGAGGGACTTGATCGCCAGGCCGAGATCCGGCCCGGCGGACGCTCAGATGGCCCGCTCGCGCCCTTCCCAGTAGGGGTCGCGGAGCTTGCGCTTGTACAGCTTGCCGTTGGGGTCACGCGGCATGTCGTCGGTGAAGTCGATGGTCTTGGGCGTCTTGAACTTCGCCAACCGGCCTTCGCACCACGCCAGGATCTCGGCCTCGAGCTCGGGCGAGCCCTCCACGTCGTCGACGGGCTGGACGACCGCCTTCACCTCCTCGCCCCAATCGTCGTGCGGGATGCCGAACACCGCGGCGTCGACGATCTTGGGGTGGCCGAGGAGGACGCTCTCGATCTCGGCGGGGTAGATGTTGGCACCACCGGAGATGATCATGTCGGTCTTGCGGTCCCGCAGGAACAGGAACCCGTCGTCGTCGAGGAAGCCGATGTCGCCGACGGTGAAGAACTTGCCGATGCGGTTCTTCCGAGTCTTCTCCTTGTCGCCGTGGTACTCGAAGTCCGCCGACTGCATGGCCATGTACACGGTCCCGATCTGGTTCGCTTCGAGCCGGTTGTCGTCGTCGTCGAAGATGGCGATCTCCGAGATGGGCCAGGGCTTTCCCACCGTGCCCGGCTTGGTGAGCCACTCCTCGGTGTTGACGATGGTGCCGCCGCCCTCCGACGCGGCGTAGTACTCGTCGATCACCGGGCCCCACCATTCGATCATGGCGTACTTCGTGTCGATGGGGCACGGTGCCGCGGCGTGGATCATGTGACGGAGAGACGTCAGGTCGTACTTGTGCCGGACGTCGTCGGGCAGTGCGAGGAGCCGGTGGAATTGGGTGGGGACCATGTGCGAGTGGGTCACCTTGTAGCGCTCGATGAGCTCGAGCATGCCCTCGGCGCTCCACTTGTCCATGAGCACCACGGTGTGGCCCATGTGGATGGCCGCCCCCGAGAACCGCAACACGGCGGTGTGGTACAGCGGCGAGCCCACGATGTGGACGTTGTCGTCGCGGGGATTGATGCCGAACAGGAGCAGAATCCCCGCCAGGGCGATGGCCATCTCGTCGGGGTCGGCTCCCGAAAGCGTGCGGCGCACGCCTTTGGGGTTGCCCGTCGTCCCCGACGTGTAGTTCATGGTGTCGCCCAGGCTGCGGTCGTCGGGTCGGTCGGTCCTCTGGTTGTCGCGCAGTTGCGCGTAGGAGGCGAAGCCCGAGATGTCCCCCACGGAAAGACAGCGTGAGGCGGGGATCTCGGCCTCGTCGGCGGCGTCGAGGCAGACATCGGCGAAGCGCTCGTGGCCGATGAAGACGTCGGCGCCGGAGTCCTTCAGGATGTAGGCGACCTCGGGTGCAACGAGGTGATGGTTGATGGGCACGATGTACCAGCCGGCTTGCATCGCCGCGAGGTAGATCTCGAACACCTCGGCGCAGTTGGGCAGCACGAAGGCGATGGTGGCCTCCTTGCGCAGGCCCAGCTGACGCAGGGCGTGCACGACCTGGTTGGCGCGGCCGAGCAGCTCACCCGCCTTGAGCTCGGTGCCGTCGGGAGCCACGAGGGCGAGGTGCCCGGGCTCTTCCTCCGCCATTGCCCAGAATCCGAAGTCGGTCATCGTCGCTCCTCACTCGGCGTACCCGTGTGCGCGGTTCCCTTCGACACGACCGGCACCGTGACACGAAACCCCCCACAGGCCCATACGAGACTAGAACGTGTTCTCGCTCCGGGCAAGCCGCTCGACCACGAGCGCGCGCCGTTGCTCGACGTGGCTCGTCGTGGCTCGTGGGTGCTCCCCACCAGCGTGCGCTCGTCTTCGGCGGCTGGGGAGTGTCCCGCCCCGGTTGCTAACGTCCCGTCAGATTTCGGGACACCGACGAGATCGACAGATCGACGAGACCGACGAGACCGACGAGACCGACGAGACCGACGAGACCGACGAGACAGGAGCAGCAGGCGACGTGGCTGGGTACCTCGAGAACAAGGTGGTGGTGATCACCGGAGCCGGCGGTGGCATCGGGCGGGCGTGCGCGGTGGCGTGCGCGGCGGAAGGCGCCAAGGTCGTCGTGGCCGACATCGGGGTGGGCCTGGCGGGGGAGGACCCCACGAGCGAGGTCGCCGAGGCGGTCGTCAAGGAGATCGTCGCCGCGGGCGGCGAAGCGGTGGCGGTGGCCGAGGACGTGAGCACGATGGCCGGGGGTGAGCGCATCGTGAACGCCGCGGTCGAGCGCTGGGGCCGCATCGACGGCGTGGTGGCGGTGGCGGGCATCCTGCGGGAGCGGATGCTGTTCAACATGTCCGAGGACGAGTTCGACGCAGTGATCTCGACGCATCTGAAGGGGCACTTCACCGTGTTCCGCCACGCCGCCGCGATCATGCGCAAGCAGGAGTCGGGGTCGCTTGTCGGGTTCACGTCGGGTGCGTATGCCGGCAGCGTGGCCCAGGCCAACTACTCGGCGGCCAAGGGTGGGATCGTGTCGCTCGTGCGCTCCGCCGCGGTCGGGTTGCACCGCTACGGCGTGCGGGCCAACGCCGTCGCTCCCATCGCCCGCACCCGCATGTCGGCCAACGTGCCGTCGGAGTTGGCGGAGATGGGCGATCCCGAGGACGTGGCGCCGCTGGTGGTGTTCCTGCTCTCGGACGCGGCCAAGGAGGTGACGGGCCAGGTGTTCACGGCTGTGGGCGGGCGCATCGCGGTGTGGAACCAGCCCGTCGAGGTGCGGTCCATGCGCGTCGAGGGTCGCTGGACGCCCGAGCAGATCGCGGCGCGCTTCGACGAGGTGGGCCAGGAGCGGATGGGGCTCATCGACCGGCTCGAGCAGATCCGCCAAGCCGCCGCGTCGGGCCAGAAGCCCAACGCCTGAGCGAGCGCCGGAGCGAGGTTCGCCCATGCGGTTCAGCTACGCCGAGTCCATGACCGAGCCGGCGTTCTACGCGCCGCTGGCGCGCGCGGCGGAGGAGGCGGGGTACGACACGTTCGTCGTGCCCGACAGCATCGCGTATCCGCGTGAGTCGGACACGACGTATCCGTTCAACCCCGACGGGTCACGCGAGTTCCTCGAGGACAAGCCGTTCATCGAGCCCTTCAGCCTCATCCCCGCCCTGGGGGCGGTCACGACGACGCTGCGGTTCGTGACGTTCGTGGTGAAGCTCCCCATCCGGCACCCCGTGATGGTGGCCAAGCAGGCGGCGTCGGTGGCCGTGCTCACCGACAACCGGTTCCTGTTCGGGGTGGGGACGAGCCCGTGGCCCGAGGACTACGAGCTGCTCGACGTGCCGTGGGAGCGCCGCGGCAAGCGCATGAACGAGGCCATCGACGTCATCCGGGGGCTCACCGCGGGTGGGTTCTTCGAGTACCACGGCGAGGTGTTCGACGTGCCGGCGGTCAAGATGTCGCCCGCACCGAGCCGGCCCGTGCCCATCCTGATCGGCGGGCACGGCGAGGCCGCCCTGCGCCGCGCCGCGGTCATGGGCGACGGATGGATGCACGGCGGCGGTGACCCCGCTGACCTGCCGGGGCTCTTGGCGCGGTTGGCGGAGCTGCGGGCCGAGGCGGGGCGCACCGACGCACCGTTCGAGACGCACGTGATCTCGATGGACGCTTTCTCGGTCGACGGCGTGCGCCGCCTGGAGGAACAGGGCGTGACCGATGTCATCGTCGGCTTCCGCTGGCCCTATGTCGTGGGGCCCGACACCGAGCCGCTGCAGACCAAGATCGACAGCCTGCGCCGGTTCGCCGACGCGGTCATCACCAAGGTGAAGGCGTAGGAGAAGGCGTAGGAGTAGGCGTAGGAGAGGGAGGCGGTTGCGATGGGCCGGGCATTCGAGATGTCGAAGAAGTCGATGGAACTGACCGAAACCAAGGACCGCGCCGGGTGGCTGGCGCTGTTCGCCGACGACGCCGTGGTCGAGGACCCCGTGGGCCCGTCGATGTTCGACCCCGACGGCAAAGGTCAGCGTGGCAAGGAGGCGATCACCGCCTTCTACGACAACGTGATCTCGCAGAGCGAGAGCATCAAGTTCACGATCCGCCAGACCATCGAGTGCGGTGACGAGGTGGCCAACATCGGCGAGATACGCATCACGCTGCCGGGCAACCAGGTCGGGATCGTCCAGATGGCCAACATCTACAAGGTCGACGCCCAGGGCAAACTCGCCTCGCTGCGGTCGTTCTGGGAGCAGGACAAGCTCAGCTTCAGCGAGGGCTGACGGCCCCGCCGCCGGCCCCGCCGCCGTCGGCCCCGCCGCCGTCGGCCCCGTCGCCGACCGTCACGAGTCGAGGAAGCGCAGCACGGCCAGGACCCGGCGGTGGTCGGACTGCGACACGGGCAGGTCGAACTTGGTGAAGATGCTGGCGACATGCTTCTCGACCGCGCCCTCGGACACGACGAGGGTGGTCGCGATGGCTGCGTTGGATCGTCCCTCCGCCATCAGCGCCAGCACCTCACGCTCGCGGCCGCTCAGGACCGAGATCGAGTCGGTGCGCCCCGACGCGCCCAGGAGCTGGGTGACGACCTCGGGGTCGAGAGCGGTCCCGCCCGACGCGATCCGGACGAGCGCCTCGACGAAGTCGCTCACGTCCGCGACGCGATCCTTCAACAGATAGCCCACGCCGGCCGCGCCGTCGGCCAACAACTCGGCGGCGTAGCGGGTCTCGATGTACTGCGAGAACATCAAGATGCCGAGATCTGGGTGCTCCCGACGCAAGTCGATGGCGACCCGCAACCCCTCGTCGGTGAAGGTGGGTGGCATGCGAATGTCGACGACCGCCACGTCGGGGCAGTCACGCTCCACCGACCGTCGCAACGCATCGGAGTCCCCGACGGCGTCGGTGATGACGAATTTCCTGTCGACGAGAAGCTGGACGAGACCGTCGCGCAAGATGGCCGAGTCCTCGGCGATGACGATCCGTAGCGCGTCGGACGGGGCCGCGTCGGGCGGGGCCGCGTCGGACGGGGGCACGTCGGCCATCTAGGCGTGCAGGGGGAGGTCGACGGTCACCACGGTCGGCCCCCCGGGCGGGCTCGCGATGTTCAGGCGGCCGTCGACGGCGTGCACCCGATCGGTGAGTCCGGCCAGCCCGCTCGACGACGACCCCAGCTTCGCAGGCTCGGCCCCGCCCTTGCCGTCGTCGCGCACGACCAAGCGGAGCCACTGGGCGTATTGCGAGCACGAGACGCTGGCGCGAGAGGCACCCGCGTGCTGGGCCACGTTGGCCAGGAGCTCCGCCACACAGAAATACGCGATCGACTCGATGGCCGGGGTGGGCCGGTCGATCAGGGCCAGCGTCACCTCGGTGGGGACGGGAGAGCGCGCCGCCAACGTGCTCAGGGCGCCTTCGAGGCCGGTGTCCAGAGCGGGGGGATGGATCCCGCGGGCCAGGTCGCGGAATTCGACCAAGGCCTCCTTTGCTCCTCGATGGGCGTCGTCCACCAAGGCGCGAACCTCATCGAGGTCGATCTGGGGGCCGGCCGCGAGCTTCTCCTTGGCGATGCCGAGTCGCATGGCGAGCGCGACCAGCTGGGCCTGGGTGCCGTCGTGGAGGTCCCGCTCGATCCGGCGCAGGGTGGCAGCCGAGGCGTCGACGGTCTGTGCCCGGGCGTGCTCGAGTGAGCGCACCCGCATCGTCATCGAGTCGGGAGCGAGGAGTGCGTGCATGAGGTGGCGATCGAGGTAGATCATGGCCCGCACGGCCCACGGAGCCGCGAAGAGGAAGATCACACCGGTGACGAAGATGGCGATCCCATGGAAGGGCCCCGACGTCCCCACCGAGAGGTACCCCGGGGGGAACAGGTTGCGGACGAGGCCGAAGACCGGGGGACTGTTCTGCCCCGAATTCCACAGCGTGTGGGTCAGGCACGCGAACGCGTCCCACCACAAGCTGAATGCAGCGTAGAAGCCGAAGGCCGCGAGGGGGAGCTTGACGACCACGTACGCCATCGAGCGCCACCCGGTGCGGTCCTTGAGGGCCGATTGCAGCCAACCGAAGAAGCCCGGTCGCGCCGCGAAGGGCTCGGGCTCCTCGATCTGTTCGTCGAGGAGCCCCCGCGCCAGGCCTCGGTGCCACGCACCGAGCCCCCTCGACCCCCGGACGGACGCCGCCAGGACGATGACGCCGATGAAGGTGATGGCGAGGATCACACCGCCCACCAGGGTGAGCGCGACGAAGGCCACCCCGGCGACCGCCAGCGGCCACCCGATGGCGAGGTAGAGGAGCTCGGTCCAGGCGCGCCGCGTGAACGGCGTCCTCCACACGGTGCGGGCGAGGTCGCGGGCCTGGTCCGCCCGGTCCTTCGAGACGACGATCACGAGCTCCTTGCCCCACAATCGCATCCGCACGCCGGCGTCATCCATCGCGTCCATCGCGCTCTCCATCATGCGTCACGGCGGACCAGCAGCGCCCTGCCCAGGGCGAGGACGGCCCCGCAATAGAGCACCATCATCAAGAAGCCGGTCGGGGCAGAGAGCTGTCCTTGTTGGGGGACGACTGCAGCGACGGAGTTCGCCAGGATCGACTCCGGGGCGAATCGGCTCCAGTTGCTCGACAGTGGTTGAAGTAAAAGGGGAAGCAGCAGCGTGCACCCCACGTAGGTGGCGATGGCGCCCGACGTGTGACGGATGATCAGCCCCAGTCCCAGGCCGAACAACGCCAACAGCGCCAGGTACCCACCTGTGAACGAGACGGCTCGCAGCACGCCGGGTTGGCCGATCGAGGCCGACGGGGCGCCGCCCGAGAGGATGGCCTGGCCCGTGAAGAAGCAGGCGAAGCTCAAGAGCTCGCTCACGACCAGTGCGACGGCGCCGATCACGATGACCTTGGCGCCGATAAGCAATGGGCGTCTCGGATTGGCCGCCAGGGTCGATCGGATCGTCCCCGAGGCGTACTCACCGGTGACGGCGAGGACGCCGAGCACCCCGATGACCAGCGACCCGAGGGCGAGCCCGGTGAGCGACTGGTTCGTGGGATCGAAACCCTGAGGATTGCGGGGCGGCTGACGCGAGGTGTGAAGCGTGACCAAGGTGGTGACGAGCAGGGTGGCGATCACCATGGCGAGCAATATCCACGACGTCGAACGCACGGACCGGAGCTTGGTCAGCTCCGCCCGCACGGCCTGCGCGGTGCCGTAGCGGCCTTCGGGCGTCGCGGCGGTGACGAGGTTCGTCATGAAGGCCCTCTCGTTTCGGGTTCGGTTCGGGTTCGGTTCGGGTTCAGCTCGGGGACGCGCTCTGGAACTCCACGGCGTCGCGGGTGAGCTCCATGAAGGCATCTTCGAGCGAGGCGCGCAGTGGTGAGAGCTCGAACAGCGTGAGCGTGCGGTCCGTGGCGAGTTGGCCGATCTGGGCGGAGGTCATGCCCGACGCCAGGATCGAGCCGTCCCCGTGCACCGTTACCGCCGCGCCCGCCTCGTGCAGGGCCGAGACGAAGGACTCGGTCATGGGTGTGACCACCCGCACGCTGTCGAGCGTGCTGTGTGCCGTGAACTCGCTCACGCTCGTCTCGGCGATCAAGGTGCCGCGGCCGATCACGACGAGTCGCTCGGCCGTGAGCGCCATCTCGGTGATGAGGTGGCTCGAGACGAACACGGTCCGGCCTTCGGCGGCGAGGTCCCGGAGCAGGTAGCGGGCCCAGCGGATCCCTTCGGGGTCGAGGCCGTTGATGGGCTCGTCGAAGAGGAGCACCCCCGGGTCGCCGAGCAGGGCGCCGGCGATCCCGAGGCGCTGGCCCATGCCGAGCGAGTACTTGCCCGCCCGTTGGTGGGCCACCGACGTCAGGCCCACGATGTCGAGGACCTCGTCGATACGAGACCGCGGGATGTCGTTGCTCTGGGCGAGATAGAGCAGATGGTTATAGGCGCTGCGGGCGGGGTGAAAGGCCTTGGCGTCGAGCAGCGCCCCGACCTCGCGCAACGGCCACCGGAGCCGCTCGAACGGCGTGCCGTTAACCAGGGCGGTCCCCGACGTCGGGTTGTCGAGGCCCATGATCATGCGCATGGTCGTGGACTTCCCCGACCCGTTCGGCCCCAGGAACCCGGTCACGACGCCCGGAGTCACCTCGAAACTCAGATTGTCGACGGCAACGGTTCGGCGATAGCGCTTGGTCAGTGCTCGTGCAGCGATCATGGGAGACAACCTAAAGAAAGGGCTGCCGGGCGAACATAGGGCTAGCGGGCGTCTGCTCCTGGGGTTAACCCCCCTCTTGCCACACGAATCCCCCCCTTTGCCCCAGGAATCCCCCAGGAATTCTCAGCGCGTGCGCCCAGAGTGCAAGGAATCGGGGGCGCCGGGCGTGGTAGAGACATGCACGCCGATGTGGCCCTCTCCGGGGTCTCTGCACCCGGGTCCTGGCCCCTCGGCCCGGACAGCGGGGGTCGGGTGGCCGCAGGCGGGTTCGACGACTTCTACCGGGCCCATTACGAGGGGCTCGTCCGGCTCGGCTACCTGCTGACGCTGTCCGAGGAGGTGGCGCGGGACCTCGTCCACGACGTGTTCGTCCGCGTCTACGGTCGGTTCGACCGTCTCGACGACCCGCTCCCGTACGTGCGGCGCAGTGTCGTCAACGCCAGCCGGTCCTGGCACCGACGACGCCAGTTGGAGCGGTCCCGGACGAACGCGGCGCACCACGAGCACCACGTGGACGCCACGCTCGACGCGGACGAGCTGTTCGACGTGTTGGCGCGGCTGCCCGCCCGCCAACGCGCCGCCATCGTGCTGCGGTTCTACGAGCAGATGCGCGACGACGAGATCGCCGCGCTCTTGCGGTGCCGACCCGGCACCGTCGCCTCGCTCGTCCATCGAGGGTGCGCGCGGCTGCGCAGTGCCATGGCGGAGCCCGAACCGAAAGGGACAGGGTCATGAACGACGAGACGGATGCGGGCTTCGAGCAACGGCTCCGTGGCGCGCTGGCGGCGCGGGCCGGTTCGGTGTCGGCCCCGGCCGATGCGAATGGGTTGGCCGGCGTCGGGGCGCGTGCGCAGCATCGACGCCGCCGAATGCGGTGGGAGGCCGCCGCGCTGGCGTTGGTCGTGGTGCTGGCAGCCGGGGTCGGTGTGGCGCTGGGATCAGGCGGGTCGGGCGGGTCGGGCGGGTCGGGCGGTCAGGAGGCGGCGCACCACCTGACGCATCGTGACGGCGTGCTCGTCCTGGCGTTGTCGGGGACGCTCAGCGCGTCGCGGCCCGGGTATGGCCCCGAGCACCCCGGGGCCGAGCGGGTGCCTTCCTCTGCGTTCAACGGCGCCGCTGCGAGCGTCCCCGCCGAGGCCGACGCCGGCGCTCCCGGGGCGCCCCTCGCCTCGACGTCGTCCACCACGGCCAGCGCAGGGCCCATCGACGTGGCTCCTTCGTCGTCGTCGGCGCTCCAGCGCCTCTACGGCCACACCTCGGCCGACGGCGTCCAGATGACCGTGTTCGACCAGCCCGGACCGGGGACGAGCTCCACGTCGGGGGCGAACGTGCCCGTGCCCGGGACCGCGGTGCTTCCCGACGGAGGGTGTCTCACCACGACCGAGCTCACGCTCGAGGTGTCCGACACTGCCGCGGTCGGCACCGCCACCGAGCCGATGTTCCAAGGCGCGTCGGGCGCGCTCGTCGACGTGCAGATCGGGGAGATCGGCAGCGCCGAGGGCGCGCCGGCGACGTGGGTGCTGGCGCAGGTGGGCGCGTCGGCGACGACGGTGGAGGTGCAGTTCGTCGACGGCACCGTCGACGAGGCCGCGGTCGGTCCGTCGGGGGTCGTGGTGCTGGGTCACAAGGGGACACCGACCACCGCGCTCGGGAACGGGTCGGTGGCCGCCGTCAACGTGCTCGGGCCCGGTGGTCAGGTCCTGGCCGCCTACGGGCTGGGCGTGGCGAGCGCCGTGCCGTCGAGCGGCACGGCGCCGACGCGACTTCCGGCCCCGGGCCCGGTCCAGCCCGCCGATCTCAGCGCCGCCACGACCGCGGTCACCCACGCGGTGCAGACCGCGTTGGGTTGCTCCGCCTCGCCGGTGCAACGGCTCCAGACGATCGAGCTCGGTGACGCGGTCGAGTCGATGCCGACGTTCGCCGGGAGCGCGGGCGTGACCGTCGACAGGGTCGTGTTCACCTCGCCCACCGACGCCGTCGTGCAGTACCACCTCGACGCGGGCAACGGTGCGGTCAGCCCGCTCTACGCGGCCGCCACGTTGCGCGGGTCCACGTGGCAGCTGTCGCTGGCGTCGGTGGCGCCGGGGATCGCGGTGACGCCGGCCAATCAGGTGGGCAACGTCACCGTCTCGCCGGGAGGGCCGCTGTTCGTCCACAGCTGGCCCGGTGGCACCGCCGTGGCGGTGTACAAGGCGCTGCCCGGATCACAGTCGGCCTCGAGCTACGGCACCGGCGACGCCGCGTGCACGCCCGCGGGCGGGGTGGTCGAGGAGGTCACGACGCCGGGCGCGGTGGCCGTGCTCAGCTCCCCGCTGTTCCCGAACTACGCCACGCCGTTGATCGGAGCGGCGGTGTCCACCGTGGGGAGCGCCGAGGGGGCGCCGGCGACGGTGGTGGGCGTCGAGGTCGGCTCGCAGGTGGCGTCGGTCTCGGTCACCGGGAGCGGTGCGCCGGTGACCGAGACGCCGGTGAACGGTGTGGCCGTGATCGTGCTGGGCGGTGCGCCGTCGACCGCGCTTGGCGCGGCGGGCTCGGAGCTCGTGGTGAGCGACGCCGCGGGCACGGCGTTGGCCACGGTGCCGTTGCAGGTCGAGGCGACCGTGCCGGCCGGCCCGTCGAGCCTGCCCGGCGTGCTGCCCGCCCCCGGGCCGGGTCCCGCCGACCCCGCCGCCGCGACGCAGGCAGTCACCCAGGCGTTCGAGGCGGTGTTCGACTGTGCCACCCCGCCCGCGCAGCGGGTGGAGGCGATCCAGGACGGCAGCCTCGTGGCGGGGGCGCTCGAGCAGCTCGACACCGGTCCCTACGAAGCGCTGGCGTCGTCGACCTACGTCGACGTCACCCAGGTCGTGTTCGAGAGCCCGACCTCCGCGGACGTGTCGTACACGCTCCGGTTCCACTCCGACGCCCAGCTGACGTTCCCCATGCTCGGCCAGGCGCTCGTCGTGGCCGGGAGTTGGCGCGTCAGCTACGCCACGGTGTGTGCCGCGGTCCAGCTCGGCCTGGGCAACTGCCAGACCTGACGTCTGGCCGTCTCGACCAGAGAGCTACTCCGAGGATTGGAACTGCTCGAGCGCCTCGGTCAACGAGGTGTCACGGTCGATCGGGGGGAAGTCCTCGCGGGTGTTGAGATGGGGGAAGGGCTCGGCCGGGACGTCGACGCCGAGGGCGTCGCACAGCGGCTTCCACCCGTCGGCCGCCTGCCAGTCGACGAGCTGGGAGGCCGGCACCGAGGCGCGCACCTCGGCGTTGTGGCGCTCGTAGGCGGCCGTCGCCGCGGCTTTGTCGGTCCAATTCGAGGTGAAGCGGGCCGAGGCCACCGCTCGCCACATCTCGAACCAGTCGGCCATCTCGGGTGGGAGGTCGCCGCCGGCGATAGCGAAGATGGTCTGGCTGGCGCTGTCCCACCAGGCGTCCGCGTCACGACGGGTCGAGAGGACGACGGCCGCGCCGGGATTGGCCTGGAGGATTTCGGGCCAGAACAGACAGGCGGGGAAGTCCGAGGTCGATCCGTAGGTGTCGAGGAACGCGGTCCAGTCGACCTTCCCGCCTTCGGCCGCCTCGCGCCACACCGCGACGTGGTCGGGGTGCCCGAATACCTCGAGCATGTGGTAGCAGGGCTGCCCGGTCAGCTGCTCCAGCCCCGTCTTCAGCGACAGCGTCCCGGTCCGTCCGACCCCCGCGCCGACGACTCGTACCGCCATGATGGCTCCCCCGATCCCGCTCGTGGCCGGTCCCGCCGACCGGCGTGCCGACACGCTAACGGTGAATTGTCCCCTCCGCTGGTGGACGAAGATCGTGGGGCGGGCCGTGGCTACAGGTACTGCCCGACCGACGGCGGGGCGGATGGGGACGTGATCCCGCTGTGCTGCTTCTCCATGGCGAAGAGCTCGGCCAAGGTGGCACTTCCGTCGCGTCGCGCTCCGTTGTCGGGCACGAGGTCGCGGCCCAGCCAGCGGCGGGCCTCGGTATGGGTCAGACGTCCGATCTCGATCTGAGCGAGGCAGCGGCCCGGACGGGTGACAGCGGGATGGAGCTTTGCCAGCGGCTCGTTCGTCGTGATGGCGACGAGGAGCCGCAATCCCTGGCCGAGCAGGCCGTCGGTCACGTTGAGCAAGCGCGCCAACGCCTGCCCCGTGATGTGCTTGGCGCCGGGCCGAATGAGCTCGTCGCAGTCCTCCAGGACGAGCAACCGCCACCACTCCTTGGGTGGCCGGTCGCCACGTCCAGGCGAGTCCGCCGCTTCGACTCCGCTGAGGCCGAGCTGGAGCAGGTACGTCGGCTCCTTGAAGAGCTGCTCGGGGTCGAGCACGCAGTCGACGCGGCACCACCGGCGCCAGGCGATCGCCAAGGCGCGCAGCATCGTCGTCTTCCCGGTGCCGGGCGGCCCGTGCAGCAGCAGGAGCCGACCCCCGAGCGCTTCGGGCCGCTGGATCATGAGCCGGTCGCCGGCTTCCGCCGCGGTGCGCGTGTAGTTGCGACGGATCTCCGGCCACGGTTCGACCGCGACCGTCCGGACCGAGCGCGACGGGCCACGGGGCGAGAGGTGCCAGAAGCCCACAGGAACACGGTGCGGGTCGATCGAGACCGGCTCGGACGCCCCACGCGAGGCGTCGGCCAGCACTCGGTCGGCGAGGGCAGCGGAGCGGGCCAACACCGAGATGTCGCCCGAGCCGTCCTGCCAACGCCGGGCGCGCAGCACCCACCCGTCGCCCCGGGCCAGCAGGGCGCGGACCTGATCGCTCGTCGCCACGCGGATCGGCCGGACGCCGGGCGGGAGCATCGACGCCTGGGCCCGCACGCGGGGGAGGCTCACACTCCGGGCGCGACGCAGCGCCCCGGCCACGAACGCCTCGAGGAACATGACGTCGATGACGTCTTCGGGGTCGTTGTGGTTGGTGAGCGTCAGGTGCAGTGCTGGGGTGGTGCGAGGTTCCATGGTGGTCGTCTTCTTGGGATGTGCAATGGGTGTGCATTGGATTTGCATTGGATGTGCATTGGATGTGCATTCGGTCGCGCCTCGGGTACCGGGCGACGCTCCGTCAAGAGACCGGGCGCTGGTCGAGGTGACACATGGGACACGGGCCGGGAAGCCGCGGCGCCCGTCTCAACGAACCAGCGGTGCTCCTAGGGGAGCAGGAAGCCGGCGTTGCACGCGAGCGCGCCGCGGCTCGACGGGGTCGTGCCCCGGAGCTTCGCGTCGGTGGTCGTCGTGCAGCACATAGAGGGTGATGATACGGATCGAGCGGCGAAAGTCAACGAGAGCCCCTTTGGTGCGAGAGCCGAGAACATTGGTGCCATTGATGCAAAGAATCTCGCCAGAGGCACTTTCATTCCGCGTCAAAATCTGTATACTCGACGCTATGCGGTACATCGACGCGACGTGTAGCCGAATTAATCGGCACCTCGAGGGCTCCGTGGCCTTCGTCGCGACACGCGTCACCGTGCCCGTGGAACTCTCGCTGCGGGGCGGCCCAGCGGGGCAAGCGATGGAAGCCCAGACCCAGGACACGGAGGTGCTCCTGACGGTATGACCTGGATATCTACAGGTCCGAAGACCGTTCAGGAGCCGCCTCCCACCGGGGGCGGCTCTTTTGTTTTTCGGGCCCGAGCACAACTGCATCGATACCGGAGGGGTGAGGCGCCGGTAGCCGGACGGATTCCACCCCGTCATGGGCGGCGTTCGATTCCCTGCACCCCTGCTGGTGTGACTCGCCCATATTTCGATATGGGGCCAGCGCGTCGCGCCGAAATAGATCCTTGAAAACTGAAGAGATCGCCAATAAGCGGATCGGGGCCGCGCCATGCCGTGGCGCAAGGTGCACGCCCCGATCCGTCCGCGGGACGCCGTCTCGGGACGGCACCTGGCCGTAACCCAGGCGCCTTCGGGCACAGCAGGTTCGAATCCTGTGCCGCGGACTTCGGGCCCAGAGCACGAGAGGCAGTGCAACTCCCTTGCACGGAGTGAGGTGACGGTTCGAGCCCGTCTGGGTCCACGGCACCGAAAGCGCAGGATCACGGCGCAGGATCACCGGTGCGCCGTGCGGGCGTGGCGGAAATCGGTAGAAGCGCCGGGCTCAGACCCCCGGTGGACTCGGTCCATTGAGAGTTCGACTCTCTCCGCCCGCACCCCTGCGCCTCTGCGGTAACCGGCAACCGAGCGGGTTCTTACCCCGCGGATCGGAGTTCGAATCTCCGGGGGCGTACGAGCGACTCGGCGGGTCGCCGCATTCGGGAGTGGTGCAAACGGGAGCACACCTGGCTCTGAACCAGGAGATGGGGGATCGTGCCCTCCCTCCCGAGCGTTGTTCCGTCGGCTCCGAGAGCCGATGACGGGTTGTGGCGCAGATGGAAGCGCGCGGCGTTCGGGACGCCGAGGGCGCCGGTTCGAACCCGGCCAACCCGACGAGGTGACAGCAGCTTGGCGCGTGAGCTCGGTTGGTCGAGCAACGGATTGTCGATCCGGAGGTCGCGGGTTCGAGTCCCGCACGCGTCGCGAGGGGCCGGCGCGGTGCAAGCAGGACCGCCGGCCGCCTTCTCACCCGGGTGGTGTACGGGACAACACAGGGGCGTGCGAAGCCCCAATAGTCAGTTCGAGTCTGGCCCCGGGTACCGGCTCGCGACTCGCCGTAGCTCAGCGGATCCAGAGCACTGCCCTCCGAAGGCAGGTGTCGTCCGTTCGAATCGGACCGGCGAGACTGCGGGTCCGTCCGACCCGCGGAGGGTGCACAGCATGTCGGGTGCACAGCATGTCAGGTGCACAGCACGTCGCGTGCACAGCATTTGCCGCCATCGGATAGCGGTAGTCCGCCGGATTCTCACTCCGGAAGCCGGGGGTCAGCACCCCGTGGCGGTACGCAGAATGCGAGGTAGCTCAGTGGTAGAGCGGCCGGTTGTTGCCCGGCGTCGTCGGGGGTTCGATGCCCTCCCTCGCAGCACACTCGGGGCTGAGGTGTTGAAAGACGCACGCGTGGCTTCCACCCACGAGGAGCCGGGGCGGTACCGGCCAGCCCTTCCATCTCCGGGTCGTCGACCTGGACGTGCAGGCCCAGAGCCAGATGGGACGGCACCGCCCTGATACGGCGGGACGACCGGGTTCGATTCCCGGGGGGCCTACCGGTCTTCTCACCCAGGGGTGGCGCAGCGGAAGCGCAGCTCGTTCACACCGAGCCGGCCGTCAGTTCGAATCTGACCCCCTGGACCGAGGCGGTGCGCTCGCACGACAGGCACCACGGCGTGGTCGTACCGTCGGTGGGCCACCGCCGCCGCGGTGATCGAAGTCGAAGTGGTCGAGACGCCGGGTTGTGGTCCCGGAGAAAGGGAGTTCGAGTCTCCCCGTTCACCCCGAGCCCGGGGGGCCATCGGCCCGCCGGGACAGCGCAGCAGGAAGGGACGGTGACCTCGCCGGCCTCATACGCCGGGCCATCCTGGTTCGACTCCAGGTGCTGCGACTTGCACGTGTACAGGTGTGCGCGTGTCCACGTGCACGCGCGCCGGTGTTGCTCGGGTGGCCGAGCACCTGCCTTGTAAGCAGGCCATTGAGAGTTCGACTCTCTCCACCGGCTCGATGCCCCGATCCGCTTGTTGGCGGTCTCTTCGTAGGTCGGCCTGTTGCGCAGGTTGGGGTTACTTCTGCCTTCCAAGCAGGTGATGCGGGTTCGAGTCCCGTCCTCCGGTGCACATCGGGGGTAGCTCAATCGGTAGAGCACCCAACGTTCCCCTTCCGCTTGGTTCTCAGGCCGACCACCTCCTTCCGGCCAGCTGCGAAGGACGGGAATTCTTCTGGTGAGAGGCGCCGACACGCCCGCGGTTCGAGTCCGCACCCCCGTCCACCCGGTTCACTGGCCGGAGCATCCGCTCCACATGCAGTCCAACGACAGACACGAGAAGAGGTGACCGACATGACCAAGTTCTCCGGATCCACGCGGCGTCGCCTTCGGGCCAACGTGAGCGCCCCGATTCGCACCGACAACCGGCGCGTCGCCACCTACGAGGGTGGCGCGGGGTACGAGCGCGACGACGGCGCCGCACTGTTCCTCCTGGCCGCCACCAACATGGTGGGGGAGGACACGTTCTACGAGCGCGCCGCTGATCGCGACGCTCGCTTCGCCGAGCTCGTCCACCGCGTGACCGCGGCGGACGCGGGGTTCATCGCCGGGGCCGACCCCGAGGCGGGGCGCGTCGGTCTGGCCCATTACCTGCGCCAGTCGATGCTGATGCGGTCGGCTGCGGTGGTGATGGCGGCCGAGTATGTGGCCGCGGGCGGGGCGCGGGGTCGCTCGGTGGTGGCGCGCGCCCTGCAGCGGCCGGACGAGCCGGCCGAGATGATCGGGTACTGGATGGTGACCCACGGCCGCCGGCTCCCGATGGCGATCAAGCGCGGCGTGGCCGACGCGGCCCGGCGCATGTACACCGAGCGGGCCGTGCTGCGCTACGACGGGATCTCGCGGCAGATCCGCATGGCCGACGTCCTCGAGCTCACGCATCCCGAGCCCAAGGACGGTGCGCAGTCGGCGCTGTTCCGGTATCTCCTCGACCGTCGTCACCACGACGACGCTCGCGCCGACGGTGCGTCGCTGCCGGTGCTGGCCGCCGCGGCGGAGCTCGCCGCGGTGCCCGTGGACGAGCGCCGCGCCGCCCTGCGTGAGCGCGGGCCGGCGGCACTGGCCCGGGCCGGGTACTCATGGGAGCGCCTGGCGGGCTGGCTGCCCGGTGGCATGGACGCCGAGGCGTGGGAGGCCGTGATCCCGTCCATGGGGGTCATGGCGCTGCTGCGCAACCTGCGCAACTTCGACGAGGCCGGGATCGCCGAGAAATGGGTGGAGTCGGTCATCGCCACCATCACCGACGCGGCCGAGGTGGCCAAGGCTCGCCTGTTCCCGTACCAGGTGTGGGCGGCGTACAAGCACGCGCCGTCGGACAACTGGAAGCGGGCGCTGGCCCGGACCCTCGCGCTCAGCACCCGCAACATCCCGGCACTCGACGGCACGCTCGTGGTGATCGACACGTCCGCGTCCATGCAGGCGCCGGTGTCGCGGCACTCGGCCATGGCGCGGGTGGAGGTGGGCGCGGTCATGGCCATGGCCACGGCGCACGCGGCGCGCCACGTCGACGTCGTCATCTACGGCCGGACCCATGCCAAGGTGCGGGGGCTGGCGGGCGCCTCGGTGCTCAATGCTGTGGACAAGGTGGTGCGCTCGGTGGGCTCGGTGGGCCACGACACGTTCGGGCACACCGCCATTGCGCACCACTTCGACCCGGCGCGTCATCGGCGGGTGGTGGTGTTCACCGACGACCAGCAGCACGACTCGGGTCGGGTGCGACTCGACCACGTGCCGCTCATCTACACGTTCAACCTGGCCGGGTACGCGCCCTCGGCGCTTCCGTCGGGTGGTCGGGGCCGGTACACGCTGGGTGGCTTCACCGATGCCACGTTCACCGCCATGGCGGTGCTCGAGGCAGGGCGTGACGCGCACTGGCCGTTCTGAACAGTCGCCACCCCACCCAAGGCCGTCCCCCGGGTCCCCCCCGGCCCGGGGGACGGCCCGCCCCCGGGTCAAGCCAGCATCATGATGGGACGAGAAAGAGAAAGACCATGCCGACGACCATCACCGACACGCTCATCTCGTGGGCGTCCGACCTCGACGAGAACGCCCGCGAGCAGGCGTTGCGGACGTCGCGCCTGCCGATCCTGGCCGGCCCGGTCGCGCTCATGCCCGACGCCCACTGGGGCATCGGCGCCACGGTGGGATCGGTCATCGCCACCGAGAGCGCCATCCTCCCGTCTGCCGTCGGCGTCGACATCGGGTGCGGCATGATCGCGGCCGAGACGTCGCTCACGGCGTCGGACCTCCCCGACGACCTCAACCGGCTCCACGCCATGCTGCGTGAGCGCATCCCTGCGGGGATGGGCAAGGGGCACGAGCGCGGTGAGGGGACCGAGCCGGAGCCGCTGCTCGCCATCGGGCTGCCGCCGGGATCGGAGAGCGAGCTCAGCTCGCGCCAGCGCGCCAAGATCGTGTCGCAGTTCGGCAGTCTGGGGTCGGGGAACCATTTCTGCGAGGTGTGCCTGGACGAGCGCGACCGGGTGTGGGTGGTGCTGCACTCGGGGAGCCGCGGGATCGGCAAGGAGCTGGCCGAGCGTCACATCAAGGCCGCCAAGCTGGTGGCGGAGGAGGAGCACCAGCGCCTCGAGGACAAGAACCTGGCGTGGCTGACCGAGGGACGGCCCGAGTTCGACGCGTACATCGCCGACATGGTGTGGGCGCAGAGCTACGCGTGGGAGAACCGCAACCAGATGATGGACGCGGCGCTCGTGGCACTCCGTCGTGTTGTGCACACCTCGATGGACGTGACGCGCGTGAATTGTCATCACAATTATGCGACCAAGGAGAGCCACGCCGGGCGGGAGGTGTGGATCACCCGCAAGGGTGCCATCCGGGCGGGACAGGGCGATCTCGGGGTCATCCCGGGATCGATGGCGGCGAGCTCGTTCATCGTGCGGGGCGCGGGGAACCCGCTGTCGTACGAGTCGTGCTCGCACGGGGCGGGACGCCGGTTGGGCCGCAAGCAGGCCAAGAACCAGCTCACCGGCGCGTCGCTGCGCACGGCCATGGCCGGCAAGGCCTGGGACGAGGCCATGGCGGCCGAGCTCGTCGACGAGCATCCCGAGGCGTACAAGGACATCCACCAGGTCATGGTCGACCAGGCCGATCTGGTGGAGGTCGTCCACGAGCTCCACCAGGTGCTCAACCTGAAGGGCACCTGACCGGTCCGTCAGTTCGTCAGGGGGATCCAGCCGGTCGGGTGGTGCGCCGCGAGCGCGTGGGCCACGTTGGTCTGGAGCCCGAGGATTCCTTGCAATGTGGATGAGGTGGTGGGGGCCAGGGAGACGACGTCAGTCACCCCGGTCCCGCCCTCGCTGCCGAGAAAGCCGACGTCGCCGAAGGCGAAGATGCCGCCGTCCGAGGCCGCCAACCAGTAGCCGCGGCCCGTGGGACTCGGAGCCATCCCGACCACCGGTCGGCTGAGACGGATGGCGCCGGTCGAGCCGTAGAAGTGGGCGTCGCCGAAGGCGAAGATGCCGCCGTCGCGGGCGACGAGCCAGTAGCCGCCGCCGTCGGGAGTCGACGCCATGCCGACGACGGGCTGGTTGAGACGGATGTCCCCGGTCGAGCCGTAGAAGGGGGCGTCGCCGAAGGCGAAGATGCCGCCGTCCGACGCCACGAGCCAGTAGCCGCCACCGTCGGGGGTGGGCACCATGCCGACGACGGGCTGGTTGAGACGGATGTCCCCGGTCGAGCCGTAGAAGGGGGCGTCGCCGAAGGCGAAGATGCCGCCGTCGCGGGCGACGAGCCAGTAGCCGCCACCGTCGGGAGTCGGCGCCATGCCGACGACGGGCTGGTTGAGACGGATGTCCCCGGTCGAGCCGTAGAATTGGGCGTTGCCGTAGGAGAAGATGCCGCCGTCGCTCCCGAGCAGCCAGTACCCGTTGCCGTCGGGTGTGGTGGCCATGGAGACGACCGGCGCCGCCAAACGCAGATCCGAGGCATCGCCGTAGTCCTGGGCGTCGCCGAAGCGGTACACCCTCCCGTCGGCACCAGCCTCGTAGTAGCCCTCTGTCCCGATGCCGGTAACGGTGACGGTGAGGGGTTGGGCTTCGTCGTCGAAGAACTGGACCGTTGCCGATCGCGGCCCGGGCTCTGCCGGCAAGAAGTCCAAGACGATCAGACACGACGCCCCCGGCGGAAGGAAGACGGGGCCGGAGTACGAGCCGCAGTCGGTCGCCCCGGCGAAGTCCAGCGGTTGGGCTCCGCCCAATTGCACGCCGTTGATGACGTCCTCCGTCGACCCGGTGTTGGTCACCGTGACGGTGAGCGGGCCCCCGATGTTCCCGAGACGAACGTCCCCGTAGGAGAAGTTCGCCGGGGACGCGCTGAGCACCGGTGCACGGCTCGTCGGCGGGGTGGTCGTCGGCGGGCTCGTGGTCGATGTGGTCGATGTCGTCGATGTCGTCGATGTCGTGGAGGTGGAAGTCGTCGAGGTCGGAGGCGGAGTCCCTGACAACGTCATGACGTGGAATTCGGCGTCGGGATTTGCGTTTGTCCCTGTCGTGACGATGAACAAGCGACTTCCGTCAGGACTGAAGGCGAGACCTTGGGGCATCGTCGTCTGTGTCGCCTGTGGTGTTGTTCCGAATGCGTATGTGGCGATGACGTCGGCCGGATTGTCGAGCCCGTAGACGACGACGTCGTCGTCGCCGTAACTGCCCTGCAGTCCTCCCGCGAACAGACCACCGGCGGCCGAGGTCATGGCGACGGCCGTCGGATACGGATTGCCGGGATAGATAACTCCGGATGGCTGTAAGGTCGACGTATTGAGTTCCACGAACTCGTAGGGGGCGCCGCCAGCGGGCACGACGTGTGTGCCGTCGGGCGAGACCGCGACGTCGCTGACATCTGAGATCCCGTCCTGGACCGCCGTGCCCTCCCATTGTGCCGCAATCATTGTCGGCGTGGCGGACGAGACATCGAGGAGCCCCATCACGGCGGGGGATTCACCAAGTTCCCACGTCACGATCTCGTCGGAGTTGCCGGGGTCACCGACCAATCTGCCGAAAGACAGTTCGGGCCAAGTGGTGATCTGGCCGCCAGCGATGTTCACCTCAGCGAGAGACGTGTCGCCTGGGCCGGATTCTGTCCAAATGGCGCCGGCCGCGTAGACGAGGTCGCTGGGCTCCTGGAGTCCCGTGGCCAAGGTTCTGACCTTTTGCAGCGTTGTGGCGTCGAACTCGTCGATGGTCCCTGCCGTGCCGTTGGCAACATAGAGATCCCCGCCTTCGACGAGTAGAGCATCCGGGCCCGATTCGCCGGTGATGGTCGAGATGAGGTCGCCATTGAAGTCGAGTACGGCGATCGTGTTGGTATCGGCGAGAGCGGCGAAAACACGACTGGTGGACGGATCGACGACCATCGCCGTGAACTGTTTTCCGGGCAGGACAGTGGTGGTGACGGTCGGCGTGGCATGGGCAATCGAGGGCACGGCTACGACGCCCCCCAATGCGGTGCACACGATGACCAGGATGAGCCCCATCTTGCGAGTGCGTTGGAGTTTCGCAACTCGGCGCGTCGTGACGCGAGATCCCAACGGAAGGATTCGGCTCCTGTTCGACACTACGGCTCCCCCTCGTACCCGACGCCTGTGGGCCCGCCGACGTGGGTGAGCTACGACAGGCCCGAGGCGTCTCCCTCACATTGCGGGGCCGTCATCACGGGGTCATCAACGTGGGGTCAACAGTGAGCCAACCAGTGTCGGGCATGTCGGCGTGGCGGCCACGGGGCCCAGCGTCAGAGATTGCCGAGCTGGTCCAATGCTCTCTTGGGGGCCTTCAACGCCCAGGCGTCGGTGAGCAGTTCCTCGACCAATACGGCCTTGGCCCGGGGGAGATGCACGACGACACAGGCGAGGCGCTTGCCCCAGTAGAGGGGCTGACAGGCCGTGGGGTTGTCGGCCACCGCGGCGCGGATCTCGACCTCGTCGACCATGACGCGCAGGTGGGTGTCGTCGGGGACGGTGGCGAAGACCTTGCCGCGGACCCGGAACGAGGCGATGCCGTGGTGGTCCTGCTCGGTCGCCTCGGGCAACCCCAGGGCGATGGTGCGAGCCCGGGCGAGCGTGGTCACGTGGGTCGGTTCACTCGTCGTCGTCGTCGGGCGAAGCGGGCTGGATGATCATGGGCCCGTCGTTGCGGGGGCTGTTGACGGTCTTGTCGACGGGGTGGCGGACCAGGGTGCCCTTGGGGGCGGGGAGGAGCAGCTTGGACAGGACGTCGGTGTCGTGCTGGTCGGGGTCGAGCCAGGCGTCGAAGTCGCGCCGCTCGATGATGACGGGCATGCGGTCGTGGACGTCGACCATGTCGGCGCCGGCATTGGTGGTGATGATGGTGCAGGTGCGCAGCATCGTCTCGGGGTCGGGCTCCGCTGAGCGGGACTTGTCCCACCAGGTTTCATACAAACCCGCGAAGGTCAGTGGGCGGCCATCGGCACGCCGAAAATAAAAAGGGACCTTGCGCTTGGGAGATTCGGGGTCGGGGACCTGCCATTCGAAGAAGCCGTCCACCACGACGAGGCAGCGGTGGTTGGCGAAGGCGGAGCGGTAGGCGGGCTTCTTCGTGACCGTCTCGGCCCGGGCGTTGATCATCTTGTAGCCCGTGCGGGGGTCCTTGGCCCAGTGGGGGACGAGGCCCCAGCGCAGAACGTCCAAGACCCTTTCGGGGTCCTCGCGCTTCTCGCCGGACTCGGTGTGGGGACGGCGCTCGGTGATGGCCGGGATGCCGCGGGCCGGGGGGACGTTCCAGCTGGGCCGGCCTTCAGGATTGACCCCGGCCGCCAGTTGGACCTCGAGCAACCGGGCCAGCTGGGACGGGGGAGTGTGGATGTCGACGCGTCCGCACATATGCGAAATGAGCATATGGCTGCCCAAGCGAAGTCACGCCAGCCGGACCCGACGGACGCACCCGGACAGGATTCAGACGTCGCGTCAATACCCGTGTGAGCGAGTTCTTGAACTGCGCCCAGGATTTATTTGGATTCCGAAGTCAGAAGTGAGGTTGTGAGCAAGGTTGACGGCAAGACAGGGACGAGACACTCGTCCCGTGGTCGTCCTGACATCCTCTGCACACACGTTTTGCCTTCAGCGGGCAGCAGAGTTGCCACGGACGACCACTCCCCGTAGTCTCCCCACGTTCAGTGGGGACGCGGTCTCCAAGAGAACACTGATTCGGGGGGGTTTTCCTTGCTTTCGTCTTGGTTGATCGCGCTTCGTAGTCAGGCAGGGGCGTTGAGCGCGTCAAACGCGCTCGGGTACCTGGACGTTTCTGCTGAGCCCTGGGCTCCTGGTCACCGATCCCCCCTTCGCCCGTACCCCCGGCAATCCGATGCCTGAACGGAGCTTTGAGCGGCCGAGCCGTCGACTTTCGCCTTCGATGAAGATCTGGGTGGCCGTTGCGGTTTTTGCCCTTGTCGGCACACAAGGTGCCCTCATGGCATGGGCGGACACGAACTCCAGCTCCGCGTCGGACGGGGGCAACTCGGTGAAGGTAGGGGCCGGCAGCTCGGCCTCGAAACCCGGAAGATCTGTGCACCGCAGTGGCAGCAACAAGAGGCGGGCCAGTGGCGCGCCCGCCTGCACGTACATCCCACTTCCTGCCAGCCAGGCGGCCGCGTTCGGTCCGGGTGGGCCCACGCCCGGAAGCTGGTATTTCGTAAAATGTCCAGGCCGGAAATTGACGATTTACACGGGCGCACTTTCGTGGTTCCCCGCTGCGTCACCGGTCAAGGCGGCCCCGCCAGCTGCTGCCCCGAGCGCGCTGGCCTTGCAGGCCACAAACCTGCTGACGCTTCCTGCACCGATCGTCAACCTCAATCCCTCGGCCTTCAGCATCGTCAATCTCAGCTCGTGGCTCTGGATCGATCCGCAGACCTGGCACAGCTTTCGTGCCACCGCCACCGCGGGTGGGGTGAGTGCGACGGCGATCGCTACGCCGGTGAGCGTTTCGTGGTCCATGGGCGACGGACACACAGTGGTGTGTGATGGACCCGGAACTCCGTATGACCCGACGATCCCAGATGCGGCGCAGTCGACGGCCTGCTCCTATGCATTTCCCGAGTCGTCGGCTGGGCGGCCGAGCGCGGATGGCGATTCGAACGACGGCGCTTTCGACGTGACGGCCACCATCACCTGGACTGTGAGTTGGTCAGCGACGGGGGCTCCGGGTGGGGGGCAGCTTCCCTCGCTGCACACCGGCTCCACGGTCCCCGTTCGAGTGGAGCAAGTCGAATCAGTCGGAACAGCCGGCTAACTGCCGAGAGAGGCGCTGGTACTCGTGTCCACGACCCTGACGCGCGCGCGAACGAACGGGGAGCCGACCCCTGATGCTCCTCGCTTTTCCGGGAATGCGAACCCTCGCCGACCGGTCGTTGCGATCGGCTCACTCGCCCTGGTGACCTTCTGCGTTGCCATCTTCACGACTATCTACCTCCACGCTGGTGACAGAGTCGCTGCTCTGGCACTGGCGCGGGACGTTCCTCAGGGCCAGGCGATCACCCGTAGCGACCTGAGGGTCGTGGAAATCTCGCTGTCACCAGGCCTGACTCCGATCTTGCTCGGCGACCTCGATTGGGCCGTCGGGCGATCGGCGGGAGTATCTCTCGTTCGCGGCACGCTGCTGAGTTCCGCCGAGTTGACGGCTCCTCATGGTCCAGGTCGAGGTCAGGCAATCGTGGGTGTCGCGACGAAACCCGGACAGCTCCCCGCCGGAGGTGTTGCCCCCGGTGACAGGGTCGACGTCATCCTCACTGGATCAGCAGGGACGCTCACGGGTGGTGCCTCCGACGAGTCGACGGCGACTTCCGCTCCAGCGTCGCCGGGGGATATCGAGGTCGGCGGTGTCCTGGCAGCGAACGCAACCGTCATCGGAGTCGCCGCCGCGACGGACTCAACCGACGATTCGAATGTGGTGTCAGTCTTGATTCCCTCCTCGCTGGCACCGTTGGTCGCAAGTGCGTCCGCTGCGGGGCAGGTAGCCCTCGTTGTAGTGGAGCCGACCTCGTGACCCTCGTGGCCTTGTGTTCCGGCAAGGGCTCGCCGGGAGTCTCGACCCTCGCCTGTGTCGCTGGGGCGGTTTGGCCGTTGAACAGGCGAATCGTGATCGCTGAATGCGATCCGTCGGGGAATGACCTTGCTACTCGATTCGGGCTGTCGTCACGTGTCGGCATGACGAGCCTTGTCCTCGCCCACAGGCGCTCGGAGCATTCCGAGACGGTCCTCGACATCCACAGCCAGTGTCTTCCCGGCGGGCTCGAAGCCCTCGTAGGCCCGGTCAGCCAGGATGCGGCAGGCAGCCTGGACCGGGAGCTTGGCGTGGTTGGGACGGGGATGTTGCCTGCCGACGTGGACATGCTGATCGACTGCGGACGCATCCTGTCTGGCGCGCTCGGGCAGCGAACAATCGTCGAGGCTGCCGACCACGTGGTGATGGTGACAAAGTCTGACGGAGCGTCATTGGCACATGCGCTTCGGACCCTTGACGTTGTCCGCGAGATTGCCAGAGGCCAGACATCCTTCGTCGTTGTCGGACAAGGCCAGTACCGGCTCAAGGAGATCGAACACGCTCTCCGATCCGATTGTCTGGGACGCATTCCCATCGACGAGGCGTCCGCGGCGGTTGCCTGTGGCTCTCCGGGAAGGACACGGCGTTTTGCTCGCAGCAATCTCGTGGCCGCGGTGCGACGGTTCGTGCACGGCTTGTTGGATGGCGCCCAGATCGGCGACGCCACGAATGGCGCGGCTGAGCGGATCGCGGAGGAGCACCGTGCCGAGATGTCCATCGACGCGGTCTCGACCGAGCCACTGGCCGGGCTGAGGCCATTTGGTGAGAATGGAACGGGCACTCGATGAGCGAGGACGAGCTCACCACTTTGGTCTCGCTCCTGCGCACTGACGTAGCCGATGACATGTCCAGGGCAAATGGGTACGCGCTGGCACCGGATGATCGACGCGAGCTGGCCAAGCAGCTCACCTTGTCTCGGTTGCAACGACACGCGTCGGAGTCCGTGGAACGGGGAAAGACCCCGTTGGATGTTGCTGACGAGGAGCGAGTGGCCCGCGCGGTGCTCGACGCACTGTTCGGCCTTGGTCGACTGCAATCGCTGATCGATGACCGAGACATTGAGAACATCGATGTCAACGGGTGTGACCGGGTCTGGGTGACGTACGCCGACGGGACGAAGGCAAGTGTCGCACCGGCAGCTGACTCAGACGCTGAGCTTGCTGAGATGCTTCGGTCGGCGGCGGCACGGTTCGGGCTATCCGAGCGACGATTCGACGTCTCTCATCCGGAGCTGGACCTCCGGCTCCCAGATGGAAGTCGCCTTTCGGCCCTTATGTCCGTGGTTCAACGGCCGGTTGTCTCAATTCGGCGCCATCGGTATGTCGATCTGAGCCTTGAAGACCTCGTGGAGATGGGCAGCCTCGATGTCACTATGGCGAGCTTCCTATCGGCGGCCGTCCGCGCTCGGAAGAACATCGTGGTTGGTGGAGCGATGAACTCCGGGAAGACGACGTTGATACGAGCGATGGCTTCCGCTATCCCACCGCGCGAGCGCGTCGTTACCATCGAGCAGGCTTTTGAGTTGGGTTTGGACTCCGTTCCCAACCGGCATCCCGATCTGGTGGCTCTGGAGGCCCGACCGGCGAACGCAGAGGGCGAAGGCGCGATCTCGATGGCACGCCTCGTTCGAAGAGCGCTCCGGATGAATGCCGATCGCGTCATCGTTGGCGAGGTTCTCGGCGACGAAGTCCTACCCATGCTCAACGCCATGAGTCAGGGTCGTTCGGGATCAATGTGCACCATTCATGCCGATTCCTCACTTGGGATCTTTCGCCGGCTCGCCTCGTATGCAGTCCAAGCTCCAGAGCGCCTTCCTGTGGAATCGACCAATCTCCTCATTGCCGGTGCGATTCACTTTGCAGTCTTCGTCGAACTCGCCGATGTTGATCGCTCGTCTTCGGATCATCGCTATCTCGACGGTACGGATCATGCGGCTGAAGCTCAAGAGTCAGAGACAGGCGCTCTTCGATTTGATGCTGTCAGACGTCGGCGAAGTGTCTCGTCGGTGCAAGAGGTCGTGGGGGCCGAAGGACTTCACGTGATCGCAAACGAAGTCTTCCGAACCGGAGCCGATGGTCGGGTGGGTCGCGCTGCACCTCTGCGCTCCTCAACCCTCGAAGAGTTGGTGAATTGCGGATTCGAACCGTCACACCGTGGTGTCGAGGCGGTGCTGTGGTGACCACTCTGGTCGTTGCCGCTCTTGGTCTCGGAGTCGCAATCGGAATCTGTGGGCTTGCCTGGGTGCTTCATGTCCAGCCGAAGCCGCAGCCTCGTGCTGCTCACCTTGGGCGGCAATCCACGGTCGACGTGGCGGTCGACGGCGGGGCAACGTGGCGTCGGATCCCCAAGGTCGGTATCCCCCTCTTGTTCGGTCTGCTTTGCGTCGTGATCACCAGGTGGCCCATTGCTGGAGTCCTGGGAGCTCTGGCTCTTGCGACGTTGCCGGCAAGCCTTCGCAAGGTCCCTCCGGGCGAGGCATCGAAAAAGACCGAAGCAGTGGCTACGTGGACCGAATCGATCCGAGACTCGTTGGCCGCTTCTGCGGGCCTTTCCCAGGCAATCGTGGTCACGGCCCCCTCGGCGCCGACGCCAATTCGACCCCCCGTCAATGCGCTGGCGAAACGGTTGAACAACGGAGTCCCCCTCGAAGACGCTCTTCGGTCGTTCGCACATGAGGTCGAGGACGCTGGCGCGGAGTTCCTGGTCTGCGCGTTGCTCCTGGCCGCAACTTCACAGGCACCGAGGTTGGTCGAGGTCTTGAGCGCCTTGGCCGAGTCGATTCGTGAGGACGTATCCATGCATCTCCGGGTCGATGCCAGCCGCGCAGCGGCACGTAGCAGTGTTCGAACAGTTGTGGTCTTCACTGTGGCGTTTGCCTTCACAATGATGGTGATCGCTCACTCGTACCTGAGCCCGTTCGGGACATCGACAGGGCAACTTGTACTTGCCCTTGTCGGAGTGTTCTACGCCGTCGGACTGACGCTCATGGTTCGGTTGGTTCGCCCGACGCCCGAGGCACGACTCCTTGACGCGGAGCGAGTCGGATGACTGTCGTCGTCCTGCTGGCGCTCGGGGTCGGAATAGGCCTTGTAGGCGTCGTTCTGGGGATCCGCGGTCGAAGGACATCCCTAGAAGCGGTCCTGACAGGTGTCGGCGGGGAGCCGGTTGGCAACGACAAGCAGCGATTGTCGTCGTCGCAAGAGGACACCTGGCGAGTCGATCGTCGCGCCGCGCATCGGGTGGCTAACGATGTGCGAGCACGGGGGTATCTCGAACGCGAGCTTGGTACACGACTTGCTCTCGCTAACTTCAGTCTTGAGGAGCTCTTGTCTCGCTGCATCGTGTGCTCCACGATCGGCCTACTCCTTCCCTCGCTTGCGTGGATGGTCTTGATCGCAGAAGGCGTGCAGGCACCACTAGTTCTTCCGATCGGTGCGGGGATACTGCTCGCGATCGGCGGTGTCCTAGTGCCGATCTCCGCTCTCAACGCTGATGCAAAGCGGGGGCTGCGCCATGCGAGGCGCGTGATCTGTTCCTTCCTTGATCTTGTGGTCCTGGGTCTCGCCGGCGGCATGGGGATCGAGAGCGCACTGCTTGCCGCCGCTCAACTGGGAGAGAACGGGGTATCGCGTCGCATGTGGGCGGCATTGTCCCTTTGTCGCGACACGGGTGAGCCACCCTGGGAGGCGTTATCACGCGTCGGCGCCGCACTCGGTATCGATGAATTGTGCGAGTTGGCTACCACGGTCGGACTGGCGGGAATGGAAGGCTCCAAGGTTCGAGCCACGCTTGTCGCTCGGGCTGCCTCAATCAGGCGTCACGAACTCGCCAATGCAGAGGCCGAGGCGAACGCGTTGACCGAGCGGCTGTTCATCCCCGGTGCGTTTCTCCTCGTTGGGTTCTTACTCTTCATCGGTTATCCAGCGTTTACGCGAATTGCGGCGGGATTCTGAGAAGTAGAGCGTGAACATGGTCGTGATACTCGTGGGCAAGATGAAAGGACAGGTCGAATGATGGCGCAGATGAGGGTGATGTTGGGATATCTCTCGGCCCGATGGGAGCTAGCCGTCCGCGACGAAGATGGCAGTGTCGTCGAGAAGGTCATACTCACGGCTGTCTTTGCTGCTCTCGCCATCGCAGTCGGTGCCATCATCGTGGCCAAGGTGATGGACAAGGCCAACTCGATCAATCTCAATTGATGACGGGTGGCCCGAGTGCTACTGGGACGAGAACGCCATCCCGACCTCGGAGGTGCACGGGGGAGGACGGTTCGGTTGTCGAAGCGGCCATCGTGATACCTGCGGCCATGCTGGTCATCCTGCTCTCCGTGCAGGTGTGCCTGTGGGCGCACGCATCCACCCTCGTTCAGGCGGCTGCGACTCGAGGTGAGCAAGCAGCCTGTGTCGAGGGCGGGTCGTTGGCGGCCGGAATCAGCGAAGCTCGTTTGGCCTTGGCTGATAAGGCCAGTCGGGTTGTCACGAGTCCATCGGTTCAAGCATCGGTCTTGCCGAGCGACGAGGTCGAGGTGCGGGTCACCGGCACGACCGAATCGATCGTGCCGGGAATCGATCTCCCGGTGTCGGCCGTCCGTGTCGGTTCAAAGCAGGAATTTCGTGTCGGAGGTTGACGACGATGTGGGTGGATCAGTGCGGAGCGGCTGGCGCACCGCCCGGGGGAGTCTCACTGTCGAACTCGTGGTCCTCACTCCCATCGTCGCGCTATTTGTGATTGTGGCCCTGGCATTTGGTAGGTACTCACTTGCTCGGGAGCAGGTCGTGGGGGGAGCACAGGCAGCGGCTACGGCCGTAGCTGTTGCCGGTTCGGTCCTCCAGGCCCAACAGGCGGCGGTTGCGGCGGCCCTGCCTGTGCTCAACTCGGGACACGCTTGCGTTGATCCCAGCGTGGTGGTTGATTCCGGGTCGTTCGGACCGGGTGCCACAGTTCGCGTGGCGGTGTCTTGTCACGTCGAGTTCTCGGATCTTCTCATCCCCGGCTTCCCTGGATCGGCGACCGTCGTTGCGATCGAGGTAGCCGTCATCGACCCGTACCGGGCCGTCCAGCCGTGACAGACCGGCAGCCGAGCAGCCGAGCGGTCGCGAGGCCGAATTCGGTGTGGCGTGGTCACGATGACGGATCCTTAACGGTATTCATGGCAGTGCTCGCCTTGGCGCTGTTCTCATTGGTGGGGCTCGTCATTGACGGCGGTCGTGCAGTGGCAGCTCAAAGCGCTGCGGCCGGAGAGGCTGAGCAGGCTGCACGACTGGGCGCGGACCAGATCTCGGTTCAGGCCGTCCGTCTGGGGAGGGTGGCGATCGACCCTGCTGGCGCGACGCGGTCAGCCGACGCGTACCTGCGCGCCGTCGGCGTGGTCGGTACCGTCACCGTTGTCGGTCAAACCGTCAGCGTTCGCATTCAGTCGTGGGAGCCGACTGTCGTTCTCGGCGTCATCGGGGTCGAGCACATCGGGATCTCGGCTTCCGCCAGTGCGACCAATTTTCACGGTGTCACCCGGGACGATTGATGGACATCATGGGTTACCCGTTTCGCCATGGGCAGGTCGTCGTTCGACTGTTCGCAACGATGGGATTGGTTGGTTTCGTAGTTGGCGTCCCCCTTCTGCTGGTGACGACCCATGCCACGCCCCCCTTGAACGAGATTCGGCACCTGCTGGTTCATCCCGTTCGAATTCCGCCCGTCCTCGCAGGGCGTTTCGGCGATGGAGCCACGTCCAAGCTCATTTGGTCAATCGCCTGGTTGGCGTGGGCGTGGCTCGTCGTCTGCATTGGCGTCGAGATGGTGAGCAGTGTGCGCGGTTGCGTACCCCGGACGATGCCGGCGAGTAAACACATCCAGTGGTTGGTGAAGTGCCTAGTGGGGGCGTCTCTCGCTGTCAGCTTTCCCGGTCGGCATGCCTCGCCCCTCCGCCTCCAAGTCGTCGCCATTTCTGCCCCAAGCCCTTACGGCCATCGAGGCGACGACCCGACCAAATTCTTCAGCCCGGCGACTCAAAGCGTCACTCTGAGGGGTGCGAATTCCTCAGACCCCGATCGCGTCGTCACCGAATGTGGTGGCCGAGCGCATCTATGTCGTCAAACCCCGAGACACCCTGTGGTCCATCTCGGAAGAGGAACTCGGGACTCCGTTGAACTGGCGGCAGATCGCTGCGGCCAACTATCACCGGCCGCAGCCTGATGGTGAGGAACTTACCAACGATCATTGGATTCGCCCGGGCTGGTTGCTCGTCATTCCGGTGCCGCCGATGAGCCCGATCGCACCGTCGCACGCAACGCCCTCGTTCTTTGTGACCTCGCCGCCAGACGCCTCACGACCAGCAGCTCCACTGCCATCTCCGACGGTCCCGGTCAGGACGCCTGTGGCGCCGGCATCGCTCGAGTCACCGCGAAAGGAGGTCCAAGGTGCGCCAGAGGGCCGTGTTGGACCTTCCTCCCTGGAGGTTCGAGGTCCGACAAGGACTCACGGCTCGTCTGGATCTCACACCCCGGTGGCTCCAATCGGATACGGAATCCTCGGAGCCGGAATCGTGGCCCTGCTCGACCGCATGCGTCGGGCTCAACAAAGGAAGCGTCCCGAGGGTCTTCGGATTGCGCTTCCTGAAGGCGATCTGATGGATCTCGAGCGAGGGCTGCGGATCGGATCCGACCCGGGGTCGACTGAATGGGTTGACCTGAGCCTTCGTCTCCTGTCCGACAGGGTGCGGCGCGCGCACTTGGAGACGCCCACCGTGACAGGCATCGTGCTCCGCGATGATGCGGTCGAGATCATGCTTGGAGCGGAGAAGACGTC
Source organism: uncultured Acidimicrobiales bacterium (assembly GCA_963764205.1). Classification (GTDB taxonomy): domain Bacteria; phylum Actinomycetota; class Acidimicrobiia; order Acidimicrobiales; family UBA8190; genus Chersky-840. Next base: position 974,206 of record CAVXRN010000006.1, read on the forward strand.
GTCGCATCCGCCGCCACCGTTCGATCTGGGGTCGAGCGGCAACAGGTGGATCTTGGTCAAGAGCGGTCAGCGTCTCGAGCAGCTTCGGAACGACGACGAGATTCTCGGAGTCAGCGCGCCTCTTCCTTCCCTCGTGACGCTGGGGCGAGACCCGTCGGGACTCGTAATGGTCAACCTTGAAGCCGCAGGCTCGGTTGCTGTTTCTGGGACAGACACCGATCTCCTACTCCAGACAATGGCTGTCGAGCTGGCGACAGCGACGTGGTCGGATCAGATCGACCTGATCCTCGTCGGCTTCGGGGAAGGGCATCAGGGGCTGGAGCGACTGAGCCACGCCAGATCGCTTTCTACAGTTACCGCGAAGATGAGGCGTCGGGTCAAGGAGCGTGCCGCGCTGCTGGCCGCGGCCTATCAGACGTCCAACGTCGAGAGCAGATGGCGCGACGTTGGAGATCCTTGGGATCTCTGCGTTGTCGTGTGTTCCTCCAAGGTCTCGATCAACGAATCGAGTGCCCTCCAGGATCTCATCGAGTTGGCCGGGGACGGATCGTTCGGCGTGGCGACAGTCTGTGGCTGCGACGCCACTGCACGGTGGCGGGTCCGAGCGGATCAGGGTCGCGTCTCAATTGAAGGTATTGATCGCGAGCCATCCTTGCTTTCGCGCCAGCACGTTCCGTCAGATTTCGTGGAACATGTTGCTGACCTGGTTTCGGTGGCGGCCGAGACCGCTGGCGTCGGCCCCGATGACGAGCCGTATAAGAGGCTTTCTCTGCCGATCCCCGAGAAGCCGTCGGGGCCTGGTGCACCGTTAGGCGAGACGCTTGCCATTGGAGACACTCTGAAGCTCGAAGAAGGTGCCGTGGCTGATGTTCTCGTGAGGGTTCTCGGTCAAGTCGCGATCACGGGCGCTGCTCGAAGCTTCACTCGGGCCTGGGCAATCGAGCTGATCGTGTACCTAGCAGTCCACCCAGGTGGGGTGAGCAACGAGCAGTGGGCAACTGCATTGTGGCCTGACCGGACCATGGCGCCTGCCAGTCTCCATTCGACCGCATCAGCGGCGCGACGCTCCCTCGGAACGACAGCATCCGGAGACGACCATCTCCCGCGGTCCCGAGGGCGGTTGGCGCTCGGTCCACACGTTCGAACCGACTGGGATGAATTCGTCGATCTCTCTCGTTCGCCGGATCCCACTGCTTGGCGGGAAGCACTCGAGCTCGTAGTCGGCCGGCCATTCGACGGGATTCGTTCGCCTGACTGGGTCGTCCTTGAGGGCATCCTCGCAACGGTGGAGGCGGGCATCGTCGACCTGGCCTGTCGATATGCCTCTCACTGCCTCGAATCACTGGACCCTGGCTCGGCAGAATGGGCTGCACGGCAAGGACTGAGGGTTAGTCCTTACGACGAACGCCTCTATCGAGTTCTAATGAACGCTTCAGACGTCGCCGGAAACCCTGCCGGGGTTGAGTCGACCATGGCCGAACTCGTCCATCTTGTTGCCGACGACGTCGAACCGTTCGATGCGGTGCACCCGGAGACGTTGGCGCTGTACCGGAAGCTCTCTCGGCGGTCATTCGCGTCTCGCGGTCACTAAATCCAGCCCGCGTGGCTTGATGATCGAGTTTGGCGCCCGGGTCCTGTCCGGCAAGCAATCAGGCAAGGTCAGAAGATAGGTCCTCCGCTAGGTCCGTGCTCGAGGATGTCGTCAGTCGCCACCCGGCGAGCACACCGAGAGAGCGAGGACTGATGAGCAACGCGACAACGTTGTCGGGCAACCTGACCCGAGATCCAGAGATCCGTTACACCCGGGAGGGTCAGGCAAACGCGACCTTCGGAATGGCGGTCAATCGCCGGTGGCAGCAGCGTGGATCCGAAGAGTGGGAAGAGTCGACGTCATTCTTCGACGTGATCTGTTGGCGCGATCTCGCCGAGAACGTGGCGTTGTCCCTGGTGAAGGGCAGCAGAGTCATCGTCACAGGAAGGTTGGAACAACACAGTTGGTTGGCAGACAACGGTGACCGCCGAAGCCGCGTGGAGATCACCGCTGACGAGGTCGGTCCGTCGCTGCGGTTTGCCACCGTTGAGATCTCTCGGACCGAGCGTCGCGGTCCCGACCAAGCCGACCTTGCCGGAAACTCCGACCTGGCTGGTGACGCTGAGGTCATCGGAATCGACGCGTGACGACTCGGCCTGGACTCGTGATGGCTTGTGCCGTCACGAGTCCGGTCGCGTCACGGGGACGGAGGGCCATGTGGGGCCGGGACACGGATCGCGACCGACGATTCTTGCGGTGGCTCGGGTTGGCGGAGAGCCAGTGAACCCATTGCTGGTGTACGGAGGAGAGCAGGTGAGTTTCTCAAGAGCGGTTGTTCTCACCAAGCGCGAGGCGTTCGAGGCGTGTGAAGCCTGCGCCGACGCCGAGCGTGCCCTCTTGCGCACGGGACGAGCCGCCGAAGCCGGACGGTTGGCCGCCCTGTTCGAGCTCATCGAGGCCCGACTGATCTCTGACTGACCTCCATGACCACGTCCGGAATCGCTTGTTGTGGTCGCTATGAGTGACTCGCTCCTGCGGCCAGGCAATGATGACCCGAGACGGCTCCATCCACCTTCGAGAGAGGTGAGCACATGACTTCGGGTCCTCAGGACGAAACCACCACCGGCACCGCCACCACCGCGGGGCGACTGGCCCCTCAGCCCGTGAACCTCGTCCTCGAAGGCGGGGGAGTGAAGGGCATCGGGCTCGTCGGGGCGATCTCGGTGCTCGAGGAGCACGGCTTCAGCTTCGTGCGGGTGGCCGGCACCTCGGCCGGCGCCATCGTCGGCTCGCTCGTCGCGGCGGGGTTCACGAGTGCCGAGCTCCACACCCTCATGGCGTCGATCGACTACACCAAGTTCCGCGACGCCACCGAACCAGAACGGATCCTGAAGTCCCTCGCCAAGGGCATCGACCTCTGGTTCCACGAGGGCATGTACCAGGGCGAGTACTTCCACCAGTGGATCACGCAGCAGCTCGCCACCAAGGACAAGCACACGTTCGGTGATCTCCGCACCGACGCCGGCCCCGACGTCCCCGCCACGGAGCAGTACAAGCTCGTCGTCATGACCTCGGACCTGACCCAGGGACAGATCAAGAGACTGCCCTGGGACTACGAGGACCGCGCGCATCCTGCCGACGACCAACGCATCGCCGACGCGGTGCGCGCATCGATGTCGATCCCGTTCTTCTTCCGGCCCTTCTCGCTCAACGTCTACGCGGACGGGCCTTCGGTCTTCGTCGACGGCGGCATGCTCTCGAACTTCCCCGTCGACGCCTTCGACGGGCCGCCGGGATCACCGCCGGGGCTGCCCACGATCGGCATCAAGCTCTCGGCCCGTCAGCGAGCCGACGTCGTCCAGCACCCGGTCAAGGGCGACCTCAGCCTGGCCATGGCGATGCTCGGCACCATGCAGAGCTGGAGCGACCAGATGCACCTCGACGATCCCGCCGTGGTCGCCCGCACCATCTTCGTCGACACGCTGGGCGTCAACGCCACGGACTTCGGCATCACGCCCCAGGTGCAGGACGAGCTCTATCAGAACGGTCGAGCTGCGGCGCAGAAGTGGTTGGCCGGATGAGCGCGAGGCTCATCCGGCCGTTAAGGGTGGAGAGACCTACTTCTCCGACGCCGGGTCGAACTCCAGCGACAGGGAGTTGATGCAGTACCGGTCGCCGGTGGGCCCGGGGCCGTCGGGGAACACGTGGCCCAGGTGCCCGCCACAACGGGCGCACGTCACCTCGGTCCGGCGCATGCCGAACGTCCGGTCCTCGTGCTCGTTGATGACGCCGTCGGCCGCGGCCTTCGTGAAGCTCGGCCACCCCGACCCCGAGTCGAACTTGTCGTCGGAGCGGAACAGCTCCGCCCCACACGCCGCGCACCGGAACAGGCCGGGGTCGTGGACGTCGAGCAGAGCGCCGGTCCATGCCGGCTCGGTGCCCTTCTCCCGCAGGACGTGAAACCGCTCGGGGTCGAGTTCGGCCTTCCACTCGTCCTCTGACTTCACGATCTCTGGCTTGATTGACTCGTTACTCACGTATGCCCTCCTTTGGGGACGCGCTGATCGGGATAAGACCTTCTGGAGGAATCCCATGCCCAGGTAACGCCGTCCACGCGACAAAAGTTCCACGAAATCGAACGCATTTCCAGACCTAGTTCGGAGCGGCGAAAGCGCAGGTGACAGAGCCGGGCCGTGGCACCGGAGGGGCTCAGGACCCCTTTGCTAACGTCACGCCGGAAACGCTCCTGGCCTGGGAGCACGCGCGAGAAAACCACCCATGGACCTCCACGACAGCCCCGAGGACGCCGCCTTCCGAGCCGAGGCTCGGGGCTGGCTCGAGGCCAACCTGTCGGGGGACTTCGCCGAGGCCCGGGGGCTGGGCCGGGCCGGGTTGCAGCACGAGGGCCGCGACCTCCGCCTCGCGTGGGAGCGCCGGCTCGGACTCGAGGGATGGACTTGTGTGGGCTGGCCCGTCGAGTACGGCGGCCGCGGCGCCTCGATGTCCCAGCAGGTGATCTGGAACGAGGAGTACGTCCGGGCCGACGCCCCGGCCCGCGTCAACGTGATGGGCGAGGGCCTGCTGGGCCCGACCTTGATCGCCTACGGCACCGACGAGCAGAAGCAAGCGCTTCCTCAACCCCATCCGGTGGGGGACCGAACTGTGGTGCCAGGGCTACTCCGAGCCCAACGCCGGCTCGGACCTCGCCAACGTCCAGACCAAGGCGGTCCTCGACGGCGACGACTGGGTCATCACGGGCCAGAAGGTCTGGACCTCCTACGCCCAGTGGAGCCACTGGTGCTTCGTCGTGTGCCGCACCGATCCCGACGCGCCGCGTCACAAGGGCCTCTCCTATCTCCTCGTGCCCATGGACCAGGACGGCGTCGAGGTCCGCCCCATCCGCCAGCTGACCGGGACGTCGGAGTTCAACGAGGTCTTCTTCGACGGGGCCCGCACCAACAAGGACCTCGTCGTGGGCGACGTCAACGACGGCTGGCGCGTGGCGCTGGCGACGCTGGCCTTCGAACGCGGCGTGGGCCTGCTCGGCGACATCGTCGGCTTCCGCAAGGAGCTCGACCAAATTCTCGACCTCGCCCGCAAGAGCGGCCGCAGTGCCAACAAGGTGGTCCGCCAACGGCTGGCCGAGATCTGGATCCGGCTCTTCATCCTCCGGCTCAACACCCTGCGCTCGCTCACCGGCGTGGACGGCCCCGTCGCTCCTCCCCAAGCCTCGATCTCCAAGTTGTTCTGGGCCACCTGGCACCGCGACCTGGGCGAGCTCGCCGTCGACGTCCTGGGCCTCGAGGGCGCTGTGGCCGACGCGCTTCCCTACGAGCTGGGCGACCTCCAACGCATCTTCCTCTTCAGCCGCGCCGACACCATCTACGGCGGCTCCAACGAGATCCAGCGCAACATCATCGGCGAGCGCGTCCTCGGGCTCCCGCCCGAGCCCAAGGTCGCCGCCGCCTCGAAGGGAGCCCCGACTCCGTGACCGAACCCCAGCGTGCGGAGCCGCAACCTCCCGCGCCCCACGCCCTGCTCGAGGGCAAGGTCGTCGTCGTCACCGCCGCGGCGGGGACGGGCATCGGCTTCTCGGCCGCCAAGCGCTGTGTCGAGGAGGGTGCGGTCGTGGTCATCTCCGACGCGCACGAACGGCGCCTGGGCGAGGCGGCCGACGCGCTGGCCGAGGTCTCGGGGTCCAAGCCCCTGGCGGTGCCGTGCAACGTCACCATCGAGGCCCAGGTGCAACGGCTCTACGACACCGTCGTGGCCGAGCACGGCCGCATCGACGTGGCCATCAACAACGCCGGCCTCGGTGGCAATGCCCCCATCGTGGACATGACCGACGAGCAGTGGTCGACGGTGCTCGACATCACCCTCACCGGCACCTTCCGCTGCATGCGGGCCGAGCTCCGCCACATGTACGACCAGGGCAGCGGCGTCATCGTGAACAACTCCTCGGTTCTCGGCTGGCGGGCCCAGGCCGACCAGGCCCACTACGCCGCGGCCAAGGCCGGCGTCATGGCCCTGACGCGTTGCGCCGCGGTGGAAGGCGCCGCCCACGGCGTGCGCGTGAACGCGGTGGCCCCCAGCCTGGCGCTGCACCCCTTCCTCAACCGTGTCTTCCCCGACGACGAGCTCGAGCGCCTGCGCCAGGCCGAGCTGTTCGGCCGCTCGGCCGAGACGTGGGAAATCGCCAACGTCATGATCTTCTTGGCCAGTGACTACTCGTCCTACATGAGCGGCGAGATCGTCTCGGTCTCGAGCCAGCACCCCTGAGAGGACCCGCGATGAGCGAAACACTGGACGGCACCGTGGCGCTCGTGACCGGGGCCTCGAGCGGCATCGGCGCGGCGACCGCCCTCACGCTGGCGGCCCAGGGCGCCTCGGTGGCGATCGCCGCGCGTCGCAAGGACCGCCTCGACGCGCTCACGGCGACCATCCGCGCCGACGGCGGCACCGTCCTCGTGCTCGAAGCCGACGTCACCGACGAACGGCAGGCCGTCGACGCGGTGGGCGCCACCGTGACGGAGCTGGGTCGGCTCGACACCCTCGTCAACAACGCCGGCGTGATGCTGCTGGGCCCGGTCGAGGGCGCACCGCTGTCGGAGTGGCAGCAGATGGTCGAGCTCAACGTGCTCGGACTGCTCTACTGCGCCCACGCCGCGCTGCCCCATCTCATCGAGGCGGCCGAGACGGGCCCGCGCCGGGTGGCCGACATGGTGAACGTCAGCTCGGTGGCAGGCCGGGTGCCGCGTTCGGGCAGCGGCGTCTACAACCTGACCAAGCATGGCATCGGCGCATTCAGCGAGGCGCTACGCCAAGAGGTAGCCAAGCGCCACGTGCGCGTCTCGCTGGTCGAGCCGGGCGCGACCGAGACCGAGTTGGCGAGCCACAACCGGCCCGAGGTCCTCGAGGCAATGCGGTCCCGGTTCGGCGGCATCGAGCGGATGCAGGCGCACGACATCGCCGACGCCATCGCCTACATCGTGACGCGGCCCCGCCACGTCGCCGTCAACGAGATGCTGATCCGCCCCACCGAGCAGGAGTAGCGCCCGGGCTCAGGTGCGAGCGGGCTCAGGTGCGAGCGGTTCAGCTGATGGTGAACCCTGCGATCGTCGAGGTCCCGTCGGGGGTGATCACCGCGATCGGCCCGCTCGTGGCGCCGGGTGGGACGACCGCTCTGATGCGGGTGGACGTGTTGGAGCTGATCGTCGCGCTGATGCCGTCGAACGTCACCACCGTCGCCTTCTCGAGGCGTTTGCCCGTGATGACCACCGTGCCACCGACGGGGCTCGAGCGCGGCTTGAACTTCAAGACGACGGGGTCGGCCTGGCGCTTGCGGACCCGGCCGTGCTTGTTCACGACGTACGGCACCGTCGACGGGCTGCCACCGGTCGCCGCGACGGCGGCGGCGCCGGCGGTGGTGGTGGTCGTGATCCCGGCCACGCCGGTGTTGGCCCCCGGCACCGCGGTGCTCCCCGAGTTGCCGGTGACCGACTCCCCGTTGGAGAAGGTCCCGTAGATGCTCTTGTCCTTCTTGGATTTCGTGGACGTCGTGGTGGTCGTGGCCACCGTCGTCGGCACCGCGATCGTCGCCGCCGTGGTCGTCGACGTGGGGGCGGCCGACGGGGACGTCGAGCACGAGGCGGCGAGCACCGACGCCGTCGCCACCACGGCCACGAGCTGCCACCGATGGCGTCCCCCGGACACCGCGCCCCCACGACTCACCTTCAGCCCACCCCCCACAGCGTCCAACAAGTATCCCACCAGGACCCGTGCCTGGGGGCTTCGTGGTGCCGACCAGGCAACCGGCAGAGCGGGCACGGCTGATTCGGTAGCCTGACGCCGTGTCAGATGACGTCGAGGACCCCCGGGGCGACCTGCGCTGGGGGTCGATCCCGGGCCTGGTCGCCGACGCGGCGGTGCGCTTCGGCCAGGCCGAGGCGGTCGTCGACGGCGAGGTGCGCCTGAGCTTCGCCCAACTCGAGCGCGACGCGCTGGCGGTGACCGGCGCCGCCATCGCCACGGGCGTCCACCCCGGTGACCGCGTGGCCATCTGGGCCCCGAACATGGCCGAGTGGATCGTCGCGGCACTGGGCCTGGTGGGCGCGGGCGCGGCGTTGGTGCCCCTCAACACCCGCTTCAAGGGCCCCGAGGCGGCCTACGTGCTCACCCGGTCGCGCGCCCGTGCGCTGTTCACCGTGCGCGGCTTCCTCGGCATCGACTACCCCGCCATGCTCGAGGACGAGGACGTTCCCCATCTGGAGCGCATCGTCCTGCTCCGTGACGACGAGGGCACCACGAGCGAGGTGACGAACACCGACGAGGTCCCCATCTTCGGGTGGCGCGAATTCCTCGCCGGCGCGGACGGCGTCGTGGAGTGCGAGGACGGCATCGTCGGCGCCCCCGTCGACCTGCGGGCCGAGCGCGCCCGCTGGGAGAGCGTGACCGGCGACGACCTCTCCGACGTCATCTTCACCTCGGGCACCACGGGACGGCCCAAGGGGGCCATGACCACCCACGCCCAGACGCTGCGCACCTTCGCCACGTGGGCCTCGATCGTCGGCCTGGCCGAGGGCGACCGCTATCTCGTCGTCAACCCGTTCTTCCACACCTTCGGCTACAAGGCGGGCATCATCGCGTGTCTCATGCAGGGTGCGACCGTCGTCCCCGAGCCCGTCTTCGACGTGGACAAGGTCCTCGCCACCGTCGCCGCGCAGCGCATCACGGTGCTCCCGGGACCGCCCACCCTCTACCAGTCGATCCTGGACCATCCCCGGCGCGCCGACTACGACCTCTCGAGCCTGCGCCTCGCCGTCACCGGCGCGGCCGTCGTCCCCGTCGAGCTCGTCAACCGCATGCGCAGCGAGCTCACCTTCTCCACCGTCCTCACCGCCTACGGGCTCACCGAGTCCACCGGCACCGTCACCATGTGCCGGCAGGGCGACGCCCCCGAGACCATCGCCGAGACCTCGGGACGCGCCATCCCCGGCCTCGAGGTCCGCGTCGTCGACGACAAAGGGCTCGAGACCGAGCGGGGCGAGCCCGGTGAGATCGTCGTGCGCGGCTACACCGTCGTCTCGGGCTACTTCGAGGACCCCGACGCCACGGCCGAGGCCATCGACACCGACGGGTGGCTCCACACCGGCGACGTGGGCGTCATGGACGACGCCGGCAACGTCCGCATCACCGACCGCAAGAAGGACATGTTCATCGTGGGCGGCTTCAACGCCTACCCGGCCGAGATCGAAGGGGCGCTGCTGCGCCACCCCGGTGTGGCCCAGGCCGCGGTCATCGGCGTGCCCGACGACCGTATGGGCGAGGTGGGCGCCGCCTTCGTCGTGCCCCGCCCCGGCGCCGACGGCGCCACCCTCGCGGCCGAGCTCGCCACGTGGTCACGGGACCAGATGGCCAATTACAAGGTGCCCCGCCACGTCGAAGTGGTGGACGCCCTGCCCGTCAACGCCAGCGGCAAGGTGCTCAAGACCGAGCTGCGCGAGCGATTCGCGGCAGCACACAACCGAGAAGCAGTGAAGGGAGCCTGATGCGAGGGATCGTCTACACCGGTGAGGACGCCGAGGTCACCGACAAGCTCGGCATCGCCGATCCCGGCCCCACCGAGGTCAAGATCAAGATCGTCGCGGCGGGGGTGTGCCATTCGGACCTGTCGGTACTCGACGGCACCATCCCGTGGAAGGCCCCCTCGGTGCTCGGCCACGAAGGAGCGGGCATCGTGGACTCGGTGGGCTCGTCGGTGCGCTCGGTCAAGCCCGGCGACCACGTCGTGGTGGCCACCCTGGCCAGCTGCGGCACGTGCCGGGCCTGCAACACCGGGCACCCCACCATGTGCATCCGGAGCCTGGGCAACGTCTCGACGCCCTTCACCTACGACGGCGAGCCGGCGTCGAACTTCGCGGCCGCCTCGGTCTTCGCCGAGTACACCATCGTGCAGGAGGTCCAGGCCGTCCCCATCTCCAAGGACGTCCCCTTCACCTCGGCCTGTCTCATCGGCTGCGGCGTGCTCACCGGCGTGGGCTCGGTGCTCAACCGCGCCAAGGTCGCCCCGGGCGAGACCTCTGCGGTCTTCGGCGTGGGGGGCGTGGGCCTGAACGTGATCCAGGCATTGCGCCTGTCGGCCGCCAGCCGCATCGTGGCCGTCGACACCATGGCGTCCAAGGAAGACCTCGCCATGCAATTCGGCGCCACCCATTTCATCGACGCCTCGAAGGCCGACGCGGTGGAGGAGATCAAGAAGATCGTCCCCCACGGCCCCAAGTCGATGGCCCGGGCGCTCGGGCCCGGCGGCGTCACGTGGGCATTCGACTGCGTCGGTCACCCCGCGGTGCTGCGCAACGCCATCGACGCGCTCGACTGGGGCGGCACCGCCGTGGCCATCGGCGTCCCACCGCGCGGCAGCGAGGTGAGCGTGGACATCAACAACCTGGCCTACGTCGACCGGGGACTGATCGGGTGCCGCTACGGCGCCTCTCGCCCGCACCACGACATCCCCCTCATGGTGGAGCTCTATCTGAGCGGCAAGCTCATGCTCGACGAGCTCGTCACCGAGACGCTCCCGCTCGACGGCTTCCGCCAGATCGTGGACGACATGCACGCCGGCAAGCTGGCGCGCGGGGTGCTCACGCTCTAGGTACCAGCAAGAAGGTCGTGATCCCCGACGTGATGGCTCGGGCCGCCCGGGCCTGCCATGCCGACGTCACCAACAGCGCGGCGTCGATCGTGTTGCGCATGTTGCCGCACTCGATCAGCACCTTGGGCACCGTCGTCAGGTTCAGCCCGGCCAGGTCGTCGCGCGCCGCCATGCCGTCGGTCCCGTCGTAGGTGCTCACCGGCATCGCCGTCTGCGCCATGAACGCGTCGCGCACGTCCGCGCCGAGCACTTGCGACGGCGCCACGACGGCGTCGTTGACGCCGTCGGCCACGGGCTCGAGCACGGCGAACCCCCGACCGTCGGCGGGGCCCCCGTCGGCGTGGATCGAGATCGCCGCGTCCGAATGCGCGTCGTTGCCGATGGCGGCGCGCTGTGTCACGCACGGACCCACGCCCGCATTGGTCGTCCGCGTCAGCACGACCGTCGCACCTTCGGCCCGCAGGTCGGCCGCGGCGTCCTGCGCCACGTCGAAGTTGAACTGCGCCTCGGTGTAGCCCCCGTCGGTCTCGGTGCCGGTCGTGTCGCAGCTCTCGTGCTCGCGCCCGTTCCAGATCAACGCGTCGATGAACGCCGGATCCGTGAAGTTGTCACCGTTGTGGCCCGGGTCGATCGTCACCACCTTGCCCTGGAGCGGTAGGGCCGCCGGCGTCTTCGTCGTCGTGGTCGCGCCGGTGGTCGTCGGGGTGGTGACGGTGGTCATCGTCGTCGTCGTCGACCGCGGTCTCGACGCCACGTCATCGCCGCCCTTCGTCGCGCCGCAGCCCGACGCCGCCATCGCGCCCGCCACGACCACGACCGTCACGGTCCGCCGCAGCGTCGATCGTCGTGGGTGCAACGAACTTCGAGCACGCCGGGCCGATTCTCTTGCCACCGCAACAGACTGTACGAGCTCGCTCCCCATCGACAGCACCGCATGCGGCGTAGGGGAGCGGCCTTTCCGCCAGGTTTCGACAAGCGTGGGTTAATGTCGCTCCGCACCTTCAACCTGAGGAGCGCCATGAACTACTGCTCGCAGTGTGGAAGCCAGCTGCAACCCGACGACACACATTGCAGGGGGTGCGGACGGGCCGTAGAGCCCACTGCGGCGCCGACCTCGTCGACCGAATTCGCGATCCCGCCGACATCGCCGACGGCTGTCCCTCCGATGCCAGCTCCGCCGCCGCCGGGTGCGCCCTACCCGCCCCCCGCCGCGACCTATCCCACCCCCGGGCCGGTGCACATGGAGAGCGGGAACCCGCCGCCCCCCGGCGGCTATCCGCCTCCCGGTGGTTATCCGCCTCCCGGTGGGACCCCGCCGCCGGGCGCGTATCCGCCTCCCGGTGGTTATCCGCCTCCCGGTGGGTATGTGCCTCCCGGTGGGTATGTGCCTCCCGGTGGGTACGCGCCTCCGCCCGGGGGTGCCTACCCGCCTCCCGGGGCGTACTCGTCGCAGGGCGTGCTCGCCGAATGGGGCCCGCGCGCACTGGGGTGGCTCATCGACTGGGCCATCACCCTCATCGCGCTCGTTCCCTTCTACGTGTTGGGCTTCGTACTGAGCAATGCCTTCATCGACCTCGGTGCTCTCGTGGCACTCGGGATCTGGGTCTGGTTCGCCATCCAGGTGGGCCAGGGAGGCCAATCGCCGGGGATGCGCTCGATCGGCCTGAAGTGCCTCGGCCAGCAAACCGGTCAGACCATCGGCGGCGGGCTCGGCGTCGTGCGGGCGATCGCGCACATCGTCGACAGCATCATCTGTTACATCGGATGGCTCTTCCCGTTGTGGGACAAGAGCCGGCAGACCCTCGCCGACAAGATCATGACGACCGTCGTCATCAGGGTCCCATCGCAGCCGTTCAGCCTGACGCCGCCGGCGTGAACCTCCTCGCACCCTACGAAGTCGACGTCCGGAGGCTGCGAAGACCGGCCGTGATCCTCCTGGCCGGGGGGCTCGTCTTCGCCCACCTGCCGACGGCGTGGGGCCTGCCCTGTCCCCTGCGCACGATCACCGGGGTGCCGTGTCCCTTCTGCGGCGTCACCACGTCGGTGCGCGACACCCTGGGCGGCCACGTCCGGGCCGGGCTCGACGCCGCCCCCCTCGGCCTGGCCCTCGTGGTCGGCGCGCTCCTCGTCGCCCTGCGCCTGGGCCCTTCCACCGTCAAGGTCGTGCGCCCGCTCCTGATCGTGGGTGTAGCAGCCGAGTGGCTCTTCGAATTACATCGCTTCCACGTCCTCTGACCGCACCGGTCATCTCGCCATCGTCACCTCTTCCAGCCGGGTCATGACGGCGCCGACCAACGCCGCGGCCGCCGCCACGACGCTCAGGTACGCACCGACGTCGAAGCGCAACCCCGGCGATCGCTTGGCCAGACAGGCCAGGGTGAGGACCAGGTTGATACCGCACGCTCCCACCAGGAGCGCCCAGTGCACCAACGTCCGCCGGGTGCGGTGACGCCGCGCTCTGACGGCGATCGACCCGACGACGACGAGCGAGACGCAGAACGGGACGTACATCCACGACCGCACCACCGTGACACTGAAACTGAACGTGCCGGTCGCGCTCGAACCGAACTCGAACCACGGGAGGAGGATGCCGATCATGAACGCCACGCTGGCGACCCCGACGATGAGGTCCCCGAGGCTCAGGTGCTTCATGCGAAGTCCGGTGTCCTCCATGCCCGTTGCCAGGGAGCGTACCGCCGCGCCCCAGGTCCCTAAGTGACCCTCGGGTCACCGTGGGGTAGGTCGTATGCTGGCGCCGACGGCACGAGAAAGAAGGTGGACCGTGAGCTTGGACCGGTTGAGCCCACTCGATGCGTCGTTCCTCCACGTCGAAGACGACGTGAGCCACATGCACATCGCCGCCATCGGGATCTTCGAAGGGCCGCCCCCGCTCTACGCCGACGTCGTGGACATGGTCCGGGGCAAGCTCCCGCTCGTCCCGCGCTATCGACAGGTCGTCCGCTTCGTGCCGCTCGATCTGGGCCGACCCGTATGGGTCGACGACCACCATTTCAACATCGACTACCACCTGCGCCACACCGCACTCCCGGCGCCCGGGGGGGAAGCCGAACTGCGCGCCCTCGTGGGGCGCGTCATGGCCCAGCAGCTCGACCGGGCCAAACCGCTGTGGGAGATCTGGATGGTCGAGGGGCTCGGTGGAGGCCGGTGGGCCCTGCTCTCGAAGACGCACCACGCGCTGGTCGACGGCGTGTCGGGGACCGACCTCCTGGCCGTGATCATGGACACCACGCCGCAGCCGTCGCCCCCCGTGGACGACGATTGGCACCCTCGACCGGCTCCGACCGGCCCGGGCCTGGCCGTCGGTGCCGCCGCGGACCTGCTGCGCAGCCCCTACGAGCAGCTCCGCGCCGTGCGGGCGACCACCCGCATGCCGCGGCACGCGCTGTCCCGGACCGCGGACGTGGCCCGAGGGCTCTCGTCGATGGCGGGCCTGATCCGACCCACGCCCATCTCGAGCCTCAACGGCCCGCTCGGCCCGCATCGGCGCTACGCGTGGGCGGCGACGACGGTGGACGACATCAAGCGGGTCCGCAAGGGGCTCGGCGGCGCCTTCAACGACGTCGTCCTGGCTTCGATCACGAACGGCTTTCGCGAGTTGCTCCGATCCCGGGGCGAGTCCCTCGACCGGGTCGTGCGCACGCTCGTGCCGGTGTCGGTGCGGCCTCGCAGCCCCGGCGCCATGGCCACCGGTGACGGCACGATGCAGAACAAGGTCTCCGCCATGTTCGCCTCGCTCCCGGTGGGCATCGACGACCCGGCCGACCGCCTCCACGCCATCACCGCGCAGATGAAGGGCCTGAAGGAGTCCAAAGAGGCCGTGGCGGGCGAAGCGCTCACGTCGCTCTCGGGCTTCGCGCCGCCCATGCTCCTGGCGCTCGGGATGCGCGTCGCCAGCCGCGTGGCCCAGCGCAACGTCAACACCGTGACGACGAACGTCCCCGGGCCTCAGCTCCCCCTCTACGTCGCGGGTCGCCGCATGGTGACGGCCTACCCCTACGTGCCGTTGGCCGGCCAGGTCCGCATCGGCTTGGCCATCTTCTCCTACGACGGCCAGGTGACCTTCGGCATCACCGGGGACTGGGAGACCACCGAGGATCTCGACGTCCTCTCTCTCGGCATCGAGAGCGGGATGCGGACCATGCTGGCACTGTGCCGGTGACGCGCACCGCCTGACCACGAGCTGGCGCCTAGCGTGGCGGCGGTGAGCCCCGAGACGATGCAGGTGCGGTTCTTCCGCGCCTTCGCGGCCCGCCACACGCGTCTGCTCGTCCGCACGCGCGGACGTCCGTCGTGGTCGGGGCCACGCCTCCGGTTCCTCGTGCTCGAGACCCACGGCCGCCGTTCGGGCCGGCCCCGCAGCGTCGTGCTCCTGTTCATGCCCGACGGCGAGGGCTACATCGTGATCGCCTCCAACTACGGAGGGGAGCGGGCCCCGGCGTGGTGGCTCAACCTGACGACCGCTCCCGACGCCGTCGTGCACGTGTCGGGTCGGTCGGTCCCCGTGCGGGCGCGCCTGCTCGAGGGCGACGAGCGCGACGCCATGCTGGTCCGCGCCGTCTCCTACAACCGCCAGTGGCGCGGCTACGCGCGCACGGTGCAGCGCGAGCTCCCGATCGTGCGACTGGAGCCGACGACGGCGCCCGGCCCGGGCTAGGTGTCCTGACCGCCCGCCTGGCCCCCAGCCTGACCGCCCGCCTGACCGTCCCGCCGTCCGCCCCCTTGCCAAGGGCATCATAATGATGTATATATAACTATTATGTTGCTACAATGGAAGAGGCCGGGAGCGACGGCCATCGACGCGCTGAGCCGGCGGCGGCGCATCGGCATCCTGCTCATCTGCTCCATGAGCCTCCTCATCGTCGGGCTCGACGTCACCATCGTCAACGTCGCCCTGCCCTCGATCGGCCGGGACTTCGAGGCGCCGCTGTCGGGCCTGCAGTGGACGGTCGACGCCTACACCCTGGTGCTCGCCAGCCTGCTCATGCTGTCGGGCTCGACCGCGGATCGCCTCGGGCGCCGACGGACCTTCGTCATCGGGCTGTTCACCTTCACCGCCGGCTCGTTGCTGTGCAGCCTCGCCCCCAACCTCACCATGTTGATCATCTTCCGCATGGTCCAGGCCGTGGGCGGATCGATGATGAATCCCGTGGCCATGTCGATCATCACCAACACCTTCACCGTGCCGCGCGAGCGGGCGCAGGCCATCGGGGTCTGGGCCGCCGTGGTCGGTGTGTCGATGGCGCTCGGCCCGGTGGTGGGTGGGCTGCTCGTGACGTCGGTCGGGTGGCGCTCGATCTTCTGGATCAACATCCCGGTCGGCTTGGTGGCCGCCGCCCTCGCCTTGCGCTACATCCCGGAGTCCAAGGCCCCGGTGGCGCGCAAGGTCGACGTCCCCGGGCAGGCACTCGTGATCGTGGTCCTGTCGTCGGTGACCTACGGCATCATCGAGGGCCCGGTTCGAGGGTGGTCGTCGGCCCTCATCGTCGCGGTCTTCGTGGTCGCGGCGGCGTCGCTCGCGGCGCTGATCGTGTGGGAGCGCCGCGCCAGCGAGCCGCTCATCGACCTGCGCTTCTTCCGCTCCGTGCCGTTCTCCTCCGCCGCGCTCATCGCCGTGGCCGCCTTCGCTGCTCTCGGAGGGTTTCTCTTCCTCAACACGCTCTACCTCCAGGACGTGCGTGGCCTCTCCCCGCTGCAGGCCGGCATCGACACGCTCCCGATGGCGGCGATGACCATGCTCCTCCCGCCGTTGTCGGGACGGATCGTGGGCCGACGAGGGGGCAGGATCCCGCTGGTCGTCGCCGGCATCACGCTCACCATCTCCTGCCTCATGCTGGTGGGGTTGAGCGCCACCACCCCGTTCACGTGGCTGTTCACGGCCTATGTCGTCTTCGGGATCGGCTTCGGATTCGTGAACGCGCCGATCACGAACGCGGCCGTGTCGGGCATGCCCAGGGCCCAGGCCGGCGTGGCGGCGGCGATCGCCTCCACCTCGCGCCAGATCGGGCAGACCCTGGGCGTGGCCGTGGTCGGCTCACTGGTGTCCACGTCGTTGCGAGGGACGAACCACCTCGACTTCGCCGTGGCGAGTCGGGCCGGCTGGTGGGTCCTGGCCGGATGCGGAGCGGTCGTGTTGGTCCTCGGACTGGTGGCGACGTCGCGGTGGGCCCGGACCACGGCGCAACGGACAGCCGAGTCGATCAACCCCGAATTCCTCGAGGCGCACGCCGCATGACCAAGGCCGCAGCATGACCAAGGCGGGGGATCGTCGCGACGCCGCGGCACGCGACGCATGGCAGGCGATGGCCGCTCTGGTACTGGACAACCAGCGCCGACGCGAGGTCAGCGACCGCGTCGGGCTGAGCTTCGGAAAGGTCAGGGCGTTGCGACGGATCGCGAGCCGGCCCATGTCCATGCGGGAGCTCGCCGCCCTGCTCGGCATGGACCCACCCAACCTGACGACGCTGGTCGACGACCTCGAGCGCTCCGGGCTGGTCGAGCGCCAACCCCATCCGACCGACCGGCGGGTCAAGCTCGTCGTCGCCACGTCGGAGGGTGCAGCACGGGCGCAGCAGGCCGACGAGATCCTCGAGCGGCCCCCGGCGGGCCTGGTCGAGCTCCCCGCCGACGAGCTCGAGACCCTGGTGCGGATCTTGACCCGCCTCCGCCCGGCCCCTCGTCAGGGGCAGGTGGCTACCACTCGCCCCAGCCGGCGGGGGTGACCGTCCCCGTGATCGTGCGCGGGTCGACCGGCTGGCGCGTGTCGGACGCCTGGTAGACGGCGAAGCACAGCTGCAACACCTTGGCCGCGTCGGTGGCCGACATCGCGGCGGGCGTGCCCGAGCGCAACGCCTCGACGAAGTGCGCCGAGGACCGCTGGAACCCCGACGCCCAGTCGGCGTCGATGGCGTCGTACTCGGTGAACGAACGGACGTTGTCCTTGCCCTGGTAGAGCACCACCGGCGGGAGGTCGAGCATCTCGCCGGTCGCCCGCGTCACCCACACGAACCCCTCGTCCCCCTGGATCTCGAAGAACTCGTCCGCCCCGAAGTACGTCGACCGCATCCACATGTCGCGCGCGTACTGGACCTCCATCGTGCCGAGCAGCTCGGGGTCCTCGTACTCGAAGATGATGGCGCACGGCTCGAAGAACACGTCGCGCCGGCGCACCACGGCCTGGACCGACACGATGTCCTGGTCCACGAGCCACAGCGCCATGGCGTACTTGTGCACGTTGTCGTCGAACAGGTGCCCTCCGGGGCTGCGCTTGTCGAGCCGCCAGCCGTAGCCCTCGGGGCGCAGCGCCGCCTGGTAGGCCGAGTCGGTCTGGCCCACGACGGTCCGGATCCGCACACCGATGGGACGGCCGATGGCGCCGTCGGTGATGAGCTTCTTGGCCAACTCGAGCGGCGGATAGTGCACGAAGCACTCGCTCACCCGCAGCGTCAACCCGGCGTCCTCGGCCAGCTTTCCCAGCTCGAAGGCCTCGTCCACGGAGTTCGTGATGGGCTTCTGCACCGACACGTGCTTGCCCGCCCCGAGCGCAGCACTCACGTGCGCGTGGTGCAGGTGCGTCGGCGTGAGGATCTCCACCGCGTCGATCTCGGCGTCGTTCAACAGCTCGTCGATGTGGCCGTAGGCGCGGGACACGCCCCAGCGCTCCGCCGCTTCCTGGGCCAGCGCCACGTCGACATCGCACACCGCCACGACGTCGCAATTGGGGTCCTTCAGGTAGCCGGCGACGTTCATGTCGGCGATGTTGCCCGCACCGAGCACGCCGAGCCGGACCTTGTCGGTACGCGCGCCCCTCGCCATGACGTCCCCTTTCCCGTGACCGTGCGGCGGGCCCGACGGTCAGGAGGTCATGAATGTACCGCGCCTCGCGGCCCGACGCCCTTTCAGGCTGCGGCGGCGCTCGTGTACGAGCGCCGAAGCGCATCGTCGACGAAGCGCTTCACGGCGGGCGACAGGATGAACCCGACGTGGCCTCCCGCGTAGGTCTCGAACGCCGGCCGGTCCCAGTGCAGCCACAGCCGCCGGGCATGACCGAACGTCGACATGCGGTCGGCGAGGCCGGCGAAGATGAACCGCCGATCGAACGGGACCTTGCAGTCCATGGCCAACGGTGACACCACGCGGTGGACCTCGTCCGCGGCGGGCCCGAGCACGCCGCTCGTGTCGGCCAGGCGGGCGATGTCGGGCGGGCTGTGGCGCCGGACCAGATGGGGGAGGTCGACCACGGGGATGCCGGCGATCACGCACGCCAGGTCGTCCTCGAGCGCGGCGACGATCGAGGCGACGAGCCCTCCCATCGAGTACCCGATGACCCCCACCTGCTCGGCGCCCTGCTCCTCGCGCAACCAGCGGATGATGCGCCGGACGTCCCAGGCGGCCTGGGCCACGCCGTGCATGGAGTCGACCATGTCGATGGTCATGAGGTCCTCGCCCCGGCCGCGGCCCGAGGCGCGCGGCCCGTGCAGCGGGAGGACCGGCACCACCACGTTGATGCCCCGGCGCGCCAGCTGCGAGGACCGGAAGGCCCGGAGGTCCATGGCCGCGTTGTTGCCCATACCGAGGCCGTGCGCGCACACCAACCAGGAGCGGTGGTGCCGACCCGGGACACGCGACACCCAGGCGTGCACGGTCTGGTTGGCCTCGTGCGCCATCCACCGGTCCCATCCCGGCTCCAACGGGTCGGGCTCCCATCCACTGGAGAAGGCCGCGTGCTCGAAGCCCAACCCGGCGCGGTGCTCGCTCCACGTCTCGATGTCGTACGGCGGGGGAGGGTCGCGGTGGTAGCCCGTGGGCCGGTCCAGCCAGCCCTCGCGGGCGAACAGGGCGCGCAGCCGCTCGATGTCGGCCGCGGCCGAGGCGCAGTCGCTCTCCTTGGGCAGCAGCTCGGGGTGGCGGAGCACCGCGATCAGCACTTCGTCGAGATACGCCTGGAGCGCCAGTCCCGGTGTGGCCCGCACGGGCACGACCGTGTCGTCGAGCGCGGCCCCGGCGCTGCGGGCCCTGCTCCTGGCGATGAACGATGCGACGCTGGGGGCGGCCCGCAACACCCCCGACAGCCGCGGGTCGCCGGCCGCGTTCCAGACGCCGAGATACGTGCGCGCCGCGAGGCGCCCCACCGTGGCGAACGACAACCCGCCCGACGGCGTCGAGGTCGGCGCCTCCACCTCGTCGGTCGTCGGGATCATCACGGTCTCGAGGTGCGACGCCAGGCCGTTGGTCGCCGCGGTCACGCGAAGCTCCCACAGCGGCTCGCCCTTGTGGTCCCCGGCCGGGCCGTCGAGGACTGGCTTCCACAGCGGCGCACCGTCGGGGCACACCACGCCCGCAGCCGAGATCCACTCGGTCATCGAGCCCCACGAGGAAGCGCGTTCGACCGTCCGCGCGCGCGTCCCTCGTGTGCGCCGTGTCCGTGTCCGTTGTGGCCGTTGCCGTTGTGGCCGTTGCCGTTGTGGCCGTTGCCGTTGACCCTGGGCTTCCACAGCGGAGACCGGTCGATGCTCGGCGTCGGATCAACGGGGGGCTGCCACAGGGCGAGCTCCTCACGCTCGATCGTGTCCGTCGCCCCCCCGACCCACAGCATCTCGGACATCGATCGCAGCCTACGACGTGCAGTGGTGAATTTCGGGGTTTTCGAGACTCGGGGGCGCGGCCGAGAGGACGGTCGTGTCCGCCCGCGAAACCGGGGGCGCTTGGCGCCCCCGGTTTCGGACTTCAATCGGCATGCGCCGAATGGTGGCGGCGCCGAATGGTGGCGGCGCCGTGATGGTGGCGGCGCCGGTCGTTCTTAGTTGTTGGCCGAGACCGGCGTGGTCACGTGGTGGAACGAATTGTCGTCCAGCCCGTGTGCCGTCACCGGTGCACTCAGCCAGATCCCGACGCTGTTGTCGAAGATGTGGTTGTCTCGGATGAGGGTGGTGACGGGCGTGCCACCCGAGAACACCAGGATCCCTGTCGTGACCAGGTCTTCGGTGCCGGCGGGCGCGGGCGGCGGGGCCGAGTCGAGCGGGTCGCCGCCGGTGTTGTTGGTGCCGATCCAGTTGCCGATGACGTTGTTGCCGCTCAGGTCCTCGAATTGGCCCGGGGCGAGTGTGTGTGCGTGCATCGTCACCCCGGAGAGCTCGTTGCCGGCGATGTAATTCCCGATCACCCAGTTGTTGTACGAAGCGGTCCCGGGTCCCGCATCGGCGAACAGCACGCCTGCACCTTCACCGGCCGTGCCGTTGTCGGTGATCTGGTTGTCTTCGATGACGTTGTTGTATACGCCCGCCACCGACGGCTGCGGCTTCCCGCTCGCGTCCAGGGCGTTGCCGTTGTGGCTCGGAACAGTGATCCCGCAGTCGGACAGGTTCTTCGTCACCGTGTTGCCCTCGACCACGTTGTCATGCGTGGGCCCCACGTCGTCGGAAAGGAGGATCCCTCCCGCGTTGCCGCTCACGTAGTTGTCGCTGATCTCGGACCAGCCGACGCCACCGATGAAGTGGATTCCCTCACCGCAGTCACCGGGGACCTGACCCTCGGCGGCGCATTGGAAGTAGGGCGAGACCGCCGGGACGCCGCCGCCCTGGTCGTTGTGCACCACATGGTTGTGGGTGACGTCCACGTGCGTGATCGGGGCGGCGAGGCCCGCTGCGATGACCCCCTCACCCATGGCGTCTTTGATGGTCAGGTTCTCGATGGTGACGTGCGAGCTGATGATCACGACGGCTGCGTAGATCGTGATGGCCGGGCCCGGGGGCATCGGCACCGAGAATGTCGGGGTGACCCCGTTCTCGTCGATGGTGGCGTTGCCCCGGCCCTCGAGCGTCACGGGCTGGCTCAGCACGACCTGCTCGTTGTACGTCCCGCCACACACCACCACCGTCGCCCAGGGGCTGGCGGCACTGACGGCGGCGCCGATCGTCGTATAGGCGGCGCTGTTGCACGACCAGTCACCGTTGCTCGACTGGCCTGAGGGCGACACGAACAGGGTTGCCGGCCCGTGACCCTGGCTGGCGTGGGACCAGGCGCCGCTGCCATCCGCCAACGCGGTCCCTGCGCCACTCGCGGCGACGCTTGCCACGACCAGCGCGGCGACGACAAGTGATCCGGCGACACGGGTGAGTCTCATCGGTCCCCCCTGGGGCTCTCGCGGTCACGCTCCGAGGACAGGCGACCGGACGGTACGTTCGCCGTGATGATCACCCGTGGTTCCCGGCGCGTCAATTCCTTGTGTCGACAACCAGACACTCGGGTGGTGACGCAACGACCGGGAGGACAACGGCACGTCCGTGAGCCTCGGGGGACTCGTACGCCTCACTCTCCACTCGAGTCACGCAATGCGCTCGAGGCTCACGATGTCATGCCCGATCGAGGATGATCACCGGGATCTGGCGCGTCGTCTGCTTCTCGTAATCGGCGAAGCCGGGGTTGTCGCGCTTGTTGGCTTCCCAGATGGGACCGCGCTCGGCGTCGTCGGCGACGCGGGCCACGACGGGGATCGTCTCGGACCCCACTTCGACCGTCGTCTCGGGGTGCGCTATGAGGTTGTAGTACCAGTCCGGGTTGGTCGGCGCCCCGGCCTTCGAGGCAAAGATGGCCAGCGCGTCGCCCACCGGTCGGTACGCCACCGGGTTGACACGCTCGGCGCCGGTCTTGGCCCCTTTGTGGTGCAGCAGGAGGATCGGCGCCCCCTCGAACCCCCCGCCGAGCTTTCCGCCGTTGGCGCGGAACTCCTCGATGATCTGCGTATTGAAATCGTTCACGTCGGGCACCGGGGGCTCCTCCGTCCTCTCTCGTCGTCTGCTGTTCCAGGTGTCGGCAACGCCCGAGCCTCGAGTGACATTCCGGTCATCGGGCCAAAGCGGCGCCGGGGTCCTTGTACGTCTTGACCTCGATGGCGTTGCCGCTCGGGTCGGCCACCATGGCCTTTCGCTGCTCCCGGGGGGTACCGGCGTGGTCCGTGGCGGGCCCGGCCAGGAACGGGACCTCCGCGGCCACGAGGCGGTCGATCAGCTCCCGCCACCGGTCCTCGGGCAGGCTCACGCCGAAGTGCCGGACGCCGCGCCGCTCGGGGTCCAGGACCTCGGACGGTCGCTCGTGCAGCGTCACCTGGCAGCCGAAGAACAACACGTCGAGCGTCCGGTCCACCCACCGAGCCTCCTCGCAGCCGAGGACGTCGACGTAGAACCGCCGAGCCTCCCCGAGGTCGCGCACCGGAATCGAGATGTGGAGGATGGGCGCGCCCGGCTCGAACTTCATACGGTCCCCTCGACGACCTGGGGGCCACCGTCGAGGCCTTGGTCGCCCCGCCGGCGCAGCACCAGGGCCGTGCCCCCCATGGTGGCGGCCAACACCAGGTAGGGGACGGCGTCCGCCGTCGCCTGGGCCAGCGCGCCACTGGCGGCCGCGGCGAGCCCCTGGCCCGCGGCCCAAGCCAGGTTCCCCAGCCCGTAGGCCAGGCCGTGGTGGAGCTGCCGACGGTCGGCCCCGTCCCCGATCATGGCCGAGGCGGGCACGAACAGGGTCCCGAAGGCGGGCAGCCCGATGACGAGCACCGCGGCGAGCAGCGCGGCGGGGCGCAGCCAGGGCACGACGACGCTGACGACGACGCCGGCGATGAGCGACAGGCGCACCGGGACCATGCGCCCCCTCCGGTCCGACAGGCGGCCCACGAGCGGGGAGAGCACGATCTCGACCGCGGCGGCCCCGAGGAAGACCCCGGCGATGACGAACGCTCCCGACCCGAGGTGGTTGAGGCGCAGCGGGACGAGCACGTCGACCACGCCGAAGGCCAACCCGGCCAGCAACGTCAGCCACATGCCGACCGCGATGGCGGGCTCGGCGATCGCCGGCAGCGCGCTGCGCAGCGTCTGGCGGGTGCCGGCGGGCGGCTTCGGCACGAGGAGGCACGCCACCATGAGCGCCCCACCGGCCACGGTCGCCGCCGCGAACGCCGGCCCCGTGCCGACGTGACTGGCCACCGCCCCGATGACCGGGCCCAGCAGTGCACCGCCCACCGCGGCCGAGAACGCCGTGCCGAGTGCCGCGCCGCGGCGATCGGCGGGCGTGGCGGCGGCCAACCACCCGAGCCCCCCGGCCCATGTGCACGCGCCCGCCACGCCCTGGACGAAGCGCGCCGAGTCGAGCACGGCGATGGAGTGCGCGTAGCCGAAGACCAGGCTCGCCACGCTCATGGCGCCGAGGCCGATCAGCACGGCGGGGCGCACCCCCAGTCGGCTGGCCAGGACGCCACCGGGGACGGCGCCGATCAGTGTCCCGATGGGGTACGACGCCACCAGGATGCCGGCCTGGGCCTTGGAGAGGCCGAGGGTGTGGACGTAGTGGGGCAGCAGCGGCGTGAGCGCGGTGAAGAACACCGTGTCGACGAGCACGACCGCGCTGACGAGCACGACGAGGCCCCTCGCCACCCCCGAACGACCTGGAGCACGGGCCCGACGTGGCATCAGATCAGTATGGTCGCAAGGCCTCCGTGCGGCTCCGGCCCCCGTTGAGATGGGCGAACATCGATTTCTGGGCGCGGTAGAGCCGGGGGAACTCGCGATAGAGCCGGTCATAGGTGGCCGCGTCCGCTGCGGTGGGCTCGAAGCGCGCGTCGAGGGCGACGAGCCCGTCGATCTCCTCGAGGTCGACCTCGCCCATCGCCAGCCCGGCCCACATCGCCGCCCCCCGCAGGTTGGCCTGCACCGGTCGGGCCACGCGGTCGATCGTCCGGCCCATGACATCCGCGTGGATCTGGCACCACAGGTCCGAGATCGCTCCACCCCCGACGACGCGCAGCGGGTCGAGGCGGCGCTTGACGAAGTGCTCGACGGCGTCGTGGAGCCATCGACTGTTGTAGGCCACGCCCTCGAGCACCGCTCGTACCAGCTGTGCCCGCGTCGTCGCCAACGAGAGGTTGTGCAGTCCTCCGCCGCGCGTTGCGGTCGTCGACGGGTGAGCGCTCGCCCGCCAGCCACGGTGTGAACAGCACGTCGCCGCTCCCGGGCGCCGCCGTCGCCGCGGCAGCGCGGTCAGCGCGTCGAACGTCGATCACCGGCTGCCCCGTGTCGTCCTGCGCCGTGTCGATTTGCACCGTGTCGTGGGCGGTGAGGATGTTGTCGCGCAGCCACTGCAGGCACAGGCCACCCGCGTCGTGGTTGTCGGCCACGAGGTACGCGCCGGGACGCAGCCCCGGGACCGACGCGACCTGGTGGACGGCGTCGGTCTTCTTCATGGGCACCGGGCAACTGATCCACGACGTCGTGCTGATGACGAGGTGGGTCTGGTAGTCGAGCACCGCACCCGACCCGACCGCGGCGGAATGGAGGTCCGGGGTCCCGGTCACCACGACGACGCCGGGCGGCAGGCCGAGATCGTCGGCGACCGCCTGCCGGACCTCGCCGATGACCGAGCCGGTGCGGACGAGGGGCGGGAGCTTCTCGGCCGGGACGCCGGCGCGTTGCACCAGGACGCGGTCGTAGGTGAGGTGGTCGGTCCTGCGGTTGTCGGTCAGCCACGCCGCGGTCATCGACGCGTGGGAGGCGGCGGGCACGCCGGTGAACCGCATCGACAGGTAGTCGACCGGCTCCATGTACCACCGCGCCCGTCGGGCCACCTCGGGCTCCTCGTGCTCGAGGTAGAGCATGTGCCCGATCGGGTCCGCCCCGGAGGTGGAGGGGGCGCCGCCGCTGTGTCGGATCCAGCGCCACAGGGCGAGCGGGGCGTATCCCACCACGGGCCCACCCACCGCCCGCCGGGTGTGGGTGCCGCCGCGGTGGTCCATCCACATGAGGCAGTCACCGACGGGGACGCCGTCCTCCGCCACCGGGACCGTGCTCGCCCACTGTCCCGTGCACGAGACGGCCACGACCCGGTCGCGGCGCACCGCGCCGCTCGACATGGCCCGGCGGGTGGCGTCCGCGACCACCTGCCACCACTCCTCGGCGTCTTGGACCGCGCCGCCGCCGGGGAGCAGCCGGGTGCGCAGTGCGATGTGGTCGCTCCACGCGACCGAGCCGGTGAGCGACACGAGGCCGACCTTGGGCCCGCCCGTCCCGAGGTCGACGGCGAGGACGAACCGCTCGTGCCGTGGAGCGGTCACCCCTCCCCGGGGACCTGCTGGTAGCCGTCCATCATCTCGGCCATGACGGCCTTGATGAACGAGTCGGCCTCGTCGGTCATCCCGCCCGCCACGCCGCCGTAGATCGCACCCGAACGCGGCGCCTCGCCCATGTGCTCGTGGGCGTAGTGCACGGCGTCGGCGAGGTCGACGGCGAAGGCCTCCGCCACGCCGGCCTGGGTCTGGGGTCTCGTGACCGCCATGTGCAGCGCGTTGGGGTACTGCTGGCCGTTGAGCCGCCATCCCCGCAACCGCATGAAGTCGTTGACGTGGTACACGTCGAACACGTCCGAGGTGAAGCTGAACAGGAACGTGGGTCGGCCCCGGAGCTGGAGCTCGGGGTGCGAGCGCACGGCGTCGCGCATCTGTGCCGCGGTCTCGAAGATGCGCCGGGCGTGGTTGCGGTATCCCTCGCGACCCAGGTGCACCATCGACGCCCACGTGGCGGCGAGGAGCCCGCCCGAGCGCGACCCCTCCATGCCGGGCGAGCAGTACTTGCCGCCGCTCCAGTCCGTGAGGAAGAAGTACTGCGAGTTGCGCAGCGCCTGGTCGCGGAACGTGAGGACCGACGTGCCCTTCAGGGCGTAGCCGTACTTGTGGGTGTCGGCGGAGATCGACGTCACACCGGGCACGCGGAAGTCGAACACCGGGATGTCGTAGCCGAGCTCCTGGCCGAAGGGGAGGATGAACCCGCCCAGGCAGCTGTCGACGTGCAGGCCCACGCCGTGACGCAGCGCCACGTCCGACAGCTCCGCGATGGGGTCGACGGTGCCGTAGCCGTAGTTGCACGCCGATCCGATGATGGCCACGGTCTGGTCGTCGATGTGCTCGTCCACCCAGCCGACGTCGACGAGCGTGGTCGTCGGGTCGACCGGGGCCCGCCGCAGCTCGATGCCGAAGAGGTGGCACGCCTTGTCGAAGGCGGGGTGTGCGGTCTCGGGTTTGACGACGTTGGGTCGGGTGACGCCGCGCTCGCTGTGCCGCGTGCTCGCGATAGGCCAGCATGGCGTGGGCGATGCTCCCGGTGCCCCCGGTCGTCACCAGGCCGGCGGGCGTCGAGCCCGTCACCGCCTCGCCGTGCACGAGATCGAGGGTCATGGCGATGATCTCGGCCTCGAACTTGGTCGAGCTCGGGCACATGTCGCGCTGGAGCGAATTGACGTGGGAGAACATCCCGAAGGCGTGGTTGAGGAAGTGGTAGTGGTCGTGGTCGCCGCAGTACATCGTGCCCGAGCACTTCCCGGTCTCCCAGAAGGCGTCCTCCTCCTTGGCCATCACCTCCAGCTCGCCCAGGATCTCCTCGTGGCTGCGCCCCGTGTCCGGGAGACGGCGGTTGACGTCGAAGCGGTCCTGATACGGGAAGGTGCTCATGGCGTGGTGCCCCCCGGGTACGAGAGCGTGGCCGGTGGCCCGACCGCGGGATTGCCCCGCCCACTGTATGTGGATCAGGTGAAGGCGGCGGCTGCTTCGAACAATCCCGAGCCGTTGACGGTCCAGGGGCTGAGGTCGTCACCGAGCCGGGGCCCGAGCACATCGGCGGGGAGCGGCACGCCGAGCAGGAATCCCTGGACGAAGGCACAGCCCAGCGCACTGAGCTCCTCGAGCTGTTGGGGACGCTCGATCCCTTCGGCCACGCAGTCGAGGCCGAGGGAGCGGGCCAGGGCGATCACCGACCGCACGATGGTGGAGTCCTCGACGCCGCGCCCGAGGCCCACCATGAAGCTGCGGTCGATCTTCAACACCTCGACGGGGAAGCTCTTGAGGTAGCCGAGCGACGCGTAGCCGGTCCCGAAGTCGTCGATGGCGAGCCGGATGCCGAGCGTGCGCAGTCGGCGCAGGACCGCCAGGGTCGACTCGGTGTCGGCCGCCAGCGCTCCCTCGGTGATCTCGAGCCACACGGTCTCGGGCGCGATGCCCGTGCGGGCGACGATCGCCGCCACCTCGTCGACCAGGTCGGGGTCGATCAGC
The DNA here is from genome assembly GCA_963764205.1 of uncultured Acidimicrobiales bacterium. GTDB lineage: Bacteria > Actinomycetota > Acidimicrobiia > Acidimicrobiales > UBA8190 > Chersky-840. The sequence continues at coordinate 1,001,986 of CAVXRN010000006.1, forward strand.
TGTCTGGGCGAGAGGTTCACGCTGACGCTGATGGGGTCGGACCCGAGGCCTGCGAGTCGGCGTTCGGTGGTCCAGGCCATGGCTTGGCGACACGACTCCTCGAGCACCCACGCCCCGATGGACGAGATCAACCCGCTCTCCTCGGCCATGGCCAGGAATTCGCCCGGATGGAGCAGGCCCCGTTGGGGATGCTGCCACCGCAACAGGGCTTCGACGCACGTGAGGCGACCGGTGCTCGTCTCCACGATCGGTTGGTAGTACACGCGGAACTCGCCCCGGTCGAGGGCGCCGTGGAGATCGGTGCGGATGTGGATCTTGTCGAGCACGACGCCGTGGCTCTTGGGGTCGAACAACTCGATCCGGGCGCGCCCGCGGTCCTTGGCCGTGTACATGGCGGTGTCGGCGTCGCGCAGGAGGCTCGCCGCGGTGTCGCGGTCGCCCCCCGACAGCGCGAGGCCGAGGCTGGCGGTCACGAAGATCTCGCCTTCGCTCAGCACGACCGGCTCCCGCAGCGCGTCCGCCAGACGCTGCGCCATCTCGAGCGCGACGGCCTCGTCGGCGATCTCCTCGCACAGCACCACGAACTCGTCCCCACCGAAGCGCGCCACGGTGTCGCTCGGGCGGGTGACGCGCTGCAGACGCTCGGCCACACGCTCGAGGAGCCGGTCGCCCGCGGCGTGGCCCATGCCGTCGTTGATGAGCTTGAACCGGTCGAGGTCGAGGAACACGACGGCCACCATGCGGCTGTGCCGGGCGGCACGGCTGCAGCGCGGTCTCGAGCCGGTCCATGAACAGCACCCGGTTGGGGAGAGTGGTGAGCGGGTCGTGGATCGCGGCGTAGGCGAGTCGCTCCCGCAGCGCCCGGCGCTCGGTCACGTCCTCCACCTGCCCGATGAGGTAGCTGGGCCGGCCCTCGTCGTCGCGGACGCACGACACGCTCACCGACACCCATACCTCGCGGCCGTCGGCGTGGCAGTACCGCTTCTCGATCCGGTAGCCGTCGGAGCCCTCGGCCACCAGGCGTCGCATCTCGGCCGTGCTCGTGTCGCGGTCGTCGGGGTGCGTGAGGTCGTGCACGTTCATGCCGCTCAACCCGTCCGCGTCGCGTCCCACGATGCGGGCCATGGCGGGATTGGCCCGCAGGATGTGACCGTCGAGGTCGGTCATGGCCATCCCGATGGGGGCGTTCTCGAAGGCGGAGCGGAACCGTTCGTGCGCGTGCCGCAGGGCGTCCTCGGCCTGCTTGCGGGCGCTGATGTCGTGGAGGTTGGCGACGACACCCCGGACGTTGGGGTCTCCGAGACGGTTGGTGATCGTGGCCTCGAACCACAGCCACGTACCGTCCGCGTGCTGCAGCCGCAACTCGCTGCGCCATCCCTCGAACTCGTCCGCGCGCATGCCCTGTGCTTCGCGTTGCATGCGGGGGAGGTCGTCGGGGTGCATCAGGTCGGCCGCCATGCGGGTGTCGAGCTGCCGGGGCGAGATCCCGAGGACACGCTCGAACGAGGGGCTCACGTACCGGGCCGTCCCCTTGGCGTCGACCACCACGATGATGTCCGACACGTTGCGCACGAGCGCCTTGAAACGGCTCTCGGAGTGACGGAGCTCGTCCTCGATCGCCTCCCGCGCCGCGACCGACCGACCGAGCAGCATGATCGTGAGCAGCACGCCGAGCAGTCCGAGCGCGGCCAGCCCGTGGACGAGAGGCTTGCGGACGAGGCTGGGTGCGATCCCGAGCGCGATGGCGAGCTCGCCCAGGGCCATGAACACCACGGTCCACACGAGGGCCGGCCGCGTCGCCGCCGACCCGGACAGCTGCAGCGCGAAGGCGGCGCCGAAGATGAAGCCGAGCGACAGGATCGGTCCCCAGCCCGTGCTGTAGGCGACGACGCCGATCAACCCCAACAAGGCGCCCACGTACGCGGTCAGGCGCAAGCCGCGTGCCCGCTCGTTCCACAGTGCCGCCAACACGATGCTCACGGCCTGGGCCCCGAGGACGAGGAGGACGATCAGCCAGTAGGGGAGCGGCGCCACCAGTCCCGCCCGGCGCGACAAGCACAGCGCGACGGCCACGGGCGGCCCCGCCAGCAGCGTCGGGTCGTGCGCCCGGCTCCACAGGCGGGCGCGGAACGTTGCAGCGCCCTCGGCACCCGGGGGACCGCCTTCGACTCGAGCCACGAGAAAACATCGTCACCGGGACCTTTGTCCTTGACGGCGCCTGTCCTTGACGGCGCCTGTCCTTGACGGCGCCCGCACTCCCTGTCCCCGCCCCGCCGCCACCGTCGTCACGCAGAGTGGTGGGCAACCGCGCGTGAGGGTCGCCCGCAGGCTGGTCCACGGGTATCCCGTGCTCGCCCGCCCGCGCTTCGTAGGATGCGCAGTAACGGAACGGCCGGAGCAGATTGGGGGCTCGTCGTTGCCGAGAGCGGGGATCACGGGTGATGGCTGACGAGACGGCGGCGTCCGCGGACGAGGAGTACTCGCAAGCGGCCCAGTCCTATATCAGGGCGGTCGGGGCCCGGCTGCGCGTCGTCCGCAACCAGTTGGGCCTCTCGCTCCAGGCCGTGGAGGCCACCTCGAACCAGGAGTTCAAGGCCTCGGTGCTCGGCGCCTACGAGCGGGGCGAACGGGCCGTGTCGGTGTCGAGGCTGCAGCGGTTGGCCAAGCTCTACGGCGTCAGCGTCGACCAGCTCCTCCCGCACGAGACCGACGCCACGCGGTGGTGGATGTCCAAGGACGGCGACGGGGCCGGCGCGGCGCCACCCGAGCGGCCCGCGGCGCAACCGTGGCAGAACAGCGACACCGTCACGATCGACCTCACGCGGCTGCGCGACGTGAGTGGTCCCGAGCGCGACCTGATCCGGCGCTTCGTGAGCATGATCCAGGTCCAGCGCCAGGACTTCAACGGGCAGCTGATCACGATCCGGTCCAGTGACGTCCGTGCCATCGCGTGTCTCTTCGGGATGACGCCCGACGCCATGGGTCGACGGCTCGACGAGCTGAGCCTGCGCGTCAACTCCTGAGCCTGCCCGCCAACTCCTGCACCCTCGGTTCCCGAGCCCTCAGGTCCAGGGGAGCGCGGCTCGCCCGTCCCAGTAGGCGGCCCGGTCCTCGGCGGCCGAGCGGAGCCGGTCCCGGTCCTCGTCGCTCAACTCGAGCTCGAGCGCGGCGACGTTCGCGGCGAGTTGTGGCTGCGTCACCGCCCCCGAGAGCACGACGTCGACCCAGGGCTGCGCCACCGCGGCCGCCACGGCCACCTGGTCGACCGACACCCCGTGGCGGGCGGCGACGTCTCGCACGGCCCGTGCGCCGGTCCGCTCTCCCCCGGCCCCGCCCCCGGTACCGGCACCGACGCCCGCGCCGGCGCCATCGGCGGCACCCGTCAGGCGTCCGTTGGCGAGTGCCTCTTTGACGAGCACGCCCCACCCGCGCTCGTGCGCCTCCTCCAGCGCGTCGCCCACCGACGGCTCGAGCACGTTCCACGTGGCCTGGACGGTGGAGAACGGGTTGAGGCCGGCGTCGAGCGCGAGCGCACGGCGGACGACGTCGGCTTGACGCGGGCCGCTCACGGTGAGCCCGACGGCGACGCCACCGGCGGCCAACTCGCCCAACGCACCGAGCACGGCGCGGTCGTCGAGCACACCGCTCTCGAGCGTGGCCGAATGGACCTGGTAGAGGTCGAGGTGCCGGCCGAGCAACGCCGTGGTCTGGGGCAGCTGGACGCGGAGCATGGCGAGGGAATGGTCCTTGGTCTCGTGCACCGCCGCCGCCATGTCCCACCCGCCGGTGTAGCGGTAGCCCCATTTCGAGCCGATGGTGAGCGCACCGGGCTCGATGTGCCGGGACTCGAGCCACGACGCCAGGAACTCCTCGGCCCGGCCGTAGGAGCGGGCGGTGTCGACGTAGCGGAGCCCGACGTCGTAGGCCGCGTCGAGCATGTCGTGACAGCGCCGCTCCATGGACGACCTCGGTGCGATCGGCTCCGAGGTCGGCGTCGCGTCCGAGGGTGATGTAGGCGGGCCGGCCCAGGGCGGCCAGACCCAGGCCGATGCGCGTGACGGCGAGCCCCGTGCCCCCGAGAGTCGTCGTGGGCAGAGTCGTCGTCGCCAGACGCGTCTCCTTCACGCCCCTGCCCTCGACTCAGAACAGCTCGACGTCGCCCGGGCCGCTGGCCACGGTCACGCGGCGGTCGGTGTCGGGTGCCGGTCGACCGTCGCTGATCCACACCGCTCGTAGGCCGGCGGCGAGCGCGCCCTGCACGTCGCGCTCCCAGCTGTCGCCCACCATCACGGCGTGTTCGGGGGCCACGCCGAGGAGCTCGAGGGCGCGACCGTAGGAGGCGGGGTCGGGCTTGCCGATGCCGGTCTCGCCCGAGATGACCACAGCCGAGAGCAACGACCCGATGCCGGTCTGCTCGATCTTGAGGCGCTGGATGTCGGGGGGACCGTTGGTCACCACCGCCACCGGCACGACGCGCGCCAGGCGCGTCACGAGCTCGACCGCGCCGGGCAGGACGGGGTGGCCCGACCGCTGGCCCTCGACGTAGCGGGCCGAGAGCGTGTCGACGAGGTCGTCGAGCGCGCCGGGGTCGTCGGGGCTGGCACCCACCGACCGGAGTGCCACGCGCCAGGCCTCGGTCCGGTAGCGGCGCGCCCACGACGGCAAACCCTGCAGGCGGGGGTGGACGCCCTCGAACGTCGCCCACAGTCCCTCCCACGAGGCGAACCCCAGCGCCCGGAAATCGTGGTGGTAGGGCGATGCGTGCCACAGCGGGCGTGCCGCGTCGATGACGACGTCGTCCCAGCCGTCGCGCTCGAGGCCGTCGACGAGGTCGGCCGTGGCGCGGAGTTGGGCGCGCGCGTGGGGCGCCTCTTCGATCAAGGTGTCGTCGAGGTCGAGCAGCACCGCCCGGGGCGCGTCGGGGCCGGGCGACGTCAGCGCTCGGCGTCCTCGGCCGGATGCTCGACGACGGCGACGACCCGGGCCGCCAGGAACCGGGCCGTGCGGACGGCGCGCCCGGTGCGCGTCACCTCGGTCACCTCGACCGACCCGCGTGCGTTGGCGATCTCGACGCGTCGCCCGGCGCGCGTGGCGAGGATGTCGAAGCGTTGGACGCCGTCGCCCACGTCGACGACGACTTCGACCCTGTCACCCTTCACGGAGGCAATCGTAACGACGATCCTCAGCCCTTCGCCGCGGCCAGGGCGTTGGCCCGGGCCACGGCGCCGAACCAGTGGGCGCTGGGCTTGGGGTGCCGGTCGAAGGTCACGGGGTCGACGGCGCAGATGCCGAGCTTGGGGCCGAAGCCGAGGTGCCATTCGAAGTTGTCGAGCAGGCTCCAGACGAAGTAGCCGCGCACGTCGACGCCGTCCGCGATGCAACGGTGCAGGCCCTGCAGGGCGGTGGTGATGAATTCGATGCGCTCGGGGTCGTGCTCGGTGGCGAGGCCGTTCTCGGTCACGACGACCGGGAGCCCGGTGTAGGCGGCCGCCCGGCGCACCGTGTACTCCACCACGTGCGGCCAGTACTCGTAGCCCATCTGGGTCAGGCGTGTCCCGGGTGGGGGCTCGAGCGGGCCGGTGGGCCCGAGGACGGTGCGCTCGTAGCACTGGACGCCGATGAAGTCGTCGCCCGCGGTGCCGTCGAGGAAGGTGTTCTCGAGGATCTGCTCGGCTGCGTCGCGCGTGCCCTCGCCGCCTTCGCCCGCCACGAGCTCCTCCATCGACAGCGTGATGCCGACGGGGAACGAGCCCGGCCCCGAGCGCAGCGCGTCGACGGCCAGGCGGTGCGCGGCGACCATGGCCTCGTTGACGGCGAAGTGCCGGGCGAACTCGTCCTTCATGCCCGGCGGGTAGAGGCCGACGGTGTAGCCGAGCACGGCCACGACGTTGGGCTCGTTGATGGTGCAGGCCCAGCCGATGAGGTCGCCGAGGTGGGCCACGGTGCGCTCGACGTAGCGGGCGAAGCGCTGCGGCGCGTCGGGGGCCTCCCAGCCGCCGCGGTCGGTGAGCCAGCGCGGCGTCGTGAAGTGGTGGAACGTCACGACGGGGGACACGCCGCGCTCGTGACAGGCCGCGCACATGCGCCGGTAGTGGTCGAGCGCGGCGCGCGAGAACTCACCCTCGGCCGGCTCGATCCGGCTCCACTCCAACGAGAACCGGTAGGCGCCGAGGCCGAGGTCCGCCACCAGGCCGACGTCGTCGGGCCAGCGGTGCCACGAGCCACACGCGTCACCGCTCGAGCTCACACAGCCCGAGTCGGGGTCGTGCTCCCACGCCCACCAGTCGTTGTTGACGTTGCCGCCTTCGATCTGGTGCGCCGCGGTGGCCGCGCCCCACACGAACCCCGCCGGGAAGGGCAGGGACCCGTTGTCGGCCCCCTCAACCTCGGATGGAGCGGCCATGGGTCCGAACGGTAGCGGGCGGCGACTCAGCGCCGCGCTGCGAGGGTGGTGGCGCGCTCGGCCAGGGCGGGGTCGCGCAGGAAGCGGGCGACGTCGTCGAAGTCCGGCGTCGGGCCCGTCCACTCGAGGTCGGCCACCGAGCCCAGCAGCGAACGGTCCACGCGCAACGTGGCCAGGTCTCGGAACAACAGCGCCGCGTCCATCTCCGACGCCAGGCGTTGCGCCAGCTTGGCGGCACTGCGCACGCCACGCAGCGCGGGGTCCCAGTCCGTGGCCGAGGCGGGGATGGCCTCGATGTGCTCGTAGTGCCCGAGCACGGTCGAGGCGGACTGCTTGCCCCAGCCCTGCAGGCCGGGGAACCCGTCCGCGCTGTCGCCCACGAGGGCGAGCCAGTCGGGGATCGACGCCGGGCCGATGCCATAGCGGGCGCGGACGGCGTCCTCGTCGGTGATGACGTCCTTGCGCCGGTCGAGCTGCACCACGCGCCGTCCCGACACGCACTGGGCGAGGTCCTTGTCCGGGGTGCACACGAGGACCTGGGTGACGTCGGGGTCGTCGGCGGCCACCGCCGCGGCCGACGCCAAGGCGTCGTCGGCCTCGAGCTCCACCATGGGCCACAGCGTCACGCCCAGGGCGACCAGCGCCGCCTCGAGCAGCGGGAACTGGGCCTTGAGCAGCGCGTCGACGCCCTCACCCGTCTTGTAGCCGGGCCACAGGTCGTTGCGGAACGACTCGATGACATGGTCGGTGGCCACGCCGACGTGCGTCGCCCCGGCGCCCACCATCGACAGCACCGACTGGACCACGCCCCGCACCGCCCCGACCTCGCCGCCCTCGGAGCTCGCCCGGGGCGGGGCGCCGTAGAAGTGCCGGAACAACTCGTAGGTCCCGTCCACCAGATGGACGCGCTGGGCCGACCCGGTCCTCGCCACGCCCCCATCATGGCCACAGCCGGTTCCGCGCCGCCTCTCCCAGGGGGGGCCGCGCCGGCCCGGGGCACCCCGGGGGATGGCACAAGGGGGTGGTGATGGGTGCCTGTTACCATCGGCGCCTCTATGACGGTGCGTCAGATCCGGGGGGAGCACGGCACCATCAGCGACGTGCTGCGGGCCGCGGCCGAGGTGAACGCCGAGGTCGAGGCGTATGTCGAGCTGTCCGCGCCCGGTGCCGGCGGGTTGGTGCCGACGGGCGCCGACGGTCGTCGCCGGCTCACCTTCGCCGCGTGGGACGAGGCGGCCGACGCCGTGGCGGGGTTGCTGGCGTCGATGGGCGTGGCGAAAGGTGACGTGGTCGGCCTGCTGCTGCCGTCGTCGATCGACTACGCGGTGTGCTACCAGGCCGCGGCCCGGATCGGCGCCATCACGACGGGCGTGAACCTGCGCATGGGCCCGGCCGAGCAGGCGTCGATCATGGCGCGCGTGCGCCCCGTCGTGACCGTGGTCGACACCGACCTCGTGGCGCCGGAGTCACTGCCACCGGGCTCGGGCGCGGTCCTGGCGCGTCGGGCGCTCGCCGACGCCGGGGTGAGCGCGCCGTCGTCGTCGGGCACGATCGACCCGCGCCATCCCGTCGCCATCGTGTGGACGAGCGGGTCGACCGGCGTGCCCAAGGGCGCGGTGTTCGACCACGCCAACCTCCGGGCCGTCGCGGCGGGCACCGACGTCCTGTCGCACCCCGGTGACCGCCGGTTGTCGCCGTTGCCGTTCGCGCACGTGGGCTACATGACCCGGGCCTGGGACGAGATCGCCCACGGTGTGACCACGGTGATCACCCCCCAGCCCTGGACGGCGGCGTCGGCCATCGAGCTGCTCGGCAGCGAACGGGTCACCGTGGGACAGGGCGTGCCGACGCAGTGGGCCCTGATGCTGGCGCACCCCGACCTCGAGTCGGCGGACGTGTCGAGCCTGAGGATCGCCGGCACCGGCGCCTCGCGCGTCCCGCCCGAGCTGGTCCGGGCCATGCGGGAGCGGCTCGGGTGCCCCGTGGTGGTGCGCTACACCTCGACCGAGTCGTCGCTCGGCACCGGCACGCGACCCGACGACGACGACGAGGTGGTGGCGACGACGGTGGGCCGGCCCGTGCCCGGGGTCGAGCTCGAGGTGGTCGACGACGACGGGGTGGCGGTGGCGCCCGGAACGGTGGGCCGGGTCCGGCTCAGGTCCGCCGCGGTGCTGCGCGGCTACGTGGGCGACCTTGCTGCGGGCAATGCGGGCAATGCGGGCAATGCGGGCGGTGCGCGCCGCGAGGGCGTGGTCATCGACCACGCCGCCACCGACGCCGTGCTCGACGCGGCGGGGTGGGTCACCACCGGCGACCTGGGTGCGCTGCGCGACGACGGCAACCTGCGGCTGGCGGGCCGCGTGTCGGAGATGTACATCCGGGGCGGCTACAACGTGTACCCGGCCGAGGTCGAGGCGGTGCTGGGGGAGCTGCCCGGCGTGGCCCAGGTGGCCGTGGTGGGTGCGCCGGACCCCGTGCTGGGCGAGATCGGGACCGCCTTCGTGGTCCCCGAGACCCGAGCACCGGCGCCGACACTCGACGACATGCGCAGGGCGTGCCGGGGGCGGCTCGCCGACTACAAGGCACCCGACCGCCTCTACCTTGTGGAGGAGTTGCCGGTGACCCCGATGGCGAAGATCGACAAGCGAGCACTGGCGGCGCGCGCCGCCGAGCTCGAGACGACGCGAGCGAAGGAGCGAGTGAGCACATGACCGAGACCAAGGACCCGGGGGCGAAGACCGACGCCCCGGCCAAGGCGGAACGGCCCCCGCGCCAGCACCCCATCGTGGCCGGCGCCGAGCCGATCAAGCTGGGGTCGATGCTGGTGACGTTGGTCGAGCCCCGGCGCGGCCACGAGGTGGCCTACAACCGGTGGTACGAGCGGGACCACTTCTATTCGGGGTGCATGATCGGGCCGTACCAGTTCGCGGGCAAGCGCTTCGTGGCCACGGCCGAGCTCAAGGCGTTGCGCGACCCCGACCCGTCGAGCATCACGGGCGAGCCCGACCGGGGCAGCTTCCTCTCGGTGTACTGGGTCCTCGACGGGTACCACGACGTGTGGAACCGGTGGGCGGTGGACCAGGTGAAGGCCCTGCACAAGGCGGGGCGGATGTTCAACGAGCGCGACCACGTCCACACGCTGCTGTACCGGTACGCGTGGGAGCGGGCGCGCGAGGCCGACGGCCTGCCGGCCGAGCTCGCCCTCGACCACCCCTCGGCCGGGCTCGTGGCGGTGTTCACCGACCGGGCCGAGGGCCTCGACGCGGCGGACTACGAAGCGTGGATGCGTGACGAGCACCTGCCGGCGCTGTTGCCGGGCACCGCGGCGCGGCTCGTGATCGGCGCCGACCCGCTGCCGCTGCTCATCGACGCACCCGGTGACGTTCCCCGGTCGGAGTCCGACGACCGGCGTCAGCTGACGCTGTGGTTCCTCGACACCGCGCCGCAAGAGGCGTGGGACAGCGTCATCACGGCCCACCGCGCCGCGGTGGAGGGAGCGGGCAAGGGCACGGTGGTGGGCGCCCTGCCGTTCATCCCCACCATCCCCGGCACCGACACCTACACCGACATGCTCTGGTCGGACCACAAGAGCGACAACGACAAGGGGAGGACCTCGTGAGCCCGGATCCCGCTGTGGGCAGCGCCGCCGGCGCGACGCTTCGACGGCAAGACGGCCATCGTCACCGGCGCCGGCTCGGGCATCGGCCGCGCCACGGCCATCCGGCTGGCGGTGGAGGGGGCGTCGGTGGCGTGCCTCGACGTCGTCCCCGACAACCTCGACGAGACCGTCGACGCCCTCGCCATCCTCGGGGGCAAGGCCCTCGCCTACCGCTGCGACGTCACCGACGAGTCCCAGGTGCAGGCGACGGTGTCCGAGGTGGCCTCTGCGCTGGGCCGACCCGACGTGCTGTGCAACGTGGCGGGGATCGGGACCTTCGCCCACACCGCCGAGATGCCCCTGGCGCAGTGGGAGCGCATCCTGGGCGTGAACCTGACGGGGACGTTCCTCATGACCAGGGCCGTGCTGCCCTCGATGCTCGAGCCGCCGGGCGGCAGCATCGTGAACATCGCGTCCACCGCCGGGCTCATGGGCTCGGCCTACTCCGCCGCCTACGCGGCGTCGAAGGGGGGCGTGATCATGTTCACCAAGGCCCTGGCCATCGAGTACGCCGGCCGCGGCGTGCGGGTCAACGCCGTGGCGCCGGGGGGTGTCGACACGCCGCTGCTCGGGAGCTTCCAACTGCCCGAGGGGGGCGACATGAAGCACATCTACCGGATCACGAGCCGCATGGGCTTCTGCACGCCCGACCAGGTCGCCGCCGCCATCGCCTTCTTGGCGTCGGAGGAGTCCGCCTACACCACCGGTGCGGTGCTCGCCGTCGACGGGGGCATCACGGCATAGGCCGCGGCGGGCCCCGGCTCGCTACCATCCCGACGGTGAGCCCGTCGCCCATGTTCATCGTCACCGACGTAGCGCCGTACGCGCACGGGCCCGCCGGCGTCCACGGTGTGCTGCCCCAGGCGGCCACCGCGTTGACCGAGTTGGCCGGGTTGGCCTCGCTCGAGCCGGTGCGCGTGGGCGCGGTCACCGAGGTCGATCCGGCCGCGCTCGCCGCGGGCGGCGTCCTGGCGCTGTTCACGATCGGCGAGACGCCGTGGACCGAGGCACAGCGCGCCGCGATCGTCGAGGGGGTGCGGTCGGGGCGCCTCGGGATCCTCGGTGTGCACGCCGCCACCGACGCCTGCGGCTCGTGGGAGGAGTACGCGTCGCTCGTGGGGGCCCGGTTCGACGGGCACCCCTGGACCGAGACCTTCGACATCGACGTGGACGTGGACCACCCGAGCACCGCACACCTCGAGGCGCGGTGGCGGTGGCACGACGAGGTGTACCTGTTCCGCGACCTGCGACCCGACGCCCGGGTCCTGCTCCGGGTGGCCGAGGGCCAGCTCGACATGGGCCGGGCCGGGGCCCGCCGGCCGTCGATCGGCTTCCCCCTGGCATGGTGCTTCACCGAGGGGGGCGGGCGGGTCTTCTACTCCTCGCTCGGACACTTCCCCGGGGCGTGGGAGACGCCCGACTACCTGCGGCACCTCTACGGCGGCCTCGCCTGGGTGCGGGGCGAGGGCGACTGAGGCCGGGGTCGGACGGCCTCGCACGACGGACTGTGGCGCGCCCGTGATGCACCTCGTCGACACGGTGGAGGTCGAGCCCGGCCACGTCGAGGACTACCTCGACGTGCTGCGGAGCCTGGGACGGGCCGTGATGACCGACGCCGGAGCGACGTTCGTGTCGTGCGCCACCACGTCGAGCGAGATCGGCGAGCGCGTGCACGTCCAGGTGGTCTGGGCCGTCGACGACCACGGGCACTGGGACGAGATCCGCAAGAACCTCGTGCTCGACCCGCGCTATCACGACTACGGCGCCCGGGTGGCCTCGCTGCGGACGGGCGGGACGCGCCGCTTCTTCACCGACGTGGACCTCCCCGCGCCACCGTGATGCTGCGGCGCTTCGAGGTCTACGCCCTGCGTCCCGAGGCCGACGCGGGTCGCGTGCGCGCCCTCGAGGAGGCGTGTCGGCAGTGCGGGCGGTTCATCCCCGAGGTCCTCGACGGCGCCGTGGGCACCAACCTGTCCGACGCGCCGGTCCAGCTCGTGTGGGAGCACGCCTACGCCTCACCCGAGGCGTACCGCCGGTACATGGTGCATCCGTACCACGCGGCGGTCATCGACCGGTACCTCCTCCCCGACGCGCCCGAGCGGATCGTCATCGACGGGCCGTCGGGGGCGGGGCTCTACGGCTACGCGTGCGAGACGCCCTCGTACCGGATACGCAGCGGCGTGCGGCGCCTCGTCCTCCTCCGCCTCGACGCCGCCGCGGCCGAGGGCGACGTGGCGGGCCTGCGCCGGTCCCTGCAGAGCGCGCCCGACGAGACACCCGACATGGTGGTCAGTGTCATGGCCGCCAACTCGATGGGCTCGGCCTGGTTCGACGGCGTCACGCCGGTCATGGGCCCACCCCGGTGGACACACGTGTGGGAGCAGGGGTTCCCGAGCCTCGACGCGCTCGAGGCCTACCGCCACGGTGCGTCGACCATGGCCCGGGCCGAGGACGCCGGCTGGGAAGCGTCGACGGGGGGGATGGTGCGCCGCGCCGCGGAGCTGTTCTACGTGGTGCGTCCGCTCACCGACCGCGAGGAGCCCGACGGCTGAGGGCGTCCGGGGCATGTCTCCTGGTCATGGCGGTCGTACGCCGGTCGGCGCACCAGTGGGCGCAAGGCGCTTTGTGAGCGGACCCGGGTACGCTTGCGATGATGCACTTGCGCCGAACGCCGCCAGCTCGGAGCCCGGAGCAGGTGTGGTTGATCCCACCCCCGGCCCCGACGCGACCGCCGGCATCGGCCCGGGGGCGGCGCCGAAGCAAGCGGCCCAGCCGCGGGTCGAGCTCGTTGCTCGTCGTCATCGCGGTGGCATCGGTCGCCCTGGGGGGTGCGGTCGTGGCGTTGGCGCTCGCCGGGAACGGGGGGTCCAAACCCTCGGCGCACACGCACGTGGCGACCAAGGCCCGCCACCACCACACGAGCCGCGTCGTGATCCCCGCCGCGGCCGCGCCGGTGCTCATCCCGCCCGCGCCGAGCACGACCAGCGCCACCCCGGCCATCGACGTGGACGCGCCCGCCGGCCCCGCCCCGAGCACGTGGGGGCAGCACGTGGTGCCCGCCGTGGCCCCGCTCCTCAACAGCGCCCCGTCCAACGTCATCGACCCCTCGGTGATCGCCACGGCGAAGGTGCACACCGTGCCCCTCTATGCCGCGCCCGGCGCGGCGGCGCCGGTGAGCACGATCGCCAACCCCAACTACCTGGGCGCCACGCTGACGCTGCTCGTGACGGGCTACCAACCGGGATGGGTCCAGGCCTACATCCCGGTGCGACCCAACGAGACCACGAGGTGGATCCCGAGCGCGGACGTCACCACGTCGTTCGTCACCGACCACATCGTCGTGAGCCTCTCCGCCCGCACGCTCACCCTGTACCACGACAACGCGCCCGTGTTCTCGACGCCGGTCGCGCCCGGGGCGCCGAGCTCGCCCACGCCCACGGGATCGTTCTTCGTGGCCTACATCGTCAAGCTCACCGATCCCACCAACGTGTACGGCCCCTACGCGCTCGGGACGTCGGCCTTCTCCAACACCTACTACAGCTTCGACGGCGGTCCGGGCCAGGTGGGCATCCACGGGACCAACCAACCCTGGGTCATCGGCTCGTACGCCAGCCACGGATGTGTGCGTCTCCCCAACAACGCCATCACGACGCTGGCGCAGCAGGTCGTTCCGGGCACACCGGTCGAGATCGAGCATTGAGCTGCTAAGGATGAGAGGCTGGTCACCGTGAAAGGCTGGTCAGCGTGAAGGGCTGGTCACGGTGAAAGGAAATGTGCTCACGGTCGAGCGGGTCGTCACCGCTCCTCCCGAGGTCGTCTTCGACATCCTGGCCGACGCCAGCCGGCACCATCTGATCGACGGATCGGGGATGCTCCAGGGCGCCGATCAGGGCGCCCCGCAGCGACTCGCCCTCGGGGCGACATTCGGCATGAGCATGAAGATGCTCGTGTCGTACTCGACGGTGAACCGGGTGGTCGAGTTCGAGGACAACCGGCGGATCGCCTGGAAGACCGGGCCCGAGGGGACGATCGGAAAGTACGTGGCGGGAAGGGTGTGGCGCTACGAGCTGACGCCGGTCGACCGTGGCACCCTGGTCCGGGAGAGCTGGGACATCACCGAGGACCACCAGCGGGCCCTGTTGAAGCTGTTCGACCTCTGGTCGGGCAAGACGCGCCGGGACATGGAGCGGACCCTCGAGCGCCTTGGCGCGCTGGTGGCGGGCGAGGACGCGCCGGACCACCAGGCCTGATCCTTCGCACCGGGAGGCGTTTCGCACCGCCGATCGCCCCGGGCGACCCCACGCCCCTCACGCTACGGTAGGCCCGTTCGCAGGCCCGGACGACCGGGCGCCGAGGAGGGACAGGCCATGCCGGACATCGTTGCTGGCGTCATCGGGATCGCGCTCGTCTTCGTCTGGATCTACTGCATCTACGACGTGATCACCACCAACGACAGCCTCGTCCGCAACCTGCCCAAGGTCGGATGGTTCGTCATCGTGCTCCTCATCCCCGACCTCGGGTCCATCGCGTGGCTGTGTTTCGGTCGCCCCCGCCTCCCGAGGCAACGCGTCGTGACGATCGACCGCCACCGAACCCGCGGCGCCGTGGCGGTGCCGACGGAGCTCGAGCGGTCGTCGCTGGACCACCTCCACCCGGTGGTGCGCGAGCGCGAAGAGCGGGCTCGCCTGCGGGTGATGCAGGCGCAGATGCAGCGACGCGAGAACGAGCTGCGTCAGCGCGAGGTCGGCGACGGTGCCGCGTCGTAGCTCAACCTCGGGCTGACCGGCTGGCACACTGATGCCGTTCGTCTCGGTCAACGGGATCGAGCTGTACTACGAACGCGCCGGGGTGGGGCCGCCGGTGCTGTTCCTCAACGGGTCGGGCTCGACCCTCGCCACCAGCGCTGCGCTCATCGACGTCGTGGCCCGCTCGCTGGACGTGGTCGCCCACGACCAGCGGGGCCTCGGTCGGAGTGCGATCCCGCCGGGCCCCTACACCATGGCGCAGTACGCGGCCGACGCGCTGGGACTCCTCGACGCCGTCGGGTGGCCGACGTGTCGCGTCGTGGGCGTGAGCTTCGGTGGCATGGTGGCCCAGGAGCTCGCCGTGACCGCACCCGGTCGTGTCGAGCGCCTCGCCCTGCTGTGCACGTCACCGGGCGGGGCGGGTGGCTCGTCGTACCCGCTGCACGAGTTGGCGGGGCTCCCTCCCGCCCGACGGGCCGAGATCGCGGTGCAACTGCTCGACACCCGGTTCACCCCGCACTGGTTGGCCACACACCCCGCAGACGGCGCGCTGGTGGAGCTCATGGCCAAGAGACAGGAGGGCGAGCGGTCCGACGATGCCCGTCGAGGCGAGGCCGAGCAGCTCGAGGCCCGCCGACATCACGACGTGTGGGACCGCCTGGCACTGGTCACCTGCCCCACGTTCGTGGCGGCGGGGCGCTTCGACGGCATCGCCCCGCTGGCCAACAGCGAGGCCATCGTGAGCCGGATCGACGGTGCGACGCTGCACGTCTACGAGGGTGGCCACGCCTTCTTCGCCCAGGACAGGCGGGCGTTCCCCGAGATCGTCGAGTTCCTGGCGGCACCGGTCACGACGCCTCGATGAAATCGGCGACGATCTGAGCGAGGGTCTCGCCCGCGTCCTCCTGGACGAAGTGCCCGGCACCCTCGATCGTGGTGTGGGGCCGCCCTGCGGCGCCGGGCACCCGCTCCTGGAAGACGGTGTCCCAGCCTCTGGTGGCGGGATCGCTGTCTGCGTACGCCGTGAGGAACGGCTGGTGCCAGTGCTCGAGTGCCTCCATCGTGGCCCGCCCCGCGCGTGCGCCGGGGTCGGTGGGCGTGAGGGGGATGAGGCTCGTCATCTGGCGCAGGCCCGCGGTGTAGGTCTGGTCGGGGAAGGGGGCGTCGTAGGCGGCGAGCACTTCCGGGGGCAGCGCCCCCGCGGTGGCGTAGAGGAACGTGCTCGGCACGAGCTGCGGTGCCCGTTGGCAGTACTGGACGTAGTCGACGAGGGACGCCTCGAGCACCACCCGACCGTCGTCGGTGGCGTAATTGGCCCAGGCCAGCGTGCCTGCGAGCGTGGGGTCCGAGGTGTGCAGGACGGTGTTCGACGCCACCACCCGGGCGAACCGCTGCGGCGCGGCGGCGAGCGCGCCGAGCCCGATGGGCCCGCCCCAGTCCTGGACGACCAGCGTGACCTCGGCCAGGTCGAGGTGATCCACAAGGCTCGTCATCCATTGGACGTGGCGGCGATAGGTGTAGGCGGTGCGGTCGGTCGGCTTGTCGGACCGGCCGAACCCGATGTTGTCCGGGGCGACGGCGCGCAGTCCCCGTCGGGTCAACTCCGGGATCATCGTGCGGTACAGGTATGACCACGTGGGCTGGCCGTGCAACAGGAGCACGACGGGGCCGTCGGGTGGGCCCGCGTCGACGTAGTGCATCCGCACAGGGTCGACGCCCGGCGCGTCGACCGTGATGTAGTTGGGCTCGAAGGGAAAGTCGACGAGCCCGGCGAAGCATGTGTCGGGAGTGCGGGCCACGCCCGGGCCGGGTCGCTCAGGCCGTCGTGTCACCGGAATGCGCGTTCTTCGCCGCCATCCAGGCTTTGACGGCGGGCGCGAAGTTGGCGGGGTTGTAGACGTCCTCCTCGGAGGAGAATCGCATGTCCCCGGCGTACTTGAGGATCGTGATGTTGGCCGACTCGTACACCTTGCCGTCGCCGGGGTCGTTGAAGCGGTTCTCGATCTGACAGATCCACCAGCCGCGGTCCTCGTCGCACACACACCAGTCGTGGGGGAACATCGTCATCTCGTTGTTGGGCCACTGCGCCATCGTGGCCGAGATCCATTCGAAGATCTTCTCCCGCCCCACGAAGCGGCCGAAGAGGTGCTCGATGTAGTCGCGCGTCCTCGGTGAACAGCTCGACCCACGGCCGCCAGTCGCCGGTGCGTCCCGACTCGTTGGCCACGGCCACGTAATTGTCGTGCGCCCGTTGCAGCTCGGCGCGATCCCAGGTTCCCATGTCCGACCCCCGTTCCGAGAGTCAGTCAAGCGCGAGAGTGGTGATGCCCGCAAAGAGGTCTGCTGCCAGCGAGCCGTCGCCCGTCACGATCGCCGCCAGGGCGGCGGGATCGACACGGTTGGCCACGAGCCGGCAGAACTCCGCCGCGTCCACGACGATGCGCACGTCGACCGGGCCCTCGAGCCCGACACCGTCAGCGCCGTCGTCGGCATGGGTGTCCAGGGCCGTCTGCCACGTCCCCCCGCCGGGGCCGGTCAACACGATCCGGGCGCGGTGTCCGGCACGGGGTCGGCCGGCCCGGGCCATGGCGGCCGGAACCAGGGTGATGGCGAGGTCGGTCATGAGCCGCAGGCTGGCGGCGTCGGGCGCCTGCAACGGTCGGCCGGTTGCCCGTCGGATGTCCTCTTCGTGTGTCCACATCTCGAACGTGCGCGGCGACGAGGAGGTCGTCGAGGGGCATGCGCAGACCGTGCAACGACGCCGAGTGGCCCAGCCGGGCCGGGAGCGAGTCGTCGGCCAGCGCTTCGAACGTCTCGGTCACCGCGGCGCGCCAGTCGTCGTGGGTCTCTGCGGGGGGTCGACCGTGCTGCGCCGCAGCGAGCGGGTCCGTCGAACGTACGTGGTCGGCGTCGGCGTGGTCGACGCCGGGCTCGTGCAAAGCCCGGAGGAAGTCGTGCTCCACACCGATCAGATGACCGACCAACCCTTGGACGTCGAGGTCCCGCACGGTGCGTCGGCACCACTCGGCGCCGTCCAGTGACCCGAGGAGGCGATCGAACGACGCCACCGACCGACGAAAGCCCTCGACCGCGCTGATCGGCGCCGGTTCGTCGGCGGGTCGACCCGCGGACCGCGCCGCGAGGGCCGCGCCCAGCACGTTGGCGCCGAGGCCGTCGGGCGGACTCTGCGCGTCGGCTTCGGCCAGGGCGAACTGCAACTCCTCGATCGGGTCGCCGTGAGGGTGGATGTCGGTCATACGAGTTCCAGGAGGTTGGGGTCGAGCCAGGACTGGAGCTTGGCGTGGGCCAACCGCAGCCTCGACTTGGCCGTGCCCTCGGGGATGCCGAGTGTGGTGGCCACCTCGCGATGCGTCAAGCCGTTGAAGTAGGCGAGCTCGACGGCCTCGCGCTGTTGGAGGGGAAGCATCTTGATGGCGGCGCGGACCACGTCGGAGAGCTCCGAACGTGCCGCTGCGTCGCCCGGTGTCGCCTCGACCGAAGCGTGGAGACGGTGGTGCCGCTGCTCACGCTGGGCCCGACGGCCGTCGCGGCGCATGGCGTCGATGGCACGGCGTTGGGCGTGCACACCGAGGAAGGCGCGCAGCGACCCCCGGTCGGCGTCGAAGCGTTCGGGTTGCTGCCACAGCGTCACGAAGACGTCCTGGGTGACGTCCTCGGCCGTGGCCGCGTCCCCCGTCAGCCGGCGCGCCAGCCCGTAGACGAGTGGGCCGTGGCGTTGCCACACCTCGGCCAGGGCCTCGTCGTCCCCCGCCGCCAGCCTGGCCACGAGCACGGCATCTCCCGGGTCCACGGCGCGCACGATATCTCCCCGCGCCGATCGATGCCGGGGGAGAGACGACGTCCGGGACACCGGCGCCGGCGCCGGTGCAGGTGCGAGTGCGGGGCCCGGGCGGCGGCGCGTGAGCAGCATCATCTCCAGGTGTTCGTCGCCCTGGGCGCGGCCGGATCACCACCGCTCCGGGTTTTCTGGGAATGAGCTGGGCCCGTCGTAGGACCCCGGAGGTACGCACTGTGTTTTTTGCGGTCCGGTGAACCGCGGCACCCCGCGGCGGCGAAAGAAGCGGCAACGAAGCCACTCCGTCGAAGGGGGACGTCCCATGGGTGCCGAGGACAACATCAAGACGATCCAGGCGATCTACGAGGCCTTTGGTCGCGGTGACGTGGGGACGATCCTCGAAGCCGTGACCGACGACGTCGACTGGGCGTCGGACACGAGCTCGACCGTGGCGCCGTGGTACGGGGTGAAGCACGGCAAGGAGGGCGTCGGCTCGTTCTTCGCGGCATTCGGCACGACCATGGACGTCGACGAGTTCACGCCGCTCACCTACGCCGCCGATGACGACGCCGTGTTCGCGTTGGTGCGGTTCCGGGGTAGTCCGCGCAGCACCAAGAAGACCATCGAGATGACCCTGCACCACTACTTCCGGTTCCGGGGCGGCAAGATCTTCTACTACCGCGGCACCGAGGACAGCGCGCAGACCGAAGCGGCGCTCCGTCCCTGACGGGCGCACGCGGCCCGTCCCGGATCACGGGGGGCCGGCTGCGCCTCGGGCGACGTCGAAGGCTTCCTGGAAACTGAGCCGGCCGCCGTCGGCGAAGAGGCGCTCGAAATGCTCCTCGCCCAGATGGGAGCGCACCTCGGCGATGCTGTGGCGACGATAGCGATCTTCGGGCTCTTGACAGGACTCACCGGTCCGGTCGAAGAGCGATTGTGCGACGCCGTGCAGCACCGCTCCTCGATCCCAGTCGCCCCGATCAGTCGCCAGACAGGCAAGGCCGAGACTGGCATAGGCGATGCCCGGGAGCTCTCCTCTCCGGCGGCTCTGGCGGAGCGCGTCCTCGAACATCGAACCCGCGCCGTCACCGTCTCCCTCTTCGCGCAACACCCAACCCAGGTTGATCGGGATGTTGTGGAGTTCTGCTCCCATCGCCCGTCCGGCCTGTGCGGCCTGCTCCAAGTGCGATCGAGCGGCGGCCGTGTCGCCTGCGTCGAGGGCGTAGACGCCGGCGTTGTTGTGCAACATCACGGTCAAGAACAGATCGCCCGAACGGCGACTGCAGGCGAGGGCCTCGGTCATCAGTTCTTCGACCCGTGCGGGCTGGATTTGTTTGCGGCACAGCAGGTACATCAGCAGGCTCTCACCCAATGCGATGTCGTCGTCGAGCAACCTGGCCCGATCGACGGCCTCGTTCCCGAATGCAAGGCCCTCGGCGTAATCGCCGGTGAAGTAGCAGACGGCGCACAGCATGGCCAGGGACTCGGCCAGCAATGATGGCTCGTCCACTTGCCGCGCGATGTGGACCGCCCGTTCTCCGATGCGCTTGGCCACCGTGGTGTCGACGTGGCGAGCGACAAATGTGATCGTCGTCAACGCCCGGGCGAGAAGTTCGGGGTCCGTGCCCGCGTCCGGGCGCTCGAGCACCGGCATGAACAGGGCGAGACTGTCCTCGCTGCGCTCCCGCAACCACAGATAGCGCCGAAGGGCAACGGCAAACCGGAGGACCGACGAGGTTCCGCGCTCCGCGCCGGCTGCATGCTGGATCGCTTTTCGTAGGTTGGCCTGATCGGTGTCCAGTATCGCCAACCACCGGCCCAGGTCGGGCCCCGAAAGGTGGGGAGCAGCCTGTTCGGCGAGCGAGAGGAAGTGCGCGCAGTGTGCGACTGCGACCGCTACCGCTTCGGTCTCGCTCCACGACACGAGGTGCTCGCCGCCGAACTGCCGGATGGTCTCGAGCAGGCGGTAGCGAACCGTTCCCCCGACCGGGTCTGCCACGACAAGACTCTTGTCCACCAGCGACCCCAGAAGGTCCGTGACGTCGAACACCTCGATGTCGCCAAAACCACAGACCGCCTCGGCGGCTTCGAGATCGAATCCCTCCGCGAACACCGAGAGCCGTCTCAGCACACACTGCTCGGGCCCGTTGAGGAGCGAATAGGACCAGTCCACCGTGGCCTGCAACGTCTGTTGGCGAGGCAGTGCGTTGCGACTGCCTCCGGTGAGGAGGCGGAACCGCTGGTCGAGGCGGTCGTGCAGGCTGGCGAGCGACAGCGAACGCAGTCGCGCTGCAGCCAGCTCGATGGCGAGCGGCATCCCGTCCAGTCGCCTGCAGATCGATGTCACGAGCGGACTGGTGTCACTGTTCAGGACCAGGTCGACGCCCTGCGCCTTGGCCCGATCCAGGAAGAGCGCTATCGCGTCCGACCCCCCGATCGATTCGATTCCTTCGTCATCGGACTCGGGAAGCGACAGCGACGGCACCCGATAGATCGTTTCCCCACTGATGCCGAGCGGCTCGCGGCTGGTGGTCATGAGGTGGACCTGTGGGCACCTCTGCAAGATCGTTTCGGCGATCTTGGCGCACTCCCCGATCACGTGCTCGCAGTTGTCGAGCACGATCAGGATCCGTTGGGGTGCAAGAGCGTCGAGGAGGGTCTCGAGCGCGGGTCGACCGGGCTGACCCGTGACCCCGAGCGCCTCGTTGATGGTCGAGGCCACCATCTCGTGTTCGCTCACGGGAGCGAGCTCGACCAGCCAGACGCCGTCCCCCGATCCGTCGAGCAGCTCGGCCGCCACATGCAGGGCGAGACGTGTCTTTCCTGTTCCGCCGGCCCCGGTCAGCGTGACGAGCCGAGCCGACTCGACCAGGTGTCGCAGCTCGGCCTGTTCAGTCTCGCGGCCCACGAACGTCGCTGATTGTGCCGGCAGGTTGTTGGGGAGCGCGGGGTTGTCGAGCGAGTGCAGCGACGGGAAGTCGGCTATGAGGCCCTCGCTTTGGAGCTGGAAGACCTGTTCCGGTCGGCCGAGGTCCTTCAGGCGGTGGGGCCCGAGATCCTGCAGCGACGCACCCGTCGGCAGTGAGTCACGCAGGAGACCGGCCGCGGCTGCCGACACAAGGACCTGGCCCCCGTGGGCGACTGCCGCGATGCGGGCGGCACGATGGACCTCGAGGCCCACGAAGCCGGTTGTCGTCTCGGCCACTTCGCCGCAGTGCATGCCCATCCGCACCCGGACCTGCTCGTCGATCGGCCAGGCGTGAGCCCCGAGGTCCCTTTGGATCTCGATGACCGCCGAGACGCACGCGCTCGGGGACGAGAACACCGCGAAGAACCCGTCTCCTTGGGTGCTGACCTCCGTCCCTCCGTGGTGGGCCAGGCCGGCGCGGATGAGGGAGTGGTGAGTGGCCAGGACCTCGGCATACGTGTTGTGTCCCACGCGCTGGAGCAGCGCGGTCGAACCTTCGATGTCGGTGAAAAGGAACGTCAGGGTTCTCGTGGGTAAAGCGTAAGGGATCGAACTGCCCCGGGGCCGCACCGCGCGTAGCCTTGACGTGATGACGTCGCCCTCGATGGCCCGCGAGCAGCTGGGACCGGGCTGACGTGCACGGCGCCACGTTCGTCCTGCTGACGTCGGTCTTTCTGGCCAGCTCGGTCGAGATGGTCGAAGCGCTGACCATCGTCGTCGCCGTGGGTGTCACCCGGGGATGGCGTTCCGCCCTCGAGGGGGCCGCCGTGGCCCTCGTGATTCTGTTCGTCCTGGTGGTGACCGTCGGCCCTGCGCTCATCCACTACGTGCCGTTGAACACGCTGCGCATCGTGGTGGGGGTCCTCTTGCTCGTGTTCGGGTTGCAGTGGTTGCGCAAGGCGGTGCTGCGCGCCGTCGGATTGAAGGCCAAGCACGACGAGAACGCCATCTTCAGCGAACAGGTAGCCGAGCTCTCGACCGAAGCCCGGCCGGCGGGTGGGCGTGACTCGGCCGCGTTCACCGTGGCGTTCAAGGGTGTGTTCCTCGAAGGACTCGAGGTTGTCGTGATCGTGTTGACCCTGGGCGTCGCCGATCACCGACTGGGGTTGGCCGCCGCCGCCGCGGGCGCGGCGGTCGTCGTGGTCGGGGTGGTCGGGGCCGTGGTGGCGCGGCAGTTGGCGGGGGTGCCGGAGAACGCCATGAAGATGGTGGTGGGCGTCATGCTCGTGAGCTTCGGGACGTTCTGGTCGGGCGAAGGGGTCGGGGTCCACTGGCCCGGGTCGGACCTCGCGCTGCCCGTGCTCGTTGGGGTGTACGCCCTCGTGGCATGGGCCACCGTCACGATGGTGGGACGAGATCGGCGGACCGGTGTCGGTGTCGCCTGACGGGGCGCACCAGGCCGAGGGCCCGCCGGCGTCGCTCCTACGCCGCTGGGTCACGGCCTTCGGGCACTTCTGGTGGGAGTTCCTGGTGGGCGACACCCCCGAGCTGCTGGTCGGCGCGGTGCTGTCGGTGGCCGTCACGGCGCTGCTCGCCCATCATGGGGCGGCCCGGGCCCTCACCGTGGGCTCGCTCCCGGTGCTCGTCGTCGTGGTGCTCGGAGTGTCGCTGCGACGCGCCCGACGCGCGGCGCGGCGTTCCTGACGTCGCAGTCCCCGCCGCGAGCCGTGTCGGCCGCGTGTCGAGTCCGCCGCGTGCCGTGTCGACCGCGAGCCGTGTCAGCCCGGGAACGGCTTGTCGGCCAGCTCGTCGCGGAGCTTGTACTTGAGCACCTTGTTCAGGGTCTCGTTGCGAGGCAGGGCGTCGACGACCTCGAGTTGCTCGGGGACCTTCTGCTTCATGAGTTCGGCGGCGCGGAGGTGCTCCACCATCTCGTCGAAGGTCAGTGGTTCGGCCCCCGGGGCGGTCTCGACCACGGCGCACACCCGCTCGCCCCGTTCGCGGTCGGGCAATCCCACCACGGCCACGTCCCCGACCTTGGGGTGGGTGTAGAGCAGGTCCTCGATCTCCTTGGCCGAGATGTTCTCGCCCTTTCGGATGATGATGTCCTTGAGCCGCCCCGTGAGCACCAGGTGGCCGTCGGGCCGGAAGTGGCCCACGTCACCGGTACGGAAGAAGCCCTCCTCGTCGAACGCCTCGATGCTCAGGACCGGGTCGGTGTAGCCCTTGCACACCATGTCGCCCCGGACCCGGACCTCGCCGTCGGCACCGACAGGAGCGTCGTCCTCGTCGAGTGTCACGATGCGGATCTCGGCGCCGAAGACGGGCTTGCCCACGGTGTTGGCCAGTTGGTCGTCGGTGTCGGAGGGCGAGCCCATGCAGATCATGGGGATCTCGGTCATGCCGTAGCCGTGCGCCACCACGACGCCGATCTCGCGGCCGACCTCGTAGAAGATCTCGGGCGGCATGGGCGCACCGCCCCCCGACAGGACGCGCAGCGACGGGATGATCTTGTTGCCCGGTTGCTTGCGCTGCTCGTTGAGATAGGCCATGGTAGAACGCGGTGCTGCCCCCGGCCATGGTCACGCCCTGGCGGTGAGAACACGTCGACGGCCACCGTGGGGACGAACGCCTCGAGCAACACGGTCGTGAACCCGATGGCGAGCACCATGACGAGGTAGTCGGGGCCGGCGATGTGGGCGAAGGGAAAGGCGATGGACCCCACGTCCTTCTCGGTCAGCTCCACCGCCATGGCGAGCCCGCGGCCGCCGGTCACGAGGGTGGTGTCGGAGTGGCGCACACCCTTGGGGTCCGACGTGGTGCCCGAGGTGTAGTAGATCCACCGGACCTCGTCCTGGTCGGGCGACGAGGCGGATGGCGGGGGAGGGGGCAAGGTGGCGGGGTCGCCCTCGGGGAGCGAGTCGTAGGCGACGACCACGGTCGGAGGACGCTCGAGGCCCGCCCCGATCTTCTCCGCCATGGCGACGAAGTCGAAGTCCTTCCACGTGCCGGGGACGAAGAAGAACTCCGCCCCCGTCTGGGCCAACGCGAAGGCCACCTCGCGTTCGCGGTAGATGTGGATGATGGGGTTCTGGACCACGCCCAGACGGGCCAGCGCCATCGAGAGCACGATCGTCTCGATGCGGGTGGGCAGCTGCCACGAGACCGGCGTCGACGGGCCCACGCCCATGTCGTGCAGTCCCGCCGCGGTGACCTCGCACCGGTGGCGGAACTCGCCGAAGGTAATGGACCGACCCGACTCGTCGACGAGCATGCGCCGGTCCGGAGACGCGGCCGCTCTGGCCTGCACGAGCTCCCACATCGACCCTACGTCGTAGATGGCGTCGGCCACGTCGTTCCCTCCCGGCTCGGACGACGTTCGACTACGACAGGCGTTCGACGACCATGGCCATGCCCTGGCCGCCGCCGACGCACATCGACTCGAGGCCCCACGTCTTGTCCTCGTCGTCGAGGGCGTTGAGCAGCGTCGTCATGATGCGCGCCCCGGTCATCCCGAAGGGATGGCCGAGTGCGATGGAGCCGCCCTTCACGTTGAGCTTGTCCCACGCGATGCCGAGGTGCTTGGCCGACGGGATCACCTGTGCCGCGAAGGCCTCGTTGATCTCGACCAGGTCGATGTCGTCGATGGTCTTGCCGGCCCGCTTGAGGGCCTGGCGGCACGCCTCGATGGGCCCGAGGCCCATGATCTCGGGGTCGAGCGCCGAGACGCCGCTCGAGACGATACGGGCCAAGGGCGTGATGCCGAGCTCGCTCGCCTTGGTCGCCGACATCACGATGACCGCGGCGGCGCCGTCGTTGAGGGGACAGGCGTTGCCGGCCGTGATCGTGCCGCCTTCGCGGAATACCGGCTTGAGCGCGGCCAGTCCCTCGACGGTGGTGTTCTCTCGGGGGCCGTCGTCCTTGGTCACCGTCGTGCCGTCGTCGAGGGTGACGGGGATGATCTCGCGCTCGAAGAACCCGTTCTTCTGCGACGCCACGGCGCGGTTCTGGCTGAGCGCCGCGAACTCGTCCATCTCCTGGCGCGTCACCTTCTCGTACTCCGCCACGTTCTCGGCCGTCTGGCCCATGGCGATGTAGACGTCGCTCAGCCCCTTGGGCGGTGCCCAGGGCTCGGTGACCGCAGGCCCGCGCGCCGCGGTGCGGGCCTCGGCCTCGGCGAAGGCCGGGTTGTGGGGACCGGTGTCCGATGCCCCGAACTGGAACCGGCTCACGGTCTCCACCCCGCCGGCAAGGAAGATGTCGCCTTCGCCCGCCTTGATGGCGTGGGCCGCCATGCGGATGGTCTGCAGCGACGAGGAGCAGTAGCGATTGACCGTGACGCCCGGCACGTCCACCCCGGCCAGCAGGGCCGCCACCCGTGCCACGTTGTAGCCCGCCTCACCGGCGGGCTGGCCGCAGCCGAGCATGACGTCTTCGACGAGGGTCGGGTCGAGCTGCGGCACCTTGGCCAGGACTTCCTTGATGACGAGCGCGGCGAGGTCGTCGGGGCGGCAGCTCACGAGCGAGCCCTTGTTGGCGCGCCCGATGGGCGTCCTTCCGGTGGCGACGATGACGGCGTCAGGCATGCGTTGTGGCTCCTTGGGTGCGTGATCGGGCAAGAGCCTACGTTGACACAGGCGGCCCGGGACCACCCGCGGGCCGACGTGCACGCTCCGGCTCGTCGGGCACGATCCGCCACATCTCGACGTGGGGGCCGATCCCGGGGATCTCGAAGACCTGACCCCGAGCCGCGAGCCCGGCCCGGGCGTAGAGCGTCGTCGCTCCCACCCGGGCGTTGCACCACGCCAGCCCGCCGCCTTTCGCCGCGACATGCTCGAGCAGGGCGTCGAGGACCAGCGCCCCGAGTCCGCGCCTCCGCGCGTCGTCTCGTGTCGCCATCCCCCGGATGCGCCAACCGTCGGGCCGATGCGGCTCCCACGGCGGGGGATCGGGGAGCACCGAGCCGACCGCCACCACCTCGTCGCCGAGCCGGATGGCCGCGTGCGCGCTGCGGGGGTCGTCGTCGTCGGGGTAGCGCGCCGTCTCCGCCGGTTGGTGCGGGCGCAGGACGCTCCGTCGTAACGGCCGCACGACCTGGGCATCTACGAGCTCGACCACGATCGGACGGTCCGTCACCGCAGGGGAGGATACGGGCCCACGCTGGCCCTTTTCAGCGGCCGAACTGTAACCTGTTCCAAGTTCGACCCGGAAGAAGGGCAGGGCGGGCATGGAGATCGGCTACACCGAGGAACAGCAGGCGCTGCGCCAGGAGTTGCGCGAGTACTACGCCAACCTCCTCACCCCCGAGGTCGAGGCGGAGCTCTCCCACAGCAACGGCATCGGGCCCACCGTCCGGCGCATCACCAAGCAGATGGCCAGCGACGGCTGGCTCGGCATCGGGTGGCCCACGCAGTACGGGGGCCAGGGCCGCTCGGCCCTCGAACAGTTCATCTTCTTCGACGAGTCCATGCGGTCGGGCGCCCCGGTCCCGATGCTCACGATCAACACCGTCGGGCCCACGATCATGAACTTCGGCACGGAGGAGCAGAAGGCGTTCTTCCTGCCCAAGATCCTGGCGGGCGAGATCCATTTCTGCATCGGCTACTCCGAGCCCCAAGCCGGCACCGACCTCGCCGCCCTGCAGACGCGCGGCGTGGTCGACGGCGAAGAGCTCGTCATCAACGGGCAGAAGATCTTCACGTCGCTGGCGGGCGACGCCGACTACTGCTGGCTGGCGGTGCGCACCGATCCCGACGCCTCGAAGCACAAGG
This sequence comes from uncultured Acidimicrobiales bacterium, assembly GCA_963764205.1. Classification (GTDB taxonomy): domain Bacteria; phylum Actinomycetota; class Acidimicrobiia; order Acidimicrobiales; family UBA8190; genus Chersky-840. The sequence continues at coordinate 1,029,267 of CAVXRN010000006.1, forward strand.
GCATCTCCATGGTGATCGTCCCCATGAACACGCCCGGGGTGCGCGTGGTGCCGATGTCGCTGATCGGTGACCACAACATCAACTACACCTTCTGGGAGGACGTGCGCGTCCCGTTGTCGAACGTGGTGGGCGGGCTCAACAACGGGTGGAGCCTGATCACGAACCAGCTCAACCACGAGCGGGTCACGCTGTGTTCGCCCGGCATCATCGAACGTGCTCTCGGGGACGTGCGGAAGTGGGCCCAGGACACCAAGCTCGCCGACGGACGGCGCGTCATCGACCAGGAGTGGGTGCGCATCGCGTTGGCCAAGGTGCACGCCAAGCTCGAGTTCCTCCGGCTCATCAACTGGAAGGTGGCGTGGAACGGCACCCAGGGGCGCCTCGACGTGGCCGACGCCTCGTCGATCAAGGTGTTCGGCACGGAGTTCTACATGGAGGCCCTCCGGGCTCTGTCCGAGGTGGTGGGCCAGTCCGGCTACCTCAGGCGGGGATCCCCCGAAGAGGTACTGCACGGGCGGCTCGAGGCCTACACGCGAGGTCTGGTCATCCTCACCTTCGGCGGCGGGACCAACGAGATCCAGCGCGACCTGATCGCCATCTTCGGCCTCGGCATGCCGCGGTCGCTTCGCTAGAAAGTAGAGACGACGTGGACTTCTCCTTCACCGAGGAGCAGGAGGCCGTCAGGGAGCTGGCGGCCCGCATCTTCTCCGATCTCTCCACGCCCGAGCGCCTCCGCGAGGTCGAGGAGACCGACGAGCGTTTCGACCGCAAGCTCTGGGGCGAGTTGGCATCGGCCGGGTTGCTCGGCATCTGGCTCCCCGAGTCGGTCGGGGGCTCGGGGCTCGGCTTCGTGGCGGCCGGCATCGTGGCCGAGGAGGCGGGCCGGGTCGCCGCCGCGGTCCCCTTCGTCGCCAGTGCCGTGCTCGGCGCCGGTCCTATTCTCGAATTCGGCGACGGGGAGCAGCAGCGTCGCTGGCTCGAGCCCATGGTGGCAGGAGACGTCGTGCTCAGCGCGGCGCTGGTGGAACAGGGCGGCGATCCCTTCAGCCCGCACACCACCGCGACGCGCCAAGGAGACGGGTGGCGGATCGACGGCACCAAGTCGTTCGTGCCCGCCGGCATGGTGGCCCAGGCCATCGTGGTCTCGGCCCGTACCGACGACGGCATCGGGCTCTTCGTCGTCGACCCCGGCGCGCCGGGCGTGGCGCGTCGTGCCCAGGAGGCCACGAGCCGGCAGATCGAGGCCGAGCTCGAGTTGTCGGGTGTGGTCGTCGGCCCCGGAGAGGTCCTCGTGGCGGGCCCCGCCGGCATCGACGCGTTGCGGTGGCTCCTCGAGCACGCCGAGGCGGCGCTGTGTCTGTGTGTGGCGGGTGCCTGTGATGCCGCGGTCAAGCTCACGGCGCAGTACACCACCCAACGAGAGCAATTCGGCAAGCCCATCGCCACGTTCCAGGCCGTGGGCCAGCGCGCCGCCGACGCCTACATCGACGCCGAGGCCGTGCGGCTCACGGCGTGGCAGGCGACGTGGCGACTGGCCGAAGGCCTGCCCGCCACCAGTGAGGTGGCCGTGGCCAAGTTCTGGGCCGACGACGGTGCTCAACGCGTCGTCCACGCCGCCCAGCACCTCCACGGCGGCATGGGTGTCGACCGCGACTACCCGTTGCACCGGTACTACCTGCTCACCAAGCACCTGGCGCTCACACTCGGAGGCGCCACGACCAGCCTGCTGCGGCTGGGCGAGGTGCTCGCCAACGAACCGGCCTGAGGTCGGCGCCGGCCTGAGCTCCGCGCGTCCGTGAGGTCGGGTCCTACCCGATGTCGTGCACCTTGGCGCCGTCGAGCTCCCGGACGAAGTCGGCGCCGAGCGCCTGGGACGGGGTGTAGGCACCCGGAGCGACGCGGCCCGACACGAGCCGTTGCGCGATCCGCACCACGGCGTCAGCGGTGAGGTCGTAGGGGTCGAGCGTCGTGACGGTCCCGGTGAGCGACTTCCCCGCGGCGTCGGTGACCTGGCCCCACAGTTGCCCCTGGGTCTTGGCCCTGGTCTCGGCCGACGGGCCGGGCAACCTGCCCACGACGCGCTTCAACATGCCCTGGACCATCCGATTGCGAGTCGCACCGCCGGCCGCCTGGGCCAGCGCCATCACCGGTGCGATCGAGGGCGGCAGGGCGGCGAACACCACGATGTCGCCGATGCCGGTGGAGCGATACGCCGTGGCCACGTCACCCCAGGCGATGGCGTGCGCGGTGGACCGTCCGTCGGCGAACTCGACCTGACGCCGGCGACGGTCCGGCGGGACGGGGCCGATGACGCCGTCGACCCGGGCCCGTGCGGCGGTGCCCAGTGACTCCATGGCCGTCTTGGCCGTCCCCGGGCTCACCCCGCCCGACGCCCGGAGGGCGAGCTCGAGACGCACCGCGCCCGGCAGCGCACGGGCCAGCATGGCGGCCAGGCAGTCCGAGGGCACCACGTCGAACCCGGCCCCCGGCAGCAGCACGACGCCCCGGGCCCGGGCTTCGTCGTCGCGGGCGAGGACGGCTTCGAACACGTCGATCTCGCCGGTGATGTCGAGGTAGTGCGTCCCCGCGGCGAGACAGGCGTCCACCATCGGCTCCGACGTCGACGAGAACGGGCCGGCGCAATGGGCCACCACGTCGATGCCCTTGAGCGCGGCGTGCAGGGCGGCGGGGTCCGACAGGTCCACGGTGCGGTGCTCGAGCTCGAAGCGCTCGCCCAGCGCCCGCAGCCGGCGCTCGTCGCGTCCCGCGATGACCGGGAGCTCCCCCCGTTCGGCCGCGAGCGCCGCCACCAGGCGTCCCGTGTACCCGTACGCGCCGTAGATCATCCAGCTCATGCGCCCACCTCGGTGCTCGGGAACGACCGGCGTCACCCTACCGGGCGTCCATCGAGCTGTCGGGCAGCAGCGCCCGCGGCCCCGGCCGCTACGGTCGCGGGCACCGAAGACCGGTGCGAGGCGAGAGGAACGGGTTGGAGATGGCCGGACCGAGCAGGGACAACGCACTCGATCACGTCGTCGTGCTCGCGTTCGAGAACCGCTCGTTCGACAACCTCCTCGGTCGGCTCTACGAGCCCGGCGACGTGGCGTCGTTCGAGGGCGTGATCGGCAAGGAGCTCGCCAACCCCATCCCCGAATGGGCGCAGGACAGCGGGGGCCGAGCCTCGGTTCCCTACGGCGTCGCCCCCGACATGGACACGCCCAACCCCGACCCCGGTGAGGAGTACCAGCACGTCAACACCCAGCTGTTCGGGATCGTCGACCCCCCCGCCAACCGTTGCACGCTGGCCGACAAGATGGAGGCGCCCTACAACGCACCGAGCTCGTCGGGTGTCGTGCCGACGATGGACGGGTTCGTGGCCGACTACATCAGCGCCTTCAGCGCCGAGATCGGCAGACAACCGACCTACGACGAGTACGCCCAGATCATGACGGGGTACACACCGCAGCAGATGCCCGTCGTCTCGGCCCTGGCGCGCGGCTTCGCCGTCTTCGACCATTGGTTCTGCGAGGTGCCGTCCCAGACATTCGCCAACCGGTCGTTCTTCCACGCCGCCACGTCGTCGGGCTACGTCGTCAACATGGGCCCGCCCGACTCGTTCCCGGTCCACAACACGGCCGAGACACTGTTCGAGCGCCTGGAGTCCAAGGGGCTCACGTGGCGCATCTACTGTGACCCCCCCAGCCACGTCTCGTTCACGGGGCTCGTCCACGCGGCCCGGCTGTACACGCGCTTCGCCGACAACTTCTTCACGACCGACCGCTTCCTGGCCGACGCCGAGAGCGGCGACCTCCCGACGTACTCGTTCATCGAGCCCAACATGTGGCACGGGCACAACGACATGCACCCGGCGTTCAACGTGCTCATCCCCGGCATGGAGATCGACGCCGCCACGTCGTTGGTGGGAGGCGACGCGCTCCTGGCCAAGATCTACAACGCGGTGCGGTCGTCGGCCTCCGCACAGGGGTCCAACGCCTACAACACGTTGCTCATGGTCAACTTCGACGAGCACGGGGGCACCTACGACCACGTGCCGCCACCACCGGTAGCGCGGCCCGATCCCGCCGCGCCGCCCGGGCAGTTCGGCTTCATGTTCGACCGCTCCGGGGTGCGCGTCCCCGCCCTGGCCATCTCGGCCTGGATCCCGGAGCGGACCGTGGTGCAAAACGAGTACCGCAACACCTCGATCATCCGGACCATGCGGGAACGGTGGGCCTTGGGCCCACCGTTCTCCGGTCGCGACGCGGTCGCCCGTGACGTCGCCCCCGTGCTCTGCCTCGACACTCCCCGGGCGCCCGAGGATTGGCCCGACGCCGTGGGCCGGGCCGTGCCACAGCTCGGCCCCGCCGCCGCGAGCGCGGACGCTCCTCTGCGCCCCATGGCCCGCGCCGCGCTGAGAGGCCTCCTGGCCCTGGGCAAGGAGATGGGTCGGACCGTGCCCGACATGTTGCACGAGGGCATCAAGAGCGGCGAGGCCATCTCGATGCTCCATGACTGCTTCGGGCACGTCTTCCCCGAGCTCTGCCGGCACTAGGACTGGCACTCGAGCCTCGGGCACAGCCGCAGCCACGTCGTGCCACGCGGCGCGACAGCGGACCTCGCGTCTTCGGATCGATCGAGCGCATCCACGGTATGGTCGACGGTGACAGGAGCCTTTCGAAGGGACACCGACCGTGGCGGAGGAACTGGACCAGGATCTGGTTGGCACCGTCGGCCAGGTGACCGTCCCCATCACGCCGGCCCGACCGGGCGAGGTCGTGCTCCCCGTCCGAGGTGGCACCGAGGCGTTCACCGCGTGCGCAGACGAGCCCATCGCCAAGTACGCCCGCGTCGTCGTCGTCGACTGCCTTTCCGGGCGAACCGTCTCTGTCACGACGCTGTCATGATCGTCTGCCCGCCCAGGAGGTAACGCCATGTTGTTCTGGCACGTCCCCGCCCCGAACGAAGCATTGTTGATCTCCGGGTCGCGCCGCAGGGCCCAGGACACGCAATTCCGGATCGTGACGGGCCACGGCTGCTTCGTGTTGCCCATCAAGCAGAAGGCCCGCTTCCTGTCGCTGTCGCTACGGGAGGCGGAGATCGCCGAGGACTGCATCACGACGCAGGGCATCCGCCTCCACATCCGCGCCATCGCCGCCTTCAAAGTCGGTGACGACCCGGTCTCCATCGCCAACGCGGCACGTCGGTTCCTGGCCGAGCAGGACCGCATGGAGGAGCTCGTGGGCCGGATCTTCGCGGGCCACCTTCGCTCCATCATCGGAAGTCTCACCGTCGAGGAGATCATCCGGGAGCGGGATCGTCTCGCCCAAGAGGTGAAAGACGGCAGCCACGGCGAGATGGAGAAACTCGGCATCGTCGTCGACTCCCTCCAGATCCAGGAGATCGAGGACTCGACCGGCTACATCAACAACATCGCCGCCCCGCACGCCGCTGCGGTGGCGAGCCAGGCCCGCATCGCCGGAGCCAAGGCCGACCAGGAGGCCACCGAGCGCGAGCAGGAGGCCGCCGCGCTGAAAGCGCAGTACACGCGCGACACGGCCATCAAGCAGGCCGGGTTCTCGGCCGAGACCGAGCAGGCCAAGGCCAAAGCCGCCCAGGCCGGCCCGCTGGCCGAGGCGCAGGCGTCACAGCAGGTCATCGAGCAGCAGACGATGTTGGCCGAGCGCGCCGCGCAGCTGACCGAGAAGCGACTCGAGTCCGAAGTGCGCCGCCCCGCCGACGCCGACGCGTACAAGACCAGAACGCAGGCCGACGCCGATCGCGACAAGGTCAAGGCCGAGACCGAAGCCGAAGCCTTCCGCCAGCGGGCCTTGGCCGAAGCCAACCGCGACACCGTGAACTTCACCACCGAGGCCGAGGCCAACCGCCAGCGCATGATCGCGGAAGCGGCGGCGGAGGCCGAGAAGGTGCGGGCCGCCGCCGACGCCGAGGCCAAGAAGCACCAGGCCGACGGCGAGGCGTATGCGCAGCGCACGGTGGCTGCGGCCGAGGCCGAGGCCATCAACGCCAGAGCCGCGGCCCTCGCCGACGGGAACCAGGCGCTCATCGCCGCCAACAAGCTCATCGACGTGCTGCCGAGCCTCGTCCAGGAGTCCGCCAAGGGGATCGCCGGGTCGAACCTCACCATCCTCAACGGGACCGAGGGGGTCAACGAGGTGGTGACCGGCGTCGTCGGGCAGGGCCTGTCGATCTACGAGGCCCTGCGGAAGTCCGTGGCCACCACCCGGGCGGTCGAGGCCGACACCGCGCCGCCCGTCGAGGCGGGCGACAACGGGACCACGCCGGTCCGAGCCAAGGAAGCCCACTAGCCGAAGTCGGCCGATACGCTCGATTCGGTGAGAGAGGTCTCGGCCGCACGGTTCGACGAGCTGGTGGGCGAGGCCCTCGCCGGGCTGCCCGAGCAGTTCGCCACGGCCATGGAGAACGTGGCGGTGATCGTCGAGGACCATGCCGAAGGACGGAACCTGTTCGGACTGTACGAGGGCGTGCCCCTCACGAGACGCGGCCCGCTGAGCTACGCGGGCGTCATGCCCGATCGGATCACGCTGTACCAGGAGACGATCTCCCAGTACGCGCAGACCGAAGAGCAACTCGTGGCGCAGATCCGCAAGACCGTCATCCACGAGGTGGCGCACCACTTCGGCATCTCGGACCCCCGCTTGGAGGAGCTCGGCTGGGCGTAGGATCGCGCCGGTGGACGAGCCGGCGACGAAAGCGCAACGGTTCCTGGCGCTGCACGACGGGCCGACTCCCTTGCTCCTTCCCAATCCCTGGGACCCGGGCTCCGCCCGGCTCCTGGCCTGGCTCGGCTTCGAGGCGCTCGCGACCACGAGCGGGGGCTTCGCCGCCACGCAAGGACGGGTGGACGGAGCGATGGGTCGCGACGATGTCCTCTCCCACAGCGCCGTCATCGTCGCCGCCACCGATCTCCCGGTGTCGGCCGACCTCGAGAACGGGTTCGCCCATGCTCCGCACGACGTGGCCGAGACGGTCCGGCTCGCTCTGGACACGGGCCTGGCGGGGTGCTCGATCGAGGACTTCACGGGCCGACGCGACGACCCGATCTACGACCTCGCGCTGGCTTCGGAACGCGTCGCCGCGGCGGCGGAGGCGGCACACTCGGGCCCGGTGCGCCTCGTCCTGACGGCACGGGCCGAGAACCACCTGCACGGCCGCCTCGACCTCGACGACACGATCACACGCCTGCAGGCCTACGAACGCGCCGGCGCGGACGTGCTGTACGCGCCCGGGCTCACGCTCCTCGACGACATCGGTCGGGTCGTCGCCGCGCTGGCGCGACCGGTCAACGTCCTGGCGCGCCCCGGAGGCCCCACGGTGGCCGAGCTCGCGGCCGTCGGCGTGGCCCGCATCTCGGTCGGCAGCGCGCTGTGCTTCGCCTCGCTCGGGGCCGTGGTCGAGGCCGCGCGGGAACTGCGGGAAGAGGGGACCTACGGCTTCTTCGAGCAGGCCGCGGTGGGCGCGCAGGCGGTGCGCGCCGCCTTCGCCGAGTAAAAGCCGAAACCGACTAGAGCAGGAACTCCGCCATCATGCGGAGCGTGTCGGGGCTGCCGGCCACGAGCAACGTCGTGGCGATCGACTCCTGCCAGGCGGCGAGCTCGTCGACGATCTTCGGGCGTGGGCCGATGAGGGCGATCTTCTCCACCATCGACGTCGGCACGGCCGCCGCGGCGTCGTCCTTGTGGCCGTCGAGGTAGAGCTCCTGGATCTTGTGCGCCTCGGCTTCGAAGCCCATGCGGACGAACACGTCGAAGTGGAAGTTCATCTCCTTGGCGCCCATCCCGCCGATGTACAGCGCCAGCATGGGCCGGTAGAGATCCGCGGCCTGCTCCACGTCGTCGTCGATCACGACGGGACAGAAGGCGATCACCTCGAAGTCCTCGGCACGGTGTCGCGCCCCGGGCCGCGCGAACCCCTCGTCGAGGGCGCTGGCGAACTCGCCCATGTGGGCGGGGGAGAAGAAGATCGGGAACCAACCGTCGGCGATCTCCGCCGCCAGGGCCACGTTCTTGGGCCCCTCGGCCCCGAGCACGATGGGGATGTCGTTGCGCAGTGGGTGGACGATGGCCTTGAGCGGCTTGCCCAGCCCGGTCCCGCCCGGGTACGGCAGCGGATAGTGCGGCCCGTTGTTGGTGACCGCTGCTTCGCGCGCCAGCACCTGACGGACGATCGAGACGTACTCGCGCGGTACGGGCCAACGGCTTGGGGAAGGGCTGGCCGTACCAACCCTCCACCACCTGTGGTCCCGACACGCCCAGGCCGAGCACGAAGCGCCCACCGCACAAGTGGTCCAGGGTGAGCGCGGCCATGGCCATGGCCGTGGGCGTGCGGGCCGAGAGCTGGCACAGGGCGGTCCCGAGCCGCACCTGGGTGGTGCGCGACCCCCACCACGCCAGTGGTGTCAGCGCGTCGGACCCGTACGCCTCGGCCGTCCACACCGAGTCGAAGCCGAGGCGCTCGGCTTCGGCCACGAGCTCAGGCGCGTTGGCCGGAGGTCCCGCTCCCCAGTACCCCAGCTGCAGTCCGAGCTTCAGGCTCCCCATCGGGCCCTCCTGTCGATGTCGTCATCTCATCTTGGCCAGGATCTCGTCGGCGAAGCGAGCCGAGGCGTCGAGCCGGGTGTGCAACTGCGCCTCGGGCGGGTCGGCCGGGTCGACTTCGGCCACCATGGCCGGGGCGCACAGCGTGTCGGTGACACCGAAGTCCTCTTCGAAGCTCCGGTACAGATCCGCGTCGGGCCGGGCCCACAGCGACAGGTAGATCGAGAAGGGCTCGTGCTCGCGCCCCGCCCGGCGACGTTGCTCGGCCAGCTCGGTGAGATAGGTCCGGGCCTGGTCGGGCTTGTAGGCGCCGGCCGCCACCCAGCCGTCGCACAACGTCGCGGCGCGCCGCAGCGCGGGCGCCGAGTGGCCGCCCCCGATGATCGGGATCGGCCCGGGTGGCGACGGCTCCATGCGCATGGCGGGCACGTCGTAGTGCGGCCCGTGGTACTCGACCCACCCGCCGGCCCACAGCGCCCGCAGCGCCGGGATCATGTCGTCGAGCCGCTTCCCCCGGGTGTGGAAGTCCTGACCCGTGGCCACGAACTCCTCCTCGCACCACCCCACCCCGACGCCCAGCGCCACACGACCCGACGACACCACCGCCGCGGTGCCCACCTGCTTCGCCACGGTGATGAGGTCGCGCGCCGGCGCGATGTAGACGCCCGTGGTGAATTGCACCTGCTCGGTCACCGCCGCCATGGCGGAGATGAGGCACCACGGGTCGGGCCAGTGCGTGTCGGGGTCCCAGTGGTCCCCGAAACCCGGGGCGCCGTCCTCGCGGGTCGAGTACGTATAGCGGGACTGCCGATCGCGGGGGAAGAACATGTGGTCCGACACGTAGATGCCGTCGTAGCCCTGGCTGTCGGCGGCCTTGGACAGTTCCAGGGCGTGCAGTGTGGGAAGGAACGTCACCGCTTGATGAAATCGCACGAAACCAGCCTCTCCTCGGGTCGCCCGACTCCGTCGGCGACCCGCTCGTCAGCTCCCGACGGTCGGGCCGGGGCGGAAAGCGATGGGAAGGTGCTTCACCCCGTTGATGAACGCCGACTGGAGCCGCTGGGGCTCGCCGTCGAGCCGCATGTCGGGCATCCGGTCGAGGAGATGCTGGAACATGACCCGGATCTCCATGCGGGCCAGGTTCGTCCCCAGGCAGAAGTGGGGACCGCCACCACCGAAGGCCATGTGGGGATTGGGCGATCGACCGATGTCGAACGTATTGGGGTTGTCGAAGATGTCCTCGTCACGGTTGGCCGAGATGTGGAAGAAGACGACCTTCTGGTCCTCCTCGATGCGCTGGCCCCGGAGCTCGACCGGTCCGGTCGTCTGGCGGCGGAAGTTCATGACCGGGGTGACGAAGCGCAGCATCTCGTCGGTGGCGGTCGGCAGGAGCGACGGGTCGGCCACGAGCCGCTGCCACTGTTCGGGGTGCTCGAAGAACGCGTGCATGCCCCCCGACATGAGATTCCTCGTCGTCTCGTTTCCCGCCACCGTCAGGAGCAGGAAGAAGAGCTCGAGCTCGAGCTCCGAGAGCTTGTCCCCGTCGACCTCGACGTTGACGAGGACGCTCATGAGATCGTCGGCGGGGTTGGCCCGCTTCTCGGCGAAGAGCTCCGACGCGTAGGTGAAGAGCTCGATGGCGGCCTCGCCCGCGTACTCGCCCTCGCCGCCGGTCTGGAACTCGGGGTCCTCCTGGCCGATCATCCGGTTGGACCAGTCGAACATGTTGTGGCGGTCGGCCTGGGGCACGCCGAGGAGATCCGCGATGACCTGCAGGGGGAGCTCGGCGGAGATGTCGGTGACGAAGTCGGCTTCGCCCTTCTCGATCACGGCGTCGATGATCTGGTCCGCGGTCTTGTGGATCGTCTCTTCCAGCGAATTCACCATGCGCGGGGTGAAGCCCTTGTTCACCAAGCGGCGGTAGCGCGTGTGCAAGGGCGGGTCCATGTTGAGCATCATCAGCCGCTGCTGCTCGAGCTGCTCCTCGGGCATGTCCCACAGCAGCGTGGCCGCCTTGGCCGAGGAGAAGTGCTCGTAGTCCCGGTTGACCGCGACGCAGTCGTCGTACTTCGTGACGGCCCAGAACCCCTGGCCCTCGGGCTCGTCGTGCCAGTACACCGGCGCCTGGCGGCGCAGCTCGGCGAACCACTCGTGGGGCACGCCCGAGACGAAATTCCTCGAGTCGATGAGGTCGATCTCGCTGAGCTCCATGGCCGGTCCCTCCTCGGTCCTGCGTCGACGCCCCAGCCCGAACCCGGACGGGCCACCGCGGCCGTGAGGTCCTGCCCGCCCAGGGCCAGCCGCATTTTCAGAACGTGTTCCAGTCATGATAGGCCGCCGCTCGGGGTCGAGCCAGCAGGCACGATCCCCCCGAAACGGCGCCACAGCCCCTCCCGGATCCCGCCACGACCGTGCCGCCGTGCGATTGTTGCGCCCGCACGCGCGGCTGGTACGGTGCCAAACTAGAACGAGTTATAGATACGAGTCACCTCGATGGCCGGGACCGGGCGAACCGGCTCGGACCGGTGGTAGGACGTCGCCATGTTCCTGGAAGAGACCCCCGAGCAGCTGGCCCTGCGCCAGGAGTTGCGCGAGTACTACGCCGAGCTCCTCACCGACGAGGTCCGCCAAGGCATCGGCGAGGTGGGCGAGGGCGGCGAGCTGTGGCGCCAGGTCGTCGGGCGCATCGGCAAGGACGGCTGGCTCGGCATCGGATGGCCCAAGGAGTTCGGCGGCCAGGGCCGCCCCGCCACCGACCAGTTCATCTTCTTCGACGAGACCCGCCGGGCGAGCGCCCCGTTCCCGTTCGTGACCGTCAACACCGTGGGCCCCACGATCATGCGGTACGGGACCGAAGAGCAGAAGTCGTTCTTCCTTCCCGCCATCCTGGCCGGCGAGGTCAATTTCGCCATCGGGTACACCGAGCCCGAAGCGGGCACCGACCTCGCCTCGCTGCAGACCCGGGCGGTGCGAGACGGCGACGAGTACGTCGTCAACGGCGCCAAGGTCTTCACGAGCGGCGCCGAGTTGGCCGACTACGTGTGGCTGGCGGTGCGGACCAACACCGACGTGCCCAAGCACAAGGGCATCTCGATCCTGGCTATGTCCACCGACTCGCCCGGGTTCTCGTGGAGCCCCATCGTCACCGTGGCCGGGGCGCGCACGACCGCCACCTATTACGCCGACGTCCGCGTGCCGGTGGGCCAGCTCGTCGGCGCCGAGAACGAGGGCTGGCGCATGATCACGACGCAGCTCAACCACGAGCGCGTCGGCCTCGCGGCGTGGAGCGGCTTCGCCTCGCAGCTCTACGAAGAGGTTGCGACGTGGGCGGCCGCCACGACCACCCCCGACGGGCCGACCGTGCTCGATCTCGCCTGGGTGCAGGCGGACCTGGCCCGGTGCCGGGCCGAGCTCGAGGCCATGTACCTCCTCAACTGGCGCATGGCCACCGCGCTCTCGGCCGAGACCATGACCGCGGCGGACTCGTCGACGGTCAAGATCTTCGGTGTCGAGCGCAGCATCGACATCTACCGGCGCCTGCTCGGCATCGTCGGCGCAGCCGGCTACCTCAGGGCGGACTCGCCCGGCGCGGTCCTGGCGGGCCGGCTCGAGCGCACCGCTCGCCACGCCCAGATCAACACCTTCGGGGGCGGCGTCAACGAGATCCAACGCGAGATCGTCGCCATGGCCGGCCTCGGCATGACCCGGGCGGCCCGATGAGCCCGTCGAACCGGTGAGCGCGGTGCCGGACGCAGAGGCCTTGATGGTCAAGCTGCGCGCCTTCGAGGGCAAGCCCAGCGGGCCGCCCATGGAAGCTCGCGACGAAGTGAACCAGGCCATGATCAGGCACTGGACCGACGCCATGGGCGACGAGAACCCCGTGTACGTCGACGCCGACGCGGCCCGGGCCAATGGCTTCCCCGGCGTGGTGGCGCCGCCCACCATGCTCCAGGCCTGGATCATGCGGGGCTATCTCTCGCAGCCCGGTGGCGCATGGAAGGCACTGCGCGACGAGACCGGGGCCGCCTCGGCCCAGGAGCAGCTCTTCGACGTGTTCAACGAGGCCGGCTTCACGTCGGTGGTGGCGACGAACTGCGATCAGGAGTACGCCCGCCCCCTCGTGCTCGGCGACCGGCTCACCGTGACGTCGGTCATCGACTCCATCTCCACCGAGAAGCACACGGGGTTGGGCGACGGGCACTTCGTGACCACGCGCCTCGAGTTCACCGACCAGCACGGCGAGCGCGTCGCCACGATGCTCTTCCGCATCCTGCGCTTCCGCCCCCAGGCGCAGAAGCCGCAGGTCGACGCTCCGTTGCGCCCCCGTCCCGCCATCACCCACGACATCGCCTTCTTCTTCGACGGCGCCCGCGAGGGTCAGCTGCTCATCCAGCGCTGTGCGGCGTGCGGCGTCCTGCGCCACCCGCCCCGCCCCGCCTGCGCCGCGTGCGGGTCCTTCGAATGGGACACCGTCACCTCGAGCGGCCGCGGGACGGTCTACAGCTACGTCGTCATGCACCATCCCCAGATTCCGGGCTTCGACTACCCGTTGCCCATCGCCGTGGTCGAGCTCGAAGAGGGCACGCGCCTGGTGGGTGACGTGATCGGCATCGATCCCGCCGAGGTCCGCATCGGGATGCCCGTCGTGGCCGAGATGGTGGCGGTCGACCCCGAACTCACCATCCCGATGTTCCGCCCTGCGGACGCCGAGGCAGGAGCAGCCTGATGGACTTCGACTTCACCGAGGAGCAGCTGGCGGTGTCGGAGGCCGCGGCGGCGATCTTCCAGGGCATGGCGCTCGTCGAGCGCGTGGCGGAGATCGAGGAGACCGACGACCGCTTCGACGCGGCCCTGTGGTCGGAGCTCGCCCGGGCCAACCTCCTCGGCCTGGCTGTGCCCGAGGCACACGGTGGCTCGGGTCTGGGGCTGACCGAGCTGGGCCTCGTGCTCGAGCAGCAGGGTCGCGCCGTGGCGCCGGTCCCGCTGTGGGCCACGACCGTCCTCGGCGCCCTTCCGCTGGCGCACTTCGGCACGGCCGAACAGCAGGCCCGCTGGCTCCCGGGCGTCGTGGCCGGCGACGTCCGCCTGTCGGCCGCGCTGACCGAGGTGGCGGCCAGCGCCCGCAACCTCCCGACGGTGCGGGCCGAGCGCGACGGGGAAGGCTGGACCCTGCACGGGACCGCCTTCGCCGTGCCCCAGGCGCATCTCGCCGCAGCGCGTGCTCGTCCCGGCCGCGCCGAGCACGACGCCGGGTGGCAGCGTCGTGGCCATCGTCGATCCCGCCGGTCCCGGTGTCACGGTGCAGCGCGCCACCACCACCGATCACCAGGTCCATCCCCATCTCCTTCTCGAGGCGGCGCCGGTCGGGCCGGGCGACGTCCTGGCCGGTCCCGACGCCGGCGCCGACGCGGTGGCATGGATGCTCGACCGGGCCCGCACCGGGTTGTGCGCCATCCAGTTGGGCGTGACCGAGGAGGCGGTGCGCCGCGCCGCGGCCTACCTGAACCAACGGCACCAATTCGGTCGTCCGCTGTCGTCGTTCCAGGGCACGATGCTGCGTGCCGCGGACGCCTACATCGACACCGAGGCCATCCGCGTCACGACGTGGCAGGCGGCGTGGCGTCTCGACGAGGGCCTGCCCGCCACCGACGCGGTGGCCGTCGCCCACTGGTGGGCGTCGGAGGCGGGCCAACGTGTCGTGCACGCCACCCAGCACCTCCACGGCGGCCTCGGCGCCGACATCTCCTACCCGATCCACCGCTACTTCCTGTGGGGCAAGCAGATCGAGCTCATGCTGCAGGGCCCGAGCGCCGAGCTGGCCCGCCTCGGCTCGCTGCTGGCGACGCGCCTGCGCGCCGGCTCCTCGATGGCAGCGTCGGGCTCGGCCGCCGCAGCAGGCCTGGAGGGACCATGAGCCCGGTACGGACCGAGACGCTGCGCTTCGACGACATCGCCGTGGGCGACGCACTGCCCGAGCTCGTCATCCCGCTCGACCGCACGTTGATCGTCGCCACCGCCCTCGCCACGCGCGACTACCAGGACGTGCACCACGACCCGGGCCTGGCGGTCGAGCGCGGCTCGCCCGACATCTTCATGAACATCCTCACCACCAACGGCTTCGTGGGGCGGTTCGTCACCGACTGGGCCGGGCCCGGGGCGCGCATCGAGTCGGTCTCGATCCGCCTGGGCGCGCCCAACTACCCCGGCGACGCCATGACCCTCACGGGGTCGGTCACGAGGGCGGAGACCCCGGCCGGGCGCACCGACGGGCGCGGCGTGGTGGAGGTGGCGGTGCGTGGTGCCAACAGTCGCGGCGACCACGTGACGGGGACCGTCGTGGTGTCGGTCCCTCGTGACGGTGCGGGCACTTCATGAGACTCCAGCCATGAGCGCGAGGTCCCCCCGCCGTCATTCCTTCGCCGGCACCACTGCCGTCAGCGGCATCGGCGCCACGGAATTCTCCAAGGACTCGGGCCGCAGCGAGCTGCACCTCGCGGCCGAGGCCGTGCGCGCCGCACTCGACGACGCCGGCCTCGCCGCGACCGACGTCGACGGCCTCGTCACCTTCGCGGCCGACACCAACCCCGAGATCGAGGTGGCCCGCACCCTCGGCATGGGCGACCTCACGTTCTTCAGCCGCATCCACTACGGCGGTGGGGCGGCGTGCGCGACGGTGCACCAGGCCGCCATGGCCGTCGCCAGCGGCGTGGCCGACGTCGTGGTGTGCTACCGGGCCTTCAACGAGCGCTCGGGCCATCGCTTCGGAACCGGCGTCCAGGGCCGGGCGCCGGTCGCCAACGCCGAGAACGCCCACTTCTCGTGGTACGCGCCCCAGGGCCTGCTCACGCCGGCGTCGTGGGTGGCCATGTTCGCCCAGCGCTACATGCACGTGACCGGTGCCACCAGTGAGGACTTCGGCCGCGTGGCGGTGGCCGACCGCGCCTTCGCGGCGACAAACCCCGCCGCCTGGTTCTACGGTCAGCCCATCACGTTGGAGGACCACCAGGCGTCGCGTTGGATCGTCGAGCCGCTGCACCTGCTCGACTGCTGCCAGGAGTCCGACGGTGGCCAGGCCATCGTCGTCACGAGCCTCGAGCGCGCCCGCGACGGCGCCCGCCCGCCGGCGGTCATCGAGGCCGCGGCCCAGGGCTCGGGGGCCCAGCAGGACATGATGACGTCGTACTACCGCGACGACATGACGCACCTCCCCGAGATGGGCGTCGTGGCGCGCCAGCTGTGGGAGACCTCGGGACTGGGCCCCGACGACATGCAGTGTGCGGTGCTCTACGACCACTTCACGCCCTTCGTGCTCTACCAGCTCGAGGAGCTCGGCTTCTGCGAGTGGGGCGAGGCCAAGGAGTTCCTGCGCGACGGCCACATCGGCCCCGGCGGCAAGTTGCCCACCAACACCCACGGCGGCCAGCTGGGCGAGGCCTACATCCACGGGATGAACGGCATCGCCGAGGGCGTGCGCCAGGTACGCGGCAGCGCCGTCAACCAGGTCGATGGGACCGAGCACGTCGTCGTCACCGCCGGCACCGGCGTCCCCACCAGCGGACTGGTCCTGGGCGTCGACCGCCGCTGACCGCTGCGGCTCTGCCGGCCCCGGCCGGGCCCTATTCGCTGCGTAGCAACGGGCCGGCGCGCAGGCGGGCCGACACCAGCGCCGGACCGATGGCGAGCACGTTGGCCACCACCAGCGCGCCGATCGCCAGGACGGCGATGCCCAAGGCCGGTAGCACGGGATCGGGCACGAAGCCGAGGTTGGTGGCGAAGGCGTCCCACACCACGTGGCCCACGGCCACCCCGAGCGGGACGCCGACCACGATCCCGACCACGGCCACGGTCGTCGCCTGCCACGACACCGCCGCGGCGGCCTGGTAGCGGACGAACCCGAGCGCCTTGAGCAGTCCCAGCTCCCGGCGTCGGCGGGCCACGCTCACCACGAGGACGTGCACCAACGTGGCCGCGCCGAACAGCACGAGGACGATGCTGAGGATGAGGGGGAAGTTCACCGCCTCACCGAAGTTCACGAGGTTGGTGGGTGTCACCGGCACCGTGGCGATCCCCGGGTACTCCGTCAGGTAGCGCGTCACCGCCGCTCTCCCCGGCCCGCCGGGCTTCACGCTCGCGAGGAGGACGTAGTCGAGACCCTTCGCCGCGGCGGCGCGGCACTGGCTCTGCGACGGGCCCGGTGCGCACTGGGCGTCGACGAGACCCGAGACCGAGAAGATGGCCCCGCTGTTGAGCCCGACGACCCCGAAGTCGGGAGGGAACGACGCCGTGCCCACCACGTGGAACGCCGAGGTCTGCTCCCCACCTTTCGGGAGCGGCACCGCCACCGTCACCACCGAGCCGACATGGGCACCGACCTGGTGCAGCGTCTTCTCTCCCAAGGCGACCTGGCCCGACGTCGCCGGCAGCTGCCCGCTCACCGACGAGACCAGCATCTTGCCCCGCACCGGTTGTCCCGCGATGGCGTCGGTGGCCACGCCGTTGATGATGACCGAGCCCGAGGTTCCCAGGGTGATGGCCGTGATCGCGGGGTCGGCTTTCAGTTTCTTCAAGACGGGCGTGACGCCGGGGCCGCCCTGGTCCAGACCGTTGAACCACACGTCGAAGGCCTGGCCGTAGAGCCGCGGCGTGGCCGTGAGGTGCGTGAGGCTGGCGCCGAACACGATGGTCGCGCACAAAGCGGCGACCGCCAATACGGTCCCGCCCAACGCCGTTGCCACCGGGACCGCGTTGCGCCCGTGACCCCGCTCGAGCGCGCGCCGCACCCCGATCACCGCACTCGGCGGCGCGCCCGTCTCGGCCAGCCGGGTGGCCAGCACCGAGGGTCGCCCGGCCTGTCGGGCGTCCAGTCCGTCTCGCGCCCGGGCGGCGCGCACCGCGGGCCACACGCCGAGGACGAGCACGGCGACCACGAGGGCGAGACCCCCGAGCCCGAGCACCAGGGGGTCGAACCACAGCCCCGTGGTCGGCTCGGCGATCCGCGCCTCACCCACGGGGGTGAGCGGCGACAGCGCGAATGCGAGCACCACTGCGCCGACGGCACCGGCCACGCCTACGACCAGGGCGCGCACCATCCCCAGGGTCGCAACCTTGCCCGGTCCGAAGCCCATGGCGGCCAGCGTGCGGTAGGTCTCGCCCTCCACCACCGCCTGTCGACTCAGGGCCTGGGCGATCACCGCCAACCCGGCCAGCGCGGCCAGCGCGGCGAGCAGCCACCACCCCACCGCCTGGGGGTGGATGGCGTTGGTGATCGTGGCCGTCGCCTCTTGGTCACCGGTCCCGACGACGCCAAGCGTGGTGGCATCGGTGTCGAAGCGCGGCAGGTCGGCCGACCCGTGGCGCAGGCGCACGGCGTAGAGCGTGAAGAGCGCGGTGCGGGGGTTGACCTCCCTGTCGAAAGCGCTCGTGCTGATGACCTCTGCATTCGTCGATCCCACCGAGGGGAAGTCACCTTCGTTCGCCTCGATACCCACCACGCGCAGGGCGAGTGTGGGACCATCGGCGTGCGATGGAGGTACGGAGGCCTGTGACTGTGCCGCGGTGTAGAACGGGACGTGCAGGACCGTGCCCACATGCACGCCGTAGTCCTGCTCGAGGCTGATCGACGCCAGCACCTCGTCGGGCGCGGACTGGTCGAGGGCATGGCCAGAGACGAGCTTGGCGAAATGCGGCATCGACGACGCTGGGACTTCGTAGACCCCGAAATTCTCGTCGGTCAAGCCGGGTCGGCACGCGCATACCGGAGTGCCGTTGTCCGGCGTCTGCATCTCGACGAGCGAGGCGACCTCGGGCAGCTTGGTCAGCTTGGGGATGGGCTGGGCCGCGTAGACGAATGAGTTGTATCCGTATTGCGCCGCGAAGCGGGGGAAGGCCGAGGCCGTGCGCCGGCCCGCGGCGGCGGATGCCAGTACCAGGCCCCCGACGACGGCCACGAGCACCGCCAGCGAGAGCCAGCTCCGCCAGCGGTGCCGGAGCTCGGCGCGCACCACGAACCACACTGCTCCCACCGGCGCCTCCTCACCCTCAGTGTCGCCCACGCCCGGGCTCGAGCCAAGGAGGCCACCAGGGTCACCCGGCCTCGTGCTGGTACCACGTCGGTCGGTGGGGTCGAAGTCACTTCTGGGTCGTGGCGGAGGGTGGGAGGAGTCTGGGCCATGCTGGAGCGATGGTGCAGCGCATCGACTACGACGAATTCGGCTTCTTCCACGAGAACGCAGAGGAGTTCGGCCTCCCCTTCGATCACCCCCCGGTGGTGCGACGCGTCTCGGTCGACGTGGACCAGGGTCGTCAGCTCAGCGCCCTCGTGTGGGGGAGCGACGAGCCCGAGCTGGTGTTGCTGCACGGGGGGGCGCAGAACGCCCACACCTGGGATACCGTCGCCCTGGCCCTGCGCCGTCCTCTGGTCGCCATCGACCTGCCGGGCCACGGTCACTCCGACGGGCCCAGGGATCGGCCCGATGGACACCTGAGCCTGCAGGGCAACGCCGCGGACGTCGCCGCCGCAGTTCGTCAACTCGCTCCGGGGGCGAAGGTCGTGGTCGGCATGTCGCTCGGCGGGCTCACGACCATCGCCTTGGGCGCGCACGCGCCGGAAGTGGTGCGAAGCGTCGTGCTGGTGGACGTCTTGCCCGGGCTCAAAGGTGAACGCTCCCAGCACATCGTCGACTTCGTGAACGGGCCCCCGAGCTTCGCCGACTTCGACGAGCTCCTCGAATTCACGGTCCAATTCAATCCGACCCGGTCACGCTCCTCGCTGCGACGCGGCATCCTGCACAACGCCGAGCAGCAGGACGACGGCACATGGGTGTGGCGGTGGGCCCGGCACCGTCCGCTGGGCCCGACCGACGTGTCGAGCTCGGCTCCGGGCCCCGGGCCGGACCCCGGCCCCGCTCCGAGCGAGACGCGTGGCCCGACCTTGTTCGATGATCTGTGGGACACGGTGTCCTCGCTCACGGTGCCCGTCCTGCTCGTCCGCGGCATGCGGCCCGACTCGGTCCTCGGCGACGAGGACGAGGACGAATTGCGTAGGCGCCTGCCCTCGGCCGCGGTCGTCCACGTCGCCGATGCCGGCCACAGCGTGCAGGGCGACGCCCCCCTCGAGCTCGCCGCGCTCGTCGAGGATTTCGTCTTCGAGAGCTGACCGATCCCCTGCCGTCGTCTACGGCGTACCGATCGACGCAGCAGGCGGCGGCGGTGGTGGTGGTGGTATTGGTGTGTCCAGCACCTCACTGGTCACGCCCTGGGACGTCGCGATCTCGGCGGACGTGGCTCCTTGTGTCCCGGGCCACCACGCCAAGAACCAACCGTTGTCCGTGGTCGCCTGGACCTGCTCGCCGTCGCTGCGCACGACGGTCACGCCGGTGACCCCGGGGTCGACCTCACCTTCGACGAAGGTGTACGGACCCTGGCTGGACGACTCCAGATGTGCGACGACCACGTGGTTGATCGCTCCCGACCCGCCGTCGCCACCGCTGCCGGTGGCCATTGACCAGCTTCCGCTCGCCCGGTACCCGGTCCGGGTCCCCGGTTCGCTCCCGCCATTGCTCTGTGACACCGACATCGATCGTCCCGAGGGACCGCTGCGGGAGACGACGGTGGTCGACGGACCGGTCAAGCAGGTCGCGTGGGTGTCGCCGTTCTCGTAGATCACGAGGGTGAACGGCCCCCGCACGTCGGTCGCCACCACGGTCCAGGGCCCCGTCGGGGACAAGTCGAGTCCCTGGTCCTCGACGAGTTGAGCCTGACACGCGCTTTCGGCGCTGGACGTCAGGGCGATCGGAGCCGGTGACGGCGACGGGCTCCACCCCGCGAACGCGGTCTGCGAGCCTCCGAGCACCACGACCGACACGATGGTCGTCGTCGTCGCAGCCGCACCGATCATCGCCCCCGCGGTCAGACGCGGCGAGAGTCGGCCCGTCCGTGGGTGGTAGTCAATGCCACGCAGACGATCGCCCGTCTCGGTTGGTACGACCGCGACCGCACGTGAGAACGCCTCGCGCAAGTCGGATTCGAGTTGCTGGTTCATCGCTGTTGACTCCCTTTGTCGACGACGGCTCGAGGATCGAGAGAGAAGGTGTCGGGTCCGGAGGACGCCAGGATCTTCCGGAGTCGCTCCAAGGAGCGTGAGGTGGTGCTCTTGACCGTGCCGATCGAGCAACCGAGGGTCTCGGCCACCTGTGCTTCGGACAGGTCGTCGAAGTAGCGCAGGGCCAGCACGGCGCGCTGGAGCGGGGCCAGGTGACCGAGAACGTCGAGGAGGTCGGACGTACCGTCCACCGCCCTGAGCGCCCGGGCCGCGCCTTCGTCGTGACGTTCGTCCACGACGTGGTCCCGCGCCTGCACCTCGGTCCCGTGCCGGTGCCGCCGCTGCACGTCATCGAGCGCCAGGTTGACGACGATGCGCCGTGCGTACGCGCCGGGGTGCTCCATCGATCGCACGCGAGGCCAGCGGCGGGCCACCTTGAACAGACACTCCTGCACGACATCCTCGGCCCCGGACACGTCCCAGAGCACCAGGTATGCCGTGCGCAGCAGGTCGTCGGTGACCCTCGCCACGAATTGCTCGAACTCCTCCCGGACTCGGTCCCGTGGCATACGTGTCATCCTGGCCGTCTCCGGGCGACGAGGTTCCAGGCACCAAGGCTCACACCTCTGTCAACCCTCCGCGACCCCGCAAAGGTTGCCTCACGGTAAAAAAATATCGACCGCCGAGTGCCTTGTATGCGGGGGCGGCCCCTCAGCCGCGACTCATCCCGACCGAGAGGGCGCATTGGAGTAGATGCGCTCGGGGGCCACGAGGACCGCAGCCCTGCGCTCCTGCGTCATGGCGCGATCGAAGGCGGCCCAGTCGTCGTGGGTTCCCCCCGCCGCCACGAAGATGGCGCGCAGCAGCCCGGGCAGATCCGTGGGGTCGAACCCCGCCAGGACGTCGTCGGGTCCGACGATCTCGCACGCGCCCTCGACCGCCACCCACTCCCATCCCGACCGGAAGACGACCGTGGCCCGGGGCCGCGCCCTGAGGTTCGAGAGCTTGGCCTGGCCATAGGTGACGAAGGCCACCACCGGTCTCTGGGTGACGGGGTGGGCGACGGTGCCGGCGTTGACCACCGACGCCTGCACGGTGTCATCGGCGCGCGTCGTGGCGACGACGGCGAGATGGTGATCCGCAGTACCGATGCGAGCGACGTCGTCGAGGTTCATCCCCGGTCACCGGCCCCCGGTCGATTTCTCGAGCTCCTCGATATCGGCGTTCTCGAGGCGCCGGTAGGTCCCCTCACGGGCGCCGGGGCGCCACCACACCTCGTCGGGGCAGTTCCACCGCTCGGCCCGGAGCGTGCGCACGAGCACCTTGGACGTGGCGGTGATGGGGAGCTCGGGGCACACGCGGACGAAGCGCGGTGCCCATTTCGTCCCCAGGTCGCTCTGGGCGTCGAGAAAGGTGGCGAATGCCACCGGATCGAAGACCGCCCCGGGGCGCAGCTCCAGGCCCGCCATCACCTGGTCCCCCACGACGGGATCGGGAACGGCGTACACCGCGCCCAGCACGACGTCGGGGTGGCGCTCCAAGATGCGCGCCACCGGCGCGGCCGCGAAGTTCTCCCCGTCCACGCGCAGCCAGTCGTCGGAACGCCCGGCGAAATAGAAGAACCCGGCCTCGTCGCGATAGGCGAGGTCGCCGGTCCAGTACCAACCGTTGCGCAGGCGCGCCAGCTCGGCCTCGTCGTTGTGCCAGTACCCCTCGAACCCGCTGCCCCCTTCGGTCGAGACCAGCTCGCCCACGGCCTCCTCGGAGTTGAGCAGCACGCCGTCGTCGTCGAAGCGCGCCGGCGGGCACGGTCGTCCGGACTCGGGGTCGACCACCATCGTCCCCTCGGGTGCCCTCCCCAGCGCGCCGCGCGGCGTGTCGGGTGTGCGCTGCACCGTGGCGCCGCCCTCGGTGGACCCGTAGCTGTCGACGACCACGCACCCGAAACGTTGGCCGAACGCGACGATGTCGGCCTCGGCCCCCTCGTTGCCGAACACCCGTACCAGGGAGTTGTCCGCATCGTCGGGTCGCGCCGGGGTGGCGAGGATGTAGGACAAGGGCTTGCCGACGTAGTTGAAGTACGTCACGCCGTGGCGCCGTACATCGGTCAGGAAGCCCGACGCCGAGAATCGCCCCCCGGTGGGCAGCGCGATGGTGGCGCCCGCCGCGATGGCGGGGGAGAGGCCGGCCATGAGGGCGTTGGAGTGGAACAAGGGCATCGCCACGTAGCAGACGTCGTGCACGGTGAGGCCGAACATCTGGGCCACGATGATCCCGATGCGGGCCAGGCGCCCCTGGGTGCAGCGGCAGGCCTTGGGCGCGCCCGACGTGCCCGAGGTGAAGATCAGGTAGCCCAGGCTCCCTTCCTCGACCCCCGCCGTGGCCGGATCGGGAGCCGGTACTCCGGCGAGGGCTTCGAGCGCGTCGTCGTAGTCCGGGTCGTCCACCACCAGCACGCGCCCGCTCGTCGCCGACGCCGTGCCGATGCCGGCCCCGAGGTCGAGCCCCTCCACCAGCGGGAGATGGGCCCGATCGGTCACCAGGAGCTGACACTGCGTGTGGGCCAGGTCGCGGGCGAGGTCGGCCCCCCGGTGTGTGGAGTTGCCACCCACGACCACGGCCCCGGCCAGGGCGGCCGCCCCGAGCCACAGCACGTGCTCGGGCACGTTGTCGAGGAGCGTGGCCACGTGGAACGGGCCCGGGGTGCGTCGTTCGGCCAGGAGCGCGGCCCGGTTGGTCGCGCCGGCCACGATCTCGCGCCAGGTCCACTCCTGGTCCTCGGCCACCATGCCGCGCCGGCCATCCGCGGCCCGGGCGAGCAGCAATTCGGCGATGGTGTCCATGGTCGGGGCCGTCCTGGTCGAGCGCTGGGGTCACGAGGCCCTGGTCAGGGCCCCTGTGGCCGGGTTCCGCCGGCCGTTCCCAATATTGGAACACGTTGCATTTTCGATAGCAAGATGGTACGTTCCGAACCGATCGAGAGGAGTATCCGCCATGGAGTTCGGGATCTTCAATGCCGTCAGCCTGCTGCCCCAGTACCGCGAGGCGCACGGCGCGGCGGCGGAGCACGACCGCATCATGGACGAGCTCGCCTACATCCGGGCGGCCGACGCGGCGGGCTTCAAGTACTCCTGGTCGTCGGAGCACCACTTCCTGACCGATTACTCCCACCTCTCGGCCAACGAGTCCTTCATGGCCTTCTCGGCCGCCCAGACCAAGAACATCCACCTCGGGTCGGGCATCTTCAACCTCACCCCGCCCGCCAACCACCCGGCCCGCGTGGCCGAGCGGGTGGCCATGCTCGACCACCTGTCCGAGGGCCGTTTCGAGTTCGGGACGGGCCGGGGATCGTCGACCACCGAGCAGAAGGGCTTCGGCATCGAGGACCAGGAGCTCACGCGCGAGATGGTGGCGGAGACGCTCCCGCAGATCGTGCGCATGTGGAAGGAGGAGGACTACTCCTACGACGGCAAGTTCTTCTCCATGCCCACCCGCAACGTGCTGCCCAAGCCCTACACCAACCCCCACCCGCCCCTGTGGGTGGCGGCGGGCAGCCCCGCCACCTTCGAGCTCGCCGCCCGGCAGGGACTCGGCGTGCTGTGCTTCGCCTTCGGCAAGCCCGAGGGGTTCGCTCCGCTCATCGAGAAGTACAAGAAGGAGATCGAGAACGCGGAGCCGGTCGGCGGCTACGTCAACAACAACGTCATGATCACCACCCAGATGCTGTGCCTCGAGGACGGCGGCCGGGCCCGGGATGTCTTCGCCAACATCGACGCCCATGTCCACCTGAGCCTGGTCTTCCGCTACCTCGACACGTTCCCCCGTCCCCCGGGCCTGCCGGAGTGGCCCAACCTCCTGCCGGCGTCGACCCCGGAGCAGATCAACAAGAACATCGAGAGCGGGCTCATCGCGGTGGGGAGCCCGGACGAGGTGGCACGCTCCATCCAACGCTTCGCCGACACCGGTGCGGACCAGTTGAGCTTCGGCATGCTGTCGTCGTCGATGCCCATCGAGCTGTGCGAAGAGGCCGTGGCCACCTTCGGCCAGCACGTGCTGCCCCAATTCGACAAGGACCCGATGCACAGCACGACCCGCCAGCGCATCGCCCAGGTCGGCGCCTGAGCGCTCCCGCTCGGGTCGGAGGTCCTGCGCTCAGGTCGAACCGACCGAAGCGGTTCCGTCGACCACGAAGAACATCTCGTAGGGACCGTCGAAGTTCGGCAAGAAGCTCGGCTTGAGGCCCTCGGGGTCGTCGTCGTGGGAAGCCATCTGTGACGGGTAGGCGGCCACCGCCTCCCGCTTGCGAGCCCGGTAGCCGTCGGTGCGCACCAGTTCGGGACGCCGACCCCGCCGCAGGTGACGGGCCAGGAGCCCGGGCCGGTCGAACTGCCAGATGGGGTAAGTGCGCAACCGGACGCCCGTACCCGCCAGGGCGCGGCGCGTCGCCACGCCCAGCACGGCGTGATCCTCGTGGGGGTCGTCCTCGCCCGTGACCAGCACTTCCTCCGGTTCCCAGGCGGCCACCACCTCGGCCACGGCGGCGGCGAGGGCGTCTTCGTTCCCGGCCAGCTCGGCGTCGACGAAGGGCAGCCGGGTGACGTCGCTCTCGGCCAGACCGAGCACGCCGCAGGCGGCCCGCAGCTCGGCGCTGCGCAGTGCGGTCACCTCGACTGGGTCCCCGATCGGCGACTTGCTCCCGTCGGTGGCCACCACCAGGTGCACGGGCGTGCCGGCATCGACCTTACGCATGATGGTCGCCCCGACACCGAGCGTCTCGTCGTCGGGGTGCGGGGCCAGTACGAGGCACCGTCGCCGGGCCGCGTCATCGGTCACGTCGGCGCCGACGCGGATCAACGCGTTGCGCACCAGTACCTTCAGCATCGGGTTGAACGGTTCCACCGCGTCCTCCACGAACGCACGCGCAGACCGGCTGAACACGGGGCGAGACATTATCGGGCGCCACCCGCAGTCCCCGAAGCGTCCCGGATGTCGCGCCCCCGGACGAACTAGCCTCGTTGGCGGTCACCTGTGCGTCAGTGCGGGGGGCTCAAGTGTCGTCGCCTGAGGCGGGTCCTCGTTGGTGCCGGCGCTTGGTCGGGTCGCCGCTGCTGTGTCACCCTCGGCCCCCCCGGGGTCGGCACATGCGGCGGCGGTCCCGACGCACCGCACGACCGGCGACCGGCTCGAACGCGGCGGACGACGCCGCGTATGCACGCGCCGCGCGATCAGGAGGCCGCCCGATCAGGAGGCCGCCGGATCAGGAGAAGGCGCCACTCACCTCGTCGGCGCTCGCCAGCGTGGCCACCAACGCCAACGTGTGACGCGTCAACGCGTCGGCGTAGTCGCGCGGGACTCCGCACACCGCGTCAGTGGCGACGACCACCCGGTAGCCGAGGTTCACCGCCTCGACCGCCAGCCCGATGATGCCCAGGTTCAGTGACACCCCGGTCGCCACCACCGTCGACACCCCCAGCGCCCGCAGCGTGGGGTCGAGGGTCGTGCCGGTGAACGGCGACACGCCGTGTCCGCGGTGCGAGACGAGATCCCCGGGGGCGGGACCGAGCTCGGGGACGAGCTCGACGGCGGGCGTGCCGTCCACCAGGTGCTCGGGCCGGCGCAGCAGGGCCGAGATGAGCGGAGCGTTGGTGGGCGATCCTCGCCGGTCGGACCGGAACCCGGCAGTGCAGTGGACCACGGGGACCCCCGCGGCGCGCGCCGCATCAAGGAGGCGCGCGGTGTTCGCCACCAGTCCGACCTCGCGTGCCGCCGCGGCGAGCTCGGGGAAGCTCGAGAGGTCGCCCACCACGCCGCGTTGGATCTCCATGGTCAGCACCGCGGCCTGTCCGTGTCCTACGAGATCGGTGAGGGTGACAGGCATCGTCAGGACCGCAGAGGTGCGCGCCGGAGCGGCGCGGTCAACCTACCGGTGACTGCGACGTGACGATGGCGTTGGCCCACTGGTAGTCGGGCTTCCCGCTGGGGGAGCGCTCGATCTTGTCCACGACGTGCAGCTGCCGCGGCACTTTGTAGCCTGCGACGTGCTGACGGCAGTGCTCCTGGACCGCTTCGAGCGACGGGGCGCTGCGGCCGGCCCGAGGCTCGACGATCGCGGCGACCCGTTGTCCGAAGCGCTCGTCGGGCGCGCCCACCACGATGGCGTCCATGACGTCGGGATGCGACCGCACGACGGACTCGACCTCTTCGGGGAAGATCTTCTCTCCGCCCGAGTTGATGCAGATCGAGCCGCGCCCGAGCAGTGTTACCGACCCGTCGGCCTCCACGGTGGCGAAGTCGCCCGGCATCACGAACGGCTTGCCTTCGATGGTGATGAACACCTCGGCGCTCTTGACCGGATCGTTGTAGTACCCGATGGGGATGTCACCGGAACGGGCGATCTTCCCGATCACCCCCGAGCCCGGTTTCACGAGCTCGAGGTTCTCGTCGAACACGACCGTGCCCCCGGTCGAGGACACCGTCGGACCGCTCCGCATGGCGGTCCCGCCCGGCTTGATCATGGAAATCCCGTTGTTCCCGCCTTCGGACGACCCGACGGCGTCGGTCATGATCAGGTTGGGGAACTGGGTGAAGAAGGCGTCTTTGACCGAGGGGGAGAAGAGCGCCGCGGTGGAGGTGATACCGATCAACGACGACAGGTCGTAGGAGACGCCAGGTTCCGACAGGGACTCGATGAGCGGCTTGCCCATGGCGTCCCCGGTGATCATCACCATGTTGACCTTCTCGCGCTCGACGATGGCCCACACCTCGTGGGGGTCGAACTTCGGCACCAGACAGACCCGGTTGCCGACGAAGCTCTGGCCCATGACGCCCCACTGCGTGGCGCCGTGCATGAGCGGTGCGATGGGAAGGAAGGTGAGCTGGCCTCCGGCTGCCATGCCCTTCTCGACCATCTGCTCCGGGCGGTCCATGCGCACGCCGGTGAGCGCGTCGAGGCCGCCTCCGAGCGCGAAGAAGACGTTGCGCTGGGGCCATACGACGCCCTTGGGCATGCCTGTGGTGCCACCCGTGTAGAGGATGTAGAGGTCATCGCCCGACCGTGGCGCGAAGTCGCGCTCGGGAGATCCCGACGCGACGGCCGCCTCGAAGTCGACCGCGTCGTGACGCGGGTCGGGCTCGCCGCTGTCGTCGTCGATCACGACCACGTGGCGTAGGGCCGGCAGCTCCGGTAGCAGCGCCGCCACCCGGGGCGAGAACTGGCGTTGGTGCACGAGCGCCACGAGGTCCGCGTTGGAGAAGAGGTACCGCAGCTCGTCCTCGACGTAACGGAAGTTGATGTTGATCCACACCGCCCGCAGCTTGAACACCGCCCACGCCGTCTCGACCCACTCGGCGCTGTTCAGCGCGTAGATGCCGACATGGTCCCCGGGGCCGACTCCGGCTGCGGCGAGGTGGTGGGCGAGTCGATTGGCCCGTTCCTCTATCTGCGCGTAGGTGAACCGGCGCCCCTCGCAGACGATGTACTCGCGGTCGGGAAAGGCGTCGGCGGCCGCCTCGAAAAGGTCGGCAAGGTTGAATTCCACGCAACCAAACTAGAACAAGTTCCCGTCGGGTGAACAACCGGCCCGGCCGGGCCCCCTACGAAAGCTGGAGTCGGTCTCGCTCGGTGGCGAGCGCCTCGATCACCGCCGCGGCGATGCCGGGGCCGTCCAGGCCCAACTCGGCCAGGATGCCGTCGGGCTTGCCCTGGGGGATGTAGCGGGGAGGGACGCCGAGGACGCACACCGGGGGCAGGGGGTGGTCGATCTGGGTGAGACCGCGCATGGCGTCGGTGAGGAACGTGCCCGCCCCGCCCACCCGGATGCCGTCCTCCATCGTCACGACCAGGCCATGGGAGGCGGCGTCGACCAGCATGGCCGGGTCGGGCGGCGACACCACCCGGACGTCCCACACCGTGGCGTCCACTCCCTCGGCTGCGAGCTTCCCCGCGGCCTCTTCGGCCGCCTCGACCAGTTTGCCCACGGCCAATAGGCAGACGGTGCCGTCGCCGCGGTGGACCAGGCGGGCCGAGAGCCCGCTGCCCACGGCGCCGTCGCGGGCCTGGCGGGCGGGCGTCTTCGGGAACCGGATGGCCGAGGGGCCGCCCAGGCTCAGCGCCTCGTCGAGCATGATCC
Source organism: uncultured Acidimicrobiales bacterium (assembly GCA_963764205.1). GTDB lineage: Bacteria > Actinomycetota > Acidimicrobiia > Acidimicrobiales > UBA8190 > Chersky-840. The sequence continues at coordinate 1,058,012 of CAVXRN010000006.1, forward strand.
CCACTTCCTGGGCCGACGACGGGGCGAACACCGTCATCCCCGGGATCGACAGCGTGAGCGACAGGTCGAGGACGCCGTGGTGGCTGGGTCCGTCGTCCCCGGTGATCCCGGCGCGGTCGAGCGCGAAGACCACCGGCAGGCCGTGCAGCCCCACGTCGAGATTGGCCTGGTCGAAGGCGCGGCTGAAGAAGGTGGAGTAGATCGCCACCACGGGCCGCAGCCCGGCCATGGCCATGCCGGCCGCGGCGGCGACGGCGTGTTGCTCCGCGATGCCCACGTCGAGGAAGCGGTCGGGGAACTCGGCCTGGAAGGGGAGGAGCCCGGTGGGCCCGGGCATCGCCGCGGTGATGGCCACCACCTCGGGCCGCGTCCGAGCCGCCTCGAGCACGGCGCGGGTGAAGGCGTCGGTGTACGTGGCCGGCGCGATCGTGGCCGAAGGGGCCACCGCGGTGGGCTGCACCTTGAAGTCGTGCAGACGTTGGACGTCGTCCTCTTCGGCCGGGGCGTAGCCCCGGCCCTTCTGCGTGATCACGTGGACCACGATGGGCCCGCCCCACTCGGTGGCGTGCGCCAGCGCCTGTTCCATGCCGGCGATGTCGTGGCCGTCGATGGGACCGGCGTAGCGGACCCCGAGCGCCTCGAAGAACCGGTGCGGCGTCACGATCTCGCGCACGGCGCTCGTGAGGCCGTGCAGGCTCGAGTACGCGAGTCCACCGAGACCGGGGATCGACCGCAGCACGTGTCGGGTGCGTTCGCGGGCGTGGACGTAGGAAGGGCTGAGGCGCAGGGTGGTGAGGCCGGCCGACAGCCGTGACACCGTCGGCGCGTACGACCGCCCGTTGTCGTTGAGCACGATCACGACTCGCGTGCCGGCGTGACCGAGGTTGTTGAGCGCCTCGTACGCCATGCCACCCGTGAGCGACCCGTCGCCCAGCACCGCCACGACGCGCCGATCGTCCTCGCCCCGCCGCTCGAGTCCCATGGCGATCCCGTGCGCGTAGCTGAGGGCGGTCGAGGCGTGGCTGTTCTCGATCCAGTCGTGCGGAGACTCCGACCGCGACGGGTACCCCGACATCCCCCCCGGTTGGCGCAGGGTGGCGAAGCCCTCCTTGCGCCCGGTGACGAGCTTGTGGACATAGGCCTGGTGCCCGGTGTCCCACAGGATCACGTCGCGGGGGGAGTCGAAGACGCGATGGACGGCCAGGGTGAGCTCGACGGCCCCGAGATTGGAACCGAGGTGGCCCCCGTTCACCGTGACCCGGTCGACGATGCACGTGCGGATCTCGGCCGCCAGCTCGGTCAACTGTGCTTGCGACAGTGAGCGGAGGTCGGCGGGTTCGTGGATGTCGTCGAGGAGCATGGGCACCTATTCGGGGACGCCCGAGGCGGCGACCCCCGGTCACGCTACCGCGGACCCGGTGCTGTGGGCACTAGGGGCCGGTCCGCTGGTGCCCCTTCGGAAATGCCGGACGCGCCGCGGTGGGAGAGGCAGACTCTGCGCGCAGGGCGACGCCCGAGGTGGACGCCGTCGAAGGACCCGAGAGGAGCGTGCGATGCAGGCCAACGTCAAGGGCACCACGATGCCGGTCCTGGAGATGCTCCTGGATCCGGGCGAGACCATCATCTCTACCCACGGCGACCTGTCATGGATGTCGGCCAACATGGGGCTGTCCCAGACCGCCAGCGCCGGGGGCGGCGGGATCATGGGCGGCCTCAAGCGCATGGCCGGGGGCGGCGGCCTGTTGCTCACCCGGTACGAGGCCACCGGCGGACCGGGCATGGTGAGCTTCGCCAGCAAGCTCCCGGGCCGCATCTTCCCCATCGAGGTCAGCCCCGGCCACGGCTATGTCGTCCACCGACACGGCTGGGTGTGCGGGACCCCGGGCATCACGCCCTCGGTGGCGCTCCAGCAGTCCTTCAAGGGGGGCCTGTGGGGTGGGGAGGGCTTCATCCTCCAGAAGCTCGAGGGTGAGGGACAAGCGTGGATCGAGCTCTCGGGCGAGATGACGACCTACGAGCTGGCCGCGGGGCAGTCGCTCCTCGTCCACCCGGGCCACGTCGGCCTGTTCCACGACACCGTCACGTTCTCGGTCGTGCGACTGCCGGGGATCGCCAACCGGTACATGGGCGGCGACGGGCACCATCTCGTCTCGCTCACGGGCCCCGGCTCCATCTGGCTGCAGTCGATGCCGCTGCCGGTCCTGGCCCAGGCGCTTTCGGAATACATCGAGCCCCACGACGCCGGGCGCGACGCCGCCGCGGGCGGCGTGGTGGGCGGCGTGCTCGGCAACGTCCTGGGCCGCCAGGTCTGAGCAGGACCCGCCACCGGGCCCTCCAGCCGAAGCTGCCGTCAGACCCCGGGCCGCCTGACCGCGGCCACGTCAGCGGGCCTTGGCCAGGAAGTCGCCCCTCCCGACGACCACGCGCGTCACCTTCCCCGCCCCCACCAGGCCTGCCGCGTCGGTCGCCGTCACGGTGAACAGGAGCCGTCGCCCCTCCACCTTTTCCACGGTCGCCTCGGCCACGATCTCCGAGCCGGTGCGCACCGGCGCCAGGTGGTCGAACTGGACGCGCACCCCCACGCTGGTGTCGCCTTCGTCGAGCCTGCCGTTGACCGCCAGGCACGCCGCCTCCTCGCACAAGGCGATGAGCCGGGGCGTGGCCAGCACGGGGACATCTCCCGAGTGCAGGGCCAGGGCGGTGTCGCTCTCGTCGACGACGAGCGTGACGCGGGCGCTCAGGCCGGGTCGGACAGGCACGGCGGTACGATACGAAACACAGGCGCCGCCGGCCACACGGCCGGCGGTCTGCGCGACCGGGCCCAGGGGGTCAGGTGGTCGGCGAGCCTGGTGGGAGGGCGGGGCCGGTGCGGCCCGGGCCCCGAAAGGAGAGGTGCAGGTGAGCGAGGCCGGCTCGGCAACAGGACTGCTCGTGCAGACCCCGGTCATCGAGCGCGTGCTCGGTGCCGCGCTCGAACGGGGCGGGGAGTTCGCCGAAGTGTTCGTCGAGGACCGCCAGTCGACCTCGGCGGTCCTGGACGACGGGCGCGTCGAGGAGCTGTCGTCGGGGCGCGATCGGGGTGCCGGGGTTCGCGTCGTCGTGGGGGAGACCACCGGCTATGCCCACACCGCTGATCTGTCCGAGCGTGGCCTGCTGGCCGCGGCCGAAGCGGCCGCTGCAGTCGCACGCCAAGGAGGCGGCAGCAGGGTCGTCGCGCTGCAAGAGCGTGAGGCGGCGCGGAGGAACGAGGTCCGCGAGCTCCCCGAGCAGGTTGCCAAGTCTCGCAAGATCGAGCTCCTCGCTCCAGGCCGACGATGCGGCGCGCGCCAGTGGGAACGCGATCTCGCAGGTCTCCGCGTCCTACGGCGACGGCCGGCGGCGCATCCAGGTGGCCAACAGCGACGGCGTCCTGGTGGCCGACGACCAGGTGCGCACGCGCTTCAGCGTCTCGTGCGTGGCGCTCGGCGACACCGGCATGCAGACCGGGTACGAGTCCAGCGCGTTCACCGTCGGCTTCGAGCTCTTCGACACGGTGGACGTCCGCGAGGTCGCCGCCACCGCGGCCCGACGGGCCTTGGTCAAGTTGACGGCGCGTCCCGCGCCGAGCGGCGAGGTCCCGCTCATCTTGGAGTCGGGGAGCGGCGGGATCCTGTTCCACGAAGCCTGCGGGCACGGCCTCGAGGCCGACCACATCGCCAAGGACGCCTCGGTCTACGTGGGCCAGGTGGGCGAGCAGGTGGCCAGCCCCTTGGTCACCCTGGTCGACGACGGCACCGTGGGCCCCGAATGGGGGAGCTTCGCCGTCGACGACGAGGGGAATTCGGCGCAACGCAACGTGCTCATCGAGAACGGCGTGCTCACCGACTACATGTGGGACTACCTGCGCGGCCGCAAGGAGCACCGCACGTCATCGGGCAACGGGCGGCGCCAGAGCTACCGCCATCTGCCCATGGTGAGGATGACCAACACCTTCCTCCTCAACGGCGACGCCGATCCCGACGAGATCCTGGCCCAGACCCCGACGGGCGTCTACGTGGCCAAGCTGGGCGGTGGCCAGGTCAACACGACGACCGGCGACTTCGTGTTCGGAACGGTCGAGGCGTACCTCATCGAGGACGGCCACATCACCGAGCCCCTGCGCGACGCCAACCTCATCGGCAACGGCCCCGAGGTCCTTCGCCGGATCGACGCCGTGGCCAACGACTTCGCCATGGGCCCGGGAACGTGCGGCAAGGACGGCCAGAGCGTGCCCGTGGGATGCGGTCAGCCGACGTTGCGGATCACGGGCGTGACGATCGGAGGCACCGCCGGTGACTGACACGACCAGCAAGCCGCGGGCGAGCGCCACGTCGGGAGGCGAGCTCCTCGAGCTGGCCATGCGCGTGGCCGGGGAGGCCAAAGGAGGCGAGGAGCTCGAGGTCTACGTGTCGCGCGGGGTGGAGACCGACGTGCGGGCGTACGAGGGCGAGGTCGAGTCGTTGTCCTCGGCCGCGTCGGCGGGCGTGGGGATCCGGGTGGTTGTCGGGGGCCGACAGGGTTTCGCCTACGCGGGGACGCTCGAGGAGTCGGTACTGCGCCAGACCCTGGCCGACGCCCGCGACAACGCCACCTTCGCCACCGCCGACGAGCACGTCGGATTGGCCGCCCCCGACGGCGTGGCCCCGGCGTCGCTCGACCTGTGGGACGAGGACGTCCTCGAGATGTCGAGCGCGGCCAAGGTCGAGATGGCCCTGGAGCTCGAGCGTCGGGCCCGCGGCGCCGACGCCCGAGTCCGCCAGGTGGCGTTCGCCGACTACGGCGACATGGCGGCCGAGGCGGCGGTGGCCAGCTCGACCGGTATCACCGCCACCGCCCGACGCACGGTGGCGAGCGTGGCGGTGGAGACCATCGCCGGCGCCGACACCGACAGCCAGACCGGCGTCGGGTTCTCCGCGGCGCGGGGGCCGGGAGATCTCGACCTCGACAAGGCGGTCGTCGACGCGGTCGAGCGCTCGACCCGGATGCTGGGAGCCACCAAGGCGCGCTCGGGACGCTGCGCGGTGATCTTCGATCCGCGCGTCACCTCCACGCTGCTGGCGGTCGTCTCCTCCGCGCTGTCGGGCGAGGCCGTGACCAAGGGCCGATCGTTCTTCGCCGACCGCGTGGGCGAAGAGGTGGCCGTGGCGTCATTGGTGCTCGTCGACGACCCGACCGACGCCCGCTCCTTCGGGGCGTCGACCAATGACGCCGAGGGCCTGGCGTGTCGTCGCAACGTGCTCATCGAGAACGGAGTGTTGCGCGGCTTCGTCTTCGACACCACCGCGGCCCGGCGTGCCGGTGTGGTGTCGACTGCGTCGGCGGTGCGGGGGGGCTACGCCACGACCCCGGTGGCGGGGTGCCGGGCACTGTTGCTCTCGCCCGGCGAGCTCGGGTCGGCCGAGATCCTGTCGGCGGTCGGGGACGCGTTGTTCGTGCAGTCGATCACCGGCGTGCACTCGGGGGTGAACCCCGTGAGCGGCGACTTCTCGGTCGGCGCCGAGGGCCTCATGGTGCGGGGCGGCGTCCTGGCCGAGCCCGTGCGTGAGGTCACGATCGCATCCACGCTCCAGCGGATGCTCCAATCGGTGCTCCATATCGGCTCAGACGTCGAATGGCTCCCCGGAGTGGCCGCGGGCCAGACCCTCGCCATCGACGGCATGGCGCTCAGCGGCTCCTGAGTACTCCCGACGCGGTCGATCCAGTCGACCTGACCCGCACGGTCGACGCGGTCGGCCGGGACGGTGCGCAGGGGCGGCCGTTGTGGCTTGGCCCGCGCTACCGACTCAAGAAGCTGCCGCGGCCGAACCCGTCGATGTGGTCGCGCCGGATTTCGACGACGAGTCCGCGGACTTCGATGCAGGGGAGTCCGATGTCCCCTTGCTCGCGCCGTCTGTCGACGTCACTGCCTTCGTGTCGGATTTCTCGGACTTGTCGGACTTGTCGGATTTGTCCGACCGGTCGGACTTCTTGGCCGACGTCCGACTGTCGGTCTTGTAGAACCCGCTGCCCTTGAAGACCACGCCGACCGCGCCGAAGACCTTGCGCAGCGGACCGCCGCACGACGGGCACTCGGTCAGCGGGTCGTCACCGAACTTCTGGACGACGTCGTGGTGGGTGCCGCAGGACTTGCACTGGTACTCGTAGGTCGGCATGCCCGTCCTGATTCCCTTCCGACATCACGCAGAGGCCCTTCTGGCACTCGTTGCCCTTGAGTGCCAAGTCTACCGTCGCGGCGGGAGGTTCCGCTCGCTTCCAGGCGGTCGAGGTCCACGAAGGACCTGGTGCCCTAGACTTCGCGCCGTGGTGGACCGCAGCCTGACGCACCTCGATCCTTTGGGCAGCGCCCGAATGGTCGACGTGACCCCGAAGGAGCCGACCCACCGAAGGGCCCTCGCCCGGTGCAAGGTCATGATGGCTCCCGAGACGACCGCCAAGGTGGCGAGCAACGCCATCACCAAGGGCGACGTCCTGGGCACGGCCCGAATCGCCGGGATCCAAGCGGCCAAGAGGACGCCCGACCTCATCCCGATGTGCCGGCCGCTCTTGGTGGGCGGGATCCACGTCAACTTCACGATCGGCGACAACTTCGTGGAGGTCGAGGTCCAGGTCGAGACCGTCGACCGGACCGGCGTCGAGATGGAGGCCCTGACCGCCTGCACGGTGGCGGCCTTGACGATCTACGACATGTGCAAGTCCTCGGACCGCTCCATGAGCGTCGGTGAGCTGGCGCTGTGGGAGAAGACCGGCGGTAGCGTCGGCACGTGGCGGCGCCCCGCGCTCTGAGCGGGCGTCCACGGGAACAGCGGCTGCTCGCGAGCAACGGCACTGCGGCCGGCTCCGCGCCCAGGTCAGTGCAGTCGGAACCGCTTCTTTCGACCCCGCCGCGATCAACGTCACGTCCTTGCTGATGATCTCGGACTCGGGCTCCTCGGGGATCCCGACCGTAGGGATATCGGGCGAGGCCGAGAGGATCTCGGTGGCCATTGACGCGGCGGAGTCCTGAGGGTTCACATCGGTGGTGAAGAGCGCCTCGGTCTCGTGATCGTCGAACGCCGAGAGCGGGTCGCTCCCGTTTCCTTGCAGTTCGAAGCCCCGCGTGGTGGGCGCGACCGTATGGGCATCGAGATCAGCTGCGGGCGCACTGAGTGAGAACTCGACACCTTCACCCAGGGAGGCCGGCGGAATTGGTGCAGCGGCAACCGGAGGAGGCGGGGGCGGAGGCGGCGCGACGTCAACCGGAGGCAGCGGCGCGACAGCAACCGGAGGAGGCGGCGCGATGGCAACCGGAGGAGGCGGTGCCACAGCAACCGGAGGAGGCGGCGCGACGGCAACCGGAGGAGGCGGGGGCGGGGGAGGGGGCGGCGGCGCAGGAGAGGCCAGCGGTGGGTCGTTGGTCACGAACACCGGCGTCGCAGCCGGTGCCGGAACCGGCGGAGTCGGCGGGGGTGGCGGCGCCATGACGATCGTCGATTGGTGGCTCGGCGCGGCGGGGAGCGGCGAGGTGGTGTTGGCCGCGGTGGTGTTCGACGCGGTGGAGCTGGTCGCCCGACCGTCGATGTGCGATTGCGCTTCGTCGGCAGCACGCGGCGTGCCGAGCAAGATGTCGAGAACCTTGTTGTGTTCAGCCGTGGGCGGCACTCGAGACGGCCCCGCGTTGACCGGTGCGTATTCGAGGGCGGGTTCCTGTTTTGGGCGCGTGTCGGCGTGAGGCCGTGCGAGAGCAGACTCAGGTACCAAGACGGGCCCCGCACCATTGGGGGCCGACCCGTTGGGTGCGTCGACGGGTTCGGGGCCGAACTCCGACATCAGCACGGCATCGAGAGCGCTGGTCGAGAGCTCCGCGACCGATGTGGCGGGTAGGACTTCTTCGTCGAAGGAAGGGACGTAGAAGACCGGTTCGGGTACGCCTGTTCCAACGGCTGGTTCTCGCACCTGCGCTGCTCCGCTCCATGCCCGCGGCGCCGAGACCTCGACGCTCCTGGTGAAACTGTCGGCAGGTGCGGCCGAGTCCTTGAATGCCAGAATTCCTTCGTCCCCAGGCGGGGTATCGGGTTCCTGGCTCACCTCGGATTCAGGTTCCCACTCTTCGGCGCCATGGCCTTCGGGGTCTTCGGTCTCACTGGTCGCGTCCGGGACCCCGGGGAGGTCGGGAGCCGCGGCATCGCGAGGCGCTGGGGCATCAGCGTCGCCCCCGAAGCCGAGACTCGACTCGTCCTCCGAGTCCATGGCGTCCTGCACCATCTTGCCGAGGACCTCGATCGCGTCGGCCAGTTTGGCCTGGCTCTCCTGGACCTCTCGAAGTCGCTCGAGGATCTCGTGCCAAAGCGGCGCGGAAGACGACAGGGATGTCGATCGATCAAGGCCAGCCGATGACGACTGGGCTTCGTGTGGACCGGTCTCCCTTGTCATGCCCGGGTTTCCCCCCTGACAACCCCTGCAACATCCGTCGGCGAGTCCAATTCACCGATCCGGCCCCCAACGACCGCGGCTGACCAGCCCGATCGTGAGCCAGGTCAGGACCGCAGCGTAGCCAGCCAACCCCCACGCGGAAAGTCCGAAATTGCCGACTGACCGTCCGCGTCGGAAGTGGTCGAAGGGAGACGCAGTGGCCCTGCGATCGGGCCCGGTCAGCCCCAGCCGTGTCAGCCGAGGGTCTGGTCAGGCGCGGGCTGCGCTGCGCAGGTCGTCGAGAGAGAGCTCGCCCGTGGCCTCCCCGCCGCATTGGGCGCAGTGTTCGACATGGCGCCACGACCGCAGCAGACGCGTGCCCTCAGGGTTGAGCAACACCACGAAGGACTCCGACACCGGGTCGATGTCGAGTCCGAAGTAGGGGCGCCAACCGGTGGACGCAGGGTGGCTGTCCAGATCGAGGCCCTTCAGGACGCGCCGGAAACGCATCCGTTCAGTATCGAAGAGCCAGGTGCTGTGACAGGACTCCAGGACGAGCGGTTCCATCGTTGGATCATCGCCCAAAAGCGCGACGATCAACCCTCAACCGTATTGCGATTGTGTGACGATCGAACCGGCGTGGCGGCCCAGCCACGCTTCGTCAGGTGGTGTTTTAGGTCAGAACTTCACTGTCCCGGTCGCGACCAGGACACCCAGCGCGATAATTGCTACAGCGAGGACCACCAGTGCGCCGGTGAGCACGATGGAGCGCCGCTTGGGGGTCGACGCCGATGTGGCTCCGCCGGCGCCCATGGTCGTCGCCAGCTGCATGACCTCGTATTCGAGGCCATCGGGATTGTCACTGGGCACGACGAAACGATGGGTGCGCGAAGCCGTCACCGCCTCGATGATGACCCCAGGATGCCCCGCCGGCGTCCGCATCCGCTTGCTCGCCACCAATCCGGAGACGTCGGCCCAGGTCACCACCGCTGCCTGCGCACCGTCGGGCTTGCGGACGGTGAGCCCCGACCCGTCGAACATGACGGTCAGCCCGGGGACGGCAACCTCCCCTCCGCTGGCCGCGGTGAGGAGGTAGACGTCGGAGAGCACCAGGGGACCGCGCTGCACGGGGGCGGGTGGCTGCAAAGGGGGAGGTGGATCGCCGTGCGACTCCGGTTCGGTCATGGTCATCCTCGGTACCTGCGTCGCCTCGTGTCCCCGTGCCCGGCGGCCCGGATCCTCCCCTCATGACCTTGACGCGTGCGCGCTCGGAGGTCAACGACCCCCGGTCGAGCGTTGTCGCGCATGGGTCGAAAGTCCCATATCGCAGGCTGCAGAGGCGAAATTTCACCACGAAGAGCGCTGGATTCACCACGAAAACAGTTGGAGTAGCGGAGGCGGTCGTTTAAGCTGAGGCCTTCATGAACCGCGACGACCTCGACCGACTGCTCCACACCCTTGCCGATCTCGACGGCTCGGACATGCACATCAAGGCGGGTGCCCCGCCGCGCGTCCGCGTCGACGGGCTCCTGCGCACCCTGGAGAACGAGGCGGAGTTCACCGAGGAAGACACCTTGGCGTTGGCACGCGAGATGATGCCGCCCAACATCCTCGAGATCTTCGAAGCCAAGCGCGAAGCCGACTTCGCCTACGCCGTCCCCGGCTTGGGGCGGTTCCGTACCAACGCGTTCTACCAACGGTCGTCGGTGGCGTTGGCCATGCGGCGCGTGCAGACCAACGCCGCGTCGTTCGACGACTTGCGTTTGCCCGACGTCGTGCGCCGACTGAGTGAGCATCACCGCGGACTGGTTCTCGTGACCGGCCCCACCGGTTCGGGGAAGACCACGACGCTGGCGGCGATGGTGGACCACATCAACCACGTCCGGTCGTGCCACGTGATCACCATCGAGGACCCGATCGAGTACCTCCACAAAGACGACCTCGCCGCCATCGACCAACGCGAGGTCGGGTTCGACACCGACAGCTTCAGCTCCGCCATGCGGACCATTCTTCGCCAGGACCCCGACGTGATCCTGGTGGGTGAGATGCGCGACCCCGAAACGGTCCACACGGCGCTCACCGCGGCGGAGACCGGCCACCTCGTGTTCTCCACGCTGCACACGACGACGGCTACCGAGACGGTCAACCGGATCGTCGACTTCTTCCCACCGCACCAGCAGGGCCAGGTCCGGGTGAGCCTGGCCGGTGCGCTCACGGGGACCATCTGTCAACGGCTCATCCCGCGCGCCGACGGCAAGGGCCGCGTCCCGGCGCTCGAGATCATGGTCGTGAACGGCCGGATCCAGCAGGCGATCCTCGACCCGGTCCAGACCTCGGACATCAACGAGATCATGGCGGAGGGCGAGTACTACGGGATGCAGACCTTCGACCAGTCGCTCGCCGAGTTGCTGCGCGACGAGGTGATCGATCTGCGCGAGGCCATGAACGCCGCCAGCAATCCGCACGACCTCAAGGTGCGGCTCGAGCGCATGGGGATCGTGTCCACGGGCCGAGGGTTCGTGGCGTCCGCAGCGTCCTGAGCAACGCCGCGTCGCGACAGTCGCAGCGTCCCCGGACCATCGGCGGCCGTCTCGTCGTCAGAGCCCGATCGAGCTTCCCGCCACGAACGCGGCGATCAGCGCGGCGCCCGCCCCCACAGCCGCGGCGACGGCGACGAACGGGTGCGGTACGGAGTCCCCGGGACGAGACCGCCGTCGCATGAGCACCGCAAGACCTACCGAGACAACGGCGAAGGTCGCCACGCCGATGACGGCGCCGGGCGGCCCCACCCATCCCATGACCGCACCCGCGGGGAGCAGGGCCCACGCCGTCACGGTCGATCCCCGGCGTCGGGCTGCGTTCGCCACCACGATGGCTGCCAGCGCCACGGCGATGCCGATGAGCATCCCGCCCAGATGCCACCAGCGGCGGTCGGCGATGGCGGCTGCCGCCAGCAAGAGTGCGCCCAGGCCCGTGCCGATGAGGGAGACCGATGCCGGTGGGGTCAGGCCGTCGAGCTCGATGGCGGCCAAGGCCAAGGACGTGGCGCCCAACGTGCACATCCCGGGCACCGCCCAGTGGGCCCCGAGCGCCCAGGCCACCGACGCGAACAGCACCGCGGTGAGCAGCTCGACCGCCGGGTACCGGGCCGAGATCGGTTCTCCGCAGTGACGGCACTTGGCTCGAAGGGCCAGCCACGAGAGGACCGGGACGTTGTCCGATGAGCGGATGGGCGTGCCACAGGCAGGGCAGAACGACCCCGGCTGCACCACCGACAGCCCCCGAGGGGTCCGGTAGATCACGACATTGAGGAAAGATCCGATGACCAGCCCGAATATGGCGGCCACAATCGTGGCGGTGATCCGGGTGCCCGTGACAGCGGCGAATCCGAGCGTTCGGATTACCAACTGTGCCTCTGACCAGGGAAAAGGCCACGAGGTGCCGGCTCGTTCACAAGGCGGTCACGCTACCACGGCCGCTATGGAGCTCCTCGCGAGCGGGGCGGGGGCGCCCTAGCCGGCGACGGCGTTCAATCCGGGCTCTCGACATGCCGATGGATCACTCCATGAGCAATGTGGATGCCGTCCGGACGCTCGCGGACGAACACCACCTCGAGTTTGTGGACCTCGAACGGTTCAACCTGGACGCCAGTGCGTCATCGGTGATCCCGGTCGCGGTCGCCCGCAAGCATCACGTGGTCCCCATCGGCCGGAAGTTCGGCGCGCCCGTGGTGGCCATGTCGAACCCGGCCGACGTCGTCGCCATGGACGACCTCCGTGCCGTCATCGGCCGCGAGTTCGTGGCCGTCGTGGCCAGCGGCGAGCAGATCGACTCGTGTCTGGTGCGCATCTACGGGGAGCCGGTGACCAAGGGCGAGAAGCCGAAGGCGGCGCCGCGCCAACCCAAGGGATCGGCGTCGAGCACCTCGACCAGCGCCTCGAACGGTACCGCCACCAAGCCCAACGGCCAGGCGCCGACACCGTCGACCGAGGCGCCGGCTCCGCCCCAAAGCGAGGCGGCGTCATCGGCGGTCCCGCCTCCGCCCCCCCCGCACGAAAGCGATGCGGTCTCCTTGGCGGCCCCGCCGCCAGCGCCGCCCCCGCCCCCGCCTGCACCGCTCGCTCCGCCTCCTCCTCTCGCGCCTCCGGCCGCTTTCACGACGACACCGGTCGAGCAGGACACCTTCGACACGCCCGACTCCATCGACGCGCCTGCCGCGATCGACGTGATCGAGACGCCTGCCGCGATCGACACGCCCGACTCGACGGATGCGACCGACTCGATCGACACGACCGTTGCACCGTCGCCAGCATCGGTGCTTCCGGAACCGGCTCCGACGGACGCGTCGACTGCCGACCAGCGGCCCGAGGACGTCCTCGCCGCTGCGCTCGAGGCGATCGACACCACGCTCGGGACGCCCTTGGACACCGCCCCCTCCGGCGGCGGGTTTTCCCTTGCGGACAACGACACCGACGGCGCCGTCGCCACCGACGCGCCCGAGGCCGAGATCGCCGATGCTCCCGGTCTTGCAGCGGAGCCCCCGACCGAGAGCGTGGCCGACGTCGTCGCCGCGGCCGATCTGGTCGACGAGGTCGTCGGCGAGTACGAGCACAACACCGAGCTGACTGACACCGAGGAGGTGCCCGAAGGGCTCGCCGGCTTCCCCCCGTTGGCCCGCGTCCTCGTCGAGGGGGAGCGCGTGTCGCTCGAGGAGATGGAAGACGTCCTCGAAGAGCGCAACCGGTCGGGTCAGGCCATAGCCCGCATCCTGACGATGCGGGGCCTCGTCACCGAAGCGGACCTGATGTGGGGCATGGCCCAGGAGATGGGCCTCGAGTTCGTCGACCTCGAGGTGCAGAACGGTCGACTTCGCTGCCGCGTACCACCTGCCCGAAGCCACGGCCCGCCACCACAACGTCCTCGTCATCGAGTTGCGCGACAACGTGCCCGTGGTGGCGGCGTCCAATCCCACCGACGTCTTCGCCATGGACGACCTGCGCACGATCATCGGGCGGAACTTCGTCACCGTCGTCGCCACGCGGTCACAGATCACGACCTTCATCGACAAGGCATACCACCAAGGTGGCGACGCCAGCGAGGTCGCCAACGTCGCGGCGTCGGACTTCGAGGACATCGGGGACGAAGGGCTCGGCAACATCCAGGCCGTCGTCGACGACGCCCCCATCGTCCGCTACGTGAACCTTCTCGTCCTCCAGGCCCTCAACGAGCGGGCGTCGGACATCCACGTGGAGCCCACCGGGGAGAACCTCCGCATCCGCTACCGGATCGACGGGGTCCTTCACGACATCTCGACCGCGCCGAGGGCGATCGCATCGGCGGTGACCACGCGACTGAAGGTCATGGCCGATCTCAACATCGCCGAGCACCGCCTGCCCCAGGACGGGCGGCTCTCGCTGTCGGTCGGGAACCGGCCCATCGACCTCCGCATGGCGACGCTGCCCACGATCTACGGCGAGAAGGTCGTCATGCGGGTCCTGGACAAGACCAACGTGGTGCTGGGCTTCGAGGACCTCGGCTTCGATCCCGACCTGATGGAGATCTACGAAGAGATCTTCAGCCGGCCCTACGGGACGATCCTGGTGACCGGCCCGACCGGATCCGGCAAGACGACCACGCTCTATGCCACCTTGGCTGCGCTCAACGATCCCGCCAAGAACATCATCACGGTCGAGGACCCCGTCGAGCTTCGCATCAAGGGAATCAGCCAGGTGCAGCTGAACGTCAAGGCCGGCCTCACCTTCGCCGCGGCGCTGCGGTCGATCCTGCGCTCGGACCCCGACATCGTGCTCGTGGGAGAGATCCGCGACCGGGAGACGGCCCTGATCTCGATCGAGGCCGCCCTGACCGGGCACATGGTGCTCGCCACCTTGCACACCAACAACTCCGCCAGTACCCCGATGCGGCTGGTCGAGATGGGCATCGAGCCCTACCTCGTCACCTCCGCCATCACCGGGGCGCTGGCACAGCGGTTGGCTCGTCGGCTGTGCGTGCACTGCCGAGAGCCGTTCGAGGCCACAGAAGCCGACATCGTGGCCGCGGGCTGGAAGCCGTCCGAGGTGTACGAGGACGCGAAGGCACCGACGCTGTACCGGGCGGTGGGCTGCCCGGCATGTTCCAACACCGGATACCGGGGGCGCAAGGCGCTCCTGGAGCTCCTCGTCGTCACCGAAGACGTTGAGCGGTTGATCATCGAGGGAGGCACGGCTGATGACATCCACAAACTCGCAGTCGAACAGGGCATGGTGACCCTGCGTCGGAGTGGCGTTCGCAAGGCGCTCGAGGGTGAGACAACCCTCGAGGAAGTGCTGCGGGTCGTCGCATGAGCCCCTCCGCCGCCACCCGCGTTGAATGGGCCCGGCGCCTGGCGAACTCCATCGTCTCCGATGGGTACGCCACCGACGCCGAGGTCGCGCCCGTGCTGAACGAAGCCACCGATCGCGGCACCTCGTTCCCGGGCCTGCTCATCGCCCGCGACGTGACGTCGCAGGAAGTGGTCCTCGGTCTGCTGTCGCAGCTCACCCGGCTGCCCGTGGTCGACCTCGACCACGACCGTCCCAGTGACGTGGCGTTGTCATCGACACCGGCGACGGTGGCGCGCGAGTACGGGGCGGTCGGGTACCGCCTCGACGGCGACCAGCTCACCACCGCCTTCGGGGATCCCCCCGACCAGGACGACGTCCGGGCGCTCTCGGTGCTCGTGGGCCACGCCGTCGTGCCCGTTCTCGCCAACCCGCTCGCCATCGAGCGCGTGCTGACGACCCTCGAGCAGCAGCAGGCCCCTCCGCCTCCGCCTCCGCCCCCGCCGCCCCCGCCTGCCGCCAACGGCATCGGACCGGTGGCCGCCCCCGGTGCCGTGGCCGGCAACGGGCATGGCCAGCCCATGAGCAACGGTGGACAGAGCGGCATGCTCCATGCGGAACCGAACCGCGAGGAGAGTCCCGAGGCGGGACTGCACCTCGACGATCTCCTGCGCTACGCGGTGAGCGTCGGCGCATCGGACCTCCACCTCACGACGGGGCTGCCGGCCTGCATCCGCCTGAACGGCGCCATCCGGCACATCGAGGGATGTCCGGTCCTCAACAACGAGATCATCCGTGACATGGTCTTCGGGATCCTGCCCCAGTCGTCTGCGGGAGAGATTCGAGGCCGAGAAGGAGCTCGACACGTCCCACTCCATCGTCGACGTGGGACGGTTCCGTCTCAACGTGTTCCAGCAGCGGGGAACGGTGGCCGCAGCACTGCGCGCCATCCCGCACGAGATCCCGCCTTTCGAGGTGCTGGGCATCCCCGAGTCGATCCGGTCCTTCACCGAGATGCGGCACGGGCTCGTGCTCGTGACCGGACCCACCGGCTCGGGGAAGTCGACCACGTTGGCGTCGCTTGTCGACATCATCAACCGCTCCAAGCCGCTGCACATCGTCACCGTGGAGGACCCCATCGAGTTCCTCCACACCCACAAGCGGGCGATGGTGAACCAGCGCGAGGTCGGCCAGGACACGATGTCGTTCTCCGAGGCCCTTCGGCGGGTGCTGCGTGAAGACCCCGACGTCATTCTCGTCGGTGAAATGCGTGACCTCGAGACGATCTCGATGGCGCTGACCGCGGCAGAGACGGGCCACCTCGTCTTCGGGACGTTGCACACCCAGGACGCGCCCCAGACCATCGACCGCATCATCGACGTGTTCCCCTCGAACCAGCAGGACCAGATCCGCACCATGCTGGCCGGGTCGCTCGAAGGCGTGGTCACCCAGCAACTGCTGCTCAACGCGGACGGGACCGGTCGGCTGGCTGCGTGCGAAGTGATGATCTGCACGTCGGCCATCCGGAACCTCGTCCGTAGCGCCAAGACCCACCAGATCTACTCGTTGATGCAGACCGGCGGTCAGTACGGCATGCAGACCATGGACCAGGGCCTGGCCAAGCTGGTCAAGACGAATCGGATCACGGAGGCGGTCGCGTTCGACCGGTGCCGCAGCGAGGAAGACCTCCGCAACCACCTGAACGCGTAGGAGCCCGACATGGCGTTGACATTCGACTACAAGGTCCGGGACCGGACCGGCAACATGGTGGAGGGCCAGCTCGAGGGCGACAGCCTGGCGCTGGTCGTCGGCAAGCTGCGCGAGATGGGTTACCTCCCGTTGTCGGTGACGCCCAAGACCGGGGTCAACGTGCACCGGGAGATCAACATCCCCGGGCTCACCAACCGCGTCAAGCTCAACGAGATCGCGGTGGCCACCCGTCAGCTCGCCACCATGATCGACTCGGGCCTGTCGGTGGTCCGTGCGCTCGGGATCCTGGCCGGCCAGGTCGAGAACAAAGAGCTCGGCCGGGTCCTCGGGGAAGTGCGGATGGAGGTCGAGCGCGGCTCGTCGCTCTCTGCCGCGTGCGCCAAGCACCCCAAGGTCTTCAACACGCTGTTCGTGACGATGGTGCAGGCGGGCGAGGCGGGCGGACACCTCGACGCGGTGCTGCTCGACCTGGCGTCGACGATCGAGAAGCAGGCGGTGCTGCGGCGCAAGATCCGCTCGGCCATGACCTATCCCATCATCGTGTTGAGCGTCATGGTCCTCATCTTCCTGGCGCTGCTCATCTTCATCGTCCCAGTGTTCCAGAAGCTCTTCACGTCCCTGCACGCCAAACTCCCGCTCCCCACGCTGGTGGTCATCGGGATCTCGAAGATCGTGCTGAGCGTGTGGGCCGTCCTCCTCGTCTTCATCCTCATCGGGGCGATCGTCTGGTTCCGGCGCTGGATCAAGACCGAGAACGGGCGACTGAAGTGGGACGGCTTCAAGCTCAAGCCGCCCATCTTCGGACAGCTCGTGCACAAGGTCTCGATGGCCCGCATGTCGCACACCCTGGGATCGCTCATCCAGGCCGGTGTCCCCATCCTGGAGTCGCTCGACATCGTGTCGGACACCGCCGGCAACGTGGTCGTCGGCAACGCGCTCCTCGCCGCCAAGGCCGGGGTGCGCGAAGGCCGGTCCTTTGCCGACACCCTGCGGGAGCACGAAGAGGTCATCCCGGCGCTGGTAACCCAGATGGTCGAGGTGGGCGAGCAGACCGGTGCACTCGACGCCATGTTGCACAAGGTGGGCGAGTTCTACGACGGCGAGGTGGAGACGACGGTCAACAACCTGACGGCGATGCTCGAGCCGATCATGACGGTGGTCATGGGAATCGGCGTCGGCTTCATGGTGATCAGCATGTACCTGCCCATGTTCAGCTACATCAAAGCCGTCCCCACCCACTGAGCTCCAACCTCCCGGCGCTCCCATGAGCTCGATGCACGACCGACGTTGTCCCTGACGTCTCGAGGCATAGCTTCGTCGCGCACCTGCGACGTCGCTCCTGGCCCTTGGGCGTCACCCTTGTGTCGTTGGTGACAGGGATGGCGTTCACTCTCCTGTGGGGGCCAATCGTCCGACATACCCAGGGCTGGATGCTCCCCTGGCGACATCTGGGGCGCTTTCCGGTCTGCCCATTTCATCGGATGGGGGGACCTCGGCAACGTCTACGGCGCCGGAACCGGGCTCGTCACGTTTCCGGGCATCCTCCTGCTGCTCGCTCCGGTGGCGATGCTGACCGGGGCGCTTTGCACATGACCGAGAACTTCCCGTTCATCCTTCCCCACCCGACGGCGTGGCTGGTCCTCGGGCCCGGCCGAGATCCTCGTCAGTTGCGTCGCGCTCTTCGCCTGTGACGCCCTGGCCGAGCGGCTCGGTGCCAGTCGTCGCCGCCGCGCGCTGCTCTGTGTGTGCCGAGGGAGCGGTGCTTGTGGAACGTCTCGGTGATCTGGGGGCACCCCGAAGATGCCCTGGCCGTTGGCGTTGGCCCTCTACGCCTTGGTGTTCGCGCTCGACGAGCGTTGGAGCGGTGCGGGGTGGCTCTTCGGTGCCGCCGTTGGCGACCCAACCGGTCGTGGTCCTCATGCTTCCGGTGCTCCTGGCTTTGGCCGGTCGGCGACGGACGTTCTCCCGTTGCTCGTGCGCGCCTCGCTCCCGTCGATCCTGTTGCTGGCGGCACCACTGGCGGCCGAGTTCCACGCCACCGCGCATGCCCTGATGGACCAGCCCAACTATCCCAACGTCGATCACAGGACTCCCTGGACGTCGTTCGCCCCGGTCCTCGGCGGGCACGGCCAGGGACTCGCGGTGGCCGCGGGCCCGGGTCGGATCGTGGCACTCGTGCTCGCCGGCGCGGTGGGGTGGTGGTCCCGGCGGTGGCGCGATCGTCCCGAGCTGATCGTGCTGGCGGTTGCGTTCGCCCTGGCCCTGCGGTGCTTCACCGAGTCGGTGATGGTCTCGTTCTACGTCTGGCCGGTCCTCGCCGTCGGGATTGGTAGCGGTGACGCTCAGCCCCTCGTGGCGATGGGCGACCGCCGTCGGTGTGGCCCTCGCGATCACGGTGTGTAGCAATTGGCACCTCGGCTCGTGGGCGTGGTGGGGCCTCGTCACCGGCGGCATCGTCGTGCTCCTGGCGTTGGGTATTCCGTCAAGGCGTCGGGGCTCCGTGCCGATAACCCAAAGCACGGCGGATGTGGCGCCAGTTCATGCCCATCCTCCTGCGCTGGTGGGAACAAGACCGTGACCAGGAGATTGGCGATATGGCACAGGTAGTCGGACTCGACATCGGCACCAGCGCAGTGCGCGCCGCCGAGCTCGAATTCGGATCCGGGGCTCCCGTCCTGGTGGCGTTCGGGCAGGTCGGCTTGCCCCCGGGCGCCATTGTCGACGGCGAAGTGCAGGACCTCTCCGCTGTGTCGGATGCGATCATGCGCCTCTGGCAGAACGGGAAATTCCAGTCGAAGACCGTTGTGGTCGGCATCGCCGGCCTGCGTGCCATCACGCGCGAGGTCGACCTGCCCTGGGTCCCCGACGAGGACGTCGACAGCGCCGTCCGATTCCAGTCCGAAGAGGTCATCCCGTTCCCACCAGATAAGACGATTCTCTCCGCGCAGGTCCTCTCCGACAACACCGCCCCTGACGGGACGAAGACTCGCCGCGTGCTCGTCGCGGCCGCCCATCGCGATCTTGTCGAGGGAGTGGTGAACGCGGCGGAGCAAGCCGGTCTCATCGTCGAGGGCGTGGACCTCGTCTCCTCTGCGTTGGTGCGAGCCCTGGGCGATCCCTCGGTCGCAGCGGAGCGGCCCGAGGCAATCGTCTCGATCGGTGCCGGCCTCACCGTCGTAGTCGTCCATCAGCACGGCCGTCCGCAATTCGTCCGGACCATCGGTACAGGCGGCAACGCCGCGACGGCCGCGGTGGCCTCGGCGCTCGACCTTCCCCTCGTTGACGCCGAGGGACTCAAGCGCCGACTCGGTGAGGCCTCTCCTCAGGTGGCCTCGGCCGAAACGGCAGTCCAGCCCGCCATCGCGGAGCTGGTGGGGGAGATCCGCAACTCGATCCAGTACTTCGCCACGCTTCCCGGTCGGGCGCCGATCGCGCGCGTGCTCCTGACTGGCGGTGGCGCCCGCCTCCGGGGTCTGGTGAAGGAACTGCGAACCCAGGTGCGCATCCCTGTCGAGCACGTCTCGCCCCTCGAGCGGCTCGACCTCTCGCGCATCGACCTCGATCCCGAGCAGGCGGCGAGCATCGAGCCGGTGCTGGCCACGCCCATCGGTCTGGCGCTTCCCGAGCCCAATCCATCGGTGAAGAAGTTCAACCTCGTCCCGCCCGAGATCGTCCAACGTGCCTTCGAGCGCCAGGTGGCCCGAAAGGCATTCGTAGCCGCCGGCGTCGTCGTGGTTCTGCTCGTGGCCGTAAGCGGGTGGCGCTTCCTGCAGGTCCACAACGCGCAAGACGGCGTGGCGAATCTCCACAGCTCCGTGGCCGAGCTCAACGCCCAGATCCCCCGGTACGACAAAGTCGTCGCCATCAACAATGAGCTCCGTGTGGCCAAAGGTCAGGTCACTCAACTGGCGAGCACGGCAGTCGACTGGTCCGCAGTGGTCTCCCAACTGGGCAGCCGTATCCCCACGGGCCTGAGCGCCAACACCTTCAGCGGTACCGGTCTCACCGCCGCGGGTGCCGCAACGACCTCCGCGGCTGTTACTTCGGCCGGCTCCAAACCTGTTCCGGGGTCGATCGGGTCGCTCTCGGTGGGCTTGGCCGGGAACTTCCCGAGCTCCGCGCACTTTGACCCCGTGGCGCAGTGGATCGACAACCTCACGGCGTCTCCGATGTTCAGTCCGCCAGGGGTGAGCTCGGTAGCCAACACTCCCTCCGGGGCCAGTACCACCGTGGCGTTCACATCGACGCTGTGGCTCCTGCCCACGTCCAACCTGATCAAGAACGCAGGGTTCTGATGGAAAAGCTCACTCGCTACCGAATCCCGCTGCTGACCGGTGTCGGTGCTCTGGTCCTCGTCGTCATCGTGTTCGTGGCCTGGATCTCACCCGAGGGGGGGAAGCTCTCGAGCCTCCACGCCCAACAGACACAGCTCGACTCCCAGCAGACGCATCTCCAGACAGAGCTGGTGTCGCTCAAGCGGGCCAAGTCCCATCTGGCGGCCAATTGTCAGACGCTCGCCAAGGACCTGGGCGAGATCCCCGGAACCCCGAGCGTGGACAGCTTCTTCAACCAGGTAACCGCGCTCGCGGTCGCCAGTGGCGATCCGAACACGCCGAGCATCAGCGTGACGCAGGCCGCAACGGCGGCGGCGAGTGGTAGCGCCAATCCCGTAGCGGTGACGTTCACCCTCACAGGGACCTACAGCCAGATGACGTCGTTCCTGCAAGGCCTCGACACGTTCCCGCGGTTGTTCACGATCACCACCATCACGATCAACGGCGGTCCGGTTGCCACGGGGGGAGCCACGATCAATCCGGCGACTGCCGGGTACACGCTCGATCTCACCGGCAACATCTACTACAGCACAGGCCAGCAGAACGTCTGTGCCGCTTGATGGCAGCGCAGCCTCAGGCGCGTTGTGTCGTCATTGGGAAATTTGCCCCGCGGCCTAAAGGAGCTCGGCACCACTGCCGATAGTTGTCACGATAGCCATTGCCATTGCGCATTAAGGGAGGAAGTCCATGCTCAAGTCCATGCTCACGCGTCTGCGTGAGACCAGCAATCGGGAGTTCGACGGAGACGGAGCTGCAGAAGAGGGCTTCACCCTGATCGAACTGATGGTGGTGCTCCTGATCATCGCCATCCTGCTCGCCATCGCCATCCCCACGTTCCTCGGGGTTGCCAACTCGGCCGGTGACAGGGCTGCTCAGTCGAACCTGACCAACGCACTGACCGAAGCGAAGGCCATTTACCAGAACGCCGCCACCTACTCACCGTCCGGCACCCCCATCCCGACCAACGGTGTGGCAGTGTCGTTCTCGAGCTCCGCACCTGAGTTCAACTGGGTTACCGGCGCCGGTGCTGCAGGTGGTTGCTCATCCACCCCCGCCAACTGCATCAGCGAGCAAGTTGTCGACGCTGGGGCCCTGACCGACGGCCAGGGGATCATCCTGGCGACGTACAGTCCCAAGACCCAGTCGTGCTGGTACGCGGTGGATCTGGAGTCCACACCTGTCGCCCTCGTGGCTGACACCGGGGTGCCCTTCAAGACCGCTGCCATCGTGCCCACCGGGGCGGCGACCGCCGGCGTGTTCTACGCCCAGAAGAAGACTTCGGTCACCAACGTCAACTGCAACGCCAACTGGGCCGCTACCCAGGCCGCGTTCGCTTGGGGCCTTAGTTACGCCAGCCCGGGTGCCGCTGCCTAGCCCTCTGGCTGCTAGTCCCGAAGTACCTGCACTGTGGCCCCCGCTTCGGCGGGGGCCACAGTCGCGCCCGGGGACCCCTCACCCATCGCCCGCTCGGGGACTCGGACTGCCCTGGGGCTCTCCTCAACCAAACCCCAGATAAAAACCCCTCGTTCGACCGCGATATTGCGTAGTCGCTGCTCAAGAACGCTTCGCACTCCGTCGAAGTCCACACATGACCACACCGATGTCC
Source organism: uncultured Acidimicrobiales bacterium (assembly GCA_963764205.1). Lineage (GTDB taxonomy): Bacteria > Actinomycetota > Acidimicrobiia > Acidimicrobiales > UBA8190 > Chersky-840. Next base: position 1,080,388 of record CAVXRN010000006.1, read on the forward strand.
GATCGATCCGGTCTCCCCCCCGTCCGCAGCACGTGGCGCTCTGCTCATCTCGAAGAGGGCTTCACCCTGATCGAACTGATGGTGGTGCTCCTGATCATCGCCATCCTGCTCGCCATCGCCATCCCCACGTTCCTCGGGGTTGCCAACTCGGCCGGTGACAGGGCTGCTCAGTCGAACCTGACCAACGCACTGACCGAAGCGAAGGCCATTTACCAGAACGCCGCCACCTACTCACCGTCCGGCACCCCCATCCCGACCAACGGTGTGGCAGTGTCGTTCTCGAGCTCCGCACCTGAGTTCAACTGGGTTACCGGCGCCGGTGCTGCAGGTGGTTGCTCATCCACCCCCGCCAACTGCATCAGCGAGCAAGTTGTCGACGCTGGGGCCCTGACCGACGGCCAGGGGATCATCCTGGCGACGTACAGTCCCAAGACCCAGTCGTGCTGGTACGCGGTGGATCTGGAGTCCACACCTGTCGCCCTCGTGGCTGACACCGGGGTGCCCTTCAAGACCGCTGCCATCGTGCCCACCGGGGCGGCGACCGCCGGCGTGTTCTACGCCCAGAAGAAGACTTCGGTCACCAACGTCAACTGCAACGCCAACTGGGCCGCGACTCGGGCCGCATTTGCTTGGGGCCAGAGCTACGCCAGCCCGGGTGCCGCGGCCTGATCCATCGTCAGCCGGGAAGTGACGGGTTGTCGCTGACCATCGGCTTGGCCGATGCGATGACGTCGAGGATCTCTTTCCCCACGAGCTCGTCGCACTCGAGTAGTGAGTCCCGCAGTGCTTCGATCACGTTGCGATTGTCCTCGAGCATGGCGCGGACTGCGTCCTTGGCCCCCCGCAGCAACCGTTCGACCTCGTCGCGTCCCGCGTCCACGGCGGTGACCTTGGTGACGATGTTGCCGGGCATGTCGAGCGCGGCCGACGAGATGAGGGTGCTCCCCATCCCGAGGCTCCCCACCATCTGACACGCGGCCACGGTGGCGGCCTGCAGGTCCGAGGCCACCCCCGAGCTCGTCTCCCCGAAGAACATCTCCTCGGCCACCATGCCGCCGAATGCGATCTGGATGAGCGCCTCGATCTCGGTCCGGGTCTTGGTGAAACGCTCCTCCTCCTCGGAGTGCGACAGGAGCCCGAGGGCGTCCTTGCGCTTCACGATGGACAGGACCTCCATCTTGCGGCCCTTGCCCACCAGCCACGCCACCGTGGCGTGCCCCGACTCGTGCGTGGCGATGGTCCGGCGTTCGGCCTCGACGTACTCGACGGGTTGGGCCAGGCCGATCTCCTCGGTCATCTTGGCCTGCTGGATGTCGTCCCACCCCAGGCCCGGGGCGTTGCGGCGCAGCGCCCACACCAGCGCCTCGTCGAGCAGGTGCTCGAGCATCACCGGTGAGTACCCGAAGGTCATGGCGGCCAGGGTGTCGCGTTTGGCCGGGTCGTCGAGCTCGGCGTCGTGCGCCTTCTTGTTCAGGTAGTAGTCGAGGATCTCGCGACGACCCGAGCGCGACGGCAGGTCGAAGTAGATCGACCGGTCGAAGCGGCCGGGGCGCACCAGGGCGGGATCGAGGTCCGCGGCGCGGTTGGTGGCGCCGATGACGAGGATGTTGGCCGGCGGCGTGGGAGGTTTGTGCAGGTGGTGACGCGTCGGGAGCCACGTGTTCACGATGTCGATCAGGGCCCCGCGCAGACGGACCGACTTGGGGGGCTGGTCGAAGGACTGCAGCTGGATCAGCAGCTCGTTGACGACGCCGGCGATGCCATCGTGATGGCGTCCCGAGCCGCCCATGCCACCCCGGGCGCCACCGATGGCGTCGATCTCCTCGATGAACCCGATGGCCCCGCCCTCACGTCGGGCGTAGGTGCGCAGCTCCCGGAAGTACGAGCGGATCTTACGGTTGGTCTGTCCGTAGAACATGGACTGGAAGGCCGACGACGACACGAACAGGAAGGGCACGCCGGCCTCGGCCGCCATGGCCTTGGCCATGTACGTCTTGCCGGTTCCCGGTGGGCCCTCGAACAGGATCGCCCGGCGGGCCGATCCCCCCATGTGATCGGCGAAGGTGCGGTGGGCAAGGAAGAGGTTGAGGGTCTTGATGACTTCGTCGACGACCACGGGAGCGCCGCGCACGTCATCGAAGCGGACGTCGATCTCGTTGGGTCGGTACAGGACGTGCGGCGACCTGCCCGCCCCCATCAGCGGGACGACCATCACCGCGCACAGGATGAGGATGAGCAGGAAGCCGGGCAGATACGGCGTCAACCCCGAGGGGATGTGCGGGAACCCGAGGGGCCCGTGGTGCAGCACCGTGGCGCGTACGACGAACCAGATGGCGAAGGGGAGGAGGATGAGCGCCAGTCGGCGCATCTTGCTCTGGCGCACCCGCTCTCGATGCGCCCCCACGTCGGCCGTGGTGACGCCCATGACGCCGGCCTGGCCGAGCGACCGTACGGCCGCAGCGTGGTCGTCGGCGTCGGTGCCCTCCACGGGCGCGAAGTCCGCGGGAGCTGCGGCGGTGTCGGTGGGAGTGCCGTCCTTCGACACCCGACGACGGTCTTCCCGGTTCTCGTGACCTTCCATGCCCTGAACCTCGCCCCCGGCGTCAATTAACCTCGTGCCCGCCTCGGACGGAAGCGTTGACGCAACAACTCCACTCTCCGTGCTGGTTCTAACCCGCTCCCCAACGGGGGATCAACTCGGCCCCAATACCCAGAGCCGGCGATCGAATCTGCGATCGAGCGGGCCGATCGGGGGTCACATGGGCCCGGCGTCGTGCTTTCGCTCGGAGAGGAGCTCGCGCCGCGAGGCCAGCATGCCCAGGGCGCGGTGCAGCACGGGCCGGGTCTCGGCGGGGTCGATCACCTCGTCGACGAAGCCGCGTTCGGCTGCCACCCACGGGGTAAGGAGCTCGGCGTCGTAGCGTTCTTCCAGGGCCCGCCGCTCGTGCTCGTCGGCATTGCGGTTGAGGATCTGGACCGCACCGGGCGCGCCCATCACGGCGATCTCGGCCGACGGCCACGCCAGGCACACGTCGTTGCCGATGCCCTTGGAGTCCATGACGATGTAGGCCCCGCCGTAGGCCTTGCGCAGGACGATGCAGACGCGCGGGACGCTCGCCTCGGCGTAGGCGAAGGCGAGCTCCGCGCCGTGGCGGATCATGCCGCGCCACTCGAGGTCCTTGCCGGGGAGGAACCCCGGTGTGTCGACGAGCGTCACGATGGGGAGGTTGAAGGAATCACAGAAGTGGACGAAGCGCGCCGCCTTCTGCGACGCGGGGATGTCGAGCGTCCCGGCCAGGACGCGGGGTTGGTTGGCCACCACGCCCACCGGCATGCCGCCGACACTGGCCAACGCCGTCACGAGGTGCGCCGCCCATCCGGACCGGAGCTCGAGGATGTCGCCGTCGTCGACGATGGCGCGCACGACGTCGCGCACGTCGTAGGAGGCCGACGCAGCTGTCGGGACGAGGTCACGCAACGACGGCGTCATGCGCTCGGTGGGGTCGTCGGTGTCGATGCGGGGCGGCTCCGCGTCGGTGTGGTCGGGGAGGTGCTCGAGCACGGCACCGAGCAGCCCGTCCACGGCGTCCTCGTCGGCCGCCAGCAGTGCACACAACCCGCTGGCGCGTGCGTGGACGGCCGCCCCTCCGAGATCGTGCAGGCCCACCCGCATCCCGGTGAACCCCTCCACCGCGTCGGGTCCCGATACGAAGGCGAAGGCGTCGGGTGTCATCACGGCGACGTCCGCGAGGCCGAGCAACAGCGACGGTCCGGAGATCGCCGCCCCGGTCACCGCGGCGAGGACCGGGACCGACCCCGAGCAGGCTGCCACGGCAGCCGCGGCACGGCCCCAACCGTGCAGGGCGTCGATGCCCTCGGCCACCTCGGATCCCGACGACGACAGCACCACGACCAAGGGGAGGCGCTCGGCCAGCGCCACCCGACCCGCCTCGGCGATGGTGTCCCCGTCGGCCTGGGTCAGTGCGCCGCGGTGGTGCCCCGAGACCGAGCGGGCCTGGACGACGCTTCGCCCGCCGATGGTGCCGACCCCGGCGCGCACCGAGCCCGGGACGTGGGTGCGGAGCGGGACGTGGGACCCCGGGACCCGGGAACCGGGTCCCGTTGACCCCAGGGCGGGGGAGTCGGGAGCCAGGGACACGGTCGCCACTGGCGCTCATGTTAGGAGGACGGGCGTGTGGTCACGCGCCAGCCGACCCAACCGGGGGACGCTGTGTCACGATCTCTCTCCAGGGCGATCATCGGACCGAGGGGAACGTGGCCATGCGGGCGTGCGTGATGCGACAGGGACGGCTCGTCGTCGACGACACCGACGACCCCCGGCCCGAGACGGGCCAGATGCTCGTGCGCATCTTGGCCTGCGGGATCTGCGGCTCCGACCTCCACTTCCTGAAGCACGGGGAGGCCATGGTGTCGATGACCGACGCCATGCTCCCCTCCATGGGAGACCTGGCGATGGGTATGGCACCGATCGACCTCTCGCATGACATCGTCATGGGCCACGAGTTCTGCGCCGAGGTCCTCGAGCTCGGTCCCGACACCGTGGGCCCCGAGCCCGGGGCACGGGTCGTGTCGGTCCCCGTCCTCCTCTCTTCCACCGGCCTCCACCAGCTGGCTTACAACAACGCCTACCCCGGGGGGTACGCGCAGTACATGGTGTTGTCCGCACCCCTTGCCCTCGAGGTCCCCAACGGGCTCGCCACCCGCCACGCGGCGCTCACCGAGCCGATGGCCGTGGGCATCCACGGCGTGGCCCGCTCGGGCGCCACGGCGCGAGACGGTGCCGTCGTGGTGGGGTGCGGGCCGGTGGGGTTGTCGGTGATCGCGGCCTTACGGGCCGTCGGCGTGGAGTCGATCGTGGCCGCCGACCTGTCCCCGACGCGACGGGCCATGGCGAGCACCATGGGAGCGACCGAAGTCGTCGACCCCGCCGACGAGGGCGTCGTCGACGCCTGGCGTCGGGTCGACGGTCGCCGGCCGCTGGTGGCGTTCGAGGCGGTCGGGGTGCCCGGCATGCTCCAACAGCTCCTGCACGACCTGCCCCCCGGCACCCGCGTCGCGGTCGTCGGGGTGTGCATGGAGCCCGACCGGATCCTTCCCTTCTTCGCCATCGCCAAGGAGCTGTCGTTGCACTTCGCCCTGGCCTACGGCGCCGACGAGTTCGCCGGCGCGTTGCGGGCGCTGGCCGAAGGGGAGATCGACGCGTCGCCGATGATCACGGGCACCGTGGACCTCGACGGCGTGCCCGGCGCCTTCGAGGCGCTGGCCCGACCCGACGAACACGTGAAGATCCTCGTGGAGCCCGCGCCGACGTGAGCTCGCCGGCGTCGGGGCGCTCGTGGCTTCGACGCGCTTGGCCCTGGTTGAAGTACGTGATCGGCCTGGCATTGGCAGGCGTGGCCCTGTGGGCCCTCACCGGCCGCACGGGCGAGCTGTCGGGGGCTTCGCAGTACCTCGAGAACCTCCGCTGGGGGTGGGTGGGATTGGCCGTGGCAGCCGAAGCGGGTTCGCTCGTGGCGTTCGCCCTGGTGCAGAAGCGGCTGCTCGAAGCCGGTCGCGTCGAGGTGTCGACCCCCGCGCTCACGGCCGTGACGGTGGCGGCCACGGCTATCGCCAACTCGATGCCGGCCGGCCCCGCCGTATCCGCGGTGTTCGCCTTCGGCCAGTACCGGCGTCGCGGTGCCGACGAAGGCTTGGCGGGGTGGACCCTCGTGGCGGTGTTCGTGGCGGCGTCGGTGACCCTGGCCTTCGTCGCCGCGGTGGGTGTGACGGTGGCCGGGGCCGAGGGGGCGGGGCTCGACCTCGTGGGCGTCACGGTCGGGGTGCTCATCGGGGCCATCGCCATCGGCGCGGTCTTCCTCCAGAAGCGCGCGCTGGTGTGGATCGTGTCGGGGTCGGTGCGGACCAGCCGACGCCTGGTGGGGTGGCCCCGGGGTGAGGCCGCCGTCCACGTCGACGGCATCATCGCCCGCCTGACCGTGGTCACCCTGAGCGCCCGCCAGGTCCTCTCCATCACGGGGTGGGGCATCGCCAACTGGCTCCTCGACTGTGCCTGCCTGGCGCTGTCGTTCCTGGCCATCGGGGCCGGGATCCCTTGGCGGGGCCTGCTCCTCGCCTACGGCGCCGGCCAGCTCGCCGCCAACCTGCCCATCACCCCCGGCGGCCTGGGCGTCGTCGAGGGGAGCCTCACCATCGCGCTGGTGCAGTTCGGCGGGGCCGAGGCCTCCACCGTGGCGGCGGTCCTGCTCTATCGCATCCTCAGTTTCTGGATCGAGCTCCCGGTGGGGTGGGCGACGTGGGCCGTCTTGACCTGGCAGGGTCGTCGACGCGTCCCCGTGCCCGACGCGCAACCCGAGGATGTCATGAAGGAGGTGGCGTCATGAAGTTCGGGCGTACAGGTCTGTTCCGGCGACTGCTCGCGGTGGTGGTGGTCGTCGGCGTGTCGTGCCTGTCGGGATGCACCGCAGCGCGTGACACCCTGGGGACGAACTCGAGCCCCTGCTTCCATGCCCTGGCCAAGTCGGCCGACGCCGTGGACGATCGCGGCGTGTTCAGTGGTGTGCGGTTGGTGTCGGCCTCGACCCTGGCCAAGGTGCCCCACGTCGAAGCAGTGCTCAAGGCACGGTCGTCCACCCCGATCCACAACGTCTGCGCCGTGGCGTACCGGGGAAACTTCCGCCTCAGCCAGGTGAGCAAGCCGGCCGGCAAGGTCCCGAAGTCAGGCGTCGGGCACTTCGCCATCGTCGTGGTCTCGACGCCGCAGAACGACCTGTTGGCCACGTTCGTGCTCGAGAAGGAGCCCGTGCAGTTCCGCCACTTGGCCCTCGCTCCGATCGCGCCGGACCGATCGGACCACAGCCCGACGCTCTTCTCGACGTCAGCCGGATCGATGCCAGCCGGGTCGATGTCAGTCGTCGGGTGACGCCGGGGGTTCGGAGGGGTGCGAAGGATCCGACGGCCCGCCGTGCTCGGGGGGATCGGCCCACGGGAGCGCGATGGGTCGAGGGCCGGCCCATGCATGGCGGCGGCGCGCCTCTTTGATCTGCCCCTTGCGTTCGGCCCGGGCCGCCCGTTCCAGCTGCCGTTCGACCTCGGCCCAGGTGAGGGGCTCTCCGTCGTCACCATCGGCCGTCGCGTCCTCGACGCGCTGGGCCCGCATGAGCGACACCCACGCCACGCTCCACAACACCGGGAGGGTGGCGACCTTGGCCGTGACGCCGGCAATTTGCTGATCGACGAGAGGGGAGATCCCGAAGACCTCGTGGACGTGGCTGAACGCAGGGTAGAGCGGGTGACGGGCGAAGACGAAGATGATGGCGGGGAACGTGGGGATCACCGACTGGACGAAGAGATAGGCCGTCACCGCCACGGCGGTGATGTGGTGGGTGCCCGGGATGTGGCGGAGCACCGGGCCCCACAACACCGCCCCGGCGGCCACGAGCGCCACGATCGGTGAGGGCTCGCCACCACGGCGAGGACGCCTGGGCGGCGACGGCCGGGGTGAGGAGGGTGCCCACCGCCACGACGGCTGAACGTCGCCACCGCCACCACCGGACGGGTCACGAACTCGAGGCAGGCGTCGAGCGGCGCCGGCCGGGTGAGCTCGGCCAGTAGCGGTGTCGGGACGGCCATCAGGAGGAGGGGTACCGCGGCCAGCGTGAGCACGAGGCGTTGCACCACGAGGGCGGTGAGCGACCAGTGCGCCGCCAGATCGGCCAGTGGCCACGTGAGCGCCAAGACGAGAGCCACGACCGCGCCGGCCAGGGACCACAGCTGGCGACGGGTGGGGAGGGGACCCGGCGCCGATCGCAGCCGTATGTGACGCACGCCGAGCGCGTACGCGACCACCAGCGCCGCGATCGCCAACCAGGCGACGGGGTGCGGGTGCCACGCCCAGGGGTCGCGGGCCGCGGTGGCGGGGTGCGGGGTGGCGCCCACGGCGAGGAGCACGCCGCTCATGGCCGTCGGGGGAGCGGGTGGCGCCGCCTACGCTCTCGCCCATGGTGGACAGGCTCGAGCGGCTCACCGACCTGGTGCTCGTGCTGCTGCGCGACCAGCGGCCGAAGTCGCTGCGCGAGATCGCCTCGGAGGTGCCGGGGTATCCGACCCAGGAAGGCGAGGCCCGGCGGCAAGCGTTCGAGCGTGACAAGCGCACGTTGCGCGACGGGGGCATCGAGGTCACGGCGGTGCCCATCGACGGCCCGGAGCAAGTGGGCTACGTCATCCGTCCCGAGGACTACTACCTGCCCGACCTCGACCTGGCGCCGGACGAGCAAGCGGCCCTGAACCTCGCGGTCGCCGGGGTCCACCTCGGCGATCCTAGTGGTCGAGATGCGTTGTGGCGCCTGGGCCTGCCCGCCTCGGCCGGGGCGCGACCGGTGGCGGAGCTCCCCGCCCTCCCCGCCCTCCCCGCCCTGCACGGCGCACTCCGGGCTCGTGCCACGGTCGCCTTCGACTACCGCGGCGAACGGCGCCGGGTCGACCCTGCGTTGCTCCGCTTCCACGGCGGGTGGTGGTACCTGGTCGGTCACGACCTCGACCGCGCTGCACCGCGCACGTTCCGGGTGGACCGCATGGACGGCGACGTGAGCGCGGCGGCACCGGGCTCGGCCGTCCTGCCCGAGGGGTTCGATCCCGACGCCGCGCTCCCCGACGTCCCGTGGCGCATCGGTGAGGGTGCGCTCGTGAGCGTCGAGGTCCATGTCGACGCGGCGCTGGCCGAGCTCGTGCTGGACGAGGTGGGTGACGCCGCCTTGGCGCGCCGCCGCGACGACGGGTCGGTGGTGGTGCGCCTCGAGGTCACCAACACCGCGGCATTGCGGTCGTGGCTGTTCGAATTGGGCGACCACGCCGAGGTCATCGGGCCCGACGAGGTCCGGGCGGGCGTGGTGTCGTGGCTCGAGACGATGGCGGGGCGGCCGTGACGGTGCGTGTCGACGCGGGGGCACGGCTGCTGCGCCTCCTGGCGGTGCTCACGTGGCTGGCGCGCCAGGGGCGGGCGTCGGTGACCGAGCTATCGGAGCGCTTCGGGTTGGATGCCGACGAGCTCATCGCCGACCTCGAGCTCGCCGCGTGCTGTGGTCTCCCGCCGTACTCGCCGGACCAGCTGATGGAGATCATCGTCGACGATCAGGAAGTGATCGCAGATCTCGGCACCGAGCTGGGACGGCCACGGCGGCTCACCGCGGCCGAAGGCTTCGCGCTCGCCGCCTCGGCCCGCGCCATCCTGGCGGTCCCGGGCGCCGACCCCGAAGGAGCACTGGGGCGCGCCGCGGGGAAGCTCGAGGCGGCGCTCGGGGGGCGCGGCCTGCTGCGTGTGGACCTGCGCGAGCCGGCCCATCTGGCCGTGATCCGCGACGCCAGCCAGGCGGGGCAACAACTCGAGCTGCACTACTACTCCGCCTCGAGCGACCGGGAGTCGACGCGCATCGTCGACCCCGTGTCGGTGCGGTTGATCGAAGGGCACTGGTATCTCGACGGGTACTGCCACAACGCCCAGGGCATGCGTCGGTTCCGTGTCGACCGGGTCTCCGCCAGCGCGCCTCACCGGTGAGCCGGCCTGTCACCGGGAGGACGCCGTCGCCGACCACTTGGACGAGCCGCAGGGCTCCGAGGCGTTCGTCCCCGGGCCCGAGGCCACCGTGGCGCACCTCGCCGTCGACGACGACGCGGTGTGGATCACCGAGGCTCTGCTGAATTCCACCGCCGAGCCCCTCCCCGACGGACGCACCCGCGTCACCTTGGCGGTGGCGAGCACGGTGTGGTTCGGTCGGCTCCTCCTTCGCCTGGGCCCACACGCCGAGGTGCTCGATCCGCCCGAATTGGCCGAGGTGGGGCGCCAGGCGGCGCGCCAGCTCCTGGCCCGCTACCAGGGCGACCCCGGCAGCTGACCGAGCTCCGCGCTCACCCCAGGGAGACCGCCACCTGTTCGAGGTGGTCCATGGCCTCCTGCATGCCGCCCTCCATGCCCGACGCGATGTGGGCGTCACGGATGTCCCTGCTGCTGTGCTCGACCAGAAGGGTCAGGGTGGTACGCCCGTCGTGTTCGGTGAAGGTGGCGCTGGCCACGGCCGGCTCGTCGGGCATGGCCTCGAAGACCTCGGTGGAGACGATCCTCTCGTCGGGGACGACGGCGCGGAATTCGCCGTGGAAGGCGACCTCGAACCCTGCGTTCGCCCTCATGACGTAGCGCCACGCGCCGCCGACGCGCAGGTCGACCTCGGCCACGGTGACTTCGCCCCGGTCCCCGCCCCACCACCGTTTGATCAGCTCGGGCGTGGTGTAGGCCTTGAAGACCAGGCGCCGGGGTGCGGCGAAGTCCCGAGTGATCTGGATCTGCGTGTCGCTCGGCAGCGTGACCACCGCCGTGCCGCTACTGGTCATCGTCATCTCCGTTCTCCCTTCTCGGTTGTCCATCGTCGGCGCCCTCGTGCTCGACGAGCTCCTGCGCGACGAGCTCCTGCACGACCACGTCGAGCCGATCGAAGCGCTCGGTCCACGACTGCTCGTAGTGCTTCAACCAGTGCGCGATGGGCTCGAGCGGGTGACCGTTGAGCCGGTACATCCGCTGTCGTCCTTCCTCGCGCACCTCGGCCAGGCCGACCTCTCGCAGGACCCGCAGGTGCTTGGACACCACCGGCTGGGTCACGCCCATGAGGGCCACGAGCTCGTTCACCGGTCGTTCGCCCGCGGCGAGGATGTCGAGGATCTGGCGCCGCCGGGGCTCCGCCACGGCGTTGAACGCATCGGTTGTCGTCGCTGCCCTCGCCATGGGGTAATCATATGCTCATATCGGAATGTGTCAAGGGTCGAGCGCAGCCAGGTCGTGGGCGAGGTCCCGGTCTAGGCGCCGCGGTCACCGTGACCTCGGGCGCAATCCCGGTGCCGGTACCGGGGTGCGGCGCCCCGGGGGGTCGGGGTGTTGCAGGTGGCCAAGGTGCGCAAGGGCGGGCACGCCTACTACCTCGAGGTGGCGGGGAACGGCGCCGGCACCGGCATCGAGGCGCCGGGCCTGTGGTTGGGCTCGGGGGCCGCGGCGCTGGGCCTCGGCGGCGAGGTCGCCGGCGACGCGTTGGGGGCGGTGCTCGAGGGCGACCACCCGCTCACGGCGCAGCGGCTGGGCCGGTTCCACCACCGCGTCACGGTGGGGGCGTTCGACCTCAGCTTCTGCGCGCCGAAGTCGGTCAGCATGCTCCACGCCCTCGGCAGCCCCGAGGTCACCGCCGAGGTGCGTGGCGCCCATGTCGCGGCGGTCGACGCCGCGCTCGACTACGTGGAACGCCGTGCCGTCGCGGTCCGTCGACCTGGCACAGCACACGCGCCCGTTCCGGTCCCGGCCGACGCTGTCGCCGCGGCGGGGTTCGTGCACAGGGTGAGCCGTGCGCTCGACCCCCACCTGCACAGCCACGTGGTGATGGCCAACCTGGGGCGCGGGCCCGAGGGCACCTTCTCCGCGCTCGACGGCCGCGGCATCTACGCCCATGCACCGGCCGCCGCCGCGCTGTACCACGCCCAGCTCCGGCACGAGCTCACGGCGCGCCTCGGCGTGGCGTGGGAGCCGCTGCGCCACGGGCGCGCCGACATCGCCGGCATCGGCGTGGATGCTCGTCGGGCGTTCTCGCAACGGGCCACGGCCATCGCCGCGCATCTGTCGGCCCGAGGCCTCGGTGGACCGACGGCCCGCCGCATCGCCGGGCACGCGACGCGGGCCGAGCGCGACGTGCAGCGCCGCGTCGAGGATCTCCGCCCGTTATGGGAGACCCGGGCGCAGGCCGTAGCGCTCGGTCCCGACGATCTCGCCGCGGTCCTCGACCAGGTGCCGCGCCACCGCGGCCAGGCCCCGGATCTCGGCGGGGGGGAGGTGGTGGCCGCAGGGCTGGCGCGACGGGGTGAGACCGTGACCCGACGAGACGTGGTCCAGGCATGGTGCTCGACGCTCGGGGAGGGGGCGCCCGCCCGCGCGGTGGAGCAGGCCGCCGACCGGCTCCTCGAGTCGATGACGCCCGTGGCCGGGCATGCCCGGCGGGTCGAGGGGCGAGGGGTGGGGGAGCGCCGCCATGTCGTGGGCGCTCGGGAGGTCAGGCGCGAGCGCGGGAGCTCGAGCGGTTGCTCGCGGCGCGCGGGATGGTGATGGCGCCGAGCCGCCCGCGGCAAGGTGCGCTGACGCGGGCCGAGGACTTCGGCCTCGGGATGGGCTGATCAGGACGGCGGCGCCACGATGGGCCCAGCGTCGCCGTAGCCCTGGCGCACACCCTGCCCGGCGCGCCGCGTGAGCTGCTCCGGCTCGTACAGCATCCAGTACGCGTTGCGCGCATGCTTGCGGGCCCGGTCCACACACACCGCGGCGAGGCGGGCCGGGTCCTGCTCTTCGTTCTCGTGGACAAAGACCTCGAGCACGTGCGTGGTGGTGAGCAGCTGAGCGAGCATGATGCCCTGCGACGCCTCGTGGGCGCACACCTGGTCGATGGCCGCTTTGCCGGGCATGCCGAGCGCGACGACGATGGCGCAGCCGTCCTGTTCGATCAGTTTCTTGCAGGCCACGCCGAGGTCCTTGAATCCCGGCACCGTCCGCCGGATCACGTCGAAGCGCTCTCCGAACCCCGGGCACTGCTTGAGCTCGTCGACGGCTTCTGCCCCCATGTCGTAGCGGGCGAACATGGTGTCGACGACGCCGATGTGGTCCATGTCCAGATTCTCCCATGGTGTCGGAGGGCGTTCAGTCGGCACCCGCTGTCCCGTGGTCACGGCAACGCGCCACGTACCCCGTCGGGGTCACCTGCACCGCCAGGCGCCGCCCGCAGTGCCGGCAGAACCGGGGCGGGTCGAGTGCCCGTGCGCACCCCCCGCACTGCCCGGCGGGTCGACCGCAGTCGGCACAGAATTCATGGTTTCGGGCCGCTTCGCCTGACACCGCCCCGAGGCTAGTGGGAAGGCCCCCCGGCTGAGCCCTTCGAACGGGGCGAGCGCCGCGGCCGATCGGCACCGCCGGGCCGCGTTGCCCTCGAGCCCACGGTCCGCGGCGTGGCGGTGCCCAGCACATCGCCGACCGCACCCCGCAGCATGGCACCGAGGTCGTCGGAGGACACGTACTCGAACACGTCACCGGCCAGCACCAGACCCCCCATCACCGCTCCGAGGGCGCACGCCATGCGAACGCGTTGGTCGACCGGGATCGAGGCGTCCCGCAGCACCTCCCGGAACCGCACCTCGATGTCGCTGTGTTCATCGTCGTGTTCCTTGCGATGCAGGTTCTCGAATGCGGCCCGGTTGCGCTCGTGCAGAATGAAGACCTTGCGGTTCTCGATCATCACCGAGATGAAGCTCTCGAGCATCGGCCGCCAGGTTTCGGGGCCCGACGGCGCGTCGGCCAGACTCGCCAAGGACTCCTTGCCGAGCTCGTGGAGGCGGAGGTGCAGCGCCATCAGGATGTCGTCCTTACTGGCGAAGTGGTAGTAAAGCGCCGCCTTGGAGAAGCCCAGCTTTTCGGCGATCTGACGGAGCGACGTCTTGTCGAACCCTTGCTCGATGAAGAGGTCGAGCGCGACGTCGAGAATCCGCTCCTTTGTGGTGCCCCCATCGGCCGTGGTGGCCCCATCGGCCGTGGTGGCCCCATCGGCCGGGGTGCCACCATTGGCGTCGGGGCCCGAGGGTGCTGTCGAGGGCGCCTCTGTGGGTCGGGGTGGAGACGTCGCTGCGGCGGTCGTGGTGCGGGGCACACCTCGATACTACTTGACGACCGGTAAGTAACGCACTTACCATGCGGCAAGTAGATCACGACAACAGGCGGGCGCATGACGGGACAGCCGATGATCGAGGCGCAGGGTCTCACCAAGCGCTACGGGGAGACCGTGGCGCTGGCGGGCATCGATCTGGCCGTGGACGGAGGCTCGATCCTCGGTGTCCTCGGGCCCAACGGCGCGGGCAAGACCACAGCGGTGCGGATCCTCACGACCCTGGCCGTTCCCGACGCGGGCCACGCCCGCGTGGCCGGCTACGACGTCGTGACCGAGGCCGCCTCGGTGCGGCGCAACATCGGGGTCGCGGCCCAGGACGCCACGCTCGACGACGCGCTGACCGGCCGCCACAACCTCGTGATGGTGGGCGAGCTGAGCGGGCTCCGCCGGGCGGACTCGAAGTCCCGGGCCGGCGAGCTGCTCGAGCAATTCGGGTTGACCGACGCCGCTGACCGCGTCATGAAGGGGTACTCCGGTGGCATGCGTCGACGCCTGGACATCGCGGCGAGCATGATGACCAGGGCTCCGGTCCTCTTCCTGGACGAGCCCACTACGGGCCTCGACCCCACCAGTCGATCGGGGGTGTGGGACATCATCCGCGTGCTCGTGTCCGACGGCGTCACCTTGTTGCTCACGACCCAGTACCTCGACGAGGCGGACGAGCTCGCCGATCGGATCGTGGTCATCGATCACGGCCGGGTCATCGCCGAGGGGTCGCCCAGCGAGCTGAAGGCGGCGACGGGCGAAGCCAGACTCGAGGTGACCTTGAGCGCCCCCGATCCGCACGCCACCGCCGCCCTCCAGGCCGTGGTCGAGGGCACCGTCCACGTCTCGCAGGGCGGCCGTCGGCTCAGCGCACCCGTCCGGACCGAGTCGGGTCTGGCGACCAAGGTCGTCCGCGCCCTCGACCAGGCCGGGGTGCTCGTGGACGACGTGGAGGTGCAACAACCTTCACTCGATGACGTGTTCTTCACCTTGACCGGAGGGGCCGGCCCCGACCATCCCGGCACCGAACAGGCCCGCACCAAGGACGCGCGCGACGAAGACGCCGGCGCCGATGCCCGAGCAGAGGGGGTCGCATGAGCGTCACCGCAGTCTCCTCATCCGCCGAGCCCGTCGCGACCGCGGCCGGGCGCCCGACCGACTGGCTGGCGGGGAAGGTCCGCGACGTGAGCGTGCTCACTCGTCGCAACCTCGTCCACGTGGCGCCGCGAGCCGCTGCAGCTCTCCGACGTCACCGTGCAGCCCGTTCTGTTCACGTTGCTGTTCGTCTACGTGTTCGGCTCGGGCGTGTCGGTTCCCGGTGGTGGGAAGTACGTGGACTTCGCCCTGGCCGGGCTCTTGGCCCTGAACCTCACGACCTCGGCCATCGGGACGGCGGTGGGGCTCAGTACCGACCTCAACACCGGCGTCATCAACCGCTTCCGGTCCCTTCCCATGTGGCGGTCCGCGGTGCTCGTCGGCAGGTCCCTCTCCGACGTGTTGTCGGCCGCGGTGTGCGTGATCATCGTGCTCCTGACCGGCCTGGCGATCGGATGGCGGTCGGGGACCGACCCGCTGTCGGTGCTGGCCGGCATCGGCGTGGCCCTGTTCTTCAGCTACGCGTTGTCGTGGGGCTGCGCGTGTCTGGGCATCACCTCCAAGAGCCCGGAGTCGGCGCAGGGCATCGGCCTCGTGATCCTGTTCCCCCTTGCCATCGTGTCCAACGCGCTCGTACCCACCGCCGGCATGCCGGCCTGGATGCGCACCCTGGCCAATTGGAACCCCGTCAGCGCCATGGCGTCGGCCTGCCGGGAACTCTTCGGGAACCCCAACCCGTCCGCCTCCATCGCGGTCTGGCCCATGCAGCATCCGGTCGCCGCGTCGCTCTTGTGGTCTGTCGTCATGCTGGCGGTCTTCGCCCCGCTCGCCACCTTCCTCTACCGTCGACGCACCACCGAGTAGCGACCCCGACGTCTCGCGGTGGACGGGCGCCCGCCCAGGCAGTAGACGGGGTCCGCACACGGGAGGAGCCCGGGATGGCCGATGACGACGATGCCGGGCACTCGGCGCATCCCGACACCGGTGCCACGGCGTGGCCGAATCCGATCGACACGGAGTGGTCCGACCCCATCGGGCCCGAGCCGTCCGCAGCGTCGCATACCCCACCCGCGACCGGCGACAACACTCCCGCGACCGGCGACAACACTCCCGCGACCGGCGACACCGCACCGGGGCCGAGCGAGGACGACCTCGCGGTGGCGGTGCTGGGGGCCATGCACAACCGCATGCACTCGAACCACCGCCTCGCGCCGGGGGAGGACGGGTACATCCGGCACACGGTGGGCGACGGTGACGACGCGGTCCTGGTCATCGACGACGGCCCCGATCACTGCATGGTCGGTCACGCCGTGGGCCAGGCTCCCGATGATTGCTTCTACGCCCTGGTGGCCCGCATCGCGCTGGACCAGTACGGAGACGTGCTGTCGGGGGCCCTCGACCCGACCGAGTTGTTCTCCGACGCCCGGGACATCTCGCTGTGCGGCGTCGTCGTGGAGGACGACGAGGTGACCAACGTGTTCCTCGTCCAGCACTACCGGCGCGTCCGCGCCGTCCCCGCCGACTACCTTCCCGGCAGCCCGTTCCTCGAGTTCACCGACGATCCTGACGTGGAGGCCTGAGGCCGGCACCGGACAGGCCGAAGGCCCCTGTGCTCTCGGTCGACGGAGCGCTCTTCGGGAGGACCGCAGGCACCGGGGGCACCGGGGGCACCGCAGGTACCGGGGACGCCGGGACCACCGTGAGGACCGGTGGCGTGTCGTCTCGGGGGCGGATGTCCCAGGTGGCGGCGACCGGCTCCCCTTCGGCGGGCCGCCGGGTGGTGTCGTACCCGGCCACCTGGAGCTGACGCTCGACGTGGGCGACGACCGCGGTGGTGTCGGTCGGGTCCACGTCGTCGGCGCTGAGCGCCTCGGGGTCGATCTGGCGAAATTCGACGCGACCTTCGACGTTCCCGGTCAGCGAGCGGTAGTAGACGCCCCAGCGCCGGTGACGATTGAGGAGCTTGGCGGTGTGCGCCTCAGGTGGAACATTGAGATGGACCTGGCCGTCCATGGCGCTCCCCCGGATGGTCGGTGTCTCGGACCGGCTTTAGGTGTCGGCACGGGGGAGGCCCGCCTGAAGCCCGGTCAGAGGATCGCCACACTGTTGTTCTTGTCGAAGGTCACCGTGCTCACCGTCTGGTCGGCCGAGCACCCCGAGCTCAAGATGGCCGAGTCCGCGGCGTCGATGAACAACGTGACCTGGTTGAGCGACTTCTCGAAGTAGGGGTTGTCCGCCGCTTCCTTGCCCGCCAGGCTGAAGCCCACCTCGGAATCCTTGTTGGTGGCCGAGGCCGCCTTGGTGGTGGTGAAGTCCGACGTCCCGCCCGTTCCCTGGGTCCACGTGACGTCGAACTTGAAGCCCTTCAGGGCCTTGATCGCGGCGAGGTCGAAACCGGGGCAATACCCCGTGGCATAGGACCTCGGTGCCAATTTGGTGGCGGGGATGGTGAAGGTGGGCAGCGGCGCGGCCGGAAGGTCGCCGCGGTTGGGCGCCTCGTCGGGGGCGGCGGACAGACAGGCCGCCAGCTTCCCGGCCGAGATGCTGACCGTGGTCACGGCGGCGGGGTTCGTCGTGCGCGTGCCGGTCATCGTCAACGCCGGGGTGAACGTCACGGTGCCGGAGACGTTGCACGCCACCGGATACTCCGGCTGCGCCGCGCCGGCGAAGATCGACGGCGTCCCGAACACCGCGAACCCGGTGAGGGGCAGCGCCAGGGCCACCACCGCGAACAGGATCCTCCGACGTGCCTGCATGACTCCCCCGATCCCCCGCGCCGGCCGCCCCGGCACGCCGCCCCACGCTAGCCCCGGCCTGCGCCGCCCGCCTTCCCCGCGAGCGACCGGGCGTAGCCTGGCCCGCGTCGGGCCCGGCGGAGGTCCCGACCCGGCCCTCGTAGTGTGGGGCCACCGGCACCGAGCCCGGGGAGGAGCCGACATGAGTGGCCCACATGAGTGACGGAGATGACGCCCTCGACCTCGACATGGCGGCCTCGGTGTTGCAGTCCAACGCCACCGACGTCCACATCATGTTGAAGGTGCTCGCCGGCCAGCTGGCGGAGGTCCTCGGCCCCCGGGTCGTCGTCGAGCGCGCCGGTGGCCTCCTGCGTAAGTCGAACGAGGTCAAGGCGCTGCAGGTGACGCTCGGCGACGACGTCCTGCGGGCCCAGGTCGACGGCGGGTCGGTGCGGTGCACGGTGGCGCACTCCTCGGGCGGGATCCGGATCCGCAGCGAGTCGGTCGACCTCGACACCTGGTTGAAGCGGCTTCTCGCCGCGCTCCAGCAGGAGGCCGCCCACAGCGAAGGTGCCCGTCAGGCACTCGAGAACATCGTCATCGGAGGTTCGTCGTGACCCAACCCCCAGCAGATCTCCCCAAGGAGGCGGGCCACCGGCTCGAGGAGCTCGAGCACGGCCTGTTCACCTCGGACCTCTCGGTCAACGAGTTCCTCCTCATCAAAGAGGCGGGCTTCCACCCCCTGGGCTTCGTCATGGGCTCGTCGATCTACCACACCGGGATCCAGGCCCGGCGCTGGAGCAAGAGCCAGGAGCTGACCAAGCTGACCGAGGCGATGTACAACGCGCGCGAGCTGGCCATGACCCGCATGGAGGAAGAGGCGGACCAGCTGGGCGCGGACGGCGTCGTCGGGGTCCGCCTCGACGTGAACTACTACGAGTGGGGCCGCGACGCGGCGGAGTTCATCGCCGTGGGGACCGCCGTCAAGGCCGAGGACGGCACCTCGCACCGCAACGTGGCCGGCAAGCCCTTCACCTCGGACCTCTCGGGTCAGGACTTCTGGACGATCATGCAGACCGGGTACGTCCCCCAGGGACTCGTGATGGGGACCTGTGTCTTTCACATCGCGCATCGCGGCATCGGCCAGACGTTGGGCACCGTGGGCCAGAACGTGGAGCTCCCCAACTTCACCCAGGCGCTGTACGAGGCGCGCGAGCTGGCCATGACCCGCATGCAGGACGAAGCCAACGAGCTCGGCGCGACGGGCATCGTCGGTGTCCGGCTCGAGGAGAAGTCGCATCAGTGGGGCAGCCACACCATCGAGTTCCTCTCGCTCGGGACCGCCGTTACGAAGTCGGCGGGCGACGTCACGCTGCCCAAGCCGATCACCGTCATCTCCCTCGACAACTGATGGGCGCACCGGGCCCGGGCGACGAGAACGCCCCTCCGCCGCAGGCGGGCGAGGCCGGCGCCGACGGCGACCTCCCCGAGGCCGCGGGGCGACGTCTGGGCAGCGGGTCGTTCTCGTCGGGGCTGACCGTCCCCGACTTCGCCGCCTGTCTGCAGATGGGACTGCGGCCCGTCGGGCTGGTCCAGGGCTTCTGCGTCATGCAGTGGGGCTGGTACGGGGCCGGGTCGCCCTACTCGAGGGGCATGACCCCGTACTCCTTCGGCGGATCGGCACCGCGCGGGTGTACTCCGAGAGCTACAGCTGCCCCCACGGCGGGTACGTCTACTCCAACGAGCACCGCATCTGGGGTCAGAACTACCAACAGCCCTGGGTCGAGGCGGCGTGGGCTCAGGGGTTCGGCTCCGCCTACGCCCGCATGGTCGAGGAAGCGGGCGAGGTGGGTGCACACGGCATCATCGGCGTCGTCGACACCAACCGTCATCTGGCCGACATGAACGTCACCGAATTCCACATCCTCGGCACGGCCGTGGTGGTCGAGGGCGCGGCGGTCGCGCCCGGGACCGCGCCGTGGACGACGTACCTCGCGGGTCAGCGTCTGGCCAAGCTGGTCGAGGCCGGCTACATGCCCGTGTCGGTGGTCGCCACGTTGGCGTCGGTGCGCGTGTGGGCGTACTGCGTCACCGAGATGCTCATGGAGGGCACGATGTCGCGCTTCGGTGGAGGCTACCTGCCCGTGGCCGAGGTCGAGCAGCTCTCCCGTGCGCACGTCGCGGCGCGCTCGCTCGCCCGCGAGCACGTCCGGAGCCAGCTCGGCCACGACACGTTGCAGGGCGCGCGCATCGTGGCCAACACCCAGAGCCTGGCTCAGGGCGACGAGGTCATCGAGTGCGCGCTGCGCGGCACCCGGGTCCGTCGGTTCAAGGACTTCGACCCGCTCCCCGCGGCGCGGCCCACGGTCCGGTTGTCGTGACCGAGGCGCGCCCACCCGCCGACGCCGGCGCGGGCGGCATCGACCTGCGCCTCGAGATGCGCCAGGCGGCGGAGTCCCTGGCCCGCCCCGCCCACGACCCGCCCGTCCGGGCGGTCACCTCGGACCTCTCGGTCGACGAGGGACTGCTCTTGCACTCCATCGGATGGGAGGCCGTGGACGTGGTCTTCGGCGCCTCGGTCGTCTCCATCCCCCCCATGGTGTGGACGTGGGGGTCGGGGGAGATCGCCGACGCGTCCGACGCCCACAACCAGGCCGTCCGGTCCGCGGCGAAGCGCCTGGGCGAACAGTGCTCCACCGTCCACGGCCACGGCGTGGTCGGGGTGCGCGTCGAGGTGGACGTGCAGCGCCACCACGTCGACGTGGAGCTCACCGGCACGGCGGTGCGGCCTGTGCGCGGCAAGGACAGCAGCTGGGCCTTCGTGTCGGACCTGTCGGCCCGAGACTTCACGCTGCTGCACAATGCCGGCTGGGCACCGATCGGCCTGGCCTTCGGTGCGAGCTTCGTCTACGCCCCCCGGCGGTCGATGGGGACCGCCATGCGCCAGTCGTCGCAGAACGTCGAGCTGACCAACTTCACCGAGGCCATGTACTCGGCGCGCGAGGCGGGCATGGAGCACATGCAGCGCTCTGCGCTCGACATGGGCGCCCAGGGCATCGTGGCCGTGCAGGTGGCGGAAGGCCCCATGTGGTTCGCCAACCACGCCGTGGGGTTCACGGCCTGGGGCACCGCCGTGCGTCTCGAGGCGGAGTCGCACCAGTACTTGCGACCCCAGGTGATCCTGCCCCTCGACGACGCCGTGGTCGAGTTCGAGGCGCAGTCCCTGCGGTAGGTCTCGGGCCCGACCCGCGTTGCGTAACGTGGCGCGGTGGACCGATGCGACGAGTGCGGGTTCGACTACGACCTCTCCGCCGCGCCGGGCGCCGGGCCGGCCATCGTGGCGGGTGTCGCCCAGTTCGCCGTCGTCCTGGGCGCGGACCGAGAGAGCCTGGTGCACCGGCCCCGGCCCGACACGTGGTCGGCGCTCGAGTACGGCTGTCACCTGCGCGACGTGTTGCTCGTCCAGCGCGAGCGCGTGCTCAGCGCCCGGCGCAACGACCGGCCCGAGTTCGAGCCCATGGGCCGCGACGAACGGGTCGAGCACGACGGCTACGCCTCGCAGGACCCCGGCGCCGTCGCCCGCCAGCTCACCGACGCCGCCGCCATGTTCGACAACGTGCTCGACCGCCTGGACGCCGGCGCGTGGGAGCGGCCCGTCGTCTACAGCTATCCGGCCCGCCTCGAGCGCACGTTGCGCTGGGTCGCGGTGCACACGGTGCACGAAGTGCAGCACCATCTCCTCGACGCCCGCCGCCAACTCGCCCCCGGTGTCGACCGTGGCTGACTCGGCGACCGCGGCGCGCCGTCCCCGCACCCTGGCCGCGGCGGCGCGCCTGCTGGCGCAGCGTGACCGCGTCGTCGCCGGTCTCGTCGACGCCTTCGGCCTGCCCCGGCTGCGCCAACCCGGCGACAGCCACTTCGCGGCCCTGGTCCAGTCGGTCGTGTACCAACAGCTGGCCGGCGCGGCGGCGTCCACCATCCACCGGCGCCTGGTGGAAGCGCTGGGCGGAGACGTGACCCCCGAGGCGATGCTCGCCACCGACCCCCAGGCGCTGCGCGGCGCAGGGCTGTCGGGCAACAAGGCGGCGTCGGTGTGCGACCTCGCCGCCAAGGTCCTCGACGGCACGGTCGTCCTCGACCCGCGCGGCCTGGCGCGCGAGGGCGACGCGGAGGTGATCGAGCGGCTGACGACGGTGCGCGGCATCGGCCGCTGGACGGCGGAGATGTTCCTCATGTTCCAGCTGCGCCGCCTCGACGTCTGGCCCACCGGGGACCTCGGGGTGCGCAAGGGATTCGGCGTGGCCTGGGCCCTGGCAATGCCGAGCGCCAAGGAGCTCGAGCCGCTGGGCGACCCCTTCCGGCCCTACCGTTCCGCCGTGGCCTGGTACTGCTGGCGCGCGGCGGAGGAGCCCGGCAAGGCGCCCAGCCCGGTCACCGGCTGATGCCCGACGACGCCCGGTGGTGGCGCTCGGCGGTCTTGTACCAGGTGTACGTGCGCTCCTTCGCCGACTCCGACGGCGACGGCGTGGGTGACCTGCGCGGCGTGCTGGGTCACCTCGACCACCTGGCCTGGCTGGGGGTCGACGCCCTGTGGCTCAGCCCGGTCATGCCCTCGCCCAACGCCGATTGGGGCTACGACGTCGCCGACTACCGGGCCGTGTCACCCGAGTACGGGACCATGGACGACCTCGACGCGCTGCTGGTGGCGGCCGGTGACCTCGGCATCCGGGTGCTGCTCGACCTCGTCCCCAACCACACGAGCGACCACCACGCATGGTTCGTGGCGTCGCGCGCGGGGCGCGACGCCGACTGCCGTGACTGGTACGTCTGGGCCGATCCCAAGCCCGGCGGCTCGCCGCCGAACAACTGGGTCGGGAGCTTCGGAGGCCCGGCGTGGACCTTCGACGACGCGTCGGGGCAGTACTACCTGCACAACTTCCTGCCCGAGCAGCCCGACCTCAATTGGTGGTGCGACGACGTGCGCAGCGCCTTCGACGACATCGTGCGCTTCTGGTGGGACCGCGGCGTGGCGGGCTTCCGCATCGACGTGTGCAACATGATGATCAAGGACGCGGCGTTGCGTGACAACCCACCCGCCACGCAGGACGATCCCTTCATCATGCAGATGTTCGGCCAGCGCCCGGTCTACAACGGCAACCGGCCCGAGGCCCACGACATCCTGCGCCGGTGGCGGGCGATGGCCGAGGACTACGACCCGCCGCGCGTGCTGCTGGGCGAGACCAACGTAGACACCCTGGAGAACCTTGCCGCGTACTACGGCTCGGGCGACGACGAGCTGCACATGGGCTTCAACTTCCCCTTCATCGAGGCGCCCTTCGAGGCCGAGGCGTTGGCAGACATCGTCGACCGGACGCTGTCGCTGCTGCCCCCGTCGGCCTGGCCGGTGTGGACGGGCTCGAACCACGACGTGTCGCGCCTGGCCACCAGGTGGTGCGACGGCGACCCCGCCAAGGTGCGCCTGGCGCTGCTCATGCTCCTGACGCTGCGCGGCACCCCCGTGCTCTATCAGGGCGACGAGATCGGGCTGACCGACCGCGTGTTCGAGAAGGACGAGCTGCTCGACCCGGTGGGGCTGCGCTTCTGGCCCCACTACCCGGGCCGTGACCCCGAACGCACCCCCATGCCCTGGCGCGACGGGCCGGGCGCGGGTTTCACCACGGCCGGGGTCACACCGTGGCTGCCCATGGCCCACGCTCCCATGCACGTGGCCGAGCAGCGGGCCGACCCCGGCTCGGTGCTCCATTTCGTGCGCGACACCGTCGCCCTGCGGCGGCGTTCCCCCGACCTCCTCGGCGGCGACTACCGGCCCCGTCCGGTCGCCGACGGCACGTGGGCCTTCGGGCGGGGCGACACCCTGGTGGCGCTGCACATGGCGCCGACGCCGGGGGAGCTCGACCTCCCCGGCGCGCCGTACACGATGGCGCTGTCCACCCACCGCGACCACGAGGGGCCCGTCACCGGATCGACACTGCACCTGGACCCCTGGGAGGGCGTCGTGCTCACCAGTCGAGCTTGAGCACCTCGCGCATCGCTTTCTCGAAGGCGGCGTCGTCGAGCGAGGCCCGGGCGCCGAGCACCATCTCGGCGTCACTCCCCACCGGGACGCGCCAGTCCGATCCGGGCGACTCGATGGCATCGGCGATGGCGACGGCGACCACCTCGGGCCCCGGCGCGGCGGCGCGTCCGAGCTCGGTTTCGAGTCTCGACATGATGACGTCGAGCTCGTCGTAGGGAGGGGCGTCGACGCCGAAGTCGTGGTGGGACTCCGAGATGTTGGTCTTGAAGAACCCGGGCTCGATGACGATGGTGCGGATCCCGAAGTGCCCCGCCTCGACGTGCAGCGACTCGGACATGGCCTCGAGGGCGAACTTCGACGCCGCATAGACACCGGCCAAGGGGGCGGCGACGCGGCCCGACACCGACGACACGTTCACGATCGTTCCCGAGCCCCGGGCCCGCATGCCGGGGAGGACGGCTTGCATCATGCGCAGCGGCCCGAAGGTGTTGGTCTCGAATACGCGCCGCACCTCGGCCATCGGGACGAGCTCGACCGGACCACCGGTCCCCACCCCGGCGTTGTTGACGAGCACGTCGACGGTCCCCGCCGCGGACACCGCCTTCGCCACCGACGCGTCGTCGGTGACGTCGAGGGCGAGGCGCGCGTCCACGTCGAGGTCGGCCAGGGTCTCGGGGCGCCGCGCCGTGGCGAGAACCTCGTGGCCGCGCTTTTTCAATTCGACGGCCGTGGCGCGCCCGAATCCGGTGGAACATCCTGTGATCAGCACTCGAGCCATGCCCGAGACTAGACCCCGGGACGCTGCGGTCAGAGTGCTGCGGTCAGAGCGCTGCGGTCAGGGCGCCGATGGGCATGCGGAGGTCGTCGAGCATGCGGAGGTCCTCTTGGGGCGACCGTCCCAGCGTCGTGAGGTAGTTGCCCACGATCAGCGCGTTGATCCCGGCCGCCATCCCCATGGCCTGGAGGTCGCGGAACGTCACCTCGCGGCCCCCCGCGTAGCGCAAAATCACGCCCGGCAAGGCCAAGCGGAAGAGCGCGATCCAGCGGATCGCCTCCCACGCGCCGACCACGGGCCGCTCACCCAACGGCGTGCCGGGGCGCGGGTTCAAGAAATTGACGGGCACCTCGGTCGGCCCCAGGTCACGCAGCTGCAGCAAGAGCTCGACCCGCTGCGCGTCGGTCTCGCCCATGCCCACCAACGCGCCGCAGCACAGCTCCATGCCGTGGTCGAGCACCAACCGGCACGTCTCGGCCCGCTCGTCCCAGCTGTGGGTCGTCACGACGCTCGGGAAGAACGACCGCGCCGTCTCGACGTTGTGGTTGTATCGGTGCACCCCGCCCGCAGCAAGGCGTCGGGCCTGGTCCTCGGTGAGGATGCCGGCCGACACCGCCACATTGAGCCCGGTGCGCTCCCGCACCACCGGCACGAGCTCGAGCAACCGCCCCATGATCCGCTCGTCGGGCCCCCGCACGGCCAGGACGATGCAGAACTCCGAGGCGCCCAGCGCCGCGGTCTCGGTGGCGGCGCGCACGACCTCGTCGGTGTCGAGGAACGGGGTGGCCTTCACCGGCGTGTCGAAGCGCGACGACTGGCTACAGAAGTGGCAGTCCTCGGGGCACCCCCCGGTCTTGGCCGAGAGGATGCCCTCCACCTCCACGCTGGGCCCGCACCAGGCGAGGCGCACCTGGTGCGCCAACGACGCCAATCCCATCACCGACTCGTCGGGCACCACCGCGAGGTCCCCCAATTCCTCCGCCTCGAGCGCCCGATGCTCGTCGAGCAGCGCCACCCCGGCCGCGGTGATGGCCCGGCGTGCGTCCGAAGCGCTCGACGGCGGGGGAAGCTGTACCGGACAGGGCTCGACGGGCGCCCGCAGGGAGACGGTGCTACGCGTGGTGGCGGCGGTGGGGTCGGCTGGCACCGGCACACGGTAGCGGTCGGCCCCCGCGCCTCGACACCCAGGGGCCCCGACAGGAGGGCAGCGAGATGGCGTGGGACTTCGAGACCGAGCCCGACTACGAGGCAGAAACTGCGCTGGGCCCGCGCCCTGCTCGACGAGGAGGTGCTGCCCCTCGAGACCCTCGACCTCGACTACGACGACCTGCTCCGGGCCATCCGTCCGCTCCAGGAGGAGGTCAAGCGCCAGGGCCTGTGGGCCGCCCACCTGCCCCCCGAGCTCGGCGGCATGGGCTTCGGCCAGGTCCGCCTGGGCCTGCTCCACGAGGTGCTGGGCCGGTCGCGCGCTGGGCCCGGTCGTCTTCGGCAACAACGCGCCCGACTCGGGCAACGCCGAGCTGCTGGCCGTCGGCATCGAAGCCAACGGACGCACCGAGCAGCGCACGCAGTGGCTCGAGCCCCTCCTCGAGGGCAAGCTCCGCAGCGCCTTCTCCATGACCGAGCCCGGCGCCGGCGCGGACCCCACCCTCATCGCCACCACGGCGGTGCGCGACGGCGAGGAGTGGGTGATCAACGGACACAAGTGGTTCACCTCCAATGGATCGGTGGCCGACTTCCTCATCGTCATGTGCGTCACCAACCCCGACGTCCATCCCTACGCGGGGTGCTCGATGCTGCTGGTCCCCGCCGATGCCCCCGGCGTCGACATCGTGCGCGACGTGCCCACCATGGAGCACCCCTTCCCGCACTTCGGGAAGTTCGGGGGCCACTCCGAGATCATCTACCGCGACGTCCGCGTGCCGGCCGTCAACCTGGTCGGCAACGAGGGTGACGGCTTCCGCCTGGCCCAGATGCGGCTCGGCCCCGGCCGCATCCACCACTGCATGCGCTGGCTGGGCCAGTCCCGGCGCGCCTTCGACATGCTGTGCGAGCGGGCCGTGTCGCGCTACGTCCACGGCTCGCTGCTGGCCGACAAGCAGATGGTCCAGTCCTGGGTGGCCGACTCGATGGCCGAGATGACCGCGGCGCGGCTCATGACGCTCCAGGCGGCGTGGAAGATGGACCGCGACGGCGCCCCCGCGGCGCGCGGTCGAGATCGCCATGATCAAGTACTACGGCGCCGGCGTCCTCTACAACGTCATCGACCGTGCCATCCAGGCGCACGGCTCGTTGGGCTTCTCCACCGACCTCCCTCTCGAGCACATGTATCGCGCCGCGCGCGGCGGCGCGCATCTACGACGGCCCCGACGAGGTCCACAAGGTCACCGTGGCCCGTCAGGTCCTGAAGGGCTACACCCCGGCCGACGTGCCCTCCGAGCACGTCCCCACCCGACGCGAGGCCGCCCGCAAGAAGTTCGCCGACCTCCTGGCCGAGGTCAGTGCCAACGACTGACTGCGCCTGGCGCGACCCCTGCCGCGAGCCCAGCCCGTCCGGCCCGGGGGTGCCGCCAGTATCACTACGCGCCATCCTTGGACTTGACCGGGGCGGCGCCACGTGGCCAAATCACCGCATGACGTGCCCGCCGAGGTCGACGCGCGCCCGGCGTGCCCGTCACGTCCGGCCCGCCCGGCGAGAAAGCGGGCCGGCGTGCGAGTGACGATCTGCGGGGCCAGGGGCTCGACCCCCGCGCCCGGCTTCGCCCATGTCCGCTACGGCGGCCACACCTCGTGCGTGGCCCTGGCCCACGACGGACAGCGCCCCAGCCTCGTTCTCGACGCCGGCACGGGGATCCGCCGGGTCACGGGGCTACTCGGGGACCATCCCTTCGCCGGCTCGATCCTGCTCGGCCATCTCCACTGGGACCACACGATGGGCCTGCCCTTCTTCGCCGGTGCGGACCGGCCCGGGGGCCGGACCGACCTCTACATGCCGGCCCAGGGTGACGCCGAGGAGGTCCTGCGCCGCGTCATGTCGCCGCCGCACTTCCCGATCACGCCCACCCAGCTGCGGGGCGAGTGGCGCTTCATCGGGCTCGAGCCCGACGTCGACCACGACATCGAGGGCTTCTCGGTCACCGCCCGCGAGATCCCGCACAAGGGGGGCCGCACCTTCGGCTTCCGGGTCTCCGACGGCACCGCCACGCTCACCTACATGTCCGACCATTGCCCCACGTCG
Organism: uncultured Acidimicrobiales bacterium; assembly: GCA_963764205.1. GTDB lineage: Bacteria > Actinomycetota > Acidimicrobiia > Acidimicrobiales > UBA8190 > Chersky-840. The sequence goes on from CAVXRN010000006.1 coordinate 1,108,004, forward strand.
CTGGGACCTGGGCCCGACGGGCTGGGGGAGTACCACGACGCCGCCATGGCCCTGGCCCTGCATACCGACCTGCTCGTCCACGACGCCCAGTACCTCGACGAGGAGCTCGAAGCCCGGGCCAGCTTCGGCCACGCCTCGTCGGGCTACGCCGTGGCGCTGGCCGAGCGGGCACGAGCCCGGCGCCTGCTCCTCTACCACCACGACCCCCCGCGCACCGACGACGAGATCGACGTGGTCGTGGCCGCCCACAGCGACGCCCCGCTCCCGGTGGACGGGGCGGTCGAAGGCATGGTGATCGACCTCCCCGCCTTTCTCGCACCCTGACCCCGGGACCCGGTCGCCGGCGCGCCCTCGCCTACAGTGCGGGGCCATGGCGGTACGGGTGGTCCTGGCCGAGGACAACTACCTGGTGCGCGAGGGGGTCCGGACCCTCGTCGAGACCGAGCCCGACCTCGACGTCGTCGGCGTGTGCGAGGACTACGACAGCCTCATCGCGGCCGTCGAGGCGCAGCAGCCCGACGTGGTCGTGACCGACATCCGCATGCCACCGACCGGGACCGACGAGGGCATCCGCGCCGCCGAGGTGCTGCGGGAGTCCCACCCCCGGATCGGCGTGGTGGTGCTCAGCCAGTACTCCGAGCCCGCCTACGCCCTGGCCTTTCTCGACGGCGGCTCCAAGGGCCGCGCCTACCTCTTGAAAGAGCGCGTCTCGGACATCGGCCAACTCGCCGCCGCCATCCGCGAGGTGGCCGGCGGGGGCTCGGTCATCGACCCCGAGGTGGTCGACGCCCTGGTGGCGGCCCGGGCCAAGCCGGCGGACTCCCCCCTGCACCGGCTCACCGCCCGGGAGCGCGAGATCCTGTCGGAGATGGCCCAGGGCAAGAACAACGCGGCGGTGGCCGCCTCGTTGGTGCTGTCGGAGCGGGCCGTGGAGAAGCACATCAACTCGATCTTCTCGAAGCTCGCCCTGAGCCAGGAGCCCGACGTCCACCGGCGGGTGAAGGCCGTGCTCCTCTTCTTGTCGGTCAGAGAGACGTGAGCGAGCCGCGCCCGCGTCGGTCGTCGCCGGCGGGGGTGCTGGCACCACCCTTCCCTTGGTGGTGTCAGCCTGTGCCACCCACCCGCGTGCTGCGAGGATATGAGCGTGGCTGACCAGGCGACCACGGTGCTGATCGTCGACGACCAGATGCCGTTCCGCATGGCGGCGCGCTCGGTCGTCGGCGTCACGCCCGGGTTCGAGGTCGTGGGGGAGGCCAAGTCGGGGGAGGAGGCCATCGAGCAGGTCGAAGCCCTGCACCCCGAGCTCATCCTCATGGACATCAACATGGACGGCATCTCGGGCATCGAGGCCACCCGCCGCATCACGACCGAGCATCCCGAGGTCAAGGTCATCCTGCTGTCGACCTACGACGAGGAGGACCTCCCCGCCGACGCCCGCAGCTGCGGCGCCCTCGGCTACGTCCACAAGGAGCAGTTCGGCCCCGACGTCCTCGTCGACATGTAGTCCAAGCAGACGGGCTGCTTCAACTCCTGACGCCCCCGGTCGACTCCTGACGCGACGCCCGACGCGAGTCCTCGACGCGAGTCCTGAGGTGCGTCAGTGGTCGAGGGGGATGCTGCCGGCGATGGTCGTGCCCTGGCCCGGTGCGCTGCGCACGCCGACCGTCCCCCCGATGGCGCCGACCCTGTCGCTCATGTTCACGAAGCCGGCCCCGCGCGCCAACGTGCCGTCCGCGTCGAAGCCCGCGCCGGTGTCGCGCACCTCGAAGTTGAGGCCGGTGTCGTCCTGCCACACGCGCACGAAGGCCGTGGCGCCCTCGCCCGCGTGCTTGCCCGCGTTCTGCAGCGCCTCGAGGCAGCAGAAGTAGACGGCGGACTCCCGGTCGGGCGAATACCGCTCCAGTCCCTCGGCGTCCACCTCGGTGGGGAGCGCGGCCCGTCCCGCCGCCGATCGCAGCGCCTCGCCGATGCCACGGTCGATCAGCAGCGGCGGGTAGATGCCGTGCGCCAGCGCCCGCAATTCCTGGACGGCCTCCTGGATCCCGTCGCCGAGCTGGTCGAGGATCTTGCCCGACGCCTCGGGATCGCGCTCGGCCAACTGGCGCGCCAACCGCACGTTGACCGCCAGCGCCACCAGGTGCTGCTGGGCCCCGTCGTGGAGGTTGCGCTCGATCTGCCGCCGGGCCGCGTCCGATGCGGCGACGATGCGCGCCCGCGACGCCCGCAGCTCGTCGGCCTGGCGCCGGACCTCGTCGAGCGACTCCTGGAGGGCGGAGTCGAGCTCGACGTTGTGCAGGGCCAGTCCCACCTGACGGGCCAGCTCGGTGAGCATGGTGTCGTCGTCGGTCGTGAACTGGTCGCTGTTGGGAGGGCGCACGGCCACGATGAGGCCGAGGACCTGGCCCGAGTGCGTCGTCGGCGCCACCCGCACGATCGAGTCCTCCCGTCCCTCGAGCAGGCCTGGCAACCAGATCTCGACCCACGCCGTGCCGGTCACCCCGGCCCGCGCCACCACGGCGGCCTCCTCGTCGTTGAGCGTCATCCGCACCACCGGCACGTCGGGCACCGACACGGTCCGCTCCAGGTGCCCGCCCGAGCCCGTCCACACCTCCGCCGCGGCCAGGCCCAGCGTCTTGCGCAGCGACTCGGCCACCTGCAGCAGCAGCTCGTCCATGGGCACGGCGCGCGACAACCGGCTGCCGAACGTCCGCAACACGGTGTCGGGCGCCTCGCGCTCGCCGTAGACGATGCGGTTGGCGTACTGCGTGAGGCGCTGGCGGGCCGGGCCGTAGAGCAGAGCGGCGACCGCGGCGGCGGCCATCGACAGCGCCAGCAGCGACCGTTGGTCGTGGGTGGGCGTGTGGCCCAGGCCCACCACGATCACGAGGTACACGACGACGACGATGCCGGTGAGCCCGGCCAGTGACACGGTGTGGGCCAGGATGCGGTCGATCCGCCCCGCCAGCCGGCGCGAGCTGCCCATGGCGAGGGCGACCGCCAGCGGGAGGCACGAGACGATCACCACCAACCACGTCCGCGTGGGCCAGCCCCACAACACGCGCAGGGCCAGGGCCACGACGAGCATCTCCGCCCCGACGGCGAGGGCCCAGCCGAACCACTGCATGCGCTGGCGCTCGACGCCCCGGGAGCGGACGTAGCGTCGTTGCGAACCCACCAGGCCGATCGTCCCGAACACCACGGCCTCGATGGCGACGGGCCACAACGGCAGGGCCGGGCGCCTCGTCCACAGCACCACGCCGATCGCCGCGCCGACGACGTACCCCCCGACGATCGCCGCCCGGCTGAGCCGGCAGCTGCCGTCGGGCAGTCCCAGCAGCAGGTGCATGACCGCCACCGGCAACAGGGCGACGGTCACGGGCAACACGAAGCGGGCGATCGACACCGCCGCCGACCCCACGTCCCCGCCGTGCTCGTGCGCCTCGATGACCGCCGCGCTCAGCGCGGCGAAGGCCCCCAGCGCGGTGCCGCACAACGCCAACAGTCCCTGGCGCTCGAAGGGCCGCCGGATGACGGCGAACCACCCGGCCAGCGCGAAGGCGGCGATCAGGATCGAACGGGCCACCTCGGTGGCGAGGTTGCCATTGCGCCCGAGGATCGGGGCATAGACCGCGGCGGCCAGGCAGCACAGCGCCAGCACCGCGGCGGTGAACGACGTGGCGGGCCGGCGCGGCGCCACCTCGTCGGGCTTGACCCGCTCCGCGCCGCCGCCGATGGCGACGCCCGGTGCCGCGCCCGCGCCCTTCCCCGCGCCCGCGCTCGGGTGGACCCGGACGTTCATCCCGTGGTCGTCGGCGCCGCGGCCCCGGCCGCCGCGGTGTCTCGACCCGAGAGCCCGTCGTCCTCGATCCGGCCGTCGCGCATGCGCACGATGCGGGTCGCCGCCGCGGCCACGTCGTCGTCGTGGGTGACGAGCAGGATGGCCTGGCCCCCGGTGTGGAGCCGGCGGAACAGCTCGAGCACCTCGAGCCCGCCGTCGGAGTCCAGCGCCCCGGTGGGCTCGTCCGCGAGCAGCAGCGTCGGCTTGTTGGCCAGGGCGCGGGCGATGGCCAGGCGTTGCCGCTGCCCACCCGACAGCACGCCCGGCGCGGCGGCCTGCTTGTCGGCGAGGCCCAGCATGTCGAGCAGGTCGCGGGCGCGGCTCTCGGCCTGGCGCCGCCGGGCCCCGGCGATCACCGCCGGCAGCGTCACGTTCTCGAGCACGCTCATGCCCTCGAGCAGATTGAAGAATTGGAAGACGATCCCGATGTGGGCCCGGCGCATGCGCGCCAACGCGTTCTCGTCCTTGTCCGCCAACGACTCACCCGCGACGACGATCTCGCCCTCGGTGGGCGTGTCGAGCCCGGCCACCAGGTTCAGCAGCGTCGACTTGCCGCATCCCGACGGCCCCATCACCGCCACGAACTCGGTGTCGTCCATCGTGACGTTGACGCCCCGCAGGGCCCGCACGGGTGCGCCATCGGCCTCGTAGGTCTTGCGAACGCCTCGTGCTTCCATCACGTACATGCCTTTACTCCCTGTCTCGGTTGTCGGTACTGGACGGCAACGCCTCGGTCCCTGCCGCCACCTTCCACGCCGCGACGGGCGCCTCCCGGCCCTTCACGAGCGCGGGCGGGAGGGCGGTGGCCGGTGGGGGGTGGGCGAGGGCCTGGTAGGTGGCCTCGCTGAGCACGGTCTCGCCCGGGTCGGCCCACTGCTGGAGGCGCTGGGCGAGATTCACGGTGTCGCCCACGAGGGTGTACTCCAACCGTTCCTCGGACCCGAGCAGCGCGGCCGCGGCGGGGCCGGTGGTCACCCCGATGCCGAGCTCGAACGGGGCCAGGCCCGTCTCGACCCATCGCTCGTTCACCTTGGCCTGCGCCGCGTGCATCTCGAGGGCGGCCTCCACGGCGCGCCCGGCGTGATCGTCGAGCGGCACCGGCGCGCCGAACACCGCCATCACGGCGTCGCCCACGAACTGCATCACGGTGCCACTGGCGTCGATGATGGCCCGGTTCATCTCGGCGCGGTGCACGTTGAGCTGTCGCGCCAGGGCGCTCGGGTCGGCCCGCTCGGCGATGCTCGAGTACCCCCGGATGTCGGACATGAGCACGCTCACGACGACCGCCTCGGTCTCGCCCAGTCCCCGACCCTGGCGCACCAGCAGATCGGCGACACCTCCGGGCAGCAGCCGGCTCAGCGTCTCGCCCTGCTCTTCACGGTTGACGATCGCCTCGTGCAGCATCCGCAGGCGCCGCAGCGAGTTCTGCCCTCCCGCGCTGGCCTGCTGGGCGATGCGCAGGAACAGCTTCTCGACGCTGTCGGCCGCGGCCGTGGCGGTCGTGCCCTGGGCCACGGCGATCGCCTTGATGGGCCGGCCTTCGGCCACGAGCCGCAGGAGCTCCTCCTCGGCTTCACTCAGGTCCCCGGCGTCGGTGACGGGGTGCACCATCGACTCCACGATGGTGGGGTCGAGCACCGACCCCCCCGTGGCCACGGCCCGGACCGCCCGCGCCAATTGGTCTCCCTCGGCCACGTGGTCCTTGAGGAGATACGCACACCCCGCCGCTCCCTCGTCGAGCAGCGAGATGGCGTACTCGGGATCGTCGAACTGCGACAGGATCACGATGCCGGTGCCGGGGTGGCGCTTGCGGATCTCGTGGGCGGCCTCGATGCCCTCGTTCTGGAAGCTGGGCGGCATGCGGATGTCGGTCACCACCACCTGCGGCGCGAGCTTGCCCGCCCCGGTCACGAGCTCGTCGTAGTCGGCCGCGGTGCCGACGACCTCCACGTCGACCTCGAGGGCCAGGAGTGCTCGCACGCCTTCCCGGACGATGAGGTTGTCGTCGGCGAGGAACACGCTGATGGTCTCCTCGGACATGCCCTTATTTGGCCCGGTCAGAGGGCTTGGGTCAAGGGTGTGCGCCCCCGCCCCCGGGGGGGTGCCAGCCGGTGTCCCGACCGGTGTGGACCTAGAGCCGGTGACGGCGGCGGTCCGACAGGACCCGCCGGGCGCAGTTGTGGCCCGCCATGCCGTGGACGCCTCCGCCGGGATGGGTCGAGGCCGAGCACAGGTAGAGGCCCTTGACCGGGGTGCGATAGCGGAACCATCCCGGCACCGGCCGGAACACCAGTTGCTGGTCGAGCGCGCTCGACCCCGCCCCGAGGTCGCCTCCCACGAGGTTGGGGTTTTCGCGCTCGAGGTCGTCGGGGGTCCGCACGGCGCTGCCCACCACCGTGGCGTGTAGCCCCGGAGCATGGGCCTCGAGTCGTTGCATGACGACGTCGAGGAAGACATCTTTCGACAACGCCCACGAGCCGCTGTGGCGGGGCACGGGGGGCACGTGGGTCTCGATCCACAGTGTGTGACCACCGGCCGGGGCCCGGCTGGGGTCGGCCACGCTCTGCTGGCCCACGATCAGCATGGGCTGCGCCGGCACGACGCCGCGCCTCGCCTCGTGGGCGGCCTGGGCCATGGCGTCGAGGTCACCGGTGAGGTGCACGACGCCGGCCTCGGCCAACCCGGGTGCGGCCCACGGGGCGGGCCGGTCGAGGGCCAGGTCCACCTTGAACACCCCCGTCCCGTACCGGAACCGGCGGAGCCCCGCCAGAAAACGCGCCGGCAGCAGCTCGCTGCCCACGAGCCCGTGGAACAGGGCCCTCGGCCCGGTGTCGGCCAGGACGGCCCGCCGGGCGCGCACCGTGGCGCCGTCGGCCGTCTCCACCCCGACGGCGCGATTGCGCTCCACCACCACGCGCGTGACCTCGGCGGAGGTGTGGATCACCCCGCCGGCGTCGGTCACCGCCGCGGCCAGGGCGACGGCGAGCCGGCCGGCGCCACCCACCGGCACGGGCATGCCGCGCTCTTGGGCCGCGAGGGCCAGGATGAGGGCGGCCGGGGTGCTGCCGGGATGGTCCACCGGCACGTCGGCATGCGACGCCCCCGCGGCGACCAGGGCGCGGGCGGCGGGATCGGAGAACCGCTCGGCACACAGAGCCTCGAGCGGGCCGACGAGCAGCTGTGTGGTGTCGAACAGGCCGTCGCGCCGTGCCCGGCGGGCGAAGGCGAGCCCCGGTCCCGGTGCCCCGACCGGGCCGAGCATCTGGTCGAGGAACGCCGTGCCGACCTGACGCCACCACCGGACCAGCTCGAGCCACGCGGCACCGTCGCCCGCGGCCGCGTCGCGCCAGGCCTGCAGCGGTCCGGTCGCGGGTCGCGGTGACACACCGCCACGACGTCGGGGGAGACCGCCGCCGCGACGGGCGCGGCGAAATGCGCCCACTGCACCGCGCTGTCGAGGCCGAGCTCGGCCAGCACCGGTGAGCAGTGCAGCAACCCGTAGAAGGCGGAGTAGGTGTCGTGGACATAGCCGGGCACGGTGAGCTCGCCGCTCTGCACCGCACCGCCGGCCCGCTCCGAGCGCTCCAGGACCGTGACACGCCACCCCGCTCGCGCCAACAGGGTCGCGGCCACGAGGCCGTTGGGCCCCGACCCGATCACCACCGCGTCGACATCGTCCATGGCCGGCCTGCCTAGGCGCGCCGACACGTCGGCGGCAACTCCACGGTCAGCGGTGGTCCTCCCGCCGGTGGCCGGTGCTCAGTTGTACCAATGCGTCGCGGTCGATGTCGTCGGCGCCTGCGACCGCCAGCTTGCACGCGGTGACGGCCCGGATCGTCGAGGTGCGCCGCCCGCCTTCGAGGATGGCCCGCTCGCCGTGCATCGAGCCTGGCCCGTACTCCGCCAGGCGCTCCCCGTCGACCTCGATACGCACCACGCCGTCGAGCACGAGGTAGATGTCGTCTTCCTCCGCGCCCTGTTCGGTGATGACGGCCCCGGGCTTGACGGTCTTGATCTTGGGCTTGGCGCCACCCTGCATGAGGGTGCGCGACAGCTGGCGTTCGAGGGCGGTCTCGATCTCGGTCGTGAGCGCCTGGGAGTCCCGCTCGCCCCAGGGGCTGTGCTTGCCGAAGGCGCGCCGGTACCAGTTGGAGAAGTCGATCATCCCCGACTTGAGGGCGAGCTTGTTGTCACCGCCGTAGACCCAGTGCCGGGGGAAGCTGCTGCCCCCGGTCAGGGCGAACGACGACGTCCCGTCGGCGCGCAGCGTGAGGGCCAGGGTGGTCCAGGCGAGCGGGGCCGCGAACTGCACGTACGGCGCCCGCCGCACCCGGCGAGGGGCAGGCACCCCGGTGCGCCCACCGGCGGTCTGGAAGAACGTCACCGCCGTGTCGCTCACCTCGGCGTCGGGACGGAGGTCAGGCAGCCCGATGGCCTCGAAGGCGACCTGTTTCTTGCCCACCTGCAACAGTGTCGAGCACAACAGCCCGCCGCCGCCCTGGCCGTGGCCCACGACTCGACCACCGTCCACCTCGATCCAAGCCGTCAGCCGGTTGGCGAAGCGGAACCGACCGTCGCGCTGGAGCTCATCGATGTCTTCGATGACATCGGGCGGAGGCGGGTCGTAGTTGGCCACCCCCGTCTCGAACGGCATTTTGGTGAGACCACCCACGGCTTCGGACGGGATCCACGACAGGGACGTGACGGAGGACTCGATGCGCATGGCGCCACCTCGTTTTCGGCTCGCTGGTGGAACAGTAGCGAGCGGGGGACCCGGGCCCAAGGGTGAGAGCCGGTGTCATGGGGTGGGGGTGGCATCCCCCGGCGCCAGGGTCAGGCGACAGGATCAGGCGGCGGAATCAGGCGGCCACGAAGTGCAGTTCGGCCCGCTGGACCCCGGTGACGACCGACGAGGGGCTGCGCTGCACCACCCCGGCCCGCCCGACGTCCCCGAACCGGTCGAGCAGCTCGTCGAGCACGACCCTGCCTTCGAGTCGCGCCAACGACGCCCCCAGGCAGAAGTGGTTGCCCTGGCCGAAGGCCAGGTGCGGGTTGGGGGTCCGCCCGACGTCGAAGGAGGACGCGCTCGGGCCGAAGGCATCCTCGTCACGGTTGGCCGAGGCGAAGAGCATGAGCACGGGCTCGCCCGCAGCGATGGCCACGCCCCGCAGCTGCGTGTCCCGGGTGGCGGTCCGCATGAACGACACGACCGGTGAGGACCACCGCAGCATCTCCTCGACCGCGCTCGGGACGAGGGAACGGTCGGCCCGGACCCGAGCCCACTGGCCCGGATGGTCGGCGAAGGCGAGGAGGCCCGAGCTGATGAGGTCGCGGGTGGTCTCGTTCCCCGCCACGAGGAGCTGGACCAGGAACATGGCGAGCTCGTCATCGCTCAGGCGCTCACCGTCCACGTCGACCTGCGCCAGCTGGGTGAGCACGTCGTCGCGCGGCTGCGCCCGGCGATCCTTGGCCGCGCCGACGAGGTACTCGATCATCTCCGTCATCAACCGGTTGCGCTTCTCCTCGGGCCAGTCCGTGGCGCCGGGGATGACGGCTTCGGACCACTCGTAGCACCGCTCCCACTCGTCGTCGGGCACGCCGAGGATGGCGCTGATCACCTGCAGCGGCAACGGCACGCTGAGCACCGAGACCACATCGGTGGCCGCGCCGGCGTCGATGCGGTCCGCCAGGGCGGCGGTGCGGGCCCGCACCAAGGGCTCGAGCGCCCGCACGGCCGACGGTTTGAACGCAGGCTGGACCAGTCGGCGGTACCGGGTGTGCACGGGTGGGTCGGCGTGCATCATCGTCGGCGGCGACGTGTAGCTCGTCCCGATCTCCTCGACCAGGATCCCGCCACCGGCGCAGAAGGTGGCGTGGTCGTTCTCGACCGCGCTGACCTCGGCGTGGGTGGCGACGGCCCAGAACCCCAGTTCCTCGTTCCACGCCACGGGTGCCTCGGCCCGCAACCGGCGGTACAGCGGGTGGGGGTCGCTGCGGTACAGCTCGGGATCGGTGAGCCGCGCGGCGAGGTCCGTCCCTGGTCGCTCGCGCTCGGACACGGCGCTCACCCTATCCAGCCGTCGCCCTGTCCGGCCGGTCCCGGGTACCGCCGGGACCGGTGCTACAGCGACTGTCCCGGATCGGCGAACCTCGGCGGCCGGTGGGCGGTCAGCGCAGCCACACCCTCGGTGAAGTCCGGGCCGGTCATCATGACCCGAAGTCGTTCGTCGGCGTCGCGCGCCGCGGTGGCGGCGTCGCGGTGGAGGTCGGTGTAGAGCTGGAGCTTGGTGGAGGCGAGCGAAGCGGGGGAGACCTCGGTCGCCAACATGCGGGCGTAGTCGTAGACGCGTCCCATCAGCTCGTCGGCCGGGGTGACCGCGTTGACGAGCCCGATCTCGGCCGCCTCCTCGGCCAGGACGACGCGGCTCGACAGCAGCACGTCGGCGGCCCGGGTGAGGCCCACGAGTCGTGGCAGCAGCCACGACAATCCGAACTCGGCCGGAAGGCCGAGCCGTCCATGGGCCGTCGTCAGCTTGGCCCCGGCCGCGGCGAAGCGAAGGTCGCAGTGACACGCCAGTGCGAACCCCACGCCGGCCGCGGGCCCGTTCACCGCCGCGATGATGGGCTTGGGGATGCCGAAGTGGTATGCGAACTCGGCGTCGAACTCCGGGCGCACGCCGTAGCCGGGGCTCTCGAGGTCGGGCCCTGTCCCGGCGTCGTACCCGCCCTTCTCGACATGGCCCTCGAGTGCCCGGGTGTCGGCCCCGGCACAGAAGCCCCGTCCCGCGCCGGTGACGACAATGACGCGCACCGACCCGTCCGCCGCGGCCCGGGCCAGGAGGGACCGGTACTCGGTGTTCATCCGGCCCGTCCAGGCATTGAGCCGTTGCGGCCGGTCGAGGGTGATGGTGGCGACCGCGTCGGCGGCCTCGTAGCGCGTTACCTTCAAGTCACCGAGATCCACCGACGCTCCTCTCCGGCGCCCGGCGGACATGACCCACGGCGCGGCACCGCGCTGTTGTGCGGGTGTTGGCCGACGAATTGCTCAAGTTCTGCCCGACCCCGCCGATCATTTCTCTCGGACACCTTCAGTTCCAACCCCACACTCCAGCATCCCCAATGTCGAGAACCCCCACCAACCCCGGTGGGGGTTCTCGCGTCCGGGGGCAGTGGCAGGCGCCCCGGAGCCGGGCCCGAGCGCTCGAAACGGCCTCACGTACCATCGCACCATGGCCCCGTCGTCCCCCGTGCTCGGCGCGCTGGACCCCGACGCATCGTTGCCGTTCGGGCGTCACAGCATCGTGCGGGCCGCGGTGGCCGAGCCGGTGACCGCCCTCCTGGTCCAACGGGCCCTCGTGATGGAGGTGGCCCACCCCAAGGTGGCGGCCGCGGTGACCCACCACAGCCATTTCCGGCGCCGCCCGCTGAGCCGCGCCTGGGTCACCACCGACGCCGCCGTGCGCCTGGTCTTCGGCGACGAGCGCACGGCGCGGGGCGCGGCCCGCCAGATCTACGCCGTCCACGATCGCATCGAGGGGCAGCTCGACCGCGACGGTCACAGCGCGGATTACACCGCGCACGACGCATCGCTGCTGGCGTGGGTATGGGCCACCTTGGTCGACACCACCGAGACGGCCTTCACCCGCTGGGTGCGCCCCTTGGACGCGGCCGAGGCCACGTCGTTCTACGCCGAGATGCGGGCATTCGCGCTGTTTCTCGGCATCCCCGACGACCTCCTTCCCGCCGATCGCGACGCGTTCTCCCGGTATCTCGAGGACGCGGTGTCGAGCGATCTCCTCGGAACGAGCGATGCCAGCCGGGCCATGGCGCGCCAGGTCCTGTGGTTCGAACACCGGGTCGTGCCTTCTCCGCTCGTCCGGGTGGAGCGCGTGCTCGCCCTGGCCACACTCGACCCTCGCATCGTCGACCGCCTGGGCGTCCGCCCCGGTCCCGCCGACGCCGAGCTCGGTCGCAGGCTCGACTCGTGGCTGACCGCGTACTACCGGCGACTGCCTCGACCTCCCCGGGTCCTGCCCGCGCTCTACGTCATGCTGCGCCGGCCGAGCATCGGGTTGGGCCGGCGGGCCCGGGGCGCCGTCGGCCAGGCGAGGTGACGATCCGGAACGGCCGGGGCTCTCACCAGGGACTTTCCGATCACGGCGGGCCCTGGCCCGGGCACCCCGAGGGCTCTGGTCGGGCCCACGCCGGGCTGCCGTCGGGCGACGGTCTGAATTGGTGGACATCGAATTATCACTGTCCACGGTCATGACTTCGCTACAAGCGGTGAAAACGGCCCGAACCCTTGTATTGTTGTCGGGATGTGGTCAGTATTCTCACTGATGCCACATACGCAGGCACTGAGAGTGATCCCTGCCGAGGCAGCTTCAGGAAAGGACGAAGTGAGCGACGCGCCTGGAGCGACCGGCTCTCGTCCCCTGCCGCCCTGGGGGTTGTTCCTGGCCGGGGGGCTCGCGGTCATCGCCCTGGGCGTCTCGGGCGTGCTGGGCCCGTTCGAGCCGACGGCGGTCTTCGTCATCGGCGTGACGACCCTGGTGGCGCTGGTCCTCGCGGTCCGTCACCATCGGCCCGCCCTCACCTGGCCGTGGTGGGCCATCTCGGGCTCCATGGCCTTCTTCCTCGTGGGCGGCGCGCTGCGGGTCGACCTCCACACCCTGGGCAACATCACCGCCAGCCGTTCGCTCGTCCCGGACCTGCTGTCGTTGCCCGGCTACGCCCTGGGCGCGGCGGGACTCCTCGGCTTCTCGCGCGCCCGCGACCGCGGTCGCCAGCGGCACTTCGGCGTGATCCTCGACGCCGTCATCGCCGCGTTGGCCATCCTGGCGGTCGCGTGGGTGTACGTCATCGACCCGGTGCTGTTCCAGTACCACACGCCGCTGACCATCCGGCTCGTGCTCACGTGCTACCCCGCCATGTCGATCTTCCTCGTGGTGGTCACAGTGCGCATCGCCTTCAGTCCCGAGCAGAACCGCGTCCCGTCCTACTGGTTCTTGCTCGCGGTGATGACGTGCATGTTCGTGGGGGACACGTTGTACATGTTCGCCGACATCGACCTCTTCAACGTGGCGGGACGCCTCCTCGACCTCCCCTACGCGCTCGCCTTCGTGGCGGCGGGGACGATGGCGCTGCACCCGTCGATGCGGGCTCTCACCGAACCGGCCGGCAACCGCCCGCAGGCCTCGTCGCCCGGGCGCATCGTGCTCGTGGCCATCGCGCTGCTCGTGCCTGCGGTCATCACGCTGCAACACCCCTCGAGCTCACTGCAGGACCGGGTGGCGCTGTTCCTGATCATCATCCTCCTGACCATCACCGCCGTGCTGCGCATCGTCCAGGCGCTTCACATCGCGGAGCGCTCCGAGGCCAATCTCGCCTACCAGGCCATGCACGACAGCCTCACCGGCCTGCCCAACCGCCGCATGATGCACAAGCACCTCACGACCGTGCTCGAACAGGCGTCGGTGGACGACACCCACGTGGCCCTGCTGTTCCTCGACCTCGACCGCTTCAAGCTGGTCAACGACACCCTCGGCCACACCCACGGTGACGAGCTGCTCATCGCCGTGGCCCGCCGGCTCAACGCGCACGTCCGACCCGGTGACCTCGTGACCCGCATCGGGGGCGACGAGTTCATGGTCGTCCTCGGCCACGTGGTGAGCGTGTCGCAGGCGTTGGACCTGGCCAACCGGCTCCGCTTCAGCCTGCGCGCCCCGTTCGTGGTGAACGGGATGGAGTTCTACGTGTCGGCCAGCATCGGCCTCGCCTTCGCCTCGGGCGACGACCCCAACGCCAATGCCGAGGTCCTGGTGCGAGACGCCGACACCGCGATGTACCAGGCCAAGGATGCCGGGCGCGACGCGGTGGCGGTCTTCGACGAGTCGATGCGGACCAAGGTGTCCGAACGCGTCGAGCTCGAGCACGACCTGCGCCGGGCGGTCGAGCTGAGGCAGCTCCATCTCGTGTACCAACCCGTCGTGCGCATCCCCCACGGTCCCATCGAAGGGGTCGAGGCGCTCGTGCGTTGGGCCCATCCGACCCTGGGCGTGATCCCACCCGCCAAGTTCATCCCGTTGGCCGAGGAGAGCGGGCTGATCATGGGGATCGGGGAGTGGGTGCTCGAGGAGGCCCTGCGCCAACTCGCCGCGTGGCGCCACCAGACCACCGGGTTCGAGGACCTCTACGTGGCCGTCAACCTGTCGGGGGCCCAGCTGCACGACGAGCGGCTCGTGACCCGGGTGCACGAGGCGTTGGTGCGCCACGGCATCGAGGGTACGGCGCTGTGCCTGGAGCTGACCGAGTCGGTCGTCATGGAGGACCCGCTGGCGGCGGCGGACGTCCTCACGGCGCTGCGGAGCCTCGACGTGCGCCTGGCCATCGACGACTTCGGCACCGAGTACTCGTCCCTGGCCTACCTGAAGCGCTTCCCGGTCACGAGCCTCAAGATCGACCGGTCCTTCGTGGACACCCTCGAGGACGAGGACAGCTCCGACGCCACCTTGATCACCGCCGTGGTGGCCATGGCGCACGCGCTCGGGATCACCACGATCGCCGAGGGCGTGGAGACCACCAGCCAGGCCCATCGGCTCATGGAGCTCGGCTGTGACGCGCTGCAGGGCTATCTGTACTCGAGGCCGGTCCGAGCCGAGGGGCTCCCCTACGTCGTCAACTCGCTTTGGAAGCAGAGCGAGAACGTGCTGCAGGGCTCGGCATCGTAGGCAGGCGGGGCGGCGCCACGAGGTCGACCACACTGCGCAGGTCCAGGGGTGTGATCGCCGGCTCCATCCCAACGCCCCGGAAGTACAGCGCGTGGAGATCGGGGTCCGACGTCGCCAGTCGGCGCTCGGTGTCACCCACGTTGCACCACACCGGCATGCTCGCCGGCGAGCCCAGGTAGGGGTGTGCCGTCACGCCGGTGAAGCCTGCCATGGGCATGCGCAGCTTCCACCGGATCATGCGGAACACCGGGACGTCGAGGATGGCGAGGAGCCAGTCGATCCCGCAGCACGGCGTGGCCAGGGCCAGCGCCTGGTACAGGCCCATGCTCACGAGCCCCATGGTGGCCTTGCCCCGGTACTCGGGGGCGACCGCCAACGTTGCGATGTCCCACGTTCGGGCCAGGTCGATGTCGATGCCCGTGCGCTGCGCCATCGCGCTCACGGGCTCGCCCCAGACCGGGGCGGCGTCGTCGAGGGTCTTGAAGCCTGCGTGGGAAGGAAGCAGGATCCGCATCGTTCCCGCCGGCACCATGCGCAGGTGGTCGATCACGCAGACGAAGACGCTCGCCTCGTCGTACGGTGCGTACTCCTTGTCCAGGAGCTCGGGCGTGTTGCCGAAGGTCTCCATGAACACGACCCGTTCGACGTGCCGGGCGAGCTCCGACGCCGGATCGGCGCTGCGGAACAGATACACACCCAGTGGAGCCGTCGTCCCCGGCCCCGTCACCCGGCGCGCCAGTCGACGCAGCGCGGCGTCGCCCATGTCCGTGGCGCTGCGCAACGTCAGAACGCCTTGGCCACGATCTGGTCGGCGCCGAAGAAACGCCGCGTGAACTCGACGGCGCGCTCCATGTCGAAGACCTTGCACGTGTACACGTCGACGCTGAAGAACCGCACCGGCCTGTCCCACGCGTAGAGATGGGCCCCGGATCCCTCCCAGTGCACCCAGCCCGCCCAACCGAAACGATCGGACCGGTGGGTGACCGGGTCGAGCAGGATGGTCATGTCGCAGACGTCGGACAGCCCCACCAGATACTCGCGAATGGCGGCGTCGGTGATCGGCGTGTCGCACGTCCCCTCGATCACCAACCGCTGCCGGCAGATCGTGGGCGCCAGATCAGGCATCGCATCTCGGAACACCATCGCCGGGACCCCCACGGCACAAAGCGTACGAACGAACGCCCGGGCAGAACAAGAGGCGTTCGCTCTCTCACGCATGGTGACCAAACAGCGCCCAGTGTGGTTGGTGTGGCGACTGCGTTCGAGGGCCGCGGGTGCGATCGCCCAGCCGGTCCCGCGCCGGTCCCGCGCCGGTCCCGCGCCGGTCCCGCGCCGGTCCCGCGCCGGTCCCGCGCCGGTCCCGCGCCGGTCAGAGACGCGACAACAGGTGCTCGACCTCGTGCCCGACGACGTCGCGCGTGACGACGGGGTCGTCGGCGTTGGCGACCAGCATGGCCGCCTCGTGCAGCGCGGCGAGCAGGATGTGTGCCAGCGGCTGGACCGGGCGCGGAGCCACGAGCCCCGCTTCCATACAGTGCTCGAGGGCTTCGGACACGAGCCCGAGGCCGTGGTCGGTGTCCATCTCGCGCCAGGCCTGCCAGCCGAGGACCGCGGGCGCGTCGAGGAGCACGATGCGTCGCACGGCCGGGTCCAAGGCGGAGTCGAGAAATGCCATGCACCCCAGTCGGAGTTGCTCCATGGGGTCGTGCCCCGACATCGCCGCGGTGGCGACGACGACGCCCAACTCGACCTGGATGGACTCGACGACGGCGTGGAACAGGCCCTGCTTCGTTCCGAAATGATGGGCGAGCGCGCCGCGCGTCACACCGGCGCGTTCGACGATGTCCTCCTGCCCGGCGTCGGCGAAGCCGTACTGCGCGAACAACTCGCGACCGGCATCGAGCAATGCGCGGCGCGTGGCGGAGCTTCGTTCGGCTTGGGTGCGCCGTCCCGACCGCCCGGCTGATTCCTCGTTGACACCCATGACCCTCCAAAGTATAAATGCGTGTAACCCGCATGTAAGTGATTGTCCGAGGAGGACCGATGACACTGCCCCGCACCGACGTGATTCCGGGCCTGCTGGCCGAGCTCGAAGCGTTCGGGGAGCTGATCGCTCCCCTCGACACGGCTTCGTGGGCACGACCCACGCGCTGCGACGGGTGGGCGGTGTGCGACGTGGCCGCGCACGTGGTGGGGTCGATCGCCGACGTCGTGTCGGGACGGCTCGAGGGCCTCGGGTCCCCTGAAGTGACCGCCCGGGAGGTCGAGGAGCGCAAGGGTCGGAGCCCGGCGGACCTGGCCCAGGAGTTGGTGGCCGTGACGAAGCTGGCTGCGGATCTCGCCGCGGTGTTCGACGATGCGGCGTGGGAGTCGCCCGGGCCCGGTGGGTACGACGGGACGCTCGGCCAAGGTGTCGAGGCGCTGTGGTACGACACCTTTCTCCACGCCGACGACATCCGGGCGGCGCTGGGTCGGCCTTCGGCCCGGGGCACGGGACTGCGCGCCAGCGTCCACCATGTCGCCGACGAGCTCGCCAAGCGGAACTGGGGCCCCGCCACCCTCGCCTTCGACGAGATCGAGGTGGTCCCGGTCGGCGCGGGCGGAGCGACACGCACGGGCGACGCCCTCGAGTTCGTGTTGGTCGCCACCGGTCGCGCCGACGCGTCGGCGCTCGGACCCGACGGTCCCGTCAACATCTACGCGTAGTGCTGCACGCGTAGCACCGCGCCGACGCGACGCGACGCGACGCGACGCGACGCGACGCGCCGCGACAGGAATCATGCGCTCGCCGAGCGTCAGTCGCGACTTCCGCGGTGTCGGCCGCGGGAGAAGGCGAATCCCGCCAACCAGAAGCAGAAGAAGACGACGGCCAGGATCCACAGCAGGTGGACGGCGAACCCCACACCCACGAAGACCACGGCCAGCAGTAAGAAGACGGCGACGAGGCATCCCATGGCGCGTCCGGCAGCGGTGCCGGGTCAGTCCTCTCGGGAGCGCGCCGCGACCTGGTTGAAATTCTCGCGGACGTCGCGCAGGTGCGACCGGATGCGGGTGATCGAGGGGGCCCCGTCGGGGTCGAGGGTCGTGGTCAGTTCCTCCACGGCTTCGGTGAGGTGTGCGACCGCCAGCTCCAACCCCGCCAGTCGTCTCGAGAGCTCCGAGTCGTCCATGGCGGGGAGTTTACGGCCCCCCATTGCCGGACCCCGACCCCGGGCAGGTGGGCCCGTGGCGGGCACGTGGCGGGCCCGTTCGTGCCTGGATCAGAAATTCGCTCAAGTCGGTGTCCAGACGTGCCGATAACAACCTGGGGCGGTGGCGCCGATGTCGAGGGCCCTGGCGGTCCCGAGGTTCTCCACCTCGAGCGCGGGCGTGAGCTGGCCTTTGGGGCTAATGAGGGCTGCGACCCGTGCCGATGGTCTTGTGCATGGGGAGACGTCGCGCCGAGAGCGCCCCAGAGATAGAAGAGTCCGGGCCACCCGATGAGCGTCCGGTGGACGAGCGTCCGGTGGACGAGCATCCGGTGCCGGGCCCCCGACCCCGTCGAGGCCTCGCCCCGGTCCTGTTGGCGTTGTTCCTGGTTGTCGGCCTGGCTGCGGCCGTCGGGGCGACGTTGAAGTGGAAGAACATCGACGCCCGCGAGACACGCCAAGCGTTCCGGCTCCGGGCGTCGGGCGTGGCGGGCAAGGTCAACGTGGCCCTGCAACGCGACACCGATCTCACCACGACCACCCGGACGTTGGTCGAGCAGGACCCGGACATGACCAATGCCCAGCTCGGGTCCTGGTTCTCCGCCTCGCTGCCGACGGCTCCGGCCGACGCCTCGGGCGTCACCTACATCGAGAAGGTGACCGCAGGTGAGCTCTACTACTACCGGGTGGCGATCGGCGCCGACCCCACCAGCGCGCTGTCGGCCGGCACGCCATTCGCCATCACACCGAGCACGGCGCAAGCCCCGTACTGCCTGACCCGACTGCTGGCCCTGCGCAGTTCTCTGACGAGCGTCGGCGACGCCGCGCTGCCCCCCGGCCTCGACTGGTGCTCCACGTCGGTGAACACCGCGCTCACCGCCGCGCGCGACACCGGACAAGTCGAGGTGACGAAACTGCTCGGCCCCGATGAGGCTCGGGTGCTCGGCCTCCAGAGCCAGGCCGGCTCCGCGCCCGGGAACTCCGACGTCCAGACGCTCAAATCCCTCGACCAGGCCTTCAATTCGACCATGGTCGTCGTGGCGCCGGTGTACGAGGGCTCCACCCCGGCCACGGTGGCGGGACGTGCCAACGCCCTCGAGGGATGGGTGGGCGGGATCTTCGACACGAGCAAGATCCTGACCGACGCCGTGGCGGGGCAGAGCGACCTGCAGGTGACCCTGACCCGTGTCAACGCAGGGGCCGAGCCGGTGGTCATCGCCACCAGCGACGACACCAACACGTCGGGCGGGCTGGTCGACGCCGTCCCGGTCGGTGGCAGCGGGCAGTGGGTCGTGACCGTCCGTCAACCGTCCCCGGCCGGTTCGGCCACCGGTGGGACCAAGGGCCTCGCCCTCGGAGGGGCGATCGCCCTCGGCACCTTGATCCTGTTCTTCGTGCTGCGCTCGCTCCTCGTCACCCGCCGGCGGGCGCTCGACGAGGTGTCCGAGCAGAGCAGCGAGCTCGAGCACATGGCGTTGCACGACTCGCTCACGGGGCTCCCCAACGCCACGCTGGTGCTGGACCGGGCCGAGCAGATGCTGATCCGCAGCCGACGGAGCCAGATGCCCACCGCGGCGTTGACCCTCGGTATCGACCGGTTCAAGGAGTTCAACGACACCCACGGCTTCGACACCGGGGACGAGTTGCTCAAGGCGGTGGCCGAACGCCTCCGCACGGTCTTGCGCGAGGCCGACACCATCGGGCGAGTGCGCGGTGACGAATTCGTCGTGCTGACCGACGGCGCCTCACTGGCGGCCGGCCCCGAGCTCGTGGCCGAGCGGATCCTCGACGTGGTGCGCGAGCCGTTCTATCTCGGGGACAACCACCCCGAGCCCTTCAGCGTGTCGGCATCGGTCGGTGTGGCACTCGGCCCGCGCGTCGACGCCGAGCAGCTCCTGCACGACGCCGACACCGCCCTGTCCGAGGCCAAGGACGCGGGCAGGGGGCGCTACGCGCTGTTCGGCCAGGACACCCCGCAGGCGATCGAGAGCCGTATGGCCTTCGAGAACGAGCTGCGCAGCGCGGTGGCCACGGACCAGTTCTTCTTGCGCTACCAGCCCATCTTCGACATCGAGACCCGCACCACCACCGGGGTCGAGGCGCTGTTGCGCTGGCAGCACCCCACCCGCCGGGTCATGCCACCCGACCACTTCCTGCCGTTGCTCGAAGAGAGTGGCCTGATCGTGCCGCTCGGCCGTTGGGTCATCCAGGAGGCGTGTCGTCAAGGTGCCAACCTGCACCGCGACGGGTACATGCTCAGCATGTCGGTGAACATCTCGGCTCGCCAACTCGAGTCCGAGAACCTCGTCGACGACGTCCGCGACGCGCTGGCCGAGTCGGGCTTCGAGCCCAACGCGCTGGTGCTCGAGATCACCGAGACGACCATCATGCGCGACACCTCGCTCATGGTCGACCGGCTCATCGCGCTCAAGGGCCTCGGCGTGCGCATCGCCATCGACGACTTCGGCACCGGCTACTCGTCGCTCGCGTACCTTCGTCAGTTCCCGGTCGACATCCTCAAGATCGACCGCTCGTTCATCAGCTCCCTGGCCACGACGCGCGACTCGTCGATGCTCATCCACACCTTGGTCCAGTTCGGCAAGACCCTCGGTCTCGAGACCATCGCCGAGGGGATCGAGGAAGAGGGTCAGATGGACCCGCTCCTGGCCGAGCAGTGCGACACGGGGCAGGGGTTCCTCTACGGGCGCCCGCTGTCGCCCACCCAGCTCGAGATCTTCCTCCGGACCCATCTCACCCAGGAGCCACCGTTGTGGGTGGTCCCGCCCAAACAGGCGGCCCGATAGGCGCACTCCTGTCGCCGCCGGGGAGACCCGGGCAGGTGCGGATGCCATGATGGAGACCGGGCCCGCCGCCGACGCGGCCAGGCCCGGGAGCCGGGCCCGGGGGAGGGAGCTGGTGAGGAGCACAGCACCGGTCAGCGAGTGGGGGAGTGACTTCGACGTCCTCGACCCCGGGTACGTGGCCGACCCCTTCGGGATCTGGGACGAGCTGCGCAGAACCTGCCCGGTGGCGCACACCGAGCGGCGCGGCAGCACGTGGATGCCCACCCGCTACAGCGACGTCACCGCCATCGCGCACGACATCGAGCACTTCAGTTCGCTCGAGGTCGCGGTCATCCCCTTCGAAGGCGAGGAGCCCGAAGAGCCGGTCCTCCCCTACGGCCTGCCGCCCATCTCGGCCGACCCGCCCCTGCACACCTGGACGCGCCGGCTGCTGCTGCCCTGGTTCTCACATACGCGCGTGGCGGGCTACGAGGCCATGACCCGTGCGCTGTGCTCGGGGTTGATCGACTCGTTCATCGACCGGGGCAGCGCCGACGCCGCCTCGGACTACGCGCAGCAGATCCCGGTGCGCGTCATCGCCCACATCCTGGGCGTGAGCCCCGACCTGTCCGAGACCTTCACCGGGTGGGTCCGCGACGTCCTCGAATTCGCCGACGACCCCGAGCGCCGCGTCCGTGGGGTGCAGGGACTCCTCGAGTACTTCATCGCGGAGGTGGCCCACAGGCGGGCCGAGCCCGGTGACGACCTCTTGAGCGAGCTGTTGCAGACCCAGGTCGACGGCGCGCCCATCGAGGACAGCCTGGTGCTCGGAGCGGCGGCACTCGTGCTCATCGCCGGCGTGGACACCACGTGGAGCGCCATCGGCTCGTCGTTGTGGCATCTCGCCACCCATCCCGACGACCGCGCCCGCATGGTGAAGGACCCTGACGTCATGGCGCTGGCGCTCGAAGAGCTCTTGCGGGCCTACGCCCCGGTGACCATGGCCCGCGTCGTGACCGAGGACGTCGACTACGCCGGTTGCCCCATGAAGGCGGGCGACAAGATCCTCATGAACTTCCCCGCCGCGAACCGCGACCCCGAGGTCTTCGAGGATCCCGCCACGGTGGTCCTCGACCGCGCCCACAACCGTCACGTGGCCTTCGGATCGGGCATTCACCGCTGTGCGGGATCCAACCTGGCCCGCATGGAGCTGCGCGTGGCCCTCGAGGAGTGGCTGCGCCGCATCCCCGAGTTCCACCTGGCCGGGGCCGAGAGCGTGACGTGGGCCGGCGGCCAGGTGCGCGGGCCACGGTTGCTCCCCGTGGTCTTCCCGTGAGGATCCGGGTCGACCCCGACAAGTGCCAGGGCCACGCCCGCTGCTACGGGCTCGCTCCCGAGCTCTTCGAAGTCGACGACTACGGGATGTCGAGCGTCGTGGGTGACGGCTCGGTGCCACGCGAGCTCGAGGACCGGGCCCGGCTGGCCATCGCCAACTGCCCCGAGTTCGCCATCGACGAGGTCTGAGGCGACGAGGTCTGAGGCGACGAGGTCCGAGGCGACGAGGTCCGGCGCTCAGCCCTGGTTGGCCATGGTGGTGTAGGCCCGGCACGGTTCGCCCCGGAGGGCCCCGCACGCTGGCATGGCCACCGGTACCGAGACGCCCGACACGACGTTGAGCGCCAACGACGACGCCGTTGCCCCCCCGAGCGACAGCGTGTCGGTGACCGTGCCGTGGGTGGCTGGGGTCGAGAACGCCCACGAGGGTCGGTCCCCGCCCGGCGCCGAGATCACGATGCGCAGCCTGGTCCCGGCCCGGAACGCGTGTGCGATGGGGTCGATCGGGATCCGGACCAGGGTGGCGCTCCCGGCCGCCAGCGCGTGTCGATCGGACCGCCGGTAGGTCGGGACGGGATCGAGCGCCGTCGACGAGGCAGCCAGGGTGTGGTTCGAGCTCCGCAGGAACCCCGAGGTGACGTACTCCTCCTGGGTGGCACCGGGTCGCACCTCGGTCACCGTCACCTGGAGGTCGGTGGTCGGGGCCGAAGACCGCAGCCACAGGTCGAGGCTGGCGGGGCCGACGACGGTGGTGGCAGAGTCAAAAGGCGGTGTCTCGAAGGCGAGCCCGTTGCCGGCGGGCACCGGCGTCCAGTCGTAGGGGGGTTGGGCCGCCCAGGCGTTGCCCGACGGAAGGTCGGTGGCGGGGCGGACCGATGGATCGGGACGGAACGAGGCGCGTCCCGCCGGTCCTTTGGTCGAGCGGAGTGTGGCACCCGAGCCGAGGTAGTACCGCGTGACGGTTCCCCGAGGCGGCCAGGTGGCGTAGTCGGCTTCGAAGGTCGGCTGCAGGGCGCCGGGACCGAGATCGCCGCCCCCGTTGTCGAAGAGCACCCGCACGCGCGGATCGTGGATCGCGAAGTCCGAGCGGGCTTGCGCGACCGAGGTGTCGCTCGTGAAGCGCACCGGGGGTGGGGCCATGGACTTCGCCCCCCCGGTCACCTCGGCGTAGACGACCGGCGCGAGGAGCGTGAGGAACGGATTCTGCGACGGGACGCGGCCCGCCACGTAGATGTCGAGGAACTCGAGCCAGCGCGACAGGGTGTCGGGGCCCAGCGAGTCGATGTGCGTCCCGTTCAGCATGGTGGCGTAGACGTCCTTGTCGTGACCCAGCGCGGTGATCAGCGCCGGCCACTGCGGCCCCGTCTGCTCGTCCTCGAGCGCCCCCACGAGGAACACGGGCACCTTCACGTGTGTGGCCCACACCGCCGGCGAACGCTGGTCGAACAGCGACGGGTCGCGGCTCAGGCCGGGCCCCACCAGCGACTCGAGCTGTTGGGCCTCGGGGTGCAGGACCTGATTGGCGAGGCACGTCGTGTCGCCCGTCGCGATCTCCGCCGTGGCCCAGGGTTGGCCGCCGTGCGGCGCGGCCTCGGCGTCGACCTTGCGTTGGGCGACCCAGCTCGCCGCGAACCCGCTGTTGTAGATCCCGCCGGGATACCCCGTCGAGAAGAGGTCGTCGGTGGAGCTCAGCGGGGTGATGGCGGCCAGGTCGGGTGGGTCGGTGCCCGCCACCTCGAACTGGGAGATGCCCGAGTAGGAGATCCCGACCATGCCCACCTTGTGGTGCAGGACCCACGGTTGGGACCCGACGGTCTGGATCATGTCGTAGCCGTCGTAGTCCGACGGCAGGCCGAACAGGTCGAAGGCGCCCCCCGAGCACCCGGTGCCCCGCATTTGCATGCTGACGGTGACGAATCCCAGGAGTGGCGCGATGACGCTCCCGACGATGGTCGAGGTGTCGGGGAGCAGCGCGTCACTCGACGGGGCTTTGCCTTCGAGCGCGTCGATCAGGCTGTGGGGGGCGGCCGTGGCGTAGCCGGAGTACTCGATGACGGTGGGGAAGGGGCCGTCCGCCAGGGTCTTTCCAGGCGGGAGCCGGACGGTGGCGGCGATGGAGATCCCGTCCCGCATACGGACGTAATTCAGCCCGGCGTGGAGATGTTGCGACGAGTACAGCGACGACGGGGGAGTGGAGCTGTCCGACAGCACCGAGAACGACCCCGTCCGGCGGTGCTCGGTCCCGGTCTCTTCGAACCGGTAGCCGCTCCCGGGGCGCACGTTGCGGATGATGATGCCGCCCAAGGTGTCGACCACGCCGCTGCCGACATTCGAGCCCGACCTGTCGACGAGTGTGAGGCGCTCACCCGGGGTGGCGCCGATGGCATAGGCCTCGCCGATCGACCCGTGCCCTTGGAACGCCGTGGCGGCGAAACTCGGGGTCGAGGCGGTGCCCACCACGATCGACGTCGCGACGAACGTGGCCGCAACCACAGCGGCGAGCCGCCTCGTCGAGAACCCCCCCACCGGACCACTCCTGTCGCACCCCGCCACCCCGCGGGCGGCGCCGATCGCGTCGCCAGGGTAGTCGGCGCTCCTCGAGCGTCGAGGTCTAGGCGGCTTCGACGATGACGCGGACGAGCCTGCCGTTGACGCGTCGGAGGACCGACGCCGGTCGGTCGGACTCAGCCACGGCCGCCAAGGCCAGGACGTCTTGGCCCAGGTCCTCGGCCAGGCACGCTTGCTCGTAGGCGCTCGAACCGGTCTCGCTGCTCGCCATGGCCATCTTCCCCCCCATGCGATCCTCGGGTCCCGGGATCAACGGGGGTCCAAGCCACGGTCAACTTCCCGGCAACGGCGGCGGGGTGCCGGTCCCGAAGGGGCCCACGTCGAAGCCGACCACGCCGTAGTCGAATCGCAGCGGCTCGGGGACGAGCAACGGGCTCGACGTCCGGGGCGGGGTGATCTGGAGCCACTTGCCTTCGTAACACGCGTTGGGCGTGGCGGTCGGCGCCGACCCGGGTGTGAGGATGACGTTGCAGAGGTCGGGGTAGGAGAGCTCGAACCAGGCCCGCTGCTCGGGTGCGACGACGACGCGCCCGGGTGTGGCCGGCGCCGCCCCGTTGCTCACGCCCATGGTGGCGACGTCCTGGGTGGCGGCGGGGAGGGCGGTCCCGTTGGCGCTGTTGACGGCCAGTCCCGGATAGCCGAGCAAAGTGCACGGGGACAACGAGATGTTGGTGAGTGACACGGTCTCGTACATGGTCCCGTTGATCCCCTGCCAATTGGTCACGGTCCCGCTGAGCTGGCCGCTCACACAGTTGCCCGGCCCCGACGCGGTCGTGGTCGTCGGGGTGGAGGAGGGGGCCGCGTCGGTGGTGCTCTTGGTCACGTGCGAGGGCGAGGCGTAGTACTTCCGGAGTGCCACCACCATCCGGTCGATGCCGAAGGCGGCGCCGCCCACCGCGACCGTCACCACCACGACCAGAATCGCCACCCGGGCGCGGTGCCACCGCTGGCGGCGTCGGACCCGACGCCGCACCATCTGTTGGACCGTCTCGGGATTCGTCATCTTGGTGGTGGGCTCATTCTCGACCAGCCGGCGGTCCGGGGCCTCCCGGTCGCACCTGTGGGGCGAGGAACGTGACCGGTATCTTCGGTCACGGAGCCACCCGGCGAGTAGTCGGTAGGCTCCGGCGCCCCGATTTCGTGCCCAGAAGGGCCCGATCGCGATTGCGGAGCGTCACCGCTCCGAGCGATCCTGGACCCGGCACGGCGCACGCGACCGCCTCGCCGGTGGGGAGAGACCGATGGGGGCACGCCGAGCTCGAGAGGACGAAGTGGCCCGGTGGCGTGAGCACGGGTGGGTCCTCCTCGATGGTCTGGTCCCTGTTGAGGAGATCGACGCCGCTCTCGCCGACCTTTACCTGCTGTTCCCCCGGGCCGAG
Source organism: uncultured Acidimicrobiales bacterium (assembly GCA_963764205.1). Taxonomy (GTDB): domain Bacteria; phylum Actinomycetota; class Acidimicrobiia; order Acidimicrobiales; family UBA8190; genus Chersky-840. The sequence continues at coordinate 1,133,825 of CAVXRN010000006.1, forward strand.
GAGTACCACGCCGACCCCGAAGGTGAGACCCGGCGCCGCCTGGGACAGCCGGCCCCGGTGGACGAGTTCCCGTGGCCGGAGCAGGGTCCGGGGTTCCGACACGATCAGCACCGTTGGCAGGGGTACTTCCCCTTCCCGGGAACCGGGGCCCTCAACCGTCTGGTGGTGCATCCCTCCATCGTGGACTTCGCGGCGCGCGCCCTCGACACGAGCGACCCACGGCTGTACCAGGCGGCGGTGTCGGCCAAGTACCACGGCATCACCAACTACGAGCAGCCCATGCACACCGACCGGAACCACTCGTGGCTGCCCCCCGTCTCGGAGCCGCCCTGGTGGCACCTCGAAGGGTTTCTCTACCTCTCCGACGTCGGCCCCACCACCGCCCCCACCCATCTCGTCTCGGTGCGCGATTCCGCGCACCTGGACACGACCACCCCGCTCGTCATGCCCGACTTCCACCCCGAGGCCTACGCGGCCGAGCGGGGCGCGCCCGGTGTGCGGGGCTCGTACCTCGCCTACCGGCCCGATGTCTTTCACCGCGCCGTCGACATGACCGAGCCCGGCGGAGCCAGGTTCCTGCTGAACACGAGCTACAAGGGGGCCGGACAGGACTGGGTCGGGTACCACACCATGCAGTCGCGCTCGACCTCGCCCGACTGGGTGGCCTTCGTGGAAGGGTCGGCGCCGACGGAGTTGGCGCTCTTCGGGTTCCCCGCGCCCGGCCATCCCATCTGGAGCGCCGCGCTCCTCGACGCCACGCAGCGCCTGTACCCGCACCTCGACCTGGCGCCCTGGCGCGCCGCGCTGAACCGCTGAGCCCAGCACCTGAGCCCACCTCGACCCGGCACGCAGGCGGTTTCTCAGCAAATCGAAAGCCTGGTCGGTTAGTCGTAGGACCGAGAATTCCGTCAGGTCGACGGGAGCGGGTCGTACGAGGACGGGCGGGGGAGAGACGATGAGGGTGCGGTCGGCGTTCCGAGCAGGGACCGTCCCGGGTCGTCGTGCCGAGCGAGGTGCGGTGGTGGTCGGAGCCCTGGCCCTCCTCGCCGCCAGTTGTTCCAGTGCGCCGAGCTCGAACCACGCGGCTGCGTCGGCGGGGACCTCCACCACGGCGCCTTCGCGTCGACCCGTAGCCTCGGGCTCGGTCGCCACGGTCTCGGGGTCCTCGATGACCGTCCAGAGCTCGTTCTCGGGAACGACGTCGGTCCGGTGGAGCTCGGCCACCACGTTCACCCAGACCGTGGCGGGCACCGCCCAAGACCTCGTGGCGGGCGCGTGCATCACGGCGACGGGCACGCCATCGACCTCGGGCTCGGCGGCGGGACCGGTCGCGGCGCGCTCGGTCGCCGTCACCGGCGACTCCACCCCCTGTTCGTCGGCCTCCGGGGGATTCGGCGGTGGCCGGAGCGGTGGTGCCGGCGGGGGATTCGGCGGCGGAGGCGGAGGGGGATTCGGCGGCGGAGCCGGCGCAGGCGGCGGGGGATTCGGCGGTGGGAGCTTCTCGTTGGCGTCGGCTTCGGGCAAGGTCGCGGTGGTCTCGGGGGCGCTCGTGACGTTGAACGGCATCGGTCGCATCGTCGGCTCCGGTGGGACCTCGAGCGTCGGCACCGCGACCACATCGGCGAAGGTGGAGGTCTCGCTCTCGCCCACGACCACCTACACCAAGGTCGAACCGGCCTCCGCTGCCGCCGTGGTGGTCGGTGGCTGCGTCACCGTCGTGGGCTCGAAGGTCAACAACGCCCTGACCGCCACGACGGTCAGCATCCGCAGCCCCGGGCCCAACGGATGCGGAGGCTTCGGAGGTCGCGGCGGAGGCGGCTTCGGTGGCGGCGGTCCCGGGGGAGGCGGCGCGGCGTAGGACGCCTGCCGTCAGATGAACCTGACCAACTCGACCGAGACAGCGAGCCAGCCTCCGGCCACGAGGACGGCGGGGACCGTCAGTCGTAGCCGCGACGACAACAAGATGACGCAGCTGAACACATAGAGGTCGTCGAGACTGCGAAAGCCGACGTCTCCGAGCCAGATTCCCGGGGCCAGCGTCAACGCCACGACGCCGTAGGCGAACCACGCGGCGCGCTCGTAGAGACGGGCCGAGGTCGTCTGCAGCGCCAGCGCCGCCGCCACGACCACGGCGACGAGGATGAACAGCTCACCGAACCACAGCGCGGCAGCCGTCGACGGCAGCAACGCGGCGTAGTGCCGCATTCCTCGTACGAGGCCCACAAAGGGAAGGTCGAGGTTGCGTTGACCGGACGTGATCAGCGGCCACGATCCTGTGGCCAGTCGAGCTACGAGTTGCCACGCGACGAAGGCCGCGGCCGGCAGCGCCCACGAGATCACCGGCGCAGTCCGGTGCCCCGGATCCGATGCCTGGGGGGCCTCGGCCGTGGTCCGGCGCGCCGAGAGGCGATGGCCGAGGGACGACAAGGGTCGCTCGAGCGCGAGGAGCCCGACCACCACCAACGCGGTCTCACGACTCAACACGGCCACGCTGAAGGCGACGCCGGCCACGACGGCTCGGTTCTGCCGCAGCGCGACGACGCCGCTCACGACGAAGGTCGCCGTCACGATCTCGGCGAGGTCACGAGACAGCACCCACACGAAGCCGAAATACGCGGGGAGCAGTAACCCCCACCACGAAAGGCGACCTGCATCCCGGGCGATCACCGCGCCGAGCCCACCCAGACATGCCAGTCCGATGACGTTCACGACGACCAGTGACCACGGCACCGCCTGTACCTGTCCGCCCGCCAACAACCACGAGAACGCTGGATAGGCGATGCGTTCGAACCGGCTCAGGGTGTCCATGGTGATCCCGTGGGCGGTGTGATCGAAGTTCAGCGGACTGAGGGCCATCCGGTAATAGAACTGCCCGTCGTAGCCTTGGCCCGGCGTGACCGGAGTGCCGACGGGTACGCCACCGTGCACGTGCGCGGCACCCACGACGATGAACGACGCGACGTTGTCCCCGCCCGCCACCAGGATGCGCCCTATGACGACGATCCCGCTGGCGGCGCCGGCCACGACCGCCACCCACCAGGGGTGATCAGCCCGTTGTGCCGCTGACGACAGTCGCTCGCGGCGAGACGTCACGCTCAAAAGACGGCTCCCGCGCCGCGTCGACGCGCCCACCGCCTCACGACAACACGCATGCCTGTGATCTCCTTGGACCGTCCGCGACGACGTGGCTGTTGGCAGTATGCCCGTCGTGCCCGGCCCGGGACCGGCATAGGGCATAACCTGGCGAGATCGTGGTGAAGGGCGCATGCTGCGGTGGACCGACGCCCGGCGCAGGTCGCCGGGGCATTGTCGATCACCCAGGCCGGGAGCTAGATTTTGTGTTCGAGTTGGTTCGCAGGCTGGACGTGCGATCCTTCGCAGTGGCCGGGGGGGCAATGGAAGTTGACGGTTGGCATCCCGACCCGTACGGGATCCACGAGGAGCGGCTCTTCGCGTCCGGCGAGCCGACCCCGCTGGTTCGGGACCGGGGCATCGGGTCCGTCGACGCCCCACCGCGCGCCGACGTCCCATCCGGCCCGGGGCCGGCGCCCAAGCGAGCTGCACCCGAACCCGTCGACAGCGCCCTGGGGAGTGCCGTCTTTCTGGGCGCCCTCCCGCCGACGGGGCCCGGGGCCGCGTCGGGCCGGGATGCGGTGGGCAAGCGTCCAGCCAAACCCTTCGTGGTGGCGGCGACGGCGCTCATCGGAGCTGGGGTCATCGTCGGGCTGTTCGGCATCCACCTCGGGGGGAGCGGGAACGCTGAAACCACCACGACGGTGAACCCGCTCGTGGGGGCCTTCCACCACCTCCCGCCCGCGACGACGCTGATCCCAGCCCGAGGCGAGGCCCAAACGCCACCCACGACGGACCTGACGCCGATCGAACAGGCGCTCCTGGCACTTCCGCGCTCGACGACTGTCCCGCCGACGACCGCCGCCGCGACCTCTTCGACCGCAGGGCATCCGAGCCCGAGTGCCACAGCACCGACGACGACGCGTGCCACGCAACCTCCGAAGCGACCGGCACCGGTGACCGCGTCGGCCGCGCCCACGACGCTTCCTTCGTCCACCGCGACGACGACGCTCGCTCCAGCCGACGAAGGGTGGTACGTCGCAAACGGCGCGGTCTTCAACTCGCTGCAGACCGACATCACCAAGGTCACCCGGGCCCTGGCATCGGCGACGCCGAGCACCTACGTCACGCTGCAACCGTATTGGCAGGAGCTGGCCGCCGACGCCAAGACGGCCATCTCGCTGCCACCCATTCCCGACGCCGCCAGCCAGTCCGAGTGGGCCACTGCGTTGGGCGACCTGAGCCAAGGCGCAGCGCAGTGCATCCTCGGATCAGCCGGCGTGACGTCGAAGACCGGATTCGTGCCGCCCATCTTCACCCAAGGGACATCGCTCATCACCACGGGCGCGACCCAATTGAACGGGGCGCTGGCATCGGTCCAGGGCCAGGCGGCGGCGACCTCCGCCGCCTCCCGGAGTCAGGTGGTGAGCTGGGTCGAGTCTCACGGGGCGGTGTTCAGCACCGTGCTCAACGACGTGAACAACCTGAACGCGGCCTTCGCCGCAGCCCCGGGCTCCTCGTCGGTCATCCCCTACTGGCAGCAGCTGTTGGGCGACGCCCAGAGCGCGATCAGCCAGGCGCCGATCCCCGACCCCCTCATCGAGAGCTATTGGACGACGACGCTCAACGACCTGATCCAGGGCTCGACGGACTGCCTCGGCTCGTCGGAAGCGCCACCGCCCAGCAACTTCGACCAGGGCGTGGCATTGATCCAGTCAGGCGCCACCTACCTGAACACGTCGATCGCCGCCGTGCAGCGTCTGTAGGGCCGGGCCCGAGCGCAGGCTGCGAGGCAGGCCCCGAGACGGGGCGCAGAGGTGAGGCTCAGCCCATCCTGTGGCTGTGTCGGCCCCGCTTGACCGAGAGCCGGCTCACGACGGCGGTCAGCGCCATCGTCCAGCGCGAAGTCGCTCGGACGTCCGCGGCCGCCGGTCGTTTGGGCGAAGGGTCCGGGGCCGCCACCCACGGAGGATCGTTGAACAGGTCGACCTTCTGGGTGTCGGAGAAGACCTGCGAAGAGTCGAACCAGGACACGGACTCGCTCGAGGACATGCGCTGCCTGACCATGCGTGAAATGTAACGCCGCCGATATGCCGATTCGGGGATGGGCCGGCCCCCGCACATCGGGGTGATCGACGAGGACGGGTCAGGACGACGGTGCGGGAGGGGCGAAGCGGCCGTAGGCGACGGCAAAGCCGTCGGAATTGGGGTTCGGTGTCGACGGTGTCGAGACGGCCACGCCACCTTGGACCATGATGCCGCGCTCGTTGGCGTTGAACGCGGGGCTGAGGGTATTGGCGCGGCTCAGGTCGAAGAGCACGTTGCTGTCATCGGCCAGTCTCGCCACATTGCGGCCGATGGTCGGCGCCTCTTGGATCCACTCCGCCGAGGACCGGGGACCGTAGAAGGTCCTCACGACGCTGAAGCTCTGGTTCGTCGTGGTGTCGCTCACCGAGATGGTCCAGTGCGCCGATGCTCCCTCGGTGATCGACACCGACATGGCGTCGCCGGGATGGATGGTCAGCGACGGGATGGGCTTCTCGGCCGCAGGCAAGATCTCCCACCATGCCTGGTAGAAAGCCTTGCGGCGCACCCAGTCCTGCTCCGTGCCGGCTTGGATCAGGTAGCCATCGTTGTAGCCGTCGATCCCCACCCACGATGACGAGAACCGGTTGGTCCTCTTCTTCGATGTCGGAGGCACCACGGTCGGGACGTTCCAGTTCCCGACCACGCTGGTGAAGGTTCCGCTGATGGCGTAGCCCGACCAGTTGGTCGACTCCCACGGTTGCATCAGGCCGTTGACCACGGACCGACGCGCCGGGCCGGCGGGGATCCGAGTCCCGTGGAACTCTGCGACGCTCGCCGGTGTCGTCGGTGCAGTGCCGAACCCGCACAACGCCACGGTGCCGAGCATGAAGCACGACAGCACGCCCACCACCGTCGCTGTCCGTCGCCTCACGCTGTCCCCCTCGGGCCCCGATCACGGACCGTTGCACTGTATTGGCCCGCCCAGCATTGGCCCCGCCCAGTGATCGTAGGCGGGAATCTGTCGCAGCGTCTTCGGTCGGGCGCATGATTCGGGCCCGCCGGTCCGCCGTCGCACCGAGCTCGCTGCCCGTCCCCATCCTCATTATTGGGGAGGCGACGGTAGGGCGGATTATTGGGGAGGCGACGGTAGGGCGGAGGCGACCCGGCCACCAGGTGGCAGCTTGCCCGGCGCATCGGGTCACGTGACCTCGGCCACCACGCCCTCCCAGCCGCGCAATGCCACCGCATCGACGAAGGCCTCGCCGTCGCGCTGTCGATCGGTGCCGATGAGGACGTGTCCCGGTCGTGCCTCGAGTGTCACGTCAGACTCGCTCATGTTGAGCACGACGATCGTGTGCCCGCCTCGGAGCCAGGCCCAGGCTCCCTCGGGCGCCGTCATCGTCTCATAGCTCCCGGTCTGCAGATCGGGGCTCCGCCGGCGCAGCGCGATGAGGTCCCGGGTCAGTGCGAGCATCGAGTCGGGGTCGGACCGTTGGCGCTCCACGTTGCATCGTGCCGTCGGTCCCAGCGGCAGCCACGGGCGTGTCCCGGGGGCGGTGAACCCGCCGCCGGGCCCGTCACGCCATGGTATGGGCGTACGCATGGCGTCACGCCCTGCGTACACGGGGAAGTACCGCACGCCCAAGGGGTCGCGCAGATCGTCCTTGGCGACAGGGACGTCCTCGAGCCCGATCTCGTCACCCTGGTACAGCACGGGCGTGCCCCGGAGGCACAGCAACATGAGCAGCGCCACACGAGCCTTGCGCTCGTCGCCGTCGGCCCAGCGCGACGCGAACCGGGACATGTCGTGATTCGACCCCGTCCACGCCGGCCAGGCTCCCGGTGGCAGGCACCGCTCCGTGTCGCGCACGACATCCCGCATGGCCACCGGATCCAAGGGGGCGGAGATGAAGGGGAAGTTGAACGCCAGGTGCAGTTCGTCCGCGCCGTCGCCGTAGAAGCGTGCCAACTCCGGGACCTTCACCGGCGTCTCGCCGATGAGCGTGCGAGGGGTGTCGTAGGAATCGGCCAGCCGCCTCCAGCGTCGGATGACGTCGTGGACCTCGGGACGGTTGCCGCTGTAGACCGGTCGCTGTCCGAAGAGCTGTGCTTCGAAGTCGTCGTCCTCGGTGGCAGGAGGGTTGTCCCGCAGCAAGGCGTCCTTGATGATGATGTTGCACACGTCGATCCGGAAGCCGGCCACGCCACGGTCGAACCAGAACCGGAGGATCCCGTCGAATTCCGACCGGACCTCCTCGTTCCACCAATTGAGGTCGGGTTGCTCGGACAGGTGGTTGTGGAGGTAGTACTGCCCGGTTGCGGGGTCGAGCGTCCAGGCCGGGCCACCGAAGCTGCTCACCCAGTTGTTGGGGGGCCCGCCTTCAGCGGTGGGGTCGGCCCAGACGTACCAGTCACGGCGGGGCGACGAACGAGAGCGGCGCGAGGCGACGAACCACGGGTGCTCCTCGCTCGTGTGGTTGGGGACGATGTCGAGAAGCACGCGGATGCCGTGCCGGCCCGCTTCGGCGACCAGACGGTCGAAATCCGCCATCGTGCCCAGGTCCGGTTGCACGGCGCAGTAGTCGGTGACGTCGTAGCCCCAGTCGGCGTTGGGCGAGACGGTGATCGGGCTCAGCCAGATCCCGCCGACCCCCAACCAGTCGAGGTGGTCGAGTCGGTCGATGATGCCTCGGATGTCCCCGATGCCATCCGCGTCGGAGTCCGCGAACGACCTCGGATAGATCTGGTACAGGACCGCCGTTTGCCACCAGGGGGCCTCCGAGGTCGGCGACGCGACGTGGGTCATCGTGTGCCCGGCAACGGTTGCCAGTCGTTGACGACCACCCAGCACACTCCCTGGGGGATGTGGTCCAGCGGGAACTTGCACTGGCTCGACGGCGGTGAGTTGGTGTGCAACCGCACGACCCGGTACTGCGTCGGACCGTAGAATTTGTCGGGCCCGTAGCTCAGGATCGGCGAGTACCCGCCGGGGAAGTTGGTGATCGTGGCCATCGCCGCGTCGAACGTCCGACGGTCCAGGTGCGGCCCCGCGGCCGTGGCCGCGGCGGCGAAGAGCCGGATCTGCTGGCACCATCCTTGGACGGGGCCCTGTTCTTCGATGTAGTAGTTCTGGTTTCCACTGGGGATCTGGGGATAGGCCTTGTGCCAGGCGGTGAAGCAGCTGCGCACTCCGGGGTCGTAGCCGCCCTCTGACTCGGGGCGGACGTCGTCGATCCCGCCCAGGGTCTCGGTGGTCACGCCTTCTTGTCCGTCGAGGGCCTTCTCATAGGGGAAGGGGAGGAGCCCCAGCGCCGATTGGATGGAGTCTTCGTAGTCCGACAGCAGGAGCTTGGGGAAGTACGCCTGCTGGGTCTCGGCTGCCAGCACAGGGAAGAAGACGTTGAAGGGCACGAGTGGGATGACCGAGCTGATGCCGTCGGAGCGGAGCTGTTGGACCACCAGGGGCGCCTGGGAATCGGTCGAGGCGGTGTCGGAGGGATCGGCCGCGATCGTCTTGACGACGGGCGTGATGCCGGCGCGCTGGAGATCGGGCAGCAGATACTGGTTCAGCGCCACCTCATCGCTCGCCCGGTCGCCGGCGATGACCCCGACCTTGTTGGTACCCCCGAGGAGCCCGGCGCTGATCCCCCAGTCGACGGTGGCCTGCAGCACCGCGGCATCGTCAGCACCGGTCCACCACAGATAGGGCGAGCCCTGCTGCGTCCAGTTGGTGACCGTCGTCCACTGGCTCAGCAGGGGCGTGTGTCCCTCTTGCGTGATGCACAGTTGATTGTCGCCGGTCCAGGTGCCCACCCCGTCGAGCACCGCGAATGCAGGGACGCGCCGTCGGTCCAGTCCTTGCACAGCGCCCGCATCTCCGATTCGTTGGTGGGATCGAAGTTGACGATGTCGGCATCGATCATGCGACCGTGGATACCACCCGCGTCGTTGATCAGTTTGACGAAGAGCCTGATGGCCTTGGTCTGCTCGCTGTACTCGACGTCGCCCGCGAACCCGAAGTTCGACGCCAACGCGGAGAGGTTGGACACGGGGAAGACGACCCGGATGCTGTGGGCACTGACCCCAGCGCTGGAGGTACTCGCCTGGACGGGACTCGCAACGGTGTCGGTCGTCGTCGAGGCTCCGGGCTTGGCCGACGACCCGCTCCCCACGGCGACGGCGATGCCGACCACCAGGACCGCCACGACCGCCACGGAGGTGATCTGGATGCTCGCGGGCCGGCGGCGGAACCGTCGCCACGACCGCCCCAATCGCCCACCGCCCGGGTCGGCCATCGCCCCTCCCTCGTGCTGGCTCTCCTCGGCCGCCGTGTCGGGGCCCCCGCCTCAGCGCCAAACATAGGCGCGGGCCCGCTCGGAGCGGAACACTGCCGACGGCGACGTGCACGGACGACAAATTGCCGTTGATTCGACCCGGCCCAGGACCAGCCATGAGTATCGTTGCCGGGATGAAGCGCGTGATCCTGGGTGTCGTCGCAGTCGGGACCCTGGTCGCGGGGTGCTCGTCGGTTACCAACTCGGGACCTTCGTACAAAGACGGGGAGGCCTTCGCTCAGGGCGAAGTGCAGCAGGGCAACCCGCTGGTCGGGGACCCGAAGGATGAATGCATGACCCTCGTCGCACAAGGATCGGTTCCGGCTATCGACGACCAGACCCAATGGGTGGCGGGGTGCGAGGCGGCACTGGCGAACCAACACTTCTTCGGGGGGACCGGCACCGGCGCCGGTTGACGTAGCACTGGCGTCCCGTCGCTACGGGAGCCGAGCTGATCCGTCTCGACCCAGCCTCGTGCCGGTCGGACGGGGCGCGCCGTAGCGAGCGGTCCCTCGGCGGGTCGTTGCGGTCGTCGCCTACCCTGGTGCCGCCTAGGCGGGAGGGTCTTTTTTGGCCATCGAGAGCGCAACGATCCTGTTCACCGACGTGGTGGGCTCGACAGAGCTCTTGCAGCGACTGTCACCCGACGCGGCCGAGGAGGTTCGCCGAGGGCACTTTTCGATCCTGCGTCAGGCCATCGCAGAGGCCGGTGGCACCGAAGTGAAGAACCTCGGTGACGGGCTCATGGTGGTCTTCGCCTCCGCCTCGGCCGCGCTGGGCTGTGCCGTCGCAATGCAGCAGGGTGTCGAACGGGACAATCGCGCTCGGGAGTACTCGGTGGGCCTGCGGGTGGGCCTGAGCAGTGGGGAAGTGACCCGAGACGACGACGACTACTTCGGGGACCCCGTCGTCGAAGCAGCCCGTTTGTGCGGTAGCTGCGAGAACGGACAGGTCCTCGCAGCCGATGTGGTGAGGGCGATGGCCGGTCGGCGCAGTCGTCACGAGTCCCGCTCGCTCGGTGAGCTCGTCCTGAAGGGGCTCCCCGACCCGGTCGACACGGTCGAGGTGCTGTGGGAACCCCTCACGGGAGCCGACACCGTGATCTCGATCCCGCTGGCAAGCCGTCTGGCCGTGCGCCCCACCATCGGGCTGGTCGGACGCGAGGCCGAGATGCAAACGATGACCGACGCCGCCAAACGGGTGGTCGCAGCTGAGGGGCGGGAGGTGCTGCTGATCTCGGGCGAAGCCGGCCAGGGCAAGACCACCCTTGTGGCGGAACTGGCGCGGTCGGCGTTCGACGCCGGGTCGTGTGTGCTGTTCGGCCACTGTGAAGAGGACCTCGCCACTCCCTATCAACTCTTCGGCGAGGCGCTCAGTCACTACGTCACCCATGTTCCCGAGGACCAACTCCTCGCTCACGTGGAGGAACACGGTTCCGAACTGGTTCGGCTGGTCCCGGCTCTGGCCAGCAGGATCCGGGACCTTCCGCCGTCGAAAGCCCATGACACCGACTCAGAGCGGTTCCTGCTCTTCGCTGCGGTGGTCGGCCTACTCACCTCGGCGTCGTCCCAGCAGCCCATCATCTTGATCTTCGACGACCTGCAGTGGGCAGACAAGGGAAGCCTCCTCCTGCTCCGCCATCTCGCCGCGGCCGAGCACGCCATGCGGATCCTGGTCATCGGCATCTACCGCGACACCGAGTTGTCGCAGTCTCATCCCTTGCTCGACACCCTCGCGTTCCTGCGTCGCCAGAGCAGGGTTTCGCGACTCGAACTGGCGGGACTCGACGACAGCGGGGTGATGTCGCTACTGGAGGCCGCCGCAGGGCACGCACTCGATGACGCCGGGATGGACCTCGCCCACGCCGTGTATCGCGAAACCGATGGCAACCCGTTCTTCGTGAGCGAGGTGTTGCGCCACCTGTCGGAGACCGGTGCCATCTACCAGGGCGCTACCGGGCGGTGGACGACGGAAGAATCCCTGGGGCCAGTGACCTTGCCCGACAGCATCCGCGAAGTGATCGGGGCGAGGGTCGGTCGTCTCGGTGACGAAGCGCGGCGGGTCTTGTCGATGGCGTCGGTGATCGGTCGAGACTTCGACTTGGACCTGCTGGCGCTGGCGACGAAGGCCTCGGATGACGACCTGCTCGACATCCTCGACGCCGCCGCGGTCGTCGCGCTCGTGCGAGAACTCGATGACACACCAGGGCATTACAGCTTCGCCCACGCCCTCATCCAACACACGCTGTACGAGAACCTGGGTCCGACCAGGCGGGCCAGGGCGCATCGGGTCTTGGCGGAATCGCTGGAGCGGTTGTGCGGGGACCGTCCGGAGTCCCGGGTCGGTGAGCTGGCCCGCCACTGGTTCAGCGCCACCGAGCCCATCGACCTGAGCAAGGCCATCAGCTATTCCCGACAGGCGGGAGACGCTGCGCTGAGCGCCCTCGCTCCCGCGGAAGCCCTTCGCTACTACGCCCAGGCGCTCGACCTCAACGCTCGGGTCGCCGACTCCGATCCCGCACTCGGCCTCGACATGGCTATTGGACTCGGCACCGCACAGCGTCAAACGGGTGACCCGGGTTTTCGCGACACCCTGCTCGGTGCTGCTCGGCGAGCAGCCGGTCTCGGCGATACCGAACGCCTCGTGGCAGCCGCACTCGCCAACGACCGCGGCTTCTACAGCGCCATCGGCAGCATCGACGCCGAGAAGGTCGAGGTGTTGGAAATGGCCCTCGATCGGCTCTCAGCCGAAAGCGCCGACCGAGCCTTGGTCCTGGCCACCCTGTGTGCAGAACTTGCCCACGGCATCTCGCTCGACCGCCGTCAGGCTCTCGCCGACGAGGCTCTCGCCCTGGCCGAGTCCTCGGCCGACGAGGGCATCATCGTGCGGGTATTGAACAACGTCTTTGTTCCGCTCCTGGTGCCGCCCCTGCTCGAGCAGACGTCGGCCCGCACGGCAGACGCCCTGGTCCGTGCCGAGCGGATGGGTGACCCGGTGCTGACGTTCTGGGCCGCGATGTGGCAAGCCTCGACCGCCGCCTGCGCGGGGGACATTCGCGAGGTAGACCGCTGCATCGAGATCCACGGCTCGATGGCGGAAAGCCTCGACCAGCCGATCTTCAAGTGGGGCCACGGCTTCGGACTCGGCCTCCGCGCGTTGATGGTCGGGGACACCGACCGAGCTGATCAGCTGGCGACGGAGGCGCTCCACATTGGCCTCGAGTGTGGACAACCCGACGCCGCCATCATCTACGGGGCTCAATTCATGGGCGTGTGCGGCCAGCGCGGCACGATGAGCGAGTTGATCCCGTTGATCGAGCAGATGGCGGCCGACAGTCCTGATATCTCTCGATGGTTGTTCAGCTCGCTGTTGGCCAAGGCCCACGTCGAGGTCGGGCGTATCGACGAGGCGCGCTTTCAGCTCGAGCAGTTTGCCCAGGCCGACTTCGACCTGCCCTGGGATCAGGTGTGGATGACCGGCATGGCTGACTTCGCCGAAGCCGCGATCGAATGCGGTGACCCGAAGTTTGCCGAGCCTCTGTTCGACCGACTCGTACCGTGGGCCAGCCAGCTGCCGGCCACCGGCGCGTCGGCACTCGACCCAGTGAGTCACTATCTCGGTGGCCTCGCCACGGTCCTCGGCCGCTACGACGAAGCTGCCGCCTACTTCGCCCAGGCCAGTGCGATGTCCGAGGACATGGGGGCCAGGTTCTTCACCGCCAGGACGGACCTCCAGTGGGGAAGGATGCTGGCCGAGCGGCGTGCACCGGGCGATATCGAGGAGGCCCGGAAGCTCCTGACCAAGGCGTGCTCGATCGCCAACGCCAATGGGTACGGGAACGTCGAACGTCGAGCAGCGTCGGCACTGCAGCTGCTGGACGCCTGAGCTCCACTTCTGCTGGACGAACTGCATCGCGGCATCCACGTGGTCGCGAACGAAGCGCCTCAGGGTCGACCGGGGTAGCCTGCTGCTGGCGACTCGGGTCTTCCTGGACGGCGGCGGGGCGCCGGGGGTGCGTTGGCATGAGGCGATATTGGCTAGGGGCTGCGTTGACCATCGGTGTGGGCCTGGTGCTCCTGGTGGGCGCGCCGGTAACCCCCGCATCCGCGAGTCAAAGGGCATCGCATTTCCGAGGAGTTGCACCGGGTTCGATCAGCTGTGCGTTCTCGGCCGTGACCACGTTCTCTCCGCCGCTCACGAGCAGTAGCCCGGAGAATCGTCCCTCCGCGACGCGGATGCGATTGTCCAGATGCACCGCCAGCGTGGGAACGCTCAGCATCACCGGGGCCAAAGCCCGTGGATCCTTCTCGGGCAGCCCTATCAGCTGTGCCGGTGGTTGGATCGGGCCCACGGGTGCACCCGCGGCGCTCGAGGTCTCCTGGAGCGGAAGCTTCGATGGCAACAAGTCCCGGTTCGGCGAGAGCTCGGTGCGCGACGGCAACACGACAGGCTCCTTTGCGGGATTGGCACAGCTCGCGTTCGACTTGCCGCCCCCAGGCCCGAGCCCCTTGTGTGATCATCGCAGTGGACTCCGCCGCACGACGCTCACCGGGACGATCACCCTCGGCAGTCCACCGCCCGCGTTCGGCCCCGCGAAGATGGTGGTGAACGGCGGGTACGGAGAGTACTGCGCAATTCTCACAACCGACGGGGTCGTGTGTTGGGGTGGCAACGCCGACGGCGAGTTGGGCAACGGGGCGATCTCTGGCCCCGACGACTGCGAGGAATCGTGCAGCATCACGCCCGTGTCGGTGGGGATCTCCGCCACCAGCCTGGCGAGTGACAGCGGCACCTTCTGTGCCATCCTCACCTCGGGCGGGGTCGACTGCTGGGGTGGCAACGACAACGGGGACCTGGGCGTCGGCTCGACGAATGGACCAGCGATCTGTAGCAGCGGTTACCCCTGCAGTACCAGACCGCTCCCGATCGGCATCTCGGCCACGAGCCTCGTGGGCAGCTGGACAGGGAACTTCTGTGCCATCCTCACCTCAGGCAGGGTCGACTGCTGGGGAAACAACGTCTTCGGCCAGCTGGGTATCGGCACCACCGACGGGCCCGAGACCTGCGACGGTTCACCGTGCAGCACGACGCCGGTCTCGGTGGGGATCTCCGCCACCAGCCTGGCAAGCGACTCGGGCGGTTACTGCGCCATCCTCACCTCGGGCGGCGTCGACTGCTGGGGCTCGAACTCCGATGGCGACCTCGGTATCGGCACGAGCGTCGGACCGGACAGCTGTCCGGGAAATGGATCCCAGCCGGTGCCGTGCAGCACCAGTCCTGTGTCGACCGGCATCTCCGTCACGAGCCTGATGGGTGCCCCGGGCAATTACTGTGCCATCCTCACCTCGGGCGGGGTCGACTGCTGGGGTAGTAACCCCTACGGTGAACTCGGGGACGGTTCGAGCACGGGTCCGGACAGCTGTGACTACGGGGAGGCGTGCAGCACGACGCCGGCGCCGGTGGGGATCTCGGCCACCCGTGTGGTGAGCAGGGGATCCAGTACCTGCGCCATCCTCACCTCGGGCGGGGTCGACTGCTGGGGTGCGGGCGCTCTTGGGAACGGCACGAGCGGCGGTCCCGATGCCTGTTATCAAGGGGCCGTTCCCTGCAGCACCACGCCGGTGTCGGTGGGGATCTCCGCCACCAGCTTGAGCACTTCCGGCAGCAGTTACTGCGCCATCCTCACCTCGGGACCGGTGGACTGCTGGGGCAGCAACTACAACGGTGAGCTCGGCATCGGTAGCGCGGACGGTCCGGAGACTTGTGGTGCTGTCCCTGACGCGCTGCCATGCAGTACGACACCGGCATCGACCGGTGTGTCCGCCGTCAGCGTTGACAGTGACGGCGAGAGTTACTGTGCGATCCTCACGTCCGGTGCAGCCGACTGCTGGGGTGACAACTTCAACGGTGAGCTGGGTGACAACACGACGATGAACAGTGACGTGCCGGTCCCCGTGATCGGAATCGGCCCATAACCGACCAACAGGGTGGCCCCCGGCATCGAAAGGTCACCATCTGCCCCGCAGGCGAACGGATGCAAGGAATCCGGAACTACCGGGGAAGACTTTGTAGATCCGAAACGGTGGAGGCGAAGGTGTCCGGTTCCATGACTTAGTGGACACTATGTCCCAGGACATCGTGGACACCTGTTCAGGTGGTGTCCATGGACCGTGCTCGCTATGCCGTTGATGCCGTCGTGGTGGAGGGCCGGTCCCTGCGATCGGTGGCCTCGTCTCTCGACATGTCGAAGTCGTGGGTGGCCAAGCAGGTAGGGCTGTTTCGAGGGGGCGGCTACGAGGCCCTGGCCCCGAAGTCCACGGCGCCTCACCGACGCCCGACGCAGCTCGACGCGGCGCTCGAGAACGAGATCGTGACGATCCGCAAGCACCTGGACGAGGAAGGCTTCGACGCCGGGCCTCTCACGATCCAGTACCACCTCCGCCAGCGCCACGGGACGGCTCCGGGCCGGTCCACCATCCACCGGGCGCTCGTCCGGCGTGGGTTCGTCACCCCCCAGCCCCAGAAGCGACCTCGCACGTCGTGGGTCCGGTTCGAGGCGAAGTTACCCAACGAGACCTGGCAAGCGGACATGACCCACTGGTCCCTGGCTGATGGGACCGAGGTGGAGATCCTCGACTTCGTCGACGACTACTCGCGCATGGTCACCGTCGCCGTGGTGCTGCCGGTCACCACCGCGGCCGATGTGGTGGCCGCGTTCTACCAGGGGGCCGGACGTTTCGGATTCCCGGCCTCGATGTTGACCGATAACGGCTGCATCTTCACCGCCCAGTTCCGCAACGGCCGATGCGGGTTCGAGACCGAGCTCGCCACGTTGGGCATCGCCATCAAGCACGGCAAGCCCTACCATCCGCAGACCCAAGGCAAGATCGAGCGATTCCACAAGACGCTCAAGCGTTGGCTGCGCAAGCAGGACCGGGCTGGGTCCATCGCCGAGCTCCAGGGACAGGTCGACTACTTCGTCCGCTACTACAACGAGACCCGACCCCACTCGGCCCGAGGCATGGTGCCGCCAAAGCAGGCCTTCGACGCCTTGGACAAAGCCGCCCCGGACCCCGACAAATACCCGATGGCTCCGAATACTCGGGTGCGCCACGACAAGATCGACAAATGCGGGGTCTTCACCCTGCGTCACGGGAGCAAGCTCCACCACGTGGGAGTCGGGCGGGGCCATCGGGGCCGTCGGGTCATCGTCTTGGTCGCCAACCTCGACATCCGGGTGCTGAGCGAGGAGGGCGAGTTGCTCCGCCACCTCACGCTCGACCCGAGCAGGGACTACCAGCCGATCACCGCGAGACCGTGATCATCTAGCTTCATAGGTTCGTCTGTCCACGATGTCTCGCGACATCACACGGTGGAGGCGAAGGGACTCGAACCCTCGAACCTCTTGACTGCCAGTCAAGCGCTCTACCAACTGAGCTACGCCCCCGGGACGAGTCGCCACGTTACCAGCCAGATCTGACCCGACACCGATGGTCAGGTCGTCGGGGCCCGGCCCACGTCGCCGGCCTCCATGCCGTGGCCCCATTCGGGCGCGGGAGGTGTTCGAAGGGGCGTACCCGGTTCCCTAGAATCCGGAGATGCCGCGGCCATATGACGTGCAGGAGGTCGAGCTCAAGTGGCAGCGACGCTGGGCTGAGAGCGGCCTGTACGAGATCGAACCCGACGACCCTCGGCCCACGCAGTACGTCCTGTGCATGTACCCCTACCCGAGCGGCCCTGCACACCAGGGACATGTTCGGAACTACACCTTCGGCGACCTGCTCGTGCGACACCGGACCATGCAGGGGTTCGCCGTCCTGTCACCGTTCGGCTTCGATTCGTTCGGCCTTCCGGCCGAGAACGCCGCCATTCGCACCGGCGAACATCCCCGGTCGTTCACCGAGGCACGCATCACCGAGCTCATCGCCAGCGTGCAGCGCCTCGGCGCCGTCTACGACTGGAGACGACAGGTGCGCAGCCACGATCCGTCGTACATCCGGTGGAATCAGGTCATCTTTCTCCGGCTGCTCGAGGCAGGTCTCGCTTACCGGTCCTTGGCCCCGGTCAACTGGTGCCCGGGGTGCCAGACCGTCCTGGCCAACGAACAGGTGCTCGGGGACGGGACCTGTGAACGCTCGGGCGACCTCGTGGTCCAACGCGAGCTCGAACAGTGGTTCTTCCGCACCACGGCCTATGTCGACGAGCTGCTCGACTCCCTCGACGACCTCGACTGGCCCGAGCGCGTGAAGACCATGCAGCGCAACTGGATCGGGCGATCCGAGGGGGTGGAATTCGACCTCGAGGTCGTCGGCGCCGACCATGCCGGGCGCGTCCTGCGCGTCTTCACGACCCGGCCCGATACGAGCTTCGGCATGACCTACGCCGTCGTCGCGCCCGAGCACCCGCTGGTCGACGCGGTCACGACGCAGGCCCAGCGGGCCGAGGTCGACGAGCTTCGTCGATCGGCCGCAGGCAAGAGTGAGCTCGATCGGACCTCGGAGCACGGCGCGGACCAGTTGGGCAAACGGGGGGCGTTCACCGGCGGACACGTCGTCAACCCCTTTACGGGTGAAGCCATCCCCGTCTACGTCGCCGACTACGTTCTCATGCGCTACGGCACCGGGGCCATCATGGCCGTCCCGGCCGAGGACGATCGGGACTGGGACTTCGCCGCGCGCATGGCCTTCCCGTCGTGCGCACCACGCAACCCCCCGAGGGGTTCGACGACGGGGCGTGGACCGGTGAGGGCGTGAAGATCAACTCCGAGTTCCTCAACGGACTCGACATCGGCGCGGCCAAGGATCGGGCCATCGCCTGGCTCGAGGAGCGCGGCATCGGGGAGCGGACCGTCAACTACCGCCTGCGGGACTGGCTGGTGTCGCGCCAGCGGTACTGGGGCTGTCCCATCCCTGTGGTCTTCTGCCCGGTGGACGGGATCGTCGGGGTGCCCGAGGACCAATTGCCGGTCCTCGCACCCGACGACGTCGAGTTCCTCCCCACGGGCGAGTCCCCCCTCAAGCGTCACCCGACCTTTCGCCATGCCACGTGCCCGGTGTGTGGGGGCCCGGCCGAGCGTGAGACCGACACCATGGACACCTTCGTCGACTCGTCGTGGTACTTCCTGCGCTTCTGCGACCCGTGGTCCGACGACAAGCCCTTCGACCCTGCGCTGGCCCGGCACTTCATGCCGGTCGACCAGTACATCGGCGGCATCGAGCATGCCATCCTGCACCTTCTCTACGCGCGCTTCTACACCCGGGCCCTCATCGACGTCGGCTTGGCTCCCGGCGTGCCGCGCGAGCCCTTCAGCCGTCTGTTCACCCAGGGCATGATCCGGATGGAGGGCAAGAAGATGTCGAAGTCGAGGGGGAACCTCGTGACCCCGTCGCGGTACTTCGACACCGTAGGGGCGGACGCGCTTCGCCTCTTCCACATCTTCGCGGGGCCGCCGGGCGACAACATGGACTGGACGGATCAGACCGAGAACGTCATCGACGGGTGCGCGCGGTTCCTCGACCGTGTGTGGCGGCTCACGGTCGAGCCCGAAGGCGATTTCCGCGACGGCGAGTCGCGGCCCGAGGACACCGACATCGACCGGGCCACGCACCAGCTCATCGCCAAGGTGAGCGAGGACCTCGAGCGGTGGTCGTTCAACACCTCGGTCGCGGCGTGCATGGAGTTCTCCCACGCCCTGGCCCGCTACCAGCGCGACACCCCCGGCGGCCCGCGCCGCGCCACCAACGACGCGGCCTCGGACGCGCTGCTGCTGCTGCTGGCTCCGCTCGTCCCCCACGTGGCGGCCGAGGCCTGGGAGCGCCGACACGGGGAGGGGGCCATGGTGCACGCGGAGCCCTGGCCGACCTTCAATCCCGAGCTGGCCCGGTCCGAGCAGGTGACGATGGTGGTACAGGTCAACGGCAAGGTGCGCGACCGCATCGAGGTGTCACCCGACATCACCGAGGAGGATGCCGTGCGGCTCGCCACCACCTCCGAGCGCGTGGTGAGCGCCCTGGCCGGCGCCGTGCCCTCCCGGGTCGTCGCCCGGCCGCCGCGCCTGGTCAACCTCGTCACCTGACCGCTGCGCCCCCGGTGCAAGCGCACGTGTGACCCGCGCCCGGCCCCCGCAGTCGCCCGGGGCGCGCCCTACGCCGTTCGGAAGCCTGCCAACAGCTCCTGGATCTGCTCGCGCTCGAGGCGGTAGGGAGCGTAGAAACTCACACGGGTCACCATCCCGCCGTAGCGTTCCAGGACCTTGGCCGGGACCTCACCGATCTCACCGGTGACGGCGAACGCGTCGAGCATGTCGGGCGGGATGAGGTCGGCCATCGCCACCCATTCCCCTTGCTTGGAGAGCCTGTTGAGCTCGCTGAACAGGTCACCCCAGCCGTGGAGGTCGAGCACGGGCTTGTAGGCGGGCGTCGACGAGTAGAACGCCAACTGCGCCTTGACGGCCTGGGTTGCAGCCTGCATCTCGGCCTCGTTGCTGCCGGTGACCATCATGGCGGGGTACGAGATCTCGTAGTCGGCGCGGGATCGTCCCGCCTTCGCCAACCCGCGGTCCAATGCGGGCAGCGTCACCTCGCGCATGTAGCGCGCCGTGGTGAAGCCGTGGGCCAGGAGCCCGTCGGCGACCTCACCGGCGACCTCGGTCATGAGCTCGCCCACCGCAGCCAGGAACACCTTGGGCACGCCATAGGGATTCGGCCCGGGATTGAAGAACGGCGTCATCAGCGTGTGCTTGTAGAAGTCTCCACGGAACGCGAGCTTGGTCCCGTCGTGCCAGGCGGACCAGATCGCCCGCATGGCCGTGATGAATTCGCGCATCCGGGGTGCGGGATGGGACCACGGCATGGAATAGCGCTTTTCGATGTGGGGCTTGATCTGGGACCCCAGTCCGAGCATGAACCGGCCCTTGGAGTAGGACTGCAAGTCGTTGGCCAGCACGGCCGTGCTCATCGGGTTGCGGGCGAAGGCGACCGCGATCCCCGTGCCGAGCTCGATGCGCTGCGTGTGTTCCGCCGCCAGCAACAGGGGCAGGAACGGGTCGTGACCCGTCTCTGCGCACCACAGCCCGTCGAAGCCGTCTTCCTCGGCCCGTTGTGCGGTGGAGACCGCGTCACCCGGATCGAACCCGATACCCCCGTCGACTTGCATCGGCGCACCATATCGGAAGCCCATCGGCCACACCCGGGATCGCGCGCCACCTATGCGACGCACCGAAAGGGCTCGAAAAGCGTTGTAGTTCGCGGCTCCAGTGGCCGACAATTGGAGGATGGGCCCCGACGGATCCCCGCTCGAGGACGAGCCCCGGGCTGCGCCCGCCTCGGGGGAGTCCGACCCGGGGCTCGTGCTGCGCGAGCCCTACCTCCGCCGCGTGCTGGCTGAGTTCGAGGCCGGTCGTCTCGAGCCCTACGAGTACACCCGGCGCGTGCTCGCCATCAATGCGGCCACGTCGACCCGGGAGATGGAAGCGATCGCCGGCCGACCGCCCGATGTCGCCGCCGACGCCGTTGCACCGTCGCCGACGCGCGGTTTCGATGCCGTCGACCTGGCTCGGATGCGCTCGCAGCAGCAGCCGGGGCCCCGCACCCCCACCACCCGCTACGTGACGCTGGCGGTCGTGTTCGTATTGTTCGCGGTGCTCATCGGGATCGGGATGTGGCTTGCGTCACACGTGCACGCCGGTGCGCTGCATGCCGGTGCGCTGCATGCCGGTGTGACGGGCGGCCACGGCGTCGCGCTGTCGCTGCTCCGTCGGTAGCCGGGGCGCCGTTCCCTCCCCTCGGGACGTCCGGAGCGCTCCGAGGTGCGACCGCTTTCCCGCTCCTGGTGAGTAATCTGCCCGCCGTGCGCAAATTCCTGGTCCCCGTGGTGGTCGTCGCCGGTCTCGTGCTGAGCGCGTGTGGTTCGAGCAGCCCGTCGTCGTCGACGACGTCGACGTCATCGGGGAGCCCGACGGCATCAGGCCCCACCACCGGCGCCAGCACCCAGGCGCCGGCCAACCCGCCGGCTGTCTCGGGGGCCACCGACCTCAAGACCGAGCCCGTCATCGGGCCCGGGTCGCCGCCCCCGCCCACGAGCCTCGAGACCAAGGATCTGGTCGTGGGTACCGGGCCGACCGCCGTGGCGTCGGACACCGTCAACGTCCAGTACGTGGGTGCCGACTACACCACGGGCAAAGTCTTCGACTCGAGCTGGTCCCGCGGCCAGCCGGCGTCGTTCCCACTCGACCAGGTGGTCCCCGGCTTCTCCCAGGGGATCGTGGGCATGAAGGTGGGGGGGCGGCGCGAGATCGTGATCCCCCCGGCGCTCGGGTACGGGGCGACGGGCCAACCTCCCGCCGTCGCTCCCAACGAGACGCTCGTGTTCGTGGTGGACCTCCTGGCCATCCAGTAGCAGCTCGGCCCAGTAGCACGCTCGGCCCAGTAGCACGCTCGGCCGGCGGCCCGGTGCCGACTCAGAGGTCGTCGGGTGGTGAGTCGTCGCTCCGTTCGTCGCGGAGGTAGCGCTCGAGTTCCGCCGCCAGCTCATCACCGGTGGGCAGGGTGCCGACGTCGAGCGGGTTGCCCTCGGCCGCATCGACGCTCCGTTCGAGCTGGCGCACCATGGACGTGTGTTCCGTGCTCTTGGCGATGAGATCGTCGACCTGCTGGCGCGACGCGTCGGCCGCAGTGTGGAGGTCGGTCGAGTCGACCGACAGGTCGCCCACCGCCGCGAGTCCGTCGAGCAACGCCGCGCTGGCGGCGGGAAAGGCCATGCCCGACACGTAGTGGGGCACGCGGGCCCACAACCCGACCACCGGGATCCCGGCTTCGCCGAAGGCGAGCTCGAGTGCGCCCCACACCCCGGAGGGCACGTCGATCTCTCCCTGGACGATGCCGACCTGCGCCACGAGGTCGGCGGACTGACGGGGGGCGGTCGCGGCCAGCCGGACGGGGCGGGTGTGGGGCGCGGGGGCGGGGAACGCTCCCAAGCCGACGACCAGACGGACGCCGAGCTGGCCCGCCAACGTCACGACCGCGTCGACGAACGAGGCCCAGCGGAAGTCCGGCTCGGGCCCCACGAGGTAGCAGACGTCGGCTCCGACGCGGTCGGTCCCCACCCTCATCTGGATGACAGGCCACGTGAGCCCCTCGTTGACCCCTTGGTCGATGTGCACCACCGGACGCCGGGCCCGTTGGTCGATGAGCGCCTCGCCGTCGAAGGTGGCGACGAGCTCGGTCGCTTCCGCCGACAGCAGCGCGGTGATGGCGCCGTCCGCACCCAGGCCTGCGTCGACCCATCCGTCGAGCGCGACGACGAGCACGGGGCGGGCGATGACGCGCTCGCCGTGTCGCTCGTACAGCGTCACCGCGCCCCGCTCGTGCTCATGCGCCATCCAGCGCGTCGCGCGCCATCTCGGCCAACCGCACCACGCTGTGCCCGAACTCGTCGACGCTCGAGCGGTCCCCTGCCGCCGCGCCCCCGACGTAGCGGGCGTAGACCCCTTGGATGATGCAGGCCAACTTCCAGTAGCCGAAGGCGACGTAGAAGTCGAGGTGTTGCAGGTCGCGTCCTGACGCCTCGGCGTAGCGTGCCCGCATCTCGGCCCGGCTGGGGAATCCCGGCACGGTCGTGGGCGTGACGCCGAGCAGTGCCGCGTCGTCACCTGGATCGGTCCAGTACACCATGAGCAACCCGACATCCGCGAGCGGGTCACCGAGGGTGCAGATCTCCCAGTCGAGCACGGCCCGCACGTCACCCTCGGGGCCGAGCACCGTGTTGTCGAGCCGGTAGTCACCGTGGACGATCGAGGTGCCGACCTGCTCGGGGATGGATGCGGACAGGCGGTCGTGCACGGCCCCCACGATGGTGGCGGTGTCGAGCCCCTCGACCTGGGAGTTGCGGAACTGCTCGTGCCACCGGCGCAGTTGGCGCTCGATGTACCCGTCGCGTTTGGCGAAGTCGCCCAGCCCCACCGCGTCGACGTCGACCGCGTGGAGCAGGGCCAGGGTGTCGGCCAGGGACTCTCCGGCCCGGCGTCGCGCTCGCTCGTCGAGGTCGCGCTCGGCCGCGCCGGCGTCGCGGATGATGTGGCCGTCGACGAACTCCATGACGTAGAAGGGCTGCCCGTTCACCTCCGGGTCCTCGCACAGGCCGTAGGTCTCGGGCACCGGCACCGCCGTCAGTCCCACCGCGGTCATCACGCGGTACTCGCGGGCCATGTCGTGCGCAGTCGGAAGGACGTGGCTGAGCGGCGGCCGGCGCAACGCGTAGACCCGACCCGAGGAGTCGGCGACGCGGTAGGTGAGGTTCGAGCGGCCTCCGGCGATGAGCTCGAACGACAGCGGGGGCACGCTGCGCCCGACATGTGACGAGAACCACCTCGTCACGCCTTCGGCGTCGATGCCCTCGACGCCGCCGTCGACGAGGTCGGCAGTCGTCATGGGTTGCACGCTACCCGCCGAGCACCGAGCGGCCTGAGACGCGACGTCCGCCCGGTATCGTCTTCTGCGTGATCGATGCCACCGACGCCACCTTCGAGCAGGATGTTCTCGTTCGGTCCGACCAGGTGCCGGTCGTCGTGGACCTGTGGGCGCCGTGGTGTGGGCCCTGTCGTACCCTGGGGCCCCTCCTCGAGAAGGCCGTCGAGGCCAAGGACGGTTCGGTCGAGCTGGTCAAGGTCAACGTGGACGAGAACCCTCGGATCTCCGCGTCGTTCCAGGTGCAGTCCATCCCAGCCGTCTTCGCCCTGAAGGACCGCCAGGTCGTCGACGGGTTCATCGGTGCCGTCCCCGAGGCGCAGGTCACGGAGTTCGTGGAACGCCTGGCCCCGGTGCCGTCCGAAGCCGACACGCTCGCCGCGGCCGGCGACGAGCTGTCGCTGCGGCGAGCGCTCGAGCTCGAGCCCGATCACCCCGGCGCCGTGGTCTCGCTGGCGCGTCTCCTGGTCGAGCGAGGCGAGCCCTCCGAGGCACTGACGTTGCTGGCCCGGATCCCCGAGACACCCGAGGCCCGCCAGGTGGCGGCCGAGGCGCGCCTGGCGGCCCAGCAGGTGGAGGTGCCCGCCGACGGTGTGGACGTGTTGCTCGACGCGCTGTTGCCGAAGGTCAAGAGCGACGAGACGGCGCGCCAGGAATTCCTCGACCTCCTCGAGACCCTCGGGCCCGAGGACCCGCGCACGGCCCAGTACCGCAAGGCGCTCGCCACCCGGCTGTTCTGACCTTCGGGGACGTCACCGAGGTCCCGCCGACAGCGGAGTGGGGGCCGTGTAGGTTCACATGGTGCTCCTGCGCCTCGGAGACCGGGCCTTCGATCTGCGCACGCGGACCTTGGTCATGGGCATCTTGAACCGGACCCCCGACTCCTTCTACGACAAGGGCGCCACGTTCTCGCTCGATGCGCTGCTGCGCCGGGCTGACGTCCTGGTCGCCGAGGGAGCCGACGTCCTCGACGTGGGTGGGGTCAAAGCCGGCCCCGGCCCCGAGGTGGATGAGGCCGAGGAGCTCGATCGGGTCGTCCCGGCCATCGAGGCCCTGCATGCCCGGTTCGACGTGCCGGTGTCGGTCGACACGTGGCGGGCGTCGGTGGCCCGGGCCGGGTACGGAGCCGGTGCCGTGGTCGGCAACGACATCAGCGGGTTCGCCGACCCCGACTACCTGGCGGTGGCGGCCCAGGCGGGCGCCACGGTGGTGGCGACGCACATCCGGATCGGTCCGCGCATTCCGGACCCCGAGCCCGAATACGACGACGTCGTGGCGTCGGTCCGGGAATTTCTCGAGGATCGGGCCACGCGGGCCCGCTCGGCCGGAGTCGGGGCGGATCGGATCGTGCTCGACGCCGGACTCGACCTCGGCAAGACCGCGGCGCAGTCGCTCGAGCTGTTGCGCGCCTCGGGGGTGCTGGCGGGTCTGGGGTACCCGCTGTTGTTGTCGGCCTCGAACAAGACGTTTCTGGGCGTGCTCCTCGACCTCGACATCGACCACCGGAAGGACGCGTCGCTGGCCGCCGCCGCGCTCGGCGTCGCGCTCGGATGCCGTGTCGTGCGGGCGCACGACGTCGCCGGCACCCGCCGTGTCTGTGACGCACTGGCCGCAGTGCTCGAGGCGGCGTGAGCGCGCGGGCGGCGGGCTCGTCGAAGGCCGCACCGAAGCCGACGTCGGGCACGACGCCGCTCGGTCCAGACGGGCTTCCCCGGCCCGCCTACCTCGTGCGCGGGGATGACGCGTCGCTCGTCGGACAGCGTGTGCACGACCTGCTCGGTTCCATCGTGGGTGACGCGGACGCGGCCATGGTGGTGGAGGAGCTCGGTGGCTCGGCGGCCGAGGACCTCGACCTCGGCGCGGTCGTCGACGCGCTCGACCACACCCCCGTTCCTGACGGACCGGAGGATCGTGGTGCTGCGTGAAGCCGGCCGGCTCGTCGCCGCCGACGCGGCCCGCCTGGTGGCCTGTCTCGACGACCCGCTCCCCGGGGTCGCGCTGGTGCTGGTGGCGGGGAGCGGCACCATCCCCGCCACCTTGGTCAAGGCGACCGAACGCCACGGGTCGGTCCTCGACACCTCGGTCGGAACGGGCCGGGCCCGCACCCAATGGCTGGTGGAGCGGCTGCACGACGGCCCGGTCAAGCTCGACGCCCGGGCCGGGGCCAGGCTCGGGGAACACCTCGGTGGTGACATGAGCCGGCTCCGGGGTCTCCTCGACGCATTGGCCGCTGCCTACGGCGAGGGTGCCTCGATCGACGTCGAGAAGCTCGAGCCGTTCCTCGGTGAGGCGGGCTCGGTGGCACCGTGGGATCTCACCGACGCCATCGACAGCGGGGAGACCGCTGTGGCGCTCGGGGCACTGCGGCGTCTGTTCGGGGCGGGTGGGATGCACCCCCTCCAGGTGCTCGCCATCCTGCACCGCCACTATCAGGCCATGCTCCGCCTCGACGGATCCGGTGTCACCACCCCCGACGAGGCGGCGGCGCGGCTCGGCATGCGGTCGTCGTTCCCGGCGCGCAAGGCGCTCGAGCAAGGCCGACGGCTGGGCCCGGTGGGGATAAGCAGAGCCGTGACGTTGCTGGCGGAAGCCGACCTCGACGTGCGGGGACGCAGTGCGTTGCCGTCCGAGACCGTGCTCGAGGTGCTCGTGGGTCGTCTCAGCCGGCTGGGTGCGGCCCGGGAGTCGACGACGCGGCGACCTGCCGGCGCCGGCGCACGACGCAGGTCCTGAGGTTCAGGCCTCGACCGTGGCGTTGGCCCGACGCATGAGGCGGGACTTCCGGTTGGCGGCCTGATTCTTGTGGATGACGCCCTGGGCGGCGGCCTTGTCGATGCGGCGCACCGCGGCGCGCGTCGCCTCGGCGGCGTCGTCGGCTCCGGCGTCGAGTGCGGTCACGGCAGTCTTGGTCCGCGTGCGGATCTCCGAACGGACCGACTTGTTGCTCAGCCGGCGCCGCTCGTTCTGGCGGTTCCGCTTGATCTGGCTCTTGATGTTCGCCATGGGGGCTCTTGCTTTCCGAGACGGGCCCCGCCGGGGGCGGGTCGTCGACGATCGAGATGGAAGGAGATCGGTCGTGGCCGGACCGGGATCCGGCCCGAGCCGGTGGGCCCAGTGAGCACCACCAGGTGCGAAAGCCTAGCAGGACGTCGTCGGGACATCCTCTGGCACCGGGGGCCGATGCCGGCGCCGATACGCTCCGGGTGCCGTGCTCAGCCAGAACCTCATCCGCAATTTCTCCATCATCAGCCATGTCGACCACGGGAAGTCGACCCTGTCGGACCGCATCTTGGAGCTGACCCATGCCGTCGACCCGCGCCTCATGCGCGAGCAGTACCTCGACTCCATGGAGCTCGAGCGTGAGCGTGGGATCACCATCAAGGCGCAGAACGTCCGGGTCAGCTTCAAAGGCCACGTCCTGCACCTCATCGACACTCCCGGGCACGTCGACTTCGGCTACGAGGTGAGCCGGTCGCTGGCTGCCTGTGAGGGGGCCGTGCTACTGGTCGACGCCTCTCAGGGCATCCAAGCCCAGACCCTGGCCACCTGTTACCAGGCCCTCGAACACGACCTCGAGATCGTGGCGGCCCTGAACAAGATCGACCTCCCCGCGGCGGAGCCCGAGAAGTACGCGGCCGAGATCGAACGGGTGCTCGGCATCCCGGCCGAGTCGATCCTGCGGATCTCGGCCAAGACGGGCGAAGGCGTCGACGAGCTCCTCGACGCCGTGGTGGAGCGGGTGCCGGCTCCGGGGGGGATCGCGACGCAGCGTTGCGCGCGCTCATCTTCGACTCGGCCTATGACCAGTACCGGGGGGTCGTCAGTTCGATCAGGGTGATGGACGGCGTTCTGCGCAGCGCCACCAAGGTCCGGTACATGCAAGCCGGGTTCTCCCAGGAGGTGGAGGAGATCGGCGTGCGCATGCCCGTCCCGACGCCCGTCGACGAGCTCGGCCCGGGCGAAGTGGGGTACCTCATCGCCGGCATCAAGGACGTGGGCCAGGCCCGTTCCGGAGAGACCGTCACCGACGCCGCGCACCCCGCCCCCGAGCCGTTGGCGGGGTACCGGGACCCCAAACCCATGGTGTTCTGCGGCTTGTACCCCATCGACGGCGACGAGCTGACGGCGTTGCGCGAGGCGCTCGAGAAGCTGCGGCTCAACGACTCGAGCTTCACCTTCGAGCCCGAGTCCTCGGGTGCGCTCGGCTTCGGGTTCCGCTGCGGGTTTCTGGGGCTGTTGCACATGGAGATCGTCCGGGAGCGGCTCGAGCGCGAGTTCGACCTCTCACTCATCGCCACGGCGCCGTCGGTGGCCTATGTCGCGCACCTGACCGACGGCGGCGACCTGCGCTTCGACAACCCGAGCGAGATGCCCGACGCCAGTCGTCTCGACCACATCGACGAGCCCATGCTGCGTGCCACGATTCTCGTGCCGTCGGAGTACATCGGGACGGTGATGGAACTGTGCCAGGCGCGGCGCGGCGACCTCGACCACATGGAGTACCTGTCACCCGAGCGCATCGAGCTCATCTACCGCATCCCGTTGGCCGAGGTGGTGGTGGACTTCTTCGATCAGCTCAAGAGCCGGACCAAGGGGTATGCCAGCCTCGACTACGAGGCACACGGCTACGAGAGCGCCAATCTGGTCAAGGTCGACCTCCTCATCAACCATGTGCCCGTCGACGCCTTCTCCACCGTCGTGCATCGCACCCAGGCCGACGCCTACGGGCGGCGCATGACCGAAAAGCTGCGCGAGCTCATCCCGCGCCAGCTCTTCGACGTCCCCATCCAGGCCGCGGTGGGGGGCCGGGTGATCGCGCGCGAGACGGTGAAGGCCAAGCGCAAGGACGTGCTCGCCAAGTGCTACGGCGGCGACATCACTCGCAAGCGCAAGCTCCTCGAGCGGCAGAAGGAGGGCAAGAAGAAGATGAAGTCCATCGGACGGGTCGAGGTCCCCCAAGAGGCCTTCATCTCGGCCCTGCGCCTCGAAGACTGAGTCGCCCACAGCCGAGCCGTGGGACCGAGGTAGCACTCGGTAGACTCGACTGCTAGGACCATGAAGGCCGATCGGACCAGGCGCAGCGAGCGCAACGAGGACACGACGCACCCCACGCGGCAGTCGTCCAAGCACTCGGCGCGCCCGGGCGGGGCCGGGGGCGAGGACCCCGGCGCCGACGCCGAGGCCGACGCCGGGCTCGATCACCGCAAGGCGGCCATCCTGAACGCCGTGGTGGCGGAGTACATCGAGACGGCCCAGCCCGTCGGCTCGGCGCACATCACCGGCAACCCCGGGGTCGAGGTCTCGTCGGCCACCGTGCGCAGCGAGATGGCCGCGCTCGAGCGCGACGGGTACCTGGCCCAACCCCACACCAGCGCGGGCCGGGTCCCCACCGACAAGGGCTACCGCTTCTTCGTCGACCACCTGGGGCGGCCCGGGACGCTCGGGCCCCACGAACGGCACGAGGTGCGCAAGTTCTTCGCCCACGTCCACGGCGAGGTCGAGGACCTGCTCGGTCGCACGAGTGGTCTGCTGGCCGGGCTCACCGACTACGCGGCGGTCGTGGTGGGCCCGCGCCACGAGTCGGCCACCATCCGATCCGTCCAGCTGGTGGGACTGTCCCCGCGCCTGGCGCTGCTCGTCGTCGTGCTGTCGGACGGCGCGGTCGAGAAGCGCACGGTCGACCTGCCCGCGGAGACCTCCGACGACGTGTTGGCGGAGGCGGCGACGCACCTGAACACCTGCACGCGCGGTGGGACCCTGGCCAACCCCGGTGCGGTTCCCGAGCTACGCCCCTCCGCGCTCAACGCCGTGGTGCGCAGCGCCGTCGTCGCCCTCGAGGAGCTGGGTGCGGGAGGCGAGCCCGACCACGTCTTCGTCGGAGGCTCGTCGCGCATGGCCTCGGCCTTCGACGCGGTCGAGACGGTCCGGTCGGTGCTCTCGATCCTCGAGCAGCAACTCGTGGTGGTGGAGCTCATCGAGGACATCCTCGATCGAGGGTTGTCGGTGGCCATCGGGGCCGAACACGGCTTCGAGCCGCTGGCTGCCTGCGCGTTGGTGTTGGCGCCGGTCGCCATCGAGGGCGAGGTGGCGGGAACCATCGGTGTCGTCGGGCCCACCCGGATGCACTATCCACGCGCCTTGGCGGCCGTGGAGCTCGTGGGCGAGCAGTTGGGCGAGCACCTCGGCGCCGCCACGTCGACGGGTCGCTCGGGCAGTGGCCGTCCGAAGACCCCGGGTGGCCGGGCCAAGCGGCGAGGGGAGTCCGTCGGTGGCAACTGATTACTACGAGCTCCTCGGCGTGGGCCCGCAGGCCTCCGACGACGACATCAAGCGGGCCTACCGCCGCATGGCGCGGGAGCTCCACCCCGACCGCACCGGAGGCGACGCCGCGGCCGAATCCCGTTTCAAAGAGGTGAGCCGGGCCTACGAGGTGCTGCACGATCCCGAACGCCGGGCGCGCTATGACCGGTTCGGGCCTGAAGGGGTGGACGGCTCGATCCCGGGGGCCGGCGACCTGTTCGGCGGGGGACTGGGCGATCTCTTCGACGCGTTCTTCGGTGGGGCCGGCGGCGGGGCACGTCGCCGGGGAGGTCCGATCCGTGGTGACGACACCGAGATCGTCCTGGAGCTCGACTTCAGAGAGGCGGTGTTCGGGACGTCGCGCGAGCTGACGCTCGACACCCTGGTGCTGTGCGCCACGTGCGAGGGGAGCGGGGCCCGGGCCGGCACCACCGCCATGCGGTGTCCGGAGTGCCAAGGGGCGGGGGAGCAGCACCGCGTGCGCCAGTCGATCCTCGGCCAGGTGGTCACGGCCGTGCCGTGCCGGCGTTGCAGCGGGAGCGGCGAGGTGATCTCGAGCCCGTGTTCGGACTGCCGCGGCGACGGTCGGGTGACCGAGGCCCGCACCATCGCCGTCGACGTCCCCGCCGGTGTCGACCACGCCTCGACGTTGCGGCTCTCGGGTCGGGGGCCCGCAGGCCCGCGCGGCGGGCCGGCGGGGGACCTCTACGTCCACCTCGGAGTCCGACCCGATGACACCTTCGTGCGGTCGGGCGACGACGTCCAAGCCGAGCTCCACCTGTCGATCGCCCAGGCTGCGCTGGGCGCCACCCCGGAATTCGAGACGCTCGACGGCACCGAGACCCTCGCCGTGCACCCCGGCACCCAGACCGGTCATCAGATCCGCCTGCGTGGTCGGGGCGTGCCACATGTGCGAGGGCGCGGTCGGGGTGACCTCGTGATCCAGGTCGTGGTGGACACCCCCACCCACCTGTCCAAGACACAAGAAGAGCTCCTCCGGCGGTTCGCGGCGGAGAGCGGGGAGAAAGTGGGCCCCCCCGACGAAGGCCTGATGGCCCGCCTCCGCTCTGCGTTCGGCTGAGCGCGCACCTTGGCCTCCACCGACGCGCCGACGCCGGGCCGGGCGGCCGACGACCCGGTGACGCCGGCGACGCTCGGCGCCGCAGCGCAGGTCTTCGTGGCCGATCTCGAGGTGCCGACGGTGGCGCCCGGAGACGAGCACCACCTGGTGCAGGTGTTGCGGCTCCGCCCCGGTGAGAGCGTCGTGGCATCGGACGGCGCCGGTCGCTGGCGCGTCTGTCGGTTCGTGACACCGGCGCGCGGCTCGGGTGGTTCCGGTGGGTCCGGTGGCTCGCCCATCGTCGAGGCCGACGGCCCCGTCGTGTGCTCGCCCCGGGCCGAGCCCGAGGTGACCGTGGCCTTCGTCCCGGTGAAAGGGGACCGGCCCGAGTGGGTGGTGCAGAAGCTGACCGAAGCCGGCGTCGACCGCATCGTCGTGTTCGCGTCGCGGCGCGCCGTGGTGCGCTGGGACGGCGAGCGTGGGGCGCGGGCCGTCGCACGGCTACGCCGGGTGGCGCGAGAAGCCGCCGCGCAGAGCAGGCGCACGTGGCTCCCCGAGGTCCTCGGTGTCGCCGGCCTCGACGACCTCGCGGTGCAACTGGCGCCGGTCCCCCTGGCGCTGGCGCAGTTCGGAGGCGATCCGCCCAGCATGGGAGCACCCGCGCTGGCGGTAGGGCCCGAGGGGGGCTGGGACCCGGCCGAGGCCACCGGGCACCGGCTCGTGGGCCTGGGTCCTCAGGTGTTGCGAGCCGAGACCGCCGCCGTCGCGGCCGGCCTGCTCTTGTGCTCGTTGCGCGGAGGCCTGGTGCGCTCGGCCGAGGGCCCCGAGGGGCCCTCGGGCACCGGGCCCGGTCGGGCCGTGAGGGCTCCGGACCGGGGCGCCGGAGCGGGGGCTGAGGTACGGTCCGCCCGTTGGGGAGCGGCGCCGGGTGTCGTCGGCACACGGTCGTCGGTCGAAACCGATCGAGGCCGGTGCGACCTCGGTCGGGGGGCCTCGCTCCACCGGTTCTTGCAATCACCACGCTGAGTGAGGGACACTGGAAGGGATTATCCGCGCATGTGCCCGATTGTGGGGATCAGGCACGGTTGTCATGCTCTCGCGGGGGTCGCACGGGGGCCGTGGGCAGGTACGGGGACGAGCGGCGAGGATCTCGATTGTCATGGTGAACACGGTGTTGCCCGAAGAGGACGAGCAGGAAGAGTCCGCGCGGGCGGCATACGCCCGAGCGGTGGGGTCTCGCCTCCGCGCGGTGCGCAAACAGATGCGGCTCTCGCTGCAAGCGGTCGAGGCCATGTCGGACCAGGAGTTCAAGGCGTCGGTACTCGGCGCCTACGAACGAGGCGAGCGCGCCATCTCGGTCCCGAGGCTGCAGCGCCTGGCCAAGCTCTACGACGTCCCGGTGGACCAATTGCTGCCCCAGGACGACGACGCCACGCGGTGGGGCCCCAACGGTGAGGGGAACGGCAACGGCGAGAGCCCGGGTCGGGCCCGACGCCAGCTGCGACCGTGGGACGGCCACGACAAGGTCACGATCGACCTCACCAAGCTCAACTCGGTGAGCGGCCCCGAGCGCGACCTGCTGCGTCGGTTCCTGTCGATGATCCAGGTCCAGCGCCAAGACTTCAACGGGCGGATGATCACCATCCGGGCCGAGGACCTGCGGGCCATCGCCTGTCTGTTCGGCGTCACCCCCGACGCCATGAGCCGGCGCCTCGACGAGCTGGGCCTGCGCGTCATCGCCTGACTCTCGGCCGCCCCCGGGCGGCCCCGCCTGGCACCGGGACGGGCCCGGTCCCGGGCTCTGCGCATCGGGATCTCTGCGCATCGGATCTCGCCTCACCCCCCTCGGTTCGGCGCGCCGTGGCCGCGGTCGGGTCGCGAAGAACACCGGATAGCATGACGATGCACGGTGCGATACGGAGCGCCGAGCCCTGGAGATGCGGTGAGCGATCAGATCCGGTGGATGAGCACCAAGGAGGCGGCGGAGCACCTCGGTGTGACGCTGCGCAGCCTGTATCGCTTCATCGACGAAGGAGCGCTGGCCGCCTTCAAGTTCGGGCGCGTCATCCGGCTCAAGGCCGACGACGTGGACGCCTTCATCGAGAATTGCCGCATCGCGCCGGGCAGCCTCGAGCACCTCTATCCCGAGGTGAAGGGCTCGAGCGCGCTGCGCGGCAGCGCCGAGAGCGTGTAGGAGACGGACCGTCGGTCGGTGAGCGACACCTCTGACTGCATCTTCTGCAAGATCGTCGCGGGTGAGATCCCGGCCGAGATCGTCCACAGCACCGAGCTCGCCGTGGCCTTTCGTGACCTCAACCCCCAGGCCCCCGTCCATGTCCTGGTCGTGCCGCGTCGGCACATCGACAATGCCGGGGACCTCGAACCCGGTGACGCCGAGGTCCTGGCGGGGGTGTTCACCGCGGCGCGCGAGGTGGCCGAAGCCGAGGCCGTCGCGGCGACGCGGGTATCGACTCGTATTCAACGTGGGGGAGGACGCGTCCAACTCCGTCCCCCATCTCCATCTGCACGTGCTCGGTGGCCGGCGCCTGGCGTGGCCCCCGGGATGACGACATCGACGCGTCGGGGCACGTCACGCCGGTGACGACGGCACCTCGCGGCTGTCGCGGCACCTGCTGGTAGCCTCGCTGCGAGCGCCAGTGTCGACCCAGGTCAAGATCCTCGTCCCCGGAAACCACCTCATGGTGGGCCTGCTCGGGCAGCGAGACGAGTTGTTGCGGCTGATCGAAGAGGCCTTCGGCGGCTCGCACATCGTGGTGCGGGGCAACGAGATCACCATCGACGGCGAGGACGCCGAACGGGTGGGCCGGTTGTTCGACGAGCTCGTCACGCTCCTCGAACAGGGCCAGCGCCTCGACGCCGGCGACGTGGGTCGGACCATCACCATGGTCAAGGACGACGTGAGCCCGGCCGAGGTGCTCACCACCGAACTGCTTCGCTCGGCCCAGGGCCGCACCGTCCGGCCCAAGACCGCCGGCCAGAAGCGCTACACCGACGCCATCGCCAGCCACGTCGTGACCTTCGGCATCGGTCCGGCCGGCACGGGCAAGTCGTACCTGGCTGTCGCGCTCGCGGTCCAGGCCCTCCAGGCGCCGCGAAGCCGACCGCATCATCCTCACCCGACCCGCGGTCGAAGCGGGCGAACGGCTCGGGTTCCTTCCCGGCGACATCATGGCGAAGGTCGACCCCTATCTGCGCCCGCTGTACGACGCGCTCTACGACCTCCTCGGTCCCGAAGGCGCGCAGCGACTGCTCGAGCGCGGGACCATCGAGGTGGCGCCGCTCGCGTTCATGCGGGGGCGCACCCTGAACCGAAGTTTCATCATCCTCGACGAGGCGCAGAACACGACGCCCGAGCAGATGAAGATGTTCCTCACGCGCATCGGGTTCGGGTCCAAGGTCGTCGTCACCGGTGACGTGACCCAGATCGACGTCCCCGGTGGCCGCTCGGGGTTGCCCGGCCTCGAGGCCGTGCTCGGATCGGTCCCGGGGCTGGCCTTCGTCCACCTGACCCAGCGCGACGTGGTGCGCGCCCGCATCGTGGCCGACATCGTGTCCGCCTACGAGCGGGCCGACGAGGCCAACGGCTCGAGTCCCGGTTCGGCCAATCGGACCAATCGCGCCGGAGCGGGCCGTGGGCGCGGGGCGCGCCCGGAGCACGGAGGACGGTCCGGTGGCGGTTGACGTGTTCGCCGCCGACGAGCAGTCCGACATCGACATCGACATCGTTCGGTGGTCGCAGCTCGCCCGTGACGTCCTCGACGCGCAAGGGGTCAAGGAAGACGTCGAGGTGTCACTGCTCTTCGTCGACGAGCCCACCATCGCCGAGCTCCACGAGCGGTTCCTGGGTGAGACCGGCCCCACCGATGTGCTCGCCTTTCCCATCGACGAGGAGCCCGACCTCGGTGGGCGCTCGCCCGACGAGGGCGGCACCGGGCCCGGTGGGGGCCTGCCGAGCGACGAGTTCGAGGTGCCCACGTTGCTCGGCGACGTGTTGGTGTGCCCGTCGGTGGCAGCCCGCAACGCCGAGAGCCACGGGGTGAGCCTCGAGGACGAGGTGGCCCTGCTGGTGGTGCACGGCTTGTTGCACCTGCTCGGGATGGATCACGGCGAGGACCAGGAAGCCGAGACGATGGAGCGCCGCGAACGCGAGTTGTTGGCTCGCTTCCACCGGGCTGCGTCGTAGGGACAACGTGGCCTGGGACGTGTTCGCCACCGGACACTTCGGGACGACCGACGCAGTCCTGGTCGTGGTCATCGTGGTGCTGCTCGTCGGGTCCGCCCTGTTGGCACTGGCCGAGACCGCACTGGTCCGGACCAGCAGAGCCAAGGCGCTGGCCCTGCGCGACGAGCACCGGCGCGGCTCGGGCCGGTTGGTGCGCCTGGTCGAGAACCCCCAGTCGTTCCTCAACCCGATCCTGCTGCTCGTCCTCGTGTGCCAGTTGGTCACCGCCACACTCGTCGGCGTCCTGGCCGAGCGCTTCTTCGGCGCCCTGGGCGTGCTGGCCGCCACGGTGTTCGAGGTGGTGGTGATCTTCGTGTTCGCCGAGGCGTTGCCCAAGAACTGGGCCGTCTACAACCCCGAGCGCTCCGCGTTGTTCGTGGCGCCCATCATCTCCGCCCTGGTCTCGTTCCCGCCCGTCCGGATCGTCTCCAACGGTCTCAACGGCTTGGCCAACCTCCTCATGCGCCCCCGCAACCGCGAGACGCTGGGGATGCGGGAATCGGAGCTGCTGGCCATGGCCGACGTCGCCATGGAGCAAGAGGTCATCGAGACCCAAGAGCGCGAGCTCATCCATTCCATCATCGGGTTCGGCGACACGATCGTGCGCGAGGTCATGGTGCCGCGTCCGGACATGCGCGCCGTCGAGGCCGACGTGGCGGTGTCCGAAGCCCTCGACGTCGCCATCGCGGCGGGGTTCTCCCGCCTTCCGGTGCACGAGGGCAATCTCGACGACGTGGTGGGCATCGCCTTCGCCAAGGACCTCATCCGGGCCGAGCGCGAAGGCCACGGCCAGCGGCCGGTGCGTGACGTCGTGCGCCCCGCGCACTTCGTCCCCGAGACCAAGCGCGTGTCGCGGCTCATGCGCGAGATGCAGGATCGCAAGTTCCATCAGGCGATCGCCGTCGACGAGTACGGCGGGACGGCGGGGCTCGTCACCCTGGAAGACCTCATCGAGGAGTTGGTGGGGGAGATCGTCGACGAGTACGACGTCGAGGAACCGCCCGTGCAGACGCTGGCCGACGGCGAGGTGTCGGTGACGGCCCGGTTCCCGGTGGACGAGCTCAACGAGCTGCTCGATGCCGAGCTGCCCGAAGGGGACTGGGACACGGTCGGAGGCCTGTTGTTCAACGTGCTGGGCCGGGTCCCGGTCGAGGGTGAGTCGGTGGAGGTCGACGGGGTGCGCCTCGTGGCCGAACGGGTCGAGGGCCACCGCATCGGCCGCATCCGCATCACGTCGTTGCACGCTCCCGAGGACCACGGCTCGACTCCTGCGGCACCGCAGCACCGGGAGTGACCCGGTGACCGACGTCCCGGTGGCCAGGGACAGCACCGGCGTCGACGGGGCGCTGCGCTCGGGATTCGTGACCGTGGTGGGCCGACCCAACGTGGGCAAGTCCACGCTCGTGAACCGCATCCTGGGCACCAAGGTCACGATCATGTCTCCCCGGCCCAACACCACGCGACGGGCGGTGCACGGCGTGCTGCACCGGCCCGGGGTCCAGGCCGTGTTCGTCGACACGCCGGGCCTGCACCGGCCCCGCACGGCGCTCGGGACGAGGCTCAACGAACAGGTTGCCGACGCGCTCGACGACATCGACGTGGTCGTGCCGGTCCTCGACGCCACCGGGCCCATCGGTCCCGGCGACCGCTACGTGCTCGAGCGGGCCGCCACCACCTGCAAGGGACGGGCCGCCACGGGTGCCACCGGACCGTTGTCCCGGGTCCTCGTGGTGGTCAACAAGGTCGACCGTGCCACGCGGGCGCAGATCCTCGAGCGGCTCGAGGGCGCCCACGCCGTCCTCGAGGGCGAGGGTGCGGACGCAGGGGTGGAGTACTTCCCGGTGTCGGCGGTTTCGGGTGAGGGGATCGACGCGCTGGTGGAGGCGGTGCTCGTCCGGCTCCCGCCCGGCCCGCCCTATTTCCCCGACGACATGATCACCGACGTGCCCGAGGCGTTCTGGGTGGCGGAGCTCGTGCGCGAGCAGCTCCTGGCGCACGTGCGCGAGGAGCTGCCCCATTCCATCGCGTGTCGGGTGACGGAGTGGGAGTGGCCCCGGGTGCGCATCGAGATCATCGTCGAGCGCGAGTCGCAGAAGGGGATGGTCATCGGCAAGGGCGGGGCGATGCTCAAAGACGTGGGCACGGCGGTGCGGGCCCAGTTGCCACCGGGGGCGTTCGTCGAGTTGCGGGTGCGCGTGGAGAAGCACTGGCAGCAACGCCCCGACATGATCGAGCGGCTCGGCTACTGATCCGCCGCTGCGATCACTGATCCGCCGCTGCGATGGCTGTGACGGCGTCGCGGGCGATGGTCTGCAAGAAGGCCACGACCTCGTCGTGGTCGATGGTGCGTCGCATGGGCGGGAGACCGGCCAGGAGGTCGTGGCGGTAGTTGGCGGTGGCGAGACGCGAGTCGAGCACCGCCACGACGCCCCGGTCCGTCGACGACCGGATGAGCCGGCCCGCTCCCTGGGCCAAGAGCGTGGCGGCGCGGGGAAGGTCGACGCTGCGGAACGCCGACGCGCCGGCGCGGTCGCGGCGGGCCTGCAGCAGTGGATCGTCGGGCCGGGAGAACGGCAGCCGGTCGAGAGTGACGAGCGAGAGCGTCGCCCCCGGTACGTCCACCCCCTGCCAGAACGACATGGTGGCGAACAGACAGGCGCCGTGGTCCGACGAGAAGGTGTCGAGGAGCTTCGCCTTGGGCTTGTCGCCCTGGGCGAGCACCTCGAAGGGCAGCACGGGGCGCAGCGCGTCGGCGGCTTCGTGCATGGCGCGCCAGCTGGTGAACAGCGCCAGGGTGCGGCCTCCCGCGGCCGAGATCAGCGAGCCCAGCTCCTCGTGCAACGCCTCGCGGGCGCCGGGGCGGCGGGGGTCGGGGAGGTGTTTGGCGCAGTACAGCAGGGCGCAGGTCTTGAAGGGGAACGGGCTTCCCACGTCGAGGTGGTCGGTGCCCCGGCTCGGAAGCCCCAGCCGGCTCTCGAGATGCGGTGGCACCGTGGCGGAGGTCAACACCGCCGTCACGTTCGGCCACAGGCGCTGGGCCAGCAGTGGGCCCACGTCGATGGGCGCCACCCGCAACGTCGGGGTGCGCCCCGTCGGCCCCGACGCCTCGACCCACGCCACCTGCTCGGTCCCCATCCCGATGACCTGCGCCAGCTCCTCGGCGAGGTGGCCCACCGCCAACAGCGCACGGTTGCGCCGCGCCACGTCGTCGTCGCCGGCCTGCGCCGCGCCGGGACCGGTCGGCTCCGCCGCGGCGCGCCGCAGGGCGCCGTTGAGCGCGCCGAGCCGTCCGCCGGCCAACTCGAGCACCGCGGCGAGCTCCTGGCTCTCGGGGGAGGGGTCGGCCGCCCCGTCGGTGAGCACGCGCCGTCCGGTGAGCGGCGTGAGCACCGCGTCGAGACGGTCCGCCACCTCGGCGACACCGTCGGCGACGCGCGCCTCGTCCGCACCGATGAGCCCGCGCGCGGCCTGCGCCATCCCTCGTACGCGCCCGGGGGTGATCTCCACCCCGAGCGCCTCGGTCATCACGTCCTCCACCGCGTGCGCCTCGTCGAGCACGACGATGTCGTGTTCGGGAAGCACCGCACCGTCACTGGCGACGTGGGTGGCATAGAGGTGGGTGTTGACCACGACCACGTCGGCCGCCGCGGCGCGTTCGCGGGCCTTCTCGGCGAAGCAGATGGTGCCCGACGGACAGCGATAAGCGCCGGGGCACTCCCGGGCCGACACCGAGAGCGCCGCCCAGGCCCGGGGGTTGGGCTCGAAGTCGAGCTCGGCGCGGTCACCCGTCGGCGACGTGTCGGCCCAGGCGATGAGCCGGCGGAGCTGGCCACCCAGGCGTCCGATGTCGACGGTCTCCGGCGCACGGCGGGTGCCGGGCCCGGTGGCCGGTGCACCGCCCCCGTCGTCTTCGAACAGCGCCACGCTCGAGATGCCGGCCTCCTCGGCCCCGCCCACCTCGGTGGCGCGCTGGCGACAGAGATAGTTCGACCGGCCCTTGAGCACGGCGAACTCCACGGTGCGGGTCGTCCCCAATGCCTCGGCCACCAGGGGCAGGTCCTTGGTGGCCAGCTGGTCCTGCAGGGCCCGGGTGGCGGTGGCGACCACGACCGACCGTCCCGAGAGGACCGCCGGGACGAGGTAGGCGAGCGACTTCCCCGTGCCGGTGCCCGCCCCGACGACGAGGTGGCGCTGCTCGTCGATGGCACGCCCGACGGCCTCGGCCATGGCCCGTTGACCAGGGCGGTCCTCGCCTCCGCCGGGCAGGGCACCGGTCACTGTGGCCAGCACCTGCGCGATGTCGAGAGGGCCGGGCACCGCAGTCGACGGTAGTGGAGCCGTGCGTGTGAAAAACGCGTGAACGGCCCGCGAAAATGCACCCGATCCCGTCCCCGCTCGGTACCATGGGCGCACCAGAGAAAGGAGGTGGTCCAACTGAGTGGATATCAACTAGGGACCCTGGAGGTGGCTGGCCGCTGAGGCGGCTCGCTGGACCACCTGGCGAATTCCAGCCAGTTACCCGCTGAGCACCCCGGTCGGGAAGTCGTCCCACCCGACGAGGTACGGGGCCTCGGTGCCTTTCCAGCAACAACTCGATCGAGGGGCGCCCCCATGGGCGCCCCTCGATCTTTTCCGGCTCCCGACAGCCCTCGCCGACCCGGATGGGCCCGGGCCGACGGCGCCCCTCGGCCGCTCCACGGAGCCGGCGGCGGCCGCAGCTCCCGCAGCACCCGCAGCGCACATCCCCGACCACGGGATACTCGACGCCGCCGGGGGGTCGGCTGCTACGATCCTCCGAGCGTTCGGTGGATCACGCAGGCCGTGCGTCGTTGTCGGTTGACGTTTGTGTCTCCCGCAAGTGTTCGTGCGTGGAGAAGCGAGGTACGGCAATGGCCGAGGGCACGGTGAAGTGGTTCAACGCAACGAAGGGGTACGGGTTCGTCACGCCTGACGATGGTTCGCCCGACGTCTTCGTCCACTTCTCGGCAATCGACGGCACCGGCTACCGCGAGCTCATCGAAGGTGAGCGCGTGGAGTTCGAGCAGACCCAGGGCCAGAAGGGCCCGCAAGCCACCAAGGTCCGCAAGCTCTAACGAGGCCTTCGACAATGCGGGGCAGCCCACGGGCTGCCCCGCATTGTCGCGTCCGGGGCCGGGTCCGGACGTAGGTGGTGACCGTCGCAGCCACGGGGCAGCCCGGCGCGGCGGGCCCGGAGGCGCCGAGCCGGTAGGTTCGGGGGGTGGTGTTGCCTCCCAACGGACGAGTACCGGAGGGCATCGACCCCTCCGACATCCCCGCCCACGTGGCGTGCGTCATGGACGGCAACGGTCGGTGGGCCAACCAACGGGGGTTGCCGCGCACCGAGGGTCATGCCGCAGGGGAGGAGGCGCTCCTCGACACCGTCAACGGGGCCCTGGACCTCGGGATCCGGTGGCTCACGATGTTCGCCTTCTCGACCGAGAACTGGCGTCGTCCCGCCGACGAGGTCCGGTACCTGATGGGGTTCAACGAGTCGCTGCTCATGCGCCGTCGCGACGAGCTGCACGACAAGGGCGTCCAGATCCTCTTCGCCGGGCGCAGGGACTGGCGTGTACCGCGTCGTGTCCTGCGGCGCATGGACGAGTCCGTGGCCCTCACCGACGGCAACCGGCGCATGACGCTCACGATGGCGTTCAATTACGGGGGACGGGCCGAGATCGTGGACGCGGTGCGGGCGCTCGTGGCCGAGGGGGTCGTGGCGGGCAAGATCGACGAGCGGGCCATCCGCTCACACCTGTACTACCCCGACCAGCCCGACCCCGACCTGGTCATCCGTACCTCGGGCGAGTACCGCATCTCGAACTTCCTCCTGTGGCAGTTGGCCTATTCCGAGCTCGTGTTCACCGACGTGCTGTGGCCCGATTTCCGGCGCGCCCAATTGTTCGACGCCGTGGGCGAGTACCAACGCCGCGAGCGTCGGTTCGGGCGGGTGAAGACGTGAGGGTGGCCGCGGCGCTCCTCGGTCTGGCGCTGTTCGGCGGGTTGATCGTCCTGGCCGTGGCGGGTGTGTCGGCCGCCACTGCCGTGCTCGTCACCGGCGGGGCGGTGGTGGTCATGATCGGGCTGGGCAACGCCGTGGGCGGGCGCCACACCCCGAACCAGGCCCCCTACGTGCCCGTGACCGACGACACCGACGACGCACAGGGAGAGGACGCCGATCGGTGAGCCTCTACCGTGACGAGGGTGTGGTGTTGCGCACCATCCGCCTGGGAGAGGCCGACCGCATCGTCACGATGATCACCAAGAGCCACGGCAAGGTGCGCGCCGTGGCCAAGGGTGTGCGCCGCACGCGGTCGAAGTTCGGTGCGCGGCTCGAGCCGCTCAGCCACGTGACGCTGCTGTGCTGGCAGGGGCGCGAGCTCGACATCGTGAACCAAGCAGAGGTGACCGACACGTTCCGGACCGTGCGCGAGGACCTCGGGCGCGTGGCCAAGGCGTACACCGTGCTCGAGGTCACCGACCAGCTCTCCCAGGAGCGTCACGCCAATCCCCGGCTCTTCGACATGGTGCTGGGCGCGCTGCGCGCCCTCGACGCGCACGACGCTCCGCTCCTCGTCCCCGCGTTCTGTCTCAAGGTGCTCGCTCTCGAGGGGTCGTCACCGGTGGTCGACGAGTGCGTGAGCTGTGGGGCACGAGACGACCTCGTGGCGTTCGACATCATCGAAGGTGGCGTGCTGTGCCGGTCGTGCCGGCGGGGTCGGCCCATCTCGCCCGCCGCATTGGAGCTGGTGCGGCGCATCCTCGGAGGCGGCCTCGCGTCGGCGCTGGCCGAGCCCGACGGCCCCTTGGCCGGTGAGGTCACCGATCTGGCCACCGAGGCCATGGAGGCCCACCTGGACCGGCGCCTCCGCAGCGTGCGCTCGAGCCCGACGGCGTAGATGGCCGTGACGGCGTAGATGACTGGGCCCTTCGGCGTGTACGTGCACGTGCCGTTCTGCGCGTCCCGCTGCGACTACTGCGCCTTCGCCACGTGGACCGACCGGGACGAGCTCATGGCCGACTACGCCGAGGCGTGCGTGGCCGAACTGCGACGGGCCCGTCGTGAGGAGGGTCTGCCCCCGGCGACGAGTGTGTACGTGGGAGGAGGAACGCCGTCTCGGCTACCACCCGAGTTGCTGGCCC
Organism: uncultured Acidimicrobiales bacterium; assembly: GCA_963764205.1. Classification (GTDB taxonomy): domain Bacteria; phylum Actinomycetota; class Acidimicrobiia; order Acidimicrobiales; family UBA8190; genus Chersky-840. The sequence goes on from CAVXRN010000006.1 coordinate 1,176,485, forward strand.
GGGTCCTGGAGGCCGTGGTCACCGACGTCGGAGCCGAGGTGACCGCCGAGTGCAACCCCGAAGACGCCGGTGCCGATCGATTCGCCCGGTGGCGCGACGCCGGGGTGAACCGCGTCTCGTTCGGGGTGCAGTCGATGGTCCCCCACGTACTCGAGAGCCTGGGTCGACGACACGGCACCACCGAGGTGGCACGTGCGGTCGAGCTCGCAGGCGAGGCCGGCTTCGCGTCGGTGAACGTGGACCTCATCCTCGGTGCGGCGACCGAGACCGACGCGGACGTCGAGGCCACGCTGGAGGCGGTGCTCGGTCTCGAGCCCCGCCCGGCCCACGTGAGCGCCTATGCCCTTACCGTCGAGCCCGGGACGCCGCTGGCGGGCGACCCCGGTCGGCATCCCGACGACGACGTGACGGCGCGTCGCTACGAGCAGGTGGACGCGGCGCTGTCGGCCGCGGGCTACCGGTGGTACGAGGTGTCGAACTGGGCTGTGGCGGGCCACGAGTGCCGCCACAACGCGTTGTACTGGGCCCAGGGTGACTACCGGGGCATCGGGTGCGCGGCCCACTCGCACCGGGGCCGGCGCCGGTGGTGGAACATCCGCACCCCCGAGCGCTACATCGCCGCGGTGCGGGCCGGGTCGACGCCGACCGCGGCCGACGAGGTCCTGACGCCCGAGCAGTCGGAGTTCGAGGGCCTCGCCCTGGCGCTGCGGACGTCGGTGGGGGTGCCTGCGTCGGTGGTGCCCGACGACCCCGACCTCGACGACCTCGTGGAGCGACGGGGCGACCGGGCCGTGCTCACGGCGCGGGGCCGGTTGCTCGCCAACGAGGTGACGGTGCGGCTGCGCCTCCCCGATAACCTCGTGCGATGACCGAGCAGACCGAGGGGGGCGCCGCGCCCGAGGGGTCGGAGCACCCCGACCTCGTGGAGCGGATCGTCAACCTGTCGAAGCGTCGGGGTTTCATCTTCCCCTCGGCCGAGATCTACGGGGGGTTCCGGTCCACCTACGACTACGGCCCGCTCGGTGTCCTCATGCTGCGCAACGTGAAGGACGCGTGGTGGCGGTCGATGGTGCAGCTGCGCGACGACGTGGTCGGCATCGACGCCGCGATCCTCTCGTCGCCCAAGATCTGGGAGGCGTCGGGCCACCTCGACAATTTCACCGACCCGCTCGTGGACTGCCGTCACTGCCACGAGCGCTGGCGGGCCGACAAGATCGCCGGGATCTGCCCCAATTGCGGGTCGACCGACCTGACCGAGCCGCGCGCCTTCAACCTCATGTTCAAGACCTTCGCCGGGCCGGTGGAGGAGGACGCCACCGTCGCCTACCTGCGGCCCGAGACCGCCCAGGGCATGTTCGTGAACTTCATGAACGTGCTCACCACGACGCGCAAGAAGCCTCCCTTCGGCATCGCCCAGGTGGGCAAGTCGTTCCGCAACGAGATCACGCCGCAGAACTTCGTGTTCCGCACGCGCGAGTTCGAGCAGATGGAGATGGAGTACTTCGTGCCGCCCGACGAGGCCGACAAGTGGTTCCACTACTGGCTCGACGAGCGCATGCGGTGGTACCTCGACCTCGGCATCCCCGAGTCGAAGCTGCGGTTGCGCCACCACGAGGCGGACGAGCTCTCGCACTACTCGGCCGCCACCGCGGACGTGGAGTTCCTGTTCCCGTGGGGCTGGGACGAGCTCGAGGGCATCGCCAACCGCACCGACTTCGACTTGAAGGCCCACGCCGCGCACTCGGGCGAGAAGCTCGAGTACTTCGAACAGTCGACCGGTGAGCGGTACGTGCCCTACGTCATCGAGCCCGCCGCCGGGGCGACGCGCACCATGATGGCGTTCTTGCTGTCCGCCTACGACGAAGACGAGATCGGCGGAGAGCGTCGCACGGTGCTGCACCTCGACCCCCGGCTGGCGCCGTACCAGATAGCGGTCCTGCCGCTGTCGAAGAAGGACGAGCTCATGCCCCTGGCGCGCCAGGTGCTCGGGCTTCTGCAGCCCGTGGCGGTGTGCGACTTCGACACCACCCAGTCCATCGGCCGTCGCTACCGCCGCCAGGACGAGGTGGGCACGCCGTACTGCGTCACGGTCGACTTCGACTCTCTGGAAGACGGTGCGGTCACGGTGCGCGACCGTGACACGACCGAGCAGGTGCGGGTCCCGATCGAGCGCCTGGCCGAGGAGATCGCCGGCCGTCTGCGCCGTTGAGGGCCCCCCGACGGCCGGTAGTCTCGGGGGGTCGCTGAACCCGCCATACGTGCCCGACGCGGCACGGCCAGGAGCCACCCATGCCGTTCGTCTACGACTTCGACCATGCACATCGTCGGCCGCCCATGGAGCTCAAGGACCTCCTGGGCGGGAAGGGGGCCAACCTGGCGGAGATGACGTCGGTGCTGCGCCTGCCGGTGCCCCACGGCTTCACCATCAGCACCGACGCGTGCCGGGCCTACATGGACGGCGGGTGGCCCGAGTCGCTGTCGGGCGAGGTCAAGCGGGCCCGGGCCCGGCTCGAGAAGAAGATGGGCAAGCATCTCGGGGACCCCGTCGACCCACTGCTCGTGAGCGTCCGCTCCGGCGCGAAATTCTCCATGCCCGGCATGATGGACACGGTCCTCAACCTCGGGCTCAACGACCAGTCGGTGCTGGGCCTGGCCAAGCAGACCGACGACGAGCGCTTCGCCTACGACTCCTACCGCCGCTTCGTGGCCATGTACGGGCGCATCGTGCTGGGCGTGCCCGGCGACGCGTTCGACACCCTGCTCGACGACGCCAAGGAGCGGTCGGGGGCGGCGACCGACGCCGATGTCCCGGTGGGGCAGTTGCACTCCCTCGTGTTCGCCTACAAGCAGATCGTCGCCAACCACACGGGTGCGGAGTTCCCCCAGGATCCCGACGCGCAGCTCCGAGGCGCGATCGAGGCGGTGTTCGGCTCGTGGAACGGTCCTCGGGCCATCGCCTATCGCGACCACGAGGGCATCGCGCACGATCTGGGGACCGCCGTCAACGTCCAGGCCATGGTGTTCGGCAACCGTGACGAGCGGTCGGGGACGGGCGTGGGCTTCACGCGCGACCCGGCCACGGGCGCCAAGGGCGAGTACGGCGACTTCCTCGTCAACGCGCAAGGTGAGGACGTGGTGGCCGGCATCCGCAACACCGAGCCCCTCTCGGCCCTGAAGGACAAATTCCCCAAGATCCACGCCGAGCTGCTCGCCATCTTCGTCCGCCTGGAGCGTCACTACCGCGACATGTGCGACACCGAGTTCACCATCGAGCAGGGCAAGCTCTGGATGTTGCAGACGCGCGTGGGCAAGCGCACGGGTCGTGCTGCGCTGCGCATGGCGGTGGAGATGACCACCGACGCCGGCATCAGGCTGTCGCGGGCCGAAGCGGTGCAGCGGGTGACGGCGGAACACCTCGAGCAGGTCCTTCATCCCCAATTCGCCGGGTCGGGCCACAGCGTGCTCACCAAGGGACTGGGCGCGTCACCGGGAGCGGCGGTCGGGCGCGTGTACCTGAGCGCCGACGCCGCCGCCGCCGCGGCGGATCGGGGAGAGCGCGTCATCCTCGTCCGCAGCGAGACCTCGCCCGAAGACGTTCACGGGATGCTCGCCTCCGAGGGCATCCTCACCGCCCGGGGAGGCCTCGTCTCGCACGCCGCGGTGGTGGCGCGGGGGTGGGGCAAGCCCGCGGTCGTGGGTGCGGAGAAGGTCCGTATCGCCGGCTCGTCGTTCACGGTGGGGGACACCGTCGTCCACGAAGGGGACTGGATCTCCATCGACGGCACGGCAGGCGAGGTGGTGTTGGGCCAGGTGGAACTGGCCGAAGCCAAGGCCTCGGAGGAGTTCGAGACCCTGCTCGGCTGGGCCGACGTCATCCGCAAGGGACATCTGAAGGTGCGCGCCAACGCCGACAACGGCCCGGACGCGGCCAACGGCCGGCGAATGGGGGCCGAGGGCATCGGGCTGTGCCGCACGGAGCACATGTTCATCGCCGAGGACCGTCTTCCCATCGTGCGCCGCATGATCCTGGCCGACGGCACCGCGGCCGAGGACGCCGCGCTCGAAGAGCTGCGGGTGGCGCAACGCGCCGACTTCATCGAGATCCTCGAGGCCATGGACGGGCTCCCCGTGACCGTGCGCCTTCTCGATCCGCCTCTGCACGAGTTCCTGCCCGACACGGGCGAGCTCGCCATCAAAGAGGCCACCGTCGGGCTCGACGCCGAGGAGCAGGCGCTGTTCGAAGCAGCCAAGCAGTGGCACGAGTTCAACCCCATGCTCGGCACCCGAGGGGTGCGACTCGGGGTGCTCAAGCCCGGCCTCTACTCGATGCAGGTCCGTGCCCTCATGGAGGCGGCGGTCCAGCGGGTGGCCGACGGGGGCACGCCGGTCATCGAGATCATGATCCCGCTCACGGTCACCCGCGAGGAGCTGGCCCTGGCGAGGAGTTGGGTGGAGGAGGCCGTGACCGCCGTCGTCGCCGCGTCGGATCGCTCCACCCGACGCAAGCTCTCGGTCCTCATCGGCACGATGATCGAGACGCCGCGTGCCGCCCTGCGGGCGGCCGAGATCGCGGAGGTGGCCGACTTCTTCTCGTTCGGTACCAACGACCTCACACAGATGACGTTCGGCTTCAGCCGCGACGACGTCGAGGGTCGGATGATGTCGGCCTATCTCGAAAAGGGCCTGCTCAAGCACAACCCGTTCGATGTCGTCGACGCGGACGGTGTGGGCGAGCTGGTGCGGCTGGGCGTGAGCCGGGGGCGGGCGACGCGACCGTCGCTCAAGATCGGTGTGTGCGGAGAGCACGGCGGCGACCCCGAGTCGATCGCGGTGTTCGCCGATGCGGGGTGTGACTACGTGAGCTGCTCGCCCTTCCGCGTGCCCATCGCTCGGCTCTCCGCCGCGCAGGTGGTGCTGGCCGACGCCGCCCGTTCCCGGCCCGCGCCCAAGAAGCGAGTGCGGGCCCGCCCGCCGGCCAAGCGCGCCCCGGCTGCGAAGAAGCGCGCCGCCACCAAGGCTGCCGCCACCAAGGCTGCCGCCACCAAGGCTGCCGCCCGAAAGACCGCAGCTCGCAAGACCGCAGCCCGCAAGACCGCAGCTCGCAAGACCGTCGCTCGCAAGACGACGACGTCGAAACGCGCGCCATCTCGGGCCGTGGAGCGCCGGGCGACTACCAAGCGGGCGACACCGACGCGGCGGGTGGCGCGCTCGAGGGCCAGGTAGCGGACCAGGTCGCGCTCCCGGTCCGCACTGATACCCCGGCGAGGTACCGTCCCGGGCGTGGCCATTCCTGACGAGGACGTCGCCCGTGTGCGCGCCGCCACCGACATCGTGGCGCTCATCAGCGAACACGCCGCGCTCAAGAAGCAGGGGACGCGGTGGGTCGGGCTGTGCCCGTTCCACCAGGAGAAGAGCCCGTCGTTCAGCGTCAACGCCGAGATGGGCGTCTTCCACTGTTTCGGGTGCCAGCAGTCCGGGGACGCCATCACGTTCGTGCGCGAGATCGAACACGTCGACTTCGTCGAAGCCGTGCGACGTCTGGCCGAGCGCAGCGGTGTCACGATCACCGAGGATCCCTCCGCCACGGCCGATCGCCAGCGGCGGGCCCCGTTGCACGAGGCCATGGTGAAGGCCGTCGACTTCTACCACGAGCGGTTGTTGTCTGCCCCTGACGCCGGGCCCGCCCGTGACTACCTGCGCTCGCGCGGCTACGACGGCGACGTCGTGCGGACGTTCCGTCTCGGGTGGGCGCCCGACGACTGGGACGTCCTGGCCAAGAACCTCAAGGTGTCTGCGAACGTGCTGACCGAGTCGGGTCTCGGGTTCGTCAACCGACGAGGGCGCCCCCAAGACGCCTTCCGGGCCCGCGTCATCTTCCCCATCTTCGACAGCTCGGGAAAGCCCATCGCCCTGGGGGGCCGCGTCCTGCCCGCCCCGGTCGGCGACGCCGCGACGGGGGCGGGCCCGGTCGGGCCCAAGTACAAGAACTCCCAGGACGGTCCGATCTACTCCAAGCGCCGCACGCTGTACGGCCTCAACTGGGCCAAGCGCGACGTCATCGAGAACGGCGAGGTCATCGTGTGTGAGGGGTACACCGATGTCATCGCCTTCTTCGTGGCCGGGATGCCGCGTGCCGTGGCGACGTGCGGCACCGCGTTGGGCGAGGAACACTTCCGGCTCCTGCGCAACTTCGCCCGTCGGGTGGTGCTCGCCTACGACGCCGACGCGGCCGGACAGGAAGGAGCCGGGCGCGTCTACGAATGGGAGCGTCACCACGAGGTCGACGTGGCCGTGGCCGCCCTGCCGCCCGGTGCCGACCCCGCCGACCTGGCCCGCGACGATCCCGAGGCGCTGCGGCGTGCCATCGCCGATGCCCAACCGTTCCTCGCCTTCCGGGTGGACCGGGTCCTGGCGGCTGCGGACCTGCGTTCGGCCGAAGGACGCGCCAAGGCGGCGGAGGCGGCATTGGCGGTGATCGCCGAGCACCCCAACGAGCTGGTCCGTGACCAGTACCTGATGCTCGTGGCGGACCGGTGTCGTCTCGAGCCCGACGCCCTCCGGGCGCTGGCGACGCGGGTGGCCGAGCGTGCCCGGACCCATCCGGGGGAGCCCAACGGCGTCCGGCCCCGCCGCCCCGATGCTCCGGAGTCGGGGCGCGGCTCGGGCGGGGGGAGCGAGAGCGGAGATCGACGGGCCCGGAGGTCAGGGCCCGACATCTCGCGCCCCGGGCTCGAAGCGTTGCGCCTCGCGGTGCACCGGCCCGACGGTGTGGCGGACCGGTTAGAGGCGGTCCTGTTTCCCGACGAGCTCCAGCGTGCCGCCTTCGAGGCGCTGACCCGGTCCGAGGACCTCCACGAGGCGGTCGAGGCGGCCGAGGACCACGATCCCCGGGTGGCGAGCCTTCTTCGGCGACTGGCGGTTGAGGAACCGGCCACGGATGCCGATGACGTAGTGGTGACTCTGGTGCGCAACGCCTCGCGCCGGGCCCTCGCCGTGGCCGAGGCCCAGGCCCGCCTGGCGCCCAACAGCGTGAGCGAAATCGCGCCTGTGATCGCGCGCGTGCGCCATGACCTCGATGAACTCGATGACGGCGATCGGTGCCTCGCAGCCGCGGACCGGTTGCTAGCCTGGCTCGTTGGAAGGGACGACACGAATGAGTGAGGTTCACCAACCGGCCGGGTCCGTCCGTCCGCCACCTGAGGGTGTGGCGGTCGAGGGGTTCGAGACGTTGCTCTCCGTCGGTCGTCGGCGCGGGTATCTCACGCAGGACGACCTGATCCTCGTGCTCCAAGCGGTCGAGTTGACCTACGACGTCATCGAGGACGTCGTGATGCGTGTCCGCGAAGAAGGCATCGAGTACGTGGAGCAGACGCGCAACGGCGCTGCACCGGTGGTGCTCGAGGAAGCCGTGGCCGAGGCCGTGGCGGAAGTCGTGGCCGAGGAAGTGGTCGAAGCGCTTCCCGCCAACCTCGCCGTGGTGAAGCCCGCCGATCCCGAGGACGATGCCGGCGCTGAAGCGGCCGGCCCGTTGCAACGCCTTCGTCGCCGCGCCTTCACGCGCGAACCGGTCGACGAGGTCATGGACCGCCAGACGCCCCGTCCGGGCCGGGGGAGGATCGCCTCCTATACCTCGCCCGACCACGGTGGGGGCACCGCCGCGGACCCCGTCCACACCTACCTGAAGGAGATCGGCAAGGTCCCGCTGCTCACCGGTGAACTCGAAGTGGAGCTGGCCAAGCGCATCGAGGCGGGGAGCGACGCCGCCACCGAGATCGCCCTGCACGAGGCAGCCGGCTCCCGCAAGATCCCGTCGGAGGAGCGGACCCGGCTGCGCATGCAGGTCAGGCGGGGGCAACAGGCCAAAGAGGCGCTCATCGAGGCCAACCTTCGGCTCGTCGTCTCCATCGCCAAGCGTTACCGCAACCGCGGCCTGGCCTTCCTCGACCTCATCCAAGAAGGGAACCTCGGCCTCATGCGTGCGGTCGAGAAGTTCGACTACACCAAAGGGTTCAAGTTCTCGACCTACGCCACGTGGTGGATCCGCCAGGCGATCACCAGAGCCCTCGCCGACCAAGGCCGCACCATCCGCATTCCCGTGCACATGGTGGAGACCATCAACAAAGTCGTGCGGGTACAGCGTCAGCTCTTGCAGGAATTCGGACGTGAGCCGACGGTGGAGGAGATCGCCAGCCGGGTCGAGTTCCCCATCGAGCGCGTGCGTGAGATCCAGCGCATCAACCAGGACACGGTCTCGCTCGAGCAGCCCATGGGAGACGAAGAGGACTTCAGCTTGTCCGACCTGATCGAGGACCAGGGTGCCGAAGTCCCCGACGACGCGGCGACGCGTTCGATGCTGCACGAGGCGGTGCGTGACGCGTTGGCGACCTTGCCCAAACGCGAGCGCGAGGTCATGGAGTTGCGCTTCGGCTTGGAGGACGGTCGGGTGCGCACCCTCGAGGAAGTGGGCAAGGCGTTCGGCGTCACCCGCGAACGGATCCGTCAGATCGAGGCGAAAACGCTCGCCAAGCTGCGCCACCCCAATGCGGCTCAGCCGTTGCGAGATTTTCTCGACGAGGTGTGACAAACCCCGCTGCTATCGTTACCCGACCGGCGCCCGAGTGCGTGGTGTCATTCCGGGGTAGCTCAACTGGCAGAGCAAGCGGCTGTTAACCGCTAGGTTGAGAGTTCGAGTCTCTCCCCCGGAGCTGCCTGGGCGGGGTCTGCTCCTGGACACCTCCAGTGTTTCGCCACGCGCTCCCCGCTACGCTGTTCGCTCCGACCCGGGCGGCACGCGTCAGGCGGAGGACAGCCAAGGGGCCGTAGCTCAGTGGTCAGAGCAGGGGACTCATAATCCCTGGGTCGGAGGTTCGATCCCTCCCGGCCCCACGCTGAACGTGTCGGGTCCGGGCAGGAGAGTGGACAGGTGCGGCGACACCGACGGGAGGGACATGGACATCGAGGAGTTCTACGCGGCGGACGAGCGTCGTCGACGGTCCGAGGAGATCGAAGTCGGCACCGAGTGGCTCGATCGTGACGGGGTTCGCCACGAGCTCTCGTGGGTGGCCGACACGGGCGAGCTGTACCTGATCCGCGAGCCTGCGGTGCGCATGCAAGAGGATGCATTCGGTGACGAGTTCTCCGGGGCCCTGCCCATGGACGCCGTCACCGTGGCCGTCGTCGGGTGGATCCCCACGCGCGTCCGCCTCGAAGAGGTCCTCAACGGGTGGGAGGACGCCATGGACGCACCCGAGAGCCTGTTGTGGCTCGAGGCGCGTCTGCGCGACGAGGCGGTGCCCAAGGCCCCGCCGGCGGCGTGACGGGAGGCAACGTCGACGTGCACTCTTCTCCGAGACCCTTGCCGTTCATCCTCCTCGCCGTGTTCGGCGTGCTCGTCATCGGGGCCATCGCGCTGTCGTTGACGACTGCCCCGCCCCTGGCCCAGCAGCAGTTGCAACGCGCCGCGAAGACCACGATGGCGGCACCGAGTTTCGTCCTCGTCATCACCGACTCGGTCAGCAACCAACCCGGGTCGTCGGCCCAGAACACCCAACCGCCAGGGACCCAGACGCTGCACGTGGTGTACCAGGCTCCCGACTCTGTGCAGGAGACCGAGCTGGGCCCCGGCGGCCAGAGCGCGTCGGTGATCGTGATCGACGACCGACGCTTCCGCGCCTCTGACGGGACCTGGACCGAGCTCGCCCCGAGCCCGGGCCTCGGGACGCTCGCCGTGGCCTCGATCATGACGCCCCTGCAAGCCGCGGCCGACGCCACCGACGTGACCCGCCAGGGGGACCTGTACACGTTCGGGGCCACCAACGTCGACGCGCTCGTGAGCAACCTCCTCGCCGTCGGCACCGCGCCGGTGTCGGCGGCGAGCCTCACGGCGGTGGTGAGCGGCGACTACGTGACACACCAGACGGTGACAGCGGTAGTCGGTGGGCAGCGCCTCACCCTTGACCTGGCCTTCTCCGCCTTCGGCACCGCGCCCGCGGTCGAGGTTCCCCCGCACGCGCAAACCCAGGCACCGGCCTCGGGGGCCCCGGCGACGCCCTGAGGTGCCCGCCGCAGGGGCGGCGGCGGTGGTCGACGGCCGCCACCGAACCTGGCTGTCGGACCCCGGAACAGATGGATAGCATCGTGGCAACAGGTTTCACTTTTTGAGGAGGGGACGTGAAGGCCTACGACCGGCTGTTCATCGGTGGCGAATGGGTGAGCCCTGCGGGGACCGGCACCATCGACGTGATCAATCCGACGACCGAGGAGGTCGTCGGGCGCGTCCCCGACGCCACTGAGGCGGACGTGGACAAGGCGGTGGCGCTGGCGCGCGACGCGTTCGACAACGGCCCGTGGCCGCGCATGACCCCGGTCGAGCGGGCCGAGATCCTGACCAAGGTGTCGCAGGCCATTCAGGCCGACATGCAGGGATTCGCCGAGCTCATCACGACAGAGATGGGTTCGCCCGTGGCGTGGGCCACCATGGCCCAGGTCTTCGCCCCCACGATGATCCTCGACTACTACGTCGGGCTCGCATCGACGTTCCAGTTCGACGAGGTCCGGCAGGGCCTGATGGGCGAAGTGCTCGTGGCCAAGGAGCCGGTCGGGGTGGTCGGGGCGATCAGCCCGTGGAACGTGCCCCTGTTCATCGCCGCGGCCAAGCTCGCCCCGGCCCTCGTCGCCGGCTGCACGGTGGTGTTCAAGCCCGCCCCCGAGACTCCTCTCGACGCCTTCCGCCTGGCGGAGGTGTTCGAGCAGGTCGGCCTGCCCAAGGGTGTGCTGAGCGTGCTCCCGGCCGGCCGTGAGGTGGGTGAGCACCTCGTCAGTCACCCCGGCGTCAACAAGGTCTCGTTCACCGGGTCCACCGTTGCCGGCAAGAAGATCGGTGCCATCTGTGGTGGCCAGCTCAAGCGCTTCAGCCTCGAGCTCGGCGGGAAGTCCGCCGCGGTCTTGCTCGACGATGTGAACCTGGCCGAGGCGTTGCCGATGCTGCTGCCCAACGCCATCATGAACAACGGCGAGGCCTGCATCGCCCAGACGCGCATCCTGGCGCCACGCGACCGCTACCAGGAGGTCGTCGACGCGCTGGTCGAGTCGGTCTCCGCCATGAAGGTCGGCGACCCGCTCGACCCCGCCGTCGAGGTCGGCCCGCTTGTGGCCGAGCGCCAGCGCGACCGGGTCGAGGGGTACATCAAGCTCGGCCAGGAAGAGGGAGCCAAGGTGGCGGTGGGCGGAGGACGTCCCGCCAACATGGAGAAGGGCTGGTTCGTGGAGCCGACCGTCTTCGTGAACGTCGAGAACTCGATGCGCATCGCCCAGGAGGAGATCTTCGGCCCGGTGCTGGCCGTGATCCCCTACGACGGCGGCGACGAGCAAGCGACGGCGATCGCCAACGACTCGAGCTACGGGCTGTGTGGTTCGGTCTGGACCAACGACCCCGAGCGAGGCCTCAAGGTGGCCCGGGGCGTGCGCACGGGGACGTACATGCTCAACAGTCCCATCCCCATCGACTTCTCGACCCCCTTCGGCGGGTACAAGGACTCGGGCATGGGCCGCGAGTTCGGCCCCGACGGCCTGGAGCTGTTCCTCGAGAAGAAGTCGATCAACCTGCCGGCGGGCTTCAGCCCCTCGCTGTGACCTGAGCCCCCGAGGCGGGTGACCCGCCTCGGGAGGTCGCCATCGCGTGCCGCCCTGTCTTGCTGCTCGCTCGCGTCCCGACTTCAGGCGGGCCCGCGTCCGACGGGCGGTGTCAGAGCCCGACGGGCGGTGTCAGAGCCCGATGGGCGCGGGGCGGGTGGCAGGGGTCTGGGCCGTGGGCGCCGGCGAAGGCGCGACGCCGGTGGGGGCGCCACCGGCGTTGGAGCCCACGGCGGCGCACTGCGCCCCCAGGGCGTGGACCAACAGCGACTCCGGCAGGTGGTCGCTCTCGGCCAGCGTGGCCATGAGCGCCTGGTACTGGCCGGCCTGGCCCGCGGCGGTGGCGGCCAGGGGGAGGGCGACGCGCAGCTCGGCCACGGCTTGCGATTGTTGCGTCGCCGCCGCGGCGCGGCTCGTTGCGTGCAGTGAGGCGTGGTACAAGGTGAGGGACCGCTCGACGTGGCCGCACGCCTGGCGGGCCAGGTCGGTCCCGTCCTGGCCGGCGCAGCCGCCGAGTGCGCACGCGACCACCGCCACGGTGCACAGCCCGACCGAGGCTCGCGCCCAACGCGGGAATCCGGGTCGGCCCGGCCGGCCCGCACCTCGCCGCGCCGGGCGGCGGCAGGTCATCCGTCGAGCCACCCCGGGGCGGCATCGAGCAGGTACCGGCTGACCGCCAGGCAGCGGTCGAACACTTCGCACAAGAGCTCCTCGCCCCCGAGGACCCGGGCGAGCGACACGGGGTAGCGGGCCACGATCGACAACCGACGCTCGGGCGCGTCGGTGGCCGAGGCGAACGAGTCGATGGCCGACACCTCGAGAGGGAGGTCGATCCCACCCACGCCCGCCAGGTCGATGGCCAGCCGGAGGAGGTCCGGGCCATGGGGCAGCGGCGGGAGCCCCCAAGTGAAGGTCAGGGGGAAATGGAACTCGTCGGGCGGCTCGGCATCCTCGGGGAGGTCCACGACGGCGTCTTCGAACGAGAGCAGGGTCCTCGGGTCGACCTCGAGGGCCAGGTGGAGGTCGAGCGGTCCGCCGCAGCCCTCTTCGGGGTGCAGGTCGACCTCCCACGTCTGGCGCAGCGAGTAGGTCTCGACGAAATGGCGCTCGTCGTGCACGTGGAAGCCGTGATGGTCCGAGTGGTCTTTCAGATCCGCCACATACCCCGCGACGTCGATGACGGCCACAGTGGGAGAAGCCTACCGGCTCCGACGCGCCGCTCCGACGGGTCGACCCGGTGCCGGTATGGTCCGGTGCGTGGACGACGACCTGCTCCTGGCGCTGTGTCACCGCGCCGTCGACGCCGTGCCCCTGGCGCTGGCGCCGGTCGAGGACTGGCGGCCCCGGGGCGAGCGCCCCGGCCAGTACGCCATCGACCTGGTGGCCGACCGGGCCGTCCTGGCGGTGCTGGACGAGGCGGGGATCGGGGTGGTCTCCGAGGAGAGTGGCGTGCATCGGGCCGGCGCCCCGTTGGTGGCGGTGGTCGACCCCGTCGACGGCTCCACCAACGCCTCGCGGGGCATCGCGTTCTATGCGTCGAGTATCTGCGTGCTCGACGCCGCTGGCCCTCGTGTCTCGGTCGTGGCCAACCTCGCCTCGGGGGTGCGGTACCACGCGGTGCGGGGCGGTGGAGCCTGGCGGGGGACGACGCGCGTGGTGCCCTCGGGCTGCGCGTCGCTGCGCGAGGCGATCGTCGGCATCACGGGCATGCCGAGGCGGCATCTCGGCTGGGCGCAATTCCGGGCCTTCGGCGCCGCGGCCCTCGAGTTGTGTGCCGTGGCCGACGGCACCCTCGACGCGTTCGTCGTGGGGACCCACGCCAGCCTGGCCCCCTGGGACTACCTGGGCGCCATGCTCGTGTGCGAAGAAGCAGGTGCCGTCATGGGCGAGCTCCAGGGCCGTGAGCTCGTGACCCAGGACCCCGACGCCCGCCGGGCCGTGGTGGCGGCGGCCACGAAGGGGCTTCTGGGCCAACTCGAGAGTGCCGCGGCTGCGGAGCAGTGATGGCCAGCCGACGCCGGTTGCGCCGCCAGGGGGCGACGCGCCCGATCCGACTCCCGCACTGGCGGGCCGACGGCCAGCCCAAGACGCGCTTCGGATCGGCCCAGGAGGCCCAACGGGCCGCCTTCAGCTCTCGTCTCGACCATGGTGTCGACCTCACCGTGTACGAGTGCGACATCTGCGGGGGGTGGCACCTGGGCAACAGCCCCGACCGCTGAAGGCCTCGCTAGGCGCTGCGCGTGGGCGAGCGCGCTACGAGGGCCCAGACACGGTGGGGGACCCCGAGTGGCTGCCCGGGGAAGTCTCGGTCGAGCAGGGCGGCGAGCTCGAGGTCGAAGGCGGCGACGGCATCGGGGGGGAGCGAGGCGGCGACGCCGGCGCTGGCTCGGATGCGGCCGCGCCAGGCGTCGTGGCTGTAGGGGACGGTGACGTCGAAGGAGAACGTCTCCAGTCGGTCGAACCCGGCCTCCGCCACGTCGAGCGTCCACAGTGGGTACATGCCGAGTCCCCCCGCCAGTGGCCATTCGGGGTTGTGCTCGAGGATGAGGCTCTCGGTGGCGGCGACGACGTTGCCCGGCAGCGGGAGCCAGTCGAAGTAGCAGATGGCCAGCGCCCCGGCTGGTCGAAGTACCCGTCTGCACTCAGCCGCTGCCACCGGGCGGTCGAACCAGTGCCAACACTGGCCGGCGCTCACGACGTCGAAGGCACCATCGGGGGCATCGATGTCCTCGGCCCGACCGACGCGGTAGTCGACCCGGACCCCCTCGCCCGTCGAGAGTCGCCTGGCTTCGGTGAGCAGTGGTTCGGACGGGTCCACCCCGACCACCGAGGCCCCCCGCCCGGCGAAGCCACGAGCCAGCGTGCCGGTGCCGGTTCCCAAGTCGAGGAGGCGCTGGCCGGAGCGGCCGATGCCCATGGCAGCCAGGCGGTCGAAGAGCTCCTTGGGAAATCCGGCGCGGTGCGCGGCGTAGTCCTGTGCCGTCCTGCCGAAGTCGACCCCCACGTCCGCGAGTCTCGCGTGGATCCACCTCGCCGACCGTGCCGCACCACGTCGTCACGATTCGCGACGCGTGGGCGCGGTCGAGGAGCGTTGGCGCCGCCCAGATGGCATCGTGCAGCACGAGACCGACAGAGAAGGGAACCCGTGATGACAGAGCCTCGGGCGAGCCGGCCCCACATGCCCGGCTACGGCGTCGTCGGGCCGTCCGAAGGACGGGGTCTGCTGCCCTGGGCCTGGGCGCAGGAGCGTCTGGTGAGCTCCCACGACTACTGGCTGGCGACGGTGCACCCCGGAGGGTCGCCGCACGTCATGCCGGTGTGGGCGGTGTGGGAACGCGACGCGGCCTGGTTCAGCTCGAGCCCGCAGTCGCGCAAGGCGCGCAACATCGCAGCCGATCGGCGCGCCGTGATCACGACCGATAACCCGCTGCAGCCTGTGGTGGTGGAAGGAGTGGTCGAGCCCATCGCCGATGGTCAGGTCATCGAGAGGTTCACCGGCTGGGTGAACTCGAAGTACCAGACCGATATCTCGGTGGACTTCTTCACAGAGAATGCGTGCTTCCGGCTCGAGCCGCGGCGTGTGTTCAGCCTCGACGAGTCCGACTTCACCGGCTCTCCTACGCGGTGGGATTTCGGCGAGCGTTCAACCGGCGGCGCCGCGCCCCGCTGAAGATTCAGGTGGTCTTGGCGATGATGACGTTGCACGGCGCACGGTGCGCCACGCTGTTGGGAACCGAGCCGATCAGCCGCCGGGCTCCCTTCATGCCTTTGGAGCCGACCACGATCAGATCGGCGCCCACCGCCTCGGCCACGCTGATCAGCACGTCGGCGGGGGCGCCGGGGACGGCGTGAACCTCCACCGAAACCGATCCCGCTCGCTTGGCGACCTCGGTCAACAACGCTTCACACGAGCTCTGCACCTCGAGGGCCACGAGGCTCGTGTCGGGTACCGCCACGGCTCCGGTGTGCGCCACCGCCACAGAGGTGGTGGGGTCTTTGTAGGCCGAGACCAGGTGCAGTGTTGCGTCGCAGCGCTGGGCCAGGTCGATGGCCAAGGCCACCGCCGCACCCGCGGTCTCGGATCCATCGGTCCCTACGACGATCTCGGAAAACATCGATTCCCCCTCATCACGCCGGGTTCAAGCTGGTCATCATGGCATCAACTGCGCACGGGTGCAGCCCCGCACGGTGACGTCGTCGGCGGAGATGGCCGAAAGAACCTTCCGAAGGGTGCTCGAGGACAAGCAAAGGAACCGTTCCCGGACGGCGCGAGCCCGTCGTCATGGTCGCTCGGCCCGCGACGCTTCGGCTGCGTGCAATCTCGTCAGATGCGCGCAGCCACGTTCTCCTGGTCGTCGACGCGTCGCGGTGGCGTCCAAGGCAGGGGCGTGCAGGAGAGGTACAGCTAAACTGCGTTGTGACCGGGCGCTTAGCTCAGCTGGTTAGAGCAGCTGGCTTACAACCAGCAGGTCGGGGGTTCGAGTCCCTCAGCGCCCACCATAAAAACCCAGGTCAGCGGCTTGCGGTGGGGAGCGTTCGTCTGGGCTAACCTAAATCCCAACACGAAACCCAACAAATCCCAACAAGGCCGAAGGGGTGGGTGGTGGGGGGCAGCATGCGGGCGAAGAGCGGGGAGAGAAACGTGTGGGAGCTACGCGTTTTTCTCGGTCGCGACGAGCACGACCGGATCAAACACAAGAGCGTGACCTTTCGGGGTGGGAAACGAGCGGCAGAGAAGGAGCTCACGCGCTTGGCGGCGAAATACGAAGGAACGCTCGGCCCGACCCAGGTGATCGCAGTGCGGTGGGGTGAGAGCACGACGATCAACGAGGCGCTTGAAGCGTGGAGTGACAACGGTTGGCAGGACCTGAGCCCGACGACCGTACGGCACTATCGCGAGTTGTGGGACCGGCACATCCGCAAATCCATCGGGCGTCGCACTATTGCCTCGCTCAATCCTTACGAGGTCGAGCGATACTTCCGTCGGCTGAAGGACGGCGGAGTGGGTTGCACGACCGTCCGTCATATCAGGGCACTTCTGAACCGCGCCT
The DNA here is from genome assembly GCA_963764205.1 of uncultured Acidimicrobiales bacterium. Classification (GTDB taxonomy): domain Bacteria; phylum Actinomycetota; class Acidimicrobiia; order Acidimicrobiales; family UBA8190; genus Chersky-840. The sequence goes on from CAVXRN010000006.1 coordinate 1,193,167, forward strand.
GCCGATTGGCCAGGAAGTGGAGCGCCAACACCTTGCCCAACCCGATCGTGGACACCGAGCTTCCGGTCTGGTCGATCACCCAACGGGGGGACTCGGTGCGCTTGCCCGAGCTCACGGAGGTCCAAGCAGTCCTGGCCGCCGCCGCGACGTTCGACGAGCGCTTCGGGACGTTCGTCCGGCTCGTGGCGGCCACAGGGATGCGCCGGGGCGAAGCGTGTGCGCTCAGATGGATGGACATCGACTGGGAGGGGGGCTCGGTGGTCGTGGACGAGTCCGTCGTCGCTGCGGCCGGGGGCGCTGAGGTCAAGTCTCCGAAGACGAGGGCGAGCATTCGCACACTGGCACTCGATGCCGGCACCTTGGCGACGTTACAGACGTTGCGGATCAGCCAGGAGGGGCTCGCGCAGATGTGCGGCGTGCGGATTGCCAAGAACGGCTTCGTGTTCTCCTACGAGCCCGGTGCCGCCGAACCACCACATCCAGACACGATGACCCATATGTTCACCAAGGTCCGGAAGCGGGCGGGGGTCGCGTCGGACATGCATTTGCACTCGTTGCGTCATTTCCAGGCCACGGTGCTCGACTCGGTGATACCCGAACGTCAGAAACAGGCCCGGCTCGGTTGGTCGACCGTGCACATGGCCCGGCACTACACCGGCGTGGTCGCGGCGGAGGACCTCCGCGCGGCCGAGCACATCGGGCGCCTGCTCGAAGGCGGCGGAGGGAGCGCCGGCGAGGGTGTGCCGCACGCCGGACAACGGTCCAAGGCCGCGGCAGGCTGAACCGAGCTTGAAATTCTGGGCGTGGACGATGCCGTCCATCAGTCGTTCGACGGCGCGACGAGGGATTCGAATTCTCCCGCCCAGGTGAACGACAGGCAGCGGGAACTTCTCGCTACGAATCGCTCGGTAGCACGTCGCCCTATCGACACCGAGGAGTTCCGCCGCTTCTTCAACGCTCAACAGGGATTTGGCGAGCAGGGGAGTTCTCGGTCCGGCGCTTCCCATCGACGCTTCCTTTCGAAGATGGGCTTCATTGTCCGGGCGGGCGTCACCCGGGACGTCACCCTCGTGACCTCGATGGTGAAGATTCCTCTGATCAGGGAAGATGCGAATAGAGGGTGACGTTCGTCGTCGGGTCGGACCATCAGGCTGCAGACGTGCCCATCGTCACCCTGGGTGGATCTATTCGTGAGCGGTGAGCATGACGAGACCATCGTTGACGACGAAGTCGTCGAAGTCGGCTGTGTTCAAAGTGACCAATGGGACGTTGTGCCGAATGCAGCAGGCCGCGATCCACGTGTCATTCTGCGGGCGGGGCCGTCCGCGCAGCTGAGCCGTTCCAGCCAGCTCGCCCCATCGCCTGGCGATGCCTGGGTCATAGGGGATGACAGGGCGTCTGGCGATCCAAAGGTCGAGGGCCCCTCGCCGGGTGTCACCCCAGCGGCGCACCACCACCCACTTGGCGAGTTCGCCGATTGTGACGAATGTCAGCCAAACCCGAGCGCCCCCGATGGCTCGGTGTACCCAGAGGGGTGCCCGATCCTTCTGCAACAAGGACGCGACGTCAGTGTCGATGACGACGTCGGTCATGTCGGATCAGGCCAAGGAGGAATTGCGAGCGACCCTGAGGTCAGCGAGGAAGGCGTCGAGCTCTTCGTCGGACTCCCAGATGTCGTCGTCGACGAGGTCGTCAGGGCCAACCGGCTCGGCGTGTTGCAGCCGCGCCAACTCGTCGAGTGTCGGTGACAGAGCAGCGGTTGTCTCGTGGTCGTCGTGGGCCTGGCTCACGGACTCAAGCCTACGGCCTAGGGCACGCTCCGGTGCCAACCTCTCGCCACGCGCCGTGGGCAGCGGTCCGGGACCGCTCGTAGTACCGGTTGCCTCGCACGTCACCCTGGGGTTCTGCGATGTCACCCTCCCTGGTCAGAGGCTCCCGAGCGCCAAGACATCGGCTCGGCGTCCCGACGGCGGTTCGTTCGTCGCTCTGGGTTCGATCCTGCCGCCGCGTTCGCCCACCCGGCTCTGGTCGGCGTCACGGCGTCACCCTCCCAGGGTGAGGGCGTTTCTGCGAGAGAGTCGCCAGCGCTGCTTCGCACCGGGCTCGTTTGCGCCCCAAAAAGATCTCGCAGCCAGACTGGGAACCACCTTCTCGAGCTCGGTGCTCGACGTGGTCCACTCGCGAGAACCACCATGGGAGCAACTCAGCGGCTTTCGGTGAGCTTCTCCCGCACGTGGTCCGCTGCCGTCAATCCCGCGTTCCCACGCATCGGCCACCACCATCACACCGATCGTCAATCGCAAACGCCTCGGCCTTCCCGGCGGCGGCGGCGGCGTCACATCCACCCAATACCTTGAACACGATTGCAAGGGGTGTCCCTTGCGGAAAAGGGAGCGGTTCGGTGGCGTGGATGCGGATGATGGGGGCAGAGTCTGTCGCCTACCACCGCGAGACGATCATCAGCCGCGGCGACGACTTCCCCGGCGCTGCCCTCGAGTACTACGCCTCGCGGGGTGAGACCCCACTCGTCTGGGGCGGAAGCGGCGCAGTCTCTCTCGGTCTGTCGGGACCGGTCGACAACCCCTCCTACGACGCCGTCTTCGGGCCCGGCGGGGCGAGGGACCCCGAAAGCGGCCGGCGCCTCGTGTCGGCCAAGCGGCCGGGCATGGAGCTCGTGATCGCCGCGCACAAGTCGGTGGCCGAGCTCGGGGTGCTGGGCCGGGCCGAGGACATGCACGCCATCATGGACGCCGAGCGCGACGCCACCTTGGCCTACCTCGACGCCCTCACCGTTGAGCGCGGCGGACGCCGGGGGGTCGCCGCGGTCCCCACTCCCACCGCCGGCCTCGTCTACGCGCATACCCGCCATGCCACGACCCGGGCCGGCGATCCGGGCCCCCACGACCACGTGCTCCTCGCCAACGTGATCGAGATGCGCGACGCCAAGGGCGGCACCAAGGCGCCCGACACCACCTTGTGGCGCGAGCACCTCCACGCCGCCACCGTGGTGGGGAGACTTGCCGCGGCGAACGTCGCCGTGGGCCTGGGCTATGGCATCGAGGCCGACGGAGGACCGACGGGACGCCTCGGGCACTGGAGGATCGCCGGCATTCCCACCGAGGCGCTCGCCGTGCACTCCAAGCGCGCGGCCGAGATCACCGCGGCGGTCGCGGAGCGAGGGTTCACCACCTACCAGGCCCGCTCTGTGGCCGCCCGGGACACCAGGAAGCGCAAGCGCCACGAGGACACCCGCGCCCTGGTCCCCATGTGGCGGGCCGAGCTCGAGGCGGCCGGCTTCGCCCCGGGCACGCTGGTCGACGCCGTCGAACGGGCCGGGCTCGACTACCGACGACACCAGGCACCTGGTCCCACGCTCACCAACAAGCAGCTCTCCGCGTTGGCCGCCTCCGTGCTCGGGCCAGAGGGGGCGCTCTCTCAGCGCAAGGTATTCGCCCGCCGCGACGTGATCGTGGCCGTCGGCCCGGCCCTGTTCGGCCGGGACCCCGGCGAACTGGCCAAGGTGGCCGACCGGGTCCTGCGTGACCCTGATGCCATCGCCCTCGTTGGTGTACCCCGGGCCACCGAGCGGGCCTATGCCACCGCCTCGGTCCTGGCCACCGAGACCGCCATCGCCGAGGCAGTGGCCCGTGGGGCGCAGCGCACCGACGCGCCCAAGTTGCACCCCGCCATCGCCGAGGCGGCCATCGACTCCACCAACGGGACCGTCGGGGCGCCGTTGACCGAGGGCCAACTGGCGGCGGTGCGCTCCATCACCACCTCGGGGCGCCAGGTCGAACTCGTCGAGGGGGTGGCTGGGTCCGGGAAGACCACGGTCATGGCCGTGGTCCGTCGGGCCTTCGAGTCCGGCGGGTTCGAGGTCCTGGGCACCTCGACCTCGGGCCAGGCGGCGCGCACCTTGGCCCGCGAGGCCGGGATGGACGGGTCCCGGACCATCGCCTCGTTTCGCCGGCGCCTGGACGACGGGCGCCTGGCGTTATCTGATCGCCACGTGCTGGTGCTCGATGAGGCCGGGATGGCGAGCGATCGCGACATGGCCTTCCTCCTGGACCGGGCCCGCCTCGCCGGGGCCAAGGTGGTCCTGGTGGGAGACGACCGCCAGCTCGGGGCCATCGGACCGGGCGGGGCCATGAGGGCGTTGGTCGAACGGCACGGCGGGGCGGTGCATTCGCTGCATCAGAACGTTCGTCAGCTCGATGAGCGCGAGCGCAGGGCGCTCATCGAGCTTCGGGCCGGAGACGTCGAGAAGGCGGTGGAGTTCTACCTGTCGTCGGGCCGGGTGGTCATCGAGCCGTCGCGCTCGGGTGCGCTGGCCGAGCTGACGGAACGCTGGGCCCGCGACGTGGCCGTGGGGAAGGATGCGGCCATGTTCGCCTGGCGCCGGGCCAACGTGGCCGAGCTGAACCGCCTGGCCCGGGAGCTCATGGTCGCCCAGGGACGGGTGATCGGCCCCGAGCTCGAGGCCCCCGGCGGCGCTCGCTACGCAGCCGGCGATCGGATCGTGACGCTGGCCCCCGGGGCGCGTGGCGAGGTCGTCACTTCCGAGCGCGGCGTGGTGCTGGCCGTCGACCTCCCGCGCCGGCGCCTGAACGCCCAAATGGAGGACGGTCGGCGCCAGGCCTTCGAGCGTGACGAGGCCGGCGTTGGCCGCCTCGCCCATGGCTACGCCACCACGGTGCACCGCAGCCAGGGGGCGACCTGCGACCTCGCCCACGTCTACGAGGACGGCGGGGGCCGTGAGCTGGCCTACGTGGCCATGAGTCGGGCCAGAGAACACACCCACCTCTACCTGGCGGCCGACGACCTGGCCCAAGCCAAAGAAGACCTCGAGCGCAGATGGGCCACCGAGCGCCGCTGGCGCTGGGCCATCGACACCGGCACTCCGGAGTTGACCCAACGCGATCACTCGTCGTTGCGACGCGAGGCCCTGATGGCCGAGTACCAGGCCCTGGCCGCCGCCGTGCCCTGCGATGTGGGCCCATCGCTGCGCGAGGCCATCTCCGAGCGCGACCACGCCGCCGGTGAGCTCGACCGGCTCCGGCGCCAACAAGGGTTGCACTCGGAGGGGGAGTTGGGCAGGGCCGCAGGGGAGCTGGCGATGGCTCGTTATCACCAGTTCAGAAACGAACGCGACGCGCAGAACAAGGACTACTCGAGGGCGATACGGCGCGACGCCCGGCGCGCCAGCGAGCGCCACAACCTCTGGGTACAGACATCACAGGAGAAGGTGACACGACTGTTCGCCCCTGAGGAACGCCGGCTGATCGAGACCCTCGAGGAGGCCGAGCACAAGGTCTCTTCCCTGTCCCACAAGGACGGAGAACGAAGCCGGTGGTTCCAGAACCACCCCGAGGTGCCCCACCGACTCGAGGCGATCGACTCCGAGGTCTCGGAGAACGAGTGGGGGGCCCACCACGAGCGTCAGGTCGTGGAGCATGAGCTGAATCCGAAGCCCGAGCGAACCCACGTCGTCGAGCACGAGCACTCCTGGTCGCGCGACCATGACTACGACCGGGACATCGACACTGACTACGGCTTCGGCCTCTGACGGCCCGCCCGAGCGTTATCGGGCGGTTTTGGCGAGAGGCACGACGAGCTGAAGCCGGCATGTTCGGGCGGTCGCGGCCAGCGGATGGGGTGACCGGGAGCGGGTGATCCCGTGCGATCCGGCCTCGTGCACCTGGTCCCGTCAGGACGCCCTGGACCCGGCATTTGCGATCGGAGGGCCGGGTCAGCGGAAGGCCAAGCGGAAGACTGCCGGCATCAGCCCGCTGGGGAGGAAGCGCTGTGCCAGGTAGAGGGCGCGAGCGTCGGCACCGACCGGTCGAAGCAGCGGGGGGCGCTTCGCCTCCAGCGTGTCGGCGAGCACCTTTGCGAACTGTTCAGGCGGCTTGGCTCCTCTGGCGATGATCCGCTCGCGATGAGGTTCGAGACGGTCATAGGCACGGCGATACGGCGTGTTTGGGTCGTTGGTGGGCTTCGTGTGACCATCGGGGTGGCGAACATGCCGACTTCGAGGATGTGGGCCGAGATCCCGAAGGAGCCGAGTTCAACCGCAAGCGTCTCGAGCCACCGCTCCAGGCCCGCCTTTGACGCGCCGTACACGGATGCGAACGGGATGCCCAGTCGTGCTGTGTAGCTGGCCACCCCCACGATGCGCCCAGACCCTCGAGCACGCATGGCGGGCAGCAGAGAGGCGGTCAGGGCCATAGGTCCGAGCACGTTGACCTGGAAGATCGCCCGCCACTCGGCCGACGGCGTGTCCTCGAAGGTCCCGAACGCACCCAGCCCGGCATTGTGAACGATCGCGTCGAGCGGGGCATCAGCGAGATGACGAGCCGCAGCCTGAATGGAGTCCTCGTCAAGTAGGTCGAGGATGACGGGTTCCAGTTGCACGGACCTGCCCGCACTCCGTTCGAGAGCGTCAAACTCGGCCTGGGAGCGAGTGGCAGCGATGACGTTCCAGCCTCGGCGACACAGTTCAGTAACCGACGCCTTACCAAGCCCCCCGGATGCGCCGGTGAGCAGGACGACGCCGCTCAAGCAACGACTCGGTCGAACACGAGGGGGAGGTGCTCGACCCGACGAAGCAACGGTGTGAACTCGAGTTCGACGTCGGTGGGAACGTGGTATTCGGGGATACGCCGATGCCATTCCCGCAGGCTCACGCGAAGCTCGATGCGGGCGAGATGAGACCCCAGGCACCGGTGGATGCCACCGCCGAACCCGAGGTGACGGTTCGGGTAGCGGTCCACGTCGATCAGCTCGGGTCGGTCGTGGACCTTCTCGTCGGTGTTGGCGGAGCCCAGGAGAAGAAGAACCTGATCGCCATCCTTGATCGGACACCCGCTTAGCTCGACCTCGCCCTTGGCGATCCTGGGGACGAAGGGGACCGGGGACTCGAAGCGGAGGAACTCCTCGACGGCGCTGGGGATGACCTCTGGGTCATCGACGAGTCGCCGGCGGTGGGTATCCTCACGGCCGAGCACGGCAAAGAAACAGGTAAGGCTGTCGGTGACCGTATCCAATCCCGCCACGATCATGAGATGGCAGATACCGAGCAGTTCCTCTTCGGTGAGCGGTTTGCCCTCGATAGTCGCGCTCACGAGGTGGGTCAGCAGGTCATTGCGCGGATCTTGCCGGCGGTCGGCGATGAGCCGCAAGAAGCGCTCGCTCGCTCGATCCTTGGTCGCCATCAGGTCATCGTCGGCCACCATCTGCGCCTGCAACATGTCGTCCTTCAACTGGAGGAAGAACTCGAGCTCGTCGGGCGGCAGCCCCATGAGGTCGAGGAAGACGCCGCAGGGTAGGGGCACGGCGTACTCCTGGGCGTAGTCGCACGCACCCTTGTCGATGAACCGGTCGATCAGCTTGTTGGCGCGACGGGTGATCTCGGGCTCGAGCTGCTTCATCCTCTTCGGCCCAAAGAGGGGGTCGAGGAGGCGCCGGTACTTGAGGTGATGAGGCGGATCGATGTTCTCGGGGATGAGCGGGAACCGCGTGACCTCGGGCGGAAGGAAGTCCGACGAGAACAGTTCGGGGTTGCGCAGCACGAATTCGATGTCGCTGTGCTTGGCCACGATTACGGTGTCGCGGTCGGTTCCCCACATGTCGCCGAGGCGCAGCACGGGGTTGATATGTGCGGCGGTCTCAAGCCATCAACGCACCAGTGAGGCGAACAGTGGAAACTGACGCCGACCTGGAGGTGTGTGATGTACGTGCGGTTCTCTGCCGCCGAGCAGTCCGAGGTGTGGGATCGGTATGAGGCGGGCGAGTCGATGCGGTCGATCGCCCGTTCCATCGGGCGTTCTATGGCTGCGGTTCGGGATCTGATCCACAAAACCGGCGGTCTCCGCCCACTGGCGCCGACGGTGTGGTCCGAAGCTCGGATGTCATTGGCCGATCGGGAGGAGATCTCCCGTGGGCTCGCCACCGGGCTGTCGATGCGCCAGGTGGCGGCCGGACTGGGCCGGTCGCCCTCGACCATCTCTCGAGAAGTGGCTGCTAATGGAGGTCGGTATCGATACCGGGCCTGCGATGCGGAGGCGTCGGCCCGCCGTCGAGCGAGACGACCGAGGCCGACCAAGCTGGCTCGTTGTCCGAGACTCCGCCGGGCGGTGGAGGGCAAACTGGAGAAACGCTGGTCGCCCCAGCAGATCGCCGACTGGTTACCCGAGGCATTCCCCCACGACCCGGAGATGCGGGTGTCTCACGAGACCATCTACATGTCGCTGTTCGTGCAAGGCCGAGGAGCCCTGCGCCAGGAGCTCTTTCGCTGTCTGCGTCAGGGCCGGGCCACGCGCCGACCCCAGGGAAAGCGCCAAGCGACGGGCCAGGGCAAGATCCGCGACATGGTGATGATCTCCGAGCGTCCGGCCGAGATCGAGGACCGGGCCGTGCCCGGTCACTGGGAAGGGGACCTCATCGTGGGCACCGGTCGGCGCGCCATTGGCACCCTGGTCGAGCGCTCCACCCGCTACGTCATGCTCATGCGTCTCCCCGACGGCAACGGCGGTGAGGCCGTGCGCAAGGCACTCGCCAAGACCATCACCAAGCTCCCGACCGAACTCCGACGCTCCATCACCTGGGACCAGGGACGCGAGATGAACGAGCACGCACGCTTCACCGTCGACACCGGTGTCCAGATCTACTTCTGCGATCCGAAGAGTCCCTGGCAACGGGGATCCAACGAGAACACCAATGGTCTGTTGCGCCAGTACTTCCCCAAGGGCACTGAACTCTCGGGCTATTCCCAGGCCCAACTCAATGCCGTCGCTCGCGAGCTCAACGAACGCCCTCGACGGACACTCGGTGGTATGTCACCATCTGAGGCGTTCGCCGAGGCTGTTGCGTCGACTGGTTGAACTCAAGGCCGGTACCGGTCGAGGTTCTGGCTTAGCCCGGCGATCCGGAGGGGTATCCGGTACTCGGGGATCCCGTACGCCACCAGCGCCGGATCCGGGTGCCCTCGTTCGGGTGATACCGCGCACTGCTATGGCCCTTATCTTGGCATTGTCGGAGGTTCTGTCGCCAGCATTCTCTGTCGGTGGTCGGGTCCACTCACAGCGGCGCGTGCACGCAGCTAGCGCACCAGCGAGAATGTTCAAGTGGACCACGCTCCCGCTCGCATTACCAAGAATGCTGTGACTCCTCCAGCCCCGGTTTACTCGGCGGTCTGCGATTAGGTGGCTTGTCATCATCGGACTCTTGGCTTATGTCGTTGTCCGAGATCCCAGGGATGGAGTCGCATTCATCGTGGGCATTGTTGTGATTATTCCGGTTGTGTTTGCCGTCATATTTGTCGTTGGTCGCCGTAGGGCACATGAGAGTGACGCATACTGGACCGGACAGATCGGCTTTTCAGAAGACGGTTTCGGGAACTCTGAGTTGTTCCCAGGCATCGTTCGGACAACTAGGTCTGCTCTGGGGAGGCAGGGTCTGAGTGGTGGTCGCCTTTATATCCGAGAGGACGGCGTCTACTGGATCGCAGGGAGCTGGATGACTCCACGCTGCGAAATATCCGGCAGATTCCATCTTGCTTGGAGCGATGTCGAGACAGCCGACGTGAGCCGAATCCCATTCAAGGCGAACTTCCTGGGCGGTGGGCTGACCCTTGAGATAACGAATGGTCGCGGCGAGCTTTACGGCGAGTTTCTGGGGTCGAGGAGGGACATGCTGATCGCCCTTATTAAGACCCCGCTAGCAAGAGTGCGCTAGCCCATAGTGGGGGTTCCCGAGCACAGGTTCGCAGTGGCCGGATAGCCAACAGCGGTGGTCAGGACGTACGCTGTTGCTATGTCGCAGACGGAGCGACCTCCCGCCGGTAGACGAGTATTTGCCACCCTCGCCGCCCTGACCCTGACCACCTTGGCAGTTGTTTGGCTACTTGCTGGATTGCTCCTGACGTGGTTGCTCACCGCGCCACCGGTGGATTGGAAGTCCGTAGGGATTAGTGCGGGGTTGACGTTCATTGTCCCTGTTGGACTCTTGGTCACATGGCTTGTGGCCCGGGCAGATCGAAGGGCTGGGCGACTCAAGGCCTGACTCTCGCCGTCGGCACGCATACTCGGGGATCCCGACTAGCCAAGACCGGGGTTGGCCCCGGAGCCGCTGGCTATTCCTCGGCTCCGGTGCCGCATCCGGTATCGCTCCGGTCAGGCGCCGCCAGCCACGAAGGCGGTGACGATGTAGCTGGCATGTCGGTCTAGATTGTTCCGAGCCCGGTCGTAGCGGGTGGTGGTCCTGGGATCGGCGTGGCGGGCGGCGATCTGCACGTCCCGGAGCGGCACCCCAGCATCGAGGGCGGCGGTTATGAAGCTGTGGCGCAGTGAGTGCGGGGAGATGTGTTTGGTCACCCCCGCTTGTTTCGCCAGCCGCCGCACGATCCGGGTGGCGGCGTGGCGGTTGAGGCGGTTGCCGGCCCGGGTGAGAAGAAGTGGCCCTGCCTTGCGTTCCCCGCCCGCCATGTCGACGGCACGGGCGACTCGGGGAGGAAGGGGGATGATGGCCAGCTTGGACCCCTTGCCCAGGACCGTGACGGTCCGGTGCCCCCGCTCGAGCGAAAGGTCCTCCACATCGATGGAGCAGGCCTCAGATACCCGCAGGCCTAGCAGACCGAGCAGACAGGCAAGGGCGTGGTCGACCGGGCTCCCCGCCGCCCCCTGGGCCACGAAGGCACTGAGCTCCATGCGATCGAGACCCAACGTGGCGGACTCGGTGTCGATCTTCGGACGCCGGACGTACTCCGCCGGGGAGTGCGCGAGCAGCCCGTCCAGCACCGCGATGCGGTAGAAGCCGGCCACCGTGGACAGTCGCCGCCCGATGGTGGCCCGGGCCAGTCCTCGATCCTCCATGGCTCTCGCCCACAGCTCGACATGCCCACGCTTCACGGCAAAGACCTCGAGGTCCATCTGAGCGCACCAGGAGAAGAACTGGCGCAGGTCGGTGGCGTAGCTCGTCCTCGTGGGGCCCGAGTACCGGGCCAGGAAGCCAGCCACTGCCAGGCGGGCCTCGTCGAACAGGACCGCAGTCGGGCTGACGATCGTCGTTGTGGGCATGGAAGAACCTCCTTGTTGGTGGTCCTTCCATTGCGCCTCTTGGGGCGCACTTCGTCGATACCGTGCGGTGCGCCCGTCGGCTTCTACGCCGAGAACCCCTCACCGGGGCGTGCGACGACTGCATTCGGCGGTGATCGGGATCCCCGAGTACCGCGCTGCCTTCGACCGCTACCCGTCTTGCCGATGAACCTGTCACCCGGTCGGGAGCGGCACTTCATCGTCGGTCCGAGGATCCACGCGCGCCGGGATCGCCTGGAGCACGGATCCACCGGCTCGACATGCCTTCCATGCCTGCGACGAAGGCTCCTCAGGTCCAGCACGAACGGCTGGTGTCGCCAGATCCGTCGCCTAGGGATACCGACGGGCATTCATTGAGATCGCATTCGAGCGCTCAGTCAGGACTTCCACAGCCCTGCGGTGCTCAACTCCCAGTGCGCTGCAACGCTCGCATCGACACCGATGCGCCATGCGGTCAGATCCACGACCGTGTAGTCGGAGGAACTCATGACCCACCTGTGTCTCAGATCTCGCGTCGAGCCGAACGATCCAGCGTGGCAGTGATTGTTCCCGGTCGGGCAGTCCAGGCATCGCATGGCGAGAGTCCGGTCTACTTCCACGGCCACACGGATGTCCTCGGTTGGCTGGCTCGCCAGCGACCACGCACCGAAGGTCGCAGCGAGTCTCGAGAACAATGACCACTGGGCGAAGGTGGTCGAACACTGTTATCCGAGAGTAAGCTCGACGACAATGTCGTCGCTCCTGGGAGTCGGGTCCTGCGCCCCGGCCAGTGCCGGTCCCGAACGACGCGGCAGCCCGACGCGATCGCTCCTGGCGAACTGGGTGTCAGGCAGACGGGAGGGATCAGCGAGAATCTGCTCGGATCCGACCTACCGAGCGTCAAAAAGCCGTATATGCCGGTTCGGCGCGCCTTACGGAGCCGGCCCGACCAACCGCCACCGGCCGGGATCACCCGTTATCGGAGCGCCGCACGAGAGCCTCTGACCATGCGACCCTGCCAGTTCCTGCCCCCCTGCCCCATAGCCGGCCCAGGCTCAACCCGTCCGGAAACGCTCGCCGGGATGGATAAGTGGTAGAGGCTGCCGCCGACGAGTGCCATGCCTATGCTTGGCCCGCCGATGCGGTGGAACCCCGTCCGGGGTGTCGCGTAGCCTCGCCGGTGTGGCGAGTTCCCGGCTTCTCGACGACGCCCTCGACAAGGTGCTGACTTTCTGCAGCGCCAAGATCCCACATGAGCTGGCCGACGAAGCGTACCTGGAAGTCACGACCACCGAGAACTCGCTCTCGATCCATGAGTGCCGCCTTGTGGCGCAGGGCCTGCCGAGCCAGTGGACCAACACACCCGTCGCCCAGCTCCGCCACGAGGGCGGCGGCTGGACGCTGTACTTCGGCGACCGCTATGGCCGCTGGACTTACTACGATGACCTCGAGCCCGCACAGTCCATCGACGCTGTCATCGCAGAGCTCAAGGTCGACCCGACCTCGGTGTTCTGGGGCTGACGCAGGGGTACCGTTGGCCGTGACCGACGCCCAACGGCTGGCCTTTGCCTGTCCACCCGGTCAAGGGGAGTGGGACGACATCGACCTGGGTCTTCTCGACCCGGCCGATGAGGACGAACGGCGAATGCTGATCGAGGCGGAGCACCCCGAGTTCCGAGAGGCCAGCGAAGACGACGTTGACGAGATTCACCTCGGTGGCAGGGTCGTGAGTCCCAATCTCCACATCGCCATGCACGAGATTGTCGCCAACCAACTGTGGGCTGACGAACCGCCCGAGGTCTGGCAGACAGCCCAGAGGCTGACGGCAGCGGGGTACGACCGCCACGAGGTGCTCCACATGCTGGGTTCGGTCGTGGCCGGGGAGGTGTGGAGGGCGTTGGCGGGTGACGCACACGACATCGAACGGATGAGGTCCGAGTTGGCCGCCCTACGGGAGAGTTGGGAGAGCTGGCGTGACGAGGCGCCGCTCGAGCGGAGTCGCAACCGGGCTGAACGGCGCGCCGAGGAGCGCCGTCGGCACACCCGCTGAGGCTTCACCGCCTTCAATACCGCCGTGCGCTTTCTTCGAAAATCAACTCGAAGATGTGTCCTCCTTCTTGTCCTACAAACACCTGGCACTGGTCGGAATGGCCGACACGACCCGGCACGGCACGACGGGCGGACAGCGTTCGATGGACATCGACTCCGGACCCATAAGCCGGAACGACACCGTCTTCGAGGCCAACCTTCCAGGAGGGCTCGTCGACGCATTCTCATCCCAACTCGCGTCCCAACAATTCGGTGTCAGCACGTCGCCATACGTCGCACTCGCGTCGGTGACACCAGCCTGACAACCACTGTGGCCTGGGATAATGCGACGAGCTGCGACGAACTGCGTCACGCTGCTCCTACCTTGAACGTCCTTACAACCAGCAGGTCGGGGGTTCGAGTCCCTCAGCGCCCACTGATTCGACACCTTGGCGCACCCTCGGAATCACTGTCGGGCCGTCGTCATCGAGCGGTTGGCCCAGTGCGTGGGGACGCGGACGAATGGCACGGAGCGACTCCCTCTCAAGACTGAACCCCGAACAGCTTCCAGGACCCCGGCACGCCTTTGAGCTCGTGTTCGCCACGGTCGTCGAATTCGATACCCGAACCCGCCACGAGATCCTTGACCCATGGCCGACACCAGGATCTCCCCCGGCGACGCCAGTGCACCCACTCGTGCCGCGACGTGCACGGCCAGTCCTCCGAGATCATCGCCTCGAACTTCACATTCGCCCGTGTGCAGCCCCATCCGGAGATCGACACCCAGCTTGCTCGTGGCCTCACCGATGGCCTGAGCGCACCGGATGGCGCGAGCGGGGCCGTCGAAAGAGGCCACGAACCCGTCACCGGTGGTATTGATCTCCCTCCCACGGAATCGGCGGAGTTGTTCTCGCACGGTTCGATCGTGAGTGTCCAGGAGCGAGCGCCAGCGCTGGTCGCCCAACGATGCGGCGCGCGCGGTGGAACCGACGATGTCGGTGATCAGGACGGTGGTGAGGATCCGATCGACCTCGATGTCCGGTCGATCGCCGGTCAAGAATTCGATGACGCGTGCGTTCGTCTCGTCATCAGGCGGACCCAGGTCGCCACCCGGTAATTCCATGAAGGTCGCCCCACTGATGTGCTCGGCAAGGTATCGGCCGTACTCGATCGACAAGAGCGGGTTGTCCTTGACATGGAGGATCAGGGTCGGGGCGTACACGAGCGGGAGTGCCTGACGGACGTCGACGTTTCGGAAAAAGTAGTCGTACTTGGCGGCGACGGTCCGAGGTGTTGCCGAGGCGCGGTTCATCATCGCCCCCCAGCGATTCCACTCAGCGTCGTCGGCGCGACCTGGAATCGAGAGACACATGAATTCCTCAGTTCCCCACGTCGTCGCCAAGATGTCAACGACGGCATCGACAGCCTCGGGCGAAGCTCCAATCGGGTAATCGTCGTCTTCCAGGTATCGCGCCGTGGTGTTGAGGAGAACGAGGGCGCTCACACGCTCAGGGTGCATGGCGGCAAACAGGATGGCGATCGGACCTGTGTCGAGCGTGGCCATGATGGCCGTCCTGGTCGATCCGGCTGCCTCCAGGACGGCCGTCATGTCCTCGGTCAACTCCTCCCAGGTGGGCATGGCATTGAGAGCAACCGGATCGGAGGCGCCCGTACCGCGGCGATCAAAGACCATGAGCCTCGTAAATGAGGCCAACTGCGTGAGGCGCCGGGCGCGCGATTCCTCCGACCAGAAGAGGTCGATGTGGCCTCCCAGGCCATAACACCAAAGGAGATCGAGGGGACCGTCGCCCATGACCTTATAGGCGACGGCGGATTCGCCCACTGCGGCATATCGGGTCTCGGGAGGCTCCATGGCTACCCACGCACCTAAGGACAGCCATTCTCGAGCCCTGTCCCCCGAGGCAAGACCCACCCGGAGGAATTGGCGGCTCATGCGTTTCGTGGCCAACAAGCGTCGTGCGCGTCGCAGTCCTGCATGAGCACGTTTCGTTGGCCCGGGCGAGTCCAACGGTGGTCGACGGCTACTCTTTCTCTGTGAGCAGCCATCGAGTGCCCGGCGGCGTGGTGCACAAGCTCCCGGCCGACCTTCGCACTGCGCTCATCGGCAACCGCACGGCACTCGATGCGTGGGAGGACATCACACCTCTGGCCCGCAACGAGTTCATCTGCTGGGTCGAGGACGCCAAGCAGGACAAGACTCGAGCGCGCCGCATACGCCGGACCCAGGAGGAACTGGAGGAAGGCCAGCGTCGACCCTGCTGCTGGCCGGGGTGCACGCACCGGGAGCGCAACGGCAGATAGCGCGCCGCGCAGGAGCGCCCAATGGAGCTCTGCCGGCTGGCCTCAGTGTTCGATCAGACGCATCTGCTCTTCGTTGTGGTGGTCGCCGGCCACGGGGGTGAGCTTGGCGAGGCGCTGGAGTTGCTCAGAGCTCAGTTCGACGTCGTCGGCACCGACGTTCTCCTCGATGCGCGACACCCGTTTCGTTCCCGGGATCGGGGCGATGTCGTGACCCTGAGCGAGCAGCCAGGCCAACGAGACCTGCGCCGAGGTGCACCCGACCTCGTCGGCTATGGATCGAACTTCGTCCGCGCTGCTCAGATTGTGCTCGAAGTTTGCCCCGGTGAAGCGCGGGTTCGTCCTGCGAAAGTCGGTGGCCGCCAGGTCGTCGATCGAGCGCACCGTTCCCGTCAGCATGCCGCGGCCCAAGGGCGAGTAGGCCACGAAGCCGATGCCCAGCTCTCGGAGCACGGGCAGCGCCCTCGTCTCGGGGTCCCGGGTCCACAACGAGTACTCGGATTGCAGAGCAGTGATCGGGTGCACGGCATGAGCTCGGCGAATGGTGTCGGGGCCCGCTTCCGAGAGGCCGATGTACCGGACCTTGCCCTCGGTGACGAGCTCGGCGAGCGCACCCACGGTGTCCTCGATCGGCACCTTCGGGTCGACCCGGTGTTGGTAGTACAGGTCGATGTGGTCCACGCTGAGTCGCTGCAGGGACCCCTCCAGGGCAGTGCGGATGTTCGCGGGCGAGCTGTCGGGGGGGCGGCCACCCTCGGCATGGGAGATCAGCCCGAACTTGGTCGCGAGCACCACCTGCTCGCGCCGCCCGGCGATGGCTTGGCCCACGAGTTGCTCGTTGACGTACGGCCCGTAGACCTCGGCGGTGTCGATCAGAGTCACCCCGAGGTCGAGCGCTCGGTGGATGGTCCGGATGGACTCGGCGTCGTCCGAGCCGGCCCCGGTGTAGGCGGTGGACATGCCCATGGTCCCGAGACCGATGCGGGAGACCTCGAGGGCCCCCAAATTGATGTGCTTCATCGTCACCACGCTCCTTCGTGCATCCTGTGATTGTGGAGCAGCGCACGCCGGCTTGCAGGGGAATACCTTCGGGAGTCTGACCACTGGACGGGGTCATCTTGCCTCGTTCCGCGACCCCGTCGGCTGGCGCCGTCCACCGGTCAGTCGCCGGTGCAAGTTCTCGACCTCCCGCGGTGCCGTCAGCGTCGAGAAGACCAGGAGGCTGCCATGGCCAAGGCGTTCCGAGGCACGATCAATGTCGACATCACGGAGTCGACGTCCGACTGGGGACCGTACACGCAGCCGATCGCTCCCGACGGCTCAACCAATAGCAGCCGCCACGATCGTATGCGGCCTTCTATCAATCTTCAGGCAGCGCAGCGAAGTCACGCTTCATGTTCCTGTACCACCCCATTCCCGATATGGGATGTTTCCACCTGCCCTTCATGCTCTGCAGGGCGTCCTGGTGGGTGTCGTCTCCGCTCGCGACCATCTCTTTCAGGTGGCCGTCTTGCGCTTTTATCACCTCGTCAGCCGTATCTCCACGAAGCGGGAGCTCACACGGTCCACCCATTTGCTTGCAGGTCATCGTTTTCATGCGCTGTACGGCCTTTCATCGAAGACGTCCGTGGCGGTCCACGGCGTCGATATGAGTCAGGCCTGGGCGATGCGGACGAGGTTGCCCGAGGGGTCGCGGAATGCGCAGTCGCGTACTCCCCAGGGCTGGGCCGCCGGCTCCTGGAGTACCTCGGCGCCCGATGCCCTGACCTTCTCGAAGGTGGCATCGAGGTCGTCGGAGCGGAAGATCGCGGCCTGGAGCGACCCTTGCGTCATGAGTGACTGCAGAGCGTCACCCTCGGCCTGGGAACGACCGCCGTGCGGCTGGAACAGCACGATGTCGACGTTCTGCGCCGGGGCGCCGACGGTGACCCAGCGGAAGCCCTCGGACGAGACGTCGGTACGAACCTCAAGACCGAGCGCGTCGCGGTAGAAGCCGAGCGCGGCGTCGGGGTCCTGGACGGGGATGAACATGGCTGAGATGGTGACTGTCATGCCATGACTGTAGGAGCACGGACCCGTCCACTGCTTCTCCGATTCTGCTCGGTGCCGGGTCGGGTGGTCAGGTGGACAGCTTCAGACGGTGACCGCGGTTCGCCGCGGGCGAGTCCCGAACATGCTCACGCACGACGGAAGAGCCTCGAGGTGACGATGATCGCGCCCGCCGTACTGCGACGGCGACATCCCGACGATTTCCGTGAAGCGCGAGCTGAACGAGCCGAGCGACGTGCAGCCCACGGCAATGCAGGTGTCGGTGACCGACTTCCCCTGACGCAGAAGCGCCTTGGCCCGCTCTATCCGGCGAGTCATGAGATAGGAGTAGGGGGTCTCACCATATGCCGCCCGGAACTTGCGCGAGAAGTGGGCGGGCGACATGCACGCGGTACGCGCCATAGCCGGGACGTCGAGGGGCTCCGCATAATCGCGGTCCATGAGGTCGCGCGCCCGACGTAGATGCACGAGGTCGGCGATCTCCTCCGGCGTCATGGCGGATACGGTACCGGACAAAGGGCCCCCTTTTGGGCGCTCCCTCAGGCCTCGGGAGTCGCTCTGACCGCCTGCAATGCGGTCTGGGAGCGTGCGAAGCCGGGAGGTCGGCAGCCACACGGGGTCGGTCGCCACGTCGACGCCCAGTGGTCGGGGCGGATCTTCACCTGACCGGTGCGCACCACGGTTACCCTGCGAATCGGGTTGCTCGTGTGCATCTTCGGTTCGTCTCGGTTCTCAGACGACTGCTGCTCAGACCAATGCCGGTTCGGCCGGGCGGGGTTCCTCGTCGTCGGTAGGAGCAGCATCGGGGGCCTCCACCTCGAGGTGGGGCAACCAATCCAGCCACCGGGGCAGATACCAGCTGCGCTGTCCCAGCAGGCTCAACGTGCTGGGCAGGATGACCAACCGGATCAGCGTGGCGTCGAGGATCAGCGCGACGGCCACTCCGAAGCCCATCTGCTGGAACTGCACCAGCTGTCCTCGAGCGAACCCGGAGAAGACGATCACGATGATCAGTGCGGCACCGGTGATCATCCGTGCGGTGGACGAGACACCGCCGGCCACCGCCTCACGGGTGGAGCCGGACTGGTCGTAGCGCTCCTTGATTCGGCTCATCAACAGGACCTGGTAGTCCATCGACAGGGCGAAGAGTACCGAGAACAAGAACAACGGCACCCAGGCGTCGATGGCGCTCACCTGCTTGAACCCGAAGAAGTTCGCACCTACTCCGTGGAGGAACACCAGGGTCAGCAGGCCGTAGGCAGCGCCGACGGCCAGGAGGTTGAGCCCGATCGACACCGCCGCGATGGTGAGTGACCGGAATGCCAACAGGAGCAGGATGAAGCTGATCCCCAGCACGAACACCAAGACGAACGGGGTGGGCGAGCTCACGGCGTGGAAATAGTCGGCCGTGTCGGCCGTCTTCCCTCCGACGTAGACCGCGGCACCCGATCCGGCAAACGCCGACGGGATCACCTCGTGACGGAGCTCGTTGAGGGCGGCTACGTCCGGGGTGGAGACGGCGTCGCCTCGGATGGGAACCGTCAGCGCGTGGACCTTCCCGTTGGGCGATGCTTGGATCGTCCCCGGCCCGAAGCGGGGATTGTCCGCAAGAACCGTCTCGAGGTTCGAGAGGTCACCGTGCACGGCGGTCGTCCCCCCGACCGCGACGATCTCGACAGGGTTCGGGTCCTGCTTGGGGAAGTTGGCCTGCAGGGCGAGATAGCCCTGCTTGGAAGGCACGGTGTTCGGCAACGTGGCCACGCCGCTCTGACCGATGTGCAGGCCCAGGATCGGGGCAGCGGCCAGGACCATCACGCCTCCGGCCAGGACAAGGCTCATCGCCGGCCGGCGCATGACCCCCCCGATCACTGCCCTCCAGATCTTCGCTTCGCCGGCGTCGGCGCCCCCGAGGTTCTTTCCCAGGAACGGCACGCGTAAAGCGTTGATCCGGTCGCCCATCAACGAGAGGATCGCCGGAAGAAGCGTCAAGGCGGCGACGACGGACACGGCGCCCACGATGATGGCGCCCGCGGCCAAGCTCCGGAGCACGTTGGTGCGCACCAGGAACATGGCACAGAGGGCGACCACGAAGGTGCTTCCGCTGAAGAGCACGGCCCGGCTGGCCGTCGCGCCCGTCCTGCGGATGGCCGCCTCTTTGTCGAGTCCGTTGCCGCGTTCCTCTCGGAACCTGGAGATGACGAACAACGAGTAATCGATCCCGAGGGCCAAGCCCATCCCGATCATCATGTTCAGGATGAAGATCGACAGGCTGAACTCCTGAGAGACGATCGAGACGACGCCCAGACCGACGATGATCGAAAGGAGGGCGATCACCACCGGCATCAGCCCGGCCACAACGGCTCCGAACACGAGGATGAGGATCACGAGGGCGATGGGCAGGCCGAAGTCCAGCTCTCCCCGGTGGAGGTCACTGGTGGACAGTGTCGTGAAGTCGTTCCCGACGGTGTGGGTCCCGGTCACGGCCACCGCGAACCCACCGGCGCCGTTCGCCGTCTGCACGGCGTGGACCACCGGTTTGATGTCGGCGTCGCTCGCAGCCCGTAACTCGATGAGTGCCGCGTGCCCGGTGGAGGAGACCAGGGGGCTGCGAGGGCTCAGGTCGGTGCCCACGTTGGTCACGCCCGGGCTCGTCTTCACCTGATCCAGGAGCCGGGTCACGAGCGCCTTGAAGCCGGGATCGTCGACGGTGGTGCTTTTCGAGCTGACCACGATCACGTCGGTCGGCCGTCGCGCCGCGGCGCTAGCCCCGATCACCTGGTTGTAGAGGGCTTCGGCCTGCGATGACGGCGTTGCGCCCACGACGTGCTCGCTCGTCGTCAAGCCGTGGAGCGTGGTGCTGGCGAGTACCAGCGCCACGACGACGGCAATCCCCCAGAGAGCGAGAGTGCGCTTGGGCCGCCGAGCACAGGCTGTGGCCAGCCTTTCGGTCAGGCCTGCGCGCGCAGGCTTCGAAGGCTTCACGACGCCGTCCATTCCTCGATCGCGCCGGGCTCTGGGGCGTCGCCAATAGCGTCCCCCGGCTGGGAGACCGCCTGAGCGCAAGCTACACCCTCGGGTTGCCCGTCGGCCGGTCGACAATTTCGAACCTTTTTCGACAACGCGTCGGCGAGCGCGGAATCGGCACCCTCCTCGGGTATGAGCAGCCACCCGGCGAGATACAGGGGGATGGCCATCCCCGCGAACAGGCACAGTGCGACCATGCCCACCCGGACGATGGCCATGTCCATATCCAGATAGCGGGCGAGACCGGTCGCGACACCACCCAGGATGCGTCCCTCGGTACGGCGGCGGAGATTTCGGTGGCTGTCGGTGGTGGCGTCCATGCTGGTCGGATCCATTGCCTGCTCCTGACGAGAGGGTATGTGAGCGGTGCTCTCTGTATAAGATCGATGCTCACACGACTTCCCTCAGAAGTCAAGAGCACTGCTCACAAATAGTTGCTACTGCTCTGACTCTGTGCGAGACTGGACTCATGGCTACCTCTCGCGTCGTCTCCAATGCCCGGCAACGGGTCCGAGTCGCTGTGAGCGCCGACATCGTGGCCGAGGCCCGGCGTCAGCTGGCCGCCGAAGGGGCTGCGGCGCTGTCTCTGCGGGCCGTGGCCCGAGAGCTCGGCATGGCGTCGTCCGCGGTGTATCGCTATTTCCCCTCCCGTGACGATCTGCTCACCGCCCTCATCGTCGAGGCCTACAACGCCCTGGGCGAGGTAGCTGAGACTGCCGCTACCACGAGCGGCACGACGTACCGGCGCTTCCGAACGGTGTGCCATGCCATCCGCAGGTGGGCGCACGACCATCCTCACGAGTACGCCCTTGTATACGGGTCTCCCGTTCCGGGGTATCAAGCTCCTGAGCTCACCGTCGGCCCGGCCAGTCGAGCGACGCTCGTTCTGACGGGCATCGTGCTCGAGGCGCATCGCGCCGGCGAGCTCAGCGTCGATGACATCCCCGCCCTTTCCAGGAGCATGGCTGTCCAGACGCGCCCGATAGCCGAGTTCGCGATGCCTGGGGTTCCTCTTCCTATCGCCGCTCGCGCTCTGGTCGTCTGGACGCTGTTGTTCGGCCAGATCAGCTTCGAGCTCTTCGGACGCTTCGAGGGCGTGGTGGGCGATACCGAGGTGCTCTTCGATCACACCGTCGGCGTCATGGCCAGCCTCCTCGGTCTGTCCCAGCGTGCCGTCTCGCCGCGTGGTTGAGCGGGGCGGGATGCGCGCTCACGTCGATCATGCGAGATCACTCCGTGGAGCGAAGCGGATTCACTCGAAGCCGGCGTTTGGCTCTAGGTACAATCGGTACGGCGGGATGACCCGCGTATCGACGCCTCGGGACGAAGGAAGAGAATCGGGCATGGACAACAGCGGGTCGCAGGCAACCAAGTCTCCATCTCAGCTGATCGACGCGAGGATCAAGGAGCTCGGCGACTGGCGGGGCGCGATGCTCAGTCGCCTCCGGGCTTTGGTCAAGGAAGCCGATCCCGAAGTCGTCGAGGAGTGGAAGTGGCGAGGGGTCCCGGTGTGGTACCACGACGGGATGATCTGTACCGGCGAGACGTACAAAAGCGTTGTAAAGCTGACCTTCGCCAACGGTGCGGCTCTGAAGGATCCTTCGGGCCTCTTCAACTCCAGTCTCGAGGGGAACACGAGGCGGGCCATCGACTTCCACGAGGGCGAGAAGATCAACGAGAAGGCATTCAAAGCTCTCGTGCGTGCTGCGGTGACCCTGAACTCGTCCAAAGCAAAGAAGCCGAGGAAGGGATCGACCTCGAGTTGAACGGCGACGACCCGGCAGGAGACCTCGTGGACCCAAGGCCGATCCTTCTGGTGCACGGAGCCTGGCACGGAGCGTGGTGCTGGGAGCCTGTGACGGCATTGCTGGCTGATCGCAACGTTCGTGCAACGACGATCGATCTTCCTGGACACGGCGCAGACCCCGGTCCGCTCACCGACCTCCACGGGGATGCGGCCACGGTCCGATCGGCACTGGATGGATACGATGAGCCCGTCATCCTCGTCGGACACTCCTATGGCGGCGTCGTCATTACCGAAGCGGGAGTACACCCCCGGGTATCGCACCTCGTGTACATCGCTTCGTTCAACCTCGACGATGGTGAGTCAGCGATGAGTGCCGCCATCGCCGAGTCGGAGACGGCCTCCCTCGATCACTCCGGGCGCCCCGACGTGCTCAGCTACGTCGCGGTCGCCGATGACGGGACGACCTCGATCGACCCGGCCGGTGCTCGCGTGCTCTTCTACAACGATTGTCCCGACGACGTGACGGATTGGGCTGTTGATCGGCTTGGGCCGCACCCGATGGAGACCCTGTCCCAGACTCCACGCGCGGTCGCCTGGCGGCAGCGGCCCTCAACCTACGCAGTGTGCAGCTCCGACAACATCGTCCACCCGGACCTGCAACGGATCCTGTCGCGTCGCGCCGACCATGTTGTCGAATGGCCCACCGGGCATTCACCGTTTCTCAGTCGCCCCGACCTCGTCGCCGACCTCCTCGTCGATCTGGCGCGCGCCGACGGAGGCCCCACCTCGGCCTGACCGCCTTCCTGCCGGCGACGTGTGCGACATCGAAGACGTGGGGGAGTCTCCCCGAACCGGGGTCAGCCTCGGACGGCGGGCTTCGCTGACACCAGTGTCATAGACAACGACTAGCGTTGGAGCATGCCTGGGCTCGATCCAACGGCACTTTCATCGCAGAGACCTGGACCGACAGCGGGAACAAGCGGTGGCGTGGGCTACGACCCCGAGGCGGTCCGCGCCAAGTACCTGGCCGAACGCGACAAGCGGCTCGTCCCGGGCCGGGCCGACATCCGTGACCTGAGGACCGACCAGCACTTCGCCCATTTTCGCGACGACCCCAGCACACCGGTTCTCGAGCGCGACCCGGTCGTCGACGACGTCGACGTCGTCATCGTGGGCGGGGGGATCGCCGGGGTCCTGGCCGGCACCCACCTCCGCAAGGCCGGCATCGAGCGGATCCGCATCGTCGACCAGGCTGGCGGCATCGGCGGCACCTGGTACTGGAACCGCTACCCGGGTGTGATGTGCGATGTCGAGTCGTACAGCTACATGCCGATGCTCGAGGAGCTCGACTACATCCCCACACGGCGCTACGCGTTCGGCGAGGAGATCCGGGGCCACCTCGATGCGATCGCCCAGCGGTTCGATCTCGTCGACGACGCGCTGTTCCACACCGGCGTGACCCGGGCCGAGTGGCACGAAGACAGCGCGCGGTGGCGGATCCGCACCGACCGCGGCGACGAGCTCAGCTGCCGCTGGTACGTGCTCGCCGTCGGGATCCTCAACCTCCTGAAGCTGCCCGCCATCCCGGGCATGGAGTCCTTCGCCGGACGCTCGTTCCATACGGGGCGGTGGGACTACGACTACACCGGCGGCGGGCCGCACGAGCGCCTCACCGGCCTGGCGGACAAGGTGGTCGCCCTCATCGGGACAGGGGCGTCGGGCATCCAGTGCGTGCCACCACTGGCCGAGTCGGCGAAGCATCTCTACGTGTTCCAGCGCACCCCGTCGGCCATCGGCGAGCGGGGCAACCGGCCCACCGATCCCGACTTCGCCCGCGACCTCGAGCCGGGGTGGCAGCGTTCCCGGATGGACAACTTCCAGGCGATCATGCTCGGTCGGCCGGTCGACGTCGACCAGGTGGACGACGGGTGGACACACCACTACGCGGCCGTCCAGCACCCCCCGCGCCGGGAGGGCATGACGACGGTCGAGTACCTGCGAAGCGCCGAAGAGCTCGACTTCCGGATCATGGATGCGCACCGGCGACGGGTCGAGGAGCAGGTGGCCGACCCGGTCACGGCGGAGATCCTGAAGCCCTACTACCGCTACCTGTGCAAGCGGCCGTGCTTCCACGACGAGTACCTGCCGGCCCTCAACAACCCCAACGTCACGGTGATCAGCTGCCCCGGCGGGTTCGAGCGGATCACCGAGCTGGGCCCGGTCGTCGACGGGAAGCAGTATCAGGTCGACTGCATCATCTACGGCACCGGTTTCGAGGCGGAGCTCACGCCGCTGTTCCGTCGCGCCGGCCACGAGATCGTCGGTCGGGACGGCGTCACCCTGGCCGAGAAGTGGGCGGATGGCGCATCCACCTTGTTCGGGATGATGAGCCGAGGCTTTCCGAACCTGTTCGTCATGCCGGCTCCGGGCCAGCAGGCCGTGGTGACCGTGAACTACACCCAGCTGGCGGTGCTCGGTGCCGAGTTCATCGGTGGCGCCGTCGCGCTACTCGAACAGCGGGGCGTGGACGTGTTCGACGTGAGTGCCGAGGCCGAGGAAGCGTGGACGCAGAAGATCGTCGACTCCTTCGTCGACGGCAGCGCGGTGATGTCGGCCTGCACGCCGTCACGCATCAACAACGAGGGTCATCCCGAGGCGATGAACCCCCGCAACGGCAACTACGGCCGGGGGATGGGCGACTGGTTCGCCTACCGCGAGAGGCTCGAGCAATGGCTCGAGTCGGGCAAATTCGAGGGCCTGGAGCTCGAGGTCCGGTCGACAGCATCGTGAGCGAACGTCGGCGGGTCGCCGTCGTGACGGGCGGCGGGGGCGGGATCGGAGCAGCGATCGCCGAGGAGCTCGGCCGGGGCGGCTGGTTCGTCGCCACCGTCGACCCCCTCGTTTCCCTCGACGGCTCCGAGCGGCTCCCGGAGCCGGAGGAGACCACCGCCGGTCGCATCGTGGCGGCAGGAGGCTCGGCTCAGGCCTCGCCGGTGTCGGTGACCGACGCCGAAGCGATCCGCGGCCTGTTCCACGAGCTCGTCGACGAGCACGGCGGCCTCGACGCTGTCGTGAACGTCGCCGGCATCACCCGGCCGACCCACTTCGCCCAGGGCACCGAAGAGGACTTCCTCGCGGTGCTCGGCGTGCACCTCGGGGGCTATCTCAACGTGCTCGACGCGGCATTGCCGCTCATGGCCGCCGCCGGGACCGGCCGCGTGCTCGGCGTCACCTCCGGAGCGGGGTGGCGGGCGGCCGATGCCGGCGCGTATAGCTGCGCCAAGCGGGCCGTCGCCGCCCTCACGTGGCAGCTGGGCCGCCAAGCGCCGTCGGGCGTGACCGTCAACGCGATGTCGCCCATCGCGGCCACCCGAATGGTCGCCGCCGCCCTCGAGCGTGCCCGCCGCGAGCGCGGGTCCTCGCGCGGTGGGGGAGTGTCACTGAGCTCGATGCTGGGCCCCGAAGACCTCGGGCCGATCGGTGCGCACCTCGTCGCCGACGGATTCGGATGGTGCACCGGCCGGGTGCTCTTCGCCGGTGGCTCGGAGGTCGCGGTGGTGAGCGAGCCCCGCCTCCTCGAAGTGGTGCGCAGCGACGAGGTGGCATCCCTGGCGCACGTGCTCGAGGCCGTCATGGCTCGGGCGTTCGCCCCGGCCGAGAGCAACCAGGTGAGCGACGGAGCCAGCAACCCCCGGTTCGGGCCGATCTTCGACGAGCCGGCCCCCGCCGAGCTCGCATCGGCGACCGTGCGATCGTGTGCCGTCGTCACCGACCGGCCTCTGGTGGCCGCGTCGCTCACCGCCGCGCTCGACGCCCGGTCCATCACGTGCCACCGTGTCGACGTAACCCCCGGCTTCGGCAACGCCGCCGACGCGCTGAGGTCCGTGGTGGGAGCAACGGGGCCGATCGACGCCGTGGTTGTCGCGCTGCCCGGTCGTCCGCCGACGGCCCCCTCGACCGAGGATTGGGAGAGGGTGCTCGCCGAGCACCGAGGGATCGTCGAGGACATCCATGCCGATGCCGGGTGGGCCAGGGCCACCGCCGACTACGCCGCGAGCGCCGCCCGCCCGGTGCGGCTCGTGACCCTGACCGACGCGGTCACCACAGGAGGTCGCAGTCGGGGCCAGGCTTCGGCGCAGTTGGCACGCGCCGCGGCCGGTGCGACCGATGGGCGCGTCGCGGCCTTTGCCGCCAGCGTCGAGGCTACGGAGGAGGAGGTCGCCGGTGTCGTCGGTGAGCTCACCGCGCACCTGCTCGGCCACCCCGACGCAGCGGCACTCGCCGGTGCGGAGCTCGTGATCGGCGGTGGCTGGCTCGGCCTTCGCAGTCACCCTCGACCACTGGGCAGCATCACCTATGGCGGCCCCGCCGTTCCCCCTTGGCTCGACGCCACGATCAGGGGGATCGTCGGCACCACCGACGCCCTATCGCACACGGGGGAGCGATGATCGCGGCCGAGCCCACTCGGGTCGTCGACGCGCACGTGCACCTGTGGGACCCCGCCCGCACCGACTGGTACCCGTATCTGTCGCGTCCCCAGGACCACGGTTCGGGTGACGGGTCGAGGATGAACCGCCGCTTCGACGTCGACACGTATCGGGCCGAGACGGCCCGGTGGAATGTCGAGAAGTTCGTCAACGTGGCCGCCGCCACCGGTGGGCACTCGATCGCGGAAACCATCGAGCTCGACGGCAATGCCGAGGCCGGCGGTGGTCCCGATGCCATCATCGGCGGTCTCCCGCCGACCGACACGGTGGCCGAGGCCATCGGGCTCATCGACCGGCAGATGGCTGCGTCACGTTTCCGTGGCGTCCGTCCCATGGGCCCTCTCGGGGCCCCGCTCCCCGAGGTGGAGGTTCTCGATGCGCTCAAGGAGCGGAACCTCGTGTTCGAGCTCATGACCCATCCCGATGGGTTACGGGAGGCCGCCGCGCAGCTCGCCGGCTTCGGCGATCTGATCGTTGTCGTCGAGCACACCGGATGGCCCCGATCGAACTCCGACGAGGAGCACGTGCTTTGGCGGGCGGGCATCGACGCACTGGCCGACCTCGGCGACAACGTCGTGTGCAAGCTCTCGGGGCTGGCCATGCCCTTCGGGTCCATGGGCGCCGAGGCTCTTGGCCCCTGGCTCGAGTATGCCATCGACGCATTCGGCGTCGACCGCTGCATGTTCGCCAGCAACTTCCCTGTCGACTCGATGTGCGGCACGTTCGACGAGCTCTACACCACCTTCAACACCGTGACGGCAGGCTTGAGCCCCGACGCCAGAGCCGGACTCTTTGCAACGAACGCGGAGCGCGTCTATCGGTTCTGAGCGGGCCTCGTCATGTGCAGTGCAGGAGCGGTCCGGTCCGTGACCTTCACAGTCAGTTGTCGGCGAGGGCGACCCGAGCAAGCGCTTCGACCGGGGGTAGGGCGCCCGGGGCCTGGGCCGCCACCAGTGTCCGACTGCTGTTGGAGTACGCGTTCACGATGGAACGGCCGGCGATCGTCGAGCCGAATGCCCCGTCACCGACGCCGGAGATCCTCGGCATCGCGGGCGCCCCCGGCGCGTTGGCGACCTGCCCGGCGAAGACCGTCGCGCTCTGGTGCGCAAAGATCGCGACGGCAGCGCTGCCGGCTGCACCGGTGTACTCACACACGATCCCACCACCCGCCGTTGCGTGAGTAATCGGACCGCTGTACGAGGCACCAAGCGCCGCGTTGGCCTGGGCCAAGGTTGGGCACGTCGCCGCGGTGGCTGTGGCATCCGGAGCGCTCGCCAACGGAGGTGTGGACGTTGTGGACGTTGAGGGTGTGGACGTTGAGGGTGCGGTGGTGGCTGAGGAGGCCGGGGACGACGTCGCACTGGCGCCCGGACCGCTGCTTCCCGACCCGCAGCCCATCAGGATGATCCCGGCAACGACGGCACCGACGCCCGCGGGCGTTCGATTCCTCACGCGCGCGACCCTAGGCCCTGGCACATGGTCCGACAAGGGTCGGGTCTCCGGCCCGACGCGGGCCCCGTGCACTATCCCGAGTCGTCTGTCTTGCGCTCGGCGATCCCGATCCTGCCCAGGACGTTGTAGATGTTCCGAGTCACCGACGTACCGGTCGCTGCAGCGATTCGATCGGCGATCGTGTCCGCCAGGACTTCGCTCCCATTGACGCCATCTTGGTTGTCCCACAGCGTCACCGCGAGGACGTGGTTGCGTCGACCCGGCTTCTCGAGAACGAGCAGCCCCCGGAAGCCGGGAAGCGCCGCATAGGCCGGGGGGAGATCCGAGCGCAGCGACTCCACCACCTCGGTCATGGTCACGCTCTCTGAGTAGAAGGTCATCACCCTGGCTAGCACCAGGGCAATCCTATGAGCCCGTCGAGACCCAGGGTGGGAGTACGAGCCCAGATAACGCTCGGACCCTGTCGGGAGATGGGGGTCCGAGCGCGGCGCCCTATGGCGTCAGCCCCCCCGGCAACGATGCGGTGTGAGAGGGAGGATCACACGCGGCCACCGTCGCAGCGCCAGCTTGCAGCGCGGGGACCTTGGCGACAACCAACGCCCAATGAAATCTCAGCGACGGACCCACGAACGCGGTGGGCGATCGCGACGCAATCAACGGCCGATCGCCAGTTCCATGAGGGCCATGACGGCGCGGTCCACGTCGGCCACGTGGAGCGGCTTGGTGAAGTAGGCGGTCGCGCCCGCCCAGACGTAGCGTGCGCGTTCCCGCGGGTCGGCGTCATGAGCCAACACGATGATCGGTGTATCGGTCGGCAGGACCTGTTGCCGCAGGTGTTGCACCACGTCGGCCCCGTCGAGGTCCGGGAGCAGGGCATCGATGACGACGAGCCGAAGGTGGTGGTCATTGGCGATCTGCACGCCCGCTCGGCCCGCCTCGACCACTACGAGCCGCAGCCCCTTCCATCGGCGGGCGATCTGGGCGAGGAGAATTCGTCCCTCGCGGTCTCCACAGATGTAGAGCACCGGCTCTCGTCCCCGTGATCGGGACGATGGATGCAGGCGACGACCCGGCTCCGACGTCGGAGTCCGCGGTGTGGTTCCCGGAAGCGGGCGCAAGACCCGGGGCGTCTGGGTGAGGGGCATGTGCTGCATTGCCACCACGGTAACGAGGACAAGTGAACCCGACGCGACGAGAACGTCACGCTCGAGCGAATCCTTCGCTACCCGGCTGGATCATGCATCGAAGGGCGCGACGACGCGCCGCAACAGCCCCGAGAGCACGGTTCGCTCCGGGCCGTCGAGGATCCCCAGAATGGCGTGTTCGCGTTCGACGAGGTCGGCCAGAGCAGCGTCCACTCGCTTCCGACCCGCTGCAGTGAGCTGGACGCGCACCGATCGGGCGTCCGCTAGATCCGGGCGCCGCCGGACGAGTCCCCGGCTTTCGAGGTGGTCGAGCCGGTTTGTCATCGTGCCCGACGTCACCAACGTCTGGGCGAGAAGTTGCCCCGGCGAGAGATGGTTCGGTGCGTCAGCGCGGCGGAGCGCAGACAACACGTCGAAGCTCCATATCTCGAGATCGTGTCGAGCGAAGACGATGCTTCGTTGGCGGTCCAGGTGGCGGGCCAACCGAGACACTCGTGACAGCACCTCGAGCGGGGAGACGTCGACATGGGGCAACACCCTGCGCCATCCCCGGACCAGTCGGTCGACCTCGTCTTCCATGACGCCCTCCTCCGTTGCCGCCCGGACCGCTCTTTCTATCTTGACATCAAGATGAACCGAGCTGATACTTATCTTGATATCGAGAGACTCAGGTGGGCGTACCAGCCCACGTGGTCGTGAAAGGACGAGTGGCAGATGGCCACAATGGACGGAGCGACGCAGGGAGTGGCCGGCCCGGCGGTTCGGCGGTCGGAACCACAGCGCCTCTACGCCGGCCTTCGTGACCGAGTCGTCCGAGGACGGGAGCTGTTCGGGCGACCCTTGACGGTGGCCGAGAAGGTGCTCATCAGCCATCTGCGCCACGACCGTCCGGGGGTGCCGGAGCGGGGGCGGAGCTACGTGGACCTCGACCCCGACAGAGTCGCACTCCAAGACGCCCTGGCTCAGATCGTGGCGTTGCAGTTCATGACGGCCGGGCTCGACGAGGTCGTCGTCCCGACGACCGTCCATTGTGATCACCTCATCAGGGCCCGCACGGGTGCGGAGATCGATCTGGGCACGGCGCGCACCGTCAACGCCGAGGTGTACGAGTTCCTGCGGGCCGCGTGCTCCGCCTACGGCATCGGCTTCTGGAAACCGGGCTCGGGGATCATCCACCAGGTCGTCCTCGAGAACTACGCATTCCCCGGTGGGTTGATGATCGGCACCGACAGCCACACCCCGAACGCCGGGGGCCTGGGCATGATCGCCATCGGGGTCGGTGGTGGTGACGCGATCGACGTCATGACGGGCTTCCCCTTCAACGTTCGGTGGCCACGGCTCATCGGTGTCCATCTGACCGGCTCGTTGTCCGGCTGGGCGTCGCCCAAGGACGTCATCCTGCGGGTGGCCGGCCTCCTGAGCGTCAGCGGCGGCACCGGTGCCATCGTCGAGTACTTCGGGCCCGGCGCCGACACCATCAGTGCCACCGGAAAGGCCACGATCTGCAACATGGGAGCCGAGGTGGGCGCGACGACCTCGATGTTCCCCTACGACGCGTCCATCGCGACGTACCTCCGTGCCACGTTCCGTGGCGCGGTGGCCGACGCCGCCGACGCGGTCGCGGCCGAGCTCCGACCTGATCCCGAGGTGCACGACGATCCCGAGCGGTTCTTCGACCACGTCGTCGAGATCGACTTGTCGCGCCTCGGCCCGCTCATCAACGGCCCCGATACCCCTGATCGCACCCATGACGTCGGTGCCGTGGCCGCGTGGGCCGAAGCGCACCAGGTCCCGACGACGATCTCGGCCGCCCTGGTCGGGTCGTGCACGAACTCGTCCTACGAGGACATCGCTCGTGCTGCGGCCATCGCCCGACAGGCCCTCTCCCGCGGCCTGCGGGCCGCCACACCGCTCTTCATCACACCGGGGTCCGAACAGATCCGGGCCACGATCGAGCGCGACGGCCTGCTCGCCGACCTCGAGGCCATCGGGGGCACTGTCCTGGCCAATGCCTGTGGCCCGTGCATCGGACAGTGGGAACGGCCCGAGGTCCCCGCCGGCACGGTCAACACCATCGTCACCAGCTACAACCGCAACTTCTCGAAGCGCAACGACGGCAGTGCCGACACCAAGGCCTTCGTGACCTCACCGGACATGGTCGTCGCCTATGCGCTGTCGGGGTCGCTCGCCTTCAACCCTCGCACCGACGCGATCTCCGCTCCCGACGGGACCGAGGTCCGGCTCGACATCCCGACGGGCGAGATCCTGCCTCGGGCCGGGTTCGAGCGAGTCGAGCCACCCCGGACCGGCCCGACCGTTCGAGGTGCGGCGGGAGTCGAGGTGTCGCCCACATCCGAACGGCTGCAGCTCTTGGCGCCGTTCCCGGAGTGGGACGGCCGGGACTACCTGAAGTTGCTGGTGCTCCTGAAAGCGCAGGGCAAATGCACGACCGATCACATCTCGGCCGCGGGCCGGTGGCTCACGTATCGAGGTCACCTCGAGAACATCTCCGGCAACCTCTTCCTCGGGGTGCTGAACGCCTTCACCGGCGCCACCGGGGAAGGCAAGGACCCGCTCGACGGGGTCACCCGTCCCTACCCCGAGATCGCCAAGCATTTGAGCACGATGTCTTCGCCCTGGTGTGCGGTCGGAGACGAGAATTACGGGGAGGGGTCGTCCCGAGAGCACGCCGCGATGGAACCCCGGTACCGGGGCGGGCTCGTGATCCTGGCCCGCTCGTTCGCTCGAATCCATGAGACGAACCTGAAGAAGCAGGGCATGCTCCCGCTGGTCTTCGCCGATCCTTCCACCTACGACGAGATCGAGGAGGACGATCGCATCAGCGTCTTCGATCTGGCCTCACTGGCACCGGAGCAACCCGTCAGGTGCGCCGTGGTCAAACCTGACGGGACGACGACGGCATTTTCCTGTGGCCACAGCTTCAGCGACGAGCAGATCGTCTGGTTCCAGGCCGGGAGCGCACTCAATGTGATCCGGCGACAGTACGCCCGACGGGGGCGTTGATCGAGCTGGATGTGTTCCCGCCGTCATCGGCCCTCGCGTCGTGTCGGTGAGGTGCGAACAGCGCAGACGGGTGTCCATAATGGGTCGACCGGGCGCTGGTCGCGCAGTGGTTGAGAGGAGGCGGGTCGTCACGATGGCCACGGTCGACGAATTGCAGGCCGAAATCGCGGCTCTCACTCGCCGGATGGTCGTCACGGAGGGCGTCCTCGCCATCCAGGCCCTCAAGGCGCGCTACGGCGAGCTGGTGGACAGGCGCTTCTCCAAGGGAGCCGTTGTCGATGCCTCGACATTGGCCCGCCTCGCCGACGAGGTGGCTGCGTTGTTCACCCCCGAGGGTGTCTGGGACGGGGGTCCCGCTCTCGGCATCGCGACCGGTCGCCGTGCCATTGCCGAGCGCCTGCGTCAGCCGACGCTCGTGTTCTCGCGCCATTTCTTCATGAACCCGCGGATCGACGTGCAGGGGGACACCGCTTTCGGTCGCTGGGACCTGCTGAGCCCCTGCCGCCGCGCCGACGGAACGTCGTACTGGATGTCGGGGTACGAGGACGACGAGTATGCGTACCACGATGGTGCATGGCTGCACCGGTCGATGCGACTCACGACCGTGTTCATGACCCCCGTGAGCGAAGGGTGGACGAAGGTCTTCGTGTGATGCGTGTTTCGCGTTGTCACCGCGCGCCTCAGCGCCCGAGGAACCACCGCCCCGTCTTCCTGGCCACCCGGATCAGCTCACGATTGGTGCCCGTCAGCCGTGCAGTGCGGATCCGTCCGATGTGTTCGCCTGCTTCGTTCCTGAGCCGGACTGCGGTGCCGAGGAAGGCGAGCTGCGAGAGCGCCCGCCGAGGGGCGTCCACCAGCACGAGGAGGGCGAAGCCCAGCAGGATCAGGACCCCACCGATCACGCTCAGGATCCCGATGCCCGGGCCGGCGCCGGTGAAGGCCAAGGACTTCGAGGGTGCGGTGACGACGTTGCTCCCGCCTCCACCGCTACCCCCGCCCGATGAGGTGGGCGTGGTGCCGGGCTTGGTGGTGGTCGGGGTGGTCGGCGGCACGGTATTGGGCGGCGGCGGGCTACTACCCGCCACGGCGATGACCGGCGAGATGGCGGGAACGGTGGGCGACGAGGTGGTCACACCCGAGGGCACCACCGAGTTGTTGGGGTACGACTGGCACGTCAAGGTCAAGGCGCTGCCCGCCACGGTCAGCGAGAGCCCCGCGTTGGAGTCCTGCTGGATGGTGATGTCCGGGGCGGTAGCGGTGAACCCCGACACCGTCGAAGGCGTGTCGGGCAGCGACAACGGCACCCCGTCGTCGGGCACGGGGCTCGGGATCGTCACGTTGAACGTGAACGGACCTTGCGGGGTGGTGGCCGGGGTGGCTCCACTGGCGTCGATCTGGGTCGTGGCCGAGCCCGTCAAGGTGGGTGACAGCGCCGCCGCCGCGCCGGCCAGCGCGGCGGGCAGGTTCACCACGGTCTGGTAGCCGGTGACGCTGAACGACTGGCCCGCCGTGGGTGCGGCGGGCGACAACGTGGCCGAGGTCATGGCGTCGTTGAGCACCACGGTCCCGACCGGCGTGCCCGGGCAGTACAGCTCGTAGGCACCGGTCAGTTGGGTCGGGGGTGCGGTGGTCGTGGTGGACGTGGGCGCTTCACTCGTGGTCGTCGAGGTCGGTGCCTCGGAGGTCGTGGTCGAGGTTGGTGCCTCGCTCGTCGTGGTGGACGTGGGCGCTTCGGTCGTGGTCGTCGAGGTCGGTGCCTCGGAGGTCGTGGTCGACGTGGGCGCCTCGCTCGTGGTGGTGGACGTGGGCGCTTCGCTCGTGGTGGTGGACGCACCAGTGGTGGATGTCGTACTCGAGGTCGGGAGTGTCTCACTTCCGAAGAGGATGTTGACCGATGCGCTGTCATTGGCCTCGTCGCCGAAGGTCAGCGTGCACACGTCACCGGCAGCCTGCTGGGTTGGCGTCGGCGGACAGGGATAGAGCGCGGCGTCGGCCGTCGGGCTGTTGCCCGCGCTGTCTTTGGCCGGGCATGTGGCCGCGGCGGGACTCGGCCCGCACGGGGGACCAACTGTCCCCTCCACGACATGGAAGACCGTTGAGAGGGTTCCCGTCGCGGTCGTGGTCACCAGTGCGCTGAGTGAGGGAGCGGTGCAGCTGACGGAAATTGTGTTGTTGACGACACCGCCGACCATCACCTGCGGCTGGCTCGCGTCAGAGTTGCACTCGAGGACATTGCCGATCGAGCTCTTGGCGAACCCGGACCCGGTCAGGGTCACCGCGCTGCCGTTGCTCAGGCCGGTGGTGGGGCTGCCCGTCATCGTGGTGGCTGCGAAGGCCGACATGGACGTACCGAGGATGACCGAACCCCCGACCACGAGTACCGAGGCGAGGATCATCAGCGTCTTCGCCCGGGCGTCGCGACCCCCCGAAACCAACGCTGTCAGTCTCGACCTACAAGACTTGATCACGACCCACCCCCCGTGTTGACCATGGAGACGAGTGTGATCCACTCGTGCGCCGCCGCCAACGTTCGTGCGGACACCTGCCACTCAAGAATATGGGAGCATCGCTCGGCCGGAATCCTCATTTTTGATGAGGTTACGCAGGTCACAACGCCATTGAGGGCAACTCAGATTGGCTCATGAAGGGCGAGTGACATCGCCTCATGTGCAACCTGTACCCCACGGCCGACGTCGTCAATCGTGATGATGCAACCTGAGCGATGCCGAAATAACCTGGCCCATAGTCATGGAGGGGCGTCGCTCCCTCCGTTGGGGGTGACTCGTGTCTGAGGATCTTGGGACGGCTTCGGGGCCGCGGGCCCGAACAGGCGCACGCGGGACGAGGCGGGTCGGATCGAGGAGTCTGGCGGTCGGGGCCGCAACGCTGATGCTCGTTGGGCTCACGATCCTGAGCGGTGCGATGACCGCGGACGCAGCTACCGGTGCGACCGTCACACCCACCATCACCCCGAACACCGGACTGACGAACGGGGCCGCTGTCACGTTCGCGGCGAGCGGCCTCACGGCCAGCTCGATCGGCAACATCCTCGAGTGCAACTCTGACGCGAGTCAGCCACAGGTGCATCTCGGCGGTCTCGTCAACAACGACCTTTCTGTCAGTTGTACCGCACCCTCGCTGCAGGCCGTCGTGACCGTCAGCGCCTCGGGCAGCGTGTCATCGGTCTTCCACGTGGTGGAGGGAACCGTCGGACCCCCGTGCGGTCCGGCACCTGCTGTGGTGACGTGCCCGGCCACGGACGCCGCGGGCACCAGCCCGACGGCCGATGCCGCGCTCTACCCGTGTCCCCCGACCGCGGCCCAGCAGGCGAAGGGAGACACCTGCACCCTTACCTTCGGCGATGAGGCCAACGACAGTGCCGTGGGGACGATCACGTTCGCGTCCACGGCCCCGGCGTCCACGACGCCGCCGACGACCGCACCGGTGACTGCCACCACCAAGCCTCCCACCACCACCCCCACGACCGTGGCACCGGTGACCGGGGCCTCGGGGGGCACGACCCCCACCACAGTCGCCCCGACGGCGCCGGCACCCACCGGGCCCCTCGCCACCACGGGGCCGGGACGTGGTGTCGGGGTGCTCGGGGCGGTCGGCGCCCTTCTGCTCCTGTTGGGCCTCATCCTTCTCCTCGTGATGTTCGAGATCCCGCAGCGCGCTCTGGCGGGCGTCTTCGATCGGGGCGACAGCTCGAAGGTGCGCCTCCCCGTTCTCGACACCCCCGAGCTGTCTGCGTCGAGGCCCGATGCGACGGGCACGTCCTCGTGGGCGGGCCGACTGCACCGTGCCGGACGTCGGATGGGAGACGGGCTGACCGGGGCACCTGCCGCAGCGCGACACCTCACGGGTCGCGTCGCGTCCGCGTCGACTCGCACCGCGGCCTGGTTCCTGGGTCGCTAGCCCCGGAGGCTGCCCCTCCACCCGGCCGCTGCCGCCGGGACAGTGCCGCTCGAGTGGTGTGCCGGCGGAGCTGGTTGTCACGCGTGGTGTCGACCCGGATTGACGAGATGCCGCGGCCGGATACCGCTTCGCAGGACCGCCTACATCCTCGTCGTTGTTCGGGTACAGGGATATTAATCCAATAAAGCCGATTGACTTAGTCGGCTTTAGAACTTAGAGTTTGACCATGGCGATCGCCGTGAGCCGCCCCGTCGCACCACCCCCGCGCGATGCGGGCGCGGGCTCCCGGAGGGTCGCCATGTCTTTGCACGACGCCGGTGCGTTGGACCCGGCAGGGAGGCCCGACCTGGACCGCCTGGTGTCGGTGGCCCGGCTGTTGGCGGCCCGAGCACGCGGGTGGCCAGGCATGACGCGGCCGGTGTATCGGCAATGGGATCTCATGGCCGTCACCGACAACTTCGAGGCGTGGATCATCGCCTGGCCACCGGGTGGCGCCATCGAGCTGCACGATCACGGCGGCTCGTCCGGCGCAGCGGTCGTGGCGGCCGGAGCGCTGCGCGAGACGAGAGTCGTGTCGCAGCCGCCGGGGTCCTGGGCCCTCGAGACGTCCACGATCGGCGTGGGGGAGACCACGTCCTTCGCCGACCACGACGTCCACGACATCGTCAACGTGGCGGACGCTCCGGCCGTCAGCGTGCATGTCTATGCTCCGCGCTTGACCACGATGACGTACTACCGGATGGCCCAAGGCGTGCTCGAAGTCGGATCGACCGTCCATTACCGGTTCGGGGAGGCGGTGGCGTGAGCACCTCGGTCGACGACGTGGTCGAGCGCGCCCGGCGCCGCATCACGCGCGTCGGACCCCATGAGCTCGAAGGCCTTGTGGCCGAGGGCGGGCTCGTCATCGACATTCGGCCCGCTGAGCAACGGCGTCACGAGGGCGCGCTCCCCGGCGCCATCGTCGTGGAGCGCAACGTCCTCGAGTGGCGCCTGGACCCGAGCTCGGACCATCGGCTGCCCGCGGTCCGAAATCTCGACCAGCCTGTCGTCGTGGTGTGCTCCGCCGGCTACGCATCGAGCCTGGCGGCGGCATCGCTCGTGGATCTGGGCTTCCGGCATTCCGCCGACCTGGTCGGCGGGTACCAAGCGTGGAGCGCCTGGTTCGCGCATCGAGGCGCGCTTCCTCGCACCGAGCCCTCGCACGGCGTGCCCGAGATCACCCAGGCAGCACCTGCCTAGACTTCGCTCCGGCGCCTTTGTCCGGTGCCCTGCGAACGAGGAGACGTCCATGCCGCAATGGGGCTTTGAGACTCGACAGATTCACGCCGGCGCCGTCCCGGACCCGACGACGGGGGCTCGGGCCGTCCCGATCTATCAGACGACGAGCTATACGTTCCGCGACACGACCCACGCCGCGGCACTCTTCGGCCTCGAAGAGCTCGGGTTCATCTACAGCCGCATCATGAACCCGACGCAGGCCGTGTTCGAAGAGCGTGTGGCCGCCCTCGAAGGGGGAGTGGCGGCCCTGGCGGTCGCCAGCGGACAGGCGGCCGAAACCGTCAGCCTGCTGAATCTGGCCGAGAACGGTGGGCACATCGTGTCCTCCGCTTCGCTCTACGGGGGGACGTACAACCTCTTCCACTACACACTGCCCAAGCTCGGCATCGAGGTCAGCTTCGTCGAAGATCCCGACGACCTCGAGGCATGGCAACGTGCCGTGAGGGACAACACCAAGGCCTTCTTCGCCGAGACGATCGGGAACCCCAAGGGCGACGTCCTCGACTTCGAAGGCGTGTCGGGCGTCGCCCACCAACACGGCATCCCGCTCGTGATCGACAACACCGTGGCCACGCCCTATCTGGCGCAGCCTCTGCGCCACGGCGCCGACATCGTGGTGCATTCGGCGACGAAATTCATCGGCGGCCACGGAACGTCGATCGGTGGGATCATCGTCGATGGTGGCACGTTCGACTACGAGGGGAGTGGCAGGTTCCCGAGTTTCACCGAGCCGGACCCGAGCTATCACGGTCTGGTGTTCGCGCAACTGCCCGAGCCGCTCTTCCCGGCCCGCTTTGTCCTCAAGGCCCGACTCCAGTACCTGCGTGACACGGGCCCTTCCATCGCCCCGTTGAACTCGTTCCTCTTCCTCCAGGGCCTCGAGACGTTGAGCCTGCGGATGGAGCGGCACGTCGCGAACGCCCAGCAGGTGGCGGAGTGGCTCGAGCGCCGTGACGAGGTGTCCTGGGTCTCCTACGCCGGGTTGCCGTCGAGCCCCTGGCACGAGCGCCAGCAGCGCTACCTTCCCAACGGCGCCGGCGCGATCCTGGCCTTCGGCATTGCCGGGGGCGCCGAAGCCGGTCGTCGGTTCATCGAAGGCCTCGAGTTGTTCAGCCATCTGGCCAACGTCGGCGACGTGCGCAGCCTGGCGATCCACCCCGCCTCCACCACCCATTCACAGCTCACCGAGGCCGAGCAGCTCACCACCGGTGTCACGCCCGATCTGGTGCGCCTGTGCGTGGGACTGGAGACGATCGACGACATCCTGGCCGACCTCGACGCCGGTTTCCGTGCCGCCAAGGTCGGGTGACGGGCGCGCCACGACCGGAGCCTGGAGTGTCGGGGACGACCCTGGTGACCGCCGCTTCGCCCGCGTGGTCGGTGTCGAAGGACTGAACCTCGAGGCGGGTGGACGTCTGGGCCCGGTCGACGTGGCCTACGAGACCTGGGGCGAGCTCGACCGCGACCATGGCAATGCCGTGCTCGTCCTCCATGCGCTGAGCTTGGACTCCCACGCCGTAGGACCGGTGGGGCCCGGGCACCCGAGCGGGGGGTGGTGGCCCGGGCTCATCGGGCCTGGGGCACCCATCGACACCGACCGGTTCTTCGTCGTGTGCCCGAACGTGCTGGGAGGGTGTCAGGGGACGACCGGGCCCGCCTCGCTCGCTGCTGACGGCAAGCGCTACGGGTCGCGCTTTCCCATCATCACCATTCGCGACCAGGTCGCGGTCGAAGCGCTGTTGGCCGATCACCTCGGGATCACCCGGTGGGCTGCTGTGGTCGGAGGTTCGATGGGGGGCATGCGCGTGCTCGAGTGGTGTGTCGGGTTCCCCGCCCGCGTCGAGCGTGCCGTCGTGGTCGCCGTCGGGGCGACCGCCACGGCGGAGCAGATCGCGCTGTGCTCATTGCAGATCAGGGCCATCCGTGCCGATCCGGCCTTCGCCGGCGGCGACTATTACGACAACGACGAGGGCCCGGTGCAGGGCCTGGCCATCGCCCGCGGCATGGGGCAGGTGACGTATCGCACCGCGTCGGAGTTCGACCAGCGCTTCGGTCGGGAGGCCCAAGGGGCCGAGCAGCCCTTGAAGGGGGGCCGCTACCGCATCGAGTCCTACCTCGAGCACCAGGGCGACACCCTGATCCGACGCTTCGACGCCAACTCCTACGTCGTGCTGAGCGAGGCGATGAACCACCACGACATCGGTCGTGGTCGAGGCGGCATCGCCGCTGCCCTGGCCGAGGTGACGGCCCGGGTCTCGGTGGTCGGCATCGACTCGGATCGCCTCTATCCCGTAGAGCTCCAGCACGAGATCGCTCGCATGCTGCCGGGCACCCCTCGGGTCACGATCGTGCCGTCGCTCGTGGGCCATGACGGGTTCCTGGTCGAGACGCGAGCCATCGGCGCCTCGATCTCCGAGGCCCTCGACGACCACGGCCCCGGCCCGGGTGAGCCGGCCGCGTCTCCCCCGGGCTAAACCTCGAGGCCTCCCGGTGCCGATGAAACCGACGTGGGAGACCTCTGCTCTGCATCCCGGTCTTCGAGGCGCGACGGTGGCTTCGGCCTGGTCAGCATCGTGGTCTCGCTTCTCATCGTGGCACTGTTGAGCGTGGGGGCGCTCAAGGCGTTCGCGGGGAGCGCGAGCACCGGCCCGGGGTCCCCGGCGCTGAACCCGACGGTGGACCAGGCCTACGACGTGCAGGCGCAGTCGGCGCTGTCGAGTGCGATGCAGAACGTGCGTGACGGTGCCACCAGCAACGGGGGATTGTCGGACTCGGACCTGGCCCAGTACGGCGTGATCTCGGGGCCGTCGACCTCGTCGTCGACGGTGAGTGGCTCGGTGGCGAGCACGTCGGCCGCGGGCGACGGCCTCGGTGGCCCGCTCGGGTTTGGGAGCGTCACCCTGGCGGTGCAGGCGAAGTCGGGAACGTGCTGGTTCGTCTGGTTCTCGAGCTCGGCCACGTGGTACGGCTACGAGCCCGACGCCACCTCGTGCGCGGCGCAACCGATCGCCACCGCACCGACGCCCGGTGCGGGATCACCGGGAACGATCGGTTGGCAGGCGGGGTCGTTCCCCACCACGGGG
Source organism: uncultured Acidimicrobiales bacterium (assembly GCA_963764205.1). GTDB lineage: Bacteria > Actinomycetota > Acidimicrobiia > Acidimicrobiales > UBA8190 > Chersky-840. The sequence continues at coordinate 1,233,793 of CAVXRN010000006.1, forward strand.
TGACGACGGGCACAGGGTCACACCGATGACCGGGGTGATTACCATGGCGGTTGCATCCCGTCACGGGATCATCTCGGACTCCACGGAGCTGCGTCATGAGCCAACCGGTGTGTACCCACATCGACCAGATCGCAGACCCCACTCCTTCCTCGACGGGGTGCGAGGACTGCCTCGCCGCCGGACGGAGGGATTGGGTCCATCTGCGGGTGTGCCAGACCTGTGGCCACGTGGGTTGCTGCGATAGTTCGCCCGGCCACCACGCCACCGCGCATTTTCATGCTGTGGCGCATCCGGTGATCCGTTCTTACGAACCGGGTGAAGACTGGTACTGGTGTTTCACCGATTCCGTCTCCTACGAGCTCGAAGGCAAACCTCACGCGCCCTCGCACCCGTGAGCGGCCCCGACGTCGCCACCCGGACAGCGCTGCACACCGTCGCCGCCCACGTCCTGGGCCGTCGACGCTTCGTCGTGAGCGGTCGGTTCGGGTTGCGAGCGGCACCGGGAGGCATCGCCACGCCCGCGTTCGGGGACGGGCCTGAGACGGTCCGGATCTCGGGAACCACGCTGGTGCGCGAGGTGGGCGCTGTCACCACGCGCCTTGCCATCAACGGGTCGACGCTCGGTCAGCTCGCCCGCTTCGCCGACGTGGACGTGGACGAGCCCTTCGCCGTCGGCGCCGACACCCCTCCGATCGGCCCTCTGGATGTCGCGCTTGCTCTGGACCCGGCCACCGTGGCGCAGATCGCCGACTGGTTCACCCTGGCCTGGCGCGTGCTCGACGACGTGCTGGGGTCACTGGACCGAGACGTCGAGGTCGCCACGACACAACTCTGGCCCGAGCACTTCGACGCCGCCACGACGGTGACGGTGGCGCCGGCCCGGTCGGTGAACCTCGGCTTCTCGCCCGGTGACGGGTTCGAGAGCGAGCCCTATCTCTACGTCGGCCCGTGGGGTCCGGAGCGACCGGGTGACGGGACGTTCTGGAATGCCCCCTTCGGGGCGGTGTGTCGTCGCGCCGAGGTGCACAGCTCACCGGACCCCGTTGCGACCTGTCGGCGGTTTCTCACCGAGGGACTCCACCGGGTCACTTCCGCGTAGCAGCGACCGATCACGGCTCGTACGCTCCGATGAGCGGGGACCGGGCCAGGAGGAACACCCCCACGGTCACGAGCACGAGTCCGAGGACCTCGAAGACCGTCGCCAGGCCTCCCGAATTGATGTGCTCGCCGAAGAACCCGAGGCCGATGGCGACGGCCACCAGGGGTTGGGCCACGGTCAAGGTGGGAAGCGACCACCGCAGCGCACCGGCATGAAAGGCGCTCTGGGTGAGGAGCAAGGCGGCGACCCCTCCGCCCAACAGCGCGTAGGGCGCCCACGTCGTCAGCGTGTGGATGACACCGTGGTTCAGGAGGTGGCCCGTCCGTGCGGTGACGGCGGCCACGTAGCCGAACGCGGTGCCCGATCCCGCCGCCAGGAGGATCGCCTTGCGCCGACTGCCTCCGCCTCGAGCTCCCACGACCATGACCCCGCAGCTCGCCGCGATGACCGCCGTCAGGAGCGCCCACGCTGCATTCGACGCATAGGGATGCCCGACTCCGGGGCGGGCGACGCCGAGGAACAAGGCCAGACCCGCGGCGATGACGACGGTGGACCTGATGTCGTCGCTCGAGGCCCGCCGATGCTCGAGCCACGCGCTCACTGGGAGAGCGAAGACCAGGCTCAACACGAGAAGCGGTTCGACCAGGGTGAGCGACCCTCGGCGGAGCGCCAGGAATTGGAAGAGGTAGCCGACGCCGTCGAGGACGTTGCCGAAGAGCCACAGCGGTCGACGGGCCAAGCTGATGAGGAGCCCGGCCCGCAGGGAGAGCTCGGGTGGCTCTCGCGTGGTCGCCTGGTGCTGGAGAACCGCCGCAATCCCGTACGACGCGGCACTTGCCAACGAGAACAAGACGATGGAGACGACGCCGCGCCCCACGTGGTGGTGGAAGATTCCCAGCGCCGCTCGTGCTACCGATGCGCTCACGGTGTCGCGTCACCGGTGGGGGGATCGACCTGAGGGTCCTGACCGGGCCGTTTCGCGTCAGCGGCCATGTCGGCCAGTGCTTGGCGTTGGGCTCGCAGGCCCGAGCCGCGCGGGACGCGGAGCGAGATGTACGCCACGCCACCGACCGGGATCGGAAGCCAGAAGTTCACCAGGCGCCAGCCGAGCACCGCCAAGGCCGCGACGTTGCGCGTCACGCCGAAGGACACGAGCAACGTCGCCGCCGAAGCTTCGATGACCCCGAGCCCACCGGGCGTGATGGGGATGGCGCCCAGCACGTTGGCGATGCCGTAGGCCGCAAAGAGCTCGATGGGGTCGACGAAGTGCCCGAAGGCGGCGACGAACGCCCACAGCGAGGCGGCGTCGAGGAGCCAGTTGAGCCCCGCCCACAGCACCGCCCGCTTCAGAATCTCGCGGTCCTGGGCGAGCTGCACCACGGAGTCACCGACCTGCCGGACGAGGCGCTCCAGGCGATCCGCGCCCACCCGGGGGATACGCCGACCCACCGACCGCACGATGCGCACCGCCACATCGCCGCCCCGAGTCAGCGCGTACGCCAACACTGCCGCACCGATGAGCGCCAGCAGCCCGACCAGCGCCGCGATCACGTAGATCGGGTGCAGCCCCGCCAGAGGAATCGAGATCAGCAGCGCCAGCCACAGCATGACGTTGAGCACCACTGCAGAGCCGATGGCCTGGGTCGCCAGTGCGAAGCCGGCGTCGGTCCCCTCGACCTTGTTGGACGTGAGCAGCCGATACCCGACGCTGGCGCCTCCCGCCGCGCCGCCCGGGATGACATGGGTCACGGCGGAGGTGGCCAACACGATGCGTGTGAGCTTGAACAGCCCGGGCCCTCCGCCCGGGAGCAGCGTCCGGGTCAACAGGGCGTAGCACGCGATCGAGCCCGCTTCGAGCGCGATCCCCCCCAGGAGCCACCCGATGTTGATCTCGCTCAGGAGATGGAGGTTCTTGCTCGCCCCCACGAGCTCGGGGATCACCAGGTACTCGATGACGAGCAAGGCGAGGAAGATGAGCAGGCCGTGCCGGAGCCACTTGGGGACGACCGACCGCCAGGAGCGGGGCGAGGCCGGTTTCAGCCCTTCATCGGGATGCACCCACCCATGTTTCCAGCCGGAGCCGCCTCAACGATGTCTCGGGCGTGCGGGCCGGAGCGGCGTGGCGCATCGGGCATCATGGGAAGGTGGTGGATCCCATCTCTGACCGCACCATGGCGGAGGTCTTGGCCCCGACGGACCGGACGACGCTGCGCCGGAAGAAGGAGCGGGGCTCCTACGACAGAGATGTCGTCCACGCCATCCTCGATGAGGGACTCGTGTGTCATGTCGGCTTCAGCGGCGAAGGCTCCCCGTTCGTCATCCCGATGGTCTACGCCCGCATGGGCGAGGTGGTGTACCTCCATGGCGCCACCGGCAACCGCATGCTTCGCTCGCTGGCCCTCGGTGCCGAGGTCTGTGTCACGGTGACCCTGGTCGACGCACTGGTCCTGGCCCGCTCGGCCTTTCACCATTCGATGAACTACCGCTCGGTCATGCTCTTGGGCCCCGCCACCCGGGTCGAAGACGAAGAGGAGAAGCGACGCGCCTCGATGGCGTTGCTCGAGCACATGGTTCCCGGACGCAGCGCCGACACCCGTGCGCCGACGCCCGAGGAGTTGCGGACCACCTTGGTGATCCGGGTGCCGATCAGCGAAGGTTCGGCCAAGATCAGGACGGGGGGCCCGATCGACGAGCCCGACGACATGGGGGCGCCGGTCTGGGCCGGCACCATCCCGTTGTCGCTCCGCGCCGGTCCCGGCGTGGCCGACGGCGAACTTCCGCCCGGCGCACCGGATCCCGCGTACGTGCATGTCTATCCACCGAGAGGCGCGTCAAGGTCGTGAACGGCGTCTGCTAGGGTGGTCGTACGCGGTCGGCATTCGTCGACCGATCGTCGCCGGTGGCGGCGGGGCGGATTCGATCCCAGTTCGAGTTGGCCTATCTCACTCGTCTGGAGTCACGTGACCGTCTCATTTGCCGATCTCGGGGTACACCCCGATCTTGTTGCCCGCCTGCATGCCCGCGGCTTGACCAGCCCGTTCCCTATCCAAGAGGCGACGCTCCCCGACGCACTGGCGGGTCGCGACGTCTGCGGTCGCGCCCCCACCGGCTCAGGCAAGACCCTGGCCTTCGGGTTGGCCGTCGTGAGCAGGACCAACGGGTCGAAGCCCGGCCGCCCCGGAGCGCTCGTCCTGGTGCCCACGCGCGAGCTGGCGGCACAGGTCATGCGCGAGCTCGCGTTGCTCTCGGGCCCACGTCGGGGGCGCGTGATCGCCGTCTACGGCGGAACGGGCTACGGCGCCACGCGTCAAGCGCTCGCTCGGGGTGTCGACACGGTGGTGGCCTGTCCGGGCCGTCTAGAGGACCTCGTGGCGCAAGGCGCCATCAACCTGGGTGCCGTGCGCACGGTGGTCATCGACGAAGCCGACCGCATGGCCGACATGGGGTTCTTGCCCGCGGTGCGCCGTCTCCTCGACCGCACCTCGACCGACCGGCAGGTGATGCTGTTCTCGGCCACCATGGGGCCCGAGATCGAGACACTCGTCCGCAACTATCAGTCCGATCCGGCACGCCACAACGTCGTAGACGACGACACCGACGCTTCGGACATCGAGCATCTGTTCTGGCGCGTCGGGCGCCAGGACCGAGTGTCGGTGACCGCTGAGCTCGTCCGTGAGCACGGACGGGCGCTCGTGTTCTGTCGTACCCGGCGCGGTGCGGACCGTGTGACCGTGCAGTTGAACACCGCGGGCGTGAAGGCCCTGGCCATTCACGGCGGGAAGACCCAAGCCCAGCGGGATAGGGCGCTGGCCGCCTTCGCCGACGGCCGCGCCGGGGCGCTCGTGGCCACCGATGTGGCCGCTCGTGGCATCCACGTCGAGGATCTCCCCTGTGTGGTGCATTTCGACCCCCCTGCGGACCACACCGATTACCTGCATCGCTCGGGCCGGACCGGGCGCGCCGGGAAGACCGGCATCGTGGTCTCGCTCGTCAGTGAGGAAGAGCGGTCGGCCGTCCGCACCCTGCAACGATCTCTCGGCTTCGAGACCGTCGTGCAACCGCGGGAGGCCTCCAAGGGTGCGGCTCGTACCACGCCCGCTGCGAAGGCTGTGCCGATTGGCGCCGACGAGCCGGGGTCGGCGAGCCGACCCGGTGCCGAGCGCCGCCCGCGGCCCGCGAGCGTCAAGCCACGTCGTACCAGTGCACCCACTCGACCCGTGTCGCGCACGGCGGGACCACGTCGGGTCGGGCACCGAGACGTCGGCCGGCGGCCCAAGGGGGCACCCGTCGGCACCGTGAGGTTCTTCAACGCCAAGAAGGGCTACGGGTTCGTGTCCCGGTCCGACGGTGCCGGTGACGTCTTCGTCCACGCCAGCAGCATCCAGGGTCTCGGTCCGGCCGTGCTGCGGGCGGGCCAGCAGGTCTGCTTCGAGATGACGACGGGACGCAAAGGTGACGAAGCTCGCAACGTCACGGTCATCTGAGCCCGAGCAGCTCTGAGCCCGAGCACCTCTGAGCTCAGGCCGCGCGCGTCAGGAAAGCGAGCTCCGCAGCTTCTCGAGGGCGCCGAGGCGACGGTCGAGTCGAGTCGGGTCATCCTTGTCCCGGTCGCGGATGCGGGTCTCGAGCAGGTCGAGTCGGGCGCGCTCGCGAACGATCAACTCGGCTCTCTCGGCGTCGGGACGTTGACGCATCGCTCGCAAGAACGCGGCGAGAGCATCGTTGGAGCGCTTCAGGTTCAGCGAGCGGGCGACGGCGGCGTAGGAGCGTCCCTCTTCGCGAAGGCGCAAGGCGTCCTCGTCGCTGCTCCCGCGGCGCGGGCCACGCGAATCCTTGCGCTCGCGATCGTTGTCGCGGTCCTGGTCTCGGGGTCGGGTCTCTCGGCCTCTGCTAGGCATGTGGGACCGACCGGGTTCGTGCCCCGCCCCGCACGGAAACCGTGCAGAGGGCCTCGTCGTCGGGTGTGATCCGAGCACGACTTTTGGCAATGCCGCACCGCTGGTACGCACCAGTGGCCATTGTTTCTCCATTCACGAGCTCACGCATCGCTCGGGAACGGCCAAATGGCAGTTGGGACCGGGTCGACTGGCCTCCATCTTATCGGGTCGGGGCCTCATACGTGATTCGATGCCGTGGCGATGACTCCCCGCAGATGCGAGCACACGGTCATGACGGGTGGTCGTCGGTGACGGCACGGTCGTCGAGTCGCGATGCGCGCCACGCGGTCGATGATGAAGGCGACCTGGTAGTGTCGAAAGGCGGGATCGGTGACGACGGACGTGCAGCACCCTGACGGGGTGTGGCAGCCCACCATCAACCCTCGTGACTCAGAACGTCGGTGTTGATCGCGCCGTGCCGAGGAGGCTGTGGTGCTAGCGGAACAGCGTGTCGAACGCGACCAGTCCGACATCGTCAAGCTCTATCTGCGGGGAATCGGGCAGTATGCGCTTCTCACCAAGCTCGAGGAGAGGCAACTCGCCCAGGTGATCGACGCCGGGCGGGCCGCATCCGAGGCCGAGGCGACCGCAGCCCACCTCACGCCGGCCAGGAAACGTGAGCTCCGCCGTATCGTCGTCCGAGGCGAAGAGGCACATCAGACGTTCGTCCAAGCCAATCTCCGACTGGTCGTGTCCATCGCCAAGCGGTATCAGGCCTCGGGGCTCCCACTGCTCGACCTCGTCCAGGAGGGGAACCTGGGCTTGATCCACGCCGTCGGAAAGTTCGACTGGAACAAGGGTTTCAAGTTCTCGACCTATGCCACCTGGTGGATTCGGCAGGCCATCAGCAGGGGGATAGCCAACACCGGTCGGACCATCCGCCTGCCGTCGCACGCCGGGGACGTGCTCACCCGGATCCACTGGTCTCGTACTTCGCTCGAGCTCAAGCTCGGACGCGAGCCCACGCTGGACGAGTTGGCCGCCGAATCCGACCTGTCGCGGGAGAAGCTCGTCGAAGCCTTGCGGTGGCGGTCTGAGCCGCTCTCGTTGTCCGAGCCACTCGGTGACGAGCGCGAAAGTGACTTCGGCGATCTGGTCGCCGACGTCAATGCGGTCTCACCGTTCGACTATGCCGCCGACTCCCTGCTGAGCGACCAGATCAACCGCCTTCTCCTCCCGCTCGACGAGCGAGAGGCCACGATCATTCGGATGCGATTCGGGCTCGACCAGAGCTCACCGCGGACTCTCGAAGAGATCGGGAAGCACTTCAAGCTCACGCGGGAGCGCATTCGTCAGATCGAGAGCAAGGCCATGTCAAAGCTCCGACACCCGTGCGTCACCAATGGTGCCCACGACCTGCTCGACGGCTGAGGCGATCTCGACGAGCCGCTCGGTACAGTCAGGACGTGGACCCTGACACTGCTCGGCACCGGTTGGGCTCGGCCCGGATCGGGCGTCTGGCGACCGTGACCCCTGCTCATCGAGCGCATGTGGTCCCGTGCTGTTTCGCACTGGACGCCGACACGATCTACTCGGTGGTCGACGCCAAGCCCAAGTCCACCTTCGACCTCCAGCGACTCGAGAACATCAGGTCCAACAGCACGGCGTCACTGCTCGTCGACCATTACCAAGAGGACTGGACCGGGTTGTGGTGGGTCCGAGTCGACGGGACCGGACGGGTGGTCGACGCGGACTCCGAGCGTCAGCACGCCCTCGAGCTCCTCGAGACCAAATACGAGCAGTATCGATCCACCCCACCACCGGGACCCGTCCTCGCCATCGCGATCGATCGCTGGCGCGCGTGGCCGTGAGCAAGGCGCCGCGCTGTCCGCTGTGAGTTCGGTGTGGCGCGACTGTGGAGCGGTCGACACCGGATCGCGACACAATTCCCACGTGGGTCACAGGCTGGACTACGTGGGCGCGAAGGGCAGCAGCGCAGGCTCGATCGTGCCCTCCGACTCGCGGGGGGTTCGAAAGGAGCCCCACAATGGAACCGCACAGCGATCCCGAACCCCGCAACGAATCGGAACCCCACAGTGGTCCGCCCGACGGTGCTCAGGCACTCTCCAAACCCGCACCGGCCTATCCCGCACCGCGCCGCCGGCACCGGTTGACCAAGACGGTGGTGAGCGGACTCGCGCTCATGGGTGTCGGAGGTGTCGCCGGCGCAATCACCTCGGCTGCGACCAGTGCAAACGCCGCGACCGCGACGAGCACCACCGCCACGGGGAGCTCGGGTGCAGGCGTATCGAGCTCGGGCTCGACGTCGAGCCCCGCGCCGCCGATCGGCGGCCAGCGCGCCGGGGCACCACCCGGTGGCGCCGCGCTCCCCTTGCACGGGACGGTCACTGCCGTCGGGACCTCGAGCGTGACCATCAAGACCAACACCGGCACGGTTACCTACGCGGTGGGGAGCTCGAGCACCATCGAAAAGAGCGGGAAGGCGACCTTGAGCGACCTCTCGGTGGGCGACAACGTCGCCTTCAGCACGGTCACGACTGACGGCACCGTCACCATCGACCAACTGGTGGCAGGCGGCATGGCCGGCGGGTGCGGACCGGGTGGTGCCATGGGGGCAGGCCATGGAGCGCCGCCGAACGGGTCGACGGGCCCGGAGGGCTCGAGCGGTTCGAGCAACTCGAGCAGTTCGACCACGCCCAGCACCTCGGAGTAGACCCCACCGCCGCGAACACCTGGGCTCTCTGCCGTCGTCCGAGCTCCATCGGAACGGGCCGGGGAGCCCGGGTGCTCCCGGGGCCCGGCAGCACACCTGCGTCCTCGTGCCTCAGGCGACGCGGCCGCAGAAGTTAAGGAACCGTTCTGGGCGTCCGCGTCGCCAGACGGCGCTATCTTGGGCGCGAACCCACCCGGTGCCCGGATGGCGTCGTCGACGGACGCCAGGTGCTGCGCTGCGCTCGCCACCGCAGCGGGGTCGAGTCGTTCATCCCGACCCGTGGCTCGGGCCAGGTCCTAGGTGTGGACACGGCGTCGAGCTCGACCACCGCTCGGCGCGATGTTCACCACGTGGGCCATGAACCCTTCGGCGATGGTACGGCACCGGTCGGAAACCTCTGACACGTCGCTCACGATAACGGTGCTGCGCACTGGGTGAGATCGGGCTCCCCGGGACGTTCGTTCACGTCTTATTTATGCCCCGGGGCCCGTTGTTCACAGCGTGTTTATCCACTCCTGGCACAAGATCGGGACATGGCCGATTTCCTCGTCTGTGCTCGGGATCGTGATCTTCGCCGCGGTCATGCTCGGGCTCATCTGGGTCTGGAGCGGGTATGACCGTCGTCCAGGGCATCCTCCTCGCTGTCTCGATCATCGTGTTCATCTACCTCGGGCGTGGCGCATGTTCAAGCCGGAGTGGTTTTAGATGGGCTTCATCTGGACCATCGTCGTCCTCGTCGTCGCCCTGGGCATCACCTGGCGGTACCTGGGCTCGTACATGGCCGCCGTCTTCGACGGCCGGGTGCACTACCTGGGCTGGGCCGAGCGGCCGTTCTACCGGCTCCTCGGGACGGGCCCCGAGCAGGAGCAGAACTGGAAGCGCTACGCCAGCTCGCTCGTGATCTTCTCCGCCGCGTTCGTCGGTCGTCGGCTATCTGCTGCTGCAGGATCCAAGGGTCGCTGCCGCTCAACCCGCAGCACTTCGGCGCCGTGCCGCCCGGCGCTCAGCTTCAACACGATCGTGTCGTTCATGACCAACACGAACTGGCAGAACTACGGCGGCGAGACGACCATGTCGTACTTCTCCCAGATCGGCGTGCTCACGGTGCAGCAGTTCGTGAGCGCGGCCGTCGGGATCGCCGTGGCGATCGCCATGGTGCGGGGCTTCTCCCGCCGCAACTCCCCCACGATCGGGAACTTCTGGGTCGACATCACCCGCTGCATGCTCTACATCCTCCTCCCGATCGCCTTCCTCGCCGGCATCATCATCGTCGGCCAAGGCGCCGTGCAGACCCTGGCCGGGCCGGTCATCGATCCACGACGCGCTGAACGGCGTCACTCAGACCATCCCCCGTGGTCCCGCTGGCTTCATGGGCACCATCAAGCAGCTCGGGACCAACGGCGGTGGGTTCTTCAACGTCGACTTGGCCCATCCCTTCGAGAACCCCACGGCTCTCACCAACTTCGTCTTCATCTGGCTCACCGCTCTCCATCCCGTTCGCGCTCACCTACACCTTCGGCAAGATGGTGGGCAGCATCCGCCACGGCGCCGCCCTGCTGCCGCCATGGTGATCATCTTCGGTGTCTGGGTCGGCTTCACCAGCTACGCCGAGCACCAGAACAACCCTGCGGTCGTCGCCGCCGGCGTCCCATTCCACGGTCGGCAACACCGAGGGCAAGGAGGTGCGCTTCGGCGACACCACCAGTGCCCTGTTCAACGTGTCGATGACGCAGACCTCCGACGGTGCCGTCGACAGCGCCACCGACTCCTACAACCCGATGGGCGGCTTCGGCCCGCTCACCGGCATGATGCTCGGCGAGGTCACCCCGGAGGGACGGGCAGCGGGCTGTACACCATCCTCATCTACGCCATCATCGCCGTGTTCATCGGCGGGCTCATGATCGGGCGAACACCGGAGTACCTGGGCAAGAAGATCCAGGCCAAGGAGGTGAAGCTCGCCGGCCTCGGGGCGCTCGTGATGCCGATCATCGTGCTCGTCCTCACCGCCATCGCCGTGTCGATCCACGCCGGGCGAGCCGGCCCGCTCAATGCGCGGGCCGCACGGCTTCACCGAGATCCTCTACGCGCTTCACCTCGCAGGCCAACAACAACGGCTCGGCCATGGCCGGCCTCACCGGCAACACCACCTTCTACAACGTCATCGGCGCCATCGACATGCTGATCGGCCGATTCGGCATCATCATCCCGGCCCTGGCGCTGGGCGGCTCGCTGGCGGCCAAGAACGTCGTCCCCGCGTCGCTCGGGACCTTCCGCACCGACAACACCATGTTCGTCGGCCTGGTCATCGGCGTGATCCTGATCATCGGTGGCCTGACCTTCTTCCCCGCCGTCTCGCTCGGCCCGATCGTCGAGCAGCTCAGCCACGGAAAGTTCTTCTGATGAGACCACCAACATGAACGGACACTGGAACTCGGGCACGACGCCACAGCCGGCGCCGCCGGCGGCACGCCCACGACGATGGCCCACGGTGTGGCCGAGGCCCGCAGCCTGTTCGACCGCGAGATCCTCGGCCAGGCCTCGATCGACGCCTTCAAGAAGCTCGATCCCCGGGTCCAGATCAAGAACCCGGTCATGTTCGTGGTGCTGGTCGGACGGTCGTCACCTTCATCGAGGCCATCGCCCACCCCGGCATCTTCGCCTGGTCCATCACGATCTGGCTGTTCCTGACGGTCATCTTCGCCAACTTCGCCGAGGCCATGGCCGAGGGCCGCGGCAAGGCCCAGGCCGACACGCTGCGGCAAGATGCGCTCCGAGACCGAGGCCCGCCGCCTGCTGCCCGACGGCACCGAGGAGCGGGTGGCCGCGGCGGAGCTGGCCAAGGGCGACCTGGTCGTCTGCGAGGCCGGCGACCTCATCCCCTCCGACGGCGAGATCGTCGAAGGCATCGCCTCGGTCGACGAGTCGGCCATCACCGGCGAGTCGGCCCCGGTCATCCGCGAATCCGGCGGTGACCGCTCGGCGGTCACCGGCGGCACCAAGGTGCTCTCGGACCGCATCGTCGTGCGCATCACCGCCGAGCGCGGCCACACCTTCCTCGACCGCATGATCACCCTGGTCGAGGGGGCCAACCGCCAGAAGACCCCCAACGAGATCGCCCTCACCATCCTGCTCGCCGTGCTGACCATCGTCTTCTTGCCCGGTGGTCGTGACCTCCAGCCCTTCGGCCACTACGTCGGCGGGCCACCGTGTCGGTCGTCATCCTGGTGTCGCTGCTGGTCTGCCTCATCCCGACCACCATCGGCGCGCTGCTGTCGGCCATCGGCATCGCCGGCATGGACCGGCTGGTGCAGCGCAACGTGCTGGCCATGAGCGGCCGGGCGGTCGAGGCGGCCGGCGACGTGCAGACGCTGCTCCTCGACAAGACGGGCACGATCACCCTCGGCAACCGCATGGCGTCGGCGTTCTTCCCCGTCGGCGGCCACAGCGAGCAGGAGCTGGCCGACGCGGCCCAGCTGGCCTCGCTGGCCGACGAGACCCCCGAGGGCCGCTCCATCGTGGTGCTGGCCAAGGAGCGTTTCGCCATCCGCGAGCGCGATCTCGGTGCGAGCCACGACCTTCGTCCCCTTCTCGGCCACGACCCGGATGTCTGGCCTCGACCTCGACGGCCGTCGGATCCGCAAGGGCGCCGCCGAGTCCGTGCAAGCGTTGGGTCGACCGAGCAGGGCGGTACCGTCCCCGACGAGCTCGACGCCGATCGTCGAGCGCATCTCCCGGGCCGGCTCGACCCCCCTCGTGGTCGCCGACGGACCGACGATCCTCGGCGTCATCGAGCTGAAGGACGTCGTGAAGCAGGGCATCCGGGAGAAGTTCGACGAGATGCGCCAGATGGGCATCCGCACCGTCATGATCACCGGCGACAACCCGCTCACTGCGGCCGCCATCGCCCAGGAGGCCGGCGTCGACGACTACCTGGCCGAGGCCACCCCCGAGGCCAAGATGGCCCTCATCAAGTCCGAGCAAGAGGGCGGGAAGCTCGTCGCCATGACCGGCGACGGCACCAACGACGCCCCGGCGCTGGCCCAGGCCGACGTGGGCGTGGCCATGAACACCGGGACCACGGCGGCCAAAGAGGCCGGCAACATGGTCGACCTCGACTCCAACCCGACCAAGCTCATCGACGTGGTCGAGATCGGCAAGCAGCTGCTGATCACCCGGGGCTCGCTCACGACGTTCTCGATCGCCAACGACGTGGCCAAGTACTTCGCCATCATCCCGGCGCTGTTCGTCGCCACCTACCCGCAGCTCAACGCGCTCAACATCATGAAGCTGCACAGCCCGCAGAGCGCCGTGCTCTCGGCGGTGATCTTCAACGCCCTCGTGATCGTGGCCCTGATCCCCCTGGCCCTGCGCGGCGTGCGGTTCCGGGCCGCGTCGGCTCGGCGGCGATCCTGCGCCGCAACGTCTTCATCTACGGCGTGGGCGGGATCATCGTCCCCTTCATCTTCATCAAGCTCATCGACCTCATCCTCGTCGCCCTGCACGCCTACTGATGGATGTGAACATGATACTCGCCTACCTCCGCCGCTCAATCGTCTCGATCGTTGTGTTCACGGCCTTCTTTGGGTTCGTCTACGCCTTGGCCGGCACCGGGGTGTCCCAGCTGCTGTTCAACCATCAGGCCGACGGTTCGATCACGGCCAACGGGTCGACGCTTATCGGGCAGAACTGGTCCAGCCCGAAGTGGTTCCACGGCCGGCCCGACGACGCCGGGGCCTACGCGGCCGAACCCGAAGGCCACCCCCGCAGTCTCAGGCGGTGACAATCCTCTGGTCCCAACGGTGTCGGCGGGGAGTCGTCGGCGAGCAACCTCGGCCCTCGATCCAAGGTCTTGCTGCAAAACACCGAGGCCCTGGTGGCCTACTGGCGCAAACTGGGTGTGAATCCCACGCCCGACCTCGTCACCACCTCGGGCAGCGGCCTCGACCCCGACATCACTCCTCAGGACGCCCTGGTGCAGATTCCCATGGTGTCCAAGGCGACGGGCATTGCCCCTTCGAGGTTGCGGGCCCTCATCTCCGCCAGACAAACGGCCGACAGTTGGGCTTTCTCGGGAGTCCCTTTGTCAATGTCCTGCAGCTGAACGAGGCTCTCGCCCAACTCAAGTGAACAGCTGGGAGCCCGCCTCCGGTGAGTCCTGGGGTGGGCGACCGTTCCGCGACGCGTCGTCGACGCCGGCGCACGCCAGCGTGTCGTGGTCACCGGTGAGGTCGTCGATGCCCGACCGGGGATCTGGCGTGGATCGGGCGCACAGTGCTTCACCGTCGAGGACGGCACCGGGCGCATCACCATCGTGTTCGGTGGCCTCCTCCCCATACCGGGAACAACGGAAGGCGTCCGATGCACGGTGGCGGGCACTGCATTGGTTCGAGAGCGGCCAAGGGATCGCGCTGTGGAACCCCTGGTACCGCATCGAGCTGTGACGACGTTCCGGTCGACCCCCGACGCGACCGAACCGAGGCCTGGCGCGGGCTAACCCCGCCCCAGCGCCTCCTCGAGTTCGGCCCGATGGTCGTCGGCGTGGCGGGCCGCGATCTGGGCGAACCTGGCGACCCGACCCTCTCCGAGTGCCAGCTGCGCCGGGTCGAGCGGCTCGATGAGCGCAACGAAGGCGTCACCGCTGCGCACGAGGTGGTCCACCGCACCGGCGCGGGTGGGTGCCCGCACCGCCGCGGCGTGGCGCGCGTCGAGCGCGTCCACGGCGTCGGGCGACACCGCGACCGGCTCGCCCCGGGTCAGCGTCGTCACGAACCCCCCGAGGTACTCGTACGCGTCGGCGACGTGATCGACGATGACCCCCACCGGGCGCGGGTCGGTGTCGGCCAGTGGGCACGACGTCCATTGGTCGTCGCGGCACCGACCCACGAACTCGATCAACCTGTCACGGGCGGCGATCACCTCACGGGCCAGGTCGTGGGCCTCGGTCATCTTCAGCGCCCGCCGGTACGCCTCACGCGACCGGTGCCGCGGGCGCCGCCGGACGCACGACGTGGTGGCCGATGCGTGCCACGTCGCCGAGGGTCACGACACCCGCCAGCCGGTCGGTGGCGTCGAGCACCACCGCGGGGCGTCCTCCCGCCGCCTCCATGCGGGCGAGCAGCACTCCCATCGGCTCTTCGGGCCGACCGACGGGGATCGCCTCGATCGGCTCTGCGATGTCGCCGAGCCGGGTGGTCGTCTGCTCGTCGCCGGGCACGGCCCTGATGCGACCGAGGGTCACGACACCACCGAGCCACCCCGTCGGCCCCACGATGGCCGCCACCTCTCGTCCGGACCACCACGACACGGGCCCGGCCAACAACTCCGACACGGTCATGGTGGCGGGCATGACCGGGGGGTCAGCCGTCATCACCGCACCCACGGCAAACCCCGCGATCCCGTCGAGTTGTCCGGCGGCGGGGTGTCGAGCGGCGTCGGCTTCGGATCGTGCCGCCACGAGGAGGAACCACCCGAGGAACAGCGGCCACAGGCCGAAGGGGCTTCGCAGCGCGAACTCGGCGAACCCCAGCGCGATCAGCAGCGCGCCGAATCCCATGCCGGCCCGCGCCGCGAGGACCGCGGCCCGGGTGCGGTCGCCGGTGGCCCGCCACAGTGCGGCCCGCAGAATGCGTCCGCCGTCGAGTGGCGCGGCGGGGATGAGGTTGAACACGGCGAGGAGCGCGTTGATCTGCCACAGCCACGCGCAGACCGTGACGACGAGGCCCTGGGCTCCGGCCTGCTCGAGCAGCACCTGCGCACAGGCGAAGGCTCCGACCAGGGCGACGCTCGTGGCCGGGCCCGCCGCGGCGATGGTGAAGTCGGCTCTCGGATCGTGCGCTTCGCCTTCGAGCTGGGCCACGCCGCCGAAGAGCCACAACGTGATCGAGGCGACCCCGACACCGTGCCGCCTGGCCACCACGGCATGCGATCCCTCGTGCGCGAGCAGCGATGCGAAGAAGAGCATGGCTGCCACGACGGCGGCCACCCAGTACGCCGGATGCGTGCCGACCCCGTAGGTGGCGGGGAACACGACCGTGGCGAGCTCCCAGGTCACAACGCCGAAGATGACGGCCACGCTCCAGTGCACCCCGATGGGCACGCCGCCGACCCGCCCGAGCCTGATGCTCTGCTTCACCCCTCTATCTTGGAGCGTTCGCACCGGTGGCGGTGGTCACCCCCGTCCGTCTCGCCGGGGACGGGTCGTGGTGGTGGTGTGCTAATCATGCGACGTGTCGCAAGGCGCCGGGCGGCCCACCCCCAGCGGCAACTGGCCTCCGGAGATGACCGCCCACGTCCGCGCCGTCCTCGGTGCCCACGTCGCCACCGGACCCCGTGAAACCCGGGCGCTGGCACGCATGGTGACCGACCTCGACACGCTGCCAAGCCCGTTCGACGAGGAGGCCGGTCCCGAGCACGTCACGGGGTCGGCCGTGGTGGTCGGGGTCAGGGGGACGGTCCTCCACATGCACAAACGCCTGCACCGGTGGTTGCAACCGGGCGGCCACCTCGAGCCGGGGGAGCCGCCGTGGGACGCGGCGCTACGAGAGTCCGAGGAAGAGACGGGGTTGGCTCTCTCGCACCCTGCCGGAGGGGCGCGGCTCCTGCATGTGGACGTCCACGAGGCCGCCAACGGGCACACCCACCTTGACCTGCGCTATCTACTCTTCGCCGCTGACCGCGATCCGTCGCCCCCACCGGGAGAGAGCCCCGAAGCCCGATGGTTCGGGTGGGCGGAGGCCGCCGCGGTGGCCGACGACGCCCTCGTCGGCGCCCTGGAGGCCGCCCGGCGCCAACCCGAGGTCATCGCGCTGGGCGTCGGGCCGCTCGAGCGGAGGTCGCACGCGGTCGGCAACAGTGGTGGTGCCCGGCACAATGGTGCAGGAGCGACGAGACGACAAGACACTCACACCGCGACATGACGGGCGGGACATGACAGACATGACGGGCAGGACATGACAGATATGACGGGCGGGAGATGACGACAGCAGACGGTGACCCGGATCCGGTCCCGGCAGAGCCGCAGACGCCGGATCGGCCCCTGGCCCGGCTGCTCGGTGTCCAGGATCACGACACGGTGATCGACCAGTTGCGCCACCGCCGGGCCACGCTGCCCGAGCGCGCCGAGCTGGCCACCATCGACCGGCAGCTCGGTGCCCTCGAAGTCCGCACCAAAGAGCTGCGCCTGCAGCGCGACGAGCACGGTGACCGCCAGGCCGCGCTCGAGCAGCAGATCGAGGCGTCCCGGGCCCGTCGGACGGCGCTGGAGAAGCGGCTCTTCGGTGGCCAGGTCGTGGCGTCGCGCGAGCTGCAGGCCATGAACGAAGAGGTCAAGCATCTGGCGCGGCACATCAGTGAGCTCGAGGACCGCGAGATCGAGGTGATGGAGGCGCTCGAGCCGCTCGACAGCGAGCTCCAAGCCGGCGACGCCACCCGGGCCCGGCTCGAGAGCGACGTCGAGCGACTGCGTGGAGCCATTGCGTCGGCCGAGGCCGCGATCGACGCCGAGCTCGCCACGGAGAACGAGGCTCGCGCCGGCGCGGCATCGGGAGTGCCAGGCGATCTCTTGGCCCGCTACGAGCAGTTGCGCTCGAAGCTCGGCGGCACCGGGGCTGCCCGCCTCGTGGGCGGCTCGTGTGGCGGATGTCACCTGGCGTTGTCGTCGATGGAGCTCGACCGCGTGCGCAAGGCCGCTCCCGACGCCGTGACCACCTGCGAGCAGTGCGGCCGGATCCTGGTGCCCTGACCTCGCCGTGCTCGTCCTCGTTCGGCACGGACAGTCGGAGGGCAACGCGGCCGGGCAGCTGCTCGGGAGGGGAGAGTCGCCCCTGACGGTGCGAGGTCGGGCCGAGGCCGTCGCCCTGCGGTCGGCACTGGGTCCGGTGGGGCGGCTCGTCTCCAGTCCGCTCGAGCGCGCCCGGGAGACCGCGGCCGCACTGGGCGCGGCCGTGCCGATCGAGATCGACCCCCGGTGGGTCGAGGTCGACTACGGCGAGCTCGAGGGGCGGGCCCTGCGCTCGGTCCCCGCCGAGCTGTGGGCACGGTGGAGGGCCGATCCCATGTTCCGACCTCCGGGTGGTGAATCCCTGGCCGAGGTGGGAGCCCGCGTGCGCGAGGCCTGCGACGAGCTCTTCGCGCAGGCGGGCGAGGGTGCGCGGGGCGACACCGATGTGATCGTCGTCAGCCACGTCTCACCCATCAAGGCGGCGGTGGCCTGGGCGCTCGGGGCCGGCGACCAGGTGGTGTGGCGCCTCTATCTCGCCACGGCCTCGATTACCCGGATCGCCTGGCGAGACGACGGGCCCGTCCTGCACGGCTACAACGCCACGACCGCCGCCGACGGTCGGCCGTGACGCGGGTGCCGAGAGTCAGACGGGCGCCTCGACTGCGAGCGTGGGTACGCGGGCCGGGGGAAGGTTGTCGTAGAGGTCGGTCACGAGCTCGTCGCGCCGAGACCGGTACTGCGGGTCGTCCCACAGGTTGCGCCACTGCAGGGGGTCCTCGACCAGCGAGTAGAGCTCACCTTCGGTCCCTTCGTAGAGCGGGCCGGGCTCGTACGCGGTGCAGAGCCATCCATCGCGATAGATCGAGCGCAGATGCATGCCGATGTGCGGGAACTGGCTGTCCCACTCGGTGATCGCCCACTGGCGGTCAGAGCCCGGGGCGACGGGCAGGGCGCGGCCCTGGGCCCACTCCGGGACCGCGGCGCCGGCGATCTCACAGAACGTCGGCGCCAGGTCGACGTGCCCGACGGGCTCGGACACCTCGGCGGGCGAGACCCCCGCGCTCGGCGCCGGCCGCCACACGAGCGGGACCCGCATCAAGGCGTCCACGTGGTAGGGGCCCTTGAACAGGAGTCCGAAGTCGCCCTGGAGCTCGCCGTGGTCCGTCGTGAACACGACGTCGGTGTCGTCGCCCCACCCGCGTGCCTCTACTCGGGCCATCACGCGTCCCAGCGCTTCGTCGATGAGCTCGTTCTCCACGTGGATGAGCGCGCTCACCTCGCGCACCTGGTCGTGGGTCATCGCGCCCGGTACGAACTTCATCGGCCCACCCTCCATGTTCTGGAAGCGCCCCTCGTACCAGTCGAGCCAGTGGTGGGGTTTCTGCGCCAGGATCTCGACCGCTTTGTCGGCCGACCTCGGGTGGCCCGGGGGCAGGTCGAGCTGGTGCCAGTCCACGCGCCGACGGACCTCGTCCACGGGCGGGTCCCAGGGATGGTGGGGATCGGGGAAGCTCATCCAGCAGAACCAGTCGTCGGCCTGTTGCAGCGAATCCAGCCACGCGATGGTGCGGTCGGCGACCCAGTCGGTGTGGTACATCCCTCGCGGCATCGGATTGTGCTTGACCTCGGGCGCATCGGTGTCGCCGCCGCCCTCGTCGTTGAGCCCCATGCTGGCGAAGTTGATGAGCGGGTAGTAGGCGTCCAGCCACTGCGGCCCGTTGGCCTCGAGCCACTTGTCGTAGTGCCAACGCCGCAGATAGCCGTGCATGGCCAGCTCGACGTGGTCGAACCCGCGGTAGGGCCCCGTCGACCCCTCGCTCGCCAGTTGGTTCTCCCGCCACTTGGCATCGGGGTCGAAGCCGGGTTGGAAGTGTGCCTTCCCCACGAGCGCGGTGCGGTAGCCCACCGTGTCGTGCAGGTGGGCCGCCACCGACGGCGCGTCGACCGGCAGCGGCACACCGTTGGCGAACACACCGTGGGTGCGCACGTACTGTCCGGTGATCATGGTCGACCGTGCCGGCGTGCACACGGTGTTCTGGTTGTGCGCACGGTGGTAGAGGATGCCGTGCGACGCGAGCTCGTCCACGACCGGTGTCCGCGCGATGGTGTTGCCGGTGCATCCCAACGCGTCGTAGCGCTGCTGGTCGGTGGTGACGAAGAGGATCTTGCGGCCCATGGTGATCAGAAGCCGGTGTTGAGGTGGACGAAGTCGATCACGGCTTTGGCGAGGTCACTGCCCTTGTCCTCCTGGAGGAAATGGCCGGCTCCCGTGATCGTGGTGTGGTCCTGCCCGACCGCACCGGGCACGAGATCGAGAAAGAGCCGGTCCGCCCCCTGGGTGATGGGGTCCTTGTCACTGAACGCGCACAGGAACGGTTTGTCGAACTCACGCAGCGCCCCCCACGCTCGCCGGTTGGCGTCGGCGGCGGGGTCGTCGGGACGTGAGGGCACGAGAACGGGGAACTGACGCGCCCCCTCCTTGAAGGACTCGTCGGGAAACGGCGCGTCGTACGCCGCGATGACCTCGGTCGGCAACGCGGACAGGCACCCGCCGTCCACGATGCGACCCACCGGCAGCGTGGGAACCTCCTGGGAGAATTTCTGCCAGGCCAGGAAGGCCTCGCCCATGTCGAGGTCGCCGGTGGGCAAGCCGGTGTTGGCGGCGACCACCCGGCGGAACCGGTCGGGATGCTCGGCCACGAGGCGCAGCCCGATGAGGCCTCCCCAGTCCTGGCCCACCAGGGTGAGGTGGGACAGATCGAGCTCGTCGAACAGCGCGGCGCGCATCCACTCGACGTGGCGCGCATAGGTGTAGTCGGTGCGGTCGCCCGGCTTGTCGGAGCGACCGAACCCGACGAGGTCCGGCGCGATGACGCGGAACCCGGCATTGGTGAGGTGCCCGATCATCGTGCGGTACAGGTAGCACCACGACGGCTCGCCGTGCATGAGCAGGATCTTCTCGGCCCCCGAAGAGGGCCCCTCGTCGAGGTAGTGGACCCGCAGGCTCCCGCTCCCGTCCCCGCGCGGGACCTCGACGTACCGCGGCGCGTAGTCGAACCCGGCCAACCCGTCGAACCGGTGGTCGGGTGTGCGCAGGACGTTCATGTTGTACCTCCGGTGGGCGGCAGGGACAGCACGGCGAGTGTCAGCGACTGCATGGTCCGCCGACAGACCGACGTCGGTCGACCCAGGCGCTCGAGCTGCTCCCAAGTCTCCCACGATGTCGCCACGTCCAGCTCGTCGAGGAGGACGCGGGCATCGGCGGGCCGGCGACGTTCGATCTCGGGGGCGAACGTCGCCCGGAGCTGGCCCCTCAGCGATTCGCGTCCTCGCCGGAGCTCGGCCGCCACCGTCACCGAGCGGTCTGCCACGAGCTCGGCCGATCGCCGCACGGGTGCGACCGCCTGGTACAACGTGGCTCGTTGGCCGACGATGCGAGCGACGCGATCGGCCACGGGAAGCGTCGGCGACACCGGTCGGACGTGGCGCCAATGTCGATGCTCCTGGATGGCCACGGCCTCGCGGAGGATCGACTCGAGGTCGTCGAAATGGTGGAACACGAGTCGCAGCGACACCCCGGCCCGCTGCGCGATCCGTCTCGCCGTCGGGCGGACGTCGCCCTCCTCGAGGAGACTGATCAGCGCCTCGGCCAGGGCCCGCCGGGAACGCTCGCCCCGGGCGACCCGTCCGTCGACGGTCTTGTCCTCGACGACGGCCCCCACGCCCGCACTCTAGAAAGGTTGCACCACAGATGCAAGGAGTTGCCGGGGAGGCGCGGGGCCGGGCCAAGCCGCCGTCCGAGCCACGAGCCGTGGCCTAGTGTCCCGGACCGTGCGCGTGGTGGTGTGCAAGGAGTTGGGCCCACTCGACAACGTCGTGGTCGAGCAGCGCGCCGTGCCGGTGCCGGGACGGGGCCAGGTGGTCGTGGACGTGCGGGCGGCGGGGGTGAACTACGTCGACGGCCTGATCTGCCAGGGCCGGTACCAGATCAAGCCGGCGGTCCCCTACGTCCCGGGCGGTGAGATCGCCGGCGTCGTACGGGCCGTGGGTGACGGCGTCACCGGCGTGCAGGTCGGGGAGCGGGTGATGGCAATGACGGGATTCGGTGCCTTCGCCGAACAGGTCGCCGTGCCGGCGGCGTCGCTCGACCCCGTGCCCCACGCGCTCGAGCTTCAGCCAGGCGGCCACCTTCATCCAGAGCTACTGCACGGCCTGGTTCGCGCTGGCGCGCCGCACCACGGTCACCGAGGGCGAGTGGGTCCTCGTGCTCGGCGCCGGGGGTGGCATCGGGTTGGCCGCGGTCGACGTGGCGCTCGCCCTCGGGGCGCGGGTGGTGGCCGCCGCGTCGAGCGACGAGAAGCTCGAGGCGGCTCGACGCATGGGCGCCCAGGCCACGGTGGCCTACGAGCGCGAGGATCTCAAGGCTCGCGTGCGCGAGCTCACCGACGGGGGGCAGACGTCGTCCTCGACCCCGTGGGCGGGCGTCACAGTGAGCCTGCGCTGCGCGCCACGAGGTCCTTCGGGCGGTTCTGTGTGATCGGGTTCGCGTCGGGACCGATCGCCTCGATCCCGTTGAATCACGTCCTGCTCAACAACCGGACGATCGTGGGTGTCGACTGGGGGGCCTGGGCCATGGGTGACGCGTCGGGCCACCGGGCCATGCTCGACGAGCTGATCGAGATGGTCCAGAGCGGCCGGCTGCACCCCGTCGAGCCCCTCGAGCGGCCCCTCGACGACGCCGCGGCCGTCATGGCGTCACTGCTCGACCGCACCACGACGGGCAAGGTCGTCCTCGTTCCCTGACGTCAGAACGTCGTCGTGTGTTCGCCGAACCGGATCGAGCGGACCGCGCCGGTGGAATAGCGGATGTGCTCCTCGTAGATGCGCTCGTAGCCGGTGTGGGCGATCTTCCAGGTCCCGCCGACCTTGGCGTACCGGTCGGAGTACAGCGCCGTCCCGTGCAGCTCGAAGTCCTGGGCGGGGACGATCACCCTGTCCTCGAGGTACCACTGCCCGGTGGCGGTGTGCTCGTCGGTGAGCTCGATCTCGGGGTGGTGCCCGTTGTGCATCGTCACGATCCCGGGGTCGCCGAGCGACTCGGACAGGAACGCCACGATCGCCTCCCTCCCGCTCTGGCGCAGCTCGCCCGACTGGTACGCCGTGGTGGCGTCCTCGAGGAGCAGCGCGCCGAGCTCGGTGAAGCGCTTCAGGTCGAGCAGCCGGAAGTAGGCGTACTTGACCTGGCAGATGGACTCGATGTCGGATGGCACCACAGGGCTCCTGACGCGACGACCGGCACGTGGCTCGGCGGACGCCGGGCGGGCGCTGTCGAGCGTGCGGCCAGTGTAGCGACGGGGCGTGCCGGCGCCCGGTGCCGTTGCAGCGCGGCTCGCTACAGCAGCGACAGGTGCTTGCTCGCCTCGACGAGCACGGCGCGCAGCGTCGCCTCGATTTCGTCGAGCTCGTCGTCACCGCACACGAGGACCGGTGCCAACTGCACGACCGGGTCGACGCGGTCGTCGGCCCTGCACACCAGGCCCTTTTCGAACAGCCTCGGTGCCACGAGCCCGCGGATCAGCGCCGTTCGCTCCTCGGGGGTGAAGCGACGGTCGGGATGCTCGGGGTCCTTCACCAACTCGACCGCCCAGAAGAAGCCCTCGCCTCGCACGTCCCCCACGATCGGCACGTCGCGCAGGGTCTCGAGGCGCGCCCCGAACCCCGGGCCCAATGCGGCCACGTGCTCGATGACGGCCTCGTCCTCGAGCACCGCCAGGTTGGCGAGCGCCACCGCGCACGACACGGGGTGCCCGCCGAAGGTGATGCCGTGGGCGAAGCTGGCGTCGCCGTGCAAGAAGGGCTCGGCCAGGAAGTCGCGGCACACCACGCCGGCCAAGGGCGCGTACCCTGATGTCACCCCTTTGGCGAAGGTCAGCATGTCGGGCTGGTAGCCGTAGTGCTCGGCACCGAACCACGCCCCGAGGCGACCGAAGGCGCAGATCACCTCGTCGGACACGAGCAGGACCCCGTAACGGTCGCAGATGTCGCGCACCCGTGTGAAATACCCGGCGGGGGGAACGAAACATCCGCCCGTGTTCTGCAGCGGCTCGAGGAACACCGCCGCCACCGTGTCGGGCCCCTCGGCCACGATGGCACTCTCGATGGCGTCCGCACACGCCGCCGCGAAGCGATCCTCGGCCACCACTACCTCGGGCCCGAAGGGGGAACGGAAGCGGTTGGTGTTGGCCACGTGGGTGGCACCGGGCATGACCGGCTCGAACTGCTCGCGCAGGCTCGGCAGGCCCGTGACGGCGAGGGCGCCGAAGGTGGTGCCGTGGTACGCGAGGTGGCGCGCGATCACCTTGGTCCGTTGCGGCTGTCCGATCGTCTTGAAGTAGGCGCGGGCGAGTTTCCAGGCCGACTCGACGGCCTCGGAGCCGCCCGTGGTGAAGAACACGCGGTTGAGGTCACCGGGAGCGAGGTGTGCCAGTCGGGTGGCCAGCTCGATCGCGGCCGGATGGGCGGCCGACCAGATGGGGTAGTACGCCAGCTCCTGGGCTTGGCGCCGCCCCGCCTCGGCGATGTCGGTCCGGCCGTGGCCGGCCTGGACCACGAACAGGCTCGCCAGGCCGTCGAGGAAGGACCGACCGTGGATGTCGTAGAGGCGCGTTCCCGACCCCCGGGTGAAGATCGGGACCTCGTGGTGCTCGTAGGCCCCGAGGCGAGAGAAGTGCATCCACAGGTGGCGCCGGGCGTCGGCCTGGAGCTGCTCCACGTCGTCGGTCACGGCGCGCCCCAGGCGTAGGTCTCCTTGTGGATCCGCAGGTACATGAACGTCTCGGTGTCCCGCACGCCGTCGATGGAGCGGATCTTGTTGTTGAGCAGCTCCAAGAGGCGCTCGTCGTCCTCCACCACGACCTCGACCAGCAGGTCGAGCGATCCGGCGGTGAGGACCACGTAGACGACTTCGTCCAGCGCGGCGAGGGCATCGGCGATCGTGCGCGTATCGCCTTCGACCGAGAGGCCGATCATGGCCTGGCGCCCGAAGCCGATCATCCTCGGGTCGGTCACCCCCACGATCTGCATCACGCCGGAGTCGATGAGCCGCTGCACCCGTTGCCGTACCGCCGCCTCCGACAGCCCCACGACGGGAGCGATCTGGGTGTACGGCTTGCGGCCGTCCTGTTGGAGTTGCTCGATGATCCGCTTGTCGATCTCGTCGAGGACGACCTTGGCGTCGGTCCTCACCGGGCGCGCCCGTAGTCGTGAAGCCCGGTGTGGCGGAGCCCGGTGCGGCGGAGCTCGGTGTTGTGGAGTCCGGGGCCCGATGCGAACCTTGCCCCATGGACCGGGTCGCCCCCCTCTCGCCGACGTACCTGGCCCGGCCCTACTGGTGGGACGAGGCCGAGCTGCCCCAGCCCGCTCCGGTGCCACTGCCGAACGCGGTCGACGTGGCGGTGGTCGGAGCCGGGTACACCGGCTTGTCCGCCGCGTGGGAGATCGCACGCGGGGGTCGCCAGGTCATCGTGCTCGATCGCGACGAGATCGGCTCGGGGGCGAGCAGTCGCAACGGCGGCATGGCCCACCCGGGGGAAAGCGCTCCCTGTCGGAGTTCCTGGCGCAGCCGTCGGGGCGCCGACTGTGGGACGAGACCGTCGCCGCCTTCGAGGGCGTGGGCGGGCTCGGTGACGAGCTCGGTGTCGACTTCGACTGGCAGCGCCGAGGTCATCTCGAGCTGGCCCACCATCCGCGCCTGGCGGAGCACCAACGCGCGCTCGTCCGTGCCTACGGCGCCATCGGCGAGGAGGCGCGCTTCGTCGACCGTGCCGAGCTGGGCTCGGAGATCGGCAGCGGCCGGTTCTTCGGAGGACTGCTCGTGCTGCGCAGTGCCGGGCTCCACCCCGCCAAGCTGGCCGCCGGCCTCGCCCGAGCCGCGCAGGCGGCAGGGGCGCTCCTGCACGGGGCGACCACCGTGCTTTCCCTGGAGCGACGGGGCGGGTCCTTCGAGCTCGACACCTCGCGTGGGGCGCTGCGGTGCGACGAGGTGGTGGTGGCGACCAACGGCACCACCGATCGCCGGCTCGTGCCGTGGCTGGGACGGCGCGTCCTGCCCATCGGGAGCTACATGATCGCGACCGAGCCGCTCGCCCCGGAGCTCACGGCGTCCGTGAACCCCCACGGGCGCATGTTCTTCGACACGAGGAACCTCCTGCACTACTGGCGGCTGTCGCCCGACGGCAGTCGCGTCCTCTTCGGGGGCCGGACGTCGCTCGCGCCCACCACCGTCGAGAGGTCCCGGGACCTGTTGTACCGGGCCATGGTGCAGATCCATCCGCAACTGGCCGGCGTGCGGGTCGAGCGCGCCTGGGGAGGCCACGTGGCGCTGACGGCCGACCGCTTTCCCCACGTGGGCCGCCACCCCGCCTCCGGCGTCGTCTACGCCATGGGCTACTGCGGAAGCGGGGTGGCGCTGTCGGTTCACTTCGGCCGGGCCGTGGGCCGGTGGCTCTGTGGCCGTGGTGCCCTGCCGAGCTTCGCGGGCCGCCCGTGGCCGGCGACACCGTGGCCCGCGCACGTCCCCTGGCTCCTCGCCGTCGGGGGTGCGGGGTTCGCACTGCGCGACGCGTTGGGGCGCTGAAGGGACCGAGGAGCGGTCACGGCGCCCCCTCAACCGGCGACGGTGGCGCAGAATTCGGCGAAGACGTCGACGAACCGGTCGATGTGGACCGTTTCGTGTTGCACCGAGAGCGTCCACTGCTCCTCGTTGCCCGGGGTCATGAAGATGCCCCGGTTCACGAGGAAGGCCCACGACGCGTCGAACAGGTCCGCGTCGGTCTCGAGGAAGCTCCGGTAGTCCACCAGGGGTTGGCGACGGTACGACACGCACCCCTTGCAGCCGAGGTCGATGACGTGGGCGGGGATGTCGTGCGCGGCGATGGCCTGAGCGCAGCCGTCAGCGAGGCGACTGCCCATCTGTTTGAAGTGCTCATAGGCATCGGCGGTCAGGACCTCGGTCAGCGCGGCGAGCCCGGCCGCGGCGGCCAAGGGGTTCCCGTTGAACGTGCCCTGTTGGGCGATGCCGTGGCCGATCTCGTCCATGAGATCGGCTCGGCCGCCGAAGGCGCCCGCCGGGACCCCGCCCGCCACCGACTTGGCGAAGCACGCCAGGTCGGGCTGGACTCCGAAGCGCTCAATGGCACCTCCCGCCGCGATGGTGGCGCCGCATTTCACCTCGTCGAAGATGAGCACCACGCCATGGCGCGTGCACAGCTCGCGCACTCCCTCGAGGTAGCCCGGCCGGGGCAGCACGATGCCGATGTTCATCATCACGGGCTCGAGGATGAAGCAGGCGATCTCGTCGCCTCGCTCAGCCAAGAGCCGCTCCAGGGCTCCGAGGTCGTTGTAAGGGACGACCTGGGTCCACTTCTCCATCTCCATCGGGATGCCCTTCGAGGCCGGCGGGTGCAGTCCGGTCTCCTCGGACGCCTTGATCAGGTTGAGGCTCGGCGCCACCGAGAACATGACCGTGTCGTGATGGCCGTGGTACGCGCCTTCGATCTTGCAGATGACGTCACGGCCCGTCACGCCGCGCGCCAGGCGGATGGCGTCCATCGTCGACTCGGTCCCCGAGTTGGTGAACCGCACGCGCTCGAGCCGGAACCGTCGGCACAACTCCTCGGCCAGCCGGACAGCGGGCTCCGTCGTCACCGCGAATTGGGTGCCGGATCGAGCCGCGCCTTCGATGGCGGCGACGATGCGCGGATGGGCGTGGCCCGAAGCCGTCGACCCGAAGCCGTTGTGGAAGTCGACATAGCGCCGCCCGTCGACGTCCCACACCTCGGCGCCCAAACCGCGCGCCAGGTAGAGGGGGTAGGGGTCCGCCGCCTGGAACGAGGACGTGACCCCCAAGGGCAGGGACCGCCGGGCCCGTTCGAACAGCCGGCGCGACTCAGGGGTGGCCTCGAGCAGCGCGGCGTGCTCTGTCGCGAACAGCTCCCGGGCGCGGGCCCCCATCCGTTGGTCGTCGGCGTCGTGGTCGCGCCCGGTCGAGTGGTCGTGGTCGGTGTCGGTCATGGTGCTCGGGTCCTCCCCGCCGCGCGACGGTTCGTGCCCCGGCTCGACTCACCGGAAGCGCCGTACGAATCTGCGGCCGTTGTGCCCATTATGCAACGAGTTTGCTTGTCAGCGGGCATTTCGTCTGCGAATATGCTCGCAGCGCGACGGGGGAGGGGTCAATTGACGACGACCACCGCAGACTCCGGGGAGCTCGGATCCTCGCCCACGGGAGAGCCCGTCGGAGGCAAGGGCCTCAAGCCCGGGGCGCTGGGGTTGATCTCGAGCCTTGTCATCGGGGTGGCGTCGACGGCTCCCGCCTACAGCCTGGCCGCGACGCTCGGCTTCGTCGTGGCCTACGTCGGCCTGCAGTCACCGGCGGTGATGCTGCTCGCCTTCATCCCCATGCTGTTCATCGCCGCGGCCTACTACTACCTGAACCGGGCCGACCCCGACTGCGGCACCACGTTCACGTGGGTGACCCGGGCCATCGGCCCGAGGACGGGGTGGCTGGCGGGGTGGGGAATCCTCATGACCGACCTCGTGGTCATGCCCAACCTGGCCTCGATCGCCGGCGTGTACACGTTCTCCTTGTTCGGCGCCCATGGCATCGCGGCGGACAGCTCGGGCTTCTGGGTGACATTCGTCGGGGTGGTCTGGATCATCGTCATGACCGCCATCTGTTACATCGGCATCGAGCTGTCGGCCTTCACCCAGGTCCTGCTGCTCGGCGCCGAGATCGCGATCCTGCTCGCCTTCAGCGTGGCGGCGTTCGTGAAGGTGTATGCCGGCCACATCGCCCACAGCGTCCGACCCTCAGTCGAGTGGTTCAACCCCTTCAGGATCTCGTCCGTCGGAGCGCTGTCGGCCGGCATGCTCCTGGCCGTGTTCATCTACTGGGGCTGGGACACCGCGGTCACCGTGAACGAAGAGGCCAAGGACACGCGGCGCACTCCGGGCCGGGCCGCCCTGTGGTCCACCATCGTGCTGGTGCTCATCTACGTGGTCGTCACCGGCGCGGCGCAGGCCTTCCACGGTCCGGCGTTCCTGTCGAACTCGAACAACGAAGGCGACGTCCTGAACGCTCTGGGGACGGCGGTGTTCGGCTCGCCGTGGAACAAGCTGCTCATCATCTGCGTGCTCACCTCCGCGTCGTCGTCGACCCAGACCACGATCCTGCCCGCGGCACGGTCCTCGCTCTCCATGGCAGTGCACAAGGCGTTGCCCAAGCGCTTCGCCGACATCCACCCCAAGTACCTGTCGCCGGGGTTCTCAACCATCCTGTTCGGGGTCGTCGCCGTCGTGTGGTACGTCGTGCTCACCATCGTCAGCCCCGGGGACGTGCTGGCCAACTCCATCGAGGCGCTCGGGTTCGGCATCGCCTTCTACTACGGGCTGACCGGATTCGCCTGTGTCATCTACTACCGCCGCCACATCTTCAAAAGCTTCAAGAACTTCATCTTCATCGGGCTCGCGCCGTTCCTCGGGGCCGTCATCCTCACCGTGCTCTTCGTGGTGGCCCTCTTCTACTACTCCGACCCGGCGAACTCCGCCTCGGGCACCCAGGCCTGGTTCCCCTTCGTCCACTTCAGTTTCCACATCTTCAACTGGCACATCTACGTGACAAAGGGGCTCGGTCCACCGGTCGTCCTCGGCGTGGGACTGCTCCTCCTGGGGATCCCGCTCATGGTGATCTGGAAGATCCGGAACAAGGAGTTCTTCAATCGTGAGCGTGAGGTGGCCGTGTCGGTCGACGCGCCGGCCCCGCCTCTCACGCCGGGCGTGATCCCGGTGACCGACTGATGGCCGGCGACATCATCCTCGGGTACGACGGCTCCGAGGGGTCGCACGCGGCGCTCCGGGTCGCCGTCACCGTGGCCAAGGCCTTCGACGCGCCACTCACCATCGTCTTCGGCTACGAGCCCAACCCCATGGGAGGCGAGACGGCCGACTACAAGAACCAACTCGAGAAGATCGGGACCGACCATCTCGCCGCCGCGGTGAACGAGGCCAAGGCCCTGGACCCGTCGGTGGCGGTGGAGCCCGTGGTGGCGGCGCTGCGGCCGGTGGAGTCGTTGCTCGAGGCTTCGATCGAGCGAGAAGCCCGGGTCATCGTTGTGGGTGGGAGCGGTGAGCGCCCCATCGTGGGCGCCATCCTGGGCTCGGTGCCGCACAAGCTCCTGCACCGTTCCACGGTGCCCGTCCTGGTGGTGCCTGCTCCCGAGTCCTGACGGAGGGGCCCGAGCCCACGAATTCGATCCGAAGTAGGCTGGGGTGTGATGGGGGTGGGGGGATGACGACGGCCCTGGCGTTCGCGCTGGGCGCAGAGGCACTGCTGCTGGGCTGCGCCGCGGCCGCAGGCTTCTTGCACTGGTCGCGTCGCCGTCGCCGCCTCGAAGAGCAGTTCGCGGCCGCACAGGCCGACGCCCGCCGGGTGGCGCTGAACACGAAGATCCTCGACGCCAGCGCGGCAGAGTTGTCCGAGCTCGTCCTCGAGCGCGCCCTGCGGGAGCTCGATTTCGGTGACCCGCCTCTCGAGGCGCTGCCCCCGTGGCCCGACGGGCTCCCCCCGACCTGACCGAGGCCCGTCAGGCTCCCTGCGGCACCCGTTCGTCGAGGCCCCACGGTGCGCCGTGCTGGGTCAGGAGCTCGAGGAACTGATCAGCGGGAAACGCCTCGGGACCGAGCACACCGACGCCGCTCCACGCCCCTTCGGCCACGAGCTCGAGCGCGACGACGGGGTTGACGGCGGTCTGCCACACGACGGCTTGGGACTCGTACTCCGCCATCGTCCAGGTGTTGTCGACGGCGTGGTACAGGTAGACGTCGCGAGGGTGGCCGTCGGTGCCGGTGCCGGTCACCCAGGTACCGGCGCAGGTGACCCCGTGCATCTTCTCCCCGAGCTCGGCCGGGTCGGGCAGAACCGCGGCCACCATGTCGCGTGGTGACAACTCGGCCCCGCCCACGTGGAGGGGGGTGGAGGAGTCGAGGCCGAGCTTGTGCAACGTCTTGAGGACCCAGATGAACTCTTCGCCCAGGCCGTACTTGAACGTGACCCGATCGGTGTCCACCCAGCGCGGCACCAAGATGACTTCCTCGTGTTCGACGTTGACACACTCGACGGGGCCGATACCGGCCGGGAAGTCGAACACCTCGAGCTCGCTGAAGGGCTCGGTAGTGAACCATCCCCGGTCGCGTTGCCAGATGACCGGGGGGTTGAGGCACTCTTCGATGGTGGTCCAGATGGAGAACGTGGGCGCGAACTCATAGCCGTCGACGACGAGGTTGGCACCGTCGCGCACACCGATCTCGTCGACGTGTGAGAACAAGGCGTCCGCTGCGTACCGCGCGAACACGTCCGATAGGCCCGGTTCGACGCCCATGCCCACCAGGGCGAGCTGCCCGCGTGCCTCCCACGCCGCGGTCAGTGCGAACTGTTCGTCACCGAGCTTCACCCCGGTGTCGGTGTAGGGATGCTCGGGATGGGGGTGTGACAGCGACATGGCCATGTCGAGGTAGTGGACCCCGGCATGCAACGCCCCGTTGAACAGTGGCATCACGAAGCGCGGGTCCACGGCGTTGACGAGCACGTCACAGCGCGCCGCGCGGAGGAGCTCCTCGACGGCGGTCTCGTCCGAAGCGTCGAGCGCCACCGCCTCGAAGCGGTCGTCGGCCGCGTGCGCGGCTCGCTGGGCCCGATCGAGTGAGTGGTCGGCCACCACGATGTGCTCGAACACGGCACGCCGGGCGGCGATCCGGGCCAGCGCGGTCCCGACCCCACCGGCCCCAACCAGCAGCACGCGCATCGTCGTCCTCCTCCGGTCACCTCGACAGTACCGGTGCCGACCCGGGGCCGAGGCCATCGGTCGCAGCCGCCGGGCAGACCGGGTCTTGTTCGGGGCAGCCCCGGGTGCGATTGTGGGCGGGGCGGACGACGTCGTCGGCTACCGGGAGAAGGAGCATCCATGACAGGCGATCGGCGCGTGCTGAGGAACTTCGTCGGCGGCGAGTACCGAGACACCAAGGACGGGGCCACCAAGGACGTCGTGAACCCTTCGACCGGTGAGGTCTTCGCCGAGATGCCCGATTCCGGTCCCGCCGACGTCGACGCCGCCTTCGCCGCGGCATCGAGCGCCTTCGAGGGATGGCGCGACACCACGCCGTCGGAGCGAAGCCTGGCGCTGCTTCGCATCGCCGACGCCATCGAGGCGCGCGCCGAGGAGCTCGTCGACGCCGAGTGCGAGAACACCGGGAAGCCCAAGGCCTTGACCATGTCGGAAGAAATCCCCCCCATGGTCGACCAGATCCGTTTCTTCGCCGGCGCGGCGCGTCTTCTCGAGGGTCGCGCCGGGGGCGAGTACATGACCGGGTTCACGTCGTTCGTCCGGCGCGAGCCCGTCGGCGTGTGCGCACAGGTCACGCCGTGGAACTACCCCATGATGATGGCGGTGTGGAAGTTCGCACCCGCCATCGCGGCCGGCAACACCGTCGTGCTGAAGCCGGCCCCGACCACACCGGTCTCCACGCTGTTGCTGGCCGAGATCGCGGCGGGACTGGTGCCACCGGGCGTGTTCAACGTCGTGTGTGGCGATCTCGACACCGGCCGGGCGCTCGTGGCCCATCCCGTGCCGCAGATGGTGTCGATCACCGGCAGCGTGCGGGCCGGGCGCGAGGTGGCCATCGCCGCGGCCCAGGACATCAAGCGTGTCCACCTCGAGCTCGGCGGCAAGGCCCCCGTCGTGGTCTTCGACGACGCCGACGTCGAGAAGGCGGCCGAGGCCATCGCCATCGCCGGCTACTTCAACGCCGGCCAGGACTGCACCGCCGCGACCAGGGTGTTGGCCGGACCGCGCATCCACGACGACCTGGCCGCGGCTCTGGTCGAACAGGCGGAGGGCCAGACCACGGCCGGGCCCGATGTCGAGGGGGCGGACTTCGGCCCGCTCAACAACACCGACCAGCTGGCGCGGGTGCGGGGATTCATCGAGGACCTGCCCACCCACGCCACGGTGCGCACCGGTGGCCACCAGAGCGGCGAGCGCGGGTTCTTCTACGAGCCCACCGTGGTGACCGACGTCGTGCAGTCCGACGACATCGTCCAGCACGAGGTGTTCGGCCCCGTCATCACCGTCCAACGCTTCACCGACGAGGACCAGGCCGTGGCGTGGGCCAACGGCGTGGAGTACGGCTTGGCGTCGTCGGTGTGGACGCGCGACCACGGGCGGGCCATGCGCATGGCCAAGCGCCTGGACTTCGGATGTGTGTGGATCAACACCCACATCCCGCTCGTGGCCGAGATGCCGCACGGGGGCTTTCGGCATTCGGGCTACGGCAAGGACCTGTCGGTGTACGGGTTCGAGGACTACACCCGCATCAAGCACGTCATGTCGGCCCTCGACTCCTGAACCCGTCTCACCCCGTCGACCGCGACCGGGGTCCCTCAGGCCGCCGCCACCGCCGCTTCGAGGACGCCGAGGCCCTCGTCCAGGAGCTCGTCGGGGATCACGAGCGGGGGCAGCAGGCGCAGCACGTTGCCGTAGGTCCCGGCCGTGAGCACGAGCACGCCCTGGGCGTGGCAGATGGCCGCCACCCGACCGGCGGCGGCCTTGTCGGGGGTGACGCCGTCGGCGCCCACGAGCTCGATCGCCACCATCGCCCCTCGCCCCCGGGCCTCGCCCACGACCGGGCTCGAAGCGGCCAGCGCCTCGAGGCGCTGCGACATCACAGCTCCGATGGTCCGGGCGCGCTCGAGGAGCCCGTCATGCTCGATCGTGTCGATCGCGGCCAGAGCCGCTGCACACGCCAGCGGGTTCCCCCCGAAGGTGCCACCGAGGCCGCCGGGGTGGACCGTGTCCATGAGGTCGGCCCGTCCCGTCACCGCCGCGATGGGCAGTCCGCCACCGAGGCTCTTGGCGGTCGTGACGATGTCGGGCACGACCCCTTCGTGCTCGCACGCGTACCACGCACCGGTCCGACCGAACCCCGACTGGATCTCGTCCGCCACGAACACGACCCCGTTGGCACCACACCATGCGGCGAGCCCTGCGAGCCAGCCGGGCTCGGGCACCACGAACCCACCCTCGCCCGCGATGGGCTCCACCACCACGCACGCGATGGACGACGCGCCCACCATGGTCTCGAGGACGTCGATGGTCTGCGCCAGGGTCCCGGTGCCCCGGAACGGGTCGGAGTACGGCGCCCGGTACACCTCGGGCGCGAAGGGGCCGAACCCCACCTTGTAGGGCATGGCCTTGCCCGTGAGGCTCAGGCCCAGCAGCGTCCGCCCGTGGAAGCCGTGGTCGAAGGCGACGACCCCGCTCCGGCCGGTGGCGTAGCGGGCCACCTTGACGGCGTTCTCGACCGCCTCCGCCCCGGAGTTCATGAGCAACGTCCGCTTCTCGTGCCCGCCCGGCGTGAGTTGGTTGAGGCGCTCGCACACCTCGACGTACCCGAGGTACGGGGTCACCTGGAAGCACGTGTGGGTGAACAGCTCGACCTGGTCGTGCACCGCGGCGACGACGCGCGGCGCACTGTTGCCGACGTTGGTGACCGAGATCCCCGACGCCAGGTCGATCAGGCGGTTGCCGTCGACGTCCTCGATGATCCCGCCGCCGGCCCGGGCCACGAACACCCCCAGCGTCGTGCCCACCCCTGCCGGCACCGCCGCGCTGCGGCGCGCCATCAGCTGCACAGAGAGGGGACCGGGGACGGCGGTCTTCAGGAGCCGGCTCTGCGGGACTTGACCGGTCGTCGTCTCCATGCGGGCCTCTTCCACTCGGGATCGGACCACGCGAGCTTACGAGGCGTGGACCTCGTACGCGCACACGTGCGCACCGTCCATGAGGTGCGCCACCCGTTCGACGCGGGCCCCGGGCAGGGCGTCACGGATGAAGGCGATCTCACTGGAACAGGCTTGGCGATAGCCCGTGGCCACCGACAGGATGGCGCAGTTGTGCTCGGTGATGCGCCAGCCCCCGTCGTCGAGCCGTTCGACGTCGGCCAGGTAACCGTCCTCGTCGAGGATGCGGGTGAGCTCGGCCACCTGTTCCTCGAGGGTCATCGCCGCCAGGCGGACCTGGGCGTCGGTCAGGCGACGTTGGCGACGGTGCTCGAAGAGCTCGGTGACCTCGGTGCCGTCGGGCCCCCCCAGATAGCCGAGCAGCTCCGTGGTGAGATCGCCGTAGCGCTTGGGGAAGAGCATCTCGGCCGCCGGGGTGAGCTCGTAGGAGTGCGAAGGTCGACCCCGGCCCTCGGGGTCGCGGCGATGCGTCACGAGCCCGTCCTCGCTCAGGCGCACCAGTTGCTGGCGGACCGCCGCCACCGTGATCGCGAGCTGCTCGGCCAGGTCATGGGCGCGCATCGACCCGTTTCGCTTCAACGCCATCAAGATGGCGCGCCGGGTGGTCGGCATCGCCGCCAACGGTGGCTCTAGCGGCGTCGCCGGATGCTTCACGGCAGGATCAGATGGACGTCGCCGAACTCGTGCCACAGATACCCCTCGGAGATGGCTACGTCGTACGAGCGCTCGAGCAGCGCCCGGCCCGCGATCGCCTCCAGCATGGCGAGATGCGACGCCTCGGGCTCGTGCCAGCCGGTCAGCATTCCGTCGACCGACGTTACCGGGTGCGCGGCGCTCACCACCGTGTCGGTCCATCCGGTGCCGGCGTGGACCTCGTGCCTGGAGTCCACCACCGTCTCCAGGGCGCGCACGACAGTGGTGCCGACGGCGATGACCCGGCCCCCCTCGCGCCGCGTGTCGTTGACGCGATGGGCCGTGGCCCGCGTCACGCGGTAGTACTCGGGATAGGGCGGCTCCGAGGCCTCGAGTGAGGCCACGCCGGTGTGCAGCAGCAGCGGGGCGACACCGACCCCGCGGGCCACGAGCCGCGTCAGGACCTCGGGGGTGAAGGGCCGACCCGCGCTGGGCATCTCGGCCGAGCCGGGCTCGGTGGCATAGACGTTCTGGTAGGTCGACAGCGGCCAGCTTCCCCGTACGTACC
This sequence comes from uncultured Acidimicrobiales bacterium, assembly GCA_963764205.1. Lineage (GTDB taxonomy): Bacteria > Actinomycetota > Acidimicrobiia > Acidimicrobiales > UBA8190 > Chersky-840. The sequence goes on from CAVXRN010000006.1 coordinate 1,269,272, forward strand.
CGTATCGAATGGGATGGCCGTGGACCGCGAGGTAGGTATGCAGGGGCCCCGGGGTGGTGACGGTGGTGACCCACAGCCGGACCCCCCGGGGGTGCGGCGCGTACGGCGTCAACAGCTCGACGCGCCCGCCCCCGTCGAGCTCGACCACCTCGCCGTGCTCGGCTCCGAACCACGGCTCGTCGCCCCGGCGCAGCTCCACCGTCCATAGATCGGCGGGCAGGCGCGTCGAGAAGTGCACCTCGATGGTGCGGCCGGACCGGTCGACGCCCTGGACCGCCGCGGCCAGGGTCCCCGAGGTGTTGACGACGATGAGGTCGCCTTCACCGAGGAAGCGGGGCAACTCCGAGAAGTGCGAGTGCACGAGGCTGCCGTCGTCGCGCCGCGCGACGAGCATGCGGACCGCATCCCTCGTCATGCCGCGTGCCTCGGGGGGCGTCGCCGCCTCGAGCTCGGGTGGGAGCTCGAAGGTGGGGAGCCCGGTGAGGGTGAGCGTCGTCACGAGAGCCCGGCTTTCACTGTGTCGTCACGCTCGGCGCGCAACTCCGAGAGGCGGTAGCGCCCGCTCGGGGGGCGCGCCTCGATGAGCCCGACGAGCTCGGGTACGACATCGGCCGGCAGCGGGCGGTCGGAGATGTCCTCACCGGGGAACGCGTCCTGGTGCATCTGGGTCCGCATGTCGCCCGGGTCGACGGCCCACACGAGGATCGACGGGTCCTCGACGGCGAGCACGGCGCTCATGTGGTCGAGCGCCGCCTTGGACAGGCCGTAGCCTCCCCACCCTTCGTACGCCTCGACCGACGCGTCCGACGTGACGTTCACCACGGCCGGGTGCGTCGAGAGCCGCAACAGGCCGACGGCGCCTTGCACGAGGGCGAGCGGCGCCACAACGTTGGTCTGCAACGTCGCCGTCAACTCGTCGAGGGGATACGACACCATCGTCGGAAGGGGGGTGGCGCCGAGCGTGCTGGCGTTGTTGACGAGGAGATCGAGCCCACCCTGCCCCTGCGCGGCGCGCAGCAGCTCGGCCCGGTGGCGCGGGTCGGCGACGTCACCGGGAATGGTCACGAGCGCGGCACCGTCGGCCACGGAGGGGAGGATGGCCCGCTCGGTCTCGGCCAGCGCGTCGCCGTGACGGGCGTCGAGCACGAGGGTCCAGCCCCGCCGGGCCAGGGCCTCCGCCAGAGCCCGCCCCAGCCCCTTCGACGCTCCTGTGATCAATGCGTTTCCCATGTTCCGACCTCCCGCAGACCGGTCCCGGCCCACCTATATAAAGATAGTTTTATCTATCTTTATTTCCGGGGCAAGGGGCTTTCCACCCCGAAGGGACGGAAATGGGCGTGAGGCGATCCCTTCCGGGCGGGCGGGGCGCCCGGGGGCGATCAATGGTGGCCGGGGTGCGGGTCGCGTCCAGAGCCGGGATCCAGCACGGCTCGCAGGTGGTCGAGCAGGTCCTCGACGACGCCAGGGTCGACGGTGAGCTGGCGTTGGGCGCCGACGCGGACCTCGGTGACGAGGCCCGCGTCGCGCAGGAGCTTCACGTGGTTGGAGGCCGTGGGTTGGGCGATCCCGAAGTGCCGGGCCAGCTCCGACACCGTGCTCGGGCCCCGTACCAGGAGGTCGACCATGCCCAGCCGGGTGGGATCGGCCAAGGTCTTGAGGCGACGGGCGAGCGCGGTGGTCCGGGCGCGGCTCTCGGCCTCGGTGGCGTCGGCGCGCACCCCCATCACGACGAGGCCGGGCAGGTCGAAGAGCATGCTCTTGTGCGTGAAGTAGGCGGGGACCACTGCCAATTCGCCCTCGGGGGTCACGCTGGCCACGAGCCGCGCGATGAGGTCCATGTCGCAGTCGATGCGGGTGATCTCGGGCCACTGGGCCCCGCGGGCGAGCTGGTCGCGCTTTTCGGCGCACACGGTGTCGACCACCCGCCGACCGCTCTGTTGCCAACTGGCGCCGGCCGCGTCCCACACCGACTCGAGCAGCGAGAGGTACTGCTGGCGCAGCCGCCGCGAGCGGCGCAGTCGCGCCAGCCGGTCGATGACGATCTGTCGATCGCTCGGGCTCTCCGACGCCAGCGAGAGGTGGGGTTGTGGTTTGGTGGCGAGCGCATCGAGCGTGGCGAACAGCGCGCCGAGGTCGAGAGAGAACAGCTGGCCCCCCTCGTAGGCGAGCACCAGGAGTTCGAGAAAGCCGAGGCCCGGGGACGCGTCGTCCTGCCAGAACCCAGCGACGAGCTCGAGGAGCTCGGGGTGCTCGGCGTACAAGGCCCGCAGCGCGGGATGTGCTTCTCGGAACTCCGGCTTGACCGCCGCGTGCAGTGCCCAGCACAGCTCGACGGCGGCCGACCCCTGCACGGTGACCCGAGGGCTCGCTGCGACGGCGACCGTGTCGTCCAATGAAGGCATAGTAATTTGACTATATACGTATATAAGATTACAATGCAACTCATGCATCCGTGGGCCATGACGCGATGGGCCGACGACCGGCGCTGCGAGCTCGTCCGGGCCGGCGCCGAGGCTCGCGCCGTGCACGAAGCGCGGCGTGCGGTCCCCGGTGGTGGCGCCGTGGCCAACCGCAGGGCGACCCGGTACCTGGGGGAGCTCCTCATCAGGACGGGTTGGCGTCTGGTCGGACCCGAGGCACCGGCGAGCGGCGTGCGGCCGCGCCTCGCGCTGCGGTCCCGGGGAGCGATGGTCGACGTCGGCTGAACCCGGGGTCGGCGCCACGTCCTCGAGCAAATAGCATGCACGGTGGGGGGTACGGCGCGGGAAGGTCAATGGCAAGAGGATCGGGCTCACGATGAGGGCGGTGCTGTTGGCGCTCGCCGCGAGCTTCTGCACGGCCACCTCGTCGGTGTGCCAGCGACTCGGAGCCGCTACCGCCCCCGGTGGTGAACGCCTGAGCCCACGGCTGCTGCTCTACCTGGTGCGCCAGCCCGTCTGGGTGGCCGGCATCGCCAGCATGATCCTGGGGTTCGTCTTCCAGATTGCAGCGTTGCGCTTCGGAGACCTCGCCCTCGTGCAACCCATCCTCGCCACCGAGCTGTTGTTCGTGTTCGCCTATATGGCCGTCATCGGGACGGGCCGTGTGGTGCGTCACGACTGGCTCGCCGCCGCGGCCATGGCCGCGGGCCTCGGCGTCTTTCTCTTCACCGCCAGCCCGTCGGGTGGGCGCCTGCACGCGCCGGCGGCCTCGTGGTGGTTCGCGGGCATCTCGGCCATCGGGCTCGCCGTCATCGTCACGGTCTTCGCCTTCACGCCCATGCGTCGAGGCACGCTCCCGTCGCCGGCCCGCAAGGCCGCCACGCTCGGGGTGGCGACGGGGATCGCGTGGGGCTTCGTCGCAGCCGTGATCAAGGAGCTGAGCAGCTACACCGGCTCGGGCTTCCACATCTTCCTCACGTGGTCGCCCTACGTCCTGGTGGTGGTGGGAGCGGGGTCGATGCTGCTGTCGGCGCACGCCTTCCAAGCCGGCCCCCTGGCTGCGTCGCAGCCCGGGTTCACCATCGTCGACCCGCTCGTGGCCAGCCTGCTCGGTGTGTTCATCTTCGCCGAGCACCTGCAATTGTCACCTTTCGCCGTCGTCGTCGAGGCCGCCGCGCTCGGTGCGTTGGTGGCCGGCGTCGTGGCCATCAGCCGCAGCCAGCTCGTCCAGGGTCAGACGCACGAGGACGAGGCCGGGCTGCGCCCGATCGCGGCCACGCTCGACGTCCGGGACGCCGCGGGCTGACCGCTCGTCGCAAAGCCGCCAGGCCACTGGCGCGCCGCGCTCAGCCCGATTCCAGGCCCGGGTCCGGTTCCGGTTCGTGGCCCAGGTAGCGCGAGGTGATGTCGTGCGCCTCGTGCGCGGCGACGGGGTGGCCGGTGAGCAAGAGCACGAACGGCTCCTGGTCGAGCTCGTACAACAGGCAGTCGGTGTCCGCGATCACCGATGCCACCCGCGGCACCCCGTGCACCAACGCAACCTCGCCGAACCCTTCGCCGCGTCCCAGCGTGGCCACGTCCGCGCCCTGGCGGCGGACGGTCAGGACGCCGTCGCCGATTGCGTAGTAGCGGTCCCCGTCGTCACCTTCTTGGACCACGACGGTGCCCGCGCTGGCGTGGCGCGGCACCAGGTGGCGGGCCACCCCCTCGAGGGCCGGGGCCGGCAGGGCGGCGAAGATCCGGATCGAGCGCAGGAGCTGGATCTGCACTTGCGGGACATCGGCGCCGTCGTCGATGACGCGCAGCGGGCGGCGGAGCACGACCATCCCCACAACGGCGAGGGCGGCCGGTGCCACCAATGCGGTCCGCCACCCGCCCACGGCCACGCTCGCCTGCACCACGAGGAATCCGAGCACGAGACCGACGTCGGTCAGCGATTCACGCAAGGCGAAGATGCCGGCCAGTGCGTCGGAGGGGGCCACGCGCTGCAGCAACGTCTGGCTGGTGACCTCGAACACGCTGCCCGACATGCCCACGACGGCGAGGAGGACGAACGCTACCGCCACCGTGGGGTGCGTCGCCACCAGGGCCAGCGCCACGGTCGCCCCCACGATCCCCCCCATGAGGAACCCGACGAGGCGCGGCCGGCCGACGAGCATGGCGGTGACCGCTCCCGCTGCCAACCCTCCCGCCGCCACCGTCGCGTTGAGATAGCCCGTCCCGCCTTGGCCGATGCGGAGCACGCTCACGGCGAGGATCACACACAGCAGGTCGAGCGCTCCGACGAACGCCTGGTACAGGACGTGCAACGAGAGCAGCACGCGGGTGGGGCGGTCCCGGCCCGCGGCGCGGAGGTTGGCTCGCAGTTTGGTCGTGACGTCCACGGTGGGGGGTGTGGCCGGGGGCCCCGGCATGCCGAGGACGAGGAGCCCCGCCACGAGCGTCATGGCTGCGGTCACGCCGATGGCGAGCGCCGGGCCGTTGGTCGCGAGCAGCACCCCGGTCACGACCGGGACGATGAGCCGGCTGGCCTGTTCCACCCATCCCGACACGACGTTCGACGCCGTGAGCTCGTCGGCGGTGCGGACGATCGACGGGACGAGCGCGGCCTGTGCCGGACGCGTGACGGTGATGCCGATGTTCACCAGCGGGGCGAGGACGAACACGGTCCACGTCGGCGCGCCCGTCGCGATGGCGATGGCCACGCCGGCCATCGTGGCGCACTGGACGGCGTAGCCGACCACGAGGACCCGTCCGGGTCGGTTGCGGTCCGCCATCACGCCGATGAGGGGGCCGAGCAGCGCGCACGGCACCAGTTGGGTGATGGCGATCAACGACGAGGCCGACGTGCCGCCGCGGTCGTAGGCGTAGACGAGGAGCGCGATCCACACCCCCCATTCCGCTCCGGTGAACAAGCCGTAGCTGAGCGCGATGCGGCGCAGGGGGGGGTTGTGCAGGGCGGACGCGAGTACGCCGGCAGCCGCCCCTGTCCGCTCTCCCACGCCGTGACTCCATCACCTCGGTGACCCTCCGGTCAACGAGGGCGGTCGACGAGGGCGGTCGACCAGCGCCGTCGACGAGCGCCGTCGACGAGCGCCGTCGACGAGCGGCGCTCAGGGTGCGGGCGACGGGCCGTAGCGGTCGGTGAGCCGGGCGCCCAGATGGGCCAGGTGGTCTCGGACCGAGGCGGGTGCGACCACCTCGACATGGTCGGCGAAGCCCGCCAACTCGGCCGCGACGACCGGGGCCGAATGGCCACGCACCTCGATGGCGACCCTCGTGTCGTCGGCGACGTCTCCGACCGAGAGGCGGGTGCCGAGCACGCTGTGCAGGACACCCACGATGCCGGCGTCGGCCCACGCCGTCACGCGGCACGGGGTGCGCCGCTCGTCCAGCGTGGACAGCACGGTCTGCCATGCCTCGGCCAGGTCGAATCCTGCCGGTCGCCGCACGGGCTCGTCGGTGAGGACGACGGCCCGTACGCGGCTCACCCGAAACGTCCGGAGCCCCGCCTCGGTGTCGGCGATCAGGTACCACGTCTGGCGCTTGGCCACGAGCCCCAGTGGGTGGACGGTCCGCTCTCCGGGCGCCCGGTCGCGACCTGCGTAGTCGAGCCGGACCTGGACGCCGTCGACCACGGCCTGCTGGAGCGCGCCGAGATGCGGGGGCGGTGCGACCGGCCGGCGGTCCCAATCCGAGGCGTCGATCACGACGGCTCCCCCCGCCGATTCGGCGCTGGCCCGGAAGGTCTCGGGCAGGGCGCGGACGAGCTTGCGCAGCGCTGCTTTCACGTCGGGCGTGGCCGCTGCGGGCCCCGCCACGAGGAACAGGGCGCGCGCCTCGGCCGCGGTCAACCCGCTCAGATCGGTGCGGGCCCCTCCGACCAGCGACCAGCCGCCGCCCCGTCCGGCCTGCGAGTACACCGGGACGCCCGCCATGGCGAGAGCTTCGAGGTCCCGGCGGGCGGTGCGGGCCGAGATCTCGAGCTCGTCGGCCACCTCCGCCACCGTGGCGCGACCCCGGGACTGGAGGAACAACAAGGTTGCCACGAGGCGATCGGCGCGCACGCTCCCAGCATCGCGCCGAACGTGGTCAACAACTGGCCAGGTTTACGCCCTAGCCCCAGTCCTTGGTGAAGGCGGCCGCCGACTGCGGGAACTGGGTGATGTCGGAGTTGATCGACCCGTCGTAGGAGAAGTACGAGCTGTAGCCGACGTCGTTGCTCGGATTGACGATGAACGAGTACATGTCGTTGATGAAGGCAGGGTCGTCGGAGCCGTTGAGCCCCCACTCGGGAATGCTCACGTACTTGCTGTGTGCCTTGGCGAAGTTGACGGTGTAGGTCAGGCCGCCGACGGTGTTGAGGGTGTCGGTCCAGCTCGATCCGGGATTGTCGTACTGGTCGGTCCCGATGTAGTCGACGTACTGGTCACCGGGGTACGACGCCGCATAGGAGCCGTTGGTGGGTGTGATGTCGGCCGCCGCGCACCAATCGAACAGGAAGTGCTGTCCTGCGACGCTGCGCATCGTCGTCACGATGTCGTCGAACGCGGTGACGTATTGGGCGGGGGTCGTGTTCTGGACGCCCCACGAGAAGTAGGTGGTGGACCATTCCCATCCGATCCGGAGGATGGCGTAGGACTGCCCCGCGTTGACGAGGCTCTGCGCCAACTGCTGGTACACGCTGAGGTTCGCCGGCGTCTGCGCCGGGCTCGAGTTCGACGGCGACATGGCCACGCCGAGGTAGAGGCGCAGCGTCGTCGTGGGCGGGCGGTAGCTCCCGATGGCGCCCCACGAGGACTGACTGGTGTAGCCCGAGATCCCCTCGACCGGCACCCCGAGCCGGCTGGCCAGCGCCGTGACGTCCTTCGGATTCTGCGAGGACACGAAGAAGCCCAAGGCGTTCGACGTGCCCACGGGAAGCGAGCATCCCGCCATGGTCGACAGGGCGAGGACGAGCGCCGTCACCCCGATGATCCCCCCCCTGCGCATGTCCACTCCCCTGAGCCACCTGTCCCGGCGTGCTGACCCCCGTCCAGCTTAACGCCTACGTGTGGTGTTCTTCGGGCCGCAGTCGGTGATCTCAGAGGCCCGGATGTCGCCTCGGTGGACCGTCAGGGATTCACGGGCGGAGCAGGCGTCTCAGGTGGGGCCGTGGCCGATGACGAGGGCCCCGGGTGCGGCGCCTGGTTGGGATGCTCGTTCGATGCGTGTTGCACGAGGTCGACGGTGTGCAGCGCCTGGTCCTTGTCGAGCCTCGTGGCCACGCCGCAGAACGTGCACGTGGACGAGTACGTGGTCCCGAGGGGGATGACCGGGACGAAGAACACCGAGAACCAGGTGCTCCTGCGCACGATGACCTGCGCGGCAGGCGCTCCACACTGCCCGCACAGGGCGAAGACCGTGGCGAGGCGGCGCCCCAGGCGCTTGAGACCGAAGATGATCAGCATGGCGTCGCCTCCCTGCCCGCCCGGTGGCACCGTCGATGCGCTGTGCTCTGCACCCCGCCTCGCGCCCAGCCCTGGGTATCGGCAGGTTGTAGCACGGGGAACGCACAACTTCCCGACAAGCGCCCGCCGTGGTGCGGACACGCGCCGGGCGCGGTGAGGATCAGTCGTCGAGGTCGTAGGCGACGGGGTGTCTCGGCTGGTAGAGGCCGAGCTCTCCGCCCCCGGGCACGCGGAGCCGGGTGAGGCGGCCGAATCCCTGGTCCTGGATCGGCCCGGTGAACTCGACGCCCTTCGCCGTGAGATCGGCCACCGTGGCCTCGACGTCGTCGCACATCAGGTACAGCTCGTGGTGCCCACTGGGGGCCTGGTTGTTCGGATCGCCCGGCCCGCCCGAGGGGTGGACACCGAGCTCGGCCGGGGGAAGCTTGAAGATGAGCCACCCGTCGTGGACGTCGACGAAGGCCAGGCCGAGCACGTCTCGGAAGAAGGCCCGGGCCCTGTCCGGGTCCTCGGCGTAGATGATGGCGTGGGTGCCGGTGATCATGGTCCCAGCTTGGCACCGGCCCCGGGTGCGGCGCAGCCACCCTGTGACAGGATGCGGGAATGGCGAGCGAACGACTGGAAGTGCAGCGGCCCATCGCGGCCGACGCGGCGAGCATCTTCGCGGTGCTGTGCGACCCCGAGGGTCATGTGGCGATCGACAGCTCCGGCATGCTCATGGAGGCGACGGGGGAGCCCGTAAGCGCCGTGGGCGACAGCTTCGTGGTGCACATGGATCGCGAGTCGCTCAACGACTTTCCGATGGGCCGCTACGACGTGACGGTCACGATCACGACGTTCGATCCCGATCGCGAAGTGGCGTGGACGGTCCTGGGGCAGATCCGCCCCCCCATGGGCCACGTGTACGGCTACCGCCTCGAGCCCGTCGACGGTGGCACGCTCGTCACCTCGTACTACGACTGGTCGTCGGTCGATCAGTCGTGGAAGGACGCGGGGATCTTCCCCATCATCTCCGAGGGGGCGCTCCGGGCCACCCTGGGGATCCTCGCCCGTACTGTCGCGCCGGGCGGCTTCGACCCGCCGATCGAGCAGGGCGCTAGCGGCACGGCTTCCTGATCCCGGTGAGGCCCAGGTTGAACCGGGCCCCGTTGAACCCGCGGGCGTCGTCCTTGGGGCAGAACGACGTCGTCTTGACGCGGTACTCGGCGTTGAAGACCGCCTTGTTCCCCACGTACGCCGACAATGCTCCACAGGTCGAGTACTGGTTGCATTGCTCGGTCAGGACCGCGTCGGCGTAGGGGTACATGTCCGACGCGTAGCTGTCGCCGGTGTCGTCGGGGTTCTTGATCCACCACCCCAGTCCCAGTCCGTGCATGTAGGTGGCCAGGGTCTCCATGTAGGACTCCTCGGTGGCCTTGGTCAACCCGAACCCGCTGCTGGCGTTGTCGGTGTACTCCTCGTCGATGTCGGTCTCCACCGCGTCGAACCCCTTGGCCGCACACTGCTTGTCGATCATCGACTCGATGATCGAGACCGTGGCCGGAGCCGCGATGTTGAGGTAGTACTCGGGGTACCCCGGAACCTTCCCGCCGAACACGCCGGCGGTGTGGAGCTGCTGGTAGTAGGTGGTGGCGATGCCCTCCTGGGCGGCGGAGTAGTAGTTCCCGGCCGCTCCGACCTCGACGTAGCAGACGACGTGCTTTCCCTGCACGTGCAGTGCGGCGACGGTCGAGGCGGGATTGATGATGCCGTCGATGTCGTAGATGACCGGCGCCGGGGCACGCTTGCCGTCGGGCAACTTGTCGTTGGTCCCCATGTCCCGGGCGTTGGTCAGCTTCAACGGATGGCTGAGCTCCCATTGCCAGGGCTGGTTGCCGAGCGAGGGAGTCCACCAGCTCGAGGCGTCGGCCCGAGGAGCGGCCTGCACGCCCAAGCCCACGAGGACCACGACGAGGCCCAGGGCCATGGCGGACCTCGGTACCCTGGGCATGGTCACGCTCCCCGTACGCGCATGCACGTCCGACCTCGACGTTGGTGACGTGACCCGAGCATACGCCGGGCCCCCGCCCGCCGCAGGGTGACGCCGGCGCTCACCCGTCCTCGCGTCCGGCGCGCCGGGAACGCCACACGTCCCAGCACACCAGACCGATGGTCAGTCCGGCCACGCTCGACAGGGCGACGACGCCCCAGCCGTCGGGGACCACCAGGGCCGCCCCGATCAGCGCGACCACCACTGCGAGGGCCCCGAGGTGGCGTGGGCGCACGGTCGAAGTGTAGGGCCCGCCATGGGTCGCAAGGCCCAGAACGTGACGGTGCATGGGTGCAGATTGGGTCGGCGAGCCTATGGGCGTCCGCCGGGTTTTGTCGGATAGTTGTCCTTGCGTTGACTGCCACCTCGGGGGAGTGACCCCCGGTGCACGGCGAGTTGGGGGAGGGTCGGTGGACGCTCGTATGGTTTCCAATGACGGGGCGGGCACGATGCTGTGTGTCGGGCCGAGCGGCGCCGTGGTGCGCCCGGACGAGGTGTGGTCCGCCGAGCGCGAGCCCCGACGACTGGGCCTGCTCGTCGTGGTGAACTCGGCCATCCTCGGGCTCGTCGCCGCCGCGGTCTTCGCCGTCGTCGAGATCGCCACGCACGTCTTGGCATGAAGACCGAAGCCGACCTCAGGATGATCGGCGACGTCGCGACGGTCGCCGAAAGCCCGGAGTCTCTCGACGAGAGACACACGCCGCAGATGCGGCAAGGGGTCGTCGCCGTGATCGTCGAACGTGACGACGGAACGTGCGCCTTGCGTCTTCTGGGGGAGAGCACCAACTGGCCGTCGGTCGCTGCGGCCAAGCACGCCGTGGCGGGGTCCTCGGACCAGGTCGCCTGGCGAGAGACGACACCCGGGGTCTGGGTGGCTCGTGCCGATGGGTGCGCACCCCCGGCCGGGGATCGCACGCCCGCACGGCGTCGTCGACCCGAGGCTTCGAGACGATCGGCGGGCGCGTCGGACGGGAGCGACAGCTACAACGCCGCCCTCGTGCTCCGGAGGACCGCCCCGTCCTGACCGCGTCCCGATCGTGCGACCGCCGATCGGGTTGCCCCCACCTGACGTGAATGGGAAACTACCGGTGACGTCAGCCGGTGGGGCAAGCCGGTCGGTCGGACGAGGGGGGTGCCCGGCTCATTGACCGCGAACCTCCCCGCGGGGGGTTCGATGGTGGGGGGGTTCTCGGTGCGCACGGCGCTACGGCCGGTGCTCGTCGTCTGTGTCGGCGTCGTGCTGGCGTCGAGCGTGGGCGTGGCCGCGTCGGCCGCCGCTCCCTCCCCGGTCGTCACGCATCTCGCCGCGAGGCACTCGCCGCACCGGTCGAAGGCCGCACCCCGTGCACCCCGTGGGCCCCGCGCGTCGCGCCGGCGGACCGGCACGACCGCATCGTGCCCCTGGGTGAGCTCAACCGCGTCGCCCGCCGCGCGCGCCGCCATGGTGGTGGCACGCATGACCGTGGCGCAGCTCGACGACATGGTGCACAGGGTCCCCGGTGTCTACGAGGGGAACACCCAGGCCATACCGTCGCTCTGTGTTCCGGCGCTGAACATGGCCGGTGGGCCCGACGGGCCCGGCCCGCACTTGACCGGTGTCACCCGGCTCCCCGCCGCGGTGAGCGCGGCAGCCACCTGGGACCCGTCGACGGTGCAGCAGTTCGGCGCCGTCACCGGAGCCGAGCTCGCCGGCAAAGGGGTCAACGTCGAGCTGGGGCCGACCGTGAACATCGTGCGCGACCCGCGCTGGGGTCGCGCCTTCGAGTCCTACGGCGAGGACCCGTACCTGTCGGGTCAGATGGCCGTGGCCGACATCCAAGGCGTCCAGAGCCAAGGTCCGATCGCCATGGTGAAGCACTTCGCCCTGTACAACCAAGAGACGTACCGCAACACCGCGGCGGACGACGTGATCGTGTCGGACCGGGTCGCGCACGAGATCTACATGCCGCAGTTCCAGGCGGCGGTGCAACAGGGCGGCGCCGGGGCGGTCATGTGCTCCTACAGCACCATCAACGGGGTCGACGCGTGCCAGGACCCGTACCTCACGCAGATCCTCGACGGGCAGTGGGCGTTCGGCGGGTTCGTCATGTCCGACGGCGGTGCCACGCACTCCACCGTGGCCGCGGCCAACGCCGGGCTCGACGACATGGAGAGCCGCGGGGGCCAGCATTTCGGCGCCCCGCTGGTGCGAGCGGTCGACAACGGCCAGGTGGCGCTGAGCACGCTCCAGGAGATGGCCACGAGGGTGCTGACCACGATGTTCGCCTTCGGCCTCTTCAACGGGGTGCCCACCGGGTCGGTGACGAATGTGGTCACGTCCCCCGCGCACGTGGCGGTGGCACGCGCCGTGGCCGACGAGGGCACGGTGCTCCTCAAGAACGCCGACGGCATCCTCCCGCTGAGCAGCACCGTCACCAAGATCGCGGTCATCGGTGACGACGCCGGTCCTGACGCCGTCACGGCCGGGGGCGGCAGCACCCACGTGGTGGCCCCCCATATCGTGACGCCGTATCAGGGCATCGTGGCGGCCGCGGGGAGGACGACGGTGGTGAGCTACTCCCGCGGGAACTTGGCCACCGAGCCCAACGGCAATGCGGGATTGCAGGCACAGGCCGTCGCCGCGGCGCGTCGCGCGTCGGTGGCGGTGGTCTTCGTCGGGTTGCCCGAACAAGAGGGCACCGACCTCACGAGCATCGACCTCCCGCCGGGCGAGAACAACCTCATCACCGCCGTGGCCGGTGCCAATCCCGACACCGTGGTCGTGCTCAACACGGGGTCGGCGGTGACGATGCCGTGGCTGAGCTCGGTCAAGGCCGTGGTGGAGGCCTGGTACCCGGGGCAGGAGGACGGCGACTCCATCGCCGACATCCTCTTCGGCACGGTGGACCCGTCGGGCAAGCTCCCGGTCACGTTCCCCGTCAGCCTGGCCGACGTGCCGGCGTCGACGCCCGCCCAGTGGCCCGGGGTCGACCACGAGGTGCAGTACTCCGAAGGGTTGCTCGTCGGGTACCGCTGGTACGACGCCAAGGCCATCGCCCCGCTGTTTCCCTTCGGGTTCGGGCTCTCGTACACGTCGTTCTCGTTCTCGGACCTCGAGGTGACACCGTCGAGTCTCTCCCCCCAGGACAGCGCCACCGCCACCGTCGACATCACCAACACCGGTGCCGTGGCCGGCGCCGACACGGTCCAGGCGTACGTGGCGGACCCGGCGTCGACGGGCGAGCCCCCCGAGCAGCTCAAGGGGTTCGACAAGGTGACGCTGGCGCCGGGCCAGACCACCCAGGTCAGCATCACGCTCGGACCGCTGTCGTTCTCCACCTGGGACACCACGACCCAGGCGTGGGTCGAGACGCCGGGTCAGTACTCGGTCATGGTGGGGGACTCGTCGAGCAACCTCCCCCTGGCGTCGACGATCTCGATCGGTTGACGAGGGTCGCGGAGCGGACCTCCCCCGGTGGGCCCGAGCGGGGCGGTCAGTCTCGTTCCAGCACGGCGACGTAGGGGTCACCCGGGGACGAGAGCAGCACGGTGGCCTGATGCCAGCCCGTGCCCCGCAGGAGCTGCGCCATCTCGCGCCGCGAGACGAAGAGCCACGCGAACCACGGCGTCGCCCAGTCGCGGTACCGGACCCGGAGACGGGCCTGCCCGGGCATGCGGCCTCGCTCCCGGTTGCTGGCGGAGTAGCCCCGGTCGATCCCCGGCGCGCCGGTGCCGTGCGGGCTCGTGCTCTCGGCCAGGATCCGGGCACCCGACGGCATGTGCGTGGCCCACGCGCGCAGCATCCTCCGGGTCCTCGCCGGCGTACCGAAGATCCCGAAGTTGTTCCCGAAGAGCACGGCGGTGTCGAACGAGCCGATGTGCCGGGTCACGGCATCGATCGACATGCACCACGTCTGGCGCACGCCCCGCAGGCGGGCGGCTCGGACGGCGAGTGACGACGAATCGAGGGCGACGACGTCGTGGGCGCGCTGCTGGAGATGCAAGGCCACGCGACCGCCACCACAGCCGACGTCGATGACGCGGCCCCGCACGTACCGCATCGCCTGACGCTCGGGCGTCGGCCAGCCGCGGTAGTCGGCGAGAAAGAGCTCGTGCCCGGCACCGACGTCGAGATACCCGTCGTCGCGCTCGTACACCTCGGGATCGTCCCCACCGCGTACCCAGTCCAGCAACGCCCGGCCGAACGCGTCGCTCTTGTCGGGCGCGGATCGCTTCGTGCGCGCCGTCACTGCGCTGTCAGGGCCGGGGCAAGCTCGCGGTACTGGGTGATCGGGAACGACGCGTGCCCGTCGGAGACGACCTGGACACAGACGTGGTTAGCGCCGGCCTGGTGGTGTTCGCGCACCCGGGCCGCGATCGTCTCGACGTCGCCCCACGCCACGATGGCGTCGACGAGTCGGTCACTGCCGCCTCCGTGCAGGTCGTCGTCGCCGAAGCCCAGGGCACGGAGGTTGTTGGTGTAGTTGGGGAGGGTCAGGTAGCCGGTGGTGAAGGTCCTCGCCAGCGCACGCGCCTCGGTGGGGTCGCGCTCGAGGACCACGGTCACCTCGGGCGACAGGAGGGGGCCGGCCCCCATGACCGCTCGGGCCCGGGCCGTGTGCTCGACGGGGACGAAGTACGGGTGGGCCCCCGCGGCCCGTGTCGCCGCCAGCTCCAGCATGCGAGGGCCGAGCGCCGCCAGCACGCGTCGGTCCGCGCCGGCGGCGGGCGCGGCCTCGTCGAGCGCATCGAGATACTCCACCATGTGCGCGTACGGGCGGGAGTAGTCCTCGGCCAACGGAGCGTGGCTCGCACCCACGCCCAACACGAAGCGGCCCGGATACCTGGCGTCGAGGTCCTCGACGGCGTGCGAGACGTCATGGGGGACGGCACGCCAGATGCTGACGATGCCGCTCGCCACCGCCACCCTCGTCGTGGCAGCCAGGAGGCGCTCGAAGTGGGGGGAGAGGCCCGGGTCGAAGCCGCCCGACGACCACAGCGCCGTGTAACCGAGCGACTCCAGCTCGGCGGGGACGTCGACCGAGGCGTCGCCCTTCACGGCCCAGGAGCCGCTCCACCAGACTCCCACCGTCCCGAGGTCCATTCCCGGCGATGGTACGCGCTCGGGCGGGCCTGGGCCTCAGGCGTAGGTTCGCACCAGAGCGAGCACGCTCTGGGCGTCGGGGCCTTCTCCGACCAACGACGTCGTCGCGGCGTCGACCCGTCGGGCCGCGACGGCACAGAGATCTTCGGCCTTCCCGCTGATCGTCGTGACGGCGCCGTCGTCGGGGACGAAGTCCCAGGCTTCGCCGCGTGGCGACGTCAAGAGGAACGCCACGGGGCCGCGCAGGGTCCGACCGTCGGACGCGAAGGCGTAGGGGAGCGTCCGCCACGCCAAGCGGGCGATCAGGGCCAGCCGGTCGCTGGGCACGAGGGCGAGCCCGACCGCGTCGGCGACGTCCCCGGCGTGGATCCAGGTCTCGGCCAGGCGCGTCGTGGTCAGTGTCCGGGCCGACAGCTCGCCCGCCACCCACGTGACGCGGGTCGACAGGTCCATGGCCGCCAGGACCTCGAGCAGTCGGGCTGCGCCGGCCGACCACCTCGCCTGGAGCGCCGTCGACGCAAGGCCCCGTTCGTGCTCGACCATGCGCGCGGCTCCGGCGTCGACCGAAGCGGCGGGGCCCGTGTCATCGGCCCCGGCGGGGCTCATGGCATCGGTCATCTCGGCGAGGTGCTGGGCGAAGCGTCCCGTGGCGCTCGCGACCGCCATCTCGTCGGTCTGCGCCAGGTGGAGCACCACGTCGGCGACGTCCCACCCCGCACAGCGCGTCGGCGCCCTCCACGCCTCGGCGTCGAGGCTGTCGAGCACGTCCGACAGCTCCGCCTGCTGATCGGCGAGCGCCGCCACCGTCGCGTCCATCACGAAGGAAGCCTATCCGGCTGCTTCTCAGGCTCCTCCCAGCCGAGCACGGCACGGACTGACGTGCGTGTCGTGCGTGTCGTGCGTGTCGTGCGTGTCGTGCGTGTCGTGCCTGTCGTGCGTGTCGTGCGTGTCGTGCCTGTCGTTCGTGTCGGCACCGTGCCGGTCGTCGGCGCTCGACGGGTCGAAGTCCGATCACTACGCTCGCCGCTGCTCGACCCGATTCCGAGATCGGAGACCATCATGAAGTTCGTACAGCTGATCGAGTTCAAGACCGGTGACATCGATGCGTTCAACCGCACGCTCGACGAATGGCTCACCAAGACAGAGGGCATCCGGACCCCGACGAGGGCGGTGCAGACCCGAGACCGCGACGGCGATCGCAGCTACGTGCACATCGTCGAGTTCCCGTCGTACGAGGCGGCCATGGAGAACTCGTCTCGACCCGAGACGGCGGAGTTCGCGGCCCAGCTGGCAAAGCTGTGCGACGCGCCCCCCACGTTCCGCAACCTCGACGTCGTCCGGGAGGAGGATCTGTAGCTCGGCGTGACCCGCACCCGGGCCCCCGGCCCCACGATCGGGCTGGTCAGCGCCGTGGACCGCCGGGGAATCCGGTGCGGGTCCCGACGGCTGAGCCCCTGGTCCGGGAGGCGGAGGGGCCCCGGCTCAAGGCCCGGGCGCCGAGAGCCGAAATTGGGGGGGCGTAGACGGATCTGCGCGCCGGCACGGACGCCGGTGATCACAGGGATGTGCCATGACGGGACGGAACCCGTGGGTGGTCCTCGGCGTGACCGAAGACGCCCCGTACCCAGAGATCCACAGCGCCTTCCGGCGGAAGGCCAAGCAGACGCATCCCGACGGTGGTGGTGACGCGGGCGAGTTCGAGACGGTCGTCCGTGCGTTCGCAGTCGTCCGCCGGGCCCTTCCCCCTCGGCCACGGCCGGCCCGTCCCACCCCGTACGACCCCTGGCTCCATTCCTCGCACCCGACGGTGTCGCTGACAGACATCGCGCGCCCGACCGTGCACCCGCGCAGTGATTTTGCCTCCGTGCTGTTGACCGAGATCTCCATCCAACGGTCGACGTCGGCCCACGGGGCACCGGCTCCGGGGGCTCCCGTTGCTTGACACCGATCTCTTGAACACGTTCGTCGGCCATGCCGTCGAGCTGAGCCCTGCCGCAGGGCGCGACGCGGTGCATCGCGCCACGCGGGGAGCCCCACCACTGGTCGCCGAGATCGTCGGCTTCACGGAGCGTTCGCAACTCCACCTCGAGGGGACCGACATGAGAATGGTGGAGCTCGACGGCAGGGCCGTGCACCTGGAGTCCACGTCCAGTGCCGCCCTGTTTCGTATCCAGGGGATGCTCGAGGTTCTCGTCGAGCATCCTCGACCGGCTCTCGGTGTGCTGACACCGTTCGACCATCCCGGCGCGGTGGAGCGACGGCAGTGGGCGCGCGTCCCCTCGCTCTTGCCCGTCGAGCTCGAGATCGGACGTGGAGGCGGCGACGCCGTGGTCCGGACCGTCTCGGTCGATCTGTCGGGTGGGGGGATCAAGCTCGACGCCGGCGCAGGCGTCAAGGTGGGCTCCTGGGTGACGTTGGCGATCGAGTTGCCGTCGGGTCCGGTCGAAGTCGAAGCCGAGGTGCTGCAGGTCAGCCGGGACGGCACCACCAGTATGCGGTTCCTCAGGATGCCGGAGTCGGCGCGGCGACACATCGTGCGTCACGTGTTCCAGGTCCAGATCGAGCTGCGACGGGGTTCGCGCGGCGATCGCTAGGGGCGACGCGTACACCTGGTGCGTGTCCAGCTCCCTCACCGGCACGACGACCATACCCAACGCGTCGCTGACCACTCGATAGGGTGACGTGCCGAGGCGGAGCACCACCCGGTGCTTCCTCGCACTTCCCCCGTGGCGATCAAGCTCGAGCCCCCCGCGCTTCGTCCGTCGACGCGTCAGGTCGAAAATTCGGCGCGTCCGCCTGCCCGTTCGACACGTTCGGCTCACGGTTCGAGGCGTCCGGCTCACGGTTCGAGGCGTGCGGTCCGGTCCCGGCTCGTGGTGGTGGCGGCGTCGGTCGGATTCGTGGGGCTCGTCGTCCTCTTCTACGAAGCCTCGCTCCACGCCTTCATCCCGAACTCCGACGGGGCGACCGTGATCCTCGAAGGGCAAGCGATGAGCACGGGGAATCTGTTGCTCCACCATTGGGCGCTGTCGCTCGACTCTTTCTGGACCGTCGACGCCCCCTCCACCATGGTGGCCGTGGTGCTCGGTGGGGTCCGACCGCTCCTCCTGCACCTTGTTCCCGCCGTCATCGCGGCCACCGTCGTCGTGACCGGGTCGCTCCTGGCCCGCCAGGGCCGGCGCGGTCTGCCGGGCAT
Source organism: uncultured Acidimicrobiales bacterium (assembly GCA_963764205.1). Taxonomy (GTDB): domain Bacteria; phylum Actinomycetota; class Acidimicrobiia; order Acidimicrobiales; family UBA8190; genus Chersky-840. The sequence continues at coordinate 1,287,450 of CAVXRN010000006.1, forward strand.
CGCCGCCGTGGTCACCGTCGTCGCGCTGCTGGGCCTGCCCAGTCACGTCCTGTCCGTGTTCTTCCTCCAGGGCCCGCTGCACGTCGGGACGGTCTTGTGGTGTCTGTTGGCCTTCGCCGGACTGCGCCACGGGCGCTTGGGATGGGGATGGGTGGCTGCGGTGCTGCTCTTCGCGGCGTCGGCCCTCGGAGACTTCCAAATGGTGGCTTTCGGCATGGTCCCCGCACTGATCGGTGGGGTGCTCGCCATGCTGCGCACGCGTCGCTGGCGCGGTGGGATCAGCACTGTGCTGGCTCCGGTGGCGGCGTTGGCTCTCGCCGGCATTGTGCGTGTGGTCGCGACCGCCTTCGGCACATTCACCGTGGCGCCGCACAACCCGATAGCGGCGCCGTCGCAGATCCTGCCCAACATCGGACGCGGTGCCACGTGGGGCGCCCACATGCTCGGTCTGGGGGGTGGGGTGTTCGGGTACGACACCGCGCCGGCTCCGCTCGAGGCCGTCCACGTGCTCGGCGTCGTGGCGGTGGTGGCGGGCGTGGCGGTGGCGGTCCTCAGCCTGGTTCGGGGCGTGGGCTCGGGCCACCCCGTGTCTGTCGACCCGACCGAATCGTGGCGTCTCGACGACCTCTTGCTCGTGGGCTTCGTCGCCGATATCGGAGTGTTCTTGGCGTTGACGACGGGCAACGACGCCACCTTCTCGCGCTACTTGACCGGTGCCGTGGTGTTCGGGTCCATCCTGGCGGGGCGCGCCGTGCGCCAGCTGTTCGACACGCTCGGGTCGACCCGGATGGCACGGGGTTGTGGGGTCCTGGGGCTCGGTGCGCTCGCCGCGTTCGGCGCGGGGGTCGGCTTCAACCTCGCGGCGGCGGTACCCGTGGCGCCCTACGCGGCACTGGGTCAATTCCTCGAAGCTCATCATCTCGACCGCGGGATCGGTGACTACTGGAGCGCCTCGATCACCACGGTGGCGACCAGTGGGTCGGTGGCGGTGCGGCCCGTGGTGCGGGGCCCGGCCGACCACCTCGTCCGCTACGAGCGACAGTCGACAGCCGCCTGGTACGAGGGGCAGTCGTTCCAGTTCCTGGTGTACGACACCGCCCAGCCCTGGGGGGGCGTGTCGTTGGCGTCAGCGAGAGCGACCTTCGGCTCGGTCTCCCACACCTATGCCGTCGGCACCTACCGCGTCCTGGTGTGGGGTCATCGGCTTTCGGTCTCGGCCGGGCCGATCGATCCCGCCCAGGCCACAGCGGCGCGGGTGGTGGCAAAGACGTGATCCCGGCCGATCTTGCGCAGCAGCCCTGATCTGTCCGCCATCTCGATGACCGCGCCATGGGCACGGGCCAGTGCGAGAGCGATGCCGTCGGACCGGAGGTCGTCGAGCAGTTTCTCGAGCTGCTCCATCGTGGTGATGTCGAGGTTGTCGGTGGTCTCCAGGTCCAGTACCACGGCTCGCACCGGTGTCATCGATGACGCGACGAGCGAGTCGACCGCGTCTCGGACACCCTGCGCGTTGGCGTAGAAGAGCGCCGCGTCGGGCCGGATGATCAGAACCCCGGGTACGGGCACGGCCTCGGGGTGGCGCGAGGTGTCCTCGAAGGAACCCGCCTCTTCGGGATTCCCACCCAGCACAGAGAGTGGTGGTCGACTCGCTCGGTAGATGAGGAGCACCAGCGCCATGACGATCCCGATGACCAGTCCGGGCAGGACGTCGATGACGATGACGCCGCCGAGGGTGATCATGCCGAGCCAGAACTCCCGGGGGACGAGCCGGTAGAAGCGGCGCATCTCGCCCACCTTCATCAGGTGCGACACGGCGTGGATGATCAACGCCGCCAGGACTGCCTCGGGGAGGTCCTTGAACAACGGGGTGAGTGCCACGACGGTGATCAGGCTCAGGAGGGCGGCGACGATGGGGGAGACCTGCGAGCGGGCCCCGGCGCCGTCGTTCACGGCGGACTGCGAGAGGCTTCCCCCGCAGGCCAAGCCGCCCAACACGCCCGAGCCGATGTTGGCCAGCCCCAGCGCGATCATCTCCTGGCTCGACTCCAGTCGGTAGCCGTGCTCGTCGGCGAAGGTCTGGCCTGCGCCGAGGGCCTCGCTGAAGATCACGAGCATCATCCCCGCCGCGCTCGAGACGAGCGCCCACAGATCGCTCGCCTTGAGGTGTGGCCACGACACCGAGGGCAGGCCCGTCGGGATCGTGCCGACGGTCGCGACCCCGTGACCAGCGAGACCCAGCCCCGCGCTGATCGCGATTCCGGCCGTCAGCACCACCAGTCCGCCCGGGACGCGTGGGACCAGTCGCTCGAAGACGAAGAGTGCGACGAGCGAGACGGCCCCCACGACGAAGGTCACCCGACTGGCGCTGCCCAGGTGGGCCAAGACGTGAAAGAACTGTTGAATCGTGTCGCCGGTCCCCTTCTTCAGGCCGAAGAGCTTGGGCAGTTGGCCGACCGTCACGAAGACGGCGAGGCCGAAGACGAATCCCTCGATGACGGGGCGGGACAAGAACGACGTGATGAAACCGAGCCGCAGCAGGCCGGCGACGACGAAGATGATTCCCGTGAGCACGATCATCCCCGCCGCCAGCGTGGCGTAGCCCGTGGTCGTCTGAGGCGACAGCGCCGTGATGGTGGAGAAGACGAGAACGGCGGATGCCGAGGTTCCCGCCACGACGAGCTGCCGACTGGTGCCAAAGATGGCGTAGATCCCGAGTGAGGCGAGCAGGGTGTAGAGCCCGGCTTGGGGTGGCAGTCCCGCCAAGCTGGCGTAGGCGATCATCTCCGGGATCAGCAGCCCCCAGATGGTGATCCCGGCGACGGTGTCGCCGAGGAGCCATTCCCGTCGGTAGGAAGGCAGCCACGAGACGATGGGAACAAATCGTCCGACGGACCTCGCCATCTTCTTCCTGCTCCTACCAGAGCGGCTACGGGCTGGACACCGGCCGTGCTCTCACCCTTTGGGTGCCAAGCACGATGTCGGCTCGGGTCGGGCGATTCAGCTGACTTCCTTGGCCGACTCCTGGACGGCCTTGTCGACATCCTTGGCCTTGACGTTCAGTTCCTTGGCGACGCGCTTGTCCGCCTTGAGCTCGGCGTTTTCCAGCGCCGATTCCAGCGTGCTCTCTCCGATGATGATGAGGGCAGCTTGTCCATCGTCGATGACATCGCCCAGCTCCTTCACGTCCGCCCGGGACATCCCGCGCCACAGGTGTCCACCTACCCCGCCGATGGCTGCTCCGACGATGGCGGTGCCGATGATCGACGGCGGGAACAAGATCCCGACGACGGCGCCCGCGGCCGCCCCACCCCAGGCGCCGTGGCGCGTCGCCATCTCGTCCTTGTTGACATGGACCTTCCCGGCGTCGTCTTTGGTGATCACCGCCGCGTCATACGTGCCGATGGCCCCGGCCAGGTGCAGCTCCTTGACGAGCTCGTAGTCGTGCCGTGCGCTCACCTCGTCGGGGTACGTGCCGATGAAGAGGAAGACACCGTCCGGCCTCGACATGTCGTCGCTCCTGTTCTCGCTTCATCTGGCTCGTGCCAGGGCCCGGTGCAGTCGCCTCTCGACGCTACGGTCGCGTCCGTCCGTCGTCCTCACCCAGATCGGGTGGCCCGCTTGGGGGTCACCCTTCGGTCACGCTCTTCACGGGCTCGTGATCATCCTCGTCGTGCTGGTCGCCCACCCCACGGGAGCTCCGGCCGGCGAACAGTCCCAGCAGCCCGACGAGCACGAGTGCGATCAGCACCACCGCCACCGCCACCAGCGTGGTGGGGGTGCTCCAGATCACGAGGACCAGCAGCGCCAGAGCGAGGACGCCCCACTGGAGGCCCTTGCGATGGGTGGCCACGAAGTCGTGCGTCGGGCCGCTGGTCATCCAGGTAGGCCCGTCGCGATGGGACATCCACGCCTGCACGCGCTTGTTGCCGGCGATGAGTGCGATCAGGGCCACCACTGCCGCCACGATCAGGATGATGCGTACGCCCAGACGCAGGTGGGCGGTGACGATGTCGATCACGGCCTGATTGGCGGGAAGTGACTGGTCCGCCTTGAGGTTCGAGAGGTACTGGTTGCGGGCCACGGCCAGGACCACGAGGATCAGGGCCATCGACAGGGCCAGGCCGGCGGCCGCTCGCACCAGACCCTTTCGTCGGCTCCGGGCCAGGACCACCGCACCGGCGAAACACAGCAAGGTGACGATGGGCAACACGATCGCCACGTCGTTCAACAGCTTGGTCAGTTTCTGGATCTTGGTCAGGTCGTTGGACTGGAACAGCACGTAGTTGAGGCCTTTGACCGCGGGGATCTTGTCGAACACGGTGATGCCCCGCTCGTCCAGCCGATGCTTGACCTGGATCTCGACCTGGCCCAGGTCGATGGTGATCTTCCCGTTCTTGGTACTGACCGCCCCGGTCGTAGATCCGGTCAGGACGGCCACCAACTGCTTGTGCGAAGCCCGGTTGGCCGCCACCCAGAAGGTGGCGAACTGCTGGGACTGGACCACCTTGAGGGCCAACTCGTTGGTCACCGTCTCGACGCTCGAGGTGATCGGGGTGGCCAGAAAGCCCGCCTTGGACGGCAGGGCGTTCTTGATCCTCGCCTCCAGGTCGGTGCGCTCGATCAGGTTCTCACTGACCTTCTTCGCCACCTGGGTCTGGATGGCCGGGTCCGAGGCCAGCGGGGCCACCGTCCGCACGTAGGCATCGGTATTGAGCAGCTGGTTGCGGGCGAAGACCGCAATCACCGACAGCACGGCCAGGACGCAGGCCAGCACCACCAGCACCCACGAGGAGATCCGCTTCCACCGGGGCCCTTTGGCCGGTCCCGGGTTTCCGTCAGCGCTTGACGCGTGAAGGGCCTCAGTGTCGGTCATTCCATGCAACCTCTGTCGATCGTCGATCGTCATCCCGGGATGGCGTGAGCAGCCTAGCGGTGTGTCGCTGACGTGACCTGGGAGGTTCGAGCCCATGTTGGTACCTGTCGCCACGCCACGCCGACGGGAACCTAGAGGTCGTCGTCTTCGTCCAATTGAGAGTTCGGGTCCTCTTCTCCTTCGCCTGTGCCATGGATGCCCAGCGCGTTGACGAGACGCATCGGTCGGGTGGGGGCCGGGAGCGAAGGAGCGGCGCCCGGCATGAGAGTCGAGGCGTTACGCCCTCGGGCCACGCGTCCCAGCCAGCCGTCCTCGTCGACCAGTGTGGCACCGGCGCACGCACCCACCAGGATCACGGCACCCGCGCCGGTGAACCAGCTCACCAGGGCGAGGGCCACGCCGAAGAATCCGAACTGGTGCTGGTCCTTTGCCACGGTGTTGGGCATCCACACCGAGGCAGAGAAAGCGTAGATATTGAGGATCACGCCGGTCACGACGCCGGTGGCCAGCAACGCGCGCCACCGGACTTGCCCGTTGAGCATCAACCAGGCCGTTAACCACCACAGACCGGTTGACGCGCCGACGCTGAGCACGACGAATGCGATCGTTCCGGGTCCGCCGCCGAGGGCGTGGCGAAGCCCACCCACGATCGCAGTGAACGCGACGATGGCTCCCAGCCAGGCCGGACCGCGCACGCGGTTGGCGACCTTCTTGTTGGGCGGGCGCCTCCAGGCCTTGAGATACAAGCGCTGCAGGGCGGTGGTGAACGAGGTGGCGTAGAAGACCAAGAAGATCAGCCCGACCACGCCGGTCGCACGGCGGATGTCACCGGAGGACGCGAATGCCTGCTTGACCGTCGCGAGGCTGGCACCGTGCAGGCCGAAGCGCCCTGCGAGCGTCGACATGATCGAACGCCGGATCCGAGGACCCACGAAGGCGCCGATGACGATGATGAGGGGGAAGAACGAGATGAACGCCTTGGCTCCGAGGGCGACACTGCGGTCGACGAACTCGTTCTCGAGTAACCGCTCCCACACGCGCCAAAAGACGGTGTTCTCCACCCAACGCCGAAGCTCGTCGACCCGTGCCCGCCACGGCTCAACCCTGGTCTTGACGGTGCTGACGAAACTCGACATGGCGGAATCCCCTCGATCCTCACCTGCACGACCTGAGCAGATAGATGCTATTTGGCCTGACCTCGTCGAGCGCGATGTCAAGACGCATCCCGAACGATCGATGGCCTGAACGACGCTCGGCCTAGCCGTTCGAGAGATTGGCCGGCAACCGGTGAATTCCCGGTCGAATCCGGATGTACATCGTCAGCCGGCGACCCAGGCGATAGCCGCGTCAAGCTCAGCAACCGGGAAGGTCTTCGTCTTGCCCGGAGTCATCCAACCGAACAAGTCCGTCATGTGCTGCATCCACCCGATATCGGTCACCAGCGCAATCCGCTTCCAGGCTCGGAGGTGCTCAACGCCCAGCTTGAGATCCTGCCAAAGGGCCCCACCCGACATCCCATCGAAATCTCGCATCACGATGAGAAATCGGACTTCGCCACTGGCCGCAGCTTGTTCGAGGGCAGGCAGCACGACATCTCGAAAGTCTTCGGCTTTGAGTGTGCCAGCCGCCTCGAATCCGATGACACCCGGAGCCATGCCGCTCAGTTGCTTGATCATCGTTCGACTGCCTTTGGCTCGGTCCAGCTCGATTGGGCTTTCACGGAATACCGGTGCATCGAGTGTCGAACGTACTCCCGCTACTCCGTTCTGGTGTAGATGAGGTCGAAGTCGTGCGACCAGAGCGAGCCATCTCGAGACATCTCCCAGCGACCGACGATCGTCTTGTCGTCGTCAGCGAAGCGTCCGGTGAAGCGTTGTGAGAAGTCAGGGTCGACTCCGAAGCGTCGGAGGGTCCAGACCTTGTCGGCAAAGGCCATGTCGTAGACCCGTGCCACTCCCCGGGAGTCGAAGTAGTTCTGCACGAGGGTGGTCTTGTCGGAGGCGAAGCCGATGATCGCGATCCCGTCAGGAGCGTCGGGATGGTCCACCTCCCATCGCTGGACAAGAAAGCGTCGTCCCGGTAGCCACGCAAAGGTGTGAGCGCTCGAGGAGCGTCGGCCGCATTCGACGCAAACCCGGGAATCATGCGCCAGCTGCCGACAAAGGGTTCTAGAGCATCGAGGGCACCTGAAGCGATCATCTCGGTCATGGTGCTCCCTCGGCCCTCAGGTACAGCGTCGTCGCTCTTGGGCTCCGCGACCGGCGACCTCCGCGTGGCGATGGTCAGCCTGGTGGACGAGGCACTGACACCTCGACTTCATAGGACCACAGCTCGCTGTGCGTGGACACCGGGGGCCGGTCGGCACCAGCACCCGACACACCCCGATGGCCGTGACCGAACGCAGGTGAGGCCACCCACGCGTCGAACGCATGCTTGTCGCGCCAACGGGTCACCACGAGCCACGTGAGCCGGTCGTCCGTGGGCCGAAGCAGCTCGAAGCCCTCGAATCCTTCGGCGTTGTCCACGGCCCCGGCGCGCTCGGCGAACCGACGGGCAAGCTCCTCGCCCCCGCTCTCGGGGACGGTGATGGCGTTGATGCGGATGACAGTCATGGCCCCATCATCGCGTTGATCGAGGGGGCCCGTGTCAACGCTGATTATGGCGCGAACCCGTCGTACTGATGGTCTTGGAGCCGGCGCTCCGCCTCGGCCGCGCTCTGGTCAGGCTTCGGCAATCTCTCGGAGCTCGGCGGTGACGGTCCAGTGGTCCGGATGGATCTCCAAGAACCGCTTGGTCCACTCGAGAGCCTCGGCCTTGTCGTTGGCCTGGAGGATGGCGTACCCACCGACGACTTCCTTGGTCTCGGCAAATGGCCCGTCTGTATAGCTGAGAGTGCCGCCGGACCAGGTGATCCGGGTGCCTTCGGACGTCGGGGTCAGCCCCGCCGTGTCCAACATGACCCCGGCCTTTGTGACTTCCTCGAACAGGGCTCCCATGCGCTCCGAGAATTCGGGGCTCGCGCTCACGTCGGGGGGATTCTGTTCGTCAACGCGGATCATCGAAAGATATCTCGGCATCGTGACTCCTCTGTCGGGAGGGCGGGACCTTCCCAGCCTCTCACCATTGCGTCGAACGAGAGACCGCCGGATCGACAGCTCCTCCAGAAATTCCTCGAGAATTGTCCGGCGTGGCAACTTCGCTCCTTCTGGTTCGGGTCGGGGGAGGACTCACAAAGGCGCTGTGGCAGGATCGGAGCATGGACGATAGGGCCGTCGTCGTGCTCGACCCGGACGGTATTGTGCGGTTCTGGAGCAGCGGTGCCGTCAAGATGCTTCGCCGTCAGCCGGAGGAGGCGATTGGCAGGAGCGTGGACTTCATCATCCCGGAGTACTTCCGGGATCTGCACTGGGCCGCGTTTCGAGAAGCGATGACCACCGGAGGCCTCCATGAGCCTCGCGGCACGTTCGTCGTCCCCGTCCAGGTTTCCGAGGAAGAAGTCATGCCGTTCGTTGCATCCCTGGCACTGATCACCGACGCCGCCGGTCACCCATGTGGCGCAGTCGCTGTCTTCCTGGAGCAGGAGTGACGATCGAGGAGCCGCACCGACCAGGGTGACAATTCGGTGAAGGAGCTGGTTGGACTGGCCGTTTGGCCACAAGTTGCATTTCCGAGCACGCGTCAGGGATATGAGGAAGAATGACGCCTAGGAGCGGCACGATCGCTGTCGCGACGGCGAAATGAGGCGGGGAATGTTTCGCAGGAACTCTCTTTCTTATCGCTTTGGTCTCCCGGTTATTGGGTCGATGATCGTCTTTGCAGGATTGATGGCTCTCAACATCGATTCGGCAAAGCCTTCCGGTGCTCAAGCACCTTCCTTCCAGGTCCTCCCCCCTGGCCCCACGTTCAACGACCCAGTTGCCGTCTCCTCCGACGGAACCCACGTCTGGGTGGCAAACAAGCGTGGCGACTCGGTGAGCGAGATCGATGCTGCCACCGGCGCCGTGATCCAGGTGATCGCCGGGCCGAGTTACGATTTCGATGGGCCTGACGCCATCTCCGCTCACGGCACCGATGTCTGGGTGGCGAACGGCGCGGGCAACGACGTCACCGAGCTCGACGCTTCCACCGGTGCGCTCGTCCGGGTGATCGGCACCCCGGCGACCACACCTTCAGAAGAGTGGTCGCCCACCGGCGAGTTCGACTATCCCACGGCGATCTCCTCCGACGGCACCCACGTCTGGGTGGTGAACAACAACCAAGAGGGGTACACGGTGGGCAGAAACGTCACGTACCCCTGGTCGATCGCCGAGCTCGACGCGTCCACCGGTGCACTCGTCCAGTTGATGCCGGGTGCCACCAACGCCACCACCGCTGCATGGTTGGACATCTCCTCCGACGGCACCCACGTCTGGGTGTCGAACTCGGGGTACTGGATTGGACCGACCCTTGACCAGACCCGAGTGTCGGGATCGGTCACCGAGCTCGATGCTTCCACCGGTGCCGTCGTCGGGGTGATCCAAGGTTCGGCCAACAGCCTCGAGGTTCCCTTTGCGCTCTCCTCCGACGGCACCAATGTCTGGGTGGCGGACGGGGGCGAAGCGGTGGACCAGATCGACGCCGCCACCGGTGCCGTCGTGCAGGTGATCCCCAGCTCCACGATCGGGATCCAGGTTCCCTTCGACATCTCCACCGACGGCACACATGTCTGGGTGGTGGGCAACGCCAATACCGTGGCGGAGCTGAGCGCCTCCACCGGTGCCCTCGTCCAGGAGGTCCCCGCCTCGAGCGCCATTGACTACCAGACCGATCAGATCGTGTCCGACGGCACCCACGTCTGGGATTTGAACACCGACGGCAACGCGCTCACCGAGCTCGACGCCTCCACCGGAGCGGTGGTCCAGACGATCGCCGGGAACAGCGACGGCTTCAACGATCCCGTTGCAGTGTCCTCAGACGGCACCCACGTCTGGGCCATGAACATAGGCAGCAACTCGGTGACGGAGCTCGACGCCGCCACCGGGGCGCGGGTCCAGGTCATCTCCGGCCCCACCTACGACTTCGACTTCGGTACCGACCTGGCCGGCGAACCCGAAGCCATCGACTCGGACGGCACCCACGTCTGGGTGGCGAACGCGGACGGCAACTCGGTGACGGAGCTCTATGCCGCCACCGGGGCGGTGGTCCAGGTCATCTCGGGCCACTTCAGCGAACCTGTGGCAGTGTCCTCCGACGGCACGCACGTCTGGGTGGGCAACTTCGGCAACAACTCGGTGACGGAGCTCGACGCCGCCACCGGGGGGCTCGTCAAGGTGTTCTCGGGATCGAAATACGCGTTCGACGATCCCTTTGCCATCTCCTCCGACGGCACCCACGTCTGGGTGCCGAACTCGACCGGCGACTCTGTCACAGAGCTCGACGCCGCCACCGGCGCTGTCGTCCGGGTGATCACCGGGCTCACCGGTCCGGTTGTCGCTACCTCCGACGGCATTCACGTCTGGCTACTGGGCTCCTACTTCGTCACGGAGCTCAACGCCGCTACCGGAGCGGTGGTCCAAGTCATCTCGGGATCCAGCTACGTCGGCTGGCCCGACGCCGTCTCCTCCGACGGCACCGATGTGTGGATTGCCGGCGCGGGGACCAATACCGTGGCAGAGCTCGACGCGTCCACCGGTGCGCTCGTGCAGGTGCTGTCGGGGTCGACCTACGGGCTCGAATTGGCCCAGCTCCATCTCTGCCGACGGCACCCACGTCTGGGTGGCGAGCGAGTACGACAACTCGGTCACCGACCTCAACACCGGCGTCATGACGCAGGCCATCACGTTCACCTCCTCGCCGCCCACCAACGCTCTCGTCGGCGGGCCTGCGTACACCGTGTCGGCAAGCGGCGGTGCGTCGGGCAACCCGGTCACGTTCTCGATCGACCCCTCGGCCACCTCGGTCTGCTCGATCTCGGGCGACACGGTGAGCTACCTCGCCACCGGGACGTGCACCATCGACGCCAACCAGGCCGCCGGCAACGGGTATGTGGCGGCTCGGCAGGCCATCCAATCCTTCGTGGTTGGTGGCCAGGCCATCACCTTCACCTCCACGCCGCCCACCAACGCTCTCGTCGGCGGGCCTGCGTACACCGTGTCGGCAAGCGGCGGTCCGTCGGGCAACCCGGTCACGTTCTCGATCGACCCCTCGGCCACCTCGGTCTGCTCGATCTCGGGCGCCACCGTCACGCCCATTGGCGCGGGCACCTGCACCGTCGACGCCGACCAGGCGGCCGGTGACGGGTATGGAGCAGCCCCTACCGCTTACCAGTCCTTCATCGTGGGGGCACAGCAAATCACCTTTACCTCGACGCCACCGTATGGCGTTGGTGTCGGTGGACCTTCGTACACCGTGACCGCGACAGGCGGTGGCTCGGGGAACCCCGTGGTCTTCTCATCGGACGACTCGTCTGTCTGCACCGTCACAGGCTCGACCGTGCGTTTCGTCGGAACAGGTTGGTGCAACATCGTGGCGAACCAAGCAGGGAATGCCGACTACTCGGCAGCCCCCACCGCCCTCCAGAGTCTCCTGATCGGATCGGGAGGATCGGGAGGATCGGGAGGATCGGGAGGATCGGGAGGATCGGGAGGATCGGGAGGATCGGGAGGATCGGGAGGATCGGGAGGATCGGGAGGATCGGGAGGATCGGGAGGATTCGTCGTCACGACCGCCTCGGTGCCGAGCGGGACCGCCGGTGTGCGGTATCCAACGACCCTGCTGGCAGCATCCGGGGCTGTGACGCCGTACAAGTGGAAGCTCACCGGAGGCACTCTTCCCAAGGGACTCCGTCTCACGGCCAAGGGAATGCTCGAAGGGAGACCGGGCAAACATGACCCGGCGGGTATTTATACCTTCATGGTGGAAGCCATTTCCCACCATCGACACCCGTTCCAGACAAGTTCACCGGGGACGGTGACGCTGACATTGCAGTCTGCACCGGCGAAGGCGAAGCACGGTCGTCGCCGATGAGCGCAATCCGGCTCAAACGAATGTCTGCATGTCGAGGCTGTTCGTACCGGAATCGGATGGGGCCCCGACCCCTCTCGGCGTCAGGGCCTGACAGCATCCGATAATCGGGCCTGTGCGCCCCCCCTGGGCCACGCCAGTGCTACCGAGACCCTCGACACCTACGCCCACTTGTGGCCCGATTCCGAGGACCGGACCCACGGTCCGGCCGCGATCCGGGGCGGGATCCCCGGCATACAGGCCCCGTTCAGAGCCCAATGACGGTGAGTCGGCCTGTAGGCGGGGAAATGGCACGCACGAAATTCTCAAGCAGGCCGTTCGCGTCAAAATACCGTTTTACCTGGCCTTTCACTGTCCGCCGGTGACCGCTCGAGACCGCCCAAATCCGTTGTCCCGCGGTCTGGCCGCGGTCTGGCGAGTCGTTGGGTGACATCGTGAAGTCGTGATATCATGTAGTCATGGCGAAGCAGACAACCGTGCGGATCCCAGAGGAGCTCGCCGAGCAGGCTGAGGCCGTTGCCCGGGTCAAGGGCACAAGCGTGAACGCGCTCATCGTCGAGTCTCTGGCCGCCGAGATCGCCCGTGTGCGCAAGGACGAGGACTTCACTGCTCGAGCCGCTCGGCTCCTGAAGCGAGACAAGGCACTGCTGGACCGACTCGGTCGGTGACGCGTTACATCTCCCTGGCGGAGTACCTGTGGCTCGCTGAGGAGGTCACGGGCGTTGATGCCGGCGTGTTGTCCAGGGGTGGCCGCATCGACCTCGCTGATTCGGCTCTACACGCCCCTCAGGCGGCCTTCGGCGGCGAAGACTTCTACCCGGACCTGATCGACAAAGCGGCGGTCCTGACGTGCCGGCTGGCCTGGAACCACCCTCTCGTCGACGGCAACAAGCGTTCGAGTTGGGCGAGCCTGGTGCTGTTTCTAGATCTCAACGGCGCCGTGTGGGATCCGGATCCACCTGACGTCGACGATGCCGAGTCCGCCATGCTGGCGGTAGCAGCCCACGAGGTCGATGAGACATGGTTCGCGGCTTGGCTCCGAGAGCGCACTCGTCTGTTGGACTCTTGATCTTCAGTAAAGAAGATCCTCACACACCGCCCTTCGGAGTCCTGAGCTGGGAAGGCCTCCGCGAGGAGGCCAGTGTGGGAACGTTTGATTCCGTAACGTATGGCGACTCGAGATGCCGCCACTAAGCCTGGGGCGTGTCGGGTAGCGCCGTCGCCGCAGGCGACAGCGCTACCACGCAGACGTTGCCCACATGAAGAAATGTGACAGGCGGTCCATACAATCCTGTCAATGGGACGAGCAAGTCGAACAAAGCGGACACGAGACCAAGCCAGTTCACGAGCTACCCAGGATCTGATGGCCGCGTACCTCGCGAGCATGACCAAGTCGGTAGCGGAACTCGAGACGCAGATCTCATAGGGGTCGTCCAATCGGGGAGGGGCGAGACCAGGCGCCGGCCGTCCGAGGATCTACCCGACCGCAGCCGCTCGCCAAGCTGCGTATCGAGCGCGGAAGCGCGCTGAGGTGAACTAAGAGGCTCTTGGTCGTTAGCGCGAATACCAATGGAGACCTGGCCCTTGAGAGGGCGCGAGCCCACCCTGGCAGGGGCAGTCCCGAGCGCCGCGATGCCCTGGGTTTCGGCGACCGAGTTTCGGATCTCGGTCGGTCCGTTGATCGGAAGCTTGACCCCGCCAGGGCGCACAGAACCAATGTTCGAGCGGTTCGGACGGATGCCGACATCCGCGACTGGGCGGTGTTGCCGATCGGCCCGAACCGGCTCTGTGTCACGGACGCTACGTACTCCGACTCGGCCGATAGCCGGTGGTATGGGACACCTTCGGGCGCAGAACCTGAAAGCACCGTCTCATTAGCTGAGTGTGGCGCTTGCGGTTTGCAGTTCGCTGGAGTGATTGGCGGGCGAGCGCGGCAAGTTCCTGCTGGTTGGTCGGGTCGGACCAACGGGCGTGGGCCATCTTCAAGGCGAGGATTCCGAGTTCGGCAGCGAGGCTCGCGGTCGGGTCTGGCACTCCTCGCTTCTTGAGCGCGTCGGTTATGGCCGTGGCCAACCCGACGCGCTTGAGCGTGTCGCGTTCTTGCAGTTCGCTGCTGGCCGCGATGGCTGCTTGCATCTTTTGCCCGAGGTCTCGTCGTTCGGGGGTGAATGCCTCCGCCGCAGCGTCGAGGCCGGCGGCGACGGCCTCCAGCGGCGTCGCTGACGCCGGTGCCGCCGCAATGCCCTCTCCGAAGAGTTGGCAGAGCGTGTCCTGCCCGGCGGCCAACACCTCGCGCTTGTCGGGGAAGTGGCGGAAGAAGGTGCTCTTGGTCAGCCCCGCTCGTTCGGCGATCTGGGCGACGGTGGTGTTGTCGTAGCCCTGCTCGGCGAACAGGTCCAGCGCAGCGCGCACCAGTCGCTCGCGTGCGTCCGGTTCCCAACGGGCCATCTGCCAATCATAGACAGTGATGCGACTCTAGTCCCATCACTCTGCTACAGTGACGGGACAAGAGTCTTATCACCTGGTCGCCGGCAGGGCGACCCATCTCTCAGGAGGGTTAGATATGCGTGTTTTTGTTACCGGCGCCACCGGAGGGATCGGTTCCGTGCTCGTCCCCGAGCTGATGGCCGCGGGCCACGAGGTTCTCGGCCTGGCCCGATCCGACGCCTCGGCGCAGGCCCTCACCGCAGCGGGAGCCTCGGTGCTCCGCGGCGATCTCAGATGACCCCGAGAGTCTGCGCGCCGGCGCCGTTCAGTCCGACGGGGTGATCCACCTCGCCTTCGGCGCCGACTTCAACAACTTCGAGAAGTCGGTGGCGAGGGAGACCCTCGCTGTCGAGACCTTCGGCGCCGCCCTCGAGGGAAGCGGCAAGCCACTGGTCATCGCATCGGGCACGCCCGCCATGCCCGGACGCACCTCGACCGAGGCGGACGCCTTCCCCACCGACGGACCCGTGGGCGGCCGCGGCCGCAATGCCCAAGCAGTCGTTGACCTGGCCGAGCGTGGCGTCCGTTCCGCCGTCGTCCGTCTGCCCCGGTCGGTCCACGCCGCAGGGGGGCGCTGTGGATTCGCCTCGGTGCTCATTGATAGCGCCCGGCGCACCGGGGTCTCCGGCTATGTCGGCGACGGCACCCAACGCTGGCCAGCCGTGCACCGCCTCGACGCCGCCCGACTCTTCCGGCTGGTTCTCGAGCAAGCCGCTCCCGGCACGGTCGCCCACGCCGTCGCTGACGAGGGCGACACCATGCGCTCCATCGCCGAAGTCATCGGCCGCCAGCTCGACCTGCCCGTCGAGGCCGTCCCAGCGGAGAACTTCGGATTCCTCGGCCACATCTTCGCCGTCGATCAGCCATCGTCGAGTGCACTGACGCGAGAGAAGTTCGGCTGGAAGCCCACCCATCCGAGCCTGCTCGAAGACCTTGAGGCTGGGAACTATCCGGCTTGAGGCAATCGAGCCGAATCGATGAGCCGATGCCACCGAGAATTGTTGATACCGGACGTAACGTGTATCGATCTGGACCGGGCAGAAGTGCCGGAGTCGGATGGGGTCCGACCCTTCGAATGGGGGCCTCACGGTATTCCGGTATTCGGGGTTCCCGCCTTGCCCATTGTTCAAGTGCGCGCTGGGGAAGCACCCGATCTGGCAACGCAGTGCTTTGTGACCAACCGGACGGTATTCGCGGCTAGGAAGGTTTACGCCTGGGTGATCTGCGAATAAATATCCAAAATCTTCTTCGTCGCAATGCGTACCAGCGTGTACCGCTACGAACCGTCACGAACCGCCTTGCGTCGTCCAACGAGATGATCGGGCACCGAATGTCGCTCCCGGCGTGACCCGAGGGTGTCAACGGGCTAGGCATACTCGCGCGTAGACCAATCGCCCGAGACCAGATCATGCGTGTCACGGGCCGCCGAGATCGACAGGCGGACGATGACGTCTAGGAGAGAACCTTGGGGACGGAGTCGGAGGGCAATCCGCCGGAGGCGGTGCGCCAGCATCCCGGTGGCACCAATGTTCTCAAGGCGAAGAGCGAGCGAGATCTCACAGCGTTGCTTGACATCGAGGAGGTTGCCCGACGTCTTTCGACGAGCCCTCGACATATCCGACGAATGGTTTTCGAGCGCCGAATTCCGTATGTCAAAGTCGGACGCTTTGTCCGCTTCATTCCGGACGATCTGGTTCGATGGCTCAACGAGCAGAGGGTGGGGCCGTGACGGTGAAGTGTCACATCCGGTAGCAATGATTCGTTGCTACGGAGAGGAGCTCGAGGATGGCCCACATCCAGAAACGAAACGGTCGTTGGCACGCTCGGTGGCGTGAGGACGACGGTCGGGAACGAGCTGTCGTCTTTGACCGGAAGGTGGATGCGGAACATTGGCTCGACGGCGTACGGGGTGACCTTGTCCGGGGGACGCACGTTGACCCCGCCGCAGGCCGCGAGCGCTTCGAGGCAGTAGCAACCCGGTGGCGCTCGATCCAGGTTCACCGACCGACGACAGCTGTGCAGGTGCGGTCGAACCTCGATAACCACGTGCTCTGATTGGTATTCGGGGATCGTCCGATCGGAGCCATCCGGCCCAGTGAGATTCAGGCGTGGGTGCGCAATCTCTCCTCCAGGCTCGCCCCCGGCACTGTCGAGGTCGTGTACCGCTACTTCGCGGCCATCCATCGCGCTGCAGTTGAAGACCGGATCCCCTTGCTCGCGGCATCAAGCTTCCCAAGATCGAGAAGGTCCGCGTGGAACCGCTCGGAACGGATGAGGTCGTTGCGCTCGCCGACGCGGTGAACGCTCGCTATCGTGCGCTCGTCGTCCTCGCCGCCGGCACCGGCATGCGTCAGGGTGAGGTCTTCAGACTCACGCTTCCCAGGGTCGACCTTCTGCGCAGGGTCGTGAGGATCGAGCAACAATTGGTCACGGTTCAAGGTAGAGCGCCGTACCTTGGCCCCCCAAAGACAGAATCAAGCGTACGATCGATCCCCTTACCGCTGATCGTCGTCGACGCGATTGCCGCACACCTTGCGGAGTACGAAACCGGTGAGCTCCGGACCATCTTCAGCGGAGACCAAGGCGAGTCATTGCGTCGCAATCGGTTCTCAGAACGCGTGTGGCGCCCAGCGGTTGCCGCGTGCTGGTCTGCGCCCAGGGACGCGCTTTCACGACCTACGGCACTATCACGCCAGCCTTCTGATCCGGCACGGCGAATCGGTCAAGACGGTGCAAGCCCGACTGGGCCATGCCAGTGCCACTGAGACCCTCGACACCTACGCCCATCTTGTGGCCCGATTCCGAGGACCGGACCCGCGGTCCGCGGTCCCGCGGTCCGGGGGAGGAGATCCCCCGCATACAGGCCCCGGTCAGAGCCTATGACGGTGAGTCGGCCTGTAGGCGGGGTTCTGTTCGCCCTTGCGGACGAGGTGGCCATCCATCTGTGCGGCCTACCTGGGGACTGCTCCGATGGAGCGGGCGGGCTACCCATGTCCCACGTTCGGCCTTGCTCCGGGTGGGGTTTACCGAGCCGGCCGAGTCACCCCGGCCGCTGGTGCGCTCTTGCCGCACCGTTTCACCCTTGCCTGTGCGGGCCTGCGCCCGCCATCGGCGGTCTGCTCTCTGTTGCACTTTCCTGCGGGTCACCCCGACTGGCCGTTAGCCAGCACCCTGCCCTGTGGAGCCCCGACCTTCCTCGCCACGGTCCCCGTCCGAGGACGAGCCCGTGGCGCAGCCACCCGGCCGACTCACCGTCGTGCTCAGTTTGCCAGGTCGCGATCGCTCACGAGACAGCCCCTCGGCGACGCCGAGAAGCCGTCGCCGACCACCCCCCTCGCTAGGGTTGGCCCATGGACCCGCAGCCCGAGCGGCTCGCTCTCATCGAGCAGCCCGAACCGCTCTCCATCGCCGCGCTCTACCGCCAGGTGCAGGCGGCGGTCACCGCGTCCTTCCCGCGTGGACACCAGCAGTGGGTGCGCGGTGAGATCCAGAGCATCACGGACCGCACCGGGCACTGTTACATGGACCTCGTCGACCCCGACTCGGCCCGAGGCCGCGACACCCCGGTCCTGAAGGTCAACTGCTGGGGCAGGACGTGGGGTCCGCTCAAGACCACACTCGCTCGTCAGGGGATCGTCCTCGAGCCCGGTGCAGTGGTGTCGCTGCGGGGCCGGGTGGAGTTCTACCCTCCCAAAGGACAGGTCAACTTTATCGCCACCGAGGTCGACGTCACCGCCCTGCTGGGCCGACTGGCGGCGCGCCGAGCGGCCCTGCTGCACACGCTCGAGACCGAAGGCCTGCTGCGACGCAACCCGGCACTGGCCGTGCCCGACGTCCCCTTGCGCGTGGGCCTGGTGGCGAGCCCGGGGTCCGAGGGCTACAACGACTTCGTCGGCCAGCTGCGGGAATCAGACTTCGCCTTCTCCGTCGTACTGTTCCGCGCCAACGTCCAGGGGGCGGGGGCGCCGGCTTCGGTGGCCCGGGCGCTGCGCGCCGCCTCGGGCTCGGCCTGCGACGTCGCGGTGCTCGTGCGCGGCGGCGGTTCTCGCGGTGACCTCGCCGCCTTCGACGCCGAGCCCGTGGCGCGCGCCATCACGTCGCTCCCCGTACCTCTGTGGACCGGGATCGGGCACACCGGTGACCAGTCGGTGGCCGACATCGTCGCCCACAGTTCGTTCGTCACACCGACGGCCTGTGCCCAGGAGCTCGTCCGTCGGGTGGGCGAGTGGTGGGAGTCCGTGGCGCGTGCCGGCGCGCTCGTCGGGCGCTGCGCCGTCGACGCGCTGACGACCGCGGCGGGGCGCGACGCCACGGCCCGGCGTCGCCTGGGCACCGCGACCCGCAACCAGTTGTCGCGTCACTCGGAACGGCTTGAGCGCCGAGCCACGCAGATCACCGTCAATGCCCGCCGCCAGCTCGAATTCGCGGGTGCGAGCGTCGACCGCCGGGCGGCGAGCCTCGGCCCGCGCGCCCTGTCCGTTCTCGACCGCCAGCAGGACGGCGTCGACTCGTGGCGGCGCTTGTTGGGCGCCTACGACATCGAGCGGCAGCTCGAACGGGGCTATACCATCACGCTCGGCCCCGACGGCCACGTGGTGCGGTCGGTGTCCGAGCTCGAGGCCGGGTCGAGCCTGATCACGAGGTTCGCGGACGGACGGGCTCGCTCGACCGTCGACGCAACGGAGTCCCGACCGACGACCGAGGGGCAGACATGAACGTGGACGGCCGCGGCGCCACTGGGGCGCGCGACGGCGACCCGGTGGGGGAGCTCAGCTACATGGCCGCCAGTCGGGAGCTCGACAGCATCGTCGAGTTCTTCGAACGGAGCGAGGTCGACGTCGACCAGCTGGTGGCGCGCCTCGAACGGGCGACGGCCATCGTGGACGAGCTCGACCGGCGGATCCGGCGCACCCGGGCCCAGGTCGAGGAGCTCGTGCCCAAGCTCGAGGCGGCCAGCCGGACCGCCGCACCGGGACCCGACAGCGGTGATGACGAGAACGACGACGCACCCCCGACCGGAGAGCCCCTTCCGTTCTGAGCAGGCTCGGCCCGCTCCGGACCGCTCAGGCCGGTGTCAGTGCCACCGGCAGACGGGTCAGCCCGCGCAACGTGATCGAGTCCCGGTGCTCGATCCCTCCCTCACCCGGCTCCACCTGAGTGAAGCGGGTGAGCAGGCGGCCGAAGCACACCTGCCCCTCCACGCGGGCCAAGGCGGCGCCGAGGCAGTAGTGGATCCCGCTCCCGAAGCTCATGGGCTGCCCTTCGTCGCGTCGTAGATCGAGCGTCTCGGGCGACGTGAACCGGCGGGGGTCGCGGTTGGCGGCTCCGAGCAATGTCATGACCTGATCGCCTGCCGCCAACGCCTGGCCTGCCACCTCGGTGTCGCGCAGCACGGCCCGCCCGTCGAGCTGCACCGGGCTGTCCCAGCGCAGCAACTCTTCCACCGCCCGTTGCATCGCACCGGGGTCGCCGACCGAGCTGCGCATGAGCTCGAGCTGCTCGGGGTGACACACCAGCGCCCACAGACCGTTGCCGATGAGGTTCGTCGTGGTCTCGAACCCCGCCGCGAAGAGCAACACCGCGGTGGCGATGACCTCGTTCTGGCTGAGCCGGTCCGAACCGTCGGACACGGCGATGAGCTCGGTGAGCAGGTCGTCGGCCGGCCGGCGTCGTCGCTCGGCGATCAACTCCTCGAAGTACCGCTCCATCGTGATCCGCGCCGCCCGGGCTCCACGCAGATCGTCGAGGGTCGAGGTCGGCTCGAGGATGACCGTCGCGGCGCGGACCAGGGATTGGAACTGCGCCCGGTCCGCCACCGGTACCCCGAGCAGCTCGCCGATGACCGCCACAGGAAGAGGGAACGCGAGCTCGCGCATGACATCGACCGTCGCGCCCGCGGCGGCGAGGTCGGCCAGGGTGTCGAGCAGTCCGTCGCACAGCACCTCGACATGCGGGCGCAGTGCTTCGACCGTGTTGGGCGTGAAGGCGCGCGCCACCAGCCCGCGCAGCCGCGTGTGGTCCGGCGGGTTGAGGGTGAGCATCGACTGCCGACCTTCGAGGAACTCGAAGAACTCGGCGGCTTCCTCGGGCGGAATCCCCCAGCGGGCGATCCGGACACGGGCCGTGGCCTCCTGGTCGGCGCCCTTGCCGAAGTGCGGCGACCGCAGCACCTGCTGGCAGTGGGCGAAGCGCGACACGATCCAGCTCCCGATGCCCGAGCGGAACACCGGCGCGTGCTCCCGGATCCGTGCGTAGTGGGGATAGGGGTCCGCCCGGCCCTCGGCCGTCGCCAGCAGCGCCATGAGCTCGGCGTCGGGATCGACCGTCGACGTCGTCGGCGCGGTGGCCGGGGTGGTCATCAGCTCGGCGTCGGCGTCGGCGTGGCCACGGTCAGTGGACCTGGCGTTCGGCGTCTCGCCAATAGGGCTCGCGCAGCTCGCGCTTCAGGATCTTCCCCGAGGGATTGCGGGGCAGCGCCGTCGCGAACTCGACCGACGTCGGACACTTGTAGTGCGCCAACTGCTCCCGGCAGAACCCGATGATCGACGCCTCGTCGAGTGCGGTCCCGGCCACGGGGACGACGATCGCTTTCACCGTCTCGCCCCAGCGCTCGTCGGGGACGCCGATGACCGCGGCGTCGGCCACGCCGGGAATCCCCAGCAGGACGTTCTCGACCTCCGCCGGGTAGATGTTCTCGCCTCCCGAGACGACCATGTCCTTGATCCGGTCGTGGAGGTACAGATAGCCCTCGTCGTCGACGTATCCGGCGTCCCCGGTGCGCAGCCATCCATCGTCGTCGATGGTGCGGGCCGTCTCGTCGGCCTTGTCCCAGTAGCCGAGCATGTTGAACCCCGACCGCGTCCACACCTCGCCCACCGTGTCCCGCGCCACCTCGGCCCCGGTGTCGGGGTCCACGATGCGCAGCTCGACCCCCTCCAGCGGCTGTCCCGCCGCTCGCAGCAGGTGCTGGCGCGGGCCGCCGGGGTCATGGTCGTCGTGGGTGAGACGGACGATGGCCCCGGTGGTCTCGGTCATCCCGTAGACCTGCGAGAACCGGCACCCGAAGACATCCAGACACCGGACCAGGACGTCCTCGCCGATGGGCGAGGCTCCGTAGAAGACGGTGTCGAGGCTCGACAGGTCCGTCTCGGCGATCGTCGGCGTGGCCAGAAGGGCCATCAACACCGCCGGCACCAAGAAGGCGTGGGTGATCCGCTCGGCCGCCACCAACCGCAGGAGCTCGGCGGGGTCCATGTCCCGCAGGATGACCGACGTCCCACCTCGCGACATCGCGCTGAGGGCCCAGCCCGACCCACCGATGTGGAACAACGGCATCGCCACCAGGCTCACCGTTGTCTCGCCGATCTCGAAGGCATCGCCCGCCGCCGACAGCATGACGTCGATGTTGCGGTTGGCCAACATCACGCCTTTGGGCAGCCCCGTCGTGCCCGACGTGTAGAGCTGCATCGACACGTCGTCGGGCGCACCCTGGTAGCCCGGGTCGGTGCCCGAGGGACCTGCGAGCCAGTCGTCATAGCCCACTCGGCGGGCGAGATCCGACGCGCCTCCGACGTCCGCGTCGCGCTTGGGGTCGCCGAGCACCACCACCCGCCGCACCCACGGCAGCCCGCTCTCCATCGCGGCCAGGCACGGCACGAAATCGGGGTGGACGACGAGGACCGTGGCCTTCGAGTCGTCGATCACCGCCGCCATCTCGGCCGGGGCGAGACGCCAGTTCACCGCGACGTTGACGGCGCCGCTCAGTGCCCCCCCGAAGAGCACCTCGAAGTAGGCGAGCCCGTTGCGATCGAGCATCGCCACCCGGTCGCCGGCTCCGACCCCCTCGGCCAGCAGGGCCCCGGCGACGGCGCGGGCGCGCTCGTAGTGCTCGGACCACGTCACCGTCGTCCCTTGGAACCGGAACATGGCTGTGTCGCCGTGGTCGGCGACATTGGCCCGGAACATCCCGGCCACGCTCGAACGCCGCATCGTCCCCCTCCTGCCGCCCGCGGGTGGCGCCCCAGGCCCCGAACACTGTAGGTCGGGGCCGGAGCACCCGGGTGGGCCTGCGCAGCGCCCGGCCCTTACCATCGGACCATGCCTGACGACCGCTTCTACTTCCGCCAGCTCCTCTCGGGACGCGACTTCGCCCTCCACGACCCCGTGGCGACCCAGATGGTGAACTTCTGCTACCTCATCGGCGACCGCGAAGCCGGCGAGGCGGTCATCGTCGACCCCGCCTACGACGTCGCCGGCCTCCTCGGCCTGCTGGCCGAGGACGGCATGCGGTGTGTGGGCGCACTGGCCACCCATTTTCATCCCGACCACGTCGGCGGCGACCTCATGGGGTACCCGATCGAGGGCATCACCGACCTGCTCGGTGACGCCCAGGTCCCCGTGCACGTCCAGGCGGCTGAGGTCCCCTGGGTCATCCGTGCCACGGGCGTGTCGAAGGACGACCTCGTCGAGCACGCCAGTGGCGACGTCGTCATGGTCGGCGACGTCGGCATCGAGCTCGTCCACACGCCGGGCCACACGCCGGGCAGCCAGTGCTTCTCCGTCGACGGACGACTGGTGGCGGGGGACACGTTGTTCCTCGACGGCTGCGGGCGCACCGATCTCCCCGGCGGTGACCCCGAGCAGATGTACGAGTCACTCACCAACCGCCTGGCCCGGTTCGGCGACGACACCGTCTTGTACCCCGGCCACCTCTACTCACCCGAGGCGTCGGCGAGCCTGGGCGAGACCCGGCACAGGAACTACGTCTTCCGCCCGCGCACCCCGGACCAGTGGATGGCCATGTTCGGGTCCTGAGCCGGTGACCGGAGGCCGGATCCGGCGCCGATAGGGTCACCCCCGCCATGGTGCTCGACCCCAGCTCCACCGTCGTCGTCGTCGGCGCGTCCCTGGCGGGACTGCGAGCGGCCGAGACGCTGCGCGCCGATGGCCACAGCGGCCCCGTCGTGCTCATCGGGGCCGAGCCGCACCTGCCCTATGACCGGCCCCCGTTGTCCAAGCAGTTCCTGGCCGGGACGTGGGGGCTCGACCGCGTGCTCCTGCGCCCGTCGGAGAAGATCACCGCACTCGGCCTGGACCTGCGCCTGGGCCACACCGCAGGTGCACTCGACCTCGAGACGCACACGCTCGAGCTCGACGACGGTGCCCGGCTGCGATTCGACGGACTGGTGCTGGCCACGGGTGCGCATCCCCGCCCGCTGCCGGGCCCGGCCGCGCCCGACGGCGTACACGTGCTGCGGACGTTGGAGGACTCCCTCGCCATCGGACAGGCGGCGCGCCACGACGGCGCGCGCGTGATCGTGGTGGGGGCGGGATTCATCGGGTCCGAGGTCGCGGCCACCTGTCAGGCGCTCGGGGCGCGCGTCACGGTGGTCGAGGCGCTGGAGCATCCCATGGTCCGCGTGCTCGGCGCCGAGATGGGAGCGGTGTGCGGCGCACTGCACACCGACCACGGCGTGGAGCTCGTGACCGAGGTGAGCGTGGCGGCACTGCGCGGTGGACATGGCTCGGGTGCCGTCGACGCCGTGGAGCTCGACGACGGCCGGGTCCTCGACGCGGACGTCGTCGTGGTCGGGATCGGCGTGGTGCCGACGACGCAGTGGCTCGAGGGCTCGGGGCTCGAGATCGACAACGGCGTCGTCGCCGACGCCACGCTGCACGTCGCCGACGACGTGGTCGTGGCGGGCGACATGGCGCGCTGGTTCGACCAGTCGGTGGGCGCCCACATCCGCGTCGAGCACTGGACCAACGCGGCCGAGCAGGGCGTCGCCGCGGCGCGCAACCTCCGGGCGGGACGCGCCCAGGGCACCGCCTATGTACCCGTGCCGTACTTCTGGTCCGACCAGTACGACGTGAAGATCCAGGTGATCGGCCACCCGAGCCCCGACGACGAGGTGGTGGTGGTGGACGGGTCGGTGCACGAACGTCGCTTCGTCGCGCTCTACGGCCGCGCTGGCCGCTTCACCGCTGCGCTCGGCTTCAGCCGTCCCCGCCAGCTGATGGGCTACCGTCCCCATCTCGAGGCGGGGGCGAGCTTCGACGACGCGCTGGCCCATCGCCCCGCGTGACGGCGCCCGACCCGACGAGCACGCCGCGACGCGGCAACGAGGCGCGCAGGGTCCGCATCGACGCCAAGATCCGCGACTCGTCCTGGGGTGTCGGGTGGTGCCCCCCGTAGGCGCTGGCCTCGACCACGCCCGCCAGGGCGCGCCACGTGCCCGACGGGTCGCCCGCCATGGCGTCGATGACACCCGCGTACTCTGTGAGTGTCTCGTCGGGTCGCCGCCGCCGGCCCGCTCGTCGCCCGGCCGCCTCGATGCTGCGCGCCGCCCTCTCCGCCCAGGTGCGGGGCCGGCGGCGACGCCGCACCACCGCCAGCACCACGACCGCGGCGACGGCCAGGACCAGTGCGATGGGGACCCACGGGAGCGCTTGCAGGGTGGTCGTGGCCTCGTGCAGCAGCGTCGACCCCGGCGACGGGTTGGCCAACGGGACCACCGCGGTCGGGTCGAAGCTCTGCCAGCCGTACCCGGGGAACCACACCTGGACCCAGGCGTGTGCGTCCTTGGCCTCGATGTCGTAGAGGTCGGTGATGGGGTTGTACGGGCCCGGCACGTACCCCACCGCCTCGCGCGCCGGGATGCCGACGGACCGGAGCATCACCGCCAACGCGGTGGAGATCTGCTCACAGAACCCGGTGCGGTTCCCGAAGAGGAACTGGTCCACGGTGTCCTGCCCCGGCGCCAGCGGCGGGATGTCGGTGGAGTAGTGCGTGTGCGCCCCGATCCACCCGATGAGGCGTTGCACCTTGTCGTAGGTCGTCGTGGCCCCCGCGGTCACCGACTCGGCCAGAGCCTGCGCCCGGGGATAGGGGTGGGGGAGCTTGGTGTCGGGAGCGAGGATCGTCGCCGGTGTGGCGACGGGCCCCGCTGCGGCGCGCAACTGCGCCGCGCTCGGTGTGACCACGTCGGACTCGACGGTGTAGATCGCTCCGGGGCCCAGGCCGATGGGCGAGACGATGGCGTCGTGGTCCGAGACGAAGAGGTCGTGGGTGGGGAACCACACCTCGTGCGCGGTGTCGGCGTGGAACACGAGGTTGGGCGACGACTGCACGATGTAGAACGTCTGCAGGTCGGTATCGGACCCCGACGCCGGTACCGGGCCCCCGAGGATGAACGGCGAGTCCTCGTCCAACCGCAGCGCGCCGTGCGGGGTGGCGACCGTGCTCCAGTTGGCGCCGTCCCAGCGGTCGAAGGTCTCGCCGATCCAGTACGAGGGCCGATCGGCGCGCACCCGCATGACCACGGTGTCGCCCAACCCGCCGCGCAGTGCGGTGTTCAGACGGTCCGAGAACCCGAGGAAGCCCCCGACCCTCGTGGGCCCGGCGCTCGTCCCGGGCTTGGCCAGCTGGGCCACCTTGCCGTCACCGGCCAGTCCTCCCGGAACCGGCAGCGGGGCGCCCGGTCCCGCGGCGGAGGGGAAGTCGATCCGCCCCGCCACGTGCGGGGCGGGCAGCACCACGAGCACCGCGGCGCCGGTCACGACCACCGCCCCCAACGTGGCGGCCACACCGCGGGCCCGCATGCGCCCGCCCTCGCTGGCCGAGCTCCACATGGCCATGAGCCCGGCCAGGCCGAAGGCAAACCACACCACGACGTAGAAGCCGAAGCCGAGGTCGATGGCCTGGGCCGCGGCCACCGCCATGAGGCTGGCCGATCCGGCCAGGGAGAAGGCGAGGTCGCGTCGCGCCGGCACGTCGAAGGCGTGGGCCACCTGCACCCACACGAAGAGCACCGCCAGCGGGTTCTCCACCGTGCTCACGTCGTAGAGGGTCTGGCCCGTCAGCTGTCGGAAGAACCACACGAACGCCGCCACCGCGCTGACGGCCAGCACGGGCTTGATCCACGGCAGCGGCTGCTCCCGGGTGCGGTAGGCGATCACCATGCCCGCCACGACGAGCACGATCGAACCGCCTGCCACCGCCCACGACAGCTCACTCTCGGCCCGGCAGGCGGCGATGCCGGTGACCACCGCCCCCGCGCACGCCACGCGCAGCGTGATCGAGTGCTCGGGGGGCCCCGGCTTGTTGGCGCGCCGCACCATGTCAAAGAACTTCACGTCGAAGAACTCCCTGCCGAAGAGCTCCCGATCGAAGAGCTCCCGCCGGGTGCTCCCGGCCCGGGCACCGCACGCGCCAGACGCCGACCCGCGCTGCGCCGGTCCGCCACCGCCCCGATCCTCGGGCCCGTCTCCTCGGTGGTGGCGAGCAGCACCGACGCACCCCGGTCGACGAACCCGACCACCGTCGCCATGGCCCGTTCCGCCATGCGCTCGGCGGCTTCGGGCTCGGCCGGCAGGTGGACCTCCACCGTGACCGGCTCGGCCGTCGGCCCTTCCATCTCGCGCACCATGAGCTCGCCGCTGTGGGCGGTGGCGGGCCAGTGCACCCACCGGCGGTGGTCCCCGGGCCGGTAGGGGCGAACCCCGCGGGGCTCGCCGATCTGCACGGCGGAGTCGAGCACGCCGCTCCCGCTCGTGTCCTCACGCCCGGCGGGCACCGGCAACGGTCGACCCAGCTTCGGTCCGACGTGCAGCGCGCGCGGCAGACCCACGACGACGGTCTTGCGCCACCACAGCAAGCCGAAGGGCGCGGCGCTGGCCACCTCGAGCACGATCTGCGTGTGCACGCCCCGGACCCGGGGCAGCAGGGTCAGTGGCTCCGGGCCATCAGCGTCGGCGCCCGCCGTCGTCCGGTGCCGCCCGACGAACGCCTCGGGGCCCGGCGGGTCCATGGCCCGGACGCGTACCCGCGTGGTGGAGCACGCCATCAGCTCGAGCGGTACGCCCGCGGTGCCGTCACCGGGCGTCTCGACCACGCGCAGCTTGGCCCGGGCCACGACGACGGCGGGCGCGAGGAGGCCCACGGCCAGGGTCCCGGCCAGCACGTCCCCCACGGCCTGCACCCACCCGGCCCCGCTGTTGTGCGCGACGAGCCCCCACGCCAGGAGCACCCCGGCGCAGCTCACCAGGGGGACGGCGGGACGAACGGGACGGGGGACGCGGCTGCGGCGGGTGGTGGTGCCGGCCGGGTGGTCCCGACCGGCGCGCCCGGTCACGGCCGGGGAGCAGGCGTGGTGTCGAGCAGACCTCGGACCGCGGCCACGCCCTGCTCGACACCCTCGTCGGTGAGGAGCCGGTGGGCCAGGCACGCCACGGCGACGGCCTTCACGTCGTCGGGGGTCACGAAGGTCCGCTCCGACAACACGGCGTGGGCCTGCGCGGCCCGGATGAGCCAGATCGCGGCGCGCGGGCTGGCCCCCAGACGGACGCCCGGAGCGCTGCGGCTGGCCCGGCACAGCGCCACGGCGTACTCGGCCACGCTCGTCGCCACGTCGACGGACTCGGTGGCGCGTTGCGCTGCGAGCCACTCCGATGTCGTGCACACCGGATGCAGCTCGTCCAGGGCGAACTTCCCCCCGCCGTGTTGCACCAGTCGGGTCTCGGTCCCGGCATCGGGGTAGCCGATCGCCGTCGCCAGCGCGAACCGGTCGAGCTGGCTCTCGACCAGGGGATAGGTCCCGAGTTGGGAGAACGGGTTCTGGGTGGCGATGACGAGGTGCGGACGCGGCAGCGGCCACGACTCGCCGTCGACGCTCACCTGTTGTTCCTCCATCGTCTCGAGCAGCGCCGCCTGGGTGCGCGGTGGGGTGCGGTTGAGCTCGTCGACCAGCACCACGTGCGCGAACACCGGGCCCGGACGGAACTCCCACGTGCCGGTGTCGGGGGCGAACACCGACACACCGGTGACGTCCGAGGGCAACAGGTCCGGATGGCCCTGCACGCGCGACAACTCCGCTCCGAGCGAGAGGGCCAGCGCGCGTGCCAGGACGGTCTTGCCCACGCCGGGCACGTCTTCGATCAGCAGGTGGCCACCCGACAGCGCCGCCATGACCGCGGCTGTGAGCGCACCCGGGGTGCCGAGCACCACCGTGCTCAGGTTGCCGACCAGCGCCCGGCCCAGCGCCATGGCGGAGTCGAGGTCGAGCGTCGGGGCCAGGTGCCCGTCGAGCACCTCGATGCCCGCCGCCATCTCCGCGCGCCGGCTCGCGGCCACGCTCACGACGCGGTCCGCGGTCGCCTCGCGCTCCCCGAAGTGGGCGGGCTCCATCAGGTCCACGTTATCGGCACGTTCGCGGCCCAACTGAACGGCGACGAGGCGCGGACGAGGGCGCGACGGGCCAGCTCAGAACTCCAGCGCGCTCAGCTCGGGCACGGTGGCGAGGGACCGGTCCCGCGCCGCCAGCCAGCGGGAACGCAGCGCGGCGCGCTTGTTCTCGGTGGCACGCGGCTCGACGGTGGCCGACGGTCGCCACGCCGCGGCCACATCGGCCTCGTCCGCCCACATCCCCAGCTCGATGCCGGCCAGATAGGCGGCCCCGAGGGTGGTCGCCTCGGTGACGGGCGAGATCTCGACCGGCCGCCCCACCGCGTCGGCCAGCGCGGCGACGAACGTCGGGTTGGCCGACATCCCGCCGTCGATCCGCAACGACGCGATGGTCATGGCGGTGTCGGCCTCGGCCGCCTCGAGAAGATCCGCGCCGCGATGGGCGACGCCCTCGAGCACGGCCCGCACCATCTCGGGCCGGCCCGTGCCGCGCGTGATGCCCACGAACGTCCCGCGCGCCCCGAAGTCCCACACCGGCGTCCCCAGGCCGAGCAGGGCCGGGACGAACCAGACGTCGCCGGTGTCGTCACACGCGGCGGCCACGCGATGGCTGTCCGCCGCGTCGTCGATGATGCCGAGGTCGTCGCGCAGCCATTCCACGCACATCCCGGCCGACAGCATCACCGCTTCGACGCCCCAGGTCTTGTGCCCGGCGCGCTGCCACGCCACGATCGGGAACGTGCCCGCCCCGCCGCGCCGGGCGAAGCCGGGGCGCAGCGCACCCACACACAGGTCCAGCATGCCCCCGGTCCCGAACGTGGCCTTGGCCAACCCCGCCCGCGTGCACCCCTGGCCCACGAGCGACGCCTGTTGGTCCCCCGCGATGCCGCAGATCACCGGGGCGCCCTGCAGGGCGCGGGCCGGTCCCGACGCGCCGGACGAGTCGACCACCGTGGGCAGCACCCCTCGAGGGATGCGCAGGGCGTCGAGCATCGTGTCGTCCCAGTCCGACCCGTCCGGGGCGAGCAGCCCCGTGACCGCGGCGTTGGTGGCGTCGGTCACGTGCAGCGCGCCGCCCGACAGCGTCCACGCCACCCAGGTGTCGACGGTGCCGAAGCACAGGTCGCGCGACCGGTCGGGGTCGGCCATGTCGAGCAGCATGGCGAGCTTGGTGGCCGACTCGTTGGGAGCGACCCGGATGCCCTGGTCCCGCAGCACGAGGCACGTGCCCACGGTGCGCAGGTCCTGCCACCCGAGGCCCGGCCCCACGGGCTCGCCCGTGCCACGGTCCCACACGATGGTCGAGGCGCGTTGGTTGGCGATCCCCACGCCCGCCACCGGCCCCCCGGCGGCCAGGGCGGCCGTCGCCACGTCGATCACCGCCTCCGCCATCGCCGTCGCGTCGAACTCGACGAACCCCGGCGCCGGTGACGACGGCAACACCTCGAGGTACCGGACGTGGCTGACGATCCCGTCCCCGTCGACCACCGCGGCGCGCACGCCCGAGGTCCCCACGTCGACCACCAGCACCTGGCTCACGGCCACAGCACCTCGCCGAACGGTGACGGCAGCCCGAGCTTGCCCGGGTTGAGGATGCCGCGCGGGTCGAGCGAGTCCTTGAGCGCCACGAGGACGTCGAAGGCTCCGCCCAATGCGTCGGCCAGGAAGCGTCCCCGGTTCACCCCCACCCCGTGGTGGTGGCTGATGGCTCCGCCGTGGGCCCGCACCGCGTCCATCACGACCCGCCAGGCGGAGGTGTAGTAGCCCTCGGCCCAGGCGTCGGCCGCTGCGTCGGTGCCGTCGGTGCCGTCGGTGCCGTCGGGCGCGTCGGGTCGACGGCCGGCGAAGGTGAAGTAGAGACAGGCGCCGTCGACGTAGGCGTGGCTCTGGTGGGCCGACGCCGCCAACGTGCCCTCGATCCCGGCCAACGCGCCCGCACACGCGTCGTAGAGCAGCGGCAGCGTCGTCCAGCGCGCCGCGATCTCGATGGTGTCGACCACGATCCCGGCGCGATACAGCGGCGCCAGGGCGGAGACGTCGTTTCGGTGCCCCACCCACCGCTGCACCACCGCGTCGTCGAGGCGCAGGGCCCCGGCCGCCTCGCACTGCGCGTCGACGACGGCGAGCGTGGCGTCGAGGAGTCCCTCGTCGGCCTCGTCGAGCACGACGAGCGCGCACTGGTCGGCCAACTCGAAGTTCCGGGCCGACTCGACGGGGTCGTAGAGACGCAGCACCGCCGGTGTGGCGCCGCGCCGCAACACCTGTCGGCACACCTCGAGCCCTTGGTGGAAGTCGGCCACCGCGTAGGCCCGGCGGCCCTCGGCCGGTGGCAGCGGGTGCAGGCGCACCTGCGCCTCGGTGATCACGCCCAGGACCCCTTCGGAGCCGACGAAGAGCTGCGTCAGGTCGGGCCCGAGCGCAGCGCGCGGCCCGGCACCGCCCGTCCTGATCAACCGTCCGTCGGCCAGGGCCACTTCGAGGCCGGTGACCATGTCCTCGATCTTCCCGTAGCGGGTGGAGTACTGCCCCGCGCCGCGACACGCCACCCAGCCACCCACCGTCGACAGGTCCATCGACTGTGGCCAGTGCCCGAGGGTGACGTCGTGGGACCGGAGCTCGGCCTCGAGGTCAGGGCCGAAGGTGCCCGGCGCCACGTCGGCCACGAGCGACGTGGCGTCGACGTCGACGACGCCGGCCAGGCCGCACAGGTCGAGCGACACCCCCCCGAAGAGCGGGATGCTGGCGCCGCACACCCCCGACCGCCCCGCCACGGCGGTGACCGGCACCCGGGCGTCGTGACACACCGCCAGCACCGCCGCGACCTGCTCGGCATCGGTGGGCCGCGCCACCACGGCGGGGCGGGCCGGGACCGATCCCCGCGTGGCCCAGCGGATGGCGAGCGGCCACCAGTCCCGCCCTGCTTCGTTGCGCGCCGCGTCGTCGACGGTCACCTCGGCGCACACCGACGCCAGGCGGGCGAGCACGGCGTCGCCGACCGGCACCCGCGGCCCGGTGATGCGCTCGGTCACCTCGCCCTCGACGGCGTCGATCGGCGTGACCGGGGTCGGCCCCGTCATGAGATGCCCGTCACGAGATGCCCGTCATGAGATGCCTGTCATGAAGCCGTGTTCACGGGGTCGAGGCCCGCCCGGGCCAGATCGGCGCGGGCCTGGTCGGCGAAGGCGGCCGCCTCGCGCGCCGCGTCGGCACCGTCGCGACCCCACGCCGGCGCCAAGAGCTCGGCGATACCCGGCGCCGCGTTCGCGGCGGCGAGGGCGTGGCGCAACACGCTGCGGGTGCGGCGCGCCAGGACGTCGTCGACGGTCATCGCCATCTCGTGGTGCACCGCCCACAGCGCCTCGACCCGCAGATGGGGCAGGCCCGGGACGAGCGGTTCGAGGAGCTCGGGCCGGCCCGACGCGGCGTCGAGCACGGCCGGGGTCTCGCCCCCGTGCCGGCCGACCAGCGTCGCCAGGACGTCCGCGTCGAGACCGAAGCGGGCCGCGGCGCCCGGGGCGCGCAGCTCCTCGAGGCCGGCCGAGCCGTGGATCGCCAACCGCTTGGTCCGGCACCGACCCGCCGTGGCGCGCGACCCGAGGCGCTTCACCACGACGTCGACGGTGTCCTCGGCCATCTTCCGGTACGTGGTGAGCTTGCCCCCGGTGACCGTCACCATCCCGTGGTCCGACACTGCGACGGTGTGGCGCCGTGACAGATCGGCGGTGCGGTCGCTCACGTGATGGCCCTGGGCCGGAGCC
The DNA here is from genome assembly GCA_963764205.1 of uncultured Acidimicrobiales bacterium. Lineage (GTDB taxonomy): Bacteria > Actinomycetota > Acidimicrobiia > Acidimicrobiales > UBA8190 > Chersky-840. The sequence goes on from CAVXRN010000006.1 coordinate 1,319,752, forward strand.
AGCAGCGGTCGCAACCCCGCCCACACCGCGGTGACGTCGTGCCGGCCGATGGGCTCGGTCACCACCCCGTTGGCGGCGTCGAGCACGTAGTCGACGTCGTCGGGCAGGCAGGCGGGGTCGTCGAGCGGACCGTCCCAGGCGGTGTCGGTGGTCCCGAGGTAGACGTCGTCACCACCGGGCCACGGCACCACGAAGATCGACCGCCGGTCCTTGGGCACGGGGATGACCGCGGCGACGTCGGCGGGGAGCTTGGACCGTGGCACGGTGATGTGGATGCCCTTGGCGGGCCGGATCGAGTGCGGGTGCGTCGGCTCGTCGAAGGCCCGCACCTCGTCGGCCCACACGCCCGTGGCGTTCACCACCACCTCGGCCCGGATCTCGAATTCGGCCGGCGTCGCCTGAGCCTCACCGTCGAGGGTGGCGCCGGCGCCGACCGGCGCCGGGCGCACCCGGGCGCCCCGCACCGCACCCGAGGCGTCGGTGACGAGGCCCACCACCTCCGTGTAGTTGGCCAGCACCGCACCGTGGTCCAGCGCGGCCGTGCGCGCCACCGCCAGCGTGAGCCGGGCGTCGTCGGCGCGGGCGTCGTAGTAGATGAACCCCGCCACCAGACGATCGGTCCGCAACGTCGGGAGGTGTGCCAGCGCCTCGTCCCGCGTGATCCGCCGGTGCCGCTTGCCGATGCGCAACCCGCCGGTCACGTCGTAGAGGGTGAGCGCGCTCGAGTAGGTGCGGGCCACACCCTTGTTCACCAACCCGTCCCGGCCGAACAGCGGGATCAGGAACGGCAGCGGCGCCACGAGGTGCGGCGCGTTCTGGAGCAACCGCTGGCGTTCGTGCAGCGCCTCGTACACGAGCCGGAAGTCGCGCTGCTGCAGGTACCGGAGCCCCCCGTGCACCATCTTCGACGACTTCGACGACGTGCCCGAGGCGAAGTCGTGGCGCTCGACCAATGCGGTCCGCAACCCTCGCGAGGCGGCGTCGAGGGCGACGCCGGCGCCGGTGATCCCGCCCCCGATGACGAGCACGTCGAAGCGCTCCGCCCCCAGCCGGGCCAGGGCCTCGGCCCGGTCGAAATTGCCCCGCGCCGCGGGGTTCGAGGCACGGGCCGACGGCACCGGGCCAGCCTGCCACAGCCGGGAACCCGCCCCGGCCCGGCTCGGGGCGTGCGAGGGATCGCCGTCAGCGAATGGGGCTGCCGAAGCGGATCACGTTTCCATCCGGGTCGGTCGTCGAGCCTTCCCGTTTGCCGTAGTCCTCGTCGCGGGGGCCGTCGACCTCGATCTTCGCCGCACGCCACTGCTCGGCCACCCGGTCGGCATCGTGGCAGTGGATGTAGAGAGCCGCGCCACCCGGCACCTCGTCTCCCTCGGCCCGGGCAAGGTGGATCGTGAGGCGCAGATCTCGATGAGCGAAGGCATACGCGTCGTCATGAAAGGACGCCTCGAACCCCGCTCGCTCGAACCAGGCGACCGAGCGTGCGACGTCGGACACCTTGAAAATCGGCTCGAAGCCCGTGACGAGCCACGTTCCTCTCACGAGCTGCAGCTGGCCGTCTCGCTGTGCATCGAGCCCGCTGAGACACTCGTGGCAGATGGGCAGGTCAGGGTGCGAGCGCAGCCTCACCCACCAATCGACCGACATCGAACAACATGCACACGTCGCAGCCATGCAGGGTCGACCTCCTCACGTCACCGCACCATCGTCGCCGATCGGGCGCCCTCGCCCGGCCCAGCCGGACCCCGAGTCGGGGGTCGACCCCGCGTCGGCACGGGAAGTGACAGCGGCACGCCGCAACGCGAGATTTCAACAATGGTTGTCAAGAAACAATCATTGGTGATAGCGTGCTCGGGCCATGCGATCCCCCGACGAGCTGAGCGCGCTGTTCCGGGCCCAGGGCCGCAAGATCACCGCCCAGCGCCAGTGCATCTTCCGCGTCCTGCACGGTGACGTGTCCCATCCCACGGCCGAGTCGATCCATGCCGCCGCGAAGGCGCAGATGGGGACCATCTCGCTCAAGACCGTCTACCAGACCCTCCACGAGCTGGCCGCCATGGGAGAGATCGCCGCGCTCGACGTCGGCACGGGCATGACCCGTTTCGACCCCAACGTGGACGGCGTCCACCACCACCTCGTGTGCCGCGGCTGCGGCAAGGTGCGCGACCTCCACGCCGACTTCTCCGGCGTCACCGTCCCCGCCGGCGCGGACGAGGGCTTCGACGTGGGCGACGCCGAGGTCGTCTTCCGCGGGCGCTGCCGTGACTGCCGCCCCCGCACCGCGCCGAGGCGCCGGGCCCCGGCCGCCGCCAAAGCCTGACCAGATCCGAACAACCCCCAACCGACGAAGGAGAAAGTGAGCACCGTGCCCAAGCTGAAGGGATCAAAGACCGAGGCCAACCTCAAGGAGGCGTTCGCGGGCGAGAGCCAGGCGAATCGCCGCTACCTGTACTTCGCCCAGAAGGCCGACGTCGAGGGCTACCCCGACGTGGCCGCCCTGTTCCGTTCCGTGGCCGAGGGTGAGACGGGCCACGCCTTCGGGCACTTCGACTTCCTGCGCGAAGTCGGTGACCCGGTGACCGGCGTGCCCGTGGGCCCCACCGCCGACAACCTCAAGTCGGCCGTCGAAGGCGAGACCTACGAGTACACCGAGATGTACCCGGGCTTCGCCCGCACGGCGCGCGACGAGGGCTTCGAGGACATCGCCGACTGGCTCGAGACCTTGGCGCGCGCCGAGAAGAGCCACGCCGGCCGCTTCACCGAGGGCCTCAAGTCACTCACCTGAGCACCCTCGTCCCAGGAGGAGCACGACCGATGCCGGCCCGGACCCGATCGCTCACGCTTGCCGACATCGCCGATCTGCGCGGCGTACGAGCGCGACCGCGACGACTACCGCCGTCGCGTCATCGAGCTCAAGCGCCGTCGGCGCGTGGCGATCGGGCCCATCGTCTCGGTCGTCTTCGAGAACCGCGAGACCATGCGCTCGCAGATCCAGGAGATGGCCCGGGCCGAGAAGATGGTCTCCGACGAGCAGATCCAGAAGGAGCTCGACGTCTACAACGCGCTCATCCCCGAGCCCGGTGAGCTCTCGGCCACGCTGTTCATCGAGCTGACCGGGGACGAGGCGCTGCGCGACTGGCTGCCCCGGCTGGTGGGCATCGAGCACGCGGTCGTCCTCCGTCTGCCGGGCGTGGACCCGGTCATCGAGTCGGCGGGCGTCGTGGACGGGCTGGCGGTGGAGCAGGTCGTCCGGGCCGAGCCCGAGGCCGCCCACGAAGAGGCCCTCACCCGGCCCGAGATCACGGCCTCGGTGCACTACATCCGGTTCACCCTCGACCCCGTCCAGGTCGAGCGGTTCGCGGCCGGCCCGGTGACCCTGGCGGTCGACCACCCCGAATACCACGCCGAATCCCCATTGCCCGACGATGTCCGCTTCGAGCTCCTCACCGACCTCCGCCCCTGACCGCCTCCCGGCCGCGCCGTCCCCACCTGCGCTTTCGTGGCGGACACGCGGCTTGTCGGGGGCGCGGACGGAGATGGTGGCGGGGCGACGGGCTGCCTGGCGGCCGGGGTGTTCTTTACACGGTCCCGGCCGTGCGCCATACTTGTCGTTCCGCTGATTCTCCTTTGAGGGGACCATTGTCCCTGGTCATCGGGTCATTGGCGGAAAATCCCACGTAGGGTAATAATAAAAACACACAGAGTGCTTGAGGAAGTGACTCCAATGACCGCCCCCTCCGTCGCCACGTGGCGCAAGCGAGCCGCCTGTCAGGGCGTCGACCCTGAGGTCTTCTACCCGGTGTCCGATGAGGACGCCGAGGAGGCCAAGGTGATCTGCGCCGTATGCCCGGTCCGCCAAGCGTGCCTCGAGCACGCGCTGGCCCACCGCGAGCGCGAAGGCGTCTGGGGCGGAGCCACCGAGCGGGAGCGTCGTCGGATCCTGAGGCAGCGTCGCAAGTCGGCCTGAGCCGACCCTCTACGCTGCCGGCGTGACCGGACGCATCTCGCAACGCCTGGCCGCACTGGGCCTGACACTGCACGGGCCGCATCCGCCCCACGATCCACTCGACGCCGTCGTCGTGCACGGGGACGTGGCCCGTACCTCGGGCCAGCTGCCGCGCATCGACGGCACCCTCACCTGTGTGGGCACGCTCGGGCGCGACGTCACCGTGGACGAAGGCGCCGAGGCGGCCGAGGTCTGCGCGCTCAACGCCCTGGCGGTCCTCGAGCACGAGCTCGGCAGCCTCGACCGCGTGGCCCGGGTCCTCACCGTCACCGGCTTCGTGGCCTCCACGCCCGACTTCCACGAGCAACCCGCCGTGGTCGACGGGGCCAGCCGCCTGCTGCATCGCGTCTTCGGTGACGACGGTCGCCACACCCGCTCCGCCATCGGCGTCGCCGCGTTGCCCCGCGGTGGCGCGGTCGAGATCGAGGTCACCGTGGCGCTGCACCGGGAGGCGTAGGCCGCGGGGGGAGGCGTAGCCTCCGTTGATGGATTTCGATCTCACGCCCGAGCTGTCGGAGCTCCAGAGCGCGGTGCGCCGTCTGGCGCGCGACAAGGTCAAGCCCCGGGCCCGGGAGATCGACCGCAGCGGCACCTATCCCCAGGACATCTTCGACACCTTTCGTGACGCCGGGCTGCTCGGCCTGTGCATCCCCGAGGAGTACGGCGGCTCGGGGGCGGGCATCCTCGGGCTGACCGTCGCCATCGAAGAGGTAGCCAAGTACTCCAACACCGCCGCGCTCATGCTGCTGCTGACCCGGCTGCCGACGGGCCCGGTCATGATCGCCGGGACCGAGGAGCAGAAGCACCGCTACCTGCCCGACATCGCCTCGGGCTCGAGCCGCGCCGCCTTCGGGCTGTCGGAGCCCCAGGCCGGCAGCGACGTCATGGGCATGCGCACGCGCGCCACCCCCGACCCCGACCGTCCCGACGGGTGGGTGCTCAACGGCACCAAGTGCTGGATGTCGGGCGTGCGCGAGGCCGACTGGTACACGGTGTTCGCCAAGACGGCCGAGCCCACCAGCCGGGCGCACGACTCGGTCACGGCCTTCATCGTCGAGCGCAGCTGGCCCGGCGTGGACGTCGGCCGCACCGACCACAAGATGGGCGTGCGCGGTGTCGACACGGGCGAGCTGCTGCTCAGCGACGTCCGCGTCGCGCCCACCAACGTCATCGGCGAGGTGGGCGGCTTCCGCCTCGCCATGCTGGGGCTCAACTCCATGCGCCCCGTGGTGGCGGCGCGCGGCATCGGGCTGGCCGAGGGCGCGCTCATGTACGCCACCGACTACGTGTCCCAACGCGCCGCCTTCGGCAAGACCATCGCCGACTTCCAGGGCGTGCAGTGGGAGATCGCCAAGTGCGCGGTGGACCTCGAGGCGGCCCGGCTCCTCACCTACCGCGCCGCGTGGCTGGCGGACCAGGGCAAGTTCACCAAGGAGTGGGTGCCCATGCTCTCGGCCGCCAAGTACCACGCCACCGAGCTGGCGGTGCGCGCCTCGGGCCTGGCGCTGCAGTTGCTGGGGGCGGCGGGCTACATGGAGGACCACCCGACCGAACAGTGGTACCGCGACGCCAAGCAGCTCACCATCGTGGAAGGCACGAGCCAGGTGCAGCTGGGCCTCGTGGCGCGCGGCGTGCTCGACCACGACCTGTGGTGGGACTGACGCGGCGATGGTGAGCGCGACCACCGACGGCACGAGCGAGTCCGCCTTCGCGGCGTTGGGCGGCTGGCCCGCGGTGCTGGGCCGCCTCGTGGCGCGGCGCGACCTCACGGCGGACGAAGCGACGCTGGCGCTGGGCGAGGTGCTCGCCGGTGCGGCCACCGACGCGCAGATCGCCTCGTTCGTCACCGCCCTGCGCAGCAAGGGCGAGACCGTGCAGGAGATGACCGGCCTGGTGCGGGCCATGCTGGACCACGCCGAGCCGCTGCCGGTGCCCCGGCCCGAGGACGTCGTCGACACCTGCGGCACCGGCGGTGACCGCAGCCGCTCGATCAACGTCTCCACCATCGCCGCGCTCGTGGTGGCGGGGGCGGGCGCCCGGGTGTGCAAGCACGGGGGACGCGCCGCCTCGTCCGCCACGGGGTCGGCCGACGTGCTCGAAGCGCTCGGGGTCGTCATCGACCTCGGGCCCGACGGTGTGGCGCGCTGCATCGACGAGGTCGGCATGGGCTTCTGCTTCGCGCCGCGCTTTCATCCCGCCATGCGCCACGCCATCCCCGTGCGCCGCGAGCTCGGTGTCACGACGGTCTTCAACTTCCTCGGCCCCCTGGCCAACCCGGCGCGCGCACGCCTGCAGGTCGTCGGCGTGAGCGACCCCGCCATGGCCGACAAGATGCTCGGCGTCCTCGTGGCCAACGGCGCGCAACGGGCCATGGTCGTGTACGGCGCCGACGGGCTCGACGAGCTGTCGACCACCGGGCCGTCGGCCGTCCTCGAGGTCGGTGCCGACGCCGAGGTCCGTCGCTACACCGTCGACCCCGCCGACCTCGGCTTCGCCCCTGCCACCCTCGACGACCTGCGCGGTGGTGACGTCGACGCCAACGCCGAGGTCGTCCGCCAGGTGCTCGCGGGCAAGAAGGGCCCGCACCGCGACGTCGCCGTGCTCAACGCGGCGGCGGGCCTCGTGGTGGCGGGCGTCTGTGCCGACCTGGCCGAAGGGGTGACCCGCGCCGGCGCCGTCATCGACGAGGGCGCGGCCCGCGACGTCCTCGAGAACCTGGCGCGCACCTCGCAGGAAGCGGCCCGGGCGACGTCGTAGCCGGCTCCCGCTGCGCCTCTCGGTGGCTCGGGCGCCCGGGTGGATCCGGCGCCCCGGGTGGACCAGCCGCCCGTGGGTGGCTCAGGCCGGGCCGAGGTCCCAGATGGCTTCGAGGTCGTGTCGGCTGTAGGCCTCGAAGGCGACCAGCGTCGTCGTGGACTCGATCCCGGGCAGCGACGCGATGTGTCGTGTCACGACCTCGGCCAGGTCGTCGTGGTGTCGCACCCGCACGATGGCGATGAGGTCGGCCACGCCGCCGGCGACGGAGAACACCTCGGTGATGCCCTCGGTGCCCGACAGCTCCTCGCCCAAGGCCGCGATGCGGGCGGGCTCGGCGTCGATGAGCACGAAGGCATGCAACACGGCCCCGAGCCTATCCAGCCGACACTGGCCTCCTAGCCGACCTCGGCCGCCCGCTCCGGGCGCACCGCGGGTTTGGCCATCAGGTCGACGAGGTCGCCCAGCACGAAGACGTCGTAGCCCGCGGCGTGCTCGATGAGCCGGTGCAGCAGGTCTGCGGTGGCGCGCACGTCGTCGAGGGCACGGTGCGAGGGCAGATGCTCGAGACGCAACGCGGTGGCGAGCGTGCGGAGCTTGCAGTTGGCGACGTCGGGCCGCACCAGCCGGCGGGCCAGGGCCAAGGTGTCGACCACGGTGTTGGCGAGGGGGTCGTAGCCGTTGGCGGCGAGCGCGGCGTTGAGGAACGACAGGTCGAAGCCCACGTTGTGGCCGACGATGACCGAGCCGCGCACGAACTCGAGCAGCGACGGCAACACGCTCGACACCGGTGGGGCGCCGACCACCATGTCGTCGGTGATCCCCGTGAGCAGCGAGATGAGCGGTGGCACGGCACACCCCGGGTCCACGAGGGACTGGAGCTCACCCACGCACCGGCCGCCGTGGTACTTGGCCGCCGCGATCTCGGTCAGCGCAGAGGTGGCGGCCGAGCCGCCCGTCGTCTCGACGTCGACCACCACGAAGCACACGTCGAACAGTGGCGTGCCCTCGGGAACCGAGCCCGCCCCGTCGTCGAGCGTGGTGGCCGGGCCCGTGTTCGCTCCGGCGCGGCGGGCGCGCCGATCGGTGAGGCCGACCCATCGAGCCCACCGTGAACCGGCGCCGATCACCACATCGGCATGGTAAGCACGAGGGTGTTCGCCGACGGGGATCGTGGGCGGCCGCCACCCTCGGGCCGCGGCGGTAGCGTGGGCCCGTGAGCCCGAACCCGAGCCGGTACCGCTGCGCAGCGTGTGGCAACCTCACCCGCTTCGACGTCGTCACCGACCGCCGCGCCAAGGCGTTCCACCACTACAGCGTGGGCGGCGACCTGTCGGTCGAGGACGTCGAGGTGATCTCGGAGTCCGTGGTCGAGGTGAGCTGCCGCTGGTGTGGCCACGGCCGGGCCATCGAGGTCCTCGACGCCGACGAGGCCGCGGCGGCGGTCCAGGCGACCGGTCCCCCCGCCTGAGCGGCCGAGGGTTACACCCCGGTGCGATGCTCGTCATCGATGACACCGACCGGCGGGACGGACCGAAGGGGCCGCACGTGACGACCGATGGCACCATCAGTATCAGTTGCGACGACTGCGAGCTTCAGGGCACCTCCGCCTGTGAGGACTGCCTCGTGAGCTTCGTGCTCGGACGCGAGCCCGACGACGCCGTGGTGGTCGACGTCGAGGAGGCCCGGGCCATGCGCATGCTGTCGCGTGCGGGTCTCGTGCCCAGGCTGCGGCATTCGGGCGTGGACCGGGACTGGGCCACGGGCTGAGGCCGGGCCAGGCCGGGTCTGCCCGGACGGGGCCCAGGCCCGGACCGGGTCAGCTCAGGACCGTGCCCGGGCCCGTCCGTGTCAGCATGGGCCGGTGCGGGCGACGGCGGGTGGACGCGGCGGGTGACCCATCTCCTCGTCACCAACGACTTCCCGCCCAAGGTGGGAGGCATCCAGGCCTACCTGTGGGAGCTGTGGCGTCGCATGGACCCGTCGACGTTCGCGGTCCTGACGGCGTCGTCGCATCCCCAGGCCGAGGCGTTCGACGCGGAGCAGCGGGCTCTGGGGTTCCGGGTCCAGCGGGTACCGCACCGGGTGTTGCTGCCCACGCCGGCCACGGCTCGCGCCGTGCGCAGCGCCGCCCACGATGTCGGGGCGTCGCTCGTCGTCCTCGACCCCGCCCTGCCGCTCGGGTTGCTCGGCCGGTCGCTGGGCGACCTCCCCTACGCGGTGGTGCTGCACGGCGCCGAGGTCACGGTGCCGGGGCGGATCCCAGGGACACGCCAGGCGCTGGCCGACGTGCTGAGTCGATCGGTGCTGGCGGTGTGCGCCGGCGGGTACCCCGCCGCCGAGGCGCGTCGCGTGGCCGGGGAGCGCATGCCGCCGGTCGTGGACGTCCCGCCCGGTGTGGACAGCGAGCGGTTGCGGCCGATCACCGCGGCGGCCCGGCGCAAGGCGCGCGCCGCACTGGGCCTGCCCGTCGAGGGGCCCGTCGTGGTGAGCGTGAGCCGCCTGGTGCCGCGCAAGGGGATGGACGTGCTCATCGAAGCCGCCGCCGGGTTGGTGCCGTCGTTCCCCGACCTGGCCGTGGTCATCGCCGGCGCCGGACGTGACCGGGCCCGGCTCGAGGCGCGGGTGCGAGCCACCGGCGCGCCGGTGCGGTTGGTCGGAGCCGTCCCCGACGACGAGCTGCCCCGCCTCTACGCGGTGGCCGACGTCTTCGTCATGGCGTGTCGCGACCGGTGGTTGGGCCTCGAGCAGGAGGGCTTCGGCATCGTGTTCCTGGAGGCCGCCGCGTGCGGCGTGCCGCAGGTGGCCGGGCGCAGCGGTGGCGCCGACGAGGCCGTCGTGCACGGCCAGACGGGCCTGGTGGTCGACGACCCGGCCGACCCGGGGCGGGTGGCCGGGGCCCTGCGCCGCCTGCTCGTCGACGACGATCTCCGGCGCCGTATGGGGCGGGCCGCCCGGCGCCGGGCCCGGACGGGCTTCGGGTGGGACCAGCTCGCACATAGGCTGGCTGCGGCGTTGCAGGACGTGGAAGGCTGAACGCCGCCCAAGCCAGACGAGTACCAACCAGCGAAGGAGTGTTCGTGGCGGAACTGGCCACCGAGCGAATGGTCGTGACCGCCACGCCGGAGCAGTGCTTCGCCGTGGTGAGCGACATCGAGCGGTACCCGGAGTGGGCGGCGGACATCAAGCAGGTCGTGATCGAGCGGCGTGACGACGACGGCCGCCCGGGCGAGGCGACCTTCCGGGCCGGCGCCTTCGGCCGTTCCACCAGCTACACCCTGTCCTACGACTTCTCCAAGGCCCCTCGGATCCTGGCCTGGAAGCAGACCGCGGGCGATCTGACGTCCAAGCTCGACGGCAGCTACCGCTTCGACGCCGCGGGCGACGGTTCGACCGAGGTCACCTACACCCTCGAGGTGGAGCTGCGCGTCCCGCTGCCGGGCTTCATCAAGCGCCGGGCGCAGAGCCGGATCATGCACACCGCCCTCGAGGAGCTCAAAGCACGCGTCGAGTCCTCGCTCACCACGTGAGCGGGCCACCCCCGCCGACCACCGGGCCGATGCACAGGAGGTCGGCATGGCGGGGCAGGTGACGATCGGGATCGACATGGGCGGCACCAAGGTGCTCGGCCTGGCCGTCGACGACGAGGGCGTGGTGCTGGCCGAGGTGCGCGTCGCCACGCCGGGGCGCCGCGCCACGGGCGCGGGTGGCACCGGCGCCGAGCACGACACCGACGGGTTCGCGCCCGTGATCGAGGCGCTGGCGTCGGTGACCGAGCAATTGTGCGCCGGCATCGACACCGAGGTGGCGTCGGTGGGGGTCGGGGCACCGGGCCTGGTCGACAACACCGGCGTGCTCCGCTACGCGCCGAACCTCCCGGGCGGCAACGGGCTCGACATCGCGGGCGGCCTCGCGGCCCGCCTCGGAGGGCTGCGCACCGTGGTCGACAACGACGCCACCTGCGCCACGGTGGCCGAGTGGGCCTTCGGCGCCGCCGCGGGCGTCTCCGACGCGGTGATGGTCACGCTGGGCACGGGGATCGGGGGCGGGGTCATCGCCGGCGGCCACGTCGTCCGGGGGGCGTCGGGCTTCGGGGGCGAGATCGGCCACATGGTGGTCGACCCGTCGGGACCGCCGTGCCCGTGCGGCAAACGCGGCTGCTGGGAGCGCTTCGCCTCGGGCAGCGGCCTCGGTCGCCTCGCCCGCGAAGCGGCCCATGCCGGACGGCTGGACGAAGTGGTGAGCCTCGCCGGTGGGGATGCCGAGTCGGTGCGGGGCGAGCACGTGCTGGTGGCGGCCAAGGCCGGTGACGTCGGTGCGCTGGCCGTGCTGGGCGAGCTCGGGTGGTGGCTGGCGCTGGGCCTCTCCAACCTGGCGCTCGTGCTGGACCCCGCCGTCATGGTCTACGGCGGCGGCCTGGTCGAGACCGTGACCCTGGTGCGCGACGAGGTCAGGACCGCGTTCGACGAGCTCCTCGAGGGCCACGCCTACCGGCCCGAGGTGCAGATCCTGCCGGCCCTGCTGGGCGAGCGGGCCGGGGCCATGGGCGCCGCCCTGGTGGCGCGCGCCGGCGACCGCTACCGGGTCGACGTGGCCTGATCGCGGCGGAGGCGGGCGCCGTGCGGGTCGGGGTCACGCTGCCGACGTTCCGCGACGACGCCGTGGCGATCGACGCGGCGCGCCGCGCCGAGGAGGTCGGCCTCGACGGTGTGTTCGTGTTCGACCACCTGTGGCCCATGGGCGCACCGCTGCGCCCCGCACTCTCCGCCTTCCCGGTGCTGGGGGCGGTGGCCGCCGTCACCGACCGGGTGTGCTTCGGTCCCCTCGTGGCGCGCATCGGCCTCGTGCCCGACGAGATCCTCGTGGCCGAGCTCCTGTCGCTGCACGCCATGGCGCCGAGGCGCCTCGTGGCGGGGCTCGGGACCGGCGACAGCAAGAGTGCGGCCGAGAACCGCGCCTTCGGGATCCCCTTCGACCCTCCCGACGAGCGTCGGGTGTCGCTGCGCCGGTGCGCGTGCGCAGCTGCTCGAGGCCGGGGTGCCGGTGTGGGTGGGAGGAGGCTCGTCCACCACCGTCGAGCTCGCCGTGGAGCTGGGGCCGGGCGCGGCGGTCAACCTGTGGGAGGGCCAGCCCGCGGCCGTGGCCGGGCTGCTCCCGCGCTGCGAGGTGACGTGGGCAGGGCCCGTGGCCGGCGACGTGGCGGGGATCGCGGAGTGGCTGGGTGAGGTGGCGGCGGCCGGCGCCACGTGGGCGGTGTGCGCGTGGCCCGAGTCGGTCGAAGCCGTGGCGGAGGCGGCCGCCTTCGTGCGCAGCGCCTGACGGCGCGCTCGCCGACGGGGGAGGCGTCGCCGGCGGCGCGCAGGCCGAGGACTAACCTCGGGCGATGGAGTTCCGACGGATCAACGGCCTTCCCCCGTACGTCTTCGCGCACATCGAGGCGCTGAAGCTGGCGGCCCGGCGAGCCGGATCCGACGTCGTCGACCTCGGATTCGGCAACCCCGACCTGCCCTCGCCCGACGCGGCGGTGGAGAAGCTGGCCGAAGCCGTCCACAACCCCAAGAACCACCGCTACTCGGCCAGCAAGGGCATCCCCAAGCTCCGCCAGGCGATCTCGTCGCTGTACCTGCGCCGGTTCGGCGTCGAGCTCGACCCCGACACCGAGGTCGTGACGACCATCGGGGCCAAGGAGGGGATGTCGCATCTCATGTGGGTGCTGCTGGGCCCCGGCGACAGCGCCCTGGTGCCGTCACCGTCGTATCCGATCCACATCTACGCGCCGCTCTTCGCCGGCGCCGAGGTGCGCCAGGTCCGCCTGGAGGGGGACGACAACATCGACGGCCCACCGGCGTCCGAGGCGTTCTTCGACAACCTCATGGAGTCATGGGGCTCGGCCTGGCCCAAGCCGCGCGTCATCGTGCTGTCGTTTCCCCACAACCCCACCACGGCGTGTGTCGACCTGGCCTGGATGCAGCGCATCGTCGACTTCGCCCGTGAGCACGACATCGTGCTCGTGCACGACTTCGCCTACGCCGACATCGCCTTCGACGGCTACCAGCCACCGTCGATCCTCCAGGTGCCCGGGGCCAAGGACGTGGCCGTCGAGCTGTACTCGCTCACCAAGTCGTTCTCGATGGCGGGGTGGCGCGTCGCCTTCCTGGTCGGCAACGCCGAGATCGTCGCCGCGCTCGACGAAGCTCAAGAGCTACCTCGACTACGGCACCTTCCAGCCCATCCAGATCGCGGCCATCGTGGCCATGAACGAGGTGCCCGACTACCCGAAGTGGGTCAACGAGACCTACCTGGCCCGACGCGACGCGCTGTGCGACGGGTTGAACCGCATCGGGTGGAGCCTGACCCCACCCAAGGGGACCATGTTCGTGTGGGCACCGATCCCCGAGCCCTACCGCGAGATGGGGTCGCTCGAGTTCTCGTCGTTCTTGGTGTCCGAGGCCGAGGTGGCCACCTCACCCGGCGTCGGGTTCGGGCCCGGCGGTGACGGGCACGTCCGTTTCGCGCTGATCGAGAACGAACAGCGCATCGGCCAGGCCGTGCGCAACCTGCGCAAGACCCTCACCAAGTTGCACTGACCGACCCGTTGCACTGACCCCCCGGTTGCACCGACCCCCCGGTTGCACCGATCGGCCGGGGCGTCACCGCCCGAGCGCGGCCACCAGGGCGTCGGGGTCGTCGAGGCTGACGGTGAGCACGTGGAGATGGATGGGGATGCCCACGGCCCAGGCGCGCACGGCGGGGTCGACGGCGATGGTGAGGAGCCCGGTGGTGGTGCCGTTGACGAGCCAGCTGCCCCGCCACCCGTGCACCCCGATGCCGCCCACCGGCCCCTGGCGCGGCGCGACCGACACGATCTGGTGCACGGGGATCGATGCCCGGAAGGCCCAGCCCATGCGCACGTGCAGGACGTCACCGTCGAGGACGACGCTCGAGAGCCCCGGCCCCATGCCCACCGCCGACAGCAGACCCCGCAGCGCGCCGTAGCGGAAGCCGAACGAAGTGGTCGCCATGGCCGTGCCAGTGTGCCACGCCCTGCGTGCACGGCGTCGGAGTCCGGCGGGCAACGGTCGGGCCGCGGGCGGCGGGGGGCGGGGGGCGAGCGGCGGTCGGTCGGCGGTCGGGCATGATGTCGCCCGTGAGGGATCCCTTCCGGCGGGTGCGGATCGGCCTGGCGGCGCTGGTGCTCGTCACGGTGGCCGGGACCGTGGGCTACATGGTGATCGGCTTCGACTTCCTTAATTCGGTGTACCAGACGGTGGTCACCATCACGACGGTGGGGTACGGGTTCCCGCGCCCGCTGCACGCGGGCGCCAAGGTGTTCACGATCTTCCTCATCCTCGGGGGCGTGGGCACCGCGCTCTACTCGTTCTCGGTCGTGCTCGAGTTGTTGATCGAAGGCCACATGCGGGACCTGGTGAGGAGGCGGAGAATGGAGCGCAACATCGAGCACATGTCCGGGCACGTGGTCGTGTGCGGATGGGGTCGCGTCGGGCGCGAGGTGGCCCGTTTCCTCGCCGCCGCGGACCGCGAGGTCGTGGTGGTCGACCGCGACGCGACCCGACTGGAGGACATCCCGTATCCGTGGGTCAGCGGCGACGTGACCGACGACGAGACGCTCATCCAGGCCGGGATCGAGCGGGCCGAGACGTTGGTGGCGGCCCTCGACACCGACGCCGACAACCTGTACGTGACCCTGGCGGTCCGCTCCATGCGCCCCGACATGCAGATCATCGCCCGGGCCCGCAACGACTCGTCGGAGCCCAAGTTGCTGCGCGCCGGCGCCAACCGGGTAGTGAACCCCCAACAGCTCGGCGGTGACCGCATGGCGGCCTTCGTCACCCAGCCCCACGTCGTCGACTTCGTGGACGTGGTCATGCACGACGGCACCCTCGAGTTCCGGTTGGAGGAGCTCTCGGTCTCCGCCGGGTCACCCCTGACGGGGAACACGGTCCACGACGTGCAGCTCCATGACCGCACGGGTGCCCTCGTCCTCGCCATCCGTCGCCCCGACGGCACCTTCGCCACCAACCCGTCGTCCGAGGTCGTCATCGAGGAGGGTGACATCCTCATCGGCGTGGGCACCGAGGCGCAGCTCGAAGCGCTGGCACGCTTCGCGGCGCGGTAGCAAGGCGCGCCAGGGGCGGTCAGCCCGGGGTGCGACGCAGTCGGCGCTCGGCCGCGGCGGGGGAGAGGATGCCCTCGAGACAGAAGGCCACCGTCGCGTCGCCCGCCTCGTCGGCGGGCCGGCCCTGTTCGAACACGAGGACACGGGCCAGCCGGTCGGTGACGCCCAGGATGGCGTGGGCGAGGACAAGGGGATCGTCGCGTCGGATCATGCTGGCGGCGATGCCCGCCTTCACGTGGGGAAGGGCGTCGGCCACGGCCTGCTCCTCGCCCTTGCGGATGAGGGGGGCGAACCGCTCCTCGGTCCGGGCGAACTCCAAGAGGACGAAGAGGTGCCGGTTGCCGTCCAGCCACGCCACCGAGGCCCGGATCCCCGCCTCGATGCGACGGACGGGGTCGGGCTCGTCCGCGATGGCTTGGCGTTGGGCCCGGCGGAGGTCGCGTTGCGCGTCGGTGAGGATCTGGCGCAACAACTCCTCTTTGGATGCGAAGTACCAGTAGAAGACGCCCTTGCCCACGCCGAGGCCGTCGACGATGTCGGTGACCGACGTGGGGTGATATCCCTGCGACGCGAACTGCCGGGCGGCGTAGTCGAGGAGCTCGTCCCGGCGCCGCTGTCCCCGTGCGGTCAACCGGCGTGCCATCGGCCAGACGCTACATGTGGCAGGGGTCGGGCCCGGGGGTGCACGGCATGTGCATCTCGCCTCATCACCCGGCGCGCTACCGTGGGGGCGTGGCCTACTGGGTGCTGAAGGTCCTGCTCAGCCCCATCTTCTACGTGGTGTGGCGCATCAAGGTGGAAGGGCGCGACCACGTGCCGGCCACGGGTCCCGTCATCCTGGCGCCCAATCACGTCACGTTCCTCGACTCGATGTTCCTCCCGCTCGTGTTGCGGCGGCGGGTGACGTTCGTGGCCAAGGCCGAGTACTTCGACTCGTGGAAGACCTCGTGGTTCTTCCGGTCCTGCGGCCAGATCCCTATGCGGCGCGAGGGCGGCAGCGCGTCGGAGCGGGCGTTGGCGGCGGCCCGCGACGTGCTCGCGTCGGGCAACGTGCTCGGGATCTACCCCGAGGGCACGCGCTCGCCCGACGGCCGCCTCTACCGCGGGCACACCGGTGCCGCGCGGTTGGCGCTCGCCAGCAGGGTGCCCATCGTCCCGGTGGGACTGGTCGGGACCTCCGAGATCCAACCGCCGGGGTCGAACCGGCCGCGGCCGTTCAAGAGGGTGACGGTGCGCTTCGGTGTCCCGCTCGACCTGTCGCGCTTCGAAGGCGACGCGGCGGGTGACCCGTTGACGCTGCGGGCGGCGACCGACGAGCTGATGTTCGAGATCCGCAACCTGTCGGGGCAGGACTACGTCGACCGCTACGCCAAGCGCCACAACGTGGTGGGAGGCGCCGACGTCGCCCGCGTGCGGACCTCGACCAACGGCGACGGCGTGGACCCCGCCGTGGCGGACGCCCGCACGCGCCAGCACGCCGGGGCGAGCTCCGAGCCTGCCGCCTGAGTCACGCGGTCAGGAACTGCAACTGGGCCGGGCCGCGTGCCGCCCAGAAGGCGGCGTCGTGAGCGCCGGGCTCGAAGTGGACGCTGCCGGCGGGCAGCAGCTGGGCCAAGCGCTGCGATCCCCACAGGAACGGGTCCGACGTCCCCTCGTCGACACGAACCGGGATGTCGCCCAGTTGCGACAAACGGCCGATCACGTCATGGGTTTCCCAATCCTGAGCCGAGTCGAAGGCCGACGGATTCGCCGCGTACGCGGCCTGGTACGAAGGCCAGATCGCCGGGCTCTCGGCCGCAACCCGACGAATCAACTGCGGGTAGGTCTCCGCCAGCAGCAGTGCTCCGTACCCTCCCATCGACCAGCCCAGGAGCCCGATGTCGTCCACGTGCAAGCCCTTGGCACCGAGGAGCGGGAGGAATTCGTGGACGAGCATGCCCTGAGGGTCGTCACCGTCGGCGCGGGGGTGCCAGTAGCCGTTGCCCCCGTCCACCGACGCGAGGGCGATCGGGGGCAACGGGGTACCGTCGATCGCCTGGGCCTGGGCGTCCTGGAGGTGGAGCGCGCCGAAGGCGTCGGTGTGGTCGGCGTCGTAGCCGTGCAGCACGAGGGCGGTGTCGAGCCGGTCGCCGGGTCGGTGCTGCGGCGGGTAGGAGATCGCCCATCCCACCGAGGTGTGCCGGTACCGCGACGTGAAGCGTCCCGAGACGAGCGGCCCCGGACCGAGGCGGACGGTCGTGCTCGGCGTCGCCGTCGTCGACGTTGTCGGAAGTGCGAGCACCCTGTGCTGTGTCTTTTCGGTCGCTGCGCATGCCGAGGCCAAGGCGCCGACTGACACCGCGGCGGCGCCCAGCAGCGACCTCCGGGTCACGCGTCGCTCGGGGCCGCCCCAGGCTCGGTTGTCTTCGGGTTTCGCTGCGATCACCAGCCGACGGTGCCGTCCACGAGCTCCCGGATCAGATCAGCATGGCCGTTGTGGCGGGCGTACTCCTCGATCATGTGGTTGTAGATCCACCGCAGCGAGCACGGCTCTCCGTGTCGGAGGCCTGTGTCGTCGAGCGAGCGTTCGGCCGCGGCGACGCGACTGCGTTCGCACTCCTCGAACCACGTCGTGAGGTCACTGTCCCAGTCGGCATCGTCGAGGGGCACGAGCTCGCTGTCGTCGACCTCAGGGTCGTACCAGATGGGCGGTGCGTCGGGCTCGCTGAGCAGGGTCCGTCGGAACCAGTTCCGTTCCACCTCTCCCATGTGCCGCACCAGGCCGTGCAGCGACAGGTTCGAGGTGGGGACTGGCCTGGCCTTGCGCTGTACGTCGGAGAGCCCTTCGCACTTGAGCAGCAAGGTGGTGCGGTGGAACTCGAGCCACCCTTCGAGCATGGCCCGCTCCGGCAACAAGAACGCCGGCTCGCTACGACGCGGATCGACCAGGTCCTCCACCATGCGACTACCTCCGGGTCCGACTGGCGCCCATCAAATCAGCGCCCATCAAATCAGACAGCCGCCCACCACATCCGAGCGATCGGTGTCGCCACGATCACCCGAAGGTGAAGTCGTACGCGTCCACGCCGGGCGAGACGTCGAGCACGAGCGTGGCCGATTCGATGGTGGACGACGACACCATCGTGTACAGCCGGGGGATGCCCGTCACGTCGATGGTCTGGGTATGGCCGCCCACCATGGCCTTGACCGTGCCGGTACCGCCGAGGACCAGGTACACGTGATCGGCGGTGAAGGCGAGCTCGACCCGGGCGTTAGCGCCGGCGCTGATCTTCTCCGGACCGACGGTCCACGTCCCCGAGAAGGCCAGGGCGTCGGGGGGCAGCGTGCCCGGGAACTTGTACTGCGCCGGCTGGTCCTCGGAGATGCTGGTGCCGTCGAAGTTGGGCAGGCCGTACTGGTAGCCGAGGTAGGACTCGGGCGTGAGGGCCTGCGTCGGCGTCTTGTCGGGGACGTCGGTGGGCGGGGGGAGCTTCACCTTCGGGTTGGCGTTGGCCAGGAGCGTCCGGATGAATGACTCGGTGCCGGCGTAGTCGCCCTCGCCGACCTCGGTATGACGGACCTGACCCGAGGCGTCGATCAGGTACTCGGCCGGCCAGGAGTTGTTCTGGTACGCGTTCCAGGTCTTGTAGCTGTTGTCCACGGCGATGGGATACACGACGCCGAGCTGCTTGGCTGCCTGGGTCACGTTCGACACGACGTGCTCGAAGGCGAACTCCGGGGTGTGCACGCCCACGACCTCGAACCCCTCGTTGTGGTACCTCGAGTACCACGCCTCGACATGGGGAAGGGACCGCTGGCAGTTGATGCACGAGTAGGTCCAGAAGTCGACCAGCACCACCTTGCCCTTGAGCGATGCCAATGACAGGGGGTGGTCGCCGGGCGTGTTGAGCCACGCCGTGATGCCGGTGAAGTTGGGGGCGGCGCCGCAGTCCTCGAGTTGCGACAGCCCCGGCTCACAGTGCCCGAGCTTCCCCGACACCTTTGTGCCTTTCAGCGCGGCCAACTGCTGCTTGGCGTAGGCACCGCCCTCGACGTGGTTCTGCAAGGCGTTGGTGTAACCGGGCACGACGCGTTGGAGCCCGTCGGTGACGTCGAAGGCGATCAAAAGCGTCATGGCGAGGAGCACGACCCCGCCGATCTGCCGGGCCAGCTTGGCGTGCGTTCTGAAGGCGGAGACCCGCTCGGCCACGCGCTGTCCGGCCAGGGCGAAGATCAGGAGCGGGACCGACGCACCCAGGGCGAAGACGACGGTGAGGACCACCGCGCCGAGCCCGACGTGGTGATTGGCGCTCACCACGGAGATGGCGGTCAGCACAGGACCCGCGCACGGGATGAAGAGCGCGCCCAGCCCGAGCCCGAGGACGAACCCGCCGGCGTTCCCGTTGGGCTGGCGCTGGGCGATACGGGCGAAGGGGCGCTCGAGAAGGTGGCCGAAGGAAGGCACGATGAGCCCCACCGCCACGATCCCCAGGATCACGAGGCCGGCGTCTCTCAGAAAGTCCTGCGGCAGTCCGAGCGCGCTCAGCAGCGACGACCCGACCAGGGTGATGACACTGAAGCTCAGGACCAGACCTGCCACCACGGCGTAGGCGCGGTAGCTGCGCGGGGGCGGTGTCGTCGAGGTCGGACGGGTGGCGACAGGCGTCGTTTTCGAGGTGCGCACCGCCACCCGCAGCGTGTCGCCCGAGCCGATCGTGCCCGCCGGCTGCCGCGTCGGTCTGGGCTCGGGCTCCGGGGCCGGGGCCTCCGTCTCGTCGTCCAGGGTCGGCGCGGTGGCGCCGGCCACGAGGACCACGGGAAGGACGGGGAGGATGCACGGGGAGATGCCGGCGATCATCCCCGCCACGAACCCGATGACATACAGCACGAGCACTACCGGGCGAACCTCCCCTCCCGGGCCTCTGGGCGACCGGGTGGGGCCATGGTACGGAGGCGGGCGCCGAAAACGGCGTCGCGCCGGGCTCTCAGCGTTCGGGCTCCACCCACCCCAGGGACCGCTCGACGGCCCGACGCCACCCGCTGTAGGCGCGATCGGCGGCAACCGTCGAGGCCCGCGCCGCGAACTGTCGGTCGAGCGCCCAGATCGACTGGAGGCCCTCGACCGACGGCCACACGCCTTCGGCCACGCCCGCCAAGGTGGCGGCCCCCAACGCGGTGACCTCGGTGGTGGAGGGACGCGAGACCGGCACGCGGAGCTGGTCCGCCTGGATCTGGAGCAACAGGTCGAGGGCGGACGCGCCCCCGTCGACGCGCAGCGCCGCGAGCGGGGCGCCCGCGGCGGTCATGGCGTCCACGACGTCGCGCACCTGGTACGCAATGGACTCGACCACGGCACGGGCGATGTGCGACGCACCGACGCCGCGCGTGATCCCGGTGATCGTCCCCCGCGCATAGGGGTCCCACCACGGGCTCCCGAGCCCGGTGAAGGCCGGCACCACGACGACGCCCTCGCTCTCGTCGACCTGGGCCGCGAGCGGCCCGATGTCGGCCGCGGTGTCGATGATGCCGAGGCCGTCGCGCAGCCACTGGACGGCGGCTCCGGTGACGAACACCGCCCCCTCCAGCGCGTAGGCCACGGGTGACGGGCCGCCGTGCTCGCCGAGGTCCCACGCCACGGTGGTGAGCAGGCCTTCGGACGGGGCCGGGCACTGCGCCCCGACGTTCAGCAGGACGAAGCTCCCGGTCCCGTAGGTGACCTTGGCCATGCCCGGCGACACGCACGCCTGGCCGAAAAGGGCGGCCTGTTGGTCGCCCGCCACGCCGCTCACGGGCACCCCGACGAGGCTCTGCGTCCCGGTGGCGAGCGGACCTCGGACCACACCGAACCGCCCGCACGAGGGGGCGACGTCGGGAAGCGCGCTGCGGGGCACGCCGAAGACGGCGCACAGCTCGTCGGACCAGGCGCGCCGGCGGATGTCGTAGAGCAAGGTGCGCGAGGCGTTGGTGGCGTCGGTGGCCAGCACGCCGCCGTCGGGCCCCCCGGTGAGGTTCCAGATCAGCCAGGCGTCCACCGTGGCGAGCACGAGGTCGTCGGTGACCTCGACCCCGCCTGGGCCGAGGAGCCACTCCATCTTGGTGGCGGAGAAGTAGGGGTCGAGGACCAGTCCCGTGCGTTCGCGCACCACGGGGAGGTGCCCCTCGGCGCGCAGCTCGTCGCAACGCTCGGCCGTGCGACGGTCCTGCCACACGATGGCCCGGTGCAGGGGACGTCCCGTGGTGCGGTTCCAGGCCACCACCGTCTCGCGTTGGTTGGTGATGCCGATGGCGGCCACCGTGACGCCGGCGTCGGATCGGCGTCGGGCCACCTCGGCGACGGTGGACACCACGTGGTCCCAGATCTCAGCCGGGTCGTGCTCGACCCATCCCGGGCGGGGATAGTGCTGGGTGAGCTCGCGGTACGAGACGTCGACGACGGTCCCCGACTCGTCCACCGCCAGGGCCCTGACCCCGGTCGTCCCCGCGTCGATGGCGATCACACAGGCCACGGCGGCCGACCCTACCGGTGGCACCGGGCACGACCCCTGGGGTCGGCCCCGACCGGTCATCGGGCCCAGGGTGCAAACCTTCGCGAACGGGTCGCGACCAGGGCAGATAGGGGAAGAAAGCCATTGACACTCTCGTAACTACAGTGCTGTAATGGCCACTGCATCTGGGGGCCACTTCAGGGGAGACCACAACATCTTGTGGTCAGGGAGGGAAAAGGGCGGGGAAGCCCTGCCTTCTCCCGAGGATCGGCACCTACGCTGGGAACCAAGGAAAGGGTGGAACAACGACCATGGCAATCGCCCCGCAGCGGACCGCTATCGGTATCCGGCGGTACTTCACCACCGAAGGGGTCCACCCCTACGACGAGATCGCATGGGAGCGGCGCGATTCGCGCATCACCGACTACCGCGACGGCAGCGTCGCCTTCGAGCAGCTCGAGGTCGAGGTCCCCGAGACGTGGAGCCTCAACGCCACCAACATCCTGGCCCAGAAGTACTTCCGCGGGACGCCCGGCACGGCCGAGCGCGAGACCTCGCTCAAGCAGGTGGCCGACCGTGTGGTCGACACCATCACCGCCTGGGGCGTCAAGGACGGCTACTTCGAGGACGACGCCGAGGCGCAGATCTTCAGCGACGAGCTCAAGCACATCATCGTGAACCAGCGTGCGGCCTTCAACTCCCCGGTGTGGTTCAACATCGGCGTGCAGGGCGTGCCACAGCAGGGGAGCGCGTGCCAGCCGTACCACGCCCTGGTGAGCACCCCGGATGGATTGGTGCCCATCGGCAAGCTGGTCGATGACAACGCCGTCGGGACCAAGGTCTTCGACGCGTTCGGGCTGACACGTGTGGTGGCGGTGAAGCACAACGGGAAGAAGAAGGTGCTCCGCATCGTCACCAAAGCGGGCCACGAGCTCGAGGTCACGGCCGACCATCTGGTGTGGAAGTGCAGTGACGAGAACTACGGGAGCTTCGTCCCCGCCGGCGAGCTCCGTGCACAAGACCGCCTCGAGTGGTGCCTGACCGAATCATCCGGCCCGGGGGCGTTCGCATCGGTTGAGATCGAGAGGGTCGAGGAACTCGACGAGATGGATGTCTACGACATCCAGACCGAGAGCGGCGAATATCTGAGCGCTGGTCTTCGGGTACACAACTGTTTCATCCTCGCCGTCGAGGACTCGATGGACTCCATCCTCAACTGGTATCGCGAAGAAGGGATCATCTTCAAGGGTGGTTCGGGCGCCGGTGTCAACCTTTCGAGTATCCGGGCCTCGGTGGAAAGGTTGCAGGGGGGCGGGACCGCTTCCGGCCCGGTGTCGTTCATGCGAGGCGCGGACGCGTCGGCAGGAACGATCAAGTCGGGTGGCAAGACCCGGCGTGCGGCCAAGATGGTCATCCTCAACGACGACCACCCCGACATCGAGGACTTCATCTGGTGCAAGGCCCTCGAAGAGCGCAAGGCACGGGTCCTGCGGGACGGCGGGTTCGACATGGACCTCGACGGGTCCGACTCCTTCTCGATCCAGTACCAGAACGCCAACAACTCGGTGCGGGTGACCGACGAGTTCATGCAGGCCGTGCTCGATGATGCCGACTGGGCGCTGACCGCCCGTACGGACGGCTCGGCGGTTCGCATCATCAAGGCACGCGACCTATTCCGGCAGATCGCCCATGCCGCCTGGGAATGTGCGGACCCCGGGATGCAATTCGACACGACCATCAACCGCTGGCACACCGCGCCCAACGCGGGGCGAATCAACGGAAGCAACCCTTGCTCCGAATACATGCATCTCGACAACAGCGCCTGCAATCTCGCGTCGATCAACCTGCTCAAGTACCTGCGTGACGATGACAGCTTCGACGCCGAGAGCTTCAAGGCCACGGTGGACGTGGTGTTCACGGCACAGGAGATCCTCGTCGGGAACGCGGACTACCCGACAGAGCACATCGCCGAGAACTCGCGCCGCTACCGCGAGCTCGGTCTCGGGTACGCCAACCTGGGCGCACTGCTCATGGCCCAGGGCCTGCCCTACGACTCGGACGAGGGTCGGGCCTGGGCCGGATCGATCACCGCGCTCATGACCGGGCACGCCTATGCCGTGTCGGCCCGGACGGCGTCTCGGATGGGTCCCTTCGCCGGCTTTCACGCCGACCGCGACGCGATGCTGAACGTGCTGCGGATGCACCGGGCCGAGGTCGCCAAGATCGACGAGGAGCTCGTTCCCATGGAACTGCTCTCCGCCGCCCAGGAGGCGTGGGACGACGCCGTCGAGCTCGGCGACCAGTTCGGCGTGCGGAACTCGCAAGCCAGTGTCCTCGCTCCGACCGGCACCATCGCTCTGATGCTCGACTGCGACACCACCGGTGTCGAGCCGGACCTGGGTCTCGTGAAGACCAAGAAGCTGGTCGGCGGCGGGACGATGTCCATCGTCAACCAGACCGTCCCTCGGGCGCTGGCAAGGCTCGGCTACATGCCCGAGCAGGTCGACGACATCATCTCGTACATCGACGAACACAAGTCGATCGTCGGGGCTCCCCACCTCGCCAGCGAGCACATGGCCGTGTTCGCCTGCTCCATGGGCGACAACACGATCCACTACACCGGCCACGTCAGGATGATGGGTGCGGTCCAGCCCTTCATCAGCGGGGCCATCAGCAAGTGCGTCGTGGGCGACACCTTGCTGGCCACTGCCGACGGCCTTATCCGTATCGGCGGCCTGCACCAGGGCGAGAGCCCCGACAGCTTCCGTGACGAAATCATCGCGGTGGCGTCGATCGGCGGAATCCACAAGACCGACGCCTTCTACTACGGCGGGGTTCGCCCCGTCCGTCGCGTCGTGCTGCGGTCGGGCCACGCCGTGACCGGGACCCCGAACCACCGGGTCCTCACCGCCGGGGCGACAGGACTCGACTGGAAGCGGCTCGACGAGATCGCTCCCGGCGACTTCGTGGCGGCCAAGTACGGAGACGAGCTGTGGTCGGAGCTTCCCGCTCGCTTCGACGACTTCGTCCCCACGACGCCCTACGGTTCGCAGAAGACGGTTCGGGTTCCCGACGAGATGACTGAGCCCCTGGCGTTCCTCCTCGGTGCCTACGCGTCTGAGGGCCACACCTCGCGCTCGACCTGGACGGTCGTCATCACGAACTCCGAGGACGCCGTCCTGGAGGAGATCGCAGAGGCCGCTCGGCAGTGCTTCGAGGTCGAGGCCAAGATCCGCCGTCCTCTCGACCGGTGCCCGAGCGTCGAGTTCTCCTCGAAGACAGTCGTGGAATTTCTCGAGTACCTGGGGTGTGGAGCACGGGCCTCGACCAAGCGGATCCCCGATGCGGTACTTCGTTCCCCTCGGGAGCTCGTGCTCTCGTTCCTCCAAGGTCTGGCTCTCGATGCCTACACCCACGATTCGGCCACTGGTGCCAAGTGGGCGATCTGTCTCGACTCGTCCGAGCTTCTTGACGACCTGCAGGCGGTGATGACGAACCTGGGTGTCGTGCACAGCCGGATCAGCTACGACGAGGTCTATGCCACCGGCGTTCACGCCAAGAAGATGGTCGAGCTCGCCCCCTTCCTCGAAGCACACAAGTCGGCTGCCGCCGCCCGCATGGCGACCGGGGTGACCCCGACGCATCACAACACCGCAGACGTCGTTCCGGGGATCACGCCGGCGGAGCTCTACGCGCTCGTTCCGTATCGGAGCCGTAACGACTTCGGCGTGCTCCTGCGGACGGAGTTCAAGTTCCTCGCCGACCGCCGTACCCGGCTCGTCAACCGGGAGACGATCCAGCGGGTGGCCCGCATCGACGGCGTCGTCCTTCCCGAATGGCTCCAGCAGGTCCTCGACGACGACCTCCACTTCAGTCCTGTGGAGTCCGTGGTCGACGCAGGAGAGCGCGAGGTGTTCGACGTGTCGGTTCCCTACACCCACGCGTTCGTGGCCAACGGGATCGTCAACCACAACACCGTGAACCTGCCCGAGGACGTGACCGTCGAGGACATCGAGCAGCTGCATCTCGACGCCTGGCGGATGGGGATCAAGGCCGTCGCCATCTACCGCGACAACTGCAAGGTGGCCCAGCCCCTTTCCACCACCAAGAAGGCACCCGCGATCGGGGAGGGAGGCGACTTCGCCCCACCGGGGTCCGAGGCCGAGGCACGCGACCGCGCCGCCGCCGCCAAGATCGCCGAGCTCGAGGCCGCGCTCTCACAGGCCCAGAGCAAGTCGCGTGACACCGTGGTGGTCGGGGCGGTGCGCGAACGCCTGCCGCGACGTCGCAAGTCGAGCACCTTCGCATTCCGGGTGGCCGACTGCGAGGGGTACGTGACGGTGGGCGAGTACGACGACGGGCGACCGGGCGAGGTGTTCATGAAGGTCTCCAAGCAGGGCTCGACCCTGGCCGGGATCATGGACGCCTTCTCGATCTCGGTGAGCCTGGGCCTCCAGCACGGCGTGCCCTTGGCGACCTATGTCCGGAAGTACACGAGCATGCGGTTCGAACCGGCGGGGATCACCGACGACCCGGACCTGCGCATCGCCACCAGCCTGGTGGACTACATCTTCCGCCGGCTGGCCGTCGACTACCTGCCCATCGCCGAGCGCGAGGACCTGGGCGTGCTGTCCACAGCGGAGCGCATGCAGCCGACCTTGCCGGGCGTGGAGGAAGCAGCCACACCCGAGCAGGACCTCGTCGAGGAAGCCGGTGTCAGCTCGGTGCCCCCGTCGGCCCGGGCGGAGCAGAGCAACGCGCCGCTGTGCTACCAGTGCGGCATGGTCATGCAGCGAGCGGGTTCCTGCTACCTGTGCTCGAGTTGCGGGACGACCAGTGGGTGCTCGTAGCGTGGGATGAGGTCGCGCCCGGTGAGGCCCGCAGCCTGATCAGCCCTTCGTAAACCGAGGATGTACCGGCACCAGATAGGCCCTCCACCAAACGGTTTCGGTAGCCACCGGGGGCTCGTGTCCTTGGCCCGTTGCACACGATGGCACGCGAGCGTGCGTCTGGTGGCAATCTCGCGCTAGCTGATCATCTACCGTGAGGGCTCTCGGCCGTCTTGGCGTGCGCACACCGGCCGTTTGTTTGGGCAATCGGCTTGCTTCGGAAAGCGCTTGCGCAAAAGGAACTCGCCCTGGGCGTTCGTGCTTTGATATCAACCCGAAGACATCAAGGAGGTTCGCCACGGCCGGGAAGACGGGAAACCCGTAGTGGCCAGCCTGTTGGAACTCGACGGCCTGAGCCGCCGGTTCGGCACAGTGACCGCCCTCGATGACCTGAGTTTCTCGGTCCCCTCGGGCCAGGTCGTAGGGTTCCTCGGTCCGAACGGCGCCGGCAAGACCACCACGATGCGGGCAATCTTCGGCCTGACCGACCTTGACGCCGGGTCGGTGCGGTGGAATGGCGTGCCGGTCGGAGCCACCCAACGCCGCCGCTTCGGCTACATGCCAGAGGAGCGCGGTCTGTACCCAAACATGCTCGTAGCAGAAGAGCTCGAGTACCTCGGCCGGTTGCACGGCATGGACACGCGCAGTGCCGGTGCTGCCACCAAAACGTGGCTGGAGCGCTTGGACGTGGCCGACCGCTCCACTAGCAAGATCGAGACCCTGTCACACGGCAACCAGCAGCGTGTGCAGCTGGCGGCAGCCCTGGTGCACGACCCCGAGGTGCTGGTGCTGGACGAGCCGCTTTCGGGACTCGACCCGACGGGCATCGACGCCATCGGCGAGGTGCTCGTCGAGCAGGCCCGAGCCGGACGATGCGTGCTGTTCTCGAGTCACCAGCTCGACCTGGTCGAGGACCTGTGCGAGTCGGTGGCCATCATCGACCGTGGTCGGCTTGTGGCAAGGGGGACCGTCGACGAGTTGGCAACGAGCGGCGCGCGGCGCCTCAGTGTCCGGGTCGAGGGAGACCGCCAGGGGGCTTGGGTACAGGGGCTCCCCGGCGTGACCGTGTCGGAGATGGACGGGGGCGAAGTGCGCCTCGTCCTCGACGATTCCACCGACAGCGACGTCGTACTGGATGCGGCGCGCGCCGCTGGGCGCGTCACGGAATTCGACTTTGGACGCCGCCGCCTGTCCGAGGTGTTCAGGGAGGCGTTGCACCGGTGAAGGCTGTTCGATCGTCACAACTCGGGGAACTTACGCGCCGACTACGCGACAAGCGGCTCCTCGGAGACACCGGCCTTGTGGCCGAGCGCGAGATCCGAGAGCGGATGCGGGGCCGCGTGTTCCGAGTGGTCACCCTCATCCTCTTCGCCGTGGTCGCCGCGGCCGTGGTCATTCCCACCATCCACACTTCCACCACGACGCGCCAAAAAGTGGGGGTCGTCGCCGGTTCGCCGGCTGTCGACGAAGAGCTGCACAAGCTGGCGACAACCGTGGGAGTGCCCCTCGAGCTGGTACGCGAGCCTGATCTGCGCTCCGCCCGCGCTGCGTTGAGCGCCGGCTACCTCGACATGGTGGTGGACGGGAGCGGGGCCATCCTCGTACAAAATCCCATCTCGGACACCGACACGTCCGCCGCGGCCCGGTATGTGCGAGCCGTGGCTACCACCCTCGGAGCGCAGCAGGCCTTCGCCCAGGCCGGCCTGACGCCGCAGCAGGCGGCCGCGGTCCGCGAGGCCAAGCCGTGGCCGGTCGAGAGCGTCCATCGGGCCAAAGGCATCACCACGACCGAAGAGGCGACGGCGCTGATCGGGGTCATCCTCATATTCGTCATCCTCACCCAATACCTCTCCTGGATCTTGATGGGTGTCATGGAGGAGAAGGCGAGCCGCGTCATCGAGGTCCTTCTCGCCACGGTACGACCGGGCCAGCTGTTGGCGGGCAAGTTGGCCGGCATCGGAGCGGTGGCCCTGTTGCAAGCCGTGTCCCTGGTGGTGTTCGCGCTGGTACTGGCTGAGGTAGTCGGCGCGAACCTCGTGCACGGAGCAGCACCACTCGTGATGGCGGCAACACTCGTCTGGCTCGTCCTCGGGTATGCCTTCTACAGCTGGGTGTACGCCGCCGCCGGCTCCCTGGCCGAGCGCCAGGACCAGGTGCAGAGCATGGCGTTGCCGCTCAGTGCACCACTCATCTTCGGCTACATCGTCTCGCTCATCGGAGTCAGCTCGGGCAGCGCCTCGCTTCTGGTCAAGGTGCTTGCCTACCTACCTCCCACTGCCCCCTTCGCCATGCCGACGTTGGTCGGGTTCGGTGAGGTCACGTGGTGGCAGTTTCTTTTCTCGGTGTTGGTGAGCATCGTGTGCACCGTGTTGGTGGCGCGGGTTGCGGCCCGCGTCTACCGCACGGCGGTGCTCCGAACCGGCCGTCGGGTCCGGTTGCGTGAGCTGGTCCCGACCTTTGCCGTACGCAAGACATGACGGTGGCTGCCGCGAATTCTTCCTGACCGGTTGGGTGTCCCGGGATGGTTCTCCGACGATGGGCGGAACCACCGGGTCACGGGAGCGAAGGAGCAAGAATGGTCCTTCGGCCCTGGCGTGCGACTACAGACTGTGGTCACGTGAATCCGTGACACTGTTGACCCGTCCAGTGACAGTGCCGATCTCAGAACGCCATGGGCACCGATGGGCCGTGTTGGTGGTGTTGTGTGCCGCCGCGCTCATCGTCAATCTGGACAACACAATCCTGAACGTAGCCCTGCCCACTCTGGTGCGGGAGTTGCACGCCAGTTCTAGCGAACTGCAGTGGATCGTCGACTCCTATGCGATGGTCTTCGCGGGGCTGTTGCTCGTCGGCGGGAGTCTGGCCGATCGGTTTGGGCGCAAACGGCTCTTTCTCATCGGCTTGACCGTGTTCGCCATAGGGTCGATCGGCGCCGCGTTCTCGGGATCGGTGAATGTGTTGATCGTGTTTCGAGCCGTCATGGGGGCGGGCGCCGCACTCACGATCCCTTCGTCACTGTCGATTGTCAACGACGTGTTCCGCGACCCGGGAGAGCGGGCTCGGGCGATCGGAGTGTGGGCCGGGACGATCGGGCTGGGCATCGCCATCGGTCCGATCGCCGGTGGCCTCTTGCTCGCCAAGTTCTGGTGGGGTTCGGTCTTTCTCGTCAACGTCCCGATTGTGATCGCCGCGCTCGTCGGCACGCTGGTACTCGTGCCCGACTCGAAGAACCCGTCGGCACAGCGGCCCGACCCAGCTGGGGCGGTGCTCTCGGTGCTCGGTCTGGGTCTGCTGCTGTGGGCGATCATTGAGGGTCCGTCCCACGGATGGACGTCACGGACCGTGGTCGGAGCCGGACTGGCGAGCCTTGCCGCTCTCGGTGCCTTCGTCGCGTGGGAGGCCCATAGCAGTCACCCCATGTTGAAGCTGGCGTTCTTCCGTGATCGCCACTTCTCCGTGGCCGCCGCCGGCGAGTGCCTAGGGGTATTCGGGCTCATGGGGGCGCTGTTCGTGCAAACGCAGTTCTTGCAATTCGATCTCGGGTATTCTCCGCTGCAAGCAGGGCTGCGCATCCTTCCCTTGGCCGTCGTGCTCGTTGTCAGCGCTGCGCTGGCACCGGTCGTCGCCCGGGTCACCGGGATCAAGTTCGTCGCCACCGCCGGTCTGGCGGCAGTGGCAGCTGGTTTATGGCAGATATCGACGACTTCCACGGTCGCCACGACGTACGTGGATATCGTGCCCGGCCTGTTGCTGCTCGGCGTCGGGGCCGGTCTTCTGTTGCCCACGGCCACGAACTCCCTGGTGGGATCGGTTCCGCAGGGTGACTCCGGGGTCGGATCGGCGACCAACGCCGTGGCCCTCCAGGTTGGCGGTGCGCTCGGCGTCGCCGTGGTCGGAAGCGTGCTGTCGACGCGCTACCAGGATCACATGTCCACCGCACTTGCCGGCAGGGACGTGCCGACCGCTGCCACACATGCCATCCTCGGCTCCCTCGGCGGCGCTCTTACAGTGGCGCGTGGTGTTGGTGGTGTCACCGGCACCCTTCTGGAGCACGCGGCGCGACGTGCATTCATGAGCGGCGTGCAGGTGTCGTTTGCAGTGGGTGCCATCGTCGCTCTTGGCGGTGCCCTCCTCGTGTTGGCTGGACTGCCATCACGCCCCTCGCCGACGTCACCGGATCTCGATAGGGACTCCAGTACGACGCCCGTGGTTGGGGTACCTGCTCATCCAGACGCTTTGCGTTTCGCCCTCGATCCTGCCGTGCGCGATGTCTCCTGATCCCGACAGCGATGTGCATTTGTCTGGCTTCGACGATTCGCCAGGACCTATCGCAGCGCTCAGGAGTCGGAGATGGTGGGCCCTCGCCGCTCTGGGCCTAGCCGTCTTGGCGGTGGGGGTGGACGGTACCGTGCTCAGCGTTGCCTTACCCACGCTGTCCAGGGCGCTGCACGCATCGGAATCCGACCTCCAATGGTTCTCGTCGGGATACTTCCTCGTCCTGGCTGCCGCGATGCTCCCGGCTGGACTTCTGGGCGATCGTTACGGCCGCAAAAAGGTCCTGCTCGTCTCCTCGGCACTCTTCGGGGTCGGATCCGCGGCGTGTGCGTATTCGACGTCGGTGGGGCAGTTCATGGTCGCCCGGGTGCTGATCGGGCTCGCCGGCGCAGGGCTGATCGTCATGACGTTCTCCGTCCTCACGGTGCTGTTCAGCAAAGAGGAGCGACCCAAAGCCGTGGGCATCATGGCGGGGGCCACCTTCGTAGCCTTCCCCGTCGGCCCCATCCTCGGCGGTTGGTTGCTCACCAACTACTGGTGGGGCTGGGTCTTCCTGATCAACGTGCCCGTCGTTGTCGTCGCCCTGGCGGCCGTGGTCGCCCTGGTGCCGGAGTCACGCGCCTCGAAGCCTCCGGGCCTTGACCTCGTCGGTGTGGCGGCCTCGGCCGCCGGGCTGGTGATCTTGACGTACGGCCTGATCAAGGCGGGACAGGAAGGTTGGAGCAATGTCTACGCCTTGGCCATGATTGTTGGCGGCGTGGCTCTGTTGGTGGGTTTCTTCGTCTGGGAGCGCCGATTGACGCGCCGGCCGGGTGGTCAACCGCTGCTCGACCTCACGTTGTTTGCGTCCGCTTCGTTCACCTGGGGGGTGATCCTCGCCATGCTCCCGATCCTCGCCATGCTGGGCATCTTGTTCACCATGCCGCAGTACTTCCAAGGCGTGCTGAACACGAATGCCATGGGCTCGGGCCTGAGACTCCTCCCCCTCGTCGCCGGGCTCATCGTCGGAGCTGTTCCTGCCGCCCGAGTTGTCCAATTGGTGGGCGCAAAGGTCGCCGTTGCCAGCGGCTTCGGTCTGCTCGCTTTTGGCCTGTTCCTCGGATCGACGATGAGCATCGGCTCGAGCGGGCTCTTCGTGGCGATGTGGATGGCGGTCGCCGGCTTGGGGACGGGGCTCGCCATGGCCACCGCCATGTCAGCGGCGCTGGTTGAACTGTCGCAGGAGAAGAGCGGTGTCGGCTCAGGGGTGATGCAGGCGGTGAACAAGACCGGAGCACCGCTGGGAATCGCCATTCTCGGAAGCGTGCTGAGCGCCGGCTATCTCGCCCGGCTCCACCTCTCGGGTCTTCCCGCGGCCGCAGCGGCAGCTGTTCGCCAGAGCGTCTTCGGCGGAGTGGCGGTCGCCCAGAAGATCCACTCACCTGCGCTACAGGCGTCTGTCCAGAAGGCATTCGTGCATGGCATGGACCTGGCGCTTCTGGTGTCAGCGGGATTCGGCGTGGTTGGCATCCTTCTCACCGTGATCTTCCTGCCAGCTTCGAACGTCTCGACCATATCCGTGCAACCGGGCACGAGTGAGAAAGGTGCGACTGTCGACTCAGGACAGGGGGCCACCGGTCAAGCTGCGTGAAGAAAGCAAGAACGATTTGGGAGCGCAACCCCGAAGGTCGTGTGTATCCGCATGGTCCGGGTCAAATGCGAATATCGGTCCTCTCGGCGTGAACGGCCCGGCTGGATTCGCCTGTTCGACATCGTTCGCTACGTCGCGTGCCGGCCCTTGCGCAATGAGGCCTGGAGCCCGGCGAGGTCGAAGTACTCACGCCATGCCTTGACCCGACCCTCCTCGATCTCGAACACGGCGCAGATCGGGAGTGTGACCTCGGTTCCCTCGACGGTGATCGTGTCCGTCCGTTCGTTCATCACCACGTCGCCGGTGACGACCTGATTCCGGATCTCCAGGCGGCCGGGCGGGATGTCCTCGAACGTCTCGACCCAGGCCGTCAAGGCCGCCTTGCCCGCGATCGGGCGCAAGGGTATGGCGTGGTACACGGCGTCATCGGTGAGGTTGTCGACGATGAAGCGGGTGTCCCTCCGCTCCCACGCCGACAGCATGGCTCGGACGAGCTCGTCGTTGGCAGACGCCGATCCCACCATGGGGCTCCCCTTGTTGATGCCCGCCCGGGCCTAGGACACGGCGGTCCTGCCCGGTGGACGGTGGACGGTGGACGGTGGACGGTGGACGGTGGACGGTGGACCCACCGTACCGGGTCGGCCCTCACGTACTCCTAGTCGCCGGTCCGGATGGGGAGGTAGTCGAAGCGCCGGGTGAAGGGCCCCGGTGCGTAGCGCCCGGCGTCGACATCAACCACGTAGTCGGGGACCGCCCGCAGCAGCTCCTCGATGACCAGGCGTCCCTCCAACCGTGCCGCCGCGGCCCCGAGGCAGTGATGGGGTCCGGAGCTGAAGGCCAGCGTTCGCGTCGGGACCCGGGTGACGTCGAGCTCCCCGGCGTCGAGCCCGAATTCCCGCGAGTCGCGGTTGGCCGAAGCGAACAGGAGATGGACCTTGGTCCCGGCCGGGACCGTGACCCGCCCGTCGGGAGGCCCCATCGCCACCTCCGTCGTGGTCGTGCGGGACAGGCCCTGGACCGGAGACAGGAACCGCAACAGCTCTTCGACCGCGACCGGAATCCGGCTGGGATCGGTGGCGAGGAGCCGACGTTGCCCGGGGTGCTGGCTGAGCAGCGCGGCGGTACCGCCGATGAGCCCCGAAGCGGTGTCGTTCCCGCCTGCGATCATGACGAAACAGAACCCCAGGATCTCTTCGATCGTGACGGCGCGACCGTCGATCTCGGACCCCAGCAGCACCGAGATCATGTCGGATTCCGGACGCTGCTTCTTCGCCGACGCCAATTGGGTGAAGTACCCGTAGAGCTCGCCCACCGCCCGGCCGGCCGAGAGCACGTTGCCGCTGGCGTTGGCCGACACGATGGCGCTGCTCCAGGCACCGAACGTCGATCGGTCGCTTTCGGGCACGCCGAGGTAGTCGGCCACGACGAACGACGGCACGAGGGAGGCGACCTCGGCCACGAAGTCAGCCTCACCCATCTCCACCACCCGATCGATGCACGAACGGGTGAAGGCGCGCACGGCGCGCTCGCGTTCGGCCACCGCCCGCGGCGTGAACATGGCGTTGACCAATCGCCGGTAGAGGGTGTGGCGGGGCCGGTCCATCATGACCAGTGTGGGCATGAGCCCGAGCTTGGTGATCTCGTCCTCCTCGAAGGTGAGGCCCTGGGCGGAGGAGAACGTCTCGGTGTCGCACGTGGCGGCCATGACGTCGGCGAAACGTGACAGGACCCAGAAGCCGCGCTCCTGCACTCGGTGGACGGGGTCCTCGTCTCGCAGCCGCTCGTAGGTGGGGTACGGGTCGCGCCACAGCTCGGGGTCGAGCGGGTCATACGAGACGGTCGGGGACGTCGTCATGCGCACGGGGCTCCTGGTTCGACTCGGGTCCGCTATCGGAGGCGACGCAGCGTGCCCGGTGGACTCTGGGGCACGGCCTCGGGATGCAGGGCCGACGCCAGGATCTCGACCCCGTCGACCAGCCGGGGGCCCGGACGCGAGAAATACGAGCTGGCGTCGACGGCAAAGAACGACAGCGTCGGAGAGCTCGGCCCGCTCGAGGAGCGCTTTGGCCTCGTCCACCGCTCCCTCGAGGTCGTACCCGCACGGCATGAACACCACGACGTCGGGCGCGGCGGTGACGATCTCGTCCCACGCCACGCGCACCGACGGCGTGCCCCGGCAGCCGAGCACCGGGTCGCCCCCGGCGATGTCGATCATCTCGGACACCCAATGGCCGCCGTTGAAGGGCGGGTCGGACCACTCCAGAGCAAAGGTCCGGGGCCGCGCCATCCCGGCCACTGCCCCGGAAACGGCGTCGAGTCGGGCGCGCAGGTCGTCGACGAGCGTCTGTGCTCGTCGCTCGGTGCTGGTCACGGCACCGACGTGGAGGATGCAGTCGAGGACGTCTCCCAGTGAGCTCGGGTCCATCGACACGACCTCGGCCCGACACCCTAGGAGCTCGAGCGCGTCGTTGACGTGCCCCGAGGGCACGGCGCATACCGCGCAGAGGTCCTGGGTCAGCACGAGATCGGGACGGAGCTCCCGGACCGCCTCGTTGTCGAGCCGGTAGATGGGCTCGCCGCCGTCGATGCTGGCGCTGACCAGCCGGTCCACCTCGGCCGGCTCGGCCGCAGGTGGCAGCGCCGAGAACGACACCGACCGCTTGTCCCGGGCGGCGGGGGGCCAGTCGCACTCGTGGGTGACGCCCACGAGGTCCTCCTCGAGGCCCAGGGCGTAGACGATCTCGGTGGCCGACGGCAACAGCGACAGGATGCGCATGACCCGATCGTGACTCACCCGGGGCGCCGGCGCTAGTGGGCGGATCGCCGGACTACGGCCGACGCCGACCGACCACGGCCACCAGGCCTTCGGGCAGCTCCTCGGATCCGAATGAGGAGACGACCATGGCCTCGACCCCGTGATCGTCCAGGAGCGCGGGCACGAGTGCGGTGTCGATGAGCACGTTGTCGTGCTGTTCGTCGTCGCGGCGCCACGAGCCGTCGGGATCGGCGATGAACGTCGTCATGTGCCGGACAAAGCGATTGGGGGATGGGGTGGAGAATTCCGTCACAAGCAGCCAGCGGTCGTTGCGCCGGACCTGTGGCGGCGAGTGCAGCCGAGCACGACCCCAGGCGAGGTCACACAGGTCGATGGCGAGCACGCCCTCCGGGCGAAGCGCGCCGGCGAGCGCCACGAGCGCCCGCTCCAGGGCATCTTCATCGTCGAGGTAGTTCAGGACGTGGCCTATAGATACGATGGCGTCGGCGCTGGGAACCTCCTCGTCGGGAAGGCGCAGCGGCTGGATGTCCTGCGCGCCGGGGGCATGGTGCCGAGCGAGGTCCAACATGGCAGCCGACGCGTCGGTCGCCACCACCCGGTGCCCGGCGTCCACCAGATGGCGGGTGAGCAGCCCACTGCCACACCCGATCTCGAGCACGAGGCCGTCGCGGGCCCGGACCGGGCCCAGGAGATCGAGGATCCCCGGAGCACAGGCATCCGCGTGGAACCCGAACCCGAGGTGGTGGATGAGCGCGAGATCGCGGCGGTAGTAGGGCTCGTGCCCCGAGGGTCGGGCCATGCCCCAGTATCTCGTACGACCGGGCCCCCACGAACCTCACGCCGATGCCGACGCCGCGGGCTACGGCTCGGAGCGCTCCTGCAGCGCGACGATCTCGGCCACGTGCCGCTTCAACCGCTCACGTCCCATGTCGAACAACGATGTCGGGCGATCCAGGGGGCCGGGTGGGGGGCCGCTCGCCACGGCGTCTCCTGACGCGTCGGTCAGAGTCTGGACGACCGCCGGCGCCTGGTCGACGGGCAAACGGAACGTGGCTCTGCAGATCGAACCGTGCCAGAGACTGACGATGACGATGCCCTCGTCGGCGTGCCACGAGACCTCCATCCGCCTTCCGTCGTCGCGCGCGTCGGTGAACCATTGGCGACGAACTGCGTCGGAGCGGGCAACCTGCACCACGCTCATCATGGACCCACGCACCGGTACCAGACCAGAGGGCATGCCGTTGCAATCGCGTGACAAACCGGGCTCTGCAACGGGGACTCTCTGCCCGGCCACCAGGCCGGGTTGCTATTCGGGTCAGGCGAGGCGGACGCCTCGGGGCAATGTGCGGCGAGGGGTGCGGAGCCGGCGGACGGCCACCGCGAACATGAAGGCGCCCAGCGCGACGTCGAAGCCGAGTCCCCAGGGCCACACCAATCCGCCCCGTCCCGCTGATGTCGCGTCCCCAAAGCCCGGCGCGGGCGCGGCGCGCAGCGATCGCACGCTACGGCTGATGTCGCCGAGCGGGTCGACGCCGTCCTGGACGGGGGCGGTGCAGAACGATTGGGTCGACCCGTTGGTGGTGAAGCTGTGGCACACGGGGGGTTTCTGCCTGGCCACGGGGGCGGCATCGGCCAGGACGACAAAGGGATTGGGGGCGAGCAGCCACCACGTCAGGTCGGTTCGGTCCACGTTCTCGTAGGCGGTGCAGCACCCCGCGGGCGCGCTGGCCGGGGGCGAGTAGAAGACAGCGCGGGTCTGGGTCGTGGCGGCGGTCACCAGTCCGAACAGGATGAGCGTCCCGATGGTGAGGGCGAATACCGACAGGTAGGCGAGCACACTGGACGTCGTCCCCCGGGCCAGCAACGCCGAGAGCCCGAGGGAAATGGCACAGATCACGCCCAGCAACAGGGCCACGACGAGGGTCACGATCACCACGCGGATCGCCGGCACGCCTCCCTCGGCCATCGTCCACCCCACCAACGGTGCTGACACCGCCAAGAAGATGCACGCGGTTCCCCATGCGGCGAGCAACTTTCCGCCGGCGATGTCGAATGCGGACAACCTCGTGACCTGCAGCACCCCGAGGGTTCCCCGCTCGCGATCCCCGTTCACCGACTGGGCGGTGAGCGCCGGCATCACGAGCAGCGCCAGCCCGAGAAGGAACAGCTGCAGCCCGCCGTACATCACGGTGCCGACCGTTCCCTGCAGATCGTGCGCATCGGAAAGGGCCAACCGGAGGAGGGCGGTGAAGGCGACCAGGACCACGAACCAACCTGCCAGCAGCCACCGCCACCGTCCGGCCCGGATCCTGACCGTCAGCTCGAGCCGGGCCACCGTGAGGACGCCGCTCACCCTTGCTCCCCGGTCAGCTCGAGGTACGTGGCCTCGAGTGAGCTCGTGAGCGGGGCGCAGGAGACGACGTGCACCCCGTCGCGCACGAGGCCCGCGATGAGCCCGGCGGCCGCCTCGTCGGAGACGAGCTCGACGTCGACGCCCAGGGGGGCGGGAGCGGTGTGGGCGTAGCCGTTGCGGTCGAGCGCGGCGATCAACTCGGGCTGGTTGAGGGCGCGCAGGCGCCACACGCGTGGACCGGAGGCCCGTGCCATGTCGTCGATCCGACGCTCGCCTACCGTCACGCCTCGGTCGACGAACACGACTCTGTCGGCCATCTGTTCGAGGTCCGCCAGCACGTGGCTCGAGACGACCACGGCGGCACCTGTCGCGGCCAACTGGCGAAGCATGTCTCGCAACTCCACGCGGCTGTAGGGATCGAGCCCGGCGGCGGGCTCGTCGAGCAGCAGCACACTCGGTCGGTGGACCAGTGCCCGGACGAAGCCCAGTCGTTGTTTCTGACCCCGGGACAACACGTGCACGGGTCGATCTGCGTACTCCTGAAGTCGCGCCAGCGCCAGGAGCTCCTCCGCCCGGGACGCGGTGCTCGAGCCCAGGCGGTAGGCGGCACCGGCGAACCGGAGGTACTCGCGGGCGGTGAGGTTGTCGTAGACGCCGAAGGCGTCGGGTACCCAACCCAGTGTCGACCGCACCGCGTCGGTCTCGGTGGCGGGATCGTGTCCCGCGATCCTGACCGTGCCCGCATCGGGAAGCAGCAGTGTGGCGAGGATCAGGAGCAACGTGGTCTTGCCTGCCCCGTTGGGCCCCACGAGCCCGGTGACCTCGCCGTGCCGGGCCGTGAAGTCGACCCCCCGCAGTGCGTTGACTGGGCCAAAACTCCTTTTGATGCCCAGTGCAACCACACCGTCGGCCGACGGTGGAGAACCTATGAACGGTTGCTCGGCCATCGAGTGGACGACCACTGGCTCTCCTCTGTGTTGGCGTCAGGGCCGGATCATGAAGGGGGCAGGTCAGCACCACCGATCGTAGGCGGCGTGCGGCGGTTACCGCTGGCTCGTCCTTTGCCAGGCAGGGCATTCAGCCAAACCGAGAGCGCAGGCCGTATCCTCGGCGGAAGTTTCTGAGTCCACTCGCTTCGTAGCCCATGAACAGAGAGGCAGAGCAAATGAACCAGAACACCGACCGAGCCGGCGCCTTTCTCGGCGGGCCCCGAACCGCCCGTGTCGTGGTCGTTGCACTCGTGCTGGGAAGCGTAGCGCTGACCAGTTGTTCGGCCATCAATGCGGTGCGGAAGGTCGAACACGATGTGACCGGCAACAAAGCGACGATCGACAACTTCACCAATACGATCAAGTCGGGACCGGGTACGACATTCGAGGTGACGTACGTCACGACCGGCAGCTCGCCCGCGACGATCGTCTACGCGGTCCAGCCGCCGAAGGGCCTGGCGTTCCAAGACACTCCGTCGGGTGCGAGCAGCCCCAACGCCGACATCATCGTGAACTCGATGGGCGAGTACTCGTGTTCTTCGCATTCCGGACCGGCACCGACGTGCGAGAAGCTCGGGGCCGCCGATGCCGCCGCTCAGAACCAGATCTTCGACTTGTACACCCCGTCGCACTGGACTGCGTTCCTGAAGGACTTCTCGATCGCAGCGGGCCTCGCCGGCGACAAGGTCACCTCGTCGACGAAGACGGTCAACGGGTTCGCCATGCAATGCGTCGACTTCAACGCCTCGGGTGTCATCGGCACGAGCACGATCTGCAGTACCGCCCAGGGCATCCTCGGGTACGTCCAGGTTGCTTCGGACTCCACGAGCTTCGAGATCAAAAGCTACTCGGCCACGCCCCCGGCGTCGCTGTTCCAGCTGCCGCCCGGTGCCACCATCACGACCACGCCCACGCCCACGACGCCCTCCTAGGTGTCCGCGCTCGCCACCGGAAAACGATCAGTCGAAGCTCGGCTTGCGATCTCGCGTTCGCTTGAGCTCGAAGAACCCGTCGGTTCCCGTGACCGCCATGACGCCGTCCCACAGCTTCCCCGCCGCCTCGCCTCGCGGAATCGGCGTCACGACGGGACCGAAGAAGGCGCTGCCCTCGACGCTGATGATGGGGGTGCCGACGTCGAGGCCGACGAGGTCCATGCCACGTTGATGTGACGCCCGGATGACGTCGTCGAATGCGGTGCTGGTGGCGGCCTCGAGCAGCGACGGGGGCAGGCCCAGCTCGGCCACCGCATCAGCCAGTGCCTCGGCGTCGCGTTGCTGCTCGTTGTGAAAGCGGGTGCCGATGGCCGTGTAGATGGGAAGCAGGATGTCGTCCCCACGCTCCGCCGCAGCCGCGGCACAAATCCGGATCGGGCCCCAGGCCTGCTCCATGCGTTGCCGGTACTCGTCGGTCAACCCTTCGCCCTCGTGCTGGACCAGGTTGAGGTAGGCCAGGGACATCATGTGCCAACGCGTCGTCACCGGCCTGACCTGCTCCACCTCGAGCATCCATCGCGAGGTGATCCACGCCCACGGGCACAAGGGGTCGAACCAGAAGTCGGCGAAGGTCTCCGCGTCTCTCACCCTGCTTGCAACACCCCGACCCCGAGGACTGTTCCCGCCCGCCTGCTCCGGCGGGCCCCTCTACGCCGGGACGGGCGACCGGGAACCTCGGCGGCCCCGGCGCCCCGCCGCGTCGACCAGGAACCCCAGCCCGATCCCGAACATCCATATGTCCTTGCTGACCGCGGTCCCCGCTGCGCTGGGCCAGATGCTCCCCGGTTCGCGCAGGGCGGGTGTTCGCCAGTACATCGCCAGCAGGGCCCCGGAGAAGGCGGTGAGCGCGGCACCGGCCGTGGCGGTGGACACGAACGGCGTGAGCAAGGCCACCCCGGTGCCGATCTCTCCCAGGGCGAGCATCCGCACGAACCGCTCCGGGGGGATGTCTCGCAAGACGGGAAAAGCTCCAGCGGCCATGCCATGGACGGCGGTGGCCCGCCCTTCGTCCGCGTCCCATTTCTGCAGGCCGGCGTGCAAGATGTACGCCCCGGCGCTCACACGGCCCGGTACGTCCCGGGCCTTCAACTTCGAAGCCATGCGTTCTCCTCGGTCTGACCCGCTTCCGATGGACATGGGCCCGTTCCGACAGACTACGTCGCTGCTCACGGCCACCTCACCCATTGTCCGAGAGCGAGCGTTCCTGACGTCAGTTCCTCGAGGCTCTCGATGAGCGGGCCCCACCCGTCCGCTTCGGCGTCGTAGACGAGCGCGTCGGCACTGTCCGGGGCCACCAGCCGGATGGCACGGATCCCCACGGCGGTCGCCCCCGTGAGCTCGTTGCTCCCG
Organism: uncultured Acidimicrobiales bacterium; assembly: GCA_963764205.1. Classification (GTDB taxonomy): domain Bacteria; phylum Actinomycetota; class Acidimicrobiia; order Acidimicrobiales; family UBA8190; genus Chersky-840. Next base: position 1,360,364 of record CAVXRN010000006.1, read on the forward strand.
CCGTCGCCCACGTAGATCGCCTCAGAGGGCGCCACACCGAGCCCCTGGCACATTGATCGGTAGAGCGAGGCGTGAGGCTTGCGCCGTCCGGCGACCACCGAGAAGACGGCGGCGTCGACCAACGAGGCGAGCGGCAGCGTGTCCCACAATTCGGCGAGCTCGTGGGTGCAGTCGCTGATCACGCCGATCCGTAGGCCTCGGAGGCGCAGGGACTCGAGTGTTCGCGCGGCGTCGTGGCGCACCGTCGACGCGTAGCGTCTCTCGATCTCCATCCGCTTCGAACAGGCCGCCCGGAGCTGTGCCTCGGAAGGCTCGTAGCCGCAGCGGTGGGCGAGCCACGCCATGGTGGCGAGCATGTCCCCGCATCGGCCCGTGGCCCGCTCGTCGAACGTCGACGAGATCGTGTCGAACAGCACGTCCGACGGGATCTCGAGCTCGGCGGCAACGCGATCGACGCCGGCTCGTCGAGCCGCGGCGGACGCGCTCACGGTCAGGGTGCCGAAGTAGTCGAAGATCACCGCTTTCACATCCACCGGCCCCGGTCCTCCTCCGGCCCGAAGTGGCAGCCAGCACACCAACTCACGTCTATCCTGGCAGTGTGCCCGATGTCGAGGTGTTCGTGGACCCCAGTTGCCCGTGGGCCTGGATCACGGCGCGGTGGGTCATCGAGGTGGCGCCGAAACGTGCGCTGACCGTGACCTGGCGTTCGTACTGCCTCGAGATCCGTGACGAGTACGGGGTGGCGCCGACGGTGCCCGAGCATCTGCGCCAGGCTGCGCTCGCCGGCCACGCCGTCTCGCACCGGATGCTGCGCATCTTCGAGGCGGCGCGGGCCCGCGCCGGCGAGGAAGCCGTCGACGCGCTCTACACCGAATGGGGCCGTCGCTTCTTCGACGGTCCGGTCGACGCCGATGCGCTGCTGTCCGAGTGCGTGGCGGCGAGTGGGCTCGGACGTGATCTGGTGGGCGCCGCCGACGACGACGAGTGGGACGCGCCCATCCTCGAGGCCATGGAGGTGGCCTACGCCTTCGGTGGTCCCAAGACCCAGACGCCCACCATCGTCGTCCGGGCAGATCCGCCCTACGGTTTCAAGGGCCCGGTGATGGCACCGGCCCCCACCGGCGACGCCGCGCTCCGGTTGTGGGACGCCGTCCAGGTGGTCGCGGCGGAGCCCGGGTTCTTCGAGATCACCCGGCCCCGGGCCCACCGGCCCGTCACGCCCGCCCCCACCTGAACGGGGCGGGGCGCCACGACGCCCGCACTCCCGTCAGTGCTCGACGAGCACCCACTCGGGATTGCCGGCGCCCAGCACCCGAGTGGTCACACTCACACCTGCGGCGACGATGAGGGTGATGACGAGCGGATAGACGACGTGCGTATGCACGATGCACGCCGCACCGATGAGGGCGCCCAAGAACATGGCGACCACCGTCAGACCGCGACGCCCGGCCTTGGCACCGGCCTTCCCCGCGATGGGCCCGTCGGCGGAGATGCCGGTGATCGTCATCGTGAGCACCGTGGTGGTGAGGTCGGGCACCGCCAATTTCCGGGCTGCTGAGTTCTGGATCCCCATGGAGATCCCGAGCACCACGATCAAGCCGTATCGGAACCCGGCGGTGACCGGCGTGCTGCTCACCGCGGCCAGGACGACCGCGATGGCGACGAAGAAGGCCTGGATCATCGTGCACGTGCTCAACAGCCGGGCCCGGTGCCGAGCCATGTTGAACGACACTCGCCCTCCGATCACCGCCCCGAGGCCGAACGAACACAGTGCTGCGATCGAGGCGGGTATCGAGAACCCCTTCGCCCCCACGAGGGCGAACGCGAGGAAGACGACGTTTCCGGTCATGTTGGCCACGAAGACATGGCCCAGCACCAGATAGCTGAAGGAGTCGACGAGACCGCTGACGACGGTGAGTGCCAGCAACAGGGGTGGCAAGGGGCCGAACGGTTTGCTTCGACTTGGAAGAATCGTCTCTCTGACTTCGGTGAGGAACGTGTTCACGAGCACCATCCCTGTGGTCGCGCCGATCGTCTCCCGGCGACGGCCCGATGCTATTGGCCGGAGGGCGAACCGACCCGAGGGACCGGTGGGTCGGGTCGGGGCACGGTAGCGTTGGCGAGTGGCGGCCGTCTCGGTGGAGCACCTGCGCAAGCGGTACGGCGACATCGACGCGGTGCACGACGTGGCCTTCGAGGTCGAACACGGAGAAGTCTTCGCCCTGCTGGGCCCGAACGGCGCCGGCAAGACCACCACGATCGAGATCCTCGAGGGATTCCGTCGGCGCGACAGCGGCCACGTCGACGTGCTCGGCTACGACCCCGCCGATCCTGCCACCAGCCGACAACTGCGCGAGCACCTCGGCGTCGTCCTCCAGGAGCTCGCGGTCGAGCCGTTCCTGTCGGTCCGCCAGGCGCTCACCCGCAACGCCGGCTACTACCCCCGTCCCCGTCCCGTGGACGAGGTCCTCGAGCTCGTCGGTCTCGAGTCCAAGGCCAACGAACGGGTGAAGAAGCTCTCCGGGGGCCAGCAACGCCGCCTCGACCTCGGCTTGGGCATCATCGGCAACCCGGCGCTGCTGGTGCTGGACGAGCCCACCACGGGGTTCGACCCCACGGCTCGGCGCGGCGCGTGGGACCTCGTCCGCTCGATGACCGGTGGAGGCACGACGGTGATCCTCACCACCCACTACATGGACGAGGCCGAGGCACTGGCCGATCGGCTGGCGGTGATCAACGGCGGACGGATCATCGCCGAAGGGACCCCCGCGTCACTGGGTGGTCGCGACGTGGGCGACACCACGATCCGCTTCCGGCTCCCCCCCGGGACCCTCGTCACCGAGCTTCCCGTCCCGGCTTCGGTGGCCGAGAACGGGGCGATCGAGATCAGGACCGACAAGGAGATCGAGGTCCTGGCCCACCTCACGACGTGGGCCCTGAGCAACGACGTCGACCTGATCGGCCTCACCGTCGAACGTCTCACGCTCGAGGACGTCTACCTCCGTCTCACCGGGTACGAGCCCGATGCGGCCGGGGCCGGGGGACAGGGCCGATGACCGCCATCACCGACGACACCCGGACGGTTCGAGGTGTGGCCGACCTCCGGCTGGTGGGGCGCCAGGTCCGCTACGAGCAGCTGGGCTTCTGGCTCAACCCGGTGGCAGCGGTGTTCACCATCGGTTTCTCCGTCGTCTTCCTCGTCCTGTTGGCGGCCACCGCCGGGGACACGCGGATCCGCTTCTTGGGGAACATCCGGGTGGTCGAGTACTACGTGCCGGCGTTCTCCGCCTACGGGGTCATGGCGGCGTGCTTCAACATGCTCACGATCTCGATCGTGGTGCGGCGCGAGATGGGACTGTTGAAGCGCGTCCGCCTGTCACCACTGCCCACCTGGGTCATGCTGGCGGCGATCTTCGTCAACGCCATGATCATCTCGTTCGTGCAGGTGATCATCATGGTCCTGATCGGGAGGTTCGCGTATCACGTGCCGTTCCCCCACTACGTCGGGGCCTTGGTGGTGGCGCTCGTCGTCGGGGCGATCTGTTTCACCGCGTTGGGGATCGCGCTGAGCACGGTCATCCCCAATCAAGAAGCGGCGGGGCCGGTGGTCAGCATCATCTTCTTCATCTTGCTGTTCCTGTCGGGGCTCTACTACCCGATCAAGAACGACTCCGGCCTGGCCCAGTTCTCCAGGTACTTCCCGGTCCGGCACATGATCAACGCCACGGTCGCCCCGTTCCTCGCCCACAGCGCCAGCCAGGCGTGGTCGTGGGCCGACATCCGCGTCATGGCCTTCTGGGCGGTGGGCGGGATCCTCATCTCCCTGCGCCGCTGGAGCTGGGCCCCGCGCCGGAGTGATCCGGGGCGCAAGCGGCACGATCGCTCCGCCCGCCAGGGCTGAACCAGCCGGCTCGGGCTGACGGGGGACGCCCACGCCGACGCCGACGCCCACGCCGACGCCGACGTCACACCGGGTGCGCCAAGGTCACGGTGACCGTCGTGACGGAGGGCGCCAGCGTGACGGTGCCGGACTGGTCGTCGACGGTGCCCGCGCTCGTCGCCGCGATGTTGCCCACGAAGGCGGGGAGCTCGAACAGGACCGGGCCCGAGGGAAGGTCCCCGTCGAGCGCCAGCGTGACCGCGGTCCCGTGGACCGAGACGGTGAAGTCGATCCGCTGCCCGTCGGTCGTGGGGAAGTTCGACGCCGCCATGCTCTGGCCGTTGCGCACCCATGCGTCGGGCACGCCTCGGCCCACGATGAGCGAACCGTCGGACCGCTGGGCCGCGAGCGAGTCCAGGAGCACCTTGTTGGCGTTGGCGATGCCCCAGGCATGGGGCGACGACCCTTGGCCGCCGCCGGGGTGGCTGCCGACCCATGGCACGCCCGGCTCGGGGGCGTTGGCTGATTCCCACCACGCATAAGGCCCGCTCTGGGTGTGGTCGATCATGAACTCGTAGCCCAGGATGCCCTGGTCCCGGTGGTTGCGGCTCGCCAACCCCCAGCTGCCGTAGCCGGCGTTGTACCCCGACGAGTAGTAGTAGGCGACGGGGTAGCCGCCGACGGTGTCGGCGGGGAGCTTGCCCGCCAGGCGGTCGAAGCCGTACGCGTAGGTGGCGTCGATGAGGTCGATGCCCGGCCCCGACAGCGCGGCGCCGAACAGCGCGCCGTCCCAGGCCCACCGCCCGAAGAGCATCGGCGCGGCCCAGTTGGCGTCCTCGGGGTTGGCGCACCGGTTGGCCGAGTTGGGCTCCACCATGGAGCACGGCAGGTAACCGAGGTGGTACTTGCCGATGGTGGCGTCGAGGGTGGTATTGGTCGCGCCCAGCAGGCTGTCGTACTGCTGCGTGGCCCACGTCACCTCCGGTGTGTCCCCCAGGCTCTGGGCCAGGTAGCGATAGGCGACCAGTCCCATGAGGGCCTCGTAGTCGTCGATGGTCCACAGCCCGTCGGTGTCGATGTCGTCGGTCTCCCGCATGATCCCGCCCGGGCCCGTGCGGTCCGCCGCGATGCGGTGGGCGGCGTCCTCGATGCTCGGCTCGGTGGCCCCGGTGGGCCCCTCGGTCGAGAAGTTGGCCCGGACGAAACCGATGTCGCCGGTCTTGAGCAGGTACACGGCCCAGGGCCAGGCGTAGGTCCACAAGCCGTCCTCGTACTGCAGCTGCGACCCCACCACGCTGCGGGCGTCGAGCAGCAGGGCGTGGGCATCGGCGAAGTCCCCCTGGGTGAAGAGGTTGGCGAGGATCCCCACCACGTCGTGGCTGTACTCGGACTGGTAGTTGTTCACGCCCGTGTTGAGGTGGTTCGCGCTTCGGGCGATCTGGGTGTAGATGAAACCGCTGCGGTACGCGTCGACCAGCCGGTCGTCGGGGAGTCGGAGCTGGGTGATCGTCGCCAGCTGCGCGTTCCAGAACGCCCGCATGTGGGCCAGGTGCTGGTCGAAGCCGCCGGCGTGGGCGAGCGACGTACCCGACGGCCAGGGGTAGGGCTGGCCGAAGCGGTCGACGGCGACGACGTAGTCGTGGTCGACCGTCGTGTGCGCCCCGACCTCGAGGGGTGCGGTGTCGAGTGCCACGAGCCCGGCCGACGGTCGGGGGTCGACGCGCAACGCCCGGGTGGTCGGATTGTGGACCGAGACCCGGCTGTAGACCGCCACGTAGGCGCGGCCGCCGATCATCACCTCGTCTCCGAAGTTGGTGATCGACACATCGGTCCCGGCACGGTGAAACGCCGTCACCAAGGCGGGCAGGTAGCCGTCGAGGTTGGTCCACGTCGTGGCGCTGTCGTCGTAGACACCGAAGCCGTAGGTCCTGTTCACGTCGCCTTGCACGTAGAAGCTGCCGCCCAGACAGGCCACGACCCCCTCACCGTTGCCCTCCCAGCCGATGGCCGAGGCGTCGGCGAACGTGCCCTGGACGGCCTCGTTGGGACCGGGGCGACACGTGTAGGGCGCGCCGGGAGCCGCCATCGGCACAGCCGTGGTGGGGGTGTTCGGGTAGGTGGTCGGGTTCGGCGTCCCCGGTCCGCACGCCGAGACGAGGAGCGTCAGCCCGGCGACCACGCCCGCCGCTCCCACCCGCCGGCGAGTGGGAGCGAACACGCGCACGACCAGGGACTCAGGCGAGGACGCGGCGGCGGAAGTTACGGAGGCCGATCCAGAGGAACACGGTGCAGAACCCGATCAGCACGGGGTAGATGACGTAGAGGTGCATGTGCTCGGCGTTGGTGAACGCGGCTCGCATCCCCTCGTTCACGTAGATGAGCGGGTTGATGAGCACGATCGTCTGCAGCCAGTGCCAGCTCCCCGCCTTCACGGGGACGAGGCGGGTCCACTGGTAGTAGGTGCCACCGAGGAAGGTGATGGGCAGGACGACGAAGCCGAACATCAGTCCGATGTTGCGGGGCTCGAAACTGGTACCGAGCACGAGGCCGAGCGCGGCCATGGTCACACACGAGATCGGGACCAACGTCAAGATGATCCACCAGTGCAGGTTGATCTGCGCCTCGACGCCCGCGGCGTGCACCACCGATGCGATGGGGAGGACGATGGCGGCGGAGATCACGCCTTGCATCGCCCCCGACAGGACCTTCGCCATCGCCACCAACCAGATGGGACACGGCGCCTGGACCCGGTCCTCGATCTCGCGGGTGAACCCGAATTCCTGGGACATCTGCAGGGCCACGGCCTGGACGCCCTGGAACATGATCGAGATTCCCACCACTCCCGGGACGAGCACCGTGGCGAACGCCGACGACGCCGCGCTGGATCCCTGGCCACTACCACCCCCGACGGCCTGTCCGATCTTGGGGAACACATAGAGGAACACGAAGCACAAAAGAAACGGTTGCACGACCACGCGGATGACGAACTCGATCTTGTGCTTCCACAACACCACCAAGTCGCGCAGGATCAGGGCCCGCAGCGCGGTGCGGCTGGCCGACGCGGCCGAACGGGTCGGCTTCGTGGTGATGGGGGAGTGGCCCGCAGGTCTGGGCATGGTCGTCGTCATCAGTCGCGCAGCTCCCTGCCGGTGAGGTTGATGAACACGGTCTCGAGCGTGGGCTCGGCCACCGACAGGTCGGCGACCTCGAAACCGCCGCTCTCGGCTGCGGCCACGAGCCGAGGGAGGAGCCGGTTCCTGCCCCGCACGTGCAACTCGAGACCGGCGTCGGTGGGTCGGACGCGGCTGATCTCGACGATCTCGCCTTGGAGCACCTCGGCCAGACGTTGCTGGTCGCCCGACGCCTTGACCGTGACCACGGTGTCGGCGCCCACGCCTTCCTTAAGGCGAGCGGGAGTGTCGAGCGCCAGGATCTTGCCGTGGTCCATGATGGCCACCCGGCCACAGAGCTGGTCGGCTTCCTCCATGTAGTGCGTGGTCAGCACGATGGTCTGCCCATCGGCGTTCAGCTCCCGCAGGATGTCCCACAGCACGAGACGGCTCTGCGGGTCGAGTCCCGCCGTGGGCTCGTCCATGAACAGCACCGCGGGCTTGTGGAAGATGCACCGTGCCACCATGAGTCGCTGGGCCATGCCTCCCGACAGCGCGTAGACCGACGCCTTGGCCCACTTCGACAGCTGGAACCTCTCCAGGAGCTCGTCGGAGGTCCGGCGCGACTCCGCCGCGCCGATGCCGAACAGTCGACCGTGGAAGTACAGGTTCTCCCACACGTTGAGTTGCCGGTCGAGGGTGTTGGTTTGTGACACCACTCCGACCAACTGCTTGGCCAGCGCAGGATGAGCGACCACGTCGATGTCCCCGATGAGCGCCTGGCCCGACGTGGGGATGACCCGAGTGGTGAGGATCCCCGCCGTGGTCGTCTTGCCGGCACCGTTGGGACCGAGGAGCCCGAAGATCTCTCCGACGCCGACCGAAAGGGTGAGCTCGTCGACGGCACGGAAGTCGGTGCCGGCGTAGACCTTCGTGAGGTCGATAGTGCGGACGATCCCGTCGCTGGCGTGCAGCTCCGATTGGGCGTCGACGATGGTTGCGGTCATGGAGGCTCGGTCGTCCAGGCTAGCGATTGCCGGTCATCGACGTTGACTGGTGGCGTGCTCGATCTCGTGGTCGAGCTCTGCGGCACGGTCGCGCATCCGTTTCGCCTTGGCCACACGCTCGTCCCGGAACGCGTTGACGCGCAGGAGCGTCTCGTCGAGGCGGGCCACGAGGTCATCGTTGGCCGCGATGGCATTGCCGAGGAGGTCGCGTTGCAGCTCGGGGCGGGCGTTCGCTTTGTAGGCGGTGCGGAGCTTGTCGAGGACGTCCTCGGTCTCGAGCACCACGCGGATCTCGGCCAGTGAGAAGCCCATGTGGGCCTGGAGCTCTCGGATGCGCTGAGCCCGCTCCACCTCGGACCCGGCGTAGACGCGCTCGCTGCCGTGGCGCTGCTCGCTCGGCGCCAGCAGGCCGATCTCCTCCCAATAGCGCAGGGTGCGGGTCGTCACGCCGCACAGTCGCGCCACCTCGCCGATGCGCAGCGTGCTCATCGTGTGGCCTCGGTCTGCAGGATAGGCACGGGGACCACGGACTCCCGATCGTCGTCCACGACCTGGGCCGACACCGCGGGTGTCTCGGGCTCGGTGTAGACGTACTTCCCGCCCCGCAACCATGACGCCGCCGCCGCCACGAGGCACGCCGCGATGGCGAAGTCGAATGCCGCGTGCAGCCCCTGTCGGAAGGGCGCGGCGATGAGGTTGGGGAAGAAGCTGCGACCGGTGATGACGGCGCGGTGTCCGGCGGGGAGCTGCGCCAGCACGGAGCTGCCCAGCAGGTGCTGCATGGGGTTGTACCCCAAGAAGGCGGCGAAGAGCGTCGACACCGGGGGGAGGTGCGCCACGTTGTCGGCGACGTCACTCGGCACGCCCTGGGCCACGAGGCCGTGGTACATCGCGGCGGGGAGCGAAGCCGACAGTCCCACGATCATCAGCGTGAAGAAGATCCCGATGGACAGGACCTGGGCGGAATTCTGGAAGGTGGAGTTCATCCCCGACCCCGCCCCGCGGTGCTGCGGCGGGAGGCTGTTCATGACGCCGACCCGGTTGGGCGAGCCGAACGCACCCATGGTGAGCCCGAGTATCAACAGGATCAGCCCGAAGACCCAGTAGGAGAAATCGACGGGGAGGAGCTCGAGCGCCACGAACGACGCTGCGCACCCGATCATGCCGCCCGTGGCGAACGGGCGCGCCCCGTAGCGGTCCGAGAGTATGCCCGACAGCGGCCCCGCGATCAGGAACCCGGTGGTGAGCGGCAGCATGGCGATCCCCGCCCACAACGGTGTGCGGGCGAAGTCGAAGCCGTGCAGGGGGAGCCATATCCCTTGCAGCCAGATGATGAGCATGAACATGAGTCCACCGCGCCCGATGGCGGCGAGGAAGCTGGCCAGCACCCCGGCGGTGAAGGCACGGATGCGGAAGAGCGGGAGCCGGAACATCGGGTCGGGCACGCGCGTCTCGATGATGGCGAAGGCGATCAGCAGGCCAACCCCGATCAACAGCTCGGCCACCACCGCCGGCGAGGTCCAGCCCATGGTGTGGCCCCCGTGCGGCTCGATGCCGTAGGTGATGCCGATCATGATCGAGATGAGGCCGAGGGCGAAAGTGAGGTTGCCGGGCCAGTCGATGTGGGCGCGGCGAGGCCGGCTCACCTCACGCAGCTGCAGGTAGCCCCACACCGTGCCGAACAGGCCGATGGGCACCGACACCAAGAAGATCAGCCGCCAATTGATCGGCGCCAGTATCCCGCCGAGGACCAGTCCGATGAAGGTGCCACTGATCGCCGCGGCCTGGTTGATGCCGAGCGCCATGCCCCGTTGGTTCTCGGGGAAGGCGTCGGTGAGGATGGCCGACGAGTTGGCCACCAAGAAGGCGGCACCGACCCCTTGGAAGACTCGTATGACGATCAGCCACAATCCCGCCGCGGGCCCCGACAGCCACGTGATCGTCAGCAACAGGGAGAAGAAGGTGAAGATGCCGAAACCGAGGTTGTACATCCGGACCCGCCCGTAGATGTCGCCGAGCCGTCCCAGGCTGACCACCAGGACGCTGGTCACCACCAGAAAGCTCAGGATCATCCACAACAGGTAGAAGCTGTTGCCGGGCAGCAGCGGATCGAGCCGGATGCCCCGGAAGATGTCGGGCAGCGAGATGAGCATGATCGAGCCGTCGATCGTGGCCATGAGGATGCCCAACGTCGTGTTGGTCAGCGCGATCCACTTGTAGCGGTCACCGACCGGGCTCTGGGCTCGTTGCTTGACGTTCACGTTAACGACACCCTACCCGGGGGACTAGTCACTTGACAAACCTTCCAAGGTTTGTCATAATTCAGATATGGCAAAGGCCCAGTCACCAGGCGGATTCCTTGAGATCGCGAGCATCGAAACCGAGGCAGACGCCTACCGCTACATGGAGGATCTCCGGTGGCCTGAAGGCCCCGTGTGCCCCCACTGTGGCAACGACGAGAAGCACTGGTTCCTGACGCCCAAGGGAGCGGATGGGGAAACTCGCAAGACCCGCACCGGGTCGCTCTCAGCCCGCCGTGTGTGGCGCTGTGCGGAGTGCAAGCGCCAGTTCTCAGTGCTGACCGGGACCGTGTTCCACGGCTCCAAGGTGCCCCTCAAGACCTGGCTCATGGTCACCTATGAGATGTGCGCCAACAAGAACGGGATCTCCGCTGCCGAGATCCAGCGCAAATACAAGGTCGGCAACAAGACGGCCTGGTTCATGGCCCACAGGCTCCGTGAAGGCATGAAGGTCGGCGCTCCAGATTCGATGCGAGGCACCATCGTGGCTGACGAAACGTTCATCGGTGGCAAGGTCTCGCGCATGAACAAGCAAACCCGCGAGAGGTTGACCGACCGTCGCAACGCTCCTGGCGGCCTGAAAAGCGCCACAGAGAAGACGCCCGTCGTCTCGCTCATCAATGCCGAGACGGGCGAGGTTCGCTCAGCCGTCGTGGCGAATGTCGACGGCACCAACCTTCGCAAGGTGATGTCGGAGCAGATCGACATGGCAGGCAGCGAACTCTGGACGGACGAGGGCGCGTGGTACGAGGGTCTGGGCCGAGAGTTCATCGCTCACAACACCGTCAATCATTCTGCCGACGAGTACGTCGATTACAGGACTGGCGCCAGCACCAACTTGGCCGAGAACTACTTCAGTCAGCTCAAGCGGAGCATCGACGGAACCCACCACCACATTTCTCGGGAGCACCTTCCCCGCTACCTGGCGGAATTCGATTTCCGATACTCGACCTGCAAGAAGACCGACGAGGCCCGCATGGCACGGCTCATGGGCCAGGTGGCGGGGCGGAGGCTGAGCTACAAGCGGACCAAGGGCGGTTCCTGACCTGTCACCTTGATAAGCGACACCCTAGCGATTCGCGCTAAGGGCGCGGAACATCGCGCGGAAGGCGCGAATACCCTGGTAGGCTTACCTTTTGATGGAGGCCTTATCAAAGAGGTCGGGTAGCCTCGACATCAGTGGAGCAGGAGTGGGTCGGGTTTATTTACTTCGACCCTCTTGTCGTGATGAAGCTGCGAGAGAAACACGACGGCCTGACCCCACGGGAAGTACGGCAGGCTGTTAGCTGTGGGGCACATGACTCGGCTGACTGGGAGGACCATCCGGAATATGGACGCAGATTGGTCATGCGAGGGACGCCCGCAAACGGGCGCCAGCTCATTTCCTACTTGCGTCCGCTTGATAGGACCGATGGAACGTGGGAATGTCTGACCGCGTGGAGGCTCGACTGATGGACAAGGAACTTCAGGAAGCTCTGGAGTTGACCAAGGATGACTTGCTAGCCAAGCTCGGCAACGCCACCCCAGCCAATATCGCCAGGCGACCGGTCACGGCCTACGTTGTCCAGCGGCCCCAAGTGCGGGTGATAAGGATGGCTCAACGAGCCCAGCACAAGGTCCGTACGGGTTGGTGGCTCAACTTGACGGCGCCTATCGGTGCACATCAGCAAGCCTCGTAGCGCGATCAAAATGCGGTGAGAATCGATTGCGCTCTCCTGTGTGACGCGGCAACGGCCCGTGAAGGTTTGCTCCATATTCTCGGAGCTGGCATTGCTCGGGCCGAGAGGGAGTCCTACCCGGCACCTTTGGGGATGGCTCTCGCCCTGAGGATCATGCTTCACCCTACGGAAGCCGACCGAGAGCATGAACTGCGGATGGTCCTAATGGCAGAGGACGGGCAGTCGGTTGCACAAGCCACTATTGGATTCGGTGTTACCGAGGCAGACCAAGCGATGCCTGGCGAGGAACTAGCTGTGTCGATTCCCGTCCCCATGTATGACCTGCTGCTTCCTAAAGCTGGTCGATATAGCTTTGAGCTTCTGATCGACGGTATGCATCAACAGTCGGTACCATTTGTAGCGGGCTAGGTGATGAAATGGCGAAGAAATACAAGATCAAGCGATACGACAATGAAAACCCAACGCGGGCAACGGTCAAGACGACCAGGCCAAGCGAAGCTTTCGATCGCGATTTGGCACCAGAAGAAGAGACTGAAGAGCAGCACGAATCGGTCTAAGCGACCCCTCGGGAAGAAATAAGCCGTGTCCGAAACGATGGACCCAGAGGACGACGAGGGCCGGGTGAACACTGACCTAGAGCCAGAGGATGCCTTGCGGGTCTTGCTCAACGTTGATCTACGAGAGCCTGACGAGGACGAGTAGGGATGCCGAAGCACCCCGACAGTGGTGATTTTGTTGCCATTACCTCTCACCAGAACAGAAAGACCCAGTACGAACTCATTCTCGCGGACGGGACCGAGCAGGTTTCTGCCGGTAGCCGCGAGGTGGCCAGGGGCCTTGCTGCACACTGGGGGTTTGTCCAGGTGCCCTCAGAGCCAGACAAGGATCACATCGTCCGGTGGGAGTACCGGGAGGACGATTAGTGACGAAGCGGGATCAAGGTTGAGGGTCGAAATCCAGCAGGTCCTCAAAAGACGGGTCGCTCCTGCGGATCTCAACATCCGGAGGGTCGGGAGCGAAATTTAGGATCGGCTTGTCGGTCTTGGCTGGCCATTCGACGCGGACTCCGATGCGCCGAACATAGCTAATCAAGGGCTGATTCCTGAGAGAGACCCGGAACCAAACCGTCAAGAAATTCGTATCGGCGACGCTGGGCGGGTCTCGCAACACTCCCACGGGGGATAGGGAGTGAACCTGGAAAAGCCCACCCGTCGTCGGTCGTTGGATAGCGACAAAGGCAATGGGTCGCACTCCTGTTGAAGGGATCTCTTCGACAACTACCTCTCGTCGATCCCACCAAAGTAAATGCACGAAGGGATCGCCCAAAGGCGGTGACGCGTCTTCGATGGAATCGATCGTGACTTCGAATTCGCCCGATGGCCCACTGTTCCTTACGGCACAGACCGCATAGAAGATGTTGGGACCTCCCTGAACCCGAAGACTTTGTGGAACGATTGACGGACGATTTACAGCGAAGCGGACCGTCCCCAAACGGTCTCGGGCCTCGTTGCGTTGCGCTACGGGAGCGTGGGCCGTCTTGATCAACCCCACAATTACGAAGACCAGCCATGCCCCAGTGAGTGCCGCCAGAACGGGAACCACCACTTGAATCGCTACAGGTAGCTGTGTAGAGGGGAAACGGTGCGGACGGACGCCTCCGGCTGGGTGGCCGTGGTGTGAAACAAGCCACCCCACCCAGGCCGCTGCCAGTCCCAACCCCCCCGCCATGGCAAGTGCGCCCCAGACCGTGGTCGCCCACTGCCTGGCGTCTGCCCACCCGCGTCGCCAGGCCGTCTCCTGTAGGTCCAGCCGTCTCGCTGGGGCCTCCTGGCCGCGAATCCTGAGTCGTCGTCTCTGGCGGCCTCCCGACACCGGCGCCAGGGTAGCCCGTGCCCAAGGTTTGTCAAGTGACTAGTCCCCCCTACCCGGGGCCGCGTGCCCTGCAATACGACGACCCGATGACCGATCTCTTGTTGGCGCAACTACGCTCCGGGCAGGGGCACCCGCCATGTCCCTCACAGCCGCAGATGAGGCACCCAGGTGCTTCTCTGCGGGAGGCCTGCGGGTGGGTGCGGGAGGTTGTCTCAACCCCGCACCCACCCAATGCCTACCCCCTTGGAGGGCGGGCACACAGCCCCCTGTCCGGTCACCGTCTCCGTGTCGACCGAAGTTCGCTGCCGTGCCCTGGCCGCGCGGCCGGACTTTTCCACAGGGCCGTTATCGTGGTGCCGGGCGGCTCCTCGAATCGTCCCCCCGCACTGGGAGCCGTCCAGAGGGGATCGGCGGGGCGTGGGGATCGTGGCACCACACTTCCCGGACTCCTCCGCCCCGCCACCCCTCCAAGGAGGGCCCGCGCGAGGCCGCGACCCGTCCTCGGGACGAGCAACGTCCCTTGCGTCACGCCGATGCTGATCTCGCAAAACGGGGGCGCGGCGAGAGGTGCGCCATGTCCTGTGCTGGGAGGACCTCGAGGCGCTCACGTGCTACTGGAATGTCGATCTGGCCCAAGGCGATCTGCTCAACCTTTCGAGGCGAACCCGGGCCGAGTGCTCACCCCGACGTAGGCCTCGTGCAACGGGTCTTTCGGCCCTGCTTCGTGGACACCGGTGCGCCGATGTGGTGACCATGACCGATCGACGCGCCCTGACCTCCGTCCAGCATCAGTTGGACCACCTGGCTTCTGCCCGAGCCCTGGCCGCGTTCAGCGAGCACGAGGGACTGCAGTATCAGGAGCTGTGCGAGCTCGAGAGGGCACTGCTCGCCACCAGGTGAGCGGACCCTTGGGCGACGGGGGCGCAGGGACCTGGGGCTGACTCCCTGCACCACCGCCGCTGCCCCATGGGTGACCCCAAAGGCCCCCCGGGGACGACGAGACGGCGCCGCTCCGGAACCCACCCGGGAGCAACCGTAGGCGCGGGGAATGCAACGGGGATGGGCCGAAAGACTCTTTCGTGGTCGATCGTCCCCCTCGTAACGTGCGACGGTGGTCATACGAGAACGTGCGATCCTGTGTGACTCCAACGGATGCTGGAATGCTCTGGGCCTGCTCAGTCCGGCCGAGAGATTCGCCGCGCCTCCCCACGACACGATTCGCGATCGCGCCATGCGTGAGGGTTGGACGGTCGACCATCACGACCGCGACATCTGCTCGGCGCACACGCGGGGTCCTGGTTAGAACCGAACGATTCACAGGCCCAGCGGAACTTCTTGATCACGCAAACGGGCGGGGACACCGTCACGCTGCGCGACAGAAAGAAGTACTCCGTGGAAATGCCGCGCAACTGACACAGGTTCTTGTATTGTCCCCGGCGTCGCCCGTCGTGGTTACGGGTGACACACCAGGGGGCGCAGGGGACACCTGTCATCGGCCCAGACCCCGCCGACGCTCCCGCTTGCCGGCTCGCTCCTTCTCAGCCCGGCTCGGTTCGCCGCCGCAACCGGTTGAAATCGCCTTTCTTCACCAGCACGGCCCACTCCTGCATGAGGGTGTCGAGTTCCGCCCCCGTCGTGATCCGCCGGACATCCCCATTGGGCAGTGTGGCGATGAACTCACCCGATTCGTCAGGGCCAGTGACATCGATACTGCGCGTCGCAGCCATTGCTTCACCCACCGTATGCCCGGGGGTCGGGCTCCCGAACGGGCCGAAAGGCCCTAATCCGAGGGGCGCTGAGCCGAAAAGCCCTGATCGGGAGGGCAGCTCCCCTCCGGTGGTGCCGCCGGTGTGGGCCAGGACCCTGCCCAGGCCCGAGGCCCGAGTCCCGCCTAAGCTGCTCCCACCGCCGCGAGGAGAAGTGGGGACTCGGGTGGAATGCGTCGACGAGTGGGGGTGGGTGTTGTGACACGCCGGTTGCAGTGGCTGGCATCGTTGGGATTGGTCGCCACATTGGGGATCGGGGCAGCCACCGCGTTGGCCCCGAGTGCGTCGGCCAAGGCTCGGCCCCGTCACCATCGCGCGCCGGTCGCGGTCACCGCGACGGCGACAGCCCCGGTGACATCGGCGTCGTTCACCTTCACTGCGTCGGTCAGCGGCCTGACCAAGAGCCTGGGCACGATCGCGGTGAGCGGGAGTGGGCAGGTCGACCTCGCCAATGACGCCGGCTCGTTGTCGGTGACGTTGCCTGCGTCGGTGGCCAACCTCATCCCCGGTGGATCGGGTGGCTCCGAGGTCGTCAACGTCGTG
Organism: uncultured Acidimicrobiales bacterium; assembly: GCA_963764205.1. Lineage (GTDB taxonomy): Bacteria > Actinomycetota > Acidimicrobiia > Acidimicrobiales > UBA8190 > Chersky-840. Next base: position 1,376,521 of record CAVXRN010000006.1, read on the forward strand.
CTGTCGGGCGGCACCATCTACGTCCAGGTGCCGTCGCTCGCCACGCTCCTCGGTTCGCCGTGGATCTCCTTGGCGCTGCCGTCGAGCGCCACCTCGGCCGTCCCGGGCATCTTCACGACGGTGGGCGGCGCGCTCGGTGACGTCAACGAGATCGTCGCTTTCGCCCAGGCCCACCACGCCAAGGTCACCTCGCTCGGATCCTCGACCGTCGACAGCACGTCGGTCACGGGCAGCCAGATCACCGCACACGTGAAGCGCCTGAACATCGGCGCGACGCTGTGGGCGAACGCGTCGGACCAGCTCGTCCAGGCCACGGTGAACGGCACCTTCGGCGCCGCCAGTCACAGCGGTGGCATCTCGGCCGTCGTGAACTTCTCGGACTACGACGCTCCGGTCACCATCACGGTGCCTCCGTCGTCGGAGGTGAAGGCCATCCCCCTTTCGCTCGTCACCGGTGTCCTGGGGAAGCTCCTGCCCAGTACGCACCTCGGACTGCTGCACCACGGGCACGCGGCCAAGAAAGGCTGATCGCCCCTGAAGTTGGGGGCGGGGTCCTTTCACCGGGCGCCGCCGTCGACTAGGACAGGGCAAGGGAGATCCCGCCCACCCTCCGAGGCGGGTCCCCCCTCACGGAAGGAGGGCCCGATGGACGGCGTTGTCGATCAGGCCGGTACCCCCGTCGCGTCCGACACCGGTGACCCGGTCGACGACGGGACCGAGGCCGAGAGTGGCCTCGCGGACATCGAATCCGAGCTCTACTTCTCGACGCGCGAGATGGGCATCTCGGCGGTCGGCTTCGGCCCCGTCGCCGACTCCTGAACAGCCTCCTGAACAGCTTCCTGAACAGCCTCCGGACCCGGGTCGTGCACAGGGTGGGCTCAGGCCAGGCGGCGCAGGAGCCCTTGGCGCACGCGGGGCCAGTCCTCGGCCAGCACCGAGAACAACACGGTGTCACGAACGGTCCCGTCGGCCCGACGTTGATAGCGACCCAACGTGCCTTCGTAGCGGGCGCCGAGCCGTGCGATGGCGCGCTGTGAGCGGGCGTTGCGGACGTCGGTCTTGAGCTGGACCCGACCGACGTGGAGCTCCTCGAAGGCATAGCGCAGGAGCAGCACCTTGGTGTCGGGGTTGACCGCCGTCCCCCACATCGACGCACGGTAGGCCGTGGCGCCGATCTCGAGGCGGGCGTCGTGCGCCGAGACGTCGAGGTAGCTGGACATCCCCACCACCGTCCCGGCGGGCAGACCCTGGTACTCCGTGGCGAGGCGCACCACCCACGGGAACATGCCGGCCGACGCCCGCGCGCCGATGAACCGGGCGAATTCGTCGGGGCCCGACGGGTGGAAGGGCAGGTGCTCCCATACCCTGGCATCGTCGAGGGCCTCGAACAACGCCTCGGTGTCGCCGGCGGGGTCGATGGGCCTGACCTCGACCACCCGACCCACGAGCACGGTGTCGGGCTCCGGTGGCCAGGACATGGCCGGCCACACCACGTCCTGCGGCCGCGCGTCGTCGACAGGGACGAAATCGTCGGGGGACGGTCGGTCGCCGGGTGCGGTCACGGGTTCATTGTGACCCGCGCGCCGGCCCGCTCAGACCGAGCGGGTGGCGAAGAGCTGGCGCAGGTGGACCCGCCCGCCTGTGTGCAGGATGGCGCGGCGGTAGACCTCGGCCGCCAGCCGCGCCATGAAGAAGGTGGCGACGAGCGTGATGAGCACCGACGCCGTGAACCCCCACCAGGTCACGTCGCCCAGACCGACGAGCACCGGCATGGCGAAAGGGGCGGTGGGGGGCAGGTACGCCAGGACCTTGACGAGCTCGGACGCCTGGCCAGACCCGAGTGCGGTGAACGAGACGATGTAGCCGAAGAGGATCGGCAGCTGGAGCGGGAAGGCCAGGCTCTGGACCTGCTCCTGGCGATCCGCGAGCGAGCCGCCCGCGGCATAGACCCAGGAGTAGAAGGCGTACCCCAGGAGGACCCAAAGCAGCGCGCTGGCGATCTCGAGCGGGGCCGTGCCGTGGATGAGACTCGAGCCCTCGGCCGCGCCCAGCCCGAGGGCGACGCCCACGATGAGCGCGGCTTGGAGCAGGGCTACCAGGCCGATGCCGAAGACCTTCCCGGTGAGCAGCTGGCCGGTGCGCAGCGTCGACAGCAGGACCTCGATGACGCGCGACGACTTCTCCTCCACCACGCCCATGAGCAGCCACGTGCCGAATTGGGTGAGGAGCACGTAGGTGAGGATGAGCCCGTACACCGCGGTGGCCCGGGCCGTGTCGTTGCGGCGGGGAGGTTGCAGGCTCGAGACAGGCAGGGGGCGGGGATGGGCGAGCGCCAACGCCTGGCCCGGCGCGATGCCGGAGGACTGGAGCCCTCCCTGCAAGGCGACCGAGCCGGCGATGGTACGGACCAGCAGGGCGGTGGTCGAGGTGTCACCGGGGTCGAGGGACTGATTCACGACGATCCGGTCGGAGTCGACCAGGACGAGGTCGAGCCGCCCGGCCTTCAGGGCGCGCGTGGCCGAGGCGAGCGACTGCTCCTCCACGATGACGACCTTGGTCCCGAGGCCGGTGCCCGACGCCACGACCGTGACGCGCAACGGCGCGGAGAGCGCGCCGACGACTCCGACGCGCGAGGTGCTCTGGCTCCCTTTGTGCAGTACCGGGATCGTCACCGCGGCCGCCACCGCCACCAGGATGATCAGGGTGCCGATGCGGAAGGTCCGGCCCCGCACCCTCTCCCGTATCTCGCGGCGCGCCACCAGGCCGACGTCACCGCCGAGCTTGTCGAGGACCGAGCTCGCCCGGCGTCGCCCGGCTCCGGACTGCCGGGCTCCGGGGTCACCGAGTTGGCGCCGCACCAGCATGTGTCGCCACACGCGCAGCGCCACGAGGCCCACGATGACGACGAGGAGGACGTACCTCACACCAACGCCTCGCGAAAGACCTCCGACAGCCGCTGGCGCTCGAACCCGAACTGCTCCACCGGGCCCGCCGCCATGGCCGCGGCCAGCACGGTTTGCGGATCGGTCTGTTCGTCGAGCACCAGCCGGACCGCACCACCTTCGACGCGCGAGATGGTCGTGCCCGGCACGCCCCGGGCCCAGTTCCCGGCGAAGTCGCCGTCGACCTTGACCACGAGCCGCCGCCGGCCGCCCGTGGTGAGCTCCTCGACGGTTCCCCGGGCGACGAGGCGGCCGTGGTCGATGATGGCCACCGACTGGCACAGGTCCTCGACCAGATCGATCTGATGGCTCGAGAACAAGACGCCGCGTCCCGCCGCGGCCTCTTCTACCAGGACACCGCTGATGGCGTCGACCCCCACCGGGTCCAGGCCCGACAGCGGCTCGTCGAGGACGAGGAGCTCAGGCTCGTGCACGAGGGCGGCGGCGAGCTGCACGCGCTGCTGGTTCCCCAGTGACAGGGTTTCGAGCTTGTCGGTGGCGCGATCGGCCACGCCGAGCTTCTCGAGCCAGTGCATGGCCGCTGCCCGCGCCTCGGGCGCGTCCATGCCGTGCAGTTGGGCCAGGTACTGGATCTGCTCGACGATCACCATGCCCGGGTAGAGACCGCGTTCCTCGGGCATGTACCCGAAGCGCCGACGAGCCTCGGACGTGACGGGGTCGCCCTTCCAGCGCACCACCCCGGCGTCGAGCCCGACGAGCTCGAACACGGCCCGCATCGCCGTCGTCTTGCCCGCGCCGTTCGGGCCCAGGAAGCCGAAGACCTCCCCCGGTGGCACCGTGAACGACAGGTTGTCGAGGGCGACCACGTCACCGAAGCGACGGGTGAGCCCATCGAGCTCGAGCATCGTCTCTGACTAGCACACCGGGTGACCGACGACGGCGGTCGGACCGCCGCGGTCGCTTACGGGAAGGCGGTGGGCCAGCGGTCGACCGCCGAGCGCACGTGACGGAGGGCCGCGAGCCCCTTCACGAGCCCGACGACGACGTTGCCCGCCGTGTCGGCCACGAGCCGCACGATCACGAGCCGGTGCGCGGCGAGCGCACCCGCCACCCAGGCCGACTCCATGTCCACCGCCAGCGCTCCGGTGCGGGCGAGCTCGGTGCGGCGATCGCCGTGGACCAGGGTCTTCGACGACACGATGGGGCCGAGGTGGACGCGGTGTCCGTCGCCGCGCAGCTCCGTCGCCACCGCGGCGGCGTCGGGGCCCGAGAGGTCGCGCTCGTCACCGTCGGGGCCGCGCACCGACGTGGCCACCACGATCTCGCCCGGTCGCAAGGCCGGGTCGAGCCCCCCCGAGATGCCGGCCAGGACGATCGCGGCGCCGGGCTCGATCGCCGACGCCAGCCGCTGTGCGGCGGCGTCAGCTCGCACGTGGCCCATACCCGTGCGCACGACCTTCCCGCCGAGGGCGAGGGCCTCGAGGCGCATGGCGGCCACGAAGGTCGCGGCGCCGGGGGGCCGTCCGGGCTCCGGGGCATGGCTCGCCCCGGGGTCGTCGCGCCGGTCGGGGCTCAAGCCGACGTGGACCGGGTCCAGGCCCTTCCGGCTTCGTCCGGGCCGGTCGGGTCCTCGCCGTCGTCGACGACCGCACCGTCGCGGTAGGCGATCGAGTTGGTGCGGACGGCTGCGACACGCGCGCCAGGGAGGACGATGCCCACCAGGTTGAGCGGGTCGGCCGCGTTGAGCCGCACCGTGTCACCGCCGCGCGCCGTGCGGCGGACGCGTCGCAACTCCTCGACGGCCTCGGGCAACGCGTACTGCTCGCCCGCCGGGCCCGTCACGAAGCGCCCACCCCGCACGATCCCGCGCGCCTCGAGCCGCCGCAGCGCCCACACCACCTCGCGCCACGGCACCGCCAGGTTCTCCCGTGCCATGAGATCCCAGAAGACCACACCCCAGCGCGCCAGCAGCTGCCCGGCCACCTGTTCGGCCAACGTCTCTGCGTCGGTCTCGTCGGTCCCGCTCGTGGGCAGCAGCGCCCATCGGCCTTCGCCGCCCTCACGCCAGGTGGGGGACCGGCGCCCACCGGCCCGGAGTCGCTGCTCGTGGCGCTGGCGCCGCTTCCATGCCTGGCGGGCCGACAGCAACGACCGCACCGCCTGGAATCCGTCGGCGGTGACGATGCCGCGCGCCACCAGGTCCCACAGACCCTCCTCCACCTCGACCGGCAGGCGCCCGGTGGCGCTGCGCAGCTCGGAATGGAACATCGCCCCCCGGGATCGCAGCGCGTCGAGCACGTCGCGTGCCGCGCCGTGGACGGGTTCGGTCGGCACCACGTCCCCGCGCACGGCTCGCATGAGCCAGGGGAGGTCCTCGCGCAGGGCGAAGGTGACGGGTGTGGCCCGCGAGGGTGTCGCCGATCCCCGCCGGGGGGTGCCCTCGGCGTCGGCGGGACGGGGGGAGAGCCGACCCCACACCAGCTCGCCCGAGTGACAGAGGTCTTCGAGCCAGCGATGTTGATAGCCCTCGACCCGGGCCGGAAGGATCGCCTCCTCCCATGCGCCGGCGGGGATCTCGAACCCCTGCAGCTGGTCGATGACCGCGACCACCCCGGCGCGTCCCTGGCGTTGCGCACCGGGGGCGACGTGCTGCCACTGCAGCAGGAACCGCATGAGCTCCTGGGTGGTCACGGGCTCGATCTCGCGCCGCAGGCGGTGCTGGGTGTAGCTGTGGATGCGGGCCAACAGCCGGCGTGCGCACCACTGCTCGTCCTCGACGCCCGCGTCGAACGCCCCCCGCATGGCGAACCCCTCCGCCTCGAGGCGCCCCAGACCGACGAGGACCCTGCTGGAGGCGAGCCCGGTGCGCGCCGCGAGCTCGGACACCGTCACCGGCCCGGTCACCTCGAGATGGCCCCGCACCGTCTCCGCCGCCACCACGTCGGGATCGGCCGGCGCGGCGCCTGCGATCGAGCGCGCCACCGCGTCGGGGACGAACACCGCGGTGGGGAACGCCGCCTCGACCCAGCCGCGCCGCTCGATGGCACACCACACCTCGACGGCCGACCCCGCGCCGCCGGAGTGCGCGCCGTCGCCGTTGTCGGGCAGCGTCGCGGTCGCGGCCCGTCCCGAGTCCGCCAGTGCGGCGAACCACGCCGCGTACTCGTCCCGAGGTCGCCACACGACGGTCGACAACAACAGATCGTGCAGCTCTTCGGGCCCGCGCACGTCGGGCGCGGCCTCGGCCCGGACGCGCTCGATCGCGGCGGCGTCGAGGCGGCCCAGGGCTTCGGCGTGCAGCGGCAGGCCCCGGCGTAGCGCCACGGCGCGCGTCCGGCGCTCCTCCAGGGGTGCGTCGTCGAGGAACGTGAAGGGCTTGCCGTTGAGGATCTCGTGCGACAACACCGACGGCTCGGTCGAGTCGACGAAGTGCACACGCACCGAGCCCGCCTCGATGCGACCGAGCAGGGCCACGAGCCCGTCGACGTCCATGGCCTCGTGCAGGCAGTCGACGAGCGTCTGGCGGACGAGCACGTGGTCGGGGATCACCACCGGGCCGCCGGGCGCGTTCTCCTGGCATGCGGCAAGGGCGGGGAACACCGCGGCCATGAGGTCGTCGGCCTCCATGCGTTGGATGGGAAGGGGGTTCTTCTTGCCGCCCCGGAAGCGCAGCACCGCCAGCGAGCGGTTGAGGTTCCAGCGCCAGCGTGCCGCGAACATGGGCGACACGAGCACCGCCTGGCGCAGGACCGCCTCGGCCGTCTCCGACCGCAGCAGCCGTGCCGCGCTGTCGAGCGGGAAGCTGTGCTGGGCACCGAGCGACAGCACGACCGAATCGTCGTTGGCGGCGGCCTGGAGCTCGAAGTCGAAGGTGGCGCAGAAGCGCTTGCGCAGGGCCAGGCCCAGACCACGGTTGACCCGGCCGCCCAGCGGCGCGTGCACCACCATCTGCATCCCGCCGGCCTCGTCGAAGAACCGCTCGAACACGATGTCGTCACCGGTGGGCAGGATGCCGAGCTCGCCCAGGGCGGTCGCCAGGTACTGGACCAGTTGTTCGGCCGCGTCGGGGTCGAGCCCGCACAGCTCCTCGACGTGGGACCGGGCCGCCTCGACGTGCGGGGAAGCTTCGTCGGGACCACCGGCGTCGGTCAGGTGCTCGCCCACGGCGCGCCGCAGGGTCGAGACCTCGTCGGAGAGCTCGACGGTGCGGCTGGGCGCCTCCCCGACCCAGAACGGGATGGTGGGGTGCGCACCTTCGGCGTCGGTGACCCGGACCTGTCCCTGGGTGACGCGCCGGATCCGCCACGAGTGGGTGCCCAGGAGAAAGACGTCGCCCACCATGGACTCGATGGCGAAGTCCTCGTTCACCGTGCCCACCGGCGTGTCGTCGGGCTCGGCGATGACGCGGTAGTCGCCCACCTCGGGAATGGCGCCGCCGCTCGTGAGCGCGGCCAGTCGCGCCCCGCGTCGGGGGCGGAGGACGCCGTGGACGCCGTCGCGGTGCACGTAGGCCATGCGCTTTCCCCGCCCCGTCGTGATGCCCTCCGATACGAGCTCCACGACCGCGTCGAAGTCGGCTCGATCGAGCGTCGCGTACGGCGCCGATCTGCGCATCAGCTCGAACAGCCCGTCCTCGGTCCACTCCTGGGCCGCGGCCACCTCGGCCACGATCTGCTGCGCCAGGATGTCGAGCGGGGCGACGGGCGGGCACGTGGTGTCGAGGCGCCCGGCGCGCACCGCCGCCAGCAGCGCCGCGCACTCCACCAACTCGTCGCGCGTCATGGGGTAGAGGATCCCCTCGGGCGTGCCGCCGCGCGAGTGGTTCGACCGTCCCACCCGCTGGAGGAACGTGGCGATGGCCCGCGGTGACCCCACCTGGCACACGAGCTCCACCGGCCCGATGTCGATGCCGAGCTCGAGCGACGCGGTGGCGACGAGTGCACGCAGGTCGCCGGCGCGCAGGCGGTCCTCCACCCGCAGGCGGCGGTCCTTGGACAGGCTGCCGTGGTGCGCGGCGACCTGTTCGGGGCCCAGCCGCTCGCCCAGGAGGTGGGCCAGGCGCTCTGACATCCGCCTGGTGTTGACGAACACCAAGGTGGTGCGGTGCTCGCGCACGTGGCCCGCGATGCGGTCGATGACCTCGCCGAATTGCTCGGTGGACGACACCGCCTCGAGCTCGGTCTCGGGCAGCTCGATGCGGACCGAGAGTGAACGGGCGTGGCCACAGTCGACGATCGCGGTGGGGTGGGGGCCGGCCGCGCCGCTGAGCAGCCGAGCCGTCTGCTCGATGGGCCGTTGCGTCGCCGACAGGCCGATGCGCTGGGGTCGCCGCCCGAGCTGGAGGTATTCGAGCCGCTCGAGCGTGACGGCCAGGTGCGAGCCGCGCTTGTCGCGCGCCAGGGCGTGGATCTCGTCCACGATCACGGTGTCCACGTGGCCGAGCACGGCGCGGCTGCGCTCCGCGGTGACCAGGAGGTACAAGCTCTCCGGCGTCGTCACCAGGAACGTGGGCGGGGTCTTGACCATGGCGGTCCGGGCCCCCGCCGTGGTGTCGCCGGTACGCACCGCCACGGTGATGGGCGGGACGGCCAGGCCGAGCTCACGGGCCACCTCGGCGATCTCGGCCAGCGGACGTTCGAGGTTCTGGTGGATGTCGACGGCCAGGGCCTTGAGCGGCGACACGTAGACCACCCGCACGTCGCCCCCGATGTCGTCGCCGCGCTCGGCCGCCCGGTACAGGGCGTCGATGGCGACGAGGAACCCCGCCAGGGTCTTGCCCGAGCCCGTCGGTGCCGCGATCAGCGTGTCGGTGCCCTGCGCGATGCGCGGCCATCCCTGTTCCTGGGGCGCGGAGGGCCCGGCGGGGAACCGGCGGGCGAACCAGGTGGAGACGGCGGGATGGAACCCGACCGGCTCCATGGCCGGGCCGTCGTCCGCCGTGCGTCGTGATGCTCGCATCGGGCCCATTCCATCACCTCGCTGTCATGCCGTCCGCAGCGGGCCCCCGCGGACGGGTTCGGGACCCACAGGGCCGCAGCTCTGAGAGTAGACAGGGCGAATGAAAATCGGTGTCGTCTTCCCCCAGACCGAGCTCGGCGGGGACCGGGGTGCGGTGCGCGCCTACGCCGAGCAGGTCCAACACTTCGGGTTCACCCACGTCCTGGCCTACGACCACGTGCTCGGGGCCGACCCTGCGGTGCATCCCGGCTGGTCGGGCCCCTACGACCTGGAGTCCACCTTCCACGAGCCGTTCGTGCTGTTCGGGTACCTGGCCGGCTTCACGTCGCTCGAGCTCACCACCGGGATCATCATCCTTCCCCAGCGCCAGACCGTGCTCGTGGCCAAGCAGGCTGCCGAGGTCGACCTGCTCAGCGGTGGCCGCCTGCGCCTGGGTGTGGGGCTCGGGTGGAACACGGTGGAGTACGAGGCGTTGGGCAAGACCTTCTCCGACCGGGGCTCGAGGGTGGGCGAGCAGGTCGAGCTGCTCCGACGACTGTGGACCGAGCCCTCGGTCACCTTCCACGGCACCCACGAGCACGTCACCGGGGCCGGACTGGCCCCCTTGCCGGCGCAGCGCCCCATCCCGGTGTGGTTCGGCGCCCAGTCGCCGCCCGCCTACCGACGGGCGGGTCGGATCGGCGACGGCTGGTTCCCGCAGGTCCCTCCCGGCCCCAAGCTCGACGAGGCCCGGGCCATCGTCGACCAGGCGGCGCGCGAGGCCGGTCGCGACCCGGCTGCCCTCGGGATGGAGGGTCGGGTCAGCTGGGGCGACAAAGGCGTCGACACACTGGCCGAGCACGTCGACCGGTGGCGCCGCGCCGGTGCCACCCACGTGTCGGTGAACACCATGGGCGCGGGGTTGGCGAGCGTCGACGACCATCTGCGCGTCCTGGGCGAGATCGCCCGGGCCCTCGAGCTCGCGCCCTGAGGCCGCGCGCCCCATGCTCGAGCGCGCCACACTGCGGCCGGTCGACGCGGCCGAGGTGACGATCCTCGTGGACGGCTTCGTCGACATCTTGATGACGGGCGACGACGTCGTGCGCCGCGCCCCCCTCGTCCCCGACGTGTTCGACCGCGAGCAGTTGCGCGCCGAGCACGGCTACGCCTTGCTGCTGACGGTGGTCGAAGGGGGGCGACGCCGGTCGGTGCTCTACGACGCTGGGTTGGGGCGCGACACCGCGGTCCACAACCTCGACGTCCTGGAGATGCCGGTAGGTGATCTCCGTGCCGTCGTGTTGTCCCACGGTCACGCCGACCACCACGCCGGCCTCGAAGGGATCGTTCGGCGGGTGGGTCGGCCCGGCCTGCCGCTCGTGCTCCATCCCGATGCCTGGCGCCAACGCCGCGTGGTCTTCCCGACGGGAGGTGAGCTCCGCCTGCCGCCACCGAGTCGGGCGGACCTCGAGGCCGAGGGTGTCGAGGTCGTGGAGGAGCGCGGACCGTCGTTGCTCCTCGACGACACGGTCCTCGTGAGCGGGCAGACCGAGCGGACCACGTCGTTCGAGCGGGGTTTCCCCGTGCAGGAGGCGCAGGTCGGATCAGGGGGGTGGGAGCCCGACCCGTGGGTGTGGGACGACCAGTCCGTGATCGTCGACGTGCGGGGCCTCGGCCTCGTCGTCCTGTCGAGCTGCAGTCATTCGGGCGCCATCAATGTCCTGCGCAATGCCCGCCAGGTCACGACCCAGTCGAAGGTGCACGCCTTCGTCGGCGGCCTGCACCTCTCGGGCGTGCTCTTCGAGCCCATCATCCCCGACACGATCGCGGCGCTCGCCGCCATCGGGCCCGATCTCGTCGCGCCCGGGCATTGCACCGGGTGGCGGGCCACCCACGAGCTGGCTCGAGCGATGCCCGACGCCTACGTGCAGAGTGGCGTGGGCACGACGCTGCACTTCGGGCTCGGCGCCGCCTGACCCGCGTACGACAGCGTGGCCCGCCGGGCCAAGGGGGGATGGCCCGGCGGTCGCCACGTCGCTGTGAGCCACTCGATGTTCGACGTCGTGCTCGTCAATCGAGATGCCCCCAGACAATGTCCTCACACCGGTGGCGGCGTCATCCCCAAGAATGACGAGCACCACGCGCTGTCGCGATGGCACGCCGAGCTGCCACCGTGCTCGTCCCGTGTACGTGGCGACCCACGCTTGTGGCAACCCCGATCGGGCGTACACTTTCCCCGCGTGCGAAGGCGGCGAAGTGGGCGCTGTCTCGACGTCCAACCGCATAGGGGTGTCCGGTGGCAGTCGGAGTCCAACTCGACTTCAGAGATGCCACGCTCGACCAGTACGACGAGGCCATCGAGCGGTTGGGGCTTCTGCCCGGCGGGCCGGGCGTGCCGCGCGAGCTGTTCCACTGGGTGACCAAGACCGACGAGGGCTTTCGTGTCATCGACGTGTGGGAGTCACGCGAGGCGTTCGAGCAGTTCCTGGACGTGAAGATCCGTCCTGTCGCACCCGAGGTCGGCATTGCCTTTCCACCCGAGATCCAATACTTCGACGTCCACAATTACTTCGCCGGCGGTCACTGGAGGGGCTGATGACCGAGCGGGCTGCGTGTGTGTCAGCCTGTGACGCTCGAGCCGCCAACTCCTAGAGGACTCTGTGACCGAACTCCCGCGCCAGCCTCCGCCCTCGCTCGCGGGCGAGCAGCAACAGCTCACGCGGTCCCGCATCGCCCAAGCAGCGATGGAGGTCGTCGCCCTGCGCGGGTTCGACGCCACGGTCGAGGAGATCGCCCAGCTCTCGGGCGTCAGCCCTCGCACCGTCTTCCGTCACTACGTCAGCCACGACCGTCTGCTCGCCGCGACGGTCAAGGACATGTTCGAGGCCAGCGCCCGCCATCCCACGGAGGGACTGCCTCGACTGGTCGACGACTTCGACGGCTGGCTCGAAGGTCTGCCCCGACACGTCGACGACCTCGACCGCTGGCTCGAGATCGTCCTCGTCACCATCCACACCAGAGCGGCGCGCATCTTCGGCCGGGCCTTCTGGGACATCCACGCACCCAACGGGAAGTCGACCCCGGCGCTCTCCGAGGTGGCTGCCCTGAGGCGCCAGTTCCGCCTCCAAGGCGTGCAGTACCTCACCACGCTGGTGTGGAAGACCGCGGGCGGTCGCGGTGAGCCCCCCGAGGACCTGGTGTTGACCTTCGCCCTACACCTCTCGGCCTTCGCCACGCAGGCGCTCATGATCGACTTCGACCAGACGCCGGCCGAGGTCGGCGTGCTGAGCGCCGGCATCCTCAGGACGGCGGTGCTGCGGGCGGTGCAACGCCAGCGCCCCGAGTGACCGAGTGACCGAGTGACCGAGTGACCGAGTGACCGAGTGACCGAGTGACCGAGTGACCGAGTGACCGAGTGACCGAGTGACCGAGTGACCAGCGTGCGACCGGCGCACGCCGGGGACCGGGCGGGCGCGGTCCGAACCGTGGTGGCTGCGTTCGCGACGGACCCGGCATGGCGCTTCCTTCTCGGCGACGAGTACGACCGCCTGGCGCCGTCGTTCGCGGCGGCATTGTTCGACACCCGCGTCGGCGCGCCCACCGTGTGGGTCACGAGCGACGTGGACGCGGTGGCCATGTGCGAGAGACGAGGTGACGCCGCCACCCCGAGTTCGGACGTCGTGCAACGGTGGCGCGCCTACCGAGACGACGCGGGCGAAGCAGCATGGGACCGGTTGCGGGAGTACGAGCGCGCCGTCGACGAGGCCCGACCGAGCGGACCGTACTGGTATGTCGGGGTGCTCGCGACCGCCCCCGACCGCCAGCGCCGCGGGCTGGCGACATCGGTCATGGGCCCCGTGCTCGACAGCGCGGACCGGGACAGGGTCGACTGCTGCCTCGAGACGTCGACGCTCGCGAACAAGGCGTTCTACGCGGGTCGCGGCTTCACCGAGTCCACGACCGTGCACATCGCGGCCGGGCCGCCCACGTGGTGGCTGTGCCGGCCCTATGACGAGAGCCGACCGGTGGCTCGGAGGTAGGCGACCGTGTCGGCGAAGGTCTCGCCCAGGGGCCGATACCGACATCCCAAGTCGGCGAGCGTGGCGTCGTCGTCGGTGGGGACGCCGCTCGTCATGATGATGGCCGCCTCCTCCGACAACGGGACCGAGCTCCCACCCTCGGCCCGCTGCCGGTCGAATTGGCGACCCAGGTCGACCATCTCGGCCGCGGTGACCTCCTGATACGCGACGTCGACGCCCGCCGCGTCGCCGAGGGCGCGGGTCCACTGCGCCCACGTCACGAATTGGCCGCCGGCGAGGTACCGGCGAGGCCCGCGCCCTGGTTCGACCGCTCGCGCCAACAGGGTGGCGAGGTCGCGCACGTCGACGACGCCGAGGCCTCCGGGCGGGACGAGCATGAACGTCTCGAGCGCGGCGAGCACGGCCCCGAAGCTTCCGTCGAGATGCGGGGAAATGGGTCCATAGACACCGCCGATGGTGAACGTCGTGACGGGCGCACCCTCGGCCTGCCACGCCCGCACCACGAGCTCGGCGTCTCGCTTGGACGCTCCGTAGCTCGACAGGGGCTCGGCCAGCGGGCTCCGGGGCGTGATGACCGCCTCGTCGGTGGGCAGGTGGACCGTGATGGTCGAGGTGTAGACGACCGGGTCCACGCCCGCCTCGAGCGCGGCCGAGACGACGGTGCGCACGCCGTCCACGTTGGCGGTCGTCTTGGGCCCGGTGCCACCCTCGACCCCCACCTCGCCTGCGGCGTGGATCACGGCGTCACACCCCTGCACCGCGGCGGAGACGGCGCCGGGGTCGGTCATGTCCCCCAAGGCCACCGACACGTCCACCACCCCGTGCGGATCGAGGGCCGGAGCGACGCGACCGGGGTCGCGCACGAGGATGCGCACGTCGTGGCCGTCTCGTCGAAGCGCCGCCACCGTGTGCGACCCGATGAACCCCGTGGCCCCGGTCACGAGAACCAACATGTCGGCCTCCCGCCGTTCACCATGGTCCGGACCCTCACTTCTTAGCCGTCGGCCCAGGTACGCTCACGCCATCCGGCGCCCGGATCGTCGCCGCCGATCGGAGCACACACACCGACGACAGGAGTCCAATTCCGTGAGCTCTCCCGAGATGCCCAGTCTTGAGATCCCCGACGAGGTCCTCGCCGCGGTGCCCGAGTACGGCGCCGACGAAGGGGCCGTGGTCATCGTCGACTTCCAGGGTGTCGTCCTGGGGTTGAACACGCCGGCCGAGGAGCTGTTCAAGATGGACAGTGCGGACATCGCGGGGGAGTTCGTGGAGATGCTCGTCCCTACCAAGAAGCGCTGGGGACACCAGGCCTATCGCCGCGGCTACCTGGTCGAACCGAGGGACCGCGAGATGGACCCGGGCCTCTACCCCGAGGCGGAGACCTCGGAGGGCGAGGTCGTGCCCATCACCGGCCGCCTCCAGCCGGTGATGGTGAACGGGAAGCTCTTCGTGGCGGCCCACATGGCCCGCGACGACGCCCCCCGCCCCGCAGACTGACCCTCGGGGGAACCGGTCCAGGCCTCTGACCTGGACGTTCGTCGGTCTCGGGGCCCGGCCCGGAGCGGCCCCGGCCCCGGTCGGCCCGGTAGGGAATCCCGGTACCCTCCCAGTTGTTGCTAGTGCAAGGATTTCGGACGTGCTCGCACGGAGTGCGACCGAGGCGGGAGAGGGACCGAAGAAGATGACCGAGCTGAACCAGACACTGCCATTGCTGCCTCTGACCTCAGGGGTCGTGCTCCCCGGCATGGTCTTCACCATGGCCCTGGAGACCGAGGAGGCCAAGACCGCCGCGGAGGCGGCCGGTTCGGTGGGTGGCGAGCTCGTGCTCGTGCCCCACATCGACGGGCGCTACGCCTCGGTGGGTGTGATTTCGAAGATCCTCGAGACCGGGGAGCTTCCCGGCGGCCCCGTGGCCGTCGTCGTGAGCGGCCTGCGCCGCGCCACCATCGGCACGGCCGTGCCGGGCACCGGCCAGGCCCTGTGGGTCCAGGTCGACCCCATCGCCGAGGACCCCGAGACACCTCGCGCCCTGGAGCTGGCGCGCGAGTACCGGGCCGTGCTCGAGAACATCCTCCTCACCCGCGGCGCCGCGCCGCATGGCGGAGCGTCTGCGCGACATCACCGACGCCTCGCAGATCGCGGACCTCTCGGGGTACTCGCCGGACCTGAGCCTGGCCCAGAAAGTGGAAGTCCTCGAGACCGTCGACCTCGAAGCGCGCCTGCGCCTCGTCCTCGGGTGGGCCCGCGAGACGCTCGCCGATCTGACGCTGCGCGAGCAGATCAAGACCAACGTCGAAGAGGGCATGGAGAAGACCCAGCGCGAGTTCCTGTTGCGCCGTCAGCTCGAGGCCATCCGCAAGGAGCTCAACGAGCTCGACGGCACGACCGACGAAGGGTCGATCGACGACTTCCGCGCCAGGGCCGAGGGTGCCGACCTGCCCGACGCCGTGCGCACCGCGGTGCTGCGCGAGGTCGACAAGCTCGAGCGCACCAGTGAGCAGAGCCCGGAACACGGGTGGATCCGGACGTGGCTGGACACCATCTTCGAAGTGCCGTGGGGCGTGCAGTCCGACGACAACCTCGACGTGACCGAGGCGGCGGGGATCCTCGACGAGGACCACGACGGGCTCAACGACGTCAAGGAGCGCATCCTCGAGCACCTGGCGGTGCGCAAGCTGCGGACCGATCGCGGGCTCGTGTCCACGGGCCCGCGCGGCTCGGGCGCCATCTTGGCGCTGGTCGGCCCTCCCGGCGTGGGGAAGACCTCGTTGGGCGAGTCGGTGGCGCGCGCGCTCGGTCGCAAGTTCGTGCGCGTCGCCCTGGGTGGCGTGCGCGACGAGGCCGAGATCCGCGGCCACCGTCGCACCTACGTAGGTGCGCAGCCGGGCCGCCTGGTCCGGGCCCTGCGCGAGGCGGGGACCATGAATCCCGTCATCGTGCTGGACGAGGTGGACAAGCTCGGTGCCGACTACCGGGGAGACCCGTCATCGGCACTGCTCGAAGTCCTCGACCCGGCCCAGAACCACACGTTCCGGGACCACTACCTCGAGGTGGAGCTCGACCTGTCCAAGGTCCTGTTCCTCGCGACCGCCAACGTGGCCGAGACCATTCCCGGCCCGCTGCTGGACCGCATGGAGGTCATCCGACTCGACGGGTACACCGAAGACGAGAAGGTCACCATCGCCCGGCACCACCTGTTGCGTCGGCAGCTCGAACGGACCGGCCTGCGGGCCGAGGAGGTGGAGGTGTCCGACGACGCACTGCGCGTCATCTCGGCCGACTACACGCGCGAGGCAGGAGTTCGAAACCTCGAGCGTGAGATCGGACGACTGTTGCGCAAGGTCGCCACGAAGCTGGCGTCGGCAACCGTCACGGCGCCGGTCGTCGTCGACGCGCTGGACGTCCGTAGCTGGTTGGGACGGCCCCGCTTCTTCTTCGAAGCAGCCGACCGGACGAGCGTGCCCGGAGTGGCGACCGGATTGGCTGTCACGGGCACCGGCGGCGACGTGTTGTTCGTCGAGGCCACGGTCATGGACGGCACCGAGGGCCTGACCCTCACGGGACAGCTCGGTGACGTCATGAAGGAGTCCGCAGAGATCGCGCTGTCCTTCGTGCGGTCGCACGCGGGCGAGCTCGGGATCGATCCCGGGACCTTCACCGGCAAGCGCTTCCAT
Source organism: uncultured Acidimicrobiales bacterium (assembly GCA_963764205.1). Lineage (GTDB taxonomy): Bacteria > Actinomycetota > Acidimicrobiia > Acidimicrobiales > UBA8190 > Chersky-840. The sequence goes on from CAVXRN010000006.1 coordinate 1,393,072, forward strand.
GTGCACGTCCCCGCCGGGGCCGTGCCCAAGGACGGCCCCTCGGCCGGGGTCACGATGACCACGGCTCTGGTGAGCCTGCTCACGGGCCGAGCGGTGCGACCCATCGTGGGGATGACCGGCGAGGTCACGTTGCAAGGTCGGGTGTTGCCCATCGGCGGTGTGAAGCAGAAGGTGCTCGCCGCCCATCGGGCCGGGCTCAGAGAAGTGGTCCTGCCCGTGCGCAACGGACCGGACCTCGAGGACGTGCCCGAGAGTGTGCGGCAGGACATGACGTTCCACCTGGCCGAGACCGTCGACGACGTGCTCACCGCTGCGCTGGAAGGCGCGGCGGTGGGTGCGGCCGCCGCCGACCCGGTCGCTGCCTGAACACGACGTGCCTGAACACGACGTGCCTGAACACGAAATTCTTGTCACGCAATGTTCAGCACGAATTCACCGCCAGGCACGGACGGCGCGGCGCGTGTTCGCGCCTCCATCCACAGCGCTGTGGAAGGGGTGCGGATAACCCGCTCCGTCTGAGCTGATCAGCGGAAGTCGAATGCCACCTTGATGGCGCCGCTTTGCTCTTGCTGGGCGAGGACGGTGAAGGCCTCGCGCCACTCCTCGAGGCGGAACGTGTGGGTGAGCATCCCCGCCAGGTCGACCCGTCCCGCCGCGGCCAGGTCCAAGAAGTGGGCGATGCCGTGCTTGCGCACCCCCTCGACCTCTTCCACGCCGAAGGCGTTGGAGCCCACCCACGTGATCTCTTTGAAGTAGAGCGGCGAGTACTCCCAGCGTCCGGGCCCGTGCACGCCGCTCTTCACGAGCGTGCCGCGCGCTTTGAGGAGGCGCACGCCGACCTCGAAGGTCTCGGGCTTGCCGATGGTGTCGTACACCACGTCGAACCCACCGGGATGCGCCATGGGCAACCCTTCGTGCACCGGCTGCAGCACACCACCGGACCACGCCGCGGCCTCCTCGATGAGCGCCAGGCGCGGCTCGGGAGCCACCACCGTGGCGCCCAGGCGCCGCGCCAACGCAGCTTGCGTGGCGAAGCGCGCCACCACCATCACCTCCACGTCGGGGTACAACGTGCGCAGGATGGCGGTGGCGGTGGTCCCGAGCGCTCCCGCGCCGTACACGAGCGCCCGTCCACCGGGGGGTGGTGGATGACGGGTGACCGAGTGCAACGAGACGGCGAAGGGGTCCGCGAACACCGCCACCTCGTCGGGGACCCCGTCGGGCACGGGGAAGAGCATGGTGTGATGCGCCGGGAAGTAGTCGGCAAAGCCACCGGGGGCGTCCTTGCACGTGCCGGTGTGGATGCCGGCCGCCAACGGTCCCTGGGTGAAGTGCCAACACAAGCTGTAGTCGCCGGCGGCACACGAAGGGCACACCGGGTCGATGCCGCGCGGCGCGCACGAGAGCCATGGATTGAGGACCACGCGCTGGCCGACCTCGAGACCCGGTACTCCGGGGCCGACGTCGGCCACGTCGGCAACGACCTCGTGGCCGAGGATGGTCGGGAACGTGAACAGATTGGCCAACGGGCTGTCGGTGTTGCGCTCGCCGAAGTCCATGAAGACCTGCTTGGCCTCGGACCCGCAGATGCCGGTCATGCGGGTCTTGGCCATGACCCATCCCGGCCGGGCCGGGTGGGGCTCCTCGAGGTCCACGAGCTTCATCGGCGTGCGCGCCAACCCCACGAGCAGGGGATTGGACTCGTCGGGTGCAACCCAGGTGTCGGGCCGCACCCCGTAGAGCAGTCCCTTCATCTCCAACCTCTCCTTCAGACCAAGTCGGTCAGCATCTCCCACCCCCGGGGGGAGGCTCGAGCCGCCAGTACTGCTCGGGCACGTTGGCGTCGAGTCGTTCGTCGAGGACGTGGTCGCGCTGCAGCGGCGGTAGTTGGCTCTTGTAGAACTCGATGGCGGCGCGCTTGCGCGCCATGTCGGGATCGATGGGGACGACCGCAGGGGTCGGCCACAACCCGCTCTTGAACAGCTTGGCCACCCGCCACGCCAGGATCCCGGGGATGTGCTTGTAGCCGTGGTCTTCGTAACAGAACCACGCCGGTGGCGTCGGGGAGGACTCGAGCGCGGCGCGTGCCAGGAGGCCGGCTTCATGGGTGAGGTCGTGATCGGGGTTGGCGAGACCCATGGGCAGGAACACCGCCGTGGCCGACGCGGCGGCCAGCGCCGCCTCGAGCGCCGGAGCGACCTGCGGCGCGGTGGGCGGTCCGCCTCGTCCAGGTACTGGTGGTCCGGGAAGTCGAGCCAGACCGGCTCGGCGCCGAGAAAGGCCATGGCGCCGCGGTCCTCTTCCCGGCGCAGCGCGACCACGTCGTCGCCGGCCTGAAAGCCACCGCACGCGTCCCACGACGTGGGCTCGTCAGGGTAGGCGGGGGGACGCCCGCCGAGCACGGTGACGACGGTCGTGCCGGGGTGCCCGGCGATGAGGTGGGCGACGCCGAGGGCGGCGTCGTCGAAATGGGGGGACACGACCACGATCCGAGCCAGCACGGCGGGGTCCACGAGACCCCACGTGACTTCGAACTCACCCCCCGCGTCCGGCCCCACGAGCCCGGACCGTAGCGCGCCGGGCCGGGTCTACGCCCGAATGCGAGGCGCGGGGCGCGACGCGGAGGGTCGGTTCAGCGGGCAGTGAAGTGGAGGGCCGACCGGGCCAGGTCGAGCAGGTCCCACAGGAACGAGTACCCGCGGTGGTGGATGCGCATCGCCATCACCGCGGGCTCTCGAATTGCGGCAGTGCGAATCGGGGATCGGGGGCAGAACCCAGAGCTGAGCCCAGACGGGGGTGCGCCTCGGCGCTCAGCTGGGCGCCGAGTACCTCGTCGATCATCCTGATGATCTCGTCACAGCGCTGGGCTGGGGTCATTGTCGCTCATCTGTCGTACTGCCGGTCTCGTAACGATGCGCCTTTCGGAGGGGTCGCCGCCAGGGCCGTTGGTGGGCCGCCGTCAGGGCCGTTGGTGGGCCGCCGTCAGGGCCGTTGGCGGCTCGTGGCAGGGTCTTTGGTCCTACGCCACGCGACGCGTCTCGATGTGGCACGGTGTCGGGATGTGCAGAAGCATCGTGACCCTGCGGAGCCCCGAGGCCGTTCCCGACGAAGACGTCCGGGCCGCGGCCCTGCAATACGTGAGGAAGGTGAGCGGCTATCGGGCCCCGTCCGAAGCGAACCGGGCGACGTTCGAGCGCGCCGTCGACGACATCGCCCGGTCCACCCGGTCGCTGCTCGACGGGCTCGTGACCGGACGACCGGGCTCGAAGCTCAACCGCTGAGGGGGTCGGCCGGCCACGGGCCCCGGCGGTCGCCCGTTCAGTCGCCGGTGGCGCGCAACCCTCTCGCCACGGCGCGGACCTGCTCCTCGATGGCGCGCTGTCCGAGCGTGCCGTCCGCCGCGATGATGTCGAACCCGTGGCACGCGCCGGCCACGGTGTGCAGCTCGGTCGGTACGCCCGCCGCCATGAGCCGGGTGGCGTACTCGATGCCCTCGTCGCGCAGCGGGTCGAGCTCGGCGGTCAGGACGTACGCGGGGGGGAGACCGCTCAGGTCCTCGGCTCGACCGGGGGCGGCGTAGGGGGACACGTCGCCGCGGCTGTCGGGGTCGCCCAGGTAGTGCCGCCACATGTCGGCGGTGGCCCCGCTCGTCCACAAGGGTGTGGCGCTGAAGGAACGCATCGACGCACTGCGCATGCGGTCGTCGATCACCGGGTAGTTGAGGATCTGCACGGCGAGCGCCGGCCCTCCCCGGTCACGCGCCATGAGGGCGACCGCCGCCGCGAGCGCCCCACCGGCGCTGCTGCCCCCGACTCCCACCCGGCGCGGGTCGATGCCGAGCTCCGCCGCGTGCGCCACGGTCCACAACAAGCCGGCGTAGCAGTCGTCCACACCGGCGGGGAAGGGGTCCTCGGGGGCGAGACGGTAGTCGACCGACACCACGACACACCCGGCTTCGGCGCAGTAGCGCAGGCACCGCAGCTCCTCGGTGTAGCGGTCACCGATGACGAAGGCGCCGCCGTGGAAGAACACCAGGGCCGGGCTCGGGCCGCCGAAGCGGGTGCGCGGCGTGTAGAGACGGACGGGGAACTCCGCCTTCGGTCCGGGCCCGGGGATGGACCGGTCTTCGGTGGTCACCCTGTCGTCGGTGGGGAGGCTGCCACCCATGATCCCGAGCAGGTCCACGGTCGAGCGCAGCATCCGGACGACGTTCATGTCGCGGAGGCTCGCACCGGGGTCGAGTCCCTCGGGGAACCGGGCCAGCGCCTCGGCCAGCTCGGGGTCCAGGGGCGGCATCGGTGTGGTCACGGCCGTGTCCTTCGGAGAAGCCCGGCGCCGCCCATCAGTGGTGGAAGTGGGGGATGACTTCGGTGCCCATGAGCTCGATGGTCTGCATGACCGCCTCGTGGGGGATCTTGTAGGGGTTCACCAGGCACAGCAGGAGGTCGATGCCGGCTTCCTCGTAGAGCTTCACCGTCTTGATGCAGTCCTCGGGGGTGCCGACGACACAGGCATTGGCCTCGACCAGGTACTCGAGCGAGAGCAGGTCGAGCGCGCCCTCGTCGTCGATCTTCTTCATGTCTGCCGCGTAGGCGTACGAGCCCAGGTCCTGTTGGCGTTCGATCATCCAGTCCGTCATCGAGGCGATGTGTCGAGCGCCGGTCTTCGGGTACCACTCGAACGACTCCCGGGCGAGGTCGTAGGCAGCGTCACGGTCGGGGCCGCACAGGGCCATGGTGAACGTGGCGGCCTGATTGTTCACGAATGCGCCGATGGGCTCGGTGCAGTGGGCCACGGCCTCGCGGTAGATGTCGACCTTGGTCTTCACCTCCTGGGGCGACACGCCCACGGCGAACGAGCACAGGCCCAAGCCGAGCGCCCCGACCTGGCGGTGGCCGTCCTCGCTGCTGGTGGCGCCCCAGATGGGCGGATGCGGACGCTGGCGCGGCTTGGGCAGGACACGGCGCTTGGGCATCTGCCAGTGCGTGCCGGCGAGCTCGTACTCGTCGTTGGTCCAGCACCCGACCACGTGCCCGATCGCCTCCTGCCACATGGCGCGCGTCTCGGCGGGGTCCACACCGAACCCCTCGAGCTCCGCCCGGGTGGAGGACCGTCCGGTCCCCAGGTCCACCCGTCCGTCGGAGAGCAGGTCCAGCACGGCGACCGATTCCGCCGTTCGGACCGGATGGTTGTAGGGCTTGGGCATGAGCCGCACCCCGTAGCCGATGCGGATCCGCTCGGTCAGCGCCGCCACCGCCCCGTACAGGACCTCGGGGTTCGAACAGTGGGAGAACTCCGAGAGGAAGTGGTGCTCCACCGTCCAGAACGCATCCCACCCGTACCGCTCTCCTGCCACCGCCTGGGCCAGGACGTTCTTGTACGCGGTGTGCTCGCTGTCCGGGCCCCACGGCTCGGCCACCGGGATCTCGTAGAACAAGGCGAACTGCACGGTGCAGGGTCCTATCATCCAGCCCACCCGCCGACAAACCGTGGCGAGGGACGAGACATCGAGGGGGTCCCATGCGAGGGCTGGCCGGCAAGAACGTGATCGTCACCGGGGCCGCGTCGGGCATCGGCCAGGCCTGTGCTGCTCGCCTGCTCGAAGAGGGAGCGAGCGTCATGGGGGCGGACATCGCGGCGGGAGGCGACGCCCCGGCCACACCGGCCGACGGCGCGGCGTGGGCGTTCACCACCGTGGACGTCACCGACGAGGCGTCGGTGACGCACCTCGTCGACGAAGCGGCCGGCACCTTCGGACGCGTCGACGGTCTCGTGAACGCGGCGGGTGTGGCCGGTGGGGGCGCGGTCCACATGATCGACAGCGCCGAATGGAACCGAGTCGTGGGGGTGAACCTCTACGGCACGTTCCTGACGGCCAAGTACGCAATCGCGCGCATGCTGGAGCAGCCCCTCCTCGACGGTGCCCGGGGGGCCGTGGTGACCATCGCCAGCATCGAGGGCATCGAGGGCACCGCCGGCGGTAGCGCCTACAGCGCGTCCAAGGGTGGTGTCGTCATCCTGACCAAGAACATGGCCATCGACTACGCCGGCCGTGGCATCCGTGTGAACACGATCTGTCCCGGCTTCATCGACACGCCCATGACCGAATCCATCTTCGGCATGGAGGGCATGGAACGAGCCAAGCGCGAGATCACCAAGGAACACAAGCTCGGGCGCTACGGCCAGCCGGAGGAGATCGCCGCCGCGGCCGCGTTCTTGCTGTCGGCCGACGCCTCGTTCGTCACCGGTCACGCGCTCGTCGTGGACGGTGGGTACACCGCAGGGCGGGACCACGGCGTCACGGAGATGCTCGGACTGTCGGGTCCGTAGACACTTCAGATCAGGGGCTGACTGCGGCCGGCCGACCGCTCCGGCAGCCGGTCATATCGACCGGCCGGGGTGTCGCTTTGGGCTACCAGGCGCACGAGCCCGACAATCGCCGACCAGCGCTTAGCGGTGGCGAGGGTCCCGACACCTCGGACTCAGGCGTCCGCGATACTGGATGACGTGGTCTCTGTCCCCCCTGCCCGCCACTTACTTCGGGCCAAGGATCTCATGGACTGTAGATATTTCGAACCACTTACGATCCCGGTCCTCGCCAGGGCCGCCCGACTGTCGCCAGCCCATTTTATCCGAGAGTTCCGTCGCACCTTTGGTGAAACACCTCATCACTACCTACTTACGCGTCGCCTGGAGCGAGCCGCGGCACTCCTTCGCAACACTGACGGCAAGGTCGTAGATGTCTGCGTAAACGTTGGACTTCACAGCGTCGGTTCATTCACAACCAACTTCGCCCGCTACTTCGGGTGCTCCCCGACGGCCTACCGAGCAAAGTTCCCGCCGATATCCGACCGGGCGCGGATCCCGTCCTGTGTGATTCAGGCCTGGGGGCGTCCGCAAGACCGCAGTTTTCAAGAAGACAATGCCAGGCAAACTGTTTAACGTCATTTCGGACATCAATCGACGGAGGAATGACGATGCTCGGGAAGATGACGCACGCCACGCTGTGGGTCCATGATCAGAGCGAGGCGCTTGACTTCTATACGAAGAAGCTTGGCATGGAGGTCCGAGAGGACGTCACCGTTGCAGAAATGGGAAACTATCGTTGGCTGACAGTGGGGCCGGCGAGCCAGCCTGATATTTCGTTCATTTTGACGGTCCCGGGTCCACCCGTGATCGACGGTGATTTGGCCAAGCAACTTCGCGACTTCATCGCCCAGGGCATGATCGGTAGCTACCACTTCGCAACAGACGACTGCCAGGCGACGTTTCTGGAGCTAAAGGAACGCGGCGTCGAGTTCATCATGGAGCCCACGGAGATGCCCTATGGAATCGACGCTCAGTTCCATGACCCGTCTGGAAACAAGCTGCGCTTCACACAGTCCAAATAGCAGCGAGTCGTGTCTCAACACGCCTCGAGTTCAGGGGCGGGGGCCGGCCGGTAAGCGGATGCTCGGGGTTATGCGCTGACTGATACCGCGGAGAGCAAAGACCGACGAGGTAGCGAACGCCCGCAAAATGATGCTGCGCAGGATTACTCCGACTGCTTCATCGACACGCCCATGACCGAATCCATCTCGGCACGGAGGGCATGGAACGAGACCAAAGCGCGAGATCACCGAGGAACATGAGCTCGGGTGCAACGGCCAGCCGGAGGATACCGTCGGCGCGGCCGCGTTCTTGCTGTCGGCCGATGCCTCGTTCGTCACCGGGCACGCGCTCGTCGTAGATGGCCGTTCCACCGCCGGGGGTGATCACGGCGTCACCGAGATGCTCGGGCTGTCGAGTCTGTAGACGCTTCCGATTGGAGGCCGCAACGCGGCGTTCGACCGCTCGGTAACGCGAGAGACCGCCTGGGGGTTTGGGCCGAGCCCGTCCGGCCCAAAGCTGACTATCCGCCTTCGGTGATCCGAATGATCGTCTTACCAGGGGTGCGCCGGTCGGGGGCGAAGGCGGCGGGTGCTTCGGCGAGCGGCCGTACCGCCCCGACGATCGGCTTGAGAGCCGGGGCTCTGGAGTGATGTCAGCGGCGGCTTGTAACAACCGACCTGATCTGCAAGCAGAAAACGTCGGTCATGCAAGATGGCGGCGGACCCGCCACAGGCAGATCCCGCCGAGCAAAAGAGCAGCGCCGAGATAGAGCGCCAGTTCAGACCACTGGAGCGGCCAGTAGTGCCCCGAGGGTTGATACGTGACAAGTTCGTGGTAGGTGGCGCCGACCTTCGCGATGCAGCTTTGCAGCGCCTGATTGGCTTCGGCAGGCGCCGCACCAACCGGGGCAGCGTGGCCGCCCTGGAGTGCTGCAGTTGGAGGCCCATTTCCACCGAGGACCGTCGCGAGCTGCGGACATGTGGTGTTAAGGATGCTGCCGGTGAGCGAGTGTCCGGTCTTGTCGACGATGTCGGTCGAGAGGAACCAGGCGTTCGGGATGTTCGGCGTACCGGGAAACAGCGACGCCCGCTGGCCGAAGGGCCCGCCGTATCCGCTGATCGTCGTACCCAGTGCGAGCCTGTAGGAGTGTCGTACGGGTGTGATGAGGTGTGGCTGCACGTAGAAGAACTCGAGCAGCCGGATGGCCACGAGGGTCCCTAAGGTGGTGGCCATGGCGGGCAGCGTCCGGCGGATGAGCACCCCGGCGGTGACCCCGAGGGCGAAGGCGAAGGCGGCGTAGCCGATCGGGCACGATGTCGCGCTGGTCGAACGGTGGTGAACTCGGTTCATGTCTGACCCGGTCGATCGGGCTGACCACCAGGTGACCATCAGGCTGAGGAGCCCGGCGACGGCCATGCTCGCCAGGCCGACGACGGCCGAGCTTGACGGCCAGCCAGCGCTGCCGGGTGACGCTCTGGGTCCACGCCAGGCGGAAGGTGCCGGTCTCGAGCTCGCGGGCGACGAGCGGCGCTCCCCAGAAGATCCCGATGAGGCCGGGCACGACGAGCACCGAGAACGTCGAGCGCCGACCTGCAGCCAGTGGTCCTGTACGAGGAAGGCGGTGGTGGCCGTCGAGCAGTCGCCGCGCGCCTGACAGGTGGCGACGTCGTGTCGTAGAGGTGGACGAGGTGCGGGCCGGTGACCGCCAGCGACGACGGCGACGACCACCAGCGCGCCGCAGGCCACCGCGGCCTGGGTGCGGAACTGAAGCCAGGCGAACCGGATCATCGAACGACCTCCAGTCCGGGCGGCGAGTCGGTTCGGCGTCGCGCGCCCGGCTCATGTAGGCGAGGACGAGATCGTCCAAGGTGACCGGCTTGACCGTCCAGGCTGGGTCGAGGATCGGGCTCGTCGGTGCGCACGAGAGGGTGCTCTGCCTGTCGGTGTGGCTCTCCTCGATGACCTCCTGGCTCGCCGGAAGGCTGCTCGGGTCCCGGCGCGGCCCGGAGAGGCGGTGGTGCGACGCGAGCAGCTCGCTCACCTCTCCGGCAAGCTGAACCTGGGAGGCGACGAGCACGACGAGGTAGTCACAGACCCGCTCGAGGTCGGCGACGAGGTGCGAGGAGAGCACGACGCTCACTCCGTGCTCGGCGACGACCTCCATGAGGCCCTGCAGGAACTCGCGCCGGGCGAGCGGGTCGAGGCTGGCCACCGGCTCGTCGAGGAGGAGGAGCTCGGGCCGTTTCGCGATCGCCAGGGTGAGGGCGAGCTGGGCTCGCTGGCCGCCGGAGAGCGACCCGGCCCGCTGGCGCGGGTCGAGGCCGAGCTGCTCGATCCGGCGCTGCGGCCAGCTCGTCGTCCCAGCTCGGGTTGAGCTAGGCGCCCATCCGCAGGTGCTTGGCGACCGACAGCCCGGCATAGGTGGGCGTGTCCTGGGCGACGAAGCCGACCCGCCCGAGCTGTGCCGGACCGTCGCCGGGCCGGCCACCGAGGACCGCGATCGTGCCCGACGGTCGGTGCGAGCAGCCCGACGGCCAGATGCAGCAGCGTCGTCTTGCCGGCGCCGTTCGGGCCGACGAGCCCGACGACCTTTCCCGCGGGGATGGTCAGGGTGCAGTCCTGCAGCGCCCAGCTGCCGCCCGTACCGCTTGCCGAGGCCCGTCGGTCTCGAGGACGCGCGGTCACGCCACGCCCTCGGCGAAGCAGTTGCGGAACGCGGTGCGGTAGATCGCCTCGATGTCGTCGGGACCAAGGCCCGCCGACCGCGCCGAGCGCAGCCAGTCGGTCATCGAGGCGAGGAACCGCGCCTGGGCGGCCGGGTCGGTGCGCGGGAGCGATCCCGACGACGAAGGTGCCCTGGCCGGGCCGGGCGCGCACCAGGCCCTCACGCTCGAGGTCCCGGTAGGCCTTGAGCACCGTGTTCGGGTTGATCGCCAGCCTGGCGACGACCTGCTGGGCCGTCGGCAACTGGTCACCTGGCTCGAGAAGCCCGAGCTGCAGGGCCTGATGGACCTGCTGGACCAGCTGCAGGTAGGTGGCGACGCCGGAAGCCGCGTCGAGCTGGAACTCGATCACAGTCCCTCCTTTCACTAATCGATTAGTGGAAGAGTATTTCGTGCCAGCACCCGACGCAAATCATCACGGGTCGGCAACTACCTCTGCCCGGTGGAGCGGGAGGGTGTCCGGTACTCGATGCGTGCCCGGTGTCTTCATCTGCGTCCGACAGATTGCACCGGCTTCGGGTGGCCCGACCACAGGGTGACCCGTCCGGGATCACCACCGCTCGGTGATACCGTGTGGCCTCGCTGATTGACCGACGATGGCAAGCAGCGCATCACCGGCAATCGCGCCCGGTCCAAGATGGCGAACCTGGCGCACGCAAACCGGGATCTCGATCGGCTCGAGGTGGTCGCCCTGGCAGCGGCAAGGCGCACATAGGGTCCATGGTCCCTTGCGAAGGCTGAGCGCTTGATCACACGATTGCATTATGAACAACAAGACGCCTATATATGACGATGGCCGGATCCTCTGTGACAAAGAGGGTGTCACCATCCGTCGGTATTACCTCTGGGGAAAGAAGCGAATCCCGTTCAGCTCGATCCGCTCGGTGAAGACGTTTGATCTGAAACCTGTAAGGGGGAAGTGGCGGATCTGGGGATCGGGCGACTTCGTGCACTGGTACAACCTCGATAGCAACCGGCCGAACAAGGAAACGGGCATCGAGTTCGACACAGGCGGGCGGGTTCGTCCATGCATAACGCCCGACGATACGGAAACTGTCACTCGAATCATCAGGGAACACGTGGCCGCATAGGGATAAACGAGGTTCTGAGTGATGATGCGTCGAATGTTCACATGGCGAACGAACCTCTGCAGGCTTATTGTCGGCGCCGTAGTTCTGGCCGTCGGGCCAGGGCCAGAGCGGTGAGGGCGGTAGGGTACTCGGGGATCCAGTGTGCGTTGTGTGTATCCACTAGCCCGAGCGCAACGTGCCGTAGTTCGTGCGCATCTCCGAAGATCAGGACCGCCTGGTATCGCCCCGCCTAGCCGGTCTGATTTCTAGTGACGAGGTAAGCCGGGAAGAACACGATCCACAGGATGAGACAGGCCAGGAACCACACAATGGGCGTGTTCAGTTCAAAGACGCCGATCGAGAGGGCGACGGGGCTGCTCCGCTCGGAACGGGTTCTAGCATCCGTATAGACCCAAAGATCCGTCGCAAGGACCACGAGCAGCACGACGACTGGCAACCACGGCATCTATCCAAGGTAGCCGCCCGTCTCTGATGTGTCGCTCCCGACCGCGCGTCTGAGGCCAAGGGCTAGGGTCGGTTCAGGGAGCGCATATTCGTTGAGCTATGGGTGCCCGATATCTTCCTTTGCATCCGACAGGCTGCACCGGTGTCGGGTAACCGGTCCGATTGGCGACCGGCGCAGTATTCGCGTCGCTGAACGATATGGCGTGGGTCAGGTCGGAGACGACTCCGTCACCTTCGGACTAACTCGACTCTGGTGGACGGCGTGTCGCCCACCCCGGACCGGGTGTTCTGCGCTCCCCCTGGCCCAACGTTGATCGCCCCTGGGCCGCCCGGTCCCGGCAATCTCGATCGGTTGAACATGGCCCCAACATCCACGGACGGTCGGGGTTACCGGTCGCTGCGGCGCAACTATGTGTCAACAATGTGTATGGACGAAGAGTATTTCGGATTGGCCCATAGCCGCCGATCGAGGACACCCGACGATCCAGCTTTGATACAAAACTTCAGTCGGCGACCCAAGCGATGAATATTTGAAACTGACGTTTACCTTGCAAGATTGAGTGCCACGGCTTCGCGTACGAGGTTCATCAGGGCCTTCTCGTTCACCTTTTCGCCTTCCTTGATATCGATGCACGCCGCACCCTTCCCGTCGAGACTGGAGTTGAAGAGACCGGTCGGATCGCTGAGAGAAGCGCTATTCTTGTAGGTCTCACCGGTGCAGATACCCCCGTTGTGGGACCACACCGGGACTCCTGGATTCGTGGGCTTCACCCACTTCCACTCCTCGACGATTCCCGGATCGGCTTCTCGAAAGATTCTTCGCACTTCGTCGAGCGTCTTGCCACGCCAGTCGCCCATCTCTTTGATCCTCTGGTCCATCATTTCAGAAGCATTCGTCATGTCGTTTGCCTCCTCTTTCTTCCATCGATTCACGGATGCAAATGTTGCGTTTCATTCCCCCACCGGTTCCAGTTCGAGTGCGGCGAGAGTCTCGGGGTCGGAGACCAGTTCGATGCAAGCTATGCGCCCTTCGCGGACGGTGAAACCGAAGACCGCCATGGGCCGGCCACCGACTGACACCACTGCTCCGGCCAAGCCGTCGACTAACATGAGTCTGGCAGCCTTCGCCCCGCCGGCGAAGACTCGAGCGACCGCATCAACACCGCGCATCTCCTCGCTCAGCGCCGGGGCGCCGGCGCTCGCTCTGGCGGCGGCCATCTCGACCGCCACGGTGTCGGCCCTCACTACCACGTCGGGGTCGAGCAGCCGCACTAACGCCGCGAAGTCGCCTTGGCGGGCGGCGGCGAGGAAGGCGGCGACCACCTTGCGTTGGATGGCAGCGGACCTGTCGGGTACGGCCGGGTCCGACTGCACCCGCCGCCGGGCCCGACTGGCCAGTTGCCGGGCGGCGACCGGGGTCCGTCCCACGACCAGGGCGATCTCCTCGAAGGGCACGGCGAACATGTCGTGCAGAACGAACGCCAGCCGTTCGGCCGGCTCCAAGGTGTCGAGGACCACCAGCAGCGCCAGGCCAACTGGTCGGCGAGAAGCGCCTCCTCCTCGGGGGAGGTCGCCGCGTCCGGTTCGGGGGCTGGCTCCGTCGAGACCACTTCCCGTCTGGCCCGGGAGCGCAGCATGTCCAGGCAGACCCGGGCCACCACGGTGGTCAGCCAGCCACCGAGGTTGTCCACGGCTTCGGCGTCGGACCGGTTGAGCCGCAGCCAGGCCTCCTGGACGGCGTCGTCGGCCTCGTGGCTCGAGCCCAGCATCCGTAGCGCCACCGCCCGAAGGCGGGCCCGGTGGGCCTCGAATTGCTCGGGCTACCAGGTCAGGGTTGCTCATGGTCACATCCTCCGGTTCGTGGTCGTCATATCTATTGACGACACCACCGGGTCAATGTGACCCACGACCAAGGAGCACCAATGACCACCGCCTCCACGGAAGGTATCAAGACCGTGCTGCATCCCGTCTCCGACCTGGAGACGGCCAAAGCCGTCTACTCCGCACTGCTCGGCCAAGCGCCCCAGACCGACGGGCCTTATTACGTCGGCTTCGACGTCGCCGGCCAGCACATCGGGCTTGTGCCGGGTGGCGGTCCGCAGCACCTGACCTCGCCGGTGGCCTACTGGCAGGTGCCGGACATCGAGGCCAAGCTGACGGAGCTGACCGCCGCCGGTGCAATGATCAAGGACCCCGCTAGCGACGTGGGAGGCGGCCGCCTGGTGGCCACCGTCACCGACACCGACGGTAATGTCCTCGGCCTGACTCAGGACAGTAGGCGCTCGACCCACCGGGACGCCGGCCACCGGCCGCACCGAGGCAGCCGCATCGCGGACCAAGACGTCAAGCAGTCGGCGCCTCAGGTTACCAGGTGGTTGTTTCATCTCCCGACGACCAAACCTGCGCCTAATCCGGTGAGACCTACCAACCAAGCAATGACGCACCAGCTACGAAAGGACCTTCCAATGACCCGCCATCAACTCGATCACCCTCGAAGTCCCCGACCCCACGGCCGCCCGCAACTTCTATGCCACTGCCTTCGGCTTGCACGACCAGCTCTGTCTTACGCGCGTCAGAAACGGCGACCAGTGGGTTTCGAGGGTTCACGCTTTCACTCGTCGTGTCGCAGCCCGCCACAGTCGACGCTCTCACCAGGCGCCGCACTCGACGCCGGTGCAACGACGCTTAACCCGGACCTTTCAGTAACTCCCTGGTGAGGTCCAAATGTGTCGTTCAACGGGCATTGTGGGCGCCTGCGGGTGCAATGGTTGATGTGGGCACTGGCCAGTGTGACGGCCCGTCGGGGTGTTTCAGCGCGTGGGCGGTGTCGATGCCCGATCGATGGCCGTGTTCGATGCAACCCAGTGTCCTGCAACAAAAGGAACGGTGGAACTTGGTCAGGCGCTGGACCAGTTCGGCAGCCGAGTAAAGGCCATCACGAGGTCGTCGGCCCAGGGCCATCCCTCGGCGATGCGCAAGGTGGTGCGCCGGGCGGAACGCACCAGCACGCCGGCGGTGTGCAAGAGCGTGTAGCGCAGCCGCTTGGGCTCGGCCCGGGCCAGCTCGCCTTCGAGGCACAGTCCCTTCATCCAGACCAACAGGTCACCGGCGATGAGGACCAGGGTCAGCCAGGCGGCGTTGATGGCGAAGCTGGCCGAGGGCAGGTTGGTCAGTCCGGTGTCCTTGGCGTCGCAGATCCGACGTTCGCAGCGTCCCCGGCCCCGATAGAGAGCGTCGAGGAAGCAGACGTCGTCTTCTTGGTGGTCGGTGATGAAGACCTGGTAGCGATAGCCCTCGACATCGCTGAAGGTGAGTTGGGCACCGGGGTGGGGCAGCTCGCGCCGGGTGATCATCCGGGTGCCCTCTCCCCAGCGCGACAGGTCCACCAGGTCGGTGATCTCGGCCACCTCTCCGGACTCGCGCTCTTCGGCACCATCGGCCGAGATGGCGCTGTGCCAGCGGTTCTTTGGGCACAGTGGTCACCACGGCCGCCAGCTCGGCACTGAGCTTGTGGCCGACGATGAAGCGAACGCCTCGCGCCGTGCAGGCCTCGGTGAAGTTGTGCGAGCAGCCCGCCGAATCGGTCCGGGCGATCACCTCGCAGCGCTTCGGATCGACCGGCAGCTGGGCCAAGGCGTCGTCGAGCACGATGACGTGATCTTCGGCGTTGCCCGGCGCGGCGTTGCCGGGCCGCAGTCGAGCGGCCAGGGGCTCACCGGTGGCGTCGAGGAAGGCCATGAGCGGGGAGAACCCGAAACCGTGCTTGTAGTTCGGGGCTGCCCCCTCTTTGTCCGAATGCGCACCGACCAACGTGGCGTCGAGGTCGATCACGTAGAAGCCCGGGTCAAGTCCGGCCGCCCAGGCCTCGGCCCGCGCCGTGGCCCGCGCCGAGGCGATGCGTTCGAGGGCTGCCTCATCGACGGCCTCGAGGGTCCGCCACGTCGTCGGCACCGAGGCCACATCGCCGAACAGGGCCGGCTGATCGGCCAGCACCCGCAGATCGCTGATGGCGGTCGCCCCGTCGGCGATGGCCACGGCCAGATCGACCAGCACCTGGCCCCGGTCATGGCCCCGTCGGCGCTTCTTGGTCGGCGCCATCGCCTCTGAGAGCCCTTGGCCCAACCCAAGCTCGTCGGCCAGTTCGCACAACAGCCGAGCACCCGCATGGGCGGCGACACCCTTGCCGCCGGTGGTCACCACAATGCTGGGTCGGCCCGCGTTACGCTTCATCTCGGAAGTGCCCTCCTGGTTTGGATCCTGTTGGCTTCGCAATCAACAGTTTCCCTTGCCACGAGGGCTTTTCCGCGTCAATCCGGCAGGAACGTAGGCGCTTTTACTGAAAGGTCCGGGTTAAGGCTGTCGGAAAATCGCTTTGGGGCTACGGCGGCGTCGTACAAGCCCCAGACGGCACTATCTGGAAAGTCGCCTCGTCGTCGAAGAAGAACTCTGGCCCGGCCACCCGGACCATCGATGAGGTCGTGCTTCTCGTCGGAGCAGCGGACGTTGGCGCGACCAAACAATTCTTACGCGGATCACGGCTTCACGGTGGCGAAGAGCTATGGCCGCAAGTACGTCCAGTTCGACGCCGATTCAAATCAAGTCAAGCTAGCGCTCTACGGAGTCGCGCCCTCGCCAAAGACGCCGGCGTCTCCATGGAGGGCGGCGGCTCGCACCGGATCATCGTCGGCAGCGACGCTGGCCCTTCGTCGATCCGGATGGATTCACGTGGGAACACGAGTAAGTACGCGGGGACTCGTCGACCCACCCAGTGTCCGTCGAGGGCGTTCGTTGAGCTGTCTTGCGACTGCATTGAGATCCGCCTGGGTCTGACCCGAGAGTTCGGTCTTCTTGGGGAAGTACTGTCGCAACAAGCCAGTCGTGTTTTCGTTGGATCCCCGTTGCCAGGGACTCTTCGGGGTCGCAGAAGTAGATCTGGACGCCCGTGTCGACGGTGAAGCGGCGTGCTCGTTCATCTCTACGGCCTTGGTCCCAGGTGATGGATCGCCGAAGCTCGGTCGGAAGCTTCACGATCGTCTTGGCTAGGGCCTTGCGAACGGCCTCGCCCCGTTGCCGTCGGGAAGCCGCATGAGCATGACGTAGCGGGTGGAGCGCTCGACCAGGGTGCCGATGGCCCGCCGGCCGGTGCCCACGATGAGGTCCCCTTCCCAGTGCCCGGGCACGGCCCGGTCCTCGATCTCGGCGGGACGCTCGGAGATCATCACCATGTCGCGGATCTTGCCCTGACCCGTCGCTTGGCGCTTTCCCTGGTGGGGGCGCATGGCTCGGCCCTGGCGCAGACAGCGAAAGAGCTCCTGACGCAGGGCTCCTCGGCCTTGCACGAACAGCGACATGTTGATGGTCTCGTGAGACACCCGCATCTCCGGGTCGTCGGGAGAACGCCTCGCGGCAACCAGTCGGCGATCTGCTGGGTGACCAGCGTTTCTCCAGTTTGGCCTCCACCACCCGGCGGAGCTTCGGGCACTGAGCCAGCTTGGCCGGTCTCGGTCGTCGGGCTCGCCTGCGGGCGGAGGCTTCCGCCTCACACGCCCGGTAGCGATGACGGCCGCCGTTGGCGGACACCTCTCGAGAGACCGTCGATGGAGCACGTCCGAGACCGTCTGCCACTTGCCGCATCGACAGCCCGCTGGCGAGCCCACGGGAGATCTCCTCCGCTCGGCCAGCGACATCCGGGCGTCGGACCACACCGTCGGAGCGAGCAGACGAATACCGCCGGTCTTCTGGATCAGGTCGTGAACTCCACCTTGGGACCGGCCGATGGAACGGGCGATCGACCGCATCGACTGGCCGGCCTCAAACCGATCCCACACCTCGGACTTCTCCGCAGCAGCAGAGAACCACACGTACATCGCACACCTCCAGGTCGGCGTCAGCTTCCACTGCTCGCCTCACTGGTGCGTGGATGGCTTGAGACCGCCGGGGTTCCCGGGTGGGCCTTACCCCATCCCGGACCGGGTGCTCCCTCCCGGGCAGCAGCCCAAGGGACCGGGCGGCGCGGCCACCGTGAACCCGACAGTTGCAGACGGAAGCTTTGGGCTAGCAGGCACCCTTCGAACGATCTCGTATTGTTTCGCTTCGTGGCCATGCCCAGCTTTGAGCTGATCTGCGAAGTCGAACCTGCCACCCGACCAGATCTCATGCATGTTCGGCACCAGATAGGAGTGCTGAGCCCGATCGCTTCGGCATTCCTCATCCCCGACAACCACATCGGTAGGGCAACGGTGTCGAGCATCGCAGTGGCCCACGAGGTGGCACTGATGGGGGGTCGTGCCATCGCCTGCCTTAACGCCCGTGACCGCAACATCCTGGGCTTTCGCCGAGATCTCCTCACGGCGGCCGCGTACGGCGTGAGCGAGTTCCTCTTCGTCTACGGAGATCGGCCCGAGACCGGTGCACGTTCGGACGACCTCACTGTGCGGTCGATGTTGGCCGAAGCGCGAGGATTCGCCCATGGCGAGGTTGGCGGGAAGGGGCGTTTTCGGCTGGGCGTGGCCTCGGGACTCCAGCGCCTTCCGGCGTGGAAGGGGGACGCCGACTTCCTGCTCGCCCAGGTCACGTTCTCTCTCGATGACCTCTTGGAGTGGCGAGAGTCCGTCCGATTCGATGGCCCCGTCTATGCCGGCGTGATGGTGATTGCCAGCTCCCCAATGGCCAGAAAGCTGTCATCGGAGATCCCTCAGCTCGCCGTACCCGGGCCAATCATTGATCGCCTCGAACGAGACCGGATGGCTGGTGTCGAGATTGCCTGCGAACTCATCACTGCGATTCGGGAGTCAGGCGCATTCGACGGCGTGCACCTGATTCCAGTTTCTCGTTACCGGGAGATGGCGTCGCTGCTGGAGGACCGGATCTGAGCCCGGTCCGGGTGGTCAAGGTGCTCATCGGGGACAACCGGTAGGTGCCGGTCCCGACCGGAGTCCGACTGACCACCCGCGCAATAGTGATCTCGACTGGCCCTCCGGTCGGGTCCCTGGCCCCGTCACGAGCCACAGAATCCCGCACTTACGGTCGATCACCTCATCGTTGCAGCACGGCTTGCAAGTGGTAGCACCGAACGTTCATCCGACGGTGGATGATGACCACCAAATGGGCGTCGGGGACATTCTGGATGACAGCGACCCCTCTACCCAGGTGATGGTGGAGCCTGGGGGTGGATGGTCTCACCTCGGGCCAACATTTCGACAAACTGGTCGATGCGCCTGGAGCGGGTTTCGGGCTGCTTTGCGTCTCCGATCCTGTAGAGGATGGAGTACCGATTCGCACTTGTGAGCATCTCGAACATCGCCTTCGCACGAGGATTGGCACTCAGGGCAGTCACAAGATCGCTGGGCACCTCCATGTTGGCCTGCCCGGCGTAGGCGGTCTCCCATCGACCATCCTCCTTCGCCTCCCGCACCTCGTCTTCACCGGATCGATGCATTCGGCCGGAGGCGATCAGCCTTTCAGCGATGGCGGCGTTCCGTTGAGACCATGGGCTGCGAGCCTTTCGGGGTGTGAAACGCCGTCGAAACGTTGCGGTGTCACGACGCTGCAGCTGACCATCGATCCAGCCAAAGCAAATCGCCTCGTCCAGTGCCTCGTCGTACGAAAGCGTTGTCGGATCAGAGGTTCCCTTCTTGGCCAGGACCAGCCAGACACCTGGTACATCGGCGTGATGGGCACTCAACCATCTTCGCCATTCGTCAGCGTCCGCGACCAGGAGCTCTGGAAGATCCACGGCTTTCACGGTATCCCCGAAGTGCCGGTGGAGAGCTCGCGACCGCAAACGCGACCCGCTATCTCGGAGGCGATGGCCGCAGCCGAGGGTACGCGCAACGTGCCGGAGTCGGATGGATCCGACCCCTTGCACCGGTGTCTTCGGGGATACGCGCTCGTCGTGGATGGCGGAAACCCGCCGGGCGTGATCACGGCGTGACGGAGATGCTCGGGCTGTCGGGTCCGTAAGAGCGCTCAGCCGGGCCACCCCGCACCCGGTTTGCGTGCGGGACCCTCGTCGATACGCTCCCAGTGTCGAGGAGAGGTGGAATGAGCTTCGATCTGGCCGACCCAGGACTCTTGCTGAGCGATCGCGTGCTCAGCGATCCGCGCCCGCTGTATGACGTGCTGCGGCGCGAGGCCCCGGTGTGGCGCATTCCCGGTCAGAACTCTTACCTGGTCTCTGACCCGGTACTGATTCGAGACGTGGTTGCTCGGACCTCGGAGTTCTCCTCGAATCTGGTCAGCGTCCTGCACCGTGACGACGGTGGCGGCCTGGTCGCGTTCGACCTCACCCCCTACGGTGACCCAGCCAACACGCTCGCTACGGCGGACCCTCCTGTACACACCCGTCATCGCAGGCTGCTCCAACCCCATCTGAGCCCGGCGGCGATCAGCGCTCTGGAGCCGGTGCTGGTCCGAATCGTGCAGGAACAGCTCGACCCAATGCTGGTCGAAGGGCAAGGCGACTTCGTCACCGGCTTCAGCGATCCCGTTCCGGCACGGGCAATCTGCACGGTCATCGGCCTCCCGCTCTCGGACGTAGGTCGCTTGGTCAACCTGGTGGCCGACATCGGGGCGCTCCTCGACGGCGTCACCGACCTCGAAGGCATCGGCCGGGCCTCCGCCGCCGCGCTGGAACTCCTGGTCTACGCCCGAAAACAGGTGGATGCGGCCCTCCAGCGCCCATCGGAGAGCAGTGTCGGACTGCTCGCAGCGCTCGCCGACGGGATCGGCGCAGGACGGCTCACTCCCGACGAAGCCATGAACCTCTTGGTGCTGCTGATCAACGCTGGCACCGAGACGACCAGCAGCCTGCTCGCTACGGCCGTCAAGACCCTGGCGACGAAGGCCGATCTCCAGGAGCACCTGCGCTCCAACCCGCAGTCCATCCCCGATGCGATCGAGGGCTTCCTCCGTGAAGACGGGCCGTTCCAGTTCCACTACCGCTGGACGACGACCGACACGATCCTCGCAGACCACCGCATTCCCGCCCACAGCCGGGTCCTTCTCATGTGGGCCGCCGCCAATCGTCCTTCGCACGATGAGCCCGACGAGATGGCTACGGAGGCAGAGAGTAAGGGTCTGCCCCCGCACTTCGCATTTGGTCGCGGGCTGCACTTCTGCATCGGTGCACATCTGGCACGCCTCGAAGGCCGGATCGCCATTGAACGACTGCTGGCTGAGACATCTTCGTTCACCCTCGACCCCGATACGCCGGTGACCCTCCGTCCCAGCATCTTCCTCCGTCGTCACACAAGTCTCCCTGTGGTCCTGGAGAGCAGCTAACGCACCGCGCGCAGACCATTCGGGAACTGCGACGTCTGGGGATGCGTCTCGCCGTCGGAGGCACGCATGTTCGGGGATCCCGGTAACGCCTTGTACTGATGGAGTTATCGATGACCGAACCGGCGATCCGGGGCACTGAGGTGTGGCGATCCGCCAGTGTCAGTTTAGGTTGACAAATCAACGATGTCAGTCTAAACTGACAAGCATGGACATAGAGGCACTCAACCTGAATCTCTCGTCGGATGACCCGGCAGTTGGGCTACGCGCCTCGTTGGCGCTGCATCGCCTGGCCGAGAGGGTGGAAGCGAGTCACGTCGCGTCGGCCCGGGAAAAGGGCTGGTCGTGGCAGCAGATCGGAGACGCCTTGGGCGTCACCCGCCAATCCGTGCACACCAAATACAACAAGGAGTCGTCATGACCACCGAATCCGTTGTGCCAGAGGTGGTTCACGCCTGGGCCGTCTATCTGCAGGCCAGTGAGGAGGCTCGTCGCCGAGGCGATCGCCGAACTGGCACCGATCACCTCCTGCTCGCCTTGTTGGGGGATCCCTCGATCGAAGTCGTGTTGGGCGTAAGCCTGCCGCAAGCTCGCCTGGCCCTTGAGGCGCTCGATCACGAAGCCCTGGGCACCCTGGGCCTGGGGTCCGGCACCGACGTTCCCCCACTGCCGATGCGCGCCGTGCCGAAGAAGCCGAGGTTCAGAGACGTCGTGGCAAGAGATCGCCTCCGCTTGACGCCCGCGGCAAAGAAAGTGCTCGAGGAGGCGGCCAAGCCCAATCGCCGGGGGCTCCAGATAACGGCCCAGCAGGTGCTGGCCCAGATCCTCACGCTCCAACCACCAGATCCCGCGGCCGTGCTGCTGGGCGCTCTCGGGGTGAACACCTCGGAGGTTCGTCGCCGATTGGATGCGGTCACGCCCGACAGCTGAATCCCCAGCAACATTCACAGCTTCGAGCGAAGGAGTCCGGATCGGGCCATTCCGCCGTCGTAACCACGCATATCGGGGATATGCAGCAGCCTCAGCCTCATCTGCGTCAGACAGTTGCACCCGACTGAGATACCCGGGTCTTGGGGGCTACGGCCCGGGATCACCAGCGCTGAACATTTCGAGCGCGTCAGGTTCTCTCGGGCTGCATCTCGGTCTACGTCGTTGCGACCCGACCGAGCGTCGAGGCTCCTGGGTCGACAAACCACAAAGCACCGTCGGGGCCGGTCGTGATGTCTTGTGGCGCCTTGATGCTTGGGTCGGTGTAGGTCGAGATCACTCCCGAGGTGGTGATCCGCCCGATCGAAGGATCGAGGCCGTAGTTGGTAAACCACAGGGCGCCGTCCGGACCGGCGGTGATGGCGAGGGGACCCGTGAGCGGACCGGGCGTTTCGCTGTAGCGGGAGGTGAGCACTCCCGACGTCGTCATCCGGTCGATGGCATCGATCGAGTTGCACTCCGTTTGCTTCTTGTTCACCGGCACACATTGGCCGGTCGTGCTGGTGATCCACAGCGCACCATCCGGACCGGCGGCAATGCCGCTCGCACCCGAGACGCTGTAGATGCTTACCGCTCCTGAGGTCGTGATTCGTCCCACGGAGTTGTCTCCGGTGAACCACAACGCTCCGTCGGGTCCGGCGGTGATGGCAGTGGGATAGGAGATCCCCGAGCCGCTGTAGATCGTCACCGCTCCTGAGGTCGTGATTCTTCCGATCGAGTCGGCGCCGTTGGTGAACCACAGCGCGCCGTCGGGTCCGACGGTGATGGCGCCTGGGTCGCCCTCCCCGGTCGGGTACGTGGTGACCGCTCCCGAGGTGGTGATCCGTCCTATGGATCCCCCCGTCGCCACCAGGGTGTCACCGCAGCAGATCACGGTGGCCGCGTTGGTGAACCACAGCGCGCCGTCGGGGCCGGTCGTGATGCTGGTCGGACCAAAGGCACCGGCAGGATAAATGGTGGTCTTCCCTGACGTTGTCATCCGACCGACCGATGCCTGGCCGTAGTTGGTGAACCACAGCGCCCCGTCGGGGCCGGTGGTGATCCCCTGCGAGTCGTAGTTCCCGGCATCACAGATGACCGAGCCGCCAATCGGATAGATGCTCATGGGGCTTCCGACGTGGCCACAGGAGGGCCCCAGGCTGAGGGTGCCCGTCACCGTGAGGACCCGGAGACCTCTGCGACTTGCGCATCCAGACGCGAGTGTCGGTGGGACATCGAGCACGATGCTGGCCTCGCCAGGAAACGACCCCGTGACCGTGTTGTCGCCTACGACGCTGCCCAACAGCTCTTCATGAAGGAACGTTGTGTGCCAGTTCGCTTTCCCCGACACGGCCGCGCCCGTCGTCGAGAGCGTGGCACAACTGAAGGGGCTGTGTGTGAAGACCCCGGTGAACTTCGCATCGAGAATCTGCGCGCCCTGGTTGTCCGAGCACCCCGAAAGCGTGGCCCTGATCGTGGACCTCTGGGTCGCAGCGCCGGACTCTTTGAGCGGTGGCGAGAACTTGATCGTTGCCGACAGCGAGCATCCCACCCCACCCCGGGCCACGGATGCTGACGCTGACGAAGCAGTTAATGTGAGCAACGCGAGACCCACAGCACAGGCCACCACCGTGCGGTAGAGCCGCAACCTCGGAACTTTCACAGTCCGCTTCTGCTCCAGGTGCACCATCGCAGTACCCCCGCACTCGTCCCGGGCGTGACTCTAACCCCGGCGAGGAGAACCCGCCCGGTTTCGCCAATGGCGCTGACCTCGACGCCTGGGACCAGGCACGTCCGGTCGTCGGAACTATGCGCTCCGGGTGTCTCGACCTGCGTCCGACACCCGACTCGGGTAACCGGGTCTGAGGACTACCGCCCGGGATCAGCACCACGGCAGATTCAAGCAGTGGTCGCGACAAGTCTGTTGAATCGTTCCGCTGGAGTCTCCCATGCGAGGGTCTTGCGTGGACGCTCGTTGAGCAGGGCGGCGATGGCGTCGAGGTCCTCTTGGGAGTGGACCGATAGGTCGGTGCCCTTGGGTAGGAACTGACGGACGAGGCCGTTCCAGTTCTCGTTGCTCCCGCGCTGCCAGGGCGAATGGGGGTCGCAGAAGTAGACCGGGACCCCGGTGGCAACTTTGAACTCGGCGTGCGTTGCCATCTCGATGCCCTGATCCCAGGTGAGGGACTTGGCCAGGTGGTCCGGCAGATGCACGATGTTGTCCGCCACCGCTGACGCGACATGTTCGGCGGTGCGATTCTCGAGCTTGATCAGCATGCCCATGCGGGTGGTGCGTTCCACCAACGTGGCCACCGCGCTGGCGCCGCTCTCCCCGATGATCAAGTCTCCCTCCCAGTGGCCCGGCACGGCTCGGTCTTCGACCTCGGCGGGGCGTTCGGAGATGTTGACCATCCCGAGGATTGACGCACGTCCAAAGGAGGCTCGCGAGCGAGGACGTCTCCGAGCCCGGCCCGAACGCAAGCACGCGGTGAGCTCCTTGCGCAGCTCGCCCTTGGCCTGGACGAAGACCGCCTGGTAAATGGCCTCGTGAGACACCCACCACTCTGGCTCCTCGGGGTGCTCCTTGCGGAACCGGTGGGCGATCTGCTCGGGCGACCACTTCTTGGTGCGCAGCAGTCCCTGGACCTCCTCCCACAGCCAGGGGCGTTCCTCGGTCCAGGGGTTCTTGGGCCGTCGGGCAACTCGAGCCGCTCGCTCTTCGGCGGCCGCTGCCCGGTAGCGCCCCCGCCCACCGCTGGCCGCGATCTCACGCCAGACCGTCGAGCGGTGCCGGCCGATGCGCGAGGCGATGGCTTCGTCGGATTCTCCGACCTCGATGCCGACCCTGATCTCCTCGCGCTCGGACACACTGAGCGAGCCGGGGCGCCGTTTGCGTTGGCGTGTCATGGCCCCACGCTCGCCGCCCGGATCCGTTCTGAAGGTGGATACCCTGTCGACGAACCGCTTGTTGGTGCCGCACACCGGAACGCTCCGTCGCACGAACCCCCATCGAACGACGTAATCCTGCACAGTTGAGGCAGGAACTCCCGTCAACGCCTCGGCTCTCTTATAGCTCGCTCCGGCGAGCACCGCCTCGACCGCCGCGTCGAGATCCGCTTGGCTCGAGCGGCGCTTCCGTCCGCGGGTTTCCATGTGACACCTCCAGGTCGGGAGATGTCGCGATCACCACTTGAGCCCAAGCACTGAACTTTTTCGTGCGCGTCACTTCGGAAGCGGGTCCGTCATCACCCGACACGTCGACACTCGAGCGGTTGGCCGCGAACAAGGCGGCCACGTCGCGACAGTTGGTCATCCGTTGGGCCTGTGTTGGCGGTGTCGTTGGAATGCCGCCGCATGGTGGCAAGACACGGACATCACAACCGATGGGGCCGACGATATGAGACTGCGCGGGCAGTTGTGCAAACGGTGACGACGAGACTCGACTGGAGGGCCACGGAAGCACGGGACCCAGGCAACGTGGAGGCGTTCAGCCATAGTGGCGTCGCGGGTCTCGGCCACGGGTACGTGTGCGGGAAGACCAACACGGCACCAGGCCGAGTCGTCCGGGCGCTCGGCCTCATCGGGCGGGCCCGGTGAGCGCTCAACGAGACCTCTGGGCACTGGCGGCAACGGTTGCTACGTATTGGGGGCTGACCGCTGCGCACTGGATCCGGCACCGTCGGCACTGGCGCCGGGTGCTCAACACTCTGCTCCCGCCCGCCGCCCTCGTGACCGTGCTCGTGTTGTCGTTCGGACTGGTGCTCAAGGCCCGGCCCGTGCCGTCGGCTGGCCAGCCGGTCACCAGACCGTCGCCTCCCGTCGTGGCGCCCATGTCGCCGACTCCCTGACCTGGCCGGCGTCTGAAACGGAAGAATCGCCTGCACATCCGGACGAGGTCACAGCACTAACCGTGAGTCCGCATGACGTACCATCATGTGCGGTGGAAGCCTGAGCGACATGCAAGCCGTCGAGCTGGTCTTCGCCATCGGATGGGCGGCGTTCTGGACCTACTGGCTCGTGGCGGCCTTCTCCATGAAGAGGGGACGCCTCGCTTGGTCTCGCGAGTTACGCGTCAGGGCGGTGATCGTCGTCCTGGCGATCCTCTTGCTCCGCTTGGGAGCCTTCCGAGATCACGGCCTCAACTCCGATCCATGGCGCGCTGGCCTCGGGCTCGTCCTCTTCGCCGTCGGACTGGGGTTCGCCATCTGGGCCCGCGTACACATCGGGCGCAATTGGGGCACCCCGATGTCTCAAAAGGACGACCCGGAGCTCGTGACGAGCGGCCCCTACCGCCTGGTCCGCCACCCCATCTACTCTGGAATCTTGGTCGCTAGTGTCGGCACGGCGGTGGCGCTGAGCTGGGCGTGGTTGATCGCCGTGGCCCTGGCCGCGGTCTACTTCGCCTACAGCGCGACCGTCGAAGAGCGCAATCTGACCCAGCAGTTCCCCGACTCCTACCCGGCGTACAAGCGCTCGACCAAGATGCTCGTGCCCTTCATCTTTTAAGTGGGCTCGTTGGCTTTGGTTGGCCGTGCCGAGCTGGTGGCGGACGCGAGACGGTGAGGAAGTGTTGCAGCCTCAACGAGCAGCGGGCCGCGCTGGGAAACGTTCGTCACCGGGCACGCGCTCGCCGTGAATGGCGGTTGTCCGTCGGGCGTGTTCACAGCGTGACGGAGCGGCCAGCCTGGGCACGCCAGAACCGGCACCAGGGGGCGGTCGAGCACGGCGTCCCGCGTATACTCTTCTCGGCATGAGGTCCAACAAACCGGACGCGCCAAGGGTCCTTGTATTGCTGGGTTTTCTTCTTGTTGCAGCGGGAAACCTACCTGCGCTTGATATCCCTTCTTTCTCGCCGCACAGTTACGACTTCTACTGGATTGCGTCCGCCGTTGGATATGTCCTCTTGGGGTGGGCATCATGGGCCTGGCTGACTGCTCTGTCTCGCACAAGAGAGACCAGGATCGGGATGCGCTCAGTTCTGAGACTCGTAGCCGTTGCTTGTCTCGTTCTCGGGGTCGCGTATGTGGGGCTGATCAACGAAGTCATCGAGCTTCATCGACAACCTCATCATTCCGGGCTGCGACTACAGCTCCTCAGCTACGGGCTACCGCTGGTCGGCTTCTGCCTGGCGGCATTCGGATTCTGGACGACAGCCAGGGTCTCGGACGCAGGGTCATCGGTGGAATCCCGCGAAAGGGAGCCGACCGCCCCGTAGGTACTACCGGGCGGTGACCCGCCCATCCCGTCGACCCTGTGCGTCGACCGGGATCGACGCCACCGCTCAGCATCGAACAGACTGGCACGGTGACAATGGACGTCCTCTTCGCCAGCGTGCCAGTCGCCGACCTGCAAGCGGCGATGCCCTGGTACGAGCAGCTCTTCGGACGAGCCGCGGACATCGTCCCCAACGAGAACGAGGTCATGTGGCGCGTGGCTGCGAATGGTTGGCTCTATGTCATAGAGGACCCCGAACGAGCAGGAAGGACCGTCGTGACCGTATCGGTCAGCGATCTGGATCACTTCGCCGACGAACTCGCCAGTCCGGGAATCAGCGCCGGTCCGATCGAGGTCGTCGGTGACGCGGGACGCAAGGCCCACTCGGTGGACTCAGATGGCAACGTCATCGGCTGGATCGAGGTCACGGGCAGCTAACGCCAGAGGTGGCGGTACCGACGAGCCGAATGTCGCCACGGCGGCTTGAAGCGGGCACAACAGAAATGGCGTAGGTTGGCACGACCGCCTCAGAGGGGGTGGTCAGCCCGCTGAGGAGAGGTACCCGTCATGAGTGTCACCGTTATTGCCCACTTTCCCGTTGCCGACGTCGAGAAGGCCAAAGCAGGCTTGAAGGGCAACGCCGCGCTCCTAGAGGAGATCACCGAGGACACCAAGGCCGGCGGGCTCATCCACCACACCTTCGTTGCCGGCGAGCGCGAACTCGTGGTCATCGATGAGTGGGACACGGCGGAACACTTCCAGAGCTTCTTCGAGGGCAACGCCAAGGTTGCGAAGGTCATGGAGTCCATTGGTGTCACCGGCCCTCCGGCCGTTGCGATATACAACGAAGTTGACGCGGCAGGCAAGGTATAGCTTGCTGAGCCGTCAACGGGGTCGGGTGTAGGACGATCCACGTCGAGGCACGTCGTTCCCTGAGCTTGATTCGACTCATCAGCGAGGTCGGTGCAAGTAGCACATACACGGAGCTCCCGAGCCCCTCTGTATGTGGCCTCCTTGCCCTCTCGGGACAGCCGGTTCGAGCATTCTCCGGAGTTCGGTCCCCCCTGTTCGCCCGGAATAATGTTGGTCGAGGTGGTAGGTCCAAAAGTACGCATCCGTGTCCGACAACCATCGAAGAGGACTTGCGATGAGCCGACCCGTAACAACTCTCGACACGCGGTTCAGTGGCCCAGGCGCCGTTGCCACAGACTGGGATGACGCCCTGCGGGTGATCGAGGAAGCGGAGGTTTTCTGGATCTCGACGGTGCGAGCCGACGGCCGACCCCATGTCACTCCGCTCACTGCCGTTTGGCTCGACGGTGCTATTCACTTCACCACCGGGGCGGCCGAGCAGAAGGCCATCAACTTGACTTGCAATCCGTACGTGACGCTCTCGACGGGCTGCAACGACTGGGACCGAGGGTTGGACGTGGTAGTCGAGGGTCAGGCTGTCCCCGTCACGGAATCCAAGATTCTCGAGCGACTCGCCAAGAAATGGGCCACAAAGTGGGATGGGCGATGGCAATGGCAGATGGGCGAGGGCGGTTTTCAACACGAAGACGGTAACGAGCCGGTATTGGTCTTCTCCGTAGCTCCGGCCAAGGTCTTGGCGTTCGGCAAGGGAAGTTTCAGCCACACGAGCTACAGGTTCTGACTCGCTACACGCTCGGCGTCAGACCAGACGGGATCGGAGATGTCCAAGAAGGAAGTTGACGGTTATCTCGCAGCATTGGAAGAGCCGAAATGCAGCACGCTAGAAGCCTTGCGCAAAACGATCCTCGACATCGTGCCCGAGGCAGAGCAGGGCATCTCCTATGGCGTGCCAGCCTTTCGGGTACAAGACAAGGTCATTGCCGGATTTGCTGCCTTCAAGAACCACCTCAGTTACCTGCCCCACAGCGGATCAGTGTTTCCCGAGCTTACGGATGAGCTTGCTCACTACAAGATATCGAAGGGAGCGTTGCAGTTCCCGATCGACGCACCGTTACCGACTGCCCTCGTCGAGAAGCTCATTGCCGTGAGAAGAGAGCAGGCACTCGGCCGCTAGGTCCACAGGGCATGCTCACCCCGACCGGCATACGCTCTGCGGGACTCGGTGCAACGGCGGGCATCCGGCGAGGGAGCGCAGAACCGTGGCTCGGGGCGGGCAACCCCGTCCCGGAACCGGGTGATCTCAACCGACCTGTCGATCGGATGCATGGGCCGTCGGGGTGCAGAACGGCATTTCGCGACGTTTGGATTCCGTTCACTCGCGATGACGTCACCGGCATGCGTTATTTCGACTGGCTGGCGTCACGGTTGCCCTCCCTGACGGGGCGATACCTGAGAAAGACGAATCCGTTCGTAAAGGTCTGTGCATCGAGCAGATCGAGATCAAGGCGCATTCCGCTCGGTAGCCACGGCTTGCCGCCTCCCACGATGACGGGGACCGTATAGAGGTGAAACTCGTCGACCAGTCCCGCCTCGATGGCCTGACAGGCCAGGTCGGTCCCTCCCACCGTCAAGTCTCGTCTGACCGTTGCCTTCAGGCCACGAATGTCCTGAGCGTCAAAGCTTCGTTCGATTCGCGTTCGGGCTGTCGAGACTGCTTCGAGGGTCCGTGAGAAGACGACTTTCTCCGCCCCACGCCAAATCTGAGCCCAGTCTCGGACGTACTCGGGCACGTTCTCGTCGGTGGGGGCAGACTCCCAGTAGCGCATCGTCTCATACATCCGACGCCCATAAAGGTACGTGCCGATTGGGCGCTCGAGGTCGTTGAGGAAGCGGAACACCTCTTCGTCGGGTTGGCCCCATTCGAATCTCCCTTGGGGGTCCTCGATGTAGCCGTCCAGGGAAGCGATCGATGAGTAGATCAGTCTTGCCATGCCAAGTGCTTAGCCCGACGCGGGCGAGCTTGCTGGCGAGTGCAGCGCCCGTCAGGCCTGGCGTCTACGATCCGGGCGAACGTGGGTGCAGGCACGCTGGTGTCACATCCATCAGCGATAGGAGGATCACTCCATGTGGGCGCAACTCATCACCACTCGGATCAAGACGGGCCGGGAGGGCGACCTGCCGAAGCTGGCAAAGCAGTTGCAGGCGACCGAACAGCCGGGCTCGGGTCTCGTGCGATCGATGATGATGCAGGACCAGAAGGACCCGAGCCGGGTCTACATGCTCGTCGTATTCGAGAGCGAGGAGAAAGCGCGAGCCCGCGAGAACGACGAGCGACGCCAGGAAGGGTTGGCCAACGTCCGGGCCCTCATGGAAGAGATCCTCGACGGTCCACGGGAGTTCGTCGACCTAGTCGTCATCGAAGAGATGACGCCGTAGCCCTAACCGTGAATGACGGGGCTAGATGTGTTGTCTCGCGAGGTTAGGGACCTCGATGGGCACGGATGACCCGGACACACGAAGAAGTGTTTACAGGTAGTCGCGACCGACGTGGGTAAGGCGATCCAGCGCATAGCGATCGAATGGGGCGGCCTCAACTGTGATGCACGCCAGGTCCACGAACATGCGCCAAAGATCGCGGCGTTGCGCGAAGTCGACGTCGATAGGTGCGATATCGCGATAGGTGTCAAAGACATCTCGGGGCACAGGCTGGAAGTAGTCGACAAGAGCCAAGTCGATCTCGGGGTGACCGAAGTATGGCGCCACGTCGGTGACCACAGCCCCGGCTTCAGTACTGACGAAGTTGTTCTGTTGAGCATCGCCGTGGAGGAGCGTCGGCTGAGGTTCTGGGCCGCACAATGATGGCAATCGTTGTACGAGGTGTTCGACGTGATTGGCGAGGTTCGTCGGTAGGTGCCCGGAGTCAACGGCGGACCGGAGAAGCGGAATGACACGCCGTTCGGTATAGAAGTCGACCCAGCGGTTCGAGCTGACAGGTTGGTTATCCTGGGGCAGAGGGCCGAAGTAACCATTGAAGGCTTCAAGCCCGAATCGTGCGCTCCGTACTTGATGCAAGGTGGCCAGGGTGTGACCGATCGATCTCCAGTCGTCGCGTGTTCGATCCTCAGGAGGGCGCTCGGATAGCGCCTCGGTCAACAAAAGGCATCCGTGATCGATGGGGACGACGCCGGTCCCGATTGGCGTAGGCGTGGCGATTCGTGCGCTGTCCCGTAGGAGAGAGAGGCCGTTGAGTTCGGCCTGGAACTTCTCGGCGGCATCGTCGCCAATACCGAGCTTCGCGAAGACGAAGAGATGGTCGCCCTGGAACACGCCGCACGGATGTGATGCCCGGTCGTTCAAGTCGATGAACCCATCGCTCGCCCAACTTCGTCCGAGATGACGGGATGCTGCGTCCGCAATGGTGGTCTTGACGTTCGCATCGAGAAGCGGGTGCCCAGCCGTCACATACTGACCATACTTGCGACGCGCCGGGATCGACTACCACTGTGGAAGCCTGGTGACGTGCCCGTTGACACCACCTCGAACTCAGACTCGAAGTCGCAGCTGTCGTCCCGCATGCTGGTCGCGCGGTCAGGTGGATCGGAGTGACCGCACCTGACGCCGGCGCACCCGGTTCGGCAACGGTCGATTCAGCGCTTGACGGTCGTGGATCATGGATCCCCAACGCCACCATGATCGCGACCAGATGCACGGAGCTGCGCAAGCGTCGAGGACTCATAATCACCCTGATCTCGTTGACGATCGGGCTCCCGACACTCTTTCTCGTCATCAAGCTGTTACTGCACGGCTTCGTGCCACGTTCGTACGGGCCGGCCGGTGGGTTCGAGGTGTTCACCACCCTCACCGCCGGCGTGCTCTACATCTTCGGGTTCATCGCAGCTATGACCTTGGGAGCTACCGCAGGTTGCTCCGACCTCGCCGACGGGATGTTCACGCAGGAGGTGGTGACCGGCCGCTCCAGAGTGGCGCTGTACCTGGCCCGCATCCCGGCCGGCCTGACCATCATCATCCCCATGGTGGCCGTCGCATTCACCATCATCTGCACGGTCTGTGTGTTCTCGGCGCCGTCGAGGTTCGACTTCCAGGGCACCACCGTGCCCCTCGGCCTTACCCTCCATGGATACGAAACGTGGGCTGCCGACCATCCGAATCTGATCATCTGCGACCTCCCCTACAACGGACCGTGCCCGAAGAACGAACCGGAGCCGAACGCCCCGCTGTCGCGAGCGCTGGCCGAACGACAGGCTGCGCAGAATTATCCCACCTACGCCGTGACCTTCGACTCTCCGCCCTATGGCGTGATGATCAGGGCGGGACTGTGGCTCGAGCTCGAGGTTGTCATCGCCTTCCTCTTCGCTCTCGGATTTGCCTCTCTCGTGGGACAGCGAACAGTCCCGATCATTCTCATGATCGTGTACGCGATCATCTTCCGACCGTTCCTCTTGTCGACCAAGGGTCTCCATCTGATCAACCTTCAGCGACCCCTGGTCGTCGAACTGGCTGTGGCCCATTTCGAACCGGCCGGGATCGGCATCAACTACATGATCGTGAACGGACCCGGTGGGCTCCGTGACTCGTCGTACCTGGTGCCGGAGTCGACCGTCGTGGCAATTGCAGTGATCGCGGCATGGCTAGTGGCGTGGACGATTCTCGGCGCGTGGCGGATGGCGACGAGGGACGCGTGAGCACAGAACCGCCATTTCCAGACATGTCACCGTCGGTCCGGCCGCAAGCAAGGATGCCGTGGAGAGGAAATGACGATGACTCCGATCGCCGACGGACCATTGGAGCGAATGGTTAGGCGACTGCCCTACCCCCAAGATAGGTCCCGATCAGGGCCACGGCCATGAGAACGACCCAGAGGTCCGTGATCCGGCAGAGCAACGGTGGGGCATTCCGTGCCTCCATGAACTCCCTCATGATTATCCGAACCTTGACGAGAGCCAGGCAGATTGCAGCGAGGGTGACGAACAGGCTCGCCTTGAGAGTCCCGCTCTTGTCGACGGAATGGTCGATCCAGAGGTAGAGCAGCGTTATGCCTACCAGGATGAGCCACACGAGGAACAGCCGCCTGTCGAACCGAACCTTCATACTCACCTCACGACGTACAGCAGAGCGAAGATGAGGACCCAAAGGAAGTCCACGGTGTGCCAGTACGTGGCACAGGTCTCCACAGCCTCTTGAGATCCTTTGTCCGCACGTGACAGCTGCCTGAACAGTACGCCGAGGACAAAGAATCCAATCAACAAATGGAGCAAGTGGATCCCAGTCAGGAAGAAGTAGTACTGAAAGAATTCGCTGCTGGTGAATGTGTGCCCGCTGTGGATGAGTCTGGCCCACTCGGCGATCTTGAGTCCGAGGAACAGAACGCCGCATCCTGCCGCGACAAGTGCATCGCGCTTCGCTTGTTGGTAACTCCCCACGCGAGCGTGCTGGACAGACCGAACCACCGCCCAGGAACTGGTCAGGAGGACGATCGTCTCGAGGACTCCGAGCCAGAGTAAGAGGTGGGACTGCGCCTGCAGGAACGCCCTCTCGTGCTGCGTCCGGAAAAAGAGGTAGATGCAGAAGTACGAGGTGAACACCAGAGACTCGAAGAGCACGAAGAACCACATGTCCGGTTGACCCGGAATGTGTTTGGGAGCGGTCGTCCTGGTT
Source organism: uncultured Acidimicrobiales bacterium (assembly GCA_963764205.1). Classification (GTDB taxonomy): domain Bacteria; phylum Actinomycetota; class Acidimicrobiia; order Acidimicrobiales; family UBA8190; genus Chersky-840. The sequence goes on from CAVXRN010000006.1 coordinate 1,426,709, forward strand.
CCCTCCGCCTCATACGTGGTTGTCACGACGCCACCGCTTCCAGGGAGGCGCCCTTGGGAATCGACTCGTGCGGGAGGTCTGGCAATGGGCCGGTACCGAAGTCGTCGCGGAGGATGACGTTTCTCAGCAGGGAGATGAACACGACGGTGTACGGAGCCCACACGGCTACGTCGATCCACCAGACAATCGCGCCGTTCCATGCAAAGACGCCTTGGTGAAAGATCCATGACGGTGCAGTCACGACTTCGGTCAGAGCATTACAAAGATTCAGGTAGCCGAACCATTTGGGAAACACGCCGTTCTTGTCGAGAAGGATCGCCGTCATCCAGATCAACGAGCCGATCAGGAAGACCCCCATTGTTCCAGCGAACGAGAGAAATCCTAGGTCGTAGATCCATTGTTGGATCGCCGGGTTGCGGTCTGGACGCAATGCTCCGACGGTCATCGCCACACAGATGAAGAGGAATCCTGGCACAGCGCTCACTCCGTAGAGGAGTAGATACGCATAGGCGTACGCTCGGCTGACCGACATTCGTCGAATCGAGTACGAGATCAACGCGATGGCTGTCGCCGAAAGACCCCCCAGAGTGAAGATCAAACCAAACCCGACCAATAGGCGTTCGTGGCGGCCGGAAAACCATAGGACAACTTGGTTCGGGTTTAACCACGGCTTGCCCGGAGGCTGGGTTCGGGTGACAACGAAGAAGACGAAGCCGTACAGGGAGTAGAAGACAATTGTCGAATACCAGACGAACCAAAGCTCACGTTTCGGGTTGTCCCTCCAGGAACGCCCCGTCACGCGTTGGCCTCGAGTGTCTTGTAGTCATGCTCGACCGATCGTCCCAATACAACTGCCATGACGATCAGCCACAACGCTATGGCGATGTTCTTCAGCCAGAATGAGAGGAGCCCGTTCCAGGCGAATGGCCCGCTGAGTGTCAACCCGGCGAACCCGGCCGGTACGAGCGCTATCGCGAGGATGACGTTGGCGTGGGCGACCCATGGAGCGAACACGGGATGGTCCTGTCGATCGAAATAGATCGCCAACGCAAGGAAAAGGAAGAGCGATACGAGGAAGGGGATGCCACACGTGAACGTGATCCACGCGAGATCGTTGTAGAGCTGCGTGAGGTCGGGGGCGCGATTCGGCCGGAAAGCCGCGAGAAGCCAGAAGAGCGTCGCGGTGAGGAACGCGATTGGGGCGGCTGCGGCGACGCCGATCACGCAGTAGCGCATCACCGGCGTTCGGTGGGCCATGCCGCGCATTCGCTCCACAATCAACATCAGAATGGGGATCAGCGCGACGCAGAACCAGTTGAGGAGAATCATGGACCAACGGACGCGCGTCACGTGCAGACTGTAGAAAGAAGCGACCTTCACAGCTGACCACTTGGGTGACATCGGTGGCAGGAAACCGGGAAAGAGGAAGAACGCTGCGATCCAAATGATCGCAACCGCCGGAAGCGTCCAGAAGATGAGCCTTTCGCCAGACGTTCGCCTCACGGGCGGAGAGGTCATCGCCTCGGCCCGCGGACCGGCGGCCGCGGTTCACTCCGTCGCAGCCTGGGTGAGAACGTCGTCAGCACGAGGTCGCCGGACCCTGGGTGGACTCTCGGGCGTTCCTCGTCTGCCGCCACTGCGTCGTCGTGGTGCATCGCGTGCATCTGCGCGTCCTCGATCGGTGGTCCATTGCGGGAGCAAGCTAGTCGCTTGACTACCCTGCGGTAGGATATACAGATGACTACTTCGCGTTCAAGGGGACCGATCGGGGTCCGCCGTTGCCGGAGCGAACCGATCGATTCAGCCGCCGCCGATAGAGTCCCGGCGTGACCCCCGCGGAGCCCGTGAAGGAGGATGCGGAGCCCACCGCGGCACAGTGGCGCGTGATCAACGCCGCGCTCAAGCTCTTCTCCGAGCACGGTATCGGCGGTACTTCACTGCGCATGATTGCCGCCGAGCTTGGTGTGACGGTCGCTGCCGTCTACCACCAATATCACACCAAGGATGAGATCATTTTCGCCGCCGTCGAGAGCCAGCTCCGCCGCTTGAGAGCAGTAGTCGAAATGGCGGAGGCCGAACCAACGAGCAAACGTGCTCGCCAAGCGTTGATCAGCGGGATCGTCGAGATGGCCATTGGCGTGGGGCGGAGCATGAGCGCCGTCCTGAACGACCCTGCCATAACGGGATCGTTCAGCCACCACGTCGGATACCGGAATCTGTTGCGCCGAATACGGATGCTGCTCATGGGTGAAGACACGCGTGAGGCACGCATACGAACCGCCACGCTGCTGGCGGCCATCAATGGCACCGCAACGCATCCACTTGTCGCTCACCTGGATGACAACACCCTGCGAAGTGAGGTTCTCAACCTCGCCCACCAACTCCTACCTCGCAGACGGGATTAGCGCTCGAGGGCTCGACCAGCCGGTCTTGACGGGGCAGATGCCGCGTCGACGAGGGCCTCCTCCGAGGGAATGGGCGAACGTTCCCAGCAGAGTCTGATCATCGCTCCTGTCATCCCACCCAGCCCGGGTGAACAAGCTCGAACTCACTGTCCAGAGCGAATCGCTCGGTTGTGCACTCCAGTCCGGCGCGTTGAGCGAGTGCTCTCACCTGCGAGCCTTCAAAGTCCCATCCCGGAGGACTGTGGTCGATCCAGCCGAGCAGGTCGTCGTTGTCGTCGGTCACAACCAGATACCTCCGGCTGCGAGTTCTGGGCGCCGTTGCACTCTGCGAAATGAAGACCATCACAAGACGCGATGCGAGGGGCAAATCGGGGTTCTCGACCGTGCTCGAAGGTGTCCGGATAGTGGATCGCCGCTTTCCTTGACACACGATCAGACATCCAGCGTGGAGGGCGAGAGCTTTTGGCAGCTTTCGCGGCATCGGCAGCATCTCTGCGATCTCGGTTTCGCCACCCGGGAGAACGACCAGGTATTCATCCTCGGCGAAGGCCGGAAGTCGCTCGATGCTCTCGGCGGCAATCGGGGCTTCTGGCTCTTGTGCAGCGTCCCACCCGAAGCCTGGAGAATCCCACGGAGCCTGGTTCGGTTCCTCTCCGATCCCATGGTCCTCTTCCATCCCCTACATCTTTCTCAAACCGCTCGGGTCAGGTCGAGCACTCAGTGGGGATGGGATCTTCACGCATGTGAGCAAGAGCCGGACGGCGCCAAGAGAAAAGGCGACCGGGCCCCTATCCCGCCAGGAGGGTCCGCGCTTCGTGGTCGAGGACGACGTCCTCCACGGCCAGGTTCTCCTCGAGGTGAGCGGGGGAGGAGGTCCCCGAGATGAGAAGGACAGTGGGACCCTGGTCGAGGAGCCAGGCCTGGGCCACCTGGGCGGGGGTGACGCCGAGGTGGGCGGCGGCGGCACGCACGTTGGTTGCGTTCAGGACGGGGCGGTCGGCGGCGAAGGCAGAGCCGAGGGGGAAGAACGGTACGAAGGGGACGCCGTCGGTGTTGCAGGTGTCGAGGAGGAGCTGGTGCGTTCGATCGACGATGTTGTATGCGTTCTGCACACACGCAACCTGGCCTCGCCGGCGAGCGGCGTCGTACTCGTCCACCTCGACGTTGCTCAGGCCCACGGCGCCGATCACGCCCTCGGCCTGCAGGGCGAACATGGCGTCGAGCTGCTCGGTCAGTGGCACGTCGGTCTCGGGGTGGCGCCGCAGGTTGACCACCGGGACGCGGTCGAGCTCGAGGGTGCGCAGGTTCGCCTCCACGCCGGCCCGCAGCTCCGCCGGCGTCTGCGCGCCGAGCCACCCGCCGCGGTTGTCGCGGGCGGCGCCCACCTTGGACACGATGACCAGATCGTCGGGGTAGGGGTGAAGAGCGGCGTGGATGAGCTCGTTGGCCACAACCGGCCCATAGAAAAAGGCGGTGTCGATATGGTTGACGCCGGCGGCCACCGCCCGACGCAGCAGGGCCACGGCCTGGTCCCGGTCGGCAGGCGGGCCGAACACACCTGGCCCCGGCAGCTGCATGGCGCCGAAGCCCACGCGTCGCACGGGAACACCGGCGAGCACGACGGGATCGAGTGCCATGGGACAGCCAATCTAGCGGTGCCGTAGGGGACACGAAGCTTCTACCCTCCCGCGGTTCCGCGTCATGATCGTGAGATGAACGAGGACCCCTCCTTTCGAACGGACCTCTACCGAGGGACGGCTCGCGACTACGACAGCTTTCGTCTCCCGTATCCGCCATCGTTGGTCGATGACCTGCGGTCCCGGGCTGGTCTGCGCGGCAGTGGGCGCCTTCTCGACTTGGCGTGCGGGACGGGGCAGATCGCCTTCGTCCTGAGCACCGCTTTCGACCGCGTCGTGGCGCTCGACCAGGAGCCTGGAACCGTCGCCTTCGCCGAAGCGAAGAGTGAAGACTCGGGGTTCACGAACATTACGTGGCAGGTCGGCACGGCCGAGGAGGCGGATGTCCCGGGTCCGTTCGACATGGTCGCCATCGGCAACGCTTTCCACCGGCTGCGACGCGAGCGCGTGGCAGAGCGTGCGCTGTCCTGGCTCCGACCCGGGGGGTACGTGGCTCTGCTGTGGGGCGGGAATCCGACCGAGGGGACGAGCGACTGGCAAGAGGTCCTGCGCACCCTCATGGTCGACTGGCTCGGCCGCGCCGGCGACCGGCTGCCAGCAGAGTGGGGAGAGGCGATGGCCCGAGACCCACACGAACTGGTTCTCAGCCGAGTGGGATTCAGCTACGAAGGGAGCCATGACTTCTCGGTACGACATGTCTGGACGATCGAGACCCTGACGGGATACCTCTACTCGACCTCCGTGCTCAGTCGCCAGGCGTTGGGTGACCTCGCTCCATTGTTCGAACAAGACGTCTCGACACGCATGCACCGCTGTCGACCCGATGGCACGTTTGAACAGGCCGTGCCATTCTCCTACCAGCTGGCGCAGAAACCGGACGGACCCACCATCCGATCGGTGCCGAGACCGGTCGAGCGCCGCCGGTCCACGTGACGGCGGTTATTCGAGCGGTTGATGTGTCAGGACGTGTGGTTCACGTCCGGCCAGGACCCAACCCGCGGCCCAGGCGACGAGGGGCATGCCGACCAGGATGATCAGGAGGTTCCTGGCCGGCACGTTGTGCAGGCTGCCCAGGCCGTCGAGCGAGTTGTCGCTCAAGAACGCGATCACCGCCACGTAGCCCCCAAGCGTGCCGAACAGCGCCCCCAGTAGTGCGAGGGCGCCGGCGGTGGCCGCGGTCAGCGAGCGACGGGTCGAGCTACCCGCCCCCGCCGCCGTCAGGATGCGTAGGTCGCTCGCTGTTTCGCTCCGGATCAACCCGACCGTCATGGCGAGAACGCCGAGTGCGAGGAGGACGCCGAAGACCGTCGCCCAGTTGAGGATCTCGTCCGAGGTCGGTTGATCGTTCTTCGTCTCCACCGACATCCCGGCGGCGGACGCCGCGAGCCGGGCGTTCGTGATCTGTGCTGCGGTGAGCGCCTGCGGGGTCTGGATGAGCCAACCGTTGTTCGTGGTCTGTAGACCGAGCGAGCGCACGGCGTGCTCGGTGATCACCGTATTGGGGGCGGAAGTCCCGGCGGGAAGAGCGCTGACGTATTGGATGGTCGGGTTGGCGATGCAGCCGCTGGCCGGACCGCAGGCGGATGTCGCTGGCGGCCCGCTCTCCGGGCTGGGGCTGGGGCTCGATGCGGATCCGGGAGTGATCGAGGTGCTGGGTCCGCTCTTGCCAGTGCCATAGGTGAGCTGCATGTTCGAGAGCCCGGACAGGCCCGGGCGCATGGTGAGGACCTCGGCGCCGCGCTCCACTTGGGACGGCGTGATCCCGAATGCCGCCAGCAGCTGTGGCGTGGCGACGTAGACCTGTCCCGAGAACTGGCGGCCGGTGCCGACGTGTTGGAGGTTGGCGCTCGTTGTGTCGAGCTCGATGACCTGACGTGAGCCCAGTGCACCAGCTAGGCCGAGGGCGGTCGAGTGCATCGCTCGTAGTGCGCTCGGCGTGACGATGGGGCCAGGGCCCGGGCCGCCGTCGGGACCGCCGCCCGGCCCACCTCCCGGTTGTCCAGCGGGGGTATAGAGGATCAGCTGATTGGCCGCGAGGTTGGGTCCCGCGTAGTCGAGCGAGTTCCCGTAGCGCGCTGCCGCCAGCACGCAGATCATGACTGCGATCAGGACTCCGAGGCTGATCGCCGCCAGGGCCGAACCGGATCGGGACCGGTAGCGCGCCAGGTCGCGCGTGGCCAGGCGCACCGCCACGGGCACGCGGCGCGCCGCTCGGGCCACGACCGCCAGACCCAAGGGCGCCAGTAGGACCACCGACACGATGAGCGCCACCAGGCCAAGCACGAGTCCGGGCGCTCCGCCACCTCCGCCGCCACCAGCCTTGGCCCCGGCATACGCCACCAAGAAGAAGGCGACCACGAGGGCGATCAGGCCCGGCACGGCCGAGCGGTGGATCTTCTTGGGCGGAGCCGGCCGTCCCGACAAGGCGGTCACGATGGGCACCTTGGTGATGGCGTGGGCGGGTCGCGACGCGGCGAAGTAGGTGGACAGCACGGCCAGGACCATGGCCGAGATGATCACCGTCCACGGCAGGGCGAAAGCACCGATCAGATGATGTGCACTCGATTCGAGGTGGGGCCGATAGGCGAACCACGCGGCGAGGCCGAGGGCTCCTCCCACCAGCGTGCCGACGATTCCCACCACCACACCGTTGGCGCGCATCACCAGTCCGACGTTCTTGTCGGTCGCGCCCAGTGCGCCGAGCATCCCGATCGAGCGCAACCGTCGCTGCGCCAGCACCGTGAATCCCCCCACTGAGACCAGGGCGATGAGGAGCATGCCCAAGGTCGCCAGCGTCAGCACGATGGTCTCGGGGTTGAGCACGTTGCTCGGCACGGCAGTGTTGACGGACTGGAAATCGCCTCGGAGGGACCCGAGAGCGCCGATCTTGACCCGGCCGGCGTCGAACAACACGGTGACTTGTGTCGGAGTCGACACTTGTCCCGGCGCGACGAGGCCGAACTCGTCCAGGAGGCTCTGGGGGTTCTCGACGATACCGACGACACGACGCGTCACGCCGTCGGTACGCCAGGTGCTCCCGATCCTGAGGTCGAAGGCTGATGCCACGCCGCCGGTCACCGCCACCTCGTCGACGCCGGTGGGGTAGCGCCCGTCCACGAGGGCGAGCATCGGCTGTCCGAATGGCCCGTGGGGATTCTGTGCGCGTAGCTCATAGGTGTTGATCGAGCCGGGGATGGACAACGTCCGGTTCTCGATGATGTCGACGCGGCCGAAGTGCTCCTGCATCGCGGCGACATCGCGGGCCGTTTGTGACGGCGTTCCCTGGAACGTGGCCATGTCCTGGGCGGTGCCGAAGCCGAGATCCGCCGGCGCCCGCGAGTTGGTGGCAACCGCCGCCCCGACGACGGTGGCTGCCACCGCCACGACGATCATCGCCAGGACCAGCAGCTGCTGGCGCCACTCCCGCCGGAACAGCCTCCAGGCCCAGCGGGTAACGGCGCGGCGGGCGGGAACGCCTCCGTTGCCCGATCCGTGTTGTTCGACGGGGCGTTCCAGCAGCGTCGTGCTCATGACTGGGGGCTGGGCAGGAGCAGCGACTCGGGGGTCGCGGGGGGCTTGGTCTGGTCCACCACTCGTCCGTCTCGGAGGAACACCACGCGGTCGGCCCACGAGGCCAACTGCGCGTCGTGGGTGACGATGACCGCCGCCACGCCCCGACGACAGGCGGCCAGCACGAGGCGCATCACCGCCTCCCCGTTGGTCGAGTCGAGGGCGCCCGAGGGCTCGTCGGCGAGTAGGAGGTGGCGCTCGCCCACGACGGCTCGGGCAATGGACACCCGCTGGCGCTCACCCCCGGAGAGCTCGTCGGGGAAGTGTGGTGCTCGGTCGGCGAGACCCAGACCCTCGAGGGCTTCCATCCCCGCGGCCCGCGCCTTTCGGGCTGGGACGCCGTCGAGCTCGAGCGGGAGCGACACGTTCTCGACCGCGGTGAGACCGGCGAGGAGGTTGTAGTCCTGAAAGACGTACCCGATCGACCGGCGCCGCAGCCGGGCCTTGTCGTTGCGCGACATGGCGGACAGCGATGCACCGCCGATGAGCACCCTGCCGGTGGTGGGGTCCTCGAGGCTCCCGGCGATGGTCAACAACGTGCTCTTGCCCGAACCGCTCGGTCCCATGACCGCTACGAGTGACCCGGCGTCGACCGACAGGTCGATCCCGATGAGGGCGTGGACCTCGGTCGGTCCCGCTCCGTAGCTCTTCGACACGTCCTGTAGCTGGAGGAAGCTCATGGCTGTACCACTCCTGTTCTGCGTCGCAGTCTCGGCAAGGCCGGACGAGCTGGTGCGGGCGGCTCGAGGCCGACCCGTTTGATACGGCCGTCGGCGGCATCGAGCCACCGAATGACCGAGTCCAACCGGAACAACTCCGCATCGACCACGAGCGCGAGGCTGAGATCGAATTCGGCTTCGTCCTCTTTGAGGCGGGTCCATTGCTGCATCAGCTCCACCAGGTACCGACGGTGCGACTGGATGACCTCGTGCACGTCGACGCCGGGGATCTGGGTCGCCACCAGGACCTTGATGACGAGCTCGTCGCGCGGCGGGGCGCTCTGGTCCGGGGGGGTGCGCAGCCAGTGGGCCAGCTCCGTCTCCCCTTCGGCGGTGATGTGAAAGCCCTTCTGGGGGCCTTCGTCCGCGGCGTCGTCGGATTCGACGAGCCCGTCACGCTCGAGCCGTTGCAGCGTCGTGTACACCTGGCCCACGTTCAACGGCCAGACCTCGCCGGTCCTCGCTTCGAACTCCTGGCGGAGCTGCAATCCGTATTTGGGTCCTTCGCTCAACAACGCCAGCAAGGCGTGCCGAACACTCATGACCTGGGATTCTTCAGTAGCATACCGAGTATTCTATCCAGTAGGCCCAGGAATGCAATGGGGGACTTCCCCGAATTTCCCCCGAGACCGCCAGACTCCCTCGACCATTTGAGGCGGACACCTTCGGAGCACGTGGCCGCCCGTGCCGACTTGGGCAGCGCCGGGTGGGGTCTGCGACGATGCACGGAGGCCCTGGCAGTGCCGATGGCCGGCGAGTCCGATCCGAGGAGGCGACCGTGGACGGCGACATCGTGATCCGTGGAGGTTCGCTCATCGACGGCAGCGGCGGTCCCGCCCGGGACGCGGACGTCGCCGTTGCCGACGGGCGCATCGTCGGCGTGGGAAAGGGCCTGCGCGGTGAGCGCGAGCTCGACGCCTCGGGCCAGGTCGTCTCCCCGGGGTTCATCGACATCCACACCCATTACGACGCCCAGGTGTTCTGGGATCCGTGGCTCACGCCGTCGTCGTTCCATGGCGTCACGAGCGTGGTCGCAGGCAACTGCGGGTTCTCCATCGCACCCATCCGCCCCGAGCTCGTCTCGCTCCTGGCCCGCACGCTGCAGCACGTCGAGGACATGAGCTTCGACACCCTGGCGGTCGGGGTGCCGTGGGACGAGTTCGAGACGTTTCCCCAGTATCTCGACGCGGTGGAGCGGCGGGGCACGGCGCTCAACTACGGGTGCTACGTGGGCCACACCGCAGTGCGGATGTACGTCATGGGCGAGGAGTCCTACGAGCGGGCCGCGACGCCCGAGGAATTGGCACGCATGCAGGTGGTCGTGGCCGAGTCCATGGCGGCCGGCGCCATGGGCTTCGCGTCGAGCGCGTCACCGACCCACAACGGCGACGGCGGCCGTCCCGTTCCTTCACGCGTGGCCGATGTCGACGAGCTGCGGGCGCTGCTCGTACCCTTGCACGACGCTCGGAAGGGAGTGGTCGCCCTTCTGCCCGGTGGCGTCATCCCCAACCGCCAGGTCTTCGACATCCAGCGCGACGTCGGCCGGCCCATCACCTGGACCGCGCTGCTGACGGTCAAGAACTACCCGTACCACGAGAAGGTCGTGGCCGAGAACGATGCGGCGCGTCGGGACGGGGTCGAGGTGTGGCCCCAGGTCTCGTGCCGCCCCCTGGTCTTCCAGATGAACCTGGCCGAGCCCTTCACGTTGAACATCCGACCGAGCTTCTCCAAGCTCATGGGCCTCGACCTCGAACAACGCAAGGCCGCCTACCGTGACCCGGCGTGGCGGGCCGCGACCTGGGAGGACCTCTCCGGAGGTGACGGCAACTTCGCCTTCAATTGGCCTTCGGTCTCGGTGGCGGAGTCGGCGTCGCACCCCGATCTCGTGGACCGTCCCATCGTGGACATCGCCCGGGAGCGGGGATGCACACCTCTCGACGTCATCCTCGACATCTCGCTCGACGACGACCTCAAGGCCCGCTTCTGGTCGGTCCTCGCCAACGACGACCCCGACGCCATCGCCTGGCTGCTGCCGCGTGACAACGTCCTGCTCGGCTTGGCCGACTCGGGTGCGCACGTCTCGCAGTTGTGTGACGCGTGCTTCGCCACCGACTTGTTGGGCAACTGGGTGCGCGACCGCGGCGTGATGACCCTCGAGCGTGCCGTGCACAAGCTGACGGCCGAGCCAGCCGGGGTGTACGGGCTCAGCGACCGGGGGAGCGTCGAGGTGGGCAAGGCCGCGGACCTGTGCGTGTTCGACCCCGCCACCGTCGCGCCCGGTCCGCTGCGTCGCGTGTACGACTTCCCGGCGGAAGGGGAGCGGCTCACCGCCGATCAGCCCGAGGGGATGACCCATGTGCTCGTGAACGGGGTGCCGATCCGCGTCGACGGCGAGCCTGTGCCCGACGGCCTCGACTCGCGGCCCGGGACTCTGCTGCGTAGCTGACGTACCCGGTCGTCGGGGCTCTTCTTTCCTTTTTTCAAAGGCCACCTGGGTCGAAATTGCCCAGCTGGGCATCATGGAAGAGCACGATGCAAAGGACGACGAGCACGAACATGACGATGGAAAGTGAGAGGACGACGATGATCGCCCATGGCCTGGGCGGTGCGGATGACCTGGGCCCGGCAATGCGCTCACGAACGTATACCGCGACATCGGCGATACCGAGGGCCAGGCTGAGCGGCATCAGCCAAAAGAGCAATGCGGCCACGATGGACGGGAACACAAACCAAAACCACACCAACGACGATGCGTTCAGGGCCAGTGTGAGGGCACCGATCCATGCCGTCCATATGACAACTGGTCGCGGGCTTCTCGGAACAGGAATCGGTGCTGCTTCCATTTTTTCGTCATCGGCCCGAGCAAGTGGGAGCTGAAGCACGGAACCTGGTGCCACCGTGAGGGTCGAGCTTCGGATCCGGATCCGAGACGATCTGTACTTTCGAGGGAACTGGCGACGGGTGCTATTGCCCCTCAGCCCTGACCTTTACGCCCGACGAGATGAAAGACGCGACTGAGTTGGCGGTAGGGGTCTCGTCGGCTGGCTTCGAGTTCGACCGCGGCTGTCGCCGCTACCTGCTCTGCGTCGGTGGGGTCCAACTCGGCTCCGCTGAATTCGAGCCAGTCGACAAACAGCCAGACCCCGTACCAGCGCAGAGGCTCCACGCCCCGGCTTTGGATGAGTTCGCTGAGTTCCTCCACCGTGTCGGCTCGGCCCGGCACTCCCAGCACCCCGATCTCGGTCCTGGCGTCAAACGCCGCGAGTGCGTCGTCCCACCGCCGTTCCAACGCCGGCCGCACCACCATCGTCTTGGCGTTTCCCGTCATGATCGAGACCAGACCGCCAGGAGCGGCACGCCGGCACAGCTGGTCGACCAACGGCTCGGGTCGCTCGAGGTACCCGAGCACACCATGGCACAACACGGCGCCGAAGCGTCGACCGTGCACCGCCTCGGCGGCGTTCTCTCCGTCGCCGTGCAACAGCGTCACCCGTCGCTGGGCATCGCCAGGCAGCCGCTGGAGTCGCTGTTGTGCTTTGTCCAGCATCGCCTGCGACGGATCGAGCAACGTCACGTCGTACCCGGCGTGGGCCAGTGGAAACGATTGATGACCCGCGCCACCGCCGACATCGAGCACAGACGTCGGCGGTGCTGGCAAATGTTCGAGCAATTGCTGGTGCATCACATAGGTCCGCACGTACCCCTTCACTGAGGCATATGCCTCGTCGGCAAATCGGTCAGCCAACCCGGCCCAGGCGTCATCGACCACCTCACCAAGATACAAACCCGACGCCTGAGCTGACGGACCGCGCCAGGAGCGGAACCCGCGTCGGGAGTGCGAAGTGCGTGGACGCCCCCAGATCGGCCTGGGGGGCGAGCTCTGGCTGGCTCGTGCGAGCAAACCCGATGGCTACCGTCTCGGCTCGTACCGCATGGCCATTGCCCCCGAGTCGAACTCCGGCCGGTTCACGAGCTTCAAGTCGACGTGCTTCGATAGCCCCGCGAACAAACGTGGGCCCGTGGCCCGCGAGGCTTGATGCACCACCAACCTCGTCGATCAATCCCAGCTCCGTCAACGCCAGTAGGAGCATCACACCTCCCATGGCTTCGTCTGACCGTCCGCCTCACCTCGTTCACGGAAGCGATCCGACGCCTGCCTCGATGAGGGCATTGCCTCCAGAAGAGGTGGGGTACGCACCAACGGCCGTACATGCGTCGGCCCTTGTGCACGATACGGAGAGCAGCTCATATTGGACGTCCAGTTGCCCGACATTGTTCGGCAGAGGGGCCTGCACGGTTGTCCACTGACCCGCGGACAGCTTCGCTATGAGGGCCGTGTCATTGACGAACGTCCGGCTGTAGGTGCCAACTGCCGTGCATTGGTCATCCGACGTGCACGACACCGAGCCGAGGGAGGACTCGCTGGTGAGGTTAGCGTTGCCAGGCAGTGGCATCACCGCCGTTGTCCATGTCCCGTCAGAGACGGTGGCGGCGAACGCCACAGTGCCTTGGGGATTCTCGTCACCGAGTCCCACAGCCGCACAGCCCCCGCCCGGGGTGCACGAGACCGAGTCCAAATAGGCCGCGGACATGCCGTTGGGGAGAGGAGACACGGTGGCGCCCCACGATCCGGCTGACAAAGACTCTGTGAGCACCGCGCCAGTTTCTGGATCGACTGATGTCGCGTTGTAGCTGCCCACCGCGGTGCACGCCGAGCTCGAGGTGCATGACACGGCGTTCAATTGGTCAAACGCTCCGGCCGGGGCGTCGGCTGGAAGCGGTGCCTCGGCCGCACTCCATCGTCCGTCAGAGAATGTGTCGATGAGACCTGCGCCCGCATCACCTCCCACTCGGGTTGTCAAGTATCGGCCCACTACGACACACGTCGCGGTCAGTGCGCACGAAACCCCGAACAGCGCGGTCGAGGGCATCGGCGCATTGTTGGCGTTGCTCGGGTCAGGCGCCGAGATCGCGTTCCAAATGCCAGCCGAGAGTGTGTCGATGAGCATTTCGATAAATCCCGAGGTATCGACGTACTGACCGATCGCGGCGCATGTTCCATCAGAGGAGCACGATACGGAGTTGAGGATGGCAGCCGGACGGCTTGCAGCGTTACCGGGGAGGGGCGCTTGCAACGGACTCCAGTTTCCGTTCGACAACGCGTCGATCAGACCTTCCTCGCCGTTGACACTGATGTAGTCGCCGACCGTGATACACGATCCGACCGAGCTGCAGGATACGGAGTTGACTGAAGTACGGCTGGATCCGGTGGACGCGCTGGCTGGAACAGGCGCTTGCATTGTGGTCCAGGCATCGTCCGACAGGGTGTCGAGAAGACCATCATCGCCGACGAAAGTGTTCTCGAGGTACGAGCCGCCGGCAACGCAGTATCCAACGGAGGGACAGGAGATGGCCGAAAGGACACTGTCAGGCACCCTGGCCGCATTGCTCGGTACGGGTGCCTCATCCGGGAGCCAGCATGCTGAGAGCAACAATGCGCTCGCTACACAAGCCGAGATCGCCCACACTGATCGCCTCAACCCCATGGTGCGCCCCCCCGAAAACCATCACCCATCAAGATGGTAGCGAATAAGGAGCAATCTTGGGATTGGCAACCACCAGCCGAGGCCGCTCGGATTCGGCCGTTCCGGCACCGATCATGCGTGGCTCGACCCTTCGACATTCTGATCAATTGCAATCGACACCCGCGGTTGCGTCGATCTAAAGGGCGCCCCGAGTTCGGTGAGGCGTCTCGACTGGGACCTTCCGGACACTGTGGGCCAACCGGTCGAGCAGGGCGACCCATCGTCGCCGAGATCGACAGTTGAGTTGTCGGCTTGCTGGACGAGTTGACGTGACGAACCCGGCACACTGCGATCCGATCGCGCTGTCCGTACGGCCCGGCAACGTCACGACGAATGTGATGCCGCAAGAGGGATCACCGACCTTGTCGGCCGCAACGAACTGAGGGAACGCCTCAAAAGAAAAGACGCCCTTAAAGAAAGAAGAGGGATGACGGCCGTCGGGTTCGTAATGCAATTCTCTGGCGTCAGTATCGACGGGCACAACGATGTGATGAAGAATCTGGAGTCGAGTCACCTGGCGTCAGGGGTGTCGACGATGACTGGCCTCCGGGCATCATCAGCAACGTGACAGGAGCGACCGAGCAAGGCTGGTGCGTCGTCGACGTGTGGGAGTCCCAGGACAAGTTTGATTCCTTCATGCAATGCCGCCTCGGGCCGGCCATGGGGAAGGCCGGTCTTCCCGAACCGCAGGTGACCCCGTTCGAGGTCTACAACCGCCACAACTGAGGCGATGCTCACTCGTGCCGCCGGCGCTACCGGGCGGCGCCGGGCCCCCCGGCCACTGCGTCGACCGGCCTTCCCTCTTCGAGATAGACGGTACGGGTCGTCCCCACACCGGCCCGGACGCGCCGGCGCAGAGGGCCGCTCAAGAGCTCCAGGGCGCGACCCATCTCTTCGAGGCGGTACTCGGAGATCTCCTCCTCCTGGACGACGATGGCGGCGATGATGTCGTCGTCGAGGGCGCCGCAGTCGAAGAGAAAGCGCATCCCGCCGGGCCGGTCCGGACGGGGGCGGAGGAAGTCGACACATGCCAGACGGCCGGACTCGACGACGAGGCCGCTCTCCTCGCGCACCTCGCGCCGGCACGCCTCCCACGGGGACTCCCCGTCGTCCTCCATCTGGCCACCGGGAATCGTCCACCCGCTCTTGTAGGTCGGCTTCAAGACCAGTAGCCGCCCGGCGCGGTCGAAGATCATCGCCCCTGCCGACGCCGGGATCCGGGGGATCACGAAGCCGGCGTCGTCGGTCCACGCGCTCGCCGGTGTCATGAGCCGAGGTTCCCGTCTCGTGGCCCTCGAGTCAAGGATCTGACCCCGACGGCGTCGTGCGCCATGCTGGGGCGACGACGGTATCGGGCGAATGGGGTGGTCGTGGACGTCACGTTCTCGCACATCGGGATCTGCGTGAGCGATCTCGAACGGTCGGTGCGCTTCTACTGTGAGGGGCTGGGCTTCGAGCTCGTGCAGTCCCACACCGTGGGTGCGGAGTTCGGGCGTCTCATGGAGGTCGACGACGTCGTCTTGCAATCGCGCTTCGTCCGCCGCGACGGGGTCTCGATCGAGCTGCTGCACTTCGACTCGCCCGGGCACACCGGAGAGCCCGTTCGCCGCCCCATGAACCAGCTGGGTCTCACCCACCTGTCGCTGCGGGTCGAGGACCTCGAGGCGGTGGCGCAGGTCATCGAGTCGCTGGGGGGCGCCGTCGTGGCGGGCACGCGGACGACATTCGGCACCTCCGGGGACTTGGACTTCGTCTACTGCACCGACCCCGACGGGGTGCGGGTCGAGCTGATGCACCTGCCGGGATGACGACTTCGCTACGGTCACAGGCGTGGCGGACCATGAGCACGGAGACGGCGCCCGGTCCGTAGAGAACCTGATCGCCCGGTACGCCGAGCTCGTCGACGGCGGCGATTTCGCCGGGTTGGGGGAGATGTTCGCCGACGGCCTGTTCGGCGGTGAAGGCGACGCCGTCGTGCGTGGTCGCGACGCCGTGGAGAAGATCTTCCGGGCCACGGTCCAGGTGTACGACGACGGCACCCCCCGCACCAAGCACGTCACGACCAACATTCGTGTGGACGTCGACGACGCCTCAGGAACGGCGGTGGCGCACTCCTACGTCATGGTGTTCCAGGCGCTGCCCGACCTGCCGTTGCAGCCGATCGTCGCGGGGCGCTACCGCGACGTGTTCGAGCGCCGCGCCGAGACGTGGTGTTTCGTCGAGCGGCGCTTCACGACCGACCTCGTCGGCGATGTCAGCCGCCACCTGCGCGTGGGGCCCGAGATACTGGCGCAGTAATTCTAGAAACTGGCGAAGGCTTTGCCTCATCGCGCGTGTTGTCGCGCTGGTATCCCCGATCGCGTAAACGCCGTCTGATATAACGCACTCGACGATGCGTGAGGTGCTCATTACGGGTCGTGGTTGGATTTCCATGATCCGCGTGCAACTCTTAGCATCGCAAACCGTGGAGGGCGAGGACGCGGTGACGGTACGAGAATTGCGCGCGGCGTGAAACTGGCCAACGTCTGGGTGGTCGAAGGCGGATCAGGGCACACCAGCGCGCAGTACGCAGCATTCGACCTCAGCATGGACCCCAACGGGTGGACCCTCGTCGACGCGGAGGAGCCGAGCGTCGAGCGCCTGTGGTCGTGGCAGGCCATCGGCGGGCTCGAGGTCGTACGCGGTGCGGGCCGTACACCCGACGGTCGCCCCGCCACCGCGTTGGACGTGATCGTCAACGGGTGGCCCGTGCGGGTCCTGGTGCCCACCCAGGACCTCCCCAACGAGACCATCGCCATGCTGGGGGCGTTCGCGCCGGTGGGTCATCCTGTCCGGGTCATCCAGCGCGTGAAACGTGAGCCCGCCTACCGACGGTTCTCCGACGCCGGTCGCCGCTTTGCCGACGAGCGCCTGCGGGCCCGTCCGGTGTTCCTCCTGAGCGCCGGCTCGACCAGGCTCCGCTCGGCGCTCGTGGTGGTGGTTGTGCTCGGGGTCACGGTGGCGGTGGCCTCGATCGCGGGGGTGGCCACGAGCGCCCAATCACCGTCACCCACCTCCGACGCCGCGGCCGCGGTCCAGGGCCCTTCAACCACCCGCGCCGTCGGCTCGGTCCCCGACCCGACGGGGGACACCCCCTCGAGCCAGGCGCCCGGCACCTCGTCGACGGCGTCGTCGGCGCCCGCCGCGGGGACGACCACGAGCAGCGCCAAGGGCGCTCAGACCAAGGCCGCCAAGGCGACCAAGGCAACCAAGGTTTCGCTTACCGGGCGTCCTGTTTCCGGCGCCCCGGCGACGGCCGGCTCCGGAGACTCGACCGGCACCACCAAGGCGACCAGTACCACCAAGCCCGCCACCACCACGACCGCGGCGAAGGGCGCTGCCACCACCACGACCACGCGTGCCGCCACCACCACGACCACGCGTGCCGCCGCCACCACGACCACGAGGGCGCCGCGTCCGCCCCGGACCACGACCACCACCGTGGCCCCCACGACGACGGCGGCACCCCCCACCACCGTGGCCCCCACGACGACGGCGGCACCCCCCACCACCGAAGCGCCTCCGACGACAGCGGCACCCCCGACGACAGCGGCGGGGTCGATCCTGACGGTGTTCTTCTCCGCCCTCTAACCCAGGGTGGTGAGCACGGCGCCCGGCACGGCGGCCTGCTCGAGATGGACACCACCGACGCAGGAGCGCTCCTGGTCGTGTGGCGGTGACGGGCCCGATCCCCGGCGCTCGAGGACGGGCTGGTGTGGTCGAATGTCGACACCCGCCACGAAGGGAGCCGGTGCGTGGGTCTTGTCGACGTCGATCTGACCGATCTGGCCTTCTTCGCCCAGGGCTTTCCGGACGAGGCGTTCACCACGCTGCGCCGGGAGGCGCCGGTGTGGTGGCACGAGCCCACCGCCCATACCCCCGACGGCATCGGGTTCTGGGTCGTGAGCCGCCACGCCGACGCCCAGGCCATCGGGTCAGACGCCGAGACGTTCTCGTCGGCCCGGGCGCCCGACGCGCCCGGCGGGGGGACGCTCATCGAGGATCTTCCCTACGGCTTCGCGGCCGGGGTGTTGCTCAACATGATGGACGACCCCCGCCATCACCGGATCCGCCGGCTGGTCACGCCGGCGGTGGCACCCCGGGCCCTGGCGCTGCTCGAAGCCGAGCTCCGTGTGCGCACCGCCGCGATCCTGGACGACGTGGCGGCCCGGGGGCACTGTGACTTCCTGGTCGACGTGGCGGTCGAACTGCCGCTGCAGGCCATCGCCATTCTGATGGGCGTGCCCGACGAGGATCGGCACGACCTCATGGTGTGGACCAACGCCACGCTCACCTACGACGATCGGGAGCTCGGCACGAGGAGCGTGGCCTCCGAGCAGGCGGCCGCGGCCATGGCCGGGTACGGCACCGCACTCATCGAGCGCAAACGCACCGAGGGCGGTGACGACATCATGGCCACCGTGGCGCGCGCCTCGGTCGAGAGCGACGACGACGGCCGGTCGGCACCGTTGTCCGACCTCGAGCTGCTCATGTTCTTCAACCTCCTGATCGCGGCGGGCAGCGAGACGACGCGCAACGCCATTGCGCTCGGGATGGCGGCGCTCATCGAGCATCCCGAGCAGTGGGATCTCCTGCGCCACGACCCGTCGGTGTGGTCGACGGCGGTGGAGGAGATCCTGCGGTGGTCGAGCCCGACGCTCTACAACCGCCGGACCGCCACGCGCGACGCGGAGGTGTGCGGCCAGAGGATCAAGGCGGGCGACAAGGTGACGTTATGGTGGGCCTCGGCCAACCGTGACGAGGCGGTCTTCGACCAACCCTTCGCCTTCGACATCCGCCGCAGCCCCAACCCCCACCTCGCCTTCGGCCACCGCAGCCACTTCTGCCTGGGGGCGAACCTGGCACGTCTCGAGATCCGCGTCATGCTCGAAGAGCTCCAGGCTCGCTTCGAACGGCTGTCGCTCGACGGGCCCATCGAGCGCTTCCGGACCAACAAGCACGCCGGGGTGAAGCACATGCACGTCACGTTCCATCCAGGCGGCGGCCTCGAGGGGCGGACCGCCCAGGGGGAACCATGAACACCGTGGAGGAGAAGAGATGATGAACGAGTCCGCAATGGCCGGCGCGGCGGGTGCGGTCGTCGAGCGGTACCTCGATCGCATGGTGGCCCATGACTGGGACGCCATGGCGGCGTGTCTGGACGAGAACGTGGTGCGGGTCGGCCCCTTCGGCGACACCTACACGCCCCGGGACCCCTACGTGGCGTTCCTGGCCGAACTCATGCCGGCGCTGCCCGGCTACGCTATGCGCGTGCACCGAGTGCTCGACTGCGGCCGGTCGGTCGTGGTGGAGCTGACCGAGACCGTCGACATCGGTGGCTCGCCCCTCGAGACACCCGAGGTGCTCGTCTTCGACTTCGATGTCGAGAACCGCATCGTCCACATCGCCATCTACATCCAGCGACTGGGCGAGATCCCCGCGCTGCCCTGACGGGCACCGCTACCCGGTCGTGGCGACCTTGAAACCGTCGGGATCGAGCGGCTCGTAGTGCGACTTCTCGATCGTGGCCTGCCGCACGCGCCCGTGGGGCCCATGGGCCGACGCCCCGGGCGGCACGGGGGGCCAGTCGACATGGATGGCGCCGGAGTACGAGTCCCACGCCGTTACGAGCAGCTGTCGGACCTTTCCGTCGAGATGGGCGACCACAAGCTGTTCGTTGATGCGCTTCCAGGCCATCGAGCCCCCGCCGTCGTTGCACCGAGAGGGGGGCTTCGGCACGGTCCCGGCCGATTGTCCGTACCCCAACGGGTCACCCTTCCGACACAAGGGCCACACCCAACGCTACCTGCCCAGATGGGTTCTCACCAGCTTTCCCGCCCACCGTGGGTGGCGCTGCGGGCGCCCCGCGCCCGAGCGCGCCGGTGCTACTGCTCGGCCACCTGGACGGTCCTGCCGTCGAGCCATTGGCGCAACACGAGGTAGCGGCCCTTCAGAGCACCGTGGTCGTAGTGCCCGAACCCCATCGTGGTGCCGTCCATGCCGCTCGCGGCGGGCATTTGCTTGACCCGCTCGAGACCGTCCCTGACCCCGCTCCGGGTGAGGTGCGCGGCGCGCGCCACCGCCTCGGCCACGAGGCGGCCCATGTCGTAGGCGGCGACTCCGATCGGGCCCGCCGCGGTGCGTCGTGCGTGCTGTGCCAACGCGGCCCGGACGCGGTTGTCGTCGGCGACGTTGTCGACGTAGACCCAGCCCTCCCATCCCGCCCGCCAATCACGGCGCCCGTAGCCGAACATGAGCGCCGAGTTGGCGACCACCGGCACGTGCCACTTCTCCGACTCCACCGCCAGGGCCACGGCGCGCGCCGCGACGCCCAGGCCGAGGTAGACGAGCCCCTCGGGGTCGCTCGCCCGCAGTCGCGCCACCACGGGCGAGACGTCGTCGGCGAGGGGAGAGATCGCCGCCACCGCGGCGATGTCGATGCCCAGCGCGCCGCACGCTTCGCCGAAGAACTCGGCGTAGCGCCGGCCCACGGGGGAGTGGTCATGGGCCACGGCCACCGAGGCGCGTCCCTGGCCCGCCAGGTACCGAGCCAGCACGGCGGGCTCCTCTTCGAGCGAACCGACCTGGTAGTGGAACATGAACTCGCCCCGGGTGCGCTCGCCCCCGGTGTAGTTGATGCACGGCACCCCCCGGGCATCGGCCAGCGGGCCCACGATGAGGCCGTTGTCGCTGATGGTCGGGCCCACGACCACCAGTGCCCCCGCGTCGACGAGCTCACCGAAGCTCTTCTCGACGTCGAGGGCGGTGCCCGCCGGGAGCCCGTGCGCATGGCGCGCCACCAGCTCGAAGGGTCGGTCGAGGCGTCCGCTGGCCGCCACCTCGTCGATGCCGATGCGCAGCGCGTCCTCGACGAGGGCCCCGTTGTCGGCCTGGGGGAAGTCGTAGAGGACCCCCACGATGATCGGTGCGGTGGTGCCGGCGGCCGAATCGGACATGGGATCCCTTCGCAGAAGCGTCAGCGGGTGAGGACGACGACACTGGCGTTCGCACCCCGGCCCACGGTGTGTGCGAGTGCCACGCGCGCCCCATCGACCTGGGTGGGGCCGGCCTCGCCGCGCAGTTGGCGGACGAGCGTGACCACCTGCCCCAGGGCAGAGGCGCCGAGCGGCTCACCCTTGGACAACAGCCCCCCGCTCACATTGACGGGGAGTGTCCCACCGAGCTCGGCGTCGCCTCGCGCCAGGAACTCGGCGGCACCGCCCGGAGCACACAACCCGAGCTCCTCGTAGGACAGCAGCTCGCGCGCCGCATCGGTGTCCTGGCACTCGACCAGGTCGAGGTCTTCGGGGCCGATCCCGGCCTCTTCGTACGCGGCGGTGGCGGCCAGGGTGCTCGGCGCGGGGACCGACTCGTGTGACAGCCCCGACATCGGTGTCGACTCGTTGAGCACCGATCCCGGCAGGTGCGAGCGCAGGACCGCGGCACCGAGCCGGATCGCACCCACGCCTCGCGGCGCGCCGGGTGTCGCGCGCTCGTCGCGGCCGGCGCGCGTGAGCACGACCGCGGCGGCGCCCTCGTTGGGCGAGCACAACATCCACAGGTGCAGTGGCTCGGACACCACGCGCGACGCCAGCACCGCGGCGGCGTCGACCTCGGACCGGAACATGGCGTCGGCGTTGTGCACGCCGTGGCGTCGGTTCTTGACCACCACCCGGGCCAGGTGGTCCTTGGTCACGCCCGAGTCCTCCATCAGCCGCTGGGCCCGCAACGCGAAGTAGGCGGGCGTGGCGGCGAGCCCGGACTCCTCCTGCCACGGCTCGAAGAACGACGACCGGATCATCCCCTTGGGCATCTTCTCGATGCCGAAGACGAGCACGGTGTCACACGCTCCGGACTCGATGGCGCCGGCCCCGAGCATCAGCGCCGCGCCACCACTCGCGCACCCTGCCTCGACGTCGACGATGGGCATCCCGGTGGCGCCGATGCGCGACAGGACCTTGTGCCCCGATGCCACGCCGCCGTAGGCGGTGGCGCAGAAGGCGGCTTGGAACCCGCCCTGTCCCAGGCCGGCCTCGGCCAGCGCGGCGCGCACCGCGTGCACCCCCATGTCGGTGATGGTCCGGTCCTCGAACCGACCGAAGGGGTGGATCCCCACGCCGGCCACGTCGACGGTCTTCATCGCTCGCCCCGGGGGGCGAAGGCGTAGGTGCGGATCTCGTGTCCGTCGTCGTCGACGCGCACCGCCACGACGACCAACTCCATGGGCTGGCCCGCCCTCAGGCGGGCCGGGTCGGTCTCGGTGAGTCGGGTCACGACGCGCAGGCCTTCGGGCAACTCGACGACGCCGAACCCGTACGGGACCGCACCCCGGTACCCGGGCGGGGCGGTGGTGACCGCGGTCCAGCTCCACAGCCGACCCGCGCCCGACAGCTCGACGGGGCGCGACCCGTCCGCGGCGCAGTAGGGGCAGGTGTCGTGGCGGGGGAATTGGTGCCGCCCGCAGGCCGCGCACCGGCTGCCCAGCAGCCGCGGCGGGTCGGTGTCGGTGAACAGACCCTCGGCCACCGCCATGGCGCCGCCCGGGGCGCCCGCGAGGGACGCCGTGTCGCCGGTGGTCATGGAGACGGTGTGCTCACGACGCCTTGGTCGCGGTCAGCTGGCGCGCCTTGAGCTGTTCGTAGCAGCGCCGCAGGAGCCTGGCGGTGTCGAACTCCTCGGCCACGTAGCGCCCGAGCAGCGCTCCGGTCTCGATGTCGATGGTGTGGTCGGAGAAGATGTTGTCGAAGGCGCCAAGGACCTCGTCGAGGCGGTCCTGGCCGAAGTACTCCATCTTCTCCAGGTCACTGCGGTCGGAGCCCGCCACGGCCAGTCGGTCGGCCAGGTCGAGGTCGTCGCGGTCGCGCAGCGTGTAGCCGAGCTCGTCCACGCGCTTGGCGAAGCTCATGCCGTGCTCGCCCTCGCGCCACGCCACCGTGCGCAGGACGGCCTTCACGTCGGGGTCGGTCGTGGTGTCGATCCACACCTGCAGGTACTGATGGGCGCGCGCCTCGTTCACGGCGATGGCGTTGAGCAGTCCGAGGTAGCTGGGCTTGTCCGACATGGTGGCTCCTCTCCGGGTGACCCCTCGCCCACCCGCGTGGCCTTCTCACCCAGGAGGGGCCGTACCGAACGATCCCATGCGCAGCACCGGTGGGCAAGCGGCCGCCCCGGGCGTTCCCCGCCGTCCCGGTGCGGGTCGGGGGGGTGGGGCCGGGGGGCCCGGCCGCCGGGATATCAGGGCGCGGGCGCAAAGAGCGCGATGCCCGCCTCGTCTGAGACCGGCTCGAACCGGGCCCGGACCGCCATCCCGATGCGCACGGCGTCGGGCTCGCACTCCACGATGTTGGTCATGACCCGGGGCCCTTCCTCCAGGTCGACCAGCGCCACGACGTAGGGGATCCAGTCGCGGAAGGGGCGGGAGTAGTTCTGGCGGATGACGGTGAAGCTGTAGACGGTGCCCCGTCCGCTCGCCTCGACCCACTCCACCGGGCCCCGGCACACGAGGCAGCGGTCGCGGGGATAGAGCTGGGTGTGCCCGCACGCCGTGCAGCGTTGGACGAGGAGGTGCCCGTCGCGCGCCGCGGCCCAGTACGGGGCGGAGTCGGCGTCCGGTGTGGGCGCGGGGCGGGGCTTGGGCGGACGCTCGTCGCCCGCGCCGGGGGATCGATCGGTCATGGGGCCTCCCGTCCGAGCACGAGGGTGGCGCCGGTGGACAGCATGCCGCCGGTCCCGTGCGCCACGGCGATGCGGGCGTCGGGGACCTGGGTGGCACCGCCCTGGCCGCGCAGTTGGCGCACCGCCTCGACGATGAGGAACATGCCGCGCATGCCGGGGTGACAGGCCGAAAGACCCCCGCCGTCGGTGTTGGTGGGGAGCCGCCCGCCGATTTCGAGCCCCCCGTCCTCGACGAAGGCGCCCCCCTCACCCTTGGCGCAGAACCCGAGGTCCTCCACGGTGAGGACCACGGTGATGGTGAACGAGTCGTAGAGCTGGGCCACGTCGACGTCCGCGGGGGTGATCCCGGCCCGGGCGAAGGCGACCGGTCCGCACTGCGCCGCGGGGGACAGGGTCAGGCTGGGCATGGCCGAGAGGTTGAGATGGTGCGTGGTGGCATGGGCGGCACCGAGCACGTAGACGGGCTCGCCGGGGAGATCAGCGGCGCGCTCGGCCGTGGTCACCACGCACGCGCCGCCGCCGTCGGAGATCACGCAACAGTCGAGCTTGTGCAGGGGGTCGGCCACGAGCCGCGACGAGACGACGTCGTCGACGGCGATCGGCTCGCGCTCTTGGGCCTGAGGATTGGTGGCGGCGTGCTTGCGCATCGAGACGGCCACCGCGGCGAGTTGTTCGGGGGTCGTGCCGAACTCGTGCATGTGGCGACGCGCCGCCATGGCGTAGTTGCCCACCAACGTGTTGCCCCACAAGGCGTCGTAGATGGCGGGCCCCGGGGCGAAGCCCCCGCCCCCGCCCCCCGTGCCGAGCCGACGTCCCATCTGTGACAACTGGACGCTGCCATAGGTGACGAGCACCACCTCGGCCGCCCCGGCTTCCACCGCGTAGGCGGCGTGCTCCACGAGCACCTCGAACGACGACCCGCCCGAGTTGGTCTCGTCGAAGTAGATGGGGTGCAGGCCCAGGTACTCGGCCACGCCGGTGGCGTACATGGGGAAGAAGCCGGTGGTGGCGAAGCCGTCGACCTCGGCGAAGGTCAACCCGGCGTCGGCGAGGGCGCGATCGGCCGCCTGGCCGTGCACGGCGTGCTCCGATAGATGGGGGAGATGCGGGTAGTCCGACGTCGCCACCCCCGCGATCACGGCCCGGCGACCCGGCGCCGGGGTCATCGGCCCGCTCCCGCGCCACGAGTGGCGTCGGGGGCAGGGCGGAAGCGGGGGACGGCGAGCTCCGGTCCCATGTCCTCCCACACCACCTCGACGGGCATGCCCACGGTCACCTCCTCGACCTCGACGTCGACCAGGTTCGACACGAGGCGCGCCCCCGAGGCGCCGTCGAGCTCGACCGCGATGACGACGTACGGGATCTTGTCAGCCAGGGACGGGATGAAGGCCTGGCGCACGACCGTGTAGGTGTACACGGTCCCGGTGCCCGCGAGCGCGGACCATTCCGAGGCCGAGCTGCGACAGCGCGGGCACACCGGGCCCGGGGGATGGCGGGTCGCGCCACAGGCGGTGCACCGTTGCACCACGAGACGATGACCCGCGGCCGCCTCCCACCATCCCACGGTCTCGGCATTCGCGGCAGGCATCGGCATCTCGTCGGGGAACCAGCGTTCGGTCATCGCACCCCCAGCACCAACGCGCTGGTCGGCACGCCGGCCGCGCTCGTCACGAGACAGGTCTCGGCCCCGTCGACCTGGCACGTCGATTCGCCCCGGAGCTGGCGCACGCCCTCGACCACGTGGTTGAGGCCGTGGATGTAGGCCTCCGAGAGGCTGCCGCCGTGGGTGTTGGTGGGCAGCGCCCCGTCGGGCCAGCCCAGTGCGCCCGTCGCCGCGTAGGGCCCACCCTCACCCCGCCCGCAGAACCCGAAGTCCTCCAGGCTGAGCAGGACGAGGCCGGTGAAGTGGTCGTAGATCTGCGCCACGTCGACGTCGGTGGGCCCGACGCCGGCCCGGGCCCACAACCGGGCCGCCACGCCGCGCGCCCCGGCGCTGGCGTAGTCGTCGTCGGGCATGCCCACGTTGGAGTACTGCCCGTGCCCGAAGCCGGCCAACGCGCCCTGCGCCGCGCCCAGGACGGTCACCGGTGCCTTGGCGGTGTCAGCGGCGCGCTCGGCGCTGGTGAGCACGACCGCGCACGCCCCGTCGTTCTCGAGGCAGCAGTCGAAGAGGCGGAAGGGCTCCGACACCATGCGAGACGCAAAGTAGTCGTCCATGGTCATGGGCCGGTCGCCCATCACCGCACGCGGGTTCCGCGCCGCATGGGCCCGCGTCGTGACCGCCACGTGGCCCATGTGCTCGGCGGTGGTCCCGAACCGGTGCATGTGGCGGCGCAGCACCATGGCGTAAGCGATGGGAGGGCTGAACATGCCGAAGGGCATGGTGAACCCGACGTGGGCCTCGAGCAGGCTGGTGGCCCGACGCACGTGCGGCACGCGCGGTGGGCCGACGCGCGCCGCGATGTTGCCGGGTCCCTGCCCGAAGCGGCGGAACTGACCCTGGCACAGCGAGCGGTACACGACGACGGTCTGCGCCGCGCCGGTTTCGATGGCCATGGCCGCGTTGGCGACCGCGGCGCACGCACCTCCGCCCCCGGGGAGCCACGACAAGCTGGCGTAGCGCAGTTCGGGCAGCCCCAGATCGGCTGCCATGAACGTGGCGTCGTTGCGGTCCTCGGCGAACGACGCCAGGCCGTCGACGTCGTCGGGCGTCATCCCGGCATCGGCGATGGCGGCCAGCACCGCCTCGACCGCCAGCTGGTACTCGCTCGTGCCGGTGATGCCACCCCACTTGGCGTAGCGGGTCTCGCCCACCCCCACGAGGCAGGCGGCCCGTCGGTCCGCGCTCACCGCTGCGACCCGTGGGTCGACCCGGAGGTCGCCACGGGGCGTGACCATTCGTCGGTGACCTCGGCGGTGTGCTCGCCCAGCAGTGGCGGCCGGCGTTCGGTGACCCAGGGCGAACGATGCGCCAGGAACGGTGCCCCGGGGTAGGTGACCGATCGGCCCAGCTCGGGGTGGTCGAGCTCCACGAAGTGGCCCCGGGCCTGCAGGTGCCGGTCGGCGAGGACCTCCTCGGGCGACCGGATGACCCCCCACGGCAAGCCCGCCCCCTGGCCCAGCTGGTACAGCGTCTCGCCGTCGTTCTTCTCGGCCAGCCGCTTGAGGGCGCGCCACACCTCGCGGTAGTTCGCGGCGCGGTACACGGGGTCGGCGAAGGCGGGGTCCGACAGCGGACCGGCCACCCCTTGGTTCTCGAGCATCTCCAGCATCCCGGCGAAGACGTGCGGGCCGAGGAAGTCGGGGTTGAGCGCGGCGACCTGGCGGCCGTCGGCCGCGGTGAGGGTGGGGTGCGGTCCCCGGCGGTGCACCCCTCCCGAGCACAGGTACGTCATCAGGTGCCACTCGGTCATGCTGGCCGAGCATTCGTGGGCCGAGACGTCGATGAGCTGCCCCACCCCCGACTCGCTGCGCCAGGCCAGCGCGCCGAGCACGGCGATCGCGGCGTAGGTCGACGCCGTGCGCCACGCCTGGTCACCGTGCGACGCCAGCGGGGGGGTGTCGTAGACGCCGTCGGGCCCCGGACCGTACCCGCACGCGGCCATCGATCCCCCGAGGGCCATGAGGACGAGGTCGTCGGCGAGGTAGTCGGCCCAGGGCCCGTCGCACCCGAAGGGCGTCACGGCGCACACGACCAGGCCGCGCCGGCGCGCGTGCAGGGCGTCGAAGTCCAGCCCCCGCGCCCGGGCCGCAGCGGAGCGCAGCGTGTGCACGAGGACGTCGGCCGCGCCGCACAGCGCCAGCACCTCGTCGTCGTCGCGGACCACGACCGAACGCTTGCCCACGTTGTCGGCCCAGAAGGCGAGGCTGCGGTCCGGCCCGGCCTCGTCGTCGACGAAGGGCCCGATGGCGCGCGACGGCGCGCCGTCGGGGGGCTCGACCTTCACCACGTCGGCACCGAGCCCCGCCAGGAGCCTCCCGCAGTACTCGGCCGACTCGTCGGTGAGCTCGAGGACGCGTAGCCCCTCGAGCGGTGCGGTCACGACAGGGCCCCCGCGGCCGCCAGGGCGGCGACGTCGTCGGCACTGAGCCCGAGCACCTCGCCCAGCACGGCCTCGTTGTCCTCGCCCAGACAGGGCGGGCCCCGGTGCAGTGCGCCACCGGTGTGTGGCGGCGTGGCCGACATGCGGAAGGGGACACCCTCGAGCGGCATGGCGTCCACCTCGGTGTTGCCGAGCATGGTGTAGTGCCCTCGGGCCGCCAACTGCGGGTCGCGCTCGAGGCGGTCGGCGGCGTCCTGGACGGCACCGGCGGGCACCCCGGCCCGCTGGAGCAGGTCCATGACGTCGTAGCGGTCGCGCGTCGAGGTCCACGTCTCGAGGTGCGCGTCGAGATCGTCGGCGTGCTCGACCCGCCCCGCCATCGTGGCGAAACGCGCCTCGGTGGCCCAGCTCGGCGCGCCGATGGCGTCGACGAGCGACTCCCACTGCTCCTGGGTGCGGCACGACACGACCACCCACGCGTCGTCGCCCCGGGCGCGGTACGCGCCCGAGGGGGCGCTGGGGGGATGGGCGCGACGGTTGCCGGTCGGGAACCCCGGTCGTCGGCTCGGCCGGTTGTTCACAGACGCGTCGAGCAACAACGCCCCCGACAGCGCCGTGGCCGGCTCGAGCTGGCTCACGTCGATGTGCTGTCCCTCGCCCGTGCGGTCCCGGTGGATGAGCCCCGCCTGGATGGCGATGGCCCCGAGGTAGCCACCCACGTGATCGAGGTACGAGAACGACCACCCCGCCGGGGGTCGGTCGGGGAGCCCCACCATGAACGTGAGCCCGGTCAGGGCCTGGGCCGTCGGGCCCATCGTGACGTGGCTCGTGTCGGGGCCGACGTGGCCGAAGCCGCACATCGAGACGTAGACGATGTCGGGCCGCAGCTCGCGCATGACGTCGTAGGACAGGCCCCAGCGCTCCAGGGTCCCGGCCGCGAAGCTCTCGGTCACGACGTCGGAGCGGACCACGAGGTCCTTCAGCAGCGCCAGGCCCTTGGGATGGCGGGCGTTGACGGTGATCGAGCGTTTCCCGCCGGTGTTGTACTTGTAGAAGATCCCGCCGCGATTGGGGCTCGGTGCGCCCGTGGCGTTGGCGAGCGTGGCGGCGCCGAATGCTTCGCCCCGTTCGCCGGGCTCGGGGACGAAAGGCGGCATGACCCGGATGGCGTCGGGGAACCGGGTGCTCTCGACCCGGATCACCTCGGCCCCCAGGCAACCGGCGATGAGGGTGGCCTGGGCCCCGAACCCCAGGCGCGTGAAGTCCAGGATGCGGACGCCCTGCATCGCCATGGCCGGCGCGGTCCGCCCCCCCGGGTCCTGTGGCGTCACGGCGCCGACGATAGTGTGATCTCCGACACGCGTGTCAGGGAACGGCGGGGACCGGACGGAGACGGGGAGGGCCCATGCAACTCGAGGACCTGGTGCTCGTCAGCGTGGACGACCACGTGGTGGAGCCGCCGGACATGTTCGAGGGCCGGCTGCCGGCGCGCTTCGCGGCGCAGGCGCCGCGCGTCGAGGTGCGTGACGACGGGACCGAGGTGTGGCGCTTCGACGGCAAGGAGGCCACCAACATCGGGCTCAACGCCGTGGCGGGACGGCCGGTGGAGGAGTACGGCATCGAGCCCACGTCGTTCGCCGAGATCCGGTCGGGGTGCTACGACATCCACGATCGCGTCCGGGACATGGACGCCAACGGGGTCCTCGCCTCGATGTGCTTCCCGTCGTTCCCCCAGCTGTGCGGCCAGCTCTTCGCCAAGGCCTCGGACCCCGAGCTCGGGTTGGCGGTGCTCCGGGCCTACAACGACTGGCACATCGATGGATGGTGCGGGGCCTATCCGGACCGCTTCATCCCGCTGTCGCTCCCACCCATCTGGGATCCCGTCGCCATGGCGGACGAAGTCCGGCGGGTGGCGGCCAAGGGCTGTCACGCCGTGTCGTTCTCGGAGAACCCGGCCAAGTTGAAGCTGCCCAGCTTCCACAGCGACCACTGGGACCCGTTCTGGTCGGCGTGCAGCGACGAAGGCACCATCGTGTGCCTGCACATCGGCTCGTCGTCGTCATTGGTGGTGACCGCGCCCGACGCCCCCATCGACGTCCTCATCGGCCTGCAGCCGGTCAACATCGTCCAGGCCGCCGCGGATCTGCTGTGGTCACCGGTGCTGCGCAAGTTCCCCGACCTCAAGGTGGCGCTGTCGGAAGGCGGCATCGGCTGGATCCCGTACTTCCTCGACCGGATGGACTGGATCTACACGCGCCACCACGGCTGGACCGGACAGGACTTCGGGACCAAGCTCCCGAGCCAGGTCTTCGCCGAGCACGTCGTGACGTGCTTCATCGACGACCCCGCGGGGCTCGAGCTGCGCCATCGTGTCGGCATCGATTCGATGTGCTGGGAGGCCGACTACCCCCACTCGGACTCGACCTGGCCCCAGTCGCCCGAGACGCTCATGAAGTCGCTCGACGGGGTGCCCGACGAGGACATCGAGAAGTTCACCTACCGCAACGCCATGCGGCATTACCGGTTCGACCCCTTCGCGCACCGCCCCAAGGAACAGTGCACCGTGGGTGCCCTGCGGGCCCGGGCCGTCGACGTCGACGTGACCCCCCGGCCCGGGAACAAGGCCACGGGCCCCAGGATGACCAAGGCCAGCGACCTGACCCGCCATCCCGGCACCAACCGCTGAGACCGACTCAGCGCATCCACACTCAGCGCATCCACACTCAGCGCATCCACACCTCGCGGATGCTGCCGGACTCCATCTCCGACGAGTAGCGACGGCGCTGCTCCCACATCTCGGCGCAGCTCTCGGCGCAGAACAACAGCTCCCGACCGTCGCGATCGTGGCGTCGGGCGACGGCGGTGGCGTGGGTCAGTGGGATGCGGCAGATCGGGTCGGGCTCGGTGTCGGGGCCGGGTTCGGGGAGGCACAGGCGCACGACGTCGATGGGTTGCTCGAGGCCGCGCACCGGGAGCTCGTGGGCGGACTCGACCTGGGCCCACGGAGGGAGCTCGGGCACCACCGACGACACGGCCAGGACCTCGTGGCCCACCGCCAGGTCGCACAACCGGGCGGCGACGTTGACGGCGTGGCCGATGTAGTCGTCACCCTCGAGGAGGATGACGGTGCCGCTCGTGACCCCGCACTTGATCGTGACGGGCTCGGGGGCGATGTCGATGGCCGCCTTCATCTCCAAGGTGGCCGAGACCAGTGGCATGGTGTCGACGCTGACGAGCATGGCGCCGTCACCGAGCCATTTGGCGATGCGGACCGCCCGGCGCGAGCAGATGTCGCGCAGCGCCGATCGGAACACCCCGAGCACGGCCACGGCGCGCTCGTCCCCCTCGGTCTCGGTCAGCGCCGTGAACCCCGAGAGGTCCAGGAAGGCGAATGTCCGTCGGACGCGCACACGGCGATGATCGCACCCCGCCGCGCCCCGGGCGAGCCCAGGCGTGGCGCCGGGCATCGGGCCGGGTCAGGAGGCCGGGCCCATCACCGTGACGAGCGTGCCGATGGGCGACAGGGGCCAGACCTTGGCCGCGTCGGAGATGCGCATCTCGACACAGCCGTTGCTCTGGGGAAATCCGTACGCGGCGCGCACGAACCCGTGCAGGGCGTCCCCGCCGTTGAAGTAGCTGGCCCAGGGCACGTCGGGGTCGTCGTAGTGCGAGCCGTCGGGGTTCGTGCCCACCATGCGTGAGCTGGTCACGTGTTCGAAGACCGGGAACGTGCCGTCGACGGTGTCCGCCCCCGGTGCGCCGGTGTTGACGGGGATGCCGACGAGGACCGGGGCGCCGTTCTCGTACAGGGTCAAGGACTCGGGCAAGGTCTTGGTCACGAGCACGTAGGTGTACGGGTCGGCGTTGACCTTGGCCGTGGCCACGTCGACGAGCAACGTCGACCACACCTTGGGACCGGCCAGGCCGTCCACCGTCAAGCCGTTCTGGTTCTCGAAGTTCATCACCGCCCCCTTGGTGATCACGTTCTCGTAGCCCTCGCTCC
Organism: uncultured Acidimicrobiales bacterium; assembly: GCA_963764205.1. Lineage (GTDB taxonomy): Bacteria > Actinomycetota > Acidimicrobiia > Acidimicrobiales > UBA8190 > Chersky-840. Next base: position 1,458,385 of record CAVXRN010000006.1, read on the forward strand.
ACAGCGCGATGAGCGTCGCCGGAGGGTTGGGCCAGCGCCATCCGAAGGAGCCCGCCTGAGCCGTGGTCTGCTCCGGCGGCGACGGCGACGCTCCGGTCGGAGTGAAGGCGAGGGGGAGGTAGTTCAGCTGCGCCAGGAGCTGTTGGAGGCGTTCGGTGCTCCCCTGGGCGACGCTGAAGCTGATCGAGACCGGCGTGCCGAGCGTCTTGCCGTCGGTGCTCCGGAGACCCGAACTCCCGGCGGGGATGACGAGCGTCTCGGTGCTGGCGGGGATGAACGGCGCGTCGGCCTTGAACGACAGCGTGCTCGTGCCGACCTTGGTCCACGATCCCATCACGGGGGGAGTGAAGCTCGGCGTGCCCGACGCGGCCGTCACGGGCAACGAGAAGTGGACACTGACGGCTTGATCAGACGGCACGTCGGTTGCGCCCGTCGCCGGCGTAGTGGACACCACCGTGAGCGCGGTGCCGCCCGTTGCTGCCGACGTGCCGCTCTTGCCCGCCGACCCCGGGGGCCGGTCGCCGTGGACGCGGTTGCCGATCATGAAGGCGCCGACGGCGACGACGACGACCACCGCGGCGACGACCAGGATGAGCAAGGTCCACCGATGGCGCCGGGGGGGCGGGACGAGGACCTTGTACTGGTAGTGGGCCACCGAACTGTGACAGTACCCACTCGCCCCGGTGATTCCGCGTCGGCCCGTAACCTGTCACCGTGGCACCCACCTCGCCCGACGTCCTCGACGGCCGCTGCGCGTGGGCGGCCGGCAGCCCCGAGATGGGCGCCTACCACGACGTCGAGTGGGGGGTGCCGGTGCGTGACGAGCGGACCCTGTTCGAGCGGCTCACGCTCGAGGGGGCGCAGGCGGGACTGTCGTGGTCGCTGATCCTGGCCAAGCGCGAGGGGTACCGCCGTGCCTTCGCCGGCTTCGCCCCCGACCTCGTGGCCCGGTTCGACGAGGACGACGTCGAGCGGCTCATGTCCGACGCGTCGATCGTCCGCAACCGCCAGAAGATCGAGTCGACGTTGTCCAATGCGCGGGTGATCGACGCCATGCACCAGGCCGGTGAGACGTTGGTCGAGCTGCTGTGGTCGTTCGTCTCCGGCGTCACCCAGCACAACGCGTGGGCCGACCTCGCCGCGCTCCCCGCATCGACACCGGTGTCGAAGGCCATGAGCGCCGAGTTGCGCCGCCGCGGGTTTCGCTTCGTGGGCCCGGTGACGTGTTACTCGACCATGCAGGCCGCCGGGCTCGTGAACGACCACGTGACGTCGTGTGCCCGATGGAAGGAGCTGGGCGGGAAGCTAGGGTCGGCGTCGTGACCGGCACTCCTCCCGACGCGGCCGACGGGGACGACCCCGCCGAGGCGCGCCTGCCCGCTCCGTCGGAGCACGGCAGCGACGAGGAGATCGACGAGGCGAGCGACGAGTCGTTCCCCGCCAGCGACGCGCCCCAGTGGTGGTCGGGCGGGCCCGACGACGACGACCGCTGACGCGGCGGGCTTCTCGTGCGCGTCGGCGTCACCGCGTTTCTCACCGACCAGTCGATGCCGGTCGACGACTTCGCCCGGGCCGTCGAGGCGCGTGGCTACGACTCGCTCTACCTGCCCGAGCACACGCACCTGCCGGTGGCCCTCGCCACACCACCGGCCTTGGTGAGCGGCGTGCATCTCGACGACTACAAGCGCAGCCTCGACCCCATGGTCTCGTTGGCGGCCGCGGCGGCGGTGACCGACCGGATCCTGCTCGGCACCGGCATCGTGCTCGTGGCCCAGCACGATCCCATCGTGTTGGCCAAGCAGATCGCCACGCTCGACCGGCTGTCGGGAGGACGTTTCGTGCTCGGCATGGGCTATGGCTGGAACCGGGCCGAGGCCGCCGACCACGGCGTCGACTTCGGTCAGCGTCGGGCCGTGGCCCGGGAGAACGTGCTGTGCATGCAAGCGCTGTGGTCGCAGGACGAGGCCGAGTTCCACGGCGCCCACGTGTCGCTGCCGCCGTCGTTCTCGTGGCCCAAGCCGCTGCAGCAGCCGCGGGTGAGAACCCTGGTGGGCGGGGGAGCGGGCCCGCGGCTGTTCGAGGCGATCGCCGAGTACGCCGACGGGTGGATGCCCGTCGGGGGAGCGGGGCTCTCCGACGCCCTCGAGGCCCTGCGCGGCGCGCTGCGCGCCGCGGGCCGCGATCCCGACACGCTCGAGGTGGTGCCGTTCGGGACCGTCCCCGACGAGGGCAAGTTGGCCCACTACGCCGCGATCGGGTGCACCGAGGTGGTCTTGCGGATCCCCTCGGGGCCGGCCCCCGACATGACGCGCACCCTCGACGACTACACGCGGTTCCTGCCCACCTGAACGTCGGCCCGAAGTACCGGCTTTCGCCGGAGCACAATGGGACCAGGATGTGAGGCGGAGGAAGGACTGTGACCACGACTGGCCCCGGGCCGGGTTGGTTCCCTGATCCCGACGGCTCGGGTGGGCAGCGTTACTTCGACGGGACGGCCTGGACCGAGCACCGGGCACCACCACCGACCCCGTATCCGCCGTATGCCCCCTACGCCCCGGTGCTGCTCGATCCGGGCCTAGCGGGCTACCCCGGCTACGGGCCGTGGGGCACCCCGCCGTGGAAAGGCGCCGACTTGGGCCGGCCCCGGTCGGGCCCCGGTGCGTTGGCCGAACCGGGCCGGCGTCTCGCGGGCAGGCTGCTCGACTTCTTGTTGCTGCTCGGCGTGTTCGCAGTGCTGGCCGGCAGCACCGTCGCCATCACCGCCCCGCACTACGGCCCGTTCTTTCCCCGTCCGTCCGACAACGCCACCGCCGACGCGCCCGTGCCCGGCTTCGTCTGGCTCTACGTCACCATGCTCGGTTGCGCCCTCCTCATGGCCGTGATCTCGATCGCCTACGAGACCGTCGCCATCACGCGTACGGACGGACCTTCGGGTGCAAGTGGGTCCACATCCGACCGCTGCGCACCGACGGCACCAGGGTGAAGGCATGGCGCGCCCTGGCCCGGAGCACGTTCCGCGTGGCGGCAGAGTTCCTCAGCTGGATCGGGCTGCTCAATCCCCTGTGGTGTCTGTGGGACGACAAGCGCCAGTGTCTGCACGACAAGGTGGCGGACACCATCGTCGTCAACGACCCCTCGCCGGGGGACCCCGTCGTGGCGCCGCCGGAGCACGGGCCGGTCCCGGTGGGGGTCGCGCCGGTCCCTTCCTGGCCCCCCTACGGGTATGTCCCCGCCCTGCCTCGGGGCCCGAAGACCAACACCCTCGCCATCGTCTCGCTTGTGTGCTCGGTGGCCTCGCCCGCGTTCCTCGGCCTCCCCGCCATCGCGGGCGTCGTCCTGGGGTTCGTGTCGCAGGCGCAGATCCGTCGGTCCCACGGTGCGGAGACCGGCTCGGGGATCGCCCTGTGCGGCATCATCGTGGGGTTCGCCGTGGTGGTGCTCATCACGTTGGTCCTGGTCCTGCCGGTCGTGTTCTCGGCCGGGAACACCGTCACGTCACTGCGCGCCTAGAGCCCGTCGGGCCCGCGTCACCGACCGGCGAGCAGGCCCCCGGCCCGGCGCACGGCATCGGGCCCCGACGTCGGCATGTTGAAGATGCAGTAGTCGACCCCCACTGCGGCCAGCTCCTCCACCTGGGCCAGGATCTCGTCCTCGGTCCCGACGTTGAACCCGCTGCTGTCCATGCCCTCCGCCGCGCGCAGGAACTCCCACGTCGCCGCGGTCTCGTCGGCCGAGTCGGTGATGACGAGGGTGCTCAACCGGCTGACGGTGATCGACGCGGGGTCGCGTCCCACCTCGGCACAGTGCTCGTGCAGCACGGCGATCTTGTGCTTGACGGTGGCCGCGTCGCCGAAGATGTTGCAGTAGTCGGCGTAGCGAGCCACCACCCGCAGCGTGCGCTTCTCCCCGCCGCCCCCGATCAGGATGGGCGGGCCCCCGGGCTGGACCGGGCGGGGGAGGTTCCTCGCCTCGTGCACCGAGTAGTACCGGCCCTCGAACGTGGTGACCTCGTCGCGGAACATGCCCCGGCAGATCTGCACGGCTTCCTCGAGGCGGTCCATGCGTTGCGCCACGGCCGGGAACTCCACCCCCAGTCCGTCGTGCTCGACGTCGTACCAGGCGGCGCCGATGCCGAGCATGGCCCGTCCTGCGCTGATGACGTCGAGCGTGGTCACGATCTTGGCCAGGAGCGCGGGGTTCCGGTATGTGACCCCGGTCACCATGGTGCCCAACCGGATCCGGCTCGTGCGCGCCGCGAGGCCGCCGAGCAACGTGTAGGCCTCCAGCATGGGCTGGGTGGGGCCGCCCAGGGCGGGCAATTGGTAGAAGTGGTCCATCACCCACAGTGACTCGAAGCCCGAGTCCTCGGCGGTGACCGCCAGCTGGACCACCGCCTCGAAGAGCTGGTCGTCGGGAACGCCGAGGGTGAAGTTGGGGATCTGGAGTCCGATGCGCATGACCCCGATCATGCTCCACTTCGTCCCGCCGCACCGACCGGGGTGCTCTGTTTCTCAGTGGCTCGGTGTCTCAGTGGCTCGGTGTCTCAGTGGCTCGGTGTCTCAGTGGCTCGGTGTCTCAGTGCTCGGGTCAGTCGCTCGGTGGGTCAGTGGCCCCGGTCGATCCACTCCTGGAGGTGTGGGGCCTCGGTCCCGATGGTCGTGTCGGCCCCGTGGCCCGGGTGCACCGTGGTGGCGCCGGGCAGCGTCAACAGGCGCGTGCGGATCGACTCGATGATGGTGGGGAAGCTCGAGAACGAGCGGCCCGTGGCGCCCGGCCCCCCCTGGAACAACGTGTCACCGGAGAACACGACGCCCGCGGCGGCGTCGTAGAGACAGACCCCGCCCGGCGAGTGGCCCGGGGTGTGGATGACGGTCAGCCGGTGCTCGCCCACCGGGAGCTGCTCTCCGTCGACCAGGGCGCGGTCGGCGCGCAGGTCGGGATAGACCGCGTCCCACAGGGCCGTGTCGTCGGGATGCAACGCCACCGGTGCGCCGGTGCGCTGAGCCAGTTCCTCGGCCGCGTTGATGTGGTCGTTGTGACCGTGGGTCGACACGATGAGGACCAGGGCGCGGTCGCCGAGGGCGTCGATGATGGGAGCGGCGTCGTGGGCGGCGTCCACCACGAGGACCTGGTCGTCGTTGCCCACCAGCCACACGTTGTTCTCGACCTCGAAGTCCTGGCCGTCGAGGGAGAAGATCCCGGTGGTCCGGACGAGGTCGACCCGCAGGGCCGTCGTCACTGGAGTGGTCGGGGCACGGGGCTCACCCGCCGATGGTGACGACCGAGCGCAGCACCTCGCCCCGCTCCATGCGGTGGAAGGCCTCTTCCACCCCGTCGAGGGGGATCGTCTCGGACACGAAGCCGTCGAGGTTGAGCCGCCCCTGGAGGTAGAGGTCGATCAGCAGGGGGAAGTCGCGTGACGGAAGGCAGTCGCCGTACCAGCTGGGCTTGAGCCGCCCACCCCGGCCGAAGAACTCGATCATGGGCAGATCGATGCGCATGTCGGGCGTGGGCACGCCCACCTGGACCAAGGTGCCGGCCAGGTCGCGGGCGAAGAACGCCTGTTGCATCACGGTGGGGTTGCCGACCGCCTCGATGCACACGTCCGCGCCGTTGCCACCGGTGAGCTCCCTGATCTTCTCCACCGGATCGCCGGCGGAGGCGTCGACGACGTGGGTGGCGCCGAAGCCCGTCGCCAGTTCCAGCTTCTTGGGGTCGAGGTCGACGGCGATGACCCGCGATGCTCCGGCCAGGATGGCGCCCGCCACCGCGGCGCAACCCACCCCGCCGCATCCGAAGACCGCCACCGAGTCCCCCGGGCCCACTTCGCCGGTGAACATGGCCGCCCCGAGCCCGGCCATGACGCCGCAGCCCAGGAGCCCGGCCGCCTCGGGCCGGGCGCGGGGGTCCACCTTGGTGCACTGGCCCGCGGCGACGAGCGTCTTCTCGGCGAAGGCGCCGATGCCGAGAGCCGGGGAGAGCACGGTGCCGTCACGCAGGGTCATCTTCTGCGTGGCGTTGTGCGTGGCGAAGCAGTACCAGGGCCGCCCCCGGCGGCACGACCGGCACTCGCCGCACACCGCCCGCCAATTGAGCACGACGAAGTCCCCGGCGCCCACCGACGTGACACCGGCGCCGACGGACTCCACGATGCCGGCGGCCTCGTGGCCGAGCAGGAAAGGGAAGTCGTCGTTGATCCCCCCCTCCCGGTAGTGCAGGTCGGTGTGGCACACCCCACACGCCTGGACGGCCACGAGCGCCTCTCCCGGCCCGGGGTCGGGGACGAGCACGGTCTCGAGCGAGACGGCGGTGCCCTTGGACAGCGCCACGACGCCGCGCACCTCATGGGTCATGTCGTCAAGGTATCCGACCGCCGTCGGGGACGACCAGAAGAGGCCTCCCCCGTCGACGCTCAGATGACGGGCAGCGGTGACGCGCCGAGCGCGAGGCCCTGGTAACCCCTCGCCACCATGGTGACGAATTGGTACACGCCGTCCTCGTCGGGAGCGAGTTGTCCCGGCACCCAGTGCTCCGAGGTCACGCCCCGCTGCACCGACGCACACGCCGACCAGTCCTGACGGTTGGTGACGTCCCAGAAGTCGACCGCGTAGGCGGGGTCGAACTCGGGCCGCCCGAGGTCCTCGGGGGAGAAGGACCAGCTGCAGCGCACGCGGGTGCGGTCAGGCGCGAGCGGCGTGAGCAGATGCGTCATGACGTAGTCGGGGTGGAGGCTCAACAAGACGTTGGGGAACAGCACGAGGTAGACGACCTCCCGCCGGGCCCGGGCTTCGAGCCCTCGGAGGACGGTGCCACCGCTCTTGCCGCCCAGCGACATCGTCTCGGCCTCGTCATGCAGCGCCATCCAGCCGCCCACCCAGGCGCCGCCATCGTCCACGCGGTAGTTCTCCCCGCTGCGCGGCGGGCTGACCCGGCACAGCTCGGGGTGGATGACGGCGCAGTGGTAGCACTCCTGGTAGTTCTCGATGATGATCTTCCAGTTGGCGTCGACGACGTACTCGTGCTGTGCCGCGCCACGAAGTCGCTCGGGCTCGTGGGCGGCGACAAGGGCCTCGAGCCCGGCGAAGTGCTCCGCCAGCGATGGCGCGCGACCCGAGGCGTCGACGAAGACCAACCCGTGCCATTCCTCGGTGGGGAGCTCCACCAGCCCGTTGTCCTCGGGAACGAAGGTGTCCCATGCGTCGAAGCGCGGCGCGTGGCGAAGTGTGCCGTCGAGGCGATAGGACCACGAGTGGTACGGGCACACCACGATGGGGAGGTTGCGGGTCTCACCGCACGGCAGGAGCTCGTGGCCTCGGTGGCGACACGCGTTGGCGAAACCCCGCAATCGCTCGTCCTCGCCCCGCACGAGGAACACCCCGGCTCTGCCCACCGACTCGGCGCGCTGATCGCCGACGTGGGCCACGTCTTCGCTGTGGCCCACGCACATCCAGCCCCCGCGGAAGAAATGGCGCTCCTCCCAGTCGAACACCGTCGGCGCCACGTACGCGGGACGGGGTAGGAGCCGGCTGTAGCCGAAGGGCCGGAGGGCGTCGCCCAGTGCGTCCTCATCGAGCGGCGCCGGTTCCCGCGGGGTGGTCATGGGACGAGCGTAGGTCCCGTGCCGGCGGGCTCACAGGGCGGTGACCCAGTCCGCCACGGCGGCCGCCACCGTTGCATCCTTGCCCCGCAGGCCGTGGTCACCGCCCTCGCACCAGACATGGGTCACCGGCCCGGGAATCGCCGCGGTGGCCGCCTCGAGCTCGTCGGGTGAGCCGAACGCGTCACGGGTCCCCGACACGAACAGACACGGCACCGTGATGGCGCCGAAGTGCTCGGTGCGTATCCGCTCGGGCTTCCCCGGGGGATGCAACGGATAGCTGACGAGCACGAGCCCCGCGGCGGGCAAGCCCTGCGCCACCGCCATCGAGCCCATCCGCCCACCCATGGACCGTCCACCCAAGGCGATGCGACGCGGCGCGACGTGGAGGCGCGCTGCGAGTGCCTGCGCCGCCTCGACCATCGTCTCGATCAGGACGGGGGGACGGTCCGGGGCCCGGCGGCCCGCCAACCGGTAGGGGAAGTCGACGCGTACGACGTGAACCCCCTTCTCCGACACCGCCGCGTCCATGGCCACGAGCGCCGGCTGGTCGCGGCCTGCACTGGCCCCGGGGCTGAGGACGAGCCCGGCCGCGCCGCGCGACCGCACGGTGATGCTCGACTCTCGTCGTGCGCTCACCGCGGGTGCGCTGTCCGTTTCCGCTCAGGCGTTGGGCCCGGTGGCCAGCGTGATGGTGACGTGTTGCTGACGGCCCGACGTGTCGATCCAGCCCAGGTCCACCTTCTGGCCGGGGTGGCGGCGCTCCATGAGCGTCGTGAGCGCGGTGGCGCTCGCCACGCTCTGACCGGCGAGCGAGTCGATCACGTCCCCCGGGACCAGGCCCGCCGCTTCTGCGGGCGAGCTGGGCTCGACCGTCACGACGTGGGCACCGGTGTCGAGGCCGTCGTTCTCGACCAGGACGCCGATGAGCGCGGCTGCGCCGATGTGCACGGTGCCCGACGCCTCCCCGGCCAGGATCTCGTGCGCAATCGAGATCGCCTGGTTGATGGGGATGGCGAACCCCTCCGCGCCCGACTGGAATTGGAAGCCACCCGAGGCGGCGGTGTCGATGCCCATGACCACGCCCTTGGCGTCGACGAGTGGTCCGCCGGAGTCCCCGGGTTTCAGCGCCGCATCGGTTTGGATGAGGCCGCTCAGCTGTTCGGAGCTGTTGTCGGACTGATCGCTGGCGGTGATGGCCTGATGGAGGTCGGTGACGTGGCCCGACGCCACGCTGGGCGTACCACCGGCGCCCCCGGCGTTCCCGATGGCGGTCACCGTGGCGCCGACGGCGAGGGTCGAGGAGTTGCCGATGGTCACGGTCCGGAGCCCCGAGGCGCCCTCGAGTTTGACCACGGCGATGTCCTGGGTCTTGTCGGTGCCCACCACGTTGGCGGTGTAGGTCTGCCCGTTGCCGACGTCGGTGACGGTGATGCCCGTCGCACCCTCGATGACGTGGTTGTTGGTGAGCACGTCGCCCGAGCCGTCGAGGACGACCCCGGTCCCGGCCGCCTCACCGCCGTCGAAGCCGAGCCGGGAGGTCACGTCCACCACCCCGGGGTCCACCTTCGCCGCGATGGTGCCGGTCTCCGGCGTCCCGGTGGAAGGCAGCACCGGGAAGGGCGAGGTCGAGCCCTGGTTCTCGATCGTGGTCCGACCCACCGCCACCCCGAGCAGGGCGACGAGAGTGACCAGGATCCCCACCATCAGGACGTGCAGTGGGCGGTTGCGAGCCGGTTGGTGCGGCGGGATCCAGATGGGGGGGCCACCCCACTGGCCCGGCGTCCACTGTCCGCCGCCGTCCCAGGGCTGCGCCGGTCCCGGCACGGTCCACGGTCCGGGCGGCGCAGTTCCCGGCGGCGTGACTCCCGGCGGCGGCGGGTACCCGGGAGGGCCCGGGGGTGGGGGCGGGCCGGAACCCGCGGGCGGGTCGGTGAGCGCGGGGTGCTCGGGTGGTTCCGGGGCGGCACCCGGCTCGGAATTCTCGCTCAACGCCCATCCTCACGCGGCTCGGGGCAGCGTCGTAGTGCCCCGGCGTCTCCCCATTGTGCCCGCGCCGCGGGAGTTAGCCGAGCGGAAGTCCCGATTCCGGCACGGTGGCTTGCGCCACCGACGCCGCATCGACGTCGACACGAAGATGGAAGGACCGGGGCCCGCCACCCTTGAGGCGGAGGTCGTAGGGCCCGGGGGGCAGGGACCCGAAGACCCCGGCGTGGACCACACGACCTCCGACGTGGCGTTCGCGCACGGCGGTGTGGGCCCCGGTCCAGGCCCCCCCGCCGGGGCGGATCTCGATCTCCGCCCCGGCCAACGCGTCGTCCGTGTACAGCACCAGTGCGCCGGCGTGGGGGCCGATGTCGAGCACGACCGTCCCCGGCCCGCTGGGCCCCGAGAGGTGTTCCATCGTCTACGACGCCACCGAGACGGGCGTGGCGCTCGGGTTCGAGTACCCGCTGTAGGGCGTGCCCAGGTACGGGAACGCCGACAGGTAGTTCTCGGTGCCCTTGGCGCTCAGGTCGCCGCCGCCGGTCGTGATGCCGAAGTCCACCGCACCCGCCGCGGCGTCGGCAGTGAAGGACGGGACCACGAATCCCAGCGTGGCGCCGGCCACCGCACGCAGGGCGATCGTGGCGACGTCGTCGAACACCCGCCGGCCGTTGGGGAACCCGGCCGCATCGAGGCCCAGGAGCCCCAGGCTGCTGGGCGACGACGCCGGCGCGATGGCGGTGTTGAGCCGCAACATGTCGGCCTTGACGCCCGTGCCGTTGTAGTTGGTGAACGTGGGGGCGGGCGTGATCACCCCGGCGGGGATGCCGGTCAGGAAGATCGCCTCGATGTCGGGGCGGGTGTTGGCCTTGCCGCCGTTGTAGGCGGCCAGGTTGGGGAACACCCCGGGGTACAGCACGGGCAGCAGGTCCGCCAGCAGCGGCGTGGCGAAGTACTTGAAGAACTGCGCACCGTCGGAGAGCGGGGACTGCTTGTTCCAGGCGTTCTTGTCGCCGATGCCGATCAGGAGCTCGTTGGTGAGCGGGTTGCCCAGGCGCGAGACCTGGCTCCACGGTCCGCTCCCGAACCCGTCCCAATTCGGCGCTTCGCCGCCGACCCAGACGCGCTGACGGCTGGCGGTGGTCCACACGCCGATGACCGCGGCGGGGTCGCCCGCGCCCGAGGGCACGCTGCGCGTCAACTCGTCGATGGGGATCTGCAGCGCCAGCGAGTGCACGTTGACGTCCGCGGTCGAGTTCACGCCGGGCATCCCGTTCATGAGGCCCGCCGCGGGCCCACCGGCGTGGTCGCCGGCGAAGCCGCGCAGGTCGCCCAGGTCGAAGACCGATCCGAGGTCGACGTAGAAGCCTTCGGCGCGCTGGCCCACGAACACCTTGGCCGAGAACGGGCCTCCACCCACGGTGTGGATCGCCGCGCTGGCCAAGCCTGCGTAGTTCGGCGTCGACAGGGGCCCGATGTTGCACGGCGGGCACAACAGGCCCGTCCCGAGCACTGTCTCGTTGCACCGCCACCGGTTCCGCGGGTTGTTGTCGATGCGGGTGAGCGTGTAGGTCTGCTGGCGGTTCCAGTTGGACGACGGGGAGGGGGGCGTCAACGCCGTGATGGGGCCGTCGTTGTAGAGGAACGACGCCGGGATGTTGTTGACGGTGGTGAAGCGGAATTGGTACGTGATGTCCGCCACGCCGTCCCCGTTGTTGTCGATGTTGATCTCGTACAGCACGTCGTCACCGAACTCGTAGAAGTTCGGGCCGCCGTCGGGGGCCTCGAGCGGGATGTAGTTGGCGATGAGCGTGACGGTGCCGGGCTGGTCGGGGCTGACGAAGGCGTACAGATCGGTGCTGTCTGCGACCGGGTCCTTGGAGATCTCGGGCGCTTCACGGTGCGATGACATGGGACACTCCAGTTGCTCGTAGGGGTGGTTGACAGGGTTGGTGGTTGACGGGGTTGGCGGTTGACGGGGTGAGGGCTAGTGGATGGCGCGGGCGAGTTGACCGGCGAGTTGCGGATTGCGCACGATCACCTCGCGTGTGCCGTTGAAGAGGCTGATCTCACCGGTCGAGAGATCGCGCACGTGCGCCACGAGGGGCTCGGACAGGTCAGCCGCTCCGGCGTCGGCCCCGGCCACCGAGGCGTCGACGGCGGGAGCTTCGGTCTCGCCCGCGCTGAGCAGACCCGAGATGCCCGGAACCGACGACAGCACACCCGCGGCCGCGATCGCCATCGAGCCCCTGCCGAGAAATGCACGCCTGCTGACTCCGGCCACTTTCGAATCTCCGATCCCGTGTTGTCGTTCGCGTCCACGGCGCCGGGGCGCGAGCCACCAACACGTGGAATCGATCGGCATCTCCCCGGTCACACGGTCGGTGTCCCGGGGTCTCGTGATGTCTTCGGTGCACACGGCTCGTTTGGATGACGTGGCTCGAGACTTCGTCATTGTTGACGACACCGGCGACGCCACCAGGTACGATCCCCCCATGCTGCGAACAGAGATCGACACCGTCCTGGCCGAGGTGCTTCACGACCGACGGCTCCTCACCCATCCCTTCTACCGTCGCTGGGAGGCCGGCACACTGGAGCGCGGTGAGTTGGCCGACTACGCCGCGCAGTACCGACACTTCGAAGCCGCGCTGCCCGAGGTGTTGGAGCACGTCGTCGACGGCGTCGACGAACCGACGGCGCGTCGCCTCGTCCAGGCCAATCTCGACGACGAGCGGGGAGTGCCCGCCCCGCACCTCGAGCTCTTCGACGGCTTCGCCCACGCCGTCGGTGCGCGCCGCGACGTCGAGCCGACTCCGGCCACCGCCGCGCTGGTGGAGCTGTACCGGTCCGCCGCAGCCGCGTCGCCGGTGACCGCGCTGGCCGCGCTGGCCGCCTACGAGGTGCAGGCGGCGGAGATCGCCTCCTCCAAGGCGGACGGGTTGCGCTCGCGCTACGGCGTGACCGACAGCGGCGCCCGGTTCTGGGACGTCCACTCGGGCGTCGACGAGGTCCACGGTGACTGGATCGTGCAAGCCCTCGCCCTCCTCGCGTCCGACTCCGACGAGGTCCGGTCCGCGTCGAGCTCGGCCGCGGCGGCGTGGTGGGCCTTCCTCGACGAGCGCGAGGCGGCGGCACCGGCGCTGGCCTGCTGAACCCCAGGGGCACGACCGCGACGGTGAAGTCGGCCAAGGCCGTGAAGGCAGCCAAGGCGGTGCAGTCGGCCAAGAAGGCCAAGCCCAAGGCCGACGACAAGCTCACCGAGTACCGCCGCCGTCGGGACCCGTCGCTCACGCCAGAGCCCGTCCCCACGCTGGGCCCGAAGCGGGCCAAAGTGAAGAAGCGCCCCGCGGGCGCGGCGGACCCGGCCCCGAAGATCTTCGTCATCCAGGAGCACCACGCTCGCGCCCTGCACTGGGACTTCAGGCTCGAGCGCGACGGCGTCCTCGTGAGCTGGGCCCTCCCCAAGGGCCTGCCACTCGACAAGAAGACCAATCACCTGGCCGTCCACACCGAGGACCACCCGCTCGAATACGCCACCTTCGGGGGGACGATCCCGCGGGGCGAATACGGCGGCGGGCAGGTCACGGTGTGGGACCACGGGACCTACGACGAGCTCAAATGGTCCGATCGTGAAGTCATGGTGGTGCTCCACGGCCAGCGCGTCGAGGGAACGTACGTGCTGTTCGACACCGACCGCTCCGGAGCACAACGTTCCTGGATGATCCACCGGATGGACGACCCCCCCGAGGGGTACGAGCCGCCTCCCCGTGATCTCCGGCCCATGCTCGCCACGCTGGGCACGCTGCCCGGCGACGACGAGGCCTGGGCCTTCGAGTTCAAATGGGACGGCATCCGCGCCGTGACGTCGGTCGACGGGGGCCGCATCCACGTGCAGTCGCGCAACGGCAACGACCTGACGCGTTCGTTTCCCGAGTTGCGCGCGCTGGGGGAGCAGCTGGGCTCCCGTCAGGTCGTCCTCGACGGCGAGATCGTGGCGTTCGACGGGGCCGGCCACCCCCGCTTCCAGCTCCTGCAGCCGCGCATCCACGCGTCCGACGCCGCCAAGGCCAAGCAGCTGGCGGCGGAACAGCCGGTCGTCTACGTCCTGTTCGACCTGCTCTACCTCGACGGTGCGCTCCTCACGGCGCAGCCCTACACCGAGCGCCGCCGGCGACTCGAGGCCCTCGGGCTCGTGACAAAGAAGACCGAGCACTGGACGCTGAGCCCTCGCTTCGCCGGGCCCGGATCCGACGTCCTGGACGCGAGCAAGGCGCAGGGTCTCGAAGGGGTCGTGGCCAAACGCCTGGACTCGGTCTACCTCCCCGGCAAGCGCTCACCGAGCTGGACGAAGATCAAGAACATCCTCGCCCAGGAAGTGATCGTGGGAGGTTGGACTCCGGGCGCGGGGAACCGGGACGGCAGGATCGGCTCGCTCCTGCTCGGTATCCCCTCGGGCGACGGCCTGCACTACGTGGGCCAGGTCGGCACCGGCTTCACCGTGCCCATCCTCGACGACCTGGCCCAGAGACTCGAGGCGCTGCGCTCCGACGCCAACCCCTTCGTCACCCCGGTCCCGACCCGCTACGAGAAGGTGGCCGCCTGGGTGGAGCCGACGTTGGTGGGCGAGGTGCAGTTCAGCGAGTGGACCAAGGACGACCGCCTGCGCCATCCCTCGTGGCGCGGCTTGCGCGACGACAAGTCGCCCGAGGAGGTGCGTCGTGAGTCCTGACGAGCAACGCCTGACGGTCAGCGTGGGAGACCGCGAGCTGCAGCTCTCGAATCTGGACAAGCCGCTGTTCCCGACGGGATTCACCAAGGGCGACATGCTCGACTACTACGCGCGCATCGCGCCGGTCATGCTCGCCCACCTGGCCCGTCGGCCCGTCACCGTGAAGCGTTTCCCCCAGGGTGTCGAGCACAAGGGCTTCATCGAGAAGAACGTCCCCCGCCACGCACCGGACTGGATCACCACCGTCACGTTGCCGCGTAAGGGAACGGACCGGTGGGGGAAGCCCTCGGACCGGGCGGTCGACCGGACCACGACCCAATTCGTGATCGTGGACGAGCTGGCGACGCTCATGTGGTTGGTGAACCTGGCGGCGGTGGAATTCCACACGCCGATGTGGCGCACGGGGCCCAAGCAGCGGCCACAACCGCCGGACCTCCTCGTCTTCGACCTCGATCCCGGCGCGCCCGCCACCATCACGCAATGCTGCGACGTGGCGTTGCGGTTGCGAGATCGGGCCGCGCGCGACGACATCGAGCTGCTCCCGAAGACGAGCGGTTCCAAGGGCATGCAGCTCTACGCCACGGTGGCTGCCAAGCGATGGCCCGAGGACCGCACCAACGGCTACGCCCATGACCTCGCCCAGGAGCTCGAGCACGCCGCCCCCGACCTCGCCGTGTCGCGCATGGCCAAGAACCTGCGCACGGGCCGGGTGCTCATCGACTGGAGCCAGAACAGCCCAGCCAAGACCACCGTGTCGCCCTATTCGCTCCGGGCGCTCGGGCATCCGTCGGTGTCGACCCCGCTCACGTGGGACGAAGTGGAAGAGGGTGCGGCACGCGGCGCCGAGGGACTGCTCGAGCTCACCCCGCACGACGTCCTGGACCGGGTCGACGCCAGCGGCGACCTGTACCGAGGTGTGGTGGCCCCGGATTAGCCTCGGGCGGGTCATGGCCGAGCCCCGAAGCGCCATTCCCCAGGACCAGACGAGCGGCGGGCTCACGCACCGCCAGGTCCTGATCGTCCTGAGCGGCCTCATGTTGGGCATGCTCCTGGCGGCCTTGGACCAGACCATCGTGGCCACCGCGCTCCCGACGATCGTGGGCGACCTCCACGGCCTGAACCATCTGTCGTGGGTCGTCACCGCCTATCTCCTCACCACGACGTTGTCGACGCCGCTGTACGGCAAGATCGGCGACCTCCACGGCCGCAAGAAGATCTTCCAGATCGCCATCGTGATCTTCCTCATCGGGTCCGCGCTGTCGGGGCTGAGCCAGAACATGGACCAGCTCATCGCGTTCCGGGCCTTGCAGGGACTGGGCGGTGGCGGCCTCATGGCGCTGGCCATGGCCATCGTGGGCGACATCGTGAGCCCGCGCGAGCGCGGCCGCTATCAGGGCTACTTCGGCGGGGTCTTCGCCCTGGCGAGCATCGGGGGCCCCCTCGTGGGTGGGTTCCTGACCGACCACCTCACCTGGCGCTGGATCTTCTACATCAACATTCCCGTGGGCATCCTGGCGCTCATCATCACCAGTGCCGTGCTGCGTCTGCCCGTCCCGGCGCGCCGCGCGGGGTCGATCGACTACACCGGCGCCGCGCTCATCGTCGCCGCGGTGACCCCGTTGATCCTCGTGACGGTGTGGGGCGGCCGAACGTTCGCGTGGACCTCGCCCGTCATCATCGGCCTCGTCATCGTGTCGCTGGCCATGATCGGGGCGGTCGTGGCGTGGGAGCGACGGGCCCGCGAGCCGATCTTCCCGCCCCGCGTGTTCGCCAACTCCATCGTCCGGTCGGGGCTGGGGATGACGTTCTTCGTCACCGCCACGATGTTCGCCGCCATCATCTACATCCCGGTCTACCTGCAGCTCGTCGACGGCCTGTCGGCCACGCGCTCGGGCGTGCTCCTCCTCCCGCTCATGGGCGGCATGCTCACGACCTCGATCATCTCGGGCCGGCTCGTCACCCGGTTCGGGCGCTACAAGATCTATCCGGTGTGCGGGACCGCGCTCATGACCCTGGGGATGTGGCTCTTCACCCACCTCGACGAGCACACCTCCCTGGCCACGGCGAGCGGGTACATGATCGTCTTCGGGGTGGGCATGGGGATGACGCTGCAGATCGTCGTGGTCGCGGTCCAAAACGCCGTGGAGCGTCGCGACCTCGGGAGCGCGACCTCGGCGGTGAGCTTCTTCCGCAACATCGGCGCCGCCTGTGGCACGGCGTTGCTGGGCACGATCCTCGTCGGTCGCCTGGGCTTCTGGCTGCCACGTCTGGTCCCGCCCCACAGCGGGCTCGCGCTGTCGCAGTCGTTCACCATCACCCCCGACGCGCTGCGCCGGCTCGCGCCCGCGGTCCGCGCCGGCGTCGTCGAGTCGTTCGTCCGATCGCTGCACGTCGTCTTCATGGTCGGCATCCCGCTGTCGTGCCTGGCCTTCGTGTGCGCGCTGCTGCTCAAAGACGCCCCGCTCCACGGCAACGCGACCCGGGAAGCGTCGAGTGCCGGGACCGACACCGTGGCCGCGCTGGCCTCGGTGGCGGCGTCGGCGAGTGGAGGGTGAACTTCTTCTCGTTCCACCTCATGCCCTGGCCCCATCTGGCCGGGCCGAGGGAGTTCCTGGCCACCAACGAAGCAGCGTGGGTGACGCTCTCGAACGCCAACTACGACCCGACCCGCGGCAAGGAGCTCTACGACCGCTACATCGCCGAGCTGGTGGCGGCGGAGGAGCTCGGACTCGACGGCGTGGTGGTCAACGAGCACCATCAGAACGCCTACGGCCTCATGCCCTCGCCCAACCTGGTGGCCGCCGCGCTCACCCGCGAGACGTCGCGCGTCAAGATCTGCGTCCTCGGCAACGCCCTGCCGCTCTACAACCCGCCCACCCGCGTCGCCGAGGAGATGGCGATGCTCGACGTCATGAGCGGGGGCCGGCTCATCGCGGGGCTCGTGGTGGGCGGTGGTCCGGAGTACTACTCGACCAACGTGAACCCCACCGACGCCCGGCCCCGCTTCCGCGAGGCGGTCGACCTCGTCATCCAGGCCTGGACGCGTCCGGGCCCCTTCGCCTTCGACGGCGAGTTCTACCAGTTGCCCTACGTGAACCCGTGGCCCCGACCGTTGCAGCAACCCCACCCGCCGGTGTGGATCCCGGGACTGGGGTCGCCGAGCACCATCACCTACTGCGTGGAGCACGGGTTCGGGTACATGGGTGTGGCGTACTACGCACCGCCCGAGACCTTCGCCCGTCAGGCGGTCGCGTATCGCGACGCGGTGGCGACGTCGGGCCGTGCCTTCGATCCCGAGCTGCTCGGCTGGCTCACCACGGTCTACGTGGCCGAGACCGACGAGCAGGCCGTGGAGGAGGCGGCCGCCCACCTCGCCTACTTCCAAGGCACGCTGGCGGCGGGCTTCGTCGGTCCCGGCAAGGTGTGGATGCCGCCGGGCTACATCGACCCGCCGGCGCTGGTCCAGTTCCTGGCCGACCTCCGGGCCATGGTGGAAGGCCCCCGTCCGACCGATGCCGCCGCCGCGGTGTGGAAGCGCTCGCCGCTGATCGGCAGCCCCGCCACGGTGCGCGAGCGGTTGCTGGCCTACGTGACCGAGCTCGGCCTCGGCACCGTGCTGGCCTTGCTGCAGTTCGGGTCGCTCCCGGCCGAGCTCACGGCGCGCTCGACACACCTCTATGCGACGGAGGTGGTGCCCTATGTGCGCGAGCGGGCCGACGCGGACTTCGCCGCCCAGGGTCGGGCGTGACCGTCGTCGGCCCGACCGGCCCCGGGCGCAACGGCCCCAGCCGTGGCCCCCTCGACGTCTCGGGCCGAGCCGTCACCGTGGCGCGCGGCGGCACGGGCCGACCCCTGCTCTATCTGCACGGCTTGTGCGACATCCATGCCGTCGCGACCGGTGACCGGTGGACGCCGCTGCTGGAGCGGCTGTCCACGACCTTCGACGTCGTCGCTCCCGCCCTCCCGGGCTACAACGCCAGCACCGGACTCGAGGACTTCGACGACGTGGAGGACTATGCCTGGCACCTCGTCGACCTCTGTCACGCCCTCGGCCTCGGGCGCGTCGACGTCGTCGGCCACAGCCTCGGTGGCTGGTTCGGGGCCGAGCTCGCACTCCGGCACCCCGAGCTCGTCGCCCGGCTGGTGCTGCTCGACCCCCTCGGCCTCCACGTGCGCGGCGTCGACGTGCCGCCGTTCTTCGGCGCCGTCGCACCCAGGGGGGTCGGGGGCATGGGCGAGGCCCGCCGCCTCCTGTTCGGCGAGCCCGAGGGCGCCGTCGCGTTGGAGGCGCTCCCCGACGTCATGACGACCGAGCAGCAGCTGCTGTGGTTCGCGGGACTGGCGGGGGCGGCGCGCCTGGGGTGGAAGGCGCCGCACTTCCAGAGCCGGAAGCTGACCGAGCGCGTGGGTCGACTGGGCGTGCCCACGCTCGTCGTGCGCGGCGGGCGCGACCTCCTCGTGCCCGAGGCGACCGGACGGGCCTGGGCGGGCTCGGTCCCCGGGGCCCGACTGGTCGAGGTCCCCGACGCCGGTCACTGCCTCGCCCTCGAATGCCCCGACGTCGCCGCCGAGGTGACAGGCTTCCTCGTCGAGGTCGACTGAGAGGCAGGGCCAGTGGAGTTAGCAGGATCGGCGGCGATCGTCACCGGGGGGGCCAGTGGGATCGGGCTGGCCACCGTGGAGCTGCTCCGGGCGGCCGGCGCGCACGTGGCGGTCCTCGACGTCCAACAGGGATCGGGCCCGGCCGAGCTCTACATCCGGTGCGACATCGCGGCGGAGCAAGAGGTCGTCGCGGCCGTGGCACAGGTGCACGACTCCTTCGGCGGCCTCGACGTGGCTGTGCTCAACGCCGGCGTCGGTGGTTTCGGGACCATCGTCGACCTGTCCAGCGCGGAGTGGGACCGCGTGATCGGCGTGAACCTGCGCGGCACCTTCCTGTGTCTGCGGGAAGTGGCCAAGACCATGGTGACCGGGGGTCGCGGCGGGACGGTCGTGGCGGTGAGCTCGATCTCGGGCTTCCTCGCCGACAGGATGATGGGGCACTACAGCGTGTCCAAGGCCGGCGTGGCCGAGCTGGTGCGCGTGGCGGCGCGCGAGCTCGGGCCCTTCGGCATCCGCGTCAACGCCGTGGCACCGGGCACGACCGACACGCCCATGTTCGCGACGACCAAGCGGCTGCCCGGCTACCGCGAACGGGTGGCCGAGCGGGCCGCGCTGGGTGCGGTCGGGACCCCCGACGGCGTCGCCCACGCCATCCGGGCCCTCCTGGAGTTGGACTGGGTGACCGGACAGGTGTTGGCCGCCGACGGCGGGGTGTCGTTGTGGAGCCCCATCGACCCGGCCGAGAGCATGGGACCGTGACCGCGGCACGCGTGCACCACAGCGCCCTGCACGTGCGCGACATCGAGTCGAGCCTCCGCTTCTATCGCGACGGCATCGGCCTCGAGGTGCTCATGGACCACGTGTTCGAGGGCGACTGGCCCACGCTCTTCGACGCGCCCGGCACCACCTTGCGCTCGGTCTTCCTCGGCGATCGCCGTCATCCCGACGCGGGCGTCGTGGAGCTGGTCAGCTTCGAGGGGTGGACCCCGGCGGACCCGACCGCGCTGGATTCCCCCGGCAGTGCGGGCGGCAGTGCGGGTGGCGGTGCGGGTGCGGGGTTCTTCCTGTTGTCGTTCTACGTCGACGTCGACGAGGTGCTGCAGCGCCTGGCGGCGCTGGGCTTCGGCCCGGCCCGGCGCATCGAGCAGCCCGCACGCAGCGGGACGGTGTCCATGGCGACGGTGGCCGACCCCGACGGGGTGCGCATCGAGCTCGTGGCGGCCGAGGTGGCGGGCTAGGCCCGACGATGCTGCGCAGCGAAGCCAGGATCCTCACCACCCACGCCGGGAGCCTGCCCCGGCCCCGGGCGTTGGCCGAGCTCCACGGCCGCCGCAGTCGCGGGGAGGACGTCGATCCCGACGAGCTGCAGCGCGCTGTCGTCGACGCCACCGCAGCGGTCGTCGCGGCGCAGGTCGAGGCGGGCATCGACGTCGGCAACGACGGGGAGCAGGCGCGCGAGAGCTTCGTCACCTACGTCCAGCATCGCATGACCGGCTTCGGCGGGACGAGCCAGCGCCCGCTCATGCAGGATCTCCTCGACCACCCCGACTTCTTGGACCTCGTGGTGCCACGGCACCTGCGTCGCCAGGTGAACCTCATGGCCGCTCCGGCCGCGCTGCGCGCCGTCGCCTACCGCGACACGGCCGAGGTCGAGGCCGAGTGCGCGCTCGTGGCCGACGCCCCGTTCGCCGAGACGTTCATGACCGCGGCGTCACCGGGCATCGTGGCGTCGGCCATGGAGAACCGCCACTACTCCTCCCTGCAGGGGTACGTCCTGGCGATCGCGGCCGCGCTCAGGCCCGAGTACCACGCCATCACCGGGCGCGGGCTCCTGCTCCAGATCGACGCCCCGGACCTCGCGCTCGAGCGGCACACCCTGTTCGCACACCGTCCCCTGGGCGACTTCCTGGCCTGGGTGGAGTTGGTGGTCGACGCCATCAACAGCTCCCTGGACGGGATCGCGCCCGACCGCGTGCGCCTGCACGTGTGCTGGGGCAACTACGAGGGGCCCCACACCCGCGACGTCGCCCTCGACGACATCCTGCCGTTGCTCTACCGGGCCGAGGTCGGCGCGCTCGTGGTGTCGATGGCCAATCCGCGCCACGCCCACGAATACCGGTGCTTCGAACGCCTGCCCCTGCCCGGGCACATGGTCCTCGTGGCCGGGGTGATCGACACCACCACCAACTACGTCGAGCACCCCGACGTGGTGGCGGATCGCCTGGTGCGGGTGGCGGGGGCCGTGGGGGACCCCCGGCGCGTCATCGCCGGGACCGACTGCGGCTTCGACACGTCGGCCGGGATCGGCGACATCGCCCCGTCGGTGGTGTGGGAGAAGCTGCGCGCTCTGCGGGCCGGGGCCGACCTGGCGACCGCACGACTGTGGTGAGGGCGCGACCCCGGGGTGAGGGGGCACGGGGACGAGCCTAAGGTGGGTGGCATGGACCACGTGAACCTGGGTACCAGCGGCTTGCGGGTGTCGCGCATCTGCCTCGGGATGATGAGCTTCGGCAACGACAGTGACCGCGCCTGGGCCCTCGACGAGGACGCGGCGGAGCCCATCGTGCGCGCCGCGGTCGAGGGTGGTGTCACCTTCTTCGACACCGCCGACACCTACTCGTCCGGCGCCAGTGAGGTGGCGACGGGCCGGCTCCTCTCGAAGATGCTGAGCCGGGACGAGGTGGTCGTCGCCACCAAGGTGTTCATGCCCATGACGCCGGGTGAGAACGGGGGAGGCCTGTCGCGCAAGCACGTGCTGTCGGCCATCGACGCGTCACTGGGCCGCCTGGGCATGGACTACGTCGACCTCTACCAGATCCACCGCTGGGACCCCCGCACGCCGATCGAGGAGACCATGGGCGCGCTCCACGACATCGTCCGGGCCGGGAAGGCCCGCTACATCGGGGCCAGCAGCATGTTCTCGTGGCAATTCGCAAAAGCGCAGTACGTGGCCGAGCGCAACGGCTGGACGCGCTTCGTCTCGATGCAGCCCCACTACAACCTCGTCTACCGGGAAGAGGAGCGGGAGATGATCCCGCTGTGTATCGACCAGGGCGTCGGCGTCATCCCCTGGAGCCCACTGGCACGCGGCATGCTCGCCGGCAACCGCACCCGAGACGGTGCTCGGCGCACGACGAGGTCGGATTCCGATCCCTTCACCGACTATCTCTACAGCCAACCGTCGGACTTCGACGTGGTGGAGCGCGTGGCCGAGGTGGCCGCGGCGCGCGGGGTGGCGCCGGCGCAGGTGGCGTTGGCGTGGTTGCTCGGCAAGCCCGGGGTGACCGCCCCCATCGTCGGCGCGACCAAGCTCGAGCATCTGAACGACGCCTTGGCGGCGGAGACGCTGACGCTCAGCGCCGACGAGGTCACCGCCCTCGAGGAGCTCTACGCGCCGCACCCCGTGCTCGGCCACTTCTGAGGTCAGAGCACGGCGGCCGTCAAAGCACGCCGGGAGTCAGACCAAGATGCGCTCGTCCGGAGCGCGTACCCCGACGACGGCCAGCACCCGGCCGAGCCCGAGGAACATCCCGCAGCACATGGTCAGATCCGCGAGCTCGTCGTCGGAGAACGCGGCGCGCAGCCGACCCCACAATTCGTCGTCCATGTCGAGGTGGTCCAGGGCGAAATGCTGGGCGAACTCCGCCGCCAGGCGCTCGCGCTCGCTGAGCGCGGTGCTCGAGCGCCAGTCGGTCACCTCGGCGTAGAAGCCCTCGTCGGCCCCGGCCGCCACGCCGTCACGGGCGCGGGTGTCCTGGCACACGGCGCAGTCGTTGATCAGGGCGATCGTCCAGCGCGCCGCCTCGCGCTCGCGCACCGGGAGCTGGGTGTTCTCGTACACCGCGACGGACAACGCGCCCATGCCCGCCGCCATCTTGGGGCGCAGCAACGCCCAGTCCACGTGTTCGCCGTAGCCCCGCTCGGGAAATTCGATCCGTGCCATGGGGAAAAGCTACTACCCGTGCTGTTGCGACATCCCGAGCCGGGCGGGGGCGCGAAGGAGGTGACCAGCCCCGCAAGCGCAACCCCTGTCGGACTGATCGCCGCTTGAGCCCCTCAAGGGGGCCGGTCACCGATACCAATTTGCTGGGCGTCATTGGGCAAAAGCTTGGATTTTCCTGTGGAGTTTCTGTGGACCTGGACCAGCGGCGTGAGGGTTCTCCCTGATTGTCAGGCGCACTGCGAAACCGCACCATGGGCCCGTGCATGACCTCGCCCCGACCCCGTCCCGGGCTACCGTCGTCCCCATCGGACACGACACCATGGGCGAGCCGGCGCCTCGCTCGAGATGAGCGCCACCACGCTCGACCCCGAGGTTTCCCCCCGACCGCCGGCCGACGGCCAGTGGGCGGTGGAGACCCATGGGCTGACCAAGCGCTTCGGCGACAACGTGGCGGTGAACGGCGTCGAGCTGCTCATCCCCCGAGGGTGCGCGTTCGGGTACCTGGGTCCCAACGGCGCGGGCAAGACGACGCTCATCCGGGTGCTGCTGGGCCTGACCCACGCCGATGCGGGGACCATGAAGCTGCTCGGGTACTCGGTCCCGAGAGATCGCGCCAAAGCATTGGCACGCGTCGGTGCCATCGTCGACGAGCCCCGTTTCCACGGTCATCTGACCGGGAGGCAGAACCTCGCGCTTCTCGCCGCGGCACGTGAGTCGGCGGCGCGCGACCGCATCGGTCCGTCGCTCGAGCGCGTCGGGATCCTCCATCGCGCCGACGACCGCGTCTCGAAGTACTCGATGGGTATGCGTCAACGCCTGGGGGTCGCCGCCTGTCTGATCGGGGACCCCCAGTTGCTGATCCTGGACGAGCCGATGAACGGCCTCGACCCGGCCGGCATGCACGAGATGCGCGACATGATCCTGTCCCTCGTGGCGGAGGGCCGTACGGTGGTGCTGTCCTCGCACCTGCTCGACGAGGTCCAACGAACCTGTGACGCCGTAGCCATCGTGGACCGGGGCAACATCATCCGACAAGGGCCGATCTCCGAGCTCCTGGCGGGGGCGTCGCTCGTGCTCGAGGTCGAGTGCTCCGAGCCCGACCGGGCCCGCTCCCTTCTCGACCGCACCACGATCGGGTCCCACATCGAGGTCGGGGTGAGCGGGCTCGGGATCACGCTGCCGACGGGCACCGGGCGCGACATCATCGCCGAGATCAACCGCGTCCTGGTCGACGGCGGCATCGCGGTGTACCGGCTCCAGCAGATCCAAGCCTCACTCGAATCGTGGTTCTTGCAGGTCACGAGCCGGTTGGGGGACAGCGAATGACGACCATGCCCGACGTCGGGGCACCACCGCCCATGGCAGCCCCACCGTCCCCCGTCAACGCGACGCCGGACCACCGCGGGTCGTGGATCCCCACCGGCGCCATGATCGCCACGCGGATCATGGAACTGCGCAAACGGCGCGGCCTCATGATCGCGCTGATCCTGGTGACCATCGGCATACCCACGGTCTTCCTCGTGATCCGCCTGCTCGCCCACGCCATCGCGCCCAAGTCCTACGGGCCGGCGGGTGGCTACGACATCTACACCGCGCTGATCGCCGGCGTCATCTACGTATTCGGCTTCATCATGGCCGCCACCCTGGGGTGCACGGCGGGATCGATCGACCTGACCGAGGGCATGTTCCGGCACCTGGTGGTCACGGGCCGGTCCCGATTGGCCTTGTACCTGGCGCGCATCCCCGCCGGGTTGGCCATCATCGTGCCGGTGGTGGCGATCGGGTTCACCATCGTGTGCGCCGTGTGCGTGTTCGCCGCACCGACCAAGATCACCTACCAGGGCGTGACCGTGCCCGCCGGCCTGTCGCGCACCGGGTTCGAGAACTGGGCCGCCGACAACGCCACCGAGGTCCTGTGCGATCTGCCGGGACCCGCTCCGTCCAATCTCCCCTGTCAGGGTCCAGGCGGCGGTCCCGGTCCCGGTGGCGTCGTCGTCAATGGCCAGCCCGGGTCCACCGGCGCCGGGCAACCCACAGCCGCCCAGCTACGCACGTTGGCCGTCGCCAACGCGCAGCACGACTATGCGGACTACCGGAGGATCTTCCTGTACCCGTCGACCACGCTCATGATCCAGACGGGCTTGTGGATCGAGCTCGAGGCGGCCGTCGGCTTCATCGTCGGCCTCGGCCTCGGGTCGCTCCTGGGCCAGCGGACCGTCGCGGTGATCTTGATGATCGTCCTCGAGATCGTCCTGACGCCGATCGTCTCACGCGCCAACCTCCCGCATCTGATCAACCTGCAGCGGTCGGTGGTCGGCCTGGCCGTGGCGCATCTGGAGCCGAGCGGTCTGGGGTTCGTCTTCGGTGGGGGCGGGGGCCCCGACGGCGGTCGAGGGACGTCGCTGCTCGTGCCGGAGTCGACGGGCGTCGCCATCGGCGTGATCGTGGCGTGGCTGGTGGGCTGGACCGTCCTCGGCGCGTGGCGGATGGTCAAACGGGACGCTTGAGGGTCCGCCCCGACCCCGAGTCGGACGCCAGCGGCAGGCGCGGGTCGGGCCCTTCGTGTTCCCACGTGTCCCGTACCCACCGGTGGGTGGGATCGTCACAGAACGCCATGGTGCGCCCTTCGGCCGGGCCGGCCAGGACGTTGAGGTAGTAGAGGTTGTAGCCCGGCGCCGTCATCGAGGGCCCGTGGTAGCCGCGCGGGATGAGCACGACGTCGCCCTGACGCACCTCCTCGCACAGGTCGATCTCCCCGTCGGCGGTGTAGAGCCGTTGCAGAGCGAACCCTTCCCCCACGTCGTGGCGACGGGTCGGGTCGTCGGGGGCCATCTCGAAGTAGTAGATCTCCTCCAGCACGGCCTCGCCCGGACGGTCCTCGTCGTGTTTGTGCGGTGGCCAGCTCGACCAGTTGCCCGCAGGCGTGATGCACTCGACCGCCACCAACTTGTCGGCCTCGAACGTCGTCGGGCCGCAGAAGTTGTGCATCTGCCTCGTGGCCCGCCCCGCTCCTCTGATCTCGACGGGCACCGCCGCGGCGGGACCGTACGCAGGCTCGAGGCGCCGTCGGGCTCGGGCGCTCGGCAGCGCGACGCGCTGCGCCATCGGTGCTGGACAGCACCACCGACGCCTCCATGGGCAGGTAGGCGAAATCGGACACGCCGCTGAAGACGTCGCGGCGACCCGCCAACTCGAAGCGCACCCCGTCGCACTCCACGACGCACGCCCCGGCCAACGGAATCGCCACCATCTCGTCGGGCCCGGTGGACAGCGTTCGGACCTCGCCCGGCGCGAGCTCGACGACGCGGATCCCGGCGTAGCCCCATCCGGCGGACTCGGGGGTCACGACGACCTCGTCACGACCGTCTCCCGACGCACCGTGCGGGATGTGCAGGGGATGTCCCACGGTCGACACGCTACCGAGGTGCCCCCACGGGGTGGGCCCGTGACTATCCGTCACCTCGTCACGTCGACTGTCAGGAGGTCTGACGCCAGTACCACCACGCCCCCGAAATGGGCGGTGGCCTGGTCGAGCCACTCCTGCTCGGTCCCCGGCGCGGGTGTGGGCACGAGATGGCTGAGAACGAGGGCCCTGACACCATTTCGTGTCGCGGTCCGGGCCGCGTCGGGCACCGACGAGTGGTAATCGAGAACATCGGTAAGACGGTGCAGGCCGATCTGCTCGATGAGATCGCGGCGCACCACGGTGTGCACCACCACGTCGGCATCCGTGCACAGTTCGTCGAGTCCCCGGCAGGGCACGGTGTCACCGGCGATGACCACCGACTCGTTTCCTTCGTCGATTCGGAAGGCAACGGTCGGACGGACCGGACCGTGATCGGTGGGAGCAGCGGTGATTCGCACCGAGTCCTGGTCGAAGATCACGCCCCGGCTCACTTCGGTCACCACCGAGGAAGGCCGCCACTGCAAGTCGTCGTGATGCGCCAGGCGGTAGCCGATATCTGGTTCGAGCATCGACTCGGTGGCCCGCAAGAGCGCTTCCGTCCCGCCCGGCCCGTACACGGGCAAGGGGTTCGGTGCGAACGACGTCACCCACCGCGTCGTGAACACATCGTTGAGATCGGTGATGTGATCACTGTGGAGGTGAGTCAGAAACACTGCCCTGAACGCGCCGGCTGCCGACCCCGCGGCCGCCGCCCGCATCAGGACTCCTCGTCCACAGTCGAACACCAAGTCTCCCGCGGTCGTGCGCACGAGGGTCGACGGTCCGGCGCGACCGGGATCCGGGAGCGGACTGCCACTACCGAGGATGATGACCTGCATGACGCGCCTCCAGCTCAGATGGCAGACGCTAGGCCACAGGTATTGGTGCCTGGGCCGTTCCCGAATCTATCGTCCGAATTGGGGATTCTCTCGAAACAGGTGTCGGCATGCATCGACGACGTGGAGGTCGAACAGCCTTCCTCGACCCGCCGTGATCTTCTCGAGTGCGGCATTCACCCCGGTCTCGGGATCATCGAGGCTCAGCGACATTTCGTCCTGGACGGTGTCAGCTACGGCGATGATTCGGGCTCCGAGGAGAATCTCTTTACCCCGAAGGCCTGCCGGGTACCCACTGCCGTCCAAGCGTTCGTGATGTTGGAGGACCATCTCTGCGACGGGCCATTCGAACGATATTCCGGCAACGATGTCGTACCCGGCTTGACAATGCGTCTTGATGAGTTCCCAGTCGGAGAAGTCGATTGGGCCTGTCTGGTTCAGGACGTGAGCGGGAACCGAGGCCTTGCCGATGTCGTGGAGTTGCCCGGCCATCCGAATGCCGGCCACAGCATTTTGGTCGAGGTCGAGTGCGAGGGCGATCGCAGCGGCGATCTCCGCCACGCGCTGTTGGTGACCCGCCGCGGAGGGTTCTCGTGCCTCAGCAGATGCAGCCAGAGCAGTAAGTGCCACAACTGCCTCAGCCTGCGCCTCGGCGGCAACGGGTTCCATCCCTAGTGGTCATCGGCTGTCAGAGCCCAGACCAGAGAGGACTTTCGGCCCTAATTTCAGGAGTCTCATCCCGTCGATCGATCTCGCCCGACGCGTCTCGCAGGACGTAGGCCTCATGCGGACTGCGGCAGAAGGGTGTTGAGGCCCTGGAAGAGGCGTAGGCAGGCGTCCACCACGGTGGGGTCGTAGAGCCGATTGCGGTTTGCCTTGAGCTCCTCCAAGGCGGCGCTGAGGCCCCGCGCGGGACGATAGGGGCGATGTGCAGACATCGCCGAGATCACATCGGCCACTGAGATAATGCGCGACCCGAGGAGGATCTCGTCGCCGGCTATTCCGTGGGGGTAACCGGAACCGTCGAGGCGTTCGTGATGTTGCAGGATCATGTCGGCCACCGGCCATGGGAATGGAACATCGGCGACGATGCTCCATCCTGAGGCAGCGTGTGTCTTGATGATCTCGAACTCGGCGGCGCTCAGCCGTCCGGGCCGGCTAAGGATCTCTGAAGGAATAGCAATCTTCCCGACGTCGTGGAGCGTCGCCGCTACCTCGATTCCCTTGATCTGGTCGTCGGACAATTCGAGTTCCCGAGCGATGGCGGTGGCGATACCAGCTACCTCTCGCTGATGGCCTGCGGTATACGGATCTCGGAGGTCGAGTGCGTTGGCGATGGCGACCGTAATGGCATCGAAGCTGACCTCCAGCCTCGTCATGTATTCGTCTCGCTCGGTGACATCCCGGCCGTTTATGACGAGGCCAGCGACCGACGGTATCTCGAGGCAATTGGTGGCCACCGTCTCGAGCACTCGGACCTCGCCCGCGCCGGAAACAGTGCGCAGGGTAAGGGCCAAGGATTGACCCGGTGTCCGTACGAGTTCGACATGCTTGGCGATGAGCATGTCGACGTCGTCGGGATGGACGAAGCGAAATGCGATCGTACCGATGGCATCGCCCTGACTTACGCCGAATACCACCAATGCCGCAGGATTGGCGTAGGTCAAGACGCCTTGTTTGTCGACCAGGAAAAGGACGTCTGACGAGTGCTGGAGGAGAGCCTCGAATCGCTGTTCGGCCAAATCCCGAATCGGCTGGGTCGCTCTCTGCTCCACCGAAGAGATATCGGCGCTCGACGCTACTGCCTGAAGGGTCGAGTCGGCCTGGTCGGTGCTCGATCAAGGCTGCGGTTTGAGTGCCGGGTGCTGGCGGGCCAGGAACGTGGCCAGGGCCTGCTGCGGCATGGTGCGGGCGAACCCGGCACCCACGCGGTTGGCGAGGCCCGGGATCACGACGCCTTTACCTTGTTCCATCCCCACCACTGCCAGCCGGGCTACTTCAGCCGCCGCCAGCCACATGAACCTCGGCAGGGAGTTCTCCGATTCCTCTTTCGTGAACCCGGCCGACTCCGCGAACTCGGTCGCCACCGGGCCGGGGCACAGCGCGGTGAGCGTCACACCTGTTCCCTGCAGCTCGGCCCGCACGGCGCGGCTGTAGGAGAGCACGAAGGCCTTCGACGCCCCGTAGCCCGCCTGGCCCGGCAGCGGCTGGAAGGCAGCGGTCGAGGCCACGTTGAGCACGGCTCCTCGTCCGCGCTCCACCATGCCGGGCAGGAAGATGCTGCACAGATCGACGACCGCTTCGACGTCGGTGCGGATCATGGCCATCTCGCGTGCTCGATCGCTGCGGTACACCGGGCCCGTGGTGCTGAAGCCGGCGTTGTTGACGAGCACGTCGACGTCGAGCCCCCGCTCGGCCAAGGTGTCGGGGAGACGGCCACGTCGCGCCGGGTCGGTGAGGTCGAGTGCCACGATCTCGCATCGCACGCCGTGTACCGATCCGAGCTCGCCCGCGAGCTCCGCCAACCGTTCTTCTCGCCGCGCCACCAACGTGACGCCGTGGCCCCGCTTTGCCAGCTCCCGGGCGAGGTCGGCCCCGATTCCCGATGACGCCCCGGTGACAAGAGCGGTGGACGACGGCAAAGGGCGGGGGAGGGTCATGGGCCGATCGTAGGAGGCCGGCCCCGGCGACGACGACCTACCCTGGGCCGGTGCCCGGCACCCCGTCGACCGATACCCCGTCGACCGATACCCGACCGGTGGTCGTCGTGGGATCCGGTGCTGCCGGATTGGCGGCCGCCCTGGCCGCGTCCGGGGCCGGTGCCGAGGTGCTCCTGGTGGAGCGCGCCCCGTGCATCGGGGGGACGACGGCCATGTCCGGCGGAGTCGTGTGGATGCCCGCCCACGGTCGCCCCGGACCCACCACCCCGGTCGACGACAGCACCGACGACGCAATGTCGTATCTGACCGCGGCGGCCCAAGGTGACGTCGATCTCGAGCTCGTCCGGGCGTTCGTCGGTGACGCGCGTCGCGTCGCCGACGAGATCGAACAACGCACGCCCATCGCATGGGAGGTGCTCGAGCACTGGCCCGACTACCGGGGCGAGCTCCCGGGTGCGAAGGCCGGGGGACGGTCGTTGTGGCCACGATCGCTGCGACTGGACCCCGCCATCGAGGCGCGGGTCCAAGCCGCCTTCGACCAACCGTCGCAGAGCCTGCGGGACGGGCCCGAACCGGGCCCGGACGCTCCGGCCAACGACGGGGTGGTCCTGCGCGGCCACGTCCGGGGCCGGGCGTTGGTGGGTGGTCTGCTGGCCGCTCTCGTCGACGCCGGCGTCGAGATCCGCACCGGGGCGCGCGCCACGCGGCTGGTGGTCGAGGACGGAGTTGTCGTCGGTGTCGTCGTCGACGGCCACCGCGAGCCGGGCCGTGTCGTCGTGGCATCGGGAGGGTTCCAACACGACGCCGCGCTGGTGGAGGAGTACCTCCCGGGTCCTCCCCTCGTCCCCATGGGGGCGGCGGGGTGTGCCGGTGACGGTCTGCGCATGGCGACCGCGGTCGACGCCGCCCTGGGCAACACGACCGAGGCGTGGTGGATGCCCGCGCTGCGCGTGCCGGGAGAGCACGTCGAGAGCGTCACGCATTTTCGTCCGCTCCACAGCGAGCGCGCCCAACCCGGATCCATCATGGTCGACCAGGGGGGTCGTCGGTTCGTCGACGAGGCCCAGAACTACGGGGCCGTGGGCCGGGCCATGCGGGCCCTCGGGCGCCCCGATGGCTCGTCCCCCGGCGCCCCGTGCTGGTTGGTCTTCGACGCCGCCTATCGCCGCCACTACCCGATGGGGCCGGTCGAGCCCGACAGCGCAGACCCGCGGTGGCTCGCCCGGGGCGACACCCTCGAGGAGCTGGCGCAGTCCATCGGCATTCCGTCGGGCACACTGGAGACCTCGGTGACACGGTTCAACGCAGGCGCGGCGGTGGGCGAGGACCCCGACTTCGGCCGGGGCTCGTTCCCCTATGACCGTTGGATCGGAGACCGCAGCGCCCCGCACCCGACGTTGGCGCCGCTGTCTGTGCCCCCCTTCTACGCGGTCGAGGTCCATCTGGGCTGCATGGGGACCAAGGGTGGTCCGCGCACCGACGACCGCGGCCGGGTGCTCTCGTCGCGCCGCACCCCGGTGGCGGGGCTCTACGCGGCGGGCAATGCCGCGGCGAGCCCGTTCGGCACGGCGACGGCCGCCGGGGGAGCCACGCTCGGCCCCGCGCTCGTCTTCGGCTTCCGCGCCGGTGAGGCGGCGGCGGGCGACCGGTGAGCACCACGAACCCACCGCGTGCGCACCGGGGCGAGCTCCCCCACGGGGCGCGCCTCATGCAGGAGCTGCTCGATCTCGACACCCGCCCCGTCCCCGCCGTCCTGCGGGCCATCGGCGACGCGCCGTTGTCCTCGTCCTCGGTCCCCCGGGAGCGCTACCTCAGTCGCGCCGTGCACGAGCTCGAGGTCGAGAAGGTGTGGCGCCGCGTGTGGCAGATGGCATGCCGCCTGGAGCAGATCCCCGAGGTCGGCGACAGTCTCGTCTACAGCGCGCCCGGCCTGTCGCTCGTGGTGGTCCGGGCCGGACCCGAGGAGATCCGCGCCTTTCACAACTCGTGCCTGCACCGGGGCACGGTCCTGCGCACGGTGCCGGGCCACATCGAGGAACTGCGCTGTCCCTTCCACGGCTTCACCTGGAACCTCGACGGCACCTTCGCCGGCATGCCGTGTCCGTGGGACTTCCCCCATGTCGACCCGGCCACGTTCTGCCTGCCCGAGGCGCGCGTGGGCACGTGGGGAGGGTTCGTCTTCGTCACGGCCGACCCCGCCGCTCCCACCCTCGAGCACTACCTCGAGATCCTCCCCGAGCACTTCGCCTCGTGGGACCTCGGGGACCGCTACCTCAGCGCCCATGTGGTGCGCGTGGTCCCGTGCAATTGGAAGGTGGCGCTCGAGGCGTTCCTCGAGAGCTACCACACCGTGGCCGTCCATCCCCAGTTGCTCAAGACCAGCGGCGACACCCAGACCCAGTACGACGTGTACCGGGGTGTGCGCCACGTGAGCCGCATGATCACCCCGGTGGGCATCACTAGCGAGCATGTCGACGCCCACGTGGACGAGCAGGACATCCTGGGGGCGATGTTCCTCACCAAGGACGACGCCGATGCCGTGGTCCCCGACGGCGCCACGGCGCGCCACGTGTTGGCCGACCGCACCCGCCGCCAGCTGGCCGAGCGCACCGGCGCCGACTACTCGTCGATCACCGACTGCGAGGCGCTCGACGGCATCGAGTACTTCGTCTTCCCCAACTTTGTGCCCTGGGCCGGGTTCACCACCCCCTTGGTGTACCGCTTCCGCCCCCACGGCGACGACCACGCCGCCACGGTCATGGAGGTCATGCTGCTCGAGCCACTGCCACGCTCGGGCCCCCGACCCCCGACCGTCGCCACCCGGCACCTCGAGCCCGGCCAGCGCTGGGCCGATGCGCCCGAGCTCGGCTACCTCGGGCGCATCCTGGACCAGGACACCGCCACCCTGGCGCGCATCCAACGCGGCCTCGAGGCGGCGGCCGGTCCCGACATCACCCTGGCCCGGTACCAAGAGAGCCGCATCCGCCACTTCCACGCCACGCTCGGCGAGTACCTCGAGGCCTGACCGATGCCCGGGCCGGCATCCGCCTCCCCGTCAATGTGGGTGGCGGACGACACCGAGCCGGTGCTCGACACCACGGTGGGGTCGATCCTGCGTGACGCCGCTCGGCGGGCGCCGACGACGACGGCCCTGGTGGCCGGCCACCCCGACCCGGCGCAACGCCGGCGCTGGACCTACGCCGAGCTCCTGGCCGACGCGACGCGCGCCGCGGCGGCGTTGTCCGCCCGGTTCGAGCCCACCGAGCGCATCGCCGTGGTGGCCACGAGCGTGCCGGAATCGCTCATCCTCACCTTTGCGGCGGCCCTGGCCGGGCTCGTGCTCGTGCCCGTCAATCCCGCCCTGCGGGCCAACGAGCTCCGCCACATCGTGGGGCAATCGGGTGCAGCCGGCGCATTCGTCGTGCGTAGTTACCGGGACCACGATCTCGTGGCGACGTTGACGGGGCTTCAGGCGGAGCTGCCCGCGTTGCGCGCCATCGTGTGCTTCGACGACTGGGACGGGTTCTGCTCCGGGGTCGCGGCACCGGTTTCGGACGCGCCGGGGCCGACGCGCACGGTGACGCCTGACGACGTGGCCCAGCTCGTCTACACCTCGGGCACCACCGGTGCGCCCAAGGGTGCCCTCCTCACCCACCGGGGCATGACCAACGCGGCGCGTTTCGGGGCCATGCGCTTCGGGATCCAGGCGGGCGACGTCTACGTACAGACCATGCCCTTGTTCCACGTGGGCGGGCAGGTGGTGTCGTTCCAGCTCTGCCAGCAGGCGGCCACGGCGGTCCTCGTGCCGGCCTTCGAACCGGGTCTGGTGCTCGAGCTGATCGAGGCGGAGTCGGCCACGCTCACCTGCGGGGTGCCCACCATGTTGCTCGCCGTCGTGGGCCACCCCGACTTCGGACGCCGGGACCTGTCGTCGCTGCGGGCGGTGAGCAGCGGAGGGGCGGTGGTCCCGGCCGAGCTCGTCCGCCACATCGAAGCAATGCTGGGTGTGGAGTTCGCAGTGGTCTTCGGCCAGACCGAGGCGTCGGGGTTCATCTCCCAGACCCATCTCGACGACACGGCGCAAGACAAAGGCGCCACGCTCGGGACGCCGTTGCCGGGCGTGAGCCGCGCGCGTCGTGGACCCCGACAGCGGCGTGATCCTGCAACGAGGCGAGGTGGGCGAGCTCGAGGTGCGCGGGCCCAACGTCATGGCGGGGTACCACGACCTGCCCGTCGAGACCGCAGCGACCACCCGACCCGGGGGATGGTTGCGCACGGGCGACCTCGTGACGATGGACGAGCGTGGCTATCTGCGGATCACCGGTCGGCTCAAGGAGATGATCGTGTCGGGCGGCGAGAACATCTTCCCGGTCGAGATCGAGAACGCGCTCCTCGAGCATCCCGACGTCGCCCAGGCGGCGGTGGTGGGCGTGCCCGACGAACGGTGGGGCGAAGCGGCGGTGGCGGTGATCGTCCCCGCCGCGGCGCGGCCGGTGGAGCCGAGCGAGCTCGAAGCGTTCCTCCGACATCGCATGGCGCCCTTCAAGGTGCCCCGCCGATGGGTGCTCGTCGAGGACCTGCCCCGCACCGCGTCGGGCAAGGTGCAGAAGCACGTGGTCCGGGACCGGCTCGACACCGGTCGGTAAGGTCCCCGAGCGTGGAGCTCGGGGCGGGCCCGGACCGTCGCGACCGGATGGACCGGCGCCGCTTCCTGCGGGGAGGCGGGCTGATGGCGGTCGGCGCGGCGTCGGCCGCGCTCCTCGGGTGCTCGGACTCCTCGACATCCTCGTCGTCATCGTCGAGCTCGAGCACCTCGACCACCTCCGCCCTGGACGCGGCGGCATGGTCGACACTCGCCTCGTCGCTGACGGGGAGGCTGGTGCTGCCGAGCAGCCCGAGCTACGCCACGGCCCGTCTGCTCTATGACCCTCGGTTCGACGACGTCGATCCGGCCGCGGTGGCCTACTGCGCGTCGCCAGCGGACGTGCAACGCTGCGTCGCGTTCGCGCGTGCCCATGGCATCACCCCGGTCCCTCGCTGCGGGGGTCACAGCTACGGCGGGTACTCCAGTGGTGAGGGTCTGGTCGTCGACGTCACGCCCATGCACACCGTGACGGTGCAGGGCTCGGCCGGGCCGGCCGGCGTGTCTGGCGCCGTGGTCGGCGCGGGGACGCTCCTGGTCGACCTGTACGACCAGCTGTCGCAGGCCGGCATCCTGGTCCCGGGGGGATCGTGCCCGACGGTGGGGATCGCCGGATTGGCGCTCGGTGGCGGCGTCGGGGTCGTGGGACGGAAGTACGGCCTCACGTGCGACACCGTCGAGTCGGTGCAGATCGTCACCGCGGACGGTCGCCTGCTCACCTGCGACGCAAGCGAGCACGACAACCTCTACTGGGCCTGTCGGGGTGGCGGGGGCGGGAACTTCGGTGTCGTGACGTCGTTCACCTTCCGCGCCTCGCCTATCCCCGAGTTGGCACTGTTCACCTTGGATTGGCCCGGATCGGCCGCCGCCGACGTCCTCGGCGCGTGGTTCTCCTGGCAGCGCGCCGCGCCCGACGAGCTGTGGTCGAACTGCCTGGTGCAGTCCGCCGGCAAGGGCACGATCCAGGTCCGCACGGCAGGAGTGCTCGTGGGCTCGACGAACACGTTGAACTCCTTGGTGTCGTCCCTCGTCGCCGCGGTGGGAAGCACACCGTCCTACCGGTTCGTGGGCCCCGAGCAGTACCTCCACGCCATGCTGGTCGAGGCGGGCTGCGAGAACCTCGACGTGGCCCAGTGCCACCTCATCACGCAGAACCCGGCCGGGACACTCGGCCGCGACGCGTCCGTGGCGTCGTCGGCCTACGTGTCGACGCCGCCGTCCTCGGCCGGCATCGAGGCCTTCGTCCAAGCCGTGACCGATCTCAGCCAGACGCTCCCGGGACTGGGGGGCGGGATCGCCTTCGACGCGCTGGGCGGAGCCATCAACGCGGTGCAGCCGACCGACACCGCTTTCGTCCACCGCAACGCCCTGGCCGGCATCCAGGCCAGTGTGGCCACGGGCACGAGCGCGTCGGCGGTGCAACAGGGTTGGTCGTGGTTGGCGCATCTCGCCACTGCGGTGGCGAGCTACGTCGACGGCTCCGCCTACCAGAACTACATCGACCCCATGCTGACCAATTGGCAGGAGGCGTACTACGGGGCCAACCTCGGTCGACTGGTGGCGGTGAAGTCGACCTACGACCCCGACGACGTGTTCCACTTCGCCCAGTCCATCCCCACCGCGTCGGGCAAAGCCTGAGCGCCATGGCTTGTGCCCCGATGGGCCCGATGTCACCATGAGGGTCTGACCAGGGGGTAGATCGTGCACGATCTCGTCGTTCGAGCCGGAACCGTCGTGGACGGCACGGGAGCGCCCGCCCGCACCGCCGACGTGGCCGTCGACGACGGCCGGATCACGGCCGTGGGATCGCTCAAGGGAGAGTCGGCGCGTCACACTATCGACGCCGACGGAGCACTCGTCACGCCGGGCTGGGTGGACATCCACACGCACTACGACGGGCAGGCCACGTGGGACGAGGTCCTCGCTCCGAGTGCGTGGCACGGAGTGACGACGATCGTCACCGGGAACTGCGGGGTCGGCTTCGCGCCGGCGCGCCCCGACAGCCACGACTGGCTCATCGGGCTCATGGAAGGGGTCGAGGACATCCCCGGCACCGCATTGGCCGAAGGCATGACGTGGGACTGGGAGAGCTTCCCCGAGTACCTCGACGCGCTCGGTCGCCGTCGCTTCACCGTCGACGTCGGCACGCAGATCGCCCACGGCGCGGTGCGGGCCTACGTCATGGGAGAGCGCGGGGCTCGCAACGAGCCTGCCGACTCGCAGGACATCGCGGCGATGGGGGCCATCGTGAAGGAAGCGATCAGGGCAGGCGCGCTCGGCTTCTCGACGTCGCGAACCATCGCCCATCGCGCCATCGACGGCGAGCCCGTGCCCGGGACCTACGCGGCGGAGGACGAGCTGTTCGGGATCGGCGCCGCCCTGGGCGAGCTGGGCACAGGCATCTTCGAGCTCGCCCCCGCCGGCGTGGCGGGGGAGGACGTCATCGCGCCGGTCAAGGAAGTGGACTGGATGCGTCGCCTGTCAGTGGCGATCGGACGCCCGGTCACGTTCGCGCTCCTCCAGATCGACGACGCGCCCGACCTGTGGCGAGAGCTCATGGACGAGTCGCTGCGTGCCGCAGAGGAAGGGGCACAGTTGTGGCCCCAGGTCGCGGCGCGCGCCACGGGGTTGCTGACGGGGCTGCACTCGTCGTACTGCCTCTTCGACTCCATCCCGGCCTACCAGGCGCTCAAAGCCCGCAATCTCACCGACGACCAACTGGTGGTGGCCCTGTCGGACCCGTCGGTGCGCGACGCCATCGTGTCGTTCCAGCCCGAGCCCGAGCACCGTGGCGCGCTCGAACGTGCCTACGCGGTCAACTTCGTCCTCGGCACCCCACCGAACTACGAGCCCGGCCCCGAGAGCTCACTGGCAGCCATCGCGGCCGCGGCGGGCCGGCATCCGCTCGAGGTCGCCTACGAGGTCATGCTCGCCGACGACGGGCACGGGCTCTTGTACTTCCCCATCCTCAATTACTCGTCGATGAGCCTGGAGCCCGTGCGGGAGATGCTCCTGCACCCGCGCGCCGTGGCGGGCCTGGGCGACGGTGGGGCGCACTGCGGCGTCATCTGCGACTCGCCCCAACCGACGTTCATGCTGTCGCACTGGACCCGTGACCGCACCCGGGGCGCGCTGTTGCCTCTCGAGTGGGTGGTGAAGAAGCAGACCCACGACACCGCCTCGCTCTACGGTTTGGGTGACCGGGGGACGCTCGAGCCCGGCCTGCTCGCCGATCTCAACGTGATCGACTACGACCACCTGCAATTGGGCACGCCCAAGGTGGTCACCGACCTCCCCGCCGGCGGGCGGCGCCTCGTCCAGGACGCGGTGGGCTACCTGGCCACCATCAAGTCGGGCGTGACCACCTTCGAACACGGGACCGAGACCGGGGCACGCCCCGGGGTGCTCGTACGCGGTGCCCGCTGAAGGATCAGCCGGGGCGGTGCTTGAGGATGTAGCGCAGGATCCGCGTGTGCTTGTCGGTGTCGAGCAGCATGAGATCGATCAGCAGCGGCCACATCGTCCCGCTGTAGGAGCGGAGGCGCCGCCGTAGCCGGCGCAACTCGGTCCGGTCTTTCTTCTCCGACGCCAAGAGCACCTTCGTCTGTGCCACCAGGGCCTCGTCCGCCGTGCCTTCGACCATGCGCGGCACGGCCGGCCTGGCGTCGGCGATGGTGCCCCACACGATGGCATGGGCGATCTCGGCCAGCAGCCGGTGGTGCCTGCGCTCGTCCTCGAGGATCAGGTTCACGAGGTAGCTCACCCCTACGGACGACGACTCCTGGGCGATGTGCTCGTATCGGTCCAGCAGGGCCCCTTCCTCTCGCCGGTGACGATCGATCATCCCCACGATGTCTCGATCACCCGTGCTCGCCCCGGTGGCCCGAAGGGCTTCTGCTGACGATCCGAATGGCTCCATACCCATACTGTCCGCGCCGCGAGCCCGGAGGTACCAGAGTCGAAGGTCCCAGGTTGCAACGGGCGGCCCACCGCGGCGTACGGTGGGGTCGATGACCGCGACGCCGATGGCCCCCGACGACGCCACGCTCCTCGCCATGTTCGACACCATGGCGCTCATCGCGGCCGCCGACGACGCGCTGCGCAGCGCCATCTCGGCGGGAAGCGCCACCCTCGCCTACTACTCCCCTCGAGGACAAGAAGCCGTATCGGCCGGCTTCGCTGCCGCGCTCGAGCCCGACGACTACCTCGTGACGACGTACCGAGGGTTGCACGACCACATCGCCAAGGGAGTCCCGCTCCGACCGTTGCTGGCCGAGATGCTGGGCCGGGCCGAGGGCACGGGCAAGGGCAAGGGCGGCCCCATGCACGTCTCGTGGCCCGACGTCGGGCTCATGCTGACCACGGGCGTGGTCGGCTCCGGCCTCCCCATCGCCGCCGGCCTGGCCTGGGCGGCGTCACGCGGCAGCAAGGGTCGCGTCACCGTGGCCTCGTTCGGCGACGGTGCGTCGAACATCGGTGCCTTCCACGAAGCACTCAACCTGGCCGCGGTGTGGGAGCTCCCGGTGATCTTCTTGTGCCAGAACAACGGGTACGGCGAGCACACGGCCTTCGCGCAGCACCTGCGTGTCGAGCACGTCGCCGATCGCGCCGTGGCCTACGGCATTCCCGGCGTGACCGTCGACGGGAACGATCCCGTGGCCGTGTACGAGGCGGTCTCGGTGGCCGCGGCGCGTGCCCGGGCGGGGAAGGGGCCCACACTGGTCGAAGCCGTGACCTACCGACTCTTCGGGCACGTCTTCGGCGACCGCATGACGTACGTCGACCCGACCGAGCTCGAAGAGGCGTGGAGGCGCGAACCCGTGGCGCGCTTCCGTCATGCGCTCGTCGAACGAGGCCTGCTGTCCGACAGCGACGCCGACGCGACCGAGCAACGCTGCCTGGCCGACGCGGTGGGCACCCTGACGGAGGTCCTGGAGCTCCCCGAGCCCAGCGCGGACGAGGTCCTCACCGACGTTGTGGGGCCGCCCGTGTCGTCGAGCACTATTTCGTCGAAGACCGGGTCGTCGAAGACCGGGTCGTCGAAGACCGGGTCGTCGAAGACCGGGTCGTCGAAGACCGGGTCGTCGAAGACCGGGTCGTCGCCGGTGGCGGTGGCTGCGCCGACGGAGATGAGCGTGCGGTCGGCCATCACGCTCGCGCTGGACGAGGCCATGGCCGCCGACGACCGGGTGGTGCTGCTGGGCGAGGACATCTCCGACAACGGCGTGTTCGGCGTGACCAAGGGTCTCGCCGCCAAACACGGCAAGGACCGTGTGCGCGACACGCCCATCTCGGAGCAGGCCATCGTGGGCGCGGCGGTGGGCGCGGCCCTCGGGGGCCTGCGACCGGTGGCCGAGGTCATGTTCATGGACTTCCTCGGGATCTGCCTCGACCAGCTCGCCAACCACGCCGCCAAGCTGCGCTACATGTCCGGAGGCCTCACGCCCGTCCCCATGGTCCTGCGGACCGGGGTGGGCGGTGGCCTGCAGGTGGGTGCACAGCATTCGCAGATGCTCGAGGCGTGGCTCACGCATGTGCCGGGCCTGAAGGTGGTCGTCCCTTCCACCGCGGCCGACGCCCGGGGCCTGCTGGCGTCGTGCATCGCGGACGAGGACCCCTGTGTCTTCATCGAGCAGGTCCTGCTGCTGTCGCGCAAGGGCCCCGTCGACGCCGAGCCGGTGCCGCTCGGGGTAGCCGACGTCAAACGACCCGGTGCCGACGTGACGGTGGTGACCTACGGTCGCCAGGTCCACGACGCCATCGCCGTGGCCGAGACACTGGCCGGGCGCGGGGTCGAGGTCGAGGTCCTCGATCTGCGCTCGCTCGTCCCGCTCGACGAGGTGGCGGTGCTCGAGTCGGTCGGTCGGACGCGCCGGGCCGTGATCCTCCACGAGGCGGTGGTCACCGGTGGCTTCGGCGGCGAGCTGGCGGCGGGGATCTCCGAGGCCCTCTTCGACCGGCTGGTGGCGCCGGTGCTGCGCGTCGGGGCACTGCCCGCCCCGCTGCCCTATGCGCGCCGGCTCGAGCGCCTCGCCCTGCCCGGGCCGCAACGCCTGCTCGAGGCACTTGAGTGGGTCATGGCGTACAAGACCTGAGCCGCCCGTGCTCCTACGCCTGCCGAAGATCGGCATGGAGATGACCGAGGCGATCCTGGCGAGTTGGCTCGTCGAGGACGGAAGCACTGTCGACAAGGGCCAACCGCTCTACGAGATGGAGACCGACAAGGTCACGAACGAGATCGAGTCACCGGCGGCGGGGCGTCTGCGCTGTATCGCCGAAGAGGGTGTGACCTACGCCGTCGGTGACCCCGTGGCCGAGATCATCGTCGAATAACGCACGGGGTCGACGGCCGGCAGAGTTCATCGACGGCGATCGACGGGCTAGTCGACGGGCTAATGCGACACCGGGGCGTTGAGCCCAGTAGCGAACGAAGCAAAGGGAGGCCAGACGCCCCCGTTACCGGACGCCCCGGTGTCGCACGCACACGGTACCGCTCGGTCATCCCAAATGTCAGTCATATCTGCCATCGTGGCCGACATGCCTGCCACTTTGTGCGGCCGCGCCACGACGCGGGTGGACCGCGCCCGAGAATTCCCTGGTCGACGGCCCGCTTCGAGGGCAGCCTCAACGGTGAGTTCAGCACCGTCGACCGCGTCAACGTCGTCCAGGGCCGGATGTTCGACCCGAGCGTCCAGGACGAGCTCGTCATGTCGGCCAGTGGAGCCGCCGAGTACGGACTCCACCTCGGGTCGACCCTCGCCATCGGCGTCTACTCCGACGCCCAGGCGAGCTCAGCCGTGGCCACCGGTGTGCTCCCCGACCGACCGTACGTGTCGATCAACTTGAAGCTGGTCGGCATCGTCGAGTCGAGCTCCCAGGTCGTCGAAGACGACGACGCCGCCTTGGGATCGCAGTTTGGCGTCTTCACCCCGGCCTTGACCCGGAGGCTGACGTCGTGCTGTGCCGGTTACTCCTATGTGGCTCTGAAGCTCCACGGTGGCACCCGCCACGAGGCGACCGTGGTCCGGGCGATCGAGCGGATCGTACCGGCGATCAGCTCCGTCGGCGGAGGTCAGGACAACGCCTCCACCGTGGCCCTGGTGGAACGATCGATCCGGCCCGAGTCGATCGCCTTCGGGGCATTCGGGCTCATCGCGGCCCTCGCGGCCCTCTTGATCGGTGGCCAGGTCATCGGCCGCGTGGTGCGCAGCAACGCGGACGACGGTGAGGTGCTTCGGGCGCTCGGGGCCGGGCCCCTCATGACAACGGCCGACGGCCTCGTAGGCGTCCTCGGCGCGGTTGTGCTCGGGGCCGTTCTGGCGGTCGTCGTGGCCGTCGGACTCTCCCCTCTGTCTCCCTTTGGCGCCGTGCGACCCCTCTACCCGGGTCTCGGTGTGGCGTTCGACTGGACCGTCCTCGGTCTCGGGTTCGCGGTCCTGGTCGTGGTGCTCGGTGTGGCGTCGGTCCTCTTGGCGTACCGGGCCGCCCCGTACCGCGGCGACCTGGTCAGACGCCGACGGGCCGAG
Organism: uncultured Acidimicrobiales bacterium; assembly: GCA_963764205.1. GTDB lineage: Bacteria > Actinomycetota > Acidimicrobiia > Acidimicrobiales > UBA8190 > Chersky-840. Next base: position 1,500,351 of record CAVXRN010000006.1, read on the forward strand.
CGGGCTCCGACCCTGTCACGGGTCGCCGCTACATCCGGCTTGGGACCCTCGGCCACGACCGGCATTCGTGCCGCGCTCGGCTCAGGGGCCGGGCGCGATGTGGCGCCCGTACGCTCGGCCATCCTCGGCGCGGTGCTGGCTGTCGTCGTGGTCGTGACCTCAGTCATCTTCGGGGCCAGCCTCACGGGGCTCGTATCCCATCCTCGGCTCTACGGGTGGAACTGGAATTACGTGCTGCTATCGGGCTTCTCGGGGGCCGAGGACCTACCGGCCGCACAGACAGCCGCCTTGCTCGACCACGACGCCGACGTGGCGCACTGGGCGGGGGTGTACTTCGAGGACGCGACGATCGACGGGCAGCAGGTCGGCGTCCTTGCGGTCCGCCCGAACGCCGCTGTCGTCCCGACACCGCTCGCAGGGCACCCACTGCAGTCGGCAGACCAGGTGGTCCTCGGACCCGCGACCTTGGCCGCGCTCCATAAACGGCTCGGCGACACCGTCGTCGCCAACACTGGAGGGCGCCGCCCGGTGCACCTCCACATCGTGGGCACGGCGACGATGCCCACCATCGGGGGTTCGGGCAGTCCAGATCCGCCGAGAGCGGCGCGGATGATGACGTTCTCGTATCCCATGACGGGCACCCCTTCCTCGGGCGAGAACCCGGACGCAGGGGAGCAACAGGTCCCGTGCAGGGCCGTCCCCGCCAAGCGGTGCGCCAGGCGAGCAGGAGTGTCTAGAGGTTGTCGCCGGCGTGGTCCGACGATGGTTCGTGCAAGGGGACGAGCGTCGGACTGAACAGCACGGGCCGCCCCGCACCGCGGCGTTTCGACTCGTGCATGGCCGCGTCGGCCTGCTCGACGAGCGTCGGGGCGTCGACGCCCGGTCGGCTCGTCCAGGCGACGCCGATGCTCGCCCTCGATCCCACCTTGATGTCCTTGAGCTGAATCTCGTGGCTGAGCGACTCGGCCACCCGGGTGGCGGTCCGAACCGCCTCCACCGACGTGGCGATGCCGGGGCAGATGACGAGGAAGGTGTCCCCCCCGATCCGTCCGACGACGTCGTCTTCGCGCACCGCGCCGCGTAGCCGCCTCGCTACGACACCCAGGAATTCGTCGCCGGCGTCGTGACCGTGTCCTTCGTTGAGCTGGCGGAAGTGGTACAGGTCGACGAGGATGACCGCCGGGCTCGATCCGTCGCCCGCTCCGGCCAGCAGCGCCTCGAGCGCGGCCATGGTCGAGTCCCGGTTCTGGCACCGGGTGATGGTGTCGAAGGTGGCGCGCAGGTGCATGGCGTCGCGCGTGCCGGTGTTCTCGGTGACGTCGGACACGCAGATCACGGCGCCCGTGACGCTCCCGTCGGCATCGGTGAGGACGCGCAGGCTCAGGTTGCACCGACGCACGTCGTTGTCGTCGGCCCACGCGGGGCGCACGACCACGTCGATGTCGTCGTCGATCCCGTCGCGTAGCAAGGTGTCGAGCGCCCTGCGGGCCAGGAGGCGGTCGCGCTCGAGGACCGTCGCCATCTGCTCTTCGAACGTCGCCGCCGGAGGGCATCCGAGGATGTCGTGGAGTCGGTCGTTGGTCGAGACCACGTGGCCTGCGGTGTCGACCTGGAGCACCCCGACCGGGACGGCTTCGACCAGCCGGGCGAGGAGGTGGTCGCGGGCGCGCAGGACGTCCGCGGTGGCCTCGAGCATGTTCGGGCCCGTTCGTGAGAACCGAGGTGCAAGGGCCGGCGTGGCGGGGTCGAACACCGTGGCGTCGTCGTCCACCGCGGCCGCCACCACGCCCAGGTAGACGCCGTGGCTCCTCCGGGCGTCGATCAGGTGCAGGACCACGGGCCTACCGGGGTCGGTGGCGAGACGAACCGGGACCCGTGACGCCCCGACGGCACGGGCCCGCTCCCAGGCGTTGATCATCCCGACACGATCAGCGGCGATGACCACGTTGAGCGCCGAGCGGGCCTGGACCACCCGGTGGCCGGCGAGCGGGACCGAGCGGGGCATCGCCACCATGAGGCCGTCGGGGCCGAGGGCACACACCGCCGCTTCGGGGTGTCGCTCGAGCAGTCCCGACAGGGCGGACTCGATGACCTTGGGATCGAGCCGCCCGTCGCTTCGCACTGCATGGGTATCGACCCGTTCCGGCCTTTCGTTGAGCAGGGGCTCCCAGGCACGACCACGGGCCGATATCCGCCCGAATTCGGGGAGAACGTCCTGGTCCTGGCGCTCGGGGTCAAGTCCGGGGCCCCAGAGTCCGAAATTGTCCTTCGTGAGGTCTGTTGCGCCGCGGGCGCACTCGTTGGCGCGGCTGTTCATCACCTACGCGCTGATCACGGCGATCCCGGTCGTGCTCCTGGGCCTGGTCTTGGCGGCCGCGTACCGATCCGAGGCCACGCAACGCGGCATCTCCGAAGGACGGTCCGAAGCCGTGCTCGTGGCCGAGACCGCGGTCGAGCCCATCCTCGACGGACGTCCCATCGGCCAAGGCCTCAGCCCGACCGAAGTCGCGGCCATGAACCGCCTGGTGCAGCGGGCCGAGGGCGATCACTACGTCCTGCGACTGCGCCTCCAGGACCTGACCGGCCACGTCATCTACTCCGACGACGGCTCGGGGTTCACCAAGATCGCGGACGACGAGGCCGAAGGCGCCGACGACGGCCACATCACCGCCGAGCTCACGCACCTGAACGCCGACAGCGACGATTCGGGACCCCTCGGCCCCAAGGCGGTCGAGGTGTACGTGCCCATCACCGCCGGATCGCCCGAGCATGCGGTGGGTGTGTTCGAGGCCTACCTGCCCTATGCGCCTATCGCTACCGACGTGGACGCCGGGCTCCACTCCCTCTACCGCGACCTCCTCATCGGCCTGGGGTTGCTGTACGTGGCGCTCTTCGTCATCTCGGTGTCGGTCAGCCGCCGCCTGCGCCACCAGGTGCGGGAGAACAAGTTCCTGGCCGAGCACGATCCGCTCACGGCGCTGCCCAACCGGTCGTTGTTCCATCAGCGCGTGCGCGAGGCGGTGGTCCATGCCGTGCGCAGTGACTCTTGTACCGCCATCGCCATCGTCGACCTCGACCGGTTCAAGGAGGTCAACGACACCCTGGGCCACGACAGCGGCGACCAGCTGCTCACCCAATTGGCCCAACGCCTCGCCGACCACACCCGACCCCAAGATGCCGTGGCCCGTCTGGGGGGAGACGAGTTCGGCGTCATCCTCACCGACGTGGGCGACGCCGAGGAAGTACTGCGGCGCCTGCGAGACATCATCGAGAACGAGGTGGAGGTGAGCGGCCTCCCGCTCTCGGTGGAGTCGAGCATCGGATTCGTGCTCTCCCCCGATGACGGGATCGACGTGGACGACCTCCTCCAGCACGCCGATGTGGCCATGTACGTCGCCAAGGCCCAGCACACCGGGGTGGTGCGCTACGACGCCGAGCACGACCACTACGACGCGGCGAACCTCGGGCTCATCGCGGATCTGCGCCGTGCCATCGACGCCGATGAGCTCGTCATGCACTACCAGCCCAAGGCCGCCCTCTCCGACGGGCGCATCGAAGCCGTCGAGGCGTTGGTGCGGTGGCAACACCCCACCCTGGGGCTGCTGTACCCCGACCGGTTCATCCCCATGTGCGAGCAGACCGACCTCATCGACCGGCTCACCACCTGGGTGATGCGGACATCGCTCACCGACGTCCGCGACCTGGGGGAGATGGCGGTATCGGTGAACGTGTCGGCCCGGACCCTCGGCCGTGCCCGCTTCGCCGACCAGGTCATCGCCGTGCTGGCCGATCTCGAAGTCCCGCCCGAGCGTCTGATCATCGAGATCACCGAGACCGCCCTGCTCACGGACCCGCCCCGCGCCGCGGCGGTGCTGGCGCAGCTCGACGCCATCGGCGTGCGGGTGAGCCTCGACGACTTCGGCATCGGGCAGACCTCGCTCGGGTACCTGTCCTCGCTCCCGGTGCACGAGCTCAAGATCGACAAGAGCTTCGTCATGGACATGATGGCCAATCCCGCCCACGCCGCCATCGTGCGGTCCATCGTCGACCTGGGTCACAACCTGTCGCTGCAGGTGGTGGGTGAGGGCGTCGAGACCGACGACGTCTTCGCCACGCTGCGAGAGGCGGGGTGCGACCTGGCCCAGGGATACCTCCTGGCCCGGCCCATGCCGGCCGAGCAGCTGCGGGGATTCCTCTCGGGCGCCCCGCTACCCACCGCCACCGCGTCCTGACCCTCCCGCGCGTGCCATCCTGGGCGAGTGCCGCTGCCGTGGACGGGAGAGCTCGCCGGTCGGATCGACGAGCACGTGATCACCTCCGAGGCGCTGCGCGGCAACGCCCTCGGGGACGACGTCGAGCGACCCTTGTGGGTGTACGTGCCTCCGGGCTACGACGAGGGCGACGCCCGACTGCCGTCGATCTACGTCATCCAGGGCTACACCGGCTCCCTCGACATGTGGGCCAACCGCGAGGCGTACCGCCAGCCGTTCCCCGAGGCCGCCGATGCGGTGTTCGCCTCGGGCCAGGCGCCGCCGTGCATCGTGGTGTGGGTGGACGCCTGGACCGCCTACGGAGGGTCGCAGTTCGTGGACTCGTCCGGGACGGGCCGGTACCACTCGTACCTGTGCGACGACGTCGTGGCGTTCGTCGACGAGCGCTACCGCACCCTCGACGCTCCCGCCCACCGCGGGATCCAGGGAAAGTCCAGTGGCGGCTTCGGCGCCATGATCACGCCCATGTTGCGCCCCGACCTGTTCGGTGGGCTCGCCACCCATGCCGGGGACGCCCTGTACGAGTGCTGCTACATCCCCGAGTTCCCCAAGGCGGTGCGGGCACTGCGTGCCTGGGACGGTGACATCGGCGCCTGGTGGGACGACTTTCAGTCGCGCCCGGCGTTCACCCGACCCGAGGACCACCTGCTGCTCATGATGCTCGGGGTGTCGGCCTGTTTCTCCGCCGACGACGACGCGACGCCGGTCTTGCCCTTCGATCCACGCAGCGGACGGCTGCACGACGAGGCATGGGCGCGGTGGCTGGCGTGGGACCCGGTCCGGATGGTGCCCCGCTACGCCGAAGCGCTGCGAGGTCTCAAGGCGGTGTGGATCGATGCCGGCACGCGCGACGAGTGGTACCTGGACCTCGGGGCGGTCGCCTTTCGGGATGCGTTGGCGGACGTGGGTGTGACCGACGTGCGCTTCGAGCTCTTCGACGCCACCCACGGCGGCATCTCCTGGCGCTACCCGTTGTCGCTGGCCTACCTGGCGCAGCGCCTGGCCGTCACGGAGTGAAGATCTGCTCCACCAGGGTCGCCACCAGACCGCCCACGAGCGCGTCGGAGAGGTCGCTGGCGATCGTCGTCCCGACGTGCTCGCTCACGTCGCCGTTCCATTTCGACGGACCCACGGCCAGCTTCACCCGGACGAAGTCGCACCCCTCGGTGGCGGTGATGGTCAGCTTGCCCGGTCCCCGTTCCCCGAAGCGGTCGATCCACAAGGCAAGGTCGAAGCTACGCGGGACTCGAGCCGGCTCGTCCCGCAGCGTCTCGGTCACGCGGGCCGACAGGCCCCATTCGCCCAGCATCTCAGCGCTGTACTCGAGCACGGGGCGAAGCTCCTCCTGGCACATCTGACACAGGGCGTCGAAGAGCGATTGGGATTGGACACGCTGAGCCTCTTCGTGTGACTTGCGCGCGGTGTCACCCGAGAGCCCCGACGACACCACGAGGTCGATCCGGGCCTGCCACAACTGGTCGCTTGTGCCGGCCCGGGCCAGGACATCGGACGTTCGGCCCTGGCTGGGACCGCTCGGCGCCACACCCGGTGTGCGGATGGCGGCGGTCGCGGGCGACGCGACGGGCGGGAGCGGCGTGGGGTCGGCTGTTCGCCAGAGCCGCTCGTGACGCGTCTGGTCGGCAAGGACGTGCCTACGGTCATCGACGATGGACATGGGCCCCCCGGCAAAGGAGCGGCTGCCTGCTCCAGCCGCTTTGGTGGGTTCCACCCTTCCACCCCCGGCTCACCGGAGGCTCTATCCCGACACAACAATCGGTCAACCGGTCGGGCTCACGCGTGGCAGGTCAGGGGCCTGCCGTCATTGAACGTCACCATGTCCACGAGCGCGGCGCCGACGTCGATGGGGTCGCCGGGCCGCGCCCCTTCGCATTCTGCGAAGGCGCGATGAAGGTTGCCGACCAGACGCTCGGGGTGGCCGAGCGCGGCGAAGGGCCCGAGATCGACCTGGCGCGCCGCCTCGAGGGGGTTCAGCCCGGCCGGCTTGGCTTCGTCGGCGATCTGCTGCAGGAAACGGAGGTATTCGCCTGCGATGTCGACCACTTCGGGACCGCACACCTCGCCGTGCCCGGGGACGATGACGGCGGGGTCGAGCTCCATCAACGCGTCGAGTGCCACGAACGATCCCGCCACCGACCCCATGAGGACGAAGGGGGTGCCGCCGTTGAACACGAGGTCGCCGGTGAACAACACCCGGTGCTCGGGGATCCATGCCACCACGTCGTTGGTGGTGTGGGCCGCGGTGCCGAAGTGGTGCAGCTCCACCAGGAGGTCGTCGACGTACAGGTCGAGCCGGTGTTCGAAGGTCACGAACGGGGGGGCGGGCTCGAGATCGCCCCACGCCACGGCCTCCCACAGGCCGTCGGGCCGGAGGATGCCCGTGGCCTCGATGGCCTCACGGCAGCGGTGGTGGCCGATGATGGTGGCGCCCTCCATGATGCAGTTCCCATTGGTGTGGTCACCGTGCTGGTGGGTGTTCACGAGGAGGCGACTACCCGGTCCCCGGTGCGCGGCGCGTTGGCGCTGGACGCTGTCGACGGCTTCCACGAAGGCCCGGGTGCGTCGTTCGGTAGCGCAGCTGTCGATGCACAACACGGTTCGCTCCCCGACGACGAAGCCCGTGTTGTTGATCCACCATCCGCCATCGGGCTGGATGTAGGCGTAGACGCGCTCGGCCACCTCCTCGGTCCGCGGCGGGGGGAGCTGGTGGGCGCGGGGATGGTCGTGGCTCGTCGAGGTCATGCTGTCGTCATAGCACCCGAGGATCACGCTGTGCGCAGGGGGCAGTGCTCGCCGCGCTACGAGCCGGCGTCGTCGCCATGGGCACGGCGGGCCGCGTCGACGGCCTCGTCCCCGGGGCCGCCGCTCGACGCACGCTCGGGCCGGAACTCGACGTCGAGCACCGCAGCGGCGCTGGCTCCGACCGAGAGGCGCAGGGCGTCGAGGTCGTAGCCACCCTCGAGGAGCATCGCCAGGCGCCCGGTCCCCGGAGCGAAGCGCTTCACCCGCGTGGCGATGTCAGCGAAGTCGCCCGCGGTGAGCTCCAACCCGGCCATCGGATCGTCCCGGTGGGCGTCGTATCCGGCCGAGGCCAGCACCCACGTCGGTGCGAACCGCTCCACCACGGGCGCCACCACCTCGTCGAGCGCGTGGAGGATCACGTCCCCGGTGGCGCGTGGCGGTAGTGGCACGTTGACCGTGAGCCCGGGGGCGCCGGACCCACCTGTTTCGGACACGCGGCCCGTGCCGGGGTAGAGGGGCCACTGGTGGGTGGACACATACAGCACGCGGGGGTCGTCCCAGAAGATGGCCTGGGTCCCGTTGCCGTGGTGGACGTCCCAGTCGACGACGAGGACACGCTCGCCCCGCCCGGCCAGTGTCGCGGCCGCCACGGCCACGTTGTTGAGCAGGCAGAAGCCCATCGGCTCGGCCGCCAGGGCGTGGTGCCCGGGGGGCGCGCCGCCACGAACCCGACGTCGCCCTCGCCCCGGGCCAGCGCCTCGACGACCTCGAGCGCCGCGCCCGCCGCCAACAGTGCGGTGTCCCACGACCCTGGCGCGGCGATGGTGTCGGGGTCGATGGCCCCGCCGCCCGCCTCGCAGAAGGCGCGCAGCGACTCGAGGTACGACCGCGGATGGACGAGGGTCAGCTCCTCCTCGGTGGCCCGACGCGGCTCGAGGGTGATGACGGCGTCGCGCAACCCGGCATCGTCGAGCCCGTCCAGCGCGGCCTGCACGCGGGCGGGGCGCTCGGGGTGATGCGGCCCCACGTCGTGGCGGTCGAGCGCAGGCGACGCTGCCACGAGGAGCATGACCTCACACTACGGCGCTCCATCGACGGCCGGGGCACGGCTCGGGTGGGCCTCTAGCGCATCTCGGGGGCGCCCGCGTACGGGTGGGGGCTCACGAGTGGTACTCCCTCGCTGAAGCGACCGAGCCGGAAGTCGTCGCCGTCCACCTCGGGGTCTTGGCTGGCGCCGTCGCACAGGATGTCTGCCACCAACGTGCCCACGGCGGGCGAGATCTTGTAGCCGTGGCCGCTGAAGCCCGCGCACAGGAACAGGCCCTCGACCGGCGCCGGGCCGATGACCGGGTTGTAGTCCGGGGTCACGTCGTAACACCCCGCGTACGACGACGAGAGGCTCGCTTCGGACAGCCCCGGAAAGCGGTGCGCGAACCTCTCGACCGCCGTCACGGCGTAGTCGTCGTCCAGCGTGTTGTCGTACCTGTCGGGGTCCACCCACTCGGGATCGTGATGGTCGGAGTTGCCGACCAGGAGATCGGTCATCCGCTCGGGCCGCAGGTACTGGAGCGAGACCAGGTCGGAGAGCACCGGGACGTCCCCGAGGGGTTGGCCCGGGTCCACGATCATGAGTTGTTCGCGCTGGGTCCGCATGGGGAGGTCGACACCCAGGTCCTTGACCAGGTCCGAGGACCACGGCCCGGCCGCCACGACCACGCAGTCGGCGCTGACCCGTGCGCCGTCGGCCGTGCGCACGCCGGTCACCTTCTCTCCACAGGTGGTCAGTGACGTCACTTCGCAGCCTTGGTCGATGTCCGCACCCCCTCGTCGGGCCGCACCGGCGAAGGCGGCCGCGGTCTGGTAGCCGTCGGCGTAGCCGCCACGCGGTTCGAACCCGAACGCGGCGAAGTCATCCACCTTCATGTGGGGAAAGAGCTCCACCGCATCGTCGGGCGTGATCGTGGTCACGTCGATGCCGACGTCGCGTTGCATGGCGACGTTCGCCGCCAGCGCGTCAGTGTTGTCGGGACCGACACCGACGAGATAGCCGCACCGGTGGAATCCGATGTCTGCGCCCAGAGTGTCGGGCGCATCCTCGAGCACCTCCAGCGATCGCCACGCCATGGCGGCGAGGGAGCGGACCCCGTAGTGACAGCGCACGATCCCGCTCGACTTGGCGGTGAAGCCCGAACCGATCATCTCCCGTTCGAGCACCAGCACGTCGCGCCGGCCGCGGTGACACAGGGCGAACGCGATGCTCAGTCCCTCGACCCCGCCACCGACGACCACTACCTCGGCCGTTCTCACTGTTGTATCTTATTCAAATGAGTTTCCCAGGGTGCAACACCGGGGCGCGCCCGCCGCGCCGCATCCTGCATCTCGGACACCCGGAACTGCGCCGCGTGGCGGAACCCGTCGACCCGGCGGAGATTGCCTCCTCCCGGGTGCAGGAGCTCATCGACGACCTGATCGTCACCATGCGTGCCGCGGGGGGTGCGGGTCTGGCCGCAACGCAGATCGGGGAGCCCGTCCGGATCTGCGTCATCGAGGTGGACGACAATCCTCGCTACCCCTACAAGCCGCCCATCCCGTTGACGGTTCTCGTCAACCCCACGGTGACCGGTCTCTCGGACGAGCGCTTCGTCAACAACGAGGGGTGTCTCTCGGTGCCGGGACTGCGCGGCGACGTCGAGCGGCTCACGCAGATCAGGGTGAACGCGCTCGACCGCAGCGGATCGAACGTCGTCATGACGGTGCGCGGCCTGTCGGCCGGCACGTACCAACACGAGTGCGATCACCTCGACGGGACGCTCTTCGTCGACAAGCTGGCGGACCCGACCTCGCTCGCGACGTGGGAGAACTTCGACCGGTACCGACGTGACCACTACCTGGTCCGCGTAGCGGAGCTGGTGGGCCGGTACGGGCAATAGGGCAGCGTGATCAGATCACGTCCTTGAAGACCGAGGTGCTGGTCGGCGTCTCCTGGGCGACGGGAAAATTGAAGCCGCACTTCGGACAGGGCTCGGCCAGCGTCTTCTGCTCGGCCTCCATCTCGTAGGGCTTGTCCTGCAGCGTGCCACACGTCGGGCAGATCCGGAGCAGGCGCGTCCCGACCAGCTCGAAGTTGGTGATGATGTCCTCCATGATGGCGCCGTTGGCCGCCCACTCCTTGGCGTGCTTGTGGTAGGTGTCCATGTGCCAGTCGTTGAGCGACTCCTTGCTGGCCCACATGCTGACCTCGTTGTACCAACCCGGTTCGTCGGGATGGTCCCACCACGTCAGGTGGATGAATCCCGGCTTGGTCATGAGATGGTGCCGGACATCGCTGAAGACGGTCCTGAACTTGTTGTACGCGTCAGGGCTCGAGAAGCGGACACGTTGCATGCTGAGATAGACGGACATGATGAGGTGCTCCTCCTCTACGTGATGGCGGCTCTACGCAACGGTGGCTAGGTGACGATCGGACGGGGACGGCTCACGGGGCCATACTCTCGACGTTCACCCCGGAACCGAGACGGCGGGCCACGTCTTTGGCGAGGTTCCCCTCGACGACCTGGCGCCACCGGGCGGTCTCAGGCACCACGACGATGACATGGCGCACACCTCGGGCCCGGGCCGCGGCCACGATGGTCTTGACCGGTCGACGGGTGGCGGCCACCTGGCCCCAGCCCTCGTTGCCCTTCTTCTCGATGAGGTCCACGGCTTTGGTCACCTGCGCCCGCTGGTCCATGAGCTCCTTCTTGGTCGGCATGAGCCCCGGGTTCGGGAGACCGAAGGACGATCCGTAGATGCGCGCCAGGCTGATGACCGCCACCGGGTCGCCGTCACTGAGCGCCAGCGCCCACCGCACTGCCGACGGGGGGATGGGATCACCGTTCGAGGCGATGAGCACCGCCGCGGCCTGCGTGGGCTGATCGTCCCACTTCTTCTTCCGGAGCCGGAGCCGGTCGATGCGGAAGGGCTCCTTGTGTCCCTGCACAATGCTCGGTGCGGTCACAGGTCGGTCTCGCTCGTCATCGACATGGGCGAGATCGGGCTGACCTCGGTGGCCATGGCCGGCTGGGCCAGGACGGGCTCACTCATGTCCGGGTCGAGGTCAATTCCACCGGGGGACCCGACGACGGTCGGGAGCGAACCGAGCGGCGCCAGACCTTCGCGCTTGTCGGTCATCCGGCGCCAGAGGTGCAGCGGGACGTAGAGCGCCACCACCACGAACCCGAGCAGGTACAACGTGTGGCCCTGCCCGGGACCGACCACGATGTTGGGTGAGTTCCAGCCACCGACGAAGTAGTCGAAGGTGAGGAACAGTGCACAGGCCAGGGCGATCCACCGGAACCACGCCGGGAGCCGGAAAGGGCTGACCATGTTGGGCCGGAATTGGCGGACGATGAAGTAGCCGTAGAGCGAGGCGGCCACCGCGATGATGTATCCGACGTTGGAGAAGATGTAGATGCGGACGGGGGAGCCGAACAGCGCCACGATCAACGAACAGACGACGTTGAATGCCATGGCCCGGTCCGGGACGTGGTGCTTGTTCTTGTGCTCGAAGAACTTGGGAATCATCCGGTCCTCGGAAGCCTGAAAGAGCGAGCGGGCGACGCCCATGATGGCGTTGAGCACCGAGAGCAGCAGGGCCAAGATCAAGGGGAGCCCGATGAGGTACTTCACCCATCCGGCATTGCCGAAGATGTGGTCGGCGAAGCTCGTGTACAGGGTGAGCGGGTCTGCGGTCTTGAGAGACGCCCCCAGCACGCCGACGAACACCACCGCGGTGGCGATGTAGATGAAGACGCCGTAGACCCCCTCGGCGGTCAGGGCGATCTTGGCGTCGCGCGCCGGGTCGCGGCATTCCCCGATGTAGCAGGCGGCCGCTTCCATGGCGATGGCGTTCCACGAGATCACGAACACCCAACTCAGGAAGAAGACGGTCCCTGCCGTGGCGGGATCGGCGTAGTGGAAGCCCGAGATGTTCGACCAGTGGAAGCTCGACGGCTTGAACACCGGCAGGAGCACGAGCAGCGTCAAGGGCACCATCGAGGTGATGCCCAGCACCGTGGCGAACGTGGCTCCGAGGCGGATCCCGAGGTAACACGGAACGAACAGCGCAAGGAGCCCACCGAAGGTGACGAGCAGTACGCCGACCGAGACGGGCGTTCCGAGGGTGCCGAGCGGCGAAAAGGTGCGACCCAGGGGCACGTGGAAGAGCACCGCGATGTAGGAGGCGGCCAGCAACATGTTGATGGGCGCCACCGGGAACCATCCCAGCCAGTAGCTCCACCCACACAGGCCCCCCACGTGCTGGGCCTTTTTCTCGCCCAGCGGTTTGAAGCTCTCATACGCGTAGGAGGGCATTCCTCCGGTGCGGTGGGGGAACAGGGCGGCGAGCTCGCCCATGGCGAGGCACACCATCATGCCCATCACCACGACGAGCGCGATGGCCGGGATGGCGGCTGCGCCCATGGCTTGGACGGCAAAGGGCACGATGCCGGTGACGAGGATCGTCCCGGCCAGGCCGATGACGAACGCGCCCCACCAGTTGGTTCCCCGGTGGAGCGAGGTGGCGACCTCAGGGGCCGCCCCGTCGGTGCTGGTGGTCTCAGTGGTCATGGGCTCATCTCCTCGGGAAATCCGTTGATTGGTGGTCGAGCGGGCCTGTGCATGGGTCAGATGGCGCTGAGATAACGGTCGAGCTCCCAGGTGGTGACTTCGCGATGCGAGGAGTGAAACTCCTCGCGCTTGATCGAGACGTAGTAGTCGAGGTAGTCGCCATCGGCGGTCTTGCCCAGGCCCTCGCGCAGGACGGGGTCCTCCTCGAGGTGGTCCAGGGCGTGCCACAGGGTCAGCGGCAGGGCGGACACCCCTGCCCGGGAGGCCTCGTCCTCGGTGAGTCCCAGGAGGTTCAACGCGCAGGGCTCGCCCGGGTCGACGTTGCGCTCGATGCCGTCGAGCCCCGCCGCGATCAGCGCGCTGATTCCTAGATAGGGGTTGGCGGCTCCGTCCACGCATCGGTTCTCGACCCGACCGCGGTCGGGGACGCGGAGCATGTGCGTCCGGTCGTTGCCCCCGTAGGTGGCGTAGGCCGGCGACCAGGCCGCCCCGGAGTTGGGCGCCGGACTGGCCAGACGTTTGTAGGAATTCACGGTGGGACAGGTGATCGCTGTCAGCCCTCGGGCGTGGTCGAGGAGGCCGCCGATGAAGGAGTACCCGAGTCTCGAGACACCCAGACCCCGAGGATCGTCCTGGGCCGCGAAGACCTCGGCGCCGTCCTCGCCCCACAAACTGAGGTGCAGGTGCAGGCCGTTGCCGGTCAGGTTCGAGAACGGCTTGGGCATGAAGGTCGCCAACATCCCGGCCTGGGCTGCCAGGGCGTGGACCATGTAGCGGAACACGATCACCCGGTCCGCGGTCGTCAGCGGGTCGGCGTAGCGGAAGTTCTGTTCGAACTGTCCGTTGGCGTCCTCGTGGTCGTTGGCGTAGTTCGCCCACCCGAGGGCGTTGATGTGGCGTGACACCCCAGTGAGGTGGTCGTACATCCGGGTGAGGGCCCGTGCGTCGTAACAGGGCATGGCCGAGCGATCCAGCGGGTCCGCCACCTCGATGCTCCCGTCGGCGCCCCGGCGCACGAGGAAGTACTCGGCCTCGGCCCCGACCTTCATGGCCAACCCGTCCGCGCCCAGTCGCTCGATCTGACGCCGCAGGATCACCCGCGGCGCGTACGGCCAGGGCTCACCCTCGCAATACGGGTCGCACTGGAGGATGGCCAGGCCGGGTTGCCACGGTGCGGGCGTGTAGGAGCTCAGATCGGGCATGGCCAGGATGTCGGGGGAGGATGGGACCTGTCCTATGGCTCCCGCCGCGAACCCGGCGAACCCCGCCCCGTCCTCGAGCAGCTGATCGACGGCGCTGGCCGGTACCAGCTTGGCGCAGGGTTTTCCGTGCAGGTCGACGAACATGGCGAACAGGAACTCGATGCCGTCCCGGTCGATAGCGGCGAGCAGCTCGGCTCGAGTTGTCACAGAGTCGCTCGCCTGATCCATGGTCCTCCCGCCCGCCTCGCCTCGCCCGAACGTGTGGTCGCGGCCCTTGGCAACAGTGTTGCCTCGTGGGAAACCGCCGTGGTTTCCGCATTGTTACGAAGTGTTGCCTGCCGATTAAGGGTTGGCCCCGAGCGAGGAGATGACCCCGTAAGCCCTTGACCGCGTCGCGCCAGTGGGATTCACTTCGCACCACGGGGTCGATGCGACGGGCGCGTCGGGGAGGACACGAGTGTCGGAGCCTGTGTCGGAACGGACCACCTTGCACCGCTACGCGCACCGCGCCTTGTACGACCGACCCTCGATCGATGCGATCCTGGACCAGGGCATCGTGTGCCACGTGGGCCTACAGACCGATCGGGGCTTCCCCGTGGTCGTCCCCCTGGCTTATGGGCGCAAGGGCGACATCGTCTATCTCCACGGATCGGCCGCCAGTCGGTTGTTCCGACAGGCCAAGAAGCCCAGCGTCGAGATCTGCATGACCGTCACGTTCGTCGACGGTCTGGTGGTGGCCCGTTCGACCTACAACACCGACATCAACTATCGCTCGGTCATGATCATCGGTGACGCCACGGAGGTCACCGATCTCGACGAGAAGCGGGCCGGGCTCGACCTGCTGGTGGAGCACATCCTCCCGGGCCGGACCCGAGACGCCCGCGAGCCCACCGAGAAGGAACTTCGCAGCACGATGTTGCTGTCGCTCCCCATCAGCGAGTCCTCGGCCAAGGTCAGGACCGGCTGGCCGGCTGACGAGCCCGAGGACTACGACCTCGCCGTCTGGGCCGGGGTGCTGGCCATCGACCAGCGGGTGGCGCCCCCGGTCCCGGACCCGGCCCTGCGCCACGCCCTCGACCCCCCGGACTACGTGGTCCACTACCCCCGCTTCGCTTGACCCGCCCCTCGCCCCATCGTTTCCTCAGAGGAAACATTGTAGAAACACGGTGGGGGTACTATCCCTTCGGAGACCGACCTCGGCGGGTGGCCCGAATCGGATGGTGAACCATGACCACGACCAGTGAGCAAGAACTCCTCGAGGCGACGGGCGAGGAATTCTCGCAACCGCAGTTGCTGTCGGTGCGGGTGCGGACGCGAGCGGCGCTGTGGAAGATCGCCGAGAACATCGCACCCGGGATGACCGAGGAGGAGGGCCGGGCGGTCGCTGTCCACGTCCTGCGTGACGCCAGGCTGCGCAAGGGGTGGCACAAGGTGCTCGTGCGCTTCGGGTCGAACA
Source organism: uncultured Acidimicrobiales bacterium (assembly GCA_963764205.1). Lineage (GTDB taxonomy): Bacteria > Actinomycetota > Acidimicrobiia > Acidimicrobiales > UBA8190 > Chersky-840. Next base: position 1,515,647 of record CAVXRN010000006.1, read on the forward strand.
CGACGAAGAACTTCGACGACGCCTCGGAGCCCGGAGTCGTCCTCGGCGACAACGACATCTTCTTCATCGACATCGGTCCCATCTTCGACGGATGTGAGGGGGATGCGGGAGACACGGTCGCCGTAGGGAACGATCCCGACATGATCCGCGCCGCCGGTGACGTGAAGGTCCTGTGGCAACAGGTCCGGGCCCGGTGGCTCGCTGACGGGCTCACGGGCAAGCATCTCTATGCCTTCGCCACGCAGGCCGCGCTGGACCTGGGGTGGGAGCTCAACCTCGAGCTCACGGGCCACCGGTTGTCGGAGTTCCCCCACGACGCCCACTACGACGGCACGCTGGCCGACGTCGGCTTCCGGCCGTCCGAGGCGCGCTGGGTGCTCGAGGTGCAGATCCGGCATCCCGAGCGCGAGTTCGGTGCCTTCTTCGAGGACCTCCTGCTCGAGGACGACGCGCTCCAGGCGCTGTCCTACGCCAAGGCATCGGGCGGCAAGTCGACGTGAGCGAGCGGCCGTGTGCGGTGTGACATGTGGGGTGTGACATGTGTGGTGTGATCGGACTCCTCGTCAAGGATCGTGCGCTCGAGCCGGCGCTCGGATCGATGCTCGTCCCCATGATCGGCGCGCTCGGCGACCGGGGGCCGGACTCCTCGGGGATCGCCGTGTACGCCGATGGCGACCCGTTCCGGGCCGGAGCCGCGTCGGGTGCGGGGCCAGGGCCGGTCCGGGGCGATGCCGTGACGCGGGTGTCGCTCGGGAGCGACTTCGATCTCGACTGGGCCGAGGTGGGTGCCGACCTGCTGGTCCGTTTCGGGTCCGCGGTCGACGTCGAGGTCTTCGAGACCGGTGCCGTGGTCCGGTCGGGCGCGCCGCAGGAGCTGCTCGACGACGTCGAGACCCGGTGGCCCGACGTGCGCGTGCTCGCTGTGGGCCGGGCGCTCTCGGTGGTGAAGGACACGGGGCGGCCCGAAGCGACGTGCCTTCGCTACGGGATCGGGGCATGGCAGGGCTACCTCGCCGTCGCCCACACCCGGATGGCGACCGAGTCGGAGGTGACGGTGCTGCATTCGCACCCCTTCGTCCCCGCTCCCGACCTCTGTGTGGTCCACAACGGATCATTCTCGAACTACGCCAGCGTGCGGCGACGTCTGGAGGCACAGGGCGTGGTGTTCGACTCGGACAACGACTCGGAGGTGGCAGCCCGATTCCTCGCCGGCCGGCTCGCGGGCGGCGACGACCTGGAGGAGGCCACCCGGTGGGTGATGAAGGAGATGGACGGGTTCTTCACCCTCGTCATCACCACCGACGGCGCCATGTCCGTGGTGCGCGACGCCTTTGCCTGCAAGCCCGCCGTCGTGGCCGAGACCGAGGCGTACGTGGCGGTGGCGTCGGAGTACCGGGCCCTGGCCGAGCTGCCGGGCATCTCGAGCGCCCACGTCTTCGAGCCCCAGCCCGAGGAGGTCTACACATGGACACGCTGAGCCGCGACGACACCGCGCTCCAGGACACAGCGCTCCCGATGGAGACGCTGAGCTGCGAGGAACTCGGGACCCGGGGCGTCAATCAACGATTGGCCCTGTTGGAGGAGGGCGCCGCGGTGCAGGTGACCAATCCCCGGGGTCGCCACAACCTCGCCGTGGGCCTCACCACCGAGATCTCCATCAGCATCGGCGGGAACGCCGGCTACTTCCTGGGGGGGCTCGGTGGCGACGGGCAGGGCCGGGGACCGCACATCGACGTGCACGGGTTCGTGGGGTGGTCGGTGGGCGAGAACCTCATGGGAGGTGTCATCCGGGTGCGGGGCAGCGCGTCACAGAGCGCGGGGTCGAGCGCACGGGGCGGGCTCATCATGATCGAGGGAGACGCATCGTTACGGGCCGGGATCTCGCTCAAGGGAGCCACCCTCGCCATCGCCGGGGACGCGGGGGCCATGTCAGGGTTCATGGCCCAGGCCGGCACCATCCTCATCGGTGGCAACGCCGGGCACGGACTGGGCGACTCGCTCTACGAGGCGGTCATCTACGTGGCGGGCACGGTGGCGTCGTTCGGCGCCGATGCCGTGGTGCAGGAGATGACCGACGAGGACGTGCTCGAGGTGAAGCGACTGGTGGCGCAGACCGGCTTCGAGCACATCGACCCCAACCGCGTGACCAAGGTGGCGTCGGCTCGGCAGCTCTACCACTTCTCGACCCACAACCACGGTGCCTACTGATGCACGGGGCCTGCTGATGCCACCCCCGTCGTCGCCGACGAACCAGAGCTACCCGCCCGAGGTCATCGCCCGGATCCACGAGATGGCCGACACGGGGCGGTACCCGATCCGCGGGCTCGGGGCACGGCGCAAGCTCCCGACCTTCGACGATCTCGTCTTCCTGACCGCGTCGGTGTCGCGCTATCCGTTGGAGGGCTATCGCGAGCGGTGTGAGACGACCACCGTGCTCGGCGCTCGCCACGGTGCCAAGCCGCTCGAGCTCGCCATCCCCATCACCATCGCCGGCATGAGCTTCGGCGCCCTCTCCGCATCGGCCAAAGAGGCCCTCGGGCTGGCCGCCTCCGCGGTGGGGACATCGACGACTACCGGGGACGGCGGGATGACGCCCGAAGAGCGCAAGGCGTCGAGCCTGCTCGTCTATCAGGTCCTGCCCTCGCGCTACGGGTTCGACCCCGCCGACCTCCGCCTCGCCGACGCCATCGAGATCGTCATCGGCCAGGGAGCCAAGCCCGGCGGCGGCGGGATGTTGCTCGGCCAGAAGGTGAACGAGCGGGTGGCGCACATGCGGACGCTGCCGCCCGGCATCGACCAGCGCTCGGCCAGTCGCCACCCCGACTGGGTCGGGCCCGACGACCTTCGCATCAAGATCGAAGAGCTCCGCGAAGCCACCAATTGGGCGGTCCCGGTGTACGTGAAGGTCGGAGCCACCCGAGTGGGCCACGACGTGAAGCTTGCCGTGGCGGCGGGGGCCGATGTGGTCGTCGTCGACGGGATGCAAGGCGGTACCGCCGCCACCCAGGACGTCTTCATCGAGCACGCCGGCATCCCCACCCTGCCCGCCGTGCGTCAGGCGGCAGAGGCGCTGGCCGAGGCGGGGGTGGCGGGGGAGGTCCAGCTCGTGGTGTCGGGCGGGATCCGTTCGGGTGCCGACGTGGCCAAGGCGCTCGCCCTCGGCGCCGACGCGGTGTCGATCGGGGTGGCGGCTCTGCTCGCCTTGGGCTGCAACCGCTCGTCGTACCTGGGCCGCGACGGGCGCCGGGTCGATGTGTCGGGGGACTACGAAGCGCTCGGCACCGAGGCGGGGCACTGTGCGCACTGTCACACCGGTCGCTGTCCGGTCGGGATCACGACGCAGGATCCTGAGCTCGAACAGCGTTTGCGCACCGAGGCGGCCGCGACGGCCGTCGCCAACTACTTGCGGGCGACGACCATGGAGGTCACCGCCCTGGCCCGAGCCTGTGGCAAGTCCGACGTCCACCACCTCGAGCCCGAGGACCTGGTGGCGCTGACGGTGGAGGCCGCGGCGATGGCCAAGGTGCCGCTGGCCGGGACCGAGTGGATCCCGGGTTGGTCACCATGAGCCGATAACCGGGGCCCCACCGACGCGCGGGGCCCGAGGTCTATGTTGGACGGTCGTGGTCGGCCGCAAGAGCGACAGTGCGCGAGTGGCGGCGAAGCGCGGGGCCAAGCGCGTGGCCAAGGCGGGAGCCAGCTCCGCGTCCCGGTCGTCCAAAAGGGCCCGGTCAGCCAAGAAGGCCGCGTCGAGCTCGGCACCCAAGTCGGCGAGCAAGTCCTCGGGGCGCAGCGCCGTGGCGCGCTCGGCCACGGTCTCGGCCCCACGGGCGGCGGTGGCCGCTGCTCCGGACAAGAGTGACGTCAGCGGGCAGATCGGCTGGGTCATCGCCCACCACGTCCGCAGTCGTCGGCTCGAGATCGGGCTGAACGTGGCCCAGCTGGCCGAGCGCACGGGGATCTCCAAGGGGATGCTGTCGAAGATCGAGAACGCGCAGACCTCGCCCAGCCTGTCGACCATCGAGCGGTTGGCATCCGCGCTCGACATGCCGCTCACGTCGCTGTTCCGGGGTTTGGCCGAGGAGCGTGACGCCGTGTTCGTGAAGGCGGGCTCGGGTCCCGAGATCGTGCGCAAGGGGACGCGGGCCGGGCATACCTACGAGCTACTGGGGAGCCTGCGCGGGCCGTACAAGCGAGTCGAACCGCTGCTCGTGTCGCTGGACGAGCGCAGTGAGATGTTCCCGCTGTTCCAGCACAGCGGGATCGAGATCCTCTACATGCTCGAGGGCGTGATGGAGTACAGCTACGGACGCCAGCTGTACCGCATGGAGCGGGGCGACACCTTGCAATTCGAGGGAGACATCCCGCACGGACCGACGATGTTGGTGAAGGTCCCCATCCGTTTCCTCTCGATTACCATCTACGGCCCCGAGAGGTCCTGAGACCCGGTTGTTCAGAAGCCGACGGGCGTGCGCGCCGGCGGGCCCGGGACATGGGGCACGCTCGGTGTCTTGTGGCCGCGGCGGGTGACCCGCAGCGGCGGGGGAGCGGTCATGAGCGGCAGCGTCGTGACCGCGGTGATGCGCTCCCGCATGCCCTTGCCCCGCAACCCTCCCAGGCGTGAGCGTCGACGGGAGCCGACCACGATCACGTCCGCAGCGAAGCCCGCCGCCGCGTCGCTGATGCACCGCGCCACGTTGAAGCAGTTGGCCGTGATCACCACGCCGGTGGCCGCCACGCCCGAGGCGTGGAGCTCGGCTACCGCGGTGTCCAGCACGCCCTCGGCCTCCTGGCGGGTCTCGACGGCGTGGCCCCGGCCGCCCACGAGCAGTTCGTTGACGTGTACGACGTGGACGACCCCGGAGTCCTTGGCCATGGCAATGGCGAAGCTCACCGCGGCGGGGCCTGAGGCCGAGTCGTCGATGGCGAGAAGTATGCGCTTGAACATCTCACCCTCCTTACGTCCAGGCCGCCCGCCCTGGGGGGCGGACGACCAATTGTTTCCATCAGATTAACAGCCTGGTCACGCTAGGAATCCCGGTTTCCCGTGAATAAACCGTAAATGTCCTCGATCCGGGTGGACCGCGATCCGAGCGCCGGGGGGCCGACCTCGAAGCCGGGGGCATTGTGGACGGGCCCTGTCGGGCACCTCTGGGGAGATTTGGCTCACCACCTGGACTTTCGGCGTCTCGAGGCCAGGACTTGAGTGCACGGTTCACACGATGGATACCGACGCGTCACCCGGGCGAAATCTGGGGTGGGTTCACTGGCGATAAACATCGTTTCCACTGATGGCCGAGAGCGAGCCCTGATGCCCAGCGACCTGGAGAACTTCCTTCGACAAGACGGCCGCGACGAGTCGATCGAGCAGGTCCGGAGGCGGATCGTGGCCGAGGACATCACCTACGTGTACTTCCAGTTCGTCTCGGTCACGGGTCGGATCATGGGGAAGGGGATCCCGGCCGACCACTGGGCGTCGGTGGCGGTGAAGGGTTTCCAGCTCGTCTACGGGGCCACCGCCAACCTGTTTATCGACCGCCACGACCAGTACATCGGCTACGGGCCAGAGGCCCACGAGCTCGTGGGTCTGCCCGACGTCGAGACCTTCAGCGTCTTGCCGTGGGACCCCAAGGTGGCGAGGGTGTTCTGCACGCTGTTTCGCGGACGCGAGGAGATCGACGACCCCGGCGGCTACCTGAGCTCGGATTGTCGAGGCAACCTCCGCCGGCTGCACGAGCAGTTCACGGCCGACACTGGACTCCACCTCCGGGTGGGCTGTGAGCCCGAGATGATGTGGCTCAAGACCAATCCCGACGGATCGCCGTCGGTGGAAGGGGCGACGCGCCCGTACTGCTACCACATCGACCAGTTCTCGGAACTGCAACCGGTCATCCACCGCGTCATCGACTACTGCGGCCGACTGGGCTTCGACATGATCCAGGGCGACCACGAGGACGCGCCGGGACAGCTCGAGCTCAACTTCCAGTTCGACCGGGCCGAGCTCACCGCGGACCGGCTCACCACCTACCGCCAGGTGTGCCGACAGGTCGGACGCGAGCTCGGGTTGTTCCCCTGTTTCATGCCCAAGCCCTTCATGGGGGTGTCGGCCAACGGGTGTCACCACAACGTGTCGTTGTGGCAGGACGACGTCAACATGTTCATGCCCGACGGCGACGATCCCCGCATGCCGAGCAAGACCGGGCTCCACGCCATCGGCGGGGTGCTCACCCACCTGCGGGCCCTGACCGCCATCACGGCCCCGACCGTCAATTCCTACCGGAGGTTCGCCGACGCGGGCTTCTGGGCTCCGGTCTTCGCCGACTGGGGGTTCCAGAACCGGACCACCGCCATGCGCGTGAGCGCGCCGGGCCGATTCGAGTACCGCTCGGTGGACTCGTCGGTCAACCCGTACCTGTCCATGGCCGCCCTCCTGGCGGCCATGCGCGACGGCCTGGACCAGAGCATCGACCCCGGGCCTCCCGAGGAGGGGAACATCTATGACGCCATCGCCGCAGGAAAGTCGGTGGAGAAGCTCCCGGTCACCCTGGGCGAAGCACTCGACGCCCTCGAGGCCGACCCCGTCATCCGCGGGGCCTTGCCGGGCGACATGTACACGGTCTTCATGCACTACAAGCGCGACGAGTGGGAGCGCTTCATCGGAACCGTCACCGATTGGGACGTCAAGGAGTACCTCGACATCCTGCCCTAGCGGCGGCGCCACGGACGAGTGGCGTCGGCGCCCGACGTCGTCATGAACGGCACAGGGCGCGTCGGGCGCGCGCTCGTCTTCCAGCACCTGGAGGTCGAACACCCCGGTTCGTTGGGCCTGATGCTCGAGGACGCCGGCGTGGACATGGTCACGGTGGAGCTCGACCAGGGCGACCCCATCCCGGCGCTGGACCCCTTCGACCTGCTCATCGTCATGGGCGGCCCCATGGACGTGTGGGAGGACGACCACTTCCGGTGGATGGCGGAGGAGAAGGCGGCGATCGGTCGATGGGTCACCGAGCTCGACCGCCCCTTCCTCGGGGTCTGTCTCGGCCACCAACTCCTCGCGAATGCCCTCGGTGGCGAGGTGGCCCCGATGGCCGTGCCCGAGGTGGGGGTGGAGCGCGTCGAGCTCACCGCGGCGGCGTCGGACGACCCGTTGTTCTCGTCGGCCCCCGCGGTCATCGACGCCTTGGAGTGGCACGGGGCCGAGATCACGAGGTTGCCGGCGCACAGCACGGTGTTGGCGACGAACGACGCCTGCGCGGTCCAGGCCTTCCGGGTGGGACGCCGGGCCTGGGGCGTGCAGTTCCACGTCGAAGTTGAGGCCACCACGGTCGCCCTGTGGAGGGCCGTGCCCGCCTATCGCGACGCGCTCTCCCACGCCGGTGTCGACGCCGACTCCTTGGCCTCGGCGGTCGCCGGTGGGCTCGAGGCGATGACCGACGTGGCCAGGCTCCTCGCGGCGGGCCTCCTGGGCCTGATGCAACCGGCGCCGCTCCCATGAACGGCGCCGGTGCCGCCGCCCCGGGTCTCGACGCCGCCGTGGAGCGCCGATCCGTGGCCCGCTGGTTGGAGGAGCAGGAGTTGTCCGCCGTCCACCTGGGGTTGATCGACGCGTCGGGCACCGTGCGCGAGAAGCGGCTCGGTCCGGCCGCCGCCACCCGAGCGTTCGAGCAGGGTTGGGCCTTCATCGACGCCATTCAGTGGTGGGACGCCGACGATCGCACCTGGCGCGCCGGCGGCTCGACCGACGGGGCCGCCACCGTCGACCTCACCAGCGGCCGGGGTTACCCCTTCGAGCCCCGTGCCGGGCTCTTCCTGGCCGACTTCACCGGGGCGTTGGCCGAGCTCTCCCCGCGCCGCCAGCTCCAGCGCATGGTCGAACGGGCCGCGGCGTGCGGCCTGGTGTGCGAGGTCGGGTGGGAATTCGAGCTGATCGTCCTGGAGGAGGCCGACCTCGACGGTCGGTCCGGCCGCGACCTGCGACCCGCCATGGGCGACAACCGCTGTTGGTCGGCGCTCACCCCCGCGGTGGAGGCCGACGCCATCGCGGGACTATGCGAAACCTTGGCGGCCGCCGACGTCCCCGTGGACCATTGCTGCACGGAGCTGGGCCCTGGATGTCTCGAGCTCGCCACCGAGCACCGTCCTGCGCTTCGCTCGGCTGACGACGCGGCATTGGCCAAGCTGCACACCAAGGCCTTCTACGCGCGCCGGGGCCAGACGGCGACGTTCATGGCCCAGCTGGCCGAGGAATTTCCCGGCCTCGGTGGGCACCCGAGCTTGTCCCTGCGCTCGGCCTCCGACGGCCGGCCCCTGATCGACGACGGCACAGGCGCGTTGACTCCGCTGGCCCGCGCCGCGGTGGCCGGCGTGGTCACCCTGCTGCCCGAGCTCCTGGTCATGGCGGCGCCCGTCCCCAATTCCTACCGTCGGTTCGGCCCCGGCAACTGGGCCCCGTCCACCGCCACGTGGGGTCCGGGGAACTACAGCTGCGCGCTCCGGGTCGTCCACGCCGGGCCCGACAGCAGACTCGAGCTGAGGATCCCCGGCGCCGACACGAGCCCGCACCTGTGCCTGGCCATGTTCCTCGGTGCCGCGCTGTGGGGTGTCGAGCACGACCTCGAGCCTCCGCCTCCGGTGATCGCACCGGCCGACGGGCGCGGCGCGTCGGGAGCGGGAGCGCTGCCGCGCAACCTGGTCGAGGCGTCGGAACGGTTCGGGGCGAGCAAAGAGGCCCTCGACCTGTTCGGTCCGACCTTCGTCGAGCACTACGCCGCCTCCCGTCTGGCCGAAGACGAGGCCTGCCGACGGTTCGTTTCCGTTCGGGAACAGCGGCGCTATCTCCAACAGGTGTGAGGAGCATCGGAGGCGTGATGGCACTGACCGAGAGTCCCCCGTTCGAGCTCACCGAGGAGCAGGTGGCGAGGTTTCAGGCCGACGGCTTCGTCGTCGTCGACCGGATCATCGACAGCTCCCTGGTCGCACTGGCGTTGGCGCGCTACGAGGAGCTGTTCGCCGGCAACTTCGAGACCGGCCTGTACCCCGACGAGTGGAACTGGCGGGCGGGCCGCGACACCCCGGACCTGACCCGCCAGATCTGCAACGCATGGAAGTCCGATCGCGCCATCGCCGACGTCGTGCTCCGAGCCGACATCGGACGGGCGTGTGCCCGATTGGGAGGGTGGCCCGGGACCCGGTTGAGCCAGGACAACGTCTTGTGGAAGCCGCCCGGCGGAAAGCCGCTGGGGTTTCACCAGGACTCGAGCTACGAGCAGTGGGCCGACCCGCCGGACTGGGTGAGCTGCTGGATCGCGCTCGATGACACGACGGCGCAGGGCGGGACGGTGGAGTACGTGCGGGGATCGCACCGGTGGCAGCCGTGGGGGATGATCACCGAATTCCACGGGCCCCACGATCCCCATCGCGACCTGCGCGAAGCGGCGGCCGCGGCCGGGGTGCAACCCGAATTGGTGCCCGTGGAGGTGCCGGCCGGTGGCGGCGCCTTTCATGCCGGTTGGACCTGGCACGGGTCCGGGGTCAATCACGCCTCGGTGCCGAGGCGTTCGCTCGTGGCCCACTGCATGTCGTCCGAGGCGCGCTTTCACCCTGACACCGTGGGCTACATCTACAGCCGCTACAAGCGGTTCGGCGACGACACGATGGACGAGACGTTCTTTCCCGTCACCTGGCGACACGACGGGTACCGCTCGCCCTTCATCGAGCCGTACTGCACGCGACGGATCGGTTGGGGTGCGCATTCGCCGCCCTCATGAGGGCGGGCCGGTCCAGGACAGGCTGGTCAGCGAGGACAGCAGCGGCCGCAGGCGTTGGGCTCGGCGGTGCCGCGCGCCAAGCTCCACGTCGAAAGCGCGTCGGCGCTCAGGCCGCACACCATGACCCGGTCGGTGGTGCGCGTCTCGTCGCCGTCGCGCCACGCCACCACCGCACAGCCCACCCGGTGCAACGTGGGTGCCTTGGCCCGCGGCGAGCGGGGCTGGTTCAAGACGAAACCCTGAGGATGGGCATCCACCCAGGTGCGGTAGGCGGTGTCGTCGCTGAAGAACTCACGGCACCACGGTGTGATTTCGGCCGGGGCCGACGATCCGCTTTCTGCTTCGTCGGGAGCCCGGCGTGCCCCGGTCGACGACCACGGGTCGGCCGACGTGCGTGGGGCGTTGACCGTCCCCCCCGGGCGGTTGGGTGCCCCCGTCGTGCCGTGTCGGGACCGGCGCACGATGACCGGAGGCTTGGGGAGCGGGTCGGCCGACGGCATGGGTCGGAGGTCGCGGACCGAGCGGGCCATCGCGGGGTGCTCGGCGGGGTTCCCGGCGTGGCTCCACGACTGCCTCGCCCCGTGCCCCGACGGGTGTCTCGCCACCGTGTTCGCCGCGTTGTCGAATGCGGGGGGGTCGAACGCAGCGTTGTCGAAGGCCGCGTTGTCGAAGGCCGCGTTGTCGAGAACAGTGTCGAACAAGGAGCGTCCGAAGGATCGGCGCGGGGAGTCGTCGATGACCGAGACCAGCTGGACGTGCGTCTCGGACGCGGGCACGGGCACGAGACGACCTGGGCGCGCCGGCAGGGGTCGAAGAGCGGGAGCAGGCGAAGGAAGGGAGTGCAGCAGCCCGACCGGAGAGGGGAGCAGCTTCACGTGCGCTTCGGACGCCACCGCGGGCCGCGGGTCGGGAATCGGTCCCATGGTCGAGATGTGGGGGGAGGCGAGCGCGCCGATGGCTTCGACGACGGCCCACATGTAGTCGGCGGAACGTCCCGAAGGATCTTCACCGAAGTGATGCCAACGCCGCTGCTCGTAGAAGAGGCATCCCCGGAGCTCGTCGAGCGTGGAGGGCAACGACCGACGCCGCGTCCACCCCTGCAGGACCCGGCCCGCCAGCGTGGGCAGGTCGTCCCAGTAGCCGTACCCGTCGTAGGAGAGGGCGAAGTCCGACACCGCCTCCCAGGATTCGCCCCGGCGGGGAACCATGGTGACGTCGAGCTCGGCATTGCGGATGGCAGACGCCTCGAAGTCCCCGCCCGGTGCGGTCCAGGGATCGGTCCAGCGCAGCCGTGGTTCGGCCCGCTCGTGGGGGACGCCGACATGCGACGTCACCACCGACAGGACCGGGATCGTGAGCGGCCGGCGACGGGTGAGCACCCGGGTGATGAGGTTCCTGAGGCCGAGGAGGGGGCGGAGCGGCGCAGCCATCGCTCGGGGGCGGTCGCTACGGAGGGCGCTCGGGAACAACGTCATCCCAATTCATATCGGCAGCTGAGGCCCACGGTTGAGCGTCGTCACGGAGCGTGCCTGCGATCTCGGGTTTCGGGGCGTCTCCTCCGCCCGACGACCCCCCCGGGCGACCTCGGGGAGCGTCCTCCGCCCGCCCGGGTCGCCCTGCGGCGACGGGTCGCTCAGTAGCCTCGCCGGGCAATGCCGCGCCTGGTCGTCGCCAGCTTCAACGTGCACGGCGGCGTGGACGGATGGGGCCGCCCCTTCGACGTCGTCGACGCCTGCCGTCGCATCGACGCCGACGTGTTGATGCTCCAGGAGTGCTGGTTGCCCGACCGCGGGGTCTCCTCCACCGAACACGTGGCGAGCCAACTCGGCTACACCGCGGTCGAGCTGGCCTTTGCACGGGGGCGCCTCGTCGGGCCACCCGACGATCCGCCCCATCGGTGGGGCCCGCGCCTGCTGACGCGCAGCGTCCACGGCCTCAGGCTCGACCGCCCGCACTCGGCCTCGGCCGACCGGCGGGCTATGGCCCGGGGACGGCTCCCTCCCCACGAGCGGGGTACCTGGACCATCGGGGTGCTGTCGAGGGTGCCGGTGACCGGTTCCCAGACCATCGATCTCGGCAAGCTCCCGACCGACCCGGCGCGGCGCGGCGCGATCGTCGTCGACCTCGCATTGGAAGGGGCGGCGTCGCCGGTGCGGGTGGTCGGCACCCATCTCGCCCATCTCAGCCAGGGTTCGCCCCGCCACATCGCCCTGCTCCGGCGAACGCTCAACGCCATGACGCCGGCACCTTGCGTGCTCGCCGGCGACATGAACCTGTGGGGCCCACCGCTGGTTGCCCTTCTCCCGGGTTGGTCACGCGCGGTACGAGGTCGCACCTGGCCCACCTGGACGAAGTGGCCCGTGGCGCAGCCCGACCACATCCTGGTGCGCGGGCCGGTGCACGTTGACTCGGGCGAGGTGGTACCCATCACCGACTCCGACCACCTCCCCGTTCGGGCTGAACTTGTGATCGGTTGAACAAAGTCATTCCACCCACATGACGATCAAGAAGGGTATGTTGCTGAACTGTTAACAAATGAAAGTCGCTGGAAACGAGGGGAGCTTGATCTGGTCGTTACCAGGGACGTTTTGCCCTGGTGATGGCTCGCCCCTCGTAGTTACGTTGGCGAGGGCGTAAGGCGTCGGCAACGTCGATTTGCATGGTTTCGCCGCCGGCGGACCGGATGCACCGAGAACCGAGAGAACAAGAAAGCAGGAGGGCAAAGAACATGCGAAACCGTGGGTTGAGTCGGCTGGCAGCGATACCGCTTGTCGTTGTCGTGGGCATCGTGGCGGCAGCCTGTAGTAGCAGCACGCCAAATGCGGCGACGACGACGACCAGCTCGGCATCGGCGGGCGTGCCCTCCGGCCTCAGTGTCAAGTCGTACACCGTCACCTTCTCCCAGATGTCGCTGCTCAAGGGCCTCGAGGCGTCAGGCAAGGGCCTGGTGGGCGTCATCCTGCCCGACACCACGTCGTCCACTCGCTACGTCGACTTCGACGCGCCCTACCTGACCAAGGCCTTCACCGACGCGGGCTACAGCCCGTCGTCGTTCAAGATCGACAACGCGCAAGGCTCGGACGCCACGCAGTTGGCTGACGCGCAGGCCGACATCTCACTGGGGGCGCACGTCTTGATCTTCGACCCCCTCGACAGCACGGTCGGAGGTGAGGTTGCGTCGCTCGCCGCGTCCCACGGGGTCGCCCTCATCAGTTACGACCGGGCCACCTTCGCCGGGACCAAGACGTACTACGTCAGCTTCGACAACGTCCAGGTGGGCAAGCTCATCGGTCAGGGCTTCAACGCGTGCGTCTCTTCGTGGGGCGTGACGAGTCCGAAGGTCTTCGAGCTCGACGGAGGTCAGGACACCGACCCCAACGCCGTCTCGTTCGCCCAGGGCTACAACTCGGCCATCTGGAACACCACGAAGACGCCACTGACGCCTCCGTTGACCAACAGCAAGGGCTACACCCTGGTCGGTGACCAGATCACGCCGGGCTGGGTCAACGCCACCGGTGCGACGATCTTCACGCAGCAGTTCACCGCCCACCCGGAGATCAACGCCACGGTCGAGGCCAATGACGGGCTCGCCGAGGCTGTGATCACCGACCTGAAGAACAAGGGCGTTGGCCCCAAGAAGATCCCGACCACCGGTCAGGACGCCACGCTGCAGGGCATGGAGAACATCCTCCAGAACTACCAGTGCGGCTCGGTGTACAAGCCCATCTACCTCGAGGCCCAGGATGCGGTCACCATCGCCACCATCCTGCGTGCCGGCAAGGTTCCGCCTGCATCGCTGGTGAACGCCACCACCACGCCACCCACGGGCGTGACGGGGACGGCACAGCCTGCGTCGCTGCTCACCCCGACCTGGGTGACCGCCGCCAACATGAACTCGACGGTCATCAAGGACCAGTTCATCTCGGCCTCGGCGCTGTGTACGGCGGTGGGCAACAGCGTGTGCGCCTCAGCCGGCATCACGCCGTAACCCGCAGGATCTGGACGTGACGTTCGGGACCGTCGTCGCCTTGTGCGGCGACGGTCCCGCGTCCGACCCGGCTACGTGCGTAGGTTGTTCACGACGAAAGTGACGAGATGGCCGAGGAGAGCGGGGACGAGCCCCTCCTGAGGGTGCGGGGCCTGTCCAAACATTTCGGCGCGGTCCAGGCGCTGGCCGACGTGAATCTCGACCTGCCGGCCGGATCCGTGACAGCGTTGTGCGGCGACAACGGCGCCGGTAAATCCGTGCTGACCAAGTGCATCTCGGGGATCTATCAGCCCGATGGGGGCCAGATCTACTGGGAGGGGCGACCGGTCCGGATCCACAGCGCCCACGATGCGTCGGCCCTGGGAATCGAGACCGTGTATCAGGACCTGGCTCTGGCCGACAATCTCGACATCGTCCAGAACATGTTCCTGGGCCGCGAGCGGCTCCGGCACCGTCTGCTCGACGAAGACGACATGGAGCGTGCCGCGGCGGAGACCCTGGCCAGTTTGCGGGTGACAACGGTCCGGTCGATCCGCCAGCCGGTGGGCTCCCTGTCAGGGGGACAGCGTCAGTCGGTGGCGGTCGCCAAAGCCGTGATGTGGAACTCCAAGCTGGTCATCATGGACGAGCCGACGGCGGCCCTGGGCGTGGCCCAGACGTCGCAGGTGTTCGACTTGGTGCGGCGCCTGCGGGACCGCGGCCTGGCGGTGATGGTGATCTCGCACAACCTCAACGACGTGTTCGCCGTGGCCGACCGGATCGCGGTGCTGTACCTGGGGAGGATGGTGGCCCAGGACGTGACGTCGACCTTCGACCGACAGAGCGTGGTCGAGTACATGACCACCGGGGGTCATGGGACGACAGCGGCACCGAGCACCGTCGGTGGAGGTGCCGAGCATGACGCCGGCTGATCCCGGTACCGGTCCGCCGTCGGCGCCGCCGGTCGAGCAACCCACGGAGCCGGTCGTCGATCTGACCGCCGCGCAACGTACAGCGCCGCTGGTCCCGCCCGAGGTCGTGGCGCAGTCGTTGCGGGAGTACGTCCACGGCCAGATCCAGCGCATCCGAGGTGGGGAAGCCGGCATGATCCCGGTCGTCCTGGGGTTGCTGGCCATCGTCATCGTCTTCCAGTCGATCAGCCCCCACCACGTCTTCCTCTCCGCCGGCAACATCGTGAACCTGTTCCAGCAGAGCGCGGTGTTCATGGTGCTCGCCATGGCCGAGATCTTCGCGCTGCTGCTGGGTGAGATCGACCTGTCCATCGGCTACGTCGGCCCCGTCGGCGGGGTCATCGCCATCCAACTCGTCCAGCCCACGACGACCAACTGGCCGTGGTGGGCGGCCATCGCCGTCGCCCTTGCGGCCTGTGCTCTCATCGGAGCGGCGCAGGGCACGCTGATCACCCGTCTGCGGCTTCCCTCGTTCATCGTGACGCTGGCCGGGCTGCTCATCTTCAACGGGGTCCTGCTTATCGTCCTGGGGTTCGGGCCCTTCTCGGGGTACCCCAGCCTGACCGGCCCGTCGTCCAACCTGCATGCGCTGTACAACCTCATGTGGGGCCACATCAGCCCGCTGCAGAGCTGGATCGTCATGGCGGTGCTGGTGGGCGGGCTGAGCCTGAGCCTCGTTCTGCGCGACACGCGCCGTCGGCGAAGCGGGCTGGTGGCGCCACCGATCGGGGTCACCATCATCAAGATCGTCTTCATCGCCGCGGTCGGTATCGCCGTGGTGGCGGTGTGCAACGTCAACCGTGCGGCGGTGGGCACGCTCGAGGGTGTCCCGTGGGCGATCTTCATCGTCCTCGGCGTGCTCGGCGCATGGACGTTCCTCTTGCAGCGCACCCGCTACGGACGCTACGTGTACGCCATCGGCGGCAACGCCGAGGCGGCGCGTCGAGCCGGCGTCAACGTCACCATGATCCGCACGGTCGCCTTCGCCCTGTGCGCGTTCACGGCCGGCATCGGTGGATTGCTCTACTTCTCGTACCTCGGCGGCGCATCCAACAACGTCAACGGCGGCCAGCTGGTCCTCTATGCCGTCGCCGCGGCGGTCATCGGGGGCACCTCGTTGTTCGGAGGAAAGGGAAAGGCCATCCATGGCGTGTTGGGCGGCCTGGTGATCGGCGGGATCTACAACGGCATGTACCTCCTCGGGTTGCAGGTGGAGTGGGAGTTCATCGTCACCGGGGGCGTGCTCATCGGCGCGGTCACCATCGACGCCCTGTCGCGCCGGAGCTCCGAAGGATGAGGTTCGCGCCCGGACCGAGGCGCGGCGCCACCAACCGGTAGCGCACGGCTCGGTCCGGTGCCGGGGTTTCGGGTCGGCCTGATCGGCTACGGGTTGGCGGGGTCGGTGTTCCACGGCCCGTTGCTCGCCGCGACACCTGGCCTCGAGGTCACGACGATCGTCACCGCCGACCCCGACCGCGCCGCGCGCGCTGGGCGCGACTTTCCGTCGGCCCGCGTGGTCCCGAGCCCCGACGAGGTGTGGGCCCGCGCCGATGCGCATGATCTCGTTGTGCTGGCCAGCCCGACGGGGACCCACGTGCCGTTGGCGTCGGCGGCCATCGACGCAGGGATCGGTGTGGTGGTCGAGAAGCCGATGGCGGCGCTCGTGCCGCCGGCGCGCGCCCTGGTCGAGCGCGCCGCCGCGGCCGGCGTGCTGTTGACGGTGTTCCACAACCGACGTTGGGACGCCGAGTTCCTGACGCTGCAGCGTCTCGTGGCACAGGGCGCGCTGGGCCGGGTGCGGCGCTTCGAGTCGCGCTTCGAGCGGTGGCGGCCCCATCGCGTCAGCGGCGCGTGGCGAGAGGAGCTCTCGACCGAGGACGGGGGAGGGGTGCGCCTCGACCTCGGCGTGCACCTCGTGGACCAGGCCCGCCTGCTCCTGGGCCCGGTGTCGCACGTCTACGGCGAGGTCGCGGCGCAGCGGGGCGGATCCGACGACGACGTCTTCGTGGCGTTGCACCATCGCTCCGGGGCGCGCTCGCATCTATGGATGAGCGCGGTGGCGGCGGCCCCCGGGCCACGCCTGCGCGTGCTCGGGAGCGAGGCGGCGTACGTGGTCGAACACCTCGACGGCCAGGAGGAGGCGCTGCGGGCCGGGCGTCGTCCCGACGAGGCGGGGTTCGGGGCCGTGCCCCCCGGGCGATGGGGACGGCTCGTGCGGGGCGCCGACGAGGAGCCCGTCCGGAGCACACCGGGGGACTGGGCCGCGTTCTACCAGGGGGTGCTGCGTGCGTTGCGCGACGGAGCGGCTCCCCCCGTCGATCCGGCTGACGCCGTGGTGACGCTCGAGGTCCTGGACGCGGCCCGACGCAGCGCGCTCGAGGCCAGCGTCATCGCCCTGTGAGAGCCTGACACCTCGCCCGGTCACGGCGATGGCCCCGGCCCCACCACACGCGACACGACGGCCCTGGTCCGGAGGGGTACGACGGCCCCGTAAGCTCAGGAGCCCCAGCACCTATGCGGCGGCGCGGTGACGTCGTCGTCGACCCCGCCCGCGGCGCGAGCCCGCGGGGTCGCCCATCGCAGGCTCCGGAGAGAAAGCGCCCCATGACCAACGCCATCGAGGCCCACGATCTGAAGAAGACGTTCGGCGGAGAGGTGCTCGCCCTCGACGGCGTGAGCTTCGCCGTCGAGGAGGGGACCATCTTCGGCTTGCTCGGGCCCAACGGCGCGGGCAAGACCACGGCGGTCCGCATCCTCACCACGATCCTCGCCCCCGACTCCGGGGCCGGGAGCGTCCTCGGGTTCGACGTCGTGGCGGAGGCCGAGCGCGTCCGCACGCTCATCGGGCTGGCCGGCCAGTACGCCGCGGTGGACGAGAACCTCACGGGCCGCGAGAACCTCACCATGGTCGGACGCCTCAACCATCTGACTCGCGCCGTGGTGAGCGCGCGGGCCGTCGAGCTGCTCGAGCAGTTCGGGCTGACCGACGCCGGGGACCGCCCGCTCAAGACCTACTCCGGCGGCATGCGTCGTCGACTCGACGTGGCGGCCGCCCTGGTGGCCCGGCCCAGGGTGCTCTTCCTGGACGAGCCCACCACCGGGCTCGACCCCCAGAGCCGTGTCGACCTGTGGGCCATGATCGAGCGGCTGGTGGGCGAGGGCACGAGCGTGTTGCTGACCACCCAGTACCTGGAGGAGGCCGACACCCTGGCCCGGCAGATCGCGGTGGTCGACCACGGCCGCGTCATCGCCGAGGGTGCGCCCGCGCAGCTCAAGGCCGACCTGGGGGCCACGGTGCTCGACGTGGGGCTGGCCGACGCGGAGCTGGCCCGACAGGCCGCAGGCATCCTGAGCTCGGTCACGGCCAAGAGCCCCACGGTGACCGGGACCGTGGTCGAGCTCCCCGTCGACGACGGGCCCCGGGTGGCCATGGACGTGCTGCGCCTGCTCGACCAGCACCACCTGATCCCCACCACGTTCCGCATCCGCGAGCCCAGCCTCGACGACGTGTTCCTGGCGCTGACGGGCAAGCGGACCGAAGCCGATGACGACAAGACGAGCACCCCGACCGAGGGTCGACGGCCGGCGCCGGCCACGGCGGGGACGACGAGTGACGGAGGTCCCCGATGAGCGCGACGACCACCGCGGTCAACCCCCCGTCCGGAGTCGCCCCGGTGGTGAGCCCGGCCCTGCCCCATGGCGCGTCGCGCCTGGGCTGGGCCGTCGCCGACACCCTGACCCTCACCAGGCGGAACCTGATCGCCTACACGCGCATCCCGGAGTCACTGTTCTTCTCCACTTTGCAGCCCATCATGTTCGTGCTGCTGTTCCGGTTCGTGTTCGGGGGGGCGATCCAGGCCATCCCCGGGCTCCCCTACATCGACTTCCTGATGGCGGGGATCTTCGTCCAGAGCGTGGCCTTCGGGGGCATCGGCACCTCGGTCGGGTTGGCCGAGGACCTGCACAAGGGCCTCATCGAGCGGTTCCGGGCGCTCCCCATGGCCCGTTCGGCGGTACTGGCCGGCCGCACGACGGCCGACCTCGTCCGCAACGTGTTCGTGGTGGTGCTCATGACGGCGGTCGGTGCGCTCGTGGGCTTCAGTTTCCCCAACGGGGCTCTCGGGTTCATCGGGGCGTGCTTGTTGGTGCTGTTCTTCGCGTACGCACTGCTGTGGGGGTTCGCTGTCGTCGGTCTGGTGGCATCGAACAGCGAGACCGCGCAGGTCATCGCCTTCCCCATCCTCTTCCCGCTCATCTTCGCCTCGCCCGCTTTCGTGCCGGTCAGCTCCATGCCCGGGTGGCTCCAGTGGTTCGCCACCAACCAGCCCATCGGCGCCGTGATCATCGCGGAGCGATCCCTCATGCTGGGGGAGAAGTACATCCCGGGGAGCCCCGCGGGCCACGTGTTCGTGGCGCTTATCTGGTGTGTGGGGATCCTGGCGGTCATGGCCCCCATGGCGGTGTGGCGCTACCGCCGCAGCACCTGAGCGAGCCCAGTACCAGAGCGTCGCAGTACCAGAGCGCCGCGACGGACTCCGCTCAGCGGGCCGAGGTGAGCACCGGTGGGCTCGTGGTCGGGGGGGTCTCGGTGCCGGTCCCCAGCGAGGCGTAGGGCACGGCGCCCTGGGGCGCGGTGACATTGACGATCTCGCCCCAGCGGCTGAAGGTCATGACCAACGTGCTCTGCACTTTGTCGATTTTGCCGTTCTGGGTGTACTCGACAGGGAGGTGCGGGAGCGACGTGGTGACGTAGAGGGTGGCGGTGCCCCTGGCGCGTTGGGTCTCCCCGCCGATGACCACGTTGGTCATCGGGCCCGTGATCGCGAGGACGCGGTACCCGGCCCGTCTCGTCGTCCCGGTCACCTCGTGGGGCGCGAAGGCGACGTTGGAGTGGAGGGCCGAGTTGGTGGTGACCGCCACGTAGACCGATTGGTAGGGGAGGTCGCCGGGGGAAAGCGAGATCCACTGGCCCGCGTGGGCAGCGGCGATCGAGGCCGGCAGGCCCAGCTGGTCCTCGAGCTGCTTGGCGTCACCCTGGAAATAGCAGGCCCCGCCGATCACGAGCACGGTGAAGGTGTCGGGGCCGATGGTGATGACCTGCTTGCCCGAGTCGGCCCCGGCATCGCCGACGGTGGTCTGGGTCTGGCCCCCCGAGGTGAAGGCGGAGACGTAGTGGAACGACCCACCGTCGATCGTCGACTTCTCGGCGCTGCGCGCCAGGCGGAGTGCGGCAGGGGAGGCCGTCGTCTCCGGGCTCGAGGTCGAGCTCGCGGTGGCGATGAGGTACACGCCCGCCGCCACCAGGACCACCACGGCGAGTCCCACGGCCACGGCGATGCGTCGGGTCCGCCGGCGGCCGAGGTCGACCGGGTCGCCGGGGGGGCCCGGCGGGCCCGGTGCCGGGGGCTGGGGGGGCGCAGAGACCTGGGGGGGCGGGTATCCGGGCACCGAAGGTGAGGGGGCCGGTGAGGACGCCATGCCCGCCTCCGGAGGTCCGTGGCTGTCGTCCGGCACCGGATCAGCCTACGCCCGGCCTGCCCGGCTTCCGGGGCGGGCTGCCGGTGTCGAGCGAGCCGGTGTCAACCAAAAGGTGCGCGCGCGATCACGAGGCGCGACGACGCCTGCACCCGCAGCACCCCGTCGTGCTCGAAGGGTCGCAGGAGCTCGGTGGCACGGGCCAGGAACTGGATGCGGGCTTGTTGGCTGCAATCACGCCACGCCTGCGACAGCGGCGGGAGCGAGGGGTACACGCGGACCCACTGTGACACGCGCGGCAACGCAGCCAACATGCGCACGGTCCGGCACGACACGTCGGTGAACCCCGCCCCTTGGACCAACGCGCGCAGGTCGTCGGTACGGTGGTATGCGAACGCGTCGAGGAGTACCTCGACCACACCGGACTGGTCGAGCCCGGACTTGATGATGGCGTCGAGCTCGACCGCGAAGATCGGGTTCTCCTCGATCGGCCCCCACGTCATGACGCCTAGCCGACCGCCCGGGGCCAGCACCCGCCGCATGTCGTCGAGTACGGCGTCGGGGTCGTTGAACCGGTGTAACGAGTGCTGGCTCACCACCACGTCGAAGCTGGCGTCGTCGAACGGCAGCGGGGAGTCATTCCAGTTCCGCCACTCCACGATGCTCGTGATGTCGATGCGTCGGGCTGCCGCCACTGCGGCACGAGACGGGTCGATCCCGACCACCTTGCCGGCCGGGCCGACGACGTGGGCGGCCATCCGGGCGAAGATGCCCGTCCCGCAGCCGACCTCGAGCACCCGGGCACCACGCACGACGACGAGGAGGTCGAGTGTCCGTTCGGCGAAGCGCCGACCGAAGACGGGGTCGACATGTTGCGCGTAGACCGACGTCGACGCCTCGTCCTCATCGGCACCGGGCCGGAGCAGAGGTCGAGGCGCGAGCGCGGCCCGCTGTGACGTCGAACGTCGGGAGTCGTGCATGCGTGGAGTTGCGGAGGATTCGTCGATGGTCGTGTCCCCCTCGGGCCCGCCGGCATGCGCGTCGCGGCCGGTCACCACGGAGCACGACGTTACCGGGCAAGCATTGGAATTTGGTGGATCATTGCGACGCGATCGACGCACCGCGTGAACAACCGCACTGCACGTGGTTGCTCATCGGGTCACGGTGGCGATGGTGCAGCGAGGCCGAGAGCACACCGTCGTCAGGCGTCCGCTCCCAGTGAGCGCGCCGCGTGGAAATGCTCGACGAGTTCAGCAAGACGAGCATGCGCGTTCACCCCGCTCGTCGACGGCATGACGTAGACGGGCCGACCGCCGATCCCGTGCGGCTGGAGGCCCGCGGCGGCGCTGCGGTCCACGGCCTGGCGCCACCCGGTGAGGCCGACGAAACACACCGCACCGGGCTCGAGCCACCGGACCAGGCGTTCGATGCGCTGCATGCCGGTCCGGTAGTCCTCGGAGGAGAGGGCGGCCGCATTCGACGTCGCCCGCTTGACCACGTCGGTCATGCCGACCCCGTGGGCGGCCAGGGCGTGGGCCGGGTCGCGGTCGCGCGTCACCAGGCCGGCGCCGAGCGCGGCGGGCCAGAAGCGATTGCCGGGTCGGGCGTAGCCCACGCCGACGTCGGCGGAGTAGACGCTGGGATTCAGACCGACGACGAGGAGGCGCATCCCCGGCCCCACCACGTCGGGGAGCGTGCGAGCCCGGCTGGCCGTGGCGCGCACATAGTCGCCGTCCACCTCGATCTCCCCGACGTCGAATCCCGCCCCCACAAGGACGTCGCCCAACCGCTCGGGTGTCCATGCCGCGAAGAACCGGCCTCCGATGCGATCGGCGGCGAGCGCACTGCCCTCGTAGTCGCCCAGGAGCACCCGCATCTCCAACGGGGCGCCCACCACGAGGGTGCGGTGCAGATCGGCCAACGCGGCGGGGAGCCCGACGCTCGGCACGTGGAGGTAGCTCATGTACGCCCATGCGCCGTGCAGCGTGGCGCGGCCGAACGGAAGCGCTTCGAGGTCGGCCTGGACGAGCAGCGCTCCCGGTGCCGCGTCCCGGCACTGCTCGAGCATGGCACGGGCGGCATCGAGGCCGACGACGACGCCGCCCAGATCAGCCGTGTATCGACCGGCCCCGCATCCGAGGTCGACGCGCGGCGCGCCACCGGGGACGCCTCGCCCGAAGGCGCGCGCCCGCGCCCGGTGCAGAGGAGGGTGGTGCGCCGACCATTCGCCGCCCCGTTCCTCGTAGATGTCGACGGTGGCGCGGTCCATGCCCTATTCGGCCAGGCCGACCGGTGACCCCTCGACCATCTGGTCCAGGTACTCCGACAGCCCGTAGCCGATGCGCCCGTCGTCGAGGGTCCAGCGCGTGAGCCCTTCGGAGATCCGCGTGACGAGCTCGTTGCCCTCGGGGTCGGGCCGGCGGTTGCGTAGCGGGATGAGTGTGAGCACCGAGCCGCGCACCACCCACGTCCGGGCGTCGGTCACGAGCTCGGCTTCGACGGTGCGGTGGTAGCGAGCATCGCCCTCCCACGTGGTGCGGATGGTGAAGTCGTGGCAGAGGTGCAGCTTCGCGCCGTCCCACACGAATCCGCCGCGAGTGCCCGGCCCGTCCCGGCGGGCGATGCGTGACCCCATGAAACCGAAGTCCACACCCACGTTGCCCGTGAGCCACCGGTAGTACCACGGGGCCTGCCAGTAGCGCGGTCCCCAGCTGTGGTCGCGCAGGCCGTAGCCGTGGAGGTCGAACCGCTCGTCGCCGACCCGCACGGTGCCGGCTGCTTCCACCAACTGTTCGTAGTGTCCCCGGGCGAACTCCTCACCGGGGCGCTCGAGAGCCTCCTCGGGCTCGCCCCCGAACATGGCGGAGCGTCCCCGGTACTCGAGGCTCACCGAGCACCGGGTGTGGGGGTTGGACGAGAAGGCATGCCGGGGGTCGACCATCTGCAACGGATCGTTGAGGAGAACGGCTGCTCCTTCGTACGTCACCCGGAGCTCCACGAACGGCTCGATCACCTCGAATCGCATCCCCGCCGCGTCGAACGAGTCGTTGTGCGTGACCGGGGGGCGGCGGAACATGAAGGCCACGCGCCCGTCGGGCAGGTAGAGGCACAGGGTCATCTCGCCCCTGCCCTCGTTGGCCCGGTTCCCCAGCCGGAAGAACCCACCCAGGTTTGCGCCGGGGTCATAAGCGTTGAAGTACATGGACTCGTTGAAATTGCTCTCCGGACCGAGCTCGTGCATGTACTCGTCTTCGGGACCGAGTCGGACGCCCATCGCCGCGACTCTAACGGCGCGCCGCCACCGCGGTCGTTAGTGTCCGCGTCATGGACACGTCCGAGCTCGCCCAACAGCTGCGCAGCGTCCTCGCCGGCGCGCTCGGGACGCCTCTGGAGGTGCAGGACGTGAGGCGGCTCCCCGGAGGGGCGTCTCGAGAGACGTGGAGCTTCTCGGCCCGGCGGGCCGACGGGAGCGGCGCCCGCTTCGTGTTGCGCCGCGATCCCCCCGGGGCACCGATGTCGGGACTGCGAATCGAAGCCGCGCTCCTGCAGGCCGCGGCGCGCGTCGACGTTCCCGTGCCACGTGTGGTGGCGACAGGGGACGGGGAGCCGGAGCTGGGCACCTTCATGATCATGGACTTCGTGGAGGGGGAGACCATCGCGCGCCGGATCCTGCGTGAGGACGACCTGGCCGGAGCGCGGCGCGTCCTGGCCGAGCAGTGTGGCCGCGCGCTGGCGGCGATCCACCGCATCGATCCGCTCGAAGTCCCCGGCTTGCCCGGCGGCGACCCCCTCGAGCAATTGCGAGGCCTCCTCGACCGACTGGGCCAGCCCCACCCCGCCTTCGAGCTCGGGCTCCGGTGGTTGGCCGAGACGCGTCCGGCACGCTCGGCCGAGTCGGTGGTGCACGGTGACTTTCGCAACGGCAATCTGATCGTCGGCCCCGACGGGATCCGGGCCGTCTTGGACTGGGAGCTCGCCCACCGGGGCGACCCTCTCGAAGACCTGGGTTGGCTGTGCGTCAAGGCCTGGCGCTTCGGGGCGCCGTTGCCGGTCGGTGGGTTCGGCACCGTCGAGCAATTGGTGACGGCATACCAGGATGCGGGGGGTATCGCCGTCGATGCGGACGCGCTGCATTGGTGGCAGGTCCTCGGGACGCTGCGGTGGGGCATCATCTGCATCGTGCAGGTGCTCACCCACACGAGCGGGGCCGTCCGCTCGGTCGAGCTGGCCGCCATCGGCCGGCGCGTGTGCGAGGTCGAGTGGGATCTTCTGGAGCTCCTTCCATGAGTGGTGGGGGAGCAGGCTTGCCCGAGCCACCGGCGGGCCTCGACGAAGGGCCCGCCGCGACGCCCGGGGGGTGGCCACCCCACGACGTCCCGTCGGCGGTCGAGCTCCTCGACGCCGTGCGCGAGTTCCTCGAGTCCGACGTGCTGGCTGCCACCGAGGGCAGGGTCCGCTTCCACGTCAGAGTGGCCTCCAACGTGGTCGCCATGGTGGCCCGGGAGCTCGTCCTCGGGCCCGAGCACGCCGTCGCGCACGAGGCGCGCCTCGAAGCGCTCGGAGTGCACAGTGACGCGGAGCTCGCCGCGGCCATCCGCTCCGGTGCGCTCGACGCCCGCGCCGAGGAGGTGCGCGCCGCGGTCCGGAGCACCGTGGCCGACAAGCTGGCGGTGGCCAACCCCGGGTATGCGGGCGGCACCGGACCCGGCGACGGGCCCGCGGCCGCGCAGTAAGACGCCCCGGGCTCCGCGCCGGCGACGCCGGTACGCTCGCGCGCCATGCGCTTCGGCATCGACGTCGCCCAGCAACGGATGGAGTTCGCCGAGATCGTCGCCCGCGTTCGCTTGGCCGAGGAGCTGGGGTTCGACGGCGCCTGGGGTTTCGACCACTTCGTCCCCATGTATGGCGATGAGCCGGGGAACTGCTTCGAAGGGATGACGACCCTGGCGGCGCTGTCCACGGCCACCAGAACGATCCGCCTCGGGCTGCTCGTGACGGGCGTGACGTACCGGCATCCTTCGGTCCTGGCCGCCGAAGCGGTGACGGTGGACCATGCCAGTGGTGGTCGGCTCGAGCTGGCCCTGGGCGCGGCGTGGTACGACGCCGAGCACCGCCAGCTCGGGTTGGAGTTCCCGTCCACGGCGCGTCGCTTCGACCGGTTGGAGGACGAGCTCGAGATGCTCCACGCGGCTCTTCACCGGCGACGTGGTGTCCTACCAGGGCAAGGAGTTCGGCCTCGAGTCGGCCCAGATGCGTCCCGTGCCGGTGCAGCGACCGCACCCGCCCATCTGGATCGGAGGGTCGGGTCGCCGCCGCACGCTCCCGCTCGTGGCCCGGTTCGCCGACGTGTGGCATACCTGGGGCGAGCCCGAGCAGCTCAGCGCACTCTCGGTGGAGATCGACGTCCTGGCCGAGGCGGCGGGGCGCGATCCCACCTCCATCCTGCGCGCCTCGTCGGTCTCGCTCTCCGAGCCCTGGGACGACGTCCGGCGGGCCGTGGCGGCGATGCGCGACGCCGGGATCGGCTACCTCGTGTGCGGTTGGCCGGCCGAAGGGCGCGACCGGGTCGAGGAGTTCGCCACCGAGGTCATGGCCGAGTACCGCGCCAGCTGAACGCCGTCACCGACTCAAGCGTCGTCGGTGTTCACGATCAGCAGGTTGCACGGGCAGTGGTGCGACACCTTGTTGGGCACGCTCCCGAGGACGAAGCGCTTGATCCCGCTCATGCCCTTGTTCCCGATCACGACGAGGTCGGCGTCCACCGCTTTGGCCACGTCGATCAGTACATCGGCGGCGTCACCTTCGACGTTGTGCGCCTCGACCGCCACGCCCTGGCGCCCCGCCTCGGCCACCACGTTGGAGCAGATCAGCGCGCCCTCGTCACGGAGGTCGGCGTGCGCCTGCGCCACCGCGGCATGATCGACCCCCTCCACGCCCATCATGGGCGCCGAGGCGGTGCGAACCACGTGGACGACGTGGAGGGTGGCTCCGGTCAGCTTGGCCAGGCCGAGGGCCTGGTCGATGGCGTGTGCGGCTCGATTCGAACCGTCGGTGCCTACCACGATCGCCTTGTACATGATTCCCCCGGGTGCCAACTCTGGCCGGTCGGACGGCTCGCCTCGTGACGAAGTCTGCAGGCTCTCTTCACTCGTGTCCACCTGCGCCACGCTCTCGGAGCCACCTCGTCAGAGGCGGACCAGCGGCGCGTAGTGCTCGACGGTCGGGAACGGGTCGTAGAAGTGGTGGAGGAGCCGACGCCACTCCTGGTACTGCGGCGAACCCCGGAAGCCTTCGGTGTGGTCTTCCAAGCGGTCCCACTCCACCAGGAGGAGGTAGCGCGAGGGCGTTTCAATGCACCGGTCCAGCCGCAACGACCGGAACCCCGGCATGGACGAGATGATCGTCTGCGCCTGCTCGAACACCTCCTCGAAACGTCGTTGTTCCCCGTCGATGACATCGAGGCACGCGTGTTCGAGGATCATGGCTCCATGGTGCCGCACTCCAGTCGCTCTCGTCGGCCCCCTCGACGGGGAAGGGTTGCGAGAGTTCACCACCGGCCGGCGCGTCACCCCCGAGGGAGGCTCGGACGTGCCCGCCACGTGGGCGACCGTCAGCCCCTGATCGAGGCCGTCAGCGCCCTTCGAAGCGAGGATCGCGGCCCTCGAGCATGGCGCTCACGCCTTCGACGGCGTCGACGGTGCCCGCCAGGACCGTCTGCTCCGCCAGCTCG
Source organism: uncultured Acidimicrobiales bacterium (assembly GCA_963764205.1). GTDB lineage: Bacteria > Actinomycetota > Acidimicrobiia > Acidimicrobiales > UBA8190 > Chersky-840. The sequence continues at coordinate 1,542,557 of CAVXRN010000006.1, forward strand.
TGCCGCATGGCCTCCCGGGCCGCGTCGGCAAGGCCGTGACGCAACGTCTTGCGGGTGGACGACACCGCCAACGGGGCGCCCGCCGCGATGAGCGCGGCCATCTCCTGCGCCACACTCACCTCGTCGCCGTCGGGGACCACCCGCTGGGCGATGCCGATCCGCCCCGCTTCGGCCGCCACGACGCGTCGACCGGTCAACAACAGCTCAGCGCCACGTCCGGGCCCCACCACACGGGGCAACGTCATGCTCAGCGCGAACCCGGGGTGGATCCCGAGCCGGACGAAGTTGGCCTGGAACCAGCCCAACTCGCCCACGACGCAGAGGTCGCATGCCAGTGCGAGCCCGAATCCCGCCCCGATGGCCGCCCCCTGGACGGCGGCCACCACCGGCACCGGCGATTCGAAGATTCGCACGGCCTGCTTGTAGAACGCTGCGGTTCGCTCCTCGAAGTTGCCGTGTTCGGTGGGGTCGGGGGCGTCACCGGACCGGAAATCGGCGCCGGCGCAGAACGACCGACCCTCCGAGCACACCACCGCGGCCCGGGCACCCGACGCCAGTCCTGCCAGCGCGTCGGCCAGGGCACGCAACACCGGTTCGGTCAGCAGGTTGTGCGGCGGGCGCCGCAGCGTGACGACGGCCACGTCTCCGTCGTGGTGGACCGACACGTCGCCCCCGCCCTCCGCCGGGGCGACAGGGTCCTCGTCGGAAGGGGGCGATGGCGTGGCTCGGGATCGACGCGGCACCAAGACGCCGTTACCGGCCGCGCCGGCGGGCCCGCCGGCCCTTGAGCATGGCGGCCTCGGCCGCCGCGATCAGGTCGTCGAGGCTGTCGTGATGATGGAGGTCGGCGAATCCGACGCTGGCGGTCGAGCCCGGAGCCTCCTCGGCCAAGATGACGGCGAACTCCTTGAAGCGCAGCTCGGCCGTGGCGATGTCCGAGCCCGGGAGCGAGAAGAGGAACTCGTCACCGCCGAGGCGGGCGATCACGTCGTAGGACCGCAAGGTGGCGCGCAGCGCGGCGGTGACCTTGCGCAGGATCTCGTCTCCGGCGCGCGATCCTCGCGTGTCGTTGACCACCTTCATCCTGTCGACGTTCAGGTAGCCGAGGACGAAGCGCTCGCCGCTGCGCCGGCAGCGGTCCATGTCCCGCGACAGCGCCGCGAACCCCGCCTGTCGGTTGAGGACCCCGGTGAGCTCGTCGCGGGTCAGCCGGTCCGAGTCGCGCCCGGCATCGGTCGGCATGTGGCGCAGGACGGTCGGCGCCGGTGCCGGTGCGGACGCGGGTTCCGGTTGCGGGCGTGCCGGCTCGGGCTCGGCCTGCACCGGCGCCGAGCGCACGGCTTCGGCGGCCGGCACGCGGGCGGGATGGTCGCCTGCACCCCGGGTCTGGCGTTGCGCTGCGAAAGGCGTGGCACTCCGGGGGCCCAGCGCCTCAGCCGCGTCGTCCCTGCGCGTGTCGTCGACGGTCGGCGCGTCGTCGCTCGACACGACACTGCGCACGAGGTCGGCCCACAACGTGACGATCTCGGTGACCTGGTCCGCCACGAGATCCAACACCGCGTCGCGCTCGGCCGGTTCGAGGTGGCGGAGCTGAGCGTGCAGCTTGGCGGCACCGTCGGACAGTGCGCTCGCCACCTTGAGGAGCTGTTGGGCGGAAACCACTGCTGCGTCCTGCGTGGCCACGGTGGGAGCTCCTCGCTCACCCTGGATGGCGGAGAGTCGCCTGCGACCGACGCGTGGATCGTCATCCAGGTCCTGCATCTCAATTCCCCCGTCTAGTCCTCACCGGCAGTGAACGCAAAACTACAGCACTGTGACTTACGAGATCCGGATCCTGGTCGTCGATCGGTCCAGGTGAGGAGGCGGTCGGCCCTCAGCAGGCCTTGGCCCGGTCGATGCAGGGCTGCAACGCCTCGAAGGCGGCAGGAACGTCCTCGGCCGACATGGCGAAGAGCAGCGCCGCCACGCCATCCGCGCCCACCTCGGCGTACTGCTCGGTGATCGGCGCGTCGAGCGGTTTGAAGTAGGGGCACACCGTGACGGTGATGTCGGCGCGCCGCCGCCCGTGTTCGACCAGCAGCGCCTCGAGGTGGGTGAGTGCTTCAGGGAGCTCGGCCGGGGTGCGGTTGAAGGTGTGCCACCCCTGGCCCACCCGCGCCGTGCGCCGCATGGCGGCCTCGGACTCGCCGCCGATGTGGATGGGCGGGTGCGGATCCTGCACGGGCTTGGGGTGGAGGTTGCACGCCGGCAGCGTGTAGTGGGTTCCCGAGAACGACGACGGGTCGTCGCACCACAGCGTGTGCAGGACCTGGAGGTACTCGTCGGTGCGCGCTCCGCGTCGCTCCCACGGCACCGCCACGGCCTCGAACTCCTCGCGTAGCCACCCCACGCCCACGCCGAGGTCGACCCGTCCCCCCGACAGCCAGTCCACCGTCGCGACCTCTTTGGCGCTGTAGACGGGGTTGCGTTGCGGCAACAGGCACATGGCGGTCCCGAGCCGCACCGACGTGGTGATCCCGGCCAGGAACGCCAGCGTCGTGAACGGCTCCAGCAGGCCCGAGCCCGGGGGGATGGGCGCCTGGCCGTCCTCCGCGTACGGGTACTTCGAGGCGTAGTCCTCGAAGGTCACCACGTGCTCGCCCACCCAGATGCCGTGCACCCCGCGCGCCTCGGCCTCGCGGGCGACGACGGCGAGGTACTCGGGGGTGCAGAACGGGTTGGCGGTGGGCAACCAGATGTCGACGTGCATGGCGTGCTCCTGTGCCCCTCTACCGCGCGGTCGGTGTGGTGATGTGGAACACGGGGTGCTCCGGCGCGATGCGCCGCAGCTCGTCGTCGGAGGAGTCGGCGGAGACGCCACCGAAGAACTTGCCCACTTCGAACTTCCAGCGCCGGAGATAGGCGCGCAGCACCTCCACCTTGGCGTCGTCGCCGAGCTCCTCGGCCTGGAACGGCTCCGCCCGGCGCCCCAGGACGAGCTCGCCTTCACCGGCCACACGGAAGTTGCGCACCCATTCGGTCTCGCCTCGCGGTGCGACGAGGTAACGCGCCCCGTCGACGGTGAGGACGTTCACCGGGTTGCTACGCCACTGGCCCGACTTCCGGCCCCGGACCCGCAGCACCCGCGAGCCCCACACGCTGATACCCCGGCGCGTCAGCCATGCCACCGTGGCATTGAACGCCTTGTCGACCGAAGTCGGCTTTTCGTAGTGCGCCACTCCGCCATCATGACAAGGGGGTGGCGCGTGGGCCACTCAGCGCAGGTGGAGCCCGCCGTCGACCATCACGATCTCACCCGTCACGTAGCGGGCTGCCACCAGGCCGAGGATCACTTGTGCGATGTCTTGGGGCGTGCCCGACCGCTGCAGGGGTGCGTGCGCCTTTACGAATTCCCGCACCAGGTCCCAATCCTCGGTCCACGGGGTGTCCACCAGCCCCGGCGCCACGGCATTGACCCTGATGTCAGGCCCCAGCACGTTGGCGAGCAGCTCGGTCATGTGACTCACCGCCGCCTTGGAGGTGGCGTAGGGGATCGAGCTGCCTCGGGTGGTGTGCCCCGCCACCGACGACACGTTGACGACCACCCCGTCGCCCCCGGCGCGCAGGTGGGGGACCGCCGCCACCGTCACCTGCCAGGTGCCGATGACGTTCACGTCGAAGATGCGCCGCCACACCTCCGGCGACGCGGCTTCGAGGTCGGGGTGGGCGATGACCCGGGTGGTGCCGGCGTTGTTGACGAGGATGTCGAGCCGGCCGTGGTGCGACACCGACTGAGCCACGAGGTCACGCGCCTGCTCGGCGTCCGCGATGTCGGCCTGGACGTAGCTCGCGCCCGGGAGCTCCGCCGCCAGGGCTCGTCCCGCCTCGACCGACGACGCCGAGTTCACGACCACCGCCGCCCCTTCGGCCGCGAGCAACCGGGCCGTCGCCGCTCCGATGCCGCTCGATGACCCGGTCACGAGGGCGACCTTGCCCCCGAGGCTCTCGCTCATGTCGGTCCTCGTCTCCCTCTCGGCGCAGCCGACGTCCTCGGGCGCGCTCTGTTTCCTCTTGTCAGTCCGTTTTCTTATCAGTCCGTTTTCTCTTATCAGCTTGTGGCTACCGTACGGGCATGCGGCTCGTGAGCTTCGTGGAACCCGACGACCTTGCCGTCGTCCGCACCGGCGTCGTGGTGGGCGAGGACGTGGTCGACCTCACCGATCCTTCGGTGGGGCTGCCCGGCGACATGACCGAGTTCCTGGTGGACGGGCCCGCCGCCATGGAGCGGGCCGAGGCGGCCGCGACGTCGAGCGCCCGGCGACTGGCCCTGGCGCAGGTTCGCCTGCGCCCCCCGGTGCCGCGCCCGGCCAAGGTGCTCGGCATCGGCCTCAACTACGCCGCCCACGTGGCCGAGACCGGGGCGACGCGGCCCGAACATCAGGTGTGGTTCAACAAGCAACGCACCTGTGTGATCGGGCCCGGCGACGCCATCGAGATCCCCGCCGTGTCGCCCCAGGTGGACTACGAGGGCGAGCTGGCCATGGTCATCGGGCGCCGCTGTCGCCACGTGCGCAGCGCCGACGCGCCCGCCGTGGTGGCGGGCTACACCATCGTCAACGACGTGAGCGTGCGCGACTGGCAGTACCGCACCCCCACGTGGACCCTGGGCAAGTCCTTCGACACCCACGGGCCGACGGGGCCGTGGATCGTCACCGCCGACGAGATCGAGGACCCGCACCGGCTCGGTCTGCGTACCTGGGTCAACGACGACCTGCGCCAGGACGCGTCCACCGACGACATGATCTTCTCGTGCTGGGAGCAGATCGAGTACCTCACGACGGTGTTCACGCTCGAGCCCGGTGACATCATCTCTACGGGCACACCGGCCGGTGTGGGGGCGGGCTTCGACCCGCCCCGCTGGCTCGTCCACGGCGACGTCGTCCGCATCGAGATCGACCACATCGGGACGCTCGAGAACCACGTTGCCGACGAGCCCGTCGCCTGAACCGCGCCCCGTCGCACTCGGCGCGTTGCGTGTCACGCGCGGCCTCGTGATCCCCGCCGACGAGCTCGAGTGGCGGTTCACCACGAGCGGCGGCCCCGGTGGTCAGCACGCCAACAAGGCGAGCACCCGGGCCGAAGTGTCCTTCGACGTGGCCGGCTCCCGGTCCCTCGGCCCCCGCCAGCGAGCCCGGCTCCTCGACCGACTCGGTCCGACGGTGCGCGCCGCGTCGGGCGACGAGCGTTCGCAGATGCGCAATCGGGAGGTCGCGCTCGAGCGCCTGCGGGCACGCCTCGCCGATGGGCTCCGGGTGGAGCGACCCCGCGTCGCCACCAAGCCTTCGGCGTCGGCCCGGGCCCGGCGCCTCACCGACAAGCGCCGCCAGTCGGCTCGCAAGCGCGACCGGGCCCGACCGGCCGACGACGACTGACTTGGTCCGGGGTCGCCTCGGCGACCCTGCCGCTTTAGAGGCTGTCGGGTCGGAACAGCGCGTCGCTCCCGCCGTCGACGAAGAGCACCGAGCCGTGGACGTAGCTGTTGGCCGGGTCGAGCAGGAACCCGATGGCGGCTGCGATCTCGGCCGGGTTGGCCCGGCGTCCCATGGGCACGGGCAGCGCCTCGATGAGCGGTCCGAGCACGGGGTCCTCGAGGCCGCCGGCGAGGAGCGGGGTGTCCACCGGGCCCGGGGCCACCGCATTGAGCCGCACGCCGGCCTTGCCCCAGGCGCCGACCCGCCGGCGCATGGCACGCGTGAGCGCCAACTTGCTCATGCCGTAGACCGTGGCGCCATCGAGTCCCGCGGCGCAGGCGCAGGCCTTGTCCTCGTCACCGTCGAGGAGGAGGCCGAGCAATTCTTCGTTCGGAGGCGTGAGGCCGGCCGAGTTCGACGACACGACCACCGCGGCGGGCGCTTCGCCCTCGGTCAACGGCGACAACATGCCGTCGAGCACGGCCAGCGCCCCGAAGAAGTTGACGCTCGCGATCGACTCGGTGGGCGTTACCTGGGGCCCGATCCCGGCACACAGCACCAGGCCGTCGAGCCGGGAGCCCGAGAGCTCGGTCACCGCCGCCACCGCAGTGGCGCGACCGTCGGGGCCCGAGAGATCCGCCGTGACCGTGGCGTCGTGGAGGTCGACGCCGATCACGCGCAGCCCACTGCGCTCAAGTCGCCGGGTCACCGCGGCGCCGATCCCCGAGCCCGATCCCGTGACGGCGATGGTCCGTCGATGACGGGGCGCAGGCGTCATCTCGGGCCGCGGCGTGATGTCCATGGCGGCACGTTGTAGTCGACGCGCGTCGAGCTGCGCCTCTCGGGACGCTCAGGGCCTCTCGGGACGCTCAGGGCCTCTCGGGACGCTCAGGTCGAGCAGTCGTGACAGCTCATGGACCGCGCGTCGACGAGCTGGGCTCGCCTGCGCACCAAGAAGCACGACCGGCACACGAACTCGTGCGGCCCGCACGGGGCCACCTCCACCAGGTCGATGGTGTCGGTGTGCACCTGGGCGAGCACGCTGTGCACCCGGGCCACGTCGTCGCCGTCTTCGCCGTCGTCTTCGCCGTCGTCGAGCAGGGCCAGGCGGTCGAGCAGGACCAGGTCGAGGCTCTCCTCGACCTCGGCGTCATCGAATTCGTCGTCGGTCTCGGGGCGGGCACGGCCGGCACCGCTGTCGCCGCCGAGCCTCTCGTCGACGTCGTCGCCGGCGTGGACGAGGTCGTCGAGCGATTCCTCCAAGGTGTCCTCGTCCACGTCCTGCTCGAGGAGGTCCTCGTTGTCGAGCTCCTCCTCCAGGATGGCCTCGTCGCCGAGCTCCACGATGGCCAGCTCCTCGGGGGGCTCGAGGTCCAGCTCACCCTCGGTGAAGTGCGCCTCGACGGGCGCTCGCTGCGTCTCAGCCAGTCTCATGGCCAGGAACCCTCCTCGCGGGGTCCGGGCGGTGTCACCATCGCCTTTCGGTCATCAGCATCGAACCCCTACGGCCGCGGCGCAACCCCTTTCTGCCGGGCCGGCCTCGGACCCCCTTGACACCCCTTTTCGAGTAAATCTAGAAATACAGGTGATTTGGTGGCTACAGTCACCGCCATGGCGCTGTCGCCCGACAGCGCCACCGACACACGAGAGGAGCGGCCGGTGCCCGAGCACGGTCCGGGGATGACCCACAGCGCACGGCGTGGCGCCACGAGAGCAGCGCGCTGGTGCATGGCAGGCCTCGCCGCGGTGGTGGCATCGGCCCTGATCACGGGGGCCTCGTCCCTTCCCGCGTCGGCGGCCACGCCTGCTCCGACCGGCTACTACGTCGTCGGCACCAACGGCGGGGTCTTCGGGTTCGGCGGGGCGATGCTGTACGGGTCCCCGGCCGCGTCGGGGCTGACGCTGGGCTCGCCCGTCGCCGGCATGGCAGAGACGCCCACCGGCAAGGGCTACTGGTTGACCGGGGCGGACGGCGGCATCTTCACCTACGGCGACGCCGGCTTCTTCGGCTCGGTGCCGGCCGTGATCACCCACAAGTTGGCCGCGCCCATCGTGGGCATCGTCGCCACCTCCACCGGCAAGGGCTACTGGCTCGTGGGCGCGGACGGCGGGGTCTTCGCCTTCGGCGACGCCGGCTTCTACGGGTCGCTGCAGTCGCTGCACCTGACGCCGGCCGCGCCCATCGTGGGCATCGTCGCCACCTCCACCGGCAAGGGTTACTGGCTCGTGGGCGCGGACGGCGGGGTCTTCGCCTTCGGCGACGCCGGCTACTTCGGCAACGTGCCGTCTCTCCTCGGGACCCCCGCCCCCTCGCCCATCGTGGGGATGGCGGCCACACCCGACGGTGGTGGCTACTGGGTCGTCCAGAACGACGGGGCCGTGTCGCGCTTCGGTGACGCCGGGTTCTTCGGGTCCACCCTCACCACCGGCGTGGTGCCAAGCGCGCCGGTCGTGGGCATCGTGGCCACCCCCGACGCCAAGGGCTACTGGCTCGTGGGGTCCGACGGCGGCATCTTCACCTTCGGCGACGCGTCGTACTTCGGCTCGCTCCCGGCTGCCCTCGCCACCGGCGGCGTGACGCCGACCGCGCCGGTCACCGTGGTGGGCCTGGCCGTCACGCCCTGAGTGGCGGCTCAGCCCACCTCGCCCGACACGTAGGCCCTCGTGCGCGGGTCGCGGGGCGAGTCGAAGATCGTCTTGGTGTCGCCGTACTCGACGAGCTCGCCCGTGGCCCGGTCCTCGCCCAAGAGGAAGAAGGCCGTATAGTCCGACACCCGCTTGGCCTGGAACATGTTGTGGGTGACCAGGCCGATGGTGACGTCGGTGGCGAGGTGCTCGATCAGCTCCTCGATCTTGGCCGTGGCGATGGGGTCGAGCGACGAGCACGGCTCGTCCATGAGCAGCACCTCGGGCTCGACCGCGAGCGCCCGGGCGATGCACAACCGTTGTTGCTGCCCGCCCGACAGCTTCACCGCCGGCGACTGGAGCCTGTCCTTGACCAGGTCCCACAACGCGGCGTGGTGCAGCGCGGCCTCGGCCGCCTCGCGTAGGACGGACTTGGACCGCACCCCGTTGAGCCGCAGCCCCGCCACCACGTTGTCGTAGATGCTCATGGTGGGGAAGGGGTTGGGCCGCTGGAAGACCATGCCCACCCGGCTCCGCACCAACTCGGCCTGGGTGTCGCGGGCGTACACGTCGAGGTCGCCCACGAGCACCTGCCCCGTTACCTTGCCACCGGTGTCGTCGTGCAGCCGGTTGATGGCCCGGAGGATGGTCGTCTTTCCGCATCCCGACGGGCCCACCAGGGCCGTGACGCGGTGGCGCACCAGATCGAGCGTGACGTCGCGCACCACCCGGTGCTTGCCGAAGGTGACGTCGACGCCGCGCAGCGAAACCGCCGCGGTCGGGCTCGGGGCCGCGCCCGGTGGGCTCTCCCCGGGCCCGGAGCCGGGCGATGTCTCGACGTTGCTCGTGATCTCGATGGTCATCTCCGGGCTCGCACGGGTCTGTCCATCCTACGGGGTCTCATCGAAATCGGCCCCGTCACCGGGCCTGGCGGTTGAGCCGGGCCGAGACGACCCGGGCCACGATGCTGAGCACGAGGACGAGGAACAGCAGCACCAGGGCCGTGCCCCACGCGATCACCTGGGCGGCGGAGTAGGGCTGGGTCCCGTTGGTGTAGATCGTCAACGACAACGCGCCCATGGGCTGCAGGGGGTTGGTCACGAGCTGCGTGGCGCCGAGGACCACGAACAGCAGCGGTGCGGTCTCGCCCACCGCCCGGGCCACCGCCAGCAGGTTCCCGGTGACGAGGCCGGGCAGCGCGTTGCGCAGGACCACCGACCGCACCACGCGAGAGCGCCGCACCCCGAGGGCGAGGCCGGCTTCCCACAGGTCGACCGGCACGGCGCGCATGGCCGCCTCGCTGGCCCGGATGACGATGGGCAGCATGAGCACGGCCAGGGCGAAGCTCCCGAGGAGCCCGGAGTAGCTCAACACGTGCGGCCCGACGAACACGGTGAAGATGAAGATCCCCATCGCGATCGACGGCACCCCCGCGAGCACGTCGGCCGAGAACCGCACCCCGCCCGCCAGGCGGCCCCGCCGCTCGACGAGGAACAACGCGCACATCGTGCCGACGGGCACGGCGATGACGACCCCCAGCCCCACGATGATGACCGATCCCACGATGGCGCTCGAGATGCCTCCGCCCGGGATCCCCGGTGGCGTTGGCACGTGGGTGAGAAAGGCCCACGACAGTGCCTTGGCGCCGCGGCTGACGGTGTAGGCCACCAGCGCCACGAGCGGCGTGAGCGAGATGGCCACCGCCACGACGCACAACACGATGGCGATACGCCCGATGATCCGGCGTCGCGCCAGTGAGCGTCGGGCCGAGCGCCGGACGAGCTCACGCCGCGCCCCGATGCGATCGGTCAGCGCGCCGGCGTCGCCGGGCACGGCGGTGACGCTCACGACGCGGTTCCCCTGGCTCGCTGCCTCCGGCGCAACAGGAGCTGCCCTCCGACGTTGACGAGGGCGGTGATGGCGACCAACACCACCACGAGGCCGATGATCGAACTTCGGTCGAGCCCCGGACTGGCCTCGCCGAAGTTGTTGATGACGGCGGACCCGAGCGTGGCGCCCGGCGCGAGCAGTGAATGGGGGAGCGCGTAGTTGTTCCCGATCACCATGGCCACGGCGATGGTCTCGCCCAGGGCCCGGCCCATGGCCAGGATCACCGCCGCCTCGATCCCGGTACGCGCCCCGGGCACCACCGCCGTCCGCACCACCTGCCAGCGCGTGGCGCCGAGTGCGCGGGCCGCTTCTCGGTCCTCGTTGGCCACACCGCGCAGCGCGGTGCGCGACAGCGCCACAATGGTGGGGAGGATCATCACCGCCAGCACGGTCCCGGCCAACAGCATGCTCGGCCCGTAGGCCGGTCCGTGGAAGAACCACTCGAGCCCCGGGATCTTCTTCAAGAAGGGCTCGACATGATGCGCGAACACCGGCGACAGCACGAGGAGGCCCCACAGGCCCACGACGATGCTCGGGACCGCGGCGATGAGGTCGATGGCGACCGACAGCGGGCCCGCCAGCCACTTGGGCGAGAGCTCGGACAAGAACGCGGCGGACGCCACGCCGATGGGCACGGCCAGGAAGATCGCCACCGCGGTGGTGATGAGCGTCCCCACGATGAAGATGCCCGTGGGGTAGACGTCCTTGGTGGCGCTGTAGGTCCCCGACCACAGAAAGCTGAGCCCGGAATGGGCGAACGCCTGGCTGGCGCCGGCCACGAGGCTCACGACCAACCCGACGACGATGACGGCGAAGATCGTGGCGCCGGTCCACCGCAACAGCGCGTAGGAACGGCCGCCCGGCCGCTCCCCCCGCCGGCGCAGACCCTCTTTGACCCCGACGACGGGCGTCAGCCGCGGAGGCGGGACCTCCTCGAGCAGCGTCGAACTCATGGCCGCCCGACCCTAGGGGGTTCCGACTTCGATCACGAGGTGAACAGAGGCTTGCCCGCCGAGTTCTGCAGGGTCAACAGCGTCTGATGCGCGACCGCCACCACGTTCGCCGGCAGCGGCGAGTACCCGAGCGCCGCGGCCTGCTGCTGGCCGGTCGTCGTGACCCAGTCGAACAGCTTGCCCAGCACGACCCCCTGGGTGGTGTTGGGCTGCTTCTGGTAGATGAGCGTCCAACTGAAGTTGGCGAGCGGGTACGTCGCGGCACCCGCGCCGTTGACGATGTTGAAGTTGGCCGCGCTCAGGTTCGTCGCCTGCGCACCCGCGGCGGCGATGCTCGACTGCGACGGCTTCACGAAGCTCCCCGCCGCGTTCTTGAGCGCGGCGTTGGTGAAGCTGGCCTGCAGCGAGTACGCGTACTCGACGTAGCCGATGGCACCGGGCGTCTGCTGGATGAACCCGGCCACCCCGGTGTTGAGCTGCTCGCCCACGCCGACCGTCGTGATCGGCCACTTGGTCGAGGGTGTCGTCCCCGCCTTGGAGGTCGTCCAGGTCGAGCCGCCGGTGTCGATGAGGTACTGGTCGAGGTCGTAGCCCGGCCCCGACGAGTCGGCCCGGTGCACCGGGACGATCGTGGTGGACGGGAGGCTCACGCCCGGGTTGAGCGCGGCGATGGCCGGGTCGTTCCACGACGTGATCTTGCCCAGGAAGATCCCCGCCAACGTGGGCCCGTCGAGCTTGAGGCCACCCGACACGCCCGGCAGGTTGTAGCTCAGCGCCACGCCCCCGAGGTCGACCGGAACCTGCAGGATGGCGCCCCCGGTCCCCGTGGCCGGTGTCGGGATGGGGATCTCGGAGTCGCCGAAGTTCACCGTGTTCTGCTGGATGTCGGTGACGCCCACGCTGCTGCCGGCGGGGGAGTAGTTGACGCTCACGCCCTTGTTCGCCTGGCTGTAGTAGTAGAAGACGCGCGTGAAGAAGGGCTGGATGGAGTTGGCCCCCGCACCCGAGAGCTTGAAGGCGGGCGACTGCGTGTCACAGGTGGCATTCAAGGGCCCGCCCGTGGTCGAGCACGCGCTCGGGTTCGCCTTCGGTGCGGTGGTGGCGGGAGTCGCCGCGTGCGCGATGGGCGCCGCGGTCGTCGCGGTGGGAGCGGCCGCCGTGGTCGTCGTCGCCGCGGCCGCCGTGGTCGTCGTCGTGGTGGTGGCGAGGGGCTTGTTCGCCTTCTTCTTCGCGGCCGAGGGGGTCGACGAGCTGCACGCCGCGGCGACCAGTGCCACCGCCGCCAGCCCGAGGATCAGGGTCGTCACTCGCGACACCGGGCCGTGCCGGCCGACGCGTCCGGCATGGTGGTCTCGGGCTCGACGTGACGCAGCACCGTGGTGCACGGGCTCTCCTCTCCCAGGCGACGCGGGGGCCGGCCCTGCCGGTCTCCACCCGTCAACTTAATGCATCGATTACATAGGAATACTAGGTCGCTTCCGGGGGGTCGTCCAGCCGCCTCGGCGCCTGGAGGTAGGCGTCGGGCCCTCGGGGCAGGCAGAATCCGGTCCGTGCATATTCCGGCCAAGGTTGACTACGGCATGCGGGCCCTGCTCGCCCTCGCCGATCGCAAGGACCCTGCCACCGCCGAGTCCCTGGCCCAGGACCAGGGCCTTCCGGCCCGGTTCCTGGGAGCGATCCTGATCGAGCTGCGCCGAGCCGGCATCGTCGCCAGCCAGCGTGGATCTGAGGGCGGCTACCGGCTGGCCCGTCCGGCCAAGGAGATCAGTGTGGCCGACGTCATGCGCGCCCTCGACGGCCCGCTGGCCGAGGTACGCGGCCTGCGACCCGAGGCGGCCCACTATGACGGTGCGGCCGAGCACCTCCAAGACGTCTGGGTGGCGGTCCGCGCCAGCCTGCGCAACGTGCTCGAGCGGGTCAACCTCGAAGACGTCGTGGCCGGGCGCCTTCCTCGCTCCATTGCCAAGCTGACCGAGGACCCCGACGCCTGGGCGCCCCGGCGCTGAACCTCCGCCGGGCTGGCGGCGAGCGCCGGCTCAGGCCGACTCGAGTGCCCGGGGCTCGGTGTCGCCCCACGTGTCGTCGAGGAACCCGGCGATCTCCGCCGTGAGCCGGTCCGGCGCGAGGCGCAGCTCGAAGATGGACCGGGCCTCGATGAGCCGAGCGTGCTGGAGCTGGCGAGTGAGGTGATCGGCGTCGGTGAAGGGGTGGATGAAGTCGATCTTGTGCCCGATCACGAGCGCGGGGACTTCGATGGCCCGCCGTGCCTCGTAGGTCGGGGTGATCGGACCGACGAGCATCCCGTGCAGCACCGCCGCGATCTCCTCGGGCTCGGCGCTGAGCATGGCGACGACGCTGTCGAGCGGGGCCACGGTCGTCCTCGGCACGCGGCGCGCCAGTGACGCCACCAGCCGGGCGACCGGAGCGGCATAGTGCACGCCGAGCAGGATCGGGAGGAACACCACCGCCGCCCCGGGCACGGCCCACTCGAGGACGGGCATCTCGATGAGCAGTCCCCGGACCCGCGCCGGCGCCTGCACCGCCACCTGGAGGCTGACGTTGGCCCCGAGCGAGACACCCCCCACGACGGCCTCGTCGATGCCGAGCTCGTCGAGGAGTGCCACGACGTGGCGTGCGTAGGAATCCATGCGGTGGACCGAGGCGTGCCGGGGCTTGTCCGACAGGCCGTGGCCCGGCAGGTCGAGGAGGACGACCTGGAAACCCCGTTCGGCGAGATCGGCGGCCAAGCGCCGGCTGAGCTGGTTGTCGAACAACAGGCCGTGAAGGAACACGAGCACCCGCGACCCCTCGCCGTGCCGCTCATAGTGCAGCCGGAGCCCTTCCACCTCGAACGTGCCCACTTCGAACGGGCGCCGCTCGAAGAGCCCGGTCACCCACGAAATGGGGGGCGACGTCACGAACCCCTCGACCGCCGAGGCGGCCGAGCCCGGGTCGGGCGCTGCGTCAGGCCCCTCCCCGTCGCCCAGGCGGTCGGGGTCCGCGCCCGGCGCGGGGCGCGCCGGACTGGGAACAGACTTGGCAGTGCCGACCCCGGCCCCCACGGACGCCACGACTACGACGTTACCCGGGCCTGGTCCGGTGTGACAGGTGCCTCACAGCCCGAGCTTGCGTGAGCACCCCGGCCACTGGCCCCAGCCGCTGCGCGCCTGGAGCTGCTGGGCGGCACGGTCCTGGACGGCGGGCGCGGCGTCCGACGGCAGACCGGGGTACCCCAGGCCGTGCCACGTCGCCGGGCTGAATTGGTAGGCGCCGTAGTAGCCGTTCCCGGTGTTCTCGGAGTACTTGCCCCCCGACTCGCAGTTACGTAGGGCGGCCCACACGCCGCCGCTGGCGGCACTCGTGGCCGGAGCCACCACGGGCGCGGCGACCGCGGCGGGGTGTACGACCGGGGCAGGTTTCGGAGCCGGTTTCGGAGCCGGCTTGGGGGCCGGCGGTGGTGGCGGGGGGGGCGGCGGGTGGGCCGCCTCGTACGCCATCCAGGCGTAGACGAGCTTCACGAAGCGCGTCCCGGCCGGACGCAGCAGGCCGTTGTGCGACTCGTCGCCCTCGGCCGCAGACGCCTGTAGCGCCGCCGGCACGGCCGCAGAGGCCAGATCGACGGTGCCGAGCGGCACTGGTCGCAGCATGTCGACGGGGAGCCCCTCGCCCAAGGCGAGGGACGTGGTTTTCGCATCGGCAGGCATCGCCGCCGGCGCGGGCTCCGTGTCGGCGGGCAACGCCGCCGACGTCAGTTGGATATCGGTGCCACCGAGGTGGCTCCCGGCGACCAGTACCTGGTCGCTTCGATGATGGACAGCTTGATGATGGACAGCTTGAGGATGGACAGCTTGAGGAGAACTCGGCGACTGGTGCAGAAAACTCGTGCCGAGCAGCACGGCGATGACAACGCCAAAGAGTCGGTGGTTCCGCATCTTGTGCCTCCTTGAAGTTCACGGGATCCCCGTAGGGCTCCAGGTGGGCTTGGGAATGCGGGCGGCCCGTCGTCTGATGCATTCGTCTCGCGGAGCCGGCGCCGGGGAGGGCGGGCGGTCCTGGACTGACTGCAGGTCCGAACGAGGTGCTGACGGAGCGACCCGGGGTTCTGGCGTTAGGCACTTCCTCCTCGATGTGGGTGTGGACGGTCGATGAACATGGCAGGGGGGCCGCTGAGCGCGCGAAGACCGGGGCCCCGGGCGCGCGGCGGCGCAAGGGGACGAAACGGTCCGGGGCGGTCCACATGAGCGGGGCCTCTCGGGCCCGGGCGACAGCCTCCGCTGCTGTCGCATGGACTCCGCCAATGGCTTGAGTGGCAACAAATGTAAGCGCTTGCGCTTGGGCGCACAAGCACATGGGGCCTCCCGAGGCCCCCTCCGCGCCGCCCCGCTCGAGGTCGTCCTGGGCGGAAAGCCCCTTTGACCTGGGAGGTCGACGCTCCTGGACACTGCTGGTGGGGAATCGAACGCCCCCGCAGATATCTTCTGAAAACCGGGTCCGCGACGTCGAGAAGACCCGTCGATAGCGTTTCGGTCCCATGACCGCCACCACGCCCAGCGGGCCACCGGGACCCTCAGTGACCGACGCCGAGACCCTCGCCGACCTGTCGACGGCGTGCATGTCGTGCGGTGCACAGATGCGCCCCGAGCACGCGCACTACCGGTGCCCGCGCTGCGGCTGGCGCGACTCGTGTTGCGACGGGCCCTACTGACTCAGGTCTCGTCCTCGAGATCGAGTCCGGGGGTGACGCCCGACACGCCGTACAGGGCTTCGAGCGCGTCGTCGAGGACGTCGTCGGCCTCGGCCCCCGCTTCGCGCACGCCGACCAGCGCGGTCAACGAGGCGTAGTCACGGGCGAGCAATCCGGCGTCGGTGTCGGGATGGACGCGCGTGCTGGTGCCCGGTGCGGTGAGGTCGAGGCGCAGGGTCCCGGTCTGCCCGGGCGGGAGCGCCACGTGGGGGAGTGGCTTCGTGTCGTCGCCGGTGTCGTGCACGGCGGAGCGGATGGTCCCGCTCCGCCCCAACCGGCCGCGGCGCAGGCCCCGGAGCTCGCTCAGGGCCACGTTGGGCACGTTCAGGTTCAGTGTGGTCCCCGGGGGCGCCTGCTCCAGCACGGGCACCAGCGCACGGGCCATGGCCGAGGGCGTCTCCCACGGCACGGGGTCGTCGCCCCACCGGATCGACACCGCCAGGCACCGCAGGCCGAAGTGCGCTCCCGTGAGGGCGGCGCCCACCGTGCCCGAGTGCATGGCGGAGCGTCCCACGTTGATGCCGTGGTTGATCCCCGAGAGCACGATGTCGGGGCGGGGGCCGAACCCACCCACGCAGGCGAGGATCACCGCCAGTGCGGGGGGCCCGTCGATGCCGAACGTGGCGATGTCGCCCAGGCCCTCGATGGCGTGGGCCTCGTAGTCCACCCCGTCACGGGAGTGCACCGGGCCCACCGCCGCGCCCGCCCCGCTGTAGTCGATGAGCGGCGCCACGACGACGACGTCGTGGCCGGTCGAGGCGGCCACGAGCGCAAGGGCAGCGATGCCCGGGGCGCGCACGCCGTCGTCGTTGGTGACCAGTATTCGCAAACGAGACCCTCCGAGCCGTGCGCCGACGTGAGCCCGTGGAACTACCATACGGTCCGCCACAGACCCGTACGCCCCTCGACGACCGGACACGAGCCGCGCCCTTGCCTGTCACCGCCACCGGAACCACCGCCCCGTCGGGTGTGCAGTACGACATCGGGCACGGACGGCACCAGGTGGTCGTGACCGAGGTGGGCGCCACCATCCGCTCCTACACCGTGGGCGGTGCGCCGGTGCTCGACGGGTTCGCCGTCGACGCCATGTGCGACTCGGGCCGGGGCCAGGTCCTCGCCCCGTGGCCCAACCGCCTCGGCGACGGCCGCTACAGCTTCGAGGGTCGCGACGGGAGCGCCGCGCTGGACGAGCCCGACCACCACAACGCCATCCACGGCCTCGTGCGGTGGTTGCCCTGGCAGGTGCTGTCGCGGGCGCAGAACGTCCTCAGCCTCGGCTGCACGCTGCACCCCCAGCCCGGCTACCCGTGGCGACTGGCCCTGGCCATCGAGTACCGCCTGGGCCGCGACGGGCTGAGCGTCTCGGTCGGCGCCACCAACCTCGACCGCGTGCCCGCGCCGTTCGGGATCGGGTTCCATCCCTACCTCACGCTCTCGACACCGATCGACGCCACCTCGCTGGCGGTTCCCGCCCGCCGCCGCCTCGTGACCGACGAGCGGGGACTGCCGACCGCGACGGCGGCCGTGGCGGGGTCCCCCCTCGACTTCAGCGCCCCGCGCTGGATCGGCGACACCGTCCTCGACACCGCCTTCACCGACCTCCGGCGTGGCCGCGACGGGATGGCACGCGTCGAGCTCGACGACACCGCCGGGGGCCGGGGCGTGACGGTCTGGATGGACGAGCACTTCAACTACATCATGGTGTTCACCGGCGACACCCTCGAGCCGGTGACGAGGCGTCGCGGCGCCATAGCGGTGGAGCCCATGTCGTGCCCGCCCGACGCGCTGCGCTCCGGGACCGACCTGGTTCGCCTGGAGCCCGGGGCGTCGTGGACCGGGCGCTGGGGCATCACCCCGCGCTGAAGGCGGCGGGCCGCGCGCACTTGCGCTCGCGTCAGGCCGGGGTGCGCGCCGTGGCGAAGAGAGGGGCGATCTCGTCGGGGGTGGCGGGCTTGCCGAAGAGATAGCCCTGGGCGTAGGGGCACCCGAGCTCGATGAGGCGGTCGCGCTGTTCGACGTGCTCGATCCCCTCGGCCACCACGGTCAGGTCGAAGGCTTCGGCCACTTCGACGACCGCCCCGATCACGGCGTCGTAGCGCGTGCCCAGCGCGTCGATGAACGACTTGTCGATCTTGACGACGTCGATGGGGAGCCGGGCCAGTGAATTGAGCGACGAGAACCCCGTCCCGAAGTCGTCGATGGCGATGCGCAGGCCCAGACGGCGCAGGGCCTGGAGGCGGCGCACCGCAGCGGGGAGGTCGCGGATGAAGAAGCTCTCGGTGATCTCGAGCACCAGGCACTGCGGGGGGAGCCCGCTCTCGTCCAGCGCGGCGGCCACCTCGGCGATCATGCGGTCGTGCTCGAGCTGGCGACTCGAGACGTTCACGCTGACCGAGAACCCCGACGGGTCCTCCATCGTCGCGACCCACTCGGCTGCCTGGGCGCAGGCCCGGGCCAGCACCCACCGCCCGATCTGGAGGATGAGGCCGGACTCCTCGGCGATGGGGATGAACTCCAGCGGCGGGACGGGCCCGCGCTCGGGATGCACCCACCGCACCAACGCCTCGACCCCGACGGTGGCGCCGGTGTCGATGGCCACCACCGGTTGGTAGGCGATGGAGAGCTGGTCGCCGAGCAGGGCCTGGTGCAGCGACGACTCGATCTCGATGCGCTCGGCCGCCCGGGCGGTCAGGGTCTCGTCGAACACCTCCACCCGGGCCCGCCCGCTCTGCTTGGCGTGGTACATCGCCGCGTCGGCCTGGCGCAGGACGTCGTTGGGGTCGTCACCGCGCAGCCCGAAGGCGACGCCCACGCTGGCCGAGACGAAGCACTCCACCCCGTCGAGGACGAAGGGCCGGTCGAAGGCGGTCAGGAGGCGCCACGCGTAGGCGACCGCCCCTTTGCGATCCGACAGCCCTTGCACCAGGACCGCGAACTCGTCGCCGCCGAAGCGCGCCACGAGGTCGCTGCCGCGCGCCATCGACTCGATACGCCGCGCCACCTCGACGACGAGCTCGTCGCCGGTGGTGTGGCCCCGGCTGTCGTTGACGTACTTGAAGTGGTCGACGTCGAGGAAGCACACCGCGATGGGCGGCCCCGGGAGCTGCGCCTCGGCCAGGGTCCCCGCCAGCTGCTCGGCGAACAGGGCCCGGTTGGGGAGCCCGGTGAGGTGGTCGTGGGTGGCCTGGTGCTCGAGCCGGCGTTCGAACTCGCGGCGCTCGCTCACGTTGCGGGCCGTCGCCGTGATGACCATGCCCTCGGGCGTCTCGATCGGGCCCAGCACGATCTCCATGGGGAATTCCATGCCGTCCTTGCGCACACCGGACACGTCCGCCACGTCACCGATGACGAGGGTGCGCGGGTTGCGGATGAAGTCCTCGTAGTAGTCGGCCAGCACGCTCTGGACGCGGGGGGTGGTGAGGATCTCGACGTCGCGGCCGGCCAGCTCATCGGGCTCGTAGCCGAAGAGGCGGCCCACCTGGTGGTTGGCTTCGAGAATCACCCCGTCGGTGCTCATCACGATCATGGCGTCGGGGGCGGACTCGATGAGCGACCGGAAGTGCGCGGCGTCGCGCCGTTGGTGCTCGAGCCGGCGTGCCCCTTCGAGCCCGTGCCCGGCGTGGGCGGCCAACAGCTCGAAGGCGGCGATCTCGTGGTCCTCGACCGTCCGCGCCGTCCGGGTCCCGCCCACCAGGATGGCCGACAGCTCGCCCTCCACCCACACCGGCGTGGCCGTCACGGTGCGAAAGCCGTCGGCCCGCAGCTCGGGGTGCCCGCCGGTGCGCTCGAGGTAGTCGTGCACCACGACGGTGCGACGCTGTTCCAGCACGAGCGCCACCATGCCCTGGTCCGAGCTGTGAATACCCTCGACGTAGGAGTCCGGCAGCCCCCGGGCATGCATGACGCGGAAGCGACGGCGGTCGTCGAGGAGCTCGCACACGTTGGAGGCTTCGAACCCGAGCTCGCCCACCGCGTCGACGGCCCAGACCAAGATGGCGTCCTCGTCGAGCGAGTCCAGCTCGCGGCCGAGCCCCGCCACCCGGCTCCACAGGCTGGCGCGGTGCTGGTGCTCGGCGGTGGCCCGCTCGCGGAACACGAGTTGCCGGGTGAGCTGCACCGAGATGAGATCGGCGGCCCCCGCGGTGGCGAGGATGATGCCGAGGCGCAGCACCAACGGGGCGGGACCGATGTGCCAGCCCGTGCCGGCCAGCGTGAGGACATAGGCCCCCACCGTCAACCCCGTGAGGGCGATCCTCCCGCGGCGCGGGTAGGACACGTTCGCCATGAACACGCACTGCAACAGGAAGACGAGGTAGAGGTCGGAGTGACTGCCGCCGGTCAGGGCGATGCCGTAGGAGATCAGGGCGATGTCGAACAGCGACCACGTGTAGAGCACAGGGAGGACGACCCCGCGCTCGGTCAGCGCCCGCCACGGCAGCAGCGCGATGGGGATGGTCCCGAGGATGGCGACGCCGATGAGGGTGAAGAACGGGGCTCGCGACAGCGGGTAGTGCCCGGGCAGCAGCGCGTAGAGGAGGATGACGAGGAGCACCGCCACCGTCGACGCCACCGCGATGCGCACCGACTGCAGCCGTACCTCGTCGAGCGCTCCCAGCGACCGGGGTTCCGCCGTGTTCGCGTCCTTACCCCCCGCGACCGCGACGAGGGTGGGCCGGCGACCGCCCGATGTGACGGCGCGGCCCGTGGGAGTGGGCTCCTCGACTTCGGCCCCGACGGACACCAGCCGTGCGGGCGCGGCGATGTCCGCAGCGACGTTCGGTCCGTCGTCGGTCGCAGAGTCGAGCTGTGCCATGGCCACCGACGACGGCCGCATCATGCGGCCAGGTGCCCCCATCGGAAAAATCGTAACCGTGGGTATGCGATTACCCACTGCCGTAGGGGCGAACGCGGCGCTGTTGTGCCGGCGTTGTGCCGAGCGCGTCACCCCCTTGTGCGAACCATGCACCTTCTTCCCGCACGCCTCGTTTCGGGACGAGGAGATGTGTGGAAACGTTGTGTTGACAAGCGCGGGCCCGCGTTTTCACGGCCTGCGCCGGTGGGACCCGATAAACCCTGACAGCGTTCGTATCACCACCCCAATGCCCTCTGTGGCCACGAATGTTCTCGCGGTGGCGGGCGACAAGACCACGCAAAGTGGGCCGTGGACACGAGCCGTGGTCGGGCGTACGGTAGGCACCTTCGTGGCACAACAAACCGGCAATGGAGTGCGTCATCCAATGGCGGAGTGGAACTTCCTCACGAACCACACGCGAGCGCTGGTGTGTATCGCTCATGATCCCGATGTACGTCTGCGCGACATCGCGTCGTCGTTGAGCATCACCGAACGCAGCGCCTTCGGCATCGTCACCGACCTGACCGAGACGGGGTACCTCGTCAAACACAAAGACGGGCGCCGCAACCGCTACCGCATCCAAGCCCATCTGCCCCTGCCTGAAGAAGTAGGGAGGGAGCAGACCATCGGCGAGGTGCTCGATGTCCTGGTCGAGACGGACGAGTTGCCGGTGCGCAGAACCTCGTAGGTTCCCCCGGCGCGCCACGGATGGCGCCATGAGCGCCCGTAAGCTGGGACGCCGTGGCTCGTCGGCACCCAGTGGCGAGCCGTGTCGTGCTCATCGTCGGATGGGCCGTGATCGCGGGACTGTGGGCCGTCACCGTCGCCCGACTCATCGCGTGGGACAGGCTGGAGCTCTTCGCCGTCCTCGACGCCCTGACGCTTCTCATCTTCCTGCCGGCGTGGCCCATCGCCATCCTGGCCCTGTGGCGCCGCCGGTGGGTGCTGGCCGGCGCCGCTGCGGTCATGGCGGCAACCCAGGTCGTGCTCGTGGCCCCCGAGCTCTCCGCCGCCACCCCGGTGCCACCGGCAGCGCGAGGGGCCTTCGCCATCCGCCTCTTCGACGCCAATGTGTACGACGCCAACCCGTCCATGGCGGGCTACGCCCGGGAGATCGACGCGGACCACCCCGACCTCGTCACGCTCGAGGAAGCGTCACCGCCCGACGTGGATCAGCTCGCCGCCCGCGGCGCCTTCGGCCACCTGCCCTACGAGTTCTGGAACGGCGCCTTCGGCTCGCGCTCGATCGTCATCGCCAGCCGGTACCCGCTGGGCCCGAGCCGGTCGTACTCCGTCGACGGGCAGCCCTATCTGGTCCGGACCACCCTCGAGCTGCCCGGACGCCGGCTGGCTCTGTGGGCCGTCCACACCACCGCCCCCATCGCACCGGGGGTGCGTGCCTGGAACGACGAGCTCGACGGCATCGTGCGCCTCCTGCGGGCGCAGCGGCCGCGTCACCTCTTGATGCTGGGTGACTTCAACTCCACCTGGGGCAACCGTGGGTTCCGGACGATCCTGGCCACCGGTCTCGTCGACGGGGCCGCGGCACGGGGGCAGGCGCTCGACATGACGTGGTCACAGCGCACGGCTCCGGTGCCCCCGTTGATCCGGATCGACCACGTCCTCACGGGGCCGGACGTCGTCGTCACCTCGATCCGGACCGAACCGGGCCCCGGCAGCGACCACCGGGCGCTCGTCGCCGTGGTGGCGACGACCTATCCGTTGACCCGGTAGATGTGGACCGTCGCTCCGGTCGCGAACGTGTCGGCGAAGGTCTCGTTCACGACCGGGATGACTCGGTTCTCGTCGATGACGGTCACCGACGTCGCCCCGGGATCGGCCACGTGGAAGGTTGCCCGCACGCGCCGGCGCCCCCGGTGCGCGGAGTCGCGCGTGTCGGCGAACACGGTGAACTGACCGTCGTGGTACTTGGCCATCGTCTCGATGCCACTGAACGCCGCGGGGGCGGGAGAGGCGGTGACGTAGTGCAGGGCCGTGTCGTCGTTGAGGACGGGGGCCAAGGACCTGATCTCGGCGTCGGTGGACCTCGCCTGCGCGGTGATCCCCGTCGCGCTGTAGTGCGGGTCCTCGAAGTTGTTGTCGCCCTGGTGCCGCCCCCCGAACGAATGGTTGAAGTAGATGATCCCGCGTGCCCCGTGGATGATCGACGACCAGATGGCCCAGTTCATCTCCGCCGGGGTCATGAACCGGCCGTCGCCGGGGAAGGGCTGGCCGTCCTCGACGAAGGCCCAGATCGGCTCTGACCCCGCGGGACGCTCGAGCCTGCGGATGGCGTCGATGATCGAACCGTAATTGCTGCCTCGTCGGGCCTGGTCGTTGGTGCAGTGGGCCACCACGTAGAACGCGGCGCACATGGCGATGCTGCTCGGATCGGTGTACCAGTAGAGGTCCTCACTGACCGTCTGCTGGTAGTCGTTGACGAACTGTGCCGCCTGGGCGGTGGTCTCCCACAGCTGCACACCCTTGCCGTAGTTGCTCCAGAAGAACCGGCCCGACTTGAGGCTGGCGGGCACGGCGTTGATCAGATTCTGGAGGTAGGTGTAGCCCGCCCCAGGCCCGTAGTTCATGTCCACCTCGTCGTCGGTGAACAACCCGACCGACTCGTTGCCGATGCCACTCCCGGTCGCCCCCCCACACTCACCGTACTGGGGAATGGCGTAGATCCCGGTGCCCGCCAGCAGGCTGAGATTGCAGTACTGGTCGGGCCGGTCCAGCATGTTGATGCCGAGGCTCTCGTACGTGGCGACGTCATTGGCACTGTTGAGCGACGGGTACCAGATCCCGATGGGAAAGAAGGTGGGTTGGTCGAGCGCCACCGCCTTGGTCGCACCGAGGCTTCCGTAGAAATCGGCTCCGCCGTCGACGGGCTCCAGCACCACGCCGTTGGATGCGGCGGTGAGCCCCACTGGGGCCGTGCCGTGGCGCTGCGCCATCAGCCCGCGCACCGGTGTCGCGACCGGCCCACTCCCCAGAAACGACAAGCTGGCCGCTCCCACCGAGCCCACCAGGAGGGCGAACGCGGTCACTCGCGTTCGGGGCACGACCTATTCCTGGAGTTTGACCGGTCGGCTCTGGAGCTCGTCGGACAGGGCCGGCGCGTGAATGGGTGACCACAGGTGCAGTTCGGACTTTCGGACCACGACTCCCGCCGGGGCGTTGCCCTCGACGGCCGCGGTGGGTCGGCGCTCGAGTCGGGCCTCGGCCCGCTTCTTGTCGATGGCGTCTCCGACCGACACCACGATGAAGAGCAGCACGACACCCACCCCCAGCACGGCGACGAGGGAACGAAGGGTGCTCGACACCTTCAACACCGGAGGGCTCGAGGCCACCTGGAGGGCGGTGAACAGGTAGCCGGGAGCCGTGCCCTGTTGGCTCTGCAGGACGTAGAGGTTGTGGACGAGAGACCGACTCACCAGGTCGACCGTGGTGGACGCCTTGGCCGGCGTCGAGCCCGTCCCCATCAACTCGACCATGGGCTGCGACGACCCGTACAGCGTGATGGGCGAGACCGTGTAGCGACTGTCGGCCCCTTGGTCGACGAGCGCCTGCTGGGTGGCCGCACTGCTCAGTCGGCTGATGAGCGAGTCGGCGATGATGGACTGGTCGTAGAAGCGAGTGAACACGTTGTCGGTGCTCTGGGCCAGCGCCGGGTCCTGCGCGATCTGCGCCGAGGTCGGTGGTGTCGGCGGTGGGACGAACACGTAGTCCCGGGTGGTCTCGTACAACGGCTTCGAGAACAACACCACGTACACGGCACCGCACAGCGTCAGGGCGATCACGGGGATGACCAAGAGCTTGTGCCGCCACAAGATCCTTCCGATTGACAGGAGATCCATCAGTACGAGCCTCTCTGGTTGGGCACGAGCGCCGGCCTTGGGAACAGGGATGTGACGTCGACGGCGTCGTCCCGTGCACGGGCCACGAGCAACCAGCACGCGCCGCACAGTCCGAACACCAGCGCCTCGACGTAGGAGAACATGGGGAAAGAGAAGGAGTCGAAGGCGGCAGAGCACACCATCGCCACCGCCACGGCTCCCGCCAGAGCGCCGCACAGGGCTCGCACCTCGGGGTCTGCGCTCCGCTGCCGGGCGACGAGGGCCGTGGCGACGGGCAGGGCGAAGAAGAACACCAGAACGACAAGGCCAATCAACCCCAGCTCGATCGTGGTGTTGAGGTACTCGTTGTCGAGGATGTGCAGTGGCGGCGGGATGTACGTACCTCCGCCCGTGCCGAACCACGGTGCCTGGTGGACCAATTGCTCGACATAGGCGTAGCTGTCGGTTCGGTGGCTGATCGAGGGGTCGCTGTTCCCGAGCGTGGCGTAGCGCGTCAACGTGCCGATCAGCCCCGGGGCGAGCGCAAACACCGCGGCGAGGGCGATGGGGAGCGAGAGGATCAGCGGGAGGCGGCGTGTCGCGGGGAGCAATACCACGAACAGCCCGAGCCCGATGACGACGGCGAGGACCGCCGAGCGAGAGACGCTGGCGGGGATCGCGACGGCGATGCAGGCCATCGGCACCCACCGCTTCCACGGCCGTCGCTCGCGGTCATACAGCACCAGGTACACGGCGAGGGGCAACAACATCCCTGCCACCACCCCCAGCTCGATGGGATCGATGGACGTGCCGGTGACACGCCGCAACGCTCCCCTGAAGATGACGTCGGGGTCGCCGATGTTCACGCTGAATCCGGGGAGCACGTTACGGAGGGTTTGGGCCAGGTCGATGTTCGTCCAGAACTGCAGCCCCGCCACCACGCCGCAGAACGCCCCTCCCCACACCAACACCCGCAGGACCCGCTTGATCGACTCCAACGACGACAGGCACTCGGCCGCGAGCAAGGCCACCCCGGTCATGCCGGCCAGTTGCATGAGCCAGCGATCCGCGGCCAGCTCCTCGGTGCCCGAGACCTGCGTCCGATGCATCAGGGCGAATGACACGAGCGACACCAACCACAGGCCGACCAGCGCGGCACGGGTCGGATGGCGGTGCTCGAGGGGATTGTGCAAGCCGAGGAGGGTCGACGCCAGCCAGGCGCCGAGGGCGACGATGGCGACGAAGAACCCCGCGAACCCCGCCGCACCGACCGCCTTGATGACGGTGTCGGACGGAAACAGAAAGAGCGCGACGACGAACACCTGCAACAGGACCACCGCCTGCCGGGTGCCCGGGCGACGGTCAGCGGTCGCCCTCTCCACCACGGTGATCCTGTCCACCTCGGTGACGGTCGCCGCGGTCATGCGATCCTCGAGCTCTCGTCACGCTCCCACTGATCGGTTCGCCCGATCCGGGTCATGAGACGACCGCCCACTGCCAGCGCCGAGTACGCCAGGGCGTCGACCGCCGGGCGCGGGCCGGTGAGGGCCATGTCGACGATGTCACGCGCCGTGCCCCGGGTCGTCGCCTCCGCCGTCACCGGCCCGCGCCCGCTCATCTCGGCCTTGCCCCGGTAGGTGCGCCGCAGGATGCGGACCAGGTCGGCGATCTGGCGGGGCGCGTTCACCACCGCGGGGGCGCAGGCCACGATCTCGATCTCGTCCGGGGCGAAGTGCTGGTCGACGAACAGGTCCTCGGCGACGACGTCGGGGTAGGCCCCGAATCGGCGCCGCCCGGCCTGGGACAACCCGTAGACCCCGGCCCCCCACAGCGAGCCCATGACCGAAGGGAGCCGTTGGCGCGCGGTGTAGTACTTGCGGACCAGGGGGGAGGCGCCGTCGGTGTTGTACGAGATGGGCGGACGGGCGGCCAGGGCCGGCCCGAGGCGGAGTCGCTCGAGCACCGCCAGAGCCGAGTCGCCCGGCACGACGACGTCGGCATCGAGGTAGAGACGGGGAAACACCGTCAGCGCCTCTTCGCCTATGCGAAGCGCTCTGGGCTTGGACGCCGGGTGCAGCTCGAGCACCGAGACCGCCCGACCCGATGCCCGCACCACCTGGGCCGTGGCATCGGTGCAGCCGTTGCACGCCACGACGACCTCGAGGGCGCCCGGCGCCACCCCGTCCAGGAGCGCGTCGATACAGCGCATGATCACGGTCGCCTCGTTGTGCGCCGGGATGACCACAGATCCGACGGGAGTCGGCATCAGGGCGACCGCAGATCCATGGTGTCCACCTCGAGAGAAAAGAGCACCGCCGAGAGTGTCTGATACATCGCTGCCCGCATTCGCCCAGCTGGCTGTGACCGCCCCCCCGGGCCGGAGGCCAGCGAACCCTGGGCCGGAGGGGACCGCCCCCCGGGGTCCCCTCAGCCCAGGGCGGGCTCGCGCAACGGGATCGTCGCCCCGTCGTGTCGAAGGCTGGTGGTGGCGGCCTCCAGGATGCGCAGCACGCGCAGGCCGGCATGGCCGTCGGTCAGGGGGGCACGGGCCTCGCGGATCGACGCCGCGAACTCCGAGATGACCGAGTCCAGGGCCTCGCGCTCGGGCAGGGTGGGTGCGCTGAGGTCCCCGGAGCGGTACGACACGGTGCGCTCCCGCCGGAGATCGGCTCGTTCGGAGCGGCCGAGGTCGGTGATGTCAACCCCCTTGTCGTAGAGACACAGGCGTTGTGACGGGTTGAGGTCGTCCCAGACCACCATGCGCTCCGAGCCGCCGATGATCGTGGTCCGGACCTTGGTGGGGCTGAGCCAGTTGACGTGGGTGTGCGCCACGGCCCCGCCCTCGAGGCGCAGCGTCAGGTACCCCACACAGGCAAACCCGGTGTCGAGGGGGTCGGCCCCCTGGGCCGACACCGCCACCGGCCGCGACCGCTCGGGGAGGATCACGTCCAAGATGGCGAGGTCGTGCGGGGCCAGATCCCAGAAGACGTCGATATCGGGTTGCAGCAATCCCAGGTTGATCCGCACGGAGTCGACGTAGTGGATGTCCCCGACGTGGCCGTCGCGCACCAGCCGACGGATCTCCGCGACGGCGGGCGTGTAGCAGTAGGTGTGGTCGCACATGAGGACCAGGCCCAGGTCGTCTGCGACTTCCACGAGCTTCTCACCCTCGGCCACCGTCCCGGCCAACGGCTTCTCGACCAACACGTGCTTGCCGGCGTTCAGACACGCCAGTGCCACCTCGGTGTGGGTGTGTGCGGGCGTGGCCACGGCCACGGCCTGCACCGCGGGGTCGTCGAGGATCTCGTCGATGTCATCGGTGACACGGATGGTGCTGTAGCGACCGACTGCCTTCGTCGCTCGAGCCACATCGAGGTCACAGACCCATCGGAGATCGCACGAGGCCGAGCCGGCGATGTTGCGAACGAGGTTCGGGCCCCAGTATCCGGCGCCGATGACGGCCATGCCTATGGCGCCAGTGCCGATGTCTCCTGCGCCGATGTCTCCTGCGCCGATGTCTCCTGTGGCGGTCCCCGTGTCAGTCGGTGTCATCGTCACTCCACTCCGGCTCGTGTTGGAACAGCTCGTTGACATCCAGCAGGTGTGGTGCGCCCGCTCCCGAACCGTGGCCGTTCCCAGAACCGTTTCCCGATCCGTTGCCCGATCGGTGTCCGTTTCCGGTGCCCCCGAGGCCGTTGGTGCCGAGCATGCGATCGAGCTCTTCCTGCAGGTCGTATTCACCATGCGCGTCGGCGAAGCCGCCCGCCCCGAAATTGCGGGCCATCGCACCCAGCACCGAGTGCTTCGGCACGCAGCGACAGAGCACGGCTCCGGTGAGGAGCCACAGCGCGAAGGGCAGGTCCTCGAGCAGGTACCGCCGGAACAGGCGCGCCGGCTCTTGTCCGAGCCGGTGGACCCATTCGAGCCCGCACCGCTGCATCCAGGCGGGGGCCCGCCGGAACTGACCGGCGACGAACGTGTGACTGGCGCCCGACCCCAAGAACCAGGTGTGGGGGAAGAGCTCGGTCAGCTTCAGGATCAATCGCTCCTGCTTGGGAAAGCCCAAGCCGCAGAAGACGATGTCGGGCTCCGCTCGGGCCAGGGCGTCGACGATGCCCTCGATCGCCTGGTCAGACCCCTCGAATCCCCAGGGGGGGCTGTAGCCACCCCGCACGTCGAGGCCCGGGAACTCGGCCCGCAGGTTGCGACCGGCCGCGTCGGCGACGCCGGGCTCGCCTCCGAGCAAGAACACCGACCGTCCGACGCGCGCCGCGGCCTCGCTCAGGACCGGGAGCAGGTCGGCGCCGGCCACCCGGCCGGAGATGGGGGAGCCGAGGATCCGACAGGCCCACACGATCGGCGTGCCGTCGGCGACGACGAGGTCAGCGCGCTGGACCAGCATGCGCAGGACCGGATTGCGAAAGACGCCTCGGAGGATGTCGACGTTGGCGGTGATGAGCCATCCACCCTCGCCCCGCTCGAGACAGCCGAGGATGTGCCCGACGGTTGCCGCCTGGCTGAGGCCGTCGATCCTGATCCCGAGCAGGTCGACCTGTTCGCTACCGACCAGGTCGGCCCACTCGACTCGCTGCGACGATGTCAAGAACACGGCGTCACCGGGCCTCATCCACTCGACCGCTGCGCCGCAGCGCATTGGCCAGGGCCCGCACCCCGTGTTCGATCACGACCGGCCCGGTTCTCACCAGGATGGAGATGTCGAGCCCGATCGACCAGTTGTCGACGTACAGGAGGTCCAAGCGTCGATACGCGTTGAACGAGGGGTTGTCGCGTGCCTCGACCTGCCACAGTCCGGTGACGCCGGGCAGGACGTTGAGGCGCCGCAGGGACTCCGCATCGAATTGGGCGACCTCGTCGACGAGCGCGGGGCGCGGGCCCACCAGGCTCATCGTGCCGGCGAGGACGTTGAGGAGTTGCGGGAGCTCGTCGATGCTCGAGGCGCGCAGCACCCGTCCCACGGGCGTCACCCGGGGATCAGTCCGAAGTTTGAAGAGCGGCCCGTCGGTGCGTTCGTTGAGCACGCTCAACTCCGCCAGCATGCCCTCGGCATCGGGGACCATCGTGCGCAACTTGAAGACGGTGAAATGTGCGCCGTCACGTCCGACGCGTTGCTGGCGCAGGAGGACCGGCCCCCGGTCGTGCAGCTTGATGAGCACCCCGGCCACGATCAGGAGGGGGGCGCTGAGCACCAAGACGATCGACGACAGCGCGAGGTCGATGGCCCGCTTGACGAGACGGTGCCACCGCAGTGACGCGGGACGTTCGACGTAGAACAAGGCCTCCCTCGAGATGGGCACCGAGCGCAGCCGCCGACTGTCGATCCCCTTCAGCCCCGGCCACAGTTGCGTGCCGAGACCCGCGGCCGTAGCGGACCGGAGCACCCGATGGACCTCGTGGCTCGAGAGGTCGCTCGTGACGACGATGACCGCACTCGCACCGGAGCGTCGCGCCAGGTCCGGGACGCGGTCGATGCCTTCGGCCGTGGGAACGTGATCCCACGAGCCGCGATCGACTCTTTTGCCCACGACCCACTCGACGCTGTAGCCGAGCTCGGGCTCGCTGTCGACCATCGTCAGCAGATCGTGCGCGTCGGCGTTCGCGCCCACGAGCACGACCTTTCGGACGAAGCGGCCCGTGGCGCGGGCGTGGCGGAGCCAACGATCGAACTGCCACCGGGAGGCCCCGAGCAGCAAGAAACACGCAACCGCGCCGATGGTGGCCGCGGTGAGCCCGCCACCGGCACCGATGCCCCGACGGACGACGACGAACGCGACGGTTCCCACCGTGCACGCCCAGACCGTGGCGAGCCCGAGAGACGGCCACAGCTCGCACACCCCCGCTCGGTACCGGCCGGCCAGTATCAAGACGACGACGGTGGCGATGGCCGCGGCGCCGGCACTGGCAAGCCGCGAGCCGATGCCCGTCGCCTCGGCATGCCCCAGACTGACGATCAACCAGGCGATCGACGCAGCGAGCAGATCGACGGCGAAGAGCCTGGTGCGCAGCTTCAGTCGTTGTTCCCGATCGCTGTGCGCGTTCGGGGTGCGCGGCAGTGCCGTAGGAAGTGGCACTGCCGTCGGGGGCGGCCGCGTGGCAACAGGCTCTCGGGTGGAAGAGACGAGAGCCAATGAGCCCGAACCTGCTGTGGCGAGCGAATCCTCATTTGGACCGCGCGCCGCTGAGGCCAGCTCGGCGGCCACCAACAGCTTCTCGCTTGGACGGATCCCGGTATCGGACACCGCATGAACTGAGCGGGGGATCCGAATTCTGATACTGACTCCGTGTTGAGTGGCTCCGTGTCGACCGGATCGGTGGAGTCGCCAGTGCTACGAGGAGGTCACTCCCAATTCGGCCATCAGCCGCTCGAGGTGCTCCAGGCAACGCCCGCGAGTCGGCCCGATGCTCCCGATCCGCATGTCGAGCAACTCCGAGAGCGCTTTGTAGCTCATGACCTCATCGCTCGTGAGGAGACCCAAGAGGCGCTGGCAACGTGGAGGAAGGCGACTGTAGGCAAGCCGCAGGGCTCGGTCGCGCTCCGCGTCGAGGGTCACGGTATCGGGGGAGCGGAAGCGAGAGTCGGGAATCTCGGACATACGATCGGCGCTGTCCCAGACCTCTCGGCTGCTCGTCCGCACGACTCGCAAGCACTCCCGTCGGGCCGTCGTGGAGAGCCATGACCCGATGCGCGCCGGCTCGCGGATGCGATGAATGTTCTCGAACAGCTTCAGCCACGTGATCTGCGCCACCTCGGCCGTGTCCGAATTGTTGAGCCGACAGCTACGGCAGATGACCCGGATCATCCCCGAGTACCGCCGCATGAGCTCGGTCCACGCCCAGTCCTCGCCGTCCGCGGCGGCCTTGACGACACAAATCAAGGCTCCGTCGACGTCAAGGTCGACTCTGCTTTGGCCGGTTCCGGCTCCGTCTTTTCGGTTCATCGGGGTCTGGGATGAATCTGGGGGGACGTGCTCGATTGTTCGATGTGGACCATGACAACAAGTAGGGGGGAGCTCTTTGATTGCTCGCGTTAGGGGGGATCGGGGGGTATCCGCAAAAGACATGCACACCACTGTGCGGTGCCGCCCATCACTGTGGGCGAGGTCGCGCTTCCGTGTCATCACCAAAATTGAGAAGATTTTCCGGTGTTGTAGAACGTCTATCCCCTCGCGGGGGTGACGAAGTTCCTCCTCCGGTGTGCATTCGTTGTCGCGAGACAACGGAGAGAGGGGCAGGCGACGATTGAAGTTACAATTGTTGCTGGCGGGGCTACCCGGACTGATGGTGACAGATGAACGCTGTATGTGTTTGTCTCAACGCGGCACCAGGCACCTCAATGTTGTAATCGCGGTCCTGGCATTGTGCGAGATACCGCACCGGAGAGCGGACAGGATGGACTCAATCGGGCATGGTGGTCATGCCGCATGATCCCGTCATGTCTCGCGCAAACGAGAATGAATGCTCCGTGAACAACTGGTGAATGAATCCAATCCACCCTCGAGGAGGACACGCACGTGGTCAACCGATTGAGCGAGATCCTTCGAGAGCGACAGCACCTTCGGGCGGGCCGGATCCTCAATGTCGCCGATGGGCGACGCCGCGCCCGTCGGGTGCTCCCGGCTGTGGTCTTCGACTACATCGACGGTGGGGCAGACGACGAGCGCACCATGCAATCGAACGAAGCGGCCTTCGGGGACATCGTCTTCGTCCCGCGCATGGCGGTCGACGTGGGCGTCCCCGATCTCACCACATCGGTGCTGGGCACGCCCGTGTCGATGCCGATCCTGCTTGCCCCGTGTGGCCTCGTGCGGGTCATCCACCCCGACGGGGGGCCCGGCATCGCCCGGGCGGCCGCGAGCCAAGGGACACTGTCGGTGCTCAGCACGGTGGCCGGAAACCCCCTGGAGGAGGTGGTCGCCTCCTCGCCGGGGCCCATGTGGTTCCAGCTCTACGCCAGTCGCGGACGACCCGACGCCGAAGTCTTGGTGGACCGCGCCCGGGCGGCCGGGTTGGGCGCGCTCGTGGTCACCGTCGACACGCCGGTCTTGGGGAACCGGGAGCGGGACCTGGGCCACGGCGTCTCGCCGCCGCTGCGGGTCAACGCGCAGAACGCCGTCCATCTCGGTCCCCAGGTCCTCAGCCGGCCGGCGTGGGCGATGCGCCTGGCCCGGGACGGGCTCAAGCTGGGCACGTCGCGCCCCGGCGAAGGTGCATCGGACGATCCCACCACGATGTCGGGGTCGCCGTTCGTGTGGGCCGACATCGAGTGGCTCCGGTCCATCTGGCCCGCCCCGCTGGCGGTGAAGGGGATCCTCACCGCAGACGACGCCCGTCGTGCGGTGCAGGCCGGAGCCGACGGCGTGATCGTGTCCAACCATGGAGGGCGTCAACTCGAAGGCGCGCCGGCGGCTCTCCGGGCCCTTCCCGAGGTCGTCGACGCCGTGGGAGGTGATGCCGAGGTGCTGATGGACGGCGGCGTCCGACGAGGCACCGACGTGGTCAAGGCACTCGCCCTCGGGGCCAAGGCCGTCCTCATCGGTCGGCCCTACCTCTACGGCTTGGCCGTGGCGGGCGAGCCCGGCGTGGAACGGATCCTCGCCCTCCTGCGGGCTGAGACGGCGCGCACCCTCTCGCTCATGGGTTGTGGCTCGGTCTCCGATCTCGGCCCGGGCTGGGTCAGCGGTCCGAGGCGATGACGACCCCGGTGTTCGACGCGCTCACGCCTACCGCACGACACGACGTGGTGGTCCGACACGACACGCCGTAGAGGAGGCTGATCCCGCTCGGGACGCTCTGGGTGGCCCAGGTGCCGCCGGCGTCGGTGGTGGCCACGACCACGCCGCGTTTCGACGCCGTGGCCCCGACGGCGCGGCAGGCGTTGCTCGTCGGACAGGTCACGCTGTTGAGGAGACCGATCCCGCTGGGCGGGCTCTGGGCGCTCCAGGTGCTTCCGGCATCGGTCGTCGCCACGACGACGCCGGAGTTCGAGGAGCTCGTTCCCACCGCCTCGCACGCGCTGGCGCTGCGACACGAGACGCCGTTGAGGGCGTAGAGCCCGCTGGGTCGGGCCTGGGGTAGGGCGCTGGGCAGCGTCTGTGCGGTCCAGGTGGTGCCGCCGTCGGTCGTGGCCACGACGGCCCCGGTGCTGACCGACGTGGCGCCGACGGCCCAGCAGTCGGTGCTCGTCGGACACGACACACCGTTGAGCGTCGCGATCCCGCTCGGCAGGGTTTGGCCCGTCCAGGTGGTGCCGCCGTCGGTCGTGGCCACGACCGCGGCGCTGTTCGATGATGTGACTCCGACGGCCCAACAGTCACTGCTGGTCGGACACGACACGGCTTTGAGGGCGTAGAGCCCGCTCTGGATGGTCCCGTTGACGAGGCCGAGCGTGTCCACCACCGTTTGGGCACTCCACGTGGACCCACCGTCGGTGGTGGCTTCGACGACTGCCGAATTCGCCGTGGTCGCGCCCACCACCCAGCAATGCGTGGCGCTCGGACACGACACGCCCTGGAAGCTGACGACCTTGGTGCCCGCCGGCGCGTCGGCGATCTGGTCGGGCAGGGTCTGGGCACTCCAGGTCGTGCCGTCGTGTGTGGCCACGACAGCCCCGACGCCCGACGTGTTGGTCCCCACCGCTATGCACTGGGTCGGGACGAGACACGAGACGCCGTCGAGCGAGGTGACCGTCTTCGGAAGGCTCTGGGTATTCCACACCTCGTTGACGGCCGAGGCACCCGGTCCCGTCGTTCCGCTGCTGCACCCCGCGGCAAGGGCCATCACCAAGAGGCCGGTCGCCGCGAGGATGGGCGCAGGGCTCGAGCCGTGCTGTGTGCGCAACGTGAACCTCCGTCGGACGATTGCGAAAGCATAGGAGCCACACCCGCGCCGGGAACGTCAACCCACAGCAGGGACACGGTGGCGTTGCATGGGGACGATCAGCTTCCCGATCGCCCTCCGGGCAAGTCCGACCAACTCGAGCGGCGCACCACGGCCCGCAGTGAACGCCGGTGGACGGGGTCCGCGCACCGGAGGAGCTCGTGCAGCACCACCACGGCCCGGAAGGCCATGCTCGGACCTCGAGCGTGGTGCTTCTCGTAGTACCTGACCCGATTCACCGCCATGAGCGCCACGAGCTCGGGACTGTGCCCCGACCCGCCCTGGCGATGGCGCGCCCGTGCGGTGGGGACGAAGTCGACCGCCCAACCAGCCGCTCGAGCCCGCGCCGCGAAGTCGGTCTCCTCGGAATACAGAAAGAAGCGTTCCTCGTC
Source organism: uncultured Acidimicrobiales bacterium (assembly GCA_963764205.1). Lineage (GTDB taxonomy): Bacteria > Actinomycetota > Acidimicrobiia > Acidimicrobiales > UBA8190 > Chersky-840. The sequence goes on from CAVXRN010000006.1 coordinate 1,577,193, forward strand.
CCATGGCCCGACGGTTCGGTCACAGCCGATCCCGATGAGCATGACCGCTCCGGTGGCCCAGTCGACGTGGTGGGGACGCCGATACTGCGCCGTGTCGCGGACCATCTCGCTGGCCCAGCTCGGGCGACGGGGGAAGTGGTCGCCGAAGAGCGCGTCCCCCAGGGCGCGCCGGATGGTCGGTTCCCGACGCAACGACCGGTACACCGAGCCCCGATCGTCGAGGAGCTGGGGGACGACGACGCCCACCGCATCGAGGCGCAGCGCGGCGAACAAGGCCACGACACAACCGGGCTCGAGCACCAGGTCCGCATTGAGGACGAGGATCGACGAGCAAGCCCCGACATGGGAGCGACCCAGGTTGATCGCCCCGGCGTAGCCCAGGTTCGCTCCGCTCTCGACACACTGGACCCCGGCCCTCCGCACGCGCTGCACGGTCCCGTCCTGCGATCCGTTGTCCACCACGACGGTTCGGATGCTCAATCCGGCCGTGGCGTCGGCCAGAGAGTCCAGGAGCGAGGCGATGTGGCCGGCGCTGTTGTAGGTCACGATGATGACCCCGCACTGGACCTGGCCGGGCTGGGAGGCGGACTCCTGGGAGGCGGACTCCCGGGGGTCGGCCTCCAGCAGTGTCGTGGCGATCGCGCCGTGGGCGGTCATCGGTGCGCGTTCGGAAGCTGCCGAGGTACGCGCACCTCGGAACAGTTTCCGGACAAGTCCAGCCCCCCGCGCACGAATGAACCGAGGGGAATCCGCCGGTTCTGATACCGAGGGCGGAGATACCCATGAAGTCTGTATCAAGAGCGTGTTTCTCGCTCTCGGGACACCGAGACGCATCTCGTCTGAGGTGCCCGGCGAAAGAAGTGTGGTCGCTGTGAGAGGCCGAGCACGGCGCGGTAGAGGGATTTTCGCGCGGCTCAGGGTCAGCGCGCTCGACTCGCGCGCCCTGAGCGCGGACAACCCTACGCCTGAACATCGACCGCTCCCGCAACGGAAGTGGCTCGCGTTGAGTCTGGGTGTGGTGATCATCGCCGGGTTGTTGAGCTCGGTGTTGGCTCTCACCGGTGTGGCCCGGGCCGGCACGACCGTCGGACCACCGGTCGGCTGCACCGGCAACATGAACCCGGTCCAGTGCGAAAACCTGCAACCGGGCACCCCCCAGGTCGACTCTCCCCTGAGCATCCCCTACAGCAGCATCGGCGACCCCTCGATCCAGGGGTTTTCCACGTCGATGAGCGTGGACGTGGGCCAGACCGTCTACTTCAAGGTGGATGCGCCCGGAGTTTCGGCCTGGCACATCAACATCTTCCGTATGGGCTACTACCAGGGCCTGGGATCTCGCGAATGGGCGTCGAACATCACACCCTCGGTCAGCCTCCCCCAGTCCCAGCCCAACTGTGAGGTCAACCCGGGCGGGGGCCAAGCCACCGGCCTCATCGACTGCGGCAACTGGGCCGTCTCGGCGTCGTGGCAGATCCCCAGCTACGCCGTCTCGGGCCTGTATGTCGCTCTGCTCATCCGCAACGACACCGGTGGCGTGAGCGAGGTGCCGTTCGTCGTCCGCAACGACGGCAGTACGGCGAACATCGTCTACCAGACCTCCGACGCGACGTGGGAGGCGTACAACGCGTACAACCCGCCGGGCGTCTCGAACCCCAACGGCTCGGGCATCGACGGCGGCAACAGCCTCTACCAGTGCTACATCTCATGCCCACCGGGCACCCCGGGCGGGTACGTGACGACCCCCGCCACAGCGGTCTCGTACAACCGTCCCCTCCAGGACGCAGAGATCGACCAGGGACGAGACGGCCCCTTCTACTCCGAATTCCCGATGATCCAATTCCTGGAGGAGAACGGCTACGACGTCACCTACATCAGCGAGACCGACACCGACTCCAACGCGTCGGCACTGACCGGTCACAAGATCTACATCTCCAGTGGGCACGACGAGTACTGGTCGGGCAACATGCGCAACAACGTGGAGGCCGCGCTGGCCCATGGCGTCAGTTTGTCGTTCTTCAGCGGGAACGAGGACTTCTGGAAGACCCAGTACCAACCCAGCCCCATCGACGGGACCGCGGAGCGGACCCTGGTCAGCTACAAAGAGACGCACAACGAACCGCCCTACGGGACCGCGGCCAACCAATTCGACCCCAATGACCCGTCGACCTGGACCGGAAGCTGGCGCGATCCGCAGGGTGCTGCCCCCGACGACGGTGACAGCCCCGAGAACACGCTCACGGGGCAGGTCTTCACGGTCAACTCCTCGGGCCAGAACGACAACATCGACGTCCCCTATCAGTACGCCAACATGGCACTGTGGAAGAACACCGCAGTGGCCCATCTCACCTCGTCGAGCCCCCCGGTCGTTCTCGGCTCCAACCTCGGATCGATCGACAACGACAACCCCGGCTTCGGCACGCTCGGCTACGAGTGGGATGTCGACGCCGACAACGGTTTCCGACCTCCCGGTGAGATCGACATGTCGTCGACGACCGATACCCAGACCTCGTCCTTCGTCAACGACTACGGGACGGTTCCCACCGGTGACAACACGACCGAGACGCATCATCTGAGCCTGTACAAGGCCCCCAGCGGGGCGCTGGTGTTCGGAGCCGGGACCGTGCAGTTCTCGTGGGGCCTGGACAACAACAACCCCATCCAGGGCGGCACCGGTCCCTCGGACCCCAACATGCAGCAATTCGTGGTGAACCTCTTCGCGCAGATGGGCGCGCAACCCACCACCCTCATCTCGGGCCTGGTGGCCGGCGCCGGGCCCGCGAGCGAGGCTCCGCCCACGTCGAAGATCACCAGTCCGGTCAACAACGCCACCATCGCGGACGGCACGCCGACCACCATCACCGGCACCGCCACCGACACCAGTGGCGGGGTCGTGGCCGGCGTCGAGGTGTCGGTCAACGGCGGGAGCACCTGGCACCCCGCCACCATCACCGGCGCCGATGCGGCCTCGGTGTCGTGGACGTACTCGTGGCAGGCGGCGCACGGCACGCCTTCCACCGTGGTCGAGTCGCGCGCCACCGACGACAGCGGCAATACCGAGACGCCCACCGACGGGGTGACGGTCACGATCACCTGTGGCACGGGGTGCTCGATCTTCGGAGCCGGCTACGTGCCGGCCGTGCCTGACAACGGGACGACCAACCCCGTCACCGTCGGGGTGAAGTTCACCACCGACACCTTCGGGACGATCAACGGCGTCAAGTTCTACAAGGCCCAGGCCAACACGGGAACGCACCTGGGTCAGCTGTGGACGAGCACGGGGCAGCTCCTCGCCAGCGCCACGTTCACCTCGGAGTCGTCATCGGGGTGGCAATCGGTCCTGTTCTCCACACCCGTCCCCATCAGTCCCAACACGACCTACGTGGCCAGTTACTACGCCCCCAACGGGCACACGGCCGAAGACGACGGCGCGCTCGAGCCGAATCCGCTGCCCAACAACGGGCCGAGCAATGCGGACGCGCCCCCGCTGCACGCCCTTCGCAACACCCCGTCCAACCCCAACGGGGTCGAGGTCGCCGGAGAGGGATTCCCCACGGTCGGAGACGTGAACCCCGGCGGAGACAACTACGCCGTCGACGTCCTGTTCACGCCGCAGCCCGGACCCGCCGCGGTGACGTCGGTCTCTGCCAGCGCCGGCTACAGCTCCGCCTCGCTGACCTGGAACGCCCCGACGGGCGGGGGACCAGTAACCACGTACACGATCACGCCGTACATCGGATCCCAAGCCCAGCCGACGACCACCGTGAACGGAAGCCCCGCGCCCACGACCGCAACGGTCACCGGGCTCACCAACGGCTCGACGTACACCTTCACGGTGACGGCCTCGAACCCGGCGGGCACCGCCGCGCCGTCGCCGCCGAGCAACGGGGTCACGCCCAGCACCAACGCGCCCCCCGTGTTCATCCAAGAGGTGAGCGCCCACGCCGGCGCCGTGTCCACGGCAGGGATCTCGGTCAAGCCCAACTCGAATCTCTCGGCCGGCAACCGCCTGGTGGTCGAGGTGGGCGGCTGGAGCTCGACCGGAGCCACCACCGCCAGCGTGACCGACTCCGCCGGTGACACCTTCACGAAGCTCACGAGCTTCTCCGCCGGTGACGGGTCGCAGATGAGCATCTGGACGGCCCCCATCGTCAACGGTGGCGGCACGGAGCCGACCATCACCGCCAAACCGTCCGGCACCAGTGACATGGCCATCGCCGCGCTCGAGTACCAGGGGCTCTCGACCGCCAGTGGGACCACCGTCCTGGACCAACTGGCCACCGCCACCGGCACGACCTCGAGTGCGGCAACCGTGCAGTCGGGGTCGACACCGACGACCAGCGGTGCCAACGAGCTGGCGATCGGCTTCTACACGGACTCGGGCTTCGGAGACAACCTCGGCGCCGGGTCGGGATTCACCCCGCGGGTGAACCAGTCACCGACCAGTGACGTCGAGATGCTGGTCGAAGACCAAGTCGTGCCGACCCCGGGCAACCCCGATGCGACGTTCAGCACGGGGGCCAACACGGTATGGCTCGCGGCCACCGTCGTGCTCAAGTCCGAAGCGATGACGCCGCCGACGGTCCCGAGCGCGCCGACCAGCGTCACCGCCCTGCCCGGCAACGGGTCGGCGCAGGTGGGATGGACCGCGCCCTCCAACGGTGGCGCCGTCATCTCGAGCTACACCGTGACCCCCTACATCGGCTCGACCGCCCAAACGCCGGTCACGGTGAGCAACGCGCCCCCGGTGACGAGTGCCAACGTGAGCAATCTGACGCCCGGCACCCCTTACACGTTCGAGGTGTCAGCCACGAACTCGGTCGGGACCGGGCCGGCGGGGGGGCCGTCGAACTCGGTGACCCCGTCCAACCTGGCCGATCCCGGCGCACCCACCGGTGTCACCGCCACGCCGGGGAACACGACCGCCACGGTGTCGTGGACCGCTCCCGCCGACAACGGTGGGAGCCCCATCACGTCCTACACGGTCACGCCGGAGACTTCGGGGAACGAGGGGACGACGGCGTTGACCCCGATCCAGGTGACCGGGAGCGGGCCGCCGACGTCGGTCACCGTCACCGGATTGACCAACGGCACGGCCTACATCTTCACGGTCGAGGCCACCAATGCGGTTGGCACGAGTCAGACCGCGCAGTCCGGCACCGTGACCCCGGCCACCACGCCCGACGCACCGACCGGCGTCAGTGCCGTGGGCGGCGCCGGATCGGCCGTCGTGAGCTGGACCGCGCCCGCCGACAACGGTGGGAGCGCCATCACCAGCTACACCGTGACCCCCTACGTCGGCTCGACACCGCAGTCGTCGCTGAACGTGACCGCCGCGGCGACGGCCACGTCGGCGACTGTCACCGGCCTGACCGACGGCACCACCTACACGTTCACGGTGACCGCCACCAACGGCGTGGGCAACGGGCCCGCCTCGACCTACTCCAACACGGTGACGCCCAACGCGGCGGCGTTCCCGCCCAGTCCCCCCTTCGGCGTGACCGCCACGGCGGGGACGGGCTCGGTCACCGTGGCCTGGGCCGCACCGAGCAACGGGGGCGCCATCATCTCGAGCTATACCGTGACCCCCTACGTGGGGTCGACGGCCCAGACGGCGGTGACGGTGACGGGTTCGCCCCCGGTCACCACGGCCACCTTGACCGGGTTGACCAACGGCACGACCTACACCTTCACCGTGAGTGCCACCAACAGTGCCGGGACGGGCGTGGCGTCAGGGGCGAGCAACCTGGCCACACCCGAGGCGTCGGCACCGGCCTGTCCGTGCACGCTGTTCGGCTCGGCCACGCCCACCACGGTGGACAGCGGTGACACCGCCGCGGTCAACCTGGGGGTGGCGTTCACCGTCGACCAACCCGGCTACATCACCGGGGTGCGGTTCTACAAGGCGTCGACCAACACCGGCACGCACGTGGGGAGCCTGTGGAGCTCGACCGGCACGCTGCTGGCCAGCGCCACGTTCACCTCCGAGACGGCGTCGGGGTGGCAGCAGGTGTCGTTCTCCTCGCCCGTGGCGGTGACCGTCGGATCGACCTATGTCGCTTCCTACCTCGACCCGTCGGGTCACTACTCCGACTCCGGTGCCACTTTCGCCTCGTCCAACGTGGCCAACCCACCGCTGTACGGGTTGGCCACCACGACGACCCCCAACGGGCTCTATCTCTACGGGTCCACCAGTGCCTTCCCGACCAACTCCTACAACGCCACCAACTACTGGGTCGACCCCGTCTTCAACCTGACCGCCACCACGGGGAACGTGCCCGGCATACCCACGGGCGTCACCGCCACGGCGGGGACGGGCTCGGTCACCGTGGCCTGGGCCGCACCGAGCAACGGGGGCTCGACCATCACCAAGTACACGGTGACGCCGTTCGTGGGGTCGACGGCCCAGACGGCGGTGACGGTGACGGGTTCGCCCCCGGTCACCACGGCCACCTTGACCGGGTTGACCAACGGCACGACCTACACCTTCACCGTGAGTGCCACCAACAGTGCCGGGACGGGCGTGGCGTCAGGGGCGAGCAACCTGGCCACACCCGAGGCGTCGGCACCGGCCTGTCCGTGCACGCTGTTCGGCTCGGCCACGCCCACCACGGTGGACAGCGGTGACACCGCCGCGGTCAACCTGGGGGTGGCGTTCACCGTCGACCAACCCGGCTACATCACCGGGGTGCGGTTCTACAAGGCGTCGACCAACACCGGCACGCACGTGGGGAGCCTGTGGAGCTCGACCGGCACGCTGCTGGCCAGCGCCACGTTCACCTCCGAGACGGCGTCGGGGTGGCAGCAGGTGTCGTTCTCCTCGCCCGTGGCGGTGACCGTCGGATCGACCTATGTCGCTTCCTACCTCGACCCGTCGGGTCACTACTCCGACTCCGGTGCCACTTTCGCCTCGTCCAACGTGGCCAACCCACCGCTGTACGGGTTGGCCACCACGACGACCCCCAACGGTCGATACCTCTACGGATCGAGCAGTGCGTTCCCGACCAACTCCTACAACGCATCCAACTACTGGGTCGACCCCGTCTTCAACCTGACCGCCACCACGGGGAACGTGCCCGGCATACCCACGGGCGTCACCGCCACGGCGGGGACGGGCTCGGTCACCGTGGCCTGGGCCGCACCGAGCAACGGGGGCTCGACCATCACCAAGTACACGGTGACGCCGTTCGTGGGGTCGACGGCCCAGACGGCGGTGACGGTGACGGGTTCGCCCCCGGTCACCACGGCCACCTTGACCGGGTTGACCAACGGCACGACCTACACCTTCACCGTGAGTGCCACCAACAGTGCCGGGACGGGCGTGGCGTCAGGGGCGAGCAACCTGGCCACACCCGAGGCGTCGGCACCGGCCTGTCCGTGCACGCTGTTCGGCTCGGCCACGCCCACCACGGTGGACAGCGGTGACACCGCCGCGGTCAACCTGGGGGTGGCGTTCACCGTCGACCAACCCGGCTACATCACCGGGGTGCGGTTCTACAAGGCGTCGACCAACACCGGCACGCACGTGGGGAGCCTGTGGAGCTCGACCGGCACGCTGCTGGCCAGCGCCACGTTCACCTCCGAGACGGCGTCGGGGTGGCAGCAGGTGTCGTTCTCCTCGCCCGTGGCGGTGACCGTCGGATCGACCTATGTCGCTTCCTACCTCGACCCGTCGGGTCACTACTCCGACTCCGGTGCCACTTTCGCCTCGTCCAACGTGGCCAACCCACCGCTGTACGGGTTGGCCACCACGACGACCCCCAACGGTCGATACCTCTACGGATCGAGCAGTGCGTTCCCGACCAACTCCTACAACGCATCCAACTACTGGGTCGACCCCGTCTTCAACCTGACCGCCACCACGGGGAACGTGCCCGGCATACCCACGGGCGTCACCGCCACGGCGGGGACGGGCTCGGTCACCGTGGCCTGGGCCGCACCGAGCAACGGGGGCTCGACCATCACCAAGTACACGGTGACGCCGTTCGTGGGGTCGACGGCCCAGACGGCGGTGACGGTGACGGGTTCGCCCCCGGTCACCACGGCCACCTTGACCGGGTTGACCAACGGCACGACCTACACCTTCACCGTGAGTGCCACCAACAGTGCCGGGACGGGCGTGGCGTCAGGGGCGAGCAACCTGGCCACACCCGAGGCGTCGGCACCGGCCTGTCCGTGCACGCTGTTCGGCTCGGCCACGCCCACCACGGTGGACAGCGGTGACACCGCCGCGGTCAACCTGGGGGTGGCGTTCACCGTCGACCAACCCGGCTACATCACCGGGGTGCGGTTCTACAAGGCGTCGACCAACACCGGCACGCACGTGGGGAGCCTGTGGAGCTCGACCGGCACGCTGCTGGCCAGCGCCACGTTCACCTCCGAGACGGCGTCGGGGTGGCAGCAGGTGTCGTTCTCCTCGCCCGTGGCGGTGACCGTCGGATCGACCTATGTCGCTTCCTACCTCGACCCGTCGGGTCACTACTCCGACTCCGGTGCCACTTTCGCCTCGTCCAACGTGGCCAACCCACCGCTGTACGGGTTGGCCACCACGACGACCCCCAACGGGCTCTATCTCTACGGGTCCACCAGTGCCTTCCCGACCAACTCCTACAACGCCACCAACTACTGGGTCGACCCCGTCTTCAACCTGACCTCGTAACCGACTGGGTGGCTGAGCACCTGGCCGCGGCGCAGCGTTTGGGGCCTCGTGACTTCGGCGTCACTGGGCCGGGACCAAGGACCATGCCCCTTTGAGGAGCAGAGTCGGGTGCCCGCTGCCGTCGGCGGGCACCGTCCAGGTGTCGGTGGCGATCGACGCGCCGGCTGACATGGCCGACAGCCCGGCAGTGTTGCCGGTCGACCCGCCGCTGCCCTCGGCGAGCCCGTAGGCGACGGTCGTGTTGTTGAGCCATGCCGCCTGGTCGTCCACGTTCCTGGTCTCGGCCAAGGGGTGCGCCTGCATGGTGGAGAGGTTCAACACCGACAGCCGCCATGTGGCCAACGTTCCGGGATTGCGCTGTTTGAAGGCGATCTCCTTGCCGTCGGGCGACAGCGACGGGCATTCGACGCCGGTGCGCAGGACGGTCGCCGTCTCCGTCGTGACGTCGCCCTCGATGAGGTAGGTCTCGGAGCCCGAGCCCAGTGTGGCGTAGAAGTGGTGGTTGTCCGGCGCGAACGTCACACCCCAGAAGTTGAAGTTGGCGTTCTCGAAGGCACTCCCGTCGCGGGTCACCTGCAGCTTCTCCAGGTCGAACATGATCTTGCCCGTCTGCAGATCGATGATGTACGTGCGGGTCGAGAACCCGCTCGTGGCGTAGGAGTCCGCGCCGACGAAGTTCGTGGTCGCCCCGTAGTGGCCGTCCCGAGAGACCGCGGCCCGGCTCGGATAGCCCTGGAGGGGGACGCTGTAGAGACGCGTGAACGAGGCGTCGAATACGAGCGCCTGCGGTGAGCGGTAGAGCCCGCCGGTTCCGCCCGTGACGCAGACCCCTCGCCCCCCGGCGTAGGCGACGCGCGCGCATTTCGAGCGCGGTGAGGGCCCGTTGCGCCCCCGGGTCCGAGGACGAGGTCACCTCGAGCGTCCCGTAGTCCTTGTCCAACGTGGTGCTGCGGAACAAGAGGAAGGGCCGGTTGGTGAGCGAGGCGACCGACACGTCGCCCCCGCTGTCGGGGATCACCGCGAACGTGATGACCGCCACCGCGACGAGGGCGACGACGATCAACACGGCCCACCGACGACCGTTCACCGACGACCACACCCTTTCATCTCCACACTCTACGCCTGCTGATTCCGGTATTGCCTTTCCAGTAACTGCGCGCAGCGCGAACAACTCCACCACAACGCGACTTCAGCGTTCTGACGGAGGTGCCGAGACAGAGCCAAACGAACGGAGCAAGCGATGCGGCGAAAGTCTTGGTTGGTTGTCCCGGTGGTCGGCATCATCCTCCTGTCCCTCGCAGTGGGACACCAACCAGTCGGAGCGTCGGCGTCACCCTCGGCCGTCTCCATCGACAACAGCGCCATGGCCTTCGGGCGCAACGCGCAGACGGCCACGGTATCGAGTAACCCGGGGGAATTGGCCGTCGCCTACGTCGCGGCCGACGGGGACGTCCCCGGCCAGACCGTGAAGGTGAGCGGGGGCAATCTCAACTGGTCACGAGTGGCACGATCCAACAACGAGCTGGGCGACGCCGAGATCTGGAGCGCCACCGCCACGGGTGCCTCGATCGCGGTGACCGCCAAGCCCAAGGTGTCGGGTCTCAACACCGAGCTCACGGTGGTCACCTACAAGAACGCCTCGGGCGTCGGCACGTCGGCCACGGCGTCGGCACCCGTGGGAGCTCCGACGATCAGCCTCACCCCCACCTCCTCGGGGGGGCTCGTCAGTGCCGTCGGATTCGACTGGACCAACGCCGTCACCCGGACCCTCTCCCCGGGTGAGGCGCTGCTCAACCAGAACACCGACCCCGCCGGTGACACCTACTGGGCCCAGTACGCCACGGCGTCGACCACCGCCGGCAAGAGTGCGACCCTGAGCGACACAGCGCCCACCGTCGACCAATGGGACCTCGCCGCAGTCGAGGTCGTCCCGGCCGCAGCAGGGACGACCGGGACCGGCGGGACCGGCGGGACGAGCGGGACGAGCGGGACGGGCACGAGCGGCTCGACGACCGGCGGCTCGGCCGGGTCGGTCGGTTCGACGACATCCACCTCGGGTGGATCCTCGACCACGACGAGCTCGTCGAGTACGACGTCGACGTCGAGCACCACGACCACCTCGTCGACCACCACCACGACCGCGGGCCCGAGCCCGACACTGGCGGGCGTGGTGCTCGTGCCCATCGACGGCGGTACGAACTTCTACTCCGGCCACGGCTACACCAAGGCCGCGCCGCTCGACAACCCCAACTTCTTCCCCATCGGGATCTGGTACCCGTCGCTCAACTACACCAGCGACGTCACCACGTACAAGAGCCTCGACATCAACATGCTGGACCGGCCCGACCAGTACTGCAATCTCAGCCTGCTGGCGGGCACCGGGATCTACGCCATCCCCCAGTACGGCGAGTGTGGGGGAGCGAACGGTGCCGGCATCGGCAACGAGTCGGTCGGGTTGTTCACCGACGACGAGGTGGACATGAACTACGGGCCCGGGGCGGGCTACACCTACCTCCAGAATCTGATCAACGCCGTGCCCGCCAGCCTCAAGTCGGGCCGGTTCTTCTGGAGCAACTACGGCAAGGGTGTGCAGCTGTGGGAGACCAACGCCCAGGCGGCACAGTTCGTCAACGACTACCAGCAGACGGTCAGTGACGACTTCTACTGGTTCACCGACACCAACATCAACTCACCGTGGAACGCCGCTCCGTGGAACCAGTGCGCCCAGTTCTACGGGCTCAACCAGGACTGCACCACCGACCAGGCGCAGCGGGGCAGCAACTACGGCTCGGCTATCGACGCCATCCGCGCCTTGGAGAGCCCCAGTGGGGGTGAGCCCATCTGGGCCTTCGTCGAGGACGGCTACCCGGGCAGTGGTTCGGACTCGTTGCACATCACCCCCAGCGAGATGAACTGGGCCATCTGGTCCTCGATCATCCACGGAGCCCGGGGAGTCATCTACTTCAACCACTCCTTCAGCGGGCCGGCTCAGGATGACAACAACTTCGAAAACCCGTACTACACCACGAGCGGCATCACACCGCAGGCCATGGCCACCGACGCGCTGATCAAGTCCCTGGCCCCGGTGCTCAACGACGACACGGCCAAGGGGTATGTGACCGCCACCCCGGCACCGACGAACTTCGCCGGGATCGAGACCATGGCCAAGTACCACGCCGGGACCTACACGATCTTCGCCGACACCCGTGACTCGCAGACCACCACCAACATCGCGGCGACCTTCCACGTCGCGGATCCCGCCGCCACGTCGGTCACCGTCGTGAACGAGAACCGCACCATCCCGGTGGTCAACGGCACGTTCACCGACACCTTCGCCACGGGGGCGACGGTGCACATCTACCAGGTGAACGGCTAGGAACGGGAGGGCGACGCCGATGAGGAGTCGCACACGCAAGAGTGGGCGTCGAACGTCGGTTCCGGAAACGGTGTTCGACGATCATCGGCGACACACGTCAAACGATTCAGGTGATGCGCGACAACCTTGTATGAGAGCGCGTCTTCTGTTGTAGCGCGCAGTTGTATGGGTGTGGGTCGTTTGCTAGGGAGGGACACATGAATACCCTCCTGCGACACCGCGCGCCCCGTCATCGTCGGCATCGTCCCGGTCGTTGGATCGCGATCGGCGTGTCGTTGACTGTTCTCTTCAGCATGGCGGCAGCGCGGCCGTCGTGGACGTCGCATCAATCGCATCGAAACCACTGGCACTCCCAGAACACGACGACAACGGACCCGTCCGACCCGACGACATCCACCTCGGGTGGATCCTCGACCACGACGAGCTCGTCGAGCACGACGTCGACGTCGAGCACCACGACCACCTCGTCGACCACCACCACGACCGCGGGCCCGAGCCCGACACTGGCGGGCGTGGTGCTCGTGCCCATCGACGGCGGTACGAACTTCTACTCCGGCCACGGCTACACCAAGGCCGCGCCGCTCGACAACCCCAACTTCTTCCCCATCGGGATCTGGTACCCGTCGCTCAACTACACCAGCGACGTCACCACGTACAAGAGCCTCGACATCAACATGCTGGACCGGCCCGACCAGTACTGCAATCTCAGCCTGCTGGCGGGCACCGGGATCTACGCCATCCCCCAGTACGGCGAGTGTGGGGGAGCGAACGGTGCCGGCATCGGCAACGAGTCGGTCGGGTTGTTCACCGACGACGAGGTGGACATGAACTACGGGCCCGGGGCGGGCTACACCTACCTCCAGAATCTGATCAACGCCGTGCCCGCCAGCCTCAAGTCGGGCCGGTTCTTCTGGAGCAACTACGGCAAGGGTGTGCAGCTGTGGGAGACCAACGCCCAGGCGGCACAGTTCGTCAACGACTACCAGCAGACGGTCAGTGACGACTTCTACTGGTTCACCGACACCAACATCAACTCACCGTGGAACGCCGCTCCGTGGAACCAGTGCGCCCAGTTCTACGGGCTCAACCAGGACTGCACCACCGACCAGGCGCAGCGGGGCAGCAACTACGGCTCGGCTATCGACGCCATCCGCGCCTTGGAGAGCCCCAGTGGGGGTGAGCCCATCTGGGCCTTCGTCGAGGACGGCTACCCGGGCAGTGGTTCGGACTCGTTGCACATCACCCCCAGCGAGATGAACTGGGCCATCTGGTCCTCGATCATCCACGGAGCCCGGGGAGTCATCTACTTCAACCACTCCTTCAGCGGGCCGGCTCAGGATGACAACAACTTCGAAAACCCGTACTACACCACGAGCGGCATCACACCGCAGGCCATGGCCACCGACGCGCTGATCAAGTCCCTGGCCCCGGTGCTCAACGACGACACGGCCAAGGGGTATGTGACCGCCACCCCGGCACCGACGAACTTCGCCGGGATCGAGACCATGGCCAAGTACCACGCCGGGACCTACACGATCTTCGCCGACACCCGTGACTCGCAGACCACCACCAACATCGCGGCGACCTTCCACGTCGCGGATCCCGCCGCCACGTCGGTCACCGTCGTGAACGAGAACCGCACCATCCCGGTGGTCAACGGCACGTTCACCGACACCTTCGCCACGGGGGCGACGGTGCACATCTACCAGGTGAACGGCTAGGAACAGGAGGGCGAACAAATCGTGAGTCAAGTGAAATAGAATCAAACTTATGGTAAAAGTATAGATACCGCCCTTGGTAAGCGTGTGAACACCACGTGCAGTTGTTCGTGGACACGCAAACGAAGTTTGGGCAGGTGGCGAGCGAGTCACTAGTCGGTGACTTCGTGTTTCGGCCGCTCATCGTGGGCAAGAAAACGGTGCTCGCGCGTGCAGATTGCTGCGCACCCCGGCACGACGACGTCGAGCCACCGCTACGGTCGATGTCGTACGAGGCGCGAGGGGGGGCTCATGCGACAACGTTCGTATGCGACAGGTGCCATTCGATCGGTTCGATCCGTGCAATCCGCGTGGTTCGTCCTCTGTGCGTTGGCTGCGGTGAGCATCGTCTTGGTCGCCGTGCCGCAAGATCCGGCCGTCGCCGCCACGCCGGCAACGGTCATCGCCCACACCTCTGTCGCATTCGGTCGCGGTGCGCAAACCGTCACGGTCCCGAGCACGAGCCGGCAGTTGGCCATCGCCTACGTCTCGGTCGACGCCACCAAGGCTCGTCAGACCGTCACGGTGCGCGGAGGAGGGCTGTCGTGGAAGCGGATCAAGCGGTCGAACGCGCTCCTCGGTGACGCCGAGATCTGGTCGGCGACAACGGGAGGCGCCGCGTTGTCGGTGACGGCCACGCCCAAACAGCCGGGGGTGGACACGGAGCTCACGGTCCTCACGTACGCCGGGACGGCACGGGTGGTGGCATCGGCGAAGGCGGCGGGAACCACGGCACCGGTCATCACCCTCAAACGGAAGAAGTTCGTCGGGCTGGTCAGCATGGTGGGGTTCATCGGCGCCAACCCTGTCCGCCCCTCCCCGGTCGCAGGCGAATCCCTCCTGAGCGAGAACGCCGACACCGCCGGGGACAGCTACTGGGTCCAAGACACGACCGCCTTGACGACGGGCACGGTCGCGATGACCCAGCGCGACCTGGGCCCGACAGGCGACAGCTGGGACCTCGCCGCGGTCGAGGTGACGACGTCTTCAACTGCGGCGCCCCCGCCGCCGAAGTTGACCACGACCACCACCGCCGCTCCCCACTCGACTGTGGCGGGCGTGGTGCTCGTGCCCATCGACGGCGGTACGAACTTCTACTCCGGCCACGGCTACACCAAGGCCGCGCCGCTCGACAACCCCAACTTCTTCCCCATCGGGATCTGGTACCCGTCGCTCAACTACACCAGCGACGTCACCACGTACAAGAGCCTCGACATCAACATGCTGGACCGGCCCGACCAGTACTGCAATCTCAGCCTGCTGGCGGGCACCGGGATCTACGCCATCCCCCAGTACGGCGAGTGTGGGGGAGCGAACGGTGCCGGCATCGGCAACGAGTCGGTCGGGTTGTTCACCGACGACGAGGTGGACATGAACTACGGGCCCGGGGCGGGCTACACCTACCTCCAGAATCTGATCAACGCCGTGCCCGCCAGCCTCAAGTCGGGCCGGTTCTTCTGGAGCAACTACGGCAAGGGTGTGCAGCTGTGGGAGACCAACGCCCAGGCGGCACAGTTCGTCAACGACTACCAGCAGACGGTCAGTGACGACTTCTACTGGTTCACCGACACCAACATCAACTCACCGTGGAACGCCGCTCCGTGGAACCAGTGCGCCCAGTTCTACGGGCTCAACCAGGACTGCACCACCGACCAGGCGCAGCGGGGCAGCAACTACGGCTCGGCTATCGACGCCATCCGCGCCTTGGAGAGCCCCAGTGGGGGTGAGCCCATCTGGGCCTTCGTCGAGGACGGCTACCCGGGCAGTGGTTCGGACTCGTTGCACATCACCCCCAGCGAGATGAACTGGGCCATCTGGTCCTCGATCATCCACGGAGCCCGGGGAGTCATCTACTTCAACCACTCCTTCAGCGGGCCGGCTCAGGATGACAACAACTTCGAAAACCCGTACTACACCACGAGCGGCATCACACCGCAGGCCATGGCCACCGACGCGCTGATCAAGTCCCTGGCCCCGGTGCTCAACGACGACACGGCCAAGGGGTATGTGACCGCCACCCCGGCACCGACGAACTTCGCCGGGATCGAGACCATGGCCAAGTACCACGCCGGGACCTACACGATCTTCGCCGACACCCGTGACTCGCAGACCACCACCAACATCGCGGCGACCTTCCACGTCGCGGATCCCGCCGCCACGTCGGTCACCGTCGTGAACGAGAACCGCACCATCCCGGTGGTCAACGGCACGTTCACCGACACCTTCGCCACGGGGGCGACGGTGCACATCTACCAGGTGAACGGCTAGGTTGCGCTACGGCTCTGGGGTGGTGCCCGTCTATGAGCACCGGACGAGGAGCCAGTGCTCAGCAGCGCTCGAACCAAAACGACGAGGGGTCGCCCGCGGTACGGAACGAGGAGAACGCCTTGTAGAGCAGGTCCTCATGGTTGAGGACCATGTGACGGGCTGACCAGACCACCCGAAACTCGCTGTTGTAGGCGAGGAAGGCTTGGAGCAGGTACTGCTCGGTTGGGAACATACGATCGTTCAGAAGCCATGAGGCCGGGTATTCGGCGGGAAGGAAGATGTCGTGCACGTGCACGATGACACCGGAAGCCAACCGCGGCACGATCTCCAAGAATTCGAAGGCGACATCACCGCCGGTGCGGAGCACATGGGAGGAGTCGATGAAGACGATGTCTCCCGCCGATAGCCCTTGAAACAGGCTCACGTCGACATCCTCGACCCGGGTTCGTCGCCAGTCGACGGGGAGGCCGGTCACGTCCGCTCGGGGCTCCGGGTCGATACAGACGATCTTGCCGTACCCGTTCTCAGCGATCGCCCGGGCAGCCACCTTCGTCGAGTTGCCCGAGCCGATCTCGACGATCTGGTGCGGACGGCGGAGCCGGATCATCGCATAGTAGGTCTCTGAGTCGACGGGGCCGTACATGTTGTTCTTCAGGTCATACCAATCGGCGAGCCGGTCATATTCGTCTCGCATCGTGGTGATCTGATCGAGCAACTCGACCTGGGCGTCGTCTCTGAGGTCGATACCTACCAGTTCCGTACGCCGGTCGAGCCCGACCAGCCTCCGGGTGTCAGGTATCGGATCCCACGGTCCCACCCTGGTCACGTGGACTCCTGCCTGCTCTAACAGTCGGAACGCCGCTGCCTTCATTTCCCAACTGACCTTTCTGGTCCGTTACGTACGTAGTCGTGGACAGCACCATCTGCGATGTGGGCGAACGACATCGCTAGGTCGAGGACGAGCCGCCGACGGGAGCCTGCTCCTGGCGCCACCACGCCACCAACTCCTTCAGTCCCCGACGCAGGTCCACCTCGGCGCTGAACCCGAGGCGCTCGGTGGCCCGCCCGGTGTCAGCCAGGCGGCGGGGGACGGCGTTGACGCGGCGTTCGGGGCCGTACTCCGGAGTCTGGTCTGAACCCATGACCTCGAGCAGCGCCGAGGCCAGCTCGTTGATGCTGATCTCGACCCCGCCCGCCACGTTGAAGACCTCGTCGGTCGCGTCGGACTCCGCCGCGAGGATGTTGGCCCGGGCGACGTCGTCGACAAAGACGAAGTCCATCGTCTGGCTGCCGTCGCCCAGGATGAGCGGGGCCTCACCGGCTGCGATGCGCTCCATCCAACGGACCAGCACCTCGGTGTACACCCCGTGGATGTCCATGCGGGGCCCGTAGACGTTGAAGTAGCGCAAGGCGACGTAGTCGAGCCCGTACATGTCGAAGAAGCTGCGGAGCATCCCTTCGTTGAAGACCTTGGCTGCGCCGTAGAACGTCCGGTTGTCCCAGGGATGATGGTCCTCCCGGGTGGGAAAGGTCTCGGCCAACCCGTACACCGACGCGGACGAGGCGGCGACGACCTTGCGCACCTTGGCCTCCACGGCCGCCTCGAGGACGTCGAAGGTCGCGTCGACCATGGTCTGCAGGGCCAGACGGGGCTCCTCCGCGCACTGGGTGATCCGGATGGCGGCCTGGTGGAACACCACATCGGCGCCGGCCATGAGCTCACGCAGCACGGCCCGGTTGGCGATGTCCTCCTCCACGATCGACACCCGTCCCGACTCGAGCGCCCGGGCCAGGTTGGCCCGGCGGCCCCGCACCAAGTTGTCGAGCACCACCACCGTGGCGACGTCCCGATCGATGAGCTGGTCGACGATGGTCGAGCCGATCGTGCCCGCCCCTCCGGTCACGAGCACGCGAGCACCTGCCAACGGCACGGCGGTCACGACCGACCTCGGGTCCCCGTCGACAGGGGACCGGGGCCCCACGATCCGTGACATTGCACGCCCGCATCGTATCGGTGCTCCACCGACAATTGCTACTTACCGTCACCACTCACGCGCCCTCTTTGCGATCTTGACCGCTCCTGGTGCAAAATCGGAGGCACCTCGTGCTGATCACCACACTCAGTGCCAAACCGGAAGAACGGGAGATGATCAACACACGCCTCTCCTGGCCCATCGGCCACATTGGCGCGGGTCGACCCAATTTCTTGCCACGTTCCGTATCGGAGCAAATGCGTGACACAAGATCTACACGTATCGGTTGGGGGGTCGGGCGCTCCTTTGAGCATGATCCTTCCTGGTCAGCGTGCTTGGAGCAGTCCTGGGTCCCCGTCGGGCCCGCTATGCACGTATTGGCACGGTGAGTGAACTATCTATGTCTATACGTGAGGATGCATCCGACACGACCAGTCGGGGACCCGACATCGTGATCCCGGTCATGAAGCCGTGGCTGGGGCCCGAGGAGGCGGCAGCAGCAGCGGCGGCGGTGGCATCGGGATGGGTGGCGCAAGGCCCCCGGGTGGCGGAGTTCGAACGAGCCTTCGCGGACGTCGTGGGTTGCCCCGAGGCAGTGGCGGTGTCGTCGTGCACGACCGCGCTGCATCTCGCCATGGTGCTGTTGGGGATCGGGCCGGGCGACGAGGTGATCGTCCCGTCCCTCTCGTTCATCGCCACGGCCAACGCGGTGCGCTACGTCGGTGCCACCCCCGTCTTCGCCGATGTCGACCTCCGGACCCAGAACCTGACCGTCGACTCCATCGAGGCGACCATCGGCCCCTCGACCCGGGCCGTGATCCTCGTGCACCAAGCGGGTGTCCCCGCCGATGTCGGCCCGATCCGAGACCTGGCCGAGAAGCGGGGTCTGTCGGTGGTCGAGGACGCGGCGTGCGCCATCGGCTCCACCTACCACGGGCACATGGTTGGTCGAGATGCGGAGTTGGCCACGTTCTCGTTCCATCCCCGCAAGCTCGTCACCACCGGTGAGGGCGGCATGTTGACGTGTCGGTCGGGTGAGCTGGCCGGTCGTGCCCGGCGCCTGCGCGAGCACGGCATGAGCGTGTCCGCGGCCGAGCGCCACCGCAGCAGCGCGCCGGTCATCGAGCGCTACCTGGAGACGGGGTTCAACTTCCGCATGACCGACATCCAAGCGGCCGTGGGGCTGGTCCAGCTCGGTCGACTCGAGTCCCTCGTGGCACGTCGGCGCCAATTGGCGCAGCGCTACACCGAGTCCCTGTCGGACCTGGGCGTCGTCGTGGCCTCGGACCCGCCCTATGGAACCACCAACTTCCAGTCGTACTGGGTCCTGCTCCCCGTCGACGCGCCCATTCGACGCGACGCGCTGTTGGCCGCCCTGCTCGGCGACGGCATCTCGGCCCGGCGAGGGATCATGGCGGTCCATCGCGAGCCGGCCTACGACGCGGTGAGCACCACGGCGCTGCCGGTGACCGAGCGACTCACCGATGACTCGCTCATCCTCCCGCTCTACCACGACCTGAGCGAGCACGACCAGGACCGGGTCATCGCCAGCCTGCGCCGTCACCTCGGCGCGGGCCGGGACTAGGACCGGCCCTCGGTGCGTCGACTGCTGATCATCGGTTCGGGTGGGTTCGGGCGCGAGACCCTCGCTGCAGCGCGCGCCGTCAACGAGGTCACGCCCACGTGGGAGATCATGGGATTCCTCGATGACGACCGGGCGCTCGAGGGCCACGTCATCGACGGGGCACCCGTCGTCGGACCGATCAGGGCCATCGCCGCGTCGCCCGACGCCGCCGCGGTCGTCACGGTGGGCAATCCCGACAACTTCACGTCACGACGCCGCATCGTGGCCGAGCTCGGCCTGACGCCCGACCGGTGGGCGACGATCGTCCACCCCGCCGCGGTCGTGGCTCGTGGCACCGAGATCGGGCCGGGCTCGGTCGTCCTCGCCGGCGTGATCACGACCACCCCGGTGCGCATCGGCGCCCACGTGGCGGCCATGCCTGCTGTGGTCCTCA
Source organism: uncultured Acidimicrobiales bacterium (assembly GCA_963764205.1). Classification (GTDB taxonomy): domain Bacteria; phylum Actinomycetota; class Acidimicrobiia; order Acidimicrobiales; family UBA8190; genus Chersky-840. The sequence goes on from CAVXRN010000006.1 coordinate 1,597,241, forward strand.
CCCATGACGACGTGGTCGATGACTTCGCCACCCTGGCCAGCGGCGCACGATTGGCGGGCGGGGTCACCGTCGGGACGGGCGCGTATGTCGGAGCCGGTGCCCTCGTCCGTGAGCGCCGCGTGATCGGTGCGGGGGCCCTCGTGGGGATGGGCGCCGTCGTGACCTGCGACATCCCGCCGGGCGAGGTGTGGGCCGGTGTGCCAGCCCGCTTTCTCCGCACCGTCGACGCCGTGCCCGCCGCGGTGGGTGGCGCCGGGGGGAACCGATGACGGCGGTGTCCCCCGAGCCCGACGGGCCCACCACCTTCATGCCCCCGGAGCCGCTGGTCGACCTGGCCTCGCAGCACGCCGAGGTCTCGGCCGAGATCGGACGCGGGATGGACCGTGTCATGCGTGACACGTCGTTCATCAACGGTGCCGACGTCGCAGCCTTCGAGCAGGCGTGGGCGCAGTACTGCGGCCTGGCCCACGCCGTCGGCGTGGCCAGTGGCACCGATGCCCTGGAGCTCGCCCTGCGGGCGGCGGGGATCGGCCCCGGCGACGAGGTCATCGTCCCGGCGAACTCGTTCATCGCCTCGGCCGGCGCCGTGGCGCGCGCCGGGGCGAGCCCCCGTCTCGTGGACTGCGACCCGGTGTACCTGCTCATGGACCCGACGCAAGTGGCGACGGTCGTCACGACGCGGACCCGGGCGGTGCTGCCCGTCCACCTCTACGGCCAGATGGCGCCGATGCAGGACATCGCCGCGGTGGCAGGCGCGGCCGGCCTCCAGATGATCGAGGACGCCGCCCAGGCACACGGGGCGCGCCAAGGGGGTCGGCGCGTCGGGAGCTGGGGGGTGGCCGCCGCGTTCAGCTTCTACCCGGGGAAGAACCTCGGTGCCTACGGTGACGCGGGGGCCGTCGCCACGGATTCTGCGTCTCTGGCGCAGGCGGTGGCGGCGCTGCGCAACCACGGCAACGGGTCGCGCTACGAGCACGCCACGCTCGGGTTCAACGCACGGCTCGATACCCTCCAGGCCGTCGTGCTCAACGCCAAGTTGTCGCGGTTGGACCGGTGGAACTCGTCCCGACTCGCCGCGGCGCAGCGTTACGACCGCATGCTGGCCGACCTTCCCGACGTGGTCCGGCCCAGCACCCTCGCCGGCAACGACCATGTCTGGCATCTCTACGTCGTGCGCGTGCCCGATCGCGATCGTGTCGTCGCTGCGCTGCGCGACGCGGGGGTCGGGGCCGGCATCCACTATCCGACGCCCATCCACCGCACCGGCGCCTTCGCCCATCTCGGGTATACGGCCGGGAGCTTCCCCGTGGCCGAGCAGGCGGCGACCGAGATCCTGTCGCTGCCCATGCACCCCCATCTGGACACGGCACGTCAAGAGCGCGTCGTCGAGGCCCTCGCCGCGGCGCTGCGCTGACCCGTGGACTCCGTGGAACCAGTGGACTCCGTGGAACCAGTGGACCCCTCGGTCTTCATCCACCCCTTGGCGCTGTGCGAGACCGACCAGGTCGGGCCCCGGACCCGGATCTGGGCCTTCAGCCATGTCCTGCCCGGAGCCGTCATCGGCGCCGACTGCAACATCTGTGACCATGCCTTCGTCGAAGGGTCGGTGCGAGTCGGTAACGGTGTCACCATCAAGAACGGCGTGCAGCTCTTCGACGGCGTCGTGGTGGAAGATGAAGTCTTTCTCGGTCCCAACTGCATCTTCACCAACGACCGCAATCCCCGAGCGGCCGTGAAGAAAGGGCCCGAGGACCGGGTGCCCACGCGGCTCGAGCGCGGAGCCACGGTGGGAGCCAATGCCACCATCGTGTGCGGCGTCACCATCCACCCCCACGGTTTCGTGGCGGCCGGTGCGGTCGTCACGCGCGACGTGGCCGCCCATGCCATGGTGGCGGGCAACCCGGCCCGGTTCCTGGGTTGGATGTGCAGCTGCGGACAGCGCCTCGGTGAAGACCTGGTGTGCACGTGCGGTCTCCGCTATTCGTTGCGCGACGCCCGCGCCGGACTCGAGCGTCTCCCGTGAGCTCGATCAGCGTCATCATCCCCAGTTACAACTACGCCCATTACCTTCCCGAGTGCGTCCACAGCGCCCTGGCGGAGGCGACACCGGAGCTCGAGGTCGAGGTGCTCGTCATCGACGACTGCTCGACCGACGACACCGCGCTCGTGGGTGAGGGCCTCGCCGCGGCGGACTCCCGAGTCGAATTCCGACGCCACGCCCAGAACCAGGGCCATCTCGCCACCTACAACGAGGGCCTGGCCTGGGCCCAGGGTGACTACACCATCTTGCTCTCGGCCGACGACCTCCTCGTCCCCGGCGCACTGCTCAGGGCGGCCCGCACCCTCGACGCCCATCCGTCGGCGGGCTTTTGCTACGGACGGTCGCTGCGGTTCGAGAGCGACGAGAACCGACCGCCGGCCCGGACCGGTGAGCCCGAGGTCCGGATCTGGAGGGGGAGGGACTGGATCGAGCAACGCTGCCGGACCGCCACCAACTGCATCTCCTCCCCTGAAGTCGTCGTCCGCACCGAGTTACAGCACCGCATGGGCGGCTACCGAAGCGACCTCCCGCATTCGGGTGATCTCGAGATGTGGCTCCGGCTGGCGGCCCACGGCGACGTGGCATTTCTCGGCGCGGTCCACCAGGCGTACTACCGGATGCATCCCGCCAGCATGGCCCGGACCCGGTTCACGTCACCCTTGGCGGATCTGCGCCAACGCCAGGCGGCCTTCGACGCGGTGTTCGAGGTCCACGGACCGTGCGTCGTGGACTCGGCCCGGCTGCACGCCGAGGCGAGGCGCGCGCTGGCCCGGGAAGCGCTGCGTTCGGCGTGCCACGGCATGGACCGCATGCACGGCGACGCCGCGCTCGCCACCGAATTGGAGGTATTCGCCCTCGAGGTCAGCCCCGCTGCGCGGCGCCTCGCCGCGCACCGGGGGTTGCGATGGCGACGACAGATCACCCGTCGGTTCGGGCCCGGGGCCCTGCGCATGGTCCCGACCGTCTATCTCACCGCGGCGGCGCACAAGTTCGAGAACTGGCGCTGGTGGCGACGATGGAACGCATCGGGCGTGTGACGCGCGCGTCGCTGACCGGGTTCGGCCGTCCCCCGAGCTGGGACGGCGTGGTCGTGCTGTGTGCGGCCAACAACTGGGACGGGATCAAGCTGGCGGACCAGCACATGGCCGAGCACCTGCGCTTCCACGCCCCGGTCCTCTACGTCGACCCGCCCATGTCGCGGCTCACCCCCCGCAACCGCCCCGAGCTGCGCGCTGCCCTGGACGGCCCGCGTCTGCGAGTGCTCGCCCCGGGCCTGGCCCGGCTCACCCCGGTGGTGCCGCCCAAGGGCCGCCACCGGCTCGTGGCGCCCTTCACCGACCGCCTGCTGCGCCACCGCCTGCGCCGGGCCCTCGACGCGCTGGGTGCGAAGCCGCGCGCCGTGATCGTGACCCAACCCAGTTGGCCGGCGTTCGGCGCGGGAGGCGAGGAGTTGGCGGTGTTCTGGGCGCAGGACGACTTCGCGGGCGGCGCCGGCCTCATGGGCCTCGACGCGGGGCGCGTCGAGCGGGCCGAACTGGCCGCGGCGCGCGACGCCGATCTCATCGTCACGTCCAGCCCCGCGGTGCGCGACACGTGGGCGCGACGGGGATTCGACTCGGTCATGATCCCCTTCGGCTGTGATGCTCGTGCATTCGGGGCCGACCCGGTCCGCCCCGCCCCCGACATAGCGATCCCGTCGCCTGTCGCCGGCTTCATCGGGCACATCAACAACCGGATCGACCTAGCGTTGCTCGAGGCCGTCGCCGACACCATGTCCCTGCTCCTGGTGGGGCCCCGTACTCCCACGTTCGAACCGGCCCGGCTCGACCGGCTCCTGGCGCGGCCCGGCGTCCAGTGGGTCGGCCCGCAACCCTTCGACCGGCTGCCCCCCTACCTGGCGGCCATCGACGTAGGTCTCGTGCCTTACGACCGCGGCGCGTTCAACATCGGAAGCTTCCCGCTGAAAACCCTCGAGTACCTGGCGGGGGGAGTCCCCGTCGTCGCCACGGACCTTCCCTCCACCCGGTGGCTCGCCACCGACCTCGTCGTCATCGAGGACTCCCCGGCGCGGTACGCGGCGGAGGCCCGATCAGCCGCCCGGTCCCGACGCGACGCGACCGAGGTCGACCGGCGACGACGCTTCGCCCGGGGACACGACTGGGCCCGACGCGCTGAAGATATGGCGCAGCTGTTGGCGAGCGGTGCCGGGTCGGATCCCCGGCGGCGCCCGCCACCTGATCCTGTGACCGACATCCCGCAGGACGACGCGGTTCTCGGGCTCCCACCCGACGAGCACGCTGTAGAACAGACCCGCAGTCGCTGACACCACCACCAGTTCGGACCACGGTCCCGGGACCAGCTGCAAGACGCCCACCGCCACGCCCACCGCGCCGGCCCCGGCGATCGCCGGCATGAGCAGCGAGCGCCCGACGCCGCGCACCCGCAGACCGGCACCGTGGAGGGCGATCGCGTAGGCGGGCACGACGATGGCCACGGCGACGAGGATGTGGCCGATGCCCACGCCCGTGATCCCGCCGTGTTGCGCCGCGATGGGCAGGACCACGATGAGCCCGACCAGCCACGCGAATTGGACGACCAGGAGCCGCCGTCCCCGCCCGGTGCCCACCAGCACGTCGTAGCAGAGGTCGAACAAGACGCGCAGCGCGCCGAGCCAGGCCAACCAGCGCAACGCCCCGACGGCCGGAAGCCACGTCTGGCCGTAGAGGACGGTGACCAGAGGCCGAGCCAGCGTCGACATCAACACCGCGATGAGGACTGCCAGTGTCGCCACGAGGTGGAGCGACCGGACGAACGACTTGGCCAGGGCCTCGCTGTCGTGCGCCAGCCGTCCGAACCCCGGGATGGCGACCCGCCTGACGGCCTGGGAGATCAGACTGGCTGGCGCGCTCGAGAGGTTGAACGCCAACAGATAGAAGCCCAGCGCGGTGGGGCCGAGGTAGTGCCCGACGACCACGTAGTCGACATTGAGCGTCGACAGGTACACGGCACTGGTGGCCGCGAAGGGAAGGCCGGCGCGCACCAGCGCCCGCGCGTGCTCGCTGTTCCATCCCGGCAGGGGTCGGACCGGCGCCAGCACGTAGACCATCACGACGGCGGTGACGTTGCCCACCAGAGAGCCCCACGCCAGGCCCATCGGCCCCCATCCGGCCGCGGCCAGGCCGATGGCCACACCCGCCGCGGGGAAGAAGGCGACCAGGTCCACGATGGTGCGGCGACCCTGCTGGAACGATCGCATGAGGAAGGCGTTCGGTATCGACGAGAAGCCGTCCAGCACCACGTTGAGGCTGATGAGCCGGATCACCCCCGTGGCGGAGGACGTGCCCAGCACGTGTGCCAACGTGGGAGCGAGCGCGTACACCACCCCGTAGATCGACACGCTGGTGGCCAGCGACATGGTGGTCGCGGTAGGACCGAGCGGCGTGGGGTCGGTGGGGGACCGGGCCACGACGACGCTCACCCCGAGCTCGTTCATGCTCGTGATGGCGGTCAGCACCAGGAGGCCCACCGCGTAGACGCCGTATTCGCGCGGCGTCACGAGGCGGACGATGATCAACCCCGCGAACAGCGACAACACCTTGGCGCTGCCCGCGTTCACCAGGCTCCACATGACGCCGTGTCGCACCGCCCGGGCCAGGTGGTGTTGGGGGGAGCGTTCTGCCGACTCTTGGGTGACCGCGGTCATCTCAGCGTCATCGCACGGCGAGATCGCGGATCGGTCGTCCGTCTGTCACGACGAGTGCCTTGTACTCATGACGGTGCAGTTCTCCCCGGGCGCGATCGGGCAGCCGCGGGGGTGTGGGCGCGGGCGGATAAGCCGCCAGACCGAGTGGTGGCATTCATCACAGTAAGAGACGGTTTCACCGCTCTAGAGACAGATTTCTCGCAAAGAAAGAGGAATTCCCAAACCCGTTCGTGCCGCATGACGCTCTAATGAGCACAAGGCCCAATAAGAACATCGGCCCCTGGAGTCCCAGGAGAAACGGGACGACCGAGCACGGAATGGCCCGGACTCGACGCCCCCAATGTCCGGTTGACGCTGCATTGTCCCTGGACAAGAATACTTTTTGGTAACTGCCGTGGGGGGCGAATCGGTGCCATGTCGGCAACCTCGCCAGCACCCTGACGACCCTCCCGCCACGTTGCCCTACGCCGCCACCGAGCACCAGCGGCGCGCTGTCGAGCGCGAAGGGCGGTAGTCGAAGCGAGGGGGGCGTCTCATGCGCATCAGACGGTTCGCCATGATCATGGCCAGCCTGACCGCGGTCCTCGGACTGAGCGGTCTCGTCGTCGTCGTCACGACAGCCGCGGCCCAGGGTGTCCCTGCCATCAAGCTGTTGGGCGGGAAGCCCAAGCCGTGCAGCGTCAAGAAGGGCACGGTCACCAACGGCTGTGCCATTCGCGTCAAGGGCACGGGATGGCCCAAGTCGGCGACCGTGTCGGTGGTCGAGTGCAATGCCAACCTCGTGGGTGGCGACCCGAATGCCTGCAGTTCTGCCGGCTCCGTGGCTGTCGCCAGCAGGAGCGGGAGGTTCTCGGTCAAGGCGTTCACCATCGTCCTGGGTACTGTCGGCGACGGGAGTTGTGCCGTGGCCAGTGGTTCGTCGTCGAGGTGTTACGTCCTGGCGAGCGTCCAGAGCGGTGGTGCGAGGGAGACGGCGTCGGCCGCGTTCACCTTCACGGGGGGTACGACCAAGACCATCTTCTCGGACGATTTCAACGGATCATCACTCGACTCCAACTGGGCCGTCATCAGCCGCCACGGCGAGTACGCCCAGAGCGAGACCGAATGCAACGTCCCGGGCGCGGTGTCGGTGGCCAACAACATCCTGTCCATCACGACCACGGCCCAGAGCGCGACCTGTGGTGACTTCAACCTGGACGGCAGCGTCCGACACGCGCCGACCACGTGGCCGTATACGTCCGGTGACGTGCAGTGGAAGAGCTTCAACTTCACCTACGGCACCGTCACCTACAGGGCGAAATACCCGGCGCAGAGCACCGGCACCTGGCCGGCGGTGTGGTTCCTGGGAAGCAATTGCCAGGCGACGAACATCATGACGGCCGACACCGGCTATGCCAGCTGTCCGCCCATCGAACACCCGGGATCGGGGTACCGAGAGATCGACACCACGGAGTGCTACCAGACCGAATGGTGCCAGTTGGCCCTGGCGCAACCGTCGAGCTTCCCGGTGTGTACCTACCCCGTGGACACCGCGTGGCACACCTACACCTTCACCTGGACCTCGAGGTCCATCTCGATGAGCATGGACGGCCAACCCACGGGATGCAGCTTCAACTCGTCCCAGGGATGGGTCATCCCGAGCACGCCCATGTTCATGATCATCCAGACGCAGACCGGCGGATCGGGCGGGACGCCCGACGATTCGCAATTGCCTGCGGTCCTCCAGGTGGCCGATGTGACCGTGACCCAGCCGTAGGACGGCGGTGCGCGCTCAGGTGGCGCGCCGACGGATGTCCCAGGCGGCGACGATCGCCGCCTCCGCCGGGTGGGACTGGGGCGTGACGACGAATCCGGACGCCGCCAACTGGTCCGCGATGTCGTCGATCAACAGGCTCGCGTCCTCGGTATCGATGTCGTCGTGCCCGAGCACCTGCGAACTGATCTTGGTGAACTGGACCGGTCTCGCCCCGTCGTCGGTCGCTCGGACCAATTCCTGGTAGAAGATCCGCAGCAGGCCCCCGTTCTTGACCAGGACCGCGCTCTTGGCTGTCGGCGGGATATGCAACCGGACAACGTGGGACGGGCTGCTCACACCAATCTGTCCTTCCGATCTCCCCCCAGGCTACCGCTCGCCGGTGCAGAAACCTGCGCATGCCTGAGGCGGAGAAGGGCGGCCGGGGCGACCTACGAGGTCGATCCTTCTTCGTCGAAGTGGATCGTCACGTGGTACCAGGGCTCGTCCTGCGACACTTCCTTCTCGAGCACCACATCGTGGACGGTGACCGGTCCCAGTCGCTCGATGGTGTCGGCCACCGCCCGCAGGATGTCGGGGACGTTGGTCCTCTCGGGCCCCTCGAGCGGCGCGGAAGCGTGGCGCTGCGCGTGGAACGCCTCGTAGGCCGACTGGTACCCGGCATCGGTCTTGGGCCACCGACCGTAAGCCTGCTGGTTGTCGTAGACCGAGTACTCGTCGTCGGAGTAGGCCAAGATGAGCGAGTCGGTCGCGGTCAATACTCTCCATGCCACGACAGGCGGGGTGCTCTCGGCCTCCGTTGGGGTCGACGTCGTCGACGTCGTCGATGAGACCGCCCGCGTCGAGCGCCCGTTGCCGTCCGGCGGCCGCCACAACTCCGAAGGCCGTTCCTCGGGCCCCGGGGCGCTCTCGGGTGGGTACCACCGACCGTCCGACGCGAGCCACCAGCCCGGCCGGGGCGCCCCCTCCGCTCCCGAGGCGACGTTCGCCCCTTGAGGTACCGGCGCGTGCGCCTCCGAGGTCTTCTCGACACCGGCCTCGTTGGCTGTGAGGTCAACCACGGGCCCGACCGTGGTGACGACAAGCGAGCGGGATACCCGGGTGCAGTCCTCGGACTCCGCTCCAACCCAGCTCGGGCATCGAACCTCGACCTCCAGATGTTGGTGAGCGGTTCGGGGCGGTCGGATCGGCTGCTTCCGGGCATCGACCCCGCAACACCTCTCCGAACTTTAGTGCCACGGTCCGTAGTCAGTCGAGGCGGCTCCATCGTCAATAATGGGTGTCTTCCCTTGCGATGAGTGAATCATTGGCGACTATGAGCGTCGCACCGGGATCTCCGGGTCGAATTGCAGACCTTCGGGCATCAGCGGTGCGAGCCGCTGTGATGCGGAACCGGAACATGGCCCCCGTGCGAGGTGTGTCGCATTGCATGGACGCCCTCCGAGCCCGGTGACGTCGCGCGTGGGGCTCCTGGGGGAGAAGTGAGCACTGAGGGAAGTCATGAGACAGCACAGAGTGCAGGGCTAGCGATGCATTGCCGGAATCGAGTTGACACGGTTCATCTGATCGGGGCATCGTGTGGGGCTACCACATAGCGTGAGTTTGGCGTACGTGGAGTGGCGTACCGCGTCGGGTACGTATGTGAAGGAGGTCCCCCCATGGCTCGACATGTTTGGGTCATTCAATCCACCGGGTTGCCACAGGCAGCCACGAGCCAATCGGCAACGCCGTCCGACGCGACGACCGGCGTTCGGACGCCTCGACGACGCTTCGGCTTGAAGCCGAAGGAGCCGAAGGAAAAGGCGCAGGCGCAGCCGGCCCCCGTTGCGTCATCGACCCGCTCGTTCCCACTGGGATGGGACGGCACGAGTGCGACGTGCGATGACCCGGACCCCCAGGCCGAGGTCGAGAACGGTTCGGAAGCTTCAGAGGCTCCGGCGATCGAATGGTTGGACACCGAGCCGGAGTGGTTGGACCCCAACGGTCCGAGGAAGGCCCAAGGGCCCGATCCATCATGGACGATCCACCGCGGGACGCTCGTCGGCGGGCCGTTGCGGTGGGTGCTGCAGCGCAAGACGGGCTCGAGATCGCAGTGGGCATTTCTGTCGGTCTCGGGTCGGCCGACCCCGGACGAGTTTGCCGACACGATCGCAGCGATCGGTGGCTGGGACGTCGCCAACGGGCTGGTGAAAGCGATTCGACAGAGCCTGCCCGACTGCATCTCGGAACCGGCCGACACCGAGGGCAACGGTCGCACGGTCAGCGCGTCGGGCTCCCGTGCCGCAAGCAGGTAAACGGGCGCCGAAATCTCTGTGACGGGGACCCGTCCCGGGCGACGACCTGTTGATTTCTCACTCAGCGTGGAACAAGGTACCGGTCAGTGGTTCGAAGTGTATGGACAAGATCACGCCTCATCGTCTCGGTGACCGTCCTGTGCGTCGTCGGCGGACATCTCTGGCGCAGCGTCGACTCGAGATGGCGTCCTAGAACGAGCACAGATGGCACGGCGCGACCCTCGTGGGGGTATCGCTGGCGCGAGGAGTCCTGGTACTCCTAGAGCTACGGGCTACGACCTCACGGTTGGGTCACGGTCACGTCGGCAATCTGCAGCACCGCAGGCAACTGCGCATTGTTGGGCGTCCCGCCCGAGCCGCCGGTCTGGGTCTGGATGATCATGAACATCGGTGTGTTCGGTATGACGTATCCATTGGCCGAGCTGTAGCTACAACCGGTCGACTTCCCGTCCATGGTGATCGATATCGATGTGGGGGTCCAGACCATGGTGTAGGTGTGCCAGTTCGTGTCGACCGGATAGACGCAGACCGGGAAGCTCGAGGGTTGCGCCAGTGCCAGCTGGCACCACTCGGTCTGGTAGCACTCGGTGGCGTCGATCTCCTCGTACCCGGATCCGGGCTTCTCGATCTGAGGACAGGTGGAGTAGTTGGTGTCGGCCGTCTCGATGTTCGTCGCCTGACAGTTGCTGCCGAGGAACCACACGGCCGGCCATGTCTTGGTGCTCGCCGCCGGGAATTTGGCCTGGTAGGTGACGGTCCCATAGAGGAAGCTGAAGTTCGTCCACTGCACGTCACCGGTCGTATACGGCCACGTGGTGGGCGCGTGCCGGACGGAACCGTCCAGGTTGAAGTCACCGCAGGTCGCGCTCTGGGCCGTGGTCGTGATGGACAAGATGTTGTTGGCAACTGCCACGGCGCCGGGGACGTTGCATTCGGTCTCGCTCTGGGCGTACTCACCGTGGCGATCGATGATCGTCCAGGCGGAGTCGAGTGCGGTGCCGCTGAAATTGTCCGAGAAGATCGTCGTGCCGCTCACAGGTGGGGTGACGATCGCCGCGGTTGACTGCGCGCTGGTGTTCCCCAGTGCGTCGTAGGCGGCGACCGTATAGCTGTAGGTGGTCCCGGCGGTGACGGTGGCATCGGCGTAGGTGGTCGCTGTGGTGACTCCTAGTAAGGACCCGTTGCGGTATACGTCGTACCCGTCCACGCCGTTGACGTCGGTACTCGCCGTCCAAGACAGATCGACCAGGCTCCCGTTCACCGCCGTGGCCGAGAGGTTGGTCGGGACGCTCGGAAGCACCGGCGGAGGTGGCGGTGGCGGCGGGGTGGACCCACCGGAGGGGACGATCTCGATGGCGGCGAGATTCCAGGAGTCTCCCGTCGGGGTCGTGTCGTTGATCGTCACCGCGGTACCGCTGGCCAGGTTCTGACCGGTCTGGTACTGCGTCCAGAAGGTGTCCCCGGTGCCGGTGTCCACGAACTGGTCGAACATCGTCTGGTTCGGCCCGATCGTCCGTGCGACCGCGTTGTCCCAGTCGTTCCCGACGCCCCAGACCCAGGAATTGTTGGCCGTGGTGGTCAACGAGACCGAGGGTGCTCCGCTCGCCCCACTCTGGGTCGAAACGGACCCGTTGACCGTCGTGCTGGCACCGATGTAGCTGACGACGCTCAGCGAGCCCTGGTACGCACCGGCACTGCGTGTGGCGGTGACCGTGATGCCGGTGAGAGGGGTCGGCGCCACGGCCTGCCAGATCTCGGCGTCTCCGGGTTGTCCATCGGCGCGCTCACGCATGGTCCAGGTCAATCCGCCGCCGGTGACCGACGAGAACGTCTGTGACTTGGCGCCGTTGGGCCCGTCACTGCCGACGTACGCGACCAGGAGCTCGTTGGCTGCCAGGGTCGAGAAGCTGGGGGACGAGATGGTCGTGGCGGTGCTGCCGTGGGTCGAGACGTGGGCGTCGATGGTGATGGGGGAGGAGCTGGAGGTATTGCTGACCGTCACCGTCACTCCACCCGAGGTTGCCGTATTGCCGACCGAGTCGGTGGCCAGGGCCGTGAGCGTGTGGGTGCCGTTGCTCACCGCTGTCGTGTCCCACGAGTAGGTGTACGGGCTCGTGGTAACCGGCGTGCCGACGTTCACGCCGTCCACGGCGAATTGCACGCTGGCGATGCCGGCGGAATCACTGACACCGGCGGTGACGACGACGGTGCCGGACACCGTCGCGCTGGCCACCGGGCTCGTAATGCTCACAGTGGGGGGCGTCAGGTCGATCGTCCAACTGACAAGGGCGGCCGTCGAGGACAGGCCATCAAAACTATCGGTGGCGATCACCTGCACGGTGTGCGTGCCGGCCGCCAGCGCGGTGTAGACGGCGGGGCTGGCGCAGGGGGAGTATGCGGCGGCATCGAGCGAACAGGTGAAGCTGATCGGCCCAGTCGGGTCGGTCGGATTGGTGGCACTGAAGGCCACTGTCGCTGTCGTGCTGTTGGTCGCCACGGCGGGCCTCGCCGTAATGCTCACGATGGGCGATGCCAGGGCGATCGTCCAGCTGGCGACGGCGGCTGTCGAGGACAGTCCGTCGGAGCTGTCGGTGGCGATCACGCCCACGGTGTGCGCGCCGGACGCCAAGCCGGTGTAAGTGGCGGGGCTGGAGCAGGGGGAGTATGCGGCCGTGTCGAGCGAGCAGGTGAATCCGATCGACCCGGTCGGGTCCGTCGTGTTGGTGGCGCTGAAGGCCACGGTCGCCGTCGTGGCGTTGGTCTGCGCGGGGGGCTGTGACGTGATGCTCACGATCGGAGGCGACTTGGTCGGCAGAGGCGGCGTCGTGACGGTGGCGGGGGTCGACTGAGCGCTCACGGCGCCATCGGTGCCGGTGGCGCTGACCGTGTAGGAGTAGGGGGTATTGGCCGCAACGGTGCCGTCGGCATAGCTGTTGGTCGGACTGGTTCCAATGAGGGTGCCATTGCGGTACACGCTGTAGCCCGACACCCCGACCGGGTCGGTGCTGGCCGTCCAGGTCAGGTTGACCAGTGCACTGGTCGGGGCTGTCGCAGACAGGTTCGTCGGCACCGTCGGCGGGGTGGTGGTGGTGGTCGGCCGGAAGGATCTCGATGGCAGCCATGTTCCAGCGATCCGTGGTGGGGGCGGTGTCGTTCGACGTGAGTGCGGTGCCGCTCGCATAGCTCTGTGCGGTCTGGTACTGCGTCCAGTAGGTGTCCCCACTGTTCTTGTCCACGTACTGGTCGAACATCGTCTGGCCTGATCCGATGGTGCGGGCCACACCGTTGTCCCAGTCGTCGCCGACGGCCCAGACCCACGAGTTCGCAGCGGTCGTGGTCAATTTCGAGCGTCGGCGCACCTGATGTCGCACTCTGGGTCGCCGTCGCCCCGTTGGCCGTGGTGTTGGCGCCGACGAAGCTCACGATGTCCATGAAGCCCTGGTACCCGCCTCGGCTCATCGTCGCCTTGACCGTCACGCTCTTGAGCGTGGTCGGCGCCACGGCTTGCCATATCTCGGCATCGCCGGCTTGCGCATCGGCCCGCTGGCGCAGCGTCCACGTCAGGCTGGCACCCGTGACGCCGGAGAACGTCTGTGAACCGGCGCTGTTTGGTCCGTCACTTCCGAGGTAGGCAAGAACCAATTCGTTGGGCTGTGTGGTCGAGAACGAAGGTGACGTGATGCTCGTGGCGTTGCTGGTCAGATGGGTGGAGACCTGGGCGTCGATCGAGATCGGCGACGCTGCCTTGGCGGACGAGGAGAGCCAGACTAAACACGTGAATCCGACGATGAATACGCAAACAATCACTTTGATGAATTTCACTGACAAGGTGTACCACCCCGCGGAAGTAGGCCAAAAGAGAACACACATTCTGGAATCGCGCGGGCTGGGACTCCAAGGCTCGAACGCTCGAGCGTGATCGTCGAACACTATCAGCCATGGCCACGATGACCTAAATGGTGTCGTTGCTCGGGCTAACAACTCTCGCCGTCGGGAACGAGTTGTTGCCCTCGAGACTCCCTTGTCGATGCAACGTCGTCTGCATACACTGCGAAACGCCGAGGAGTCGCAGAGCCCAGATGACCTCTTCGGGCTGACGAAACGGATCTGCACATGAGTGACGAAGTGTCGTTGGATGAGCTCGGCCCGGTCGACTATCTGGTGGTGGAGTTCCCCGCGGGAGCGAGCAACTTCACCGGTGAGATGGTCGAGGAGCTCCTCACCCTGGTCAAGTCCGGCATCATCCGGATCATCGATGTCTTGATCCTGACGAAGGACGTCGATGGGAGCATCGATGCCGTCGAGCTCTCCGATGTGGCCGATCTCGGACCCCTCGAAGTCATCGAGGCCGAGCTGGCTGAGCTCCTGGCCGAGGAGGACGTGGTGCAACTGGCCGCGGCCATGGAGCCGGGCAGCACCGCAGGGGTGCTGATCTGGGAGAACCTGTGGGCCGCTCCGTTTGCAGCAGCCGCTCGTCGCTCGGGTGGCCAACTGATCGCCGACGGGCGGATCCCGATCCAGGCGATCATCGCCTCGATCGAGGCGGACGTGGACGACGAAACGCAAGGAGACTGACCATGCCCCTCAGACCAGCACGGCGTGGACGAGTCGGTGTCATCAGGGCCCCGGTGGCGAAGACCGCCGTCGTGGCCAAAGCGGTGAGCCCGGGGCCTTCCCCCATCGCCAAGACTGCGGTCGTAGCGGCTGCCGTCACCCCGGGGCGCCGGCGCCGGATCTGACCCGTCGGCTCCACACGCTGGAACTTCGGGCGCGCATCACGGACTTGCCAGCAGCGAGTTTGGTGGGACCGAAGGTGTCAACCGTCGCCGACGACGACTGTCCGGGATCACCCGAACACGTTTCGTCCGGGCTCAAAACCGAAAATTTTGAGCTCGTGCGCCCCCCGGGATTCGAACCCGGAACCTGCGGATTAAGAGTCCGTTGCTCTGCCATTGAGCTAGAGGCGCCGTCGGCGAAGTGTAGGCGAACCCTCTCCCTGATCGGGGAGAGGGTTCGCACCGCCGTTGGGGTGACCGAGGGGACTTGAACCCCCGACCTCCAGGGCCACAACCTGGCGCTCTAACCACCTGAGCTACGGCCACCATGCGGGATCCGGTACCAGCATCCGAACACGCAGGACAGCCAGGATACACGGAGTACGCTGGGCTTCAGCGGGCGGGCCGAACCTAGGCCATCCGAGCCCTGCCTCCGTAGCTCAACTGGATAGAGCGGGTGGCTTCTACCCACCAGGTTGCGAGTTCGAGTCTTGCCGGGGGCACCGAGGAGGTCACCACCGTGGCCGGGTCAAGGAGGCGGCCCCATCACCGCCGGTGTTACACCACCCGCGACATCCCCCTCATCCCGGGGCGTCGCATCCCCCTGTGTTCTGGTCTTGGATGTCGGGTGATCAAGCTCCTCGGGTCAGCCCCACATACCCCGAGCCGACCGGGTGTCGCCGGTGCGACGGCAGGGCCCCAAACGCTCCCAATCGGTTCGAACGTCCCCCTGGCCTGGGATATCTCGAACCCGCGACCGGAGCGGGGTGTCGGTCCATTCGCTGGGCCCCACCATTCCGTCCGTTAGGGCCTGGCCCCGAGCAAGATGGGGAGGAGAGCACAAACACCGAGAGGTACTGATGATCGACGACATCCGACAACGAGCATTCTCGATCCGAGAGGTTGTTACACGGATTGACAAAATGTTACACACGCTGACCGATGCGCAACTTGCGGCGATCGACGCCCTTTTGACGGGGGCAGATCAGGAGACGGCGGCATCAGCAGCCGGGCGTGCACCGCGTCACCGTGAACCGCTGGGTGAAGCACCATCCCGAGTTCCAAGCGGAACTCAATCGGCGACGCCGACAACTCGTGCGAGCAACAGATGGACACGGTGCGCCACATCGACAGCCTTGCGCTTCAGAACCTGGCGCTACGCATCCAGGCGGGCGACAACGACGCTGTCGAGCTGTGGCTCAAGATGCGAGGACTTGCAGCTCTCGACACGTCGAGGATCGGGCCGACCGAGAGCGACGCCATCATCGAGAAGAAGGTCGAGAGACGGATCACTGAAGTCCAAGTCGAGGATCAGTTGACAGGCAGAGACGGGGAACCGGACTTCGGCAGTCACACAGTACGGCGTCAATGGAAACGATCGAAGTTGAGATTGCTCAGAGACCTCAACGAGTGCACCCTCGAAGAGGCGTTCAACGACAGGTTCCGGGACATGCTGGAATCGATGAAAGAATTAGATGGCCCCGGTGAAGATGACAACACTCGGATCGCCCGATACGACGACGACACCCCGCTCATCTGCGAACGACGGGTCGGGCTGAGCCGAGACCCAAGTAGTGCACCTTCGCCGTCGCCCAAATTTCCCCGATGCGATTCACGGGATACTCATGGTACGCACTGCTGCACCCGATAGCTGTGGATTCAAAGTGACTCGGGTCTCCCAGTCGCACCGGTCACAGGCGATCACCTGGGCACAGCCGGCGGTAGGCGTCGTAGGCGCGCTGATCGGCCAAAACGGCGCCATATCGCTCGAGCATCACCCGTGAGCGCCAGCCGAAGAGCCGCATGGCGTCACCCTCACTCCCACCGCTAGCGAGCCACCGGTGAGCTGCTCCGTGCCTGAACTGGTGGGCGTGGAGATGCGGTACGCCGGCATCCCGGCAGCGACGACGGATCATCTGAGCGATGCCCGAATCGGTGAGTCGGTCCCTTGGCCGCGAGCCAGAGAGCCGACGACGCGCTGTGCGAGTGGGACTTGACGAGCGCTGAGGTAGTGCTTGAGGGCGTCGCTCGTCTTGACGCCAAAGGGAACTGTTCGTCGGTCGGCTTCCCTTGCCCACCACATCGAAGACTTGGCGATCCCAATCGAGGTCGTCCACGCCGAGCCCGGTCACTTCAGCCAGGCGCACTCCACAGTCATACAGCACGCGCAAGATCGCGGCATCGCGTCGCTGCACGAATGTGTCGCCCTCCACACTCTTGAAAATACGCCGCAGGTGTTCGTCGGAGATGATCGGTACGGGCACCTCGGGGACCGAGGGCGGCTTCACGTTCTGCATGGGGGTGTCGCTGATCTCGCCTTCCTCGACGCACCACTTGAAGAACTGCTGGAGGTTCCCGTAGCGGATACGAGCCGTCTTGGGCTTCCACCTGGCGAGCTGGTCGGCGATGAACGACTCAATGTGCTCGCGGCGGATGCAATCGATGGACGTGGGGAACCCGGACGCCAGCAGGAACTCTCCGAGCATCTCGACAGTGCCCACGTAGCTCTTAACGGTCTCTCGAGAGCGATTGCGTGCCCGCAGCGACAGTTCGAAGCCGCGTGCCAGTGCGAAGACGTCATTCAAGGGCAGGAGCCGACAGCTCCGGTGTAGCGTGCTCCATGTCGGGCACCTCCTGTGTGCTCGGCCGGGCCCGGGGGTGTTACTAGCACCGCCCGGGCCGTTCTTTGGCCAGTCTATCCGCTGTAGCGTGGCCCAAGCGCGGGCATCTAAATATCTATCCTCCCCTTTGCGTCCGGCACATGGGTCTTTCATTTCGGACCTTCTCGGGTCAAATCCCGGGCGGCCCTCGACTAGGCGGCTCCAGTTAGGAATGTCTTACCTCGCACTGCCTCTGGGAGGCGGGCCGCATCTGGACGCGGCCCGACTGTTCACGCTGATGAACGAGGCGAAGACATCCTCGACCACCTGAGCGGCGCACGACTCGGCGAGCTCGTCCTGTTCGTGCCCTACCCGTGCCCTTGTCGTTACCGAAAGGGGAAGCCGGCAGGCACGACAACTTCCTGGTCTCTTTCGGCTGCGCTACACGGGGGTGGTATCCGTTAACGAAACGATCGGCAGCCCTCGGACCGAGCCGCCCTTGTCGAGCTTGACGAAAATTTCTCGACCACCGGGCGCAGGAAAGGGCGCGCTCCAAATGACCCCTACTGACGCGGGCGCCGGGCGATGATCCAACGATTATGGAAAATCGGCCGGCGATCAGCCAACCACCAACGAGGGTTGACAATATCGATAGAGAATCCGCTGGCAGCGAGGATACCCAGGCATTCGTTTTCAGCCTCCAAGCCGTGAGTCTCGATTAGCCAACGATCGCAGCACGCGAGAACCTCAGGAGCGCCTCGCAGGGCTGCTGCTTCTTGCCCCTCGATGTCCATCTTCACGAAGCCCGGACGGAAAGTCTGAGCCGCAAGCTGATCAAGCGTCATCGTCCCCGGACTGCCATCGCCGATATATCCGATTTCGAGGCTCACCCGGTCGCCAACATGATTGCCGTCTATATTGCTCTGGATGACTGGGGCAAGCGTCGCGTAGGCCTCGACGGTCACAACGCAGGGCGCGCCCAGGCGGGCGAAGATGACCGCGTCCAAACCGTACTGAGCGCCCACATCGAACGTTTTCGTCTCTGGAGTCACGAGTCGCCGGAGCCAGCGATTCAACTCAACCTCGTAAAGGCCGAGATACACGCGAACACTTTCCGGGCCCTCCACGTGTAAGCCCGGCCAGGCCCGGACCACACACGATCCCCGTTTAGTAATGCCGCCTTCGCAAAGGCCTTCACCACGTCTCGCGCTGCGGCTCACGACCCGAGTCACCATAGCGAGCCTTCAATCTGGCCGTCTAACTGTTGGCCCAATGCAACGGTCCAAAACACGATGAGGACGAGTGGCTAACGGTTGGCAGGTAGGCCGTTTTCACGGGGCGACCCTGCTGCTCGATTTGATCCAATCCACCGATCGCGTTCGGTTGAAAGTTCCTCTGCCGGAAATTCTGCGAGTACCCCCAAGGCCGCTCAGCAGGAATCTCTTGCGACCTCAGAAGTTCTCAGCGTCCGCGAATGATAGATAAAATGGTTACATAAAAAGGTGGTGTCACGATCGCTCCGACCGGGGGACATTCTGCGTATCCGCAATGAGCATGATCCGGTTGGCAACTCGTCAGACACTTGTGAATGTGCCGTTTCAGGGAGCCACCGTCGTCGCGGACCTCAAGGTACCGCACGGTCTGGGCATATACCGATACCGCTCTGACGTGGATCCCGATTTGTTGCTTTTGCTTCAACATCTCCGACGCGGTGATGTTTTTGTCGATTGCGGTGCCAATGACGGCATGTTCACGACGGCCGGCGCCGTCACGGTCGGCCCCAAAGGTCTCGTCTTGTCCTTTGAACCGGCACCCGAGGCCCACGCTGCTCTTCAGCGCAACGTTCTCGGTCAATACTTTCACTCACGTAACCGTGCTTCCCTACGCCCTGAGCGACGAGAGGACCGACCGCATCTTCTATGTCACCGCCAACGGAGGCGGTCTGTCGTCTTTTGCGCCAGCGGGTCCGCGGCATCCCAATAGTAGTTCAGACAATACAGGTTAGACGATGTTCTTCCGCTTCTTCGAATAGCGGACGATAAGTTTTTTGAAGATGGACGTTGAGGGTGCAGAGGTCGCTGCTTTGTGTGGTGCCCGGCGCTTGCTAAGCGAGCACCGGCCAATACTTCTTCTTATCGAAGTTGAAGACGCTCACCTTCGTCGCCAGGAGACTTCGGCTGAGGCTTTATACACGTTGCTTGAAGGCTTCGGTATACCCCAACGTCCGGGGATCGAGCGCCTAATGTTCTGTTCGCCCGAATTGAATGCGATGTTTGCCAGCTTGTGCGCCGCCGGCCTTTGAGCAAAAGGACACGTCCAGCATTGAGTACCCACTGGACGACGCTGCGAGCGGTTGTCACATGAAGAACCTGGCGGTCATTTCACTCAGTCAAGTTCGACCCCAAGGTTCTCAGCCGATCCTCGAACTGCTCCGCAACGCGATATGGGGACAACATGGCCATTGTTGAGTTCGTCTGAGTTCGAGTCGCAGTGACCCGGTGAGAGTTGCGTGATAGAACATCGAGGATTGTCCGTCGGCGACCGATTGAGGCGTATAGGATTCAAAGACAGCCGAGCAAGAATCAATGTAATCCGCTGTACCGTTAGTCGGTCCAACAACAACTGGCACACCGATACAGGGAAACTGTCACTGCAGAACCGAAGTTATCACTTTCACTTGTTTCTACGAGTACATAGGTTCTTGAAATAGGCCAGGCACCTGGTCCCTTCGAACGCCGCCAAGAAGGTGACACTGTTTACGACCTCAGGCATTGAAGGATCTCGACCATACCGGGCAGTATCCGGGTGTGCCAACTGCGACCAGCTCGGCTTGTGGAAGACGTTTGGTACAAGCTTGAACACGTCAACCAACAGGTCAACCCGTTGCGTCGGTCGCATCGGCCCAGGCGAAGCAGCCTTGGTGTAACAGCGACTCGGTCTTGGGCAAGAGCAAAACGCTGGAAGTGGATTGGATACGGCGACTTTGCTAATCGCTTCGTCTGATACCCGGACGATCTTGAGAGCATTCTCCGTCCACTCGCTGCCGCAGACTGTGAGGTCGGCCTCTACGCCTGTGAGGCGATTGCTAACTTCTTTCAACCTAAAGTAGTTCGAGTAGGGCGCCCTGCGACCCCAGCTGCTTGCCCTGAATGCCCAGTTTCCGCTTTCGCCGGAATGCCTCCGCCTCTGCCTGTCGTGAACCTTGAATCCACTCCACGATAAGCAGTGTTCCCACACGACAAAAGGCTCGGCACCCTAAGAACACGAGGACGTCATAAGGCCGATCGGCATCGGAGCAAGCAATGGCGTGCGCAAGCCGACGGGTAAGGTAAGAAGTAGTCACGTGATTCAGTACCGTGCGTGCTATGGGGAATTACCGACGCGATCGGATTGAAACCGAGTACCACCGCGTAGCGATTGGTCGAAGCCGGTATTAGGTATCTTACGAAGTCCCGTCGGATCTACAACCCTCCTCCACGAAGAGGTCAACTTCGTGCCCTCGGGTCAACAAGGCTTCTATCAAGATGTAATTCCCGGAGGCGACGCTTCCTGAGTCAGCATCTACCCAACCGAAGCAGGCGAGGCGCATAGTCGGCTCGTTCTAACATATTTTGACGCCTGACTGGTTCTTTTTGGCTGCCATGAGATTCTGGGCGGGCTCACCGATCGAGCCCTTGATATCCCGAGGAGAGTCGGAATGCGAAAATCTTGGGACGGTGGCCGCTCGGTGGAGAGCCGCTGGCCGTGGCGTACCGGGGAGCCTGTCGGAGACCCACAGGAATCGTGATCTCGGAATGCAGATGGCCACCTTTTCACGTAACGTCGTTCGTCAAGTCAAGGAGATGACGAGGAGTGATCTGGGTAGCCCCCTGCTAGATGTCGGGTGCCCACCTGCAACATCGAGCGAACGATCTTGGTATTTGTCAAATGTACTGGTCCATCGACCAACATCGACGAGCTGGAATAGGGCTGCGCTCCGAGGTCGCGACGAGCTGGAATAGGGCTCGTTCTGTGCTGCGTTTGACCCAGGAGGCCACTCATCTTGCGTGAATCTCGAGCGAGGCGATGAAATCGAAAAACTAGGCTCTAAAATCAAAGTGTCGTAGAGTCAGAAGAGGATACGCGTGTCGAAGATCAGCGTGGTCGTTCCGACTTATAACGTTCGGAAATGCTTGACGAGACACTCCAGTAGCTCATCCCGTGCTCAGACTTACACGGACCTTGAGATCATTGTCTGCGATGACGTGAGTGATGCCCCCACTGAAAGGGTCATTGCGATCCATACCCCAACGCCGATCCCAGGGTCGATATCACAAACGCAACGAGCGTCCCCTTCCCCATCAGCAGGGCACTATTTTTATGGGTCTTTGTAGGGCTACCGGCGATTTTTAGCTGTGCTAGAGGATGGACAACACCTGGGATGCTTCGTTCTTAACCGGAGCTAGCTGCCGCAATGACAGAGCGTCCCGAGGCAGTACTCGCGTTATGCGACCGCTGGATCGTCGACGCTGCGGGTAGATCGATTACTGTTGTTACCGATCAGGTGACGCAGATGTGGAAGCGTGATGCATTGACACCTGGTCTTCACCGACCCGCTATTCGTATCGCCCTGGCTGACCGCTCAATTGCCTTGACGAGTGCGACATTGATTAGAAGGTCGGCCATCGACATGTCTGACTTTCCCGAGGAGGTTGGCGCCAGTAGCGACTTATGGCTTCTATCTCGCGTCATTCGAAAGGGCGGTGGAGCTTGGTATACACCTAAGCGCCTCGCACGCTACCGCGTGCACTCGGATCATCACTTCGATCGGAGGTCTGGCTTGGGCGAGGTCGTCCGCGTATACGTGGCAGCGTCTCCTGGACGACGACGCGCTGGTCGAGATTACACGCTGAAATTAGTGAGAAGGTCGGCAAGACGCTCCACACCTGGCACGGTGCTCATCAGAGAGGGCCAGAGAACCGAAGCTAGACACGTTTTGAAGACCGCAATCAATCGCGAGCTCGCCTGGCGTCCTATTGTCGCGTCGATGCACGTGCTCCGACACGACTGGCGCAGCGTGTTATTGAGACGCTGAGTGGTACACGCAACGTCAAAGGGCGTCGCGGCGACTCACCAGATTGAGAATCGACTCCCGGTGTCTCCTGGCTTGCAGCTGGCAGCGAAGCCAGGGCACTGGGCCCACACCTTTTAGCGCCGCCGGTGTTGTGCTGGCAGGCGCCGGCAAGGGGGTAATGTCATACTGAATCGCATGCCCGCCAAGCTGAAGGGATCGCTTGATCTTCTCGTCGTAAGCCATGCTTGTGTCATCTCAGCGAATCAAGAGATCTATCTACGCATGTTTCAAGATGGTTGTTCTCTTGCCATCAACGTTCCGTCTCGTTGGAAGGATGAATACCATAGGGGGTACTTCACACCCTCGACTCTAAAGGGCTTGGAAAGCCACGTAGTAAGACTTCCCATCCTGTTCCCGGGACGACCGCAGAGGTACTTCTATCTCGCCAATGCTCGTTCCGTCCTGAGGAATCGGCGCCCTGGGGCGGTTTTTATCGAGGAGGAGTCGTTTTCAGTAGCTGCTTTACAGTGGGGGGTTGCGGCTCGGTCACTTCGGATCCCATTTGGGGTTCAAGTAGCCGAGAACTTCGATCGACCTCTTCCCAAGCTGATAGCCCGAAATCGGAAGTGGTTGCTCACCAGGGCCAGATTCGTCGCTGCCCGGTCGGCGGCGGCGAGTGATCGAGCACTGGAATGGGGCGCCCGCGGTGACGTCGTCCTCCTGCCCCACGCCGTTCCCGATTGGGACGTGTTGCATATCCCGACCACGGTATTCACGATCGGTTATGCCGGCAGACTCGTACCTGAGAAGGGGATTTTGGACCTCGTGAAGGCGTTTAACCTAATGACCACTCCAGCTAAACTCTTGTTCTTTGGGGACGGTCCATTGCGGGGGGCAATCGAGCGAAGTTCGTCAGCCGTCAAGGTTGTAAGCGGTCTAACTCACGAAGGAATGGCCGAGGCGTACGGGAGTATCGACCTGCTTGTCTTGCCGTCACGGAGCACCCCTACTTGGCAGGAGCAGTTCGGCCGGGTCCTCGTGGAAGCCCTTTCCTGCGGGGTTCCCGTCGTCGGATCGGATAGTGGAGAGATTCCGTGGGTGATTCGCACAACTGGAGGGGGTTGCGTGTATCCAGAGGGAAATGTGATGGCGTTGACGGCTCTCCTGGATGAGCTCGCCTGCGATGGCGAGCGACGGGCGCGACTCGCGCAGCGAGGTAGCGAGGCCGTCCTTCGACTGTTCAGTGTGACCGCAGTCGCGAAGAAGCTGAGGGAGTTCCTCTCCACCATTTGACACCCGCCGAGCAGCCCAATCGGGTCATTCGCATGGCGATCCAAGCGTCGTAAGGCTGCCGCATATCTATCGCCAAGCCTTGCCCGATCGGGCGCACGGACGTACTTGGAAGCATCTGGACCCGCGGTCGTGCGCCGACTTAGCATGGCGCCTCACGACGCGGATTACGGGAGATCTAACACCATGGCGGCACCCACTTTCCCATACGCCGTTCCCCACGATGGTGACAGCTCTTCGTCAGCCGTCACTCGACGACATGCTTTCTGATGACCCGGCGGCCTTGGATTCTGAAGGCTCAAATGCGAACGACCTCACAAACGGCCAAAGGAATGACGTCGACCTGAAGGTTCTCGGCCGGAGATGACAACCACACCAGAAGATACGCACCCGTCGGCGCCAAACCCGGGTTCGCACACCCGACGCGTAGCCCGGAACACGGCCGTGCAGTCTGCGACTTCATTCGGGATTCTGATCATTGGCCTCGTGGTCACGCCGGTGGCCCTGACGCATCTCGGCCTGATCGAGTTCGGCATCTGGGGTTACGTGAGCACAACGGTCGGCTACCTTGGGGTAGTTGACCCAGGTTTTGGTCTGATAGTCACCCGCTATGCAGCGAGGGCTCGGACTTCGGACGAGCGTGCTACGGTTCGACGCGTTGTAACGCTAGGCATTCTCGCGTGGTTCGCGTTCTTGGCTGCGCTCAGCCCCGTTGTTCTCGTGGTCGTTCCGATCCTCGTGAACCACTTGCACCTCAATATGTCCGAGCAGCGAGCCGCAACCGAGGTCTTCTATTGGGCCTTCTTATTCTTCTTCCTTTCGATTACCGCAGATATCGTCGGTCGAATTCTAATCGGCATAGGCGCACTGTGGTTGAGCTCAATCATCGACTTTGTGACCCGCCTTGTTTATGGTGTCGTTGCTCTGGTCCTTCTGATCACAGGACTCGGGATCTGGGCCCTTATGATTGCTTCAACCACACAGGTGCTCCTGTCAGCGATCGCCGTCTGGGTCGCACTCCGGCGACGTTTTGGACGGGTGCTCGGGAATCCATTTCGGATTGAGAGGTCCGTTCTTCGAGAGCTGGTCAGATCGGGCGGCTGGTACCAGGTTGCGAGTGTATTCGGGGCACTAAACACTGACACAGATCCACTGGTTATCGGCACGTTCATCGGCCCCACGGATGTCGGCGTCTTCAACGTTGCAACTCGGATCGCGAACCTGGTCGGCTATCTGCCAGGACTCCTGCAAAAAGCCCTGTTACCGACGATCGCTACCAGCCGTCCAGAGGACGTTGACCACGATCGGATTGTTCAAACGGCGACCATTAATGGGAATCGCCTCACCTCACTCTTCTCGTTCGCCATCGGCGCTGGTGTAGTTGGGTTGTCTCCTGTCATTTACCGAGCATGGATAGGGCATCTCTATCCAGGTGTTGACATTGCAACGGTGATCTTGGTGATTGCCGCCCTCGCCAACGCGGTAGGGACAACCGCGGGAACAGTCTTGTTCGCTACGAACCGCATTTCGCTCGTTGCAAAGATCGTGGCCATCGGCGTAGTTGCGAATATCGTCTTCACGATCGCTCTTGTCGAGCCATTCGGAATGGTCGGCGTACTCATCGGGACCGTCGCGGCTTTCATCACCGTTGCACTCGCGGGAATTGTCCTGCTCAACCGCCAGCTGGGCCTCTCGTTGCAGGCCAGCGTATGGACCTGGCTCTGGAGGCTCGTAATCGCCTCCGCTGTCGCGGCTGGCTCTTGTCGACTGATGCTCATAGCCCTGCCGCCCCAGTGGTTGGACGGACGAGCAAAGGCGTTCGGCACGCTCTGCCTTTTAGGACTGCCGTACACCGTGATCTTTCTATTGGGACTCCGAGTTACCCGCTTCTTCCTCGACGATGACATCATTCTCCTCCAAAAGACACTCCCTAGTCCGTTAAGCCGCCTTGCGGGTTGGCCTCCGATCCTCTGGTTAGCTGGCGTGACAAAATAATCGTCTGATCGATTTGATTCTGTCACCTGCTGCCGTCGGGGTGAGATCCGATGTCCTTGACTGTGGATCCCAACTGATCGCGTGATTGTAGGATTCTGGCGGTCGCCATCCAGTACTTGGGTTACAAAGCTGCCACTGAGGACGGATTATTAAACATGGCTGATCGAATGACCTCCGTCGGAGGGTCACCGTTTCAAGAGCGACGACTTCGCCCAAGGCGATGGGCTCGGTTCTGCTCAACATCGCCGGCGGACCCTTCGCCAGATTGAGTCGGACACGGAATACGCCGAGTTGGGCGCCCAATCTGCGCTTTAAATCTGACCCTGCTCGCTTAATTATCAAGGTGCGGCCCCGAGGAGTTGACGGCGGATTCCTTGCGGCTACCAATACCAGCCGTTGTGACCCAATGTCACAACACGGGCCCGGTTCTGGATTCCGCATGAAGACAATCGCGGAGAAACCGTTCGACCGTGGAAGCAACCAGGCTCGCGACTGATGACGTTGGTAGAACGCCCTACCGAGATCGCCCAGCTTCTCTCGCTCAGACGCATCCAGCACGAGGTGACGAAGAGCGTCGCTCAGTGCAGCGGGCTCACGAGCTACGAGCTTCACAGATCCATCGCTAACTAGGCTCGGCCAGGTATCTCTTCCATCAACGGACCACCGGCCTTCCAGACGCGAGTGCCGCTGGAGGAGTCGTCTTCCGCGCGGCTGGTCCGTATCCATCGTCGAAAATGAGAATGTCACACGCACGGATCTCGCGGGCAAGAACCTCCGGCGCGACAACCCGGTGAACCTCATTGCCCCTCTTAGGTCTGACGCAATGCCAGCCTGCTGCCAAGCCCGGCCTACGGTGGAATCCGGACCCGGAGAGCCGAGCAGCCACAGGTCAACTGGCGCACTAAAATACGCGTATGTTCGATCGCTTTCGTGATCAACTCTATGAAGACTCCGGATAGCCGAACATGCCTATGCGCATTGGTCCGCACCGCTCTGACGGTTGCGTTAGCACATCTGGCAGGTTGGAGAACACTGGCGTGACGTCGATAGGGCGGAAGGATAGCCACACGCGTTCACGCAACCACTCCGCTCGTTCATCGACCGTGACAACGGAGGCCCGTCGATACGTGGGCCCGACAGCCATCAGCGGAGCCGGTGAACAGCGGCCGAGGATATTTACTGCCCCTCCAACCGTCTAATCCCAAGGCACGCGTATTCGTGCAGCAGGGTGACGACTGGAACGCGGCCGCGGCGCAAGGTCAAAACGAGTGGCCATACGGCTGTCGGGATTCCGTGACTACCGTAAGCGAATACTGAGTAGTGCCACAGGACCACATCGACCTGACCGTGTTTGTTTGTCCAAGGCGCTCCGCGTGTCCACCGATACAGGCAACGAGTCGAGCTTGGTCGTTCGAATCACTCGGTCTTGACTTCCTGACCGGTGCGGCTGACTTCATCCGCCAGAACCATGGCGAAATCTCTCACACCGCACAATGGCCTGTGCGACACCCCGAGATTCAGTATCCTCAAGTGCTTATCTTTGTTGCTCGGCCCCAAAATGCGTGCGAGGCAGTCGTTCTTCTGTTGTATAGAACGTGCGCGTATGTGTCGATGATCTGATTCGCGATCACCTCAGGTGAGTACTTTGCGACGACAGTTTGCGCCTTCCTCCCAGCCGGGAACGCATCGCAGCGTCATCAAAGAGTTGGCCGAGCAATGTGGACAACACTCCGATATCCCCCGGTGGGTAGAGGAGTCCTGTATGCCCGTCGATAATGATCTCTTGCGGTCCGCCTGCCCTGGCGGCCACGACCGGCAATCCGGCCGCCATTCCCTCGACGACGACCTGCCCAAATGGCTCTGGCACGATTGACGCATGGACGAGCACATCGACCAGCGAGTTCCTCGAAGACGTCAGAGCAGAAACCTCGGAACTCAACGCGATCCGCGATGCCGAGCTGATCAACTAGCTCATGAAGTTGGCGCCGTAGTCGTCTTCGCCAAAGAGTGCCGCTCCTACCAAGACTGCTTCTTATCACCATCGGGAAAGGCCTTCGCGAAGGCCTGTAGGAACACATCCTGACCTTTCCAAGGGGTAAGTCGTCCGACCATGGCGACCCGAAACGGTTATCTCCTCGCGGAGCTTGCCCCGTCTGTGGCGGGACCACGGGGCCCGGAATCACGGCAGTCACTCTCATACCGCGAGCCGCTCCTTCCAGCAGGGCTCGAGAACTCCAGCTCGCGAGGGTTGCACGAGAGTTTGCGATAATCCCTGCCGGCAGTACATCGCCAATCGGCGCACTATCAGGACCGCTGGATACGGCAAATAGTCCCTCCGCAATTCGGTCGCGGAGATGCCAAATGCATGGAACGCCGGCCCAGCCGAGCAGCCGAGCCGCCGTACAGAGCGGCCTTCAACGTATTCGTGTGCACCAAGTCCGGACGTATCCTTCCTAGGCGCCTCGGTATTCAAAAGTGTAGGTAGCGCTCTGGGCGAAAGCAGCGACAGTCAGGCCCTCGGCCGAACCCGATCTTTTCGCAGGTCGCGCGCCCGATCGTCCATCGGGACAACCTCCACGGATGCTCCAGCAAGCTCGAGCAACGAAACAAGTGGGCCGTCCTCTCCGAGAATAACATGCATCTGTACATCCGAGAGCGCCGGCACCACTCTGAGAAGAGCGAGTTCCCCGCCCGAGAGTTGCGCAGTGTGGCCGAGCACCACAACGCGGAGAGTGGACGCTCCTCCGGTTGGTGCTGCCGCGTTGCTCAACAAGATGGCCGTAGAGTCTAGATGACGACGGGCCACTTCGGTCCACGAGAAGCCCTCTGCAAACCGGCGACATGCCTCCGCTGTGGGCAACGGCTTAACTCCGGTGAATGCTCCTCGAAGTCGCTCTGCGAGCGCCTTCGGGTCCCCGGGAGGAACGAGCAGGTCAGGAGCCGAGCCCGTCGAGCGCCTCGGATAGGCCGTCGAGCGCGGAGGCCACTACCGGGGTGCCCGTAGCAAGCGACTCCAAGACGACAAGCCCGAAGCCCTCGAGGGCGACAGACGGGACGATCGAGACGTCGGCCGCCTGATAGTAACGGACAAGGTCCTCGTCGTCGACACTCCCGGCGAAGCGGACGACTCCCTCGAGGCCGAACTTAGCGCGACTGTGCTTTGAGCAGTCCCCTTGCGGACCAACGCCGACGATGCACAGCACGAAAGGCCCACTCTCAGTACCGACGAGATCCGCCCAGGCCTCGAGAAGGACATCAAGGCCCATGCGGGGCACGAGGCGTCTTACCGCGACCGCAACAAATGCATCACGTGGAAGCCCCAACGCCGCTCGTGCTCGTGATCGGTCGCCCGGTGAGAAGGTCTCAGTGTCGACACCGGGTGGAATGACGTGAATATTCCAAGGGTTCACCCCGTAGCGCTCGATCAGCACTCGCCGAAATGCTCGTGAGAGCACAACCATCACGTCAGCGCGGCGATAGACGACGCGTTCCACATGGCGCTTTAGGGCGCACACAAAGTGGCCGTCGCCGGCCAAGGCGCTCTCGTCAGCCCATGGTCCTTGAAAGTGCACCACGAGTGGCCGGGGGTGCAGGCGACCGAAGAGTACAGGAAGAGCGGTCAGGGCGAAATGAGCGTCGACAATTTCGGCATCCACATGCCGATCGATGCTCGAGGCGAAGGCTCTGAGCCGAGTCCTGAGTGAGGCGGTCGCCGGAGCGACGATCTCGATGGGGTCATTGTCCGCCCCAGGTTGTGCTTCGCCCGTCACAAGTCCAGTTATGGGCATCTTCAGCTCGCAAAGCGCAGCGACAAGCTGGGAGAAGTAGCGGTTCAGCCCTCCATCGCGAGATGAGCATGCCTCGAGTCCGACGGCGAGGACCCTCGGAAGCCCCTCTCTCTTGAGTGGACCGGCTCTTGACACTTGAGCACTGCGGGAGCCGATCCGGCCGGATCGGCCTCGCCAAAAGAGGCTGGTCATTTCATTGTGTTTCCAGTGAGAAGTCCGCGGTACATCGGCGTCCACCCTCTCGACCAAACGCTCCCAACCGAACTGCTCGGCACGTCGGCGTGCCGCTCTCCCGTAACAAGTTCGCCGGTGAGGGTCACCGGCAAGTGCAGAGAGTGCAGCTGCGACATCTCCAGCCTCGCGCCGCGACACCGACGCCACCAGGATCGCCCGCTCCCTCGAGCATCTCTGACGCACCACCCACTCGCGTCGTAATAAGCGGCAACGCTGACGCAGCGGCCTCCAGGAGTGCGAGAGAGAACGCCTCGTAGCTACTGCAGCAAAGATAGATATCGGCCGCTTGATAATACCGCGCCGTCTCGGTGCGCCACCCGAGGAAGCGGACCGCCCCTCCCACACCAGCAGCGGTGGCGTAAGCCGTGAACCGGGCTTCATCGCCGGCCCCGAGAACCCATAGCTCGAGATCTGGGTCGGTGGAGCGGGCGATGCCCAACGCGTCGATCGCAAGTGGCGAGACCCTTCAGGTCCCAGTCGCTACCAACGAAGAGCGCGATCCGGTCGTCGATCTGTCATACCCAGCTCCGCCCGCACGACCTGACGCAGCGAAGAGTTAGGGCAGAATCGATCAAGGTCGACTCCGTTGGGCGCCTCCTCGATCGCGACCCCGGAATACGCTATGGCGAAGCTCCTCTGCGACCTGGTGAGACACGGGCGCGAGCAGCCGGAGCCGGCTCGGACGATAAGACCATCGCTCCGCTCCGACCGCAAGACTCCGAGCCAGCGACGTGTTCACCCGCCGAGCCAGTGACGCCCGCTTGGAAGCAAGCCGACCGGTCGCCGCGACGAAGCCGGCATGACAGAAGTGCACCGACGCGACGTCTGCTCGGTTGGGCACCAACGCCCCGCAGACATGGACGAGATCCGCACCGGCTCGTCGGAGTTGGACCGCCCCGAGCCCATAGAAGACAAGAACGCGGAGTGGGACGGTCGTCGACGGGAGCGGCACGCGCCGCCATTCGACCAGGTTCGTGAGATCGTCGGCGACGTTGCTCGCGACGATCGTGAATCGGTAGCGATCAAGCAGCCGGCGGACGAGCTCGGCATGCACCCGCTCCATCCCACCGCTGTCGTCCACCCGGTGGGCGACTACTGCGATTCGTGGTCGGTTGTCCGCAGCTCCGACGTCCAAGGGCTCCCTCTGACCGTCATGTCACGACGCGTTGCGACTGACTGCGATCTCGCCGCCTGGATGGCGACATCGATATTCGGACACATACAAGCGCGATGTCCCGGTCCACCCATCCGAGGCCGAGCCAGACGAGCCACGCGACCGAGTAGAGGTCGCCATTCATCCACTGGAACGCCATGACGACGAGAAGCCCGAGGGTGGCCAACGCAGAGCGGTCGCGACGCCGGGCGGCAAGTCGGTAGGTGCCCAGTAATCCCCCGGACGAAGATCACGAGATAGAGAGGAGACCTGGAAGCCCGAGCGCCGTTCCTGCGTTGCCAAGGTCACCCTCTGTACCCACGTTCGTTGAGCCACCCAGTCGTCCGGCTGCCAGGGTGACCGAGCCGGTGCCGTGCGCCGATCGGCAGGGAGAAGGCCGACGTGATGCCATGGAAGGTCTCCGTCAGATGACCGGGAGCGTGGAGTTCGTCCCGGTCGGGTTGGCGATCCCCGAGATCTCGTGTTGGAGCAGCGCCACTGGTGGGGTTCGCTCGAGCTCGACGTGTTCGTTGGTGGCGAACGGAAACGTGGCTGAGTCCGATTCCAAGAGACGACGACAGCCAGGACCCCGGCGAGTAGCGCCACGATCGGGCGCAGACCGGCGCGTGCGGCGGCCATGGCACCGAGCGCCACGACGGTGAGGATCGCCGGATCCTCGAACGCTCGAGAGCACGAGAGCGGTGCCAACGAGGGCGATCGCAGCCAGGTGCAGCGGGAGGAGCACCCGGCGTCGCATCCCCCAGGTCGCGAACCAGTACCACAAGACCGATGCTGAGAAAGACGGCATACTCCTGGCTCGAGGCGAAGCTCCCGAAGGCCCGGACGCACGCCGCCGACATTGAGCGCGGCGTAGCCGCTCGAGGTGATCCAACGAGCGTCCCACGATGGGGAAGCCGATCGAACTGCTGGGCGAGCCCGTAGACGGCAGCGAGGACGGACAAAACGGCGACGAGCCCGAACAAGCGCCGGAGCGTCATCGTCATCGAGAGCGCACGTCCCGACCCAGAAGGCGAGCATCGGTACGAGGATGAAGAGCAGCCCGCCGACGCCCGACGGTGAGTCCTCCCTGCAAGGGGTTCGCCGCCTCGACCAGCGCCAGCAGCGACAACAGGCCGACGGCATTGGCGAGCGGGGTGCGCGAGCGCAACGCACCCCGTCCGCACGCCACCACGAACAGGAGCACCAGCACAGCGGGGGCGACCAGGAGCAGTGGGTCGCCGAGGCCCGTGCTGCTCCCGGAGCCGATGAGCCGGCGAACGAGTCCCAGGGCGACGAGCCAGAAGGCGAGGCCGAGGATCGTGGTACGCGGAGACCTCCACACCACTGCCAGCACAAGTGGGAGCACGGCGAGTGCCAAGAGGATGTGGAGCGACACCGAGGCGGCGAGCAGCACACCGAACAGCGCCGCCCCGGCGAGTCCGAGGACGGCGACGGTCTCCTGGCGGGCCTTCTGGCGGAGTCTTCGGGGTGTGAGAGACCCCAGGCGCTGAAGCGTCTCGCCGAGCACGGGCTGCGACAACGCCATCCGGCGCAGCTTATTGGCATTGCCCCGGGGCTGAGCAAGGTGGGAGGCTGGAGGGGGATGGGGTTATCTCGAGGTTCTGCGCGCACGGACAGCCGGGGCTCCACCGAGCCCGGTCTGCTCGACTACCTCCGCATCCTGTGGCGGCACAAGCTCCTGATCGCTGCTGACCATGGCAGTGGCGGTTGTGGCAGTAGTGGCTCTCGACGAGGTCCGGACACCGACCTACGAAGGGACCGCCCAGGTCCTCTTCACCGTCCAGGGCACGTCGAGCTCCGGCTCGTCGGCCGACCTCAGTGCGTCGGACGTGGCAACCGACATCGAGCTCATCCAGAGCGCCCCGGTGCAGGCCGCCGTGGCCAAGACGCTGCACGCCGCTGCGCCGGCCGTCGCGCGCCAGTGAGGTGGGCACGACCAACGTCGCCCAGATCACCGTCCGCTCGACCAGCCCGGACTTCGCCGCAGCGGCGGCCAATGCCTATGCCCGGGCCTACATCCAGGTCACCACCCAGGACTACATCAACTCACAGCTCGACAGCGAGCGCCAGATCCAGGCGCAGATCACCGGGGTCCAGGACCACATCGACACGATCACCCAGACCCCCGGGAGTGCCACCTCACCCCAGGGTCAGGCCCAGCTCTCCGGTCTCTACGGCGAGCTGAGCTCGCTCCAACAACAGCTCAGCCAGGTCCAGGTGACCACGGCCCAGGGAGCGAGCGCCGGACAGCTCGTCGTGCCGGCGGTCCCCA
Organism: uncultured Acidimicrobiales bacterium; assembly: GCA_963764205.1. Classification (GTDB taxonomy): domain Bacteria; phylum Actinomycetota; class Acidimicrobiia; order Acidimicrobiales; family UBA8190; genus Chersky-840. Next base: position 1,630,213 of record CAVXRN010000006.1, read on the forward strand.
ACCCCGTGCCGGTGTCGCCCAAGCGGGTCCAGGACGCCGTCATCGCGGCGGGCGTGGGCCTGCTCCTGGGCATGGGCTTCGCCCTCCTGCGTGACTATGTCGACGACCGCATCCGCGACGTCGACGATCTCGAGGAGGCGGCCGGCGGCCTGCCCACGATCGGCCTCGTCCCCGCTCTGCCCGAATGGCGGGACCGCAAGACGCCGTTCCTGGTCACGGCCCGACGGCCCCGCTCCCCGGCGGCCGAGGCCTACCGGGCCCTGCGCACGTCGATCAAGTTCATGGCGCTCGAGCGCCCGGTCACGACACTGCAGGTCACGAGCCCGGGAGCCACCGAGGGGAAGACCACCACCTCGGCCAACCTGGCCTATGCGATGGCCGAGTCGGGCCAGCAGGTCGTCCTGGTGGACTGCGACCTGCGCCGCCCCCGGGTCCATGAGTTCTTCCACCTGCCCAACCAGGTGGGCCTCACCTCGGTCCTCCTCGGGGAGGCAGCGGTCGAGGAGGTGCTGCTGCCGGTCCAGGGCGACGACGGCACCGACGGTCTGCTGGTGCTCCCCTCGGGGCCGATCCCCCCCAATCCCTCCGAGCTGTTGTCCGGTGCGAGCGCCGAACTGCTCTTCAAGCAGCTGGCCGAGTCCGCTGACATGGTGATCCTCGACAGCTCGCCCGTGCTGCCGGTGACCGACGCCGTGGCGCTGGCCGCCCGGGTCGACGGCGTGCTGCTCGTGGCGGCGGCCGGCATCTCGACCGCCAAGGCGATGGCACGCTCGCTCGAGCTGCTGGGCCGGGTCGACGCCCCTGTCGTCGGTACGGTCCTCAACCGGGACCCCGACGCCGCCTCGTACGGCTACGGCTACCGGTACGGCTACGGCTCGACCTACGAGCCCGCCCACACCAACGGCAACGGGAATGGGAGTGGGAACGGCAACGGCCTTGGGGCACCCAGCGCCAAACCAGGGCCCGCTCACGCCCGGCGCAAGACCCGCTGAGCGCGGCCTCCGGTCCAGCGCCTGCGGGGCGAAGAGATCAGTGCGTCAGGTCGGATAGTTCCCAGCCTCAAGGTCTTCGAGCAGGCTCGGATGGCAGGGCTTCCAGCCGAACGTCTCGCGCGTCAGTGCGCTCGACGACGGCTGGTCGACGGCGAAGATGTGGCCAAGGAATCCGAAGTTCTCCCCTCCGACGGCTTCCACAGGCACGTCGAGCTGGCGGCCGATGACTTCGGCGATGGAGCGCATGGTGTTTCCCTCGTCGCCGACGGCGTGGGCCACTGTGCCAGGAGCGGCTTGCTCGAGGACCAGCCGGAAGAGTCGGGCGGCGTCGAGGCGGTGCACAGCTGGCCAGCGTTGGGTTCCGTCGCCCACATAGCCGGAGACCCCCGTGCGCCGGGCGTTCTCAATGAGTACCGAAGCGAATCCACAGCGCCCGCCTGCGGCATGGACCGACCGGGGAAGACGGACGACGGCGGAACGGACGCCCCGCTCGGCCAGGTCAACGACAGCTTGGGCATTGCGGCCCCGGCCGCCGACGGGTCCGTCGGTGAGGAAGGCGTCCGCCTCGGTCGAGGTACGTCCAGGCAAGGCGGGCGTGCCCGATGCGATGACGAGCGCCTTGCCGCTTCCATCGAGGGAGGCGCCGAAGGCCTCCACCGCGGTGGTCTCCCTCGCCACCGACTTCTCGAAGTTGTTGAAGTCGGCGCCGAAGGCGAGGTGGATCACGCCGTCGGACTGATCGGCGCCGGCGCGCAGTCTCTCGGGGTCATCGAGATCGCCGCGGAGCACCGAGGCTCCTGCGGCGGTGAGGGCTTGTGCCGAGGCGTCGGATCGGGCCAGGCCGAGCACCTCGTGACCCGCCGCCATCAGCTCGGGGACGAGTACGGAACCGATCCCTCCGGTGGCTCCGGTGACGAAAACACGCATATCTAACCCTCCTGAGACGAGTCGCTCCTGCCTGGCGACCGGTGATGGGACCCTTATCCCGTCACTGTAGCCGAGTGATAGGACTAAGGTCGCATCACTGTCTATGATCGGTAGATGGCCCGATGGGAACCCGACGCGCGCGAGCGACTGGTACGCGCTGCGTTGGACCTGTTCGCCGAGCAGGGCTACGACAACACCACCGTCGCCAAGATCGCCGAACGAGCGGGGCTGACCAAGAGCACCTTCTTCCGTCATTTCCCGGACAAGCGCGAAGTGCTGGCCGCAGGGCAGGACACGCTGTGCCAGCTCTTCGAAAACGGCATTGCGGCGGCACCGGCGTCAGCAACGCCGCTGGAGGCCGTCACCGCCGGCCTCGACGCTGCGGCGCAGGCGTTCACCCCCGAAAGGCGAGACCTCGGGCGAAAGATGCAAGCAGCCATTGCGGCCAGCAGCGAACTGCAAGAACGCGACACGCTCAAGCGTGTCGGGTTGGCCACGGCCATCACCGATGCGCTCAAGAAACGTGGAGTACCAGACCCGACCGCGAGCCTCGCGGCCGAAATCGGAATCCTGGCCTTGAGGACCGCCCACGCCCATTGGTCCGAGCCGACCAACCGGAAGGAACTTGCCGTGCTCGCCCGCCAATCACTCCACGAACTGCAAACAGCAAGCGCCGCACTCTGCTGATGGGGCGGCGATCCTTGGGTTCTGGACCCAAAGATCGGCTGGTGGATCTCGAGAGGTGATGTGGTTCTGCCCCGGCGCAGCGTCTACCGGCGAGGGATTTCCGCACTGAGTGCCGTCGTTCCGACGTTCCACATGCTGTCGGCCACGTTGATCGTGACTCCGGGGGGAACGATCTGATCGATGCGATCAAGCAGGTTAGTGGAGTGCGGCACATCGATCGGCAGCGTGCTCGCGAAAGTTGACCCGATCCCCTGGTAACGCCCGGACTGACCTGACCCTCTGAAAAGGTCAACCTGACTCATGATCGGGGGCAGGTACCAGGACGTCGACCTCGACGTGCTAGCTGCGACGACCGGGTGTTGACGAGGACCACCTCGTTGACCTCCTCGAGCAAGTTCAGCGTGCGGCACTGGCGGTGGTTCCGGCTCCTGAACAGAGCTCGGACCACACTTCCCGCGACAGTTCGGAGCATCTGTAACGGATCGAGCGGCACCGGCGATCAGGAACGTGGCCGGGGCCGACCACTTGTGGTCGGCAGTCCGGGGGCGTCGCCGCGATGGGGCGCAAGGGGATCGCCCGCAGGTCGCCTGCGTTCCAGTCGCGCCCCCGTGAGGTGTGGGGAGCTGAGGCCGCAGTCCCACTCAGGCCCAGCAGGGTCGCTCGAGGGCGCTGTGAGTGGGTGCTCGGTGGAACAATGGCACCGATGCGATTACCCGGTCCGAACGTCACACGTTAGGGAGACTGATGCTGCACTCGACGTCCACCGCGTCCTGCAGTCGAAGGGCACCGAAGAAACCCGTGTAGGGCTTAATGCCCCAAATGCTCTGCACGACCGTCGCACTGCCGGCGATCACCCCGTCGTCTCGTCGGTGCACTTCGAGGCGGAGTGGATGGCTCTGACCGTTCATTATGAGGTCGCCTTCGAAAGTCGCATCCTCGTCGAGGAGGGGTCTCGTGGAGGTGAATGTCGCCTCTGGGTAGCGGTCGGTTTTAAGAACCTTGTTCAAGGTATTGCGGATCTTTTCCTTGTCGGCTTCGCTCAGGGGCTTCGCGCCCCAGAGCCTTCGATCACCTGCAGACCTCTCATGTCCACCGAGATCGACACTGTCATGTGCGTCACGGGTTGGTCGGGGATGCTTATGCTTCCATGCCACTTGGACGCCTGGATGAGAAGGTCGTGGCCCACCCTTGCAGCGATCCCCTGGCGAAAGGTGCGCAGCAGTAGCGAGCCGTTCTGCGAGCCGATCTCGTAGTGACCTGGTGCTGGCGGTGTCAAGGCGCTTTCAATAGTAGGCGTCTTGAGAGTGTCGGCATGAGGTCGACATCGTGCCGTGGGCGTTTGCCAACGAAGCCAGCCCCACGAATGTCATCACGATCGTCGCCAGGTGACCGCACAGTGGATCAAACCAACCACCGGCTCACCGTCGGCTGGCCGTCGACTTCCCCCGGACCTTTCTGGGCGTGTCTTGCGATCGTCAACCGCTGGCGAAGCCGGCCGGAATAGGCCGTGTGAGTGTGAGCAAGGTTGACTCGATCTTCACTCAGTCTCTTCGCCTTGTCTGGCTGAATCGGACTTGACCGTTTCAGAGTCGCCCACGGAAGCTCCGGTGGATCCTCCGGGTCACTCATGGTCACGGGTCGGAGCGACAGCCCATTTCAACCGCAACATCCCAGGGAGCGCATCCAACAAGGAGAATCCGTGACTCTATCGAACCCGAACGAGGCGTGTACGGGTTGGGGGTCGGGCTGGTGACCAGCAGAAGCAGCCGGTAATCGAGGCGATGCCCCCCGGTGTCTCGACCTGCGTCCGACACCCGACTCGGGTAACCGGGTCTGAGGACTACCGCCCGGGATCAGCACCGCGCTGAGCGATAGCGGATGGGTCAGGGCGGCGCCGAGCCCGTCGCCTTCGGAGTGACTCGGCAGCGGCGGACGATGCGTCACCGCTCTATGCCCATCCGGGTCCGGGTGATCCCGACCGGCCTGAGGTTGGTCGGGCTGGCCCCGTCAGGGCGCACAGAACCGGCATTGTGCGCTTTTTGTCGCCCGGACAGGTCGGCTCCGAGCAGTGCTCGCTGATCCCTCCCGTCCGCCTACACCCCGCTCGCCCGCTCGCCCGCTCGCCGGCTCGCCCGCTCGATTCGGAAGCGCCACTAACCTGGGCGCAGTGAACCCGACTCCCAGGACCGACGAGATTGTCAATCGAGGTGATGTTTGGATGGCAGGGTTCGACCACCTTCGCCCAGTGGTCGTGCTCTCCAGACTCGACAATGACGACCTTCGGTGCGTGGTCGCTGTCGAGCCAGCCAACGAAGACATCTCGGGTGTGGCCGTGGAAGTTGACCTCGGACTCAATGGCCATGTCGTCCGAGTAGGACTGCCCAGACCGGGAAAAATCAACTGCACCTGGGTGTTCACCTCGTCGCAAGAGGATCTGATTGAAAAGGTGGGGACATTGAGTTCCGCCAAGCTAAACGAAGTCGAGAATCTGATCCTCATGGGCGATCAGGTATCAATGTGAGCGTTGCAGGTACTTGGGAGTTGATCGCGCTGGGCCGGGAAGTCCATAACTGAGCACTACGAAAGGTATCTCAATCGAATGCCCGTCAGGTATCCCATAGGGAAGGAACTGGGACACCACGCCGTCGTCTGGACCTAACGAGCCTTCGTCGAAGGCGTCACCGAAGCCACGTCGAGCCAGAGGGGATCCTGTGCTCAGGGATCCCGGTCGCACTGTGCATCCATCTGGACCGGGCGATAAGTGCCGTTCCCGACTGGGTGACGTCAACGGCGAGGATCGACCAAGACAGCGCAGAATCGGGGCTATGCGTGGCCCGTGTCTTCCTCTGCGTCCGCCAGGTTGCACGGGATTCAGGTGGCCCCGCTACGGGGTGACCCGTCCGGGATCACCAAGGTGCTGAACATTTCCGAGCGGCCCCCGTGGGACTCCTACCGAGACCAGGGCGCTGTCACAACGGATCGAGGACGTGGAGCCATCCGAACGCGGGTGTTATACCGGTCACCACCAGCCGGTCGTTTGAGCCCTGCTACTTGCCCTTGTGGCGTTCAGGTCGCCCGGCGACGGACCAGCCACATGGTGACGGCGATGAGCAGCACCGACAACCCAAGCAGCCAGCCAGCCTCCATCCACTGGAACGCCCAGAACCGGGTGGCAGGCTGGTAGCTCGTCACCTCGGTGTAGCCGTGTTGGACGAGGTACTGCCACGCGACGAGGGCGTGCAGGTTCGGGCCCCCACCTTCTTTCCCGGCGACCTGCGCTGGTGCGCCCTGGAGGACCTGATAGAGCACTGTCTGGCTGATCGCCTGGCCACCTTTGGTCCACTCCTGACTCACAATCCAAACGGAACTTGGCACGTTCAGTGACCTGGTCACGACCGGCGAAAGATAGTGCGCTCGGAACCAAACCCCGGTCGCGATGGCAAGTCCGGCGTACGCGACCAGGGTGACGGCAATCGCGGGGACGACCCTGCGGATCAGCATGCCAGCCAGGGCGCCGATTGCGAAGGCGGCCAGTGTCCAGGCGCCGAACGCAACTCCGCGCAAGTCGAACAGGCTGGGTGAGAGCGAAGTCAACTCGGACAGGCCCCGGGCCTGGTTGTCCGCGCCGAAGTACGGCTGGTAGTACCAGGAGAACAGCACGCTGATGACGCCAGCCGCGGCGGTCACCGCGACCGCAAGCCCCGCCAACTTGGCCAGCGTCCAACGCCACCGCCCGAAGCCCTGCGTCCAGGCGTAACGGTAAGTACCGGTCTCCATCTCACGGGCCAGCACCGGCGCCCCGACGAACGCACCGATCAGTGCGGGCACTAACTGCAATATCCAGCCATTGGTAAGAAAGCCGCCGACGCTATTGAAGCCGCTCGTCAGCTGGAGGCAGGCATCTGAGCCCGCGGGGCGGCAGGCGAGTTCGGCCGCGTAGGCGTGGTGAAGCTGCAAGCCGAGCACCCAGGTGTACGTCCCGATGGCGGCTAATGCCGCGACCAAGCCGATCAGTGCGACGCGGTGCTGGCACCAGGTGACCCAGGCCATTCGCCGCCACGGCACCGGTCGCAGGCTCGCGTCCTCCTGTTTGTGGAGTGGCACGGTCCGTGTTGTCATCGCGGTCATCGCGTCACCTTCGAGCCCCGACGTCTTGGGTGCGAACAGGACCGGGAAGCGCCGCGGCGTCGGGATCGCGTAGGTAGGCAAGCGCGAGTTCTTCGAGACCGACCGCATGCGACTCCCAGCCCTGAGGGACCCGATCGTCGGTGCTGGTCCGGACGAGCATGTGCGCCTGCGTCTCGCCCCGACGGACGTGGACGACCGGCAGGTCGTTGTATGTCGCAGCCTCGGCAGCCGGGCCCGTGAGCATGCGGTGACCCTCGAGAATCTCGTCGACCTCTCCGGCCAGCTGGACCCGGCCCTGCGACAGCAAGATGAGGTAGTCGGCCACGCGTTCGAGCTCGGCGAGCACGTGCGAGGACAGCAACACCGACACACCGTCTTCGGCCGCCGCCCCGAGCACCGTGGCCATGAAGTCGTGCCGGGCGATGGGGTCGAGCATCGCCACGGGCTCATCGAGTACGAGCAGCCTCGGATGCCGAGCCAGCGCCAGGGTCAACGCGAGCTGCGCCTGCTGGCCACCCGACAACTTGCCCGCCTTGCGTTTGAGCGGGATACCCAGCTCGCCGAGCCTGGCCTCAGCGTAGGCCTGGTCGAAGTGCCGGTTCAGGTTGCGGGTCAGGTGCAGCATGTTGGCGGCCGACACGCTCTTGTACAGCGGCGTGTCCTGGGCGACGAACGCGATGCCGTCCAGGGCGGCGAGCGACCCCGGCTGACGGCCGCCGAGCACGGTGAGGCCGCCCTCGGACGGCGCCGAAAGGCCGACCGCCAGGCTCAACAACGTGCTCTTGCCGGCGCCATTCGGACCGACCAGCGCGGCCACGTGACCGGCGGGGATGGCGAGGGTGCAATCGCGTAGCGCTTGTGTGTTGCCGTAGCGCTTGCCCAGGCTGCTTGCCTCGATGACGTTCATGCAACCCCCTCCGATTCGCCGTCGGCCGCGCCGCCGCGCGTGCTCGAAGCGCCGCGGCGCTCATAGAAATCCCGCAGCTCACTGGCGACGAGGGCCGCGATCCCGCTCTCGTCGAGCCCCGCCGTGTCGGCCTTGGCCAGCCAGCCCCGCAGGGAACGCCGAAGCCCGGTCAGCTCGGGGAGCGCGACCTGGCTGAGGGTGGCCAAGATGAACGTGCCCTGGCCTGGGCGCCCCACGATGAGACCCTTGGTTTCCAGTTCTCGGTAAGCCTTGGACACCGTGTTCGGGTTGATGGCCAGCGAAAGCACCACATCCCTGACCTTGGGCAGCTGATCGCCCGGTTTGAGGTAGCCCAGTCGAAGCGCGTGTTCGACCTGATGGACGAGCTGGAGATAGGTCGGCACTCCTGAGGCGGGGTCGAGCCGGAACTCGATCGGCGACACCGGACTACTGCCCCCGGTAGAGGGGGCATCCACCTCGCCGCCCGAGCCGCTACTCCCTTGTCCTATTGCCATAGTATAAGATTAGAGCACCAACATCCCATTGTGTCAACGCGATTCAGAGGTACTCCTCGGCAGGACACCGCTCTAAACGCGACACACGGTCGTAGCCATCGATACCGATCTGAATCTGCGGCCGCCCCTTCGACGATCCGCGATGGAACGACGGGTGCGCGTGCGTACTACCCGATGGCCTCACGCCATAATCGGGGTTCTGCGCCCCCTGGGGGTCCATGCGGACGAGCCCACCATGACTGAATCGACTGCCGCTCCTGAGGGGTGACCCGAGCGGGATCACCGTCGAAGAACGTTTGCGTACGGTCCCGTAGGTGCTGACCGTCCGAGGACCAGTGCTATGTCACTGCTGTTCCTGCCCAGGGAGGCCACCCGGCAGCGGGTGATACCGACCGGCCTGGGGGCCGGGCTGGTGCTGTCGGGGGCGAAATGCATTCAGATCTGCAGTATCGATTGGTTGGAGCGACTCAGACCCTGGCTCCCACTTCGCCCTTTCTTTACCGCTCACGGCGTCGGGAGATACACGGTGAGCATTCCCCACGCCTGATTCGGGCCCAAGTGCTCTGTTGGCACCGACTCCCACGGTGTTTGCTGATTGAAGATGTCAATGAGGAGCCATCAGACCCGCTCCTCGTCGTCATCGTTCCGCAAGGCACCATGTGAAACCGATGCGAGGAGAGTGTTGCAATGCATCTTCCTCCGAACCAGGGCCGTCGGTTCGCACTCCGCATCGTCCTTGGGGGTCTTGTAGCAGGGGTCCTCTCGGTGGGCGCGTCCACTCAGGCGATGGCTACGCCCAGCTGGTCGATCGTGCCCAGCCCGAACAGCGTGCGTAGCACTAACGTCCTTGACTCAGTCTCGTGTGTCTCGCCGAGCTTCTGCATGGCTGTGGGAGGTGGAAACTCGACCCTGATCGAGTCCTGGAACGGCGCCAGTTGGTCGATCTTGGCGAGTGCCCCCGATTCCCCGAGCGTGCTGACCGGTGTGTCCTGTGTCTCGCCGAGCTTCTGCATGGCTGTAGGCAGTGGTAGCGATTACACGATCATCGAGTCCTGGAACGGCACGACGTGGTCCGTGGTCCCAAGCCCTCCGGCGGGATTCGAACCCAGCCTCAATGCCGTGTCTTGCGTTTCGCCCGTCTCGTGTCAAGCCGTCGGCGACGAGCTGGACCCAGGCCTGTTGGCTCTGGTCACCCTCACCGAATCCTGGGACGGAAACACGTGGTCGGTCGTGCCCAGCCCCAACCCGGGCGGCATCAAGAGCCACTACATCCTCAAAGGCGTGTCCTGCGTGTCGCCAAGCTGGTGTCAAGCGGTGGGCGACTGGGGGCTCCAGAGCGATCGGACCCTCATCGAATCGTGGAATGGATCGACATGGTCGATCCTGCCCAAACCCAACAAGAGGCGAACGCCCAACCAGCTGAACGGGGTCTCCTGCATCTCGCCCACTTCGTGTACCGCCGTGGGATACGCCGGCAGCAAGCGCGAGCAGACCTTCGTTGAATCATGGAATGGAGCCAAGTGGTCCGTCACCCACCACAGCCACAACGAGGGCGTGCAGAACAACGCCCTCAATGGCGTGTCCTGCGTATCCGCGACATCATGCGAGGCAGTGGGCCAATACAGCACCAGGAAGGCCACATTGACCCTCGTCGACTCCTGGAACGGGACGACGTGGACCATCACGCCCAGCCCGAACAACGGCAACGGCAACGACCTGAACGGGGTGGCCTGTGTTTCTGCCACTTCGTGTCAGGCGACCGGTGAGTACGGCCCCGTTCAATCTTTCCGTACTCTTATTGAGTCTTACGGATGACCGCCCCTCACGCCTGGCAAAAGCCTGCATGTCGTGTTGTGCGGTGAGCAACGGGGCTCGGGCTCAACGGTGAAGGTCGGGCTCTGAGAGCCCATAGTCGAGGATGTCGGGCTGTCGCCAGCCAGCCCGCACAAGTCAATGTTGCCTGACAAGGCACTAGCCACCGTGAGCCGAACGTGCGAAGCGTCGCGCTCTGGGTTATGGACGGCAGGTGGACCGCTCGGCGTTGCGTGGGAGGGCTTCGGCCCCACCGCTTCGCGCGTGCAACCCGATTAGCGTTCCCGATTTGTTTGATTTCCTCAGGTGGTAGGCGCACACTGAGAACCCTGGCCGGATCCCTTCCGGGTCTGATGCCTACGGGGGCCGCGACGTCACCCCCAGGAGGAGGCCGGCCTACGGGCCGGTCTCCTCGCGTGCCGTTCAATGCAGACGCGTGACGCGCCAGGCCCCACGTCGTTCGACTGTCGATGCTGGAGTGGACACAACATGAGACACCCGGACGATGGCCCCGCAATCCCACCAAGCTTCATGAACACTCGATTTCAGAGCAGCTGAGTTGCTATCACCACACCGATGGCGATCAGCATGAGCCCACTGGCGAGTTCGCTGCGCCGTCCCATCCGCTGTCCGAGGCGCACGCCAAGCTCGAGTCCGACCAGCGTGAGAGCCACGCTGAACGCGCCTATGACCAAAGCAGCGAACCAGACATTGACGTGATAGCTACCAAGAGCAAAGCCGACGGCGAGATTGTCGATACTCAAGGTGACACCCAGGACGATCAAGCGGGCGATGCTCGGTGGTCCAGATCCCTGGACGGAGACCCCTGGGCGAATCTGGCTGAGAACCGTGTACGCCCCCACAATGCAGAGCACAACACCGGCGACCACCTTGGCGTGCGTACCCAGGTTGTCAGCCAGGGAACGCCCGAGGAGTAGTCCGACCAGAGGCATGGCCGCCTCGAACAGTCCGAAGATGAGGGCAATACGCAGCCGCAGGCGCCCGTCGACACCCGAGATTCCGATCGTTGTTGCGGCACCCAGGTTGCCCAGTCCGACGGAGGTGGCCACGGCGAAGAGGGCAAGCACCTCTCAAACGTAACGAGAACGCCCTACGTTGCAATGGACGCCGCAGGACGGGCCGCCCAAAACCAAGTTGGGGTCCCTAAACTCGCTCTATCCGTCACGGATAGCGTGGGGGCTGATAGTACGAAAGAGCCCCGATCCCAGCTCTACCGAGCAGCTCGGGACCTGGGCAACGTCCAGCGTCCTACGGGCGCCGGGTGGTGTGCCGCAAGGCATCCGTCAAAACGAACGGGGCTCTGGGCGTGCTGCTCGCAGGACCTCCTTCGGCGCTGATCATCCCGGGACGCATAACGGCCGGCATCAAGAGACGCCCATGCCAGTGGGGTCGGAGGGTATCCGGTACTCGGGGACACCATCGACTTCACGGTGTCGTGCCCTCCCGGTTCACCCATCCTCCTGGCCTCGCCGATCACGCTGGCGCAGGACGTCACCATCTCCGGGCCGGGAGCGGCGGCGATGGCCGTGAGCGGGAACGACGCCGTCCAGGTCTTCCACGTTCTTTCCGGGGTCACCGCCGGAATGTCCGGGCTGACCATCGAGAACGGGAGCGAGTTCTATACCACGGGTGGCATCCTCAACGAAGGCTCCCTGACCGTTGACAATGCCACGTTCACCGGCAACGTGAACACCTCCGGGTACGACTGCGGGGCCATCGACAACCTCGGCGGCACCATGACCGTCGCCGGATCGACGTTCACGAACAACACCGGTCGTGATACCGACATCTGCGACGACGCGCCCCCAACCTTCAGTGGCCCGTCGGCTCCCCCGGCCGCCACAACCATCACCAACTCGACCTTTACCGGGGAAAGCAGCTACGGAGCGCCGATCTCCAACGAGTATGGAAGCAGCCTGGTCATCTCCGGGTCGACCTTCACGGGGAACGGTGCGGGCCATGGCGCCGGTGTCATCGGCAGTGGTGTCGGAGGCGCCGGCGGTGTGCTCGGCGTTACCGACTCGGTCTTCTCGGGAAACTCGGGTGAGCAGGGTGGCGCCATCCAGATCGACAGCGGGAGCGCCACCATCACCAACTCGACGTTCACAGATAACACCGGAGGAGACCACGCCGGGGCCATTGACATCGCCGACCACGCCGCCGACTGTGGCCCCTGCGCCGGCACCGGGACGGTCGTGATCTCCGGCTCGACGTTCTCGGGCAACCACTCCAACTCCAACGACGGCGGGGCCATCCTGAACGGCAACGCGGGTGGCTCGGGGACGGTCACCCTCTCCGACTCCACCTTCACCGGCAACTCTGTCGATTCCGGGCAATCGGGTGGGGCCATAGCCAACGAGGGCGGCACCATGACGGTGACCGACTCCACGCTGTCGGGCAATGCGGCGGGTTCCGGCGGCCAGGGCGACAACATCTACAACACCGCCACCCTCAACCTGGGGGCCACCATCGTGGCCAATCCGGGCGCCGACGGTAACTGCTCCCTCGGCACCTTCACCGACCTGGGCTACAACCTCTCCGACGACACCTCGTGCGGGTTCAGCAGCACCGGCGACCTCTCCGATACCCCGGCCGGTCTCGACCCCACCGGACTGCAGAGCAACAGTGGTCCGACCCAGACCATCGCCTTGGAGCCCGGCAGTCTCGCCATCGACGCGGTGGCCGATCCCTCGCTGTGCCCGGCCACCGACCAGCGCGGGTATGAGCGGCAGCTGCCCTGTGACATCGGTGCCTACGACACCGACGCCGACCCGGCCACACCCACTGCGCCCACCATCTCCAACCTGCCCGCCTCGGGCACCTACGGGGGCAGCTTCACGGCCACCGTCTCGACCACGGGGGACGGGACTATGTCAGTCACCTCGTCGACCACCTCGGTGTGCACGGTGTCGGGTTTCAGCGTCTCCTACATCGGGGTGGGGACGTGCACCTTGACCCCCCACGTCACTGCCGGCACCGTTTACCGCGCCGCCAGTGGCAGCCCCGTGAACATCAGCATCGGCCCACCCGCCCCCACCACGCCCACCATCGTGGTCACCGGGTCGGCGCTTCCGTCCTCTTCGGGCCCGGTCACCTACACCGTGACCGTCACCGGGAGCGGGGCCACCCCGACAGGGTCGGTGGCCGTCTCCGACAACTACGGCGGGAGCTGCACGATCCCCATCCTCAGCGCCGGGTTGGGGAGCTGCGCCATCGACGAGAGCGCCTCGCTCAGCCCCTATACGGAGACCGTCAGCTACTCCGGGGACGGCAACTACGACCCGGGCACCACCACCCTCACCGTCATCGCCAACACGTGCGAAGCCAACGCCAGCTGCATGTCCACCGTCAACAGCACCAGCCAGGCGGTGGAGGTGACCGCCACGGCCGGCACCACCACGGCCGCGGTGGTGATCACAGTGGCGCCGGAGGCCCTCAACTGCGGCTCGCGCTTCAACTCCGTGGCACCGGTGTCCACCCTGACCGACTCCCACCTCCCGACCGGTTCGGACCTGACCGTCATCGACACGGTGGCCCATCTGCCCAGCATCAAGGGCGTCGCGATCTGCTACCAGCCGATCACGGTGCCGCCGACGCCGCCGGCGTTCCTGGCCAAATGCCATGGGAAACACTTCGTCGCTCCGTGCTACGAGTCCCTGACCGAAATGGGGGGGAGCGTGGTGGCCACCCTGGAGGTGCCGGCCGGGGACCCCCGGTTCCACATCGGGAGTGACACGCCCTCGGTGACCAGCGTCAGCCCCGCCTCGGCCAAGCCGGGCAAGCCACTCACCATCAAGGGGGAGAACCTGTCCGAGGTCACCGACGTGACCATCGGTGGCGTGCCAGCCCGCATCACCAAGACCGCACCGACCTCGGTGAAAGTCACCGTGCCCGCCGGGGCTCAGGGAGGCGTCGTCGTGGTCTCCAGTTTGGCCGGCGTAGCCCGAGGGCCCTCGGTCACCGTCGCAGCGACACGAAGCCTCCGACACTCTCCGAGCCTCAAGCAACACAAGCACCGCAGACGCTGACACCGACCATCCGAGCATACGGGTACTGGTCCCGAGCGCCCGGCTGTGGCGTTGGCCGACGGGTTTGGAGCGGGCGGTAATCGGTGCGGTACAGAATGCATCATGTATCCATCCGGCCCGACAATGGCGAGCCAGAGTGGTGTGCACCGTCGCCACCTGTGACCCAGGCGATATTCGCAGGGACTGAGCGATTCTGCATGGTTGCGGTCCGAGGCCACGTGTAGTCACCCGCCATGGGTTTGGCATCAAAACCTGGAGTCACGGCGTCAGTTGCCCATGAGCCCGGTCGTGCTGTGGACCGAGACGTCGATGCCTTTGGCCCACGGATCAAAAAGGCGCACCCACTGAACGAGATAGACGCCCAGTCCCTCTGTGTCCCGTTCTGTGATGCGCTCGTCGACCCACAGCTCCACCAGTAATGCTCCGTGGCGTCGCCTCACCTCCACGTCTACCGCGGTGTCGTCCAGCTCGTGCCGAAGCAACCACTCGCCGACGGTGCGCCGCGCCTCGGCAGTGTGCTCTGGAAGGATGGCGGCGCTCACCTGGCTGATCACTTCGAGCGCCTGAGCCGCAGGTGCCACAGCAGCAGCCCAGCGCCCCAGGGGACCATCGGGCCCTCCCCTCGCTGTCGGAGACTCTCTAATGCCCTTGCTACTCCTCGACTCGGACTTGAGGTAGGGCGAAAAGGCCCCATGGACCCCGAGGCTGCTCCGCGAATGGAGTTTGGGCCGTTTGACCCTGACCGGGGTCTTTCCTAGGCGCGATAAATGGTCACAAGACACGAGGAGGGCCAATGGGCACGCCGCTTGACGAGGAGCCAGGCAGAAGCTTCGAGGCCCTCGATGAAGAGGAGTGCTTCTCGCTACTTCACAGCGCCTCGATCGGGCGTGTCGCCGTGTCACTTGGAGAGATACCCGCCATCTTCCCAGTGAACTACCACGCCTTGAACGGCGCCATTTACTTCTTCACCGCCGAGGGCACAAAGCTCAACGCGGCTATTCGTGGCGTGATGGTCGCCTTCCAACTCGACCACTTTGATTTCGAACACCACCACGGATGGAGCATCCTCGCAGTCGGAAAGGCCACTGAGATCCACGAACCCTTGCTCCGCGAGCTTGCAGTCCATTTTCCCCTCCAGCCCTGGGCACCGGGCTCCCGGAGCCATCTCGTACAGATCTGGCCCGACTTCGTCTCTGGTAGGCGCATCACCTTCGGCAGGGACGGGCCAGGCACGTGGTAGGGCGAAATGCAAGCCACGCAAGCGATGGCGGGAGTGACGTCGGTCACGTCTCCGATGACCGAGTTGATTAGGCCGCGACTGGAGGGAAGCGTCGGACTGCCTGACCGACGACGAATGAGCTTTGCTGAGTTCGGAGATCCTCGCGGTCGGACGATCATCTGGCTTCACGGCACTCCAGGAGCCCGCCGCCAGATTCCGCATGAGGCGCGTGCCCTTGCCATGGCGCAGCAAGTGAGGCTCGTCGGCATCGACCGACCCGGCATGGGCTCATCGACCCCCCACTTGTATCCCCAAGTCCGGTCCTTCGCCGGCGACTTGGAATCGGTGGCCGATGCGCTGGGTATCGTTGACATGGCGATCATCGGGCTCTCTGGCGGCGGGCCCTATGCCTTAGCGGCCGGCGCCGAAATGGGCGACAGGATCCGAGCCATCGGCGTCCTCGGTGGCGTTGCTCCGACGAAGGGTCCCGACGCGATTGACGGCGGTCTGGTCGCGCTCGGTGTCCGGTTGTCGTGGGCGCTGCGCTGGGGCAGGGTCCCGCTGGGCTTGGCGCTGGGAGGCTTCGTGCGCACCGTGCGCCCGCTCGGCTCTCAGGCACTTGAGCTCTATGCGCGGATCTCGCCGGAGGGTGACCGTCGACTCTTGGGTCGGCCCGAGTTCAAGGCCATGTTCCTCGACGACCTCTTCAACGGGAGCCGACACCAGTTCCATGGCCCGATAGCGGACGTGATCGCCTTTACGAAGGACTGGGGGTTTCGGGCAGCAGACGTCCGGGTGCCGGTCGTGTGGTGGCATGGTGACGCCGACCACATCATCCCGTTCGCCCACGGAGTCCACATGGTCGCTCGACTTCCCCAGGCAACCTTTCGGGCCATGTCGGGTGAAAGCCATCTCGGCGGACTTGGGATCGCTGAGGAGATTCTGACGACGCTGCTTGGGATCTGGGACTCCGGTCAGCCGAACTGCGGGCCGGCATCGGACCGCCGGCCACCTGCGTCGGCCGAGTCGACGTAGGGTCTTCTGGCAATCGTTGGCCGACCTCCTGATCGATGGGGCCAAGATCGGCTATTGGCTCCCTTGATCCTCTGCGAGTGTCGACACTTCGGAAGCTAGTTGCCTTGCAAGTGTCTGGCTACGGCCATAGCCAGAAAGCTGCGATCCGAACCGTGGCCTACCGGAGCACGTGAATTGCGTCGAACCGTCGGGGAGCACTGACAGGGTCACTCCCAGTTCGTACTCGGATCGCTTCGGCAAATTCGTCCATGCACTCCCGATCCACCCAACGACGACGGTGGTCTGAGGCTACCCCGGGTGGTCATAGCACGCTTCTCCACAGCGCTCGACTCTCGGGAGTTGGAACCGGCGGTCGCAGCGTCGTCCCGGCCGTTGGCTCAGAGACAGAGTCCTTCGACCCTGGCGCCGCAATGTCGCCCAGCCGACGATGACGTGGAGGCTATCGGCATTGACCTGGCGTTTAATACCGGAGGGCTGACGCGTGGCATTGACGCACCGTGTTGACCGGTGGCTGTACCGCGGAAGACGGCCGCACGGCCTGGCACGCATCTTGAATCGAGCCTGGGCGGGTCTGGCCGCCAAGGGAGTGGGGCCTCGTGGGCTCGCTCAGCTCGAGGTCACCGGGAGGAAAACAGGAAAGCCCGTATCGTTCCCGGTCGTCGTCGCCGACTACCAGGGCCAGCGGTACCTAGTGTCGATGCTGGGCGAGGACACGAACTGGGTACGTAACGTACGCGCCGCCAGCGGTAACGCGGTGCTGAGTCACCGTGGTCGGGAGCCCGTGCGCCTGGAGGAGGTGGCCCCGGAAGAGCGACCCGCCATCCTGCGTCGATACCTCGAATGCGCGCCTGGTGGCAGGCCGCACTTCCCCGTCGATCGCCGGGCACCAATCGAAGAGTTCGAGACCATCGCCGGGCGGTACCCGGTCTTTCGTGTAACAGCGGCGGAGCAAAGCGGCGCTTAGTCATTGAGCGCTGAATAGGACTGACCAGATGTTGCCGATCACTGCTGTGGCGGCCAAAAATCCGACCAGCCTGGGCACGCAAAACCGGCATCATGCGCTAGTGGTGGATCGTCGAAGTCGAACTCTTACGTTGAGCGCTGCCTGATGTGAGGTTCCGCCTGCTCGTCGTTCCGGTCGATCGATAGTCCCACAATAGGCCAGCGGGACAAGGGTGCGCTGTCACGAATGGCGGCGCGCATCATGCCGATTTAGAAAAGCGTCAATCGCAGACCAGTCGTTTGCCCTACCTGTGGCGGCGCACTCGAACAAGGCGATCTGAGCTCGCTCGTGCTCCACGATCGCCTGACCCAAAGCGGATTCGTCCGCCGGTAACACGTCCGCAAGGTTCGTGTACATCCTCAAAGTGTCGGGCGTGTATGCCAAGGCGTTCTCCAAGACTTCCCGCCAGCTATTGCCCAACTGGGCCACTTCAATGCCGATGCGTTCGGCCGCGCCCGGGTCGATCGACGCCTCGTATTTTCGAGCAACCGCCTCGATGAGGTCTCTAGTTGTCCTCTCCACTAACGCAAGAACATCGAATTCCTCACGGTGATCGGGGAACCGTTCACCGAGAGCCTCGTAGTAACTAACGCCCGAGACCTCTGCCGCCCAACACTCGCTTAGAGCACGCTGCAGGACATCCAATTCGATCATGCCGATGCTCCCATCCCCTGGCTGCCCGTAGTGTACGAGCCCGTCCGATGCCACAGAGAGCCGCCGGTCCGGCGCTCATAGGTGCCGCTCCCGGCGGGGGTCCGGGTTGGGATCGCTATGGCGTCCAGGTGATCGTTGCGTCGATCGGTTGAGCCCGCAGGGGATCCTGGTCGCGTCGTGTACCCATCTGAAACCATCCTCAACGTGCCGATGCCAGTAACCCACCCTGGGATCGGATCGCCCGTTATTCGCTGCTCAGAGCGTCCTGTTCGGGGGCACGCACGGCGCTCGCTGTGCCACGCTGGTGGCTGTGGATGATCCGGTCGAACATTTCTCCCAGCAGGGTTTCATCCAGTTCCTCGCCTTTGAACCGGTCGAAGCAGGCGGCGGCAAGGCTGTCATCAGGCTCGACCCGAAGCCGGAGCACCTGAACCACAACGGGACGATCAATGCCGCCGTCCTCTATGGACTGGCCGAGGTGGCGGGGGCAGGTGCTGTTGTGGCCGACATGCTCGACCTTGCTGCCCGGAGCTACACGGTTGTGAAGAAGGCGACCATCGAGTACCTCACCCCGGCCCGAGGAATCGTTGAGGCCACCGGCATTGTGGCCGAAAGTGTGCTGGCGGATGCAGAGGAGCGGGTTCAGGCCGGTGCAGCCGCAGAGGTCCAAGCACCGGTGTCGGTCACCGACGAGCACGGGACCTTGGTTGCCACTGTCGAGTTCACGGTGGCGATCCGGCCAAAGCGCAAGCGCGAATAGCCAGCCGCAAAGTGCCGGTCCCGGTCGGGGTTGGGTCACCGGTCGAGGGGTCAAGGCCACCCGGTACTCGGGGCGGTACACCGGTACTGATCCTGGGTGGCGCACGGACAATGTCGGTGCCGGTGGGCTCTAGGGTTCTCCAGTCGAGGATTTGAACCGGAGCATCATGGGAGATACCGCCTGGGCCGCTCCTGTAACTCACAGCCACCCGCTCCGGGTTCGGGAGGGCGAATTGTCGTTATGCACACTCTTTCGCTTCCCCGTGACAGTCACGGGAGCCCGAGGTCGATTCGCCCGGTGACCCGGGGGTGCGGTGCCCCTGCCCGGTATCGGGTGATCCCGGGCGGTGGCCGGATCCGCTGGGGCCGACTCCAAGGCGAGCCGGACCGAGACCTATACGGCATTATGAGCTGGTGTCGGATAGCCGATTCATCGATCCTCGGTCTGAATGAGCGAGATCCCAGGAGCGATCTCCGTCGGGCGCCGCGTCGTGGTGACCGGCATGGCCGGGGCGGGCAAGAGCACATTCTCGCGAGCACTCTCGGCAAAAAGTGGCGTTCCTGTCATTGTTCTCGACCTCGACTTCTGGAAGCCCGGTTGGATAGAGCCGACCGAGGACGAGTGGCGCGAGAAGCAGAGGGGATTGCTCGCCAGCGATGCCTGGATCGCCGACGGCAACTACCACGCCACGCTCGATCTTCGGCTTGAGCGAGCAGACACGGTGGTGTTCCTCGACACACGGTGGTGGATCTGCGCATGGCGCGCGCTTGTGCGCGGGGTTCGCACGCGCCCGGTTGGCTTCGAGCTACCGAAGGGCTGTGAGGAGTCCCGCTGGCGCCGTTTGCGAGATGAATGGTGCCTGGTTTGGCACATCTGGCGAGGCCGCCGTTCTGAGCGCGAAAGAGAGCTGAGGATCCTGTCGCAGCATGGAAAGCATGTCGCGGTGTACCAGCTCCGCTCCAAGTGCGTGGTGCGCGAGTTCCTCGACACATGAGTGCCGCTCGCGACCGGCGTCAGGCTTCATCGGCCAAGACGGGTAGTGGTCGTGGGCATCCGGTACTCGGGGGTATGCGCCCCCAGCTAGCCACTGGTGAGCCATGCCGGTGGTCCTGAAACCGGCTGCCGCGCCTGAAGGCCACCCGACCGGGATCATCACCAGGCGCTGAACATTTCCGTGCGCGTCAGGTCGGAGGTGAGTCCGTGATCTTCGGACTGATTCGGCTCCGGCAGACGATTCGTCGCCCACCCTGAACCGGGTGATCTCGCCTGGGGCGGCGGCCCGCGGGACCAGGCGGCGTGTCCACCCTGGGCCCGGCAATCCCGAGCGGTCCACGATGGGTCAGGATGTGATCGTGAGCGACGCTGCCAGGCAGCCTGAACCCCTCATGGCGGTCGGTGACCCCACCCGGCCGGCCATTCGGCGTGCGGTCTTCCGGTCAATGGTCACCGCGGCGGTCTTCTTCTTGCTCACGGGCCCCGTGAAGCAGATCAAGCCCCTCTACAACCACGCGCCTTGGTTGAACGATCCCTTCGACACCGTCGTGTCCTTCATGATGTTCTTTGTCCCATTCGTCACTTTTCTCTGCGCAGTTCGCGTGTGGCTGTGCCGGACGCATGAGCCTTTGCCCCTCGGGCGGGTGCGCGACATCCTGCGGGCGTGCCGCGTGGTGCTCGCCGCTATCGCCATCACCGCGCTGAGCGAGTGGATCAGTATTGCCATTGGGGAGAACCGCTCACAGTGGGATGCGGCAACAGCGCTTCAGGTCGCCTTTCTGGTCATCATCAGCCTGCTGGCAGGTAGGGCGTTCTTTGCCCTCCATCGGCTCGGAGGGGCGAGCGGGGTTGCGATGCCGAGCGTCGGGGACGCGAGCGACTGGTTCGATGACGCCGTTGTGGTCGCTCGGAGCGAGATTCGCTGGCTGGGACCCCTTCGGGGCTTGGGCCTGCGACTGTTGGCGTGGCTGGAGCGTGAACCGCTAGCAGCCGTTCGTGCCCATCCCGTACGAGTGGCTTCACTGCTTTGCGTGGCCTTCGGGACGGTCGTGGGAGTCAATCAGGGAGTGGCTGAGGGCTACGACGCTTCGAGCATGCTCGTCGCGGCGTCTCTGCTCGCCTGCGGGATGTTCGCGCTCGTGGTCGGGACTGGTGGCTATTTAGGACTTGTGCGAGGGGTCTGGCGGCTCCAAGGCGCACGGAGGCGCGCCTTGGATGCGACGGTCGTGACCTGCTTCGGCGTCATCGTCGCCTTTGCGTTTCGCTACCACCTCTGGTGGGTCGCTGGCAGTACGAATGCCGTGGCGGGAAATCGCCAACTTCTCGCAATACTGGCGACCTTCGCAGGCCCGATCTTCGGAGCGACGTTCGTCTTTGAGACGATCACCGGGAGGCACGCTGCCAGCCGCGATGGCGCTGGCGAGAACTAGGTCTGGCTCCACATCGAGGACGTGCTCAAATAGCGCATATTCGGGGCTATGCGCTGCCGGTATCTTTCTCCGCGTCCGATGGGTTGGACCTGTTTCAGGTAACCGCGCCGATTGGCGACCCTGTGGGTGCCGAAAATGTCATCCGTAATCGTCTAGCTGGACTTTCTCGTCGAGCTCTTGCAAGCGAGCCCAGCATCGCCGCGTCAGACTTCCGAAGAGTCGCGTCCACAAGGCGTGATGGTTATCTCACACATAGCTGCAGTGGCTGTGGGCAGGGGTATTCGCTGGGTCGAGCTCTCCCGTCTTAGGGCCGTTTATGTCTTTTTTATGTCCGGGGCGGTTTGTTTACAACGTGTTTACGCCCGGCGGGCGAATACTCGAATACATGGCTGACTTCTTGGCAGTGCTCGGCGTCATCTTGTTCGTTGCCGTCATGCTCGGCCTCATCTGGTGTCTGGAGCGGGTATGACCGTCGTCCAGGGCATCCTGCTCGCGATCTCGATCATTATGTTCATCTACCTCGGCATCGCCATGTTCAAGCCCGAGTGGTTCTGATGAGCTTCTTCTGGACCATCGTCGTTCTCGTCATCGCCTTAGGGATCACGTGGCGGTACTTGGGTTCGTACATGGCGGCTGTCTTCGACGGGCGTGTCCACTTCCTGGGCTGGGCCGAACGCCCGTTCTACCGGTTGCTCGGCACCGGTCCCGACCAGGAGCAGACCTGGAAGCGCTACGCCGGTTCTCTCGTGATCTTCTCCGGCGCCTTCCTTGGTGTTGGCTATCTGCTGCTGAGGATTCAGGGTTCCCTGGGGCTCAACCCGCAGCACTTCGGCGCCGTGCCGCCCGCGCTCAGTTTCAACACGGCCACGTCGTTCCTGACCAACACGAACTGGCAGAACTACGGCGGCGAGACAACCATGTCGTACTTTTCCCAGATCGGCGTACTCACTGTTCAGCAGTTCGTAAGTGCGGCCGTCGGGATCGCGGTGGCGATCGCCTTGGTCCGGGGCTTCGCACGCCGGAATTCTCGAGACGATCGGCAACTTCTGGGTCGACATCACGCGGTGCATGCTCTACATCCTCCTCCCCATTGCGTTTCTGGCCGGCATCATCCTCGTCGGTCAGGGGGCCGTCCAGACACTGTCCGGGCCCGTCAGCATTCACAACTCGCTGAACGGCGTGTCTCAGACCATCGCCCGTGGTCCCGCGGGATTCATGGGCGCGATCATGCAACTCGGGACCAATGGTGGCGGGTTCTTCAACGTCGACCTGGCTCATCCCCTGGAGAACCCGACGGGCCTCACCAACCTTCTCTACATCTGGCTCACCCTCTCCATCCCCTTCGCGCTCACCTACACCTTCGGGAAGATGGTGGGAAGCATTCGCCATGGCGTCGCCCTGCTGGCCGCCATGGTGTTGATCTTCGGTGTGTGGGTCGGGTTCACCAGCTACGCCGAGCACCAGAACAACCCTGCGGTCGTCACCGCCGGTGTCCACTCCACGGTTGGGAACACCGAAGGCAAGGAGGTGCGATTCGGCGATACCACCAGCGCCCTCTTCAACATATCGATGACCCAGACTTCCGACGGTGCTGTCGACAGCGCCACCGACTCGTACAATCCGATGGGCGGCTTCGGTGCGATGACCGGCATGATGCTGGGGGAGGTCACCCCGGGGGGCACCGGGAGCGGGCTCTACACCATCCTCATCTACGCCATCATCGCCGTGTTCATCGGCGGCCTGATGATCGGGCGAACGCCGGAGTACTTGGGCAAGAAGATACAAGCCAAAGAAATCAAGCTTGCCGGCCTCGGTGCCTTGGTGATGCCCATCATCGTGCTCGTGTTCACTGCGATCGCGGTGTCCATCCACGCCGGGCGGGCCGGCCCGCTCAATGCCGGTCCACATGGCTTCAGTGAGATTCTCTACGGCCTCACCTCCCAGGCCAACAACAACGGATCAGCAATGGCCGGACTGACTGGCGACACGACCTTCTACAACGTAATTGGCGCCGTTGACATGCTGATCGGCCGCTTCGCCATCATGATTCCCGCCTTGGCTCTGGCAGGGTCGCTCGCGGCCAAGACCCCCGTTCCGGAATCGCTCGGGACCTTTAGAACCGACAATGGCATGTTCGTCGGACTAACGGTCGGAGTGATCATCATCATCGGTGGCCTGACCTTCTTCCCTGCCGTCTCACTTGGCCCCATCGTCGAGCAGCTCAGCCACGGAAAGTTCTTCTAATGACCACCTTGACCACACAACCCCTGCCTGAGCCGAATACCACGCCCCGCGGCGTGGCCGAGGCCCGGAGCCTCTTCGACCGCCAGATCCTGCGTCAGGCGCTGGTCGACGCCCTCAAAAAGTTCGACCCCCGTATCCAGGTCAAGAACCCCGTCATGTTCGTGGTCCTGGTGGGGAGCGTGGTCACCCTCATCGAGTCGATTGCCCACCCCGGACTCTTCACCTGGTCCATCACCATCTGGCTGTTCCTTACGGTGATGTTCGCCAACTTCGCCGAGGCCATGGCCGAAGGACGAGGCAAGGCCCAGGCCGACACACTGCGCAAGATGCGCTCCGAGACCGAAGCGCGCCGTTTGCGTCCGGATGGCACCGAAGAGCGGGTCGCGGCGGCGGAGCTGGCCAAGGGCGACCTGGTGGTGTGCGAGGCGGGCGACCCCATTCCCTCCGACGGCGAGATCGTCGAAGGCGTGGCCTCGGTGGACGAATCGGCCATCACGGGGGAGTCAGCGCCCGTCATCCGCGAGTCGGGCGGGGACCGCTCCGCCGTCACGGGCGGCACCAAGGTGCTGTCGGACCGCATCGTGGTGCGCATCACCGCAGAACGGGGCCACACGTTCTTGGACCGCATGATCACCCTGGTGGAGGGGGCGAACCGCCAGAAGACCCCCAATGAGATCGCCCTCACCATCCTCCTCGCGGTGCTGACCATCGTCTTCATCCCAGTGGTCGTCACGTTGCAGCCCTTCGGCCATTACTCGGGGGCGACGGTGTCGGTCGTCGTCCTGGTGTCACTGCTCGTGTGCCTCATCCCAACCACCATCGGGGCGTTGCTGTCGGCCATCGGCATCGCGGGGATGGACCGGCTGGTGCAGCGCAACGTGCTCGCCATGAGCGGTCGTGCCGTCGAGGCGGCCGGCGACGTCCAGACGCTGCTCCTCGACAAGACGGGCACGATCACCCTGGGCAACCGCATGGCATCGGCGTTCTATCCCGTGGGAGGCCACAGCGAAGAGGAGCTGGCCGACGCGGCGCAGCTGGCCTCGCTGGCCGACGAGACCCCCGAAGGCCGCTCCATCGTGGTGCTGGCCAAGGAGCGTTTCGCCATCCGCGAGCGCGACCTGGGCGAGGACCACACGTTCGTCCCGTTCTCGGCCACGACCCGGATGTCGGGCCTCGACACCGACGGGCGTCGCATCCGCAAGGGCGCGGCGGACTCGGTGCGCCACTGGGTCGAGGAGCAGGGCGGCACGCCGCCCGAAGGCCTGGGTGCCATTGTGGAGCGCACATCTCGGGCCGGCTCCACCCCCCTCGTGGTGGCCGACGGACCGACCGTCCTCGGCGTCATCGAGCTGAAGGACGTGGTCAAGCAGGGCATCCGGGAGAAGTTCGACGAGATGCGCCGCATGGGCATCCGTACCGTCATGATCACCGGCGACAACCCCCTCACCGCGGCGGCCATCGCCCAGGAGGCCGGTGTCGACGACTTCCTGGCCGAGGCGACCCCCGAAGCCAAGATGGCGCTCATCCGGTCCGAGCAGGAGGGCGGGAAGCTCATCGCCATGACCGGTGACGGCACCAACGACGCGCCGGCGCTGGCCCAGGCCGATGTGGGCGTGGCCATGAACACCGGGACCACCGCAGCCAAAGAGGCCGGCAACATGGTGGACCTCGACTCCAACCCGACGAAGCTCATCGACGTGGTCGAGATCGGCAAACAGCTCCTGATCACCCGGGGCTCGCTCACCACGTTCTCGATCGCCAACGACGTGGCCAAGTACTTCGCCATCATCCCGGCTCTGTTCGTCGCCACCTATCCGCAGCTCAACACGCTCAACATCATGAAGCTCCACAGCGCCCAGAGTGCCGTGCTCTCGGCTGTGATCTTCAACGCGCTGGTCATCGTGGCGCTCATCCCTCTGGCGCTGCGCGGCGTGCGGTTCCGCGCTGCCGGATCGGCCGCCATCCTGCGCCGCAACGTCTTCATCTACGGGGTCGGCGGCATCATCGTCCCCTTCATCTTCATCAAGCTCATCGACCTCATCCTGGTCGCCCTCCACGCCTACTGATGGAGACGCTGTGATACTCACCTACCTCCGCCGCTCGGTCCTCGCCATCGTGGTCTTCACGGTGTTCTTCGGGTTCGTCTACGCCTTCGTCGGCACAGGAGTGGCCCAAGCCCTCTTTCGGCACCAAGCCGACGGCTCGATCACGGCAAACGGCTCGACGCTCATCGGCCAGAGCTGGTCTCAAACCAAATGTCCAGGGCACCCGCTGGGCAGCTGCGTGTTCCAGGGTCGTCCCGACAACCTCGGCCCGTACGCCGCCGATCCCAAGGCGACACCTCCGGCGCCAGGAGGCAACAACCCCTTGGTGGCCAACGGGATCAGCGGGGAGTCCGCTGCTTCCAACCTGGGGCCTCGATCCAAGGTCCTGTTGAGCAACACCCAGGCACTTGTCGCCTACTGGCACAGTCGAGGCGTGAACCCCACCCCTGACCTCGTGACGACGTCGGCCAGCGGCCTCGACCCCGACATCACGCCGCAGGACGCCATCGCCCAGATCCCCATGGTCTCCAGGGCCACGGGCATCTCCCCGTCTGCGTTGCGGGCACTCATTGCACGCGAGACCAACGGCGCACAGCTGGGGTTCCTCGGGAGCAGGTACCTCAACGTCCTCCAGCTCAATGAGGCGCTCGCCCGACTTCGGTGAACGGATGGGAATCCGGCTCGGGTGAGTGCTGGGGTGGGCGGCCCGTCGCTCGCCGCGTCGCCGACGCTGCCCCCCGACGGCGGGTCGTGATCGCCGGGACGATCGTGAACGTCGAAGTGGGACGGTGGCGCCGGGTGGCAGCCTGCACCGCTGTGCTCGACGACGGCACGGGTCGAGTGACCCTCGTCTTCACCGGTGCCCGCCCCGTGCCCGGACTGGTGGAGGGTGCGAGGTGCCGCGTCGAAGGTACGGTGCTCGCAGAGGACGGGGAGCTGAGCGTATGGAATCCCCTCTACCGCTTCGAGCTCTGAGATGCCAGGCTCCAGCGCTCCGGGGCGGGCGCCGTTGCACGTGTACCTGGGTCCCGCGCCCGGGGTGGGGAAGACCTACGCCATGCTCGACGAGGGCTGCCGGCTCGACGCCGCCGGCGTCGACGTCGTGGTGGGATGGATCGAGACGCACGGTCGAGAGGACACCGCTGCTATGTGCGCCACACTCGAACTAGTGCCCCCCAAGACCGTGACGTACCGGGGGGCGCATTTTTCGGAGCTCGACGTCGACGCTCTTCTGAATCGCCGGGCGGCTGTGGCCCTGGTCGACGAGTTGGCCCACTCCAATGTGCCCGGATCCCGGCACGACAAGCGCTGGCAGGACGTGGACGAGCTCTTGGAGGCGGGGGTGGGAGTCATCACGTCGATCAACGTGCAGCACCTCGAGAGCCTCGCGACATCGATAGAGCGCCTCATCGGCGTGCGCCCCGCTGAGATGGTCCCTGACTCCTTCATATCCTCGGCCGAACGGGTGGACCTCATCGACGTCAGCCCCGAAGTCCTCCGCCGGCGTGTGGAGGAGGGGGGTGTGCTGGCCCCCGAGATGACCGGCGTCGCTTTGGTCGGCTTCTTCAACTCTGCCACCCTGACCGCGTTACGAGATCTGGCGAGCCGCTGGCTCGCAATCAGGGGCCTACGGGTCGACCAAGGCGCGTCGCCGTTCGTCGACCCCACGTAACGAGCGGATGCGGGAGGTCTTCTGGCACACCTCCGGTCACGGCGACGCCAACCGCAGATCCCGGTCGCCTGCCGTGCGCACAACTCATCCAGGACGTTGTCCAAACGTCTCTGTCATTCGCGTGCTCGGGGCTTCAGATTCCCACTTGTCGGATGTCACGGTAGGTCGCCACAATCGCGGACTCCGAATAATGATTTCTGTGTCGGTGCCACCCATGCTGTTGTGTGGTCGCCGGCACGCCTGACTCGATCCCCGGGAACTCGGTGGCCGTGCCCGACTGGGTGTCGGGCGGTGTGGGGCCTGGATCGACCGTCGGAATGCTCGTCGACGACTGCTGGTAGACGAAACTCAAGGCGTTAGACGTACCTGAAGCCGTCGTGATCGTGACCGGCACGGTCGGAGGTGGGTCGGACATGGCCGGGACCGTCACCGTGCAGTTCGTTTGGATCGGGCACACCGTCGGTGCCACCTGTCCGTTGAAACTGACCACAACGCTGCCATCCGAGCTCAGGAACCCGGTGCCGACGACGGCCACTGACTGCCCTGCGGAGCCGCTCGACGGGGTCAGGGCGGACAGTACCGGCCCTGATCCAGATGACGCCGTGGCGGTGGGGGAGGGCGCCGTCGTGGGTGAAGACGCAGTCGAGGGGGAGGGCGTGGGCAAGGGAGCCGTCGTAGTGGGCGTCGAACGTGGCTTCGTCGGGAGCGTGACGGCGATCCCGGGGCGCGCCGAACGAAGCGTGGTTGCCGAGCCGCGATGCGCCACCACCGAGATTCCCAGGCTCACCCCCGCGACGACGAGGACGGCAGCCACCAGCGCAATCGACGCCATGAGGCGGCGTTCGCGATTTCTCGCCGCCTCCTTGACCGGCGGTGCCGGAGCTACCACCGCGTGGGGATCCGCCCTCGGCGCTCGAATGTCGTGCCTGGTTTCGGGGCCCCTCCCGGCGACGCTTTCACGCGACCGCCGAGCGGCCTCGGCCATCGCGCTCAGGACGCGGGGGCTCAGGTCGGGCTGGGTATTCAGTTTGGTCAGTCGGGTCCGCGCCGGGCCCCCGGTCTGTTTCCGCGCCATGACGGTAACTCCAGGTTGGCTCTCTTCCCACCGGTGTGGTGATGCCCGCTTTTCACCGTCATGCATCATCCCACCGGTGCCGGGCCCACCGCGTTCGGGGAAGGCGGGTCGCGGCGAGGATCAGAAACGTCCTGCTCAGGGGCTCAAATGCAAAGCTGCCGGAGCCACGACACTCCAAGAGCCGTCGCCACGTACTGCCGACACCACGTTCGGTGAATACGGGCCACGGGCCGAAGACCTGGGAGCGGGGTCACGGATCGCTCTGATCCCTCCACAGGCGAGCGCCATCGGTCAAGACAAGACGGACCAGCTCGGTGCAAGACTCCACCCGGACCTTGGCGAAGGCATGGTTGAGGTGGCCTTCGACCGTCCGGACGCTCATCCCGAGTCGTTCCGCGATCGCCTTGGGGCGAGCACGGTGGTTCCCGGGCCCGCTGCCCCGCATCGCGACCACAAGCTCTTCGCGAGGCATCGTCTTCAACAGGTAACCCATCGCTCCCGCATCGAGGGCAGAGCGCACGAATCGCTCGTCGCTTCGCCGAGATGTGGGCTGCTTGGGTTCGCGCTCGTTGGCCGGGGCAACGGCAGCGGTAGGCGATGGTATTTGGCGATCGGCGACCCTCCCAGCGACGATGGGAGCAGCGATTATGTCCCTGCCAGCGTCGACCCCCCTGGCAGTCCACCAGTGCCCCGGCATCGAGGAGTTCACCTAAGTTTCGGTTGCCCCGAAAGCGACGGTGGGGGAAGCTACAACTGAGAGGAAGTTGATTCGGGATACGGCCCGACCCGGCGGGTTGCGAGTGCATCGATCGGGGGCCACGCATGGACAAGCGCGTCGCTAGGCAAGCGAAAGTGCGATCGACCGATTGTGGTGTCGTCGGTACGAGCGCAATGAGGGGTTGCTCGTACAGGTTGTAATCCGCACTGAAGGATCGCCACCCTCCGGATCGTCGTCACTGGAGGCAGCTCGATGCACGGTAACCGCAGACGCGCCCTCAGCACCTACGCATCGAAAGTCCGGGAAACACATCGCTCTGGCGGGATCCGACGTGCCCGAGGGTTGATTGCAATCGGGCTCTTCGTGAGCCTGGCGCTCGTGACCGGGCAACAGGGGGCCGCCGCCGCGCCGACCTGTGTGCCCGCGCCGAAGGCGGTCCTCGTGCAGTGCAACTTCGACGGAATGAACCTCAGCGGGGCCCAGCTTGCGGATTCCGACCTCACCGGCGACTCCTTCGTGGGCGCCGATCTCAGCGACGCGCACCTTACGAGTGCCCAGTTCATCGGAGCGGACCTTGCCCGAGCCAACTTCACCCATGCCACCATGGCGCACGTACACATGGTGCGCTGCAATGTCACAGACACGATCCTGGGTGCAGACCTGTACCGGGTCTATTCCGAAGGGCTCGTCGGCATGCCGGTCCAGTTGCCGAAGGGATGGATGGTCGTCGATGACTACCTGATCGGTCCGTCGGCGAAACTGCCCTACGCCAAGCTCGCCAAGGCCGACTTGGCTGCCGCGCACCTTGCGGACTCGTACCTCTTCGGTGCGGACCTGGCCGGCGCTGACCTCTCTAACGCCAGGTTGATCGGATCCCATTTAGGCAGAGCCGATCTCCAAGGCGCCAATCTCTCCCACGCCGACGCCCGCGCCGCGGAGTTCCGATTTGCCAACCTGAACGGGGCGAACCTCACCGGCGCCGTGATCCAGGGTTCCAACCTGAGAAGCGTCTCGCTCGTTCACGCCAAGTTGGTCGGCGTGGTGTGGCGCAACGACGTGTGCCCGGATGGAACCGAGAGCAAGGCGGCGGGGAACACCTGCGCCGGCAACCTTCAGCTCCACGGCCATCCAAGCGGGCGACAACGCGCATAGCGGAAGTCTTTTCGGTGATCTCCCGACGGAGTGGGTGGCAGTTGTAATTCCGTACGTAGGGGTGCGGAACCAGTCCGAGACGGCGTGCGTTGACGATCATCGGACGATGTCGGTGCCGAGAAACGTCATACGAGTGGCTCGCACGGCAATTCTGGGTGGTGCTGAACATCCCTTGCGACGACGGCTTCGAGCTGACGGCGGTGTCTCACCAGGCAACGGGACACACCGCGAGCCCAGTTGACCCTGAGTGGTTCAGCTCCTTGGCTCCGGACGGGCGCCAGCGCCGTAGACAATGTCGGCGCGTTCGGAATCCCAGCAGTTGTGGAACACGACGTCGCTCACAGGCCGTCGCCGCACCGGGCCGTGGTGCCCTCGAGGCCAGCCGATGACGATGTGGCCCGCGAGCACCCAGCCGTCGGGGATCCCGATCGCCTGGCGCAGCAGCTGCTCACCGTCGTAGGCCGCCCAACTGGTCGGGCAAGCGCCCAGACCTTGCGCTCTGGCGGCGAGATAGAAGTTCTGCACGGCGGGGAAGATGGATGCACCCTGCAAGAAGTCGGAGGAGAACTCGTTGTGGTACGCGACGAACAGCACCGACGTCCGCTGTCGGGCGAGATCATGCAGCTCATAGGTGGCACGGTTGAGGCGTGCGTGGCGGGAGGTGTCGTCCGCGGCGGGTCGGCTCATGCCGTAGATGAGTTCGATGACCTTCAGTGCAGCGTCGGCTGCTTGCTGTACCACCGCTCGCATCTCGGGCGAGTCGAGGACGATGAAGCGCCAGTGCTGAGCGTTCCCGCCGCTCGGCGCCCACGTCGCCGCCTCGAGACACCGACGGAGCGTGACCTCGTCGACTGGCTCATCGGTAAAGCGGCGGATGGCACGGGCGGTGGCGAGCACTTCCCAAAAATCCTCTGTTGCCCGATTCATGCCGTCGGCAGGCCCGGGCGCTTGGCGACCTTTCCGTCCTTCATGACGAAGGGCACCCTCCGGAACCTTGTGATGTCGGTGAGGGGGTCGCCGATGAGGCCAATGAGGTCGGCGAGCATCCCGGGGGCGATGCGACCGAGGTCGGGGGTGTCGATGAGCTCGGCGGCGACAGTCGTGGCGGAGCGGATGGCCTGGATCGGGCTCATGCCACGTTTGACCAGCACCTCGAGCTCCTCTGCGTTGCGGCCGTGGAAGATCGCAGGGGCATCGGTGCCCAGTGCCACCTTGACGCCGGCCTCGATCGCCTTCGACAGGGACTCCTTGGCCTTGGGAAAGACCTCGGCCGCCTTGGCCTGGAGGGACTCGGGCTGGTTGGAGATGTCCCAGTTCTCAGTGAGGGCAGACGTCGAGACGAGGAAGGTGCCGGTGTCGACCAGCCGTTGGATCGTGTCGTCGCCGATCATCATCCCGTGCTCGATGCAATCGATGCCTGCGTCGATCGCCGCGTTGACGGCCACGTCGCCGTGGCAGTGCGTCGCCACCCGGAGGCCCCGGCGATGTGTTTCGTCGGCGATGGCGGCGAGCTCCTCGTTGGAGTACTGCTGCGCGCCCGGCGGGCCGGTGGGTGTCATCACGCCGCCCGAAGCGCAGCACTTGATGAGCTTGGCGCCGTGGGTGATCTGATAACGGACCGCCTTGCGGACCTCGTCGATCCCGTCGGCGATGCCCTCCTCGACGGTCATCCGCATGATGCCCGGAGCCAGGCCGCTCTGCGCGCTCGGATCGAGATGGCCCCCCGTCGGGCAGATGGCGTGGCCGGCGGGGACGACCCGCGGTCCTTCGACCCAGCCCGCCGCGATCGCATCGGCGAGGGCGACGTCCACGAGATAGCCACCGGTCTTGATGAACAGGCCGAGGTTGCGCACCGTCGTGAAACCGGCCCGCAGCGTCCGCCGGCCGTTGGCGACCGCTCGTAGGCCCATCTTCACCGGATCCATCCGAACCGGATCCGACAGCCCGGCACCGGGCCCGCCGAGCACGAGGTCGACTTCCATGTCCATGAGGCCCGGCACCAGCGTCAGGTCGGACAGGTCGATCACCTCGTCGACGTCGGATGCCGACGGTGGCGTCGTCGGTCACCGAGGTGATGCGGTTCCCCTCGATCACGATGCTGGCGCCCTCGAGAACTTCGCCGAGGTCGACGTCGAGGACACCCTTGGCGCGCACGACGGTGGTGGTCTGGTCGGACATGGAGTGGATCCCTTTCAGTGAGAGGGCGGCTCGAACGCTCGGTTCAGGCTAGATCGCCGCCCTCGACGGCGAGCGTCGTACCGGTCACGAATCATGAGAGGTCGCTCGGACAGGACGTCGCGACTCGGGCGATGTCGTCGACGACCGCTCTGGGGCGGGCATCAGGGTCCAGAGGCAGCGCCCAATGGAGCGGCCCCCAATGGAGCGGCCCCCAGCGGAGCGGCTCATGGCGCGGCGCGCCCGGATCCGCTCTCCGCTTCCCACCGCTCGATGTCGTCAAAGCAAGCCTCCACGATGTCGGAGTACATCTCGCGGAAGCTCTGTCGTTGCTCGGAGTGATCGAAGACGAACGGTCGGTTGTTCCGCACGGCCCGCAGCACGATGGGAGCGACGTCCTCAGGGGTGAGGAACCGCAGCCGGTTGTCCTTGAACGACGCCTTGGGGACAATCATCTGCTCGCCACTGGGTCCGCCGAAGCGCTCCGGCCGATACTTGGCGTTGTTGTCCCGCATGCCGTTGAGCACGCCACCGGGGCAGTAGATCGTGCAGAACACGTCGTGCTCCTCGACTTCGAGCTGCATACTGCGCACGAATCCGATCACGCCCATCTTGGTCCCGGCGTATGCGGTGTGCACTGGAACGAGTGTCGGGATGAGGCCGGCCATGGAGGCGGTGGCCATGACGTGACCGCCGCCCGCTTCGATCATGTCGGGCAGGAAGGTGAGCGTCGTCCACACAACGCCTTTGAAGTTCACCTCGGTCATCCAGTCGAGTTCGTTCTCGGTGAGCTCGGTCACCGGCATGAACGATGTCGCCCCTGCGTTGGCGAACACGAGTTGGATGGTCCCGAGCGCTGCGTTGGCTTCGGCCTTCATCTGCTCGATCGACGATCGGTCCGAG
Source organism: uncultured Acidimicrobiales bacterium (assembly GCA_963764205.1). Taxonomy (GTDB): domain Bacteria; phylum Actinomycetota; class Acidimicrobiia; order Acidimicrobiales; family UBA8190; genus Chersky-840. Next base: position 1,663,308 of record CAVXRN010000006.1, read on the forward strand.
ACGTCACAGTGGATCGCGACGGCCTTGCCGCCCGCCTCGTCTATCTCCTCGGCGACATTGCGGGCCTTCTCCGGCAGGATGTCAGCGACTGCCACGGAGGCACCCTGGCGCGCCAGTTCCTTCGCCAGGCCCATGCCGATGCCGCTGCCGCCGCCGGTGACCACGGCGGCTTTGCCGCTGAGCTCGGTCATGAGCTCTCCGCCGACATGTGCGTGCCGAGGATCGTAAAGGTGCGACGCGCGAACTTCCAGCTGTCGGAGGTGCGCTTGCACTCGTCGACGTACTGTCCGACGACATCCATCAAACCGGGGCGATTACGGAACTTGGCGGACTCGCGGATAAGCGAGCGGGCCGAGGCCGTGTCTCGGTCGACGACGATGACGGCGGGTGCGTTGATCTGCACCAGGTACTCGATCGGCGCCATCAGCGCCGTCATCGTCGAACGGATGTTGTCGCGTCCCTGGACGAGGATCTCCATTCCCGGGACCTCCCAGATGCCATCGGGCAGGAAGGTCGTCATCATCTGGTCGTAGTCAAACTTGCTGGCACCTTCGTGGTAGATGCTGATCAACTCCTGGATCTCAACCTTGTCGATCATCGTGTTCCTTGGCGGTGTCGAACGGCTCGTCTCCGAGCAGCGTCGTGCGATGGAGCCTGCGTCCGTAGTCCGGGTCGTACTCTCTGACGCGGTGCATGGCGCCGGTGTTGTTCCAGATGACGAGGTCGTTGATCTCCCACTCATGCACGTAGACGAACTGCGGCTGGGTCGCCCATACCAGCAACCGGCTGAGGAGCGCCTGGCCCTTGTCCTCGTCCATGTCGACAACGGCCCGGGCGCTGTTGCTCAGGACCAGTGAGTTGCGGCCCGAACGGTGGTGCCAGACGAGTGGGTGAGTCTTCACGGGCATGCGCTTCCAGGCGGCCAGCTGCTTCTCGGTCGGGTCCGGGAACGCTTCGAGGAAGGCGGTCTCCATGCAGTGGACCACTCGTACGTCGTCCAGCTGCTCCTTCTCGTCGTCAGGCAGATCGTCGTAGGCGGCGTAGGTGTTGACGAACTCGGTCTGTCCCCCTGTCGGAGTGAGGACCTTGGCGCTGAGCATGGAGGCGAGCGGTGGAACGTCAAGGTCGGTCCGGTCGATGTGCCAGAAGAACGTTGCTCGGTTGATCGACGCGCCGACCGGGTTGTGCTTCTTGTCGAAGGTGACCTTGTAGATGTCGCCGACGACACTGGACTCGACGTCTCCCAGCGTGCGTGCGATGGCGACTTGCTGTTCGTCGTCGACCTCGATCCTTCGAATGGCAACCACACTGCGTTTCTCGAGCAGCTCGAGTAGCGCGGGTGCCCGCGTGCCACTGAGGAGTGTCGGTAGATCCGTCTCGACGAGCGACCCGACGCGAGGCGTGAGGTCCGTGTGGGTCAGGCCGCCTGTCATGTCCGTGCGAGCAGCGCGCTCGGGCACCCGACGTCGACAACACCGATGCCGCCGTGGGTCTCGTAGCCCAGTAGCTGCTGCACCCGCTTGGGCATGTCGCGGACTGCGTCGATCGGGGTGCTGATGAAGAAGTTCTCCTTGGTGCGGAGCCACCCCAGGGAGAAGCCGAGAAACAACGCACGCCGCATCTGGTCTTGCGTCTGGTTCGGACCGCCGCCGTGGAGGGTCTTGCCGACGTAGAAGATGGCCGAACCCGCCTTCATCTCCGCCGCCACAACCTCGTGCTCTTGTGGTTTGCGGCGCACCGGCCACAGGTGACTACCGGGGACCACCCGCGTCCCGCCGTTCTCGGCCGTGAAATCGCACAGGGAGTAGAGCACGATGACCTCGAGTTGCGGTACGTCCGGGCCCGGCGCGGCGTCTCGATCCGTCGGAATGGGGGGGTGGATCCACGCCGTGTCGTCACGATGGAGGTGCTGCACGGTCTCCTCGGGCAGGATCTCGATCAGCTGCGCCGTGCTGAGGAGGTAGTGGAGGCACGAGGGCAAGAGGTAGTGGTCGGCGACCTGCAGCGGACGCTCGTGCTGCAGGAGCTCGACGAACGCTTTCGACTTGCCGGGCAGCCCGTCGATTCGATGCGTCTTCGTTCCCATGAAGTCGATCAGCATGGGGATGTGGTTCGGCGTGCCGGGCTCCGACGTGGCGAGCAGCGTGTCGAAGTCTGCGTTGAGCCTCGACAACTCGTCAGGGTTGATGGCATCTTCGACGATGGCGCAGCCATCCCGATCCATGGCCTCGATCAGCGATTCGATCGAGACGTCGGGACCGAAGCGATCGATGTGTGGCTCAGTCATGTTGGCTCCGTTCACCCAGTTGCTTGAAGTGGTCGTCACGTGGAGACCCCCAGGAGTCCCTTGCCCATGTCGTCGTGGCATCGCGGGTCGACGTAGATGTGCTGGGCCCCGACGCACATGTCGCGGAAGCAACGCTGCAGCACGCTCGGGTTCCTGAGTCCGCAGCTGCCCGACGTCATGTAGGCCCAGCGTACGACGTCCATGCAGATGTTGGTCTGGTAGGTCACGGCGCTCACGAGCTCGTCCTGCATCGCCTTGGTCAGAGGGTCGCCGCGGTCGAGGCGCTCGACGATGCTCCCGATCGTGTCATGCACGAGCAGGCGGGCCGAGCGCAGCGCGAGCGTGTTCTGGCTGAAGGCGCGCTGGATGGTCTGCTCGTCTCGCATCTGCCCGCCACCGATGCGGGCGCGTCCCGATGTCAGGATGCCCTGGATCTCGTCGAGCGCTCGACGGCCTACCCCGAGGGCCCAGCCGGCGTGGCCGATCCCGGCGAAGCCCACGACACCGAGGCGATAGACCGCCCCGCCGCAACGCGGCTCGTCGTCGAAGAGCCAGAAGCAGCGGCCTTCTTCGACGACCTGCTCGGGGATCGAGTAGTCGAAGCTGCCCGTCCCCCGCAGACCCATCACATCCCAGTTGCCCGTGATCTCGACACTTTCGCTGGGCACGACGAAGGCCAACACCTTGGGCATCCCGACGTCGTTGACCTCAGGGTTCCCGTCGGCGTCCCGCACGAGTGCGCCGCCTCCGATCCAGGTCGCACGGGCGATCCCGCTGCCGAATTGGAACCGTCCGTGGACCGAGAAGCCCCCAAGAGCTCGTTGCGCTTTCCCGCGTGACACGAACTGGCCGGCGCAGACGACATCGGGTCGGCCTTCGAGCATGGGGCGAGCCACGTCGGGATCGAACATCGAGCACATCGCGGTTGCGTTGGCGTTCGCCATGTAGACCCAGCCGATGGACCCGTCGTGGTGAGCGAACTCCTCGAGCACGTCGAGCGTGGTGTCGACATCAGCTTCGAGCCCGCCGAGCTCCTTGGGGACCTGGAGGTGGTTGAGCCCTGACTCGGCAAGCGCCTCGATGACCGGTGCCGTCATGGTGAGCTCGCGGTCAGTGGCGTCAGCCTCCGCCTCGACCAGAGGGCGGAGCGACCGGGCGGTGGACAGCAGATCGCTCATGGAGCTCCCACCGGTGGATGGTCGTGCACGCCGTTTCGTCCTGGTGTGGTCATCGGGGGGGCGCCCAGCCGATCTTCGACGTAGGTACCGATCCGGGCGATGGCGGCCCGGGCCTCTGGCAGCAGGTCGGCGAACGCATGCCACACGTGGAACACTTCCTCCCAGATCTCCAGCGTCACCTCGACGCCCGCCTCCTGCGCACGCTCAGCGAACCTCGTCGCGTCGTCGATCAGCAGCTCTCCCGCAGCGACCTGCACCAGCAGCGGTGGCAACCCCGCCAGATCCGCGAACAGCGGGGACGCTGTCGGGGATCGCCGGTCGACCTCGCCCAGGTAGGCATCGGCCATGAGAGTGAGCGTTGCAGCGCTCACCATCGGATCCGCATCGCGGTTCTCCTGCAGGCTCGAGCCCGACAGGGTCAGGTCGGTCCAAGGGCTCATGCAGATCGCCGCTGCGGGCATCGGATCGCCACGCTCGCGGAGAGCGACGAGGGTTGCCAGCGCCAGGCCGCCCCCAGACGAATCGCCGCAGAGCGCGACGGCCTCGGGTGCGTAGCCCTCCGAAATGGTGAAGCGGTACGCCGTGACCGCATCGTCCACGGCAGCCGGGAAGGGGTGCTCGGGCGCCAGCCGGTAGTCCACCGAGAGGAGACGGGCCCGTGTCGCCCGAGCGATGTGCGAGCAAAGGGCCCGAGTGGACTCGAGGGTGCCGAGCGCGTAGCCGCCGCCGTGGAAGTGCACAAGGGCTCGGCCCGGCTCGCAACCGTCGGGAATCACCCACTCGGCGGATACCCCCGCCGCGTCAAGGGGCTCCCAGGTGATGTCCGCAGGCTGGGGATAGGTCGGCGCTCGGCTCATCATCTTCCGCATCGTCATCAGGTCGCTCTCGAACGAACCAGCGGCGCGAATGTTCTCGAGCAGTCCCTGCAGCTCACTACTTGCCATGCGTCGACCGACCTCCCCTGGGTTGGTTCGCGGCCGTGTGATCGATACTCACGAACCCACGCTCGATCAACATCAAGCAGGCGTCGAGCTCGGCCTTCGTCCGAGTCCTGGATCCAAAGACCTCGACGACGGCCATCAGGATCTCGGCCTCGATCTCCACGTCGCCGAAGGCACGATCCTGGAGCATCGTCGCCATCCGTCGGCGCCCCCAGTCGGTCACCGCGGCACGATCCTGGCGCAGCGGTCCCTCGATGGCTTCGATCCACACGCGCACCAGTGGACCGCTCGTGCGGTTCACCTCGACGTAGCGCCCCAGCCAGCGCCGCAGCGCGAATCGCGTCGGCACCTCGGGGAGGTCCCGCACGATCTCGGAGATGTCCTGGATGGCCCGTACGCCCATGATCCGTACGAAGTCATCGATGTCGTCGAAATACGTATAGAACGACCCGCGCGAAACCCCGGCAGCGAAAACGACATCGTCGATCCGAAGTCCCCGATAGCCCCGATCAGCGATCACGTCGTTCGCAACGCCGAGGATGGATCGAAGCGCCCGTTTGCCCGGACTGGCGGCGTCAACCTCGAGGTGGCGCGATCGGTCGAAGATCGCCCGCGCCTCGGCGCTCAGACGCAGGACCGGCGCCTCTGGACCTGATCGACGGGGGTGGATGTTCACTCCGGGAAGTGGGCCGAAGAGCGCTCGGTGAACGACGTCAGCCAAAGCGATGTCGACCCGTTCGCGGCTGTAGGGCTCGGCCGCGGCCGCGCGGAGGATCGACATGCGGCTCGAGCGCGCCGACGACACCGGTATTGAGGAGCTCGACGGTCGGGTCGAGCAGCCGGAGCGGAACATCGGTGGCAACGACCCGGGCTTCGAGGACGCCCACGGCTCGGCGGGTGATCGAGGCCGCTCCACCCGCCAGGGACAGGTCTGACTCCGCCGCCGCCTCGAACGCTCGGATGATCGGCTCGTAGCGCGCCTCGATGTCGGCGAGGCGTGCGATGCAGGCCAGCAAGCTGGCGTGGCCGCTCGCGTCGGGGGTCACATCCTCGAGGGCCTCGAAGGCCGCCCACATCTGGGCTGCCGCCTGCGTCGCGAGCCGGCGGAACAAGTCGTCCTTGCCCGAGACGTACTGGTAGACGGTGACCCGCGAGCAACCGGCCAGCTCGGCGATGCGATCGAGCGTCGTGCGGTCGTAGCCCGACTCGCCGAACGCCTCGATGGCCGCGTCGAGGATGCGTTGATGGGTTCGAAGCCCTCGCGGGCCGATCGCCGGGCTGTCTGCGTACGGGGCCCGGCGAGAGGGGACTGCGATGGCCTCGTTCGCTGACGGTGTGCGCACGGGCTGATGCTGCGACTTTCTAACGAAAATGTCAATAGATGTCCCCTCAGCTCGAGATATGCCCGCGAGAAGGGGTACTTTTTGCCTCCCGCGCCATGGCCGAACCCTTGACGCCGTGTGCATTCGTGCCCCAAGGTCTCGGCATGCCTGGCTGCCGCACGGTCTGGACCGCAACTCCGCTGGTCACGGTGGGTCGATGACATCTTCGGCACGACACAGGTGGCACCGAGTGCCACCTGTGTCTACACTGCTCGGCCGAAGGGGGTCACAGCCCATGCTGGAAAAGCGCTCGAATGCCATGGAGGCACCTGACCCTGCGGCCCGCTACATCGTCGTGTCGGTCGACAGCCATGTCGGTCCGTCCGTCCCGGATCAGCTGCTCGAGTACTGCGACACAGAGCACCTCGAGGACTTCCACCGGTTCACCGCCGAGATGCAGCAGCACGGCTTGCTCTCGTGGCGCTCCAGCGAGGCCGCCAAGCCTGGTATGGAGCAGAGCTGGGAGCTCGGTCGGCGGCTGGATCGGAGCCAGGCAGAGAAGTTCGCCCAGGCCGCCGGGATCCGCAACGCCGACCAGATAGACCTCCGGTTCATGCAGCGGAGCTTCGAGGCAAGTCTGTGCCCGGGGCTGCAGGACTCGGCTGCTCGGCTCGCCGACATGGACGCGGCCGGCGTGGCCGCCGCAGTGATCTACCACGGGGGGCTCAACGGGCAGTCGGTCCCATTCTCAACGACCGGCCTCATCTCGTGGGGGGACACGAGGTACAACCACCTGGAGCCGGCCGGCGTCCGCATCTACAACCGCTGGCTCGCTGACTTCGTCGCCCAGGCACCCGATCGTCACATCGGGATCGCGCATATTCCGATCTCTGACCCAGAGGCGTGCGTTCGGGAGGTGGAGTGGGCCGCTGAGGCGGGCCTGAAAGGCATCAACCTCCCGGCACCTCGCGGAGACTTTCCGATGTTCAACGAACCGGTGTGGGAGCCGCTCTGGTCGGTGTGCGAGGACACAGGCTTGTCCCTCAACACCCACGGCGGAGGGGGCGAGCACTACCCCTACAAGGGGGACGGCGCTCAGTCGATGTACATGATGGAGACGACCTGGCGGACCCGGCGGAGCGTCTGGGTGATGATCCTCGGCGGGGTATTCGAGCGGCACCCGGGCTTGAAGCTCGTGATGACCGAGCAGTGGATGGACTGGGCGTCACAGGTCATTGCGGACATGGATGGCCTGTATGCCGGGCCCGGCGGGACCCACCTGCGCAAGACGCTCCCTCGCCCGCCCTCCGAGTACTTCCGGGAGAGCTGCTTCATCGGCGCCAGCTTCCTGTCGAACTGGGAGGCCAAGCTCGGGATCGAGCACGAGCTCGTGGCGAACACGATGTGGGGTGACGACTACCCCCACGCCGAGGGGACTTGGCCCCACACCGCGAGGCAATGCGGTTCACGTTCTCCGACATCGACCCCAACTACACCCAGCAATACCTGGCTGAGACGGCGATCAAGGTCTACGGCTTGGACCGGACACGGCTGGAGGCGATTGCCGCCACCGTGGGCCCGACCGTGGCCGAGGTCGCCACGCCCTACACCCCACCCCAGGACGACGCACTGGGCCTCTACGCCTTCCGTAGCGGTCCTGGGATCTTCGTATGACCGGCACGACCGGAGCTCCGTGCCGGCCGGTGACCGCGGACGAGGTGGAGCACCTCGGCGAGCTGGGTTGGGTGCAGCTGAAGGCGTTCATCGACCCCGATCGGGCCCGTTCGGTCCTCGAGCTCGCCCGCCAAGCGATGGGAGACGATGCCGACGCCAACCCCATCCCACCCGGTTTCGAAGCAGCGGCGAAGGCGGGCGAGTTCGGCCTGGACTACTTCAACGCCCACCTGAGCTTCGGGACGTCCAACCCCGTTCTCGAGCCACTGCTGCGGGACGCGGGCCAGGCCGCCCGTGTGCTGCAGGGGCGTCGGGCCCCGGACGGGGGCACCCTCGGGGTCCGGTACTACTCCGACTTCTTCGCACCGAAGCTCCCGAGCGCCCAGCGGTCCCTGCACCGGGGCAACGGCCCAACTGCCTTCCATCAGGACTTCATCACCTTCGCGGTCGACCGCTCCGGGGGCCTGACCTTCTGGTTCCCGTTGGAGGCCTACGGCCCTGAGACAGGCACGATGTCCTTCGTCAACGCGTCGCACCGTTACGGCGTCTTGGGGGACTACACCACCTACGGCGACAAGGACGCGCTGGGGGTCTTCTCCGAGCTCAATGACCTGGAAGTCAGCGCTCCTCTTACCTACGAGCTCGGGGACGTCTCTGTGCATACGCACCTCACGGTGCACGGGGCGGGTGCGAACCTCACGAACCAGCCGCGCTGGGCCTACCTCATCGTCACCCAACCGGCCGACGCCTGCTGGAACGGGTCACCCTGCCCCAACTTCAGCTCGAAGCGGATGACTCAGTGGCAACCGCTGGGCGACGAGCGGTTCCCCCTGATCGGTTGATGATCCCCGCACCGCTCCTCCACCAAGGATTCATGCAGGTCTGCTGGCTCGTGCCAGATCTTCCGGCGGCGATCGACCAGTGGGCCGCCACCGCCGGGGTCGGTCCGTTCTTCTGGTTCGACGGTGTTCCCTTCACCGAAGGCCGCCACCGCGGCGGCGCTGCCGAGTTCCCGCGTGTCACTGCGGCCATCGCCTACGCGGGCGACCTGCAGATCGAACTGGTCTGCCAGGACAACGACGATCCGGGTGTCTTCCGTGACCTGTACCGCCGAGAAGAGCACGGCATCCACCACCTCGCCCGCATGTGCACGGACTACGAAGCCGAGCGCGATGCGTTTGCCGCTCAAGGCGCACCCGTTGCCTTCGAGGGTGTGGCCGGCGACAGTCGGACCTGCTGGGTAGACACCTCGTCCACACTTGGCTTTATGGTCGAGCTGCTCGAACCGAGCGCCATGCGTGATCGGTGGTTCGGGGCCATGCACAAGGCTGCCGCCCGCTGGGACGGACTCGACCGCGTGGTGGGCGGACCCGCTGCGGCGAACGCCGGTTAGGACCGTGGCGCGGGTCGACGCGGCATCGACGTTCCCTGCGCTGCTGGCCCAGACCGTGGCGAGACGGCCGGACCACCCTGCTCTGCTAGCAGCAGGGGAGTCGCTGACCTACGCGGAGCTCGAGGACCGCTCCGGCGCGATGGCCAGAGCGCTGTTGGCCGCAGGCGCCGGCAAGGGGACCCGCATCGCGCTGCTGGCGCCGGACGGTGTCTTGTGGTTGACGACGTTCTACGCTGCGCTGCGCATCGGGGCACTCGCCATCCCCGTGAGCACGCTCGCCGCCGCGCCCGAGCTGGCACACATCCTCCGGAGCAGCGACGTGCAGATGCTGGTCGGGTCACGCCGACACCTCAAGCGTGACTTCTCATCCCTCCTCGCCGCGGCGCTCCCGGGCTTGGTCGACGCCAACACCGACAGCCTGCACCCCGTCGCCGCCCCGTACCTGCGGTCGGTGTGGCTCGACGACGCGCAGGACGTCCCGTGGGCGGGCTCGGTCAGCGACGTGCTGGCCCGAGCCCAGGCACGCGGCATCGTCGACGAGCAGCTCGCGGCCGTCGAAGGTCGGGTGCGGCCTTCCGACGACGCCTTCGTCGTCCACACCTCCGGCAGCACGGCGACCCCCAAGGCCGTCGTGCATTCGCAGGAGTCGGCGGCCCGCCAGCCGCTGGTCCTGGCCGCCTACTTCGGCATCACCGCCGATGACCGAACGATGCCGCTGCTGCCCTCGTTCTGGATGGGAGGGATCGCCTATGCGCTGCAGGCGCTCAGCACCGGCGGCACCCTGGTGTACCCCGCGTCGCCCTCGGTCGACGACGTCCTCGACGCTGTCGAAGAGCACCGGGTCACCTGCCTCATCGTCTGGCACATGTTCGCGCGGCTGCGGGCAGCCGCCATCGAACGTGGCATAGACATCGACTCGGTGCGCGGCCTCGGATCGCCGCCCAGAGACGTCCGAGGTGAACGGATCCCGACGTCGCTGCGCTCCAACCCCCTGGGCATGTCCGAGAGCTTCGCCATCCACAGCGCGGAGCCCGTCGGCCACCGCCTGCCGGCGGACAAGGCCGGTGCGGCCGGCCGCGCCGTCAACGGCATCGAACGGCGAGTGGTGGATCCCGAGACGGGGCTCGAGGTGCCCGCCGGGGCCGTCGGCCAGCTCGAGCTGCGAGGCGGGGCGCTCATGACGGGGTTCTACGGCGTCCCCCGGAACGAGGTTTTCACCAGTGACGGCTTCTACCCGACCGGCGACCTCGTTCGAATCGACGCGGATGGCTATGCCTTCTTCGTCGGTCGTAGCGGCGACATGATCAAGACCAGCGCGGCGAACGTCTCACGGCTGGAGGTCGAAGCTGCATTGAACGCCCTGCCCGAGGTGGAGCTCTCCCTCGTGGCGGGCTTGCCCGACGCTGAGCGCGGCGAGATCGTGGCGGCCGCCGTGGTCCCGGCCGCCGATGCCCGGCCCAACGAGGCGGCGCTCCGAGCCGCGCTCGAGGACCGGATCGCCGTCTTCAAGATCCCGCGGCGCATCGTCTTCATCGGTCACGACGACGTGCCACGGACCACCACGGGCAAGGTGCGTTTGTCGGAGCTCCGGGGCCTGATCGAATCACACGCATCCGCTCACGCAGGCGACGAGCGGACGCCAGAGAAAGGGAACGTGCATGACCGAGGCTAGGGAACACTTATCCCCCGAGCAGATCGTCCTCTATGAGAAGGACCCGCAGACCAAGATCGCCACGATCACACTCGACCGTGCCGATGACCTGAACGCGATGACCGTCGGAGCGCAGCAGCGCTACGCCGACCTGGTCCGACTGGCCAATGTTGATGACGACGTCAAGGTCCTCGTCATCCGCGCCAACGGTCCGAACCTCGGAAGCGGAGCCGACCTGCCCGAGCTCATGGCCATCATGGCGGGGGAGGGCGACGAAGGGATGCGGCACCTCCTCCGTGTCCCGGAGGATGCCGATATCGAGTATCCACCGCCCAATGCCTACCGCTACGGTGCCTCGAACCTGCAGTTCTACGCCGACCCCGCCGCCGGCATGCGAAGCCTCCAGAGCTTCAAGAAGATCAGCATCTTGGAGGTCCGCGGCTACTGCTACGGCTGGCACTTCTACCAGGCTGCCGATGCGGACATCGTGCTCGCATCGGAGGACGCGCTGTTCGGGCACGCAGCCTTCCGTTACGCCGGGTACGCAGCGCGCATGTGGCAGTGGTGCTCGACGATGGGCGTCCGCCGGTTCATGGAGATGGTCTTCACCGGGCGGCCGTTCACGGCCCGGGAGATGTACGACTGCGACTTCGTCAACGCGGTCGTACCCTTCGACCAGCTCGAGAAACTGACCGACCGATACGCGCTGGCCTGCTCCCGCACCCGGCCGACCGACACCGTGTTCGCGGAGAAGACCTTCTTCGAGATCTACAAGCAGCACCAGGGCGAGTACATGGGGAGCCTCCTGTCCGGCCTCTTGGAGTCGCTGACCCCCCAGCTGAGGGCCGACTCGTCCTCGCTGAAGCTCGACAAGGAGATGCTCGAGCGAGGGCTGACCAACTCGGTCCGGGACAACGACGAGCGTTTCCCACCCGAGTGGCGCCTGAGCCGCCGTGGCCGGGGTGAGGACTAGGTCGATGCTGGTCCTCACCAACGCATCGGTCTTCGACGGCCGGCACATGCTTCCTGGCCGCTACGACGTGGCGCTACGCGGCCGCCGGATCGACTCGCTGCACGAGGCCGGGTCCGGCCCCGAGGGCGATGTGGTCGACCTCGAAGGCAGGACGCTGCTGCCGGGGCTCATCACCAGCCATCTGCACCCCGACTTCTACAAGTACGAGCTCACGAGCGGTGAGCGGCCGGGCAAGGAGCGCCCGCCCGGTGTGATGATGGCCATCGGCGTCCGCACGTGCCGGGTGCTGCTCGAGAGCGGCTTCACCGGCTATGCGGGGGCCGCGTGCGCCCACGACATCGACGCGCAGCTGAAAATGGCCATCCGCGAGGGCATCATCCCGGGCCCCCGGATCCGCGCCTGCGGGCACCATCTCGGCACCACCGGCGACGTCAACAACGAGCACCCGTGGTGGAAGCGCCAGGTTTCGCCGGGCGTCGATCTGACTGGCGACGGCCCCGATGCCCTGCGGCGGCTCGTGCGGGAGGAGATCAGCCGCGGGGTGCAGACGATCAAGGTCTTCGCCAGTACGGGCCACGGCATCCCCGGACCCAACCGACGGAACCTGTCGCGCGACGAGATCGCCACGATTGTCGACACCGCCCACGAGCGAGGGGCCCGGGTGCGGGCCCACGTGGCCGACCGGGCCATGATCCATGAGTGCCTGGACCTGGGCGTCGACGTCATCGACCACGGTGACGAGATCGACGACGAGTGCATCGCACGAATGGTCGAGGCCGGGACCTTCTGGGTCCCGAGCCTGGTGTACCTCTGGAGCCTCCTCGAGATCGGCTACGCACCACAGTTCGGTGTCAGTCCCGAGAACTACGACCATGTCCGCACGATGCTGCCCGTGGCGCATCGCGCCGGCGTCCGGATCCTCATCGGCGATGACTACAGCGGGGTGTTCCGGCACCTGATCAAAGACGATCCTCTTGACCACGAAGTCGGAAACTACGGCCGCGAGATCGCGTTCTACTCCTCCATCGACGGGCTCACCGCCGCGGACGTGCTCACGTGGGCAACCGCCAACGCCGGCCAGCTCCTGGTGGATCCCCCGGAGCGGGTCGGCGTCGTCGAGCCCGGGGCGCTGGCGGACCTGATCGTCGTGGACGGCGATCCGCTCGACGATCCCGAGCTTCTCGCCCGGCCCCAGACGGCTCTCCGAGCCGTCATCCGTGACGGGGCCTTCGCCATCGACCGGCTGACCGCGGCAGCGACACCGTGACGGGTGCGGCGGCGGCAAGGGTTGCCTTCGTGACGGGCGCTGGGTCCGGTATCGGCCGCGCCGCCGCCTCGGCGTTCGTTCAGCGTGGTTATGCCACGGTCCTCGCGGATGTCGACGAGGACGCCGGTCGAACGGTGCAGGGCGAGCTCGAACGAACCGGACCGTGCGCCTTTGTCCGCTGTGACGTGACCGACGACGACAGCGTGCGCGATGCGGTGGGGCACGCGGTCGCGTCGTACGGGCGGCTCGACGCGGCGTTCAACGCGGCGGGGATCGACGGGGAGCACGGGAAGCCGACGGCCGAGGGGAGCCGTGAGAACTGGGACCGCGTCATCGCTGTCGACCTCACCGGCACGTGGTCCTGCATGCGCCACGAGCTGCCGGCCATCGTCGCATCCGGCGGTGGGACCGTCGTCAACTGTGCATCAGTGGCGGGGCTGCGAGCCGCGGCGACGCTCTCCGCCTACACCGCGGCCAAGCACGGCGTGGTCGGTCTCACCAAGGCCGCCGCCGTCGAGTATGCACGGGCCGGCGTGCGCGTGAACGCCATCTGCCCGGGCACCGTCGACACGCCGATGTTCCGAGCGTCCATGCCCGACGCCCTGGTCGAACGACTCGTCCGGACCAATCCCGTGGGCCGGCTGGCCGAAGCCCGGGAGATCGCCGATATCGCGCTCTGGCTGTGCGACGAAGCACCGGGGTTCCTCACGGGCCAAGCGATCGTCGTGGACGGAGGGCAAAGCGCCTGAGGGCACCGAGCAGAGAGAGGACCTCAATGCACCGCATCTTGTTGAGCACGCTCGTAATCGACGCGCCGTCGGACCAGCGGGACCGCACCGTCGAGTTCTGGGCCGCCGCCCTGGGCGCTGATCCAGTCGCGACGCCGATGCCGCAGTACCACCTTCTCCGCGAGCCGGCGTCGCCTACCCGGATGGTGGTCCAGGACGTCGGGACTGGCCGCCCCGGGGTCCACGTCGACATCCATACCGACGACCTCGACGCCGAGGTGGAGCGCCTCACCGCGTGCGGGGCCACTCTCGTGGAGTCGTGGGCCGATCACCCCGGCAGCTGGGTGGTGATGCGGGACCCCGCCGGCATGGAGTTCTGCGTGGTGTGGGCCCTCAATGAGCGGCGCCCCCAAGCGGATCAGGACGATTTCAAGGCTCGGGCGAAGGAGGTGGGGTGAGCGAGCTCAGGTTCGACGGAGACGTCATCGTGGTCACTGGGGCGGGCGGCGGCATGGGGCGCTGTCACGCCCTCGAGCTGGCGCGCCGCGGCGCACGCGTGATCGTGAACGACCTCGGCGGGCACCCGTTCGGCGGTGGCAGTGATCCTGGACTCGCCGAAGCCGTCGTGGCGGAGATCCGAGCCGCCGGCGGTGAGGCCGTCGCCAACACCGCCTCCATCGCCGACGCCGACGGCGCCGGCCTCACCGAACAGGCGCTCGACCTCTGGGGCCGCATCGACGCGGTCGTGGCCAATGCCGCGATCCTGCGGGACAGGCCCTTCCACGAGATGACGCTGCAGGACTTCGACGACGTCATCGACGTCAATCTCAGGGGCGTCATGCGCGTCTTTCATCCGGTCTACAAGGCAATGCAGGCTGCGGGTGGCGGGCGGTTGGTCGCTGTCACCTCGAGCGCCGGGATGCTCGGGGCGCAGGCCGAGGTCAACTACGCCGCGGCCAAATCCGGGCTGGTCGGTTTGACCCGATCGATCGCGCTCGAAGGTGCCGGGCATGGGATCAAGGCGAACCTCCTCGCGCCAGGGGCGCTCGGCACCCGCATGCACACGGCCATGGTGGAGTCGGAGGGCTTCCACGCCCAAGCGGACGCGGACCTGACTCAAAGCGCGCAGGCCGCCGCGTTCCTGCGGCCGGAGCGCGTCAGCCCGATGGTCACCGTCCTTACCCATCCGACGTGTCCGGTCACGGGACAAATACTGTGCGCCTGGGGCGGCTACTTCGGCCGGTTCGGGGTCACGGCCAACGCGGGCTGGGCGGACTACAGCGGCAGGTCCACCGCCGAGGACCTCCTGGCCCATTGGGATGAGGTCGTCGACGAAGGCTCGGCGCACGACGCCGGCCTCGACGCCTTCGCCCAAGGCGCTTCGTAGCGATCGCCTCACCGTAGCGGGCTGGTAGAACGGAGCCATGTCGGGCCGCTCGACCTCCACCGTGAGGTCTCAGCACATGACGACGGTGGCCGAGATCGAGAAGGCCGCGCTCGAGGTCATCGCCGAGAGAGGCTTCGAGGACACAACGGTCGAGGAGATCGCCGCCGCGGCAGGGATCTCGCGCCGCACGTTCTTCCGGTACTTCGCGTCGAAGAACGACATCCCGTTCGGTGACTACGGCGCCCTGCTCGAGGCCCTCGAGGAATGGCTGTCGGCCGCGCCGACGGATCGTCCCGTCCTCGATGTCATCGCCGAGGCCGTGATCCGCTTCAACCGGGTGCACAGCGACGGTCCCGTCGCTCACCGCGCCCGCATGGAGCTCATCATGTACACGCCGTCGCTCCGGGCCAACGCGGCGCTCCACCAAGACGAGTGGGTCGGTGTCCTGGCCCGATACGCGTCACGGCGGCTCGGCGTCCCCCCAGACTCCCTCGGCCCGCGGCTGGTCGCGCACCTCGCCCTCGGAGCATCGAACGCTGCGTACCAGCAGTGGCTGGACGACAAGCGGGCTGACCTGGGGAAGCTCGTCGCGCAGGCGTTCGCCGCCATCGGTGACCTCTCGGTGCTCGACCATCTGCGCTAGCAGCGGCGCGTCAGGCGTCGTTGTTCAGTCCAGGAGCCATCAGGTAGAGGCAGAACTCGTTGCCCTCGGGATCGGCCATGCAGCGCCACGAGAAACCCTCGAGCTCGTGCGTCTTGCCGGGCTCCAACCACCGGCCGCCGAGCTCTACCACCCGCTTCGTGTTCGCGTCCAGGTCGTCGACCACTATGTCGAAGTGGGCCCGGTTCTTGCCGACCTTCGGCTCGGGCACCCGCTGGAGGACGAGCATCAAACCCTCGCGGTTGGGGGCGAGCGCGTGGTACTGCCCGTCGGCGTAGGAGAGGAGGACCTCCACCCCCTGCAGCGCGCCGTAGAACTCCACGAGGGGTTGGGGATCCTGGGTGTCAAGAACGATGTAGGCAGGCATCGGTCGACTCAGCTGGACGGGAGGTGGACAGGAAGGGTCTCCCAACCGCGGACTTGTGAGGAATCGAGCTTGGCGTGTTCCATGTCGACCTCCCACTCCGGGAAGCGCTGCAGGATCTCGTCAATCGCGATTCGGCCCTCGAGCCGAGCCAGGGCGGCGCCGAGGCAGAAGTGGAGCCCATAGCCGAACGTGAGGTGGTGTCCGATCGTGCGGTGGATGTCGAAGAGGTCACCGTCGGGGGGAAACTTCTCGCTGTCGCGATTCGCCGACGCCATCAGCAGCATCATCACGCTGCCTTCGGGCACCACCTGACCCTGGACCTTCACGTCGCGCGTCACGTAGCGACACGCCTGGAGGGCGGGAGGCTGGTAGCGCAGCACTTCCTCGACGGCGTTCGCGATGAGCGACCGGTCCTCAACCAGCTCTCGACGCTGGTCGGGGTGGTCGGCGAGGATCTTGCCCGCCCAACCGATGACCCGGTTGGTGGTCTCGTTCCCGGCCGTGGCGAGAATGTTCACAAAAATCAGGATCTCTTCTCGGGTCAGCCGGCGGACGGTGCCGGTCTCGTCCTCGAACTCGGTCTGGATGAGCTGGGTCATCAGGTCGTCGGAGGGGTTGTCGGTCCTCCAGCTGACGTACTCCTCGAAGAAGGTCCCGTCGATCGTCGATTCGGCCAGGCCCTTGTCCGTGAACTTCCCGGGCTCGCCCTCCTGGCGGCGGAGCTTGTTGTCCTGGTGGACCCGGAGGTCCTCCTGGTCCGCCTCCGGTACACCAAGAAGCATCCCGATGACCTTCATGGGCATCTTCGCCCCAAGGTCCGCGACGAAGTCCAGTCGATCGGCACCGATCAACGGATCGAGCACCCGGGCGCAGTAAGCCCGAACTTGCGGCTCGATCACACTCATCTTCCTCGGCGTGAAGACCCGATTGAGGACACCCCGATGCGCCGTGTGCAGCGGCGGGTCCTCGAAGATGAAGACCCCTGAAGGCATCTCCACGTTTGCGTGCACCAGCTCAAGGATGTTCCCGCGGGCCGAGCTGTACGTCTCGGGATCCAGGAATGCCCCTTGCACGTCGTCGAAGCGGGGCAGTGCGAAGAAGTCGTGCCGCTCGTTGTAGTAGAGCGGCGCCTCCTCCCGCATGCGCCGGAAGACCGGGTACGGGTCGAGCTGCAGCTCCGGGTCGTACGGGTCGTAGTAGATCTCATCGCTGAGCGCCTCGGTCACCGTTGGCCCCTTTCGTGCACGGTCCCGGGCCTACGATGGCACGCAGTGCCACCTCCCGTCCAGCGCCCGGATCGCGCCGGACAGTGCCTCGGTTGCCGACTCGCGATGGACTGCTGACTCGTCGCCTCCAATCTGGTTGGGCACCTCAATACCGGACTGCCTTCGCGGACCGCCCGAGTGCTCGCCCCGTACTGCTCCCGGTAACCCCGACGCAGCAGCGCCTACGCGACCGGCTGTGTTGTCGCGGTGGGGGTCGTGGTCGGCGTCGGGACGGTCGTGGTCGGCGTCGGGACGGTCGTGGTCGGCGTCGGGAGGGTCGTGGTCGGCGTCGGGAGGGTCGTGGTCGGCGTCGGGAGGGTCGTGGTCGGCGTCGGGAGGGTCGTGGTCGGCGTCGGGAGGGTCGTGGTCGGCGTCGGGAGGGTCGTGGTCGGCGTCGGGAGGGTCGTGGTCGGCGTCGGGAGGGTCGTGGTCGGCGTCGGGAGGGTCGTGGTAGATGCGGGGGCCGTGGTCCCAGTCGTCGCGGTCGTCGCTGTGATTGTCGGACCATCGATCACCACTGGACTGATCGGCAGGAATGTGTCCTTGAACGTCGCGGGCTGGCGCGTTCCGCCATGCGTTTTTGGATGTGATACTGCGGTCAGTGTGGCCGCGGTACTTACCTGATCCTGCTGCGATTGGAGCGCCAGCTGACGCAATTGAGCGAACGTAGTAGTGGTTTGGCTATTGGTGGTCACGCTTGGTGTCGTGACACTGGTAGTCGTGATATTCGTCGTGGTCGGAGACGGTGCCTCAATCGCAGCTGCGGATCGAGGCGCGCTGGGCCCGGTGACAACGCCGCGTATCAATGAGTGTCCCGAGACCAGAAGCGGAATGTTGATCAAGATCAGAAGACCGATGACAACCACGCCAACCAGAGCACGAACTGGTCCGCCCAGGGAGCGCCCGTGCAACCGGGACACGATGACACGGCTCCCCCCCTCCAAGCCCGTCAGGCTCGCATTGGCGGAGAATACCGATTTAATCGGCACGAGACGTTCGCATTGGGAGCAGCGAGAGCCATACATCGTTTGGTCCCACGTCCACAGTGCCTCTGACAGGTATTGGAGACCGCACAGCGTCCTGGTCGGCTTGGGGAAGCTTTCGGCCACCGCGTGCCACTCGGGAGCCCAATATTTGGGACGTAATCGCGAGACCCTGAAGCCGCGACGCGGCATCTCCGGAACCGCGAGGTACCTCATGGCACCAACCCCCCCAACATCCTTCAATCCCAATTTTACCTGGAGTAGGTACCGGCCGACTAGAGGTTTTCAAGCTGCGCTCTCGTCAGAAATGACGAATTCTCAGCAAGGACGGTCGGTCCTGTTGCAGCTGGTCCGAGGCCGAGACTCACGTTGATGACTGTCGACGCGGCGCAGACCTCGCAAGTTTGAGAGTGTCTGTGACCAAGCCGCTTCCTCCTCAAAGCAACTCCGATTGCGGTCGCGCTGCCGACGGACCGACTCTCCCAATGATCCCGTGGAGTGGTAGCCGTTTTAGGTGAGCCCCCGTAGTGGTCCAGATGACCTGACCCCCTGGAAAAGGTCAACCGGACTCATGATCGGGGGCAGATACCAGGACGTCGACCTCGACCTGCTAGCTGCGACGACCGGGTGTTGACGAGGACCACTTCGTTGACCTCCTCGAGGAAGTTCAGCGTGCGGCACTGGCGGTGGTTCCGGCTCCTGGACAGAGCTCGGACCACACTTCCCGCGACAGTTCGGAGCATCTGTAACGGATCGGGCGGCACCGGCGGTCAGGAACGTGGCCGGGGCCGACTACTTGTGGTCGGCAATCCGGGGGTGTCGCCGCGATGGGGCGCAAGGGGATCGCCCGCAGGTCCCCTGCGCCCCGATCGCGCCCTCGACCGGTGTGGGGAGCTGAGGCCCCAGAGTCCCACTCAGGCCCAGCAGGGTCGCTCGAGGCCGCTGTGGGCGGGTGCTCGGTGGAACAAAGGCACCGATGCGATACCCGGTCCGAACGTCACGCATTAGGGAACCTGATGCTGCACTCGACGTCCACCGCGTCCTGCAGTCGAAGGGCACCGAAGAAACCCGTGTAGGGCTTAATGCCCCAAATGCTCTGCACGACCGTCGCACTGCCGGCGATCACCCCGTCGTCTCGTCGGTGCACTTCGAGGCGGAGTGGATGGCTCTGACCGTTCATTATGAGGTCGCCTTCGAAAGTCGCATCCTGGTCGAGGAGGGGTCTCGTGGAGGTGAATGTCGCCTCTGGGTAGCGGTCGGTTTTAAGAACCTTGTTCAAGGTATTGCGGATCTTTTCCTTGTCGGCTTCGCTCAGGGGCTTCGCGCCCCAGAGCCTTCGATCACCTGCAGACCTCTCATGTCCACCGAGATCGACACTGTCATGTGCGTCACGGGTTGGTCGGGGATGCTTATGCTTCCATGCCACTTGGACGCCTGGATGAGAAGGTCGTGGCCCACCCTTGCAGCGATCCCCTGGCGAAAGGTGCGCAGCAGTAGCGAGCCGTTCTGCGAGCCGATCTCGTAGTGACCTGGTGCTGGCGGTGTCAAGGCGCTTTCAATAGTAGGCGTCTTGAGAGTGTCGGCATGAGGTCGACATCGTGCCGTGGGCGTTTGCCAACGAAGCCAGCCCCAGGGATGTCATCACGATCGTCGCCAGGTGACCGCACAGTGGATCAAACCAACCACCGGCTCACCGTCGGCTGGCCGTCGACTTCCCCCGGACCTTCTTGTGCTGAGACCGTGCTCGGCATCGCAGGGATCATGCGCATCTTCGACGCCATCTGGGCCTTTCGCTATCACGGCGTGCTCCCTGAGAATCTCGAGAATGCGATCTTCGGACACAGCCTGAAGACCTACGGCCGGGTCTACCTCGTCGTGGCCATCGTGCTCATCTTGTGCTTCGTCGGGGTCTCGGCGCGCTCGCAGATCAGCCGATGGATTGGGATCTTCGCCGGGGCGGTCATGGCCATCAGCTTCATCTGGTGGATGCCCTACTACCCGATCTGGTCCCTGACGTACCATTTTCATCGGCATACCCGTCATCTACGGCCTTGCCGTCTACGGCGGGCGCGAGGTGATAACGACGTAACTCGGAATGCGGGGATCCGCTCGGGCTCGGTCTTCCGAAGCCATTTGAATGTGGGTAACTGACGGAGTGACGTGGTTGTTGGCGCAATCAGGCATGCGCTGAGGGAATAGAGTGTCGGTCGCAGCCAGGCTCACGGCGTACTTGGCGATATGCTCCATTGGCTATACCAAGGTCAGCGAAGGCGATCAGACAAATGGGGGCATCATGTGGCGGGACCACCGCTTGCCTTTGGTCACAGCGATATTCTTTCTGTCGGCCATCCTGGGCATGGCCGGATACTTCGCCGTCGGAGCAGATTCGACGGCATCAGCGGCACCTCGTTACGCCACGACAGTGATCTCGCGCGGACCGGTCAACCCGGCTGCTATTCCCCTCGGAGACGGCTACGTCTCAACCTCTCCGAAGAAGGGCTACGTCGATTCTTGTATTACCAACTTCCCTCCGCAGGGGGGTGCTGCGGGGGATGGACCATGGATCAATACCGCCAACAAGACCTGGGACTCAGTGACAAAGACGGCCGTACAGGGAACGGTCTCGTGGCCTCAGGCCAGCTTCTCCGTCGCAATATCTGGTGCCCTGCGGATCATCACCGGGAACGATCTGCCCATCGACCACACCACCGGCACCTTCCCGATCAGCCCATCCGATCCCGCCTATGCCTACGACGAGAACCCGAACACGATCATCCCGCAGTCCATCTCCTGGTCCCTTCCGCTTAATCCGGTAGCAGCGAAGACCCCCCATTGCACTGGTGGAGGCCCGATCGGTGTCCTCGATGACGGGGTGTACCTCTTCAACGCGCTCGACGGTGAGGGCCGAGACGCCGCCGCCCATGAGGTGCTCGACAGCTGTCAAGATCACCCTCAGATGGCTGGGATGCTTCATCATCACGCAGTTCCATCGTGCATCCTCTCGCAAGCAACGGGACGGTCTACGCTCGTGGGCTACGCGGCCGACGGCTACGGCATCTATGTCGAGCGAAATGCCAGCGGGGCTCTCCTCACCAACGCCAATCTGGATCGCTGTCATGGCAAGACGTCACGGGTGCTGTGGAACGGGAAGGAACAGCGCATCTACCACTACGACGCGACGCTGGAGTACCCCTACACCATCGGTTGCTACCACGGATCGCCGATCTCCGCCGGTTAGCCGAATTAGGGGTGGGTGGACCCTGTCCGTGCCGAAAATGTCATCCGTGGCTGCGTAGCTGGACTTTGTTGTTGAGCCACTAAGACCAACCCATTGCCGCCACCTCAGACTTAGGGACTCTCGTTTTACAAGGTGCGCAGGTCACGAGCCCCGGAGCCACGGAGGGGAAGACCGCCACCTCGGCCAACCTGGCCTATGCGATGGCGGAGTCGGGCCAGCAGGTCGTCCTAGTGGACTGCGACCTGCGCCGCCCCGGGGTGCACGAGTTCTTCCATCTGCCCAACCACCTGGGCCTCACCTCGGTCCTCCTCGGTGAGGCAGCGGTCGAGGAGGTGCTGCTACCGGTCCAGGGCGACGACGGCACCGACGGCCTGCTGGTAATCCCCTCGGGGCCGATCCCCCCCAATCCCTCCGAGCTGCTGTCCGGTGCGAGCGCGGAGCTGCTCTTCAAGCAGCTGGCCGAATCCGCTGACATGGTGATCCTCGACAGCTCGCCCGTGCTGCCGGTGACCGACGCCGTGGTGCTGGCCGCCCGGGTCGACGGTGTGCTGCTCGTGGCGGCGCATCTCGACCGCCAAGGCGCTGACGCGTTCGCTCGAGCTGCTCGGCCGCGTCGATGCCCCGGTCGTCGGCAGCCCACCCACACCAACGGCAACGGGAATGGGAATGGGAGTGGGAGTGGGAACGGAAACGGTCTGGTGACACCGAGCGCCAAACCAGGGCCCGCTCACGCCCGACGCAAGACCCGCTGAGCTCCGTTGGTTTCCCGGGGGGCCGCCCTCTTCGTTGGCTGCTTGGGAAATGAGCGGGGTGCATACATCGGCCAACGGCGTGCTCGCGAACGTTGCGTACGCCCGGAACCGGCGAGGTCGGTGAAAGTCGCTCGGCTACTGAGCCAACCCCGGCGGGCCGGGGCGGGGGAGTGGGACCTCGGCGAGGTCGGGGCGAGTGTCGGCTCTGTGGCCCAGCCATGAGAGGCGGGCTACCGGAAACGAGCTCGCTCTATCCGTGGAGCGATGTGTCCGCTTGGGATGCCCATGACCGCCCAACTTCTAGAAGAAAGAAACACTCCATTTCTAGAAGATAGTTTCTAGAACACCGGGGGAGGCAAGAAGAAGTTCTGCCTATCGCCCTG
This sequence comes from uncultured Acidimicrobiales bacterium, assembly GCA_963764205.1. Lineage (GTDB taxonomy): Bacteria > Actinomycetota > Acidimicrobiia > Acidimicrobiales > UBA8190 > Chersky-840. The sequence continues at coordinate 1,685,758 of CAVXRN010000006.1, forward strand.
TCGGGGCATGCACTCGCAGAAAGCCGCACTCCTCGCACACGAAACTGACGGCTCCACTGACAATCCAGTCGTCTGAGTCTCCCGAGTGATTGCCCCAAGCGGTCGAAGGTGCCTCTTGCACAATGAAGACGCGATCGCCTGCGGGCATCCATTCGTCGGACCCGCAAAAGGGACAGTTCGGCGTCTTGACCGCATGGCCCACAGCTTCACGCGCCTCTTCGAGAGATCTCTTCTGGTCGGGGTTGATGCCCATGGACGCGACCCTACGCACGGGCAGGCTTCGGGGTGGATCCCGAGCCCCGTGTATCCATCTGCGGCATAAGGATTGCGTGGGAGTCCGGTAGCCGAGTCCGACGGTGACCGGTCGGAATCACCGCCGCTGGAACATGTGCGCGTGGGTTGGCACCAAATGTAATCACCGCCACAGAGGACCTGAGTTTCATTCCGATCGGACCTTTCGAGCCGTGGACCCGCAGCGACGAGTCGGCGTGGCAACGAGGACCGTACATCGACACGCCTATCGACTCACTTTGGTTCCTTGGCCGCCTCCGTGAGACCTTCCTTGAGCGCTTTGATGCCGTCGCCGTCGACTCCGACGACCTCGGTCCTGGATGCACCGGCAAGTGCCCCCTTCACGGCAACGGTGTCGGCCCCGTCGATCAACGTGATGATCCCGGCGAAGCCTTTGGGGATCGCCTCGCCGACGTTTTTCTCTATTCCGGTGTCGATCCGGTGCTTCGTGAACTTCCCGATCAGGCCTCCCGCAGCGGCGCCTACCACGACCGAGGCGAGCAGCGGCGGGGCGAACAGCCCGACGACCAAGCCAGCGCCTCCGCCCCACTCCAGGCCCTTGCGACCATGGTGGTCAGCGGCATCGGTGACGTGCACCGCCCCGTCATTATCGTGTTGGACGAGAATGACTCCTTCGGTGGTCTTGATCTTCATGTCCTCGACCAGTTTCGTCAATGCGTCGAAGTCCTTCTTCGCCGTGTCGATGTCTGCGTAGCCGGCGATCACCACGTCATAGGTCTTGTCACTCATCGTTGTTCCTTCTCTCTTTGGGAGCCAGCAGGCTCATATTCGTCTGTCATTCAGCGAGCGCGATTCGTTCAAGCGACAGCTCCTGGGTCCCAGACGCGCCACACTGCAAGCACGTCACCCCCTGGTGCCGCCACGATCGCAACATTCGAGTACCGGCATGGTTGAGCACCACCACGAATGCGTCGGAATCGGGATCGAGGTCGAGTTCGTGATAGGAGCGCCACTCCGTCCTGGCCGATTCGCTCCCGTGCCCGAGCCCTTTGAGCAAGCGCCGAAAACGTTGGTTGCTCGGGTCGAAGATCCATAGGCTGTGACATGAGTCGATGGTGATGTAGTCCACGTCGCCCATGTCACGAACTCCAACTGTGGGAGTGCTCGGCCAGGGCGGTCAGCACCGTGCCGACGACCTGGACCCAGTGCGTCTCCGATCGAGCGCCGGCGAGCTCGATCTCGAGTGGCACAAGTGTCGATTGCTGGAGCTCGATGACCTCGTCGCCCCGGCTCTGCGCCTCGGTGAGCAGGTCCTGGGCCACGAACGCCCAGGCGAGGCGCAACCCGCCGTCGGCCGCTCCCCATCGTTGCGCGGCAAGGTCTCTGACGTCCTGTTCACTGCCGTGCGCCAGGACGTTCAGCCAGGCCCAGTCGGGCACGAGCCGACCATCGTGCTCCAGATGTTGCGCATAGTGCCCAGAGAGAAAGGCCTCGCATTCCTCTACCAGTTCACTCTCACCAACCTGGCTCTGGTGGTTGTGCTTGCCGGCGTCCTTGCGCCTGCCACGGGCCCATCTCACGATCCACCCTCCTGCTCCGCTCAACCACATGCTGCGATCGCCGAGCCTCGTCGAATAGAGCCGAATGTCACTTTGCCCCGAATTCAGGGGCGAGGCGCGGGGAACCTCGACATCGGGCGGCGGATCCGATGATTCCTGTGGCGTGTAGGAGGTGTCGAGACATTGTCGAAGCGGGTAAGGACCTTTGGCTCTGTTGCATCGGGCCTGGACCCGAGACGATCTACCTGCCGGACCACCGGAGACCTCCTTCGGTGGCCACTAACTGTCTAGGAGGGATACGAAATGGAAGAACGTGGCGACGGATGGCTGTTTTTTGCAGGGACGGTGCTCGGCATCGCGGGGATCATGCGCATCTTCGACGCCATCTGGGCCTTTCGCTATCACGGCGTGCTCCCTGAGAATCTCGAGAATGCAATCTTCGGACACAGCCTGAAGACCTACGGCTGGGTCTACCTCGTCGTAGCCATCGTGCTCATTCTGTGCTCCGTCGGGGTCCTGGCGCGCTCGCAGGTCAGCCGTTGGATCGGCATCTTCGCCGGGGCTGTCATGGCCATCAGCTCCATCTGGTGGATGCCCTACTACCCAATTTGGTCTCTGACCTACATCTTCGTCGGCATCCTCGTCATCTACGGCCTTGCCGTCTACGGCGGGCGTGAGGGGGTAACGACGTAACACCGAATGCGGGGATCCGCTCGGGCTCCTTCCCCTGCCAAGCGCCCTCATGCAGCTCATTCGCGTTCCGCAGATGAGCTGAAGCACCCAGAAACGAAAAGACGTTACCCGTGACCGATTCCGCCATTGATGAGCTCGGTCCAGTCGACTACTTGGTGGTCGAGTTTCCACCCGGCGCCTCGCATTTCAACGGAGAGATGGCGGCCGAGTTGGCGGCACTGGTCGATGCCGGCACGATTCGAATATTGGATCTAGTTGTGCTGGTCAAGGACCAGGACGGGAACATCGAGGGGCTCGAGATCGAGGACCTCGACCCCGTCGACGAGTTGCGAACCGACGAAGCCCAACTTTCCGAGATCCTGGCAGCGGAGGACGTGGCGAATCTGGCCGCAGCGATGGAGCCAGGCACGACGGCGGGAGTCCTTGTCTGGGAGAACACCTGGGCCGCACCGTTCGCGTCGGCGGCTCGCAGGTCAGGCGGCCAGCTCATTGCAAATGGCCGTATCCCTATACAAGCCATCCTCGCCTCGCTCGAGGCGGACGGACAAAGCAAAGGAGATTGAGGTGCCACTGGGACGAGGACGTATGGGTCGCCGAGGTGTGATCGGTAGGCCCGTTGCCCGGACTGCAGCGGTCGTGGGCGGTGCGGCAGTTGTCGCACACGGTGTGGGTCGTCGCCGCGACCGGCGAGAAGATCGCCGGGACGACCGTGGCGACCGACGCGATGATCGCCGGGACCGGCGCTAGGAGAGGTGCGTAAGAGCGCCGTAGGCTCAGATGGTGACAGCAAGGGTCGATTCAGGCGGCGCTCTGTTGCCCAGGAGACGAACGCCGGGTATCCGGGATCCCCTGCCGTTCCCGATCAGGTCGGGCGCAGATCCGACGACCGGGCTCAGGTAGCGCAGAATCGGGGCTATGCGGCCCCGGGTCTCATTCTTGCGTCCGAATGGATTCGACCGGATTCAGGTGACCGAGACCATACGGCGATCGGCGCGGTATTCGCGTCGCTGAGCGATAGAGGATGGGTCAGGTCGGCGGTGAGCCCGTCACCTTTCCACCTACCCGCTCTGACAGCGGAGCGTCGCCCACCCTGGACCGGTGTGATCGCGCCCGGGGCCGCATCCCAAGCGACCGGGCGGCGAGGTCACCCTGGACCCGGCAATATCGCTCGATTGCCCGACGTACTTCTGAACGTCAGTCAGCTAACGCCGCACGGCGATGGCGGCCTTCGAGCCGCTCCGAGATCGAGCGGCTCTTGCGGCCGTGGACTGAAGTCCTGAGAGCAGGTGACGAGTGGCATTTTGAAACCGCGTGATGTCTCCGAAGGGCCGGGCGACGAGCATCGCCCCTTCCAGTCCACTCACGATCATCCGGGCTGTCTCGCTTGGAGGCCCGGTAAACGCGAGGTCGCCGTCCTTGCGGCCTTGTTCCAAGACACGGGCGAGCCACCGCTCGTTCTCGTCGAAGAATCGAACGACAGCGTCTTGCATGGGAGTCGGGAGGGTCTCGTACTCGGCCGCCATCATTCCGCACAGACACATGCGTCGCTCGCGCAAGACATCGAGGTAGAGACCGGCGTAGGCATCGAGCCTGGCGGACGCTTCGGCTGTGCGCTCCTCCACCCCCGACAGCGCCTCGGCAAAGCGGGCTGCATAGCGGGCAACGAGGGCCTCACCCAGTTCTGCCTTCCCGGCGAAGTGGTAGTGGAGCGCCGCCTTGGTGATCTTCAACTCGGCGGCCACGTCCGCGTAGCTGAACCCGTTGAAGCCGCGGACCTGGACGAGGCGCTCGGCCACGTCGAGGATCTGGGTCGCCGTGTCGACCCTCTCGGCCTGGCCCCTCTTCATCGGTTCCATCCTCTCCCAAAACCCCTTGACTCCTGACCTATTAGTAGGTAAGCATATCACCGTCCACGGCAAGGGGATAGGCGAGGGAGGCGGCCATGCAAGCGACCGAGCACCGCAGTTTCGAGAAGCCCGACGAGGTCCGCGACTTCCCGAATGGGCGGGCCGAGATCGTGAAGGCCGGTGGCGGGGAGATTGGCCGTCTCGTCCTTCAGCCCGGGTGGCGCTGGTCCAACGACGTGAAGCCGATCGCCAACACTGAGAGCTGCGAGGCCCCGCATTTCCAATACCACGTGAGCGGGCAGTTGGCGATCCGTATGGACGACGGCGCCGAGTTCATCGCCGGACCCGGAGACGTCACCTCGCTGCCCAGTGGTCACGACGCCTGGGTGGTCGGGAACGAACCCGTGGTCGTCGTCGACTGGTTCGGCGCTAGCAACTACGCCAAGTGAAAGGCCCAGACAACGAGATGGAGCCGGTCGAGTTGGTCGAGGAGTTCGGGGCGGCCTGGGCCGATCACGATCTCGAGGCCGCCCTGGGGATGGTCACCGACGACTGCGTCTTTGACGCCACCGGTCCGGCCCCCGACGGGATCCGCCACGCGGGCCGAGCCGCCATCCGCCAGGCATGGGCGCCGATCTTCAGCGACGCCACCTCGCGGTTCGAACCGGAGGAGACCTTCGCAGCCGGCGACCGTGTCGTGCAGCTGTGGCGCTACTCCTGGGACGGTGGACATGTGCGCGGCGTGGACGTGTTCCGCGTACGCGAGGGCAAGGTCGCCGAGAAGTTCTCGTACGTAAAGGGTTGAACGACTCAGGGTGGTGAGGTCATGGGCACGACAGACCCCGTAGGTGCGTTCCTCGCCGGCATCGAGGGCGCAGCACTTCCGAAGGAAATCTTCTGTGAGGACATCGTCCTCGATGCCACGGTGCCGAACTGGCGCTTCCGCGTCCAAGGCGCAGATGCCGTCCGAGCTGAACTTGGAAGGTGGTATGCCGACCTGGGACATTTCGAGGAGGTGCGACGCAACACGATTGACGACGGCGAGTTGGTGGAGTTCACGCTCAGCTGGGAGGAAGCGGGGTTGCCTCACACCTGCCACCAGGCCCACGTGCTCAGGCTGCGAGATGAGCGGATAGCCAGCGATACGGTGTTTTGTGGTGGCCGGTGGCCCGAGCCCCTGCTCGCCCAGATGGCGCAGGCACAGCTGGAACGAAGCGCTGTTCCGGGTTAGGGCTGACTTGCATTTGGAAGCTCCACCGCACCTCAGCAGACTGATGGATTCGGTGCTCACCCCATCCGCACGGTGCCGATCCCGACCGGGGTCTGAGAGGCATCGGCGAGGGCGGTAGGGGACCTGTAGTCGGGGCTATGTGTGGCCCGTGTCTTCCGTCGCGTCCGACAGGTTCCACCGGGTTGGGGTGGCCCGGCCACAGGGTGCCCCGTCCGATCCGGGCCTCTTCCAGTTGCGACGGCGGCGTCATCTCGGGCGACGTTGGGCGACAGCGGTCTAAATAGGCCGAGCCGTCACCCAACCGAATTCGGATGTGATTCGGACGCCCAGGCCGTCCTCATACGAAGGCGCAACGGCCTCGGCGATCGCACTACAGAATGCTTCGTACCCAACGGCCTCGATCGCCGGCACAGATGGCCCAGCGGCCGCCAATGCTCGAACGGCAGTCGACACATCGGGCCACTCGTTGATCACGGTGATGGTCCCCCGCTCCAGGTCTCCGAAGCCGGTGGCCTTCAACATGTCCTCGATCACGTTCTGTGTATCGCCGTGTTCCACATTCGCGGCGCCGTGAGTGGCAGGAGACAGCTCGATGACTTTCAAGAAGTACGGCATCAATCCCAGCCGCTCGAATCTGCCCCAGAACGTAGTGCCGAATCGCCCGTTCGGGACGAGGACCCGTCGAGCTTGCTCCAAGGCTCCCTCGCAACCCTTCCAGATGCCATTGAAACTGGTGACTACGTCGAAGGTGTGATCTGGGAACGGTAGAGAGAACATGTCGCCCGCTTGAAAGCTGCCATCGGGCGTCCGTGCCCCAGCAATCCTGATGAGTTGTTCCGATGCATCGATCCCTGACACCGTCGCGCCTCGCCGTGCCGCGACGGCTGCGGCGAAGCCGGATCCACACGCGACGTCCAGCAGGCGGGTCCCAGCAGTGATGGCCAGCTGGTCGAAGAGCAACTCGTTCGCGGGGAGGGCATAGGGCTCGAAGAGGAATGCCCAGTCCGTGGCCCGCGCCCCCCATCCCCGTCCGGCTTCCTTCCAGTTGGACTTCGTGGTGGCTGTCTGCCCGGTGGTCATCACGCTGCTCCTTGAACGGACGATCGTACAGTAAGTATTAGACGATCGTCCGTCTAAGATCAAGGGGAAGGTCCGAGCAGGGGTCGAGTGGTCATGTCCGAGGTCAACGAATCGGCAAGGACGCGGGCGCCGGGGAACCGGTCGCGTGCCCGGATTGCAGAAGCAGCCGCCAAGCTCGCCACCATCGAGGGGCTCGACGGCCTGTCCATCGGCCGCCTTGCCGAGAGCACAGGGATGCCCAAGAGCAGCGTGCACGCACTGTTCGGGTCCAAAGAGGATCTCCAGCTGGCGACGATCACCGCTGCCAGGGACAGCTTCATCATCGAAGTGGTGGCTCCGGCGCTCTCAGGCACCGAGCCTGGAAAGCAACGTCTGCTGGCCCTTTGTGAGGGCTATCTCTCCTATGTTCAGCGGCGAATCTTCCCAGGCGGGTGCTTCTTTGTCGCGACAGGGGCCGAAATGGGTGCTCGCCCCGGGCGGGTGCACGATGAGGTGGCCAGAGTTCAGCAGCAATGGCGCGACCTGCTGGGGCGAGAAGCACGAGCCGCTGCCGACGGCGGCGAACTCCGCGAGGACGCCGAACCCGACCAGATCGCCTTCGAACTTGGCGTGATCCTTGCCGGGACAGACATCGTCAGCGTGCTCCACGACGATCTCGGCGTTCTGGACCGAGCTCGATCAGCCATCAGGGATCGTCTGGGTATGCCGACTCTGCCACTCCATCACGTTCGTCGACCACGACGCCGATAGAGCGTCCTTCATTCGATGATCACGGGTGGCCACCGAGCGATAACTCGCGAGGTGTGGGAGTTATCGACCCCGATCACATCGTGCCGATCCCGACCGGCGCTTCGGTCGGACAGGCGACCGCAGTAGGGCATCCGGTACTAAGGGGATATCGGGCACGTCGCGTCACCTTTCGGCGCCAGCCAAGGCAGCTGCGATCCGGTCAAGGTGACGCGCCCAGAGTTGCGGATAGAAAGCGGCATCGTCCGCACTTAGGCCAGAGAATTGCACTCTCACATTTGTGCCGGCAGCCGTCGGGGTGAGCATGATCTCAATGAACGTAGGTGTCGGCTTCGCTGGGTCGGTTCCTTGACGGTCCCATCTCAGCAGCATGCGGTGTGGGGGATCTACTTCGATGTAGCGGCCGGCAATTGCCGTCCCGTCGAGGTCGAGGTGGAACGTCTCCCCTACGCGAGGAGCTGTCATCGAAATCCGTCCATCTTGACGAGGCCGGTCCACGTCCAAGAGGCACGTGCAGTGAGGGTCGGCTGAATGAGCTCACGGAAAGCCAGACCTGAGCAACCCACTGGGCGCGACGAGGTGTTCCGCATCACGAACGGCAGCGGGTTCGCACGCGCATCGTGTTGATTCACGTGCATCATCCAAGAGCGGTGATCCGATCTCGGCGATGGCTGTGACGGAACCCGGCTTGGGCTCATCTGCCGATGGCAAGGGCGAGGAGGGTGTTGATCGCAGTTTCGAACGGACGGGGACTCTGCTGTACCTGGGCGAGTACAAGTCCTCCTTGGAGCGTGGCGAGCAGAGTAATGGCGAGGTCGTCCGGGTCGATGCCGGACGGGAGTTCCCCGTCGGCATGAAGGGATCTGAGTCCATCGCCGATGGCGGCTGCCCACTGTTCGAACCCTGCCGCGATGAGCGCTCGGGCCTCGGGGTCACTCTCGGCGAGTTGACCAACGAGCGAGCCAAGTTGGCAGCCCCCCTTTGCTTTGGTGCGCCTCGCTGCGGTGATCACCATGTTCCGCCAGGCTTCGACTCCGTTCGCGCTGCTGAGCGCGTGCCGCTGGCGATTGACGATGGCCTCGGCCTGGTAGTCGATGACCGCCTGCACGAGTTCGTTCTTGTCGGGAAAGTAGTGGTACATCTGAGAGCCGCTGACTTCCGCCGCCACCTTGACGTCTTCCAAGGTGGTGCCCGCCACCCCGCGCTCATGGATCAGGGCGGCGGCCTCTTCCACTATTCGTGCCCGGGTGCGTGCTCCCTTGGGGCTGAGCCTCGGCCGGTCACTCGTTTCGTCGCCCATGCACGCATGGTAACACGATTTTGAGTTTGACAACCCAGAATCCTGTGCCATACTGAGTCGTACAACCCATTGTCAGCGAGACGGATAAAGCAACGCATGACTGATCTGACAGGGAAGACAGCTCTGGTTACGGGCTCGACGAGCGGGATCGGCAAGGCGACGGCCGTCGCCTTGGCCGCCCGCGGCGCTCACATCCTGGTGGTGGGACGCAACGAACAACGAGCCAAAGACGTGGTGGCCGAGATCGAAGGTAGCGGCGGTAGCGCAACATTCCGGCTCACTACATTGAGCGACCTGAACTCGGCCCGGGACCTGGTTGAGTGGGCCACGGAGGCAGGCGACGGTCACGTCGACATCCTCATCAACAACGCTGGCGTCGCCTTGCTCGGACCAAGCAACGCAGCCACCGAAGCAGAGTTCGACGAGACCTTCGCACTGAACGTCAAGGTTCCGTTCTTCCTCGTCGCGTCACTGGCGCCAGCCATGGCCGAACGCGGATGGGGTTCGATCGTCAACGTCTCCACGATGGTCGCGAGCTTTGGACAGGCCGGCATGGCTCTGTACGGCGCCAGCCGAGCGGCGCTCGAACTCTTGACGAAGACCTGGGCTGCCGAATACGGCCCGCTTGGTGTTCGGATCAACGCCGTTGCCCCCGGCCCGACGCACACCCGGATGATGGAAGCAGTCCCCGCGGAGATGGTGAATCAGCTCGCAGCACAAGCACCAGCAGGTCGCGTAGCTCAGCCCGAGGAACTGGCTGCGGCGATCGTTTTCCTCGCAAGTGATGATGCCAGCTTCGTCCACGGCGTCACTCTTGCGGTCGACGGAGGCCGGGTAGCGACGTAACGCCTGTGCGCGGTGACGTTTAAGAGTGAAGACCTAGAACACAGATCAGACCTAACAACTGAGGAGTATCCACATGAGCGCATACCTAATCGTCGAATTCACGGTCAAGGACCCGGATGTTTATCGTGAGAAATACAGCCGCAACGCTGGACAGACGGCCAAAGAGCACGGAGGCGAGGTTCTCGCCAACAGTAACTGGGAGATCCTGCACGGCGATGGCTCGCTCACGTCAGGGGCACTCATGCGGTTTCCGGACCATGAGGCGGCCGTCCATTGGTACAACTCGCCTGAATATCAGCAGCTGATCGATGTCCGAAGTGTCGCGATGGATGCTCGTTTCAGCTTGCTCGACGGCCTCCCTGCGTCCACAGAAGCTGAGAGGGAATCAGCGTGAGCGCACCCTCAGGAAAGACGGTGCTCATCACGGGCGCCAACGTCGGGATCGGCAAGGAGGTGGCCCGGCAACTGGCGTTACGTCCTGAGATCGGCCGCATCTATCTGGCGTGTCGGAACCCAGATCGGGCGACAGCGGCAAAGGCCGATCTCGAAGCCGTCACCGGCAGACACATCTTCGACATCATTCTCATGGACGTCGCCGATCTTGGTTCGGTCCGTGCTGGCTTAGCGGCCGTTACTGGATCTCTCGACGCGCTGGTCATGAACGCTGGTGTAATCGGCAACAAGACCTTGATGAAATTGACCGGTGACGGGGTCACCAAACTGTTCGCAACGAACGTTCTCGGTCACGCCGTTCTCCTCGAAGGGCTCCTGACCCAGAACCGCCTTGGCGAGGTAGCGGTGTTCGTCGCAAGTGAAGCAGCCAGGGGAATTCCGAAGTTGCGGTTCAAACGGCCAACCTTTGTTTCAACCTCTACCGATGAACTCACTACCGTCATTGACGGCAGCTACTTCGCTGACAGAAAATTTGATCCGAATCTCGCCTTCGGTCAGGTAAAGTACATCGGGGCCTTATGGATGGCCCACGTGGCGCGCCAATACCCCGACCTCCGCTTTATCACTGTGAGCCCCGGCAACACCACGGGCACCCAAGCCGCCGACGGCGCGGCGCTACCGCTACGCATAGCGGCCAAACACATCATGCCCCACCTCGGTATTTCCCACGAACTTGACGTGGGCTCGAAACGACTCGTCGACGGCGTCATCGATCCGACCCTGTCGAGTGGTGTGTTCTACGCCAGCGCGGCCAACAAGCTCACCGGACCCTTGGTTGACCAGGCGGACATCTTCCCCGACCTAGCCAACCTGTCCTTTCAGGACAACGCCTACGAGGCCATCCACCGCTTCATCAGCAAACGTCATTCTGAGCCTCGCCGAATGGAGTCCGATCGCTAAGCGGATCTCTCGCCGCCGTCATCCACAACGCTGAGCTCAGCAAGACTGTCGGGTGTTCGCCGGCTCTCGCGTGATATTGCTGCCCCCAAAATGACGTGCCTAACTCTGCATCGTAAGCCTGACATCTGGCTGGTCGGTCGAGCCCTCGCAGGCCCTCCCGTGGGTTCCGTTTTCAGCAAGGGCACGGCGAGCACCCGCTCGTAGACGGGGTTCAGCCACCGGCCTGCTCCGCTGATCCGGGGTTCGGTGATGTGCGAGAGCGGCATGCCCCTCACCGGGGTGATCTTGATGCGGGGCCCGGCCAGGTCCATGACGTCGGGTCCGCCGTGGACAGCAATGGCACACTCATTGGGTACCTGCTCGTGGACGAGGTAGACGGTTCTGCTCAGATTGAGCAAGTCACGGTTCGGCCCAGTTGCCAGGGCCAGGGAGTCAGCCGAGGACTCATTGATCAAGCCAGAGTGTGGGCGAGGGAACACACGTTGACCTCCGTCACGCTCACTACGTTCTCCGAGGTCCCATGGAACCGCCCGCTCTACGAACATCTCGGGTTCCGAGTGCTGACGGACAATGAGATCGGACAAGAACTTCGCGAGTTCCAGAAGCACGAAGCCGACAAGGGATTCGGACCGGCGGGCAGAGTGGCCATGCGTCTCGACGTGGGCTGAACAGACAGGGTGGGCCTTTCCGAATCGGGCCAATCCCGGTCGACGGCCTGGGCGTCAGTACGTCAGCGGAACGCGGCCAGTATCGCTCGGCCAGTCCCTCGGATGGATCGATGGAGAGTTGCCCCTACGAGGTCGACCGAGTGGTCAGAGGCGGCGGCCAACCGACAGTATGGCCATGTGTCAGAGGGACAAGTCCTTCCCGAGAGCGTGGTGGCAGCACACGAGCGGGCGGTTACAGCCGGTTTCGAGTTTGCCTGCGAGGTCGAGGTGGGGAGGCTGTTGGCAGCCCTGTCTGCGGCGGCACCGAAAGGTGGTCGGATTCTTGAGATCGGTACCGGCGTCGGCGTCGGACTCGCCTGGTTGGTTCATGGGCTCGGTGAGCGCCACGACGTCGAGGTCGTCACGGTCGAACTTGACGATGAGGTGCAGCAGACGGCTCGCTCAGCTCCATGGCCGTCGTGGGTTCGCTTCGAGTCCGGCGATGGAGCCGAGGTGGCTGGTGGTCTCGGTGAGTTCGACCTGATATTCCCCGACGCACCCGGTGGGAAGATCTTCAAGCTGCGTGAGACGGTTGCGGCCCTTCGACCTGGCGGCGTCCTCATCGTCGATGACATGGACCTGACGCGACACGACGATGAAGACCTTCGAGCCGCCCTGACTGTTGTTCGTCAACGTCTCGTCGAAGATGCTGACCTCGTTTGTGCAGAACTGGGCTACAGCAGTGGCGTGATCGTGGCGGCCAAACGCCGGGCATGACCGTATATCCGTTCTGTTCCCCTAATCCCCCCCACTTACACAGGCGGTGATCGCTCGATAGAGACCTTTGGCTCTATCAACTGTCCGAAGAGCGCAGTAGCACTGGTAGCAAGTGAGTTCCGACAGGAAGTAGGCCGCGATGCAGAAGACGATGATTCGCTCTAAAGGATCGGGTCAGCTCAGTGACGCCGAGTTTGCTGACATCGATTGCGAACTGAGTTGCTCGGCGCGAGAGGCTGGGGTGGGGTTCGCTTCTTTCACAAATCTCGACTTTGTGCGGGCGGCGATGGAGTACGCCCTGGTTCAAGCCGGAAAGGGCACTCAACATTTCAGTCCTTTTGACCTCTCGAAGGCAGATCCTTCACCAAGACGTGAGGGCAAGGGTCCGGTTTAGACCGGGCATCGGACCCGGCGCCGGGCCGAAGTAGTTTCCGTCACGCTCGGCGGCCTCGCCGATGTGGAGTCGCATGCGTACCGTCAGCTCGGGCCACTTAGGCCACCCGGTGATCCAGCGGCAGTGAACCCGATCGCGGATTGCTCGCGCTGCTGTCCCGCCGCATGGCGTGACCGCTGGTAATGAAGGTTCCGCGCGGATCCGGAGGTTGGCCGGTCGAGTCTGGGCAAGGACTGAGAACCACCAATAACAACCTGCTTTGGTGGGCACACAAGACAGCCCGGACCACGCGCAAATGCCGGACCTGTGCGGCCTGACGGGGCCGGTCCGACGACCTTGAGGCCGATGGAGATGAGCCGATTCGGGCGCCCGGATCCGGCACCAGTGGGTGCACGAGATCCCCGAGTATGCGCTCGCTGAGCCCCGCCTCTCGCTGTGCCCAGTCCCTATCGGGAGCGGCACATTGCGAATTTCGAGACCATTGGGCGGTCGTAGAGCAGACTTGCGTCGTGATGTCGTGGGAGGAGTTCACGATGGTCGAAGCGACCGACTCGGACACCAATGCGCTACTCGGTCTGCGCGACGACGCTGCCCGATGGCTCCTAGCCCGAGGGATCGACCAGTGGCGACTGGGCGAGATCCCCTACTCCTGGGAGCGGGGCGGTGACTACTTCGTCTTTGTTCTTTGGCACGGGGAGGAGCGGGTGGGAACGGTCACCATCTTGTGGGACGACCCCGTGATCTGGGGCGAGCAGCCCGTCTCATCCGGTTACGTCCATAACCTCATCGTGGCCAGGCCCTTTGGCGGACGGGGCCTGGGTCTCGGGCTTCTTCAGTGGGCCGAGGATTACGTGGCTGAGTCTGGCAGGGGCCTGGCGAGGCTCGACTGTGGCGCTCGGAGCCGCAAGCTGCGCGACCTGTACGAATCAGTGGGCTATCGCTGGGTGCGGGACCAGCAATACCCGTGGCTGGAACCCGACCTGGCGCTCGCGCTCTACGAGAAGGTTCTACGTAACGATCGCGCTATTTGATTCAGGCGGGTAAGGATGGCAAGGGAACCCTGGGAAGCCGGTGACCACCTGCGACCTCACCGCCCACTGAGGGCGATCCGCCCCAGAGGCTCTCGGCAACAGGATCCAAATCCTTTTCGGCTCTCTGCTGCGATCCACCCCGCCCCAGGCGAGCCGTTAACGGCGACGGACACGTAAACTTGTTAGACGTGATGACTAAGCGAGCGAATGCAGAAATTCCTTGTCAGGTCCGCATTACCTGCCCGGACCACGGGGCTGCTTGAACGAAGCACGTGGAAGCCCAGCGAGGCAGTGGCAATTCGCACACTCGCACGACGAGGGGCATGGGGACAGACTGCATCACGCCGTTATCGAGTGGATTGCGGACGGGCCATGGGAGGCTGACCCGCACGACGTCGACTAGGGACTAACTCAGGGAGGCCGGGACACGGGTAACTTCCTATCGTCTGGGGCGCTACCCGTGTCCCGCCAGTCCCTTGGGTACTCCTGGTGCCATGGAGGTGCACCCACCCCCCGGAGTCACCCACCCCTCACGTTATGCCTGCGGATGAGGCGTGTCTATGGGATTCACACGACGGTCACCAAACAATCATGCGGGTCCGCGGGACGGGCTGGCGGCGTTCGTGATCACCTACGCCGACGGCACGACGTGGTCGTCGGGGTGGTGGCTGCTTAGGAGCTCGATGGCATGATCCATCTCCTCCGGGCGGTACTCGGAAAAGTTCGTCCTCGAACCATCCGCGATCGCTCAGCGTCGCGAATATTGCTTGGGTCGCCCGCTGACCGAATCACTGAAGAACGGCATGCCCCGGTACCGGTCAGATGGGTAAAACCGCCACCCAAACGCTGACCTTGACTGGGTTGACGTGCTCCGCCAGCGCCCTCGAGTGCGGGTTAGTCGGCGCGAAAACGGAGACCGGTATCACCGGCGGTGTCAACCGGTCGACGGAATAGTCTCGGCGACTCAGTTGCCGAAGTCCCAGCCCTCACCTTTCGCGTACTGGCCGAGCACGTTCTTCGCGATCAGGATCCTGTGGACTTCGTCGGGTCCGTCGGCGATGCGCAAGGTGCGCGCTCCAAGGAACATCCCGGCGAGCGGGAGGTCGTTCGAGATTCCCGCCGCTCCCCACACCTGGATCGCCCTATCCGCTACCCGCGTATAGGCAGCCGGCACGAAGACCTTGATCGCCGAGATATCGGTACGGGCGCCCTGCAGCCCCCCGTCGATCTTCTCGGCGGCGTGCAAGGTCATCAGGCGGGCTGCCTGGATGTCGATGTAGCTGTCGGCGATGAAGCCCTGGATGAACTGCTTGTCCTGGAGCAACCCGCCGTGGACCTGGCGGGTGCGTGCTCGGTCGACCATGAGATCGAACGCCCGCCACATCTGCCCGATCGAGTTCATGCAGTGATAGATACGTCCGGCACCGAGGCGATCCTGGGCGGCTTGGTGCCCCTCGCCGACCAGGCCTAGGGTGTTTTGCTTCGGAACCCGGACGTTCTCGTACTTCACCTCGCAATGGTCGGACTCCGTCTGACCCCAGATCCCGATACCACGCACGATGTTCACGCCCAGAACATTCGTGGGAACGATGATCTGGACCATCGGGTCGCCCTTCGTCGGCTGCGCGCCGGCCGCGACAGCCCGGCACATCACGATGAAAAAATCAGCGTCGATGCCGTTGGACGTGAACCACTTATGGCCATTGATCACCCAGTGGTCGCCGTCCTCGACAGCAGTCGTGGTAAGGGACCGCGGATCTGAGCCCGGGTTGTGCGGCTCAGTCATCGAGAAACCCGATTCCATCGTCCCGTCGATGAGCGGCAACAGCCATCGCTGCTTCTGCTCCTCGGTGCCGTACTTGGCCAGGATCGACTGATTTCCCGAGTTCGGCGCCGCCACCCCAAAGAGCGACGCGGCGCCGATCGCGTAAGCGAGTACCTCGTTCATGTAGGCGTGGGCGAGGAAATCGAGGCCCATCCCGCCGTACTCCTTGGGAAGATGCGGTGCCCAGAGACCAGCCTTCTTCACCTTCTCCTTGATCTCAGCCCGCAGCTCGAGCACTTCCCGGCGATGCTCCATCGACTCGCCCTCCCGGCGAGCCGCCCAGAGCCGCGGTTCGTTTGGCAGAATGTCCTCGTTCACGATCTCGGCAGTGCGACACCGGATGTCGTTGATGCGCTCGTCCAGCGTCGGGACCGGCCTGCAATTCATCGTCACGACCAAATCCCTCCTTGGCGTTCCCTAGCTTGCTCCAAGCACTGACCACCGAATGTCCGGCAGCGTACAACGGTCAGAGACCATCAGAGGGGTGGGACCGACCTGAGCCGCAACACCTTCGCCGCTGGACGGCGGTCATCCGCCGGAGCCGCTCAGGGTGGAGCGGTCAGAGGGATCGACCCCCGCGCTCGATCCAGGAGAAGCATCGATCTCGGGGTGCTGGCACGACCCTCTCCTGCCGGCTGGCCACCTTGGCGATTCGGCCCACCTGAGGAACACTGGGGGTGGGGAGGTCATCTTGGGCGCCGTGAAGATCACTTGCCGTTGACGACCAGACGAACGCGCTTATGGCCGATCCTTCCCCACGAGTCGCCGGAGACGGGCCTGTGGCGGAACGACACGAGGTAATCGTGGTTGGTGCCGGGTCCGCCGGACTCGCCGCTGCGTTTGGCTTGGGCAAGCGCGGCTTTGAGACCGTCGTCATCGAAGCTTCGGACGCGGTGGGCGCACGCTGGCGGACAAGATACGCCGAGCTAAGGCTCAACTCGTGGCGCCCGATGTCAAAGCTGCAAGGTAAGGGCATGTCACGGAGCTGTGGAAGGAATCCCACTCGCGACGACATGGTCGGATATCTGGACGACTTCGCGCACCGCAACCGGATCCGCGTGCACTTCAACACGGCACTCGTCGAGGTTCAGCGTTCCGATGCCATGTGGCGGCTGGAGACGTCCACCGGCCAGTTGCTTGCTCGCTACCTCGTAATCGCCACTGGCTGGGACGCGGTCCCCGTATCTCCACAGTGGCCGGGAAGAGAGACATTCACCCCGGAGCTGATCCATTCGTCCGAGTTCCGGTCCGCCCAGGCGTACCGGGATCGAGACGTACTGGTCGTGGGAGCTGGGAACTCAGGCATCGACATTGCTGGCCACCTCGTGAAAGCGGGAGCCCGAGTGACCGTCTCGATGCGTAGTGCCCCCAACCTCTCGACGCGTGAGGTCATCGGGCTTCCTGGCCAGCCGCTTTTGGTTCTTCTGACCGATCACCTACCAGTCAAGCTCGCCGACCGCTCCTTCTCGATAGCGCAGCGGATGATGTTCGGAGACCTCCGCCCCTTCGGAATCCCAGACGCTCCCGAGGGCCCATACGCTAGCTATTTGCACCGCGGCACTAATCCAGCCGTCGACGACGGCTTTATTGCAGCGCTCAAACGCGGAAGTGCAACCGTGGTCGCCGAAGTGCAGAGTCTTAACGGCGCAGACGTGCTGTTGGTTGATGGCACTCGCCTTCAGCCCCATGCTGTGATCTGTGCCACGGGCTACCGACGAGGTCTGGAGCCACTGGTCGGTCATTTGGGTGTATTGCAGGCTGACGGCGTGCCGATCTGCCATGGAGGTGCTCCCGAACATCCGGCAGCGCCGCGCCTGTACTTCTGCGGTATGTGGGCTCCGTTCAGTGGCCAGATTCGCGTTGGTCCAATCCACGCCCGGCGCATCGCGCGAGCTGCGGCTCGCGACCGCCGGAGTTCGTGACGGTTCACGTCCGCAGGTGTGGTGGACGGGTTCTTTGCCCCAGTTGACTGCCCGTTGAGTCGGCATTGAGCGTGGTTTGACCAGGGCCAACTATCGTTGGACACGCTGTTCGAGCAGTTTCGCTGCGAGCAAGCTAGGACCTCAGTTGGAGGCACCGTGAGACCGAGCGACTCCCAACCCGTCCTGCAGCGAGCCGGCCGGGTTGCAAGCTGCGTGGCGACGGTCGTCATGGGGGTAGCAGGCCTGAGCGTGGTGCACAGCCCACCAGCAGTAGCAGCCATCCCAGCTGTGTCGAAGCCGACGACCCTTATCGTTCCCGCATATCAGTATCCGCTCAGCGCACCCGACACGCTTCAAGGCATCTGGGCGGAGTTGGCGGCTGACCCGCCCCCTGCCGGTAGGGGTTATGTGATCGCCAACCCCTCGAGCGGGCCCGGTTCGGGTTCGTTCTTCTCCAGCTCGGACTACACCAACTACCTCTATGCCATCGGCCGGGTGCAGTCGGCAGGTTGGACGGTGCTCGGATACACACCAACCGGGTACGGTACGCGCAGCCTCTCTGCCGTCGAAGCCGGTGTCGCGCTCTGGAAATCCAAATACGGGCCTGGCCAGGTCCGCGCCGGCAAGTTGAAGGCGCCGGTGACCGGTATCTTCTTCGACACGGCGTGTGCCGGTTTGGCGTGGGCCGGGTCGACGGGCGACGGGTGCGCCAACAGGCCCTGGGGATTCGGCGGATCGCCCGCAGCGTTCTTCACCCGCCTGACCTCCTACGTGCACAGCAACCTGGGAGGCACTGCGGTCGTCAATCCCGGTGTGCAGCCGCTCGACCCCACCTTCCTCACGAACCCGGCTGTCGACGACGCCGTCATCGTCTTCGAGAACCAGTACTCGGCGTTCACCGGATCACCTGGTCCTGGCAACGACAACGACGCTGTCAACGAGGTGGGCACGATCGTGTGGGACGCCTCCACACTGGGCGAGGAGCAGGTCGTCATGCAGACGGCTCATGCCGACGGATCAAACCTGATCTATGTCACCACTGAAGGCGATGACAACTTCTTTTGCCCACCGGGGGACGTGTACACCGGTACGCCTCCCGCGTGCACCTTGTCCGTTCCCAATTACTTCCAGTCAGAGCTGACCCCCTTTTCTTGACTCGCCGGGGTAATTCGGCCCTCTCGGCGCGGGCGCTCAGGACGGCTGCGATAGCTTCTCCCCGGTGCGGACAAGACGCCGGGCCTGGTGGTTCATCGTGCTTGGGGCAGGCGTTGTCTTCCTGGCTCTGACGGCGAGGCTCTTCATCTGGCCGGAGACCAATACACCGCGTCGAGCCGGGGCGATCGTCGTTCTGGGTTCCGATACCGTCAACGAGCGGCGGAGGGTCGAGGAGGGGGAGAAGCTGCTCCGGGCGGGTGACGCCCCCGTGCTGGCGATCTCCGACGCAGGCCGACGGTGCCCGGTCAACGTGACCGATACGGTCACCTGCTTCTCCCCGAGCCCATCGACCACTCAGGGCGAGGCTCGCTTCATCAGACAAATGGCACGACTGCGCCACTGGAACTCGGTGATCGTCGTCTCAGGAAGGCCGCAGGCAACCCGAGCTCGACTACGAATCGAACGCTGCTTCGCCGGCACCCTCGAGATCGTGGGGGTGGATCCACCGTCGGTTGAGCAGTGGGTGTACGAGATCGCCTACGAGTGGGCCGCCACCACAAAGGCCCTGACCATTCAACGAGGCTGCTGACCCGTTACAGCGCTGATACCGATGGGGGATCGGGCCGCGCCGATGGCTCTCCGAGTGCGAAGCCGATGATGGCCCCGAGCGGAAGCATGGCGAAGAAATACACGATGACATTGCTGGTGATCATCAATCCCAGCGCCGCAATCAAACTCACCAGTCCCGCGTAGCACATCGGCAAACCGGTACGCCGGCCTCTCGTCCACATGGCTCTGAGCAGTGTGCAAATTGCCACCACGAAGAGCACCAGTCCGATATAGCCAAAGTCATGCCAGATCCGCAGGTAGTCGTCGTGCGGCTCCGCCGCCTCGATGCCGACGGCTCCCTCATCATTCCGGACATAGTCGGTGGCGCTGCCCGCACCTTGACCCAACCACAGGTTATGGCGCTCGGCGTCTGCCACGACCCCGCTCCAGATGACGTTCCTGCCTGCCGTGTTGAGCTCGACGCCCAGGATCTGCGTTTCAGTGCCACCGAAGATCCGTTCGTGGAGAGACGGCACGTTCACGACCGCCCACAGGCCGATCAGGACAACGATGGTGATGCGCCCCAATACCGAGACGACAGCGCGGGCGCCGGCGCGTCCCTGCACTGCGACGAAGACGAGTAATACTGCAGCAATGACCGTTGCCGTCCTGGATTCCGAGAGAGCGATCTCAGCCGCCAGTGCATAGGGCAGCCATCGTGTCCGCCTTCGCTGATCCCGACTCATCATGACCACGGACATGATGAGGAGAGCCTCGATAGCGAAGTCTCGGCGCGAATAGACTCCGGCACTATTGTTGAGTCCCTCGAAGTACAGCGTTACCCCGTACAACGCCACCCGTATCCACCCGACGATGACCAGGAGCTCGGTGAACCGGGCCCCGCTTCCCCTTTGCGCGCTCAGCGCGACGATTGCGATCGTGCTGAAGAACAGCACATAGACCGCAAGATTCTGCAAGCCTTCCCTGTCGAAATGGTGAAAGAGCGCCGTCACGAGGAATGCCCACACTAGGAAGATGGCCAGCGGCAACAGGGCCCGTCGGACGCTCGGCCGATTACTGAACAGCCAGGTCGGGAACAACAACAGGAGTGCGATGATCACTAACACGCCCGTGATCAACGCTGTGACACTCGTGCTCGTTGACAGCTTTCCGGAAATGGCGTCGCCGATGAGGAAGATGAGCAGGGCTAGCCACCCGAACAGCGTGATCGGTGGGGACGACTCGTCGACCTTCAGAGCGTGACTCGCGCTCACGGCGCCTTCATCATTCATTCGGACGTCGTCCTCGAATCCTCAGATCCTAATGCGCTCCCGATCACCCGGTATCCGTAGGCGACGAGGAGCGGAAACGTGATGGCCGTGACAACGGCCTTGTCACCCCGACCCATGCGGACTCGCCATTCTTGGTCAGGCTCCAGACGCACGCGCCCGCCCTGATACCGGACGGGGTTTCCACCCAAGGTGTGATGCGGAAGGAACTCAAAGGAGCGGTTGTCGTCGTCCCAGGAGCCGTCCCCGCCCCATTGGCCCCCGGCGAAGTGCCGGATCGCCTCCAATTCCTCACCGGGCCGAGCCACGAGACTCTCGTATTTCACCAGTCTCCGCTCCGGCGCTCGAATGACGAGGTTGAGGAGTGCGTTCTTCACGTCCCAGGTGACGGCGCTACGCATGGGGGACCAGGTGGGCATGTACATGGGCTCGGCGTTGGTGCTCCGAACAACTTCCGGCCTGATGATCCGCGTCTTTGTGTTGGAATAGGCGACACCTCGGCTGTCACGAACAAGGTGCACGACGCGGAGGTCGATTCCCCGTACGCCGCGCAACACGTACGCATAGGAGGGATCCTTGGTCGAGTCCACGACGATCCGCGCACCCGAGGTCTCTCGTATCGCGGCATACAGCCGCCCGAGACGCTCGCGGTGTGCCTCCAGATCAGAGTCGGCACGCCAGGTCGAGCGCAGAAGGTGGCGCGCCATCGACCGGTGTCGTGCCACCATCCAGTCTGCGTCGATCATGGCGTCCACGTCGAGCGATGCCCAGCCCCCATAGGCGCACTCGCCCACCGCAATCCAAAACTGGCACTGCGATATGGGCTCGCCGCACCCGCACAACTGGTCTGTCTTGAGCGCCTGCCACAGCGTACGGAGCTCACCGACCGAGACGACCCCGTCGTAGCTCCCCAAGATGGCCGACAGCGCCGTGCTCCCACTTCGGCTGTCGCCGCCGATGTACAGCACGGTCGTCGTCCCGTCGGCGTGCACGTCAGGCCTTGAGGCATGCGCAGAGGGAGGCCATGGCCCGTGCCGCCGTCGCACGTGAAGACCAGTGCTCCGCTGTCTCGGTGCGCACCGTCGCCGGCACGAGGGTTGGTGCCTCTCGAATACGGTCGGCGAGACGGCGCGCAAAGGACTGCGCGTCGTGCGGGTCGACGATGTCGCCGATGTCGAGGCTCGTGACGAGATCCAGGGCCGACCCGACCTTCGACGAGGTGACTTGCGGGAGACCCGCGACCAGCGCCTCCATGCACACCGCGCCCCATGGGTCTTCCAGAGAGGCAAGCACGAAGATGTCCGCCGCTGCGTAGAACCTCGGCAAGCTCGCCGGCTGCACGAAGCCGGTCCGCCCCACCCGGATCTCGGGGTGCGCGCCCGCCCACCGGTCTACATCGGCGCCCAGCGGTCCCGATCCGACGATGAGGACGCTCCAGGGCGGGACATCGTGGAGCTCGTCGAGTGCGGAGAAGGCGGCGAGCAACTCCGGTATGCCCTTACGGCTATCGAGTCGTCCGACGAAGAGCAGTACCGCACCCCGAAGAGCGAGCTCGCGGCGCGTCTCCTCGCGCCCCACGGCGCGTTGCTCGTCCACGGCGCCCCTCCACCAGAGGGTGTCGATCGCAGTCATCCCGAGATCCACGCGCTCTCGAGACACGCCGTAGCTCGCCAGGGACCGAGCGGACTCCAGCCCGGTGGCCCAGACCCGGGAGGCTCGCCTCAGCAGCATGGTGCGTCTCAGGGTGCGGAGTCGCCCCGAGCCGTCGGTGTTCGGAACCCCCTCCCACCAGACAATGAGGTGTCGACTGCGTCGAAGGCAAGACAATGCCGCCCACATCGTCCGCACTCCGAGTTCACCGGACACCACGATGTCGGGCCGGAACCGCTCGAGGATGCCGAGCGTATTGACCGGGACATGGAGCACGCGTCTCTCGAATCGCCGTTGACGCACCAAGGGGCGCGAGACCATCAGGCCGCGGGACACGACCCAGTCGAAGCGGAAGTCGCTGGTATCGATCATCCACTCGCGATCGGGCTCACGCTCCGTGTCGAACACGACAAGGAGGTGGCAGCGCGAGGCAAGGTCGTTCAAGA
The DNA here is from genome assembly GCA_963764205.1 of uncultured Acidimicrobiales bacterium. Classification (GTDB taxonomy): domain Bacteria; phylum Actinomycetota; class Acidimicrobiia; order Acidimicrobiales; family UBA8190; genus Chersky-840. Next base: position 1,708,351 of record CAVXRN010000006.1, read on the forward strand.
ACTCGGTTCGATACGGTGCCGGTGCGTTGGTAAGCAGGGCAACACGGGGCACATCACCGGCGGGTTGCACGGTCGGTGTCACGGGGTCAATCGCTCCCCACCGTGTCGCTCCTCTGGGCGGTGGCCGGTTCATGGGTCGTTGCGACGAAGTGACGGTCGTCGAGGTCGCTCGAGGCGGCGTCATCCGACGGCACGTTCACGCCAAAGAGCCGCGAGCACCGTGCCCGCACACCGCCGGGGTCAATGTCGGTGACGAAGAGCCAACACAGCATGGTGGATACCGCACTGCCGATGGCGAGTCCCCAGGCCGCCCCCACGACCCCGTCGACACGGACGAGGAGGAGGACCGCGAGCAGCCGGGTGACAGCGGCCGCCATTTGTACGGTCAGCAGGCTCCCCCCCGGGCTCGGGCCCGCAAGAGCACGGCGGCACCCTCACCGGCCGCATCGATCGTAAATGCGACGAGCATCGGGACGACCAGCGCCGCAGCGGGCGCAAACGCGCTACCAAAGACACGGGTGAGAAGGGTCGGGGCGACGAGCACCAGCACGCCGCCGTATGCCGCCACCAAGAGGGCGATCGCCCCGGAATACCGGGCGGCTGCGCCGAGGCCCGTGGGATCGGTGCCGCGCATGGACCGCACGATGTGGGGCAAGAGCACGCTCTGCACGGCGATCAGCACCAGTTGCACCGGACCAAACAAGCTGCCCTGTACCACACGAAACAGTCCCAGCTCGTGGCTCCCCAGCTGCCACGCCACGATGGCGGCCACGGCGAACAGACCGGCCGAGAACGTGACATTTGCACTGGTGAACCACACGCCGACGCGAAGCCATTGGCGTGCCAGGGCGGCACTTGCACCGTCGATGCGGGGCCACACCGACAGCTGCACTACCCCGAGCGCAGCGGCGAGCCAGGCACCGGCGCCCCAGGCCAAGAGGCTCTCGGCCGCCGTGATCCGCGTTGCGAGCAGCAGAGCCACGAAGGCCACGGTCTGCCCCAATGCCCAATACAGATCGTTGGCCGCTGCGGTCCTTGCTCGGCGCGACGCAAACGCCGCCACGCGCCAGAACTCCTGTAATGCCAGGCCGGGGGAGAGGAGGGCAACTGCCAGCAGGCAGCGTCCGAGCTCAGATGACACGCCGATGGCTAGACCGGCAACGCCGAACATCACGGCCGCGGCCAGGCCTGCGGCCACGACGACACCACCTGCTCGCGCCGTCAGCTCGCGCCACTCGGACTGCTCGAGGGATGACGCGCCGAGCGTATAGGGCTGCATGAAGGCGCTGCGGATGACCGAGAGCACGAGAAACCACGCCAGGAAGGCGAGGGAGAACGTGCCGAAGTTCTGCGGTCCCAACAGCCGTGCGAGAATGAGCGACGGCACGAAGTTCGTCCCGGAGGAAAAGATCTGGTCGACGAGGGCCCACGTCCCTTGGCTCCTGAGCTCGCGGGGCCGCGCCGGTTGTCGGGGGCTCATCGGGCTCTCGGCGTGCCGTGCACCGGCGGCCGGTGGGTTGCGGCGGTCTTCACTTCCTCGTACACGTCGAGCAGCCGTTGAAGGCTGATCTCGGGCGTCAGCTCCGCCTCGAATCTCGCCCGTGCCCCCGCCGCCTTCGTGGTGAGGGCGGGGTCTGAAGCGGCCTTCGCCAGCATCGTCGCAAACGACTCCACGTTCGGAGCGGCAGTCCAGCCGACGTCTGGGGTGATGAGATCTCGCAGCGAGCCCAGCGCGGCGCCAGCAATCGGACGACCACGTTCAAATGCCTCAGCCACGACGCGGGGAAAGCCTTCGTAGCACAGGGAGGGGATCACCACGATGGCGGTCTCGTCGAGCAGTTGGTGGACACGGGTGGCGTCCACCAAACCTTCATACCGCACGTTGACGGCTCCGGGCGCAGTGACAAGGTTGCGTTGGGGTCCATCACCGGCCACGACGAGTCGCTGGGTGTCGCCGAGGCGAGATTGAGCCCACGCCGACATCAGAAGGGACACGCCCTTCTCCTCGGTGAGGCGGCCGATGAAGAGGAACCCCGAACCCGGCGCCGTCGCCGGGCCTCGGGCGCGCGCGAAGTTCGGGTGTACGACGATGCGGTCGGGCGAGATGCCGGTTAGCGCGAGATGATGGGCAACGAAGTCGCTCACGGCCAGGAACCGGTCGACGAGCTGCCACGTCGATCGGTGGGCGCGTGCGGTGACCGCCATCGAGAGAGACTCAGCTCGCGACGCCCGGTAGCAGGCGTGCACGACGCCGGGCCACGGGAATGTCTTTCCCACGCAGTCCTCGCAGATGCGCCCGTCACGCAAGAACCCCGTCGAGCTCGGACACGAGTGCCGGTAATTGTGGACGGTCTGCACGACAGGAATCCCGGCCCGATGGGCGACCCGTATCACCCAAGGTGAGATCAAGGGGAAGGGATTGTGCAGATGCACGACATCGGGACGAACGTGTTGTAGAGCCCGGGAGAACTCGCGCGCCGCATCGATCGAATAGGTAGGCGAGACGGCAAGTGCGATCTTGCGCGCTGCACCAAACTCGGCGATGGCGTCCGAGTCGCGCAAGAAGGTCTCTACCTCTACCCCCGCATCGGCCAGCATGGACACTTCCTCATCGACGACGCGATTCTCACCCGAGGGCAGTGCCGATCGGTAGCGATTGTGAACGACAAGGACACGCACGTCAGCTGGGTACCGAGAGATTGCGCCGTGAGGGACGTGGCTCGTCACAGGTGACGTCCTCGGGGCATGTGCCCTCGGCAGGGACCATGGACGTGACGGGGCGTCTGGACGCGACCTCGAGTTCCATCTCGCCCTTCATCACCAACCCCCCTACGTCATCGTTCCGCTCACACATTCCTTTGTCAACGGGAACAACAAGGCTACCTGTCCTCATAGCGCGGCACCCAGGGGGCCCGGTGTTTCGGTGGCGGCTCATCAGAACTGGATGGCGCTGCGTAGCTCCTGGCGATCGGGGGTGCACCGGCCCACACCGATCAGGGTGGTCGCAGGCTGCTTGGCTCCGAAGCGCTCGGAGTACCAGCCCAGGATCGGATCCACCTCGGCGCGATGGGCGCTCCAGCGCAGCCCGGGCGGCAAGGTCATGGCGGCGGAACTGGAGCTGTCCGGTGTCGGCCACGTGAGCTGTGCGTCGTGGCCCTCGAGGTCGACCTCGATGGTGGGCCCGAGGTGGAAGGCCATGCGCAGCGCCACGGTGCCTGTGGTCTCGACCCGGTCAACCATCTCGATGCGGCGCCGGTGCGCGTCGAGCTCCACGCTCCGGCGGTGGGTGACGGCGGGCGTGAGCGTCTGGTACCCGGTGTGCTCGGCCGACCAGCGTGAGATCTCCCCGTGGTCGGTGGTCACGACCTCGACCGTGTAGGCCCGGGCGTGGCGCAACCAGAGGAACGGACCGCCCGAGAGTGACTGGTCCGTGGCCCCCACTTCGATCGTGTTGTGGGCCACGGTGGAGCGGAAGTAGCTGCGCCACGCTGGTTCGCCGTGGTAGCAGTAGGTTCCCGGATCGGCCAGGATGTCCACCCCCCCGCAGCGCACCTCGATGGAGAGTGCATCGGCGTGAGCGTGGGCGGCAATGGCGAGGTAGCCGTGGGGCCCACCGTCACAACGGCACCAGATCTCCGGGGCGCCATCGGGCGCCGTGCGCAGGATGGTCATGCCGGCGTCGGCGAAATGCGATGGCCGTCGGGCCGCTCGAACCGTGGGCGCCGGCGTGGCCGGTGCAAAGGACGCCACAGCGGCGCTCGTGACATCGGGTGCAGGGGACGGCCACCACGGCGCCGGTCCGAACACAGCCGCTCCGCTCGCAAGCAGCGATGTCCAGCGGTTGGCGTGCGGTGCATCGAGCACCAGGGCCCGACCGTCGTCACTGTCACCTTGGCGCGGTGCTCGGGACCGCTCGTCGAGGACCGCGGCGACGACGTCGAGCATGCGGCACACCCGGTGGTAGGTCGCGGGAGTGAGGGGATGCCCACTGGCGGCGGCCTCCAGTGCGCCCAGGAGTCCGAGCTCGGTCACGAACCCGTGGTAGTCGAAGGCCAGTTCCCGGTTGACACCACTGGGAAACGTATTGCGCTGGAGCTCTCTCTCGAGCAGCCGCGCTGCATCTGTTCTCCATCGGTCGCTTTCGGTGAACCACGGGAAGGCGCACGAGGCGGCGAGTTGGCCGGCGGCCTCGGCGATCACGTGGTTATTGGCCGAGGAACCCCGACTCTGGAACGCCGCCAAGTACAGCTGATGCCATCGCACCTGGCGTACGGCCTCGTCGTTGTCCTCGAACAGTGCGGTCACACCGGGCCATCCGTCGAGCAGCCGGCGGACCCAGACCCAGGAGACCAAGCGGATTCCCAGCTCGATGCCGCTCGACCAACTGATGCCCGAGAGAAAAGGATTCCGCCGCCACCACGAACGGAGGTGGTCCGCCACCATATCGGCGTAACGCTCGTCGGCAGTCAGCCACCACGCTGCGGCGAGCACCGTGAGGTGGTGATGCCGAGAAAGCTCCCACACCTGCTTGACGTCGGCACCGTAGGGATCGTTCCGATAGTCGATGCGGAAGGCATATCGGTCATCGGGAAAGCGACCACCACGGACTGGGTCGAAGAACCAGTCGGGATCAGCCATGTCGTGGCGAACGACGCCCAGCACGTCCCAATGGCCGGCGACCACGTCCTGCGCCACGGCGATGAGCGCTTGCCGGGCGGCGTCGGGCGGAGCCACCAGCGTGGAACCGTCCATCGGAGTGGCGAAAGCTCGTGTCGGTCGAGCCGGCACCGCCGGTGCGGCGGCGCCGGGAGGCACCTGATTGCGGCGCCACAGCTCCTGTCGCCCGAGATCCTCAACTCGCCAAGCGATCTCGGGCACCGACATGCCCCGCAGGCGACGGGTGTACCACCCCAGTTGCGACGGGCTCACAACTTCTGGGGACTCCCGAGCGCCAGGCTCCTGGCGACGGTGATGGTGGCCGCGGTGGTCGAGAACAGTGAGGGCAGGGGGATCGGCATCGGCCCACCGGTCGCGACGGCCTCGATGAAGCTACCCAGCGCCCCGGCCTGCCCTTTGTCGGTACTCCGGCGGCTTCGCCGGGTTGTTCGACGTCGACCGGTCCACACCGTGGCACGCGTGAAGTTGTCGAGACGGGCCGATCGACCGTTGGCCGAGACCTCGAACATCTCCTTGGGGAGGCGAGGGTTCCCGTTGGTGAGGTAGCCGATGGTCGCGACCGACCCGTCCTCGTAGCGCAGCATGACCTGGATCCCGCGGGACTCGCTGGACGCGGCGTACACCTCGAGGGGGTTCGACCCCAACCACCACCCGACGGTGTCGATGAAGTGCCCGCCCTCTCCGATGAAGCGCGATCCCTCTAGCTCTTCGTTTCCGTACCAGCTGTCGGCCCCCAACGGGCCTGCATTGACGGAGTAGTGCACGACCGCTTGGCCCACCTGGGCTCCGAAGCGCTCCCGCATGTCGGTGAGCAGCGGGGCGAAGCGTCGGTTGAAGCCGACCATGAGGCGGTCATTGCCGGTCGTTCGCACTACCTCGACGATGCGGGCCATCTCGTCCTCGTCGAGAGCCAACGGCTTCTCGACGAACGTGGCCTTGCCCGCCGCCAAGGCTCGGCACACGAGATCGGCGTGGCTGTGGTGTCGGGTGACCACGAAGACGGCGCTGACCGAGTCGTCGGAGAGCAGTCCGTCCACATCGGTGGACGCGGTGGCGAACCCGAACCTCCGCTGGGCGTTGGCGGCCGACAGTGACGTCGTCGTCACCACGTGGGCGAGTTCCACATCGGGTCGTCTCGCCAGCTGCGGCAACAACATGGACGAGGCGTAGTTACCGGCGCCGATGAAGCCGACCCGGGTCTTGGGCCCGACTGGTGCGGGTCGGCTCCCGCCAGTGACCGCCGAGGTCGGTCTCGACGTCACCGAGCTCACCGGCATGGCTCGCTCTATCTGCTCCTCAGAGGGGTACTGGAAGAGGTACCCGATCCCCCCGAGGTCTCCTGAGCGCAACCGCTCGTACACAGCGACCGCCTCGTCCAGGGGAAAGACACCGGCCACCAACGATTCGACGGGCAAGACCCCTCGAGCGACCAGGTCCACGAAGCACTCGAGGTTCCGGCGCTCGGTCCAGCGAACGTAGCCCGCCGGGTAGTCCACGCCTGCGAGTTCGTAGACGTCGTCGTAGCGGCCAGGGCCATAGGACCGAGAGAACCGGACGTCGAGCTCCTTGTCGTAGTAGGCGTTCCACGGCAGGTCCAGCTTGACCTTCCCGATGTCCACCACCCGGGCCCGGTCGCGGGCCAGTCGGGCCGCTGTCTCGACGGGCCCGGCCGAGGACCCACCGGCCACGAGGAACACGTGGTCGGCGCCCAGGCCCCCGGTCAACTGGGCCAGGATCCGCTCGATCCGGTCGATGCCCTCAGCGTCGGGCGTGTCGCACGCCACGGCGCCGTTCTCCTCGGCCAGCGCGCACCGTTCCCGCACGACGTCCAAGCCCACCACCCGCACCCCCGAGGCCACCAGGAGCTGCGCCACCAACTGGCCAACCAACCCCAGGCCGATCACGCACGCCGATTCCCCCAGCTGGGTCTCGGCCCGGCGTACCCCGTGCATGGCGATGGCACCGACGGTGGCGAAGGCGGCCAACGGTTCGGACACGCCGTCGGGCACCGGTACACAGAGGTTGAGCGGGACCCAGTTGACCTCGGCGTGCAGGGCGTACTCATTGCCGGCGCACGCCACCAGCTGCCCCACGCTGAGCTCCTCGGCCCCCCGGCCCAACTCGACCACGATGCCGCACGAGGAGTATCCGAGCGGGGTGTAGGAGTCGAGACGGTTCATGGCCTTGGCGTAGGCGCTTCTCACTCCTTGCTGGGCCACGGTGTCGAGCACCTTGCGCACCTGGTCGGGCCGGCTCCGAGCCTTGCCCAGCAACGACATCTTGGCCTCGTGCACCTTCATCAACTCGGTACCGGTCGAGATGAGCGAATACGTGGAGCGCACCAGAACGCCGCCGTCCTTGCACGCAGGTGTCGGGACGTCCACCAGGCTGAGCTGGCCGGACTTGTAGTTCTGGGCGACCTGTTTCACGTCGTCACTCCGGCGGCAGCGGCCTGTTGGCACCACAACTCGAGCGTCAGAAGCTGCCAGATCTGCTTGGACCGATCCTCCCGCCCACTGCGTTCATCGTCGACCAGCCGCTGCAGCGGCGCCCGCTGGAGGAACCCTCGGTCGACCAAGTCACCTGAAAGCAGCACGTCGTCGACCATGTCGGCCAAATCGTGGGAGATCCACGCCCGCAGCGGGACCCCGAATGACGCCTTGGGACGGTGCACGATCTCGGTCGGGAGCCACGCCTCGGCCGCCTCTTTCAGGGCCGCCTTCGTGGTCCGCCCGTGGATCTTCGTTGGCCCCGGCAGGGAAAAAGCGGCCTTGAAGACAGCGGGGTCGACAAAGGGCACCCGGACCTCGACCGATGCCGCCATGCTGGCCCGGTCGGTGTACGCCAGGTTCAAGCCCGGGAGGAACAACCGGGCGTCGGTGAGACACATCCGATCGACCGGATCGGTGAGCGAGGTGTCGCTGTAGATGGTGTCGTGCTCGGCCACGACGTCGGCCACGCACGAGCGGAGGTCGGGGCTGAGCAGGGCGGCCAGTTCGGGCGGGTCGTACAAGGTGTAGCTGCGGCGAAAGGCGGCAGCCTCGGGAAGTTCGCCGAATGTGAGGAACCGCTTCGTCCACCGGGCGTAGCGCAGTCCCCGACCCCCGGCAACCACCGGGACATGCTCGGCTGCCCGTCGCACCGAACCGCGCACCACCGACGGCAGATGGCGGTAGCGGGCCGCCAAGAGGCAGGCCAGGTGCTTGCGGTAGCCGCCGAAGAGCTCGTCGGCGCCCATCCCCGATAGCACCACCTTGACCCCTGCCTCGCGGGCCGCCTCGCACATGAGCAGCGTGTTGATGGCGGCGGGATCACCCACCGGTTCGTCCAGGACGTCGACGATCCTGGGGAGGAGGTCGACCACGTTGGGCGAGGCCTCGATCTCGTGCAACTCGATGCCGAAGCGCGCCGCCACCTTGCGGGCATACACGGCGTCGTCGGGCATCGCCTCGAGCCGCTGATCCTCGGGCCGAGACGTGATCGTGTAGGCGTCGATACCGGAGTCGGCCTGCTTGGCCAGCACGGTGACGATGCTCGAGTCGAGGCCGCCGCTCAGGAAGCTCGACACCGGCACGTCCGACACGAGGTGGGCATGGACGGACTCTGTGATCACAGCACGCAGGTCGGCGGGGGGACCGGCGGCCGCCTCGGCCGCCACCTCGGCGATGTCCCAGTACCGGGTCACCGCAGACGTGCCGTCGGGACGGAACTCGGCCCATGTTCCGGGCGCCAGTTTCTCCACGCCCCGAATGGCACACCGGCTCGGCGGGACCCAGTAGTAGAGGAGCGACGCCACCAGCGCACTGGGCTCGGCCTCCAGCTCATTGCCGACGGCGGCGACCAGTCCTTTGAGTTCGGAGGCGAACAAGACGCCGTCTTTGCGCGCCAGGTAGTGCAGAGGCTTGATCCCCAGCTGGTCCCGAGCCAACACCAAGTTGCCGGTGCGCTCGTCGAAAACGGCAAAGGCAAACATGCCGCGCAAGCGCTTCAGGCTTCCCGGCCCCCAGCGCCGCCACGCCTCGAGCACGACCTCGTTGTCGGAACTGGTCGAGAACCGAACACCGAGGCCGGCAAGTTCCGCCCTCAGCGACCGGTAGTTGTACAACTCACCGTTGTAACAGAGCGTCAGCCCGCTTACGGTGAGCGGCTGACGCCCGCCGACGCTCAGATCGATGATCGAGAGCCTCCGGTGGGCCAGCTGCACAGAGACCTGGTCGCGTTGGTAGTTGAAGAACCCTTCGTCGTCCGGACCGCGATGGGTCATGCGGTCGATCATCGTGCGGGCGAGGGCCTCGCCGTCGACCTGCTGGTAGCAACCAGCGATCCCGCACACCGTTAGCCTCCCGGTGCGGGAATCGAGACCGGCCCCGGCATTGGCACGAAGCGCTGTGTGAGCTCGTCGTAGACGCCCACATAATCGGCCCGTTGGTGTGCCCAGTCCAAGCTGTCGATCACCCGCGCTCGTCCCGACGCTCCCATGGATCGCCGCCGAGGCTCATCATCGATGAGCGTGACCACCAGATTCGCCAGGTCTGCCACATTGTTGGGCGACGCATACAGGGCTGCGTCTTGGGCCGACACTCTGGTCTCATGCAGGTCAAAGGCGACCACGGGGAGGGCGAACGCCATGTACTCCATGGTCTTGTTCATCGTCGACGCGTCGTTCAGCGCGTTCTTTGGATCAGGACACAGCCCGACTTCGGCCGTCGAGAGGATGTGGGACACCGTCGTGTCCGACACCCTCCCCGTGAACTCGACGTAGTCCTCGAGGCCCAACGCATCGCGCAGCGCCACCAGCTCCGCCAAGCAGTCGCCTGACCCCATCAGCGTGAAGCTGATATCACGCCGCCCACACACGTGGACGATGTGATCAGCTGCTCGGACCGCCAGGTCAACCCCGTCCTGCGGGCCCATCGTTCCCAGGTAGGCCACCAAGTGCGGCCGGCCGCGACGAAGCCGGGGATCCGGCGGCCCGGGCCGAAGCTGATCGGAATCCGGCCCGGTCCGCACCACGGTGACATCCCGGTCGTGCTTGCCGCCCCGGCTGAGCGCGACGGCGCGGTACGAGTCATTTGTAGCGATCACGCGGTGCGCTGAGCGGTACGTCAACCATTCGAGTGCCAGCAAGGCTCGGTGCACCACCGGGGAGCCGCCGTCGAACCGGGACTCGAAGAGCTCGGGGCACAAGTCATGATGGTCGAACACGAAACGGACACCGAAGAGGCGCAGCACCAAGGCGATCGGCCAGAAGATATCGGGGGGATTACACGCTTGCAGGACGTCGAAGCGTTGGCGCCGCCACGCCTTGGCGGTCAGCCATGCAGTGGCGGCGAAGGAATAGAGGTACTCACCGACAAAGGCCCTCTTGGAGGTGCCTTCGGGGTAGGGCCGATACTTGTACAAGGTGACGCCGTCGATCACCTGCAACGAAGGATCCCCGGGTCCCTTGGGACAGATCACCGACACCGAATAGCCGGCCTCCGTGAGCGCCTGACACTCGAGCCACACCCGTCGATCGAAGGGAACCGCAAGGTTCTGCACGATGACGAGAATCTCGGGCTGATGCTCCGCCATGCGCTGAGGTGACGCGCCCTCTCGTAGCCCGGCGCGCTCCTCTACTCTGACACCGAGGCGCCCGGTCATGTCGATGATCACTCCGGTGCGGTCGGAGATCACGCTGGGGTGACGGTCCCGACAGAACCGAGTCTGGAGACAGCGACCCCGATTGCGCCTCTTAACCCGGAGCCAAGGCACCTACGCCACAGAGGAACGGGTTCGATGTCCTCGTTCGAAATCCGGCCCATCGTGTGGCACTTCCGATCAGGTCTGTGTTGTCGACACCAATATTTTACTGTTTTCAATAGAAAAACAGATGGCAAGTTTTGACAGTCTTTCACGGCCCGACACAGTTCGTGCCTTCGCGAGTCGCACGGGGCTCTGTTGACCTCGCTCGGAACCGAATCTGATCGAAGCCTGACGTGTTGCTGTTGTTGACATTGTTGCTGTTGTTCTAGAGAGCCGTGTGTGCCGACGGAACACGGGCGGCTCGACGACTATGGCGCGGCTGTGGCCCTGCTGTCGGGCACTCCCTGCGCCGCTGACGTCACGATGTCGGGGCCGGCGCTTTCGCTCTCGGCCTCGAGAGGGTCCTCGTCGACGACCACGATCTGCGCCAAGAGCACGTCGTCGTCATAGTCGTCGAACTCTTCCTCATTGGGAGCCGGCGTCAGGTAGCCGGCCGCGAACCCAACGGCGCTTGCGACAATGAGCAACGGTAGCCAGTGGCCTGGTCCTGCCGTAAAGATCCCGAAGGCCGACAAGGTGAACGTCAACACGAGACCGATCCCGAAACCAGGGATGAGAAATCGGATTCCACGCAACCATCGATTCTGGGGCAACGTGTGGCGAGCCAACGCGATCAGGGCCATCACGAGTGACGACACCGTGAGGATGAGCACAACTAATCCAAAGATGCCGTAGAGAGAGCGCAACGATCCATGCACCTTCACCACGAGGGGCTGCGAGGCAAACACTGCGCCGGTGGGTCCGAACACGGAGATGGTGGCCGGAACCAGTCCCGTAGCCTGGCTCCCGATGCTGCTCATGCTGATGGGGAAGCTCAGTGATGCGGTGCGACCTGCCGGGACGACCAGGTCCACTGCGGTGTCGTAGGAGAAGAGCGGAAGGGCCAGTGCCTGCCCCTCGAGGCGGACCGAAGAGACCGTCAGCGTCGATGCGCCATGGTTCGTGACGGCTATGCGTACCTGGGCGAATCTTGTCGGGTAGAGCTGCACGGGATTGGCATCCGAGGACGTCACGGCCGGTTGTCCGTTCACTGCGGCCGCCACAGACACGCCACTGGTCGCCGCTTCGGCAACCGAAGATCGCAATCCGACGGTGCCCAGGACCACAAGGGCAGTCAAAGCGGCCCAGCGCAACAAGGGCGCACCCCGAGCTTCTCGTCCCTGTCTCGCGGGCATCTCAGCGACCAACCTGGACGGTTGCGTGATCAGCCGGCGGTAACGCCGTACGCCGTGCCACCAGGACGAGCCGATTGGCCTGACGTCGGGCGCGAGTCCTCTCGCCCACCCGCTGACCGGCCAACCCGGCAAGAAGTCCGGCGACGGCGCCCACGATCATGGTGAGCACGAACGAGACGAAGGTGGGTCCCGTGATTCCTAGCATCCAGCCCCACAGAGTGGCGGCCACACCCCCCACCGCTCCGACCACGACCAAGCCGACGACGGCGGCCGTGCGGTTGTCACGTCGGCGACCGCGGCGGAGGCTGCGCAAGAGCGACTCTGCATAGGCCACCACAAAGAGCAGCAACAAGATCCCGACGACGCCGCCGAAGGTGCCAAACGGAGACCGGGCGACCTGCACGCCGAAGTCGTCGTTCACGGTGCCCCGCGGGCCCGAGAGCTTCAGGGTTCCCGCCAGTTTCCCGCCCGCGACGTAGCGACCCGAGCTGGCGTCCAATATGGTCCGCAACCCAGCGGTCCCGTGCACCAAGGGCACCTGCGTCGAGCGTACGACGGTCACGCCCCCGAGCGCGAGGACGAGTTGCGCCGTATTGGGTACGCCGGCATTGGCCGGAAGGTGACGAACGGTGATCGGGATCTGATGATCGAGGTCGATGGGCACCCGTCCGCCCACAGCGGGGTCGTGGCCCGCCACGATGACCGCCCCGGGCCCGAGCACCGGGGTCGGGCTGGAGGAGCCGACGCCGAGCAGTCCGAAGACGACAGTGACCAAGGCGACGAGGGCAGCGGCCCATGCCAGTCGGGTGGGAAACTCGGGCACCGCAGTCTGGGCCTGGCGCAAGGGCATGAGGTCGCCCAGCTCGAGACCGGTGGCCGCCGCGCCGCCCGCATGGAGCTCCACGACGGGACGCATCACCGCGGCATTGGAGGTGGTGGCCCCCGCAACTGCCGCGGACGGGACCTGCTGTGCCGCGGCCAGAATGGGACCGGGTTCCCGCAAGGCCACGCCGGAGCGGTCGAGCCACCCCGCGCCCCACGAGGCGCTGGCCGCTTGACCGATGGCGACTCCGAAGGCCTCGGCGGTCTCAAATCGATCGGCGGGGTCTCGGGCGAGGGCCTGCATGACGACGTCGGCCACGCGGGGCGGGACTCCCGGGGCGATATCGGCCAGAGGGGTTGGATCCTCGTTGATGTGCCGCATGACGATGGCCAGTGACCCTCCCTCCTCGGAGTACGGAAGCCGACCCGACAGCAACTCGTAGAGCATTACGCCCGTGGCATACACATCGGTCGTCGGCCCGAGGTCGGTCCCGCTGGCCTGTTCCGGCGCCATGTAGGCCGGGGTGCCGAGAATTCCCCCTTCCCGCGTTGCCAACGTGTCGTCCTCGCCGAGCACCCGGGCAATGCCAAAGTCGGTCACCTTGAGCAGCCTGTCCTCGCCAAAGAGCACGTTCTCCGGCTTCATGTCACGGTGCAGCACGCCACGTTGGTGGGCGCCGCTCAGACCCGAGCACGCCACCAGTGCGATGGCACAGGCCGTTTCCTGCGTGAACCCTCGGTCGACGAATCGACTCCAGACGGTCCCGCCCCCCAGTCGCTCCATGACGAGGATGCAGGCATCGTCGTGCTCGACGTAGTCATACACGGGAACGATGTGCGGGTGGTCGATCGAGGCCAAGACCTGTGCTTCGGCCAGGAACCGGGAGCGCACGGAGTCGTCGCGCACCAAGCCCGACGACAGCTGTTTGATCGCCACTTCGCGTCCCAGCTGGCGGTGGCGTCCAGCGATCACCACGCCGAATGCCCCGCGTCCGAGCTCTCCACCGATCTCGTACCCGGGCAGAGCCACGCCCAGGGTGCTCTCGATCTCCACCAGGCTCCTCGGTTAAGGGACCTGTCCGCGCCCCGCCTCACAAAACGTCTCGCCGGCCCCCGACGTTGGATCGGGACCTGACAAAAAACGATAGCTCACGGTCCTCGCCGACACACTTTGAGTCCTTCTCCGGTCACGAGCGGTGGGGCTGAACGGGCGGGAGGGACAAACGTCGCCGTCAGGAGGGTCACCCCGCGGAGTTGGAGCCGCGGGAGCCCCGCGCTCGGGTGCAATGCGGGCCCGGGAACCGCTGCAAGCCTCCCTTGGGGAAGGACGCGAGATACCATTGCCCCGGACCCAGCAGGAGACGAAACAGGCACAGCCATGGATGACGCCCAGCCTGTCGGTTACGTGGTGGTCGACCCTGGAACCCCGGGCGAAGGGACCCGCCCCCTCCTGGACAGGCTCTTCGTCGGCCGCGAATGCGCCGGGGTGGATGAGGCCCACCGGATCCTGCTGGTTGACGATCAGGCCGTGTCGCGCAACCACCTCGAGATCCGAGTCGACCTCGAGCAGGGGCGCCCCGTCGTCGTCGATACGTCGAGCAACGGTGCCCGAGTGAACGGCATACGCATTGAGCGCGCCGTGGCCGTCCCGCTCAACGGCGGCGACCAGATTCAGGTGGGAAACCACGTACTCGAATTCCGCGCCGCGACCGTGACAACGCAGCGGCCCGAGAGCACGGTGCAGCGGGCGACGATCTCGGTCTCCACGTCCACGACGATGGCCATGATCGTGGGTGACCTCATCAACTTCTCAACCGTGTCCGAACAGGCTGACCAGCAAGTTCTGGTTCACGACGTGCACCAGCTGTACACCAGGCTTCGGGAGCTGCTCGCACAGCACCGGGGCACCCTGGTCGACTACGTCGGAGATGCATTCTTTGCCAGCTGGGAGCTCGACTTCGACCCAGCAGCAGCGACGAATGCGCTGGAGTTCGCGCTCGCAGCAGACGTCTTGGTGAACGAATGCGCCGGTGATTTTGAGCTCCGCTACGCCGACGGAACGCCACTGAAGATGGGTTGGGGAGCGACGATGGGTCCGGTGGTCACACAACTCATGCCCGGTTCGGTCGTCATGGTGCTCGGTGACGCCGTGAATCTGGGCTTCAGGCTCTCGGCCCTGGCCGGACGCGAAGCACGCCCGAAGATCCTGGCCACCGAATTGGTCCGGCAGGCCGCAGACGGCCACTTCGAATTCGGTGACCCCGAGACCGTGACGGTGAAAGGGCGGCTCGGCATCGAAACGATCTACGGCGTCTCCGCCCGCTGACGCCCGCCCTGACCAAACGAGTCCCGACTACTCCATCTTCAAGACGTCCGACGCTCCTCGGTGCTTGCGTCGACCTCGCCTCGAGGTGGTGCCAAACTGACCCCGGACCAGGAGGCCTCCGAGCAACACGAAGGTTCCGAATGCGGCGACACTGCCTGCAGGTGCTGAGACCTTCGCCGTGGTGACCAAGGTCAAAACAGCAACGAACTTCTTCGACCCACAGGTGGCGGTAACCGTGACCTGTCCTACTCCTCCGGGCGGAGCGAGCGAGGCAGAGAACGCTCCCTGGCTATCCGCCCTCGTCAGCTCCACCTCTTTGCCTTCGATGGAAACCACGACCAGAGCCCCGGGGGCGCATCCCCTGCCCGAGATCACCGTCGGTTGCCCGGGCACCAGTGTGTGGCGGCTGACCTGAAGGGTCTTCGCGGCGCTTGGCCCCGAACCGGAGGCCGCGACATGGGGGGCCGGCGTTGTCGGGCCAGCGACATGGGGGGCTGGCGTTGTCGGCAGGATCTCAACCGTGATTGCCGTGGAAGCGGAGTCGCCGCTTGCACCGGTGGCGATGATGCTGTGTTTACCGGGCGAGGTGTCTGAGGGGATTGTGATGGAAGTGGAGAATGAGCCACTCCCGTTTGCCCTCGCGGACCCGACGATGACCCCGTCGAGCGTCAGGGTGATGGCCTCGTCAGGCAAGAAGTTCTGCCCGCTAATGGTCAGGGACCCCCCGTCGGCCGAGATGGCGGCACTGGCGGCAATCGCCGCGGCGTGAGGGCCGTAACCGAAGGAGGCGGCCTGCCATCCCAGGACGATGAGCAGGCTGGCCGAGGCGCATGCCACGAGGAACCTCCGCCTCATGGCCACAATCCAGAGACTGTACCCCGATGTGACGCGGCCGATATCACAAATTCAAGCTAAGCACATTGTTGGCAGCCGTCAAGGATGACTGCCTCGACCGTCGACGTCGGCCACGCAATTCGCCACAGTCAATTGGCCGCAAACCGGAACACCTTGTCCTGGCGTACCGCCGAGCCAAGGTTCCAAACTGGTGGCCCGCTGCTGGCGGCGAGGTTCCACGGGTTCGCCGGCGTCACCACAACCCGGGCTCGCTCCGGATTGGCCGAGGGTTGGAGCTGTACCGACAACCGATAGCTCGATCCGCTCGCCATTTGTCCGATCAGGCGCATGCGGAGCGTAACCGAGGCATGCGGTGGCACATCGATGTACGTGCTGTACGCCCACACACCCAGTTCGCGCGTTGCTGACATCGTGCTCGGGGTTCCGTCGACGGTACCCTCGTCGAACGAAAGCGGGCTATAGATCGAGAGCCAAGTCTCGTTGGTGCCCGGCGCGAGGCCCGGGACCGAAGGGCTGTCGATCACCAGGGGCGGGAGCCCGGTAGCCGGCGCATCGTTGGTCAAGGTGACCTGCACCTCCGCACTCTCCGCCCCCGTCGTTGGGTTGAAGGTCACATGGTCGGCTATCGCGGTATGAAGGTAGGCGTCGATCTTGTTCCCGTCGGCATTTTGCGTGGTAACCGCAAGGAGATCGCCATCCTTCGCTTTCGGGAAAGCATCGTCGAGATGAAGTGCCGCCAACAACGGCCGATCTATCGAGTGCGCGCTCCAGAAGGCGAGACGTCCGTCGAGCACGGCAGGTTCGAGCTTGTTCGACAAGGTTCGAGGACCGGGCAGCGAGCCATTGACCAGTCTCTGAAACGTGGCGTGTAGCGCGAGCTGCAGGACATCGTGCCGGGAGCTCTGAGCCAGACCCGTCAGGTACTGACCTTTCAACAAGACCTCTGACGCGTTGTGACTGGTCAATGGCAGAGGGAGCCCGGGGACGGAAACGGGTCCCGTGATTGAGAGCAGGCGAGCCAGTCCATACGGATCGACCATGAGCACTCCGTCCACCTGATCCCCGCCGGCTTGAGGGTAGAGCTGCGAGATCACCTCGGCCACCGTGGGGAAATCAGGCGAATAGGTGGCGTCCTGGAAGAACCGACCGGGGTCAAACTGCCCATATCGGGCCATGAAGTCCGTCAGCCCCCTTAACGCGCCGCCGCCATGGGGAAGTGCATTGTTGAGCGACTCGACCGGACCGGAGACCGTGAGACTGATGTGACCGTGCACAGCGGTGAGCTCGCCATAGGCCGCCACGATCCCGTCGAGCCCACGACTCTCTGACGGCGACACAAAGGCTAAAAAGTAATGCTGGGGCCCGGCCGCACCGAGCATGTCCGGCACGACGGGGATCGCTTTCACCACCAGGTCAGCGTTGGACCTGGCGCGACCCAGCGTTTTGTCGAAGGTCGCCAAGCGTGACTGGATAGGACCAAGAAGCCAGGGACTTCTGAGACCGGCGAGACGAGCCGTGGCGACAGACAACGACGCTTCGAGCGTCCTGGCTGGACCCAACATTGCGCTGATGCGTCCCAGGTCGATCTGCCCGTGATCGTATTTCAGCGCCCGATAGTCGAGGCTCGGGACCTCCCGGGCAGCGGCCGCCACGAGGTACTGGGCCGTAGCTGCTCCGGTGACCAGGGCTTGTCTCTGCTGGGCGACAACTGGCACCAATCTCGAGACCGATGTCCACCAACTCCCCAAGGTGGAGGACACATCTTCGATATCAGCGCCGGCGGTTCGAAGCTGTGGCGTCGCCTCGGCCACATTGCCACTGCTCACATCATCGAAGGCTGTCTGGGCGGCGCGTTGTCCCGCCGTGATATCCGTACGAGCCAGAGCGACTGCGAGCACGACTGGGGCAGTGAGGACGATCGCCAATGTCCCAGTCAGGAGGGCTACCTTCTTGGCCCGCTGTCGTCCTGTCGTCGAGAGGTGTCGATAGGCAGAGATGAACACCGGAACCAGTACAGCGACGGCGACCACGGCGGTGAAACCATGGAATGTCGTGGACGGCCAGCGCAGCAGGACCTCGACACCAAGGGCGCCAATCAGAGCGCCCACGCGGCGCCTCGAGTACCGAGGGAACATGGAGGCAAATGCAATCAGCAGGGCCGTCGCGGCGGGGAGCTCGAGCCATCCGCGACTCATGACCAACACGACGGCCGAGAAGAGGAGCAGGGTCTCCCGGCTCGCTCGGCTACAGACGCAGGTGACCAGAGCAGCGAAGAGCGCGGCAAGGAGCGGGTCTATGAAATGAGTCCCCGTCGGCCGGCAGCCAGCCGCCATTGCGGCAACTCCCGCGGCAACCGCGAGCAGCAGTACCGTAACGATGGAGACTCGGCGCTGACGCGGCAGATTAATTTGCGGCTCGGCCGACGGTCCTTCGGCGCTGTGCTCCATTTTGTCTGTCACGCCGAACATGGCCTCCGCAGTGACAAAGTCTAACGAAGAGCTATCCGTACCTCATGCCACCGCGCCTTGCGTCCCCGTCGTAAGCCGTTCAACTCTTGTGAGTGCGCGCCGCCAGACATGTTGTACCGACCGTTTAAATCGCATGCACGAACTCGACCTTCAGCACGCAGATGCTCGGATGGCCAGTTCGTAAAAGGTCAGTCACGTCGCGGCAGGCACAGCCTGCCCCGATCGCATGTTTTGTTGAGACGTCAGGGATACGGTCCCGGCAGGTCCGCGGGGTCGTCCTGTGTGCGCTCAGCGCTTGGAGTTCGGCGCTTGGAGTTCGGCGTGTACCTCGAAAGGGGGCTTGTGGTCTGATCTGGAGGGAACCCACTTCGCGGACGGTCCGCCTCGGTCGGGGGGTCAGGTCCGCGGAGATCGGGATTAGACGAAGGCCCTACACGAGGCGGCGTCGTCGGGTGTCGGTTTCAGACGTACCTTGACCAGAGCATTGGTAGATCCGCCCTCTCAATCCGCCCAGGGGTGGAGATGGCGTCGAGCCCGGTGCTCGGTAACCCGCTGGTCACGCTATGCTTTGGGGGTTGACCGGGGGGCGTTTTGGACGGACACTTGTGAACCAATCCGGGGCGATGAGCCCTCGTGACGCCGGTGATCCCGTCACATCCCTTGTTTTACATTCTCCACACGAACCTCCGCTTCGAACGAGGAATGCTTGATGTCGACGAATCTGTCCGCTCCGGACGTGAACCTGCGGACGTACCTGCGAATCCTCCGCCGTCGCAAATGGTGGGTCATCCTCTGCACCGGTTTGGCAATGGCGGGGGCGATCGCATACTCGTTTACCGCCACCAAGGAGTACTCGGCCACCGCGCAACTTCTCGTGCAACCACAAAACGCAACGCTCCCATTGACAAGTCCTGCCCAGACCATCACGCCGACCGACGTCGCCACCGAGCTCGCGCTTCTCAACAGTGGTCCTGTTGTCAATGCTGTCAAGAGCCGCCTCCATCTTTCGCAACTGAATGTGGCCAGCGCAGAACAAGGACAAACAGACGTGATCTCGGTCACTGCCACGAACCATGATCCAGTGGTGGCGGCCCGTGTGGCGAATGCGTATGCGACGCAGTTCGTGAACTACGAGACCTTCATCACTCTGAAAGGTCTCACCACCGCGGAACTCCAGCTCCAGACGCAGATCAATGCGATCGAGCGCGAGCTTGCAGTGACGACCGGGACGCCCGAGGGAGTTGCCCTCGCCAATCAGGAAGCCGTGCTCAAGGAACAGTACGCCCAATACCAGGTTGAAGGTGCAGGAACAACCGGAGGTGTCACTGTTATTTCGCCTGCATCTGTTCCGACGGCTCCGAGCTCCCCCAAGAAGGTCGAGATCGTGTTAATCGGGTTCGTGGTCGGTCTCCTGGTCGGGCTCGGAGTCGCTTTCGTCGTTGAGAGTCTGGACGATGCCATCCGGTCGAAAGACGATCTTGAGCATTCCGCCCCAAATGTGCCGGTAATGGGCCTCGTACCCATGATCGGGTCTTGGCGAGATCGGGCTGAGCCTTATTTAGCGATGAGGGCTGAACCTACGTCGCCGGCGGCCGAGGCCTACCGGTCCCTCCGCACGTCGTTGCAGTTCGCGGCTTACGACAACCCAATCGAATCGGTGCTCGTGACGAGCCCGACAGCCACCGAGGGCAAGACCTCCACGGTCTCGAACTTAGGAGTCGTCTTAGCCAGCGTGGGCCAGCACGTGGTACTGGTGTCAGCTGACCTTCGTCGACCTCGGCTAGCGACATTCTTCGGGCTCGACGAAGGAACCGGACTGACCTCGGTCATCATCGGCGAGCTGACGCTGGACGAGGCACTACAGCCGGTTCCCGACATGCCCGGATTGACGGTATTGGCATGCGGACCTCTTCCTCCCAACCCAGCGGAGCTCTTGAGTAGCCCAAAGTGCGATGAGACCTTTCAGGAGTTGAGAGGAAGATTCGACGTGGTGCTCGTCGACAGCTCACCGCTCCTACCCGTGACCGACCCCGTGCTCCTGTCACGGTTGACTGATACCACACTGCTTGTCGTCGCAGCCGGAGCGACAACAAAGAGTCAACTCCGGCGAGGGGTCGAGCAGCTCTCCCACGTCGGGGCGAGGCGTATCGGGATCGTGTTGAACGAAGTCAGGCACGGAGGCGAAGAGGTCTACGGGTACCGGTACTCGTACACGTACGAGGCTCGGAATAAGCCATCGGCGACCCCGTCGCTCAATGGCCACAGCACGCCCCCGGCACCCGACGCGAATCCTGCCCATCCGAGTGCAGGGCGACACGTCGCGCGCGACTGACGAGCCAGCCACCGAGACTGTCCGGTGAGACGGTTCTTCCAGCTGAGCGGTCGGCTCCATGTCAGCGCAGCGCCCGCATGCTGGTCGTACGCTCTAGCCACAGTCGCCTCACAAGACACACTGGTAACACAGGGTGTAGACACAGGGTGTATACGACGCCGATGAATGGCATGCTACGTAAGGATCTCTTGACCGAGCGTCTCGATCGGTTGGAGCAAGCGGAGGCGTTGGCATTCATAGGCGGGGGAGTTGGTGAAGAGCGAGCACCGCATCGAGATGTCGTCGGAGCTCGTCGCCGCAGAGCACGGAACAAGGCGCTCAGCTCCCGAGATTGCCGGCTGCGAATCGCTACACCCCGAGGCGGGAAGCGCTGTCCGACCTGAGAAAGTCTTACCAAGTACGACGCTCGACCCTGACGTCGCCCTTGACCTTGGGGCGATGGGCGACATTGCGGCGGCACCGGTGCGAGGGCTCGACACTGCCAGTGAGTTCGCGATCGAACACCGTGGGGCCGGATTGGCAGCCCTGGCCGCCGATGTTATGGCGCTCGTGGTTGCCGCCGTCGGGGCTGCAGCGGTGGAGACCTTGCTCCGCGTTCCCGCAGAGGCGCACGCCCAAAGCTTTGTCTTCTCGACGACGCTGCTCCGGCTCTTCGTATCCGTGCCCCTCATCGCCCTGTTCCTTGCCGGCTCACGAGCCCGGTGGCGACTGCGGACCACGGTCGGTGGACAGTTGTCAGTCATTGCCCCTGCCATAGCGGCAGGAGGGTTAATTTCGCTGGGGGGATGGCGCCTAGCCTCTGGCGCCGGGTTGGTGCAACCTCCGCCGTCCGATGCCGTCCTACTCATGTGCGCCATGGGAATTGTCACGGTGGCCGTGATCCGGTTGGCCCACAATGCAGCGCCACTCGGTGCGGGGCGACGGGTTCGACGCGTAATCATCGTGGGCAGCGGTGTCATCGCTGCCCGGGTGACCGAGCAGTTCAAGGCCAGCGACAATGTCGAGGTGATCGGTTTCGTCGACGACGACCCCATGGACCCCGCGGGGTGCCTCGGCACCCTTCGCGAGCTTGCGTTGGTGTGCGATCGTGAGGATGTCGATCACGTGGTCGTAGCATTTTCACGCTCTCAACCCGAGGACTTGATCGAGGCACTGCGTCCGGTGCAGGGTCGAGTCGCCATCACTGTCGTGCCCCGGCTCTTTGATGTGCTGCCTGCTACCGCCAATCTGCATGACCTCGGCTCGGGTCTGACGGGGATCAGTGTGGCCCCGGTCAGCTTCGGGTGGGGATCTCGAGTGGCCAAGCGCACGATTGACCTTGTCGGAGCGATTGGGGCCCTGATCCTCCTCTCGCCGCTGCTGCTCACGTTGGCGATTGCTATCAAGACGACCTCGAAGGGGCCCGTAATCTTTCGTCAGATTCGGGTCGGCAAGAACAACCAAGTGTTTTCGATCCTGAAGTTCCGATCGATGAGAATCGAGCATTCGCTCCCGCATCCGGCGACCGCTGGTGCCGAAGCTGCGATGGGGCCCTTCCCGAAGCTCAAGAACGATCCTCGAGTGACGGCCGTGGGTCGGATCCTCCGGCGCACCAGCCTCGACGAGTTACCTCAGCTGTCTAACGTGGTTTCTGGCCAGATGTCACTCGTCGGTCCCCGTCCATTCGTTCCTGATGACGACGTATGGATCACTGATTGGGCTCAGCGGCGATATTCGGTGCGCCCTGGGATAACCGGTCTCTGGCAAGTATCTGGACGAAACAACTTGACGTTCGAGGAGATGTGCCGACTCGACAGTTTGTACGTGAGCTGCTGGTCCACCAGCCTCGACATTCGCATCCTGCTGCGCACGCTGCGAGCGATCGCGGGAGGGTCAGGTGCCTACTGATCTCATGGGAACCGACAGGACATTTTCGAATGTCCTTCGAGTGCGGGCGTGTTCTGAGCCGGTGCATCGACGAGTCCGGCCTCGAGGCCGTTATGCCTTATAGGTGAACTTGTCGACCGCTCCTGCCGACTTGCTGGCCCCCCCTGTTGTGGTCACAACGATGCCGCGTGTTCCGGTTGCTTGGGCCGGTGAGACTGCAGTGATCTCGGTGTCAGAGACCACGGTATAGCTGCGGGCGGGTACGGCGCCGAAAGTCACTTTGGTAGTCGTGGTGAAGCCGGTTCCAGTGATGGTGACGGTCGTCCCACCCGCCGGCGTTCCCGAGGATGGTGCGACTCCGGTGACCGTCGGGACGGGGCCAGCGAAGGTGAACTGGTCGACGACTCCCGCCGGCAAATTGGTTCCTCCGGTCGTGGTTACAGAGACGGCGCGAGGACCGGTTGCTTGAGGCGGTGTAACCGCGGTGATCTCGGTGTCGGAGACCACGGTGTAGCTCCGGGCGGGTACGGTGCCGAAGGCCACTCTGCCGGCACCGGTGAATCCGGTTCCGGTGATGGTGACGGTCGTCCCGCCCGCGGGCGACCCCGTGGGCGGGACGACTCCGGTGACTGTTGGGATTGGGGCAACGTAGGAGAACGGGTCGACCGTCACCACCAGTTGGTTGGTTCCTGCCGCGGTAGTGACAAAGATGTCCTGCACACTGGCCGCCTGGGGTGGTGACACCGCGGTGATCTCGGTGTCAGATATCACGGTGAACTTGGGGACGGCTACGGGGCCGAAGGCGACCTTCGTGGTCCCGGTAAAGCCGGTTCCGGAGATGGTGACGATGGTGCCGCCCGCGGTCGTGCCCGACTGTGGAGCGATCCCCGTTACGGTGGGCAGTACCGCCTTCGGCTGGCTGGTTGTTGAGGTGTGGTGATTGGCTGAGGCGTTGTGGTTGGCAGAGGTCGAGCACCCTGCGATCGCCACCGCCAACGCGGCGACGAGTGCCAGCGGGTCTTTTCGCCGCCATCTCATACCGGTTCCCGCGCGCCTCCTCTTCATTGACCGAGTGTCGCATTGTCAGGGTCGGTAGGCAATCTTCACCCCTCGGCCGTGACATGAACTACCGCTGGGAGCGGGATGCAATGAGACGTCGGTTCTTGGTGATGTGCGTGATAGCCACTGTCGCCCTCAGCGCCACTTTCGCGTGTCCGATCGCTCAGTCCGCGAAGGAGTACCTGGGCGCAGTTACTCCAACCCCACCTGCTTGGACCAAAGAGAACCGCGTGATACCGGAGGGTGAGATCGCCCAAGCAGTGGGGGAGTGGGTGCGCCCAAGCGGCACCTTGACGACGGCTCAGATGGGCTGACGACGCGCACGGGATCCCCGACTACCGGTCGCCCTACTGCCCTCGCCGATGCATCTCAGACCCCGGTCGAGAACGGCACTTCTGGCCCGGGGACTACTCGTCCTCAGCAATCGGTCTTTCGCTGACGTCCATCGTTCTCCTTATACGAATCGTCCTCCGGGCCTACTAGCTCGGAGCGGTGTGCCCCAGTACGGAGGGTGGCGGGCGGTTGTCGACCGGCGACTGGTCTCCACGCACCAGCGGCTCACCCCCTCGACGACCACGTCCGGTTGATTGGACGGAACACGATTACGGCGCGCCACTCTTGGTCGCCTTGAGCGTGTAGGTCGCGGGCAACCGGACCGGGTCCTGCCGCAGTCGGTACTCGCCGCCACCTACATCTTCCATCATGTCGTCAAGTGGTCGGCCTGGTGCCGTGTCGTGCTCCTCGAATGCTGTCAGTTCCATACCTGCATCCAGCAACGCCGTAATCACCTCGGCGAGCCCGTGATTGAAGTGGATGATCTCCGGAGAGGCCAGGGGTTCGTCATGGGAGACGTAGCTCTGTTGCTCTGAGAATGGAACGCCCTCGGTCTCGAAATAGGGATACTCGATGACGAGAAGTTCGTCTTCACGAGGATCGGCGAGCGACCACAGCACGGGGTGGTACTCACGAAGGAAGAGTCGACCGCCGGGTCGCAGGAGGGCAGCGACCACCTCACCCCACCGCCGGACATCGGGTAACCAGCACAGGGCCCCGATCCCTGTGTAGACCAGGTCGAACCGTCCGCCACCGAGCTCCTCGATCGCGCCGTAGAGCTCGCTCTCGACATAGTCGATCCGCGCCCCGCATTCGTCTGCCAGGTGTGCTGCGGCGTCGAGCGCGGGTCGAGAGAAGTCGAGTCCGGTGACGCTCCTCGCGCCCAGTCGGAACAGCGAGAGCGTGTCCGTTCCAATATGGCACTGCAAGTGCACGACATCTAAGTCGACGACACTCCCGAGTCGAGGAAGGTCGAATGTCACGACGTGCGAGAGGAAACCCGGATCCGAGCGGAAGCGCTCGAGGTCATAGGCACGGACGTGATGCTCGACCCTGCTGTTCCAGTTCGCCAGGTTGACTGACATGTAGTCGCTCATGGACTCATGATTCCACCTGAGTATCACCCATCAGGAGTTATCGCCGTATGCCCCCGAACGCCGGTTACGGGTCACGCCAGAAACCCGCCGCCTGGCGGCCCAGATTCATAGTCTGAAACGCCGACCGGTAACGCCGCCCGGCAGTGGATGCTGGCACCCGATTCAACCGATCGCTATGCCGGGTATGGGGCACCTGCATTCGGGCGATCCGGCGCATCCTGGTAGCGCAGATCACCCGGTCCAGTGTGGGCAGCCGAGCGTCACACGACCGTTCGCCACTGCCGGTGATGCGCTCCTTTCCGCCGGTCAGTTAGTCAGCGGGGCCGCGCGGTATTGCTCGGCGGCGGCGATCCTGGGCGGGTCGTCCGTTCGCCAGCCCACCCGATTCCGATGCAACCTGTCGGACGCAGAGGAAGACACCGGGGGTGGATGACCCCGAGTATGAGGCGCTTGGTTCTTCAGGCGTTGGGACGACGGATGAGCTAGTTGTCGATCCGCTCGTTCCTGTCCTTTCGTCCAGCGAGCCAAATCACCAAGTACACGATGCCGCCGGCCAGGACGATAAGCCCAGCTACCGATACCACGATTCGATGATATGCCGCCCGTTCGTCGGTATGCCGGGCCGTGGCCGTTATGTGGGTGATCAATGAGCGCCCCAGCACGGGCAGACCGACCCACCTACGATGCTGCTGGGGACAAAGCTCCCGACGAGCGCAGGCTGAGAGCCCTCAGGGACGCCTAGCGGCAGCTTCTGGCTGCTACGTATTCCACCACCAAGTCTCGTGGTCGCGAACCCAGTGGAACCACCCGCCCACTGTAGGGACCAGCTTGAGCTCGTGCTCAGCTGCCAGTTGGATGGCGTCGGGGAGCGTCCCCCCACGGTGTTCCTGGACCCCATCTGCGTACGTGACAACGAAGTGCGACAAACGCCTTTCGCCTTCAGCCAGGCGAGCCACGATGCGTTCAATCCCTGGCCCCGCCCGCATAACTGCATCCTCAGGCCGGACGAGTGTCAGGAACAGGGCCACAAGCCCCAAAACCGAGATTGCGAGGTGGCGCTCAGGAGCCGAGTGGCCTCTATCACCCAGGTCCGTGGACGATGCGACGCCCGGTAAAGACCGGCGATGCGATGGCGACCCAGTGCCCTTTTTCTCCTCCCGCCCAAGGCACGAGCCAGCTGGACACGATGCGCTTGGATCGAGGGTCACGAGCATCTGTCACGTCTGTGCCGATGCCCTTTACGAGCACGCTCCACCCTTCCCACGAGAGCGGGTCGGTTGAATCGATCTGAAAGGCCACCCGTGCGAGCGTTGCTCCGGCGAGCTTGGTCCCGGGATCGGTTCGGAAGGCCACGATCCGTCCGTCGAGCACGTAGTTGACCGGGAAGATCAGGGGTTGACCGTCACGGACGACGGCGATCCGTCCCACCGAGTGGGTTCCGAGCAGACCGAGACACTCATCTTCTGACAGTTCGACCAGATTCTCGTTCACGGGCATCACTCTTCCACGGGTTTGGCCTGGATCATGCTCAGGGCTCGCTTGACATCGACGAGGTGATGAACGGAGTTGTGGAGTGCATGTTCGAGCAGTCGTCGCACGTCTCTGCGGGACCCTCCAATCGTCCCTGCCGTGCGGTCTTTTTCATGCCGCGACATGCGCCCCGTGCGCCTTCGGGAATTCCTGGTCCTCGGGCACCCGGCGCAAGTGGAGTACTCCGAGCACGGTCAGAATCAGCATGATGCCAGCCAAGACGAAGGAGACGATGGCGGCCACCAAGGCGATTTGGCCGAAGGTCCAGAAGGCGTAGGCCTCGAGGAGCAGCCCTCGCAGCGTGGTGCCCTTGAACACCGTCTCTACCTGAGCCGCCAGGTTGGCGTTGGTCGGGTCGGCGATCGACTCTGCGCTCAACTGTGAATAGGTCTTGCCCCCGCCGATCTCCTGGAGGTGATAGGCGATGAAGTGGTCGGCGTACGCCTCGGCCTGCTGGCCGGTGGTCAACGGTTGCCCTGCGTACTTCTCGATGTAGGGGATCATCACGGGCTCGATCTCGGTTCCCACCTTGGCGTGGGCGAAGGCCGCCGCGGGCGGGAAGGTGATCTGCTGCTGGGCCAGTTGGTTGTGCACGTTGGAGTTGGCGAAGCTGTAGCCCCACAACCCGAGAACCCCGGCTGTCAGCAGGACGACAACCAGGACTGCACCGCCCGCCGTGAGGATCATGTCGAACGTCCTGCGCCGCATTCCTTGTTCCTTTCGATGCGCCTCGGTCCCGAGGCTCTTCGCCACTTTGTGCTTAGACGCACCTGTGGAACAGTGCCGAAGGTCCCGCCTCCATGGCGCTATGGGACCTATCCCTGCCCACCCAAGTCGCTCGGCAGCCGTACCCTGACCCGAGTCCTCGTCGAGGTCGTCCCGCACTGGGCCACAACCTGGCACGGCGTCAGTGGCCCCGTGATCGGTGGGAACTGGCGTCACGAAACCGTTGGTCGTCGTGTCCTGGCCTGGAGTCGAAAGATGGCCGGCCTCAGGGCTTCTAGTGCCCTCTCGAAAAACACGTCGACCCCCACCCATCAGCGATGGGGGATCGATAAGCCACCGCGACGCCTCAATCCGCGAGGGATGTCTATCAACCGGGCTCGGAACTCACCGACCTCGTCCACTTGTAGGCATTGTCACGAACGGGGCTCATTACTCAGACTCGTCGCCCATTCCGGCTCGAATCTGGGACCACTCCAACGCCGCCCTCGCAAGATCGAGATTGGCGAAGGGAACAAACCCAAATGAAGCCTCCCGCGCCGAGCAGCGCAACTCCCACTCAATGTCGTCAAACTCCGTATCATCGTCGTGGTCTGATCTCTCAGGGCCAATGGCCGTTTGCTGCATCGTGGCCCCCTTCCATATCGGGGAACGCTCCCCGTACCTCTCGTCGTACGCCGCCAGGCGGGTCTTCGACAGAGCCAAAAGCCTCTAGCCGGTGGTCATTGTCGTCTCGTGAGGCACCGCAGGGGCCCTCATTATCCCAATTCAGCTCGGTAGCGACGAAAAGGGGCGATCGACCCTGCAAGAGGTGAGGTCGACCACCCGATAATGACGGTGTGGCCCGATACGCCTTGGAGTTCTGCGGTGGGACGGTCATCGTCCACGACGATCGGATCTTCACCTGCTCCAACGACGTGTGTCATGGTCGTTTCGTCGCGTGCGCCAGCGTTGTCGCGGAAGGAGGCTGTCCGAGATGCAGTTGGCATCTCTTTGTTCCAAGTGCTGCCACGGCGCTAGCACCACCGCTCGAGGCTCGCCCCGTGGCCAATGACGACGAGGAATCGTTGGAGTGTGACACCCCAGCGCCCACCTCCACCGCGTGATGTGGCGCATGACTGATCCGAGGGTGATGGGCGTGCTCCGGGCCGCGCCTCGCGTGGGGCTCTTCCTTGCTCGCAGTACGGCCAGGACGGCGATCTCGAACCAAGACGACAGCATCGTCCCGGTTCGGCCGACGCCGGCGCTCGCGCTTCAGGCCTATCTCGATGAAGTGCTGATTGCTGTCTTCCGCCACCCGGATCTCTTGCCGACCCCTGACGACTATGCGCCGGCGGCGGCCGACCTGAAGGGCATCCAAGACTTCTTTGTGACGCGCGGGTGGCTCGATCGTCCCGCTGCATACCACCGGAGCCCCCCGGCCCCCGACGATGTGCGCGCCTGGCATGAGCGTGCCCCGGGCCTTGGCTACGAACATGTCACATTCTCGAGTGGCTGGGAGCCCTATCCCGAGGAGCCCGGAAGGAAAAGGTGGTTGAGCCACGAAGCCAATCGGACCGTGCATGCGTGGGTGTCACGGGCGCCGGGCCGAGAACACACGTCCTGGCTGATCTGCGGCCATGGATTCGGCATGGGCACGAGTGCCTCGATGGACCTGCGCGCCTTTCGGGTCAAAGAACTCCATCGCCGGGGTATCAATGTCGTCGTGCCGGTGCTGCCCCTCCATGGACCTCGGGCGTCGGGGCGGGTGCGGGGCGAGGATCTCATGACCATCGACCTGGTCGACTCCATGCACGGCATGGCCCAAGCCACCTGGGACGTGCGTCGGGTCATCCGGTGGTTGCAAGAGAGCCAGGAAGCAACCACCGTTGGACTGATCGGCTACTCGCTCGGGGCGCTTGTCGCTACGCTCGTCGCCTCCCTCGAAGATGGCCTGGCGTGTGTCATCGCCGGAATTCCCGTGGTCAGCTTGCCCGACCTCTTTCGTCGCCACAGCCTCCCGCCCGTCACCGAGCTCGCCGACGCCTATGGCGTCTTGGGGTCGGCGGCTGATGACGCACACCGGGTCGTTTCACCGCTGGCTATGGAGTGCCGAGTCCCCTTCGACCGTCGCTACATCTTCGCTGGCCTGGCCGACCGGATGTCGACATTTGGCCAGGCCCGGCGCCTCTGGTTGCACTGGGACCGACCTGCCCTGGCCGCATACCCCGGCGGCCACGTCGGCTTCTTCTGGTCGAGCGCGGTCAGAAAACTCGTAAACGGCGCGTTGACCGACTCATTCCCGCCGACGTGATGCCTCCGCTGGACTAGGTGCTGAGCCCCCGTCGGGGTTGCGCTTCGGAGCACGCTCGGTCCGTTTGCTCGCTCGCCCCGCCGCCTCGACGAGCTCTCCCAGCGCTGCGGGGACGGCGTCGGCGAGATCCCACACCCGGGGTACGAGGTCGGGGCAGGTGATGAAGCCGAAGCCGACTCGATCCTCGTCCGACACCACGGTCACATTCAGCCCTGCGCCGTCGGTGATGGGACCGAGCGGGTAGAGACCCACAAGGCGGGCGCCCGCCATATAGAGAGCGACAGGCGGACCCGGCACGTTCGACAGGATGAGGTTGTGGACGACGCGATGGTGATCGGCAACATGCAGGGTCGAGTACAGGCGTGCCCCCAACGTAAAGCCGTTGAGCCAAAAGTGCTCAGCCCAACGCATGAGGGTGTCCGCCCCGACCATTTTTTGAATCTCCTTGGCCCGAGTGTTGGATGAGGCGATGGCTCGGAGCCGCTCAGCAGGGTCCTTTTCGTCGGTGGCGAGGGTCGAGAACATCACCGAGAGCTTGGTCATCCCGCCGCGCTCGGCGGTCTGATCGTGAACAGACACTGGTGCAGCGGCCAGCAGTGAATGGTCGGGGAGTTCACCGCGCCCTTCGAGATAGTGCCGAAGCGCGCCACCCACGACGGCAGTCACCACGTCGTTGACGGTGACGCCAAATGCCTTCTTCACTAATTTGACGTCGGCCAAGGCCACGTCGGTGAAGGCGACCGATCGCCGAGCGGTGATGGTGGCGTTGAATAGCGTGCGGGGCGCCGTGAACGGCATGGCACCCGATGTTGCACCCTGTTTTTGCTGTCCGAGACTCCACAGTGTGGTCGCCAGGCGCAAGGCGGTGGCCGGCACCAGTCGGGCCAGCTCGAGAGGTTCGCCCAGACGTGCGATGAGGCTGCGACCGAGGAGCTCGAGCGAACTCGGCGGGGATGGGACGCGCCAGGTATCAAATGGGGGAGCGGGGACCGGAGCGATCGGCTCGAGGTCGAGCAGGTGCCCTAACAGGCTGGCACCCGACACGCCGTCGATGGTGGAGTGGTGCATCTTCACCAACACGGCGACGCGCCCACCGGCCAGTCCTTCGATCACCCAGATCTCCCATAGGGGTCGGTTGCGGCGCAGTGGCCAGCTGGCAATGTCACCGACGACATCGGCCAGCGACTGTTTGTCACCAGGAGGCTCGAGCACGACGCGATGGATATGGCGGTCCATGTCTAGATCCGGATCATCGATCCAGTACGGTCGACCCAGGTTGAGCGGAGTTTTCGCTAGCTTCTGCCGGACAGAGGGAATTTTGGGGAGACGCTCGAACAAGAGGGAGCGGATAGTGTCATAGGAGTAGCCACCGGGCATTGTCGACGGATCCAAGAGCAACAACCCGCAGACGTGCAGGTGCATGGTTGGCGTCTCGGAGTAGAGAAACGCCGCATCGAGTCCTCCAAGCTGTTCCACTCTCTCACCTCGATCCATCGGGCCGAAGAGAATCCACGACGCGAGTCCGCCCGCCCCACCATTTCCGGCAAGACGGGCGAGCTGTCATTCGGTTGTCACCAGCCCGCCGTGCGCGTGCCCGACCGACAGACGGACGCTCAGTGAAGCCTTAGCGCTCCGACTTTGTGCGGACCTGGACTGATGTCCCGGACTATCGCACCTGTCATCGCTGAGGAACATCCCGGTGTGTGACCACCGGACGCCTGCCTCGAGCTACTCAGACGGCGGCACTGGAGTTCAAGCAGGTCATAGGCAAGAACCTCCTCGTTTCCTTCTCAGTCTCCTGAGCCCCGCTCTATTGGTACACCACCAGAATGGCTCACTCGGGGTCCTGTGCCCAGGGCCGAAGGTCCCGTGGTGGCGATCAGCGTTGTTGTTTCACGAAGAAGTGGACTCGGCTGCCAACTCAAGGCCCTGGAGTGTTTGCTCCATCGCCATGGGCGAATGACCGATCGTTCGCAATGGCTCGCAGTCCCCAGAGGGGTCAAATCATTGGGACAACTCTTGGCCGACGCTAGGGAGCTCCCTGCGTGGGCTCGGGACGTCGGCGGCGATGGAGCCGATTCTTCCCTGGTGATTTCCGCTTACGTGGTTCCCTGTCGGAGCACGTCGCGCAGTCCCTGGGGTGTGAACGTGCCGGGCTCGGTAGTGTCGAGGAAGTCCTTCAGGATCTCGACGAAGCGGATTGGATCCTCGACGTGGGGGAAATGACCCACGCCCTCCATCACCTCCAATCGACTGTTGGGGATCGCCTCGTGCGCCGTGTAGGCATGGACGAGAGGGATGATCCGGTCACGGGTGCCCCAGACAATGAGCGTGGGTACATGTGCAGCTAGATAGAGACGGTCCAGAGCACTCACCGATTGTCCACCCGGGTCAATGACGGCCCGCATGGTACGGACGAACGCCTGCCGGTTCTCGGGCTCGGTCAACGACCGGTAGGAGCGCCAAATCTCGGCGCACGCGGCGTTGCGGATGCCCAAGCCACCGAGAAATCTGGAGACCGAGTCCCCCCAACTGCGCACGAACACCGGAAAGATGACGGGCAGCACGAATTCGGCCGCAGGCAGGGTGACGAGGCGGAGGATCCAGTTCACCTCGCGTCCCAGCCCGCCAGCGTCGACGAGGACGAGACGTTCGCAACGCTCGGGATACTGGTAGGCGAACTGCAAGGCCACCCCACCTCCGAAGGACTGTCCCACCACGGTGGCCCGGTCGAAACCCAAGAGGTGCAGAAAATCGCGCATCGAGCTGGCAAGGTTTCCAAGGGAGTAATCGCCGAGAGGCTTGTCCGACTTCCCGTGGCCGAGGAAGTCCGGAGCCAATACCGTGAACTCGCTCTGCAACAACTCCATGGCAGGGATCCACGTGCGGGAGCTGCCGGCGATTCCGTGGAGTAGCAACAGCACGGGACCTTCGCCGGCACGCCTATAGCTCATGTGATGGCCGTGGAGGGAGAGGTGTTCGATCGGGAACTGCTCCGCCGGCGTCAGGTGCTTTGTCGTTTCCATCGGATCTATTTCTCCCCTGACCGCCGGTGCACCGCGATACAGGCCGCTTTCGCCGACGTTCCTCGACTGAACCTCTCGGCAGGATCTTCCCATTGTCCGGTCCGGGGGTCTAGGGCCGAAAGTCAAGGCCAGGCGGATTGGATCCAACGATGAGCTCGCCGGAGTTTTCGTGGCACGCAGGTCCGATTCGTCGTGGCGAGTCGGGCACGATGCGAACGAATCGATCTCTCACCCCAGGTGCCCAGGAGCGCAGTGGCAAGTGGGATGCCCACGACAGCACAGTCGAGTCATCGAGATCCTGGGGCCGTGCCAACCGCGTGCACGCTCCACCCGGAGTGGTTGATCCGGTCCCTTGATCCACTTGGACGGTCACGACAGAGTTTTGGGAGGCCGCCTTTAGCGTGACCCCTTCGCCCGTGCGGAAGTGGATCGCCCTGTTGGCGACGTAGTAGTTGACGGGGAGCACGACCGGAATCGCACCCAACGTAAGACCGACCCGACCAAAGGTCTCCCGGCCGAGCAGGTCAAGGCACTCCTCCTCACCAAGTGCCACGAATCCGGCTACGCCCCGGTGTCTTTCGTGTTCCGATGGATACACGGGGCCGCCAAGTGCTCACGTTTCTGTGCGGTTCGCGAGCCCGCGTGAGCCTCGATCAGGGATTCTGGGACGAAAGCCTCTACTGCCGGCCAGGGTCTGGGTTGATGCTGCCAGAGGGGCTCGGGTCGGGGGTTGTGGCAAGGAGGTTGCCATGTGGATTCACAGGTGGCTCGGGAAGGATTTTGCCCGCCGCTGGCATCCCCGAGGTGGCGCCGTTGGAGCTGGACACCCCCGACCCCGCGTACTCATCGAAGAGCCGGACGTGGTCGATGCCTACGCGTCCTGGCGGCTGCTTGAAGAAAACGGGTACGAGGTGTCGTGGTGCCCCGGTCCTGCCGGCTCACGACAACGGCGGTGTCCGCTCGTTAGCTCCGGGCTCTGTGATCTGGTCTGCGATGCCGACGTGGTGGTGACCTCGCTCGCTCTCGACAGCGAGTGCTCGCGGGAAGTCGTCTCCGCGCTTCGGTACCTCCACCCTGAGACCCCGTTTATCATCGAGGCTCCAGCGCAGGCACTCACACGGTGGGCACCGTTGTTTGAGGGCCGCTGGGGGGCCACCCGGATGCCCGTGACGAAACGGACGCTTCTCGATTCGATCGAGTTCGCTTTGGCTCCATCGCCCGGCGAAGGGCAAGAGGAGGTTGTCGGAGCAAGGTACGCGGCCCCCATTGTCGCGGAGCTCTGCCCGCGAACCCGGTGTGGTCTCAAACCGGTCGACGCAACAGACTGGGCGAATGCCTCTGGTGGTGACAGACCGCCAAGTGTTCGTCGAGGGCGGCCGTTGAGTTCCGGGCGACGGCATTGAGTTGCGCCTGGGAGCAGTCCGAGAGTTCGGTCTTCTTGGGGAAGTACTGACGCAACAGCCCGTTGGAGTTCTCGTCGACGGGCGAGCCTGACGCCTCGACCACGTAACGCGCTGGCCCGGACACAAAGTGCATGGAAGCCTCCAACCGCAACCAAAGTCGCCGCCGACATGACCGGGTCGCGGCAGAGCGACGATCGTGGCCTGAGGGATTCAATCGCGAGGACAAGGTACGGCGGGGTGAGGTTACTCCGCGTCCGTGGCGGGCAGGGTCGCCTAAGGGCCACCGTGGCGGCCCCTGGACCCCCAAGGGCTGCACCCCGGACGGCACTGGCTCCCGGCGTGGTCCTGCCTTCGTGTACCGAGGATGTGTCGGTAGCGACGCGTGCCCCGGACGATTGCCCCAAGTTCTCGCGGCTCGCTGTTGTCGGTGCTCGCTTGCAGGGGGAGACTATGGCCATGGAACGAGACATCACGCCGGCGGGGTTGGTCGTTGTGGCCGTCGTGCTCGCCCTAGCATTCGCACTGGGCTGGCGTCCGTGGCGTTCGTCTTCACGCTGACCTGGACTTCGTGCCGGTTCTCGGCGGGGTGGGGCGAAGCACTCCCAGGCTCTCTGGCGCGGTGCTCCCAGCCTGCCGACACGGAGCTTTCGTTTCCTTGCTACCCGGAGTCGTTCCCCGGTCGGGGGGCGAGAGGGAACACTCGAGACTCGGCCTAGACGCGGCCGAGGTCCCCACCGTCCGGGTGTACTGGGGTCGCGGGGGATCCTTCGCCTCGCTCTCCCCAGCCCGTGGACACATCCACGCCCCGGGAATACCGTTTGCGTAGGAGTCCTTGGCAAAATGGGCGGGGCGATGAGTGAGATATCGCAGGGGCCAAGTTGGTCGCAGGCTTCGGACGGCAAGTGGGATGCCCCCGAGCAGCATCCTGACCGTCAGTTGCCACCTCCGCCGCCACCTCCGTCCGCTCCGTCTGAGCCCTCGGTGACTGGGGTCGTTTCAACATCGGCAGCTCCTACTGAGAAGGTTGCTTCAACCGCCGCTGGTTCTCGCTTGCCAGATGGTTGGCATCCCGACCCCTTCGGATTGCATCAAGAGCGGTTGTTCAATGGAGGAGAACCCACCCCATTGGTCAGAGATGACGGAGTGGGTTCCTACGGTGCTCTGCCGACCATGACAGAGCCGGTTCCCCCCTCAGTTCAAGCGCTTACTCCTGTTGCTGGCACGCCCGTCTGGGCAGCAGGTCCAACCGATGTCGACGGGGTTCCAGACGTGACCAGGGCAATCGCTCATACCCCGACACCAGCGCCACCCACAAACGAGGGGCCCTTGACAGCAGGCACTGCAACATTCGCGGCCCAAACAACAAAACCGGCAACCGTTCCAACCTCAGGCATGGGGGCGGATTTCTGGAAGTGGGTGATTGCGGCCGTTTTTCTTGCCCTCGTCATTGCCACCATCGCGATTGCTGCCGTGGGATGAACACCAAGCCCGGAGGTTCGACACCCAAGGGAACCACGAATCGACTGGCACGACCGCAGTAACGATCGAACTGCCGACGCCCGAACTGTCGACGCCGATAACTACACCGTGATCGCCGACTCAAGGCCCCAGACTTGCGCGTTATCGGCGGTGCCAACACTTCGCCTGATGCGAATCCACACCGGCACCATGCAGAGAGACCGGCGGCGGTGATTGTGCCTTCCCACCAGGCCGCAATCGAGCTTCCCATAGGAAGCGACTAGTCAACGTCGACCTCGGGATCGGGCCCGTTGAGAAACACAGGGTTCCGAGTCGCTGGCTGACTCGACGAGACAACAGTGGGAGGTTGCTGGACGTCTGGTCGAGCAAGTGCGAGATATGCGACGAGGACGAAGACGGCGATGGCGAACACAAGGGCCGTAGGACCGTCTCCAAACTTGATCCCGCTGAGGTAATGGGGCTTGCTGATGTAGTCCGCTATGGATGCGCCCAGCGGGCGGGTAATGACGTAGGACATCCAGAAGGCGGCGACGGCGTTCAAGCCGAAGACTTTCCACGCCAAGGCAGGGAGCAGGATTACCACGCCGAAGAGGATGGCTGAGGCCAGGTAGCCGAGGTGAAGGGACGTCGCAGTGAAGTCACCAAGAGCGGTGCCCAGGGCAAACGTCGCGAATACGGTCGCCCAATAGAACGCTTCGCGTCGCTGGGTCGTGATGCTGTGGATAGAGAGCGTGCCCTCGCTGCGTTGCCAAACCGAGAAAATGGCGGCCAAGATGACCGCCCACAGCAGCGTCGTCCCTGCGTAGGGGATCCCAACGTCGAGGTGGAGGAAATCGGACACGCCCGTTCCGAAGATGGCGATGGCAAAGGCCAAGAACCAGTACGCGAACGCCTGGTACCGGCGGGTGCCGAATTGCCACACTAAGCCGACGACAAAGAGGCCAACCTCGATGGCGCCGCCCACGATATTGCCGTAGATCCTCAGGTAGTCCGACGTGGCCTCTCCGCCGGCGGTAGTCAGGATCTTCACCACCCAGAACAGGAGGATGACCTCGGGAACCTTCGCGGCGATGGGAGCGGGGAAGACGCGGCCGACCACCGGAATCTGGCCGCTGGCCGCCGCTCGATGTCCGTCCGAAGGCGGCGAAGACGAGCGATCACGGCGAGCGGTGCTCACCTGGCAGAGGCCTCTTGGGAACCGACCTGGCGCACCACAACAGCATAGGAGATGGTGCGTCGGCATTGGACCTGTGCGTATCACTTTGGCCGCCCCTCAGTTCCAGCCGGCACCTCAGCTGTGGTTCGTCTGACCAATGAAAAGCGTCCGTGGGGTGCCGAAACCGCGCTTGTACCATCCGGACCGATAGCGCGATGCGGATGTATTACCTAAACCGGTCGGACGCGCCGTGTGCGAGCGTCCAGGGCCGAGGCCCACCCGAGCGGCATTCGCCAGGCCGGCAGATTCAAGCAGTGGTCGCGACAAGTCTGTTGAATCGTTCCGCTGGAGTCTCCCATGCGAGGGTCTTGCGTGGACGCTCGTTGAGCAGGGCGGCGATGGCGTCGAGGTCCTCTTGGGAGTGGACCGATAGGTCGGTGCCCTTGGGTAGGAACTGACGGACGAGGCCGTTCCAGTTCTCGTTGCTCCCGCGCTGCCAGGGCGAATGGGGGTCGCAGAAGTAGACCGGGACCCCGGTGGCAACTTTGAACTCGGCGTGCGTTGCCATCTCGATGCCCTGATCCCAGGTGAGGGACTTGGCCAGGTGGTCCGGCAGATGCACGATGTTGTCCGCCACCGCTGACGCGACATGTTCGGCGGTGCGATTCTCGAGCTTGATCAGCATGCCCATGCGGGTGGTGCGTTCCACCAACGTGGCCACCGCGCTGGCGCCGCTCTCCCCGATGATCAAGTCTCCCTCCCAGTGGCCCGGCACGGCTCGGTCTTCGACCTCGGCGGGGCGTTCGGAGATGTTGACCATCCCGAGGATTGACGCACGTCCAAAGGAGGCTCGCGAGCGAGGACGTCTCCGAGCCCGGCCCGAACGCAAGCACGCGGTGAGCTCCTTGCGCAGCTCGCCCTTGGCCTGGACGAAGACCGCCTGGTAAATGGCCTCGTGAGACACCCACCACTCTGGCTCCTCGGGGTGCTCCTTGCGGAACCGGTGGGCGATCTGCTCGGGCGACCACTTCTTGGTGCGCAGCAGTCCCTGGACCTCCTCCCACAGCCAGGGGCGTTCCTCGGTCCAGGGGTTCTTGGGCCGTCGGGCAACTCGAGCCGCTCGCTCTTCGGCGGCCGCTGCCCGGTAGCGCCCCCGCCCACCGCTGGCCGCGATCTCACGCCAGACCGTCGAGCGGTGCCGGCCGATGCGCGAGGCGATGGCTTCGTCGGATTCTCCGACCTCGATGCCGACCCTGATCTCCTCGCGCTCGGACACACTGAGCGAGCCGGGGCGCCGTTTGCGTTGGCGTGTCATGGCCCCACGCTCGCCGCCCGGATCCGTTCTGAAGGTGGATACCCTGTCGACGAACCGCTTGTTGGTGCCGCACACCGGAACGCTCCGTCGCACGAACCCCCATCGAACGACGTAATCCTGCACAGTTGAGGCAGGAACTCCCGTCAACGCCTCGGCTCTCTTATAGCTCGCTCCGGCGAGCACCGCCTCGACCGCCGCGTCGAGATCCGCTTGGCTCGAGCGGCGCTTCCGTCCGCGGGTTTCCATGTGACACCTCCAGGTCGGGAGATGTCGCGATCACCACTTGAGCCCAAGGGCCGGAGCGATTGCGGTTGGCCTGCCTCGTGACGAGTGATCGAGTTCCCGCACCCACACCGGCACTACAGGTCGGTCGGGGTCGAAGGATTTCCCCCGACCTCACCTGGTGTTGGGGTCGGGCCGGATGCGCCATTTGGGTCCGCAACGACGACACGACCGAATAGCACGCCCATGACCAAGAGCCAGGCGGCAACGAATATCACGCTCGCGAGAACATCGGTGGTCCAGTGCACACCGAGCTCGACGCGGGAAAATGCCACCGCCAGCACAGCGGCGATCCAACCGAGGGCGGCAAGGAGCCTAGGACCAGCCCTCGGGATGAGCACCCACACGACTGTCGTCAGGACAGCGAAGACAAACGTGGCGGTGCTGGTGTGGCCCGAAGGCCAGGACCAGCCATGGGCGGAGACGAGTCGTACGTGTTCGGGGGGTCGGGGCCGCTCCACGATGTGCTTGGCCAATGTGGTGCCACCCTGGGCGCCAAGCCCAGCCACGACCGCCAGGAGCAGGAAGCCGACAGACAGCCGGTGACGAAGGACGAGGAAGAGCACGACCCCTGCGGCAACCAACTCCGCCACCCAGGAGCCGAGCCAGGTCACTGCCCTCATTGCCGCGTTGAGGACCGGACTTCGGTGGGCGACGACGACCGATGTCACATGGTTGTCGAAGCCCTGCGCGGTACCCGAGTGCACGACGAGCGTCCCGACGCCCGTCAAGATGCCCGCCAGGGCCATCCACGCCACGACGAGGAGTGCCACAGGGAGCGGGCGGAGCCGGAGACCCCTGGGGTTGCGAAGACCATTCCCACTTTGGTCGTTGGTATCCATGTCTTGCCCTCCTGGTGATTCCAAGGGCCGTTTCTCATCATCGCTACCACAGGGAACTCACCGGAAATGCCGTAGGTGGGCGGTCAGGACTCGCCGACACGGGGCAATGATTCAGTTGGACTTTCGCGTCCAGCCCTCAAAGACTAACTCGGCATCGCAAAGGCAGGTTTCGCGGAACCGGGAACCCCTCGAGGACCAGGCGCCTCGGGCCCGCGTCGTCGATGACGAGTCGTGGAAATCTGACTAGGCAAGCCAGCCCGGTCGAGAACGCGCGGGTTCAACCTCGCAGCTCTCGGACCCTACGACGTAGCGGCGCGTTCGAATCGCGGCTGCCTATCGTGGGTGCCATGACTGATCCGAAGCAGCCACCGACACGTTCGCCGGAACAAGACCCTGACACCACTGCCGAGACGGGCGCGAGGAGTCGACCTAGCGGGATCGAGGTCGTCGTTCGACGGTGCGACAAGTTCCAGCAACACCATGGTGTGTTCGGATTCCCCTTCGCAGTCATCCAGAAGTTCGGCAACGACCAAGCGGGCGGCAACGCAGCGCTCATCGCGTACTACGGCTTGTTCGCCCTGTTTCCGCTCTTGATGCTGCTTACAACCATCCTTGGCTTTGTCCTGCATGACAATGAGCAGCTGCACAAGGATCTAGTTGACAGTGCTCTCGGGAGCTTCCCGATCATCGGTCCCCAGCTTCAATCGCAGGTTCACGGTCTCACCGGAAGTACCGCCGCCGTCGTCGTCGGTAGCCTCCTTCTCTTGTATGGTGCCGTCGGCCTCGGACTGGCGACCCAAAGTGCGATGAACAAGGTGTGGAATATCCCCTACGTTCGCTGGCCACCGCTTGTGATGCGCTATCTCCGAGGGGTGGGCGTTCTTGTCCTGCTCGCACTCTCAACGATCGGCTTGACGCTCCTCACCGGGTTCGCGACCCTCGCATCGCACGAAGGCGTCTCAACGGTGCTTTTGCTGGTCGGGTCACTTGTATTGAACTTCGGGCTTATCTTCGTTGCCTTCATGGTGATGACAGCCGAGAAGTTGGCCTGGCGTGACGTCGTGCTCGGCGCGGGGCTGGCCACAGTGTTCTGGCAGACGCTGCAAGTTATCGGAAGTTGGTATGTGGGTCGCGAGCTCCAGCACAGGACCGAGATCTATGGCTTCTTCAGCATCGTCATCGTGTTGTTGGCCTGGATCTATTTGGGTGCGCAGCTCTTCCTATTGGCGGCAGAGATCAACGTGGTTCATCGGTACCGCCTCTGGCCGAGATCTGTCACCCAACCACCACTTACCGCTGCGGACAAGGCTGTCTTTGAACGTCTCGCACGAATGGAGATCCGTCGGAGCGAGGTCGAGCTCCAGATTGGGTTCTCGACTGAGGCAGATTTCGACCCCCTGCGCCCGTCGCCACCTCGAGCGAGGAGCGCCACAAAGGAGTGAAAGCACAAAGTCCGAGTACCCAGGGCACATCCCTCGGACCATCAATCGAGGACAAGGGACCTTTGAGTGCTGAGAATCCCATCCACATCACGTCTGTTGGAAGGCAGATCACGGCCACCGATCCGGGAAGGCAACGGGGCAACTGAGCCGTAGCGAATGCGCCGATCTCGCGCCCGTAATGGCCCACTGCGCGGCTGGACGTCGGAACCGGACTCATGCCGGAGGGACAACACCCTGGTATCGCCAGATTCGGAACTCGGGAACTACTTTGGTCGTGATCCGAAGGCGCGCACTACCAACGCGATGACGAATAGGCCAAATGCCACGGAAGCCAGAATGATAATCAGCCCCGCAGTGGAACTCATCGATTGCCTCCCATCAAAACAGGTGAATGACCCTCAACATGGATCCGACGGCCGATCGTACCAAGGAGCGCTGGACGTCCAAGCAAAGTCTATTGACTCACAACGGTCCGAGCCAGGTGTCGGCGTTGCAACTCCCCGCTCAGGTCTGTGGATGACATTTCGGCGCTCACGGGAGATGACAACGACTCGCTTTCGTCTGTAGACGTAGCGTTACGGCGAACGCGCACCGTCGAAAGGAGCTCATTATGGCGCAACTGGGCACCGCCATCTTTCGATACCACGACCACGAGGTCGCCGATTTTGATTGGGAGGCGTTGGAGGCCGCTGTCCAACGTGGAGAACTCGAGATAGCAGATGCTGCTTTTGTGACGAATGAAAATGGCCATGCGGTCATCGTCGAACGTAAATCGATCCATGGATGGGGTCAAGGGGCCATCGTCGGAGCTCAGCGTCGGTAAGAGGGAAACCATGACCACATTTGAGGACCGACCCAACACCGCGCTCCTAGTCGTCGATGTGCAGAACGGCGTCGTCGAAGGGGCTTACCGAGCGCGACCCGGTCGTCGCGAACGTCGGCAGCATTGTCGAGAAGGCTCGGAGCGAGCGGGTCCCTGTCGTCTGGGTCCAGCACTCCGACGAGCAGCTTGTCCGGGGGAGCGACGCCTGGCGTATCGTCCCAGAACTGACCCCGGGCGACGCCGAGCCGCTCATCGAGAAGAGCTACGGAGACTCCTTCGAAGACACCACCCTCGAGACCGTGCTGTCAGATTTGGGAGTTGGGCGACTCGTCGTCGTGGGCGCACAGACTGACGCGTGCATCCGCTCGACGCTCCACGGTGCGCTCACGAGGGGATACGACGTGACCCTTGTTGGCGATGCCCACACCACCGAGGACAAAACGGAATGGGGGGCTCCGCCGCCGGACCAGGTGATTGCGCATACGAACCTGTACTGGACCTTCCAGACCGCACCGGGTCGAACGGCCGGGACGGTCGAAACTGAGGACGTCGACTTTCGTGGCACGTCCTGACGACTGAACAGGATGCCGGGGCCGCGAGAACACCCACGCGCAACGTGACTCATCCATGGTGGTAGGAGCTTCCCGGTAGAGGTCCTACCCGAGAACACAAGCGCCTGAGAGCCGCACGGCACTCGGGGATCCCGGCAACACGGTGTATCCGTCTGTGGCTTGAGCACCCTTGGGAGCCGGGTAACCGGGTCGGAGGGTAACCCGCTCTGGATCACCGCCTCTAGGCGATTGCGCGGGGTTCGTCCGAAGGCGCTCCGTCACGTTCGGACTTCCTCGGCACCGGCAGAGTTCGCGGCACCCATTGGTCCACGTGATGTGCGCCCTCAAACGCCGACCGCGACGTTCCCATCGGAGGCACGCTGTACCCGGGTGGCAGGTGCATACCGTCTGCGAAGCCAGACCGGTGCACCGTGCTGCCGGCACCCGAACGGCCACAAGGGGTGGTTCACCTAATTTGACGATATCCACACCTCCGTGCCCTGCGCGGAGAATGTGTCTAGACGACATGGAGGGCACTGATGAGGCGTCTCAAGATCATGGCAGTGGCGATGGCTCTCGGCGCCTGTCTGGCGACGGCGAGTGTCGCCGGCGTAGCGGTGGCGCATGGCTCGACCGCACCAAAGATCACATCGGCGAAGCCCGATGTCGGGCCGCTGAGTGGAGGTACGAACGTCCTCGTCAAGGGCAAGAATCTCCAAGGCGTCGCCAACGGAGACGTGTACTTCGGCTCGACGCAGGCCACCGACGTCATCCCTCGTAGCGCACATGAGTTCCGCGCCATCGCGCCCGCCGGCGCAGCAGGTGCGGTGTCCATCTCGGTGAGGATCGACGCACAGACCACCACGCTCGACAATGGCTTCACCTACGAGGACTTTCCCACCATCCAGCACGTCACGCCCGATCGAGGCCCGGCCGCCGGCAGCAACCGGGTACAGGTCAACGGTGCCGGCTTCACCGGGGCTACCGTCGTCGAGTTCGGCTCCGTGGCGGCCACCAGCTTCCAAGTGGACTCCGACCAGGCGATTACTGCCATTGCTCCGGCCGAGCTATCCAAGACCACGGTCCAGGTCACGGTGACGACTCCTACCGGCACGTCGCCCGTCGACGAGAACGGCGCCAACGATTACACGTTTGTCTCGGGACTTCCCGCGGTCAGCTCGGTGTCCCCGGACTTCGGTCTGACCACCGGAGGGCAGTCGGTAACGATCACCGGGTTCGGCTTCGTCCACGGGGGCCATCGTGCCAGCGCCGTTGACTTCGGCGGTGTCGGAGCGGAGTCGTTCACGGTGGTCAATGACAACACCATCGACGCAACCGCCCCAGCCGGCACGGGCACGGTGGACGTCACGGTCACGACCGCCGCGGGGACCAGTTCCGCTAACCCACCCGTCGACAGTTTCTACTACCTGAACTCCTATTCGTCGTAGGGAGCACGGGCCGCCCGGTACCCCGGCTGGGATCACCACCGTCGACCGATACCGCGTGGCCTCACTGATCGACCAACGACGGCATGGAGCGCATCACCGGCAATCCCGCTCGGTCGTAGATGGCGAACTTGGCGCACGCAACCGGGTGTTTCCGATCGGTCCAAATCCAGCGGACCTCCCCCTGGAGAGGGTGATATGGCTACTTTCCAGGACGTGGTGCGCGACCCCGCCGGGCATCCTGTGGTCCTCACCTTCCGTGCGGTAGGTCAATAGATCCAGGACGCGGTAGAAGATACGACATGAGCCAGGTCCCACCCTTAGTCCAGAGTGCAAGCAACCGCGCTCTCGAGGCGGGTTTTGAGTACTCGTGTGATGACAACGTGGGGCGCCTGCTGTCGGTCCTCGCCGCATCGGTACCGGCCGATGGTCGCATCTTGGAACTGGGCACCGGTGCCGGTGTGGGAACTGCCTGGATTGTCAGCGGACTCAATGGTCGCTCCGACGTCGAGGTTCTCACGATCGAGGTGGAGCCACACATCGCCACCAACGCTCAAGATACACAATGGCCCACCTACGTCCGATTCGTCATCGGGGATGCGGTGGAGATGTTGCCCTCGCTTGGGCGATTCGATCTGGTCTTTGCCGACGCGCAGGGTGGCAAATGGGAGCGACTTGATCTGACGATCGGGACGTTGCGAAAGGGTGGATTTCTTCTCGTCGACGACATGACGCCCACCCTTGAATGGGAAGAGGAGCAGGCAGAGAAGCAATCGCAGGTTCGAGATGAGTTACACGGGCACTCCGACCTCATTGCCTGCGACATCGACTGGGCAACGGGGTTGATTCTCTGCGTGCGTCGGCATTGACCGAGACCCACCGGGATGTGCCGCTCTGTGAGGGTACAAGGCATCATGCTGCGAACGAACAGGGAATAGGAGGAGGGCAGCATGAATTATGCCGCACTGATCGAAGTTGACAACGGCCGAGAAGACCCCGAGGAGGGGCGCATGGGCCTACGAGACGAGCTGCTTCCTGCGCTGATGGGCATGCCAGGCTTCGTCAACACGCTCTTGCTCACTGCGTACGAGTGCGGGCGAGGAGTAGCAGTCGTCGTATTCGATTCACAGGAGGCCGCTCAAGAACTCGTTTCGAGCTTCGCGGAAGGTCAGGAGATTCGCGAAGGGGTCGTGATCACCCGAAAGGACGTCTTGGAAGTATCGGCCTCCTCAGGCTAGACGGATCGACTAGTGCCGTTCCCGATCGTCGTTCTGGGACGCGGCGGCGAGATCGGGGGGCGACCGGTACCCCCGGCGGTCTCAAGCCATCCACGCACCAGTGAGGCGAACAGCGGAAGCTGTCGCCGACTTGGAGGTGTGGGATGCAAATGCGGTTCTCTGCTGCAGAGCAGTCTGAGGTATGGGATCGGTTTGAAGCCGGCGAATCGATGCGGTCGATCGCCCGATCCGTTGGTCGATCCCAGGCTGCTGTCCGAAGTCTGATCCAGAAGACCGGCGGCATTCGTCCGCTCGCTCCGACCGTGTGGTCCGACGCCAGGATGTCACTGGCCGAACGCGAGCCGTCCGACGGCGCGACAAGGACATTCGAAGGGGCATTTCCGGCGTACTGTCGCCAGATGACTCTCATGAGGTCAAATAGAGACGATGTCGACCTATGTCCTCATTCACGGCGCAGGGTAAGAGTCGTGGTTGTGGCACCTGGTGGTGCCACAACTCGAAGAGCTGGGACACCTCGCCTTAGCTGTTGACCTTCCCTGCGATGACGACTCGGCCGGTCTCAATGAGTATGCCGAGACCATCCTTCGAGCCGCTGGAGGTCGGGAG
This sequence comes from uncultured Acidimicrobiales bacterium, assembly GCA_963764205.1. GTDB lineage: Bacteria > Actinomycetota > Acidimicrobiia > Acidimicrobiales > UBA8190 > Chersky-840. The sequence goes on from CAVXRN010000006.1 coordinate 1,753,320, forward strand.
GAGCTCATCCTTGTTGCCCAATCGCTCGCTGGGTTCACGGCTCCCTTGGTCTGTGATCGCCGACCCGTAGACCTGGTCGTACTCGTCAATGCCATGGTGCCTCTGCCTGGCGAAACAGCCGGTGAATGGTGGGCCAACACCGGGCATGTCTTCCCGGAACCCTTTGATCCAGTAGAGGTCTTTCTCCACGACGTATCTCCCGAGCTGGTCGCCGAAGCGGTCGGCCACGTCCGCCGACAGTCCGACACGGTGTTCCGCGACCCGTGGCCTCTGGCCGAGTGGCCGTCGGTGCCGACCCGGTCAGTCGCCTGTCGAGACGACCGGTTCTTCCCAATAGAATTCCAGCGGAGGGTCCTTCGACAAAGGCTCGGAGTCGAACCTGACCAAATGTCTGGTGGACACCTGCCTGCCCTTGCTCGCCCGTTTGAGTTGGTCGAGTACCTGGAGGACTTTCGGCTACACACCGACCGGAAATGAGTATGGACCGGGCGAAACGTGTCGATCCCGACGGGCCGGCTGGTCGCTCCGGCGACGGGGTGGGGCACACGGCACTCAGGGACACCGCGCGTTTTTGGATCGAACCCAGGCCCCGGGGCGATCAGACCTGTAATCGCGGCCCGAAGCGATCCCGGCCGGGAGCCGGCCCACTCGGCCTCTCAAGGGGGAAGGCGCACGGGTGGAATGCCCAGTCGTAGCCTGTTCCCGTGAACCATGAGACTTGCGCTGCGTGCGGCTTTGACGGTGTGAGCTACGACGATCGCGCCTTGCTCGCGGCACTGCGAACTCTGGGACCGAGCTGGCGGACGCTCGTGAACGCCTGCGGTAGTGCTCTTCGGGTGCGCCCCGGGCCAGAGGTCTGGAGTGCCATTGAGTATGCGGCCCACAGCCGCGACGTCACTGCCTTACACGCCTTTGGAGTCGAACAAGCTCTGACCACTGAGGAGCCAATGTTCCCGGCCATCGACGGGGAGGACTTGATCCAGTCCGCGGCAGCGTCTTATCGCGATGCTGACCCCGTTCAGGTGGTCGACGGGTTGGAGGGCGAAGCGACCCGCATGGCCCGGCTGGCCGACGATGCCGGAACTCACGTGTGGTCGCGGGGACTGACGATTGGAGAGTCACGCATGGACGTGCGACGACTGCTCGAACACGCACTCCACGACTCCGTTCATCACCTCGTCGACGTGAAGCGAGGGCTGAGTGTGATCCAGGCAGGGTGAAAAGCGGACCTCTCGACAGCTGGCACACTCACGGCATTACCGCCCGGTCCGAAGGCGGGGGCGTGTGGCAAGCTGAACAGTGATGATGCGTCGCTTGTTCACCTGGCGAGTGAACCTCTACAGGCTCATCGTTGGAACTGTAGTCCTAGCCATCGTGATCCCTTCATGGGGGTTCGGGGTACACGCCATGTGGCTCGTTGCGATCGGGTGCATTCTCGTGGTCATCGGCGGCGTAGTGGTTGGCAAGCGTGTGCCGTTCGTCCGAGAATGGCTGCGTCGCTGATCGCTTCGTAAGACCGACCTGGAAGAGATGCCGATGCCGTTCGGGCGTGACGGAGCGAGTGTGAGCCCATCCGCCTCCGGGTGATACTTCGGGGACAAGCGATACCGTGGGAGAGGCGCGGAGCGACCGAAAGGACTGAACCATGACAGACGAAAGCAAGCCGGTCGAAGTGTCACGCCGGATCGAAGCACCGGCGGCTCTCATCTTCAAGATCCTGGCGAATCCGCAACGTCACATGGATTTCGACGGATCCGGCATGCTCCGGGGAGCCGTCGGCGACCGTCCCATCTCCGACGTGGGCGACACCTTCACCATGAAGATGCATCGACTGGGAGACGACTACCTCATGATCAACTATGTGGTGGAGTTCGACCCAGATCGGCGCATATTTTGGAAACCGGCTCCTGGAGACCCTTCTCGGGCTGAGGGTGATGATCCATCCAAGGTCGGCATTCCTGCGGGCTACCGCTGGGGCTACATCCTCACTCCAGACGGTGACGGCGCCACCGTCGTCACCGAGGTCTTTGACTGCGGCCCCTTGCCGGAGGACCTCCTACGTGATGGCGGGGCGTGGATCAACGGGACCAATTCGGTGCTTGAGTCCATGACGGCCAGCCTGGAGAGGCTCGAGAAGACCAGTACCGAGTAGGACCGGTGCCGGAGTGCATGTTCTCGCTCCTTGGGCCTGGGTGCTGCACGGTATTCGGGGTTCCCGCCTGGCCCATTTATCGAAGTCACCCGGCAAAGCGCACCGATCCAGGTAACTCGATACGTAGTCCCAACCTCACCCTATTCGCGGCTCGGAACGTTACCGGCCGGGGGCAGTGGCCGGTAGTCTCGACCTGGTCTTCGGACAAATCACCATCGAACGAACGGGAGCGAAGATGACCGAGCTGCTCACCTTGTGGCGCAAGGTCGCGGACGGATTTTCCGAAGGCTTGGACTGTGTCGGCGAATACGACTGGTCTAAGTCCACCTGTTGTGAGAAGTGGAATGTCGCGGAGCTGGTGGAACACGCCATTGGGGCTCAGCGCATGGTTCCGAAGGCACTCGGCGCATCCGGTGCTATCGATGCATCAGGTGACAACCTCGTCTCGGTGTGGAGGGTGGTAAGAAGTGGCGCCGATGCCGCCCTCGCCACTCCTGGAGCCTTGGACCGACAGGTCAAGCTCCCGTTCGGAGAGATGAAAGCGCAAGACGGTCTTGCCTTCCCCATGAGTGACATGTTGGTACACACCTGGGACCTGGCCCGAGCGATCGGTGGCAACGACCGACTGAATGTTGAAGCATGCGAAAAGGCGCTCGCCGATCTCGAGCCGATTGACGAGCTGTTGCGCGGTCCCGGCTTCTATGGGCCGAAGGTTGAGCCAGGCATCGACGCCGATGTTCAGGCCAGGCTCTTGGCGTTCTTGGGGCGAAGGGTGTAGGGCGAGCAGTACACGAGGCTCGTACGGTCCAGCGCCATGACGTGGCGTGCCGGAACTGCACCGAGTACGTTCGACAGTTGAAATGACGATGCGACTTACAAGCGTCGTTGCCCTTGAGGACCAATCCCCGAAGCGCGGGAGAATCGTTGCCCGGTACCGACAGTTGAGACGCCGTTCCGACTGAGCGGACGCCAGCGGTGATGCCCAGATGCGACATCCTCGTGATGCGAGGGGCCGAGCTCTCGTTGCGAACCGTTCCCCGGCTTGTGGATCGATCAGGGACGTAGCCGTCGGCGTGGCTGACACCAAAGGCGAGGGTCATCGTCGTGCCGCACTAGCCAAACCGGTGGACCACACCGGGCGCTTGGGTGCGAGTCAGACGTGGAACGAGTGCGGTCAGAAGAGTCGAGAAGACACCGGTGCTCTCGCGGATCCGTTCGAGCAGGGCCTCCACCGGCTCGGCCTTGTCGCTGACCCCGTTGGCGTAGTCGGTGGCATACCCGACGAGTGCCATGGGAAGCCCGGCCTCGCCGGCCAGGACGACCTCGGGACCGGCGGTCTGGCTGACCGCGGTGACGCCGAACGTGGCCAGGGCTGCGATCTCGGTTCGGGTATTGAAGCGTGGTCCGTCGACATGGCCATAACAACCAGCTGCGTGGACAACGCCGATTGCCTCTGCTGCCTCGATCAGGGCGTGCCGTAGCTCGGTGCTAAAGGGGTCACCGAAGATCCAATGGCCACGACCTTTTCCACCCGTTTCACCATGCCACGTGCACAGACTGCCGTCGGGCAGTCGGTTGCTCGGAAAGTAGAGATCGTCGAAGATCACGATCGAACCAAGCTCCACCTCACGGTCGACGGCTCCACACACCGTGGTCGACACCAGGCAATCGACCCCGGCATCGAGCAACGCCGCGATATTGGTCCTGTGATCGACGTGGTTCGATAGATGACGGTGGTCTTTTCCGTGGCGGGCCAAGTGCACCACTTCGACACCCGCCATCCGCCCGGTGGTGAGGGTCACGTCCCCGTGGGGAGTGTGACTGAGGGCCTGACTCGGGCTCTCCAGCAGGGGCCATTCGTATGTGCCTGACCCCGAGATGATGCCGACTCGCACCTTCTGCCTCCCAACTCTTCAGAATCGCCACAGTCTGTTCGACGGGGTGCTGGCGGTGCACGACTAGGGCCCATTGCCCGCTATGGGTTCGGGCTGGTGGAATCGACGCGATGGCCACCAGTTCCATCGTCCCACCAAGACGACTGCCGACGGGACTAAGAGCGTTCGCACCACAAAGGTGTCGAGGAGGATTCCGAACGCCAGACCAATACCGATTTGACGGATCTGGCCCGACGTGGTGATGGCGAGGACACCGAACGTCCCGGCCAAGACGAGGCCGGCTGACGTCACCGTGGTTCCTGTGCTGCCCACTGCGGTGGCCACGGCGGCCGGCAAAGGTGCGCGCCCCGCCTCTTCTCGAATCCGCGTCATGACGAGGATGTTGTAGTCCTCTCCCAACGCCATGATGAAGACGAACATGAAGAAGGGGAGCGTGAAGTTGATGCCGAGGCCGTGACCGGCGACGACAAAGACCAGAACGGCAAAACCCAGAGACGCAAGATACGAGAGCAAGACACTCGCCACGAGATAGAGCGGCGCGATCAGGGACCGCAGTACGAGCGCCAGGAGCAGGGTCAGCACGACAAGGACCACCGGCACGATGCGCACGATGTCCGAGCCTGAGATCGTGCTCACGTCCGCCGCCCCCGGGGCCTGACCGACCACCCCGTTCGCCGTTGCTCCGATCTCGGTGGCCACGGTCGCGACGGCCCCACGGATGGCGGGAATGGCCTGCAGAGCAGCGGTGCTCCCGGGCGACCCGGCCCGTAACGACACTCGGTACAAGATGCTGTGGCCATCGGGAGTGATGAACTGCGCGGTGGCACGGTAGGCGTTGTAGAAGGCCGTCGGGACCTCGGACCCCGGCGGGGGGAGCGGAGGAAGATCGCCGGGCGGTCCGAGATGTCGATAGGCGTAGCCGAGCCCGTCGGGTCTGATGCGCAACCCCCCGGCCGTCAACGCGTCGGAAAGCGACGTGAACAGTCCGGTCGAGTCGAGCCCGTATTCGCCCTGGGCGATGACCGAGGGGTCGGCCCACGCCGGAGTGGGTATGTGGAAGACGACGTCGGTGCTTCCGAGCACCGCCGCTCCGAAGTGGGACTCGAGGGCGGCCTCGCCCAGCTGCGAATCCGAACCGGTGATGTACCCACCGGGATTGAAACCCGAGGGTGCGTAGGAGACGAGGAAGCCGGCGAGGCCCAACAAGACGGCCGTGCCGGTGGCCAGAGCGACCACGGGGTGGCCGATGACGCGGACCGCCACCCTTCCCCAGCGTCCGCGGACAACCTCACTCGGGCCCAGGACCGAGGGAAAGAAGACCGACCGACCGAGAATGGACAGCAGGGCGGGGAAGAACGTGAGATCGACGATGAGGACGACGATGATGCCGATCGCGAGTCCTGGACCGACGCTGCGGTACAACCCGAAGCTGGCCAGCACCAGGCTCAGAAGCGCGGCGATGACGGTCGCGGCCGAGAACGTGATGGACTCACCCACGCGTTTCACCGCACCCTCCAGGGCCCGGCGCGGCTCCAGACCGCGGCGCAGGTTCTCTCGATACCGGAAGATGAGAAAGAGCGAATAGTCGGTCCCCGCTCCGAGGACGAGTGCGGTCAGGAGCAGTTGCATCAACGACGAGACCTCCGTGCCCACCTTGGCCGACTCGGCGATGATCGGACTGGCCAAGGCAAGGGCCAAACCGGCGGGTGCCAGGGTCACCAACGGAGCGAGGAGCGAGCGAAAGGCGATCCCCAGGAGGACCAGGATGAAGATGACCGAGATGAGCTCGACCTGCGTGGCCGTCTGGGTGGCCGCGTGTTGCTGGTCGACCAGCTCCGGTAAGAGGCCGGTCAGATAGACCGAGAGATCGGTCGGTGCGGCTCGAAAGGTGGCGCGGATGCGTGCCACGGCAGCCGCTGCGGCCCGCCCGCCTCCTTGGGTGTGCGACGAGAACGCCACCACGGCGGTGCGCAGCTCCCCATCGATCGACACGGCCGCGTCGTGTACCGAGGTCACGTCGGGTATTTGTCGAGCTCGGGCCTCGATGCGCCCGACGGCCTGCTGGTCGGCGAGGGTGAGCGGACCGCCGTTGCGCTCGGCCACGATGGTTCCCGAGAGCTGCCCTCCGAGGAGGAAGGGTGCGGCGAGCTGTGCCGCCTCGATGCTGGGCGCGGTGCGGGGGAGAAACGCCGTGTTGTCGTTGCGGATCACACTGCCGAGCGAGGGGAGACCCATGACCGCAGCGGCGGTAATCCCCAACCAGCCCACCACCACCGCCCACCGGTACCGGATCGCGAAGCGACCGATGGAGGCGAACATCAGGGAAAGAGCTTCAACGACAGGAGCCGAACATCGCGTCAGTCGATGGCTGAGGACAGACCAGCCAGCTCCGCCATGCCTTGGTCGAAGGAGATTCGAGCGTCGAATCCGAGTTCTCGATTCGCCCGTGCGGCCGAGGCCACGACGTGACGGACATCACCCAGTCGCCATTCTCCGGTCACGACCGGTCCAGGTCCCGACGGAGCCAGCGCGTCGGCCAGCGCGTGGGCCAGGTCGGCGATGGTGTGGGGCTGGCCGCTGGCGATGTTGAATGCGCCGGTGACCCCCGGCTCGGCCTCGAGCGCGAGAAGGTTGGCCCGAGCGACATCTCGGACGTGGACAAAGTCGCGGCGTTGCTGTCCGTCCTCGAAGACCCGGGCCGGCTGGCCCTGTCGGAGCGCGCCGACGAAAAGGCTCGCCACACCGGCATACGGGGTGTCGGTCGGGCACCGGGGGCCGAACACGTTGTGGTACCGCAACGAGATCACCGGTGCACCCGAGACGCGGCCATAGGCCGCAACGAGGTGCTCTTGGTGAACCTTTGTGGCCGCATAGACGTTGCGCGGGTCGACGGGGGCACTTTCACTCACCGCTTCGGAGACGAGATCGCGGCCGCACGCCGGACACGGCGGCTCGAACATGCCAGCCGCCAGTCGCTCCACCGATCTCGGGCCGGGACGCACCGGACCACACCCGGCACAGCGGTAGCACCCTTCTCCGTAGACGACCATGCTTCCCGCCAGGACCACCCGGCCCATGAATCCGACCTGGTCCAGAGCCCGAAGCATGACCGCCGTGCCGACGTCGTTGTCGTGGACGTAGTCGGTGACGTCGGAGAAGTGTCGCCCCAGACCCACCTTCGCCGCTTGGTGGCTGATGGCGTCGATGCCGGGAAGTACACGCCCCCAACAGTCGGGGTCCCGGACATCACCCAGAACGTAGTGCGCCTCATGATTCTCGTGCGCGGCTGGTCGACGGTCGAGCACGACCACGTGGTGACCGGATTCGATGAGCGCGTCGACCACGTGCGATCCGATGAAGCCCGAACCGCCGGTCACGAGGACCCTCACGATGTCGTGCTCATCGTGCTGACGCCAAGGTTGCGAGCAGCGGCGGGACCCCGGAGACCGCGCACGCAGCGAGGTTATCGCCGGCCCAGCCCTCCGCCCGGGCTCACGACCTCTCGGGAGCGGAAAGTTAGTGATTTGTAAGCGATTCAAACGACACGACCTCGGTCCGCCTCGCTACCTTGCCTCCATGCCCGAGGTAATCGTGCCGGTGCTGGACGAGGCGGGGGCGCTGCCCTGGGTCCTGCGTCGCATGCCGAGCGGTTTCCGCCCCATCGTTGTGGACAACGGCTCGACCGACGGCTCAGGGGCGATCGCCACACGGCTGGGTGCCCAGGTGGTCACGGAACCCGTTCGAGGGTTCGGCTCGGCCTGCTGGGCCGGACTGCGGGCGGCCGAGGACGACGTGGTGTGTTTCATGGACGGCGACGGCTCGCTCGACCCCCTCGACCTCCCCGGGGTCACCGGGCCGGTGGTGCGGGGGGAGGTCGACCTCATGCTGGGCGCCCGGCAGGCCGAGCGGGGAGCGTGGCCGATCCACGCCCGTCTCGCCAACCGATTCCTCATGGCCGAGGTCCGCCGCCGGACCACCTTGTGCCTGTCTGACCTCGGGCCCATGCGAGCGGCGGGCCGGACGGCACTGCTCGCGCTGGGCATGAACGACCGGCGCTCGGGCTGGCCGCTCGAAATGGTCCTCCGAGCCCATCGGGTGGGCTGGCGGGTCGACGAGGTCCCCGTCCCATACCGGCCGCGCACGGGCCGGTCCAAGGTGACCGGGACGGTCAAGGGCACACTGCAGGCGGTCGGCGACATGGCGGCTCTGTTGCGATGACGGCCCGGCTCGTTGATCGGCGGGGCCAGCGTGGCTTCCAGGTTGTGGTCATGGCGAAAGAACCGGTCGCGGGTGCGGTCAAGACACGGCTGTGCCCACCGTTGACTCACGGCCAAGCCGCGGCGCTGGCACGAGCCGCCCTCCTCGACACGATGGACGCCGTGAGCGCCAGCCGTGCTCGTCACCGGGTGCTGGCGCTCGAGGGGAACCCTGGGGATTGGTGCCGGCCCGGCTTCGACGTGATCGCCCAACGCGATGGCGACTTCGGGGTGCGCCTCGCTGGGGCCATCGACGATGCGTGGGCCCGGGCACCACTCCCGGTACTCGTGATCGGGATGGACACCCCGCAGATCCGGGGCCCCGATCTCGACCGGGCCGTCGAGCCGATGCTGCGGGGCCCGGTCGGCGGGGGCGACCCTCCCACCGCTGTGCTCGGACGGGCCGACGACGGAGGCTACTGGGCCATCGGTGTCCGCCGTCCCGTGGCGGGGCTGTTCGACCAGGTCCCGATGAGCACGAGCCGCACCTGTGCCGCACAGCTCGCGCGCCTTGGAGCCCTCGGTGTTTCGTGCAGGTTGATCCATGGACTTCGCGACGTCGACGAAATCGTCGACGCTCTCGTCGTGGCCGATTTGGCGCCAGCGACACGATTTGCCGCCCTCGTGAGGCCCATGGCGAGCGCCTTGGCCGTGCCGGGGACGACGACGGTGGCCCCAAGCGCCCAAGCGATGGACGAGAACCTCGTGGGCCGGCGTGGCTGAGACCCTTGTCGCCTCGTCGAGGCTTCGGGTGGAGGACGGACGCGTGCTCGAGATCGACGTCCGGCGGTGGATGACCGCAGCCGACGAGGTGGACGAGGCACTCCTCGACCGGGTGGGCGGACCGGTCCTCGACGTCGGCTGCGGGCCTGGTCGCTTGGTCCGGGCCCTGCGAGATCGCGGCGTCGACGCTCTGGGGGTCGAGATCTCCCCTACCGCGGTCGCGCTGGCACGGGGATGGGGAGCTCCGGTCCTGCAGCGTTCGGTCTTCGATCACCTTCCGAGGCGCGGCCGCTGGCGCTCGGTGCTCTTGCTCGACGGAAGCGTGGGGATCGGGGGAGACCCCGTCGCCCTTTTGCACCGCGTCGCGGAGTTGCTCAGGTCCGATGGTCGCCTCCTCGTAGAGACACAAGCGCCGGGTGTGCCGAGCGAGTCGCTCACGGTGCGCATCGAGACCTCGGGGAGCGTCGGGCCGTGGTTTTCGTGGTCGGTGGTCTCGATCGACGACGCTGCCCGGCTGGCCTCGGCCACCGGATTCCGGGTGGAGGAGTCCTGGGCGGCCGGTGGGCGCTGGTTCGCGTGTATCGATCGATCCGCCCGTCAGCGCCGCACGTAGCGCAGGTAGGGGCGGAACGCCACGTCGGTGACGGGGAAGAAGCATCGGTAGCAGGAGAAGACCGGCCGCCTGCTCACACGGAAGTACCGGTCGAGCGACGTGCCGATGGCCGGATCGATGCTGTCGCTATCGGCGTAGACGACGGTCACCCGCGGTGATGCGAGCGATTGGCTGATGCTCCTGAGCAGGTCCGTCTTGGCCTGGCTCGGACCGGCGCGTAGCACGTCGTGCATGGCCTCGTCTTGAGCCCACGATTGTTTCCCGGCCAGCGAGTCGTACCACGGATGGTCCAGGACGATGACCTGACCGGGGGTGGACGCCACCATGGCGATGAAGCGTTGGCCGGCGCGCTGGTCGGCGGGCGTGGGCACAAGGTGTGAAGGGTGCCCCCCGATCCAGGCCAGTTGGAGGACGAGGACGGTGAAGAGAAGAAGGCCGACCGGCGCGCCGTAGGTGGCATAGCGCCTCAGCACGGCCGCATACCCGAGCCCGCCCAGGAGCGACAGTGCGGCGAAGGCGGGGATGAGGACATCCTGGCCGCCACCCACATGCGCACGCGAGACCCATGACACCCCGACAAAGCCCGCCGCCACGGTCACCCAGAAACCCCGGGCTGTGGACATCACAGTGCGGTCCCGTGACACGATCAGGCCCACGACCCCTAAACCGAGCATCCATCCCACTCGACCGATCAGGTCACCGGGCACGAAGCGCCACCAGACCGAGGAGTCGGTCGCCTGATGGAGCAGCTCACTGAAGACGTAGTAGTCGTACCACCCGTGGCTCGTGGCATTGAGCACCAACGTGGACCCCACGACCACGACTGCCCACGTGCCCAGAGCCGCCGCCCCGACCCGGGGCCGGCGCACCACGAGGTAGATCACGAGGGGACCTGCCGCGAGGAGTGCTGACTGCTTGGTCAGGAAGGCGGCCGAAAGCACCAACCCCACCCACACGCCTCGCTGCCACGACTCGGCCCTTCGTGCGATGGCAACCGCCAGGAGCAAGAACGCGAGCCACAACGAATCGACACGTCCGATATCGAGCCATGCGCCACCGACTTGGTAGGTGGCGGCGAAGAGCCCGGCAGCCACCAAGCCGGCCACAACGTCGCGGGTCTCGTGGTGGACGATCCAGAACAAGAGGGCGAAGCATCCCAGGGATGATCCGAACGAGACGAGGCGCAGCGGCAAGAAACTGAGCCCGCTCAGGTGGGCCACAAGACTCGAGACCCAGAAGTAGAGCGGTGGATAGGTATACGGGACGTAATGCAACGACGGAGCTACATAGATGGCTTGACCGTGGAGGATCCGCCCCACGATCTCGACCGATCCGCCCTCCATCCACTCGAGCTCGTAGGGGTAGCCGAGTTGGCGCAGCGCGATGCCCACGTACAGGGCGATCGGGATGAGGGCGGCGACGACAACGCCCACCCTGCCAAGCCGGACCCAGAGTGGACGGGGAGCTGGTATCGAGCTCAAGTCCGGCGCAATCGGCTCTGGTGCCACGACCACGCTGCCAGCAACGCACATGCCATCCAGATCACGACGAGCACGATCTCGAGGTTGTGGGCGTAGTTCCATGGCAGCCGGCTTGTACCCGATCTCGTCGACTTTCCCCAACTACCGACGAGCGGATAGGAGTAGAGGACGACCACAGCCGTGACGATCAGGCCGATTTGCACTGCGACCAGAGACCAGCGCGGCAGGAGTCTCCGACACGCGAACGCTACTGCGACCAACGCCGGCGCCACCAGGGCGTCGTTCAGCACATTGAGCCCGACCACCGTGCGCAGAACGACGGGCGGATTCGCCGCCGCCCAGTTGGACACGATGCCGTGGATCCCGAACCCGATGATCCCCCATCCCAATCCGAGCGTCAGCCAGAAAAGCGGCCCCGGATTCTGCGCCCGCTCCACCACCACGGTGCGAGGGGCGCTGCCCGACGTGCTGCGTGCTGCGCTGGAGACGGTGGCACGGGTTGCGACCTGGTCCCCGGGTATGACGGCGTCGCCTGCGACGGCGTCCTCGGGTGTGCCGGCCTCGTCGGGCGTGTGGACTTCATGGTGGACGCGGGCGGAAGCCGTGTCGTCGCCGTCGTGACCCGCCGCGCGGTCGAGCTCGTCACCACCGGACTCGTTCGGCGTCGGGCCGGGGTCGGTCATAGCACGACCACTTTGGAGATCCACTTCGTCTGGAGGACGCCGGGTCTGTCCGGCGCGATGAGACGGACCGGGTACCCGTGATCGATGTCGAGGGGCGCGCCGTTTAGCTCGAGCGCCAGCAGGGTGTCGGGGTGCTCGGCGTGCTCCGGGTCGATGATCGAGCTCGAGTAGAGCCGGTCAGCGGACTCCAGCGACTCCACCCGCACCCGTGCCTGGGGCGGCGCGCCCACGAGTGCGAGAAGGTACGGCAACGAGATCCCGCGCCACGATGCGGCCGCACTCCACCCTTCGACACAGGTGATCGGCAACCCGGCGGCGCGCTCGGGGAGGGCCTGCAGATCGGCCACGGTGAAGGTGCGAGGCGTTCGACAGTTGCCGGTGACCTCGAGTCGATAGGCCGGATCGACGGCTGACGTCGTGACCCCGGCTTCGATCGCGCTCTGATTGACGGGGAGGTGCTGCGGTCCGACTACCGGGTTGCGCGGTGCGAGTAGCGCCAGGCGGCGAAGCGGTGCCACGGTCTCGCCCGCCACGGTGACGACGAGGACGGCGGCACTCCCCATGATCGTCGCCACGAATCCCCGACGCGTCAGCCCACCCCGGTCCGGCGGCGCAGACCGCCGCTCTGCATCTGTTGGCGCCGGGACGCTGCTCGTTGCGACCGTGGTGGCAGCCTCGTCAGTCGCCCCGCGGCCCAAGGCATGCCGGGCGACGACCCCCTTGGTTCCGATATGGATGACGAGGGCGCCGATCACGATCCAGGCGGTCCAGAAGTGGGCCGTGGGGAAAAAGAACGGCATGGGCGAATACCAGTACGCGATGTTGGCGACGCCGGTGAGGAGTTGGAACAGCGATCCACCCACGAGAGCGACGAGGCTGAGTCGTTCGAGTGCGTGGGCGACATTGTGCACCGGGGGCCACGAGAACAACTTGGGCCAGACGGTCCAGAGCTTGGCCAGCAGCAGTGGGATGGCGGCGATCCCAGTGATGACATGAACACCCTGGGTGACGCGGAAGAAGTTGACCGGGGACGTGGGAAGGTGAAACCAGTGGGGTGGATGTTGCGCCAGATAGTCGACGAGTCCGGTCACGAAGCAGACGCTGAACGCCACGCCCAGGCAAACGCCCAGGATCGACGCCACCCACTCGTCGTGGATGGAGCTCTCGAAGTGCTGCTCGATTCCTTGCGCCGCGTGCTCGGCCCGATCGGAGCCTTCGGCTACGACAGCGGCGACCCTGGCCCGCCCCGCGCCGAGCCGATGTGTGAGATCAGGCACGACCATGCCGCGCCGTCGAGGCCGTCCTCGTCGTGCCCCAGGGCGTGCGTCAGGCACAGAGCGAGAGTAGTGCTGCGGCTCGGACCGAGCGGTGCAAACTTCCTTACGAATCGTCAACTTCTTCCCACTGCCTACCCTGGGGCGCAGCCCCGGCGGGCGGGGGCGAGACGGCGACCCTCGGCGGCGCCAACGCCACCGTTAGCATGGGCGCGGTGCACAGCGTGCTGGTGGTCGATGACGAAGCGGTGGTGCGCGACGTGGTCGTCCGCTACCTCGACCGAGAGGGATTCCTCGCTCGTCAGGCCCCAGACGGCGCCCGAGCGCGGGAGGCGATCAGCCGAGATGCTCCCAGCCTCGTCATCCTCGATCTCATGCTGCCCGACGTCAATGGGCTGGAGCTGTGCCGGTGGATCCGGGCGTCGAGTGACATGCCCGTGATCCTCCTGACCGCGCGCGGTGAGGAGCAGGACCGCATCACGGGCCTGGAGCTCGGTGCTGACGACTATCTCGTCAAGCCCTTCTCTCCCCGTGAGCTGATGGTGCGGGTGAAGACGATCCTTCGACGCGCCGGCCGACTCCACCCCCCGGTCGCATCGCAGCTCAGTGTCGGAGGATTGACCATCGACTCCCAAACGCGTGAGGTGACCCGGGGGGGCGTGCCCCTGGGCTTGACGGTGAAGGAGTTCCAGCTGCTGTGGTGTCTGGCCAGCTACCCCCGGGTGGTGTTCTCGCGAGAGCAGCTCATGGCCCAGGTGTGGGGATATGAGACGGCGCCGGGCGTGGGGACGAGCACCGTGACCGTCCACATCCGACGCCTGCGCGAAAAGATCGAGGTAGATCCCTCGGAGCCCCGGATCATTACGACGGTGTGGGGTGTCGGCTACCGGTTCGAGCCATGATCGTCAACGCACTGATCGTGGCCGGGGCCACCCTCGCCGTCGGTGTCCTAGCCGGAGCACTCCTGCGCACGCTGTCGTCGGTCCGCCTTCAGCTTGCGGCGTTGGCGCTCCTGGCCGTGGTCCTTCCCCTCGGGGCAGTCCTGCTGTCGGGCGCCGTGATGTTGCCCACCGGCGCTGAAGGCGAGGTCGTCGCGGTCTCGGTCGCGGCAGGCGCAGTGAGCTTGGCCATGGCTCTGGTGTTGACGCGCAACATCATCGGTCCGCTCGAGCGCGTGCGCGAAGCGTCGGTCCGGCTGACCCAGGGGGAGCTCAGCGAGAGAGCACCGGTCCAGGGGCCGGCCGAAATCGCCGAACTCGCCCGGTCGTTCAATGCCATGGCCGAGCATCTCGAAACGGTGTTCGACGGCCGGCGGGAGTTGATCGCGTGGGCGAGTCACGATCTCCGAGCACCGATCACGTCGCTCCAGGCCATGCTGGAGGCGATCGACGACGGCGTCATCGACTCCAGCCACTACATGGAGGCTCTGCAGGGGCAGGTACGGTTGCTCGGTTCTCTGGTGGACGATCTCTTCGAGCTGGCGTGCATCGACTCGGGTGCCATCACCATCGAGCTGAGCGCAGTGGACATGGTCGATCTGGTCCGCTCGTGCGTCCGACGATTCGAGCTCGAGGCACGGGCTCGTGCGATCGGGCTCGCCGTCGCCATTCATGATGAGCAGGTCGTGGCGTACTGTGCGCCGGACAAGGTGGAGCGAGTGCTGGCCAACCTCGTGACCAATGCGCTTCGTTACACGCCTGCGGGCGGGAAGGTCGTGCTGTCTCTCACCACCGGGGCTGACGCAGTCTTCGTCTCGGTGGAGGACACCGGGTCGGGGATCGCCTCGGACTCGATGGAGAGGGTATTCGAGCCGTTCTTCCGTGCCGATGCCGCTCGCTCTCCGGCCGACGGGAGTGCGGGGTTGGGCCTGGCGATTGCCCGAGGCCTGATCGACGCCCAGAGTGGACGCATCTGGGCGGAACCTCCCGCTGCGGGCGGGACCCGAATTTGTTTTGTGCTTCCGGCTTGTACCGACCGAGACGCCGGCGGGTCGGCGCCGCGCCATCTCGGCCGAGCACACGGGCGCGACGGGCCCATCACACAAGAGGCGATGGTTCGAGCCGGCGAAACCGGCCACCAGGTTCGCACTCGGCGTCGTACCAAGACCTAGAGGATCGTCCACCGATGGGTCGAGCGGTGGTTGGTCCGTGCGCACTGTCCGAGATCGGGCCTTCTGTGGCCTCGACGGTCTCTTTTTCGAGTTACCCTCTGTCTGTGGTGGAGTACCGCATCGGTCAGGCCGCCGAGTTGCTGGGCGTGAGCCCTGACACCATGAGGAGATGGGTCGACGCCGGTCGAATCAAGGCGACGGTTGGTGTGGGAGGCCGCCGCTATGTGGAGGGTGCAGATCTGGCTCGGCTCGCCATCGAGATGGCCGGCGACCATACGCCGGCCCAGCCCCGACGGCAGTCTGCCCGTAACCGCTTCCTCGGGATCGTGACGCGGGTGGTGAAGGACAAAGTGGCCGCCCAGGTCGAGATCCAGGCGGGGCCCCATCGATTCGTGGCCCTCATCACCCGCGAGGCGGCCGACGAACTGGAGTTGGCCCCCGGCGTGGTGGCTGATGCTGTGGTGAAGGCCACCAACGTCGGCGTCGAGATTCCCGCCCAGATCTGATCTCGGGTCGAGGCATGGGCGCTCCTCGTCGATCACGCCCGCTCGTTGTCCAAGGGTGGTGCACGATGCGTACCCGGCGACGCCCCGGCGTTGGGCCAGAGCGATACCGATGCAGCCGACAGTTCGATGCGGCACCGGTCGCCCACCTCGAGATCGACGCGGGCATGGGTGCGGGCTTCGAGCTCGATATCGTCGGTGAGGGCGACAAACAGGTCGACCGAGGTGCCGATGTCGGCGATGTCGGTGAGCGTGGCCGTCAGTGTGGTGCCGTGGCCCACACCGATGGGCTCACCGGACTCATCCCACGCCGAGACGGTCACATGCTCGGGTCGAACGCTCCACAGCACCGGCGTGCCTGGTGCCAAGGTGGTGGGCTCGACCCAGATCAGCGCACCGTGCACATCGATGGCTCCACCGCTGACAATGACGCCACCGTGCAGGTTCGGGATCCCGAGCAGCCGGGCCACGTCGGGCGACGCAGGCCGGGTGAACACCGAGCGACAGGTCCCCGACTGCAGAGCTCGGCCCTCACAGAGGACGATCACCTCGTCGGAGAGGAAGGCGGCTTCTTCGGGGTCGTGGGTCACGAGCACCGTGGCGAGACCGGTGTCGCGCTGAAGCTTGCGAAGTTCACGTCGAAGCTCGTGGCGAACCGGGGCGTCGAGAGCTGAGAGCGGTTCGTCGAGGAGGAGCAGGTCCGGGGATCGGCACAGGGCCTGGGCCAGGCCCACCCGTTGTCGCTGTCCTCCGGACAGCTCTGACGGATAGCGGTCTTCCAAGCCCTCGAGGCGAAGGTGCGCCAGCCAGTACGCCGCGGTCTGGGGCGTGGCACCGGTGGCGAAGAGGAGGTGCTGCCACGTGGTGAGGTGGGGGAACAGGGCGAATCCTTGCGCGACATAGCCCACCCGACGCTGCTCGACGGGCACATCGTGCACTGCCGTATCGCCGAACCAGACGGGACCGGGATCGGCGCCGTACAGCCCGGCCAGACAGCGCAAGAGTGTCGACTTGCCCGATCCCGAAGGACCGACGACCGCCACGTGATTCGCCGTCGACCGGTGGGCGAGTGCGAGATGGAACGCACCGACGTGATGGTCGATGGCAAAACCGACTGGTCTCGGGGGTACCGCTTCGGGGGCCCGAGGTCCGGGCACCGTGACGGAGCGCCGGGCGTGTGTGTCAAGTCGGATTCGGCTCAGCACCACCACGACCACGGCGACCGCAATGGCCAACGCCGTAGGGGCCAAGGTGTTGGTGAGCCCGGTCCCGCTGAACTGGTTGTAGGTGTAGACGGGCAGGGAGGAGGGGTTGTAGGCCAGGATGACCACGGCACCGTATTCGCCGAAGGCGCGCAGCCATGCCAGGAGCATGCCCGCTTTGATGCCCGGCGCCGCCAGCGGGAGCGCCACGCGCCGAAAGCGCGACGTGTCGGAGTGCCCAAGGGTGCCAGCCATGTCCAGCAGCGCCGAGTCCACGGAGCCGAAGGCGGCACTGGCGGCGACGATCAGGAACGGAGCGGCCACAAACGTCTGTGCCAGCACGATGCCGGTGAGCGAGTCGGTGAGGTGCCCGCCGAACAGCCGGCCCAGAAACGTGTAGGGACCCACGAGGTAGATGAGCACGATCCCGCTCATCAGCGGGGGGAGCGCCAGGGGTACTCGGACCACCAGTCCCACGACCGAGCTCAGGCCGCTCGTCGACCGTGCGAGGAGGTAGGCCAGAGGGATTCCAAAGGCGGTGATGAGGGTCAACGAGATGGTGGCGCACGCCAGAGAGACGTACAGCGATGGGAACAGTCCCGGTGCGTGAAAGCCCCGATTGGCGGTGCCGACGAAGCGAATGCCGAAGGCGACGAGCGGGAAGGCCAGGTACAGGGCGAGGAGGCCGCCTAGCCAAGGAAGGGGAGTCCTGGCTCGCGCCCACCGCACTAGGGCAAGATCGCTTTCAGGCTGACGGGGACGGACGATTTCCCGGTGACCTTCGGTGGCGTGATGGGCTCGACGCCGTTGGCCTTGAGGATCTCCTGGCCATGGTGCCCGAGAAGGAACGCCACGAAGGCGCGGGCGGCTGCCGGGTGGGCAGATCGGTTGAGGATGGTGAGGGTGTATTGACCGGCCAAGCTGGTTCCCACGAGACCCACGGTCTTGAGGTGTGCCGCTGCCGCCTCGACGCCGTAGAAGAAACCAGCGTCGAGCTGGCCCGCCTGGAGGCGGCCGACGAGCGTCGTTTCTGGGAAGACGTTCGAGGGCGACGCCGCCAACGATGTGAGCGCCGGCACCGAGTACTCGGTGGCGGCTTGGTTCAGGGCATCGACGGCGAGCACACCCTTCGGATCGGTGGCGGGATCGGTCCGTCCGAGCAAGAAGCCGGGTTGGTCCACGACCTCGTACCAAGGCTTGGTCCGAAGATCGCGGGCGAACGCAGAGTTGGGGTTATAGCCCAGCACCAGGGGAGAGCGCGCGAACTCGGTGTACCACGACACCCAGTCCCCGTTGGCCGATCCCTCCAGGGTGGTGTTGACCGCCGGAGAGGCGCTGATGAACACGTCACCTTGTTGGGTCCCGCCTTTGATCTCGCTGGCCAGGGCTGTCGACCCGGCCGAGAAGCCGCTCACGGTGTACCCGGTTGCCTTTGTGAACGCGGGGCTGATCTGTTGCTGCATCAGGTCGAGCAACGACCCGGCATAGAGCACGTCGACCGGACCCGAAGCCTTGGCCGGGGTGCCAGCATGCGAATCAGAGTTGGCCGCGCAGCCAGCGACCGTCGTCGTGAGAAGGGCCGTCAACATCCCGACCGCCATGGGGCGTCCAAGGCTCTTGTGGGGACGGACGGTGCGAGAGGGGCCAGATGCAGGTTCCATGGTCCGTCGCTGGCCTCCCGTGCCTTGCCGTATCTGCGGCGAGAGTACGAGTTTTTTGCTCCAGAGACAAGAAAAAGTGGCTGGATTCCTCGCACATGCGATCTGTCGCCGCAAGAGCGGGACCGCTGGGCATCAGGTGCGCGGCACCTCCGACACCGGCGGGGTCAGTGCGACCGATTCGAGTCGGCTGCCGTTGTCAACGTCGACGGGTGCGCCTCGGGCTCGCCCCGGTCGGTGCGCCCCCAGTCTCCTGAGCGACCTCCCGACTTGTGCCAGACCGTCAGCTCATCGATCGATGCAGCCGGGTCCACGTCCAGCAGCACGGTGAGAAGGGCGAGGGCGGCGACCGCACAGGCCGTGAGCGCCTCCATCTCGACACCGGTGCGACCGTCGAGCTCCGTCAATGCGCTGATCGTGACGACATGGGCCTGCACCTCTACCTCCACGCTCACCCGTTGGAGGTTGAGCGGGTGGCACAGGGGGATGAGAGAGGCTGTCTGCTTCGCCCCCTGTACGCCGGCGAATCGCGCCGCTTCGACGATGTCGACTCCTCCGCGGTGCCGTCCCAGGACATCGGGTGCGTGGGCCGACGTGCGGACGACGCATCGGGCCACGGCGATCCGGCTCGTCACCGGCTTGGCCGTGACGTTCACCATGCGGGCCTGACCGGACTCATCGATATGGGTGAGCGTGTCGGTGAGGTGATCGTTGTCGCCCGGCGGTGCGCGACGGTTGCTCATCATCCTCCTGAGACAGGCGGGAGGATGGCGACCTCATCGTTGTCAGTGACCGTCGCGTCTGGCTCGACAGCCTGGCCGTTGAGCCAGACGGTGGAACCCGCCACGATCCGCGCAAAATCGTCGCCGAATCGCTCTTGTGCTGCGATGAGTATCCCCCCGACGCTGGCACCCCGTAACACGACGTCGGCGGTACCCGCCGCCTCTCGGGCCGGTCCGAACAGACGCAGACGCGCCACTGTCAGCCCCCGATCATCGACATGGACCGGAGCGGCCGGAGAAATCCCGGCTCATTGATCCCATGTCCCGGGAGTTTTGCTCCCACCGCGTCACGCAAGCACTGAGCCAGCTGGCTATCGGTGCCTCCTCCACGCAACAAATCGCGTACCGTGGTCTCCTCGTTAGTGAACAAGCAGTTGCGGAGCGCTCCATCAGCCGTGAGACGGAGACGATTGCACGCTCCGCAGAAGGGCTCGGTGACACTCGAGATCAACCCGATCTCCCCTCCGCCATCGCAGAAGCGGAAACGCTCCGCCGGTGCCGGACTGTCGGCGTCGGATACCGGCTCGAGGGGCCAGACCTTCGATATTCTGTCGAAGACCTCACGGCCCGAGACGAGCCGATTTCGGTCCCACATGCGGTCGGCGTCCAGCGGCATGAACTCGATGAACCGGACCACCCGACCGGTGGTGCGGGCGAAGGACGCGAAATCGACCACTTCGTCGTCATTGAGCCCTCGTAGGAGCACCACATTGACCTTGACCGGAGCAAGGCCCGCGGTCTCGGCCGCCGTCATGGCGTCGAGTACGACATTGAGTTCGCCGCGCCTTCGAATGGCAGCAAACCGCTCCGGTCGCAGGGAGTCACAACTGATGTTGACGCGGCGCAAGCCGGCGGATGCAAGGGTCCGGGCCTGCTTGGCGAGACGCGTACCGTTGGTGGTCAGAGCGAGATCCTCGAACCCGATGTCCGCCAGGCGGGCAATCAGCCTTGAGAGCCCCTCCCGGACCAGGGGCTCCCCCCCGGTGAGGCGTACGGAAGTGACACCCAGTGCTCGGGCGACCCTTGCCACCCGAGCGATCTCGTCAAAGGTCAGGAGCTCGTCTCCGGGACGAAAGGTCATCCCCTCCTCGGGCATGCAGTAGATACAGCGCAAGTTGCAACGGTCCGTGACTGAAATGCGGAGGTCGCTGTGCATCCGCCCGTGCCCATCGACCAGGGAGCCCTCCGACGGTGCGGGGACGTTGGCTGCCGCCGAGGCTCGATCGCGTCCGCGGATCGGGGGTCGTACCGAGATGCTTACGGGGACCGATGCCGTCACGACGGGTCCATCGCTTCGGTCTCCAGGCGATCGGGATCGATGAGCATGACGTCGACGTGGTCCCCGACTCGGGCACCGGTGCCGTCGGGGATGAGGGCGAGGCCGTTGGACATCGCCATGGCGTGCAGCTGATGTGACTCCTGCTTGTCGGCGGTGGTGACCCGCCACCTACCCAGGCGGTCGAGTGTGACCCGGGCCCGCAGGAGGTGAAGTTTTCCATCGCGATGTGGAGGGACGTCTTCTTGGACGACGGCGGCAACGCGTGGTCGATCAAGGGAGTGGTGGCCGCCGATCATCCGCAACGCAGGGCGGACGAACAGCTCGAAGCTCACCATGGCCGACACCGGGTTGCCCGGGAGGCCGAACACCGGAGTGCCCGAACCCGCCAGCAAGCCGAAAGCGAACGGCTTCGCCGGTCGGATCGCCACCTGCATCCACCGCATGGTCCCCGCACTGAGCTTCTCCAAGACGATGCGCACGACGTCGCGGTCACCCACACTGACTCCACCACTGGTGACGATGGCGTCACAAGTGCGAGCGGCATGTGTCAGGACGTCTACGAGCGCGCCTTCGTCGTCACCGACGATCCCCAGGTCGTGACATTCCCAACCCTCGCGCCGGGCCAGTGCGAGCAGGGTATGCCGGTTGGCGTCACGGATCTTGCCTGGGACCAGGGGGGTCGCGCCGTCGACTAGCTCGTCGCCGCTGGAGAGCACGCCGACCCTCGGGTGAGGATGCACCACCACGGAAGTCGCGCCCTGGGCGGCCAGGACACCCAGGTGGGCCGGTGTGAGCACCGTCCCGGCGTCGGCGATCACATCACCCTCCGACACGTCGCGCCCCACGTGGCGCACGAAGTCGTCGACCTGAATCTCCCGCTCGATCGTGACCGAGGCGCCAGTCACCCGGGTCTCCTCGATCATCACAACGGCGTCGGCCCCCGGCGGGATTGGTGCCCCGGTCATGATGCGGGCCGCCTGGCCCGGTCCCACCCTGGTGTCGACGCCATGTCCGGCCAAGATCGAGCCGACGACCTCCAAACGTACCGGCGCACCGCGAGTGTCTTGGGCCCGGAGCGCATAGCCGTCCATGGAAGAATTCGTGAAGGGAGGGATGGGCTCGGATGCGACGATCGGTGCCCCGATCACACAACCCAAGGTCTTGTCTAGTGGCAGGGGGAGCGGCGCCAGGGCCGTGCACGATCCGAGGACGAAACGACGAGCCTCCGCAAGAGGGATCATCGTGTCGGTTCTGCTATCGGTGCTTCTCCCGGTGCGCCCAGGCCATCGATGGTGTGCGAGCAAAGGCTCCAATCAGATCCTCCCGCCCATGACTCGCGCTTCCAGATGGGAACCGAGTGCTTCAACGCGTCGATGCAGTAGCGGGCGGCGTCGAAAGCCTGGTGTCGGTGTGGTGTCGAAACCACCACGACGACCGAGACGTCGCCCACGACGAGGTGTCCAATACGGTGGAGGAGCACCAGGCGCCCGATATCGGGCCACTGGGCCCGAGCGAGACGCGCGACCGCATCGAGCCGGGGTACGACCTGTTCGACATACGCCTCGTATTCCAAGGCGGTGACCCCGGGACGCCCGGCTGAGTGATCACGAACCGTTCCGCAGAACGTCACGACCGCCCCGCAGGAGGGCACAGCCGTCCACGACCATGCCTGGTCCACCGACAGCGGCAGCTCGCTGACGGCGATCCAGTCGCTGCCTTCAGGGGGGACCAGGTCGATTTGGGTCATGACACGGTCTCATGGGGGAGTCTCTCGGTGTTGGTGCGCAGCTTTTCGATCTGGAGCGGAAGGGTCGATTGGACGCCACCGGGGCGTGCGGTGGCTTCTCTCACCGAGCCGGGCGGTCCCATTGCCGTGTGGGCAGGTCGGTGGACAGCGGTCACGTCGGTGAATTTATCCTTGCTGACAAGGCGTGCTCCCGGCGAAAAGCATCGGTGCCCTGTGTTGGCCCTCGGGATGGGCCGATTCAGTGCGGCCTTCCCCCGGCCAGGAGCTCCAGGGCATGGGTCAGGACGTCGGCCACCGCCTCGATCGATTCCACCGCCCCTCGGGGCGATCCGGGGACGTTGAGCACCAGGCACTTCCCGACCGTTCCGGCCACGCCTCGCGAGAGACGCCCGAGTGGACTGGCGGCGCGCATCGCCTCGGCCAGGCCCGGGGCATCTCGCTGGATGACGGTGCGGGTGGCTTCCGGTGTGAGGTCGGTGGGGGAGAAGCCGGTCCCTCCGGTCGTGACGACGAGGCCGGCGAACGACGTCGAGAGCTCGGCCAGTGCCGCTGCTACCGGCGCAACCCCGTCGGGAACGATTCGTTGTTCCACAATACGAAAGCCCCTTCGGGTGAGCGCGGTGGCCACCGCGGCCCCGGACCGGTCCTCGCGGGTTCCCGTGCTGACCGATTCCGAGACCGTGAGAATTTTCGCATCGAGCGCCACGTCGACCACGCTAGTTCCGAGGTTTCGCCACCGATCCCGGAGTGACGGTCCGCGAGCCCGCTGGTCGGGCGAACTGCAGCCCCGCCGACTCAGAGTTCGGGGAGCAACGCCAAGGCGGCCCGGCTCCGCTCGGGATCAGGTCGCCTTGCGGCTACGGCCGTCGCCGCCGCAAGGCGGGCAGGTCGATTGCAACCCCCAAGCCCTTGGCCACCTTGGCGGCAATCGCAAGAGAGTGGTCTAGGTCGGCCCAGAGGTCCTCCACGTCCTCGCAACCAACGCTGAGCCGTAGAAGCGAGGGAGGCGCGGTCTCGCCCGGCCACTTTGCACGGCGTTCGATCGACGTGTCGATACCGCCCAGGCTCGTGGCGTGCACAATGAGCCGGGTGGAAGCTGCGGCTGCCTCCGCCGCGCTTGGGCCCCCTTGCACCTCGACGGCGATCATGTTGCCGAAGCCTTCCATTTGAGCGCAGGCTCGATCGTGCCAAGGGTCGCTGGGAAGTCCCGGATACCGGACACGTACGACAGATGAGTGAGATTCGAGCCGGCGAGCGAGTTCCTCGGCGTTTGCCTGGGCTTGTCGAAAGCGCAGGGCCAAGGTACGGATGCCACGCAGGGCCAGAAAAGCCTCCATCGGACCGGGGATCGCGCCGGCCATGGACCGATGCCGGCGCAGGTCGAGGCACAGGTCCGACCCCGGCGCCGCGACGGCCGCACCCAGCACGACATCGGCGTGTCCAGCAAGCAGTTTCGAGACACTGTGGACGACGACGTCGGCACCAAGGCGGAGTGGCAGCTGCCCCAGCGGTGTCATGTAGGTATTGTCGACCGCCACCAGAACGCCCAGCGCATGAGCCGCCTTGCACAATGCTGGGATATCGGCCACATCGAGCTTGGGGTTCGTCGGCGATTCGATCCACAGAAGTGCGGCCCCTTCACACGCCGCCATCACCTCCTCGGTATCCCAGATGTTGACCAGACGGGTGTTCCAGCGTCCCTGCACTGCGGCATCGAAGAATGCCCTCGTGCCGTAGTAGCCGTCTCGGGGCAACACGATGGTGCCGCCCACGCCTACCTGCTCGAACACGGCCGCCACCGCAGCCATACCCGAGGAAAAGCTGACCGCCGATCCTCCTTCCAATACACTGATGACATCTTCGAGTGCCGTCCAGGTGGGGTTCCCGTCCCGCCCATAGGCGATCGGGCCACCTGCATGAAAGGTTGAAGCGAAGACGACCGGTGGGTTCAGTGGTGCATCGGGCCAGCGCATCGGGCGCCCGGCCACAATCGCTTGAGTGGACGGACGCCAGTCTCGTTCGGTCAACCGGGGTTTGGCCGGCGGTGAGAATGGCGAGCGTCGCCCATTCGGATCGTCAGTCATCGGTTCGCACCTTCGACACCCATCAGGCGGATACCGTAGGCGGCAATTCCACGGGCTACGCCAGGCGGCGGGAGTACCGTAGCGACGTCCATGGCATCGCCGGCGAAACCGCTGCGTCCGCCGGGGAAGTCGAGGAGCGGCGTACCGAGGCACTCGGCCAGGGCACCGGCCGAGCGCCACAGAACTGGCCCCTCACACATCGGTCCGAAGCCGAGAATCGGGCGTCCGATCAGGGTGATACCGGGCCTGCTCGACCCTCCTCTGGCAGAGCCGAGATGTTCTGTCAGGGACTCCGTATCGCTCGCGCTAGGTCCCGTCATTTCGAGCCGACTCAGTTCTGGCAGGCGGAGCGTGGCCCGCCAGAGTCCAGGTGATCTCGATTGGCCTGAGGTTGGTCGGGCTGCCCCATGAGGGCTCACAGAAACCCGGCATCATGGGCCAACTTCCTTCGACCAACGTTGAGCCCACTTCCCGAGCGGTTCGATTGCATCACCTAGTGCTCGCCCAATCTTCGTCAACTCGTACTCTCGTCCTTCTGTTTGCTCAATCAGTCCCGCTTCAACGAGTTCTCGAAGCCTCTCGTAGAGCACGCTGGAGGACATGTCGTCGCTGTTGGCTCGAAGTGCCCTCGCCCCGAGTGGACCTTCCCGTAGCTCCCACAGAACTCGAAGCGCCCATCGGCGACCGAGCAAGTCAAGTGCAGCCATGAGTGGACGGCCCGCCGTGGACCCCCTCACCCTGCGACCCGGTACCGGCGTTGACACGTTCCGTCCTCCCTTGCGGTTCGGAATCCGAAACACTATGGTAACCGGCACGGCCGTCTCGGATTCAGAAACATCCAAAGGAGGTATGTCGTGTCAGTTCGCATCAGTCCTCTCGACCCCCCCTACGAACCTGAGGTGGACGGTCAGCTACGTTCGATGATGCCTCCGGGGGTTGAGCCCATCGCTTTGTTTCGGACCTTCACAAAGAACCTGGCCATGGCTCGGGCCATGGAACCATGGGGCCGTTACCAGCTAGGCAAAAGCCTCTCGGTCGGGGTGCGAGACCGGGAGATCATCATCGACCGCACCTGCGCTCGTTGCGGATGCGAGTACGAATGGGGTGTCCACGTCGCATTCTTTGCGGAACGGGCGTCGCTTAACCCAGAGCAAGTGGCATCCCTCGCCCAAGGAAGGTACAACGACCCGTGCTGGGACTCTGAGCGAGATCGACTCTTGATCAGTCTGGTAGACGCCCTCCATGACGAGGGAGACATCGACGACACGCTCTGGAGCGCTCTCGCTCGGGAGTTCAATGAGGCCCAACTCCTCGACCTCACCATGCTGTGTGGGTGGTACCACGCCATCAGTTTCACGGCTCGGGCCTCCCGTGTCGCCCTCGAGCCTGGCGCCCCGACCTTTGCTTCTATCGGCAACCGATAGATGCCGGGGTACCACGTATGCGAATTGCGATCCTGACATTCGACGGCTTCAACGAGATCGACTCCTTGATCTCTCATTACATCCTCAATCGGATGCGGTCCCACGGGTGGCAGGCGAAGATCGTCGACCCAACCCACACCGTGACCTCCATGAACGGTGTCGTACTCCAAACTCAAAATCCGCTGGAATCGGCACAGAGCGCCGACGTTGTCCTCTTCGGGAGTGGAATCGGTGGTCGTGGAGCTGCGACGGACCCGGAACTACGCGCGCGCATCGTTCTCGATCCCGAGGTCCAACTTGTCGGTGCCTAGTGCTCGGGCACGCTGCTGATGTCAAGGCTCGGTCTCCTCGAGGGTCTCCCGGCGTGTACGGACCTCGCCACGAAGCCCTGGGTAATCGAAGCAGGAGTCGAAGTACTCGACCAACCTTTCGTGGCTCACGGGAGTCGAGCAACGGCTGGCGGCTGTCTGTCGTCGACGTATCTGTCAGGCTGGGTGATTGCGTCCCTGGCAGGCCGGGCCCGGGCCGCTCAGGTCCTTAGGAGTGTGGCACCCGTCGGCGAACCAACTTTCGTCGAGCATGCACTTTCAATCATCGAACCCTTCCTTGCTCCAGCCGGAATGAGCTTTCGCGAACCAAGCTGAAGCCCCAGAAATTCGGGTGCTGTCTCGCAGCCGGTTCGAGACGATCGCAAATCGCCGGTGGCCATCGGGCTTGATCTCCAAGCCGCGTGGTGAGAGCCGCCCATAATCGACGCTATGAACACGGACCTTTCTCCCTGCTCACGGGAGTCTGAGTCCGTTACGAGCTGGAACCTGACGGTCCGCTCAAGGTTCTCAGGGGGACCACTCTCGCCATCCCCTTAGGCTGAGGCACGACGCCGAACCCGCGACGACTTCCACGTCGCCCCGCCGGGGTGACGCTTCAGGGTTCGGTTTGTGGGCCAGCCCCGCTTTGTCTTCCCTAGCCTCGGAGCACGAGCACGAAGCCTGCACCAGCAGGAGGATCCATCGTCCCTACGGTTTTCGAGGAGTCGATGGCCGCTACTCCAATCTGTCCCGGCGCCAGGTTGGCGAATGCAACCAGCGGGTCCAGATGAACGATAGTGACATTCTTGCCGCCGAGTCTGACAGCTACCTCGTTGGCGATCCGAGCGGCACCGCTTGGAGGCGCATCTCCATTGGCGCCAGGTGCTGCCAGGACGACTCCTCTGATCTTCTCGACCTCTCCGACCAACAGTGCCACTGGATCGGAGATCGACGCGGCAATGGCTTGGGCGGGACTGTCAATGGCGGAGACCCGTGGGGTGGGGGATTGTCCGACGAGCACGAATGATGGCTCGTGCTCCACCGCAGCATTGACGATCCCCTCGGCAAACGAACTGTGCACGAGGAGCGCTGGATCTATGTCGACGCCGTGCGCGTGGCCCACGCTGCGGATCTGCGCTAGCTCAGATTCCAGTGCTCGCTTGGCCTCGGGAGGGCAACTCAGCAGTCCGCGTACGATCCCACCGTCTGGGCTGGCGATGCTCGAGCCGATCGCGAATGCCACCTTCGCTTGGCGGGAATCCTCGATAGCCACCAGCACGTGCTTGCCGATACCGCGGTCCTTGCTGTCGGGCACTGGTACGCGGGCCTTGACTCGATCCACGGTCAGCGTCGCCGCCACGATCGAGACCAGTATCAGCACGAGTACGGCATTGACGACTGACTGATCGAACAAACCGATATTGAACCCGACGACGGTCGCGGCAAGCGTCGCCGCTGCCTGGGGGATCGTGAGCCCTAGCATCAAGAGCGTCTCGTTGCCCGTAAGATGCAGTGGGCGCTTCGCGATGACCGCCGCCAGGCCCTTGCCACCAATGGCAGCAAGGATGAACAGGCCTGCGAGTTTCAGTGTCTCGGGCTCAACCATGACTCGTGGCTGCAGCAACGTGCCCACCGAGACAAGGAAGATCGGCACGAAGAGTGCCTGTCCGAAGAAGTCGATCCTCTCCATCAAGGGACCCTCGGTCGGCACCAGGCGGTTCAGGGCCAGGCCCGCGAAAAAAGCTCCGACGATTCCTTCGATGCCGACGCTGGAGGCAAGGGTTGCGGCGGCGAGAAATGATGCGACGGTCACCAGATAGCGGACAACGCGGTCGGTGCCCAAAAAGCGGAAGGCGACAGCAACGATCCTGGGCAGGATGAGGAAACAGAAAAGCGCCAGCACGGCGAGGCCGAAAGCGATCTGCACGCCGATCGATGCTGCGGAACCTCCCTTCACCTGGGAGCCGGCAACGAAGGCGAGCACGATCAACGAGGCCGTGTCGGTGATGACCGTGGCTCCGACGGCGGTGGCGACGGCGCGATGAGTTGAGAGGCCCGCGTTTCGCACTGCGGGATAGGTCAAGAGGGTGTGCGACGCCATCAGCGATCCCAGCAAGATTGCTGCCGGCGCCGACCAGCTCAGCGAGAACCCCACCGCAGTGCCGAGCAATAGTGGGACTATGAATGCCGATATCCCGAAGCGCACGACCGCACGGCGGTGCTGGCTGACCAACCCGAGATCGAGCTCCACCCCGGCTACGAACATGAGGTAGAGCAAGCCCAGCTGTCCGAGCTCGGGCACCGTCGTGTTCCCTGCGCCAATGAGGTTCAAGCAGTTGGGTCCGATGACAAAGCCACCGAGCAACAGGCCGATGATCCCCGGTAAGCGGGCTCGCTCGAGTAGCGGGGGACCGACAATCACCACGAGGAAGAGAGCGAGGAACTCCCAGGCGGCACCGCTGGGCGCCGTGAGGGTAACTCCGGTAACAGGGGAGACCCCTGCCTCCGGCATCATCGCGTCGTCCGAAGCAGGGGAATCGACGTCTCCGCATCTGCGGCGGCGGAACCGACCCACCGGCGAAGCAGGTCGTCGATGGTCCCGTCGGCATTGAAGGCTCGAAAGGCCGAATCGACGGCTTGGGTGTTCTGCGAGTCTTTCGGTAGGGCGGCTGCGAGCAACTCGGGCTCAGGCAGCTGTGCGACCGCACGAAGCCGTCCGTGCGAGTTGTTCGCGGTCACGACCGCCAGTGGCAGATCGAATAGGAAGGCGTCGATCTCACCGTGCTCGAGCGCGGACACGATCGCCAAGTTGCTCCCGTAGACCCGCACGGGACGGCTCGGAGCAATCAACGAGGAGACTATTCCGACGAACGTAGTGCTGCGGACAACGCCCCATCGGAGCCGCCGCGCCGTTTCGAGATCTGAGACCTTCGTGCCCTGACGCACCACGACGGTCGGAGGGGTGTCGAGGTATGCGGTAGAGAATTCCAGTGATTCGGCTCTTTTGCTCGTCGGAGTGATTAGGTCCAGCGCCAAGTCTGCGCCGTCGAGGTGTCCCGCCACGATGCGGTGGAAGCTTTCGGTCTCGATCCGAAGGGCGTGAAGCCCGAGGCGCACTCCGAGCAGCCTGGCCAGTTCGTACTCGAACCCGCCAGTGACTCGGTCTGGCGTGCCTTCCCAGAACCCGGGACTCGGGATGTCAGCAGTCACCACCGTGAGCGTGCCGGCGGTGTGGGGAGTGAACGTGCCGGCTGCCGGCGACGTAGTCCTGTCGCCGCAAGCCCCCAGCACCATGACGGCGAGCAACAGCACAACCCTCCGGAGTGGCACTGTGACCCGGCGCATATCCAGCGAACGATATCGCCGGCCAAGGGCCGACCATGGGCCAGGTCCACCCGTGGATCACCGGGGCGTCGGCAAGAGGGTAACGGGAGAGTCAATACCACCGGTCACCCACCAGCTTCGCTCCTCCTCGCTCCCGAGGTGGGAGCACGTCAATGGCCCGGTGAGGGAGAGGTGCAGTGACTGTGGCAGGGGCGTATCGGTGTGCGTCGGACGCGGCACGCTTGGCGCGGCATCTTCGGGAAATCCGCGACCGGTGTCAGGGGACGGCCACTGAACCGGCGAGCCGCTCGGTCAGCAGTTCGAGCGAGCTGTGCAGCTGGGCGTAGCGCCGCGGCCCAAGGATCTCCTCGATCCGCAGCTGGGCCGAAGCAGCCTCGGCATAGATGGTCTTCTGGAGCCGCCATCCCTTCGGAGTAAGTCGGATCACACGAGCCCTTCCGTCGACGGAATCGGGCACGCGGCGACAGGTACCCGTGTTGTTCCAGGTACCCGAGCAAGTCGTTGACTGACTGCTTCGTGATCCCCCTCCGGTCCGCAAGCTGGCTTGGACGCAGTCCTTCGAGGCCCGGATAGCGCCAGAGCCCGACGTGCGCTGCGTTCAGATCGTCGTATCCCGCCGCAACGACGCCCGCATACAGCTCATCGCGGACCCACTGCCAAACGACACCGAGCAGGGCGCCGACGTACGGGCTTGGCTGGCTCTTGGAATGGTCGGGGGAAGCGCTTGACATAGTCGTAAGCTTACCGTACCATATGGCCAATCGTAAGGATGCCTGACTATCTGATCCGCGACAGTCCCCAATCAGGAGGTGGCCGAAAGTGACGACGGCAGTTGTCGACTCCCCGGAGAGCGAGAAAAGCCCGGCGTGGTGGTTCCTCGACACGTTGGTCGTTGAGCACCGCTGCGCGCCCGAAATGAACACCGTCGTGCTCGAGATGACGTTGCCTGTCGGCGCGGCGCCCCCGCTGCACATCCACGACGACCTCGACGACACCTGGTACATCCTCGAGGGCCAGATGGTGGTGCGCTGTGGCGACGAGGACCTAGTGGTCGGAGCGGGGCACTGGGTGTCCATGCCCCGCGGCGTGCCGCACACGTTCCGAGTCGTCGGGGACTGCGAGGCGCGCATCCTGCTTGTACACGACAACGCCAGCTTCCGGGACCTTATCCGCGAGGTCGGAGTGCCAGCCGGCGCTCGGATCGTGCCGATCGAGCCAGTCTTTCCGTCGATGGACGAACTCGCACGTGTGGCCGGGGCCCATGATCTGAGGCCCGCCGGACCGCCGCTCGGTGCCGAAGACACCGACCAACTGCTGGCGACAGCTCGCTGAGCCGCAAGTTCGCCCCGAGAGTGCCGGGACCATGCCTCACATTGCGTCGATCACCACGTTTCATTCACCGTCACCGACCTTGATCGCAGTGTGGCGTGGTGCAGGGAAGTTCTAGGGCTCGCGGAGCTGATGACGGAGGCCCATCCCGACGGTAACGGCTACGCCATCGCTCTTGGCAAGCCGGACTCTTCAATGGGCGTGGGCCTACACACGCACTCGGCCAACGCATCCGAACCATGCAACGAGAGCCGGACGGGACTCGATCACGTGAGCTTCGGGGTCGCCCAACGTGCCGACCTCGACACCTGGGCAGAACACTTCAAACAGCTCAACGTGTCCCCATCGCCCATCAATGATCAGGAGGGGTATGCGGTGCTCGTCTTCCGCGATCCGGACAACATCCAGCTCGAACTGATTGCGATGGGCTCACGACCCTGAGAACTGCCGACCCATCGGTAACAACAAGGGGTGCACAAATGGGTACATCGAAGCTTCAGGTGACGGGCATCAATCATGTGGTGCTCCACGTCACAGACCTTGATCGTTCCCGGACGTTCTACATCGAAGCACTGGGCTTCGGTGACCGCGGGTCCGTTCCGGGCATGAGAGCCTCCTTCTTGCGTTGTGGCGCGCAGGGCCTTGACCTCTTCGAAATGGCTGACTGCGACGTCCACGGCGGCGAGGAGATGAACCACATGGCCCTGAACGTCGACGTTGCCGATGTCGAGCTGCTCGTCACTGGTCTTTCTGAGGCTGGTATCGAACCCTTGGAAATCACACCACGTAACTCGGTGTTCATCTCCGACCCGGACGGCCACCGGATTGAGATGCTGCCCATCAGCGCCCGCGAGCGGGATCATGAGCGTGTAGGTGCACGCGCGTTGGGACGGTAGCGGACACACGGATCTCGTCGCCGGCTCAGGAATCGAGTTCCGCGATCGCGGCGAGCACGGGCATCCTGAACGTGCCGTTCCCGACCTGGGTCAGAGAGGCATCCGCGAGGGCACCGAGGGTGTCCGCAAGTCGGGGCGGCCGTCAGTGATGTCGGGATCTACGGCGTGCTCGACGGGAAGCTCGCGTCCTTCGGGGCGCAACACGACCACAGTGTCTCCTACACCCTGTACCTGTTGACCTATGCCGTGGACAGTGTTGCGGACGTCTTCGGAAGTCTCTTCGCTCGCCGCAGGCGTGCTCGTGTTCAGGAGTGGAGTCCTGCCGCGCTGGCTTGAGTGGACTTCGATCCTCGCTGCGCCTCTGCTGTTTCTCCAGGCCTTCGGCCTCGGAGGCGTGATTGCGTCGTTCGGGCTGGTTCTCGACCTCATCGGGTACGTGCTGTTACTCGTCTTCGTCCTGATGAGCAGCGTGATCTTGCTCAGGCGGGAAAGCAGGGGCACGGTAGCCGGTCCTCGATACGAGAGGACGAAGATCGCCCGCTTGTCTCCCTCGCCGTCACGGTACATCCGCAAGGGATGACAATCCACCGTGAATGCGTTCTCCACTTTCCGATTGGGATGTAGTTGAAGTCCCTCGCCCGGCCCCGAGGCCCGACCGCTCGCAATCCGCGGCCCCCGAGGTTGTCGTTCGGTTGGTCGCGACCGGGCCCCACCCCGCGCCCGCACGAACGCCGGTATTGCGCGCGCGACCGATGCGGACCCCACACGTGCCCCACATGCCTTGGCGACAAGTACCTGACCCATCACCCCCCCGATCGGGGAGCCGATGTGGGTTCAGGGCCAATCGTGATCGTTGGGAATGCCGGGCCTCACCCGGTGGAGGACCAATATCCCTTCCTCGTTGAAGACAACATCGAATTCCCTCTTGACGATCAGCGCTTGGTAGAGAGCCGCTTGGTTGCCCGTCGCCCTCGTGTCGAGGACGAGCCAGTCGACCTTCGATGGGTTCGGAGGATGACGGAGGCTTATCCCCCAGTTCGTCACGACCCAGGGATTCGGGTACTCGTAGATCGAGACACGGTGGGTCATGTGATCGTCGATGTTGAACGTGGCGGACACAGAAGCATTCGTTGGCACGATGCTGATCGCTTCGTTGATTGCCTGGTCCTGCGGGTGCGGCGAGGCCCAGAAGCCGCTGTGGTAGTTGACACTGATGGGAGAAGGCGACCACGCCACGTTGCTGGCGAGGGCGGCGGCTACAACCAGCCCGACCATGAACCGCCGACCGGCCGCGGTGCGCCCCCGCTTTCCGCAAGCCTCCACCGTGGCCAAGAAGACTCCGGCCGTGACGATCGCCGTGAGGAAGAAGTGGATGTTGTACGCATCGCTGGTCGCCGAGATCGTATTGACAAAGAGCTGCGGTACGGCGATCAGCAGCACCAGAGGTTCGAGCAAGGCGAGCCACGCTACGGGCCAGAAGATCTGCGCATAGTAAGTCCATCGCGAACGAGCGGTCACGGAATGGATCCACCTGCTGGGATGGAACACGAAGTTTCCGATGATCGAAAAGATCGACGAGCCGAGACCCGGGAAGTTCGAGACGTAGAACGGCGCACCGCCTCCGTTGGCCAAAGGGATGATGACCTTGGTGCAGATCAGGAACCATGTCACTCCCGCTATCGCGGTGAGCAGCCCTTGCGCCCGCTGACGATGTTTGAGCCACAGACAGACGCCGAGGCCGAAGACGGCCAGACCTGCGTCTTCCTTGCACGAAAGGGCGATGGCGACTGCAACCCAGAACCAACCCCAGCGCCGCCTGGTCGCCAGCCAGTACGCGAACATCAGCGGGGTGATGATGAGCGCGTCTGGATGGAACTGCCACTGGTTAATCCACTCCAACGCAGGGTAGAGCAGGTAGGCCGCGGAGAGACCGAGAGGCATCCACGAGCTCTCCAACCGGTCCCGCCCCAAAAGCCAGATAGGAATGGCACCTGCCGCCAGGCACACCGTCTCGACCGCATAGAGAAAGTGCGGGCCGGCGCCCAACCAGTAGGCGGGTACGAAGAGCAGTGTGATGATGTTGACGTGGTGGCCGAAGTAGTCGAGGCCCCGGATCGTGACAAACGGATTGTGGAAGTGCGCAACCAACCAAATCCCCTGGTCATAAATGCCCATGTCGAAGCCGTACGTCCCGTAATTCGACTGCTGTTGATAGGTGAGCGTCCCGAACACCGCGATGTAGACGAGCATCATCGCCACGAGCGCGGTGACGGGTCCGGCCCGGGGCAGCCTTAGGTAGGAGACATAGAGGGGCTCACGGGGGGTATCAGGTCGAGCCTCTCGCGACACCTCGGCAATCTTGCGGAAAGGCCGCAGCACTGACTCTCTCAGCCGTTGCGAGCGCGCCATCAAGACGTTCTATGATCTGAGCGGGGGAGTTCGCCCCCTGGACTTGGGTAGAAGGCTCAGTTGCCACGGGCAGAGCCTGAGCGTCGTTCGGCTCCGCAGGCTCGGAATCGGACCTGACAGTCATCATGGCCGCCCGGAATACGTGGCCGTCGCCACCATGCTCAAGACATTACTAAGACTCAAGACTTTACTAATGGGCAAGCGCACGGTGGCTGGGGCGAAGGGGAAGTACGCAGTAAGGCCTCCCGTTCTTTGCACCCTCGTGCATCAGCTGGGGGTCACGCAGCCTCCAACTAACCGACGGCGAACTCAGTCCTCGCTAGTGAACGGAGATACGAGGAAGAACGACGCCCGTATGTACGCAGACCAGGCTGTACATGTCTGACCCGACCGGTATGTACTGCGGGCTCGAGCG
This sequence comes from uncultured Acidimicrobiales bacterium, assembly GCA_963764205.1. Lineage (GTDB taxonomy): Bacteria > Actinomycetota > Acidimicrobiia > Acidimicrobiales > UBA8190 > Chersky-840. The sequence goes on from CAVXRN010000006.1 coordinate 1,787,888, forward strand.
GGGTCGGGTATCGGCTTCGCTGAGCGAGGGGAGAAGGGGTGCGAAGGCGTACCCGGGGGGTTGGAAGCTTTTGGTCTGAAGGACTCGTCCGTCGCTAGGAACGCAGCGCCGATGATTTCGCGGATGCCGTCAGTCAGAGCCATCGCTCCCCGAGAGGCGACTGCTTCTCTTTGATCGGATCCCGTACTGGATCAATTGCCAGGTGAGCAGACATCCGGCCCCAGCCAGTACGACACCTGCGATATGGCCCAGTGCCACAAGGACACCTCCCCCTGCGATCATGGCTACACCGATCACATACCTCTGCCACGGTTTTGCGTGCACGAGGGCCAGCCTGATGGCGGGACCAGCACCGTGCGGCATCAGATCTCCTCTCGCGTCGATGAAACACCACGTGCTACGACGACAAACCGGCGTCGGATGGCTCGAGCATGTCTGAAGTAGCGACGATCCCTGTTCATGTCATTGCTCTGTGTGGCGTAGGCGCCCAGACCAACTCCCCTGACGCAGGTAATCGCTCATGCGCAGGTCCTCGTCACCGCCGAGGGCGTTGACAAGGCGATCGAGGTCAGCGAAGACCGTTGGTCCAAGCCTCGTGCGAAGCCGACGTTCGATGGCGTCGGCAGCCTTGCGGTGCGCGGCCAAGAAGTCGTGCGCCCGGGGCGTCAGCTGCACAATCTTCTCCCGTCCGTCTGTGGCGGAAGGACGCAGCGTTACGTAGCCGCGCTGGCGTAGACCGGAGACGATCTTGCTCGCCCCTTGCCGGGTAATCCCCAACTCCCGACCGATGTGCGAGACCGTTGTCCCAGCTGCACTCGAGCACATCCGCAGCACACGTCCGTCGGGAAGGCTGCGGTCGGCAAAGCCGGCCGCAGCCATCTCTTGGTCCAGTTGTCGCTGGTACCCGACCCAGGCGCGACGCAAGGCGGCGCCGAGCCTGATGTCGCCCTCTCGACCCCGTGGCGAACCTCCTTGCCCGTGACCATCAGAACGGGGGGTGCGGGGGTTCACGGGCGGCGGGGTATATAGGCAACCACGGTTGACATTCTAGCGCCAGGCCTCCCATACTGGGTGTCATGGGTCGGACGTGCTCTGCGCCCCGTCGGTTCCTCCAGCATGGGGCACGGGCTCTTTGTCTCATCGCGTTCGTGGCGCTCGCCGCTTGCGGCAGCGCCAGCACGACGGTCGGTGCGTCTCCCACGCCCGTGTATCGATTCGGCGTCGTCGGGAACCGAGGCAAGATCGCGTCGCTCGAGCTCGATACACCGACCGCCGTCGGCGGGATCAGCGGGAAGGTCGTGCAGATCGCGACGTCGAACTCCGATGGTTACGCCTTGACCTCCAGTGGCACGGTGTGGGCGTGGGGTGTGGGGAGTTACGGGGAGCTCGGTGACGGCAAGGCACCTCCCTACGAGACCACGGCAGTGCGGGTCGCCTTTCCGACCGGCGTCAAGATCGCCATTCTGGCGAATCCGATGCCGTTCGACGGTGCCCTGGCCATCGACTCGACCGGCCACGCGTGGGGATGGGGCTTGAACGCCGATGGAGACCTCTGTCTCTCGGGCTTGACCCAGCTTCGCCCGAGCCCAATCCCGCTCAACGACGTCTCCTTGGCGACCGGTGCACGCACGCATGCGCTGTTCGATTCCCAGGGCCGGCTGTATTCCTGCGGCAGTGGAGAGTACGGCGTGCTGGGTACCGGTTCGACGACGAACAGTCCGACGCCGACGCCGGTGGTGGGGCTACCTGGCTCCGCCACAGTCGCTGCTCTTACGTCCTCGTGGGAGGGCTCGGGTGCGCTCCTCAGCACCGGCGCCTACTACGACTGGGGCTACAACGCTGCCGGGCAGCTCGGCAACGGGGGCACGGCCAACAGTGACGAGCCCGTGCAGGTCACGCTGCCGGGGGTCGTTCGCCAGGTTTTCCAGGGGGGCAGCGGTCCTTCGAACGGCCAGACCGTCGTGATTCTCACCGATGGGTCGGTTTGGGCGTGGGGTAGCAACACGAAGGGCCAGCTCGGCGACGGCAGCACCGCAAACTCCGCCGTACCCGTGTCGGTGGAAGTCCCCGCCGGAGTGAGGTTCGTCGAGGTCAACTCGGGTGGCTATGCGAGCTACGCCATCGACACCACCGGGCGACTGTGGGCGTGGGGCGGCAACCAGAACGGCCAGCTCGGCACGGGTAGCGGTGTTCGTAGGGAAACGGAGCCGGTCGATGTCGGCATCCACTTGACACAGGTTGCGTCGACCGCGAGCAATGTCGCCGGCTTCCGCGCAAGCTCGGGATAGCGAGAACACGAGTACTCTTCCCACCCGCGCCTGGGGGGCATGAGAACGCCGACCGTGCACGGATGGCACAGCCCTGGCGCGAGGTGGTCCGGAGCCGTGAGAGACCAAATCGACGTAGCAACCGGTCTCACGACGCACGATCCGTGATGCGGTGTGCTACCTCGACTCGTCGTTCGCCGACAGATCCAACGGAGCACCCTTCTCCCAGGGGCGGGCGTACGCGAGCCATAGCACTGCCGCCGCCAGGAGGATGGCGCACAGAATCCAACCGAGTGCGGTCGTCCCCACGCCGACGTATTTGAGCCCTGAGGCGAAGATGACAAACGTGATGACCGGCCGCACGTAGCGATCGGGTGCTCGAGACGAGATCAGTGACCCCACCAGTACCGCCGGAACGCTGCCGATGATGAGCGAAAGGGTCACCGAGAACTCGACGTGCCCGAACGCCAGGGCTCCGAGAGCCGCCGCGATCGTGAGCGGCACTGCCTGGGTGAGATCGGTGCCGACCAGCTGGCTGGCGCCGATGACGGGGTAGGCGAACAGCAGCAACACGATCATGAGTGACCCCGAACCAACCGAGGTCATGCCGACGATGATGCCACCGAGCATGCCGATCATCACGGTCAACACCGGTCGAACCGTGATGCCGTGGACCACACCCTGGCGGGCGCGGCCCTTGCGACGGTCGAGGTAGAGCCGCAACACCATGGCCCCCGCCCCGATCAGGAGCGCGGCGCCCAGAGCTCGCTCGATGTTGCTCTGTGCCGCACTGGTGTGGCCCAGGATCTTGAGCAGGTAGGCACCGAGAAAGGCCATGGGGACAGACCCCAGCACCATCCAGCCGACGAGCTTGAGGTTCACCGTCCCCTTGCGCAGGTGCACGGCCGCCCCCACCGGTCGCATCACCACGGCCGCGACCAAGTCGCTCGAGATAGCGGCTGCCGGGGTAACTCCGAAGAGCAGGATCAACATCGGCGTCATGAGGGCCCCACCACCGGCACCGGTCATGCCCACCAGAAAGCCGATGACCGCACTGCCGAGCACGATGTACGGGTCGATATGCATTCTCGCCCTCTTGACCTTCGATTGACCCTGTTTTGCGTTGCATTCTTTGCCGCGCTCAGCCTATGGGGTCGAAGTGAGCGCATTCTTCCCTGTGATTGCAGGGGAGTCGAGGCGTCCCGTCGCCGATCTTCGACCACGCTCGGGCGAGCTTCTGCCACTCCGGCGGGTCGAACCGAAATCGCTATTCGCAGTGTTCGCCGGCGTGGCGGACCGGCGACCCGGGCCTCTGAACTCTTCCCGGCCGCGGCCGACGGGCGAACCAAGAGCAGTCGTCAGACCAATCAGACCTCGAAGCACTTGGCGAGAAATGCATCGAGTGCCTTCGTGTCGCGCCGGAGGCGAAGATGTCCACCATGGTCCCTGGAGATGTCAAGGGACGGGCAGAAGCTCTCGACCTCTCCGCAAAAAAAGTGGGGCGACCCTTTGACCCCACGGGACTGACCGTCATGCCATTCGGCCAGCACGGCTTGGTCCTCCTGTGGACCGGTATCTCCTAGGGCGTGCGAGGTGGCGAGGCCGCCAAGCACGTCGGCGCAGGAGATGTCTTGGCCTTCCTCGAAGAGTGCGTGACGAAGCGCAAAGCTCACGGCTTCACCGATGCGGTCACCTTGACCGTACGCGGCGACGGCCAGGGCGAGAGCGGGAAGGGTGGTGCGGGGAAAGTGCTCGGCGTCGAAGTGGGTGAAGAGGTCCGGGGCAACCTGCTCCCGGAGGGCGTCGACGTGCTCTTTGGTGACGGAGGGGTCGAGCGGGGCCCCGTTGACCAGTTCGAGCGGCCAGGCCGCGCACGCGGATGGTTACGTCGTCGCGCTCGAGCAGTTTCCGCCTCCGAGCGACAGTTCGGAGCCCAACATGGGTGAATGGGCACCAGATGTCGGCGTAGACCTCGATGACGGGCACAGGCTGGACCCTAGACCGACGGGCCCCGCACGCCGCCCTCTGTCGCTGTTCCGCTCCCGGGGCAGGCCGGCTAGGCCGTGCGGGCGGTCACGAGCCAGTAGGCGCCGCCCAGCACGACACCTTCGGGCGTGGCGTAGGGTCGCAGCGCTTCGACGGCGGCCTCGGTGCCGGCCCGCACAGCATCTGGGCCCTTGCCCTCCACCAGGCGGCGCCCCATCTCGTCGGAGAGCATGAAGGCGACTACGTCCTCGGGGTCGCGTCCCATGTTCAATCCGTCCTTGTGCTCCTCGACAGTGATCTCCGACCATCCGGCGGACTCGAGCAGGCCCCTGGTCCGCTGGGCGTCCGCCAGAGCGAAGGGTCCGGGGGTGCCCGGTTGGGGCAGTTCGGGCAGCTCCACGTGGGCCACGATCGCCATGGCCGGCACCGCGATCCACTCGTTGGCGAACATCTCCTGCCAGCACACGAAGCACAGGCGGCCACCCCGACGGGTTGCTGTCGCCAGGTGGGCGAAGGCGACCTCGGGGTCGTCGAAGAACATGACGCCGAAGCGGCTCACCAGAACGTCGAATGGTTCGTCAAGGGGGCCGTCTGGGCGTCGCCTTGGACGAAGTCGACGTCGATGCTTTGCTCATCGGCCCGCCGCCGAGCCCGCTCGAGCATGGGCGTCGAGAGGTCGAGACCCGTCACCCGCCCGCCCGGCCCTACGGCCCGGGCCGCGTTCAGGCTGACGGCACCGTTGCCGCACCCGACGTCCAGGACCCGCTCTCCCGGCACAAGGGCTGCCGCAGCAAGTAGCCGGCGACCGCACGGGGCGAGCATGGTATCGAAACGTTCGGCCTCGGTTACCCAGACATCGGCGGGGCGCCCGTTCCAGTACTCGGCCATGTCGGCGTTTGCCATGGCCCCTTTCTAGTGCTGGCGGGCACCTGATGCGTCGTCTGCCAAGGTCCGGACCTCTCCGATAGGCGCACGGGATTCGGAAATCCCGGCGTGCGTGTCGCTCGACGGGTGGGCTGATCGGGTCCAGGGCATCGCGTGTTGGCGGCACGCAAAAAGTTCCGAAACCAGGCCTTGTTCGGGCACTACCGTGCTGGTATGCCCAAGGACCGCGACGAGGAACTCCTCGCTCGGTACCAGAGGGTGATAAAGGAAGTGAAGCTCGCCGTTGACAAGGCGGACCCCATTGGTCTTTTGGCCCTGGGCGCCCCAGAGGACGAGTACGACGACGTGGTGGGCTACCTCGTAAGCAAGGTCATGCAGAACGACGAGATCACGGCAACATCGGTGGCGGCATGGATCAGGGGTCGATATGAGGTCGAGCCCTCCATTTCGACTCTCGTCGAAGAGGTCGCTTCGATCCAGACTCGTCTGCATTCGGACCGACGCGACACGTAACCCAAAGTCGAGGATCCCGAGCCCCGTCCCGAGGGAACCGAGCCCCGCGGGCCCGGAGCCACCTGTGGTGTTCCCCGTCCGGGATCACCGTCGCCGGTTCGCCAGGCCTGTGGTAAATGGCTACGGCTTGAACGAACCCCTTCGGTGCCCTGCCCGAGAACGGGCACCCCCAGGCGCCTACGGGCCTCGACGTGAGCCTGGTGCTCCGAGGTAGGACTTCGGGAATCTCCGGTTCCAGAGCGTGGGAGGAAGCTCACAGATTGTTGCCGTTACTGGCAGGCGAGGCCGCTTTCGCCCGGCCTGACGCGTGCTCTTAGGGCTGTGATGACTCCGGGCTTTCGTGCAGTCGTATCGGATGGTCACAGCCGGTGGACGAGATTCTCGGCACCACAGGTGCGCGCAACTGCCGGTGGTAGTGCGGGCACTTCAATCGGTCCTCGGGAGGCCGGCAATCCACATGGGCTCCAACCCGCGACTACTGCCCGGGTCAGCCGCGGGTTCTGGTGCAAACAAGCGGCACATATCGGATGTCCAACGAGGGCCGTGATCGCCAACTCAAAGGGCCTCGACTTCTGTCGCGTCGGCTCAGTTCTCGGTCTCGCTTTCGCCTGTGGCGCCAGCGAAATCGGGCTGTGCCCGCTTCTGCTCGTCTACGGCGCGCTGGAGGAGAGTATTCAAGACGTCGGCGCTGAGCGCAGCGACCTGGGCAGGGGTGTGGTCACGTTCGACGATGAGCGTCTTGGTCGTGAACGGCGACAAGTGCACGATGAATGCCGACACCAGCGATTCGGGAGCCTGGCCTTTCCCTCCAGCGGCCTCCCAGGCGATCGTGGCGAGGTGCTGTACCGCGTGGCGTCGGAAATCGACCTGGCCGTCAATGATGTCCGAGATCGCCGCAGGGAGGACGGCCCCGGGGGCGGGCAGCAGGTCCCAGATCACCTCGCCGAAGATCTGGACGCCTCTCGTGTGCAGCGCCAACGTCAGCCCCTTGAGCCAGCCGTCGAGGTCGTCACTCGGCCGCGGCAAACCGTCGATCGGCCGGTTCCCCTCCTCGAACATGTCCTGCAACGTGGAAGCGATCAGGGCGCTCTGACTCTTGTAGTGGCGGAAGATGGTCCGTGGGCTCACGCCGGATAACTCGGCAATCTCGCCGACGGTGGCTTCGAACCCGTGTTGGGCGACCACCTGCATGGCTGCCTGTCGGATCCGCGACCGGGTGAGCTGGCTGTGCTCCTCGGCCAGGGAAGGTTCAGAGGCCGGCGACGGGTCGGACGGCACCCTCTTAGCCCCGCCAGCCAGTTCCAATGAGGTAGTTGTGCACATCGAAGAACTGGATCTCGAGAGATGCCGGATTCACCCCGATCTCCTCGATGATGGCGGCTTGTGTCTCGGCGAACGTGTCGAATAGCTCACGTGAGGCCCACACGTTGACAATCCGGATGCCCGTGTCCGTCTTGGCAACCCAGTGAAACAGTCCACCGGATGGGAGAGGACCCCCCTGCAAGAACCCGGCGAACTCTACGGCCAGGTCGTACTGTTCGACGGTCACACCTGGCACGTCGATCTGGACCGCAACCGCCATCAGAACTCCCGCCGGGATGGCCAAGGCACTGCCGGACGATCCCAGACTGTTCCGCCCGGGATCCCACGTCTAGGGCAATTCGCCTCTGATGTTCCGGTCAATGGATTCTGTCCAATATGGTCGTCAAGTCGACAGGATTCGGTACTCGGAACCCCAGTAAGTGTGGCTATCTCTGGCATGAGCACTGCGTCGCAGTCAGGTAGCCCGGGTCGGGAAGGTGACCCGCCCGGGCTCACCGCCGCGAAGCGGTTGAAACGGTCAGATGGCTCGCTTGGCGCGGCGATCAGGGTGATATGAGTGTGCTCTCAAACGCCGACCGCGACGTTCCCATCGGAGGCACGCTGTACCCGGGTGGCAGGTGTATACCGTCTGCGAAGCCAGACCGGTGCACCGTGCTGCCGGCACCCGAACGGCCACAAGGGGTGGTTCACCTAATTTGACGATATCCACACCTCCGTGCCCTGCGCGGAGAATGTGTCTAGACGACATGGAGGGCACTGATGAGGCGTCTCAAGATCATGGCAGTGGCGATGGCTCTCGGCGCCTGTCTGGCGACGGCGAGTGTCGCCGGCGTAGCGGTGGCGCATGGCTCGACCGCACCAAAGATCACATCGGCGAAGCCCGATGTCGGGCCGCTGAGTGGAGGTACGAACGTCCTCGTCAAGGGCAAGAATCTCCAAGGCGTCGCCAACGGAGACGTGTACTTCGGCTCGACGCAGGCCACCGACGTCATCCCTCGTAGCGCACATGAGTTCCGCGCCATCGCGCCCGCCGGCGCAGCAGGTGCGGTGTCCATCTCGGTGAGGATCGACGCACAGACCACCACGCTCGACAATGGCTTCACCTACGAGGACTTTCCCACCATCCAGCACGTCACGCCCGATCGAGGCCCGGCCGCCGGCAGCAACCGGGTACAGGTCAACGGTGCCGGCTTCACCGGGGCTACCGTCGTCGAGTTCGGCTCCGTGGCGGCCACCAGCTTCCAAGTGGACTCCGACCAGGCGATTACTGCCATTGCTCCGGCCGAGCTATCCAAGACCACGGTCCAGGTCACGGTGACGACTCCTACCGGCACGTCGCCCGTCGACGAGAACGGCGCCAACGATTACACGTTTGTCTCGGGACTTCCCGCGGTCAGCTCGGTGTCCCCGGACTTCGGTCTGACCACCGGAGGGCAGTCGGTAACGATCACCGGGTTCGGCTTCGTCCACGGGGGCCATCGTGCCAGCGCCGTTGACTTCGGCGGTGTCGGAGCGGAGTCGTTCACGGTGGTCAATGACAACACCATCGACGCAACCGCCCCAGCCGGCACGGGCACGGTGGACGTCACGGTCACGACCGCCGCGGGGACCAGTTCCGCTAACCCACCCGTCGACAGTTTCTACTACCTGAACTCCTATTCGTCGTAGGGAGCACGGGCCGCCCGGTACCCCGGCTGGGATCACCACCGTCGACCGATACCGCGTGGCCTCACTGATCGACCAACGACGGCATGGAGCGCATCACCGGCAATCCCGCTCGGTCGTAGATGGCGAACTTGGCGCACGCAACCGGGTGATCCCGGTCGGCGGGACGGTGGACACGCGACGCCTCCGGCGAACGCTGAAATGCAACGGCCATCTCATGCCGTGGAGCCTGAACAACCCCTACCGTGACTCGAACGTCACGAGATGCTGGATCGGTCCCGTCCGCAAGCGATAGCGGATGGGTCGGGTCGGAGGCGAGTCCGTCAGCTTCGCTCTGATTCGGCTCTGGAACACGGAGCCTCGCCCATCGGGAACCTGGTGATCTCGGTCGGCGTGACGGTGACACCCGACCCTTCGGGCAACCCTGCAAATGCAACTGCATGTTCGTGGAGTGGAGCGTGAATAACCCCCACCGTGACTCGTACGTCACGAAAATGCTGGATCGGTCCCCTCCGCCGTCAAAATGGATGATGCATCGTGCAGGGAACTCTCCTAATGTCCCAGCTCAAGCCGTGGCGGGCGGTTCCCTTGGCGGGTACGAGTCCCTGGGGTTGCGCCGACCGCCCCGCGGCCCAGCAGATGACAGCTGGTCGTCTGTGGTGACTGAGAGGGACCCGATGACACGGTATCTGCGAGCTGCAGTGGCGGGGTCGCTGCTGGCCGGGGGTGTCTCCCTGGTGGCGGTGATGGCAGGGACGGCGCCCGCTTCGGCGCAACCAGCGGTGTCGCTCTACGTCGCGGTTGGGGGATCGGGCGACTGCACCTCTCAACTGAATGCCTGCGGTTCGATTCAGACCGCCATCACCACGGCGGAAGGTGTCTCCTACAGCGGGGACGACGTGACCATCAACGTGGCCGCTGGGACCTACGCCGAGAACGACACCATCAGCGGCGCGTCGTTTAACTCACTCACCATCGCTGGAGCCGGGCCCTCGACCACGACCGTGAACGGCAACCAGGCCGGATCGGTGTTGACCATCAACGGCGGCACGGTGACCATCGATGATCTCACGATCACGAACGGGCTCAGCGCCGGCGGCTATGGCGACGGGATCGACATCACCGGCGGCGCCGGTCCCGTGACGGTGAACGACAGCACCCTGTCGGACAACGGCACCGCCGGCGGGGGATGGGGCGGCGGGATCTACAACTTCGACGACACGCTGACCGTGACCGACAGCCTTTTCTCGAACGACAACCGCTACTTCGGCGGTGCGATCAATAGCAACGGCGGCACGCTGACCCTGACCGACAGCACCCTGTCGGGAAACAGCAGCGCCGCTGGCGGCGGGATCGACAACGGCGGCATGGCGACTGTGACCGACAGCACCCTTTCGGGCGAGCCCTACACTGCCAACGGCAGCGCCGGCGGGATCTACAACACCGGCACCATGACCGTGACCCACAGCACCGTGTCGGGTAACAGCGTCGGAGGCTCCGGCGGTGCGATTACCAACGCCGGCACGATGAGCCTGACCGATAGCACCTTGTCGGACAACAGCGCGGGCTACATCGGCGGCGGGATCGCCAACGTCGGCACGATGACCCTGACCGACAGCACGTTGTCGGACAACAGCGCACCGGGCGGCCACGGCGGTGGGATCTACAACGACAGCACGATCAACCTGGGCGCCACCATCGTGGCCAACAGCTCCTCGGGTGGCGATTGTTACCTGCCGGGTGGCACCTTCAACGACCTCGGCTACAACCTCGACGACGACGGCTCGTGCAACTTGACCGCCACCGGCGACGTTTCTAACAGCCCGGCAGGACTCGATCCCACGGGACTGCAGGACAACGGCGGGCCCACTCAGACCATCGCCCTGGAGGCGGGCAGCCCGGCCATCCGGGCTGTGACCGATCCCACGCTGTGTCCCCCCACCGACCAGCGGGGCTACGTGAAGAGCGTCCCGTGTGACATGGGGGCCTTTGAAACCGACACCGTCGTGGCACCGTGCACGCCCGGGTCCACGGGCTGTTCCGCCATGGTCAGCGCCCCTTCGCAGACCGTGGCGGTGACGGGCGTCAAGGCCCTGAGCGCCAGTGCCAGCATCACGCTCGTGGTGGCCCCGGCGCTGGTGTCGTGTCAGAAATTCAGCTACCAGGCGCCGGTGGCCACGCTCACCGACACCGGGCTCACACCAGGTTCTGACGTGCTCGTCACCGACACCGTGCAGGGCCTGCCCTCGAAGAAGGGGGTGGTGATCTGCTACCAGCCCGTGACCGCGTCACCCCCGCCGGCGGTGTTCTTGGCCAAGTGCCAGGGGTCGCGCTTCGCCGAGGCGTGCTATAAGTCGCTGGCCGAGGTGAGCGGGACCGTGGTGGCCAAGCTGGAGCTGCCCGCCGGGGACCCCCGCTTCCACATCGGCGGGGAGACGCCCTCGGTGACCAGCTACAGCCCCAGCCCGGCCCGGCCCGGCAAGACCCTCACCTTGAAGGGGGCGAATCTGTCCGAGGTCACCGGTGTCACCATCGGTGGGGTGAAAGCGACCATCACCAAGACCGCACCCGCCTCAGTGAAGGTCACCGTGCCCTCCAACGCCCAGGGCGGGGTGGTCGCTGTGTCCAGCCTGGCCGGGTTGGTCAGAGGGCCGTCGGTCACCGTGTCAGGGACAAGGATCACGGTGCACGCATCTCAGCTCAAACGAGACGAGCGCCGCAGACGCTGACACCGACTATCCGGTACAAGGTTGCCCGTGCCGAGGGGTCCGGCGGTTGGCCCTAGCAAAATGGGACTAGCCGGTACGGCAATCGGGCGCTGTGTGCCTCCGCTGTCTCCGCCTTCGTCCGACAGGGTGCACCGGATTCGGGTGACGCGGCCACAGCACGACCCGTCCGGGATCACCACCGCTGAACATTCCGGTGCGGGTCCCGTGGGGGCTCCCAGTAAGGCGACGGGGCGACTTTGGCGGATCCGGGCATACGACGGCATCCGGGTCCGGGTGATCCGGGTCGGTGCCTGGTCCCCAACGGCTGCGTGTCGGGGCCTCCGCCTCCGGGCAATCTCGGGCGGTTGCGCTTCATACCACGACTGGGGCACGGTGGGGCATGGCTGACGTCGGGGCGACGGTTCGTCGGGAACGCGAAGCACTCGCAGCCGACCTCGCCAACATTGACGAAACCGCGTGGGCCACTCCGTCCCTCTGCTCAGAGTGGACCGTGCGCGATGTGCTTGCCCACATGACGGCCCTGGCGCGCATGACGCCGCCGATGTTCTTCCAAAAGCTCCTCAAGAGTGGATTCAATCCTTCCAAGCTTCAGGCCAATGACGTTGTCGTGGAGAAGGGCGACAGTGTCGACGAGACGCTCTCGCGCTTCCGCAGCGTCACCTATGGCAAGAATCGTCTGCGCGCCGTGCCGGAGAAGACCACGCTCGGCGAGACGCTGCTTCACGCTGAGGACATTCGTAAACCACTCGGGATCGACCACAATTACCCACTCGACGCGGTGGTGATCGTTGCAGACGCCTACAAGGGTTCCAATCTGGTCGCTGGCACGAAACGGCGGATCGCGGGGTTGTCGTTGCAAGCCACCGACATTGGCTGGCGCACCGGGTCGGGTCCGGTGGTGTCGGGACCGATGCTGTCGCTGCTCCTGGCCATGGCTGGGCGCCTGTCGGCGGCGGAAGGGGACCTCGAAGGAGACGGTGTAGAGGCACTGCGGTCCCGCGCCGACCCCTAGCACTTGAGGACTCGAAGACGCTGATCAGACTCCGCGATCTTGCGATCACTTTGGAATCGCGGAAGCGCGTGGGTGTGGCCAAGGCGGATCCTGCGATCTTCGCTTCGGCCATCGCCGCCCTGGACCGGCCCGTCACCGACATCGCCTTCGTTGGGGACTCGGTCCGCTACGACGTGCTTGGTGCCGAGGCGGCCGGACTCGCACCCATCCACCTCGACCCGTACGGGCTGTGCCAGAGCGAGCACCGGCACGAACACATCGGAGCCCTCGAGGATCTCATCGCCGAGTAGCTACCGACCGACATGAGCGATTATTGCCCTGCGTCGAGGATCGGATTCGAAGTGCTCTTGACGCGAGCAGCGGCGCCCATGAGTTTCTGGGCGCCGCTGCTCGAATGGGACCGATGACTAGAAGGCGACGATGCCCTCGCCACCGACTGCATCGGACACGGGCACGGATCCGATTTCGGTCAGGCTCCCGTTGGTGTTGACCTGGAACTCGTCGACGATGCCCTTGCCTCCGGTCTGGACGTAGAGGAACTGTCCATCGGCGGTGGCCGAGCCGTCAACGGTGCCCGGGTCGGTGGGGGTGAAACCAAGCAGGGTGAGTTGACCGTTGGTGCTGGACTGATACCCACTGGTCGAGTTGCTGGCGGTGTTGCCGGTGAAGAAGTACTGCCCAGCAGGAGTCACCCAGCACAGACCTGGCTGGCCGTTGGCCAGAGAGTCGATCTGGGTGATGGTGCCATCTCGGTGGAGTGTGAAGGTCACCACGGCGCTCGGTCCGGCCTCACCGATGGCCAGGTGCCCCGCCTGGTCGAAGGTGATGGCGAAAGGGACCGTGTTGGGCTCGGAGTTCACGACGGGGGAGGACGAGAGCCGGCCATCCCACCTGACGCCGAAGACGTCGACGTCGTTACCGACGGCGTTGGCCTTGGTCGTGACGATGAGCTGTGACCCGTCAGGTGAAAAGGCCACCTGCCCGGGCGTGTGTGTGAACTGCGTGGTGTCGGTGGGGATGGTGAGACCCAGGGAACGGGTCGACCCCCAGATCCGCTGCAGCCTGTCGCCGGTCACCCAGTAGCCCGACACACTCCCACCGTTCTTGGCGTTGAGCACGTAGACGAGGTCGCCGTGGACGGCGATGCTGACCGGGAAGGTGCCGCCCGAGCCCACCACCTGGCGCAGACTCAGCTGATCGCCGTAGACGGAGAAGACCGACACCGTGTTGCTGCCGGCGTTCACGGCGTAGAGCAGGCCGTGCGTCGGATCCGAGGCGAGTGAGCCCTGCGAGCCCAGGTGGTCGACCATCGACCCGTTCAACACGCCGCCCAACCCACCGGTGGCGTAGGTGTGCGCCAAGCTGAGGGTGCCGTCGTGGTCGCGGTGATAGGCGACGATCTGGTTGCCGGCGGTGTTGTCGGTCTGGACGAACACCGCGTGGGCGCCGCCGCCTCCGAAATATCCTCCCGGTGGGGGTCCTTCGGCTCCGGCCACAGGCGCCAGCCAGACCGATAGTCCCAGGACCGCTCCGGCGCCCAGAGCCAGACGGGTGAGTCTCCTCATTGCGTCTCCTTTGTCGATGATTCAACGGTGTCGACATACAGTCTCGGAATGGTGGCCAAGCGTTACGTTGGTGCCTGGTTCTGCCGGCCGGCTCTCACACCCACGTAACGCCCGGGCGGGAATGAGGACTGAAGATCGTGTCCAGACGACAGGCGCCCGGCCCAAATCCGGGACACCCAGGCCCCGAGTGGTGGGCGCGAGCCACACCGGACTGTGGGGTCCTACGCTTCGCACCGTGGAGATGGACGGAGAGCTGCTCAGCCGGGTCCGTACCGGTGACGAGGAGGCGTTCGTGATGCTGGTGGCCCGCTACCAGCAGCCCATGCTTCGCCTGGCCTGTTCCTTGATCTCCAATCAAGCCGTAGCCGAAGAGGCCGTTCAGGACACGTGGCTCGGCGTCGTTCGTGGGATCGAGCAGTTCGAGGGACGTTCCTCATTGAAGACCTGGTTGTTTCGGATCCTCGTGAATCGAGCGCGCTCGGCCGGTGCCCACGAGCCTTCCGATCCGTCGATCGAGACGCTCCACGCCGTCGACCCAACCCGCTTCGACGCGAGAGGCCAATGGGCAGATCCCCTCGACCACTGGATAGAAGAAAGCGAGGACCGTCTCGACGCAGCCATCTGGGCACCGATCCTCAAGGCTGCGCTCGATGAGCTTCCTCCCCGTCAGCGCCAGGTCGTCATGTTGCGAGATGTCGAAGGCCTTTCCAACGACGAAGCGTGCGCCGTGCTCGGGATCAGTGTTGGCAACCAGCGGATCTTGCTGCACCGGGGACGCGCGCGAATGCGCGAGATCCTCGACGACAAGATGAAGAAGAGCTGACCGTGCTATCGCTGCGACGGAGGGACCTCGTATGCAAGGAGGCGGTCGAACTCGTTACCGACTACCTCGAAGGGGCTCTCTCACGGCGGGACCGACGCCGATTCGAGACCCATCTCAAGGCGTGCCCCAACTGTGCCGCCTACCTGGAACAGATCAAGGTGACCATTCGGTTGGCCGGTGCGATCGAGCCCGACGACCTGACTCCCGAAGCAAGACAGGATCTGACCGATCTCTATCGGCGTTGGCGCTCCGAATAGTCGAGAAACCGCCACCTCGCGCCGCTCTGTTTTGTGGGCGCGTGCCTTCAGTACACCTCGGTGGGGAGGAGCTCGGTTGCCACGTCCGCGGCGGCCGCATCCGCCGTCTGCTTGCGCGGATCCACGTTGATGAGCACCCCGGCGACCAGTGCGGCAAGGACGAAGATCCCCGCCGCCCAGGCGCTGGCCGTGGCATAGCCGTGCACCGTCGCCCGGGCCTGGACGTCACCGGCTCGTGCGTGCGCGGCCAGGTAGGTCGCCGTGGAGGCAGCCGCGATCGTGTTGAGCAGGGCGGTCCCGATGGAGGCCCCGATCTGCTGCGACGTGTTAGTCATGGCCGAGGTCACGCCGACGTCCTGGGGCTCGGCATTCTGGGTTGCTGTGCTGATGCAGGGCACGATGGCGAGCCCCAATCCGATGCCGAGGAGCAGTTCACTTGGCAACACGTGGGTCACATAGGCGGCGTCGGGGGTCAAGGTCATGAACAGCGCGGCACCGGTGGCCGACAGCAGCAGGCCGGGCACGACCAGCAGCCGGGTCCGCACGTGTGGCATAAGCCGGCTGGCAATTTGCGTGGCCGCTAGGCCGTTGAGGACGAGCAGCGGAAGGAACGCGACGCCGGTCTTGAGCGGTGAGTAGTGGTCGATCGTCTGGAGAAGATAGGTGAGGAACAGGAAGGTGCCGAACATCCCCGTGACGGCGAGCATGATGGTGAGGAACGACCCGGCCCGGTTCCGGTTGCGCAGGATGCGCAACGGCAGGAGAGGGTTGGGTCCCTTGCTCTGCCACAGGATGAAGCAGCCCAGCAGGACCGCCGCCAAGACTAGGGCGACGATGACATGGGTGGCTCCCCACCCACTGGTGCCGGCCTCTCCGAGCCCGTAGACGAGGGAGACCAAGCCACCGCATCCGAGGATCACGCCCAGCACGTCGAGCCGCACACCGCGCGTCCTCGTACGCTCAGGAATCAAGGTGAAGGCACCGAACAGCACCAGCACTGCGATGGGCAGGTTGACGTAGAGGCACCAGCGCCAGTCGACGTACTCCGTCAGGAAGCCCCCGAGGATCAGCCCGAACGCCGAACCGGCGATTGCGATGGTCGCGTAGATGCCGAAGGCCCGACCCCGCTCGCGCGGGTTGGTGAAGGTCGACGTCAGAAGCGAGAGCACCGATGGGGCGAGCAGGGCGCCGAACAGGCCCTGAAGGCCGCGGGCGCCGATCAACATGAGGGTTGTTTGGGCGGCGCCACCGATGGCCGACGCCAAGGCGAAGCCGAAGACCCCGGTCATGAGCGTCCGCTTCGGGCCGAACATGTCGGCGATGCGTCCACCGAGGAGAAGGAACCCGCCAAAGGCCAGCGTGTAGGCCGTCACGACCCACTGCCGATCAGTGTTTGAGAACCTCAGGGCGTGCTGCGCCGACGGCAGGGCGATGATCATGATCGTCGAATCGAGCACCACCATGAGCTGGGCGCCGGCGATGACAATCAGAATCCACCAATGGGCCCGGGTGGTCCTCGGGGCGCCTTCGAGCGTGGTGAGGGATTCGTTGCCCTCAGCTTCGATTTTCACGCGAAGCCCTCGAACGCGACCACGCCCTGGCCGTCGGTCGGTCCGTCGAAGCTGCCGAGCATGGGCTCATCATGCCATCCCAATCACGTAGTTGCGGACGCTCAGAGACAGCTTCCCTCTCGATACATCCAAGTCGACCTTCTGTCATGATTTCCAGGACTACGACGAAGGAGTTTCGGTCATGGCAGTCCTTATTGAGAACGTCTTTCCGGTCGGGGTAACCAACGAGTTGCTCGACGCCGTTACCGACGAGATGGGCGTCGACGTCAAACTCCCGCCCGGTGGGATCGCGCATGTGCATTTCGAAAGGGATGGCCGTGCTCATGGCGTCGACCTGTGGGACTCGATCGAAGCTTATGAGCAGTTTGTCCAGTCAACGCTCCTGCCGGCGATGGGCAAAATTGCCGCAGCAAGCGGCATCGATCCGTCCGAGATGGGCGGGCCCGAAACAACGATCACCGAGGTCCACCGCCTCGTTCGCTAAACGAAACCCCAGGGGCGACGACCGCTTCTTCGGCGCATGCAGTCGCGGAGGTGGCGTCGGACTCTGTGTAGCGTTACGCGCCCGCGGTGGCTTCATTCGTGCGACAGGTTGCACCGGATTGGTTGGCCCGGCCACAGGGTGACCCGCTCTCCGTCCTGAAGGCTTCGCCCTGTCGGACTTGGCTTCCTAGATGATGTGCCGCAACACGTGCGACGGAGTCGAGCGGGCGCAGCGATTGAAGTTCGTCTAGATCCCGCTTAGGGTTTTGTTGCTTCGGGCGCAATGGCACCCACTCTGCCGGGCTAGCCACCGCCGCTCTCGTGGCTGATCAAAGGTTATTGGCGCAGGTGTGCCCATCGCTGTTGCTGTTGGTACCATCCGGGCAAGTTGTGTTGTTCCATTTCGCACCTGTCAGATTCGCACCTGGCACGACAATGGTGGGACCGAGGTACGATTGGAACGACGTGCCGGCCAGGGCAGCCCCGGTGAGATTGGCGTCTTTCAGTTTTGCACCGGCCAAGTCGGCGTCAATGAGGTGGGCGTCGGTGAGGTTGGCGGAGGTGAGATTGGCGTGGGCCAGGTCTACCCCAGGCACAACCACTGCTGCTTCAGAATAGGCATAGAAACCGCCCACGACGTTAGACAGGTCGGCACCGACAAGGTTGTCGCCCGACATGATGGCGCCAGTTCCTGCGAGAAGGCCGGGCGTCTCGGTGTCGCAAAACCCTGAGAGGCAGGCGTCGGAGAGGTTGGCGCCCCGAAGGTTCGAGCCGTTTACTTCGGAACTGAAGAGATATGCACCACTTAGATTGGTCCCGATCATTTTGGAGTGTTTTAGGTTGACACCGGTGAGGACGGCCCCAGCAAGGTCGCAGCCGGACAGGTTGATCCGAGCGTGAGGTGGTGCACTACAGGTTGGTGGTCCGCTGGCTCCGGCTCCAGCCACGCCGACCAGTTGAGTGGCTCCCACTGCGAAACAGACGACAAACGCCCCCAACACTGCTAAGCGCGGAATTCGCATCGCGAACCACCCTGCCCTTCAACGGGCAGCGTAGGTCAGATCGCCGTTAGATGCTGGCCCAGCCATCCTTGGGATGATCGTGGTCGCCATCGCTTGCCCTTTTGATCTCAAGCGCAGGTGCCGCTCGGAGATTGGGACCGAAGGTCGAGGGTCAAAGCGGCACGGTACTCGGGGATCCCCGAGCCCCCTGGGTATTGATCCCGGCCGAACCCTGACGTGCCGGAGTAGCCGACCTCGGCCGGCGTCGACCCGTGCCGTATTCGCGGCCGAGCGCGCTTGCGGTCGGGTGCTCGTTGACCCCACGTCCCGTGTTCTAGCGGCGAAGTCGCGTGTCATGCCAAGCTCGCCTCGTGACCGAGACAGGGCAGGTCGGCGCCGACACCCGGTTGGCTCGCCTGGCTGCGTTCCTCACGGGTCGATTCGCGAGCTGGGTGGGAGTGGCATTCTGGCTCGCGGTCGTGGCGGTCGCCATTCCGTTTGCCACAAGGATTGGCTCGGTTGAATCGAGTCGCCTGACCGAGTTCCTCCCTTCCGGTGCCGCATCGACAGCGGCGCTACTCCTCGATCGAAACTTCCCCTCGGGACGGGCCCCCCAGGCGCAAATCGTCTTCTACCGGAAGTCGGGGCTCAGCGCTCGAGACGTGGCGATCGTCGGGAACAAAGAGCACGATCTCGAAGCCGCGTTGCCCCGTTCCATCGGTCCTCCTTCCGCCCTGTTGTATGCGCCCGATCGCGCGGCGGCAGTGATGACCGTCCCGGTGCCCGGGAACGAACAGACAGTGGAGCACACGGTCACCGAGATGCGGTCTGTCATCGGAAACGGCACCGGCGGGCTCGAGATCAGGGTCACCGGGGACGCGGCCATCCAGGCCGATCTCCTCGGAGCCTTCTCTGGTGCCGACACGTTCCTCCTGGTGGTGACCGCTTCGTTGGTGGCCGTCCTGCTGGCCGCCACCTACCGCAGCCCAATCCTGTGGCTCGTTCCCCTCGCTTGCGTGGGAATCGCCGAGGCCATCGCCCAGGCCGTGATCTACGGCCTGGGCCAGACCGGACTCACGGTGAACCGGGAAAGCGCGACACTGGTCACGGTCATCGTCTTCGGTGCCGGCACGGACTACGCGCTCTTGCTCACCGCCCGATACCGCGAGGAGCTGCGTAACCACGACAGCCACCGCATTGCCATGATGGTGGCGTGGCGGCGGGCCGCGCCCGCCGTGGTGGCCTCGGCGATCACGGTCGCGGCGACCCTGGCCTGCCTGTTACTAGCGCGGCTCGACATCATCACCGACTTCGGCATCGTCGGTATCGTCGGCGTGCTTTCGGCGGCCTTTACGGTCCTCGGGGCTTACCCGGCCCTGCTGCTCGTCATGGGCCGAGGTGTCTTCTGGCCTGCGGTGCCGCGCCAGGTGCCCGGGTTCGTTCAGCGAGGCCTATGGGCGAGATTGGCCCGGATCGTGAGTCAAGGACGGCGCCCAGTGTGGATATCGGGTCTGGTGCTCCTGGGCTGCGCCGGCGTGGGCCTGATCAAGGTGAACACGAACGTGTCCGCCTTGAGCGAGCTCCCCCCATCGGCCCCCTCGTCGGAGGGCTACGTCCTGCTGGAGGGGAACTTCCCCCGCGGCGAGGTGTCCCCGGTGGACGTGGTGGTGACCGACGCCCACGACGTTCCCGCCGTTCGAGGTGCCTTCGGGAAGCTCCCCATCACGGCCGCTCTGGGGCCCGTCGAACGGGCCGGACACCTGGCCCGCTTCGACCTGATCCTGGCCGTCACGCCAACCGGCAGCCGGGCCTTCGCGGCGATCCGGGAGCTGCGGGCGACGGCGAGTGCCGTGGCTGGCACCCATGTCCTCGTTGGTGGGCAATCGGCCGAGGACCTCGACACCGCCACGGCGTCCCATCGTGACACCTTGGTGATCGTCCCGACCGTGCTCGTCGTGGTG
This sequence comes from uncultured Acidimicrobiales bacterium, assembly GCA_963764205.1. Classification (GTDB taxonomy): domain Bacteria; phylum Actinomycetota; class Acidimicrobiia; order Acidimicrobiales; family UBA8190; genus Chersky-840. The sequence continues at coordinate 1,807,929 of CAVXRN010000006.1, forward strand.
TTGCTCGTCTTGTGGATCTTGCTCCGAGCGCTACTCGGGCCTGTTCTCGTCGTCGTCACGGTTGTCGTGACCTTCGCGGCAGCACTCGGAATCACCGCCGCCATTTTCGTCCCTCTGTTCGACCTTCCGGGGATCGATCCAACCGTTCCACTCCTTACGTTCGTCTTCCTGGTTGCCCTTGGAATCGACTACAACATTTTTCTGCTGACCCGCATGCGCGAGGAGGTGATGCGAAGCGGCGTGACCATAGGCGTCAGAGCAGGGGTAGCGAGCACCGGCGGTGTGCTCACATCAGCGGGAATCATCTTGGCGGGGACATTCTCGGTCCTGGCCGTTCTTCCCATCGTCGCTTCAAGGGAGATAGGGATCGTCGTCGCCATCGGTGTCTTGGCCGATACGTTCCTGGTGAGGACGATTCTGGTTCCCACCCTGGCGGTCGACCTGGGCGCGCGGTTCTGGTGGCCGACCCGCGTGCCGGCCACGACGCCGAGAACGTGATCCGACAACGGACGAGACTCACGGTGGAGCGAGTGGCTACGTTCTGTCGTGATTCGACGCCGACGCCGGCACTTCCCTGCCTTTTCTATGTTGCCGAGGTGGCCCGGCGAGCCCGGGTGGCGGGAGGACCAGTTGAGTCGGAATCAGTCTTTCTTAGGGGAAAACGCCGTCCCGTCACTACGTCGAGGCGGACAACAAAGACGGTCTCGCCAGGCACGGGCACGAGGGGTGTCGGAGAGAACTTCGACGACGCCCGGTTCTTGGACTCCTCCAACGGCGTGGCCAAGCCCCGTACGAGAACGCTCCATGCCGTGTGTGTCTTGTGGTTCACGTGGTCGACTTCGAAGGCGATGTGGGCGCCAGAAATGCTGTCTGCCATGTGGCCAGACCCGAGACGTACCACGATCTGCTCCTGGTGGTAAGCGAAGTTCACTGGTTGAATGATCGGCGCCTGCTGGGTCGGGATACCCAGGCGCCCCGTCAGTCCCTCCTTGGCTGCCAAGGCCAGTAGCCGGCGGCACTCGGCGAGGAAGAGCACCTCTGATCCGCGTTGGTCGGTCCACATTCTCAAAGCGTCCCACGACCCGCCGATTCTGCCTAGGGCCGTTGGTCCCTCTGGCGTAGCGGGTGACGTCGGCTCCTGGTCCGGGCCGAGGTCATGGGTCGACAGGAAGGGCTGCCAGGGTGGCGTTGTGACAATCGACTTGGTGGGTCGAACTGTTGATGACAGAATTCATGGGAACAGAAGGAATGGTGCAACCGGAAGGTCGGCGAATCATCAGGGCAGTTCGCCCGACACTTCGCAGCCCGAGGAGGTTCGCCCAATGAAACTCCGGCCGCTCGTCATGACTGGTGTGATCTCCGCCGCCGTCCTGGCGGGCTGTGGCTCGACAAGCTCATCGTCGAGTTCAAGCACCACGACCACGGCCGCGTCGAGCAAGCAGGCCATATGCACGGCGCGAGACAACTTCAAGTCGTCGGTTACGGCTCTCACCAGTCCATCGCTGCTCACGGGAGGAACGGCGGGGATTCAGTCAGCCCTTGCCACCGTGAAGACAAATCTTGACGCCGTCGTGAGTACCGCCAAGTCCGCCCACAAGCCACAAGTCGATGCCGTGAAGTCGGCCGTGAGCGATCTCGAGAAGGCGCTCGGCAACCTGGGCAACGGAAGCGTGACGAACAATCTCCAGGCGGTCGGGACAGCCATCGCCAGCGTTGGCACAACGGCAGCGACTCTCATCTCGACCCTGCACACCGAATGTCCTACAAGTGGCGCATGAGTGTCGGTACCGGCCGGCCCGGGTTGCCCCTGTCGCCGGTTTGGCGGGGCGCCCGGGAGTACACCGAACACGGTCTGGCGGGACGCCCGTGGGTTGCCGAAACCCGTTACGCAATCTTGGTGCTCTTGTGACTCAACCGGCCGAATGGATCCTCTCGACGGATACACTTCGGCGACGGATCGGGCATGGGCCGACGTTCCACGACCTCCGCACACGGAGAACGGAGTCCAAGGCTCGGGGGTGGCCGGTGGGTGTCGTCATGCACCAGGCACGCTGTGGAGGGACGGATGAAGGCTGAGAAGAAGGACCACGAGAAGAAGGGTGGGTCCGGCGCTACCAACCCGAGTTCGGCTGCCGACCAGCACGACGCCTCGGAGAAGATGGGTCGAAAGAAGTACGAGCGAGAGATGCGATCGCTCCACGGTGAGCTCGTTGCGCTCCAGGAGTGGGTCATAGCGTCCGGAGCCAAGATCTGCATCGTCTTCGAGGGACGCGATACCGCCGGGAAAGGCGGCACGATCAAGCGCATCACCGAACGCGTAAGCCCGCGTGTGTTCCGGGTGGTGGCGCTACCTTCACCGAGCGACCGCGAGAGGTCTCAGATGTATATTCAGCGCTACCTCGCCCACTTCCCAGCTGCTGGTGAGGTCGTGATCTTCGACCGGAGCTGGTACAACCGCGCCGGTGTCGAACGAGTCATGGGCTTTTGCACTCCCAGTCAAACCGAAAGGTTTCTCGAACAAGTGCCCGCGGTGGAGAAGGCGATGGTCGACAACGAGATCATTCTCATCAAGTACTGGCTCGAAGTCAGCGCCGACGAGCAGACTCGACGCCTCATGGCCCGCATCGATGATCCGCGCAAGGTTTGGAAACTCAGCGATATGGACCTCAAATCCTACGGCCGTTGGTACGACTACTCTCGGGCTCGTGACGCCATGTTCTCCGCTACTGACACTGAGTGGGCGCCGTGGCATGTCGTGCACAGCGACGACAAGAAGAGAGCACGCCTCAACGTCATTAGCCACCTCCTGTCACAGGTACCCTACGAACCGCTGTCCCACCGGGACATCACCTTGCCGAAGAGACAGAGTGCGGGCGGCTATCGCGAGCCCAGGTACACACCGCGCTCCATCCCCACGCCGTACTGATCCCCCTCCGGTGATCCGGACCCAGTAGCCAAGCCTTCGTGAGCCGGCGCTCTGACGTCGGACTTTCGGAATCTCAGGTTTCAGATCGTGGGAGAAAGCGCACAGATGGTGGCCGTCGCTGCGGACGAGGCATCCGCCAGGACTGGCGCCTGCTCCTGGGCCCCTCAGGGCTCCGCCCTTCGTTCAGTCATATCGGCTGGTCAGAGCGATGGGCGGGATTTGCCTCGCACCCGCACGCCCGTCGTCGGTCCAGGAGTGGCGAAGCTCGGGCGGGTCGGGGTCATGAGAACCGGAGGGTTTTTCGGACCGTGCGGAGTGCCGCGAGTAGGGCGTAGCCCGGGAGCAGGGACCGGCCCGACCATCCGCAACCGTTCCGAGCCGCGAATACTCGGGGTCTGCCCGACACGCGCCCGACACGTCGACAACCGACCCCCGCAGGCACTCCCGCTCGGGTGCGACACTTTCAACGTTTTCGGAATCTCGTTACTATTGGCGTGGGAATGGTCGCCCTCGTCCACGGGCACTCCTCGACCTGAATCCGAATGAACTGAAAGGGACGCAATGCCAATCGACACGCTCTTTGTGTACTCCGGCGTCTACCGAGACGTTGACGATGCCCTGGCCGACTACGACGGAATCAAAGATCTTCACACCAAGGCTGGTCTGATCGACGCCTACGACGCTGCTGTGGTCGAACGGAGGAAAGACGGCAAGGTGAAGATCGTGAAGAAGCACGAGACACCGACCCGCGTCGGTGGGGTGCTCGGGGGTGGTGTCGGCCTGGCGACCGGTCTGGTCATCGCGCTGTTTCCGGCGGCGGTGGTCGGCGGTGGCCTGCTCCTCGCCACGGGCGGAGGCGGCGCTCTTCTGGGGTCGGTCGCCGGTCACGCCGCCGCCGGTATGAGCCGCTCGGACCTCAAAGAACTCGGTGAGCAACTCGACGCAGGCCAAGCCGGTTTGGTCGTCGTGGCCGTGGCGGACATGGAGTCGAAAATCCAAGCCGAGATGAAGCGGGCCGAGAAGGTCCAGGCAAAGCAGCTCAAGGCCGACCAGGCGGCGTTGGAAGCAGATGCCAAGGAAGCACAGAGCGCCTCGTAGCTCGCCCTAGGTGCGGGACACCACAGCTAGACGGAAACGATGCCGACATCACCGCACTGAAAGCGAGACGTGCGCGCCACGGACCACGTAGCTCCATCTGGCTGGCGAATCTCGACGGTCAGAGTTGCGGTCGGTGTGACCGGACCCGAGAAGTCCAGTACCGCATAGGAGTTACCGGCCCCACGGGTTCGTTTGCTGATCGCTGTCCCGGCACCAACAGCCAGCGCTTGGCGGCAGTCGTCCCTCGCTCCCACGTTGACAAGGTCCACCGACGGGGTGTGCGTGTGACCCGAGAGGATCACCGCGACACCGGCGCGAGCACAGGCGGTCGTGAGAATCTCGCGGCCGCCTAGTCCGGACAACCTCGCAGGCAACACCGGGTGGTGAGTGACCAGTAGCCGCCAGGACCGGCCCGGCCCTTGGCCCAGAGCACGCTCGACCAATTCAGCCTGTCGCGCTGAGACGTGGCCAGCCTTCCAGCGCCAGCGGGGCATCGTGTCGAGACCAAGAGCAATCAGGTCCTGCGCCATGACGAGCGGTTCCAGATCGGCCGTGATGTACTGCGCATATCGCCGGGTCGGAGCTGCAAGGCGTTGCGCAACATCGAACAGCGGTAGGTCATGATTGCCCACTACCGTGAGGACCGGGGCTGGCAGCATGGCAAGGAACGCCCTCGCCCGGGCGAACTGGGGGCGACGGGCTCGTTGCGTCAGATCGCCGGAGACCACAACCAGGTCTGGGTGCCGGCCGGAGATGTCGGCGAGCAGCGCCTCGGTGAGATCATCGCGGTGGGCGCCGAAATGAACGTCCGATAGGTGGACCACGACCGGCACGCTTGCATCCTCGCATGTCGGGGGTCGCCTGCGAGGCCCAGCTCAGGGCGCTTCGTCAAGCGGATCGGTGCCCCGAGCGATGGCGACGAGGTCACCTGCTGAGACGTCACGAGCCCGTCGTCGCTCAGCGGCCGTGAGGTTCGTTTGTGGGACCAGTAGCCGTAGCCCGCGCGGATGGATCTGGAAGGTGAGAGGCGTCTCGAGCTCCAGCGCCTCCCCATCGATGCCGGCGAACGCTTTCCCCGATCGTGACCGGACCTCGAAGCGCTCGGAGGTGAACTCGTGCCAGTGCCGACTGCGACGCCGCTGGCCGATGGCTGAGAGGGTAGCAACGCGCGCTGCCTCCCTCCCGGTGGAGGCCGTGATGGCAACGACGCCGAGGTGCCCCATATCGAGTCTTCGGCGCTGCGATGCATCAAAGGTGGCGCCGAGCACATAGCGGTTGTTCGAGACCTGAATAAGGAAGGCTCCGTCTACCTCGGTGCCGTCGGGCTCGGTGAACTGGAGATCGAACGGTTCTTCGGTCCGTCCCAGCATCTCCGGCAGCAACTTCTTGGTGATCTCGGCCTTCGCCTCCCGGTACCCCTCCTGTTGGACGATGGTGGCGTAGATGCCCAGCGACACGTTGTTGACGAAGAGCCGGTCTCCGACGGTCGCATAATCGATCCGGCGCTCGATGCCATCGCGAAAGGCATTGAGACTGAGACGCGGATCGTCCCGGTCGATGCCGAGGTCAAGGGCGAAGTGGTTACGCGTGCCGGCCGAGACGCATACGAAGGGGAGATCGTGCTCTACCGCGATGGAGGCGACCAGCGCCTGTGAACCGTCGCCCCCGGCCATGGCGAGGCAGTCTGCACCCTGCGCGACCGCGTCACGGGCCAGCTGCTCGAGGTCGAGCCCATGGTCGAGCATGACCACCTCAACACCGAAACTCTCCGCTAGCTCGACGAGGCCGAACTTCGCAACTTTTCCGCCCCCCGACCAGGGATTGCAGATCAACACCGGATGCTTCGGCACTGTGACTCGCAACGGCCGACGTGTGTCGCGCTTGTGGAGATCACCCAGCAGGGCCGCCCGACCGAAGCCGACCGCACCTACGATCAGTGCGCCTACGATCGCCAAGTGGAACAGTGGTCGCTCGGTGTCGGGGGCGGCCTGCACCACCGCGACGGCCATGAGGACCACCCCCACGAGCCCTCCGGCAACGCCTATGGCCCGGCGAGGCATCTCCTCGGTGATCGCCCACCACGCCCCGCTGACCATCAGTGCCAGACCGACCAGCCCGAGGACGAGAAATCCCCAGTTTCGGACCACGAACACCACGAAGGTCACGACGAGGGCCCCGGCACAGGCTAGTGACGCCACCGCCATGGCACGCTCGCGCCATCCGACCGTGTTGGTAGGCAGTGTCACTGGTGCGTGAGTGCGGAGCTAGAACGGTAGGACACGGCGATACGCGAAAGCGCGCCGAGCACAAAGACGAGACCGGTCATCACCTCGCTGGTCCATTGCACCCCCAGCTCGATTCGTTGGAAACTGACCACACGGTGGCGAACTCCCGCCGGGCGCCGAGCGTAGCACCCCTTGAATCGCATGACGGGGGCTGTCTGCACTCTCAGGTTCCAAGGGCGGGGCGGGGCATTGCTCACGACGACTCCATCCCTTCGTCGGTTTCCTTGGGCCGGCTCCTGAGCGCATTGCTGATGTCGTCGATCGCCCGATCGAGGCTGGGATAGAAGTGCTCTTGATCCAGCGTGGTGTGGAGCTCGTATTGACGGAGCAGCTCGCGGAGTCGGTCACGCAACTCCACGAAGGCCAAGTGGACTCCTCGACGGTTGAGTTCCTCGTCCAGGTCTTTCAGGACCTCGGCCGCAGTGACGTCGACGTCCGTGATGGCCTCGCACTGCAGCACGATCCACTGGGGATCTCGCTCGCGCACGAGACTCCTGATCTGATCACGGAACTGCCCACTGTTGGCAAAGAACAGGGGCGCCTCCCACCGGAAGACGACAATGCCAGCACTCTCGGCGGCCTCAGGGTGCTCGGCGGTGCTGTGCCACCCACCCAATTCGGGGACTTCGCCTAGGACCGCACCATGAGGCCACCAGTTGCGTCGGAAGAAAAGCAGGATGGCCAGAACAATCGCCACGATGATGCCGTTCAGTACACCCAAGAAAATTACGCCCGCGGCGGCGACCAAGCTGATGACAAGCGACGAGGTGCGCACTCGGGCGTAGCGTCGGAGGGCGTCCAGGTTCGTGAGTGAGAGCGCCGCGGTGATAACCACGGCGGCGAGGGCGGTTTGGGGCAGGTCGGCCAAGAGCCCGTTGAGAAATAGAAGAAGGATGGCGACCAAGCCCGCGCCCACCAATCCCGTTAGCTGGGTCCGAGCACCGGACTGGTCGGCCACCGCCGTGCGGGAGCCACTCACCGAGACGGCAAAACCCTGAAAGAACCCGGCTGCGATATTTGACGTGCCAATGCCGACCATCTCCTGATCGGCGTCGACCTCCTCGCCATGCCGGGCGGCGAAGCTGGCGGCCGTAGCAATCGTGTCGGTCAGTGACACCATCGTGATGCCCACCGCGCCGACGAGTAGAGGACCTACGTCGGACCACTTGGTCCATGGCAGCGTAGGTGTGGGCATTCCCTGAGGGAGAGTGCCGACCGTCTTCACCCCGTGTACGGCCAGATCGAGGATGGCCGAGACCACGGTGACCCCCACGACCGCCACCAGCACGGCCGGCACCCGTTTGGAGATACGCGGCATGATCAACAGAACGGCCAGGACGCACAATCCCGTTATCAGTGTGGCGCCGTTCGTTTGGTCGAGCCCGTGGAAAAAGGCTTTGACTTCTCCCACGAAGTCGTCGGCGTCGGTGGAGAAGCCGAACAACTTGGGCAGCTGCCCGACGATGATTGTGATCGCCAAGCCGTTGAGGTAGCCCACGCGGACTTCGCTGGAGAGGAGGTCAGCGACAAAGCCAAGCTTGGCGACGCCCAGGCCGACTTCGATCAGTCCGACCATCACTGCCAGCATTCCGGCCAAGGCGATCGCGCTCCCGGGGGAGTTGCTGACGATCAAGGGCGTGATGGCGGCCAGGATCAGCGGTGAGACCGACGAGTCGGGCCCGAGCACCAAAACCTTCGACGGCCCGAACACCGCGTAGGCCACCAGGCAGGCGATCGTCGTGTACAAGCCGGTCACCGGGGGGAGCCCGGCTAACTCCGCATACGCCATGCCCTGAGGAACCAGGATCGCGGCAAGGACGACACCCGCCATCACGTCCGGCCGCAGCCACTCGCCTCGGTAGCTGCGCAGCGTCATCAAACCCGGGGCCCAGCGCTGGAGCAACCGCTTCATGTCGCCCGCCATCGGGCCGATAGCGACGGCGAGGAGGCCGGCAGCGTCTGACGTGGGTTCACGGACGGCACTAATGACACGCCGGCACGACGCAGGTCTTCCTCAAGGATGCATGGACGAACGTTCGGCACTGACACCTCACCCACGCACCGGACATACCGACCGGTCGGTGTCGACGGCGTAGACGCGCCTGAAGGGCAGGAGCCGTCGCCAACGGTCGTCGAGCTCGTCATCGTTCTCGAGGACATCGGCCACGATCTCGGTTCCTGTCGGGTGCGAGAACCATACCGGTCACGCAGCCCGGTGGCACTCGTGAATCAAGCCGCCCAGCCGGTCGCCTTTGTGGATAGGGCGACACGCTGACGGGGAAGACTCTTGGTGTGCCAACCGGCCCTCGAGATCGCCCACGCCGCCGCGCACGGGTCGATGGTGAATTTCGGTGGTGACCAATGCACCTCTCGTGAGAACAAGATGATTGGCCGTGAGCGGATGTGGAAGCTGGTCTCCGCCGGCATCGCCATGCTCGGCGGCCTGCTGGCCCGGAAGCTTTTGCGGGCCGGGTACGAGGCGATCCGGAGGACCCCGCCGCCCCCTCGCCGTTCGACCCCTCCAAGGCCCGGTCTCGTGGCCCGACGCTCTGCTCTGGGCGGTCGCGGCCGGAATCGGCCTTGGTATCGCCGAGGTGGTGAGCGCACGCGTCGCAGTGATCGGCTGGGAGGCCGCTACCGGCACGGTTCCCCCAGGGGTCGTCGAGCCACCGGGGGCGATGCCGTAAGGACTAAGGATCCGGCGCCTTAGGTGCCCGTACTGTCCGAAGATTGAGGTGGAGTGCCGTCTTTAACTGCGGCACCGCCTGAGGTCCTGTCGGGCACCAAACCGAATTCGTGCGACTTCTAGCCGGCCGCCGAACCAGGCTCTGACTCCGGCACCGGTCGAGGTGGCGCCGGCGGTTCCGTCTCGCCTCCTTGAAGGGATTGGACTACCGCGCTCGTATCGCTGGGCTGGTCGGCGAGAAGGGCTCGCAGATGCGCCCGCTCATCGGCATCGAGATCCCCGATGCTCTTGGCGAAGACGCCCGGCGGTACCGTGGTGTGGAGTCCGCGGAGCACCCGGACGAGCAACTCCCGGTCCTCCTCGGCGGACCACCCTGGTTCCTCGCTCGTCTGTGTCCGAGACGGCGGGGAAAGCCCGGACTCGCTGAGCGCACGGTCGACCTCACGGCGAAGCACCGGTCCCGGGAGCGGAATGGCATTTTGGGTCCAGTCGGCCAACGGGGCCAGGCGGGCGGAGAGGACCATCAGGACCTCGGGGTCGTGGTGCTTGGCCCAGCGGGAGACGGCGAGCCCGCTCGCCGCATGCAGGAGAACCCACCGAAGCGAGGTTGGCGGGCGGGCCAGCACGAGA